>NZ_PEBF01000001.1:0-2622910 GCF_002742625.1 Caulobacter sp. FWC2
ACCGATGACGCCGACACAATCGCCGGCAAGATCAAGAAGGCCCGCACCGACCCGGAGCCGCTGCCCGAGACCCTTGAAGAGCTGACCGCCCGCGCCGAGGCCGACAACCTGGTCGGCATCTTCGCGGCCCTGGCCGGCAAGACCAAGGCCGAGGTGCTGGCCGAATACGCCGGCAAGGGCTTCGGGACCTTCAAGCCTGCCCTGGCCGAGCTGGCGGTCGAGAAGCTGGCCCCGGTCGGCGACAAGATGCGCGGCCTGCTGGGCGATCCGGCGGTGCTGGACGCGATCCTGGCCAAGGGCGCGGCCAAGGCCTCCGAGGCCGCCGCCCCGACCCTGGCCGAGGTCAAGAAGCTGGTCGGCTTCTGGGGGGCTTGAGATTCCGGGGGCTTGAGGTTGGCGGTGAAGCGGCGTTCTGTCTGGCCATGACCGACGCCGCTTCATCTAGTCGCCGCAAGTTCCTCGTCGTCGCCGATGACTCGCCGGAGTTCGCGGCGGCGCTGAAATACGCCTGCCGCCGCGCCCGCTCGACCAACGGTCATGTGGCGCTGCTGAAGGTGATTTCGCCCGCCGAGTTCGAGCACTGGAGCGGCGTGCGCGAGGAGATCGAACGCCAGGAGCGCGAGGAGGCCGAGGCTTTGCTGCAGAGCCTCGCCGGTCAGGTGGTCGCCGCCACCGGCCTGCCGCCCGAGTTCATCATCAAGCACGCCGACAGCGTCCGCACGGCCCTGAAGCAGGTCATCGCCGCCGATCCGGCCATCAAGATCCTGATCCTGGCGACCTCGACGGCCGGCCGTGGCCCGGCCCGCTGATCTCCGCCATCGCCAAGGACGGCGTCGGCTTCGCGGGCCGCAAGCTGCCGGTGACCGTCGTGCCGGGGGACCTCACCGACGCCGAGATCGAGGCGTTAGCGTGACGCCTCCCGCCAAAGTGGCCGCCGGTTTGGCGTCAGGAGGCGTCAAAACAGATCAGTTGCGCTCCGGGATCCGGACCATCATCCGCTCATAGCCCTTCACGAAGGTCGAATAGACCCGCTTGGGCTCCTCCAGAACCTCGATCCGGGGGAAGCGCTTGAGGATCTCTTCCCAGACGATCTTCAGCTGCATCTCGGCCAGGCGGTTGCCGACGCAGCGGTGGATGCCGAAGCCGAACGACAGGTGGCGGCGGGCCTGGGGCCGGTCGATGATGAAGGCGTCGGCGTTCTCGATCACCGTGTCGTCGCGGTTGCCCGAGACGTACCACATGACGACCTTGTCGCCCTTCTTGATGGTCTTGCCCGACAGCTCGAAGTCTTCCAGCGCCGTGCGGCGCATGTGGGCCAGCGGGGTCTGCCAGCGGATGATCTCCGAGACCATGTTGGGGATCAGGGTCGGGTCGGCGCGCAGCTTGGCTTCTTCCTGCGGGTTCTTCGACAGGGCGTAGAGGCCGCCGGTCAGCGAGTTGCGTGTGGTGTCATTGCCGCCGACGATCAGCAGGATGACATTGCCCAGATACTCCATCGGCGGCATGTCGCGGGTGGCCTCGCCGTGGGCCAGCATCGAGATCAGGTCGTTGCCCGGCTCGGTCTGGTTGACCCGCTCGTTCCACAGATTGGTGAAGTAGCCCAGGCACTCCAGCAGTTCGGCGCGGCGGGCGTCCTCGCTCTCGATGATGCCGCTCTCGGGCGAGGCGGTGGCGACGTCCGACCAGCGGGTCAGCTTGCGGCGCTCTTCCCAGGGGAAGTCGAACAGGGTGGCCAGCATCTGGGTGGTCAGTTCGATCGAAACCCTGTCGACCCAGTCGAACGGCTCGTCGATCGGCAGCGTATCCAGGATCTGGCAGACCCGTTCGCGGATGACGCCTTCAAGGCGGCCCAGGTTCTGCGGCGAGACGATCGGGCTGACCGTCTTGCGCTGGATGTCGTGCTTGGGCTGGTCCATGGCGATGAACATCGGCAGGACGAAGTCCTCGTCGAAGTTCCGGATCGTGATGCCGCCCAGGTGCGCGTCCGACGAGAAGACCTGGTGCGTCGTGTCGACGGTCATGATGTCGTTGTAGCGGGTGATCGACCAGTAGGGACCGGTCTCCTCGTCGCCTTTCGACCAGTGGACCGGGTCTTCTTTCCGAAGCCGCTCGAAATAGGGCCACATGGCGTCGGCCTGGAACAGGGCCGGGCTGGCCACGTGGATGTCTTCCAGGGGCATCGCGTAGGCTTCAGCCCGCGCGGCTTCCTTCAGGTCAACCGAACCATCGCTCATCTTCAGGATCCTCCGCGGACCATTGTTATGCCGCCATACCGCCAGAAAATGACGCCTGTGTCACTTTTAAAATTCGCCGGTCTACCGTCTTGTGAACGCGGCGGCCGGTCTTGCGTCACGAGGCCGCGAGGTCCATTTCAGGGCCATGTTCATTCAGACCGAAACCACCCCGAACCCCGAGGTCCTGAAGTTCCTGCCCGGCCGCGAAGTGCTAGGCGAGGGCGCGCGGGAGTTCCGCACCCCGGAAGAGGGCGACGTCTCGCCGCTGGCCAAGGCCCTGTTCGAACTCGGCGACGTTTCGCGGGTGTTCTTAGGTCCCGATTTCCTGACCGTCACCAAGGGCGAGGACGCCCAGTGGCCTCACCTGAAGGCGCCGATCCTGGCGGCCATCATGGACCACTTCACCAGCGGCCGGCCGGTGATGCTGGACCAGGCCTCCGGCGCCGAGGGCGGCCACGACGAAGACGGTGTCTATGACGAGGACACGGCGCAGATCGTCGCCGAGATCAAGGAACTGCTCGACACCCGCATCCGTCCGGCCGTGGCCCAGGACGGCGGCGACATCGTCTTCTCCCGTTTCGAGCCGCAGACGGGCGTGGTCTGGCTGCACATGCGCGGCGCCTGCTCGGGCTGCCCGTCCTCGTCGGCGACCCTGAAGGCCGGCGTCGAGAACATGCTCAAGCACTATGTGCCGGAAGTGACGCGGGTCGAGCAGACGCTCTGAAGCGCGAAGGGTTGATCCCGTCGCGCGGGCGGCTATATCGTAACCCATAGAGTTACAGATAGCCTTCCGAAGGATCCATCATGGCCAAGATCGACGACGGCGCGCTCGCCCAGCTGTTCACCGAAGCCCGCACCCGCAACGGCTGGGACCCGACCCCACTGCCGGAAGAGACCCTGCACGCGTTGTACGACTTGGTGAAGTTTGGCCCGACGGCCGCCAACGCCAGCCCGGCCCGGTTCTATTTCCTGACCTCGCCGGAAGCCAAGGCGCGCCTGGCCAAGCTCGCGTCGGGCTCGAACGCGCCTAAGATCCTGCAGGCGCCGGTGACGGTGATCGTCGGCTACGACCTCGATTTTCCGGAAACCCTGCCCAAGCTGTTCCCGCACGCCCCGGGCGCCAAGGACTGGTTCAGCGACGTGACGGCCCGCGAATGGGGCGCGCTGCGCAACAGCTCGCTGCAGGGCGGCTACCTGATCCTCGGCGCTCGAGCCCTTGGCCTGGACGCTGGTCCGATGTCGGGCTTCGACAATGCCGGTGTCGACGCCGAGTTCTTCGCGGGCACGAACATCAAGAGCAACTTCATCGTCTCGATCGGCCACGGTACGGACGAGGGCCTGTTCCCACGCAACCCGCGCCTGACCTTCGACGAGGCGGCGAAGATTCTCTGACTTTAAGTGACAGCCTCTGTCGGCTTTGCCGACAGGTTGGGTGACGGCGGAGGGGCATCGAGCTAAAACGCCCGGATGACCCTCCGCCACACTCTCCTCGCCCTCCCGCTCGTGCTGCTCGCCGCCTGCGGGCCGGCCAAGAAGGACGAGGCCGCCACGGCGCCCGCCGCAGAGACTGGCGCGAAAGCTCCCGTCCACGTCGCCATCGCGCCCTATGTCGGCGGCCCGCTGAAGATCAGCAACGACGGCGTCGGTCCGATCAATGGCTCGGTCGCCTTCGACCTGGCCACGCTGAAGGTGCTGTTCCCGAAGGCCAAGGTCGACAGCGCCTTCCTGCACTTCGGCGAGGGTCCGCCTCAGCCGATCATCAATGTCGAGCAGGACAACGTCCCCTTTGGCCGAGATCGGCAAGAACGATGAGGCCGAGATCGCCTATGTCCGCGTCGAGGCCGGCGACGCTCGCGGCCCCAAGGACGAACAGCTGCTGGCAAAGTGGGCCGATCTCGGCTTCGCCGTCGACCAGTGCCGCGCCGGCGAGGGTCGCGAGATCAACCAGACCATCTGCGTGCGCCCCGAGGCCCCGAACGTCTCCTACGTGTTCGGCGTCCCCGGCTATACGGGCAAGACCGTTCCGCCCGAGGCGACCCTGAAGGCAAAGGGCCAGTTGAACAGCTTGATCTGGCGTCCGGCCGAGGGCGCGGTCGTCGGCGCCGGCTGATCCATGATCCTGTCGATCGACACCTGCCTCGGCGCCAGTTCGGTCGCCGTGCTGGACGGCGAGCGCGTGCTGGCCGTGCGGAGCGAAGCCATGACCCGCGGCCACCAGGAGCGCATCGGCGTCCTGGCGCGGGAAGCCGCCGCCGATGCGGGTGTGGCCTTTACCGACCTCACCCGCATCGGCGTTACGGTTGGTCCCGGCTCATTCACCGGCCTGCGCGTCGGCCTTGCCTTCGCCAAGGGCCTGGCCACGGCGCTGTCGATCCCGTGCGTCGGGGTCAATACGCTGGAGAGCCTGGCCTACGGGACCAAGGGCTTCGTCGCGGCCGTGATCGATGCGCGGATGAGCCAAGTCTATATCCAGGGCTTCGCCGACGGCGTTTCACTGATGGCCCCGGACGCCCTGGGCCTCGGCGAAGCCGCGGCACGGCTGGCCGAACTCTATTCCGGCGGACCGGCGACCTTGATCGGGTCTGGCGCGCCGCTGCTGTCCGACGCGCTGGGCCACGCGACCGTCCTGACGCCTGTCTCCCGATCCGGTCGCCGTCGCCCGCCTGGCCGCCGCCAAGCTCGCTCCGACCCATTCGCCACGTCCGCTTTATCTGCGCGCGCCCTATGCGACGCTGCCCACGGCTCAAGCCGAAGCATGAACCTGCGTCCCGTTGGGCCCGAGGCCTCTTTCGATCTGGCCGATATCCACGACAAGGCCTTCGACCGGCCCTGGACGGCGCTGGAGTTCGACGACCTGCTGAAATCCCCGGGCGCGTTCGCGGTGCTGGGCGAGGCTGGCGAACCGGCCGAGGCCAAGGGCTTCATCCTGTGCCGCTCGATCGCCGGCGAGGCCGAGATCCTGACCATCGCCGTCGATCCGGCCGCCCGCCGTCGCGGCTGGGGCGCCGCACTGGTGGAAATCGCCGCCGGAATCGCCGCCGAGACCGGGTCCGAGGCCATGTTCCTGGAGGTCGCCGCCGACAATCTGGCGGCCATCGCCCTCTACCAGACGACCGGTTTCGCCAAGGTCGGCCTGCGCAAGGGCTATTATCCCCATCCAGATGGGGCCAAGGACGCGCTTGTCATGCGGCGAGCGCTTAACACTTAAGGGCCGACCGCCTATCTTGCCGCGACTCAGACGGAGCTCCGCCGTGGATCGACTCGAAAAGACCTGTATCGAAAAAGGCATGCGCATGACGGACCAGCGCCGCGTGATCGCGCGCGTGCTGTCGTCGGCCGACGACCATCCGGACGTCGAGGAGCTGCACCGCCGGGCCCACGCCATCGATCCGCACATCTCGATCGCCACGGTGTACCGCACCGTCCGCCTGTTCGAGGAAAGCGGCATCATCGAGCGCCACGACTTCCGTGACGGCCGCTCGCGTTATGAAGAGACGCCCGACCATCACCACGACCACCTGATCGACATGAAGACCGGCAAGGTCGTCGAGTTCGTGGACGAGGAGATCGAGGCGCTTCAGAACGCGATCGCCCGCAAGCTCGGCTACAAGCTGATCGACCACCGTCTGGAGCTCTACGGCATTCCGCTCGAGGACTGAGCGGTCGCGGGTGTGACCCTGACGAACTTGCGCCCGGGGCCGCGTGACCCCATAACCTCGCGCATGAGCGAGACCCCGCAAAAGCGCCTCTATATCAAGACCTACGGCTGTCAGATGAACGTCTATGACAGCGAGCGCATGGCCGATGTCCTGCGCCCGCTGGGCTATGGCGTGGTCGATGATCCGGAAGGCGCGGACCTGGTGGTGCTGAACACCTGCCACATCCGCGAGAAGGCGACCGAGAAGGTCTATTCCGAGCTCGGCTACATCAAGCAGATGAAGGATCGCAAGGCGCAGGACGGTGGTCGCATGACCATCGCCGTGGCCGGCTGCGTGGCCCAGGCCGAGGGCAAGGAGATCATGCATCGCCAGAAGGCGGTCGATCTGGTCGTCGGTCCGCAGGCCTATCACCAGCTGCCGGAGCTTATCGCCCGCGCCCACCGCGCGACCGGTGAGCGCCTGGCCGCCGACTTCGCCGCCGACGAGAAGTTCGACGCCCTCCCGGCCGAGCGCCACGTGACCGGGGTCACCGCGTTCCTGACCGTGCAGGAAGGCTGCGACAAGTTCTGCACCTTCTGCGTGGTGCCCTATACGCGCGGCGGCGAGTGGTCGCGGCCTGTTAACGACATTGTCGAGGAGGCCAAGCAATTGGCCGGCAAGGGCGTGCGCGAGGTCACTCTGCTGGGCCAGAACGTCAACGCTTATGATGGCGACGGCTCTACCTTGGCCAAGCTGGTGCGCGAGCTGGCCAAGATCGATGGTCTTGACCGCATCCGCTACACGACCAGCCACCCGCGCGACATGGGCGAGGACCTGATCGAGGCTCACGGCGAGCTGCCGGAGTTGATGCCCTACCTCCACCTGCCGGTGCAGGCGGGATCGGACAAGATCCTCAAGGCCATGAACCGCGATCACACGGCCGAGAGCTATGTGAAGCTGATCGAGAAGATCCGCGCCGCGCGACCGGACATCGCCATGAGCGGCGACTTCATCGTCGGCTTCCCCGGCGAGCGCGACGGCGATTTCGAAAAGACGCTTGAGCTGGTCCGCGAGGTCGGCTTCGCCTCGGCCTTCTCGTTCAAATATTCGCGCCGCCCGGGCACGCCAGCCTCGGCCATGCCCGGCCAGGTCGACGAGGCGGTCAAGGCCGAGCGCCTGGAGCGCCTGAACCAGCTGCTGGACGAGCAGCAGCGCGCCTTCAACGCCAGCCAGGTGGGCAAGGTCATGCCGGTGCTGTTCGAGAAGTCGGGCCGCCACCCTGGCCAGATCGTGGGTCGCAGCCCATATCTGCAAGCCGTGCATGCCGAGGGCCCTGAAAGCCTGATCGGCATGATCGTGCCTGTCCGCATCGAGAGCGCCGCCAAGATGAGCTTGGGTGGTGTGCTCGAAACCCAGTCCGCTTTGGAGACCGCTTGAGCCGTACGCCTGAGTTCATGCCGCTGTCCGACGACGCCGTCGTCGCCGTTACCGGCCCGTCGGGCCGTCACGCCGCCCTGATCGAAGACGCCTTCAAGGTGCTGATCGAGACCCCAGGCGGTGGCGTAACCATTACCGGCGACGCGCGCGGCCGCACCGGCGCCAAGCGGGTGCTGCAGACCCTGGCCGCTCGCGCCGACGCTGGCGAAGAGGTGGTCGAGGCCGACGCGCGCATCGCCATCGGCTCGGCGCATGAGACGGGCGGCCAGGCTTCGCCCCGCGCGGTGCGCAAGGGTAGCGTCTCGCCCAAGACCAAGGGCCAGGCGCGGTACATGGAGGCCATGGCCACCTACCCGCTGAGCTTTGGCCTGGGTCCCGCCGGGACGGGCAAGACCTTCCTGGCCGTGGCCCACGGCGCCGGCATGCTGATGCGCGGCGAGGTCGATCGCCTGATCGTTACCCGCCCCGCCGTCGAGGCGGGCGAAAAGCTGGGCTTCCTGCCGGGCGACCTGAACGAGAAGGTCGACCCCTACATGGCCCCGGTCTGGGAGGCCCTGACCGACATCATGGGCGCGGACCAGCTGCGTCGCCGCCGCGAGAAGCTGGAGATCGAGGTCGCCCCGATCGCCTTCATGCGCGGCCGCACCCTGGCCCACGCTTTCGTCATCGTCGACGAGGCCCAGAACTGCTCGCGCCTGCAGATGAAGATGGTCCTGACCCGCATCGGCGAGGGGGCCCGCATGGTGGTCACCGGCGACCCGACCCAGGTCGACCTGCTGAATCCTCGCGATTCGGGCCTGGCCCATGCCGTCTCGATCCTGGAAGGGGTCGAGGGCGTGTCGGTGTCGCGCTTCACCTCGGCCGACGTCGTGCGCCATCCGCTGGTCGAGCGGATCGTGAAAGCCTATGACGCCGACGCGGCCCAAAGCACGCCCCGGTAAGTGAGTACGCTCCTCTAAATGACCATCACCGTCGACATCGAGATCGAAGACGAGGCCTGGACCAGGGCGGAGCCGGATACCGAGGCCCTGGTCTGGCGCGCGGCCCAGGCTGTGCTCGACGCGCACGAGGACATCGAGGGCCAGGGGATCGTGATCCTGCTGACCGATGATGACAGCGTTCAGGCCCTAAACCGCGACTTCCGCCAGAAGGACTATGCGACCAACGTCCTGTCCTTCCCCTCGCCCCAAAATCCGGAAGCCAATCCCGAGGGCCAGATCGGCGACATCGCCCTGGCCTATGGCGTCTGCGCGCGCGAAGCGGCCGAACAAGGCAAGTCTCTGGCCCACCACCTGCAACATCTGGTGGCGCACAGCGTGCTTCATCTCCTAGGATATGACCACGAGAACGACGAAGAGGCGGAAGCCATGGAATCGTTCGAGCGCGAAATCCTGGCGGGTCTGGACGTTCCGGACCCTTATGCCGGCGATGAAGAGGGGCGCTGACAAGGGCCATGCCCAGCGACGAGCCTAGTCAACAGCCCGCCGGTCCGGTTCGCAGAAGCCGGGGCGTGCGGGCGTTTTTCCGGCGTATGCGCCGACAGCTGACCGGCGGCGAGCCCGCGCGGCCGCCCGAGCCGCCGCCCGTGACCGGCGCCGTCGACATCGTCGACCAGGCCGAGGCCTTCCAGACCCTGCGGGTCGCCGACGTCATGACCCCGCGCGCCGACATCGTTTCGGTCGAGCTGTCGACCCCGTTCGAGACGGTGGTCGCCCAGTTCGCCGAGGCCGAGCACTCGCGGATGCCGATTTATCGCGAGACGCTCGACGATCCCGTCGGCGTCGTCCACGTCAAGGACATCTTCCGACTGCTCTCCGACGAGGCCAAGCGGCCGGCGGCGGGCGATCTGGTGCTGAACAAGCTGCGCCGTGACGCGTTGTACGTGCCCGCTTCGATGAAGGCCGCCGACCTGCTGCTCCGCATGCGCACCAGCCGTATCCACATGGCCCTGGTCATCGACGAGTTCGGCGGCACCGACGGTCTGGTCTCGATGGAGGACCTGATCGAGGCGGTGGTCGGCGAGATCGACGACGAGCACGACGACGCGGCCGCCGTCGCGATCGTGGCGCGTCCGGGCGGGGTGTTCGACGCCGACGCCCGCGCGCCGCTGGAAGAACTGGAAGCCGCCCTCGGCCGCGAACTGGCCCCCTCCGACATGGAGGAGGACATCGACACCGTCGCCGGCCTGGTCGTGGCGTTGGCCGGCCGCGTGCCGCAACGGGGCGAGGTCATCGCCCATCCGGACGGCTATGAGTTCGAGGTGGTTGAGGCCGACCCGCGCCGGGTGCGCCGGGTGCGCGTACGCGGCGGTTCGTCGCCGCAGACCGCGCCGGTCGCCGAGGATGTCTCTGCTTCGTGACCGCCTGGAAGGACTTCCGAGCGACGGCCTGGAGCGGCCCGGTCCTGGCGCTGCTCGCGGGCCTGGCCGCCGCTCTGGCCCACCCGCCGTTCGGCTTGCTGCCGGGATTGCTGGGTTACTCCGGGCTGCTCTTCCTTTTGGACGACGCCAACCCTGCCAAGCCGTTGCGCTCGGCCTTCTGGCGCGGCTGGCTGGCCGGGGTGGGCTATTTCGCCCTGAGCACCTGGTGGATCGCCGAAGCCTTCATGGTCGACGCCGCAAACCAGGGCTGGATGGCCCCGTTCGCGGTGGCGGCCATGGCCGGGGGTCTGGCGCTGTTCTGGGGCCTTGCGGCGCTGCTCTACCGCTGGGTCCGACCGGCTAGCGCCTGGCGGGTCCTGACCTTCGCCGGCGCCTTCGCGGCGCTGGAGTGGGCGCGCGGCCACGTGCTGACCGGCTTTCCCTGGAACCTGCCGGGCGAGACCTGGCGGGCGGGCTCCTGGCCGTCCCAGGCGGCCGCCCTGGTCGGCGCCTACGGCCTTACCTGGATCACCCTGGCCATCGCCGCCGCCCCTGCCGTGTGGCGCGAGGGCAAGGCGGGGAAGGTCGCGCTGGGCGCCGCCGTCGCCGGCCTCGTCGCGCTCTATGCCTACGGTGCGGTGGTCCAGTCGCGGCCGCTGGCCAAGGGGCCGCCGACGACCGTGCGGATCGTTCAGGCCGACATCCAGCAGGACGCCAAGTGGGACGCCGTCCGCTTCTCGCAGATCGTGCAGTCGTACGTTTCGCTGACCGCGACGCCCTACCAGGACAGGCCCGCGGACATCGTGATCTGGCCCGAGGGCGCCCTGCCGGCGGCGACCAACGACTATCTCGCGCCGGGGACCTGGGTCCGCCAGGCGATCGTCGACAGCCTTCAGCCCGGCCAACTGCTGCTGATCGGCGGCTACCGTTACGAAGGTCCGGTCCAGGCGCCGGTCTATTACAACAGCCTTATCGCCCTGCGCCGCACGGCCACGGACATCGAGGTGGTCGGGGTCTATGACAAGCATCGGCTGGTGCCGTTCGGCGAATACCTGCCGGCGGAGAAGTTCCTCACCCTCATCGGCTTCAAGAGCCTAGCGCATCTGGGCGACGGCTTCGCCACCGGTCCGCGCCCGGCCCCGCTGCGCATCGGGCCCGACCTGCTGGTCCAGCCTCTGATCTGCTACGAGAGCCTGTTTCCGGGCTTGGCCAAGCGCGATCCGAACGTCCGGGTTTTGATCAATGTGTCGAACGACGCCTGGTTCGGCGTGACGTCCGGGCCCTTGCAGCACCTCAATCTGGCTAGCTATCGCGCCATCGAAAGCGCCAAGCCTATCCTGCGCGCAACCCCCACCGGAGTAAGCGCTGTCATCAACGCGCGTGGTCGAATCGTCCCGGGGACCCGGCTCGATTTAGGCAAAAGCGGCGTCGTCGACGCGCAAATACCGGGGATGGGTGAGGTTACACCCTTCGACAACTTGGGGAATCTCGCGTTTCTTGCGCTTCTACTGATATCTGCGGTTGTGTCAGTTCGCTTTCGAGCAGGTGAGTCCTTTTCCTCTATTGCGCGCGTGAAAGACTTAGGCTGAATTAAAACCGCAATTTCAGCTATCAAGCGTGGGTATGAGCGACCTGCCGCACACCGAGCGCCACCCCAATCCCATCGACCTGCACGTCGGGGCCCGCATACGCATGCGCCGAAAGATCCTCGGCGTCAGCCAGGAGCGATTGGCCGAAGACCTGGGGCTGACCTTTCAGCAGGTCCAGAAATATGAGCGCGGGGCCAACCGGGTCAGCGCCAGCAAGCTCTACGAGATCGCCAGGAGCCTGCAGTCGTCCGTGGCCTATTTCTTCGAAGGTCTTGCCGACACCGCCAGCGAGGGCATGGCCGAGGGCGGCGAGCTTTTCGTCCACGATTTCCTGATGACGTCCGAAGGCCTGGAACTGGCCAGCCTGTTTCCCCGGATCACCAAGCCGAAAGTGCGTCGACGGATCCTGGAGCTGGTCCGCTCTATGGCCGAGGAAGCGGAAGCCGACGAAGCCGACAACGACGAGGGCTAAGTCTCTCAAGCTCCGCTTGATCGCATAAACATATCTTTATATGGTTCCTGTCTAACTGACGCCGTACCGGGCGCCTGTCCGCGTGCGCGGAATTTCATGACCGGAGCTGTCTCTTGAGCCGTTCGTCCTACATTTTCACCAGCGAGAGCGTCTCCGAAGGTCACCCCGACAAGGTCGCCGACCGTATCAGCGACACCGTCGTCGACGCCTTCCTGACCGCCGATTCCGAGGCGCGCGTCGCCTGCGAGACCCTGGTGACGACCAACCGCATCGTCCTGGCCGGCGAGGTTCGCGCCGGTAAGCCGGACGGCGACAAGAAGGCCAACAAGGAACTGACCAAGGACATCCTCGCCTCGCTCGAGCCCAAGGTTCGCGCGGCGATCAAGGATATCGGCTACGAGCAAAAGGGCTTCCACTGGCAGAAGGCGAAGTACTCGAACTTCCTGCACGGCCAGTCGGCGCACATCGCCCAGGGCGTGGACGCCACCGAAAAGAAGGACGAGGGCGCCGGCGACCAGGGCATCATGTTCGGCTATGCCAGCACCGAGACCCCGGAGCTGATGCCGGCCACCCTGCAATACAGCCATAACGTGCTGAAGCGCTTGGCCGAGCTGCGTCACAGCGGCGAGCTCTCGGAGCTGGAGCCGGACGCCAAGAGCCAGGTGACCTTGGAATATGATGGCGCCGGCCGTCCCGTGCGCGTCGTCTCGATCGTCGTGAGCCATCAGCACAAGAAGAAGATCGACGGCAAGGCCGCGACCTCCAAGCGCGTGCTGGACCTGATCAAGCCGCACATCCTGCCGGTCTTCCCGGACGGCCTGATCACCAAGAAGACCCAATGGCTGGTCAATCCGACGGGCCGCTTCGAGATCGGTGGTCCGGACGGCGACGCCGGCGTCACCGGCCGCAAGATCATCGTCGACACCTACGGCGGCGCGGCCCCGCACGGCGGCGGCGCGTTCTCGGGCAAGGATCCGACCAAGGTCGACCGCTCGGCCGCTTATGCCTGCCGCTACCTGGCCAAGAACGTCGTGGCCTCGGGCCTGGCCGACCGCTGCACCATCCAGATCGCCTATGCGATCGGCGTGGCTCAGCCCGTCTCGTTCCACGTCGATCTGCACGGCACCGGCAAGGTCGATCCGGCGATCCTGGAAAAGGTCCTGCCGCAGCTGATCGGCGGCGCCACCCCGCGCGCCATCCGCGAACACCTGCAGCTGAACCGTCCGATCTACGCCCGCACCGCCGCCTACGGCCACTTTGGCCGCACGCCGGACAACGAAGGCGGCTTCTCGTGGGAGAAGACCGACCTCGTGGGCGAGCTGAAGGGCCTGGCGTAAGCCAGACCCTCGACCTTCCTTGACGCGGGCTCCGATCCAACCGGGTCGGAGCCCGTTTTCATTTCGCCTTCAAAGCTCTGGAGGCTGTCCGTTTCGGATGAAAGTCCGAAACGGACAAACAGGCTCCATTTCAAACATTTAGAGCGTGGCCGGGCGTCGAAACCGCTTACACTTTCGGCTGCCACGCTCTAAGACGCCGCCCATGACCTCCGCTCCCATCCCTCACGGACCGCTGCGCTCGTTCGGCCGCATTAAGGCGCGCCCGGTGAAGCCGCGCCAGCAGGTCCTGCTCGACACCCTGCTGCCCGAGATCGCCGTGCCGCAAGGCCCGTTCCAGCCGCTGGACCTGATGCCGGAGGCCAAGAGCGTGTGGCTGGAGATCGGCTTCGGCGGCGGAGAGCACATGGCCGCCCAGGCGGGCCGCGCGCCCGAGACGCTGGTCATCGGCGCAGAGCCGTTCGTCAACGGCGTGGCCAGCGCTGTGCGTCACGTCGAAGAGCAGGCGCTGAAGAACGTCCGCATCCATGAGGGCGACGCTCGCGACGTGGTCGACTGGCTGCCCGACGCCTGCCTTGACCGGGTCTTCATCATGTTCCCCGACCCCTGGCACAAGGCGCGTCACAACAAGCGCCGCCTGATCCAGCCCGAGTTCGTCGCCAAACTGGCGCGCGTCATGAAGCCGGGCGCGGCCCTGCGCTTCGCCACCGACTGGGCCGACTACGGCGAGTGGACGACCGAGCGCGTGCTGGCCGATCCGAACTTCCGCTTCGCCGACGCCAACGCCGATCGCAACGCGATCCCGGCGGACCACGTGACCACGCGCTACGAGGAAAAGAAGCTGGGCGACTGCGCGCCGGTGTTCCTGGACTTCCTCAGGACGTAGCGCGCGCCCACGTCTTGAGCAGGGGCACAGTGGCGCAGGCTGGCCCGCCGTCCTTGGCGCGGCCGGCGATGGTCGCCTCAACCACGTCACCCGCGACAAGGTCGGCTGGCAGGTCGTGCAGGTAGATCTTGATCCGCCGCTGCCACTCTGTCTGGCAGTCGCCCGCCGCGCGGCCCGAGGCGATGTAGACGAACCGTCCCCGGCCGTCGGTCCGCACGAAGCCGCCGCCGGGGCGAAGGCCCTGCGGCGTCGAGGTCAGGGTGATCGGAATGTCGAAGGAGAGGTCGCCCTCTGACCTCACCGGATCGACCGGGTGGTTCTTGGCGTCCTGCTTGGAAAAGACCACGCCAGGCGGTGGGTCGGCCAGGATGATCCGCAAGGTGAGATCGATCCTGGCCATCGGAAGCCTTCCCTATCTGATCGGCACGATCAGATAGGACAAAAAGGCTGACCAAGAAAAGAGGACCCTAGTAGGTCTCGTTGTAGCGCTTGATCGCGGTGCGGATGATGTCGGCGGTCTCTTCGATATCGGCCCAGCCGCTGATCTTGGTCGATTTGCCCTTTTCCAGATCCTTGTAGTGCTGGAAGAAGTGGGCGATCTGCTCGGTCAGGATGGTCGGCAGGTCGCGCCAGCTGGACACGCCCGTGTAGAACGGGTGCAGCTTGTCGACCGGCACGGCCAGGATCTTTTCGTCCGAGCCGGCCTCGTCGACCATCATCAGGGTGCCGATCGGACGACAGCGGATGATCGCGCCCGGCACCACGGGGGTCGGGCCCACAACCATGATGTCGGCCGGGTCGCCGTCATCGGCCAGGGTGTGCGGGATGAACCCGTAGTTGGCCGGATAGAACATCGCGGTGTGCAGGAAGCGGTCGACCATCAGGGCGCCGCTTTCCTTGTCGATCTCGTACTTCACCGGCTCGCCGCCCTGCGGGATCTCGATGATGGCGTTGAGGTCGTAAGGCGGGTTGGCGCCGGTCGGGATCTTGGAGAGGTCCATTGTGACTCTTCGTCTTATGAGGTCCGCGGGGAGGCGGCCTGCGCGGGGGTCTCTATAGGCTAAAATTGCTGCGGCGCGGAAGGGGCGTGCGCCGATGGAGTCGACAAGGTTTTTCAATTCGCCTATAAAGCGCCCTACATCGTCCGTTAGCGCTAGATGGCGCTTTCGAGCGGCGGCCGAAAGGCTGCCGCTTTTTGTTTGACCGAATGGGAGCTTGGCTTCCGCCGGTCGTATCGAGTTGAGAAGAACGTGCGCGGTAAGACGCAAGAAGACCGTGATCTGATCGATATGCTCGATCCCGTGGCCGAAACCCTTGGCTACGAGATCGTCCGGCTGCGCCTGATGGGCGGCGCCGAGCAGCGTCGCCTGCAGATCATGGCCGAACATCCGCTGCAGGAAGACGGCAGCGGTGGCGACATGAATGTCGAGGATTGCGCGAAGCTCTCGCGCGGCATTTCCGAAATTCTCGACGCCGCCGACCCGATCACCGGCGAATATACGCTGGAGGTCTCCAGCCCCGGCATCGACAGGCCGCTGACCCGCCTGAAGGACTTCAACGACTATGCCGGCCTCGAGGCTCGCATCGAACTCGACCGCGTCGCCGAGGGCCGCAAGCGCTTCAAGGGCGAGCTGGCCGGGATCGAGGACGATCAGGTCGGCCTGAACATCGAGGGCGAGGACGACGTCACCGTGTACTTCCCCTTCGCCTGGATCATCGACGCCAAGCTCGTCATGACCGACACCCTGATGGAGCGGGGCGCAAAGCAGCGCGCCGCCCGCATCCAATCCGACAACGACGACCTGTCCGAAAGTGAAGAGGACTGACCATGGCCATCGGCATCTCCGCCAACCGGCTCGAACTTCTGCAGATCGCCGACGCGGTCGCGCGTGAAAAAAGTATCGAGAAGGAAGTCGTCATCGAGGCCATCGAGGACGCCCTGCAGAAGGCCGCCCGCGCCCGGTACGGCGCTGAGCACGACATCCGCGTCAAGATCGACCCGCGTACGGGCGAAATGACGCAGAAGCGCGTGATCGAAGTCGTCGCCGACGACACCGAGCTCGAAGGCGAGATCGGCAAGGTCCAGCTGTCGATCGCCAAGCGCACCTGGCGCGACGCCGAGATCGGCAAGATCTACGAAGAAAACCTGCCGCCGTTCGAGATCGGTCGCGTCCAGACCCAGATGGCCCGTCAGGTCGTCATGCATAAGGTCCGCGAAGCCGAGCGCGAGCGTCAGCACGAAGAGTACAAGGATCGCGTCGGCGAGATCGTCAACGGCAGCGTCAAGCGCGTCGAATACGGCAACGTCATCGTCGACCTGGGCCGTGGCGAAGGCATCATGCGCCGCGACCAGTCGATCCCGCGCGAGAACTTCAACGTCGGCGACCGCATCCGCGCCTACATCTACGACGTCCGTCGCGAGACCAAGGGCCCGCAGATCATGCTGAGCCGCGCGCACGGCGGCTTCATGGCCAAGCTGTTCGCCCAGGAAGTGCCGGAAGTCTACGACGGCGTCATCGAGATCCGCGCCGTGGCCCGTGACCCGGGTTCGCGCGCCAAGATGGCCGTCATCTCGAACGACAGCTCGATCGACCCCGTTGGCGCCTGCGTCGGCATGCGCGGTTCGCGCGTGCAGGCGGTCGTGGCCGAGCTGCAGGGCGAGAAGATCGACATCATCCAGTGGTCGGAAGACGAGGCCACCTTCATCGTCAACGGCCTGGCGCCGGCGGAAGTCTCCAAGGTCGTCATGGACGAGGAAGACGAGCGCGTCGAAGTCGTGGTGCCGGACGAGCAGCTGTCGCTGGCCATCGGCCGTCGCGGCCAGAACGTCCGTCTGGCGTCGCAGCTGACCGGTTGGCAGATCGACATCATGACCGAAAGCCAGGAGAGCGAGCGCCGCCAGCGCGAGTTCGCCGAGCGCACGACCCTGTTCCAGGAAGCCCTGGACGTCGACGAGGTCATCGCCCAGCTGCTGGTCACCGAAGGCTTCGCCGCGGTGGAAGACGTCGCGTTCGTCGAGCCGCACGAGATCGCCTCGATCGAGGGCTTCGACGAGGAAACCGCCGAGGAGCTGCAAGCCCGCGCTCGCGAATTCCTCGACAAGGAAGCCGCCGCCCTGGACGCCAAGCGTCTGGAGCTGGGTGTCACCGACGAGGTCCTGGCCATCGAGGGCGTGACCCTGGCCATGTCCGTTGCTCTGGGCGAAGGCGATGTGAAGACGGTTGAAGACCTCGCGGGTCTGGTGCCGGACGACATGCGCGGCTGGTTCGAGACCAAGAACGGCGAGCGCGTCCGCGAGCCGGGCATCCTGGAGACCTTCAACCTGTCGCCGGAAGACGCCGAGGCGCTGATCATGCGCGCCCGCATCGTCATGGGCTGGGTCGAGGCGCCGCCGGAACCGGAATACGAGCCGGAATACGAGGCGGAAGCCGAGCATGAGGGCGAGGTCGAGGCTGAGGGCGAAACCGTCGCCGAGGCCGCCGCGACCGAAGAGCCCGCCGCCGAAGAAGAGGCGTAAGCCTTTCCGAGCGTGGAACGACGGCCTCGCGGAGCGATCCGCGGGGCCGTTGGCCATTCCGGAGCGCGGCGTTCGCCTCGCTCCCAGCAAAAGACAAGATGACCGAGATCGACCCCAAGACCCACGCCGAAGCCAATCGTCTGCGCAAGGACATCGTCCTGGGCGAGGCGACGGACGAAGCGCGCCTGGTCCGCTTCGTGGCGGGGCCGGATGGCGTGGTTGTTCCGGATGTCGCGCGCAAGTTGCCGGGACGCGGGATTTGGGTCGCGGCCGATCGGGACTCGATCACGACCGCCGCCAAGAAGGGCCTGTTCTCGCGGGCCGCCAAGACAAAGCTGACCGCGCCGGCCGATCTGGCCGACCAGGTCGAGGCGCTGCTGGCCAAGCGGATCCTCGACGCCCTGGGTCTTGCGCGGAAGGCCGGGACCATTATCTCAGGCTACGAAAAGGTGGTCGCGGCCCTGGGGACGGGCAACGTCGCCTGGCTGATCGAGGCGTCCGACAGCGCCGAGGACGGTCGCCGAAAAATTCAAAACGCCGCTCGCAAGGCCCCGAAGCCTCCCCGTTTGCTGGGCGCCTTCAATTCAGATGAATTGGGTTTGGCCTTGGGCGGGGAGAATGTGATACACACCGCACTCCTTGCTGGGCGCGGCGCCGAACGTTGGACATTGGATGTCGAGCGTTTGTCAGGTTTCCGCCCGCTTTTGCCTCCCGAATGGTCGGCGAACGGACGTGAGGACGGCTAGGGGCCTTCCCGCCTTCGGCGGATAAGAAGGTCACTGGACTAAGAGGGTGAGCCTTTTCACCCTGGTCGGGCAGCCGACCGGGACGGGCTCTAGAGCTTTTGCATCCCACTGGATCCGCTTCAGTGCGATGGAAAAGCTCTAGAATCTTAGACGTTGGGCGCGGCTATTCGGGTCGCGTTCGTGGGTGAAGGGTCGGGAAACGCGCTTGCTTCGGCAGGTACGTCCAGGCCCCTTTCTCACATGGAAAATGCGGTTTTTTAGCCAGGTACCGCCTGGCGGAAGTACAAGCGAGCGCATGAGCGACGAGAACGAAAACGGCCGACCCGGCGGACGAACCCCCATCACCCTGAAGCCCCGCCAGGGCTCGGTGAGCGCCGGGGTCGTGAAGCAAAGCTTCAGCCACGGCCGGACCAAGACGGTGGTGGTCGAAACCAAGCGCACGCGTCCGCATGCGTCCGCGTCGGGCAATCTCGCCGCGCCGTCTTCGGCTGAGCGTCGTCATGACGCGCCGCCGCCGCGCCCGCAGCAATCGCAAGGCGGCCACGCCCCGTCGGGCGGCGGTTCGGCCGGTGGTCTGTCGCAGGAAGAACTGCGCGCTCGCCAGCGCGTCGTCGACGCCGCGCGTGAAAACCAGGCTCGTCAGGCCGCCGACCAGGCCGCCGAGGCCGCTCGAGCTCGCGCCGCTCAGGAAGCCGCTCAGCGCGAAGCCGCCGCCAAGGCCGCGGCAGAGCGCGCCGCTGCGGCGCCGGCTCCCGCTCCCGTTCAGGCGCCGGTCGCTCAGGCCCCCGTCGCTCAAGCCCCCGTCGCTCAGGCGCCGGCTCCGGTCGCGCCCGCCGCGCCGGTGACGCCGCCGCCGGCCGCGCCCGTCCAACGTCCCGTGGCCCAGGCTCCGGCCGCGCCGCGCGCCGAGGCTCCGCGTCATGAAGGTCCTCGCCAAGAGGGCCCGCGTCACGAGGGGCCCCGTGCTGCGTCGTCTCCCGGCCAGACCCGCAGCTACGAACCCAGCCGCGAGCGCCGCGACGATCGTCCGAGCACGACGACCTATCGTCCGGCCCCGCAAGGCGACCGCCCGTTCAACCAGCGCGCCCCGCGTCCCGACGCCGGCGCCAACTTCGGTCAACGCGCCCCGCGTCCCGAGGGTGACCGTCCGCGCGGTCCGCGTCCCGAAGGCGATCGTCCGCAAGGTGATCGCGGCGGCTACCGTGGCGACCGCCCGCAGGGTGATCGTCCGCAAGGCGACCGTCCGCAGCAGACCGTCCGCTACTCGGCCCTGGCCCCGCGCCCGGCGCCCGGCGCCCGCACGGGTCCCGGCGGCCCGCCGCGCGGTCCGCGTCCGGGTGTGCCCGCTCAGGCTCCGGCCACGCCGGAAATCCAACGCGCCATGCGTTCGGCCCCGCGTCCCGGTGGCGAAGTCAGCCGCCGTCCGGACGAGGATGACGATCGCCGCAAGGCCGCGAACGCGCCCAACAAGGCCGTCTCGCGCGTCAAGGGCGCTCCGCAGCGCCGCGAAGGCCGCCTGACCATCCAGGCCGTGGCCGGTGATGGGGACTCCGCCGACCGCATGCGTTCGCTGGCCTCGGTTCGCCGGGCTCGTGAACGTGAAAAGGAAAAGCGTCGCGGCGGCGTCGCCGAACAGACCCGCGTCGCGCGTGAAGTCGTCATTCCCGACGTCATCACCGTGCAGGAGCTGTCCAACCGGATGGCCGTGCGCGGCGTCGAGATCATCAAGTTCCTGATGCGTCAGGGCGTGATGCTGAAGATCAACGACGTCATCGACAACGACACCGCCGAGCTGGTGGCGACCGAATTCGGTCACACCGTGCGCCGCGTGTCGGAAGCCGACGTCGAAGAAGGCTTCATCGGCGCCGAGGACATCGACGATCACCTGGAAGCGCGCCCCCCGGTCGTCACGATCATGGGTCACGTCGACCACGGCAAGACCAGCCTGCTCGACGCCCTGCGTTCGACCGACGTGGCCGCCGGCGAACACGGCGGCATCACCCAGCACATCGGCGCCTATCAGGTTCGCCTGAAGGACGGCCAGCGCGTGACGTTCCTCGACACGCCCGGCCACGCCGCCTTCTCTGCGATGCGCGCCCGCGGCGCCAACATCACCGACCTCGTCGTGCTGGTGGTGGCGGGTGACGATGGCGTGATGCCCCAGACGATCGAGGCGATCAAACACGCCAAGGCCGCCAACGTGCCGATCATCGTCGCCGTCAACAAGATGGACAAGCCGGGCTCGGATCCGACCCGCGTGGTCAACGAGCTGCTGCAGCACGAGATCGTCGTCGAAAGCCTGGGTGGCGACACCCAGATCATCGAGGTCTCGGCCAAGGCGCGCACGGGTCTCGACGACCTGCTCGACGCCATCCTGCTGCAGGCCGAAGTGCTGGACCTGAAGGCCAACCCCGACCGCACCGCCGATGGCGTGGTGATCGAGGCCAAGCTGGACAAGGGTCGCGGCGCGGTTTCGACCGTCCTGGTCAATCGCGGTACGCTGAAGCGTGGCGACATCGTCGTCGCCGGCGCCCAGTTCGGTCGGGTTCGCGCCCTGCTGAACGAGCGCAACGAGCAGCTGACCGAAGCCGGTCCGGCCACCCCGGTCGAGATCCTGGGCCTGGACGGCGTCCCCTCGCCCGGCGAAGCCTTCGCCGTGGTCGAGAACGAAGCCCGCGCCCGTGAGCTGACCGAGTACCGCATCCGCCAGAAGCGCGAGAAGTCGATGGCCCCCGTGGGCGCCGGCGCCTCGATGGCCGACATGATGGCCAAGCTGCAGGACAAGAAGCTGAAAGAACTGCCGCTGGTCATCAAGGCCGACGTGCAGGGTTCGGCCGAAGCGATCATCGGTTCGCTGGACAAGATGTCGACCGACGAGGTCCGTGCGCGGATCATTCTGTCGGGCGCTGGCGCGATCAGCGAAAGCGACGTCATGCTGGCCAAGGGCGCCGGCGCGCCGGTCATCGGCTTCAACGTCCGCGCCTCGGCGCAGGCGCGAGCCCTGGCCGAACGCGAAGGGGTCGAGATCCGCTACTACGCGATCATCTACGACCTGCTGGACGACATCAAAGGCGTGCTCTCGGGCATGCTGGCCCCGATCCAGCGCGAAACCTTCCTCGGCAACGCCGAGGTCCTGCAGGCCTTCGACATCTCGAAGATCGGCAAGGTCGCCGGCTGTCGGGTCACCGAGGGCGTGGTCCGCAAGGGCGCCAAGGTCCGGATCATCCGCAACGACATCGTCGTTCTGGAACTGGGCACCCTGGCGACGCTCAAGCGCTTCAAGGACGAGGTCAACGAGGTTCCGTCCGGCCAGGAATGCGGCATGCTGTTCGCCGGCTTCCAGGACATCAAGGTCGGCGACACCATCGAGTGCTTCACCGTCGAAGAGATCAAGCGCCAGCTCGACTAGGGCTGATCGCGAGATCGGAAATTCGAAGGGCGCGGATCGCAAGGTCCGCGCCCTTTGTCTTTTGGGCGCTTAAAGCCAGACTGGAAATCGCCCCAATCCGGCGCTACCCATTTCGCATGCGCATCAAGATCCTCCTCGCCCTGACCGCTGTAGCCGCTGGCTTGAGCGCCTGCGCGACCGTGAACCGTCTCGACGCCGGCGGCGACGTGCACGACCTGCTGGTCGCCATTCGCGACAACGACCGGGCGACCTTCGAGGCCCA
This sequence comes from Caulobacter sp. FWC2, assembly GCF_002742625.1. Lineage (NCBI taxonomy): Bacteria > Pseudomonadati > Pseudomonadota > Alphaproteobacteria > Caulobacterales > Caulobacteraceae > Caulobacter > Caulobacter sp. FWC2. The sequence goes on from NZ_PEBF01000001.1 coordinate 21,884, forward strand.
TGTCGATCGCCGGGCGCTGAAGGCCCAGATCGAGGCGCGGCTTATGGACGAGGCGCGTCAGCGCGGCGGGCAGAGCAGCGGCGTCATGGCCCTGGCCGCCCTGGCGGCGGGTCCGCTGGCCGACGCGGCCGGCGAGGCGCTGATCCGGCCCGAGACCTTCCACGCCGCCGCCAACTACTATGGCTACACCCCTGACCGGCCTATCCCGGGCCGGGTGGCCATCGCCGGCGCGCTGCGTCCTGTTGGCGACGGCCGGGTCTGCGCGGCCAAGAAGGACGGTCCCTGCCTGCTGACCTTCACCCAGGAAGGGGCGACCTGGCGCCTGACGAGCTTCGACGCCGAAGCCGCGAACCTGCATCTGAAACGATGAGGTCAGCCGTCTGGGGGGGTGTCGCCCTAGCCTTGCTGTCGACCTCCGCCGCTTCCGCCGAAACGCGGCTGTTCTCGTACGATCCGATCTCGGCCGACGCCAAGCGGCTGACCGGCGCCGGCGTGACCATCCTGTTCAACCAGGGCTTCATGGGCGCCAGCCGTCCGATCAAGGTGCTGGCCACCGGCGTGCCGGCCGAGGCGCGGCTAAAGGACGGCCGCCAGAAGGACCTCGGTCCGGGCGGGCTCAAAGCCATGGAGGGCGTCGACGCAGAGGCCTCGCTCTACGAGGTCGACGCCTCGGCGGCACAGGGCAAGATCTATGTCCGCGCCTTCTGCCCCGGTTCTACGCGGCTGTGGCTGTCGTTCAGCACCATCGCCCTGCGCCGCGACCTGCGGATCCAGGCGTTCGGCGACGATCCGAAAACGGAGGGCAAGGCCAGGCTCTGCGGAACTCTGGACTTCTCGTATCGCGGCGAGTGGCGCCTGCCGCGTGGCCGTAACGGACCGGACCCGATGTCGGACTGGACCGACAGTCCACAGCATCCCGACACAACCAACTAGGCGATCGTTCAAGAATTTGGCCGCCGCATGTCGCAACAAGAGAGGCTGGCGCGTCTTTAGGATGAGGCCGGCGATTTTCCGGCGGGAGACGCGCGATGCGATTCATGGTGCTGCTGAAGGTCGAAACCGACGTCGGGCCGGAGCTGGGCCAGGCCATGCGCGACTATGACGCGGAACTGGTCAGGGCCGGCGTGGCTGACAGGGCGCGTCTGTCCGCTCGCGGCGCGCGTATGGAGGCCGACGCTTCGGCGGAAGGTCGAACCCTGGCGGGGTTTTGGGTCTTCGATGTCGCCTCACGCGAGGACGCCGCCGCCTGGGTGCGCCGCTGCCCCGCCCCCGCCGATGGTTCGGCCGAGATCGAGATCCGACTGCTGTTTGAGCCCGGCGATCTCTCCGAGCGCCCTGAGCAGGGCGTCCCCCGGCCCGCCTGGAAGCGGGCCATGGCCTTCTGACCCCCGCCGGGATAGCCTTTTCAAAACAAAGAGGGGGCGGACATGGCTGACGATGTACTGGCGGGGTTCGAGCGCTTCGACTTCGACGACGGGCGCTGGACGCGCGAGGTCTACAAGATCGGTTCCGGGCCGGCCGTAATCGTCATCCACGAGGTGCCGGGTCTGCATCCGGGCGTTCTGGCCTTCGCCCGTGACCTGGCCGCCTCGGGCCTGACCGCCTACTGCCCGAGCCTCTTCGGTAAACCCGCCAAACCGGTCACGCGCGGCTATGCGATCGGAACCATCCTCAAGAACATCTGCGTCCGGCGCGAGTTCAGCGTCTGGAAGGACGGCCGCTCGAGCCCGATCGTCGACTGGCTGCGCGCCCTGGCCCGCAAGGCGCACGAAGACTGCGGCGGCAAGGGCGTCGGCGCGGTCGGCATGTGCTTCACCGGCGGCTTTGCCCTGGCGATGATGACCGAGCCGGTCGTGGTGGCGCCCGTGCTGTCTCAGCCATCCCTGCCGCTGAAGGACAAGGGCGGCCTGGACTGCTCGGCCTCGGAGCTGGCCTGCGCCAAGCGGCGGTTCAAGGACGAGGATCTGTCGCTGCTCGCTCTGCGCTTTTCCGCCGACAAGCTGGTGCCCGACGCCCGTATCGCGCGGCTGAAGGCCGAGTTCGGCGACAAGGTCGAGGTCGTCGAGCTGGCCGACGCGGACGCCGCGCCGGGCGTGCCCATGGCCCCGCACTCGGTCCTGACCCTGCACCTGCACCGCTCGGTTCCCGACAGCGGCAGCATGAAGGCCCGGGACAAGGTGATCGCGTTCTTCAAGGAAAGGACGGGGGCTTAGCCTCTTTCACCCTGTTCAGAGCGGCTTGCCGAGTGAAGCGGCGGCGCGTTGCGCCCTCAAGCCACCGCGTGATCCTTCAACACCCCCAGGGTCACCACCGCCAGCATCTCCTCGTGGGTGGCGCTCAGCACGACCTGGGGGGCCATGCCGGCGTCGAGGGCTTCCTTCCAGCGGCCGGCGCACAGGCACCAGCGGTCGCCGGCCTTGAGGCCTGGAAAGGCCAGTTCGGGGCGCGGCGTGGAGAGGTCGTTGCCCTGGGCCTTGGAGAAGGCGAGAAAGTCGTCGGTCAGCACCACGCAGACGGTGTGCAGGCCAAGGTCATGCGGGCCGGTTTCGCAGCAGCCGTTGCGGTAGAAGCCAGTCACCGGGTCCAGCGAACAGGGGACGAGCTCGCCGCCCATGACGTTCTTGGCGCTGGTGTCGTATCGGGTGGTGCTCATGGGGTGATCCTAAACCCGTCGGGGGCGGCGCCAAGGGCGTTCTCCGTCAGGGAAGGCTTTTGCCGCGGCGCAGCGCTGCTAGGGTCGTCGCCAAGACCAGACAGAGCCGGGGAGTTTCCGTGACCGACACCGCCATCCGCCCGCGCCGCAGCGCGCTCTACATGCCGGCCTCCAACCCAAAGGCCGTCGAGAAGGCCCGGACCCTGGACGCCGACGTGATCATCCTCGACCTGGAGGACGCGGTCGCCCCGGAGATGAAGCCGGCGGCGCGCGAGGCGGCCGTGGCGGCGGTCAAGGCCGGCGGCTTCGGCGCGCGAGAGGTGGTCATCCGGGTGAACGGCATCGACACCCCCTGGGGCACCGAGGACCTGCGGGCCGCCGCCGAGGCCGGACCGGACGCGGTCTTGGTCCCCAAGGTCAATGACGCGGCGGATGTGCGCCTCTACGACCAGCACCTAAACGCCGCCCCGCCCGCGACCCGGCTGTGGACGATGATCGAGACCGCCAAGGCCGCCTTCCACCTGTGGGACATCGCCGGCGCGATGCATGGTACGCGGCTATCGACCTGGGTCATGGGCGTCAACGACTTCGCCAAGGAGATGCGGGCCCGCCAGACGCCGGACCGCGCGCCGTTCCTGCCGCTGCTGACCCTGTCGGTGGCGGCGGCGCGGGCCCATGGCCTGACCATCCTGGACGGCGTGCACAACGACATCGAGGATCTCGCGGCGCTGGAGGCGGTCTGCCTCCAGGGCGTCGACTTCGGCTTCGACGGCAAGACCCTGATCCATCCCAAGCACCTGGAAATCTGCAACAGGGTGTTCTCGCCCTCGCAGGACGACATCGCCTGGAGCCAGGCCGTGATCGCCGCCTTCAACGCGCCCGAAAATGCTGGCAAAGGGGCGTTGCGGGTCGACGGCAAGATGGCCGAACGCTTGCATCTGACGCAGGCGCAGCGTCTTGTCGCGGTGGCGCAGGCCATCGCGGGACGCGGGGCAGACGCCGAAATGGGGCGCTAGAAGGTTTCGTATGCGGGCTCGGGCTATCGTTCTTTCCGTCGTCTTGCTGGCCAGCCCCGCGTTGGCGCAACAGGCCCCGACGACGGCGCCGCCCGCCGGCTATGTGCCGACCTTCGGGACCCAGGCCGCGCCGCCGAACGCGCCCGCGCCCGTCGTTCCCGCGCCCGCCCTGGATTCCTCGCAGATCCCGCAGGCCCTCGATCCGATGGCCGACCTGATCTCGCAGAGCGGCCAGGCGGTCGACGAAGAGACCGCCGAGACCGCCGCCAACAAGCCGGCCACGAAGCACCGGGCCGCCATCCTGCCGATCCCGCCGCCGGAGCCCGAGGCGCCGACCGGCGGCGAGCTGACCAAGGCCCAGGTCTACGAACTGCGGGTCAAGGGCTCGATCGCGGCTGCCCAGAATCTGCAAGGCCCCCTGGACGGCGGCTGGCGGATCGTCGGCAACGACGGCGGCCAGCTCTATGCCCTTCAGATCGTCGACAAGGCCGGCGGGTATGGCGAACTGGAAGGCGCCTGGCGCGATGTCCGCCGTCAGGGGGCCGTCGGCTCGACGGGGCTGATCGACGACCTGCGCCGCGACGGCGGCGACGTCGTCGTCCGCTTCAGCCCCAGGGGCGGCCAGTCCACGACCTTGACCCTGCGTCCGTCCGGCTATGAGCGATGGTCGGGCGAACTGGTCGAGAACGGCGCGACCCAGGCGGTCAGCGCCGAACACATTCTTCCGCAGGCCCCCCCCGGCTATGAAGGTCAGGGGCGCGGACCCTATGTCTGGCCGCCGCGCGTGGTCGCCCGTGCGCCGGCGCCGGTCGCCGCCGCGCCGGCCTGCTCGACGCGGGGCAAGAAGGGCAAGGCGCTGAAGGCCGCCAAGGCCAAGTGCGCGGTCGCGGCCAAGAAGGGCGGCAAGGCTTCGGCCCTCAAAAAGGGCAAGGGCTCCAAGGCCAAGGCGACGACCGGGAAGAAGGGCAAGGCGACGGCCGCCAAGAAGGGTTCGGCCAAGAAGAAGAAACGCTAGGCCTTCAGGGTTTCGCGCGCTGCGGCGATCGCCGCCGCCAAGGCCTCGGTCGCATAGGCGACGGCCGGGCTGTGGCCCCAGACGGGACCCGGCCAGGCCGGATCGTCCTTTCGACGACCCACGACGTGGACGTGCAACTGGGCCGTGACATTGCCCAGCGCCCCGACGTTCAGCTTGTCGACCGAGAGGCCCAGCGCCGCACCGGCTGCGCGGACGGCCATCCCGGCCAGGACGATCTCCGCCATCAGCTGCATCCGGTCAGCCGCACCCAGGTTCTCGATCTCCCGCAGGCCCGGCCGACGGGGAATGAGGACCAGCCAGGGGTAGCGGGCGTCGTCTTGCAGACGGACTTCGCACAGCGGCAGGTCGGCGACCTTGTGCGAGGTGGCGACGAAGGCGGGGTCGAGATTGAAATCAGCCACGCTTGGGAACCGCCGCCCAGTAGTCGAAGTCGAGAATGACGGCCGGATTGTACGTCCCCTCGCCATCCTTGTCGGGGAAGTCGTCGCAAGGCCGGTCCTTGGTCGCCACCAGCCGCAGGCGCAGCGCGCCGACGCTGCCGAGATCGGCCTTGTCCAGCACCTCGCTCCAGGCGAACACTGTGCCGCCGGCGAAGAATGGGGCCACGTGCCGGCCGCCATTGATCGCCAGGATCAGGCCGGCGTTCTGCAGCCCGTTGAACGACAGCGCCTTGGCGGTCGAGATCACCACGCCGCCATAGATCAGACGCTTGCCAGACGGATCCTTGGCCCGCTCGAACTGGTTGAAATGGACCTTGGCGGTGTTCTGCCAGAGGCGGGTGGCCATCTGGTGCTCGGCTTCCTCGACCGCCATGCCGTCGACATGGTCGATCTTCTCGCCGATCGCGTAGTCCTCGAAGGCGTGCGGCGCGCCAGCCAGAGCGAAGTCATAGGACGAGAAGTCCAGGCCGTCGGGCGCCGTCAGATCCGCCGGGGCCACCGCCGCCGACAGGGTCGGGACGGCCTGCTCGGCAATCTCGGCGTCCGGGTCGCGCTTTCGCACCATCACCCAGCGCACATAGCTCAGCACCGCCTCGCCGCGCTGGTTCGTGCCCGTGGTCCGGACATAGACGACGCCGGTCTTGCGATTGGAGTTTTCCTTCAGCCCGATCACATCCGAGACGGCGCTGAGGGTGTCGCCCGGAAACACCGGCGCCAGGAAACGGCCCTCGGCATAGCCCAGGTTGGCGACGGCGTTCAGGCTGATGTCCGGCACGGTCTTGCCGAACACCACGTGGAAGGCGATCAGCGGGTCGACGGGGGCGGACATAAGGCCGCAGGCCCGGGCGAATTCGTCCGACGAGAACAACGAGAAGCGTGGGCCGTAAAGCGCCGTGTACAGCGCGACGTCGCCCGCCGTGACCGTCCGGGGCGTGGCGTGGACCAGCCTCTGGCCCAGCCGGAAGTCCTCGAAGAAATGGCCTGGATCGGTCTTGCTCATCCCCGGTGCTCCTTATCGTTGTTCAGCCATCTTTGCCGCAGTGCAGCGAAACCGGAAAGAGGGCTTGAGGCCGAGCCGCGACGGGTCTAGACCGCGCCCCGACATCCTACTGTCCACAGCCTTGATGGAGACCCCATGGCTCGCGCGAAGATCGCCCTTATCGGCGCCGGCATGATCGGCGGCACCCTGGCCCACATCGCCGCTCGCGAAGAGCTGGGCGACGTGATCCTGTTCGACATCGCTGAAGGCACCCCGCAGGGCAAGGCGCTGGATATCGCCGAAGCCTCGGCCGTGTTCGGCAAGGACGTGACCCTGAAGGGCGCCAACGCCTACGAGGACATCGCCGGCGCCGACGTCTGCATCGTGACCGCCGGCGTGCCGCGCAAGCCGGGCATGAGCCGCGACGACCTGCTGGGCATCAACCTGAAGGTCATGAAGGCCGTCGGCGAAGGCATCAAGGCCCACGCCCCGAACGCCTTCGTCATCTGCATCACCAACCCGCTCGACGCCATGGTCTGGGCCCTGCAGCAGTTCTCGGGCCTGCCGAAGGAAAAGGTCATCGGCATGGCCGGCGTCCTCGACTCGGCCCGCTTCGCCTACTTCCTGGCCGAAGCCACCGGCGTCTCGGTCGAAGACATCCACGCCTGGACCCTGGGCGGCCACGGCGACGACATGGTGCCGATGGTCCGTCACTCGACGGTCGGCGGCCTGCCGCTGCCGGAACTGGTCAAGCAAGGCTGGCTGACCCAAGAAAAGCTGGACGCCATCGTCGAGCGCACCCGCAAGGGCGGCGGCGAGATTGTCGCCCTGCTGAAGACCGGCTCGGCCTTCTACGCCCCGGCGGAATCGGCGATCGCCATGGCGACGTCGTACTTGAAGGACAAGAAGCGCGTCCTGCCGTGCGCCACCTACCTGACCGGCCAGTACGGCCTGGACGGTCTCTATGTCGGCGTGCCGGTCGTCATCGGCGCCGGCGGCGCGGAGAAGATCGTCGAGTTCGAAACCAACGAAGCCGAAAAGGCGATGTTCGCCGCTTCGGTCGCCTCGGTTAAGGGCCTGATGGAAGCCTGCAAGGCCATCGACAGCTCGCTGGTCTAAGTCTTCAGACCCAGCTGAATACGAGAAGGGCGGCTCCTCGCGGGGCCGCCCTTTTTCTTTGACGCCTAGTGGGCCGCCTCGCCGCCTTCCTGGGAGATCTCCTCCAGGGTCTTGCCGACCTGCTTGGCGCCGTAGTCCTTGGCCACGTCGCCCAGCGACAGGATGCCGGTCAGGGCGCCGGCGTCGTTCAACACCACCAGGCGGCGGACCTGATTGGTAGCCATCTTGGCGGTGGCGTCGGCCAGGACGTCGTCCTCCTTCACACTCAGCACTTCACCGTCCGACATGGCGTCCGAAATCGGGCTGTCGAAGCTGCGGCCTTCGGCGACCACCCGCAGGACGATGTCACGGTCTGTGACAACTCCCACCACCTTGCCGTCCTCGACCACCGGAACGACCCCGCTCTCGACCTTGGCCATCGTCTGGGCCACCTGGCGGATGGTGTCGGTGGGACGGGCGACTGAGACCTGGCTGGTCATGGCGTCGCTGACTTTCATGGGGGAACCTCGTGGGTTGGAATGGCGAGGCTGTAAAACCCTTAGCCTCTGCCAACCGTTCCGCTTTCGGTTGTCACCGGGCGGGCCTATCTAGGCGTTTCTGTCTTCCCGGAGCTTCCCATGTCGATCTCGATCCATCAGGCCAGCGTGCCCGTGTTCATCCAGGGCCTGAAGGGTCTGAAGGGCGTACTGACCAAGGCCGCCGCCCTGGTCGAAGCCAAGAAGTGGGATCCGGACGCCCTGCTGAAGGCGCGACTCTATCCCGACATGTTCCCGCTGATCCGCCAGGTGCAGATCGCCACCGACTTCGCCAAGGGCGGCGCCGCGCGCCTGGCCGCCGTCGAGGTTCCGGCCTGGGACGACGTCGAGACCAGCTTCGAAGGGCTGATCGCCCGCGTCGACCGCGCCATCGCCTATGTTGAAGGCCTGGACCCGGCCGCGTTCGAAGGCGGTGACGACCGTGACGTCCAGCTGGTCCGCCGGGGCGAGACCTACACCTTCAAGGGCCTGGACTATCTGCAGGCCCAGGCGATGCCGAACTTCTTCTTCCACATCACCACCGCCTACGCGATCTTGCGCCACAACGGCGTCGAGGTCGGCAAGCGCGACTTCCTCGGCACGGCCTGATCCTCGGATCCGTGAGGGCGGCTCGCGAAGGGCCGCCCCCTTTGACTCTTCCGCCTTTTCTGTGCATAAGCCCCGGCTTCCGGCGCTTTATCAGCAGCGCCTCCACCGTCACGACCCCGGCCTGTTAGCGCAGGATCCATCCGGACGAGGACGGCGAGGACCCCCATCGACGTGATCGTCCGTGGGGGCTGATCGCGTTTGGTCTCGTACTTAACCAGGGTTCGACATGTTCGACGGCCTTACAGAGCGACTTTCCGACGTCTTCGAACGTCTTGGCGGTCGCGGCGTGCTGTCCGAAAAGGACATCGACGAGGCGCTGCGCGAAGTCCGCGTCGCCCTGCTCGAGGCCGACGTCGCCCTGCCGGTCGTCAAGGACTTCATCAGCAAGGCCAAGGAACTGGCCGCTGGCGAAGCGGTCATCCGTTCGGTCAAGCCGGCCGACCAGGTGGTCAAGATCGTCTATGACGGTCTGGTCGACATGCTGGGCGGGGAAGTCCCGACGGGCTTGAACCTGGCGCTGAACCCGCCGTCGGTGATCCTGATGGCCGGCCTGCAGGGCTCGGGCAAGACCACCACCACCGGCAAGCTGGCCCTGCGCCTGTCCAAGACCGAGCGCAAGAAGGTGCTGGTCGCCTCGCTCGACACCCGTCGCCCAGCCGCCATGGAGCAGCTGGCGACCCTGGCCAAGCAGGTCGAGGTCGAAAGCCTGCCGATCGTCCCCGGCCAGAGCGCCCAGGACATCGCCAAGCGCGCGATGAGCGCCGCCAAGCTGGGCGGCTATGACGTCCTGATCCTCGACACCGCCGGCCGCACCACGCTGGACGAGGCGATGATGAGCGAAGCGGCGGACATCGCCCGCATCGCCCAGCCGTCCGAGACCATCCTGGTCGCCGACAGCCTGACCGGCCAGGACGCCGTGCGCACCGCCAAGGCGTTCCACGAGCGCCTGCCGCTGACGGGCCTGATCCTGACCCGCGCCGACGGCGATGGCCGCGGCGGCGCGGCGCTGTCGATGCGCCACGTCACCGGCCTGCCGATCAAGTTCCTCGGCGCCGGCGAAAAGCTTGATGCGCTGGACGTGTTCGACGCCCGCCGCGTCGCCGGCCGGATCCTCGGCCAAGGCGACGTCGTGGCCCTGGTCGAGAAGGCCGCGGCCGACCTCGACCATGCCGAGGCCGAGCGCATGGCCAAGAAGCTGGCCAAGGGCAAATTCGACCTGGACGACCTGGCGGCGCAGCTGCGGCAGATGCAGAAGCTGGGCGGCATGGAAGGCATCATGGGCCTGCTGCCGGGCGTCCAGAAGGTCAAGAAGCAGATTTCCGAGAGCGGGATCGACGACAGCATCTTCCGTCGTCAGCAGGCGATCATCGGCTCGATGACCAAGGAAGAGCGCAAGAAGCCCGACATCCTGGCCGCCTCGCGCAAGCGGCGCATCGCGGCCGGTTCGGGCGTCGACGTCGCCGAGGTCAACCGCCTGCTCAAGCAGCACCGCCAGATGGCTGACATGTTCAAGGCCATGTCCAAGGACGGCGGCAAGGGCATGGCCCGCATGGCCCAGATGATGGGCGGCGGCGACATGGCGCGCATGAAGAACATGGGCGGCGGCAAACTTGCCGCTCCCGATCCCAACGCAGCGGGGGGCCAAGGCCTCTCGGGGCTGCCCGGTCTGCCGGGCCTCGGGGGCGGCGGCGACGCCAAGCCCAACCCTCTCTCCGGCCTGGGCCTGCCCGGCTTCAACCCGTTCAAGAAATAGAACTTTAGACCAAGGACTACCGAAATGCTGAAGATCCGTCTCGCCCGTGGCGGCGCCAAGAAGCGTCCGTACTACTCGATCGTCATCGCCGACAGCCACTCGCCGCGCGATGGCCGTTTCATCGAGAAGGTGGGCACCTACAACCCGCTCCTCAAGAAGGACGACGCCAACCGCGTCACCCTGAAGGTCGAGTCGATCCAGGAATGGCTCAAGAAGGGCGCCCAGCCGACCGACCGCGTCGCGCGCTTCCTGGCCGCCCAAGGCCTGACCACCTGGGCCCACGGCAACAACCCGCAAAAGGGCGAGCCGGGCAAGAAGGCCAAGGAACGCACCGCCGAGCGCGCCCAGCGCGACGAAGAGCGCAAGCAAGCCGAGATCGACGCCAAGGCTGCCGCCGAAGCCGAGAAGGCCGCCGCCGCTGAAGCCGCCGCCGCTGCTGCTGCTGAAGCCGCCGCTGCTCCGGCCGTGGAAGAAGCCCCGGCCGCTGAAGCCGCTGCTGAAGAGGCTCCGGCCGCTGAAGCTCCGGCTGAAGAAGCCTCGGAAGGCTAATCAGGGTTCCAGCGCCGTCGTCTCTTTCGAGGCGGCGGCGCGACTCTGTCCAGACCATGGCTGCATCTCCTGACGATCCGCTGATCCTGGTCGGCCGCGTGGCCGGCGCCTTCGGCGTGCGCGGCGAGGTGCGGATCGCGACCTATACCGAAGAGCCGATGAGCATCGCGGCCTTCAAGGCGCTGAAGCGCCAGGACGGCTCGCCCGCCCTGACCATCGCCTCGGCCCGCAAGACCAAGGATGGTGTCGTCTGCCGCTGTCCGGGTGTCGAGACCAAGGAAGCCGCCGACGCCCTGCGCGGCCTTCGTCTCTACGTCCCGCGCTCGGCCCTGCCGCAGCCCGACGAGGACGAGTTCTACCTGACCGACCTGGTGGGCCTGTCGGTCCGCCATATCCAGACCGACGTCCTGCTGGGCCGCGTGAAGAGCGTCCAGAACTTTGGCGCCGGCGACATTCTTGAGATTGCGCCCGACCTGGGCGGTCCGACCTGGTACCTGCCGTTCACGCGGGCGGCCGTGCCCGAGGTGAAGATCGCCGAAGGCTTGATCCTGGCCGACCCGCCCGCCCTGGTCGGCGAGCCGGAAGGGCCTGAGGAAAAGGGCCCGGACGAAGACGAAGAGCTGGGCGACCGCGACTGATCTTTCGCCAGGAGGCCTTAGCGATGTCGGACGGAAAATGGCGGGTCACCGCCTCGCGCTACATCCACAAGGACCGCTGGATCAGCCTGCGCGCGGACGACTGCGTGACCGAAGAGGGCGCGGTGGTCGCGCCTTACTATGTGCTGGAGTATCGCGACTGGGTCGAACTGGTCGCTTTGGACGCCGACAACAATGTCTTGCTGGTTCGCCAGTATCGACACGGCCTTGGCGACATTTCCATCGAGTTGCCGGCTGGCGGCATGGACCCTGGCGAGACCGATCCGGTCGCTGCGGCGGCGCGCGAGCTGCTTGAAGAAACCGGCTGTACGGGCACGTTCATCCTGGTCGGGGAAAGCCGACCCAACGCCGGCACCCACAGCAACCGCACCCACATCGTCCTGGCCCGAGACGTGGTCCGTGTCGCTGAGCCCAAGGACGACCCGGCTGAGCGCATCGAAACCCTCTGGGTCTCGGCGGCCGAGGCCATCCGCATGGCCCTGGCCGGCGAACTCACCGTCGGCATGCAGACCGGCGCCTTGCTTCGCGGTCTCGCGGCCGCTGGCGTGGCGCGGATCGAGCCGATCTAGAGCCTATTTCCGAACCCGCATCAGGCATTCCTGGGCCACCGAGGCCAGAAGCTTGCCGTCCTGACTGAACATCTGGCCGCGCACCAGGCCGCGCCCTTGTGAAGCGTTGGGGCTATCCTGGGCGAACAGGGTCCAGCCGTTGAAGTCGAACGGGCGGTGGAACCACATGGCGTGGTCCAGGCTGGCTGCCTGCAGGCCCGGCGTCGTCCAGATCAGGCCGTGCGGGCGCAGGGCGCTTTCCATGAAGGCCATGTCCGAGGCGTAGGCCAGGGCGGCCTGCTGCATCTTCACATCGTCGCCCAGCGGGGCCTTGGCCCGCATCCAGACGTTCTTGGTGCCGGACTTCTTCACCGGCGCGACCGGGTTCTGCTGGTCGACCCAGCGGATGTCGACCGGACGCGGCTTGCCGACCATGGCCAGCATCTTGGGATGGATCTGGTCGCCCAGGCTCCTCAGGAACTCGACCTCGGTGGGCAGGCTCTCGGGATCGGGCGCGTCGGGCATGTCCGACTGGTGCTCGAAGCCGTCTTCCGGGGTCTGGAACGAAGCCGCCAAGTTGAAGATCTGCTCGCCGTGCTGGATGGCGGCGACGCGGCGGGTGGTGAAGGTGCCGCCATCGCGGGCCCGCTCGACTTCGTAGAGCACGGGCGCGTTCACGTCGCCGGGCCTGATGAAATAGGCGTGCAGCGAGTGGCAGATCCGGTCCGGCACGGTCTTGTAGGCGGCCAGCAAGGCCTGGGCGATCACCAGGCCGCCAAAGATGCGCGGGAAGCCGTCGTTCGGGCTGACGCCGCGAAACAGGTTCACCTCGATTGGTTCGAGGTCGAGGATATCGGCGAGGTTCTCGGTCGTCTGCATGGTGCAGTGCGATATTCCTGTCGGAGCATCACGGCAAGACGTCACCTTGCGTCAGGCCGTCGCGGTCACCATCGTGAGGCGATGCGCCCAGTCCCGCCCGTGATCCATCACCCCGCCTTCCGCGCCGAGATGCCGGCGGGGCATCGCTTCCCGATGGACAAGTTCTCGCGCCTGGCCAGCGTGCTGGAGGCCGAGGGCGTTCCGGGTCCTGACGGCTTCGTGCAGCCCGAGTTCGTCGACGTCGAGACCCTGCTGCTGGCCCATACGGAAGACTATGTCCGGGGCGTGATCGAGCTGTGCCTGCCGCCCGACGTGGTCCGGCGGATCGGCATGCCCAATACCGACAGCGTCGCGACCCGGGCCAGGGCGGCGACCGGGGGCACTCTGCTGGCCGCGCGACTGGCGCTAGCGCAGGGAATCGCCTGCAATACGGCAGGCGGCAGCCATCACGCCTCTGCCGAGAGCGGCGCGGGGTTCTGCGTGTTCAACGACGTGGCGGTGGCGGCCCGGCGGTTGCTGGCCGAAGGCGCGATCGGCCAGGCTCTGGTCGTCGACCTCGACGTCCATCAGGGCGATGGCACGGCGCGGATCTTCGAGGGCGATCCCAGCGTCTTCACGCTGTCGATGCATGCCGAGAAGAACTTCCCGCATCGCAAGGCCGTGAGCGATCTCGACGTCGAACTGGCCGACGGGACCGGCGACGCGGCCTATCTGGAAAAGCTGGGGGAGATCCTGCCGGCGCTGCTGGACAGCGTCCGGCCGGACATCGTCTTCTTCAATGCGGGAGTCGATCCGCACACGGACGACAAGCTGGGCCGCCTGTCGCTGACCGACGAGGGTCTGGGGCGACGGGAGGCCTATGTCCTGGGCGCTTGTCTTTCTCTTGAGATCCCCGTGGTCGGGGTCATCGGCGGCGGCTACGACGCGGATATCGATCGTCTGGCGGCTCGCCACGCCATCCTGCATCGGACGGCAAAATCTCTTTATTCTTCGATAGCTTAGTCGTTCGTTCTGTCGCCATCTCCGTCGAGGCGGCCCTTGCGGGCGGCCCGACGGAGGCTACGCGGCGATCACTTAGAAGCTCGAAGCGAGCGAACCGGCGATGATGACGAGCGGCAGAACCGCGAGAACGAGCGAGGCGAAACCGGCGACGGCGTTGGTCTTCATGGTCATGGTCTTGATCCCTGTTTTTCTGTTGCCCGGCGCCCGTTGGCGTCCGGTGATCAGGGATATAGGCGCGGACCCTCGTTAATGCACGTTACTCATGCTTCATGACGCCGATTTAAGAAACTTTGTCGCACCTAACCCGCATTACAGAGGATTAATGTGGTCGTGGAATTTAGTTTCCTGGGAAACATTCTCCTTTGAGACCATCATTCCGGTCCCTGACGATTAATCATCGCTGGGCGCGACCAGGAAGAGGCCCCGCATCGTCGCGATCGGCGCGGAGCGCGTCTCTTGCCAGGCCTCGACATGGACGTTGGCGATGCGGCGGCCCAGCTTCTTGATGCTGGCGCGGGCATAGGTGGTCAGAGGCCGGCCCGAGCGCAGATATTCGATCGAGACGTCGATCGTGCGCGGCTGGCGCTTCATCGGCGCGGCGACCGACAGCTGGGCCAGGGCCGTCATCTCCATAAAGGCGCCCAGCACCCCGCCATGGATGGCTGGCAGCATCGGATTGCCGACGATGTGTTGGGCGAACGGCAGGATGGCGGTCATCTCGTCGCCGGCCAGTTCGGCCTTGATCCCCAGGAAGCGGGCATAGGGGATGGAGTCCAGCATCGAGACCAGACGCGTATCGATATCGCTCATTGGCCGGCGCTCCCGGTCTTGGCCCGCGTTTCGCGCGGCGGTTTGAGGTTGGCGCCCGGCTTCTTGCCGGCGTTGCTGTCCAGCATGAAGGTCGCCTGGCCCGTGGCCACGGGATCCTCGAGATCGCGGTCATAGGCCACGGCGCGGACGAAGGCGACCGAACGGGTCAGCTTGTAGCAGTGGGCGCGGGCCATGACGTCCAGGCCCGGCTCTGCGGCCCGCATGTAGTCGATCCGCAAGTCCAGTGTGGCGATCGAGGTGAAGGTTTCCATGGCCGCGTGCACGGCTTGGCCGCTGGCGTGGTCCAGCAGGGTGGTGACCACGCCGCCGGCGATAACCCCCGTCTCCGGATCGCCGACGATCTCGGGTCGGTACGGGACCTTCAGTATGGCGACGGAATCGCCGATCTCCAGGGTGGTGAAGCCCAGCGCCTTGGCCTGCGGGCTGCCCTCGTTCATCGCCGCGGCGATGAGTTTTGTCTGCTCGTGATCGCTCATGCGGATAGGCTTAGCGCTTCAGGCGTTGTCATATCCAGACGTGATCAAGCCCGAAGACCTTCTCTGTCCCCGGCCGGACGGCCTCTACTGCCCGCCGGGAGACTTCTATATCGACCCCGTCCGCCCCGTGGACCGGGCCGTGATCACCCATGGCCACGCCGATCACGCCCGGGCCGGTCACGGGACGGTGGCCGCCACGCCAGAGACCCTGGCGATCATGGCCACACGCTATGGCGAGGACTTCACAGCGCGTCGCCAGGCTGTTCCGTATGGCGAGACGATCACGCACAACGGCGTCGAGGTGACCCTGGTCCCGGCCGGCCACGTGCTGGGTTCGGCCCAGGCGGTGGTGCGCTGGAAGGGCCTGACCATGGTGGTCTCCGGCGACTACAAGCGCCGCCGCGATCCGACCTGCGCCCGGTTCGAGCCGGTGCCCTGTGACGTGTTCATCACCGAGGCGACCTTCGGTCTGCCGGTGTTTCGCCATCCCGAAGACGCCGGCGAGATCCGTAGCCTGCTGGCCTCGGTCGAGCAGTTCCCCGAGCGCTGCCACATCGTCGGGGCCTACGCCCTGGGCAAGGCCCAGCGGGTGATCAAGCTGCTGCGCGAGGCCGGGTGGGAGAAAACAATCTTCGTCCATGGGGCGCTGGAGCGGCTGAACGCACTCTACGAAGCGCATGGTGTGGAGCTCGGCCCTTTGGCTCCTGCAACGTCGTCAGGCCCGAAGGACGCGTTCGCCGGCCAGATCATAATCGCTCCGCCCAGCGCCGTGGCCGACCGTTGGTCGCGACGGTTTCCAGATCCGGTCGACTGTTTCGCCTCGGGCTGGATGCGGGTGCGGGCCCGCGCGAGACAGCGGGGCGTCGAGCTGCCGCTGATTCTGTCGGACCATGCCGACTGGGACGAGCTGACGGCGACCTTGAGCGAGCTTTGGCCAGGCGAGGTCTGGATCACCCATGGCCGCGAGGAAGCGTTGGAGCGCTGGTGCGCGCTGGAAGGCCTTCCGGCCCGAGCCCTGCGGCTGGTCGGCTACGACGAGGAAGAGGGCGAATAGCCTTCCGGCGCCACGCCAACATAGCGCGCCCGAGGGCGGATCAGCCGCCCGGTCTGAAGTTGCTCGATCGCATGCGCCGCCCAGCCAGCGCTGCGGGCGGTCGCGAACAGGATGAACGGTGCGTCCGGCGGCAGCCTGAGTGTCCGGGCCAGGGTCACGAGGGCGAAGTCGATATTCGGCGCGAGACCGGTCGCGGTCTCGGTGGCCTCGCGTAGGTCGGCCAACAGGGGCGGGGGCTCTAAGGCCGCCAGCAATGCCGCTGCCCGAGGATCGCCGTCGGGATAGAGCGGATGGTCGAAGCCCGGCATCGACGCGCCGCGCGCCAGTCTCGCAGAGACGGCATGGGCCGCGTCCCGCCGCTCGGCTTCCTCGACAAAGGCCTCGACACGCGCGGCCATGCCGCCGTGCAGCGGTCCCGACAGCGCCGACAGGCCCGCCAGGCACGCCGCCGACAGCGAAGCGCCGGTAGAGGCCGCCACCCGCGCGGCGAAGGTCGAGGCGTTCAGCTCGTGATCGGCCAGCAGCACCAGCGTCCTTCGGACCAGATCGGCGCCGGTGGCGTCTAGCCCCCAGGCGGCGGCGAAGCGGGCATGGGCGGGGCCTTCACCAGTCAGGCCGGTCGCGGCGTCGACCACGGCCTCCAGAAGGTCGGCGGCTTCCATGGCCAGCGCGAGCGGCGCGCGGCCCCGGGCGGGCGGTTCGTGACCGGCGCGGGCGGCCAGGGTCAGGAACATCCTGCCCCGGGCGCTGTCGGCGAAGGGCGGCTCGGGCCGGCGGGAGGACTTCAGGGCCGCGCCGTGGCCGCCGCGCAGCAGCCGGCCGACATTCTCCAGCGTCAGGCCCTGCTCGGCCAGATGAACTGCGTCCTGGCCGCGATACCAGAGCCGGCCGCCGGCCACGGTGGTGATCGCCGAGGGTAGTACCGGCTCGCCCCAGGCGATGGCCTCGGCCGCGACATCGGCGGCGCGGCGGCCGCGCGCCTTCTTCTGGGCCAGGGCGGCGACGTCCGAGGCCCGATAGAGGCTGCGGCGCGGGTCTTGCGGATGGGCGGCGGCCTCGATCCGGCCCCGGCTGACATAGGCGTACAGCGTCTGCGGGCGAATCCCCAGTCGCTCCAGAACCTGATCCGCATCGAGCCAATCCGCCATATAGATTGATTATATTGATCAAGATTGACGATCAAGCGTGACAAGCGGCTTTCTGCGCTCCGAAAGGAGACCGCACATGTCCGATGGTCTTGAGGGCGTCATCGCCGCCCGCACCGTTTTGTCCGATGTCGACGGCGCCAAGGGCCGTCTGGTGATCCGGGGTTATGCCGTCGAGGATCTGTCGGGCCGCACACGCTACGAAGAGGCCGCCCACCTGCTGTTCGACGGCTTCTTCGAAGATGCGCCCAGTGATCTGGCCCCAGCCCTTGGCGAGGCCCGGGTCCGCGCCTTCGCCGAGGTCGCCGCTCTGGACGAGGGCCTGGCCCGCCGCGATCCTGTCGAGGCCATGCGCGCCCTGCTGGCCCGTTTGCCCGATGGCGACGACCTGCCGACCGCCCTGCTGCTGATCGCCGCCCCGGCGGTCTTCACCCCCGCCGTGCTGCGCGTCGCCAAGGGCGAGGCCCCGGTCGCGCCCGATCCGGCCCTGTCGCACGCCGCCGACATCCTGCGCATGACGCGCGGGACGCCCGCCACCGACGCCGAGGCGGCGGCGCTGGACGCCTATCTGGTCACGGTCTGCGACCACGGCCTCAACGCCTCGACCTTCGCCGCCCGGGTGGTGGCCTCGACCCGCGCCGGCCCGACCTCGGCGGTGCTGGCCGGGCTGTCGGCCTTGAAAGGCCCCCTGCACGGTGGCGCGCCGGGACCGGTGATCGAGATGCTGGACGAGATCGGAACGCCTGAGAACGCTCGTCCCTGGCTGGAGAAGGCCCTGGCGCGCGGCGACCGCTTGATGGGCTTCGGACATCGCATCTACCGCGTCCGCGACCCCCGCGCCGACGCCCTGAAGGCGGCCGTGCGCAAGCTGTCGGCGGCTTCTGGCGGGCTGCCTGGCCGTATCGCCTTCGCCGAGGCCGTCGAACAGGCGGCGCTCGCGATCCTGCGCGAACACAAGCCCGACCGGCCCCTGGACACCAATGTCGAGTTCTACACGGCGCTGCTGCTGGAGGCTCTGGGCCTGCCGCCGTCCAGCTTCACCTGTATCTTCGCCATGGGCCGCGTCGCCGGCTGGCTGGCGCACGCTCGCGAACAACTGGCGGGCGGACGGCTGATCCGGCCGCAGTCGATCTATGTGGGACCCGAGGTGCGCGCCGCCGCTTAGGGCGTCGCGCGCTCGCGAGTCGTTCGCGCTGGGGTGGGCGAGGCCGCCTTGCTAAGCTGTGGCCATGACGCTCTCCGCCACTTCACCCGAAACGCGCGCCGCCACTCGACGCGTGGCCCTCCTGTCGGTCGCGGTCGCGGCGGTCCTGATCCTGGTCAAGGCGATCGCCTGGCGAATGAGCGGTTCGGTGGCGATCCTGGCCTCGCTGTCGGACTCGGCGCTCGACCTCGTCGCCTCGCTGATCACGGTCTATGCGGTGCGTTACGCGGCAGAGCCGCCGGACGCCGAGCACCGCTTCGGCCATGGCAAGGCGGAAGCCTTTTCCAGCCTGATGCAGGGCGGCCTCGTCTTCGCGTCCGGCGCCCTGATCGGCCGGGAGGCGATCGACGCCCTGCTGCATCCGCGTCCGGTTCAGCATGGGCTGGCCGGCGTGGTGGTGATGATCGTCTCGATCGGCCTGACCCTGGCCCTGATCACGGCCCAGACCCGGGTGGTTAAGGCCAGCGGCTCGATCGCCATTTCCGGAGACCGGGCCCACTACGCCGCCGACCTCGCCTCCAACGCCGTCGCCCTGGTCGGCGTCGGCGCAGCGGCTTGGCTCGGCCTGGCCTGGATCGACTCAGCCGCGGGCCTGGTGGTGGCGCTTTGGCTGATCTGGGGGGCGATCGGCGTCTTCCGCGAAGCTTCGGCCCAGTTGATGGACAAGGAACTGCCCGAGACCGAACGCGAGCGGATCGTTCTCCTGGCCACCGCCGATCCGCGCATGCTGGGCGTCCACCAGCTGCGCACCCGGGCTTCGGGTCCGTATGTCCATATGCAGATGCATGCCGACCTGGCTGCCGACATCTCGCTGGCCGAGGCGCATACGATCATGGTCGCCGCCGAAAACAGGCTGCTCGAGGCCTTCCCATCGGCCGATATCATCATCCACCCCGACCCGAGGGGATTGGCCGAACGGCACGGCGGCCTGTTCGCCGATACGGTCGAGGGTTGAGTTCCTTGAGCCGGTGAGAGTACGGATCGCCGTATGAACGACACGCTCGCCCACCTCCCCCGCGCCTTCGCCGGCAAGACCGTGCTGGTCCTCGGTGACGTGATGCTGGACCGCTTCATCTACGGCGCGGTCGACCGCATCTCGCCCGAGGCGCCGGTGCCGGTGATCGCGGTCGAGAAGGAAACCGCCATGCTGGGCGGTGCGGGCAATGTCGCGCGCAATGTCGCCGCCCTGGGCGCCAAGGCGGTGCTGATCGGCCTGGTCGGCCAGGACGACGCCGGCGCGGCCCTGCGCGGCATGATCGACGTCGAGCCGGGGCTGGAGGCTGCGCTGGTATCCGACGCCCAACGGCGCACGACCGAGAAGGTCCGCTACATCTCGGGTTCGCATCAGATGCTGCGCGTCGACCGCGAGGATCGCGGTCCGGGTGACGGCGCGGCGCTGCTGGCGGCGTTCACGGCGCGCCTGGCCTCGGCCGATGTCGTGGTGCTGTCCGACTACGCCAAGGGCGTGCTGACCGCCGAGGTGGTGCGCGGGGCGATCGATGCCGCTCGCGCGGCCGGCAAGCCGGTGATCGTCGATCCCAAGAGCCGCGACTTCGCCCGCTATGACGGCGCGACCCTGATCAAGCCCAACCGCAAGGAGGCTGCCGAGGCGACCGGCATCTTCGATAATTCGGACGAGGCGTCGGAAGACGCCGGCGCGGCGATCTTGGCCATGGCGCCGGCCCTGGAGGCGGCCCTGATCACCCGCGGCGGCGCGGGCATGACGCTATCGGTGCGCGGCCAACCTCACCTGCACCTGCCGGCCACGGCGGTCGAGGTGTTCGACGTGTCCGGCGCCGGCGACACCGTGGCCGCGACCCTGGCCCTGGCCGTGGCGGCGGGAGCGAGCCTGGCCGACGCCGCGCGCCTGGCCAACCTGGCCGGCGGCCTTGTCGTGGCCAAGCTGGGCACCGACGTCGTCACCGCCGCCGAGCTGACCGCCGTCGCCAGTTCCGCCCAGGGCGAGCCGGGCGAGATCAAGATCGCCGACCGCGACGACGCCCGGCAGATCGTCGAGGGATGGCGAGCGCGGGGCCTGAAGGTCGGCTTCACCAACGGCTGCTTTGATCTGCTGCATCCCGGCCACGTCTCGCTGCTCAGCCAGGCCAAGGCCGCCTGCGACCGGCTGATCGTCGGCCTCAATACCGACGCCTCGGTCTCCAAGCTGAAGGGTCCGAGCCGGCCGGTGCAGAAGGAGCAGGGGCGCGCCACGGTGCTGGCGTCCCTGTCGTCGGTCGACCTGGTGGTGCTGTTCGGCGAGGAGACGCCCCTGGCGTTGATCGAGGCCTTCCGCCCCGACGTGCTGGTCAAGGGCGCCGACTACACGGTCGAGACCGTCGTGGGCTCGGACGTGGTGCTCGGCTACGGCGGCAAGGTTGTCCTGGCCGAGCTCAAACAGGGCCAGAGCACGACGAACCTGATTGCTCGGATGAACAGCTGAACGGCCTGTCGATCAGCAAAAGCGCCGCACAAAGGCCTGCTTTTCTTGGGTAAACCCCGTTCAGCAATCTCTTGTTAAGCAAAACGGCGCATCGCTCTTTCGATGCAGCCTGAGCGTACCTGGGCATGAGCGTCGAACGCACCCTACACCATTTCCCCCTCGACCCCGCCTCGCGACAGGTGCGTCTGGCGCTGGGCGAGAAGCGGCTGCCGTTCGTCGAGATCCAGGTCCGCTATTGGGAGATGCCACCGGAGTTCACCTCGCTGAACCCCTCGGGCATGCCGCCGGTGCTGGTCGAGACCCGCCACCAGCGCAACCTCGTCGTCTGCGAAACCCGCGCCATCCTCGAACACATCGAGGAGACGGAAACCGAGCCGCCGCTGCTGGGCCGTGATCCGAGCGAGCGCGCCGAGGCGCGCCGACTGCTGCAATGGTTCGACCGCAAGTTCGACAACGAGGTCAACGGCTTCCTGCTGCACGAGAAGATGGAGAAGCGGCTGCTGCGCATGGGCGCGCCGGATCTGGCCGCCCTGCGCCAGGGTCGCGAAGCGCTGCGCATGCACCTCGGCTATATCGACGGCCTGTTGCAGACCCGCGACTGGCTGGCCGGTCGCCGCATGAGCCTGGCCGACTTCGCCGCCGCCGCCCACCTGTCGGTGATCGACTATTTCGGCGACGTGCCGTGGAAAGACTTCTCCACGGCCAAGACCTGGTACATGAAGCTTAAGTCGAGGCCGGCCTTCCGTCCGATCCTGGCCGACCGCTGGCCCGGCCTCGCGCCGGCCGCGCACTATGACGATCTCGACTTCTGAGCCCTCACCGCAAGCGATCAAGGACGAGATCCGCGCCGAGGCCCTGAGTCTCGGCTTCTCGGCCTGCGGCTTCGCCGATGCTTCGGCGGCCTGGCCTAACGGCGAATGGCTGAAGGCCTTCGTCGAGGCCGAGCGCCACGGCGACATGGGCTGGATGGAAGAGACGCTGGAGCGGCGCTCGCACCCCACCGCCATGTGGACCGAGGCCAGATCGGCGGTGGTGCTGGGCGTCAACTACGGCCCCGACATCGACCCGCTGCAGCAGCTGGCGCGCGCCGACCATGCCGCCATCTCGGTCTACGCCCAGGGCGACGACTATCACGATGTCATCAAGAAGCGGCTCAAGCTGCTGGCCGGCTGGATGCATCGCCGGTTCGGAAACGACGTGAAGGTCTTCGTCGACACCGCCCCTTTGATGGAAAAGCCACTGGCGCAGCGGGCTGGCCTGGGCTGGCAAGGCAAGCACACCAATCTCGTCTCGCGCCAGTTCGGCTCGTGGCTGTTCCTGGGCAGCGTGCTGACCACACTCGACCTGCCGCCGGATGAGGCCGAGGTCGATCACTGCGGCCGGTGCAGCGCCTGCCTGGACATCTGCCCGACCAAGGCCTTTCCCGCGCCGCGCCAGCTGGATGCGCGGCGGTGCATCTCGTACCTGACCATCGAGCTCGCCGGTCCGATCCCGGCGGAGTTCCGACCGGCGATGGGCAACCGGATCTATGGCTGCGACGACTGCCTGGCGGTCTGCCCGTGGAACAAGTTCGCGTCGCTGTCGAGCGAGGCCAAGCTTCAGGCCCGCCAGGAACTGCGCCAGCCGACCCTGGCCGAACTGGCGGTGCTGGACGACGCGGCGTTCCGGGCGCTGTTCTCGAAAAACCCGATCAAGCGGATCGGTCGCGACCGCTTCGTTCGCAACGTTCTCTACGCGATCGGCAACAGCGGCGATGCGGGCCTGATGGCGGTGGTCGAGCCGCTTCTGGCCGATCCCGCCCCCGTGGTGCGCGGCGCGGCCGTCTGGGCCGCGCGGCGACTGCTCGGCGACGCCTCGGCGCTCAAGCGCGCCGAGGAGGATGCCGAGGTTCTGGCCGAGTGGGCCTGAAGGCCTACTTCAGCAGGTCTTCGATGGCGGCGCGGGCGGCGGCGCCCAGCTCCGGATTGGCCAGGGCCAGGGCGACATTGGCCCGCAGCAGGCCGATCTTGTCGCCGCAGTCATAGGTGACGCCGTCATATTCCAGGGCGTGGAAGTCCTGGGTGGTCAGCAGCTTCAGCATCGAGTCGGTCAGCTGGATCTCGTTGCCGGCGCCCTTCTCCTGGCTGGCCAGCAGATCGAAGATCTCGGGCTGCAGGATGTAGCGGCCGCTGATGAACAGGTTCGAGGGCTCAGTGCCTTTCGGCGGCTTTTCGACCATGCCGGTCATGCGGTTCAGGCGGCCGTCCTGGCCGTCCAGCGCGACGATGCCGTACTGGTGGGCCTGGCCCTCGGGGCAGGGCTCGACCACGACGATATTGCCGCCGACCTGGTCATAGGCCTCGATGGCCTGGGCCAGGGCCGAGGTCTGGGCGTGCATGACCATGTCGGGCAGCATGACCGCGAAGGGCTCGTCGCCGATGATGTCGCGGGCGCACCACACCGCGTGGCCCAGGCCCAGCGGGGCCATCTGGCGCACGAAGCTCATCTCGCCCGGCTTGGGCAGCTCGCCCAGCAGTTCGTTGAGCAGGTCGGTCTTGCCCTTTGCGGCCAGGGCGGCTTCCAGCTCGACCTGGTGGTCGAAATAGTCCTCGATCGCGCCCTTGTTGCGGCCGGTCACGAAGACGAAGTGCTCGATGCCCGCCGCGCGGCCTTCGGCGACGATGTAGGACAGGATCGGCCGGTCGACGACGTTCAGCAGTTCCTTCGGCGTGGTCTTCGTGCCGGGCAGCACGCGGGTGCCAAAGCCTGCGACGGGAAGGACGGCTTTACGAACGGGTTTCATGAGCGGCTCGTCTGATGTTCGGGAGGCCGTTCTAAGAGGGCCTGCCGGTGAAAGCCACCACTGTTCCGTGAAATCAACGCCCGCGCCCGCCAATGCTTGCGCGGAGATGGAATCCCGGGCGGTCCGTGCTAGCTGGACGGCCTGAACGTTTGAGGTCTCCCATGCATCGCCGCGCTCTTCTCGTCACCCTCGCCGCCGCCGGTCTGGTTCTGACCGCCTGCGGGCCCAGCAAGAAGGCGCAGGAAAACCTCTCTATCGCCGACGCCTTCATGGCCAAGAACGCCAAGGAGCCGGGCGTCGTCACCCTGCCGCAAGGCCTGCAATACAAGGTGGTGCGTGACGGTCCCCAGGGCGGCCTGCACCCGACGCAAGCCGACGAGGTCAAGGTCCACTACGAGGGCAAGCTGCTGGACGGCACGGTGTTCGACAGCAGCTACGAGCGCGGCGTGCCGGCGGTGTTCCCGCTGGACGGCCTGGTGCCGGCCTGGGTCATCGCCCTGCAGCGCATGAAGGCGGGCGACGAGTGGATCCTCTACGTGCCGCCGGCCCTGGGCTACGGCGCGCAGGACAAGGGGCCGATCCCGGGCAACAGCGTGATGATCTTCAAGATCGAGCTGCTGGACGTGAACCGGCTGGGCCCGGGCAAGCCGAAGGAATAGGCGGCCTTAGACCACCCGTGGCGGGTAGCCGCTCTCGCGCAGGGCGTTCATGACGTCCTGGGTGTGCTGGGCGTCGCGGGTCTCGATGGTGATGTCGAATTCCGCGCCCTTGGCCGGCACGTCGAGGGCCAGGCGGTTGTGGTTGACCTCGATGATATTGGCGCCCATCGCGCCGATCACGCTGGCCACGGTCGACAGCAGGCCGGGACGGTCGTCGCCGATGATCCGCAGGCTGATCAGCCGCTGGGCGCGGACCAGTTCGCGGGTCAGCACCGAGGCGAGCAGGCGGGTGTCGATATTGCCGCCGCACAGGATCAGGCCGCACTTCTTGCCCCGGAAGCGTTCCGGATAGGCCAGCAGGGCCGCCAGCGAGGCGGCGCCGGCGCCCTCGGCGATGGTCTTCTCGACGTTGCAGTAGAGCGCCACGGCCTGTTCGATATACGGCTCTTCCAGCAGCAGCACGTCGTCGATCAGCGGGCGGGCGACGCCATAGGTCAGGTCGCCGACCGTCTTGACCGCCACGCCCTCGGCGATCGTCTGGCCGCCGCAGTGGGCGGTGATGCCGCGCATCTTGGCGGTGAAGGACGGATACATGGCCGGCTCGCAGCCGATGATGTGGATGTCGGACTTCAGCGCCTTGGCCGCCGTCGCCACGCCGCTGATCAGGCCGCCGCCGCCGATCGGCACGGGCAGCACTTCCAGGTCCGGCGCGTCCTCCAGCATCTCCAGGGCGATGGTGCCCTGGCCGGCCATGATGTCGTAGTCGTCGAACGGGTGGACGAAGGTCAGGCCCTGCTCGTCGCGCAGCTTGCGGGCGTGGGCGTTGGCGTCGTCATAGGTCTCGCCCTCGATGATCACCGTCGCGCCGAAGTCGCGGGTGTGCTGCACCTTCACGAACGGCGTGGTGCGGGGCATCACGATGGTGACCGGCACGCCGAGGCGGGCGCCGTGATAGGCCAGGCCCTGGGCATGGTTGCCGGCGCTGGCCGCGATGACGCCCTTGGCCTTCTCGGCGTCCGACAGCAGCATCAGCTTGTTGAGCGCGCCACGCTCCTTGTAGGCGGCGGTGAACTGCAGGTTCTCGAACTTCACCCAGACCTCTGCGCCGGTGATCTTCGACAGGGTCTTGGAGTGGCGGCACGGCGTGCGCTCGATCTGACCCTTCAGGCGGCCGGCGGCGGCTTGGATGGCGGCGAGGTCGAGGGTCATCGGTTCAGCACTCTGTCGCGGCGAAGAACGGGCCGTGGCGGGCGTCTAACACGGCCAAGCCGCCAAAACACCCCTTGGGGGCGTCTCTTAAGGCGCTTCGCCCAGCAGGTTTTCTATCGCCGCCCAGGCTTCCGGCTCGGTCAGCATCGGGGCGTGACCGACGCCGGGAACCTCGGCATAGGCCATGGTCGGCGCGGCGGCGCGCATGCGCTCGGCGATGGCGGGGTCGATCAGGTCCGAGATTCCGCCGCGCACCAGCAGCAGGGAACGGTCCTTCGCCAGAGCCCGGAACAGCGGATACATGTCGGGCGGGGCCAGGGCCGCGCCGCCCTCGCTCTGGGATTTGGCCGCCGCTTCCGCCGCCGCCTTGATCGGCGCGGCGATGTCGGGGTCGTAGGCCAGGACGTAGTCGCCGTCCTTTTCATCAAAAAGGCGACGGGCGAAGACTTCCCAGTCCTCGGCGGCGTAGGCGGGGAAAGCGGCCTCGTTGATCGCCTTGGCGTAGGCGACGGCGTCGTCCCAGGTCTCGAACCGGCTGGCCATGCCGGTGTAGCCGGCGATGCGGGCCAAGCCGACGGGCGACAGCTCAGGACCGACATCGTTCAGCACGGCGGCGGCGATGGCCTCCGGCTTCAGCGAGGTCAGCACCATGGTGATCAACCCGCCCATGCTGGTGCCGACGAACACCGCCTTCTCGATCCCGGCCGCGGCCAGCAGCGACAGGACGTCGGCGGCGTAGGTCCCCGGGTGGTAGTTCATCGGGTTCGGATCGTGCGCCGACAGGCCCCGGCCGCGCACGTCGACCGCCAGGACCCGGCGGCCGGTGGCGGCGATCCTGGGCGCCAGCGCCTCGAAGTCGCGGGCGTTGCGGGTCAGGCCGTGGATGCAGATCACCGGCAGCTTCCGGATCTCGCCGCCAGAAACGCCCATTGGAGCGTAGTCCCGTGCGTGCAGCGGCAGGCCTTCGTGCGAGGTCCAGAAGAAGTCGGTGAAGGTCATTTCCATACTCCGATTTCCCCGGCGAAGGCCGGGGCCCAGATCGAACCCACCAGACTTGGCGGATGCGGTCGAGGCTGATGGCGCGAAAACCCCAAACTCTCAGGATGGATCTAGGCCCCGGCCTTCGCCGGGGAGATCGGGTTTTAGGGTTAATAGGTGAACGGCGACTCTACTTCCGCCAGCAGTGGCGCGGCGTTGTCGCGATCGTTGGCGGTGATCTCGGAGGCGGGCACCGGCCAGTCGACGCCGATGACCGGGTCGCTCCAGCGCACCGCGCCCTCGGCCGCTGGGGCGTAGTAGCCGGTGACCTTGTAGAGCACCTCGCAGGCGTCGGTCAGGGTGACGTAGCCATGGGCGAAGCCCTTGGGCACCAGCAGTTGCTGACGGTTCTCGGCCGACAGCTCGGCCCCGACCCACTGGCCGTAGGTCGGCGAGCCTTTGCGGATATCCACCGCCACGTCGAAGATCGACCCGACCACGCAGCGCAGCAGCTTGTCCTGGGCGTGGGGGGGCTTCTGATAGTGCAGGCCGCGCTGGATGCCGCGCGTGGTGGAGCGGACATGGTTGTCCTGGACGAACGCGGCCCTAAATCCTGCCTCCTCCAGCGCCGACTGGCGGAAGGTCTCGGAAAACCAGCCACGCTCATCGCCATGGC
The DNA here is from genome assembly GCF_002742625.1 of Caulobacter sp. FWC2. Taxonomy (NCBI): domain Bacteria; kingdom Pseudomonadati; phylum Pseudomonadota; class Alphaproteobacteria; order Caulobacterales; family Caulobacteraceae; genus Caulobacter; species Caulobacter sp. FWC2. Next base: position 49,092 of record NZ_PEBF01000001.1, read on the forward strand.
GCGCGGGCGTGATAAGCAGCACTTCGGGGATCGCCAGTGGCGTGATCTTCATGACGCGTATTTTGCCTTGAGAAACGAACCGGCCACCGATGCCGCCTGAAAACCCGAAAAACAAGCCAGCGAACGAAAACAAGACCGGCCCGCTCGTAAGCGTGATCATCGTCTCCTACCAGAGCGGCCCGACCCTGGAGCCGTGCCTGGACAGGCTGGCGGCGCAGACCTTCCGCGACTTCGAGACGATCCTGATCGACAACGCCTCGACCGACGGCGCGCCGCAGGCGGCGGCCAAGGCCCACCCGTGGGTCGATTTCGTCGAGGCCGGCGCCAATCTGGGCTTCGCGGCCGGCAACAACTTCGCGGTCCGGCGCGCCAAGGGGCGCTGGCTGGTCCTGCTCAATCCCGACGCCTATGCCGAGCCCGAGTGGCTGGCCGAATTGATGGCCGGCGCCCTTCGCCACCCGACCGTGAAGAGTTTCGCCTCGCTGCAGCTATCGGCCGATCGCCCGGGCCTGCTGGATGGGGCGGGCGACAATGTCACCAGCGCGGGCATACCGTTCCGAGGGGGGTATGGCCGCAAGGAACCAACGGTTCTACCCGAGGGCGAGGTGTTCTCGGCCTGCGGCGCGGCCATGCTGATTGAGCGCGAACTGTTCCTCGCGGTCGGCGGCTTCGACGAGCGCTACTTCTGCTACTGCGAGGACGTCGACCTGGGATACCGCCTGCGCCTCTACGACTATCCGACCCTGCTGCTGCCCAAGGCCAAGGTCGCCCACGTCGGTTCGGCCAGCACGGGCGTGCGGTCGGACTTCTCGATCTTCCACGGCTCGCGCAACCGGATCTGGACCTTCGTCAAGAACACGCCCGGCTGGCTGTTCCCGGTCACCCTGCCGCTGCATGTGGCGGTGACGGCGGGCCTGCTGCTGCTGCACTGGCGTCGCGGCGACGTGGCGCCGGCCATCCGGGGCATCAAGGCGGCGCTGAAGCGCGAGGACCTGGATCAGGTCTTGGCGGACCGCCGGGCGATCCAGGCCAAGCGCAAGGCCTCGCCCGGCGCGATCCTGCGGGTGATGTCGATCGACCCGGCCGCGTTCATCGGCCGGCGGTTCGTCATTCGGAAGTGGCGCGGCTAGACCGAAAGGTCCTCGATCAGCCGACGCATGAAGGCCGCGCCGCGCTGCATCTGGCTGATCTCGACATATTCGTTGGGCTGGTGGGCCTGGTCGATCGAGCCGGGGCCGCAGATCACCGTCGAGAAGCCCGCGCCCTGGAACTGTCCCGCCTCGGCGGCATAGGGAACGACCCGGGCCGGACCGTTGTCGCCGGCCAGCTTGCGGGCGAAGGCCTCGGCGACGCCGTTCTCTTCCGGGGCGAAGGCCGGGGTCAGGGAGCGGCGCTCGACCTTGACGCCGCCTTCGGGGGCCTTGGCCTTGATCTCGGCGTCCAGGGCCTGCGCCGCGGCGAAGAAGTCGGCTAGGATCGCCATCGGCTCTAGATTGGCCGGGGTGCGCAGGTCGAAGACGAACACGCACTCGCGGGCCAGGATGTTGACGGCCGTGCCGCCGTTGACTTGGCCGACGGTCAGGGTCGCGCCCTTCGGAGTGAACAGCGAGTTCGGGTCGGCCTCGCGCTCCAGCTTTTCGGAGAGCTCGACCAGCTTCGCCATCAGCTTGATCGCCGCCATGTTGGCCGAGACGCCCAGGTGGGTGAGGCTGGAATGGCCTTCGCGGCCGGTCACGGTGACGATGAAGCTGGCTATGCCCTTGTGGGCGCGGACGGCGACCATGTCGGTGGGCTCGCCGACCACGACCAGAGCGGGGCGGGGCAGGTCGTTGGCGATGACCTCGATCATGTCCGGCGCGCCCAGGCAGCCGACCTCCTCGTCATAGGAGAAGGCCAGGTGGACGGGTTTGCTCAGCGTCGCCTGGGCCAGGTCCGGCGCGGCGGCCAGGGCCAGGGCCAGGAAGCCCTTCATGTCGCAGGTTCCCCGGCCGTAGAGCCGCCCCTCGCGCTCGGTCAGCACCCAGGGATCGCTGGACCACGGCTGGCCGTCGACGGGGACGACGTCGGTATGGCCGGACAGGACGATTCCGCCCTCGACCGCCGGCCCGATGCTCGCCAAAAGATTGGACTTGGTCCCGTCGGCGTTCGGAACCCGGCGGGTTGGGATATCCAGGCGGGCCAGGTACTGCTCGACCCACTGGATCAGTTCCAGGTTCGAGCGGCGCGAGGTGGTGTCGAACGCCACCAGCTTGGCCAGGATGTCGACGGCGCGTTCTGACAAGACTTCGGATGAGGAAACCATAATAGGAGCCTAGACCGCTTCCCTCGCGCCGCCCACCCGCGCGCGGCAAGATCGCGGTCCTGGGCGTTGTTGCCCCTAAAGCCCGCAGGAGACGCCCCATGATCGATCTCTACACCTGGACCACGCCCAACGGCCGCAAGGCCTCGATCATGCTGGAGGAGGTGGGTCTACCCTACCGGGTCCATCCGGTGAACATCGGCAAGGACGAGCAGTTCAACCCGAAGTTTCTGGCCATCTCGCCCAACAACAAGATCCCGGCCATCGTCGATCACGACGCGAGCGGTGGCCCGCAGACGGTGTTCGAAAGCGGCGCGATCCTGGTCTATCTGGCCGAGAAGACCGGCAAGCTGCTGGCGCCGGAAGGTCCGGAACGCTGGGCGGCCCTGGAATGGACCTTCTGGCAGGTGGGCGGCCTGGGTCCGATGGCCGGCCAATACAACTATTTCGCCCTCCGCGCCGAGGATAAGCTCCCCGCCGCGATCAACCGCTTCGGCGACGAGGTCGTGCGCCTTCTGGGCGTGATGGATCGGCGGCTCAACGACCACCCCTGGCTCGCCGGCGAGCACTATTCGATCGCCGACATCGCAAGCTATGCCTGGACCAAGGCCATTCTCGGCGCGCTGGCCAAGGCCGAGCCTGATCGCGAACCTGGCGTTCCCGCCGTGGAAGCCTGGGTGCAGGCGGTGGGCGGTCGCCCGGCCGTCCAGCGCGGCATGGATGTGCCACAGGTCTAGGAAAACGCCGGCCGCGCCGGAAAAAACGACCTCACCTGATGCGTTCAGCCGCTTTTCTTCGGCGATGGGGTTCTCTAGAGGGAGCGGACCATGATCCTGACCCTCTCCTGCCCCGACCAGCGCGGCATCGTCGCCAAGGTGTCCGCCTTCCTCTTCGAGCGCGGCTGCAACATCCTCGACGCCCAGCAGTTCGACGACCAGGAGACCGGTCATTTCTTCATGCGCGTGGTGTTCGACGCCGATGGCGCGGCCAAAAATCCAGAGGACCGCGCCGAGCTGCGCGACGCGTTCGTGGCCGTGGCTGACGCTTTCAAGATGAAGTGGACGTTGCGCGACCGCACCGAGCGCTATCGCGTGCTGCTGCTGGCCAGCAAGTTCGACCACTGCCTGGCCGACCTCGTCTATCGCTGGCGGATCGGCGAGCTGCCGATGGACATCGCCGGGGTCGTTTCCAACCACCCGGCGCAGACCTACGAGCACATCGACCTTTCGGGTCTGCCCTTCCACCACCTGCCCGTGACCAAGGAAACCAAGTTCGAGCAGGAAGCCGAACTCTGGAAGCTGATCCAGGAAACCCAGACCGACATCGTGGTGCTGGCCCGCTACATGCAGGTGCTGTCGGACGGCCTGTCGGCCAAGCTGCAGGGCCGCTGCATCAACATTCACCACTCGTTCCTGCCGGGCTTCAAGGGCGCCAAGCCCTATCACCAGGCCCATGCGCGCGGCGTGAAGCTGATCGGCGCCTCGGCCCACTATGTGACCGGCGACCTCGACGAAGGCCCGATCATCGAGCAGGACGTCGAGCGCATCAGCCATCGCGACACCCCGGAAGACCTTGTCCGCAAGGGCCGAGACATCGAGCGCCGGGTTCTCGCGCGCGCCTTGCGCTATCGCCTGGAGGACCGGGTGCTGCTGAACGGTCGCAAGACGGTGGTGTTCACCGACTAAGGATCGAATACCCACGTTCTGGGGCTGGCTGTTGCGCGTACACTAAAAACTGGAGTACGGGGCGTGCTCCGTATTTAACATTTGGCGCATGATGGCCGCCGAAACCGGCAGCCACTTTCGGCTATCATGCTCTAGGGCTCGAGCTTTCCAGCGCATGTCGCAGCAAAATCTTCGCGTGATGGTCACCGGCGGGTCAGGCTTCATCGGCTCGGCTGTGTGCCGTTATCTGGCCGGCCAGAACGACGTCGCGATCCTCAACTACGACAAGCTGACCTATGCGGCCTCGCCCGCCAGCCTGGCCATGCTGGACGGCAAGGCCGACTATCAGTTCGTGCAGGGCGACGTGGCCGACGCGGCGTCCGTCTCGGCCACGATCAAGGCCTTCCGCCCCAACGTGGTCATGCACCTGGCCGCCGAGAGCCATGTCGATCGCTCGATCACCGGACCCGGCGACTTCGTCCAGACCAACATCGTCGGCACGTACGTGATGCTGCAGGCGGCCCTGGAGCACTGGCAGGGCCTTGAGGGCGCCGAGAAGGCCGCCTTCCGCTTCCACCACATCTCGACCGACGAAGTGTTCGGCAGCCTGGGCGTTGATGGCCTGTTCAGCGAAACCACGGCCTACGATCCGCGCTCGCCCTATTCGGCCTCCAAGGCCTCGTCCGACCATCTGGCCCGCGCCTGGCATCACACCTACGGCCTGCCGGTGGTGGTCTCGAACTGCTCGAACAACTACGGACCCTATCATTTCCCCGAGAAGCTGATCCCGCTGGTGACGCTGAACGCCCTGGAGGGCAAGCCGCTGCCGGTTTACGGCAAGGGCGACAATGTCCGCGACTGGCTGCACGTCGAGGACCATGCCCGCGCCCTGCATCTGATCGCCACGCGGGGCGTCCCCGGCGAGAGCTACAATGTCGGCGGCCGCAACGAGCGGACCAACCTTCAGGTGGTCGAGGCGATCTGCGACGTGCTTGACGAACTGCGCCCGATCGCTGGCCAGCGCCGCCGCGACCTGATCACCTTCGTCACCGACCGCCCGGGCCACGACGCCCGCTACGCGATCGACGCCACCAAGCTGGAGACCGAGCTGGGCTGGCGGGCGCAGGAGACCTTCGAGACCGGCCTGCGCAAGACCATCCAGTGGTACCTCGACAACGAGGCCTGGTGGGCGCCGCTGCGCGCGCGCTATGCCGGCCAGCGCCTCGGACTGAAGACCGCCTGATGCGTATCGCCCTCTTCGGCGCCAACGGCCAGCTGGGGTCTGACCTCGCGGCGCTCGCGGCCCAGCGCGGCCTGAACCTGACGCCCGTGACTCGCGCCCAGGTCGACGCCGCCGATCCGTCGGCCAGCTTCGACGGCCTCGACTTCGACGTCGCCATCAACTGCGTGGCCGTCACCCGCGTCGACGACTGCGAGAAGGACCCGGCTCCCGCCGTGGCGGTCAACGCCCACTTCGCGGGCCGTCTGGCCAAGGCTTGCGCGTCCAGAGGTGCGCGGCTGGTGCAGGTCTCCACCGACTATGTCTATGGCGGCCAGTGTGAGCGCGAGCCCCTCGGCGAAGGCGTCGGCCGGGCGCCGGTCAACGTCTATGGCGCGACCAAGGCCCTGGGCGAGGATCTGGCCCGGCTGGAGCACGACGACGTCCTCGTCGCCCGCGTCGCCTCGCTGTTCGGCGTGGCCGGGGCCAGCGGCAAGGGCGGCAATTTCGTCGAGACCATGCTGCGCCTGGCCAAGGAGAAGGGCCGCCTGACCGTCGTCGCCGACCAGGTGATGTCGCCGACCGCCAGCCTCGACGCCGGCGAGGCCATCCTGGACCTGATCGCGGCCAAGGCCCCGGCGGGCGACTATCACGTGGTCAATTCGGGGACCGCCTCATGGTGCGCGTTCGCGGAAGCGATCATCGCCAAGGCCGGTGTCGCCGCCGAGGTCGCGCCAATTCCGACTAGCCAATTCCCGACCCCCGCGCGCCGGCCGCCCTATAGCGCGCTGTCGAACGCCAAGCTGGTCGCCGCGATCGGTCGTCCGATGCCCGACTGGACGCGGGCCCTGGACCGCTACCTCGCGGCCAAGGGGCATGTTTGAGGCCGGTTCGGTCAAAATTTCTTCGAAATCATCGCGTTGAAACCGCAAACCCTGAAACTAGGGGCTCACGCCACGGCGCGTTCCGCTCTAGGTTTCCGCCGTCAGGACTGAAGAAGAAGACGTAATGAAGGGCATTATCCTCGCGGGCGGATCGGGCACGCGCCTCCATCCCGTGACCATGGCGATCAGCAAGCAGCTGCTGCCCGTCTTCGACAAACCCATGATCTACTATCCGCTGTCGGTGCTGATGATGGCCGGCGTGCGCGATGTGCTGATCATCTCGACCCCGCGCGACCTGCCGCTGTTCGAGGGGCTGCTGGGTGACGGCGCCAAGTGGGGGATCAACATCACCTACGCCGAACAGGCCAATCCGAACGGCTTGGCCGAGGCCTATCGCATCGGCGCGGACTTTGTCGGCAATCAGCCGTCCGTGTTGGTGCTGGGCGACAACCTGTTCTACGGCGCGGGCCTTACCCGCATTCTGGAGGGGGCCAAGGAGCGCTCGAAGACCGGGGCCAGCGTCTTCGCCTATTTCGTCAACGATCCGCAGCGCTACGGCGTCGTCGAGTTCGACGCTACGGGCAAGGCCGTCTCGATCGAGGAAAAGCCGGAAAAGCCCCGCTCCAACTGGGCGGTGACCGGTCTCTATATGTACGATCACCGCGTCGTCGACTTCGCCCGCGACCTGAAGCCGTCGGCGCGCGGCGAGCTGGAGATCACCGACATCAACCGGCTCTATCTGGAAGCCGGAGACCTGTCGGTCGAACGCATGGGCCGGGGCTTCGCCTGGCTGGACACCGGCACCCACGACAGCCTGCTGGAGGCCTCGGAGTTCGTGCGCACGCTGGAGCACCGCCAGGGCCTGAAGATCGGTTGCGTGGAAGAGGTGGCCTATCAGAACGGCTGGATCTCGACCGAGCAGTTGATGGGCCTGGCCCACGACCTGGCCAAGTCGCCCTACGGCGCCTACCTGAAGCTGGTCGCCACCCAGGAGCGGGACCTGACCTGATCAGGGGCCGCGTCTACGACTACGACACGCTGGAAAAGCGGCCCGACGTCAGCGACAGTCCCCGTCATCATGGCCAACGCTGTCATGAGAAGCGTTCGGGGAGGCCACGTGTCCAAGAAGATCATCCTCGCCGTCATCGCGGCGACGCTGCTGGCCGTTCCGGCCGCGCCCGCCCTGGCTCGCCCGGCGTCGGCGGTTGAAGCTACGGCTCCGGTCAAGATCGAGCATCTTAAGATAAACGGGACCAGGATCGACGCGGCCCTGAAGGCCATGGTCGACAGCGGTCGGGCCGTGGGCGTCTCGGCCCTGGTCTGGCAGGACGGCCAGGAACGCTATTTCGGCGCCGCCGGCATGGCCGACCGCGAGGCGAGCAAGCCGATGCGCCGCGATACGCTGGTGCAGATCTTCTCGATGACCAAGCCGGTCACCGGCGTGGCGCTGATGCAGCTGTGGGAGCAGGGCAAGTTCGGCCTGGACGACCCGCTGTCGCGCTACCTGCCCGAATTCACCGACATGAAGGTGATGGACGCCCAGGGCAATGTCGTCCCGGCTAACCGACCGATCCTGATCCGCGATGTCCTGCGCCACACGGCCGGCTTCTCGTATGGCGGGCGCGGCCTTCCCGCCGACAAGGTCTATCAGACCGTCGATCCGCTGAACCTGAAGAACGATCTCGCCGAATTCAGCCGCCGCCTGGCCACCGTCCCGCTGCTCTACCAGCCGGGCGCGCAGTGGAGCTACAGCGCCGCCGTCGACGTCCAGGCCCGCCTGGTCGAGGTGTTGAGCGGCCAGCCCTACGAGGCCTACGCCAAGGCCCACATCCTCGACCCTTTGGGCATGACGCAGACCGGCTGGACTCAGCCCGAGGCCGCCTTCGCGCGGCTGGCCGCCACCTATAACAAGGGCGCCGATGGCAAGCTGGCCCGGCAGGACGACGCCGAAACCCGCAAGCTGAACTTCGACCCCAGCCGCCGCCTGACCATGGGCGGGGCGGGCCTCGTGGCCCCGATCGACGACTACGCCCGCTTCTCGCGCATGCTGCTGGGCGGCGGGACGCTGGACGGGGTGCGGATCCTCAAGCCCTCGACCGTCCGGCTGATGGGAACCGATCACCTGGACGCCCGCGTCACCGAGACCTGGTGGCTGCCCAGCAAGGGCTCGGTCGGCTTCGGCCTCGACTTCGCGGTCCGCAAGAGCCAGCCCAAGACGGCCGAGGAAAACCGCGGCGCGGTCGGCGAGTTCTTCTGGGACGGCCGGGAGACGACGCTGTTCTGGGTCGATCCGGCCAATAAGTTGACGGCCGTGTTCTTTGTCCAGACCTACCCGTTCGACGCCAGCCTGCACCGCGATTTCCGCGCGGCGGTCTATGGGCCGGGCTATCTGGGGCCCAAGGGAGACTGAAGAGCCCGTCGCGCGTCAACCTAGGGCCGGGGCTGAGCCGCCAGGTCCTGGGTCTTGGCGGCGCAGCCCCGCAGGGTTTCGCCGTCGATCCACACTTCTGCCGAATAGCCGTAGCGGCGATCGGACATGCCGTCCTTGCAATCGCCGGGCGTCAGGCGCAGGACGAGGCGTTGCTCGCCGACCGTCCCGTCCCAGACGCCCTGGTCGCCGTCGGCTCGCACGCCGGGATTGGCGGTGGCGACCTCCGGGTGGTCCGGACGGGCCAGGGTCATGCTGGCGGCCCGGATCTTGAGGCTCCAGAAGGGCTCGGTCCCGACCGCGTCGAAGTCGCCACCATAGTCCGGCCCGACCGTCACCGGCGCGTCGGCCGGCGGGGGCGCGTCCTCGTTCGAGCCCAGCGGCGCGTCGCAGGCGGTGAGGACGAAAAGGGCGGCGATCAGGACGGCGGTGCGCATGTCTCTGGCTATCCCGGCTAGGCCTGGAAAGGCTAGACTCTGCGTCGATGAATCGGAACGCTCGTCCCTCCTTCCTTGAATTCTTCGCCGGCGGCGGCATGGCCCGCCTTGGTCTGGGCGAAGGCTGGGCATGCGCCTTCGCCAACGACTTCGACGCGGTGAAGGCGGCGACCTATCGCGCCAACTTTCCGGACGCCGAAGGGCACTTCCACGAGGGCGACGTGTTCGCCCTGAGCGCCGACCTTTTGCCGACCACCGATCTGGCCTGGGCCTCCAGTCCCTGCCAGGACTTCAGTCTGGCGGGCGCGCGCGCGGGTCTGTCGGGCGGCAAGTCTTCGGCATTCTTCGGCTTCTGGACCCTGATGAAGGCCCTGTCGGCGCAGGGCCGCGCCCCGCCGGCGATCGTCATCGAGAACGTGGTCGGCCTGCTGACCTCGCACCATGGCGACGACTTCACCGCCCTGTGCGGGGTGCTCTCGGAAGAGGGCTACCGCTTCGGGGCGCTGGAGATCGACGCCGGCGCCTTCGTCCCGCAGTCGCGGCCGCGCGTCTTCGTGGTCGCCACCCGCCTGCCGACCGCAGCGCTGGAAGGCTCCAGCGCCTTCCACACCCGCGCCGTGCGCGAAGCGGCGGCGCGCCTGCCCGAGGACCTGCAGGCCCACTGGATCTGGTGGGGCGTCCCGTCGCCGCCGTCCCGCAACACCGACCTGGCCGTCGTGCTCGAGCCTGATGTCGCCGTGACCTGGAACCCGCCGGAGCGCACCGAGGCCCTGCTGGCCCTGATGGCTGACAGCCATCGTCAGGCGGTCGAGACGCGGCGCAAGGCGGGCGGCCGTTCGGTCGGCGCTGTGTTTCGCCGAATGCGCGGTGGCGAACAGCGCGCCGAGGTTCGGTTCGACGGTCTGGCGGGCTGCCTGCGTACGCCGCGGGGCGGCTCCTCTCGCCAGACACTGCTGGTCATCGAGAACGGTGAGGTCCGCTCGCGCCTGGTCAGCCCGCGCGAGGGCGCGCGCCTGATGGGGCTGCCGGACAGCTACGCCTTGCCGCGCTCGCAGACGGCGGGCTTGCAGGTGATTGGCGACGGTGTGGCGGTCCCGGTGGTCCGCTGGCTGGCCGAAAGCCTGTTGGAGCCGCTGCTCGATAGCAAAACTGCAAGCCTCGCCGCGGAATGACCCGCTGACAGTCCCCGCCTCGGGGGCTAGGGTGCGGCCCGCTTCCCGCAACCTAAGGCTCTGGGTTCTCAGATGGACGACGCTTCCTCCCTCTACGACGCCGTGCGTTTCAAGCGCGCTGGTCGCGGCAAGATCTATGACTCGATCATCGACACCATCGGCGACACGCCGCTGATCCGGCTGCCGCGCCTGTCGGCCGAGCTGAAGCCCAAGGGCGAGGTGCTGGCCAAGCTGGAGTTCTTCAACCCGATCGCTTCGGTCAAGGACCGCATCGGCGCGGCGATGATCGAGGCCCTTGAGTTCCAGGGCATACTGAAGCCTGGCGCGACGATCATCGAGCCGACCTCGGGCAATACCGGCATCGCCCTGGCCTTCGTGGCCGCCGCCAAGGGCTACAAGCTGATCCTGGTCATGCCCGAGAGCATGTCGATCGAGCGCCGCAAGATGCTGCTGCTGCTGGGCGCCAAGCTGGAATTGACCCCGGCGGAGAAGGGCATGCGCGGCGCTGTCGGCCGCGCCCAGGAACTCGTCGAGGCCACGCCCGGCGCGGTCATGCCCCAACAGTTCGAGAACGGCGCCAATCCGCTGGTCCACCGTGTGTCGACCGCCGAGGAAATCTGGAACGACACCAACGGCGCCGTCGACGCGGTGGTCTCCGGTGTCGGGACCGGCGGTACGATTACCGGCGTCGGCCAGGTGCTGAAGGCCCGCAAGCCGTCGCTGAAGATGGTCGCAGTCGAGCCGGAAGCCTCGGCCGTGCTGTCGGGCGGCGCGCCTGGTCCGCACAAGATCCAGGGCATCGGCGCTGGCTTCGTGCCGGGCATCCTGGATCGCGGCGTGATCGACGACATCGTCCAGGTCAGCAATGACGACGCCTTCGCCATGGCGCGCCGCGCGGCCAACACCGAGGGACTGCCGGTCGGCATCAGCTCGGGCGCGGCCCTGACGGCGGCCTTCGACCTGGCCCTGCGCGACGACTATGCCGGCAAGGTCATCGTGGCGATCATCCCCAGCTTCGCCGAACGCTACCTGTCCACGGCCCTGTTCGAGGGGCTCTGAGCCCCGCAGTGGGCGCGTCACTGCGCATCGGCGTCGTCGGGTGCGGCGTCGGCGGCATGGCCGCCGCGCTGGCCCTGGCGCGACGGGGCCACGCGGTGACCCTGCTGGAAGCCTTCGCCGCGCCCCGCCCCGTGGGTTCGGGCCTGCTGCTTCAGCCTACGGGCTTGGCGGCGCTGAAGGCGTTGGGTCTCGATGACGCGATCCGCGCCGCCGGGGCTCGCGTCGACCGGCTCGAGGGCAAGGACACGCGCAACCGCCGGGTCATGGACCTCGACTACGGCGACTGGCGAGCCGGCGCTCATGGGGTCGGCATCCATCGCGCGGTGCTGTTCGACACCCTGCATGATCAGCTGGCGCCGGCCGGTGTCGAGGTCGTCACCGATGCGCGCATTGTCCGGATTGAGGACCCGTCGCGACCGACCCTGCATGACCACAACGGCCGCGCCTTCGGGCCGTTTGACCTGGCCATTGTCGGCGACGGCTCGGCCTCGACCTTGCGGACCGCCGTGCGGCCCGGCGCACGCGCGCCGATCTATCCTTGGGGCGCGGTCTGGACCAACGCCAGCGACCCCGAAGGCCGCTTCGCCAACGCCCTGCGTCAGGTCTATCACCGCGCCGAGGTGATGACCGGGGTCCTTCCCGTCGGCCGAGGCGGCGCGGGCGAGACCGCTCAGGTCAGCCTGTTCTGGTCCGTGCCGGTCGCGGACATGGACGCCTTCCTGGCCGCCGACTTCGAGACCTGGCGGCGCGACCGCCTCGGGTCGCTGTGGCCCGAGGCCGCCGCCCTGCTCGACGGTCGAGCCGGCTGGGAAGGCTTTTCCCGCGCCGTCTATCGCGACGTGTCGGTTGGGCGCTGGAACCGCGAGGCCTGCGTGCTGATCGGCGACGCCGCCCACGGCACCAGCCCGCAACTGGGGCAGGGCGCCAATCTGGCCCTCGTCGACGCCGTCGAACTGGCCGCGCGCCTCGACCGCGACCACCGCCCGACCGCCGTGGCGGTCCGCGCCTGGCAGGACGACCGGCGGCGCCACACCGGGGTTTATCAACTGGTCTCCAAGGCGCTGACGCCGCTCTTCCAGGCCCATGGCGCGTTCTGGCCCGCGATCAGAGACCGGTTCTTCACGCCGATGTCGCGGTGGCCGGGCCTCAAGCAGCTCGGGGTGCTGCTGCTGACCGGGACCCTGCGGCTGGGCCGCTTTTCGCCCGAGACGCGGCCATGAGCGCCTCGGCATGACCACCGACGTCTACGATCAGGCCAAGCGCTCGGCCGTCATGGCGCGGGTAAAGAGCAAGAACACCAAGCCCGAAAAGGCCCTGCGTCGCATCCTGACGGGTCTGGGCGCCCGCTATCGCCTGCATCGCAAGGACCTGCCGGGAAATCCTGACCTTGTGATGCCGGGGCGCAAGCTGGCGATCTTCGTCCATGGCTGCTTCTGGCACGGGCATGACTGCGCGCGAGGCGCGCGGGTCCCCAAGGCCAATCGCGACTACTGGCTGGCCAAGGTGGCGCGCAACGTCGCCCGCGACGCGCGGTCGGTCGAGGCGCTGGGGGCGGCCGGCTGGCGGGTCGAGGTGGTCTGGGAGTGCGCCTTCAAGGACGAGGCGGCGCTGACCGCGCGGCTTCAGGCCCTGCTGGCCTCGACGTCGACGTCTTCGGGTGACGCGATCGCGTCCGCCAGGACCTGAGCCAGGGCGCTGAACAACTCGGCGGGGTCGATCGGCTTGGCGACGTGGGCGTTCATGCCGGCGGCGGCGCAGGCCTCCCAGTCCTTGGGCGTGGCCGAAGCCGTGACGGCGATCACCGGGATGTCGCGGTTGGGGCCATCGCGGGACCGCAGGATCTTCGTGGCTTCCCGGCCGTCCATCCCGGGCATGTAGAGGTCCATCAGCACCGCATCGAACACTTCCGAACGGAGGCGTTCGAGGGCCTCCTCGCCGGACTCCGTCAGCGTGGCGTCGACGCCGAACGGCTCCAGGACCAGTTCGATGGCCCGGCGGTTGACGACGTGATCGTCGACGACCAGCACCCGCAAGCCGGTGATCGAGCGGCTCTCGTCATCGGCGCGCGGCGTCTCGGCCGTTTCAAGCATCGCGATCAGGGTGAAGCGTGCGCCCTCACCCCCATCGCCTGGCTTGGAGGCGTTCGCGGCCGTCAGGTCGCCGCCCATCAGGCGGGCCAGTTCGCGGCTGATCGCAAGGCCCAGGCCCGAGCCGCCATACTGGCGGACGACGGTCGCGTTCAGCTGGTCGAACGGCGTGAAAAGGCGCGGCAGCGCGGCGTCGGGGATGCCGGGACCGGTGTCATGGACCGTGATCGACAGCTGGATCTGATCGCCGACGGGCTGGGCGTCGAGCAAGACGGTGACGTGGCCGCGCTCGGTGAACTTGATGGCGTTGCTGAGCAGGTTGTTCAGGACCTGCTTCAGCCGCATGGCGTCGCCGGCGGTCCAGCGCGGCAGGCTGGCCGCTCCCGTCACCCGCAGGCGCAGCCCTTTGCGGGCCGCTTCGGGGCGCCAGAAGCGCAGGGTGTCGGACAGGGCCTGGCGCAGGTTGAAGGCGCTCTTTTCCACCGACATGCGGCCGGCTTCCAGGCGCGAGAAGTCCAGCAGATCGTTCAGCAGGGTGCGCATCAACCCGCCCGCGTCGGCGATCAGCTGGGCGTGGACCTTGGAACTGGCCTCGGGGACCTCGCTGTGCAGGCGCGCGGCCCCGGCCAGGATGGCGCTGATCGGGGTGCGCAGCTCGTGACTGATCATCGCCACGAAGGCGGACTTCGCGGCCACGGCCTCCTCGGCCTCGTGGCGGCGGCGCTCGGCCTCGGCCTTGGCGTCAGCCTCGGCCTTCAGGGCCGCGTCAAGGGTTCGGCTGGCCACGGCGACCGAGGCGATCATCAAGATCGCCCCAAACCACAGCACATCCGCGAGATTGGCGCCCGGATTGGCCGCCTTGGCCACGAACGGGACGACCAGCAGATAGAGCACGTGGGGCGTGGAGGCCATCAGGGTGGCCGAGCGATTGCCGGCGTTGATCACCACCACGTTCAGCAGTGCGCCCGCCAGCAACATGCCGCCCAGGGTCGGCGCGAAACGGATGTGCGATGAAAACAGCACGATCGACAGGGCGCCGAACGCCGTCGAGGTGATGGCTGGGGCCACGAAGGCGGCCAGGCGACGCCAGGTCGCGACAGGGGCGTCCGGATCGATCATCGAGGGGCGGCGCACCCAGAGCCCGATCGCGCAGCAGAGCAGGTAGGCCAGAGCCCACAGCCAGCCCCAGGTCGTATGCAGATAGACCTGCATCACCACGGCGATGACGACCGTCGCCACCACGCGCAGATACGTGTCCGCAAGCCGCGAAGCGGTGACGCGCGCTACGTCTCCCTGCACTTCCATCGTCGACATGGACGCCCGCACCCCTGAGGGATTCCCCGATCCCCTTCACAACCAAGGCTAGGCGCGAAGGACTAAAGGGAAATAAAAAATCCCCGGCTCGTCAACGGCTTGGTCCGCGCACGGCCTTGGGCAATATTTTGCGCCAGGCGTTCGGCATGCGCGCTTCTCGGGTAATTTTTTCCTTTTTGGAGTCGAATTAAGGGCGCGGGCCGAAAGCCTCCTCAAGGTTGGCGCCGGTGACGCCGTCAAGTTCCAACCTCTTGACGCGGGCGGTCTCCCCGGCGACCAGCCGAACGGCCGATCGCGGGATCTTGAGGGTCTTGGCCAGGAAGACCAAAAGAGCGGCGTTGGCCGCGCCGTCGACCGGCGGGCTGGAGACGCGCACCTTCAGATAGGGCCGCCCGTCGCCGTCCAGCGCCCAGCCGTCCACCGCGTCGCGACCGCCGCGCGGGGTCAACCGAACGGCCACGATTTCCTTAGCCAAGGAGATTCAGCAGCGTGCCTTGCAGGGCCGGCATGATGAACAGCTGGATGCCGCGCAGCAGCAGCAGCACGACGATCGGGCTGATGTCGACGCCGCCGATCGACGGAATGATCCGGCGGAAAGGCGCGAGAATCGGGTCGGTGACGCGGTCCAGGAAGGTCGCCACGTTGTAGACGAACTGGTTGCGCCGATTGATCACATCGAAGGCGAACAGCCAGCTCAGGATCGCCGAGATGACGATCGCCCACCACAGCAGGTCGAGCAGGGCGTTGATGATGAAGAAGACGAGATTGATGATCGGCGCCATGGGATTTCCGTCTGATGCCTCAGCTTCTTGCCGCGCCCGGAGGTTGCTGGCAAGGCGTGGTGATAACCCCGCTTGACGTTCGCGCTCAGGGGCCGTATCTCCGCCGCTCCTTGGGGCCGTAGCTCAGATGGTAGAGCGCCTCGTTCGCAATGAGGAGGTCAGGGGTTCGATTCCCCTCGGCTCCACCAAGGACCTTCCCTAGAAATCTCCATCCATGTCGATCGGCCGCCACGGTCGATCTCCGCACGTTCTTGCCTTTGAGCTTTGGCGGCGTGCGACGACACGCCACAGGCCCGGTTTACCGGATGGCGCCCCCTCCCGAGCGATCACGGTCATGCCCGATCGAACGTCGGGGCAGCCGGGGGCAAGGATGCGCCAATCTCAGGCCAATAGGGCGAAGACCAACCGGGCCGCCAGTCGTTTGGCGGTCGCCGCGTTCCTGATCGCCGCCGGGGGCCTGGCCGCCCCTGCCGCGCACGCCGAGGACCGCGCCTTCAAGCTCAGCGGCGCCTATACAGGCGATATCGCGGGCACGGTGAGCGGAGGGCTCGCCAAGCGCCGCCGCGTGCTGGACGACCTGCAAGTCTTCGGCGACCTCGACCTCGACAAGGCCGTCGGCTGGAAGGGCGCGAGCGCCCACTTCGAGCTGCTGAACAACAGCGGCGGCATGCCGAACGAGGATGCAGGTACGCTGCAGGGCGTCGACAATATCGAGGTCACGCGCCACCGCGCCCGCCTCTTCGAGGCCTGGGTCGAACAGGGCTTTGGGGACAAGGGCTCCATTCGCGCCGGCCTCTACGACCTCAACAGCGAATTCTATGCCAACGACAGCGCCGGCATGCTGCTGGCGCCGGCCTTCGGCATCGGCTCGGAACTGGCGGCCACGGGCCCGAACGGCCCGTCGATCTTCCCGTCCACGTCCCTGGCCGTGCGCTTGCGCTGGACGCCCGACGCGCACGTCTACGCCCAAGCCGCAGCGCTCAACGCCAATGCCGGCGTGCTGGGTGACCCGGGCGGGATCAAGACCTCGCTCGATAACGGCCTGCTGCTGATCGCCGAGGCCGGCTGGCAGGGTCGGGGCAAGGTGGCGTTCGGCGCGTGGCGCTATACCGACAAGCAGGACGACATCCGTTTCCTGGCCCCGTCGGGCGATCCCGCCCCGGCGACGGCGCACGGCGCCTATGTGCTGCTGGAGCGCCGCCTGACCGGCGAGGCGGATGTTCGCAGGACGACCGCCTTCGCCCGCCTGGGCGTCTCCGACGGCGACACCACCGCATTTAGAGGCGGCTGGCAGGCGGGCATGCTGGTGGAGCACGTCTTCGAGAGCCGGCCCGATAGCGCCTTCTCGATCGGCGTCAACCAGGCGTTCCTGTCGGGCAAGTACCGCGACAACGCCATCGACGCCGGCCTGCGCCTGAGACGCGCGGAAAGCGCGATCGAAGTGACCTATGCGGATAAGATCGGGCCGGTCACCATCCAGCCCGACATCCAGTACTTGATGGATCCTGGCGCCGAAAGCGGTGTGGGCCACGCCTTGGTGGCGATCCTGCGGATCGGGGTGGAGTTCTAAACCCCACCCCTTCGGCGATCAGGCGCCGGCGGCTTCGGCGACGGCTTCGGCGGTGATGCCGAATTCCTTGTAGAGGCGCTCGAACGGGGCCGAGGCGCCGAAGCTCTTCATGCCGACGAACTTGCCGTCCTCGCCGATGAAGCGCTCCCAGCCCATCTTGATGCCGGCCTCGACGGCGACGCGCACCGGCGCCGTGCCGATGACGGAAGCCTGGTAGGCGGCGTCCTGCTTGTCGAACAGTTCCCAGCAGGGGGTCGAGACGACGCGGGTGGGCTTGCCGTTGGCCTGCAGGATGTCGCGCGCAGCGACGGCGACGCCAACCTCGGTGCCCGAGGCGAAGATCGTCACCTCGGCTTCGCCGCCCTCGGCCGCCAGCAGCTCATAGGCGCCCTTGGCCGACAGGTCGCCACCGCCGGTGCGGACGTGCGGAGTCTTCTGGCGCGACAGGGCCATGACCGAGGGGGTGCGCTGGTGTTGCAGGGCGACCTTCCAGCACTCGGCGGCTTCCACCGCGTCGGCCGGGCGGAAGACCAGCAGGTTCGGGATGGCGCGCAGGGACGCGACCTGTTCCACCGGCTGGTGGGTCGGACCGTCCTCGCCCAGGCCGATGGAGTCGTGGGTCATCACGTGGATGACGCGGGCTTCCATCAAAGCTCCAAGACGAATCGCCGCGCGGCTGTAGTCGGCGAAGGCCAGGAAGGTGCCCGAATACGGGATCACGCCGCCGTGCAGCGACATGCCATTCATGGCCGCGGCCATGCCGAACTCGCGCACGCCATAGTGGACGTAGCGGCCGGTGTATTCCGGCGCGTCGAAGGCGCCCATGCCCTTGACCAGGGTGTTGTTCGAGCCGGTCAGGTCGGCCGAGCCGCCGATCATGTCCGGGATCGCGGGGATCAGCTGGTCCAGGGCCGAGCCCGAGTGGACGCGGGTGGCGTTGACCGGCTTGGTCTCTACGGCCTTGGCGATGTGGGCGTCGAGCGCTTCGAAAGCGCTTTCCGGCAACTCGCCCGCCATGGCGCGCTTGAAGTCGCTGGCATTGATCGAAGCGGCCAGCTTGGCCTCCCAGGCCTTGCGGACCTTGGCGCCGCGACGGCCGACGCTCTTCCAGGCCGTGGCGATGTCGCCCGGCACGGTGAACGGCTCGGCGTCCCAGCCCATGGCGACGCGGGCGTCGCGGATCTGGTCGTCGAACAGGGTGTAGCCGTGGCTGTGGGGGTCGCCTTCTTTCGGACCCGCGCCCTTCGAGATCAGCGTCTTGCACGCGATCATGGTCGGGCGGTCCTGCTTGGTGGCCCAGCGCAGGGCGGCGGCGATCTTCGCATGATCGTGGCCGTCGACCACCTTCACGGCCCAGCCGGCGGCCTTGAAGCGGCCGACCTGGTCGCCGGTCTCGGCGATGGTCGCCTCGCCGTCGATGGTGGTGTTGTTGTCGTCGAACAGCACCGTCAGCTTGTTCAGCTTCAGGCGGCCGGCGATGCTGATGGCCTCGTGGCTGACGCCTTCCATCAGGCAGCCGTCGCCGGCAATCACCCAGGTGCGGTGGTCGACGAGCTCAGAGCCAAAGCGGCCGGCCAGATGGGCTTCGGCCATCGCCATGCCGACGGCGGTGGCCAGGCCCTGGCCCAGCGGACCGGTCGTGGTCTCGACGCCGGGGGTGTGATGCACTTCCGGGTGGCCGGGGGTCAGCGACCCCCACTGACGGAAGTTCTCGATCTCCTTCATCGTCACGGCCTTGAAGCCGGTCAGGTGAAGTAGGGAATAGAGCAGCATCGAGCCGTGACCTGCCGACAGCACGAAGCGGTCGCGGTCGTGCCAGTTCGGCTGAGACGCGTCGAACTTCAGGAACTTACCCCACAGGACGGTCGCGACGTCGGCCATGCCCATCGGCATGCCCTGGTGGCCGGACTTGGCCTTGTGCACGGCGTCCATGGAAAGGACGCGGATCGCGTCGGCCATCTTGATGGGCGAAACGGGCATGGGGGCTTCCGTCTTTTCTATGTTTTGCGGGGCTGCGCGAGGGGCGCACTCGCATGGGAACCCCCGGGGGTCAACCCGCGCGGGGCTTCTGGCGACATGTTGAGGACGCTATGCAACATCGTCCGGGGGCGTTATAGGTGAAGCCAGACTTATGCTCAATTTAAGCATAACCCTGAAAGGCCGGTTCCTTGGGTAGTCCGTCGTTCTTCTCGCCCTATCGCCACGGCTTCGTCCGCGTGGCCACCGCCGTTCCCAAGGTGAAACTGGCCGATCCGGCGGCCAATGCGCGGAGCGTGCTGGCCCTGGCCCGCGAGGCGCATGAGGCCGGCGTGGCGGTCATCGTGTTCCCCGAGCTTGGCCTGACTGGCTACACGATCGATGACCTGCTGCAGCAGGACGTGCTGCTGGACGCGGTCGAGACGGCCGTCGCGACCCTGGTAGAGGCCAGCGCCGACCTTGCGCCGATGATCGTGGTCGGCGCGCCGCTTCGAGACAACGCACGGCTCTACAACACCGCCGTGGCGATCCACGGCGGCAAGGTGCTGGGCGTCGTGCCCAAAAGCTTCCTGCCCAACTATCGCGAGTTCTACGAGCGCCGCTGGTTCACGCCGGGCGCCGGCGTGACGGGCAAGCTCCTGACCCTGGCCGGACACAGCGCGCCGTTCGGGACCGACGTCCTGTTCCACGGCGAGGGCGTGACGCCGTTCACCGTCGGCGTCGAGATCTGCGAGGATGTCTGGACGCCCACCCCGCCCAGCACCACCCAGGCCATGGCTGGGGCCGAGATCCTGCTGAACCTCTCGGCCAGCAATATCACCATCGGCAAGTCCGAGACGCGTCGCCTGCTCTGCGCCAGCCAGTCGTCGCGGATGATCGCGGCCTATGTCTATTCGGCGGCCGGGGCGGGCGAGAGTTCGACGGACCTGGCCTGGGACGGCCATGTCGACATACACGAGATGGGCGCCCTGCTGGCCCAGAGCCCGCGGTTCTCGACCGGCGCGGCCTGGACCTTCGCCGACATCGACGTCGACCGCCTGCGCCAGGAGCGGATGCGGGTCGGCAGCTTTGGCGACGCCATGGCGCTGAGCCCGCCCAAGGTCCCGTTCCGGACGGTGGGCTTCGCCTTCCAGCCGCCGCCCGGTGACTTGGCCCTGGCCCGCCCGATCGAGCGCTTTCCGTTCACGCCGTCGGATCCCGCCAAGCTGCGCGAGAACTGCTACGAGGCCTATAATATCCAAGTCCAGGGGCTGGCCCGGCGGCTGGAGGCTTCGGGGCTCAAGAAGCTGGTCATCGGCATCTCCGGCGGCCTCGACTCGACCCAGGCCCTGCTGGTGGCGGCCAAGGCGGTCGACCAACTGGGACTGCCGCGCGCCAACATCCTGGCCTACACCCTGCCGGGCTTCGCCACCTCGGATCGCACCAAGGACAATGCCTGGGCGCTGATGCGGGCCATGGGCGTCACCGCCGCCGAGCTCGATATCCGTCCGGCCGCGACCCAGATGCTGAAGGACCTCGACCACCCGTTCGGGCGCGGCGAGGCGGTCTACGACGTGACCTTCGAAAACGTGCAGGCGGGCCTACGGACGGACTACCTCTTCCGCCTGGCAAACCATAACGCGGCGCTCGTGGTCGGGACCGGCGATCTGTCCGAGTTGGCCTTGGGCTGGTGCACCTACGGCGTTGGCGACCACATGAGCCACTACAATCCCAATTGCGGGGCGGCCAAGACGCTGATCCAGCACCTGATCCGCTTCGTGGCCCATTCCGGCGACGTCGACGCGGCCACCACGGCGCTGCTGGAGGACATACTGGCCACCGAGATCTCGCCGGAACTGGTGCCGGGCGAGAAGGCTCAGGCCACCGAAAGCTTTGTCGGGCCGTACGCCCTGCAGGATTTCAACCTCTACTACATGACGCGCTACGGCATGGCGCCGTCCAAGATCGCCTTCCTGGCCTGGACCGCCTGGCATGACGCGGAAAAGGGCGGCTGGCCCGTCGGCCTGCCGGACGACGCGAGGCGCGCCTACGACCTGGCCGAGATCAAGCGCTGGCTGGAGCTTTTCCTGAAGCGGTTCTTCGCCAACCAGTTCAAGCGCTCGGCCGTACCCAACGGACCGAAGATTTCGTCGGGCGGCGCCCTCTCGCCGCGCGGCGACTGGCGGATGCCGTCCGATGTCACCGCAGACGCATGGTTGGCGGAACTGCACGCGGGGACGCCAAGCGGATGAAAACTCTTCGTTCCGCTGCGCTTTGCCTTTAAACACCCTTCGCAATAAGGCCCTATCAGGGGTCAAAGACTATGACGCGGTGGGGTTTATCTTGGCTTCGATCTATCCGGTGATCCTGTGCGGCGGCTCAGGCACGCGGCTTTGGCCCGCGTCGCGCAGCGATCAGCCCAAGCAGTTCCTGAAGCTGGTCGGCGACCTTTCCTCCTTTCAGGAAACCGTGCTGCGGGTGAAGGACATTCCCGGCGTCGCCGAGATCGTCATTGTCACCGGCGAGGCGATGATCGGCTTCGTCTCTGAGCAGACCGCAGAGATCGGCGTCCTCGTCACCATCCTGGTCGAACCCGAGGCCCGCGACAGCGCCCCCGCCGTGGCCGCGGCCGCCGCCTATGTAGAAGGCCAGGACCCGGACGGCGTCGTGCTGATGCTAGCCGCCGACCACCACATCGCCCAGCCTGAGATCTTCCGGGACGCCGCCGTCACCGCCGCCAAGGCGGCCGAGCAGGATCTGATCGTCACCTTCGGCGTGCAGCCCACCGTGCCGGCCACGGGCTTCGGCTACATCCGCCCGGGCGCGCCGCTGCTGGACGGCTCCGTTAATGCGGTGGCGGCCTTCGTCGAGAAGCCCGACCAGGCGACCGCCGAGCGCTATCTGCTGGAAGGCTATCTCTGGAACAGCGGCAACTTCGCGTTCAAGGCCTCTACCCTGCTGGCGGAGTTCGAGGCCTTCGAGCCGTCGGTCGCCGCCGCCGCCAAGGCCTGCGTCGCCCTGCTCAAGCTGGACGCGAGCCTCGGCCGCCTGGACCGTGAGACCTTCGCCCAGGCCAAGAAGATCTCGCTCGACTACGCGGTTATGGAGCACACCCAGAAGGCCGCCGTCGTGCCGGCCGCCTTCGCCTGGTCGGACCTGGGCGCCTGGGACGCGATCTGGGAGGCGTCGATCCGGGACCATGACGGCAACGCCCAGGACGGCGATGTCGACCTGCACGGCGCCACGAACGTCCTGGTCCGCACTACGGGACCCTATGTCGGCGTCATCGGCGTCAGCGACATCGTCGTGGTGGTCGAGGCCGACGCGGTTCTCGTCTGCCACCGCAAGGACAGCCAGGCGGTGAAGACCCTGGTCGACGGCCTGAAGGCCAAGGGGCGCTCGATCGCCTCACGCAAGAGCGCGGCTCCGAACGGGACGGAGACCCTGGTCTCGACCGACGGTTTCGACGTCGAGCTGCGCCGCGTCCCCGGAGGCGATGTGGTGGCCTTGCCGGCCTCGACCGTGCAGGTGCTGGAAGGCGCGCTGGAGATGGACGGCGACGTCTACGCCGCCGGCGCCCTGATCCCCCTGGACGCCGAGGCGCGGGCGCGCGCCATCGGCGCGGTGACTCTGCTGGTCACGAAGCCGCGCTAGTTAGGCCTGGGCCGCGCTGACCGCCCGGTCGAACTCCGCGATAGCGCAAGTGATGTGATAGAACGAGCTGGCGGGCGCCGGCTCCTCCACGAAGGTCTCGTCGGCCTGGTATTTGTCGCGCCACAGGCCTGGAACCGGCGTGCGGAGATAGGTCATCAGGCCTTCAGCGCCGGCGGCGGCCATGTCCCACCAGCGGGCCTCGCCGGTGATCTGGGCGGCCAGCACAGAGGCTTTGATGCGCTCGGTCTGGGGCCAGAGGCGAGCGCTGTTGTCGTGGATCGAGTAGTCGTCCAGCAAAGCGTTGACCGCCACCCCGCGCGCCAGGTCGACGCCATGGGCCTCGCCAGCCTCGATCATCTTCAGGGCGGCGACGATCGCATCGTCGCGGTCCGCCAGCCTACCCCAGCGCAGCAGTAGCCAGCCCCATTCGAACTGATGGCCCGGCTCGCAGATACGGCCCTCGACGCCGGGCGCGGGGTTCCAGTCGAGATCGAAGAACTCGCGGATCTGACCGCTCTCCGCGTGGGTAAACTTGGTCAGCGCCAGACCGCCGATCTCGTCGGCCAAGGCGCGCCAGGACGGATCGTCGTCGACCTCGTTCCAGGCCAGCATGGCCTCGAACAGATGCATGTGCGGGTTGGACTGCAGCGGCGTGGTCGGCGGATTGCTCAGGTGGAATCCGGCCAGCGGATGCTTACGCTCGGCGCGGAGCTTCTCGAGCAGGTGGACGGCGATCGCCTTGGTCTCTGCCTTACGATCCGGCAGCGCCTTGGCCACGGCCGCCAGGGCGAACAGAGCGAAAGCCTGGTCGTAAAGATCAGCGGTGTCGTCCAGGCTCTCGCCGTTCGGACCGATCAGGGCGCGGAACAGGCCGTCGGGCCGGCGGTAGGCTTTCAGATAGAAGGCCAGGCCATGGGCGACCGCCTCGCGCCAAGGGCCTGTCCAGCCCAGCTCGCCGGCCAGGGCATAGGAAAAGATCTGCCGGGGCAGCACGCGGCCGCGGCGCGGGCCGTCCACCGGCTGGCCGTCGAGATCGATCTTCTCGAAGAAGCCGCCCTTTACATGGTCGGCGCCGGTCTCCCACCACAGCGGATAGGCGGCCTCCAGCGCCCAGGTCTTCAGGCGGTCGCGCAGGCGGGCGGCGTCGGCGAAGGCGGTCATCGAGAGCTCCAGAGGATCCCTTCTTCTAGGGAGCTTGCGCGACGAGGCCAAGACGGAGACGTGGTGTTTCGCCGCCGCTCGGAGTAGTGCTCGCGCCATG
Source organism: Caulobacter sp. FWC2 (assembly GCF_002742625.1). Lineage (NCBI taxonomy): Bacteria > Pseudomonadati > Pseudomonadota > Alphaproteobacteria > Caulobacterales > Caulobacteraceae > Caulobacter > Caulobacter sp. FWC2. Next base: position 72,878 of record NZ_PEBF01000001.1, read on the forward strand.
ACCAGCCCTGCCGCCCTCCCTCCCCTGAAGGCCGTGTTCCTGGATCGGGACGGCGTGCTGAACGTCGACCACGGCTATGTCCACGACCCTGCCAAGCTTGACTGGATCGACGGCGCCCGCGAGGCGGTGGCGGCGATGACCCAGGCGGGGCTCAAGGTGCTGGTGGTGACCAACCAGTCGGGCATCGGTCGCGGCTATTTCGACCAGACGCAGATGGACCGGTTCCATGCCGCCATGCAGGACCAACTGGCCGAGCGAGGCGGTCGGATCGACGCCTTCTATCACTCGCCGTTCCACGAGACGGCCGTCGTCGAAGAATATCGGGTGGCCGACCACCCGGACCGCAAGCCCAATCCCGGCATGATCCTGCGCGGCCTGGCCGACTGGGCTCTCGCGCCGGACGAGGCGGTGATCATCGGCGACCGTCATATCGACGTTGAGGCCGGAGCCCGTGCGGGCCTGCCGGGCTATCTGTTCAAGGGCGGCAATCTGAGAACCTTCGTCGGCCAGGTGTTGGGCGACCGGGTTCCCGCCCTGAAATGAAGATCCTGCAGTTCGGCCGAACGGGTCAGGTGGCCACGGCGGTTCAGGTCGCCGCCCACGGGCGAGCAGACATCGTCGCCCTCTCCCGCGCCGACTGCGATCTCGAAAATCCCGAGGCCGTCCGCGCCGCGATCCTGGCCGCCGACTGCGACCTCGTGCTCAACGCCGCCGCCTTCACCCAGGTCGACCCCGCCGAGGCCCGGCCCGACGAGGCCTTCGCGGTCAACGCCACGGCGCCCGGCGTCATGGCCGCCGCCTGCGCCGAGCGGGGCCTGCCGTTCGTGCATCTGTCGACCGACGCGGTGTTCGACGGCCTGACCGATCGCCCCTATGTCGAGACCGATGAGGCCAGGCCGATCAATGTCTACGGCCGTTCAAAGCTGGCCGGCGAGCGGGCGGTGCTGGCCTATCCCCGGACGACGGTGCTGCGGATCTCGTGGGTCTTTTCCAGGTATGGCCGAAACTATGTGAGCTTCATGCTGCGCTTGGCGCGTGAGCGCGAGGTGCTGAAGATCGTCGCCGACCAGTTCGGCTCGCCGACCGACGGTGAGGCCCTGGCCGATTTCCTGGTCGCGACCGCGCCGCGCTGGGCGAAGGCGCCCGCCGAGGACCCGGCGTTCGGTCTGTTCCACTTCGCCAATCCCGGCGAGGCCAGCCGTTTCGACTTCGCCCAGGCCGCGATCGACCGCGATCCTCACGCCAGGGCGCGCCTGGAGCGCACGAGCCAAGCCGCGTTCGCCGAGCCGGCCCCGCGTCCGCCGCGCTCGCCGCTGGACACGGGCAAGCTCCAGGCGGTGTTCGGCTTCACGCCCGAGCCTTGGCGGAGCGCTGTCGAGCGGACCGCCGATCGGCTGGTCGCGACCGGTTTCTAGGCGTGGATGCTGGCGCCGGCGGCCCCATCGCGATAAACCCACGCCCAACTTCTCCATAAAATACAGCGCGAGCGACCATGCAGATCTTCCTCGACAGCACCGACACCAAGGTGATCGCCGACCTGGCCTCGACCGGCCTGATCGACGGCGTGACCACCAACCCGACCTTGATAGCCAAGTCGGGCCGCCCGATGCTGGAAGTGATCGCCGAGATCTGTGACATCGTCCCGGGTCCGATCAGCGCCGAAGTGGCCGCGACCACGGCCGACGCCATGATCGCCGAAGGCCAGAAGCTGGCCAAGATCGCCCCGAACGTGGTGGTCAAGATCCCGCTGACCCGCGACGGCCTGATCGCCTGCGCCGCCTTCGCCGACGAAGAGATCAAGACCAACGTCACCCTTTGCTTCTCGGCGACCCAGGCCCTGCTGGCCGCCAAGGCCGGCGCGACCTACATCTCGCCGTTCATCGGTCGTCTGGACGACTACGGCTTCGACGGCATGGACCTGATCCGCGACATCCGCGCGATCTATGACAACTACGGCTACGAGACCGAGATCCTGGCCGCCTCGGTTCGCAACGCCGCCCACGTCAAGGAAGCCGCCATCATCGGCGCCGACGTCGTGACCATCCCGCCGGCGGTGTTCGCCGAGCTATACAAGCACCCGCTGACGGACAAGGGCCTGGAACAGTTCCTGAAGGACTGGGCCTCGACCGGCCAATCGATCCTCTAGGGACTATCCTGTGAGCGCTTTCCCGGGCGGGGTTTCACTCGCCCGGGAGGCGATCAAGTGATCACAGTTTATTTCGCAGGAGCGAAGTTGGTTCGCAAATGCGAACTCGTGCGTTAAGTCTTGGTCCGTCCACAGAGGGCCACGCACATGGTTCCGACCGTCGCTGAGACCGAAGTCCGCCTGGCCGGTCCCGAAGAGGCCGACCGCTTCTCGCGATTCCTCCACGGGTTCCTGTCGGCCAACGACTTTCCCTTCGTCATCGTTCACGACGCGCCCGAGTTCCTGGGTCAGCGGCGGCGGGTGGTGTTCGAGGACGCCCATCTCTCCCGAAAATTCGCCAGCGAGTGGCTGAACCAGCGCGGCGCCGTCGGGACCGCCTGAACCTAGGCCTGAAGGCGCGCTCGCACGTCCGGGTGGTCCTTCCACGCCGGCATCTTCGACATGTAGGCGATGGTCTCGGTTTCGGCCTGGGCGCGCGGGCTGCCGCGCCGCTCCTGCCATTGCACCATGCGCTCGAAGCGGGTCGGGAAGTCCTGCAGGGCGCCGCTCTCGTCGACGCAGTACTGGCAATAGGGACCGGACTCGATCGGCATGCCGCAGCTTTCGCAAGCGTGGCTCATGGGCGGGCTCCTCTCAGTTGGGCGGCGAACGCCCGGAAATGATCGATCAGCGCCTGGCGCTGCTGGGGTGACAGATGGGCGCCGGCGGCGGCCAGCACGTCGAGATCGAGGACGTTGCGACTCTCGATCAGGGCGGCCTGGCCGGCGTCGGTCAGCCAGATCAGGCTGCGGCGGGCGTCGGCCGGATCGCGGTCGCGGGTCAGCAGGCCCTTCTCGACCAGATGGTCGACCATCTCGGTCAGGGTGCTGGGCGCGCGGTCGACATGGCGGGCCAGCTCGCCGGCGGTCAGCGGCCCGGCGGCGGCCAGGTGATCCAGCAGCGCCACGGTCTCGGGCGACAGCCGTTCGCGCTTGTCGCGCACGCGGCGGACGGCGGCCCGGTAGGTCGCGCGGAACAGATCCTCGAACTCGGCGGCGAAGGCGTTGGTCATGGAACGAGGCTAAAAGGGGTACGATCCTTCGTAAATCCCGAACGAACCCCCTATATCCGACGGCCCTGGCCCTCTTCCCTTCGTTCGAAAAACAGGCCTAGCTGGGGGAAATCGTTTCACCAGGCTGCGGAGCTGCGCCATGAACGACCTCAAATCGGGCCATCCCCAAATGGGACTGCCCCCTATTGCCGGTTCCGCCCTGGACCTGATCGGCCGCACGCCCATGGTCGAGGTCAAGCATCTCGACACCGGCCCCTGCCGGCTGTTCCTGAAGCTCGAGAACCAGAATCCCGGCGGTTCGATCAAGGACCGCGTCGCCCGCTCGATGATCGAGGCGGCGGAAGCCGACGGCCGGCTGAAGCCCGGCGGCACCATCATCGAGGCCACGGCCGGCAATACCGGTCTCGGCCTGGCGCAGGTCGCCACGATGAAGGGCTACAAGCTGATCCTGATCGTCCCCGACAAGATGGCGCGGGAGAAGATCCTGCACCTGCGGGCCATGGGCGTGGACGTGCGCCTGACGCGCAGCGACGTCGGCAAAGGCCACCCCGAATACTACCAGGACATCGCCCAGACCCTGGCCCAGTCGATCCCTGGGTCGCTTTACGCCAACCAGTTCGAGAACCCGGCCAACCCGCTGGCGCACGAGACCACCACCGCGCCCGAGATGCTGACCCAGATGGAGGGCGATATCGACGCCATCGTTGTCGGGGTGGGCTCGGGCGGCACGCTCACCGGCATCGGCCGCTACATGAAGGCCCACTCGCCGAAGACCAGGATGGTGCTGGCCGACCCCGTGGGCTCGATCCTGCGCGACTATGTCGAGACCGGGACCTTCGGCGAGGCCGGCAGCTGGATCGTCGAGGGCATTGGCGAGGACTTCATCCCCGACAACGCCCAGATGGATCTGGTCTCCCAGGCCTATTCGATCAGCGACCGCGAGAGCGTCGACACCGCCCGCCTGCTGCTCAAGAAGGAAGGCCTCCTGGCCGGCTCCTCCTCGGGCTGCCTGCTGGCCGCCGCGCTGCGCTATTGCCGCGAGCAGACCGAACCCAAGCGCGTCGTGACCTTCGTCTGCGACACGGGCGGCAAGTACCTGACCAAGATGTTCAACGACTTCTGGCTGGCGGCGCATGGCTTCGACGGTCGCGAGCTGCACGGTGACCTGCGCGACCTGATCGCCAAGCGCTACGCCGAGGGCGGGGTGATCGCCATCGGACCCGACGACACGCTGCTGACCGCCTACAATCGCATGCGCTCGTCCGACATCAGCCAACTTCCGGTGGTCGATCACGGCAAGCTGGTCGGCATCCTCGACGAAAGCGACGTCCTGGCCGCGGTCGAGGCGGGCGACGAGGCCCCTCGCTTCAAGACCCTGGTCGGCGTGGCCATGACCCGCGCGGTCAACACCCTGCAGGCCCATCAAAGCGTCGATGACCTGCCCGAGGTGTTCGATCGCGACGAGGTGGCCCTTGTGGTCGACGGGGAGGAGTTCCTAGGTGTCATCACCCGCGTCGACCTGATCAATCACCTGCGCCTGAGCGCCTGACGCTCCGGCGCACCAACCTCGTCCTTCGACAAGCTCAGGATGAGGTTGTTGAATGACATGCAGTAGACCTCACCCTGAGCCTGTCGAAGGGCGAGGGCGGCCCAAGGACTTTCCATGACCGACACCCCCGGCAAGAACCGCCTGGACTTCGCCACGCGGACCATCCACGGCGGCCAATTCCCCGACCCGACGACCGGCGCGGTGATGGTGCCAATCTACGCCACCTCAACCTACGTCCAGTCGAGTCCCGGTGAGCACAAGGGCTTCGAGTACAGCCGCAGCCACAACCCGACCCGCTTCGCCTTCGAGCGCAGCGTCGCCGACCTTGAGAGCGGCGCGGCGGGCTTCGCCTTCGCCTCGGGCCTGGCGGCGGCCTCGACGATCCTGGAGACGCTCGACAGCGGCGCGCACGTGATCGCCAGCGACGACCTCTACGGCGGTTCGTTCCGGCTGTTCGACAAGGTGCGCAAGCGCTCGGCCGGCCTGACCTTCAGCTTCGTCGACATGGCGGACCTGGCGGCCGTCGAGGCGGCTATCACCCCGGCGACGCGGATGATCTGGGTGGAAACCCCAACCAACCCGATGCTGCGCCTGGCCGACCTCGCGGCCATCGCGGCCCTGGCCAAGACACACAACCTCGTCACCGTCGCCGACAACACCTTCGCCAGCCCCTTCATTCAGCGGCCGCTGGAGCTGGGCTTCGACATCGTCATGCACTCGGCCACCAAGTACCTGAACGGGCACTCAGACGTGGTCGCGGGCGTGGCGGTGGTCGGCGACAATGCCGAGCTCGCCGACAAGATGAAGTTCCTGCAGAACGCCGTCGGGTCGGTCCTGGGACCGTTCGACAGCTTCCTGGCGCTGCGTGGGGTCAAAACCCTGGCCCTGCGCATGCAGCGCGCCTGCGACAGCGCGCTCGAGATCGCCCGGTGGCTGGAGCAGCACCCGGCCATTGAGCGGGTCATCTATCCGGGTCTGGAAAGCCACCCGCAGCACGACCTGGCGAAGCGCCAGATGATCGGCGGCTTCGGCGGCATCATCTCGGCCGAGCTCAAGGGCGGTCTGGCGCCCGCGCGTCGGATGCTGGAGCGCACGCAACTGTTCACCCTCGCCGAGAGCCTGGGTGGGGTCGAGAGCCTGATCGAGCATCCGGCGATCATGACCCACGCCTCGATCCCGGCCGATCAGCGCGCGACCCTGGGCATTTCGGACGGGCTGATCAGGCTTTCGGTGGGGATTGAGTCTTGCCGGGACCTGATTTCCGACCTCGACGCGGCTTTATCAGGCTGAGCAGGTGATGATGTTCGCCCTCGCCCGGCATGGCGGGTGAGGGGTCCTTGGCCTTGGTCGGGCGCGGCGGCGGCAGGTCGTCGCGGGCGGGGTCCTCGGCCAGCAGGTGGGCGGCCAGCATCAGGTCGGTCTTGACCGGGCCGAAGTCGGCCGCTGCCGTCCAGACGCGGATCGCGGCCTGTGCGAAGGCTTCCGACAGGTCGACGACCTCGATCATCACCGCCGGGTCCTTGCGGATGCGCGGGTCGCTCTCGGCCCGTTCGCGCAGGCGCTTGAGGACCATGACGAGATCCGTCTTCAGCGGGACCTTGAACAGCACATCCGCCCGCCGGCTGCGGTGGGCCGAGTAGTTCAGGATCACGTCGCCGAAGACCTTGCTGTTGGGGATGATCACCTTGACGTTGTCGGGGGTGGCGATTTCGGTGAACAGCAGGTCCAGCGACTTGACCGTGCCGTTGCGGGTCGAGGTCTCGATGACGTCCCCGACCTTGTAGGGGCGGAACAGCAGGATCATCACCCCGGCCGCCACGTTCGAAAGCGCGCCCTGCAAGGCCAGGCCGATGGCCAGGGACGCCGCGCCCAGCACCGCGATGATCGAGGTCGCCTGCACGCCTAATTGCTGCAGCACCGCCACCAGACCGACGGCGATCACCGCATAGCGCACCAGCGAGGCGCCGAAGCTCTCCAGCGTCGGATCGGGATTGTTCCGATGCACGCGGCCGAGGCCCCGGCGAACAACGCCCGCGGCCCAGCCCGCCACCCAGAAGGTGACCAGCAGGATCAGGGCGGCGACCACCAGGTTCACCGCCAGCTTGCCCAGCCAGTCCAGGAAATGTCCGAACATGGTCTCGTCGGCCTTCACGTTGGCGAGCGACGGCAGGGACGTATCCGCCGGGATGATACTGGGCTTGGTCTTCATGGAGTTCTCGATAGGCGCCCCCGCCGTGTTCGGTCAACGACAAGGCGCGCCGACGGTTCCGCTTGATCGCCCTTGTGGCGAGGAAACAGTCGGTTACATCAATTGGCTCGAAATCGCCGTGAACCGACACTAGAGGCTGCGCCCATGAGCATGCCCTTCATCGACCTCGCCGCGCAGCAGCGCCGGATTCGCGACAAGATCGACGCCGCCATCGCCAAGGTGCTGGACAGCGGCGCCTATGTCATGGGCCCGCAGGTTCGAGAGTTGGAGGCCAAGCTTGCCGAATTCGGCCAGGCCAAGCTGGCCCTGTCCTGCGCCAACGGCACTGACGCCATCGCCCTGCCGCTGATGGCCTGGGGTGTGGGCCCGGGCGACGCGGTGTTCTGCCCGTCCTTCACCTTCGCCGCGACGCCGGAAGTCGTGCCGTGGGTCGACGCCACCCCGGTGTTCGTCGACGTGCTGCCCGACACCTACAATCTCGATCCGGCCAAGCTCGAAGCCGCCATCGCCGGCGTGAAGGCCGAGGGCAAGCTGGTCCCCAAGGTGGTGATCGCCGTCGACCTGTTCGGCCAGCCCGCCGACTATCCGGCGATCAAGGCCATCTGCGATCGCGAAGGCCTTAAGCTCATCGCCGACAGCGCCCAGGGCTTTGGCTGCACCCTGAACGGCCAGCATCCGCTGCACTGGGCCGATGTGGCCACCACCAGCTTCTTCCCGGCCAAGCCGCTGGGCTGCTATGGCGACGGCGGGGCGGTGCTGACCAACGACGCCCGCCTGTGGGACCTGATGGACAGCTACCGCGTCCACGGCAAGGCGGTCGGTCCGGACCTCGAGGGCAAGACCTTCGACCACGACCCCAAATATCTGAACCCCCGCATCGGCATGAACTCGCGCCTCGACACGATCCAGGCGGCGATCCTGATCGAGAAGCTGGCCATCTTCGCCGAGGAGATCGCCCTGCGTCAGGTCGTGGCCGACCGCTATGCCGAGGGCCTGAAGGGCGCGGTGCTGTCGACCCCGGCGGTGATCGACGGCGGCGTCTCGGTCTGGGCCCAGTACGTGATCGAGCACGCCAACCGCGATGGCCTGGCAGCCCACCTGAAGACGCAAGGCGTGCCGACGGCGGTCTACTATCCGGTCCCCATGCACGTGCAGGCGCCGTACGCGGCCTTCCCGCGCGGCGCGGGCGGCCTGCCGGTGACGGAGGCCAAGGCCGAAACCGTGCTGGCCCTGCCGATGCACCCCTATCTGGGCGAAGCCGACCAGCAAAAGATCATCGACGCCATCCGCGCCTTCAACGGCTAGGCCGAGGTCGCTTAAGCCGCCTTCAGAGCCCGGCGACGCAGCAGATTCACCGCCTGCAGCGCCGTCGCCGCGGCGGTCAGGGCCATGCCCATGGCGCAGACGCCCGTCCAGCCCATCGATGTCCAAAGGGTCACGGCGACGGCCGAGCCGATCGCGCCGCCCACGAACATGCCGCCCATGAAGACGGTGTTCAGGCGAGCCCGGGCCTCGGGCCTCAGGGCGTAGACGATGTGCTGGTTGGAGACGAGGGCGCTCTGGATCGCGAAGTCCAGCAGGATCACCCCGACGATCAAGCCCGCGATCCCGCCCCAAAGGCCGAAGATCAGCCACGAAACCAGGGCTAGGGCCGCCCCCAGCATGACGACCGGCCGCGGGCCGCGCTTGTCGGCGATGCGTCCGGCGATCGGCGCGGCCAGGATGCCGACGGCCCCGATCACGCCGAACAGGCCGGCGATGTCCGAGCCCAGGTGGAAGTCCTGCAGATGCAGGGCCAGCACCGTCCAGAAGGCGGTGAAGGTGGCGAACAACAGGGCCTGGGTGGCGACGGCCAGCCGCAGCGAACCGAACTCACGCCACAACTTCTCCAGCGAGATCAGCAGGCGCCCGTAGGAGAGGTCCGACTCCGGGTGGCTGCGCGGCAGCTTCAGGGCCATCCAGCCGCCGGCCGCCAGGGCCACCGGCGCGGCCAGCCAGAACATCATCCGCCAGCCGTAGTGAGCGCCGACGAAGCCGGCCAGGGTTCGGCTCAGCAGGATGCCGCACAGTAGGCCGGCCATCACCGTGCCGACCGTCGCGCCGCGCTTCTCGGGCGGGGCCAGGTGGGCGGCGAACGGCACGATCTGCTGGGCCACCGTGGCGGCCGCGCCCAGCAGCAGCGAGGTCAGGATCATCAGTCCTGCGGTCGGGGCCAGGGCCGTGGCGACAAGGGCTAGGGCCAGCACCAGGAACTGCACCACGATCAGCCGTCGCCGCTCGACCAGATCGCCCAGCGGCACCAGCAGGAAGAGGCCCGCCGCGTAGCCCGCCTGGGTCGCGGTTGGGATCATCGCCGTGACGCCGCTGGGCAGGTCCTTCAGCATCAGGCCCAGCATCGGCTGGTTGTAGTAGAGGTTGGCGACCGCCAGGCCGGTGGCCGCCGCCATGGCCAGGGTCAGGCCGCGGGTCAGGACGCCGTCAGCGGGTTTGTCGTGGGTCATCGGAGCTCCGGGAGCGCAGCGCCAGGCGCGCTCGAACAAGACATTCGCGGGGCCTGATATAAGGGCGGGTGCGGCGGCTCACGACCTATATCAAGGGATGAGGCGCCGACCGCAGGTTGGCGCGATAGACTAGGGGGCCTATATCCGCCCGATACGTTTCGCCGGGTCCTGTCCGATCATGAGCGGGGCGACAGCCCCAGGGACAATCCGATGTCAGACACCGCGCCGTCGCCGCACCCCGGCATGGGCTTTGGCCAGTTCGTCGCCCTGATCGCGGCGATGATGGCGACCAACGCCCTGGCCATCGACTCGATGCTGCCGGCCCTGCCGCACATCGGCGAGGCGCTGGGTATCCAGGACCCCAACGCCCGCCAGTGGGTGATCACGTCCTATCTGCTCGGCTTCGGCGTTGCGCAACTGGCCTACGGCTCGCTCGCGGACCGCTATGGCCGCAAGCCGGTGCTGATGGTCGGGCTGACGCTCTACACGCTCTTCGCGGCCCTCTGCGCGTTCTCAACCTCCTTCGAGATGCTGCTGATCGCACGGTTCCTGACCGGCCTGGGCGCGGCCTCGACGCGGGTGCTCTCGGTGTCGATCGTCCGCGACTGCTACGCCGGCCGCCAGATGGCGCGGGTGATGTCCCTGGCCTTCATCGTCTTCCTGGCCACCCCGATCATCGCCCCGTCGCTGGGCCAGGCGATCATGCTGTTCGCCTCATGGCGCTGGATCTTCGGCGTCCTGTCGATCTTCGGCCTGATCGTCATGGCCTGGGCGGCGATCAAGCTGCCCGAGACCCAGCATCCGGAAGACCGCATCCCGATCTCGGTGGCCGGCGTCACCTCGGCCTTCAAGGTCGCCCTGACCGACCGCATCGCCATGGGCTACACGATCGCCGCCGCCCTGGTGCTGAGCGGCCTGTTCGGCTTCCTCAACTCGGCCCAGCAGGTGTTCGCCGAGGTGCTGGGCGCGGGCGACATCTTCCCGCTGATCTTCGCCGCCATCGCCGGGACCATGGCGGTCTCGTCGCTGTTGAATTCGCGGATCGTCGAGAAGCTGGGCATGCGCAAGGTCTCGCACTGGGCGCTGATCGGCTTCATCGTCTTCGCCGGCGCCCACGCCGTGATCGCCATCACCGGCCACGAAACTCTGTTGAGCTTCTCCCTGATGCAGGCCGCGATGATGTTCTGCTTCGGTCTGGTGATGTCGAACTTCGGGGCCATCGCCATGGAACCGCTGGGCCATGTCGCGGGGGCCGCCGCCTCGATCCAGGGCTTCATCACCACGATCGGTGGGGCGCTGTTCGGCTTTCTCATTGGGCAGATGTTCGACGGCACGACGGTGCCGTTGACCCTGGGCTTCATGGGTTTCGGTCTGGCGGGTCTGGTGACCGTGCTGGCCACCGAAAGGGGCAAGCTGTTCCAGACCGGCGCACCGGCCCCCGCCCAGGCCGCCGTTCACTAGCTCAGGCGGCTTGCTTCGGCCAATTCCGGGGGCTTGGCGCGGTCCAGCGCCGCGTAGAGCGCCCTGATGTCCAGGGGCTTGGCCAGCCAGTCCGTCATGCCGGCGTCGTGGCAGGCCTGGACCTCGTCGTCGGCCACGCCGGCGCTGAAGCCGATCACTGGCGTGTCGTGGTTCAGGCCGCGGCCGGCTCGCAGGCGACGCGTGGCCTCGCGACCGTCCATCCCCGGCATGTTAACGTCCATCAGCACGACGTCGAAGGCCTGGGCCTCCAGATGCCTCAGCGCCTCCAGCCCGTCCGAGGCGGTGGTCAGGTCGACGCCAAAGGGCTCGAGCACCAGGGCCAGGGTCCGGCGATTGACCTCGTGGTCGTCGACGGCGAGGATTCGCAAGGTCCCGATGTCCGGCGCCGCGCGCTCGGGCTGAGCGGCGGGACGAGGGGTGTCCTGTTCCTGGCCGGCGGGCAGGACCAGAACGAGGCGAAAGATCGCGCCGCGTTCAGGACCGGCGCGAGCATCCAGCTCGCCGCCCATCAGCCGCGCCAGCTGGCGACTGACGGCCAAACCCAGGCCCGTGCCGCCATAGGTCCGCGCGGTCTCCTGCGAGGCCTGAGCGTAGGGGGTGAACAGCCGACTCATGGCGTCGTCGGCTATGCCGGGGCCATTGTCCTGGACCTCGATCGTCATCCGCACCCGGCCGTCCTCGGACGGTTCGGCGCAAAGTCGCAATTCGATGACGCCGTTCTCGGTGAACTTCACGGCGTTGGACAGCAGATTGTTGAGGATCTGCCGCAGACGGAAAGGGTCGCCGCGCACCCAGGCCGACGGCTGCTCGCCGGGCGGCTCGCGCAGGACAAGGCCTTTGGCGCGGGCGTTGGCGCTCCAGAAGCGGGTCGCGTCGCGGATCGCGCCCAGGGCGTCGAAGTCGCGATCCTCCAGGCTCATGGCCCGGGCCTCGATCTTGGCCTGGTCCAGCATGTCGGTCAGCAGCCCGGTCATCAGATGGCCGGCATCGACGATCAGCTCGGCCGTGGCGTGAGTCTGCGCCGGGTTGGTTCCCGCGCGGATCATGTGCGCTCCGGCCAGGATCGCCGACAGCGGCGTGCGCAGCTCGTGGCTGACGATGGCGGCCATGGCGGCGCGCTCCGACAGGGCCTCCTCCGTCTGAACCCGGCGGCGGTCGGCCTCTTCGCGGGCGGCGACCACGGCGCGGCGGTCGTTGTGCATGCGGCCCCAGATCGTGTGGACGGCCAGCATGAAAAAGCCGACGCAGACCGCCAGGATGGTCACCTGTTCGTGGGCGGACCCCCAGGCCAGGGCTGGCATGGCCGCCATGCTGAGCGCATACGGCGTCGCCCCCAGATAGAACAGCGGCCGGCTGTCGACGCCCGAGGCGACATTGTTCAGCGCCCCGCCGACCAGGACCATCAGGGCCAGCGCCATCAGCGGCGGCTGTCCGCTCTGCCAGAAGATCAGCACCGCGCCAGCGTGGACCGTGGCCATCGCCACCATGGCCACCAGCATCAGCAGGATCCGCGCTTCCACATGGCGTTCGGGAAAGCGGCCCTTGGCGAATGGACGCACGGCGACGAACTCCAGCGCCTGAACCGAAAGGCTGGCGACCAGCCACAGCGGGATCAGGTCGTCGCGGCCAATCAAGCTCAGCGCCCAGCTCAGCAGCCCGGTCAGGCCGATGCGGGAATAGACCTGGCGATAGCGCTCGGTGGCGTTGACCCGCAGATGGGGCAGCAGGGACGCGAGAAAGGGGGACATCGGCGTACTCCTTGCAAACTTGCGTAGGGGTACATGGCAAACGAGAGGTGAACGCCGATCACGGTTCCAGCATGGCTTCCAGTGTTTTGAGTTCATCGGCCTCTCGCGAAGGCTTGTCCCATCGGATGCGGTTGATGCGCGGGAAGCGCATGGCGACGCCCGACTTGTGCCGGGTCGAGCGTTGCAGGCCCTCGAAGGCGACCTCGAACACCAGGCCGTGCTCCAGGTCGGCCCGCACCGAACGCACCGGCCCGAAACGCTCGATGGTGTGGTCGCGGACGAACTTGTCGATCAGCTTCAGCTCCTCGTCGGTGAAGCCGAAATAGGCCTTGCCGACCGGGGTCAGGGCGCGGCGGCCCTCTTCGTCCTCGCGCCAGACGCCGAAGGTGTAGTCGGAATAGAAGCTGGAGCGCTTGCCGTGGCCGCGCTGGGCGTACATCAGCACCGCGTCGATCAGGTGCGGGTCGCGCTTCCACTTGAACCAGGGCCCCTTGGGCCGGCCCGGCTCGTAGACGCTGTCGCGGCGCTTCAGCATCAGGCCTTCAGAGAGGCGTGCGTCGCCCTCGGGCGGATCCAGGCGCAGGGCGGCCAACTGTTCCCAGGTCTCGAAGGGCTGGAGAGGCGACAGGTCGATGCGGGGCGTCGTCAGCCGCGCCACGAACGCCTCCAGTCGCGCCCTGCGCTCGACGAAGGGCAGGGACCGCACATCCTCCTCGCCGTCCATCATCAGGTCATAGGCGCGGATGCCGGCCGGGAAGCTGGCCAGCTGCTTGCTGTCCACCGTCTTCCGGTTCAGCCGCTGCTGCAGCTCGCCGAACGGCGCCAGGGCGCCGTCGCGCAGAACCAGAAGCTCGCCGTCGATCGCGCCTTCGAAGTCCAGCGCCTCCACCACATCGGGAAAGCTGGCCGAGATGTCGTCGCCGGTGCGGGTATAAAGCCGCCGTTCGCCGCGCTCGCTGACCGCCTGGACACGGATGCCGTCCCACTTCCATTCAGCCACGTAGGCGGCGGGGTCCAGCTTGGCGAAGTCGACGGCCTCGTCGATCGGCTGGGCCAGCATCACCGGCCGGAAACGTCCCGGCGCGTCGGGCGACGGGCGCTCGGAGCGGCCTTCCAGCCAGGCGAAGAGGTCGCCATAGGGCGGGCTCATCGCGTGCCAGACCTCCTCGATCTCGCCGATCTCGACGCCGCCGAAATTGGCGCAGGCCTGCTTGGCCAGGCGCGAGGACACCCCGACCCGCAGGCCGCCGGTCATCAGCTTCAGCAGCGCCCAGCGGCCGTCTGGATCCAGGGCGTCCAGCCAGCCCTCGATCAGGCGCTGGACCTCCGGGCGGGAGGCCGAGTGCAGGGCTTCAATGACCTCGGACAGTTCCGGCGGCCGGTTGGCGCCCGGGCGCGTCGGCCAGACCAGGGCGACGGTCTCGGCCAGGTCCCCGACATAGTCGTAGGACCAGGCGAACAGCTGGGCGTCCATCCGCGCCTCGACCGCCTTGCGGATGAACGCCGGCTTGGCGGCGTTGAACGACAGCGCTCCGGTCAGCGCCGCCAGGGCATAGCCGCGATCGGGGTCCGGCGTCTGGCGCAGATGGTCGGCGATCAGGGTCAGCTTGGCGTTGCGCGAGCTGGTCAGGGACAGCCGGTCGAGCAGGTGGGCGAAGGCGCGCATGGACATGGAACGCAGTTCGCTTCTTTTAGCTCGCTCGAGTTTCGTCCAGCTGGCCCAGGATCATGATCTTCTGCCAGATCTTGCGCCCCAGGTCCGAGGCCAGGGTCTCGATATCGTTGACGGCCGCGATGATGACCGGGTCGTCGCTCTCGCCGGCATAGAGGGCGGCCAGCTTGGCGGTCAGGGCCAGCATCTCGGCGCAGTAGTCGAGATAGCGCGAGAGCTGAAAGCTGGTCATGTCGCGCTTGGGCGAGTGGCGGGTCGCCGGACCCAGGATCACGGTCGGATCCTTGGTCAGCTGATGCATGTCGATGACGTGGCAGAACGAGCGCAGCTCGTGCAGGGCTTTCTGGACTCGCTGCTGTTTCCAGCGCCGCTCCAGCGAGGCCAGGAACCAGGCCGCCGCGCCGGAGAGCAAGGCGAGATTGGCCGCCGACTCCAGGCCTTGGGCCAGGCCGAAGCCTTCCTTGGCGCGAACGACCGCGCTCCAGTCCAGGCGCCAGGCAAGCATGATCTCCAGGGCGATCCCGCCCAGGACGATCAGGGTCACCATCAGACGCAGGACCAGATAGGGCCGGGAGATCCGGCGCGCGTGGGCCGCCGTGCGCTGGCCGGTTTCGCTGAGACGGCCGCAGACCTCAGCCAAGCCCGAAGCCGGGAAGCGTTCGGCCACGCGGGCGTAGAGGTTGTCGAGCGTCTCGACCACCTTGCTCGCGTCCAGCTTCTGACGATCCCTGGCCATGCCGCGCCATAGCGCAGGTTCATGACCGCTCGCGCAAGGGGAGGAACGGTGTTAGATTAAAACAATCGTTTGAATTCGCGTCAGGAAAGCAAAGAAGGCGATCATGGACGACACGATTCCCGAGGGCTTCGGCCCTCATGTCCGCAAGAGCCCGCTGACCGATCCCTGGGAGCCGCTCTATGCCCGCCAGGCCTCGGACCGGCTGGTGCTGGGTGTCCGCGTGCGGCCAGAGCACTGCAATTCGCGGAACATGCCGCACGGCGGCTTCCTGGCGGCGCTGGCCGACAACGCCATGGGACTGTCGCTGGGCGTGAACCTGGCCGCCGCGCGACAGCCGGTGGGCGGTCTCGTGACCGTGTCGCTGACCGTGGACTATCTGGGCTCGGCCAAACTCGGGCAGTGGCTCGCGTTCGACACCGACTTCGTCAAGCTGGGTCGCTCGATCTGCTTCGCCGAGGCGACGGTGCGCGCGGACGGGGCTCCCATCGCGCGCGCCCGTGCAACCTTCAAGGTGCTTGAGGCTAAAGCCACCGCTTAAGCCCGTTCGTGCACCGCTTCCTCGGCCGCCAGCGGCTGGGGCAGGCGGCTGATCATTTCCTTCGGGCAGACCTGCCAGAACTGATCCCGCACCCGGTCCCAGTCACGCAGCAAAGCGGCCGCGAACACCGAGTCCGTCTCGCGGGCGTGCTCGGCGATCAGCGAGCGCAGCACGCCCTCCCAATAGGGCGAGGCCAGGCGCTGCACGACAATGCTGTCGGGGTTGATATTATCCTCGAAGCGGTCGTGCTGGTCGAGCACGAAAGCCATGCCGCCGGTCATGCCCGCGCCGAAGTTGCCGCCCGTCGGACCCAGGATCACCACCTGGCCGCCGGTCATGTACTCGCAGCCGTTGGCGCCGCAGCCCTCGACCACCGTGGTGGCGCCCGAGTTGCGGACCGCGAAGCGCTCGCCCGCCTGGCCCGCCGCGAACAGCCGGCCCGAGGTGGCGCCGAACAGCACGGTGTTGCCGATCAGGGTGTTGGTCTCCGGCGCCGCCAGGCCGCGCGCGGGCTTGATGACGATCGTCGCGCCCGACAGGCCCTTGCCGACATAGTCGTTGGCCTCGCCGGTCAGCTCGATGCGCAGGCCTTGGACGGCGAAGGCGCCCAGGCTCTGGCCGGCCGAGCCCTTGAGCTGTACGGTCAGGTGACCCGCAGGCAGGCCCTTCATCCCGAACTTGCGGACGATGTGGCTGGAGGTGCGCGTGCCGATGGTGCGGGCGGTGCTGCGGACCGTGTAGGTCAGCTGCATCTTCTCGCCGCGTTCCAGCAGCGGCGCGGCGTCGCGGACGATCTGGGCGTCCAGCGTGTCCGGCACCGCATTGCGCCCGACGACCGTGTTGTAGGGCTTGTTCGCGCCCGGATCGGCGCGGACCAGCAGCGGGTTCAGGTCGAGGTCGTCGAGGTGCTCGCCGCCGCGGCTGACCTGCGCCAGCAGATCGGTGCGGCCGACGATTTCCTGGAGGCTCCTAAAGCCCAGGCCCGCCAGGATCTCGCGCACTTCTTCAGCGACGAACGTGAAGAGGTTGATGACCTTGTCGGGCGTGCCGGTGAACTTGGCGCGCAGGGCCTCGTCCTGGGTGCAGACGCCCACCGGGCAGGTGTTGGAGTGGCACTGGCGCACCATGATGCAGCCCATCGCCACCAGCGAGGCGGTGCCGATGCCGAACTCTTCGGCGCCCATCATCGCGGCGATGACGATGTCGCGACCCGTGCGCATGCCGCCGTCGGCC
Source organism: Caulobacter sp. FWC2 (assembly GCF_002742625.1). Lineage (NCBI taxonomy): Bacteria > Pseudomonadati > Pseudomonadota > Alphaproteobacteria > Caulobacterales > Caulobacteraceae > Caulobacter > Caulobacter sp. FWC2. The sequence goes on from NZ_PEBF01000001.1 coordinate 89,743, forward strand.
CGCAGAACGACGGAGTGGCGCAGGTTGTTCAGCGTCAGCACCTGGTTGGCTTCCGACAGGCCCATCTCCCACGGACCGCCGGCATATTTCACCGAGGTCTGGGGCGAGGCGCCCGTGCCGCCGACGCCGCCGGCCACCAGGATCACGTCGGCCTTGGCCTTGGCCACGCCGGCGGCGATGGCGCCGATGCCGGTGGCCGCGACCAGCTTGACCGTGACCCGGGCGACCGGGTTGATCTGCTTCAGGTCGTAGATGAGCTGGGCCAGGTCCTCGATCGAATAGATGTCATGGTGCGGCGGCGGGCTGATCAGCATCACACCAGGCGTCGCGTGACGCAGGCGGGCGATCATCTCGGTGACCTTGAAGCCGGGCAGCTGACCGCCCTCGCCGGGCTTGGCGCCCTGGGCGACCTTGATCTCCAGCTCGACGCACTGGTTCAGATATTCTGCGGTGACGCCGAACCGGCCCGAGGCCACCTGCTTGATGGCGCTGTTGGGGTTGTCGCCGTTCGGCAGCGGCTTGTAGCGCGCGCTGTCCTCGCCGCCTTCGCCCGAGACCGACTTGGCCCCGATGCGGTTCATGGCGATGTTCAGGGCGCCGTGGGCTTCTGGGCCGAGGGCCCCGAGGCTCATGCCGGGCGTGACGAAGCGCTTGCGGATCTCGTTGACGCTCTCGACGTCGTCGGTCGAGATCGGGTTGCGGTCCGAGCGCCAGTCCAACAGGTCGCGCAGCTGGATCGGCTTCTGCGTCCGCAGACCGTTCGACCAGCGGCGATAGAGCTCGTAGTCGCCGGTGTCGCAGGCCGTCTGCAGGGTGTGCATCAGGCGGGCTTCGAAGGCGTGGGCCTCGCCCGAGCGGCGCGCCTTGTAGAGGCCGCCGACCGGCAGGGTGACGGCGGTCTCGCCCCAGGCCTTGCGGTGCAGCTCGACCGTCTTGCTCTCGATGCCGGCGAAACCGATGCCCGAGATGCGCGAGGGCATGCCGGGGAAGAACTCGGCGGCCAGGGCGCGCGACAGGCCGACGGCTTCGAAGTTGTAGCCGCCGCGATACGAGCTGATGACGCTGATGCCCATCTTGGAGATGATCTTCAGCAAACCAGCCTCGATGGCCGTCTTGAAGTTGATGCAGACGTCGCGCAGCGACTTTTCGCCTAGCAGACCGCGCTCCAGGCGATCCTGGAAGCTCTCCTGCGCGAGATAGGCGTTGACCGCCGTCGCCCCGACCCCGACCAGCACCGCGAAATAGTGGGTGTCCAGGCACTCGGCCGAGCGGACGATGATCGAGACGTAGCTGCGCAGGCCTTTGCCGACCAGATGGGCGTGGACGCCGCCGGTGGCCAGGATCATCGGCAGGGCGACGCGGTCCTCGGCGCTGGCCTCGTCGGTCAGGACGATGGCGCCGCAGCCGCGCAGCACGGCGTCCTCGGCCTCGGCGCGGATACGGTCGAGATTGGCGCGCAGGGCGTCGCCGGCCCGGGCCTCGGCGGCCGGCAGGGGCATGGTGCAGTCGATGACCGCGACGTTCTTCTCGCCCAGCAGGCCGTGGATCCGCTCGTACATGCCGGTGGTCAGCACGGGGCTTTCCAGCACGTAGACATCCGCTTGCGCGGCGTCCTGGGCCAGGATGTTGCCGAGGTTCTTGAAGCGGGTCTTCAGGCTCATCACGCCGGTCTCCCGCAGGGGGTCGATCGGCGGGTTGGTCACCTGGCTGAAGTTCTGGCGGAAGTAGTGCGACAGCGGACGGTACTTCTCCGACAGCACCGCCAGCGGCGTGTCGTCGCCCATCGAGCCGACGGCTTCCTTGCCCTCCTCGACCATGGGGGCCAGGACCATTTCCAGGTCTTCCAGGCTGTAGCCGGCGGCGGCCTGGCGACGGGTCAGCTCTTCACGGCCGTACTTGCGCGGCTCGGGGCCTGGGCCGATCTGCTTTTCGAGATCGACCATGTTGCCCAGCCACTCGGTGTAGGGGTGGCGTTCGGCCAGCTCGTCGATGATCTCGTTCTCGCCGTACAGCCGGCCCTCAGCGAGGTCGATGGCGATCATCCGGCCCGGCGAGATGGCCAGCTTGCGGGTGATGCGCGCTTCCTCGACGCCGCACATGCCGGCTTCCGAGCCCATGATCACCAGGCCGTCGTCGGTATAGGCCACGCGCAGCGGGCGCAGGCCCGAGCGGTCCTTGCCGGCCACGACCCAGCGGCCGTCGGTGGCGCACAGGGCGGCCGGACCGTCCCAAGGCTCCATCACGGCGTTGCAGTAGGAGTAGAGCGCCTTGTGGGCGTCCTTCATCTTCGGGTTAGCGGCTTCCGGCACCAGCAGGGCCTTGGCCATCGGCGCGTCACGGCCGGCGCGCACCAGCACCTCGAAGGTGTTGTCGAGGTTGGCGCTGTCGGAGCCGCCCGGCTGGATCACCGGCTTCACGTCGTCCCCGAACTCGCCGAAGGCCTGGGCGGCCATCTTGATCTCGTGGGACTTCATCCAGTTGACGTTGCCCTTGATCGTATTGATCTCGCCGTTGTGGGCGAGCATCCGGAAGGGCTGGGCCAGGCGCCATTGCGGGAAGGTGTTGGTCGAATAGCGCTGGTGGAAGATCGCCACGGCGGCGGCGAAGCGCTCGTCCTTCAGGTCGGGATAGAACTCGTCGATGTGCTCGGCGAGGAACATGCCCTTGTAGATCAGCGACTTGGCCGACAGCGAGCAGATGTAGAAGTCGCTGATGTTCTGGGCGTGGACGCGCTTTTCGATGCGCTTGCGGCACAGGAACAAGGCGCGCTCCAGCGCCTCGCCTTCCAGGCCGGCCGGACCGGCCAGCATGATCTGCTCGATTTCCGGACGGGTGGCGTTGGCCTTTTCGCCGATCACCGAGGTGTCGACCGGCACCTGGCGCCAGCCATAGATGTAGAAGCCGAAACGCAGGGCCTCGGCCTCGACGATCGTGCGGCAGGCCTCCTGGGCGCCGAGATCGGTGCGCGGCAGGAAGATCTGGCCGACGCCGATCGGGCCCGAGCGCAGGGCGTGGCCCGTGCGGCGCACCTGGTCGATGAAGAAGTCCTGCGGGACGCTGACCAGCACGCCGGCGCCGTCGCCGGTCTTACCATCGGCGTCGATGGCGCCGCGGTGCCAGAGGGCCTTCAGGGCCTTGATCGCCAGTTCGACGACTTCGCGGCGCGGCTTGCCGTCGATGGCGCAGACCAGGCCCACGCCGCACGCGTCGCGCTCGGTCGAGGGGTCATAGGCGTGGCCGTCGATGAGGGCCTGGCGGTTCTTCAGATAGAGGTCCATCTCGCTCATGGTTCTAGATCCTCTCTCTTATTCCGCCGCGATCAGCGCGGGCGCGCCGACCTTGGCCAACAGGTAACGGTGGATGGCGTCGGCAGCGTCGCGGCCGTCCTTGATCGCCCAGACGACCAGCGAGGCGCCGCGGACGATGTCGCCGGCGGCGAACACGCCGTCCAGATTGGTCATCTGGTTGCGGACGTCGGCCTTGACCGTGCCCCAGCGGGTGACCTTCAGGTCCGGCGCCGACCAGGCCTCGGGCAGGTTCTCCGGCTCGAAGCCGAGGGCCTTCAGCACGAGCTGGGCCGGACGGTCGAAGTCGCCGCCGGGGATCTCCTCAGGGCTCTGGCGACCCGAGGCGTCCGGCGCGCCCAGGCGCATGCGGATGGCGCGCACGCCGGTGACGGCTTCGGCTTCGCCAGACAGGGCGCGCGGGGCGGCCAGCCATTCGAAGGTGACGCCTTCTTCCTCGGCGTTGGAAACCTCGCGCATCGAGCCGGGCATGTTGGCCTTGTCGCGGCGATAGAGGCAGGTGACCGAGTTGGCGCCCTGGCGAATGGCGGTGCGGACGCAGTCCATGGCGGTGTCGCCGCCGCCGACCACGACCACGTCCTTGCCTTCTGCGTTCAGCTCGCCGGAGTCGTAGGCCGGCACGCTGTCGCCCAGGCCCACGCGGTTGGAGGCGATCAGATAGTCCAGTGCGGGGGCGACGCCCTTGCTGCCGCCGCCCGGGACGGTCAGGTCGCGCGCGGCATAGACGCCGACGGCGATCAGCACCGCGTCGTGCTTCTCGCGCAGGTCCTCGAGCGTGGCGTCCTTGCCGACCTCGAAGCCAAGCTTGAAGTCGACGCCGCCGTCGGCCAGGCGCTGGGTGCGACGCTCGACGACGTCCTTCTCCAGCTTGAAGCCGGGGATGCCATAGATCAGCAGGCCGCCGGCGCGGTCGTGGCGGTCATAGACGGTGACGTCGTAGCCGGCCTCGCGCAGCTTCTCGGCGGCGGCCAACCCCGCAGGTCCAGCGCCGATCACGCCGACCGACTGGCCGCGGGCTTCGCCAGCGACGAGCGGCTTCACCCAGCCCATCTCCCAGGCCTTGTCGGTGAGGTAGCGTTCGACCGAGCCGATCGTCACGGTGCCGTGACCTGATTGCTCGATAACGCAATTGCCTTCGCACAGGCGGTCCTGGGGGCAGATCCTGCCGCAGACTTCCGGCATGGAATTGGTCGCCTGCGACAGGGCGTAGGCTTCTTCCAGGCGGCCCTCGGCCGTCATTCGCAGCCAGTCGGGGATGTTGTTGTGCAGCGGGCAGTGGGTCTGACAGAACGGCACGCCGCACTGCGAACAACGCGAGGCCTGTTCGGTGGCCTTCGCGTCGATGAAGTCGGCGTAGATCTCGTGGAAGTCGCCCGAACGTTCCGCAGCCGCGCGCTTTTCAGGCGTGGTGCGGGCCACCGTCGTGAATTTCAGCATGCGTTCGGCCATGCGACTTCCCTCGTCTCTCTCCCAATGGCGTCATTGGCGGGAGAAAAATTGCTCTCGCGGGCCTAATACGGACTCTTTCGGGCAAGAAGAATGTCATGGTCAAATAAGTAGACCTATATATCCGTGTTGAGGGTGGGGTCTTTGAGATCGACTCGCAAAGCGCCTCCAAACTAGTCCACTTTGTGGATTTACGACCTATTTACCGTGTCGGGCGCAGGCCAGTACGGGGTTTTGGAGCCGAACGATGCCTGACTGGTTGAGCGCGATCATTCTGGGTCTGGTCGAGGGGCTGACGGAGTTCATTCCCGTCTCCTCGACGGGCCATCTGTTGCTGGCCAAGGAAGCCATGGGACTGAAGGACCCGTCCTGGGACACCTTCATAGTCCTGATCCAGCTGGGCGCGATCCTGGCGGTGGTCGCCCTCTACTTCCAGAAGCTGTGGGGTGTGCTGATCGGCCTGCCGACCAGGCCGGAGGCGCGCCGCTTCGCGCTCAGCGTCATCGTCGCGGTGATCCCGGCCTTCGTGGCGGGCTTGGCTCTGCACGACGTGATCAAGAAATTCCTGTTCGAGAGCCCGCTGATCATCTGCTGGTCGCTGTTGATTGGCGGGATCATCCTGCTGTTCATCGACAGAAAGGCGCCGCCGGCCGTCGATCACGACGCCATGAACCTGCCGCTGCACAAGGTGCTGATCGTCGGCCTGTTCCAGTGCCTGTCGCTGATCCCGGGCGTCTCGCGTTCGGGCTCAACCATCGTCGGCTCCATGCTGTTCGGCATCGAGCGCCGGGCCGCGGCCGAGTTCAGCTTCTTCATGGCCATCCCGATCATGGTCGGGGCCTTCGCCCTGGACGTCTACAAGAACCGCGACGCTCTGGACGCCGGCCATATCGGCATCGTCGGGATCGGCTTCGTGGTGTCTTTCCTGTCGGGCCTGGTGGTCGTGAAGTACATGCTCGACTTCATCGGCAAGCGCGGCTTCGCCCCGTTCGCCTGGTGGCGGATCGTGGTCGGGATCGGCGGCCTCGCGGTGCTCTACCTGCGCCCCTGAGGCGGCGACAAAGCGAACAAGGAAAAGGGCGGGCGCCTCGCGGCGTCCGCCCTTTGTCGTTTTTATTGGGCGTGAAGCCCTAGAACGCGCCCGCCGGGGTCTCGGCGTACTGGCCGCCCTTGCGGTAGCGGTAGAGGTAGGTCGGGACCACGGCCTCGACGCTCGTGCCGACCACGCCGGCTTCGGCCAGGCCCGGCAGGCCGTTCTGAGCGACGTTGTCGGTCTTCAGCATCTCGACCTGATCGCTGGTCAGCGGCGGCGGCAGGACGCCCGCGACGAGGTCGCCTAGCGACCCGATCAGCCCGGCGATGGGCCAGGGCACGGGGATCAGCGGGCGATTGCGCCCGGTCTCGGTGAGGATCAGCTCGAGGACCTGGCGCATCGTGTAGACCGTTGGCCCGCCCAGTTCGTAGGTCACGCCGGCGGCGGCCGGGCTGGCGACCGTCTTGGCGATCACGGCGGCGACGTCACCGACGAACACGGGCTGGAAGCGCGTTTCGCCGCCGACCAGCGGCATCACCGGCGCCAGGGTCGCCATCTGCGCGAAGCGGTTGAAGAAGTCGTCCTCGGGGCCGAACACGATGGAGGGGCGCACGATGGTCGCGCTCGGGAAGGCCTCGCGCACGGCAGCCTCGCCTTCGCCTTTCGAGCGGGCGTACTTGGCGCTGGCGTTCACGTCGGCGCCGATGGCGCTGACATGGACAAGTCGCGTCACGCCGGCCTTCGCGGCGGCCTCGGCGACGTTGCGCGCGCCCATCGTGTGGACGGACAGGAACTTCTGGCGACCGCTCTCGAAGAGCACGCCGACCAAGTTCACGCAGCCCTCGGCGCCGTCCAGCGCGCGGGCGACCGAAGCCGGGTTGCGGACATTGGCCTGGACCACTTCGATCTGGCCGACGTCACCCAGCATCCGCATCTTGTAGGCGAGGTTGGGCTGGCGCACGGCCACCCGAACGCGATGGCCCGCCTTGGCGAGCGCCCGCACGACCTGGCCGCCCACGAAACCGGAGCCGCCGAACACCGTGACCAGACCTTGCATCTTCATTCCTCGTCGCATGCGATGACTCTACCGCGATACCGGGGGAATTAGACGACTGAGCGCGGCTTCGCAATGAAATCGCGACTTATCGATTTTTGTCTGTTGACGGCGTCAGAAGCTTTCCCTAAACGTCCCGGCCTCGCAGCGACCTACCCGGTTGCGCAGCGGGCCCAGGTGGCGGAATTGGTAGACGCGCTGGCTTCAGGTGCCAGTGACCGAAAGGTCGTGGAGGTTCGAGTCCTCTCCTGGGCACCACCCCTTAACTGAGCTTCTTTCGGGAAGCAGGGGTGGCGCCAAAAAATCCTCCGGGATGCTAATTCGTTCATCGTGAGTATAAGTGTCGCGCGTTCCACTCGGACGCGTGGTTGAACGCGCTCGCGCGGGCGCGATGTGATCGCCGGAGTTTGAGACTTGGCTAATTTCGTTCACGAGGGCGACCTGCCCGATGGCGTCTTCGCCGGCGACAGCGTCATCGCCATTGATTCGGAGACCATGGGCCTGCGCCTGGGTCGCGACCCGCTGTGCGTTGTCCAGCTGTCGTCGGGCGACGGCGACGCGCACGTGGTGCGCCTGAATCGCTCGACCTACGACTGCCCGAATCTGAAGGCCCTGCTGACCGATCCGGCCGTGCTGAAGCTTTTTCACTTTGGCCGCTTTGATATCGCCATGTTCGAACTCCATCTGGGTGTGGTGACCGCGCCCGTCTACTGCACCAAGATCGCCTCGAAGCTGGCTCGCACCTACACCGACCGCCACGGCCTGAAGGACGTGACGCGCGAGTTGCTGGGCGTCGAACTGTCGAAGGTGCAGCAGTCTTCGGACTGGGGCGCGCCCTCGCTGAGCGCCGACCAGGTGGCCTACGCCGCCTCGGACGTGCTGCACCTGCACGCCCTGCGCCTGAAGCTGAACGCCATGCTCGAGCGCGAAGGCCGCATGGCCCTGGCGCAACACGCCTTCGACTATCTCCCCCACCGCGCCTCGCTCGACCTGGCCGGCTGGGAGGAGATGGACATCTTCGCCCACAGCTGACGGACACGATGCACCCGACCGCGGTCATGACCGGACGAACGATGAGCGCCGACCTCGCGCGCTGGCGTCGCCGCTCGCGCCGCGTTCTGGCCGCGCGCATCCTCCTGCCGGCCGCGATCGCGGGTCTGCTGCTGATCGTCGCCTCGCAGGTTGGTTGGCGCACCTACATGTCGGCCACCCATCCGCCGACGGAGGCCAAGACCGAGATCCGCCTGATCACGCCGCGCTTCTATGGTCAGTCGACCGATGGCCGCAGCTTCATGATCACCGCGCGCTCGGCGATTCGCGACGACAACGACCCACGCCGCATCATCCTGGACGAGCCGGCCCTGACCCTGGACCTGGGCTCGCCGACGCCGACGCGGATGACCGCCAAGCACGGCGTCTATCGCCAGGACAATTTCGGCCTGAACCTGAAGGACGACGTCCGCCTGGACGACGGCACCGGTTACCGCTTCGCGTCCGAGGAGTCGTTCGTCGACACCAGGAGCGGCGACGTCACCGGCGAGACGACAATGAACGGCGAAGGCCCTAGTGGGCAGGTGCAATCCAACGCCTACTCCGTATATGACAAGGGCGATCGCGTCATCTTCCGGGGTGGGGTTCGCGCCCGGTTCGAACGGCAGTAAAGAAGATCAATGGCGCAGGTTCGCTCAAAGGGCGGACCGCGACGGATGAGGACATGGTTCTGATGAAGCGACGGACGGCGGCGGCGGTGACGACCGCGTTGATCCTTGGTGGGCTTGGGGCCGGCGGTGGCGCCTACGCCCAGGATTCGAGCGCGCCGGTCGATGTTTCCGCCGACAATCAGGAAACGATCAACAGCAAGTGCATCACGATCTTCACGGGAAACGTGGAGATCCTGCAGAACCGCTCGCGGCTGCGCGCCCAGAAGGTGACCATCTACAGCGCCCGCAAGGCCGGGACGACCGCTGATGGGGCCAATGCCTGCGGCGCGGCCCAGCGCATGGAAGCCGAGGGCAGCGTCTACATGGTCAGCGACACGCAGACCGCCCGCGGCGACCGCGCCGTCTATACCTTCGACAACAACATCGCGATCGTCACCGGCGACGTGGTGCTGGTGAAGGGCAAGGATGTGGCGCGCGGCGACAAGCTGACGGTCAACACCAAGACCAACGACGCCAAGCTGGAATCGACCCCCTCGAACAAGGCCTCGCAGCGCCGCGTCCGTGCGGTGTTCTACCAGGACGACAAGAAGAACGACGCGCCGGCCGCGCCCGCCCAGCCCGCCGCGCAGCGCTAGGATCCGCGTTTCATGACCCTGACCGCCAACGACATGGATGGCCTGTTCGTCGACTCCGTAGGCAAGTCGTTCGGTGACCGTCCGGTCGTCAAGAACGTCTCCCTGCGCCTCAAGCGCGGCGAAGTCGCCGGCCTGCTGGGTCCGAACGGCGCCGGCAAGACGACCTGCTTCTACATGGTCACGGGTCTGATCGCCGCCGACTACGGCGCGATCTATCTGGACGGTGAGAACATCACCGCCCAGCCGATGTTCCAGCGCGCCCGCCTTGGCGTCGGCTACCTGCCGCAGGAAGCCTCGATCTTCCGGGGCATGACGGTCGAGCAGAACGTCATGGCCGTGGTCGAGATGCGCCAGAAGGACCCGCGCAAGGCGCGCGAGCAGGTCACCAACATCCTGGAAGAGCTGCGCATCACCCATATCCGCAAGTCGCCGGCCGTCGCCCTGTCGGGCGGTGAGCGCCGCCGTGTGGAAATCGCCCGTGCGCTGGCCTCCGAACCGTCTTTCATGCTGCTGGACGAGCCGTTCGCTGGCATCGACCCGCTGGCCATCGCCGACATCCGCGAGGTGATCGGCTACCTCAAGGGTCGCGGCATCGGCATCCTGATCACCGACCACAATGTGCGCGAGACGCTGGACATCATCGACCGCGCCTCGATCATCCACGCCGGTGAGGTTCTGTTCGAAGGCTCGCCGCGCGAGATCGTCGAGAACCCGGAAGTCAAGCGCGTCTATCTGGGCGACAGCTTCAGCGAGCCGCGCCTCGGAGATTAAAAAAGACGGGGCGATCGAGGTGCGCGGGGGCCGGTGAACGGTGTCCGCGTTACGCCTGCACGCCCCCATCAAGCCCTTGGCCCGTAAGGGTTAATGCCTCTGGCACGATATTTTCCGAGACGGAACGTCGCACCGGCCCAAGAATTGCAGGCGTTGGCGACCCGTTAACCAAACAGGCCCTTCAATGGCGATCGAAGTTTTCGATTTGTCAGGAGGGCGCATTGGCGCTCAGCCACCGCCTCGAGATCCGCCAGGGTCAGGGCCTTGTCATCACCCCGCAACTGCAGCAGGCCATCAAGCTGCTGCAGCTGTCGAACATCGAGCTCGACGCCTTCGTCGAGGCGGAGCTGGAGCGTAACCCGCTCCTGCAACGCGATGAGGGCGATCACGAGCCGGCGGGCGAGGTCGAGGCCGTCCGCGACGCCAGCCTGACCCATGTCGACGCCGTGGCCGACACGACGGCCGGCCGCGAGATGGACACCCCTAACGAGGATGTCTCGCCCGGCGAACGCGCCACGGGCGATGGCGCCGAAGCCGGCGCCGAACATGCCGGCGGCCAGATCGACTGGTCGCGCGCCGGCGGCGGCGGCTCCTTCGAGGGCGACGACAACTACGAACGGGCCCTGACCGACATCCCGACCCTGGCCGCCCATCTGCGCGGGCAGCTGGTCCAGGCCGCGCTGTCGCCGTCCCGCAACGCCATCGCCGAGATCCTGATCGACGCCGTGGACGAGGGCGGCTACCTGCGCCTCGACGTCAGCGAGCTGGCCGAGCGCCTGGGCTGCGCGCTGGAGATGGTCGAGGCGACCCTGACGACCCTGCAGGGCTTCGAGCCCGTCGGCGTCTTCGCCCGCGACGTCCGCGAATGCCTGGCGCTGCAGCTGAAAGACCAGAACCGCTACGACCCCGCCATGGCCGCCCTGCTCGACAATCTTGAGCTGCTGGCCAAGCGCGACCTTGCCGCGCTGCGCCGTCTCTGCGGCGTGGACGAGGAAGACCTGCGCGAGATGGTCGCCGAGATCCGTTCGCTGAACCCGCGTCCCGGCGCGGCCTTCCACAGCGAGCCGGCCGAGACCCTGGTGCCCGACGTCATGGTCCGCGAGGGCCTGGGCGGCATGTGGCACGTCGAACTGAACACCGACACCCTGCCGCGCGTGCTGGTTGACCAGCGCTACCACGCCCGCGTGGCCAAGGGCGCGCGCACGGATCAGGAGAAGACCTTCGTCTCGGACTGCATGGCGACGGCCAACTGGCTGGTGAAGAGCCTGGACCAGCGCGCCAAGACCATCCTGAAGGTGTCCAGCGAGATCGTCCGCCAGCAGGACGGCTTCCTGGCGTTTGGCGTCGAGCACCTGCGCCCGCTGAACCTGAAGACCGTCGCTGACGCCATCGGCATGCACGAGAGCACGGTCAGCCGCGTCACCTCGAACAAGTACATCGCTACCCCGCGCGGCGTGTTCGAGCTGAAATTCTTCTTCACCTCGGCCATCCAGTCGTCTGAAGGCGGTGAGGCCCACTCGGCCGCCAGCGTCCGCCACAAGATCAAGGGCCTGGTCGACGCCGAGAAGACCGAGGCCGACGTCCACTCCGACGACGCCATCGTCGAGATTCTCAAGGCCGCCGGGGTCGACATCGCCCGCCGGACCGTGGCCAAGTATCGCGAGGCCATGCGGATCCCGTCGTCGGTGGAGCGTCGCCGTCAGATGAAGGAAGCGGTCTAGCCCCCTTCCGCGTTTGTTGTCGGCTGGAAGGGTTGGAATGCACGAGAAGTCGCTTGCGGACGTGATCGAAGGGTTTGGCGAGGACGTCAGGCCCGTCCTGACCGTGGGCGAGATGCTGGAGGCGTTCGACAGCCGCGCCTTCGGGGCGATGCTGCTGGTCTTTGGCCTGCTGAACACCTTGCCGCTGCCGCCGGGATCCTCGACCCTGCTGTCCCTGCCAATCCTGTTCCTGGCCCCGCAGATCGCCATGGGCGCCGACACGCCATGGCTACCCCGGGGGCTGATGGAGAAGCCGCTGAAGCGCGACGACCTGCGCGGGCTCTTCCGTCGCCTGGCGCCGATCGTGCGCAGCATGGAGCTGATCACCCGTCCGCGCCTGCGACCGATGTTCGCACCTTTAGGCGAGCGGGCGATCGGCGTGGTCTGCACCTTGCTGGCCCTGGTGCTGGTTTTGCCCATCCCGCTAGGCAACCTGGCGCCGGGCGCGACCGTCGCCGTCCTGGCGCTGGCGCTGCTGCAGCGCGACGGATTTCTAGCCCTGCTGGGCTATGCGATGGCCCTCGGTAGCGGGGCGCTTCTGTTCGTCAGCGCGCACGTTGTCGTGATGGCCGTGCGCAAGCTCCTGAGCGTCTTTTCAGGGCTCGTCTGAGGTCGTTCACAGACCTTTGAGGCGCCGCTTGACACCTGTCCGCGACAGGCGCGTTGTAGTCGGATGCAAGTCCAAGTCTCCGGCAAGCATGTCGACGTTGGTGAGGCTCTGCGAGTGCGAGTCTCCGACGAAATCGCTCTGAGCATTGGTAAATACTTCGACCGAGGCGGTAACGCCGAAGTTGTGGTCAGCAAGGAAGGCTATGCTTTCCGTGTCGATTGCTCGGTAAAACTGGCGTCTGGCCAGCAGCTCATCAGTCATGGATCGGGGGGCGACGCGCACGCCGCGTTCGACGCCGCGCTATCCAAGATCGACACCCGCATCAGGCGGTACAAGCGGCGGCTGAAGAGCCACTCGCCGGCGGCGACGGCCAAGCAGGTCGAGAACGCCTCCATGTACGTCCTTCGGGCCCCTGAGGTCGACGAGGGCGAAGAGCACGACTGGGATGTGGAGGCTGACCACCCGACGGGCGCGCCCGCGGCGATGGTCATCGCGGAAACCCAGGCCGCGGTGAAGACAATGACCGTTTCCATGGCTGTCATGGAACTGGACTTGACCGCATACCCGGCAATCGTGTTTAGGAACGCCGCCCACGGCGGGTTGTCCGTGGTCTATCGGCGTCCAGACGGGAATATCGGCTGGATCGACCCCGAACGCACGAAGTCGCCGAACGGGCACGGGTCAACCGCGAGCTAACCAGATCCTTCACGGTCTGGCGCCGTCGCGGCGAACCCGCGGCGACGGCGCCAAGGCGGTCGGTATCTAGCGAGCTTGTGACGTCCATGACCATTGGCGATCTTCTCGACCCTGGGGCGGTGGCGTTGCGCGCCGGCGCGCCCGGCAAGCGCCAGGCGCTTTCCCTGGTCGCCGATGTCGCCGCTCGCGTGCTGGGTGTCGACGCTCACAAAACACTTGAAGGCTTGATGGACCGCGAAGCCGCTGGCTCGACCGGCGTCGGCGAAGGTGTGGCCATTCCGCATGCGCGCGTGGATGGCCTGGACCGCGTTCGCGCAGTCGTGGTGCGCCTGGACACTCCCGTGGCCTTCGACGCCCTGGACGACAAGCCTGTCGATCTCCTGGTGGCCCTGTTCGCCCCCCGCGACGCCAACGCCCAGCATCTGCGGGCCCTGGCCCGGGTGGCGCGGATGATGCGTCAGCCCGAAACCCGGGCGGCGTTGCGCCAAGCGCGCTCGGCCGACGCCATCCACGTGCTGCTGACACACGAAGCGACCAGCACGGCGGCGTGATCCGGGGGCTCCGCCGGAGCCCCCTCTTCTGGAAATCGGTAAGAGTCTAGTGGACCGAGACCGGCGCCAGCTCGTGGGCGAGGGCGGCGGCGATCGCCGTGTCGCGATCGATCATCACCGCCAGGCGGGCGCCGTCGGCGCGGCACACGGCGTACAGGGTCTGGTCGGGCGCCAGATTGAAGTCCTCGACGCCTTCGGGGACGTCGGCGAGGATTTCGGCCGCCTTGATCGGCCGGACATAGACGAGGTCAGGGGCGCCAAGGGCCGCGAACGCTTCGCTCGAGAAGAGCGGGTTGTGGTGGGTGTTAGGCGTCATGGTGACCACCTCCTTGATTAGGGAACGCGCCTTTCTCCAGCCGGTTCAGAGCCAATGCTGGAGGGGCGTGTTGCGCGCGGCTTTCAGCCCGCGCTGCGAATAGGAATTTTCTTGACCAGGCGCTCGGGCTCGGGGCGCGCCAGATCGATGTGCAGCAGGCCGTGCTCCAGGGTCGCGGCGGTCACCTCCATGCCCTCGGCGAGGACGAAGGTGCGTACGAAGCCCCGTGCGGCGATCCCGCGGTGCAGGAAGGCGCGCTCGGCCTCGCCACGGCTGTCGGCGCTGTCGCGCTTGCCGGCGACGACCAGCTGGCCGCCCTCGACGGTCACCTGCAGCTGGTCGGGCGAGAAGCCCGCCACGGCCAGGGTAATGCGCACGCCGCCATTATCGGCCTGCTCGACATTGTAGGGCGGATAGCTTTCCGAGGCGGCCTTGGCGGCGCGCTCGATCAGGTCCCGGGTGTGCTCGAAGCCCAGCAGGAAGGGGCTGTCGAACATGATCATTCGGTTCATCGCGAAGTCCTCGCTCAAGCGACTTCGTTCGCGGAGATAAGCCCGAGGACCGGCGCCGATCCCCACGACACGGCTTTAGATGTGGAGGCCGCGAGCGATCACTTCAAGAGGTCGGGGCGGGAGGGGCCGGCTGAACTCAGACCCAGAAATGGACAAGGCCCGGACGTTTCCGTCCGGGCCTTGATGGTGGAGCTAAGCGGAGTCGAACCGCTGACCTCTTGAATGCCATTCAAGCGCTCTACCAGCTGAGCTATAGCCCCAAATTTTTCTTCGAGAACCTCGCGGTAACTCTCGGAAATCCTTGGTCTCTTCGGCGTTTCGACTTGCGTCGCCCTCCGAAGAGGCGCGGAAACTAGTCCGGGATTTTTTTGGGATCAAGCCTCTTCTCGAACTTTTTTCGAGAAAAATGTCGCACCCCTGAAAACCCCTGTGGATAGGCGGTTTCGCCTGTCGCGAACCGCCTATCCAAGCAGAGAGACTAACCCGATGGGTTAGTCGTCGGCGCCTTCGCCGGGAAGGCCTTCGATCTCGTCGTCGAGATTGTCGTCGTCGTCCTCGTCCTCCAGGAACGGAACGTCGTCGGCCTCGTCTTCGGCGAGATCCTCGTCCTCGGCGAAGTCGACGCCCAGGTCGTCACCGCCCGCGGGGGTGGCGCCGGGCTCGACGTCTTCGTCGTCGGTCTCGATGACGTCCGGCTCGACCTTGTCGATTTCGGGCGTTTCATCGACCTCGTCCTCGAAGCCGTCCTCGTCCTTGGGAGCGGGGGCGGGCTTCTCGTCCTCGGCGTCATAGTCCGGGGTGATCGAGCGAGCACGGACGCGGCGCGACTTCAGCGCCTCTTCCGGGTCGAACGACTCGCCGCACTTGGGACACACGGCCGGACGACGGCCGAGATCGTAGAATTTGGATTGGCAGTTGGGGCAAATTTGTTTTGCGCCCAATTCGGGATTGGCCAAGTGGCGACCCTTTGATCCGGATGGGAAAAGCGGCCGGTCACTTGCCATGACGAGAGCCCGCTGTCAAAAGCAATCCCCTTCGCGAAAACCACCAAGTACCAAGGAGCCGGTCTCGGCATGTCGTCGGCTGGATTGAAGAGCGCGCCCGCAGGCGCTCTGCGAGGGATCGTGCGGGCCCCGGGTGACAAGTCCATTTCGCACCGATCGATGATCCTGGGCGCGCTGGCGTCGGGCACCACGACGGTCGAGGGACTGCTGGAAGGCGACGATGTTCTCGCCACCGCCCGCGCCATGCGGGCCTTCGGCGCGCGCGTCGAGCAGGAGGGCGTCGGCCGCTGGCGCATCGAGGGCAAGGGCGGCTTCGAGGAGCCGGCCGACGTCATCGACTGCGGCAACGCCGGCACCGGCGTGCGGTTGATCATGGGCGCGGCGGCGGGTTTCGCCCTTTGCGCCACCTTCACTGGCGACAGCTCGCTGCGTAGCCGCCCGATGAGCCGGGTCCTGGATCCCCTGGCCCGCATGGGCGCGACCTGGATGGGACGCGACCGGGGCCGCCTGCCGCTGACGCTCAAGGGCGGCAATCTGCGCGGCCTGAACTACACTCTGCCGATGGCTTCGGCCCAGGTGAAGTCGGCTGTGCTGCTGGCTGGCCTGCACGCCGAGGGCGGCGTCGAGGTGATCGAACCTGAAGCCACCCGCGACCATACCGAGCGTATGCTGCGCGCCTTCGGGGCCGAGGTGATCGTCGAGGACCGGGTCGTCGGCGAGAAGACCATCCGCCATATCCGCCTGCCGGAAGGCCAGAAGCTGACCGGCGCGCATGTCGCCGTTCCGGGCGACCCCTCGTCGGCGGCCTTCCCGCTGGTGGCCGGCCTGCTGGTTCCAGGCTCGGAAGTGACCGTCGAGGGCGTGATGCTCAACGACCTGCGCACCGGTCTCTTCACAACCTTGCAGGAAATGGGCGCCGATCTTGTGATCTCGAACCAGCGCGTGGCCAGCGGCGAGGATGTCGGCGACATCACCGCCCGCTACTCCAAGCTCAAGGGCGTGGTCGTCCCGCCCGAGCGCGCGCCGTCGATGATCGACGAATATCCGATCCTGGCGATCGCCGCCGCCTTCGCCGAAGGCGAGACGGTGATGCGCGGCGTGGGCGAGATGCGCGTCAAGGAAAGCGATCGCATCGCGCTGACCGCCAACGGCCTGAAGGCCTGCGGCGTCCAGGTGGCGGAGGAGCCGGAGGGGTTCATCGTCACGGGGACGGGCCAACCGCCGAAGGGTGGCGCGACCGTGGTTACTCACGGCGACCACCGGATCGCCATGAGCCACCTGATCCTCGGCATGGCCGCCCAGGAGGGCGTCGCGGTCGACGAGCCCGGCATGATCGCCACCAGCTTCCCGGGCTTCGCCGACCTGATGCGTGGCCTCGGCGCGACGCTGACGGAAGCTTAGGGCCGTGGGTTTCATCATCGCCGTCGACGGGCCGGCCGCCTCGGGCAAGGGCACGATCGCCGCGCGCCTGGCGGCCGCCTACGGCCTGCCCATGCTCGACACCGGCCTGCTGTACCGCGCCGTCGGCGTCCGGATCCTGGCCTCCGGCGGCGATCTCGACGATCCGGTCTCGGCCGAGGCCTGCGCCCGGGGCCTGGAGCTCTCCGAACTGGAGAAGCCGGAGGTGCGCACCCGCGCCGCCGGCGAGGCCGCCAGCCGCTGCGCGGTGCATCCCGGCGTGCGCTCGGCCCTGTTCGACCTGCAGCGCGCCTTCGCGACGCAAGACGCCGGCGCGGTGATCGACGGCCGCGACATCGGCACGGTGATCGCCCCCGAGGCGCCCGCCAAGCTCTATGTGACCGCCAGCCCGGAAGTCCGCGCCGACCGGCGCTGGAAACAGCTGGTCGGCCAGGGCGAAAGCGTCACCTTCGACGAGGTCCTGGCGGATATCCGCAAGCGCGACGAACGCGACGGCGGCCGCAAGGACGCGCCGATGACGCAAGCCGTGGACGCCGTCTTGCTCGATACGTCGGAAATGACTATAGAGCAGGCCTTCGATGCGGCCCGCCGTATCGTCGAGGACGCGCGCGCCCGCTAGAGCCCTGCTCTACCAGGCAAATCCACCGCCGACCTCGCCGCGATAGAGAGAACATCGCGGGATCCGCAGACAACCCACTTCATCCGGAATCCCGAGAACCGCTTTCTCCAGCGGCGCTCATCACAGGGCTTCCCCCAACCTACGAGACTAAACATCAGCATGGCTGACGATATGAGCTTCAACCCGACGCGCGACGATTTCGAAGCGCTGCTGAACGATTCCATGGGCGGCCGCGACTTCGCGGAAGGCACCGTCGTCAAGGGTATCGTTGTCGGGATCGAAAAGGACTTCGCCATCATCGACGTCGGTCTGAAGACCGAAGGTCGCGTCCAGCTGAAGGAATTCGGCGTCGACGAAAACGGCAAGGCGATCATCAAGGTTGGCGACAACGTCGAAGTCTTCCTGGAACGCCTGGAAAACGCCCTCGGCGAAGCGGTCATCAGCCGCGAAAAGGCCAAGCGCGAAGAAGCCTGGACCCGTCTGGAAGGCGTCTACGCCCGCAACGAACCCGTCATGGGCGCCATCGTCGGCCGCGTGAAGGGTGGCTTCACCGTCGACCTGGGCGGCGCTTCGGCCTTCCTGCCGGGCTCGCAAGTCGACATCCGTCCGGTCCGCGACGTCGGTCCGCTGATGGGCAAGGAACAGCCCTTCGCCATCCTCAAGATGGACCGTCCGCGCGGCAACATCGTCGTCTCGCGTCGCGCCATCCTGGAAGAAGCCCGCGCCGAGCAGCGCACCGAACTGGTGTCGCAGCTGCAAGAAGGTGAAATCCGCGAAGGCGTCGTCAAGAACATCACCGACTACGGTGCGTTCGTCGACCTGGGCGGCATCGACGGCCTGCTGCACGTCACCGACATGAGCTGGAAGCGCGTCAACCACCCGAGCCAAGTGCTCGCCGTGGGCGACACCGTGAAGGTCCAGATCGTCAAGATCAACCCGGACACCCAGCGCATCAGCCTCGGCATGAAGCAGCTGCAGTCGGATCCGTGGGATGGCGTTGAAGCCAAGTACCCGGTCGGCGCGAAGTTCACGGGCCGCATCACCAACATCACTGACTACGGCGCGTTTGTTGAGCTGGAAGCCGGCGTTGAAGGCCTGGTCCACGTCTCGGAAATGTCCTGGACCAAGAAGAACGTCCACCCCGGCAAGATCGTCTCGACCTCGCAGGAAGTCGACGTGGTCGTGCTGGACGTCGATCCGTCCAAGCGCCGCGTGTCGCTGGGCCTGAAGCAGGCCCTGGCCAACCCGTGGGAAGCTTTCCTGGAAGCGCACCCGGTCGGCTCGTCGGTCGAAGGCGAAGTCAAGAACGCGACCGAATTCGGTCTGTTCGTCGGCCTCGACAACGACATCGACGGCATGGTGCACCTGTCGGACATCGACTGGAGCGTCCCGGGCGAAGAAGCCATGGCCCGCTACAAGAAGGGCGACCTGGTCAAGGCGAAGGTTCTCGACGTCGACGTCGAGAAGGAACGCATCTCGCTGGGCATCAAGCAGCTGGCTGGCGACCCGATGTCGGGCGACACCTACCGCAAGAACCAGACCGTGACCGTGACCGTTACGGAAGTCACCACGGGCGGCATCGAAGTGCGCTTCGGTGAAGACGACGCGCCGATGTCGGCCTTCATCCGCAAGTCGGACCTCTCGCGCGACCGTCAAGAACAGCGCCCCGAGCGCTTCGCTGTGGGCGACCGCATCGACGCTCAGATCACCAACGTGGACAAGGCCGCGCGCCGTGTCTCGATGTCGATCAAGTCGCTGGAAATGGCCGAAGAGAAGGAAGCCATCGAGCAATTCGGCTCGTCGGACTCCGGCGCTTCGCTGGGCGACATCCTGGGCGCCGCTCTGCGTGAGCGCGCTTCCAAGGAATAGTCTTCTTCCCCTCGTGGGATGAGACCGGCGGCGGCGGGAGCAATCCCGCCGCCGTTTTCTTTTGTGTAAAAGCCTGCCACAGATGCCTCAGGTTGAGTGCTTCGGGGGTGTGGCGTGCTTCAGCGTTGGGCGGCGATGGCCGCGGTTTCTGTCCTGGCCCCCCTTGGCGCGGGATGGGCAAGCGCGGCGCGCGCAGACGACAAGCCCGCCTATGGTCCGCCGGCCGCGTGGGTGCAGGTGGCCGAGGTCCCAGCTTCGCCCGGCGACGCCCAGGCGCCGGCCATCCAGGCGGTGCTGGACGACAACCAGGCCCTGCTCGGCAAGGACGGTCTCTACAGCTACAACCGCCGCATCGTTCGGATCACCAAGCCCGAGGGGCTTTCATCGGGTTCGCGCACGATCACCTGGCAGCCCGACCGCGATAAGGTCACCCTGCATGGCCTGGCGATCATCCGCGACGGACAGCGCATCGACCTGCTGAAGAACGGCGAGGACGTGCTGGTTCTGCGCCGCGAGAAGGACCTGGAGCGGGCCATGCTGGACGGTCGGATGACCGCCACGATCCAGATCAAGGACCTGCGGGTCGGCGACTTGGTCGACTGGTCGGCCAGCGTCGAGCGTCGCGACCCGATCCTGGGCCCCCGCGTCAGCGCCTTCGAGCGTATGGGCTGGCCCGGCGCGGCCGGCCGCTATCGCGTGCGCATGCTCTGGGCCGATGGAACGCCGCTGGTCTGGAAGACCACGGCGGGTTTCCCTGATCCGAAGATCGGCAAGGCGGGCGACCTGAACGAGCTGTTGGTCGATCAGACGAGCGCGCTCGCGCCCAAGCCGCCAGCTGCCGCGCCCTACCGTTTCCAGCGGGTCGGCGAGCTGCAGGCCACCACCTATCGTGGCTGGAGCGACGTCGTCGCGCCGATGGCGCCGCTTTACGCCGCGGCCATGACGCTGAAGCCGGACTCGCCGCTGAAGGCCGAGATCGCCGCTATCGCCGCCGCCAGTCCCGACCCCAAGGTCCGCGCCTTCAAGGCGCTTCAGCTGGTCGAGGACAAGACCCGCTACCTGCTGCTGGCCATGGGCGACGGCGGCTACAAGCCGGCCAGCGCCGACGAGACCTGGGCGCGCCGGTTCGGCGACTGCAAGGGCAAGACCGCCCTGCTGCTCGCCATACTGAAAGGCCTGAACATTCAGGCCGAGCCGGTCGTGGTCCTGGCCAGTCCGGCCGCCGACGGCATGGATCAGCGCGTGCCCTCGGCCAGTCAGTTCAACCACGTGCTGGTCCGCGCCACCATCGACGGCAAGGCCTACTGGCTGGACGGCACGCGCTCCGGCGACCGCGGCGGCTTGCAGACCCTGGCCGCGCCGCCGTTCCTGTGGGGCCTGCCGATCAAGGCGTCGGGCGCGGCCCTTGAGCCGATCGTCCAGTCGTCTCCGACCCGGCCCGAACTGGACGTGACCATCCGCTTCGACGCCTCGGCCGGGCTCGACAAACCGGCCAAGTCGACGGTCGTGATGACGATGCGCGGCGACGCGGCGCGGTCCATGGCCCGGGCGATCGAGAGCGCCCCGCGCGCCGACATCGAGCGCGGCTTCCGCCAGAGCTTTTCGTCGACGAACAGCTGGATGAAGATCGCCACCTTCGACTGGGCGGTGGCCGACGACGGCGCGGTCAGCCTGACCATCGCCGGCGACGCCGACATGGAGTGGCGGCTGAACGACGATGTCGGTCTGATGGAGTGGCGCCTGCCGGTGTCCGGCGCGGGCAAGGCCGCGCAGTTCCCGCGCCGCGAGCCGGGTCCCAATGCCGACGCCCCGTTCGCCACGCCGTTCCCGGCGTTCAAGAAGGCCCTGGTCGAGGTGACGCTGCCCGGCGGCGGGACGGGCTTCACCGTCAAGGGGCCGGTCTACAACGGCAAGGTCGCCAATACCGACGTGGTCCGCGTGTCGGAGATGCAGGGCGGCAAGGCCCATTTCTTCGAGTCCGACCAGAGCCTGGGCCGCGAACTGCCCTTCGATCAGGCCGAGGAGGCCAACAGGGCGCGCCGCCGGCTGGCCGAGCAGGCCCTGATCATCCGCGCGCCGAAGGGTTCATGAGCCCGCTTCATGGCGGGCGGCGGACGCCGAAGCCGCTCGCGCTTTCGGCTGCGACCCGCTTGGCCATTAACCGAACCTCGTTCGAGAATCTCACGCAACCCCTTGAAGACTCAGCCATCGTTGGGCAAAGGTCCGCTCGCGCCTTTCTCCTCCCAAGGGCGTTCCGGGGATATCGATGATCAAGTCCGAACTCATCGCCAGGCTCGCGAATGAAAATCCGCACCTGACGCAGAAGGATGTCGAACGCGTCGTCGGCGTGATCCTGGAACGCATGATCGGCGCGCTAGAGGATGGCGGCCGTGTCGAACTGCGGGGCTTCGGGGCTCTGTCGGTCCGCTCGCGTCCCGCCCGCACCGGCCGCAATCCGCGCACCGGCGAGGCGGTGGACGTCCGCGCCAAGCACGTGCCGTTCTTCAAGAGCGGCAAGGAGCTGCGCGCCCGCCTGAACGCGGACGGCGACGAATAACAACAATCGTGACCCGGGGTTGACCCCGAATGGCGAACGCCTTCAGCCTTCGCGCCTTGTTTGACGCAGCGAAGGATCTGTCATGAGCGTGGTCAAGGAATTCCGCGAGTTCATCGCGCGGGGCAACGTCATCGACCTGGCCGTCGGTGTGATCATCGGCGCGGCGTTCAACGGCATCGTCAAGAGCCTGGTCGACCAGGTGATCATGCCGCCGATCGGCCTCCTGACCGGCGGGCTCGACTTCTCGAAGCTGGAGTGGGTGCTGCGCCCCGAGGATCCGGCCACCGAAGCGGTCGAGAAGGTCTCGATCATGTACGGCGCCTTCATCAACACCCTGATCCAGTTCTTCATCGTCGCGTTCGTGGTGTTCCTGCTGGTCAAGGTGGTCAACGGCATTCGCCGCGCGGACGCCGAGCAGCCCGCGCCCAGCGCGCCGCCGGCCCCGACTCCCGAAGAAAAGCTGCTGACCGAAATCCGCGACCTGCTGGCCAAGCCTAAGGCTTGAGGCTCTCGATAGCCGCCCCGGCCGCCGCCTGGCCCGTCTGCCAGGCGCCGTGGGCGGTGGAGAAGAAGTTGGGGCTGCAGGCCTCGCCCGCGAAGAAAAGGCGCTGATCGACCGGCGCGGCCAGCGCCGCCCGCGCGCGGGCATGGCCGGGCAGGGCGTGGGAATAGGAGCCGCCGGCGAAAGGGTCGGCGGCCCAGTGAGTCTCGGCGATCACGTGCACCTTCGACTGGATGTGGCCGCCATAGACGCCGACCAGCCCGTCGACCGCGAAGGCCGCCGCCGCGCCGGGCCCCTGGCCCTCCAGCGCGCGGGCGTGGGCCCCGCCCAGGAACACCTCGATCATTGGCTTGTGTAGCGGCCGTAGATGGTAGGCTCCGGTCGCCGTGGTGTTCGGGTCGGAATAGAGCTGGGTCTCCGGCGGGAACATCTCCGGCTCGTCAAGCTTCAGGAACACCTTGTCGGCCAGGCCCAGCGGCAGGCCGGCGGCGGCGTCCAGCTTGTCGGGCAGGGCGGGCATGAAGCGCAGGGCGCCCGTGGCGAGGATCGCGGTGGGCACGCAGAGGATGACGGCCCTGGCCGAGACCGTCCCCAGCGCCGTCTCCAATTCCACCCGCGGTCCGTCGTGACGGATCATCGAGACGGGGCAGGACAGCCGCGTGGGCAAGCCGCCCCCCAGCCGCGAGATGGCTGTCCCGTATCCCTCGGCCACCCGCCAATTGACCTCGGTATCCTCATAGGCGGCGTAGTCGTGCAGCGAGACCTGATCGAACTCCGCGCCGTTGTAGAAGGCGCTGAAGGCGTTCAGCAGCGGGGTCCAGCGGCTGTCTGGATCCAACAGGTCGGACGCTGGCCGGTCCGGTCCGCCGTCCTGGGCCGCCGCCTCGATCCGCGCGTCCAGGGCCTGGAACGCCTCGCCGAACGCGGCGCGCTCCTCCCGGCTGAAGATCGGGCTGTCGGCGATATTGGCCCAGGGCGGCGGGGTCTTGTCCAAGGTCAGGCCCAGGGCCGCGACCTTGGCGACCAGCGGGTTCACGTCGGCCGAGTGCAGCCACTCGCAACCGAGGTCGATGGGGCCGAGGGCGCTGTGGATCGTGTGGGCGCGCCCCCCGAGGCGGTCGCGGGCCTCCAGCAGGACGCCTTTGAGGCCGCTGGCGGCCACGGCCTCAGCGGCGGCCAGACCGGCGGCGCCGGCGCCCACGATCGCGATGTCGACCTCGTCCATGAGACCTCAATCGGATCGTGGGCCTTCGTGTTCCTACTTTTGCAGGCTCGGCGCGTCGAGGTCCAGCTTGTCGGCCGGGATCACCGTGGCGTTCGGCGCGGCCTTGGCCAAGGCCTCGCCCATGGCCTTGGCGTCGCCGGCGACGATGACGCTCATCTGGGCCGGATCCAGCTTGGCCTTGGCGAAGGCCTGGACCTCTTCCGGGGTGACGGCCTCGACCTTGGCGGCGTAGCTCTGGATCTCGGTCAGCGGCACGCCGTAGACGGCATAGTTGCCCAGGATGTTGGCCAGCCCTTCCGAGGTGCCGAGGTCCCGCCCGAAATTGCCGACCAGCACCGATTTGCGCGCGGCCAGCTCGCCGGCCGAGGCCGGTTCGGCGCCCAGGCGGGTCAGCTCGGCGCGGGTCAAGGTGATGACCTCGCCGGCCGACGGGTTCTTGGTCTGCACCCGGGCCGAGAAACCGCCGAAGCGGCCCTGCGGCGTCAGACTGGAGCCGGCGCCGTAGGACAGGCCGCGCTTGATGCGGATCTCCTGGTTAAGACGCGAGCTGAAGCCGACGCCCAGCACCGTGTTGGCGACCACGCCCTGGTAGTAGTTCGGATCGGCGCGGGTGATCGCCGGCTTGGCCAGCACCACGGCGGCCTGGCCGGTGCCGGGCAGGTCGATGACGACATTGCGCGGCGTGTAGCCGGTCGGCGAGGCCGGCGGGACCGGCGGCGAGGTCGCGGGCTTCTTCCAGCCGCCGAACGCCTTCTCGGCGAGGGCGAAGCCGGCCTCGGGCGTCAGGTTGCCCGTCAGCACCAGCACCGCATTGTCCGGACGCCAGTAGGCGGCGTGGGTCTTGGCCAGATCCGTGCGCTTGATCTTCGGCAACGAGCCGGGCGTGCCGCCGGCCACGTGGCCATAGGCCGAGCCGGCATAGAGCACCGGGGCGGTGGCGAAGGCCGCGAGGGTGCCTGGACGCTGGAACGAGACCGACAGGCCGTCCAGGGTCTCGGTGCGGACGCGGTCCAGCTCTAGCGCCGAGAAGGCCGGGTGCTCGGCGACGTCGGCCATGATGGCCATGGCCGGGGCGGCGTTGTTGGCCGTGACGCTGAGGGTCAGCGAGGCGGCTTCCCAGCCCGAGCCGGCTTCCAGATTGGCGCCCAGGGCCTCGGTCTCGCGGGCGACCTGGGTGGCCGAGCGCGTGGTGGTGCCCTCGGTCAGCAGTTCGGAGGTCAGGCTGGAGGCGCCGGCCAGGCCGGCCGGATCGGAGCTGGCCCCGCCCTTGACGGTCAGGTCGGCGGTGATCAGCGGCAGGTCGCTGGACTTGGCGACGATGACCCGCAGGCCGTTGGCCAGGGTCTTCTCGGCCGGGCTGGGCATCACGGCCGGCACCGGCGCGCCGATGGCCGGCGGCTTCTGGCGCTCGCCTTCGGGCGCGAGCGTGGTGACCGCGCCATCGAACTTGACCGAGGCGACCTTGGGGATCGGCGGCGTGGCGTCCTTTTCGCCGGCGGGCCGGTCCTTTTCCGGCAGGTAGCGGATCACCGTGCGGCGGTCGTCGGCCAGGTATTTCCTCGCCACGCGCTGGATGTCGGCGGCGGTGACAGCCTGCAGCTTGGCGAGGCTGGTGTTGGCGGTCGCCGGATCGCCCTCGGTTTCGAGCGCGTAGCCGATCGCGAAGCCGCGGCCGTCGATCTCCTCGCGCTTGCGGACGGCGTCGGCCAGCAGGCCAGCCTTGGCCTCGGCCAGTTCGGCGGGGGTGACCAGGCCGTCGCGGGCGCGAGCGACCTGGGCGCGCAGGGCCGCTTCGCCCTGGGCGACCGTCTTGCCGCCCGCCATCACCGCGCCGACGTAGAACAGACCGGGCTGGGCGTTGTTCGGGGCGGCGGAGAACACCGACTGGGCGATCTTCTGATCGTAGACCAGGCTGTCATAGAGCCGCGAGGACTTGCCGGCCGATAGCACCGCGTCCAGCACGGTCAGGGCGGGCGTGTCCTTGTCGGCGGCGGCCGGGGCCAGCCAGGTGATGGCCAGGGCCGGCAGCGGCACGTTGGGGCCGTAGGTGTTGACGCTCCTGGGACCCGTGCGGGCCGGCTCGACCACCGTGACCTTCGGGATCGTCCCGGCCGGAGTCTTCAGCGGGCCGAAATACTGGTCGATCATCGCGTCCAGCTTGGCCTGATCGAAATTGCCGACGACGATCAGGGCCGCGTTGTCCGGCCGATAATAGGTGGCGTGGAAAGCCCGCACGTCGTCGACCGTCGCCGCGTCCAGCTCCTCGATCGAGCCGATGCCCGGGCGCTGATACGGGTGGGCAGTGAACGACTGCTGCGGGATCGATAGCGCGAAGAACCGCCCATAGGGGTCGGCCAGCACGCGTTGGCGCAGCTCTTCCTTCACGACGTCGCGCTCGGAGGCGAAGACCGCCTCGTCGATGACCAGCGACTTCAGGCGGTCGCTCTCGGCCCAGAGCAGGCGCTCCAGGTGGTTAGCCGGCGCGACCTCGTAATAGTTGGTGAAATCGTCCCAGGTGGAGGCGTTGTTGAAGCCGCCCACGTCCTCGGTCAGGCGGTCCAGCGTCTCGCTGGGCATGTTGCGTGTGGCCTTGAACATCAGGTGTTCGAACAGGTGCGCGAAGCCCGAGCGGCCGCGCGGATCATCCTTGGAGCCAACGCCGTACCAGACCTGCACCGAGACGTTCGGGGTCGTCGCATCGCGCGAGGTGTAGACCTTCAGGCCATTGGGCAGCACGCGCTGCTGGTAGACGATCGGCGGGACCTTGATCGCGGAAGCGACGGGCGCGGCGACGGCGGCCTTCGGCTTGGCCTTGGCCTGGGCGGCGGCGTGGGCCAGCGGCGACAGCGCCGTGGTGGAAAGGGCCGCGGCCACGAGGGCCAGCTTTGCGGTGCGGATCATGCGCGAAGGTCTCCTGAACAGTCCGCGGCGACCCTAGCATCGCGTCCGACGCGGTAAACCTTACTGTACTGTCATGCGGGCGGAACCAAGCGGCGCCGTCAGTGTTAGGCATAGCTGTGTCGCTCCCGTCCGCCTGAAGGGTTCGATCCGCGCGGGGGACCCTTTGGCTGACAGTTTGCTTCGCGACCGCCTTCGGATGGCCACGTCCGAGCGCCACGCCGCCCTGGACGCCCAGGTCGCGGCCTGGCGCATCGAGACGCCGGCAGGCTACGGCGCGTTCCTGTCGGCGTCGGCCATGGCCATCACGCCGCTGGAACTGGCCTTGGAACGGGCCGGCGTCGCCGGATGGCTGCCGGATTGGAGCCAGCGTGTCCGCCGCACCGCCCTGTCCCGCGACCTGGCCGCGCTCGGCCTGGAAGCTCCGCCGTTCGCTTCGGCCATGGTTCCCTCGCCGGATTTCGGGGCCGGCCTGCTCTACGTGCTCGAGGGGTCGCGCCTCGGCGCCCGTTTCCTGGCTCGCCAGGTCGCCGCCGGCGGCCACGGCCTGCCGCTGGCCTATCTGACCCAAGGCGAGGGCGACGGCCTCTGGCGTTCGTTTCTGGCCTGGCTGGAGACGCCGAATGTCGGGACGCAGACAGACGCGTGCGAGGACGGCGCGCGATATGGGTTCCAGTGCTTCTCGGACGCGTTCGAGACGATAGCCCCCTCGGGAGCCCCGAATGTCCGCACCGGCGCCCATGTCCGGGTTTGACGTCGATCTGACCAACTGCGACCGGGAGCCCATCCACATCCTGGGCTCGGTGCAGCCGTTCGGCTTCCTGCTGGCGGTCAACTCCGACTGGGTGGTGGTCCACGCCTCGACTACCAGCCTGCGCTATCTCGGCCTCGCGCCCGACGAACTCGTCGGCAAGCCGCTGACCCAGGTGCTGAGCGGCCACGCCATCCACAATATCCGCGGTCGCCTGCAGATCATGCGCGGCGCCGACGCCATCGAGCGGATGTTCGGCCAGCCGCTGGCCGACGGCGGCGAGGACTTCGACCTC
This sequence comes from Caulobacter sp. FWC2, assembly GCF_002742625.1. Classification (NCBI taxonomy): domain Bacteria; kingdom Pseudomonadati; phylum Pseudomonadota; class Alphaproteobacteria; order Caulobacterales; family Caulobacteraceae; genus Caulobacter; species Caulobacter sp. FWC2. Next base: position 117,232 of record NZ_PEBF01000001.1, read on the forward strand.
GCCCTGCACTATTCCGGCCGCCTGCTGATCGTCGAGGGCGAGCCCAGCCAGGCCGACGCCCTGATCGAGGCGGCCTCGGCCGTGCGCTCGATGACCGCGCGTATCGCCGCACGCCCAACCTTCGAGGAATTCTGCCACGAGGCCGCTCGCCAGGTTCGCGCCCTGACCGAGTTCGACCGGGTGATGGTCTACCGCTTCGCCCATGATGGCGCGGGCGAGGTGATCGCCGAGTCGGTGCGGCCGGGCATCGGCTCGTTCCTGGGTCAGCGCTATCCGGCCTCGGACATCCCCGTGCAGGCCCGCGCCCTCTATGAGCGCAGCTGGCTGCGGATCATCGCCGACGTCGACGCCGAGGTTTCGCCGATCATCCCGCCGACCAGTCCGGCGGGCGAGCCCGTCGACCTGTCGATGAGCATGTTGCGCGCCGTCTCGCCGATCCACATCGAATATCTGCGCAACATGGGCGTGGCGGCCTCGCTGTCGATCTCCATCCTGCGCGACGGCAAGCTGTGGGGCCTGTTCGCCTGCCACCACTACGCGCCCAAGCACATCAGCTATGAGCGCCGCACGGCTGCGGAACTGTTCGGCCAGCTGTTCTCCCTGACCCTGGAGAGCCGCGAGCGCGAGATCGAGACCCGGCGCTTGGCCGAGGCGCGCAATCTGCACGACCGGATGATGAGCGCCGTGGTCGCCGCGCCCCAGGGCGCCGACAGCTTGATCCCGTTCCTCGATGACCTGTGCCGGCTGGTCGGCTGCGATGGCCTGGCCCTGTGGCTCGAGGGGCGGCTGACCCTGCGCGACTCCACGCCCGACGCCAGCGACGTCCACACCCTGTTGCGGGTGCTGCGCGACAAGGACACCCATTCGGTCTTCACGACCAACGAGATCGCCAGCCTGCTGCCCTCGGCGGCCGCCTGGTCGGCGAAGGCGGCCGGCATGATGGCCGTGCCGCTGTCGCGCGCGCCGCGCGACTACCTGATCTTCTTCCGCAAGGAGGAGGCCAAGACCCTGGTCTGGGCCGGCAAGCCCGCCAAGTTGCTTCAGGTCGGCCCGCTCGGCGACCGCCTGACCCCGCGCAAGAGCTTCGAGGCCTGGGAAGAGACCGTGCGCGGCCAGAGCCGGCCGTGGACGCCGGTCGAGCGCTCGCTGGCCGAAAGCCTGCGCACCAGCCTGCTGGAGATCGTCTTCCGCCTGACCGATCTCGCCGACGAGGAGCGCCAGCGCGCCAACCAGCGCCAGGAACTCTTGATCGCCGAGTTGAACCACCGAGTGCGCAACATCCTGGGCCTGATCCGCGGCCTGATCAGCCAGAGCCGCTCCGGCGTCGCCACCGTCGAGGAATTCGCCGAGGTGGTCGGCGGCCGCGTCCAGGCCCTGGCCCGCGCCCACGACCAGATCACCCGCCATCAGTGGGGACCGGGCGCGCTCAGCGACCTGATCACCGCGGAAGCCGAGGCCTATCTATCGAGCAAGGCCGAGCGTGTGCGCCTCAAGGGCGCGCCGATCGCCCTGGCCCCGGACGCCTTCTCGATCCTGTCCCTGGTCATCCACGAACTGATGACCAACTCGGCCAAGTACGGGGCCCTGTGCGACCAGCGCGGCCACGTGGCCATCGACTGGATGCGCGACGGCAAGGGCGACCTGATCATCGACTGGCGCGAGCGTGACGGCCCGCTGGTCAAGCCGCCCACGCGCCGGGGTTTTGGCTCGACCATCATCGAGCACTCGATCCCGCACGACCTGAACGGCGAGGTGGCGCTGGATTACCGGCCCGAGGGCTTCCAGGCCCGCATCCGCATCCCCGGCCGTTATGTTTCGACCGAGGGCGTGACCGCGATCGTGACCCAGCCGCGCCGCGCCGACACGCCGGTGCGCGCGCCGGAGCGGATGCTGGTGCTCGAGGACAATATGATCATCGCGCTGGATCTCGAGGACATGCTGGCGCGCCTGGGCGTCAAGCACGTCATCGTGGCCTCCAGCGTCTCCCAGGCCTTCGAGGCTCTGAACGACGAGAAGCCGCCGTTCGCGATCCTGGACGTCAATCTGGGCCAGGAGACCAGCTTCCCGGTCGCCGAGGCCCTCCAGGACGCCGGCGTGCCCTTCGCCTTCGGCACCGGCTTCGGCGACAGCGCCGCCTTCCCGGACCGGTTCAAGGAAACGCCGGTGCTGCAGAAGCCGTATAGCGCCGAGAGCGTGGCGGCGTTGTTCTAGGGCGACGGAACTTCCAGAAAAAATCGGCCGCGTCTGCCTCCAAACGGCGCGGCTCGAGCCTCTAGACAGAGGAGGCGCTTTCCGAGGTCGGTCAGCATGCTCCTTGGTCGCGGAGCCTGCATGACCCTTTTGAGAGTGTTGACGGTCGCCTTCTGCGCAGGCGCGGTTCTATGCGGCCCGGTAGCCTCCGCCGCGCCGCTTCCCGGTCCTGAGGCCAGGGATATCGACGCCTTCACGCGCAAGGCCCTGGCGCGGATCGGCGTCGTTCCCGGCCTCTCCATGGCCGTGGTCGACGGCAAGGCGCCAGTGATCACCGGCGGGTTCGGGGTCGCCAATGTCGAGACCGGCGTCGCGGTCGACGCCAACACCCGCTTCTATGTCGCTTCGGCCACCAAGTCGTTCACCGCCCTGGCGATCGCGGCCATGGCCGCGCGGGGTGAGGTCAACCTGGACGCGTCCTTGGCGGATTGGTCCGGTCCCACGAAACTCCCGCCCGCCATCGCCCAGTCCGTCACCTTGACCGATCTGCTCAGCCATAGATCCGGCGTCGAGAACGACCCGATCGCCTTCCGCGCGGCGATGTCCGGCGATCAGTCGCCAAAGCTGATGCAAGCGCTCCTGGCCGAGACCGTGAAGAGCGCCGATACCCCCCAAGGTACGTTTCGCTACACCAACACCGGCTACAATCTCGCCACCACCCTGATCGAGCAGCGTTTCGGCCGCGACTGGCGCGCCCTGGTCAGCAACGAAGTCCTGGTCCCGGCGGGCATGTCCCAGACCACGGCGTGGATGTCGCGCGCGCGGAAGGGCGGCGTGGTCGCGGTGGGCCATGTGCCCGGCCCTGACGGCGCCTCGTCGCCCAGTCCGCTGCAGAAGACCGACGCCACCATGCAGTCGGCGGGCGGCCTGATGTCCAGCGCCAACGATATGGCCCGCTGGCTGGAGCTCCAGATCAACGATGGCGTGCTGGACGGTCGGCGCGTGTTCCCCGCCGGGCTGGTGGACTCGACGCACCGCCCGCGCGTCGCCCAGAAGGCGGTGTTCGGTCCCTACAGCCGCGACGGCTATGGCCTGGGATGGCAGACGGGGCGCTATGGCGAAGACGTCCTGATCCATCACTTCGGCAATTTCGCCGGTTCGCGGACCCACGTCTCCTTCATGCCTGGGCGCCGGCTGGGCGTGGCGATCATGGCCAACGAGGATTTCATGGCCGGAGAACTGGTCGATCTGCTCGCCGACTATGTCTACGACCGCTTCGCCGGACGCCCCGACCTGGAGGCCCACTATGACGCCGAGCTGGCCGCCCTGACGGCGCGCCGCGACAAGCGTCTGGCGGGCCTGTCGGCGAGCCGCGCCGAGCGCGCGGCGCGGCCCTGGCCGCTTTCGCGGCCGATCAGCGCCTATGTCGGGACCTATGTCGATCCGGCCCTGGGCCGAATGGAGATCTCGGAGGCGGACGGCCGCATGAAGGTCCGGATCGGCGTCATGTCGGCCCTGGCCGAGGCCTTCACCAAGCCGGAGACCGTCCGCGTGGAGCTTTCGCCGTTTCAAGGTGAAGCGATCGCGTTCGATGGGCCCGACCGCCTGGTCTTCGAAGGGCGAACCTTCGTCCGGGAGGCTCGCTAAGGTCAGCTTCGCAGCTGATCAGGCGCTGTCCTCCAGGTTCAGCACGAACCGCCCGCGCTGTTCCGGCGTCGGGACCATGCAGCGGTCCCTCCTGCCGATCAGCCGGTAGCAGTTCCTGGCGATCCAGTCATAGGCCGCGTCGGCCGGGCCGCGCGGCAGGTGGTCGACGACGGCCAGCCAGCGCCAGGGCGCGCGCAACCGGCGCAGCAGGGCGGCGATGGCGGCGGTCTTGGTCAGGGCTCGGCCATGGTCGAGGAACAGGAAGCTCTCGGGCGAATCGGGATCCAGGCCGTGCCGGGCGGCCAGCACCCGGCCCAGCGGCGACTGGATGGGGGTGAAGCGGATCGCGCCTTCGCGGTCCAGGCGCAGCACCGTCCGGACGGTCCCGTTGCAGAGCGCACAGACACCGTCGAACAGCATCAGGCCGTCTTCGTTCATCGTCCCTCGCACTCGCGCCGCAAGGCCTTGAGCGACTGTGGCACGTCGCGGCGCATCATGCCGCTGACCATGCCGGCCGGCACGGCGAAGGGGGCGGTGGCCCACATGTCGTAGGTGACGCGGGTGCGCAGGCCGCCGTCCAGCGGTTCCAGCCGCCAGGCGCCGTCGCAGGCCCGGATGTCGCCGCCGATGCAGGTGAAGCGGATCAGCCGGTCAGGCTCAAGGGTCACGCGCGAGGTCGAGTGCATCGTCGGCAGGAAGAAGCCCCACCGGACCGTGTGCTCGCGGATCTCGGTCCCGTCGGAGCCTCGCGAGACGACGCGGCAGCGCTTGACGCCCGGACTCATGCGGGCGGCCCGGTCGCAGTCCAGGATGATGCGGAAAACCACGCTGGGCGGGGCGTCGATGTCGACGGTGGCGCGGACCATGCCGCGTCCCTGACCGTCGGCGCGGGCTTCGACCGCGATGCCGTCGCCCTTCGTCTCCCACTCGGAGTCGGCCGCCTCAGCCTTGGAGAGGGCGGGACCCGCCAGGGCGATCAGGAGAGCGAAAGGAACGAACCGGCGCATTGTGCTGACGCTAACGCGCCGGTGTGGCTTTCGTCAGGCGCCCGCCCTGTTTTTCACCAGGTCATCGACGACGGAGGGGTCGGCCAGCGTGGAGGTGTCGCCCAGGCTCCCTAGTTCGTTCTCGGCGATCTTGCGCAGGATGCGGCGCATGATCTTGCCCGAGCGGGTCTTGGGCAGGCCGGGGGCCCACTGGATGACGTCGGGCGCGGCGAACGGGCCGATCTCGTGGCGGACCCACAGGACCAGAGCCTTGCGCAGGTCCTCGGTCGGCTCGACCCCGGCGTTGAGGGTGACATAGGCATAGACGCCCTGGCCCTTGATGTCGTGCGGGCAGCCGACCACGGCGGCCTCGGCGACGGTCTCGTGGGCGACCAGGGCGCTCTCGATCTCGGCGGTGCCCAGGCGGTGGCCCGAGACGTTGATCACGTCGTCGACCCGGCCGGTGATCCAGTAGTAGCCGTCGGCGTCTCGCCGGCAGCCGTCGCCGGTGAAGTACTTGCCGGGATAGGTCGAGAAATAGGTCTCGAAGAAGCGCTGGTGGTCGCCATAGACCGTGCGCATCATGCCCGGCCAGCTGTCGGTGATCACAAGATTGCCCTCGGTCGCGCCGTCCAGCACGCCCCCCTCCGCATCCACCAGCTGCGGCTTGACGCCGGGCAGGGGCTTGGAGGCCGAACCCGGCTTCAGGTCGGTGGCCCCTGGCAGGGGGGTGATCAGCATGCCGCCGGTCTCGGTCTGCCACCAGGTGTCGACGATCGGCAGCTTCTCCTTGCCGACCACGCGGTGGTACCAGAGCCAGGCTTCCGGATTGATCGGCTCGCCGACGCTGCCCAGCAGGCGCAGGGACGACAGGTCGTTCCTGGTCACGTGCTCGTCGCCCTCGCGCATCAGGGCGCGCAGGGCCGTGGGGGCGGTGTAGAAGATCTCGACCCTGTGCTTGTCGATCACCTCCCAGAACCGGCTGGGGGTGGGATAGTTGGGCACGCCCTCGAAGATCAGGCTGGTCCCGCCATTGGCCAGCGGGCCGTAGACGACATAGCTGTGGCCGGTGACCCAGCCGACGTCGGCGGTGCACCAGAACACTTCACCCGCACGATAGTCGAACACCGCCCAGAAGGTCCAAGAGGCCCAGGCGAGGTACCCGCCCGTGGTGTGCAGCACGCCCTTCGGCTTTCCCGTCGAGCCCGAGGTGTAGAGGATGAACAGCGGATCCTCGGCGTTCATCGGCTCGGGCGGGCAGTCGGCCGACACCGCCTCGCGCACGTCCTGCCAGACGATGTCGCGGTTCTTGACCAGAGGCACGTCGGCGCCGGTCCAGCGGACCATCAGCACCTTGCCCACCCAGGGGCAGTGCTTGAGCGCCTCGTCGATGTTGGCCTTCAGCGGGATGCGCTTGCCGCCGCGCTTGCCCTCGTCGGCGGTGATCACGAAGTGCGAGGCGCAGTCCTGGATGCGGCCGGCGATGCTGTCGGGCGAGAAGCCGCCGAACACCACCGAGTGCACCGCGCCGATCCGGGCGCAGGCCAGCATGGCCACCGCCGCGATCGGGATCATCGGCAGGTAGATCGTCACCCGATCGCCCTTCTGGACGCCCTGCACCTTGAGGACGTTGGCCATGCGGCAAACCTCCTCGTGCAGCTGGCCATAGGTCAGGGTGTCGGAGGTCCCCGGCTCGTCGCCCTCGAAGATCAGGGCGACGTCGTCCTTGCGGGTCGGCAGGTGGCGGTCGAGGCAGTTGGCCGAGACGTTGAGGACGCCGTCCTCGTACCAGCGGATGCGGAAATCGTCCTTGTCGAACGAGACGTCCTTGATCCGGGTCGGAGCCTTGATCCAGTCCAGCCGGGCGGCGATGTCGCGCCAGTAGCCCTCCGGATCGGCCTCGACCCGGGCGAGCGCGGCGTCATAGGCGGCCGCATCGATATGCGCCGACTTCGCCAGGGCTTCTGGAACCGGGAAAACCTGTCCGTCGCTCACGCCGTCTACTCCCTTATCTCGTTGCCGCGGAGTTATGCGCAGGGGGGCGTTGCGCGCAAGAAGACCACTGCGGTTTCTTGCGCCGACGCAAGGCGGGGTCCAATTGAGGAGCGCCTGTTAGGAGTTTCCCATGCTGCTCGCCCTGTCCACCTGGTCCGAGATCGAGACCCGCCTGAAGACCAGCACGAGCGTGGTGGTGCCGATTGGCTCCAACGAGCAGCACGGGCCGACGGGCCTGCTGGGCACCGACTGGCTGTGCCCGGAGATCATCGCCCACGAGGCCAGCAAGCGGGCCGGCGACAGGATCCTGGTGGCCCCGACCTTCAATATCGGCATGGCCCAGCATCACCTGGCCTTCCCGGGGACCATCTTCCTGCGGCCCTCGACCTTCATCGCGGCGATCGGCGACTGGGTGCGGTCGCTGGGCGCGCACGGCTTCACGCGGATCTACTTCCTGAACGGCCACGGTGGCAATGTCGCCTCGATCGAGGCGGCGTTCTCGGAGATCTATGCCGACTACAGCTTCCGCCAGCAGCGGGCGCCGTTCGCCCTGAAGCTGAAGAACTGGTGGGACCTGGCCGGCGTCAACGCCCTGGCCAATCGCCAATTCCCCGTCGGCCACGGCTCGCACGCCACGCCGTCCGAGATCGCCGTGACCCAGTGGGCCTATCCCGAGACGATCAAGACGACGGCCTATGAGCCGAAGATCGCGCCGTCCGGTCCGATCCGCGAGGCGTTGGATTTCCGCGCCCGCTACGCCGACGGCCGCATGGGCTCGGACCCGGCCCAGGCCACGCCCGAAAAGGGCGGCGAGCTGGTCGACATGGCGGCCAACGCCCTGCTGGAGGACATCGCCGCGTTCGGGGCCGAGAAGGCGCCGGGTTAAGCCTCGACCGTCCGTCGCGCCAGGGCCGGCTGGCCGTGGCGCGTGGCCATGATCTCGCCGATCACCGCCACGGCGACCTCGAACGGGGCCTTGCCGCCCAGGTCCAGGCCGATCGGAGCGCGAAGCTTGGCCAGGTCGCGGTCGGTCAGGCCCGAGGCCTTCAGCCGCTCCAGCCGCTCCGGCAGCCGCCGCCGCGCGCCCAGCAGGCCGACATAGGGCGCGGGCGAGGGCAGGGCGGCCATCAGGGCGTCGTGGTCGATCTCCATGTCGTGGCCGCAGACGGCGACGGCCGTCCAGGCGTCGAGACCGATGCCGGCCAGCGCCGCCTGAGGGCTCTCGCGGCTATAGGCGACCCCGGCCAGGGGCGGCGGCGCGGCGGGACCCTTGGGGCGGACCAGGAACGTCTCGAAGCCCGACTGCGCCCCCAGGCTGGCCACCGCAAGCGCGGTCGGATCGCCGCCCAGCACCACCAGGCGCGGCGGCGGCTCGTAGGCCCGCTCGTACGCGCCCGGCCACGCGGCCTGCGGTTCCTCTACGCACAGCCGCTTCAAGCCGTCGGTGACCCAGAAGGCGGGAGCCCGAGCCTGGGCCAGGTCCAGCAGGGTTCGAACAGCGGGGTCGTTGGTTTCGATCTTCTCGACCAGGATCTCGATGCGGGCGCCGCACAGCAGGCGGATGTCGGGCCAGGGGCTGCCTTCGCCATAAACGAGGCGGCGCGGCTGGCCGTCAGCCAGACAGGCCTCGGCGTGAACCTCGACATCGGCCTCGATGCAGCCGCCCGACAAAAAACCCGAAACAATTTTTTCGCCGAACACCATCTGGGCGCCGACCGGACGCGGTCCGCCGCCGCCCAGGGCGATGATTGTGGCCAGGGCCGCAGGCCCTCGGCAAAGCGCCGCCGCCAAGGCGGGACGGGCGTCGTCGGCCATGCCGTGCATGGGCCAGGGGGAGGGGGCGGCGTCGTCTGAGCGGTCGGTCGTCATCCGGGCGACTTTAACCCCTCGGCAAGGTTCCAGAAACCGGATGTTCAAACCTTGGCGCGTACCGTCGCGGTCTGTTGTTGTGTTTCCGCACGGATGGCGATGTCCATTTCGGTCTCAAAACTTGGTTTGGCTGCGGCCCAGTTCGGTCTCGACGGCGGAAGCTCGTCGGCGCCGCGTGGACGTTCGCCTGAAGCCGAAGCACGCGACATTCTCAATATCGCCGCTCGCGCCCGCCTGTCGGTGCTGGACGCCTCGGGTCTGTTCGGCCGCGCCGAGACCCTGTTGGGCGACCTGATCCCGCGACCGGTGCCGTTCCGCGTCTGCCTGTCCACGGCCCGCGCCGATCGCGGTCCCGACCATGTCGAGACTGAGGCCCGCGCCGCCCTGCGCCGCATCGGCGTCGAGCGCGCCGATTCGATCATCGTCCATTCGCCCTCGGAGCTGTTCGGCCCGCACGGCGCGGCCCTGTGGGACCGCCTGCATCGCCTGAAGGACCAGGGCCTGTTCGCCAAGGTCGGCATCGCCGCCCACGCCACCGACGATCCGGTCGGCGTTGCCCGCCGCTTCAAGCCCGACATCCTGCAAGCGCCAGCCAGCCTGCTCGACCAGCGCCTGCTGGCCGACGGCTCGCTGCAACGCATCGCCGGCATGGGCGTCGAGGTGCACCTGCGCTCGATCTTCCTGAACGGCCTGCTGTTCCTGCCGCCCGACCGCGTTCCGGCCCAGCTGAAGGGCGCCTCGGGTCGCCTGTCGCGCGTGCGCCGGATGATCGCCGAGGGCCGCTCGGATCCGCTTCAGGCCGCCCTGGGCTTCGCCCTGTCGCGACCCGAAGGCTCGGCCGTGCTGGTCGGCGTCAACTCGGCCGCCGAATTGTCGGCCGTCGTGGCCGCCGCCTCGAGCCCGCCGCCCGACCTGGACTGGGACGAGATGGCGATCGACGATCCCGTCGCGCTCGACCCGCGACGTTGGGTCGCCTGACGCACACCCGGAATCAATCTGGACAATAGGCGCTGCTGGGCGTCGCGCGTATTCGCGCGCGTCGTTCGGCTTCGATTAAGGCTGCCGATTAATCCCCTGTAAGTTTCTGATTCATCGGGGTTTTATGAATCCGGTCTAGCTTCCTCTCAACGAAGGGAGACGCGTCATGATCCTCGCTGTCCTGCAGGCCCGCATGGGTTCTTCCCGGTTGCCGGGCAAGTCGATGGCCACCCTGCGGGGCGAGCCGATGATCGTGCGCCAGCTGGAACGCCTGCGCGGCGCGCGCTGCCTCTCCAAGATCATCGTGGCCACCAGCAACGAGACGGTCGACGACGCCCTGGCCGGATTCCTGGTTTCGCGCGGCCACACCGTCCATCGCGGGGCCGGCGCCGATATCCTGGCCAGTATCGCCCGCTGCGCCGAGGCGATCAGTTCGGTCAGCCACGTGGTGCGCGTGAAGGGCGACGCGCCGTTCATGGATCCGGGCGTCATCGATGACGCCGTCCGCATGGCCTTGGCCAGCGGCGCTGACTACACCTCCAACCGCGTGCATCGCACCTACCCGGCCGGTCTCGAGGTCGAGGTGATCACCGCCAGCGCGCTGCACGCCGCTGCGGCCGAGGCGCGCGATCCGACGGCCCGCATCTCGCCGACCGCCGCCATCCGCAACCAGCCCCAGCGCTGGAGCCAGGCCCACCTGAAGGCGCCGCGCGACTGGTCGCGCCTGGACTGGCGGGTCAAGACCGCCGCCGACCTGGCCTTCGCCCGCTCGGTCTACGACGCCCTGCACCCGGTCGACCCGGAGTTCCGCATGACCGACGTGCTGGACATGGTCGAGAGCCGCCTGGACATCGCCCGCTTCGCGGCCTGACTTGAATTCCGATCTTCCCGGCGAAAGCCGGGGCCTAGATGCAAGAACGCCCGCGGTCCGGTCAGGATCGCGGGCGTCTTTGCATGCGCCTCACAGTCCCATGATCTGGGTCCCGGCCTTCGCCGGGAAGATCGGGTGTGGGGTTTGACCTACTTCCAAGCGCCGTAGGGATCGACCGACGCCTTGCCCAGCGCTTCGGCCACGGCGGGGTGGGTCAGTTCACCGTTCAGGACGTTGAGGCCGCGCGCCAGGTGGACGTTGGTCTTCAGCGCGTCCAGGCCCTTGTCGGCCAAGGCCAGGCCGAACGGGAGCGTCGCGTTGCCCAGCGCTTCCGACGAGGTGCGCGGGGCCGCGCCCGGCATGTTGGCCACGCAGTAGTGGACGACGCCATCGACCGTATAGGTCGGTTCGGCGTGGGTGGTCGGCTTGCTGGTCTCGAAGCAGCCGCCCTGGTCAATCGACACGTCGACCAGCACCGAGCCCGGCTTCATCTGCTTAAGGTGCTCGCGACGCACCAGTTTCGGCGCGGCCGCGCCGGCGGTCAGCACCGCGCCGATGATCACGTCGGCCTTGAGGATCTCTTCCTCGACGGCGGCGAAGGTCGAGTAGCGGGTCAGGATCCGGCCCTGATAGAGGTCGTCCAGCTCGCGCATCCGGGGGATCGAGCGTTCCAGCACGACGACCTCGGCGCCCAGGCCGGCGGCCATGCGGGCGGCGTTGCTGCCGACGACGCCGCCGCCCAGCACGACGACGCGGGCCGGCGGCACGCCGGGCACGCCGCAGAGCAGCAGGCCCATGCCGCCATTGTGCTTCAGCAGGGTCTCGGCCGCCGAGAACACGGCGATCCGGCCGGCCACTTCCGACATCGGGGCCAGCAGCGGCAGGCCGCCCTTGGCGTCGGTGACGGTCTCGTAGGCGATCGCCGCGCAGCCGCTGTTCAGCAGCCCCTCGGTCTGGGCCGGATCCGGCGCCAGGTGCAGGTAGGTGAAGAGGATGTGACGCGGTTCGAGCTTTTCCCACTCGACCTTCTGCGGTTCCTTGACCTTCACGATCATGTCCGCGCCGGCGAAGACCGCCGCGGCGTCGGGGGCGATGGTCGCGCCCGCCTTGATGTAGACGTCGTCGGCATAGCCGGCGCCGAGGCCGGCGCCCGACTGGACGAGGACGGTGTGGCCGTGGCCGACATATTCACGGACGGCCGTGGGGGTCAGGCCCACCCGGTGTTCGCCCGGTTTGATCTCGGAAGGGACGCCTACGCGCATGATGCTTTCCTCCAAAAGCGATTTGACCCGGTTTACGCCTCCGACCCTGCAGGTTCCTTGGGTATTTCGTGCGACACAAAACGTGTTATGCAGGAATCCTGCGCAATAGGGGCGTTCTGGTGAAGAAACCTCCCGTGAACCTCGACGGCTTCGACCGGAAGCTTCTACGCCTGCTGCAACGGCGGGGCCGCGCCAGCTATGTGGAAATGGGCGAGGCGGTGAATCTTTCCGAGTCCGCGTGCTTGCGTCGCGTACGAGCGCTGGAGGAGGCGGGGGTCATCGGGCGTTATGCGGCGGTGATTGACGAGCGCGCCGTGGGCCTGCCGCTCAGCGTCTTCGTCACCGTGACCCTGTCGTCCCAGGCGGAAGCCGCGCTGAGCGCCTTCGAGAAGGCCATCGCCAATGTCCGCGAGGTGGCGGAGTGCTACCTGATGACGGGCGGTTCGGACTACCTGCTGCGGCTGGTGGTGCGTGACGTCGATGACCTGGAGCGGGTCCACGCCCAGGAGCTGACCCGGATCCCGGGTGTGGTGCGTGTCAGCAGCAGTATCGCCATGCGGACCGTCGTCAAGCGCGTCGAACTGCCGCTGTAGGACGCCGCTCTGCCGTTAATCCCGGTTAACCGAAAGCGGCTAAGCTCCCCGCCGACATCAAACCGCGTCGGGGGACGAAATGGTTTCGAGACGACTTCTGCTGGGCGCGCTCGCGGGCCTGGCCGCGCCCGCCCTGGCTTTCGCCGAGGGTGACGGGCCTTCGCCGAACCTGTTGACCAAGAAGGGCCGCCGGACCTCCAGCGCCCTAAAGCACCAGGCCACGGACAAGGCCGCGCTGGACAGGGCCATGGCCAGCGTCAAGCCGCTGGAGGCCGAGCCGGCTCACGCCCCGGCCGGCCACGCCGAACCCGCGCAGGAGGTCGCGCCCGACGAGGCGCTGGGTCGCCTGAAGCACGGCAACGCCATCTTCGCTCGGGGCGGCGCCAATCTGATGCTGCCGACCCTGGCGCGCGTGGCCGAGCTGTCCAAGGGGCAGAAGCCGTTCGCGGTGGTGATCGGCTGCGCCGACAGCCGCACCGCGCCGGAACTGATCTTCGACTGCAATCTTGGCGAGCTGTTCGTCGTCCGGGTCGCCGGCTCGACGGTCGGCCGCGAGGGGCTGGGCTCGATCGTCTACGCCGTCGAGCACCTGGGCGCGCCGCTGATCGTCGTGCTGGGCCACACCAAGTGCGGCGCGGTCGGCGCGGCGGTCGACGTCGCCAAGAAGCACGCCGACCTGCACGGGGCGCTGTACGAGATGGTGCTGCCGATCATCCCGGCCGTTCTGGAGGCCGACGAAACCCACCCGGCCGACCTGCAAGACGCCGCCATCCGCCGCAATGTCCGCGACATCGCCGGCCGCCTGAAGGTCGCCGACGGCGTCCTGGCCGAGCGGATCGAGGAGGGGCGACTGAAAGTTGTCTCGGCCTGCTACGACCTGGGGACGGGCGTGGTGAGCTTCGACGCCTGATCCAGGCGCGGCAAGCTTAAGCATTCACCGTAACACTGTCATTCGACTGCCGTTGACCCCTGGTCGCGCTTAGGTTCAATTCGCCTCGAGCCAGCGCTAATCAGGGGAAGACACGGATGTCGACGGACGAGACGCCGCCGGAAGGCGGCCCCGACATCCAAGGCGCCCCGCGAAACACCTGGCGTGACCGCTGGGATGGGTTCCGCCAGACGGTTTCAGACCGATGGCCCTCGGCCCTCAAGGGCCCGGTGGCGATCGCCGTGGCCGGGGCGCTGGTCGTCGGCTTCGGCGGCGGGTTCGCGGTCGGCAAGGCCGGCATGTTCTTCGGCGGCGGCAAGACGGCGAGCGCTACGGCCGTCAAGGGCGAGGCCTGGTCGCTGTTCGGCAAGCCGCGCGGCGCCAACGCACCGCGTCGCGGTATCCCCAAGCCTGATGGTTTCGCGGTCTGGCAGACCCGCGTCGACAGCAGCGGTCCCGATCCGCTGGCCTGTATCCGCATGAGCAAGGACCTGGATCCGTCCAAGTCCTATGCCGACTTCGTGCTGGTCTCGCCGGACCTAGGCCGCCAGCCCTCGGTGCGGGTCAAGGGCGACGAGCTGTGCCTGGGCGGCGTCGGTTTCACCGATCACCGAATCACCCTGCTCAAGGGCCTGCCCGCCAAGGGCGGCGACACGCTCACGGCCAACGCCGATGTCGACTTCACCTTTGGCGAGAAGCCGCCCTATGTCGGCTTCGCCGGCGACGGCGTGATCCTGCCGCGCGAGGAGTCGGACGGCGTCGGCATCGAGACGATCAACGTCCAGGCCCTGGCCATCGAGGTCTGGCGCGTGCCGGACCGCAACCTGGTCCGCAAGTCGATCACCGCCCCGGATCCGACCGGCGAAGGCGATTGGGCCGGCGACTACGGCGAGGATTCTGTCGGCGACGACGGCCGCCAGGTCTGGAAAGGCACGATTCAGGTCGCTGGCGGCGCGACCGGCCAGAAGGCCACCACCGTCTTCCCGCTGGGCGCGGTGCTGAAGGAGATGAAGGCCGGCGCCTTCGTCATCAAGGCGCGCGACGCCTCGGGCGGCCGCGATCCCGACGACAGCGAGAACAATCCGGCCCAGGCTCGCCGCTGGATCGTGTTCACCGACATGGCCCTGCTGGCCTATGACGGCTCGGAATCCCTCGACGTTGTGGTCCGCTCGCTGAAGAGCGCCAAGACCCTGGCGGGCGTGACCGTCAACCTGGTCGCCGCCGACGGCGAGCCGCTGGCCGAGGCCAAGAGCGACGCCGACGGCCGGGTGCGTTTCCTGCGTCCGCTGCTGAAGGGCCAGGGCGCCGAACGCGCCAAGATGGTCATGGCCTATGGGCCGCAGGGCGATCTGGCCGTGCTGGATCTCGACCGCTCGCCGGTCGACCTGTCCAAGCAGGGTGTCGGCGGCCGTACCGAAGGCGGCGTCGACGGGCGCAGCGTGGCGGCCGACATCGACGGCTATCTCTATGCCGACCGCGGCATCTACCGGCCCGGCGAGACCGTCCACCTGACCGCCATGGTCCGCGACCGGATGGCCAAGGCCGTCTCCGACCGTAAGGGCGAGGTGATCGTCAAGCGGCCCTCGGGCGTCGAGTTCAAGCGCTATCCGTTCAGCCAGGCCAATGTCGGCGCCGTGCTGGCCGATATCGCCTTGCCGCGATCCGCCCCGCGCGGCCGCTGGACCGCCGAACTGCACATCGAGGGCATCGAGACCGCGACCGGGTCCTTGAGCTTCTCGGTCGAGGACTTCGCGCCGCAACGCCTGGCGGTGACCGCCACGGGCCAGGACTCCGTCGCCGTCGGCGCGGGCGAGGCCCGCAAGGTCGACGTGTCGGCCCGCTTCCTCTACGGCGCGCCGGGCGCTGGCCTGCAGACCCAGGGCGAAGCCCGCCTGCGCGCCGATACCGACCCGTTCCCGGCCTACAAAGGCTATGAATGGGGCGACCAGTCCAAGCCGTTCGACGAGAAGTATCTCGACCTCGGCTCGACCGTCACCGATGGCGAAGGCCGCGCGATCCTGTCGGTGGCCACCACCGACGCCGGCGACACCGCCCAGCCGCTGGTGGCCTCGGTCACCGCTTCGGTGTTCGAGCCCGGCGGCCGTCCGGTCCGCGAGGGGCTGGAGCTGAAGGTGCGTCCGAAGGCGATCTACTACGGCGTCAAGGTCGACCAGGGCGAGGCCGGCAAGGGCGATCCGCCCGTCAGCCTCGACATCATCGCCGTCAACGCCGCCGGCCAGCGTATCGGCGCGACCGCCACCTACACCCTGGTGGCCGAGCGCTGGGACTATGACTGGTTCCAGCAGAACGGCCGCTGGCAGTGGCGGCGCAGCAGCCGCGACGCCATCGTGGCCAAGGCGCAGGTCAATATCGGCGCTGGTTCGCCGGCCAAGTTCACCCGCCGCCTCGGCTGGGGCGACTACCGCCTCGAGGTCGAGGGCGCGGACGGCGCCAGGACCGTCACGCGGTTCTCGGCGGGCTGGGGCGCTCCGGCGCGCGAAGGCGAGGCGCCGGACGTGGTCCGCGTGTCGGCTGGAACACAGACCTACAGCCAGGGCGACACGGTCGAGATCACGCTGAAGCCGCCCTATGCGGGCGAAGCCCAGATCGCGGTCGCCACCGATCGCCTGATCGACCTCAAGACCGTTTCGGTTGGTGAGAACGGCACCACTGTACGCCTGAAGACCTCGGCCGCCTGGGGCGGCGGGGCCTATGTGATGGTCAGCGTCATCCAGCCGCGCGACCCGGTCGCCTCGCCCAAGCCGCGTCGCGCGCTGGGCCTCGTTTATGTCCCGATCGATCCCAAGAACCGCAAGCTGACGGTCGACCTCGGCACGCCGACCAAGATCGACAGCAAGGCGCCGGTCGAGATCCCGGTGAAGGTGTCGGGCCTGGGCTTTGGCCAGAAGGCCAAGGTCACCATCGCTGCGGTGGACGAGGGCATCCTGCGCCTGACCCACCAGGACAGCCCCGACCCGGTGAAGTGGTACTTCGGCAAGCGCGCCCTGACCCTGAACTACCGCGACGACTACGGCCGCCTGCTCGACCCGAACCTGGGCGCGCCGGCGAACGTGAACTTCGGCGGCGACGAGGTCGGCGGCGAGGGCCTGACCACCACGCCGATCAAGACCGTGGCCCTGTGGTCCGGCATCGTGGAGACCGGTCTCGACGGCAAGGCGGTGATCAAGCTGCCGGCCGCCGACTTCAATGGCGAGCTGCGCATTCAGGCGGTGGCCTGGACCGACACCGCCGTCGGCTCGGCCTCCAAGCCTCTGACCGTGCGCCAGCCGGTGGTGGCCGACCTGAACCTGCCGCGCTTCCTGGCGCCGGGCGACCAGGCCTACGCCACGCTGGAGCTGCACAATGTCGAGGGCAAGCCCGGCGCCTACACCGCCGAGGCGTTCTCGACCAACGGGCTGAAGGTCGCCTTCAAGAAGGTGTTCCAGCTGATCCTGGGCCAGCGCATCGCCGAGAAGATCCCCTTCCTGGCGCCGGATGTCACTGGCATCGGCAAGATCGGCTTCAAGGTCGCCGGCCCGGGCTTTACGACCCAGAAGGACTATCCGATCCAGACCCGCCTGGGCTGGGGCGATATCGTCCGCACGACGACCGAAGTCCAGAAGCCGGGCGAGAGCTTCACGCCCTCGTACCAACTGCTGTCGGGCCTGGCGGCGGGCGACGTGACGATGCAGGTCAGCTACTCGCCGATCCGGGGTTTCGACCCCTCGGCGATCGCCGTGGCGCTGCAGCGCTATCCGTACGGCTGCACCGAGCAACTGGTCTCGACGGCCTATCCGCTGCTCTACGCCCAGACCTTCTCCAATGATCCGAAGCTGAAGCGCACGCCGGCGGCCCTGGCCGGCGCGGTGGGCAAGCTGCTGGATCGCCAGACCCTGGACGGCGCCTTCGGCCTGTGGCGGGTCGGCGACGGCGAGGCGGATCCGTGGCTCGGCGCCTATGTCGTCGACTTCCTGCTGGAGGCCAAGGCCCAAGGCGTGGCCGTGCCGGACAACGCCATCGACAAGGCGGTCGGCGCCATGCGTCAGGTCAGCCGGCCCGAGGGCTTCTCGTCGGTCGCCTACCGCATGGAATATCCGGGCTGGTGGGCGAGCAACGAGGACGCCTCGAAGAAGGCTACGGAGCGCATGCGCCGCCGCGCCTCGGCCTACGCCCTCTATGTGATGGCCAAGGCCGGCAAGGGCGATCTGGCCCGCCTGCGCTGGTGGCATGACGTGCAGATGAAGGACGAGGCCCAGCCGATCGCCAAGGCCTATGTGGCGGCCGGTCTGGCCCGGATGGGCGACAACGCCCGCGCCCGCTCGGCGATGCGCCAGGCGGTGTCGAGCCTCGGCTACAAGGACGAGCAGGACTGGTACCAGACGCCGCTGCGCGACACGGCCGTGTTGACCGCACTGGCCGCCGAGTCCGGCATGATGGACGTCGCCCGCCAGCTGCAAGGCCGGCTGGAGAACGTCAGCAAGGATCCGGACGCCCTGAACACCCAGGAGCAGGCGGCGCTGCTGCACGCGGCCAACGCCCTGATCCAGGCCTCGGGTCCGATGTCGATCAATGCGACGGGCGCCAACGCCTTGCCGCCCGCCGGCGGCGCGCCGCGCTGGGCGGTCGGCAAGCTGGCCGACGCCCACTTCGTCAACGCCGGCAAGGGCGCGATCTGGCGGACGGTCAGCGTTCGCGGCACGCCGGTCGCCGCGCCGGGCGCGAACGCGGACGGCCTGTCGGTGTCCAAGCGTCTGCTGTCGATGGGCGGCGGCGCGATCGATCCGGCGACCATTCGCCAAGGCGACCGGATCATCGTGCTGGTCTCTGGCCGCTCGATGCAGGCCCGCTCGACCGCCCTGGTGGTCGACGACGCCCTGCCGGCCGGCTTCGAGATCGAGACCACGCTGGGCGCCGACGACGCCCAGAACGGTCCTTTCAAGTTCCTCGGCGAGCTGACCGCCGCCGACGTCCAGGAAAGCCGCGACGACCGCTTCATCGCCGCGCTGGACCTGGAAGGGAACAAGAGCTTCGCCCTGGCCTATGTGGCCCGGGCCGTGACGCCGGGGAGCTTCTTCCTGCCCGGCGCCGTGGCCAAGGACATGTACCGCCCGGCGGTCAATGCGCGGTCGGAAGCCTCGCGCGCGACGATCGCGCCGGGGCCGTGATGATCGTGAGTTCTCCCTTCCCCCTGGATGGGGGAAGGGCGGGGTTGGGGGTGACAGCGCGTCAGGATAAGGCGCGTCGTTGATGCCGTCAGACTCCGTAGCCACCCCCACCCCCGACCCCTCCCCCATCCAGGGGGAGGGGAGGGTTCGGCTGATCACCAAGGTCCTCGTCGCTGTCCTCGCCGCCGAGGTCGTCCTCGCCACCCTCAGCGCCGTGTTCCCGCCGGACATGACGCGCGCGAAGCACTCCTCGCCGGTCACCCTGGACCGCCGCGGAGCCTGGCTGCGGGCCCTGCCGGTCGAGGACGGCCGCTGGCGGATCCGCGCCGACCTCTCGCGCACCGACCCGACCTTCCAGAAGCGTCTGATCCGCACCGAGGACGCGCGGTTCTGGTGGCACCTGGGCGTCGACCCGCTGTCGCTGGCGCGCGCCGTCGGCTCGGCGGTGGTGCATGGCCGGGTCAGTTCCGGCGCCTCGACCCTGACCATGCAGACCGCGCGCCTGCTGGAGCCGCGCCCGCGCAATCTGGGCTCGAAGCTGATCGAGATGGTCCGCGCCGTTCAGTTGGAGTCGCGGCTGTCCAAGCGCGAGATCCTGGCGCTTTACCTGACCCTGGCGCCCTATGGCGGCAACCTGGAGGGCGCGCGGGCGGCCAGCCTCAGCTATTTCGGCCACGAGCCGTCCAGCCTGACCGACGGCGAGCAGGCCCTGCTGATCGCCCTGCCGCAATCGCCCGAGGCGCGCCGTCCCGACCGTCGTCCCGACGCCGCCAAGGCTGCTAGGCGCGCCGTACTCAACAAGCTCATTCGGTCCCGCACGATCACGGAAGCCGCCGCCTTCGAGGCCGAGAACGAGCCCCTGCCGCGCCGCGCGCCGTTCCCGACCCTGGCCTGGCATGCGGCTGGCGAGCTGGCCCGCAACGCGCCGCAGGGCCAGGCCAGCGTGGTCTCGACCCTCGACGCCGACCTGCAGTCGCGGCTGGAGCCGATGGTCGCCGCCGTGGCGGGCGCGCAAGGTCCGGACGCCACCGCCGCCGTCCTGGTGGTCGAGATCAAGGGCCGCGCCGTCCGCGCCGCCGTTGGCTCGGCCGGCCGCGACCGGGCCGGCGGCTGGGTTGACATGACCCGCGCCCTGCGCTCGCCGGGCTCGGCCCTGAAGCCGTTCATCTACGCCATGGCCATGGACGACGGCCTGGTCGCGCCCGACACCCAGTTGCAGGACAACGCCACCCGCTTCGCCGACTACCAGCCCGAGAACTTCGACCGCGTGTTCCACGACAAGGTCACGGTGCGTGAGGCCCTGGCCCACTCGCTGAACGTCCCCGCCGTCGCCACCCTTGAGAAGCTGGGACCCGAGGCCTTCGCCGGCCGCATCGAGGCCGCCGGCGCGCATCTGGCGCGTCCCAAGGCGCAGCTGAAGGAGGCGGGCCTGGCCCTGGCGCTGGGCGGCGAAGGCATCACCTGGCGGGATCTCGTCATGCTCTATGCCGCGCTCGGCGACGGCGGCATCGCCAAGCCGCTGGCCTGGACCGAGGAGGAGGCCAAGGTCCGAGAGCGCTCGGCCGGCACGCGGATGGTTCGGCCGGAAGCTGCGCGGCAGGTGCTGGACATCCTGCGCGAGGCCCCGGCCCCGCGCGGCCGCGCGCCCTCGGCCTTGACCCGGGGCGGCCCGTCGATGGCCTTCAAGACCGGCACCTCCTACGGCTTCCGCGACGCGGTGGCGGCCGGGGTGGTCGGCGGCTATGCGATCCTGGTCTGGACGGGTCGGGCCGACGGGGGCGCGCGCGGCGGACTGACCGGGCGAGACGCGGCCTTGCCGCTGCTGTTCGATGTCGCCGACGCCATCGGAACCCAGTCCTCGGCCCCGCGCCCGATCGCGCCGAAGCTGGCGCCGCTGGCCTTGCAGAAACTTCGCGCCGCCGACGAAGGCCCGCGCCTGATCTTCCCGCCCGACGGGGCGTCGGTGCAGGTCGATGCGTTCAACGCCAAGGCGCGCGGCCTGGTGCTGGCCGCCGAGGGCGAGGGCCTGACCTGGTATGTGGAAGGCCGGCCGCTGGACCTGGATCCGGTCAGCGGCCGCGCGATCTGGAAGCCGGCCGCGCCGGGCTTCTACAAACTGTCGGTGGTCGACGCACAGGGCCGCAAGGCCCAGGCGCGGGTGCGGATCAGGGGCGGTTAGAGCCTGCCCGTTTTGGATGTCTTCATCCAAAACGGACAAGCAGGCTCGTCAGGAGCGGTTAGAGTCCGCCATCATCCGCTCATAGTCCGCCAGGCTGCGGATGCCGATGTTGAGATCGTTCACCAGGCCGTCGTGCAACGAATAGACCCAGCCGTGCACGGCCAGGTCCTGACCCCGGGCCCAGGCGTCCTGGACGAACACGTCGGCGGCCACGTTGCGGACCTGGCGGGCGACGTTCAGCTCGGTCAGGCGATCAAGCATGGCGCGCTTCTCGGGGATCGCCTCCAGCTCGTGCTTGTGTTCGGCGTGGACCTCGCGGATCGGGTGCAGCCAGTGGTCAACGAGGCCCCGGCGCTGGCCGTCGATGGCCGCCGCCACGCCGCCGCAGCCATAGTGGCCGACGACCATCACGTGCTTGACCTTCAGCACCTCGACCGCGAACTGCAGCACGGACAGGTAGTTGGCGTCCTGGGGCGGGGCCAGGTTGGCGACGTTGCGGTGGACGAACAGCTCGCCCGGATCCAGGCCGACGATCTCGTTGGCCGGCACGCGGCTGTCGCTGCAGCCGATCCATAGATATTCCGGGCTCTGCTGGCCTTCCAGGCGCTTGAAGAAGTCGGGGTCGACCTCCGTCTTGCGTTCCGACCAGGCGGCGTTGTTGGCTTTCAGGTCTTCAAGCATCTAACGCTCCGGATGGTGGTCGGGGTGAGCGGCTTCGATGGCCGGGTGCCTGGCCGCGCGGGCGGCGGCGGCGGCGATCGAAGGGAAGGGCGACAGGTCGACGTTGAAGCGGCCGGCATTGAACACCTGGGGCACCAGCAGGCAGTCGACCAGGCCGGGGGCGTCGCCATAGGCGAAGCCGCCCGAGTGCTTGGCGACCATCGGCTCCAGGGCCCGGAAGCCGTCGCTGATCCAGCGGGCCGCCCAGGCGTTGCGGTCGGTCTCGCCGATCTCCAGGGCGGTCAGCTGGCGCAGGATGCGCAGGTTGTTCAGAGGATGGATGTCGCAGGCGATGATCTCGGCCATGCCGCGAACGATGGCCCGCTCATAGGCGGTATGCGGCAAGAGGGCGGGCTCGGGCGACACCTCGTCCAGCCATTCCAGGATGGCCAGGCTCTGGGTCAGCGGCCGGCCGTCGACCTCCAGGGTCGGGACCAGTTCCTGAGCATTGAGCGCTCGATAGGCGTCCTCGTGATGGGCGTTGGCCACCAGGTCGACGGGGCGCAGGTCGTAGGCAAGGCCCTTCAGGTTCAGGCCGATGCGCACCCGATAGGGCGCGCTGGCGCGCTTGGCGCTGTGCAGGACCAGCTTCACTTAAAGCTCCTAGACGAGCGCGAATTCAAGGCGGCCGACGCCTTCGACCTCGCCGACGACCGTGTCGCCGCGCGCGATGGCCCCGACGCCTTCTGGGGTGCCGGTGAAGATCAGGTCGCCGGCGGCCAGGGTCCACAGTTCGCTGGCCTTGGCGATGACTTCGCCGACATTCCAGATCATGTCGCCGACCTCGCCGCGCTGGCGTTCCTGGCCATTGACCGACAGGGTGACGGCGGCCTCTGGCGGCGGAGTATCCATCACCCGGATGGCGGTGATCGGGGCGCTTTCGTCAAAGGCCTTGCCGGCCTCCCAGGGTTGGCCCTTGGCCTTGGCCGCGCCCTGCAGGTCGCGGCGGGTCAGGTCGACGCCGACCGCGTAGCCGAACACGGTCTCCATCGCCTGCTCGACCGAGAGATTGGCGCCGCCGCTCTTCAGGGCCACGACCAGTTCGATCTCGTGATGCAGGTCGCTGGTCGCCGGCGGATAGGCGATCTGGCCCTTCAGCGGCGCAACGGCGTCTGCGGGCTTGCTGAAGAAGAACGGCGGATCGCGGGTGTCGGCGCCCATCTCACGGGCGTGGGCGGCGTAGTTGCGGCCGACACAGAGGATCCGGCGGACCGGAAACACCGAATCCTGTCCCTCCACCGGGACCGTCGGGATGGCGTGCGGGGCAAAGGCATAGGTCGTCATGGCGCCTCGTTTAGACCCAAAAGCCGCTGGCCAAAACCCCTCCGCGGCTCAAACGGCCTCGGCCAGACCCAACAGCCGCAAAGTGGCCGCTGTCCAGAAATCCTGCGGTTGAAGTCTTGGCCTAAACGTTCTTTCACTTGCCCCCATCGTCGCCGTCGAGTCATGTCGCGAAGGGCTAGTGGGCGCGTTTATATTCGGGGGCCGTTATGCTGATCATCGAGAACCTGACCCATGTCTATGGCAACGGCGTCCGCGCCCTGGACGAGGTCAGCCTGACGATTCCGCGCGGCATGTACGGCCTGCTGGGCCCGAACGGCGCCGGCAAATCGACCCTGATGCGCACCATCGCCACCCTGCAGGCCCCGACCTCGGGCCATATCCGCTTCGGCGACATCGACGTGCTCAAGAACCCTGAAGAGCTGCGCAAGACGCTGGGCTACCTGCCGCAGGACTTCGGCGTCTATCCGCGGGTCTCGGCCTACGACATGCTCGACCACATGGCGGTGCTGAAGGGCATTGCCGGCGCCAAGGCGCGCAAGGAGACGGTCGAGAACCTGCTGAACCAGGTCAATCTGTGGAATGTCCGCAAGAAGGCCATCGCCGGGTTCTCGGGCGGCATGCGCCAGCGCTTCGGCATCGCCCAGGCCCTGATCGGTGATCCGCGCCTGATCATCGTCGACGAGCCCACGGCCGGCCTCGACCCTGAGGAGCGCAACCGCTTCCTGAACCTGCTGGCCGAGATCGGCGAGAACGTGGTGGTGATCCTGTCGACGCACATCGTCGAGGACGTCTCCGACCTCTGCCCGGCCATGGCCATCATCTGCGACGGCCGCATCGTCACCGAGGGCGCTCCAGCCGACCTCGTGTCCAAGCTGAAGGGGCGGATCTGGAAGAAGATCATCGACAAGACCGAGCTGGAGGCCGCCAAGGCCCAGTACAAGGTCATCTCCACGCGCCTGCTGGCCGGCCGCACGGTCATCCACATCCTGTCGGAGGATAATCCGGGCAATGGCTTCACGCCGGTCGAGGGCGGGCTGGAGGATGTCTACTTCTCCACCCTCTCGACCACCCGGCGGGCGGCCTGACGGGAGGCGGCGGCATGTTTCGCAAGATCGCGGGCTTCGAGCTCCGCTACCAACTGAAGTCGCCCGTCTTCTGGGTGGTCGCGGTCATCTTCTTCCTGATGACCTTCGGGGCGGCGACGATCGACCAGATCCGCATCGGCGGCGGCGGAAACATCCACAAGAACGCCCCGTTCGCGATCGCCCAGACCCACCTGATCTTGTCGATCTTCTACATGTTCGTGACCACGGCCTTCGTGGCCAATGTGGTGGTGCGGGACGACGAGACGGGCTTCGGGCCGATCCTGCGCTCCACGCGGATCCGCAAGTTCGACTATCTCTACGGCCGTTTCACAGGCGCCTTCCTGGCGGCGGCGATCTCGTTCCTGGCCGTGCCGCTGGCGATCTTCATCGGCTCGTTCATGCCGTGGATCGACCCCGAGCGTCTGGGGCCCAACGTCCTGCAGGCCTATCTGTTCGCCTATTTCGGCCTGGCCCTGCCGTCGATCCTTCTGACCGCGTCGCTGTTCTTCGCCCTGGCCACCATCACCCGCTCGATGATGTGGACCTATGTCGGCGTGGTCGCCTTCATGGTTCTGTGGATCATCGCCAACATCGCGCTGGACAAGCCCGAGTTCGAGAAGATCGCCGCCTATTGGGAGCCGCTCGGCACCGCCGCCTACGGCCTGGCGACCAAGTACTGGACGGCCAGCGAGCGCAACACGGTGATCCCGCCATTGGCCGGAGCGCTGCTGTTCAACCGCGTGCTCGTGGTCGTGCTGTCGGCGGGCTTCCTGACGCTGGCCTACAGTCTGTTCCGCTTCCAGTCAGCCGACCTCTCCGGTCAGCGGAAGGTCAAGAAGGGCAAGGCCGAGGTCGACGCCGCCCCAGTCCTGACCAACGGTCGGTTGCCGCAACCGAAGTTCGACCGCTCCACGGCCTGGGCGCAACTCGTGGTCCGCACGCGGCTCGACATGGGCCAGGTGTTCAAGAGCCCGGCCTATTTCGTGCTGCTGTTCCTGGGCCTGGCCAACGCCATGGGCGCCCTGTGGTTCGCCACCGACGCCGGTCGCTACGGTGGGGTGATCTATCCGGTCACCCGGGTGCTGCTGTCGCCGCTTCTGGGCTCGTTCGGCCTGATCCCGATGATCATCGCCATCTATTATTCCGGCGAGCTGGTCTGGCGCGAGCGCGAGCGCAAGACGCACGAGATCATTGACGCCACCCCCGTGCCCGACTGGGCCTTCGTGGCCCCCAAGACCCTGGCCATCGCGCTCGTCCTGGTCTCGACCCTGCTGGTCAGCGTGTTCGCGGCCATCCTCAGCCAGGTCTTCCACGGCTATTTCAAGCTGGAGCTCGACAAGTACCTGATCTGGTACGTGCTGCCGCAGGCGGTGGACTGGATCCTGCTGGCCGTGCTGGCGGTGTTCCTGCAGGCGATCAGCCCGCACAAGTTCATCGGCTGGGGCCTGATGGTGATCTACCTTGTCACCACGATCACGTTCGTGAACCTGGGCTTTGAGCACAAGCTCTACAATTACGGCTCGACCACCGACACGCCGTTCTCGGACATGAATGGCCTGGGCAAGTTCTGGATCGGAGCCTGGTGGCTGCGGGCCTATTGGACGGCCTTCGCGGTGGTGCTGCTGGTGCTGGCCTATGGCCTGTGGCGGCGCGGGACCGAAAGCCGCCTCCTGCCGCGTCTGCGCCGACTGCCCGTTCGCCTGAACGGCGGGGCCGGCCTGCTGCTGGGCGGCGCCCTGGTCGCCTTCGTGGGCCTGGGGGCGTTCATCTACGTCAACACCAATGTCTGGAACGACTACCGGACCAGGATCGGCAACGAGAAGTGGCAGGCCGACTACGAAAAGACCCTGCTGCCGTTCGAGAACACGCCGCAGCCCAAGATCGTCGCCATGACCCTGGACGTCGACCTGAAGCCGCACGAACCCAGCCTGGAAACCAAGGGCTCGTACGTCATCGAGAACAAGACGGGCGCGCCGTTGAAGGAGATCCACGTCCGCTTCGACCGTGACCTGTCGGTCAAGGGGCTGTCGATCGAGGGCGCCCGACCCAAGAAGACCTTCGAGCGCTTCAACTATCGCATCTTCGCCTTCGACACGCCGATGGCGTCGGGCGAGCGGCGCAAGATGAGCTTCATCACCCTGCGCGCGCAGCGGGGCTTCCCCAACAGCGGCCAGGAAAGCCGGGTCGTCGACAACGGGACCTTCGTCAACAACCTGGAGATCGCGCCAATCCTGGGCATGGGCCGCGACAGCCTGCTGCAGGACCGCGCCAAGCGCCGCAAGTACGGCCTGCCGCCCGAGCAGCGCATGGCCAAGCTGGGGGATGTCCCGTCCCGCCAGTTCAACGGCCTGCGCAAGGACGCCGACTTCGTCAGCTCGGACATCACCGTCACCACCGAGGCCGACCAGACCCCGATCGCGCCGGGCTACAAGATTTCGGACACGGTGAAGAACGGTCGCCGGGTGGCCCGCTTCGTCACCGAGGCGCCGATCCTGCCGTTCGTCTCGATCCAGTCGGCGCGCTACAGGGTGGCCGAGGAGACCTACAAGGGCGTGCAGCTGGCGGTTTATTACGACGCTCAGCACAGCTGGAACATCGAGCGGATGAAGACCGCGATGAAGCGGTCTCTGGACTATATGGGCGCCAATTTCAGCCCCTATCAATTCCGCCAGCTGCGCTTCCAGGAGTTCCCGGACTACGCCCAGTTCGCCCAGTCGTTCGCCAATACGATCCCGTGGTCCGAGGGGATGTTCTTCATCTCCGACTATCGCGACCCGACCAAGATCGACATGGTCACCTATGTCGGGGCCCACGAGATCGGCCACCAGTGGTGGGCCCACCAGGTGATCGGCGCCGACCAGCAGGGCGGGGCGATGCTGTCGGAGACCTTCGCCCAGTACGCGGCGCTGATGGTGATGAAGCACACCTACGGCGAGCCGCAGATCCGCAAGTTCCTGAAGTTCGAGCTGGACAGCTATCTGCGCGCGCGTGGCGGCGACGTGATCGACGAGCAGCCGCTCTACAAGGTCGAGAACCAGCCCTACGTCTACTATCGCAAGGGCTCGCTGGTCATGTACCGGCTGCAGAGCGAGATCGGCGAGGAGACGGTCAACCGCGCCCTGCGCAAGCTGATCGCCGACCACGCCTTCAAGGGCGCGCCCTATCCGATCACCACCGACTTCCTGACCGCGCTCCGCGCCGAGGCCCCGGCCGACAAGCAGGCCTTGATCACCGACCTGTTCGAGAAGATCACGCTCTACGATCTGAAGACCAAGAGCGCGGCGGTGAAGAAGCGGGCGGACGGCAGGTTCGACGTGACGATCACGGTCGACGCCCAGAAGAAGTACGCCGACGGCAAGGGCAAGGAGACCAACGCAGCTCTCAACGAGACCATGGATATCGGCCTGTTCACGGCCAAGCCGGGCGACAAGGGTTTCGACGCCAAGAACGTGGTGGCCTATGAGCGCCGGCCGATCCGCTCCGGCGTCCAGACCTTCACCTTCGTCACGGAGACGGCGCCGAAGTTCGCGGGCATTGACCCGTACAACACGGTGATCGACCGCAACGGCGACGACAACACGCTGCCGGTCGGCAAGTGAGCGAAGGGGCTATCAAGCTGGATGCGGGCGCGCTGAACGCGTTCCTGCGCTCCGCCTTTCCGGAGACGGACCCCGACCACATGCCTTCCGTGCTGGAGGCCGAGCCGGGACGGGTGTTGCTGAAGCTGCCGTATCAGACCCGGCAGCTGCGGCCGGGCGGGGTGATCTCTGGACCGACCTTGATGACGCTGGCGGATACGGCGGCCTATGCCTTGATCCTGGCGCACATCGGCGAGGTGGCCATGGCGGTGACCACCTCGCTCAACATTCACTTCCTGAGGGGTTGCCAGCCCGGCGATCTCTACGCCGAGGGGACCATGCTCAAGCTCGGCCGCCGCATTGCGACGGCCGATGTCCTGATGTGGACGGAAGGGCGCGAGCGGGCCGCCGCCAAGGCGACGGTCGCCTACGCCATTCCCTGAGCGTTACTGACGGGCCTTGGCGACGTCCTCGCCGGTGTCGAAGCCCTTCTTCAGGCCCTCGGCCATGTTCAGGTGCTCCTGGACCTTCGGAGCCGTGGCGGCGGCGAAGGCCTTGATGGCCGGGGTGTCGCCGTCCTGAGCGTAGCGCTGCAGCAGGTTCAGGGCCGACTGGTGAGCGTCGACCTGGCTGTCGGCGTACTTCTTGTCGAAGTCCTTGGCGTCGGCCTTGGTCAGGTCGTCGATCTTGCCCTGGGCGTCTTCCGACAGCATGGTCGGCAGGGTGATGGTCGCGCCCGAGGCGGCGATGGCGGACTTCAGCTCGGTGCTGGTGGCCATGTGGGCCTTTTCCATCGCGGCGGCGAACTTCTTGACCGACGGGTTGGTCGAGCGCGTGGCGGCCAGCTTGGCGGCGGCGATCTCGAACATGTCGCTATCGGCGGCCTTCATGGCGAAGACGTCGGCCTTGGTCTCGTCCGACGGGGTCGGGACGGTGGCCGCCGGGTTGGCGTCCGGGGTCGCGGCCTGTTCGGCCGGGGTGGCGGCGCCCTTGGTCTCTTCGGCCTTCTGACCGCAGGCGGCCAGGCTGAGGGCGGCGATGGCGGCGGCGCCGAACATGATATGACGGTTCATGGCTCTGTCTTTCCCTGTGTGTTTTTCTTAGAGGTTCGTGGACAGGCGCCGCGTGCGGCGTCGTGTGATCAACAAAACTTCACGGGGCCGTGAACGGTTCCGGCAAGGGTGAGGGAAGAATCGGATGACGCAGGGTCCGCTGGCCGGATTGCGGGTGATCGAGATGGGCTCGCTGATCGCCGGGCCGTTCTGCGGTCAGGTGCTGGGCGACTTCGGGGCCGAGGTCATCAAGCTGGAGGATCCCAAGGTCGGCGACCCGATGCGCCAGTGGGGGCGCTCCAAGCCCCAGGGCCTGTCGCCCTGGTGGCCGGTGATCGGCCGCAACAAGAAGTCCGTCACCGTCGATCTGCGTACGGACGGAGGCCGCGACATCGCGCGCGCGTTGATCGCCAAGGCCGATGTGGTGGTCGAGAACTTCCGCCCCGGCACGCTGGAAAAGTGGGGCATGGGCTATGACCAACTGGCGAAGACCAATCCGGGACTGGTGATGGCGCGGGTGTCGGGCTTCGGCCAGACCGGGCCCTATTCAAGCCGCGCCGGCTACGCCCTGGTCGGCGAGGCCATGGGGGGACTGCGCCACATCACCGGCGAACCGGACCGGCCGCCGGCCCGGGCCGGGATCTCGATCGGCGACAGCCTTTCGGGCCTCAACGCCGCGCTCGGGGTGATGATGGCCCTCCATGCCCGTCAAAGCACGGGCAAGGGCCAGGTGGTCGACGTGGCCATCTATGAGAGCGTGCTGACGGTGATGGAGAACCTGATCACCGAATACGACCTGACCGGCTATGTCCGTGAGCGCTCGGGGGCGGTGCTGCCCGGCATCGCGCCGTCGAACGTCTACCCGACCAAGAGCGGCGAACTGGTCCTGATCGGCGCCAACCAGGACACCCTGTTCAGGCGGCTGTGCGACCTGATGGGCCGGCCGGACCTGGCCGACGATGTGCGCTATCGCGACCACGCCGCCCGCGGCGCGCACCAGGCCGAACTCGACGCCCGCATCGCCGCCTGGACCGCCGACCAGGAGATCGACGACCTGCTGCCGAAGCTGGAGGCGGCGGGCCTGGCCACCGGCCGGATCTATCGCGCGCCGGACATGATCGAGGATCCCCAGTTCGTCGCGCGCGGATCGATCGTGACGACGCCGCATCCGGTGTTCGGCCAGATCAAGATGCAGAACGCTTTCCCGAAGCTGACGGAAACGCCGGGCGGGGTGCGATGGACCGGGCCGACCCTGGGCGAGCACACGGAGGCGGTGTTGGCGGAAGTGGTGGGGATGAGTGGGGAGACGGTCGAGGGACTGCGGAAGCGGGGCGTGATCTGAGGGTCCGTCCTCGCCCTTCGACACGCTCAGGGTGAGGACTACTGTCGGGGCGGTTCAGTAGAAACCTCATCCTGAGCTTGTCGAAGGACGAGGTGTCGGTCCCGCTGATGATCAAGCCCGCCCCGTGACCCCCGCCACGGCCCGCGCGATCTGGTGGACGTTGTACGGCTTGCGCACGATCGGGGCGTCGAACCCCATCGGCGCGGCCTTGTCCGCATAGCCCGTGGCGAACACGAACGGCCGGCCCATGGAGCGCAGGATCTCGGCGACCGGGGCCACCGACTGGCCGTTGAGGTCGGCGTCCAGGACCGCGACGTCGAAGTCCATCTCGACCATCGACAGGGCCTCGCTGAGTTCGGCCGCGCAGCCGACCACCACGACGCCGGCGTCCTCGAGGCCCGCTTCCAGCTCCAGGGCCAGCAGCAGGGAGTCCTCGACGATCAGCACCTTCAGGCCGGCGATGGCGCCCGGGCGAACGGTCTCGTCGGCGGCGACCACGGTCTCGACGATGCGTTCGGGAGCGACCTCAGCCGGTTCGACCGGCGGGGCGTCGGCCAGGGCCTCGGCCGCGCCCTGGATCATGGCGGTGACGCCGCTGGACCGGTAGTTGATCTTGGCCGAGCCGCCCAGTTCGCGACCGGCGACGTCCTCGATCAGGGTCGCGCCAAAGCCCTTGGTGGTCGGCGCGACAGCCGGCGGGCCGCCGGTCTCCAGCCACTCCAGGGCGAAGCCGCCCTCGGGCGTGCGCCGCCAGACCACCTCGACCTTGCCGTTCTCGCTGGATAGCGAGCCGTAGCGCATCGCGTTGACCGCCAGTTCATGCAGCGCCAGCGACAGGGCGGAGGCCGCGCGCGGGGTCAGGAACAGCTCCGGCCCGTCCCAGCGCGTCTGGGTCGGGGCCAGGCCGCCCAGCTCGGCTGCGGCGATCCGCGCCAGGGTCGCGCCGCGCCAGCGGGCGGCGGTCAGCAGATCGTGGGCCGAACTCATCGACTTCAGTCGCGCGGCGAAGGTCTTGAGGAAAACATCCAACGAGGCCGACTTGCGCGCCGACTGGGCCGCCACCGACTGGACGACCGCCAGCAGGTTCTTGATGCGGTGGTCCAGTTCGGCGACGAGGTTCTCGCGCTGATCTTCTTCGGCCCGGCGCTCGGTGATGTCCTGGACGACGCCGATCAGATAGGCCGGCTCGCCGTCGGCGTCGCGCAGGATGACGCCCGAGCCCTGGTTCCAGATCTCGCGGCCGTCGGGACCGTTAGGGCGGCGGTATTCGGCCTCGTAACGATCGGCTTCCGCCAGCTGTTCGTCGATCGATTCCTTCAGCCAGGCCTGGTCGTCGGGATGCAGGAACCGGTACAGGGCCTGGCCGTTCTCGGCCGGGATCTCGCCGGGCTCGATGTCCGAGATCTTGGCCAGCCGAGGGCTGATCTTGAAGACGTCGCGTTTGATGTCCCACTCGAACTCGCCGAGGCTGGCGGCCGAGATGGCCAGGTTCAGGCGCTCGGCTTCCAGGTTGAGGGCGCGACAGCGAACGGTCAGGACTTCCGTGGCCAGCGCGGCCAGATCTTCCAGCGCCTGGAGATCCTCGTCAGAAGCCGGGCCGTTCAGGCCAGGGCCTTCGACGACGAGCGCGCCCAGCGCCTGGCCTTGATCGTTGCGGATCGGCACGCCCAGCGCCACGGGTCCGTTGGCGGCGATCACCTGGCCGGCCAGGTCGCCAGCGCGCGGACTTTCGGGGCTCGCATAGCCGACATAGGCCTTGCGCCAGACCCGATCCTTGTCGACCAGCGCGATGGCGGCCTTGGGCGCGTCGAACAGCCGGGCTGCCAGACGCACGAGGCGCAGGAACCGAGGCTCGTTGACCGCGCTATCCAGGATGTCCAAGGCTCTCAAGGCGTTGAGCCGGGCGGCTTCCTGGCGGTCGTCGCTGACGATGGGGGCGTCCTCCATGATTCGACCTTAGACTCGCTTCGCCTCTGGCGCGAGCGCCTTTGGAGGCTTCTTGAGGGCGTTGAAGACGCGTTCCACAGGGGATTCCACTGTGGTGAAGCTTTAGCCCTTGCGCTAACGTGGAACCCCGACGTCGAGCAGGCGTTGACGAGGCGCAGCTTCAGCGCCCCCGGTCGGTCGCCGTCGCGAACAGGAGATGATCATGCCCAGTCCCGCCGCCGCCAAAGAAGCCGATAAGGCCAAGTCGGCCACGCTCGAGGCCGTTGAACACGCCGAGCGCAGCTTCGCCCACGCCGCCGACGCCGCCCGCGTCTCGCTGACCGAAGCCGCCAAGCGCGTCGAGAAGTCGGTCGCTGAAGGCTTTGAAACCCTGCGCGCCCAGAGCCGCACCTATACCGACACCGCCGGCCAGCAGATCGAGGACGCCCAACGCTATGCGTCGGAGCGTATCCGTGAGCGCCCGATCACCGCCACCCTCGCCGGTCTCGGCGTCGGCGTGCTGATCGGCCTGCTCCTCTCCGGCGGCCGTAGCAGCAACCGGTGATCTTCGAAAAGACCCTGATGACGCTGGCCGCGGCCGCGGCGATCGCCGCCGCCGCCGCGGTGGCCGTCGTGTCCGCCGCCTTCGCGATCTACGCGGTGCTGGTTCCGCTGGTCTCGGCGGCCGGCGCGGCCGCGATCGTGGCGGCCGTCGCCGCCCTGATCGTGGCCATCGCCGGCATGCTCGCGGCCCGCAAGGTCGAAGGTCGTCATCACAATCAAGGTCAGCAGCCCGCGCAGCAGGGTTTCGACATGACCAGCAGGGTCATCGAGATCGTGCGCGACAAGCCGCTGATGTCGATCGGCATCGGTCTGGCCGCCGGGATCTTCGCCCTGAAGAACCCGACCCTGACCGCCTCGCTGGCCAAGGCCTTCCTGGATCCGAAGCCACCGCAGCGCTGATCGCGCCAACAAAGTTCAAGACCGACGCCACCGGATCCGTTCGGTGGCGTTTGTCTTGCGAGGTTGTTCTTCCAGATTCCCGAAAGCCCTAAGTTTTCAAGGGAATCTATCTCGAAAATTTGAGTGCGCCGTGGCGGCTTTGCACGGTGAAACGGCTTACGCTTTGCCCTGGCGCGCTCTAGATGCTTCCCGCGCGTTCCCTCCTCCCTGGAACGCCTTCCCATGGAGTGAACATGACGTACAAGCTGCCGGACCTGCCCTACGCGTACGACGCGCTGGAGCCGACGATCTCCGCCAACACCCTCCATTTCCACCATGACAAGCACCACGCGGCCTATGTGACCGCGCTGAACGGCCTGCTGAACGGCGACGACAAGGGTTCGCTGGAAGCGGTGATCAAGGGCGCCGGTCCGGGTAAGGTGTTCAACAACGCCGCCCAGGCCTGGAACCACGCCTTCTTCTGGGACGGCCTCTCGCCGACCAAGACCGCCCCGGGCGCCGATCTGGCCGCCGCCATCGACTCCACCTTCGGCGGCCTGGACGCCCTGAAGGAAAAGTTCGTCGCCGAAGGCATCGGCCACTTCGGCTCGGGCTGGGTGTGGCTGGTCTCGGACGCCTCGGGCGCCCTGAAGATCATCTCGACCCACGACGCCGAAAGCCCGGTCACCCAGGACCTGACGGCCCTGCTGGTCGCCGATGTCTGGGAGCACGCCTACTATCTGGACTACCAGAACCTGCGGAAGGGCTTCCTGGAAGCCGTGTTCGACAACCTGCTCAACTGGACCCTGGCCGACAGCCAGTACGCCGCGGCCAAGTCGGGCCAGCAGGGCTGGGCCTATCCGGCTCCGGAATAGGGTCCAGATTTCCGGAACGCCCGGGAGTCGGGTGCGTTGTTTCGAAGCGAGGCCGTGGGCTTCGATCGAGACAAACGCCCCGGCTCGAAAGGCCGGGCTCATCCGGAGAGACCCATGCTGAACTGGGCCGTGACCTTCCTGGTGGTCGCCCTGATCGCCGCCCTTCTGGGCTTCACCGGCATCGCCGGGACCGCGATCGGGATCGCCAAGATCCTGTTCTACGTCTTCCTTGTCCTGTTCCTGGTGTCGCTGGTCAGCCACCTCTTCCGCGGCGGTCGCGGCGCGCCACGCTAGGTAGCACCGAGACGAACGGCGGAACGGCGCGGCTCAGGCCGCGCCGTTTTCGTTTGGGCTTCTGCGATCGCAGGCCCAGGTGCGCCAGGCGTTGAACTTGCCGTGCTCATAGGCCAGGGCCTGTACGCGCACGCAGCCCGGCTCGACCTCGATGACGTTGAAGCCCGGCGCGGCGCCCCGTTCGCGGTGCGAGAGGGTGCCCGAGCCGATCGCCTGGGTCTTGCCGTCGCCGAACGGGACAGCGGTGACGAACGGCAGGTGGATGTGGCCCGACAGGATGACGTCGGCGCCCGCCTGGACGAAGTGGTTGGCCGCGTCGACCCCGCCGTGGACCTTGGCGGTCATCGGCCCGCCCAGCACCTCCATCAGCGGATGGTGGCAGACCACCACCCTGAGATCGCCGGCCGGCGCTGCCTCCAGCTCGCGGACGACGCGGCGGATCTGGCCGCGCGACACCGCGCCCTTCGACCAGTTCCATCGCACCTGGGCCGCGCGGGCCGTGTTCAGCGAGGAGACGGTGACGCCCGGCGCGCGCCAGGCCGCGCCGTCCTCGTCGCCGAACCGATCCTTGAACCGCCCCCAGGTGCGGGTGAAGCGCTCGAACAGCTCGCGCGGTCCGACGAAGGGGGTGTCGTGATTGCCGGGCACCACGATCATCGGATCGGGCAGGCGCTTCAGCCATGCGGCGGCGGCGTCGAACTCTGGGGTCTTGCCGTCCAGGGTCAGATCGCCGGCCACCACCACGAGGTCGGGCCGGGCGTCTCGGATCCACGCGGTCGCCGCCTCGACGGCTTCCTTGTTCTCGCCGCCGAAATGGATGTCGGAGAGCTGAACCAGCCTCATTCAGCGGTCTCGTCCGGCGGCACCAGGGCGCGGAAGGCCTTCGGGCGGAAGCGGATCGACACCTCGGGATCGAACCGCGCCGGCTCGCCGTCCAGGATCGCCGGGATGCGGCCGTGGGCCCGGATCTTGCCGGTGCGGCAGCGGCCGGCGTTTACCGACGGGTCGTCACGCCAATGGCCCAGGGCGGCGTTGAACCCCAGGCGGAAGACGTCGAGCGCGCTGGACGGATCGAGGGCCGTGGCCTCCAGGGCCCGCTCGTCGGCGTCCAGGGCGGTCGAGACCAGGGGACACATCAGGGTCAGGGCCTCGGTCTTGATCTCGGGGCGGCCGTCCAGCGAGACGCGCAGGCGGCCGGAGAAGGCGCGGCGGAAGGCGCGGCGGGCGCGGGCGATGGCGATGCTGAACTTGCCTTCGCGGGCGGCCTCCCGCGCTGTGGCCCACAGGGCCGGGCTGCCCAGGATGGCGGCGACGAAGAACAGGCGTCCGCCGACCTCGCCGCCGGAAATGGTTCGCGCCTCGCCGCTCTCCAGGCAGGCCTTCATCGCCGTCTGCCAGTCGCGGTCGCCATAGAGCGCGCGCGGCAGCATGTTCATGGTGCCGCCAGGCAGGGGAGCGATCAGCGGACCATCCGGTCCGGCCATCTCCGCCGCCGCGCGTGCCGTGCCGTCGCCGGCGATGACCAGGATCGCATCCGGCGCGCTGTCGATCGCCTTCCGCAGACAATCGACCAGTTCGCCCGGCTGCGGCGCGTGGACGACGCCGGAAACGCCGTATTCAGCCAACAGCCGCTCGGCGATCTGCGGCGCGTCCGGACCGACCGATCCGGATGCGATATTGGCGATGACCTCAATGCGCTTCACGCGCTGCCCCTTCACGTCAAAACTCGCCGAGGCAACGGGCGTCCGCGCGTTATGGTTCCGCTTGTAAACGGAACCGCCGCCCCCCGGGAGTCGTTTGCTCGACACGGGTACAGGCAGCTCGGAGCGGAGAGCCAAGATGAAGATGACCATGATCGCCCTGATGGGCGTGGGCGTGCTCGCCTCGGCGTGCACCTCGACGGGCAATGTGGAGCGCAACGCCGCCGGCGGCGCCGCCATCGGCGCCCTGGCGGGCGCGGTGATCGGCAACAATGTCGGCAGCGGCAGCGCTGGCACCGGCGCCCTGGTCGGCGCGGCGCTCGGCGGCACGGTGGGCGCCGTCAAGGGTTGCAAGGAGGATGGCGGCTGCGGTTCGACCAACGCCAACCGTCGCCAATATTATGACGAGCGCGCGGGTCGCTATTACTACTACGACTCCCGCAGCGGTCGTTATTACTGGGAAGATGGCGCGCCCCGCTACTAAGCTAGGCGACAGGCCACGACGTCCAGGGAAAGGCGATCGGCTCAGCCGGTCGCCTTTCGTGTGTTCGCAGGTTCGAGGAGGAGGGTTCGAATGAAGACGACAAAGATCACCTATGCCGTGCAGGCCATCAGCGTGGCGGGCGTAGTCCTGGCCCTGGCCGGTTGCGCCAGCTCCGAAGGACCATGGCGTACGCTGCGCAAGCCCGTGGCCGCCGCGCCGCCGGCCTGCGTCGACTTCCAGTCCTCGGTCTATTTCGAGCAGGACAGCGCCGAGCTGACCAAGGAGGCCCGCATGCTGCTCGACACCGCGCGGACCCAGGCGCGCGGCTGTGCGGTCAAGTCCGTGCGGGTGACCGGTCTGGCCGACGCCGTAGGGACCTCGGCCGCCAACCTGACCCTGTCCAAGCGCCGGGCCGACACCGTGACCTCGGCCCTGGCCAAGGCCGGCTTCGGCAAGGTCGAGATCGACACCGCCGCCGTGGGCGACGCCGGATCCGTGGCGGCCTCGGGCGCATCGGCGCCGCTGCGCCGCCGGGCGGATATCCTGTTCGATCTGGAGAGCAAGTAGGCGAACAGCGAGCGGGCCGGTCACGCCGGCTCGCTTGGACCCGGGAGCAAAGACCCAGACGAAGGAAAGGCGGGCCGGGTGTCCCGGTCCGCCGAAGTTCGCATCAACAAAGGGGGGTGCGAAGGCGGCAGGCTGACTATCGCCAGCCTCAAGTCGGGGGGGCGTCGCCGCCTTCGCAAAGATAAAACGACGTCTCGCACCAACGGTTCCCGGCGCGCGTGATTTTTTCGCGGATGGCCGGGAGGGCGAAATCAGGGAACGGCGGTGGACGGGACACGTTGAGGTTCCAAGCGGACATGCGGTCCGCCGGGGCAGGGAGCAACGTCGTGATCCGGACCTATCAAGCCGAGCATGGCGGCATGGTTTTTGTCTCGACGCTCACCCAGCGTCAAAAACGGGTGCGCTCGCGGATCATTGCGATGGTCGTGATCGTGGCGATCGGAGCCTCCGCCGGGACGGTGCAGGCCTTCAACGCTCGCGACCGCGCGGACGCCGCCCGAACCTGGACGCCATAAGGAGGTATGACATCATGCCCGCCGACATTCATCCCGACGTCGCGCCCGAAACGCACGGCCCACGCGTTAACGCCACTCGCGCCCGTCAGGGCCGCTGGGGCCGTCACATCTTCTGGGTGCTGGTGATCTCCACCGTGCTCGCCGCCCTGGCCCTGTTCGGCGCCTGGAGCTTCCGGGCTCAAGATCTCGCCGCAGTCGAGGCTAACAACGGCGCCAAGACCCCGGCCGAGGCGCAGCGCTACGACACCCAGCAGTCGCCAGCGCGTCAGAAGCCTTAGCGACCGACGCACCGCCCCTCTCCCTCTGGGAGAAGCGGCCGCCGAAGGCGGTCGGGGTCAGGGGTTGAAGACATAAGCCGCCGCGACAGCCTGGCCGCTGTCGCGGCGGTTTTCGTTTGTCCTAGCGTCCCGGCGCCTCGCACCACTCCCTTCCGCAAGGAGAAAAAAGCCCCTCCGAGAAACGGCGCGCCTTCAGAGAGCCGTTTCTCGGGGGGGGGAGGCCCTGGTTAGACCGCATGTTCGGGTCGATGGGCCGACACCTGCGCCACTCACGGGCCAATCCTTCGGCGCGTAAACAGTTCATTTCGTCCGAAATCTGGAGGCGCGCATGGATGTCGAACCCACTCGAAGCTGCCCAAATCCGTGGCAATCATCAGAAATTGTGGTCAACCCCCGCATCCCCGCAAGAATTGCGTCGCTGAAGGTTCAATGCTCTTTGTGGCGCTAGAATCTCCAGGGGGCTTGGCTAGTGAAGACTCTGATATTCTCGAAAATTCCGATAGCGCCGGCCTTTGGCGGAAATCGTCAGCGCATAAAAACTCTGGTCGAGGAGCTGATGAAGGATCACGAGGTGCATTTTGCGCTCCTTCCGTCCCGACAGATGCGCGACTTCGACCTGGACGCTCATCGCCAAATTGTTGGACCACAGAATTTCTGCTTGGTACAACGAAGCCTAGCCATGACGCTTATGTTCAACCTTAGAATCCTTTCCAGGAAAGTCCTTTCAAAAGTTCTTCCAAGAAAGTTGTCCGACAACGTAGATTACGTATTCGACGAATCGCTACGATCTGGTTGTAAAGATATCATATTAAGGCTCAATCCTGAAATTGTTGTTGTCGAATACGTGCATTTTTCCAGCCTATTCGACTTAGTACCTGATAGCGCTTATCGAATAATAGACACCCACGACGCGTTCTGGCACGAATTCACGCCAGCTGCCGAGGCGAAAGGACTAAGTCGCGCCGATCTTGTCATCGCAATACAGGATAGAGAAGCTGAACATTTCCGGGATTTACTTTCTGTGGCTGGTGATAAAACCAAAGTCACAACAGTAAGTCATATAGTGGGCCAAAGGGAGCGGGTAGACCTATCTTCGTCATCAGGTGCCACTTTTCTGGGTTCTAGCTTTGAAGCAAATAATGAATCACTAGCTGCTTTAATTGAGAACGTGATGCCGATCGTTATGACGAAAATTCCTGATTTTAAGTTGCATGTTATCGGTGATGTCGGATCATCTGTTCCAGACTATCCATTTGTAGTAAAACATGGGCGGGTTAAGTCTCTAACTACAGCCATGGCATTGGCTCCCATACTGGCCAACTACATAGTCAAAGGTACCGGCATAAAAATCAAACTCCTCGAGGCGATGGCGATGGGGGTGCCTTGTGTAAGCACCGCGCTCGGCGCGGACGGGCTGCCGCCGGAATACGCTGAGGGGGTATCCATCGCTAGCGACGACGCTAGTTATGCAGCGGAATTGGTTTCACTTTTCGAAGATCATTCACGCCGTAAGCGGATGGGAGACGCTGGGCTCGGGGCCATTGGTCGGTGGGATGCGAAACAGAGGAAGGCGCTTAAGGATGCAATCTCCAGCCAACACCACCGGCAGGCGCGTAGTTTGGCTGGATAAGATATGCCGGCCGACCGAAGGCCCACGATTTTGAGCTCCTGAGGTTTTACGCGCCAGCCGAGCCAGCGTTTCTCGCCACGAGAACGCGATAGGGGTCCAATGACCCCAAAGAAAAACGGCCCCCTTTCGGAGAGCCGTTTCTCGGGTGGTTGGAAGAAACCCTTATCAGGCTGCCTTGGCGGTCCGACGCGGGTGGAAGAACAGCGCCTGGCCGATCGCCGCCTTCACCGTTTCCGGCTGGAAGGGCTTGGTGATCAGGAAGGTCGGTTCCGGGCGCTCGCCGGTCAGCAGGCGCTCAGGGAAGGCGGTAATGAAGATCACCGGCACGTCCATGCGGCCCAGGATGTCCTTGACCGCGTCGATGCCCGACGAGCCGTCGGCCAGCTGGATGTCGGCCAGGACGAGGCCCGGGGTGCGGCGGGCGACCGCTTCGAGCGCTTCGCCGCGGGTGGCGGCGATGTCGGTGACCTGGTGGCCCAGTTCCTTGACCAGGGCCTCGATGTCGGCGGCGATGACCGGCTCGTCCTCAATGATCAGGACGTCTGTGGCCAGTTCGGCGTCGATCTCGGCCTGGGCGTCGGAGATCAGGCGTTCGACCTCGCCGAAGTCGCAGTCCAGGATCTGGGCGGCTTCCGACGGTGTGAAGCCCTCGAGCGCGGTGAGCAGGAAAGCCTGCCGCGAACGGGGCGCGATGCGCATCAGACGCTGGGCGGCGTCGTCGCCGGCGGTCAGGCCTTCATCGCGGCGGGCTTCCAGCTGGGCGCCGGA
Source organism: Caulobacter sp. FWC2 (assembly GCF_002742625.1). Lineage (NCBI taxonomy): Bacteria > Pseudomonadati > Pseudomonadota > Alphaproteobacteria > Caulobacterales > Caulobacteraceae > Caulobacter > Caulobacter sp. FWC2. The sequence continues at coordinate 156,935 of NZ_PEBF01000001.1, forward strand.
GCTGAGCCAGATGGCGTGGAACACGCGATACAGCGCCACGCGCGGCGAAAGCTCGCCGTCCAGCGATCGTTCCCCGGCGGCCAGCGCCTCGAGCGCCACGCGGACGTAGTGATCGCCGGTGGACTGATCGCCGGTAAGGGCGCGGGCGTAGCGGCGAATATAGGGCAGATGCGGCGCCAGCCGAGCTAGAAGACTCATGACCCCTCCCGATGCGGTGTCTTCGAAAACATACCAACGAACGGCAAAGCTAGGCCGTTCCGTCGATGGTCGATAACGCCTCCCCCAACTGAGCGGTTCCGTCCGTCGAGGATATTTGACATCTTAAGCTCAAGCTTATGGAACCGGGCACGGAAAACCACGTTGTCGTCTGGCGGAAAGACATTCGGCCAAAGGGGGCGGACGCCGATGCAAATGCAGTTCGGTGTCGAGGACATGATCGAACACGTACCCATGGAAGACAAACGCAAGAGCGCTGCGGCGCTGGATGAAGCGCGTCTGCGCCAGCAGGCCATCGGCGTGAAGCTGCGTCAGATGTTCGATGAGGTCGTCAACGAGGCTGTGCCTGACGAATTCCTCGAAATCCTCCGCAGGGCCGAGCCTCCGAAGGGAGAGCGCTGAGCATGAGCGAACCGCAAGTCGGCCGCTCGCCGCCCGACCCCGTCCGGGACAACCTGTTCAAACGCGAACTGGTCACCCTGATTCCGCATCTGCGCGCCTTCGCCCGCACCCTGACCGGCGACCCCACCGCGGCCGACGATCTGGCGCAGGACGCGATGATGAAGGCCTGGGACGCGCGCGCCAGCTTCCAGCTGGGCACCAACATGAAGGCCTGGACCTTCATGATCCTGCGCAACCAGTTCTATTCGGAAAAACGCCGCAGCTGGCGCCAGAGCCAGCTGGACCAGGAAGCCGCCGAGCGGACCCTGGTGGCGGTCGACGACCCGGAGGCGCCCGTCGCCCTGGACGAACTGCGCCTGGGCCTGGGCATGCTTCCGGCCGAGCAGCGCGAAGCCCTGATCCTGGTCGGGGCCGGCGGTTTCGCCTATGAAGAGGCCGCCGAGATCTGCGGATGCGCCGTGGGTACCGTTAAGAGCCGGGTCAGCCGCGCCCGCCGGGCGTTGCAGGCCATCCTCGAAGCGGGGGCCTATGATCGTGACGGCGCATCGGCGGGTGACGCCATGCATGCGATCCTCGCCGACGCGGAGCGGTTGAGCTCCCTGCGGTGAAGACCTTCGCCGGCCGCGCCGGGCAGGCTGCAACCTCCATTCGAGTCCGCCTGGCCTTCGCGCTGTGCGTGGCTCTGTTGCCCGTGCTAATCATCGGCGGCGCGCAGTCGATCTTCGCCTTCCGGGCAGAGGCCGACTCGCGTCGTCAGAGCCTGGAACTGGCTGCGGGACAGAGCGCCGCCAATGCGCGCGCCCGCATCGAGGCCGCCGGGGTGCTGCTGCAGACCCTGGGTCCCGGCTCGCTCGGGCTGGAATGCGCTCAGCGACTGGCCGATGTGCGCGCCCGCCTGCCGGGCTACGCCAACCTGATCCGCTTCGACTCGCGCGGCCGCGTGGCCTGCGCGGCCGCCACCACGCCGTTCGACACTGAGCGAGGGCAAAGGCCCTGGTTCCAGGAACTGCGCGACGGCGCGAGCATGGTCGTGGCCTCGGATCCGGGTGCGGTCTACGCCAACGAGCCGGCGGTGCTGGCCGCCGTCCGCGCCGGCGCGCCCGACAAGTTCGAAGGCGCGATGGCCGCCGTCCTGAACCTGCGCGACCTGAAGGTCGGCACGGTCAACCGCTTCATGCCCAACGGCGCCGAGGTGGCCCTGGCCGATTCGAACGGCGCGATCTTCGCCGCCACCGATCCTGCGGCCTTCTCGACGCCGCCGCGCGGCTGGCGCGAGCGCGCGGCCAAGAGCGGGGCGGCCATCTGGAGCCACGAGGACGCGGCGCATCACGAGCGCACCTATTCGGCCGCCCCCCTGGTCAATGACGATGTCTTCGTCGTGCTGTCGGCCCCCGCGCCGGGCCTGGTGTCCTGGGCGTGGATCAACCCGATATCGCGTCTGCTGCTGCCTTTGCTGGCCTTCTTCCTGGCCCTGGGCGCGGTGCTGATCGTCGCCGAGCGGGAGGTGATCCGCTGGATCGTCTACCTGCAGCGCGTGGCGGCGATCTATGCTCGTGGCCGCTTCACCGTCCGGCCGCTGCAGGCCGAACGCGCGCCGCCAGAGATCCGCGAGCTGGCCGCCACCCTCGACGCCATGGCCGGCGGCATCGTCGCCCGCGACGCCTCGCTGCTGGACAGCCTGGCCGACAAGGACGCGCTGATGCGCGAGATCCATCACCGGGTGAAGAACAACCTGCAGATCATCACGTCGCTGCTGAACATGCAGCAGCGGGCGCTGGCCGATCCGGCGGCCAAGGCGGCGATGAACGACACCCGCCAGCGGATCACCGCCCTGGCCCAGATCTATCGCGCCCTCTACCAGGGACCCGACCTCAAGCGCGTGGACCTGCGGCCGTTCCTGGAAGAGCTGACCGCCCAGCTGCTGGCCAACGACATGTCGACCTCGTCGCTGGTGAGGACCGAAGTCCACGCCGATCCGCTGGTCATCGACCCCGATCGTCTGGCCCCGATCGCCCTGTTCGCCGTCGAAGCCATCACCAACGCCCAGAAACACGCCTTCGGTCCGAACGGCGGCATGCTGGCGGTGGGCTTCCATGTGCGCGGCGAAGAGGCGGAACTCTCGATCAGCGATGATGGTCCGGGCGCGCCCGACAGCGTCGGCGGCGGGGTCGGCCGCACCCTGATGACCGCCTTCGCCCGTCAGCTGCGGGGCAAGGTGGCGTTCGAAAGCCACACCCCGCGCGGATTGACGGTGCGCCTCACCTTCCCGACCCCTGAGGCGGTGATTCACGTAACCTAGGCCGGAACCGAGCTTCGCTGCTGGCGTTCTTGAGGGGCAATCGTTTCAACGCCCCTTTTCCATCCCCTCGGGGGCGAACATCGGAGAAGACCATGCGTAAGCTCGTGATTATCGCCGCCGCCCTCGCGTCCCTGTCGGTCGCGGCCTGCAACACCGTCGAAGGCGCCGGCAAGGACGTCTCGTCGGCCGGTAAGGCGGTCAGCGACACGGCCAAGGACGTCAAGTAACGCGTCCTACCCAACGATCTAGCGAAAGGCCCGCCGGTTCAGCCGGCGGGCCTTTTTCTTGAGGCGCTACATTATTGCGATGATGCAACCTTAAGCAGTCTCGCCGATATCTCTCTGAAAAGATCGCAAGTCACGCTCAAGCCCTGCGAGGGGCCTGCTTGCCGTCACACACCAAGACCGTCTTCGTGCACAGCGGCTGGCGCTGCTCCAGCACTTATGTGTGGAGCCGTTTCCGGGCGCTGCCCGGTGTGCGCGCCTATTACGAGCCCTGGCACGAGCAGCTGGCGCGGCTCACGGCCAACACCATCGACGTTGAGACGCCCGACAACAGCGGCCTGCGCCATCCGGGCGGGGCGGATCCCTACCTCAGGGAATTCGAGGTCGTTCTCGATCCGGCCGATGGGGTGAGGCGCTTCCAGCCTGGCTTCGCGCTGGACCGTTTCTGGATCGAGCCCGAGGCCAGCGACCTGGCTCAGCAGGCCTATGTCGAGGAACTGGTCGGCGCGGCGCGGGCGCGGGGCGAGACGCCGATCCTGGCCTGCTGCCGCACCCTGGGCCGCGTGGGCTGGCTGAAGCGCCGGTTCGGCGGCTTCCACGTCGCGCTGATCCGCGATCCGGTGCAGCAGTGGCTGTCGTTCTATTCGCTGCGCAAGCGGCCCCGCCCGACCTATTTCGAGCTCTGCCACTATGTGCTGCTCTCCGAGATGGCCGGCTGCGCCGAGGTCTCGCGCACCCTGCTGGGTCATGACTTCGATGCGGCTGGAACGCTGGACGCGCGCATCGCCGCCGTCCGCCGGCGCCTGAAGCGCGCGCCGGCCAGCGTCTCGTTCCAGGCCTTCCTGGCGGTGTGGCTGCGTTCTTACCTCAAGGCGCTGCCGGAAGCCGACCTGGTGGTCGATGTGGACCGCCTGGCCCGCGATCAGGCCTATGCGCGTCGGGTCGAGGCGGCGATCGAAGCGGGCTGTGGCCTGAGGCCCGACTTCTCCGATTGCCGCGCCCCGGCGCCGCACGGCATCGCCCCGCCGGTCGCCTGGCGCAAGGCCGCCCGCGAGGTGGTGGACCTGATGGACCTGCACGGCGCGATCGTCGGTCCCGAGGCGCCGCCGATCCTGTTCCGCAAGCTCGCGCCGGCCTTCGCGGCGGTGACGCCGGGGCCGGTGGGCGGGATGACCAAGCTGGGAGAGGCCTTGGGTGGTCTGATGGGCGGGGCGATGGTCGCCCGCGCGCCGGCCAAGGCTTATGCTGCGGCGGCGACCCGCACCGACGGATCGCGCAGATAGATCCCCGTTCCGCCCGGCGCGGCGGTCAGCACGTCGTCGAACTCCGAGGCGTCGTCTTCCGGATCCAGGACCAGCACGCCGTCGGTCGGCAGCAGGCTGACCAGGGCCTGGACCACCTTGGCCCGAAGCGAAGCGTCCATGTTCCGCAGCACGCCGCGCAGCAGGATGACGTCGAAGCGACCCATGACCGACAGGTCGGCCAGCAGGTTGATCCGCTTCCAGCGCACCATCTGGCGGATGCGCGGCGAGATCGCCCAGGTGTCGTCCTGGTTCTCGAAATACTTGACCAGCATCCGGATCGGCAGGCCGCGCTGGACCTCGAACTGGGTGTAGATCCCGGCCTGGGCCTTCTCCAGCGATCGTTCGGAGAGGTCGGAGCCGAAGAACTCGAACCGCGTTCCGGTCGCCAGGCCGGAGGCTTCATTGGCGGCGATGGCCAGCGAGTAGACCTCCTGGCCGGTGGCGCAGGCCGCGCTCCAGATGCGGATCGGCGTATCGGGGCGGCGACGCGACAGGGCGGGCAGGACCTCGTGGCGCAACTGGGCGAACGCCTCGCGGCCGCGGAAGAAGGTGGTGTCGCTGCGGCACAGGGCCTCGACCACGGCCCAGATCAGCCGGTCCTCGCGCTTGGCGCGCAGGGCCGCGATCAGCGCCTCGATCGAATCGTAGCCTTCGCGTCGCGCCAGCGGCGAGAGGCGGCTCTCCACGAGATAAGGCTTTTCGGTTTCGACCCGCACGCCGGCGCGGGCGCGGCCCAGGGCCGCCAGAAGGTCCATGTCCTCGGGCGTCACAGCAGGCCGGCCTCGGCGAACTTCGCCTCGATGATGTCGCCGTCGAACGGTTTCATGATGTACTCGTCCGCCCCAGCCTCGATGGCGGCGCGGATGTGGTCGGGACTGTTCTCGACCGTGCAGAAGACGACCTTGGGCGCGGTCCCGCCGGGCTCGCTGCGCAGCTGGCGCAGGAAGTCGATGCCGTTCATCACCGGCATGTTCCAATCGAGCAGCACCGCGTCGGGCATGGCCGCGCGGCACCACGCCAGGGCCTCCATGCCATCGGCGGCCTCGGCGATCTCGAAGCCGATGTCCTCGAGGACTCGGCGGGCGACCTTGCGGATCACCCGGCTGTCGTCGACCACCAGACAGGTCTTCACGGCATGCTCCAATTCAGGGCGCCATCGTGCGAGCGGTCTGGTTAAGGAGCGGTTTGCCTAAACCCGGATCGGGGTGCGGCAAATGTAACTTTTATGCCGCAGCTTGCGCTTGAGAACCCTAGGCGGGGACCCACGCCGCGATGCTGGCGCGCTCCTCGCCCAGTTCGACCGCGATCTGGCCGCCGGCCGCGCGGACCAGGGCGTTCAGATACGCCGCCTGAACCCACGGACCGCCCAGGCCCTCGGCCAGCGGCTCGCCCTTGAGGCCGGCCAGGACCTCCGGACGCAGGCGGGCGCGGGGACCCACCGAGTCGGCGATGATGGAGAAGCGGCCGTCGGCGGCGACGGCCTTGACCGTGGCCACGCCGCCGGCGGGTAGCGCGCTGGCGGCGATCTGGGCGATGTTGAGGATGGCGCGCGACGAGGGCTTGTTCATCGCCTGCGGCTCAATCTGCCAGTCCAGGGTCGGGCGGACGTGGGCGAAGACGCCCTGGGCCAGCTTTTCCAGCTCGCGCGAGTCGAAGTTCTCGGCCGAGGCCGAGGCGCCGAACGCCACGCGGGTGAACTGCAGCAGGTCGGCCAGCTTGCGGGCCGACGAGGCGATCAGGCCCATGGCGTCGTCGCGCATGTCCTGGGCGGACGGATCGTCCAGCAGATCCAGGCCCGAGACGATGGCGCTGGCCGGGCTGATGAAGTCATGGCACAGGCGCGCGGCCAGCATGGCGGCGAAGTCGGGGCCTTGGACATCCGCTTCGGGCGTCACGGCAGCCGGGGCCACGAGGGGGGTCTCTGGGACGATGTCGGTCATGGCGGCGGACTTTGCCGTGATTTGAGGCTTTGGCAAACCGGGGCCGCCGCTCTAAACGAAGCCCGTGGTTGATCCGTTTCTAGAGCCTGGCGTCTTGGTGCGCCATCCCGGCCAGCCCGATTGGGGTCTGGGGCAGGTTCAGTCCGTGATCGGACACCGCGTGACCGTCAATTTCGAAGAGGCCGGCAAGCAGACCATCGACGCCAATCGCGTGCGTCTGGTCTTCGTCGGCGACGACCCTCGGGGATAAGAATGACTGAGAACCTGGCGGACTGGGGCCGCGCCCTGGCCAAGATCACCGAAGAGGCCGCGGTGGTCATCCTGCCGTTCTGGCGCACCGAGCTGGCCGTGGTCCAGAAGGCCGACGAGAGCCCGGTCACCGAGGCCGACCGCGCCGGCGAGCGCCTGATCCTGCAGCGCTTGGCCGAGCTCTATCCGGACGTGCCCGTGATCTCCGAGGAATACGCCAGCGAGTTCGGCACGCCGGACGCCGTGGGGCCGCGCTTCTTCCTGGTCGATCCGGTCGACGGCACCAAGGCCTTCGTGCGCGGCGATCCCAACTTCACGGTCAATATCGGCCTGATCGACAACGGCGTCCCGGTCGCCGGCGCCGTCTGCGCCCCGGCCACCGGCGAGGTCTGGTTCACGACGGCCCAGGGCGCGGCCAAGCGCGCGAGCCCGGACGGCGCCGAGACCCCGGCTCGCGTGCGTCCTTGGCCCGCAGGCGAGGCTTTGGGCCTGGTCAGCCACACCATGCGCGAGGAGAAGGCCGCCGAACTGGCCGCCCAGTACGGTTTCGACCTGCGCGCCCCGATGGATAGCTCGATCAAGATGTGCCGCATCGCCGAGGGCGCGGCCGACATCTATCCCCGCCATGGCCCGACCTCGGAATGGGACACCGCCGCGGCCCACGCGGTGGTGGTGGCCGCCGGCGGGACCTTCACCCAGCCCGACGGCTCGCCCTTCCTCTATGGCAAGGCCGACCAGGGCTTCCGCAACGGCTGGTTCGTGGTGCGCGGCGGGTCCGTCGCTTAAGGAACGTCTTCGGCCACCGCGTCGCCGGGCGTCGTCATGATCGTCCCGGCCGAGGCCGCGACGATGGCGGCGATGGCCAGCCACTGGGTCACGGCCAGGTGCTCGTGCAGGATCACCAAGCCCGCCAGCGCCCCGGCCGCCGGCTCCAGGCTCAGCATCACGCCGAAGCTGCGCTTGGGGATGGCGCGCAGGGCGATCATCTCCAGCGAATAGGGAATGGCGCTGGACATCACCGCCGCCACCAGGCCAAGGCCGATCAGCTTGGGCTGGAGGAGCGTGACCCCCGCCGAGGCGACGCCGATCGGCACGACAATCAGGGCCGCGGCCGCCATGCCCAGCGCCACCGAGCGCCCGGCGTGCAGGTGGCCGGTCCGCTTGCCCAGGATGATGTAGAGCGCCCACATCACCGCCGCGACGCAGGCGAAGCCGACCCCGACAGGATCCAGCGGCTTGGCGCCCGGATCGATCGGCAGCAGCAGCGCCAGGCCCAGCACGGCCAGGCCGATCCAGACGAAGTGGATCAGCTTGCGCGAGCTGGCGACCGAGACCGCCAGCGGTCCGATGAACTCGATGGCCACGGCCACGCCCAGCGGCACGGTGCGGATGGCCATGTAGAAGCTGAGGTTCAGCACGCCCATCACCGCGCCGTACAGCGCGACCCGGCCCAGATCGGCGCGCGAGATCGGATGCCTCCAGGGCCGCCAGACCAGCATCAGGATCAGTGCCGCGAACCCGACCCGATAGGCGCTGGTCCCCTGCGCGCCGACGATCGGAAACAGACCCTTGGCCAGCGACGTGCCGACGCACAAGGTGACGATCGCCCCGATCAGGGCCGCATAGGGCAGGAGTAGGGGACGGGCGGCGGACATTGGCCGCTTTTAGGGGGCGCTGTCGGCAGGCGCTAGCGCTGCCGGATCCAATCTTCGCTCGCATGGCGCACGCGCTGGATAAGGATATCCCGGCCGTCGAGCCGATAGATAATGATGTGACTTCGATAGGAATGGACGCGCGATAGACCCTTCAGTTCGGTACGTTCCACCGCGGCGAACGGGAAATCCGACAGGAAATTGAAGATTTGCTCCAGGCCCTCATGATAGCGCTCGGCTTGGTCGACTCCGAACATCTCAACGCCTGTCACGTAGATCTGGGTGACGTCGTCCTCCGCCTTGAGGCTAAGCCTATAGGCCATGCCGCCCGCCGGCCTTTTGGCGCGCCGCATCCAGGATTTCGCTCATCGACTTGGTGCTGACGCCGCCAGCCTCGGCTTCGTCGATAAGCCGCTGCATCGTCGCGATCTTGTCGGCGCGTTCCTGATCTCGGCGGATCAAGTCGCGCACATAGTCGCTGGCGTTGCTGTAGCGACCGGTCTCAGCCTGTTCTTCAACCCACAGCTTCATGGCGTCGGGAAGAGATACGTTCATCGTCGCCATGGCTCACCTCCAGAGTGAGAATGGCACTCTTTGGCAAAGATTGCCATTCGAAAAGGGCGCGAGCGAAGGCGCTAGGTGGCCAGGCCGCCTAGCGCCAGTCATCGTTACTTCTTCACCCAGCCGCCATCCAGCGGCTTCCAGTATTGGCCCGGCGCCAGGCGGCTGTAGAGCTGCTTGGCGGTGGCCTGGCCGGCGGCGTCCTGGGTCACGCCGGTCTTGGCGGCGATGTCCTTGTAGGCGGCGGCGCGGCCGGTGTTGATCTCGGCGACCGAGGCGCGCAGGCCGGCGTCGCCGCCGGACACGATGCCCAGATAGCCGTCGGCCTGCTCGCCGACCGTGCCAGCGGCCTTGGCGGCGTCCACGGCGGCCTTGGCGGCGGCCGATTGGGCCATGGCCATGTTGGCGCCGGCGGCGGTCATCGCCAGGCCCAGGGCCAGAACCGTCATCGTCTTGCGGATCATGTCGGCTCTCCTTCTTAGAACAGGTTGGGGTTTTGCTGGATCAGCGACTGGACTTCCTTGTCCAGCCGCACGCGCACGTCGGCGTCCAGCTTGGCGTAGATATTGATCGGGTCGACCTTCACGCGGACGGTGGGCGTGCAGGCGGCCGCGCCGAGCGCTCCCGTCGCGGCGAGGGCTAGCAAGAGGGCGCGCGTCTTCATGCGTGAAGTCTCCAGTTCGTCTTCAGATTGGCGGGTCAAGGTTGAACCGCACCTGAACGGGGTTGGGCCGCCTCATCTTCGGGAGCGAATGAACGGCGCCAGGCCGCCAGAAGCTCGTCGAAGTTCAGCGACGTGTCGAGCGTCAGGTCGACCGGCGTCTTGGCCGGCAGGGCGATGCGCTTGTCGAAGGCCCGGCCACGCAGCAGGTCCAGGATCCCGACCCGGGCCTTCTCGGCGATCTTCGGGTCGTGCTCACCCTTGATGTGGAAGAGGATGCCCAGGCGGCCCTTGTCGGTGCTGTTGACGCCGGCTTCGAGCTGCTCGAAGGCCAGGTTCTCCATGGCCTGATAGGCGAAGTCCTGGATCGCGTTGACCTGCGCCGGCTGAGCCGGTGGCGCGCCGGGGCTGTCGGCCGGGCTGGCCTGGACGCCTGTCAGGGCCGCGCGGGCTAGTTCGATCCGCCCTGGCTGGATGGCGTGGATCTTCCCGTCCTGGAAGCGCAGGCCTTCAGGGCCGAAGGTGAACGGCAGGCGGCCGTCGACCACGGCCACGACCTTGACCTTGTCGGCCAGGGACGAGGCGGCGATGACTTCGCCCAGGTCGAGATGCTCGATGACGATGGTCCCGCTGAGGGTCTTGTCTAGGCCCAGGGGCACGTCGATCGGCTCGATCGAGATCCTGCCCTTGGCGGCCTCGAACGTGGCCTTGGAGACCTTGAGGCTGTCGGCGGCCAGCTGGAACTCGGACTCCACGGCGGTGAGCGGCACGATGGAGTCGATCTTGGCGATCTTCAGGGTCTGGCGCGGGGCGGTGGTCAGGGGCGCCAGGCTGTCGAAGTCGACGGCGCCGTCCAGGGTGGCGACCAGGCCGATCGGGCTGGTGAAGTCGATCTTGCTGGCGACCAGGCGGCCACGGCTGGTCGCGCCCGTGGCGTTCCAGGCGAAGACGCCGGTGAAGCTGGCCGGGCCCTGCGCGTTCTTGGCGAAGGCGGCCATCGGCGACAGGTCGGCCGGTTGCAGTCCACCCTTGGCGAAGGTCAGTTTCGAGGCGTCGATATCGGCCTGGCCAATGCCAGTCGCCACCACGTGGCGCAGGCGGATCTCGCCCAGCGGCGCGCCGACCGGCGTCGTGGCCTGGAAGCTTCCGTTCCATAGGCCGCCTGACAGCGTCAGGTCACCCTTCGCCAAGATGGGATTGAAGCGGCGTTCCGGCGCGGCGTCGGTTACGGCGGCGCTGGCGACCTGGACGGTGGCGCGCTCGAAGCCGCCGGCTCCCCCCAGGCTCGCCTCGCCCTTGATGCCTTGCAGCTTGGCCTGGGCGAGCGCCAGTTCACCCTCGGCGTCCTGGAAGCGGACGGCGGCGTTCCAGCCGTTGGCCCCAGCCGTGACCAGCGGAGCCTTGGCGGGGCAGAGCGCGCCCTTGATCGCGGTGACCGGGGCGTCGCCGAGGGCATAGGCCTTGGCGGTGATCGGCGCGCACTTGGGCATGGTCAAGGTGAAGCGGCCGTCGGCGATCCGCGCCTGGCCGGCGATGAGACCGGTGACGCCCTGGACCGGCGGCAGGTCGAAGTCCTCGGTGGCGATGGTCAGTGGCGAGGCCATGACACCGCCCGAGGCGCGCCAGTCGCCGGCTGTAATCCGCACGGTCGGCAGGCGACCGCCGGAGAGCGAGGCCTGCAGCGCGCCCCGCGCCCCGTCCGGGCCGGCGTCCAGCAGCAGGCCTTTCGGTGCGGCGGCGGTCAGGACGACGCCGTTGGGCGCGGCCAGGCGCGCCTCGCGGGGCAGGGTGACCTTGGTGTGCGCGCCGCTGATCTCCAGGCCGACGGCGGGCAAGGCGAGGTCGAAGGTCCGCAGGGCCTGGCTCAGCGGCTTGCCGTACTCCGGGTTGGGGATCAGGGCCGCCAGGCGGTCGGCGTCGGGTCCTGAGATGGCGCTGCGACCGCCGGCCGAACCGTTCAGAGTCAGGAACAGGCCCTTGGCGCTCTGGTCGATGCGGCCGCTGGCATTCAGGCGCGCCGCAGCCAGGGCCAGCGCGCCGGCGGTCAGGCGGTCGGCGCCGGCCTCGATCTTCAGCGGGCCGTTGACGCTGGCGCCGTTGGTGTCGGCGACGAGGCCCAGAGCGTCGGAGGTCGCGCGAGCGTGCAGAGCGCGGACAGCGGTTCCGGCCGCCACCGCCTCGCCGGCCCGGAGATCCGCGCTGGTGGTCCCGCGCAAGGTCAGGCGGCCGTCTTGTCTGCCGCCGGCGATGCGGGACAGATCGAGGGCCAGGCTGGCGTCGCGGGCGTCCGCCGACGGGGCCGACAAGCGCTCGCCGCGCAGGGCCGCCCGGCCTCGGCCCAGGAAAGCGAAGCTGTCCAGCCCGCCGTCCAGGCGTCCGGTCAGGGAGAGGTCGCCGGTCACGACCTGGCCCTGGACGTCGCCGAAGCGGCCGTCCTCGGCGCGCAGGATCAGCCGCGCTTCCAGCGGGCCGCTGGCCGTCATCTTCGCCAGGTCCGGATAGGGCAGGTCGGCGGTCAGCTTGGCGGTGGTCGCGGCCAGGTCGGCGGCCGGCGCTTCCAGGCTGTTGAGGGCCATCGAGACGTCGATCGTCAGCCGGTCGCCACGTTTGCGGGCCGAGACGGTTGCGCCCTTGGCGTCGATGGCCAGGTCGCGGACGGCGTAGCGCAGCGGCGCCAGGCGGCCGTCGAACCGCAGCAGCTGGCCATCGTCCAGGCTGGCGTCGCCGGTGAGACGGGCCCGGCCGCCTGGGGTGACGAGATCGAGCCGCGCGTCCTCGACCAGCACGGCGGGGCCCGGGACGTTCGGTGTCTTCGGTGACTTCAGGAAGTCGTCGATCAGCGGCTGCAGGGCGCCGAACCGCACCTGGCCCTTGTCGTCGATGCTGGCCAGCACGCGTGGACGGACCAGCCGCACGGCCTTGGTCTGGATGCCGAACGCCTCGCCGGTCCAGGGCGCGGAGAGGTCGTAGGCGACCTCCAGCCGGTCGGCGGCGAAGACGGGGTTATCGCGCGAACCCAGGCGGACCTTGCCGCTGAAGCCGGTGGCGTCCAGGTCGTCCAGCTCAACGGCGGCCTCGATGCCGTGGTCGCGCAGCCAGGCCTCGGCCAGCTCGCGACTGATCTCGCGCCGACCGGACCAGACGACCAAGCCGGTGGCGATCAGGGCCAGCATCGACAGCGACACGGCTTCCAGGCCCAGATCGAGCAGGCGCGCGCGATCCCCCATTTTCCGGGATGCCTTGCGGGAGGTCTTGCTGGTTTCGGGAGCGGTCGCGGGGTCGGCCATCAGGTCCTGTAGTCTAGATCCCTAAGAAGCCCCCCGGCTAAGCTTTAGATCCCTACTTCGAAAAGCCCAGCACGTCCTGCATGTCGTACAGGCCCGGCGGCTTGCCCTTGACCCACACGGCGGCGGCGATGGCCCCGCGCGCGAACAGGCCCCGGTCGATGGCCGAGTGCGACAGGGTCAGGCTCTCGGATTCGCCCGCGAAGATCACACTGTGCTCGCCGATGATGCCGCCGCCGCGCACGACCGAGAAGCCGATCGCGCCCGCCTTGCGCGCGCCGGTGACGCCGTCCCGGCCCCGGTCGGCGACCTGGCCAAGGCCGACGTTGCGCCCCTCGGCGGCGGCCTCGCCCAGCATCAGGGCCGTGCCCGAGGGGGCGTCGATCTTGCGCTTGTGGTGGGCCTCGAAGACCTCGATGTCCCAGTCTTCGGCCGGCAGGGCGGCGGCGGCCTGGCGCACCAGGCCCATCAGCATGTTGACGCCCAGCGAATAGTTGCCCGAGCGGACGATAGGGATCTTGGTCGCGGCGGCGTCGATGCGGGCCAGCTGTTCGTCGGAGAAGCCCGTCGAGCCGATGATCAGGGCCGGCCCGCCCCCATTCTTCTCAAACAAGACGGCGGCTTCTTCGGCCAGCAGCACCGAGGCTTCCGGCAAGGTGAAGTCGATCACCGCCTCGGCGGTCGCCAGGGCCTCCTGGCGCGAGACCAGGTCGGCGCCATCCACGCCCGGGCGCTCGAAGCGCGCGGCGACGATCGCGTCGGCGCGGCCTTCCAGGGCTTTGCTCACAGCCTGGCCCATGCGGCCGTTGGCGCCGGCGATCGCGATCTTCACGGGCTGGGACAAATCGGGCTCCAGTACAAAATGTACCTGGGGCAAATCACCCAATCCGCCCCCTCGGGTCAACCTCTCCTGGCCTTCCCAAGCGTCACCGCGCTTGACGCAAGGCCAATCCCAACAAGCGTTTGCTGGGATTTTCGCGTCCTTCCCCGGTTGTGACCCTCGGCGCCCGTCGCTACGGTGATCCCACATAAGGGCGTGTTCGCATTGATCGGCGCGCCCCTTCTTCAACTTGCGCAGCAGGAATGGGAAACGCCGGATGAGCGACGCGGAACGCAAGACCTTCACGGATGAGGAGGCCTTGGCCTTCCACCGTTACCCCCAGCCGGGCAAGCTGGAGGTGACCCCGACCAAGCCGATGGCGACCCAGCGCGATCTGTCGCTGGCCTATTCGCCCGGCGTCGCCGTGCCGGTCCACGCCATCGCCGCCGATCCGGACATGGCCTACGAATACACCTCCAAGGGCAACATGGTCGCCGTGATCAGCAACGGCACCGCCATTCTGGGCCTGGGTGATCTCGGCGCGCTGGCCTCGAAGCCGGTGATGGAAGGCAAGGCCGTCCTCTTCAAGCGCTTCGGCGACGTCGACAGCATCGACATCGAGATCAGCTCCAAGGATCCCGACGAGATCATCACGGTGGTCAAGAACATCGGGATCTCGTTCGGCGGCATCAATCTGGAGGACATCAAGAGCCCTGAGTGCTTCCGCATCGAGACCGAGCTGCAGGACCTGCTCGACATCCCGGTGTTCCATGACGACCAGCACGGCACGGCGATCATCTGCGCCGCCGGCCTGATCAACGCCTGCCACATCACCGGCAAGAAGCTGGAGGACGTGAAGGTCGTGCTGAACGGCCCCGGCGCGGCGGGCATCGCCTCGCTGGAGCTGATCAAGGCCATGGGCGTCCACCCGGCCAACGTCATCGCGGTCGACAGCAAGGGCGTGCTCTACGAGGGCCGCACCGAGGGCATGAACCAGTGGAAGAGCGCCCACGCGGTCAAGACCGACAAGCGCACCCTGGCTGAAGCCGTCGCCGGCGCCGACGTACTGCTGGGGCTTTCGGCGAAGGGCGCCTTCACGCCCGAGATGATCGCCAGCATGGCGCCCAACCCGGTCATCTTCGCTATGGCCAATCCCGATCCTGAGATCACGCCCGAAGAGGTGCACGCCGTCCGCCCCGACGCGATCATGGGCACGGGCCGCAGCGACTATCCCAACCAGGTCAATAACGTCCTGGGCTTTCCCTACATCTTCCGCGGCGCCCTGGACGTGCGCGCCCGTCGCGTCAATCACGAGATGAAGATCGCCTGCGCCCAGGCCCTGGCCATGCTGGCGCGCGAGGATGTGCCCGACGAGGTCGCCGCCGCCTATCACGGCCGCCAGCTGAAGTTCGGCCCGCAATACATCATCCCCTCGGCCTTCGACCCGCGCCTGATCTGGTACGTGCCGCCGTTCGTGGCCCAGGCGGCCATGGACACGGGCGTGGCCCGCAAGCCGATCGCCGACATGGACGCCTATCGCGCCGGCCTTGCCCAGCGCCTGGATCCGACCGCCGGCTTCCTGCAGAAGATTTCCGGCGCGGTGCTGGCCAATCCCAAGCGCATCGTCTTCGCCGAGGGCGAGGATCCCAGCGTCATCCGCGCCGCCTACGCCTACCAGACTGGCGGCTACGGCAAGGCCATCCTGTGCGGCCGCGAGAACCTGGTGCACGAGAACATGAAGCTGGTCGGCCTCGATCCCGAGACCGTCGGGCTGGAGATCGTCAACGCCCGCCTGTCCGACCGCAATCCGGACTATGTCGACGCGCTCTATCACCGC
The DNA here is from genome assembly GCF_002742625.1 of Caulobacter sp. FWC2. Taxonomy (NCBI): domain Bacteria; kingdom Pseudomonadati; phylum Pseudomonadota; class Alphaproteobacteria; order Caulobacterales; family Caulobacteraceae; genus Caulobacter; species Caulobacter sp. FWC2. The sequence goes on from NZ_PEBF01000001.1 coordinate 172,384, forward strand.
CTGCAGCGCCAGGGTTACCTGAAGCGCGACGTCCAGCGCCTGATCAACCAGGACCGCAACAGCTTCGCCGCCTCGATGGTCACCCTGGGCGAGGCCGACGGCATGGTCACCGGCGTCACCCGCAGCTTCGACCAGGCCCTGGAAGAGGTGCTGCGCGTCGTCGACCCCGCGCCGGGCGGCCGGATCATGGGCATGTCGGTGGTGCTGGCCAAGGGCCGCACGATCTTCGTGGCCGACACCAACGTCACCGAGCTGCCGGAGGCCGAGGAGCTGGTCGAGATCGCCTGCGAGGCCGCCCGCGCGGTCAAGCGCCTGGGCTTCAAGCCGCGCGTCGCCTTCATGAGCTATTCGACCTTCGGCAACCCGATGGGCCTGCGCTCGGAGAAGGTGCGCGAGGCCGTGGCCATGCTCGACGAGATGGACGTCGAGTTCGAATACGAGGGCGAAATGCCGCCGGAACTGGCGCTGGATCCTGAAAAGCGCGCCAACTATCCGTTCATGCGCCTGACCGACAGCGCCAATATCCTGGTCATGCCGGCCATCCACGCCGCCTCGATCTCGACCAAGCTGGTGCAGTCGCTGGGCGGGGCCACGGTGATCGGGCCGGTGCTGCTGGGCCTGTCCAAGTCGATCCAGATCGCGCCGCTGTCGGCCTCGGTGTCCAAGATCCTGAACATGGCGATGATGGCGGCCTACGACACGCCGGAGGAGGATACGGCGGCGTAAGCTTGGCCTGACAACCTCCGCGACAGGGCGTCGCACGGTCTACCGCCCGCGCCCAGCGCCCCCATCTTGGTATTGTCGGCGGCAGTAAGCCGACGCGTAAGCCCTCCGGCCGGTGTCCACCCCTTGCGACGCCGGCCGGCCCTTACGCGACAGCGCCCCCGGTCGCGGGAGGGTTCACGGGGATTGAGCCCGCTCCATCCCCGGCGTTCGCTCCGCCGAACCCCACGAAATCAACCGCTTCTCACTTTTTCGCGCCCCTGGATCATCGGCGTTCAACACCGCCGCATACTCAGAGCTGTCCCCGTCGCGGGGGAGGGCGTTTGGATCCGGCCCAAGACGGCGGCGGGGGTAGGTTGAGCGGGGCCGCTGGCGGTTCCCGGCGGAGCCTTCACGCCACGTCGCTTACTCTTTAGGAGCGCACGCGGGTGACGGAGCCGTCCGGGGCCAAGCCATCAGCGGAGCGACAGGGCGGGGATCGTACAAGCCGCCTATCGTGGATCGTCGGGGTCGAGACGGATGTAGCCGATCGACTTGGTCCGCGCCCGTCCGGGGGCTAGTGGGGTCCCGAGCTGAAATACGCTCACGCCCCCCATCCTCACGGGCAAGAACAGCCTGGCGGAGCGGTCTGCGAGCCGAAACACAACAAACCATTACGGTCCCCGGGTTCGCCCGGCCGCTCCGTCGCCTCCCCAACCCACTCGCAGCCGCATGGCGCGAGGTCGATCAGTCACGTTCCCTCCCCCTTGATGGGGGAGGGGCAGGGGTGGGGGTGACCACGGCGGTCGATGCCGCGCATGGCGTCCAGCTCAGCAGTCACCCCCATCCCCCACCCTTCCCCCATCCAGGGGGAAGGGGGCCTTCATCAGAATCCCTGGGCTTGCCTCTTTCCTTCCCCGGACGTAACTCCCGCCCGATGAGCATTTCCGCCCTTGGGGCCAAGATCTGCGGACTGTCGACGCCCGAGACGGTGAAGGCCGCCTTCGACGGGGGGGCGGCGTTCCTGGGGTTCGTCTTCTTCGACAAGAGCCCGCGCAACCTCGCGCCCGAGACCGCCGCGCGGCTGGTCGAGCCAGTTCGCGGGCGCGGCGTGAAGAGCGTCGCGGTGACGGTCGATCCCGACGACGCCCTGATCGAGCGCCTGATGGCCACCATGCGCCCCGACCTGATCCAGGTGCACGGCAAGGAGACGCCCTCGCGGGTCCGCGAGATCGCCGCCCGGAGCGGCGTCGGCGTCATCAAGGCCTTCTCGGTGTCGTCTTCCGCCGATGTCGACCAGGCGAGCGCTTTCGACAGCGTCGCCGAGCACCTGATGTTCGACGCCAAGCCCGTCGAAGGCTCCGTTTTGCCAGGCGGCACGGGCGCCCGGTTCGACTGGGGACTGCTGGAAGGCCGGCGCTTTTCGCGGCCGCATTTCCTCGCCGGCGGCCTGGATCCGTGGAACGTGGCGGAGGCGATCAAGGTCTCCGGAACCCCGATCGTGGACGTTTCTTCTGGCGTGGAGCGCGGTCCGGGCCTAAAGGACCCGGCTCTGATCACGGCGTTTCTTGACGCCGTCAAACGCGCCCAAGACTGAAAAGCCCAGCTCGGAAGCTCTCGTGAACGCTCCTTCAAAGCCCAACGACTATTCGGCCTATCCCGACGCCAACGGCCGCTTCGGCGACTTCGGCGGCCGCTACGTGGCCGAGACCCTGATGCCGCTGGTGCTGGAACTGGGCGAGGCCTACGCCGCCGCCAAGGCTGATCCGAAGTTCCAGGCCGAGCTGACCAGCTTCAACACCCACTATGCCGGCCGGCCCAGCCCGCTCTATTTCGCCGAGCGGCTGACCGAGCACTTCGGCGGGGCCAAGATCTATTTCAAGCGCGACGAGCTGAACCACACCGGCTCGCACAAGATCAACAACGCCCTGGGCCAGATCCTGCTGGCCATGCGGATGGGCAAGACCCGGATCATCGCCGAGACCGGCGCCGGCCAGCACGGCGTGGCCACCGCCACCGTCTGCGCCCGCTTTGGCCTGCCATGCGTCGTCTATATGGGCGCCACCGACGTCGAACGTCAGAAGCCCAACGTCTTCCGCATGAACCTGCTGGGCGCTGAAGTGCGTCCCGTGACCTCGGGCACCGGCACCCTGAAGGACGCCATGAACGAGGCGATGCGCGATTGGGTCACCAACGTGCACGACACCTATTACCTGATCGGCACGGCGGCTGGCCCGCACCCCTATCCGGTGATGGTCCGCGACTTCCAGAGCGTGATCGGGACCGAAGCGCGCGAGCAGATCCTGGAAATGGAAGGCCGTCTCCCCGACGCGGTGGTCGCCTGCATCGGCGGCGGCTCCAACGCCATCGGCCTGTTCCATCCGTTCCTGGGCGACGAGGGCGTGCGCCTGATCGGCGTCGAGGCGGCCGGCCACGGCGTCTCCACCGACAAGCACGCGGCCTCCCTGACCGGCGGCCGCCCCGGCGTGCTGCACGGCAACCGCACCTACTTGCTGCAGGACGACGACGGCCAGATCATCGACGCACACTCGATCTCGGCCGGCCTGGACTATCCCGGCATCGGCCCCGAGCACTCGTTCCTGCACGAGATCGGCCGCGCCGAATATGTCTCGACCACCGACGACGAGGCCCTGGCGGCCTTCCAGCTGTGCTCGACCCTCGAAGGCATCATTCCGGCGCTGGAACCGGCCCACGCCCTGGCCCGGGTCGGCGAGATCGCCCAGGAACTGGGCAAGGGCAAGATCGTGGTGATGAATCTCTGCGGTCGCGGCGACAAGGACATCTTCACGGTGGCCGAAGCGCTGGGGCGCTCCATTTGATCGGCGATTGTTTTAAGCTCCCTTCCCCCTTGATGGGGGAAGGGTCGGGGATGGGGGTGCTCGCACGGCGTTGGCTGGCGAGGCCGTGCGGCTTTGACGGCCGCATCACCCCCACCCAACCCTCCCCCATCGAGGGGGAGGGCTCGGGGAACGAGAATCCATGACCAAAGACCGTATCGACCGTCGCTTCGCGGCGCTGAAGGCCGAGAACCGCGCCGGTTTCGTGACCTATGTCATGGCCGGCGATCCCGACGCCGCAACCACCTTGAGCGTGCTCAAGGGCCTGCCGGGCGCCGGCGCTGATCTGATCGAACTGGGCTTTCCCTTCTCGGATCCGATGGCCGAGGGCCCGACCATCCAGCGCGCCGCCCAGCGCGGCCTGAAGTCGGGCATGACCCTGCAGGGGACGCTGGACCTGGTCGCCGCCTTCCGCGCGGGCGACGCCGACACCCCGATCATCCTGATGGGCTATCTGAACCCGGTGCTGAACCGAGGCTTCGAAAGCTTCGCCGCTGCGGCCGCCAAGGCCGGCGTCGATGGCCTGATCATCGTCGATTGCCCGCCCGAGGAAGCTGACCCGCTGTCGGACGCCCTGGAGGCCGAAGGCATCGCCCTGATCCGCCTGGCGGCCCCGACCACCGACGATGCGCGCCTGCCGATGGTCATCCGTCGCACCTCGGGCTTCGTCTATTACGTCTCGGTCGCCGGCGTGACCGGGGTGAAGTCGGCCGACGCCGCCGACGTGGCCCCGGCCGTCGAGCGGCTGCGCAAGGCCTCGGGCCTGCCGGTCGCGGTGGGCTTTGGCATCCGCACGCCCGAGCAGGCCGCTGCCGTCGCCCGCGTGGCCGATGCCGCCGTGGTGGGCTCGGCGCTGGTCGACGAAATCGAGTCGGCGGCCAAGTTGAACGAAAACGTGACCGAGAAGGTTCTTCTCAAGGCGTCGGAGCTGGCTAAGGCTGTGCGTTCGGCGCGAGTCGGGACGAAGTGAGGCTCTAAGGCTATGGCTATGGCTGAACCCCAGGACCCGAAAAAGGGCGAGAAAAAAGTGGCGACTGACCGCCGAGGCGGCTGGCTGTCGCGGATCGCACCGGGTGTGCGCGGCGCGTTCGCCAAGCGCGAGACGCCCGAGAACCTCTGGGTCAAGTGCCCCGACACGGGCGAGATGATCTTCCGCTCCGACCTGGAGGCGGCCCTGTGGGTCACGCCGGCCGGTCGCCACATGCGGATCGGGCCGGAAGCCCGCTTCAAGTTCACCTTCGACGACGGCCAGTACGAGGCGCTGCCGACCCCGGCGGTCCCTGAAGATCCGCTGAAGTTCTCGGACGGCAAGCCCTACAAGGATCGCCTGATCGCGGCCCGCAAGGCCACCGGCGAGCCGGACGCCATGGCCATCGGCTACGGCAAGGTCGCCGGCGTCGACGCCGTGGTGCTGGTCCAGGACTTCGCCTTCATGGGCGGTTCGCTGGGCATGGCCGCGGGCGAGGGCTTCATCGCCGCCGCCAAGGCCGCCCTAGAGCGCCAGGTCCCGATGATCGCCTTCACCGCCGCCGGCGGCGCCCGCATGCAGGAAGGCGCGCTGTCGCTGATGCAGATGGCCCGCACGACCCTGGCGATCAACGAGCTGAAGGACGCGGCCCTGCCCTACGTCGTGGTCCTCACCGACCCGACCACCGGCGGCGTCACCGCCTCCTACGCCATGCTCGGCGATATCCACCTGGCCGAGCCGGGCGCCCTGATCGGCTTCGCCGGTCCGCGCGTCATCGAGCAGACCATCCGCGAGACCCTGCCGCCGGGCTTCCAACGCTCGGAATATCTGGTCGAAAAGGGCATGGTCGACCGCGTCACCCACCGCAAGGACCTGCCGCAGGTGCTGGGCTCGGTGCTGGGAACCCTGATGATGGGCCGCAACCGCAAGGCGGCTTAAGCCGCCTTGGCCGAGCATCTCCGCGCTCACGACGCCGCGCTCGAGCGGCTCAAGGGGCTGCATCCCAAGCTGATCGACCTGTCGCTGGACCGGATGCGGCGACTGTGCGCGGCTCTGGGCGATCCACAGGACCGCCTGCCGCCGGTCATCCACGTAGCCGGCACCAACGGCAAGGGCTCGACGGTCGCCTATCTGCGGGCCATGGCCGAGGCGGCGGGGCTCAAGGTCCACGTCTTCACCTCGCCGCACCTGGTCCGCTTCGCCGAGCGCATCCGCCTAGCCGGAACCCTGATCACCGACGACCACCTGGCCGACGTGCTGGACCGCGTCGAGGCGGCCAATGCCGGCCTGCCGATCACCTTCTTTGAGATCACCACGGCCGCCGCCTTCGTGGCCTTCGCCGAGGTCCCGGCCGATCTGTGCATCGTCGAGGTCGGTCTCGGCGGGATCCTGGACGCCACCAACGTCATCCAGAAGCCAGCGGTCTGCGTCATCGCACCGATCGACATCGACCATCGCGAATTCCTGGGCGACACCATCGCCAAGATCGCGGTCGAAAAGGCGGGGATCATCAAGCCGGATGCGGCGGTCGTCTCGGCCCGCCAGCAGGGCGACGCCGAGGACGTGCTGGAGACCACCGCCGCCCTGGCCGGCGTCGAGCTGACCTTGATGGGCCGCGACTTCGACGCCTGGAACGAGCGCGGCCGGCTGCTGGTCCAGATGCAAGACCGCTTGCTGGACCTGCCGGCGCCGTCCTTGCCGGGCGACCACCAGTTCGCCAATGCCGGCCTCGCCGTCGCCGCCATGCTGGCCCTGGGCGATCCGCGCATCGACGAGGCGGCCATGGGGCGCGGGATCGCCGGCGCGATCTGGCCGGCCCGCTTCCAGCGCCTGACCGCCGGGCCTCTGGCCGAGCGCGCCAAGGCGGCCGGGGCCGACCTCTGGCTGGACGGCGGCCACAATCCGCACGCCGGCCGCGCCGTCTCCCGCGCCGTCGCGGATCTCGCCGCCCGCGACGGCCGGCCGGTGGCGCTGATCTCGGGCCTGCTGGCCAACAAGGACGCGACCGGATTCTTCGGCCCCTTCCGGGGCGTGGCGGCCAAGGTCTTCACCGTCACCTTCGAAGGCTCCGCCGCTGCCAGCGCCGCCGACACGGCCGCCGCCGCCGAACTGGCCGGCCTGCGGGCCTGCGCCTGCGATTCGGTCGAGGACGCGCTGGACCGGGCCCTCAAGCTGGAACCGACGCCCCACGTGCTGATCTGTGGCTCGCTCTATCTGGCCGGCGAAGTGCTGGCGATGAGCCCAGAGACTTGGCCGACCTAAACGCGTAAGGCTGAACCCACGCCGATAGGGCGGCGCGGCCCGCTGGACATCCTCGGCGAGCGCACCCGTCCTGGCAGGAACCGCCAATGGCCAAGGGTCAGAAGAAGTCGAACAAGGAAGTCCGCAAACCGAAGGCCGAAAAGAAAGCCCCTCCGGTCTCGGTCTCGCCGTTCATCGTGACGCCCAAGAAGTAGGCCGACACGAAAAACGCCCGCCCCGGAGACCGGAGCGGGCGTCTTCAATTCAGGCCTGGAAGCCGCTTAGGCCGGTTGAACGCCAGCTTCGTTCAGCCATTCCAGGATCTTCTGCTTGGGCATGGCGCCGACCTTCATCGAGGTCATCTGGCCATCGCGGAACAGCATCATGGTCGGAATGCCGCGGACGCCGTAGCGCGACGGGGTCGTCGGGCTGTCCTCGATATTGACCTTGGCGACCGTGACGACGTCGGCCAGCTCTTCCGAGATCTGCTCCAGGGCCGGGGCGATCTGCTTACACGGACCGCACCACTCGGCCCAGAAGTCCACCAGCACGGGCTTGCTGGCCTTCAGGACGTCGGCTTCGAAGGTGGCGTCAGTCACCACAACGGTGCTCATGGCTTGCTCCAGTCTGGCGTCACGCGGTCGGCGCGGAGGACGCGATAAGGGTCGAATGCCCGGATTCGTTCCGAGCGCTTGCAGCAGATGTAGGAGGACGGGGCGCGTCCGGCAACGGCCTTAGGTCAGTCGGGCCAGAGCCTGGGTCATCACCTTTTCTGGAACCGGCATCAGTTTGGGACCGTCCGTCCAGACCAGGGCCGCTTCAACGGCCCGTCCGGGGAACACCTCTCGCAGCACGGCGGCATAGACGGCCATCTGCGCCAGATAGGCCGGATCGGCGTCCTCGATCTGGTCGGGAGACGGGCGATTGGTCTTGTAGTCGACGACCAGGACGCGGCCTTCGTCGACCACCAGCCGGTCGACGCGGCCCGAGACGGCGAGGCCCTTGGGCAAGTAAGCGCTGGTCCCGGCCAAGGCGACCTCGGCGCGAGAGCCGGGGCCGAACACGGCGGAAAAGCGCGCATCGTCCAACACGCCGAACGCGGCGGCCGCCATCTCCTCGCGCTGCGCTTCGGTCAGGTCGCGTTCGGCGGCCAGCAGGCGCTTGGCCGCGTCCGCCCGCCGGTCCGGCGCGACGTCGGGCAGCAGCTGCAGCAGCTTGTGGACGATCTCGCCCCGGCGATAGCGGCCCAGACCCGAGACGCGGGCCAAAGGCGACGGGGCCGGGACGCGGGCATTGTCCTCGATCCGCGACGGCGCGGCATAGCGGGCGGCGGCAGGCTCCGGCGGCGCGTCGACCTTGATCCAGGCCGGCGCGGACGCCGAATCGCGGACGACTTCCTCGACACGCGGCGCTGGGACGGGATCGGGACCGTAGCGCAGGAAGGCTGCCTCATCCTCGCCGACGGTTCGCACATCCGGGGCGATGTCGGCATGGCCGAAGGCGGCGCGGGCGGCGGCGTACCAGCCGCCGACCTTGTCGTCCTTGGTCCGGGCGTCGATGCGGCCGCATAGGATCAGCCGGTCACGGGCTCGGGTCAGGGCCACGTACAGCAGGCGCAAGGCCTCCTGGCTTTCCTTGTCCTCGCGCAGCTTGCGGGCCTTGGCCGAGGCGTCGCAGTCCCCCTTGCCGCTGGCGCACCACAGCAGGCCGCCGTCCTCGGTGACCAGCAGCGGCGAGCCGCCGGCCCCGCGCTTCACCGTGGTCTCGGGCAGGAAGACGATCGGGGCTTCCAGGCCCTTGGAGCCGTGGGCGGTCATCACCCGCACCTCGCGCCGGGCGCCTTCCATCTCGCGCTTGACGACGATGTCCAGCGCCGCGAAATCGGCGACCAGGGCCTCGAGGTCGCGGACGCCGCGCTGCTCGGCCTCCATCACCTGGGCCAGGAACTCGTCTAGCGCCTCTTCGGCCTCGGCCCCCAGGCGGGTCAGCACCTTGGCGCGGTGAGAGCGGCCGGTCGCGTCGGCCAAGCCCAGCCAGCCGGCGAAGAACTCGAACGGTTGCCGCTTGCGGCCTTCCGTAAGCGCCCAGTCCAGCACGGTGCGCGCCGCCGCCCACTCGGGGCGCTCGTCGGCGCGACGGCGCAGTTCGGACCACAGCGTCGCCCGACGGCCTTTGGCCAGGGCGTAGACGTCCTCGTCGGTCAGGCCGCAGAACGGCGACTTGAGCAGCGCCGCCAGGGTCAGGTCGTCATCCGGGAACAGGATGAACCGGCCCAGGGCCAGCAGATCCTCGAAGGCGATGTGGCTGGACAGCGACAGCCGGTCGGCCCCGGCCACCGGCACGCCGCGCCGCTTCAGGGCCCGGATGATCTCCTCGAACAGCACCTTGCGGCGGCGGACGAGGACGAGAATGTCGCCGGCGTGGGCGGCGCGATGGCGGCTGATCTCCTTGTCGAAGACGGCGTCGCCTCGGGCTAGGATCGCGGCGGTCTCCGTGGCGATGGCCTCGGCCAGGCGGCGATTGGCGCTGCGTTCGCCTTCCGAATCGACCGGCGCCTCCCAGGCCTCGCGCTCCTCGCCCGGAAGTTCGCGGGTCAGGGGCCACAGATCGACGCAGCCCGGATGGCCGTGGCGGAAAAGCTCGTGGCGAACTAAGTCCTGGCCCACCGGCGGCGGCACGCCCTCGCGGGTCTCGGGATCGGAGAACAGGGCGTCGACGAAGCTCAGCACCTCGCGTGTCGAGCGATACGACACCGTCAGCGGCACGCCCTTGCCAACGGCGCCAACGGCCTCAATGCGGGTGATGTAGCCCTGGGTCTCTTCCAGCAGCCGCGTGGGATCGGCGCCCTGGAACGAATAGATCGACTGCTTCTCGTCGCCGACCACGAACAGGGTCCGTTCGGCCCGGCGGCCGCTCCAGCCCTCCGAGGTCTCGCCAACGAAGAAGTCGGCTGTCAGGGCGCTGAGGATTTCCCACTGCTCCGGCGCAGTGTCCTGGGCCTCGTCCAGCAGGATGTGATCGATGCCGCCGTCCAGCTTGTAGAGCACCCAGGCGGCCTCGACCTTTTCGGTCAGCAGCACGCGGGTCTTGTCGATCAGGTCGGTGAAGTCCAGCGCGCCCCGGGCGTCCTTCTCGATCCGGTGCGAGGTCACGTACAGCACCGCCAGCCGCAGGGCGCCCTCGGTATCCTCGGCCACCTTGGCGGCGCGGACCCGTTCGCGGGCGGCCTCCAGCTTCGCTTGTTCGAGGACCAGGGCTTCGCGCAGATCGGGACGGGTCTTCAGGCCCGAGGTCTTGCCCGGCCAGGTCGCAGGCGTGCCCTCTCCGCCCTCAGTGAACAGGGCGCGGAGCGCAAGTTCCAGCGTGGCGTCCGGATCGCGGGCGACGGCCGCCAGCGCCTCGGCATATTTGGCGTCCTGCTTGCCGCCGCCGTCGAACAGCACCGTCGCGACAGCGCGCCAGGCGCCGAGATCCAGCCGCGCCATCGCTTGAGCCGCCAGGTCAGCGGCCGAGGTCGGCTCGTCAAAGCCGCAGCGTTCCCAAGCGTCGGCCACGGCTTCCTGAAGTCCGCCGCAGCGCGCGACATAGGCCATGATCTGGCCGCGCCGCGCTTCGAAGCCGGCGAACATGTTCTCGAAGCTCTGGAAGTCCAGCGCCACCGAGAAGCGTGCATAGGCTTCAGCGAAAACATCGTCGTGCGTATCCACCCAATGCGCCGTGGCCCGGCGGGCGGCGCGGGCGATGGCGGCGCCGGCCTGGTCGTCCATCACGGTGAAGCCGGGCGAGACGCCAGCCTCCAGGGGAAAGCGCCGCAGCAGCTTCTCGCAGAAGGCGTGGATGGTCTGGATCTTGAGGCCGCCGGGCGTCTCCAGCGCTTGGGCGAACAGGGCGCGGGCCTCGGAGAGGCGCTTGGCGTCATAGGTCGCTTCGGCTTCGCCGACCAACTTGATCAGCTCGGCCCGCAGGTCGGCGTCGCTGGTCACCGACCATTTGCCCAGGCGCTCGAACAGGCGGCGCTGCATTTCGGCGGCGGCGGCCTTGGTATAGGTCACGCACAGGATCGCCTCGGGCTTGACCTTGGCCAGCAGCAGGCGCGCGACCCGGTCGATCAGGGTCTTGGTCTTGCCCGAACCGGCATTGGCCGTGACGAAGGCCGAGATCGTCGGGTCGGCGGCGATGCGCTGATAGTCTGGACCGCTCATTCGCCGTCCCCGTCATCGCCGCTGGTCGACCATTCGAACACCCGCGCCAGGTGGGCGTAGTCGCCAGGATGCTCCTTGACGAACTGCGGCGCGACTCGGGAACGGTAGGGCTCGTCCGGATCGTCGTAGCGGGCGATCAGGGTCGAGAGGCCTTCCAGCGCCTTGGTCGCGGCGGCGCTGCTCTCCTCGCCGGCCAGGGCCCGGACCTGCTCTTCGCCCGCCGGACGTCTTCCGGTCACGCGGACATAGGTCAGGTCGCCCGGCGTCGGCTTGCCCAGGTCCGGGAAGCCGCCGTTCATCAGGATCGCCGCCGTCAGGGTCAGTTGCGGCGAGAAGCCGGTGTCGACCTGCTTCTGCGACGGGGCGGCGCCGGTCTTGTAGTCGAGAATGTGGGCGGTCCCATCGGCGGTCGGCTCGATCCGGTCGGCCTTGGCGGTCAGGGTGAAGGGGCGGCCGTTGATGCTGAGCGACAGCTCGCCAGCCGCCTCGACCACCACCTTGCGGGCCGTGGTGCGGCGATGGCGCTCCCAGTCGGCGACCCACAGGGCGGCCTCGCGGGCCAGGGCCTTTTCGCGGGCCAGGGCGGTCGGCGGCATGCCGGCCTTGACCAGGGCGTCGATATAGAAGCGCTCGAACACGCCGGCGGCCTCGAGCGGCACTGCGTCGGGATAGGTCTCGGCGAAGGTCTCGAACGCCGCGTGGATGGCGGTGCCCCGGGCGCGGGCTTCGACCGGCTCGTCTGGACGCTCCAGCGGATAGAGCTTGAGGATGTCACGCGCCCAGACGGCGTACGGGTCGCGGGTCAGGGCCTCGACGCGGGTGACGGCCATCTTGCGCGGACGATCCTCGACCGGGGGCGTCGGCGCGGGGCGGCCGATCGGCGCGTAGGGATCGGGGGCGTCGAGGGCGCGGACCCAATCCAGCACATCGTCGCGCCGGGGCAGAGCCAGACCCGCGCCGGCGGCCAGGGTCTTCAGGCGCCACAGCCAGCGCGACTCGACGGCCGGGGCGCCGCCGCGTCGTTCGCAGTGGACCAGCACCACGTCCGGCGCGCTGGCGGCCTGGGCGAAGTCGTGGGCGGTCAGGCCGATCTTGCGCTCGGGCGGCGGCAGGCCTAGGCGCGAGCGCATCGGTCGAGACAGGAACGGATCGATCGGCGCGCCCTGCGGCCAGACGCCTTCCTCCAGCCCGGCCAGCACCAGGCGATCGGCACGAACCAGGCGGGCCTCGATGGCGCCCAGGATCCTCAGGCGGGGATGTGTGGCGCCGCCGACCCGGACGGTCTCCTCGTTGACCAGCCGGTCGAGGATGTCGGCGAAGGCCTGGGGCGAGGCGTCGGGCAGGGGCTCGCCATCCTGGATCAGGGCGGCCATCAGCGCGCCCAGGCACTCGCCCGCGCCGCCCGCCCACAGGCGATTGACCGCGATCAGGCCTTCCAGCGCCTCGACCAGGGCCTGGGCGGCCCGGCAGGGCGGCGCGAAGCCGTCCACATAAGGCGCGGCGGCGTGGTCGACGGCGGCCAGGACCCGGTCGCAGAGCGCGAGAGCGTCCGGCGCGTCCTTCAGCCTGCCGCGCAGAACCTCTTTCGAACCCGGCGCAGCGCCGCGCAGCCCCTTGCGTTCCAGCATAGCGGCGGCGGGCGCTTCGTCCTCGCCCAACACCAGTGGATGCTTGGCGAAGGCCAGCAGACGGACGGGGTTCAGCGGCTCTTGGACCAGGCGCGCCAGGTGCAGGGCCAGGATCGCCGAGCCGGCGGCGGCCAGCGGCGCGCCGGCCGAACTGTCGGGGATGACGCCCCAGCGCTGCAGGCGGGTCATCACCCGGCGGGCTAGGGTCTGGTCGGGCGTGACCAGGGCGGCGGTCTTGTCCGGCGTCTCCAGCGCTTCGCGCAGCAGCAAGGCGCAGGCCCCGGCGGCCTCCTCCTCGGCGCGGGCGGCAATGACCGAGAAGCCCGTCAGGCCCTCGGCGACGGGGTCGAGATCCGGGGCCTCGGCGCGCAGGGCGGCGATCTGGGCCAGCCAGTCGGCGGTGGCCTCGGCGGGGCGCAGGGCCTCGTTGACGATCCGCCGTCGCCAGCGGCCGCGGCTGTCGACATCGGGAACCCAGGCGCGGACGTCAGAGCGGTCGACGCCAGCGCGATCCAGCAGCCGCTTCATCGCGCCTTGCGGATGCTGCTCGCCCTGGGAGCCCTCGATCTGGCTCCAGGCGCTGTCGGCCAGATCCTCGTCCAGACCCGGCAGCACCACGGCGCCCTTGGGGGCGGCGGCGATGACCCGGAGCAAATCTGCGGTGGCGGGCGCGGTGCCGGTCGAACCGGCGGCGACCAGCACCTCGGTCGGCGGGTTCTCGGCCCATTGCTTTTCCAGGGCCCGCAGCAACTTCACCCGACGCTCCGAGACGTCGATCAGGCCCAGCGCCTCCAGCCGCTTGGGCCAGGCGGTCAGCACGCCCATCAAGAAGCGGGCCGAGACCTGCCAGTGCTGGGCCAGGTCGCCCTCGGCCAGGCCGTCCAGCTTGTCGGCGAACGGGACCTCCTCGATCTGGCAGCTGTCGAGAAAGTCTGACAGAGCTTTGGCCAGTTCCAGGGCCTGGACCGGGCCAGGCTTGAACGACAGCTTGTCGCCATGGTCGACGACCAGCCGCGCCAGCTCGAACCTACGGCGACGCGAGGAAATGGCCGGCGGGAAGTCGAGCGACAGCTCACCGGGTTCGAAGGGCGGCTCGCCTTCGTCCAGGTCGCCCAGCGGCCGGATCTGCGGCAGCAGCAGCGCCCGCCCCCCGCCGACAGCCAGAAAGGCGTCGGCCAGCGCTCTGGCCCCACGTCGGGTCGGAGTCAGGACGGTGGCGCGGGGCAGGGCCTCTGGACCCAGCGGCTCCAGCGTGTTCAGCAGGCCGCGCGCCAGATCGTCGACGAACGGCCGGTGCGCGGGAATCGAGAACCAGCGCGGCCCCGGTCTGTCGAAGAAGGGGGCCGGTCTGCTCATCCCTCGGCCAGACTTCCTTGGGAGAGTTTCGCTTCGGCCGCCAGCTTGGCGTCGGGATCGCCGACATGCATCCAGAGGCCATCAGGCGCGACGCCGTGGACGCGGTGATCGGCGGCCAGGCGTTTCCACAGCGGCAGCAACGAGAAGGGACCCTCGGGGCCATCGGCGGTGATCGCCGGCTTGCAGATATGGACGCCGACATAGACCAGCGGCGCGATCTCGCCGGGGTTCTTGAAGCGGACGACGCCGCCGTCAAGGAACACGTCGCCGGTGTCGTGAAACCCCAGCGACGCGGAGGTCGAGGCCAGCATCAGGCAGACGTCCATCGTCTCAGGGTTCCAGGCGGCGGCCACGGCGTCGATCGCCGGGCCGGCGTGCTCGATCCAGACGGAGTCGATATTGGCCACGAAGACGGGACCTTCACCCAGCAGCGGCAAGGCGTGCTTGATGCCGCCGCCCGTCTCCAGGGCCTGAGGCCGTTCGTCGGAGATGACGATCTTCGGGCCAACCCCCTTGGCCTGGCGGGCCTTCAGGTGGGCTTCGACCAGGTCGGCGAAATAGTGGACATTGACCACCGCGGTCTCGACCCCGGCGGCGGCCAGGCGGTCCAGCATGTGATCGATCAGCGCCTTGCCATGCACCTCGACCAGAGCCTTGGGCTGATCGTTGGTCAGGGGGCGCATGCGGGTGCCGAGGCCGGCGGCCAGCACCATGGCGACTTTCGGAACGGTCATCGGCGGGCCTCGGCGGGAACGTACTGGTCGAACCAGGCCTTGAGGTCCGCTAGCGCCGGATCGGCGAAGCAAACCTCCAGATAGACCCAAAGGCGCGGGATGAAGTCGGCGTAACGGGGCTTGCCGTCGCGGGTCACCAGGCGGGCGAAGATTCCCAGGATCCGGATGATGTTGAGCGCGCCCAGCGCGTGATAGTCGGCCAGGAAGGCGGTGCGGTCGAGTTCCGGCCGCGCGGCCAGATAACGCTCCAGGCTAGCGGTCTCGCGCTCAGGCGAGACGGTGCGGCGCGCGTCGTGCAGCAGCATCGACAGGTCCCAAGCCGGATGGGCCAGCACCGCGTCCTGGAAATCGAGCAGGCCGACCCGGGCCGCGCCCTGGCGCTCTGGCAGCCAGATCAGGTTCTCGGCGTGATAGTCGCGGTGGCAGAAGACGGTCGCGCCGGCCTCGCCCGTGTTGCGGATCGGCGCCCAGATGGCTTCCCATTCTGCCAGAGCCGCCTCGTCGAAGGTCAGGTCGCGGAACTTGGGCTGCCACTCGATGAAGATGTCGTGGGCAGTCTTCAGCGCGAGATCGTCATAGGTCAGCAGCGGCCAGGTCGAGCCGCCGAAGCTCAGAACGTCCGGTGTCGGCGCGGCGTGCAAGGCCAGCAGGCCGTCGATGGCGGCGTCATAGAGCGGGGCCTCGTCGATCCCGGTCTCGATCAGGCGCGCGTAAAGGTCGTCGCCCAAGTCTTCCAGGACGGCCAGGCCAATCGCGGGATTGGCGGCCAAAACCTTCGGCGCCGACAGGCCTTGCGCGTTCAACCAGCCTGCGCAGGCGACGAAGGCGTCCACCCGGCCGGCGGCCAGGCGGGCCAGGGCGTTGTACCCGAGCGCGGCGCGTTCTTCGGGCGTAGCGCCCGGCGGGCAGGGCGCGGTCTCGACGGACGGCGGCTGGTCCATGAAGATGAAGCTGGATCCGTCCTCGTCTGCGTTCTTGGCGCGGTGCAGGCGCTCATATGACCGCGTCGAGGCGTCGCCGCCCAGGCTCTCGCGGCGGACGTCGCCGAAGCCGTGGGTTTTCAGGAACGCGGCCTTCGCCACTTCTCTCTCAGAACTCAAGATCACGTCCCTCGAAATCGCCGTGCCGTGTGATGGCGGCGCGCCGCGCGTCGCCGTCGAGGGCGATGTCTATATCGAGCCGAGTCGCGGGCAAACGCCCTTTGAGCCGTTGGGGCCATTCGATCAGGGCGACGCCGCCGTCCAGGGCTTCGTCCAGGCCGATCTCATAGGCCTCATCGGGGTCCGACAGACGGTAGAGATCGAAGTGGGCCAGGGGGAAGCCGGCCGTCTCGTAGAACTGCACCAGGGTGAAGGTCGGGCTGGGCACCTCTTCGTCCGGCGTGGTCAGGGCGCGGATCAGGGCGCGGGCCAGGGTCGACTTGCCGGCGCCTAGCGGGCCGGTCAGGCAGAGGGCGTCGCCGGGTCTCAGGGTAGCGGCCAGGGCCCGGCCCAGCGCCTGAGTCGCGGCTTCGTCGGGCAGGTGGAGGATATTCATCCCCCTCCCATAGCGCTTCGCTCCGTCGATGTTGAGAGGCGCAAGGCCCTTCCCCCCGCGCCGCTCTCGCGCTAACCGCACTCCTCGATGCCGACATCTCTACGCACCGCCTATCGCGAGCGCCTGGCCCAGGGCGACATCCGGCCCGACGTGGCCCAGGCCGCGGCCGTGGAAGCCCTGTCCCGGCTGGAAGCCGATCTCGACAACGCCGGCGAGCCCGGCTTCTCGCTGTTCGGCCGCAAGCCCAAGAGCCAGCGCGGCGTCTACCTCTGGGGGCCGGTCGGGCGCGGGAAGTCCATGCTGATGGACCTGTTCTTCGACAGCGCCCCGATCACCAAGAAGCGCCGCATCCACTTCCACGCCTTCATGGCCGAGGTCCACGCCGACATCGACGCCTGGCGCAAGGGCGACGCGGCGGCGCGCAAGGCGCGGTTCGGCCAGCACAAGGGCGATGACCCGATCGTCCCGACTGCCGATCTGATCGCCGCGAGCGCCCGCCTGCTGTGCTTTGACGAGCTGCAGGTCACCGACATCGCCGACGCCATGATCCTGGGCCGGCTGTTCGAGGCGCTGTTCGCGCGCGGCGTCACCCTTGTGGCCACCTCGAACCGTCCGCCAGACGACCTCTACAAGGACGGCCTCAACCGTCAGCTCTTCACGCCGTTCATCGCCATGCTGAAGGACGCCATGGACGTCGTGGCCGTGCGCGGGCCGGTCGACTTCCGTCTGGACCGCCTGCGGGCGGCCCGCACCTGGCTGGCCCCCAATGATAAAGCCAACCAGGCCGAGTTCGAGCAGCTGTGGACCGACATGCTGGACGGCGCGGCCGAGACGGGCGCGACCCTTGAGGTGCTGGGCAGGAAGATGCGTCTGCCGCGCGCCGCGGGCGGGATGCTGCGCTCGTCCTTCGCCAGCCTGTGCCAGCAGGCCCTGGGGCCG
This sequence comes from Caulobacter sp. FWC2, assembly GCF_002742625.1. Lineage (NCBI taxonomy): Bacteria > Pseudomonadati > Pseudomonadota > Alphaproteobacteria > Caulobacterales > Caulobacteraceae > Caulobacter > Caulobacter sp. FWC2. The sequence goes on from NZ_PEBF01000001.1 coordinate 189,547, forward strand.
CAGGACTATCTGGCCGTCGCCGAGCGCTTCCACACGATCTTCCTGGAAGACGTGCCGCGCCTGACGCCGGCCCGGCGCGACGCGGCCAAGCGCTTCAACACCCTGATCGATGCGCTCTACGAAGCCGACGCCAAGCTGGTGGCTCTGGCCGACGCCGAGCCCGAGGCGCTGTATCCCGAGGGCGATGGCGCGTTCGAGTTCGAGCGAACGGTCTCGCGCCTGCAGGAAATGCGCTCGGCCGACTATATGGCGCGCGTACGCGACTAGGAGAATATAATGAGCGTCAAGGACCGGATCCGGGTCAACGAGACCAGGCTGCTCTCCGACAACTGGTACGTCCTGAAGACCACAAGCTTCGACTGGAAGCGTCGCGACGGGACGTGGCAGACTCAGCATCGCGAGCACTACGACCGGGGCAATGGTGCGGTGCTGCTGCCTTACAATCTGGCCAACCGCACGGTGCTGCTGGTGAAGCAGTTCCGCTGGCCGGCCTTCGTCAACGGCTATGACGACCTGCTGATCGAGGCGGCCGCCGGACTGTTGGATGACGCCGAACCCGAGGTCCGCATCCGCGCCGAGGTCGAGGAGGAGCTGGGCTACCGCCTGGGCGAGGTGCGCAAGGTGTTCGAGGCCTTCATGAGCCCGGGCTCGGTGACCGAGATCCTGCATTTCTTCGTCGCCGAGTACGACGCAGCCATGCGGATCGGCGACGGCGGCGGCCATCCCGACGAGGGCGAGGACATCGAGGTGCTGGAGCCGAGCCTCGATGAGGCCCTGGCCATGATCGCCGACGGCCGCATTCGTGACGCCAAGACCATCATGCTGCTGCAGCACCTGGCCTTGACAGTGTTCAAGGCTTAACGGGGCCGCGCGTCCGGATAGCTAGCCGAAGTCCCGCGCAAGCGGCACGTCGAACCGGACAAACAGGCCGGCCGGGCTGTAGTCGGCCACGATCACGCCGCGGAGTTCGCCGGTAATGCTGCGCTCGATCAGGCGTGAGCCGAACCCGCGTCGGGTGGGCTGACGAGCGGGTGGGCCGTCGAGCTCGCGCCATTCGAAGACGAGCCGCTCGTCGTCGCGCACCGACCAGGCCAGCGCCAGTCGGCCGGCGTTCGACAGGGATCCGTACTTGGCGGCGTTGGTGGCCAGTTCGTGGAACACCATGCCCAGCGACAAGGCCACGCGGGCGGGCAGGTGGACGTCCGGGCCATCCATGACGATACGCTCGGGGCCATAGGGGCCCAGTTCCTGGATCAGGAGCTGGCGCAGGCCCGCGCCGGCCCACTGGCTGTCGGTCAGGGCGTTGTGCGTCTGGGAGAGGGCCAGCAGACGGGCTTCGAACGCGGCGGCGAAGGTCTCGGGCGTCGTCGCGCCGCGCAGGGTCTGCTGGGCGATGGCCTGCACCGTGGCCAAGGTGTTCTTCACGCGGTGGTTCAGCTCGTCCAGCAGCAGGCGCTGGCGTTCGTCGGCCTGGACTTGATCGGTCATGTCCACGCCTTCGACGAAGACGCCCGACGCCTTGCCGTCCGCCTCGATGATCGGCTGGTAGACAAAGTCGAGGTAGCGTTCCTCAAGGGCCGAGTGGGCGTTGCGTTGCAGAGCCACCTTCACGCGCCGGCCGACGAAGGCCTCGCGGGTCGTCAGTACGCGGTCAAGCAGATCGATGAAGCCCTGCTCGACGACTTCCGGAAGCGCGGTCCGCACCGGCAGGCCAGCAACCTCGCGAAGACCGATCAGCTGAGCGTAGGCGTTATTGACCAGGTCGAAGACGTGATCGGGGCCGTGCAGCACGGCCATGAAGCTGGGCGCCTGCATGAACAGGTTCCGCAGTTGCCGGCTCTGGGACTGAACGGTCTCGGCCCGCCGAAGCACTTCGTCGCCCAGCATGGTCGCAGACCGCGAGCCGAACGCCGCCTCCTTGAGGCGCTGGATCGCAGTGACGTCCTGGGTGTGCTGAAGGATGTAGCGTGTGGCGCCGGTCTCGTCGGGGATCGGCGTATGGGTGGCGCTCCAGATCCGCTCCTCGGCGCCGCCGCCCAGATGAGGCGGCCGTTCGATCGCATAGTGGATCAGCGGCAACTCGGTCACCTCTCCACGGTCTCGGGCGTGGGCCAGCGAGGCTTCGAGCTGCGCCCGCGTATCGCCCTCCGAAGGAAAGGCGTCGAAAACATTACGGCCCTCCAGCTCGTCCCAACGGCGTTGCACCGTGGCGAGATAGGCGGCGTTGGCGGCGACATAGCGAAGGTCTCTGTCGACCAACATGTAGGGAGAGGGGATACGGTCGAAGATCTCGCCGAAATCGATCGGACCGGTCGTGCGCACGCCCTACTTCCCCTTAAAGCGACGGATCATAACGCAACCTTGGCCTTAGGGGTTCCCTAACTTAACCGGAGTGGAGCTGAGAACGTTTCTCAACAGTGCCCGCTTTAATTGACACCCCCGCCCTCGCGCTTAAAAGCATCCCGCAACGCACAAAGGCTACTGGGGTTGGACCTCTCATGACCGACACGAGCCGGGGGCTGCCTGAGCGCCCGATGTCGCCGCACCTGCAGGTCTGGCGCTGGCATATCACCATGGCCTGCTCGATCCTGCACCGCGCCTGCATCGTCGGCCTGTGGGTCGGCGCCGTGATCCTGGCCGCCTGGGCCGCCGCCCTGGCCGCTGGTCCGGACGTCTATGCGGGCTTCCTGAGCATTCTGGGCTCGCCGATCGGCAAGCTGGTCTTGCTGGGCGAGACCTTCGCCGTGTTCTTCAACATCGCCTACACGATCCGCCAGACCTTCTGGGACACCGGCAAGGGCTTCGCCCCGCGCATCGCCGACATGACCGGCGCCATGGCGATCGCCTTCGCGGTCGTGGCGACGATCGTGACCTGGGTCATCGCCGGCGCGAACGGAGCGTTCTGAATCATGAGCAAGAACGACATCTTCCAGCCCATCCAGTTCCGCACCCCGCTGTCGCGCGCGCGCGGCATGGGCGCGTCGCGCCACGGCGTCAGCCACTTCATCACCGAGCGCGTCTCGGGCCTGGCCTTCGCGCCGCTCTCCATCTGGGGCGTATTCGGGGCCTTGAAGCTGATCGGCGCTGACCAGCACACGGCCGCGGCCTGGATCGGCCAGCCGCTGAACGCCGTGCTCCTGAGCCTGCTGCTGATCTCGGCTCTGATCCACCTGTCGAACGCGGTCCAGGTGGTGATCGAAGACTATATCCACCGCTTCACGAGCAAGTCGGCCCTGGTGATCGGCAATCTGTTCGTCTGTGTGCTGGCCGGCGCCGTGGGGGTCTTCTCGATCCTCAAGGTGGCCCTGACCGTGACCGGAGCCCATTGATGTCGGCCTACAAGTTCATCGACCACAAGTTTGACGTCGTCGTCGTCGGCGCCGGCGGTTCGGGTCTCCGCGCCGCCCTGGGCGCCGCGCAGGCGGGTCTGAAGACCGCCTGCATCACCAAGGTGTTCCCGACCCGCAGCCACACCGTGGCGGCGCAGGGCGGCATCTCGGCCTCGCTGGGCAATATGGGCCAGGACGACTGGCGCTGGCACATGTTCGACACCGTCAAGGGCTCGGACTGGCTGGGCGACCAAGACGCCATCGAGTACCTGACCCGCAACGCGCCCGCGGCGGTCTATGAGCTCGAGCACTGGGGCGTGCCCTTCTCGCGCACGGCCGACGGCAAGATCTATCAGCGCGCCTTCGGCGGCATGACCAAGAACTACGGCGAAGGCCCGATCCAGCGCACCTGCGCGGCGGCCGACCGCACCGGCCACGCCATGCTGCACACGATGTACGGCCAGTCCCTGGCCCACGACACCGAGTTCTTCATCGAGTACTTCGCTCTCGACCTGATCATGGACGACGGCGTCTGCCGCGGCGTGACGGCGTGGAAGCTCGACGACGGCACCCTGCACCGCTTCCAGGCCCAGACGGTGATCCTGGCCACGGGCGGTTACGGCCGCGCCTACTTCTCGGCCACCTCGGCTCACACCTGCACCGGCGACGGCAACGCCATGGCGCTGCGCGCCGGCCTGCCGCTGCAGGACATGGAGTTCGTGCAGTTCCACCCGACCGGCATCTACGGCGCCGGCTGCCTGATCACCGAGGGCGCGCGCGGCGAAGGCGGCTACCTGACCAACTCGGAAGGCGAGCGCTTCATGGAGCGCTACGCCCCGTCGGTGAAGGATCTCGCGCCTCGCGACATGGTCAGCCGTGCGATGACCATCGAAATCCGCGAAGGTCGCGGCGTGGGCCCGAACAAGGACCACATCTTCCTGCACCTGGATCACCTGGATCCGAAGATCCTGCACGAGCGCCTGCCCGGCATCTCCGAGACCGCCAAGGTCTTCGCCGGTGTCGACGTGACCAAGGCCCCGATCCCCGTGCTGCCGACCGTCCACTACAACATGGGCGGCATCCCGACGAACTATCACGGCGAAGTCGTCACCAAGTCGGGCGAAAACCCCGATCAGGTGATCCCGGGCCTGATGGCCGTGGGCGAGGCCGCCTGCGTGTCGGTGCACGGCGCCAACCGCCTGGGCTCCAACTCGCTGATCGACCTTGTGGTGTTCGGCCGCGCCGCGGCCCTGCGCTGCGCCGAGGTCCTGACCCCCGGCGCCAAGCAGCCGGAACTGAAGGACGCCTGGACCGACGGCCACCTGGCCCGCTTCGACCGCTTCCGCAACGCCTCGGGCTCGACCGGCACGGCCGAACTGCGTCTCGAGATGCAGAAGGCCATGCAGGAAGACGCGGCGGTGTTCCGCACGGGCGAAACCCTGGTCGGCGGCGCTCAACGCCTGGCGACGGTCTGGGACAAGGCCAAGGACATCAAGGTCAGCGATCGCGGTCTGGTGTGGAACACCGACCTGATGGAGACCCTGGAATTCGACAACCTGATCGGCCAGGCGGTCGTGACCGTGGCCGGCGCGGTCAACCGCACCGAAAGCCGCGGCGCCCACGCCCGCGAAGATTTCTCGAGCCGCGACGACGCCGAATGGATGAAGCACACCCTGGCCTGGCTCGATGTCGAGACCGGTAAGGTGAAGATCGATTACCGTCCGGTGCACAGCTACACGATGTCGGACGACATCGCCTACATCCCGCCGAAACAACGGGTCTACTGAGGGTACGATGGTCGAACTCGCACTCCCCAAGAACTCGCAGGTCAAGTCGGGCAAGCACTGGCCCGCACCGGCCGGCGCCAAGAAGGTCAAGACCTTCAAGATCTACCGCTACGATCCGGAAGCGGGCGGCAATCCGCGTTGGGACACCTACGACGTCGACGTCGATACCGTCGGCCCGATGGTTCTGGACGCCCTGCTCTATATCAAGAACACCATCGACCCGACCCTGGCCTTCCGCCGGTCGTGCCGGGAAGGCGTCTGCGGCTCGTGCTCGATGAACATCGGCGGCCGCAACACCCTGGCCTGCACCCACGGCTGGGCCGAGGTGCCGGGCAAGGCCGTGCAGATCAGCCCGCTGCCGCACATGCCGGTGGTCAAGGACCTGATCCCCGACCTGACGCTGTTCTATGCTCAGTATGCTTCGGTCGAGCCCTGGCTGCACACCGACACGCCCGAGCCGCAGACGGAGTGGAAGCAGTCGCCGGAAGACCGCGAGAAGCTCGACGGCCTCTACGAGTGCATCCTCTGCGCCTGCTGCTCGACCTCGTGCCCCAGCTACTGGTGGAACGGCGACAAGTATCTGGGCCCGGCGGCCCTGCTGCATGCCTATCGCTGGCTGATCGACAGCCGCGACGAAGCGACCGGCGACCGCCTCGACCAGCTTGAAGACCCCTTCAAGCTCTATCGCTGCCACACGATCATGAACTGCGCCCAGGTCTGCCCCAAGGGTCTGAACCCGGCCAAGGCCATCGCCGAGATCAAGAAGATGATGGTCGAGCGCGTCGTCTGACGGGATCTCCAACTCGGCAAACGCGGGGCGGCTTCGGAAACGGGCCGCCCATAGAGCCTGCCTTAGCAGGCTCTTTTTGTAAGGGGAGCGCGTCCGGGCGCGAAACCGCAGACACTTTCTCTGACGCGCTCTGTATCCGCCTCTATCATGGCGCTTGCCAATAGGTGACGCCGGCGTCATTTTTGACGAAAGGGAGGGCGTCGTTGAGCGCTGAAGCCAATCAGAACGCGTGCGTCGTCATCGTCGGCGCCGGTCATGCCGGCGGCTCGGCCGCGGCGTTCCTGCGTCAGTACGGTCACCAGGGCCGCATTGTGCTGATCGGGGACGAGCCGCTGCTGCCCTATCAGCGCCCGCCGCTTTCGAAAGCCTGGCTGAAAGGCGAGGCCGACGCCGACTCGCTCTCGCTGAAACCCGCCGACTGGTACGCTGACAACAATGTCTCCCTGCGCCTCGAAGGCGTGGCCGAGCGGATCAACCGTGCGGAAAAGACGGTCACCCTCGCCTCGGGCGAGGCCATCGCCTACGACTTCCTCATTCTGGCGACCGGCGCTCGCGCCCGGGCGCTGCCGGTTCCGGGCGCCGATCTGGCCGGCGTGCTGTCCCTCCGCACGGCGGCCGACGCTGAGCGGCTCAAGCACGCCCTGGGCCCGGACAAGCGCCTGGCCGTGATCGGCGGCGGCTATGTCGGCCTTGAGGCTGCGGCCTCGGCCCGGGCGCTCGGCGGCCACGCCATGGTCATCGAGCGTGAAAGCCGGGTGCTGGCTCGCGTCGCCTGCGAAACCCTATCGCTGTTCTTCCAGGATTATCACGGCAAGCATGGGGTAGTGTTCGAGCTGAACGCCGGCGTCGCCGGCTTCGAGGGCGAGAATGGCCACGTCACCGGCGTGAAGTTCTCCGATGGTCGCGTGGTCTCCTGCGACGTCGCCCTGGTCGGCGTCGGCGCGGTCCCGAATGACGAACTGGCCAAGGATGCGGGCCTGGCGACCGCCAATGGCGTGGTTGTCGACCTGGAAGCGCGTACCGAGGATCCGTCGATCTTCGCGATCGGCGACGTCACCCACCGCCCGCTCCCTCTTTATGAGCGGCAATTCCGCCTGGAGAGTGTTCCCAACGCGCTGGAGCAGGCCAAGCAGGCCGCCTCGGCGATTCTCGGACGTCCGGGTCCCGCGCCTGAAGTCCCATGGTTCTGGTCCGACCAGTATGATCTGAAGCTGCAGATCGCCGGCTTGCCGTTCGAGGCCGACCGCCAGATCGTGCGCGGCGACGTTGCCGCCGCCAAGTTCGCGGTCTTCCATTTGAAGGGCGACCTTCTGCAGGCCGTCGAGGCGGTCAATGCTCCGCCAGAGTTCATGGCCGGCAAGCAGCTGATCGCCAAACGCACGCCGGTCGACGCCGACAAGCTCGCCGATCCGTCGGTGTCCATGAAAGAGGTGGCGGCCTAAGGTCGCCCTATAGAGAGCCTTCCAGGGGTAACGGGAAACAGATGGCCAAGATCACCTATATTGAACACGACGGCACGGAACATGCGCTCGACGTGAAGTCGGGACTGACCGTCATGGAAGGCGCCGTGAAGAACAACGTGCCGGGCATCGACGCCGACTGTGGCGGCGCATGCGCCTGCGCCACCTGCCACGTCTATGTCGATCCGGTCTGGCTCGATAAGACCGGCGACAAGTCCGCCATGGAAGAGTCGATGCTGGACTTCGCCGAGAACGTCGAGCCCAACAGCCGCCTGTCCTGCCAGATCAAGGTGAGCGATGCGCTGGACGGCCTGGTCGTGCGCCTGCCGGAAAGCCAGCACTAGGATAGAGGCCTGGAGCCCGTCCCGGCGGGCCCCAGAGGGCGGCATTAATCACGGCGTCAAAAGAGCGCCGTTATATTGTCGCGAGGGGGTTGCCAGTCGTCTGGGTGGGGACTAGATCAACGCCTCGCTCGGAACGGCATCGCGACCGGACGACGCGGCTCCCGAAAGGGAGTTGCATCGGTTCAGACGCTTCGCTAAAAACCGCGCTCCAATCGACTCGATGACGGATCCGCAAGGGCGGCCACGGTGGCCCTGAGGATCCTTCTTTTGTCTTTTCGCTTCCCGGTTTCCGGTATTCGAAAAAGCCGAAAAGAGCTGGTTGACTTCGGAATGTCGCCTCCTTAGAAGCGCCGCTCCGACGCATCGCCGCCAAGACTTCGCAAGAAGTCAGCGGCGCGATGCAAGGTTAGACAAGTAATTGTTTCGAAGTTTCTTCGAAATTATCGCTTGACTGACTTGGGCAGCTTCGTTAGAAGCCGCCCTCCAAGAAATGCTAGAGAGTTCTTCGGGGCTTTTGAGTATTTCGGCCGGGATAGCTTCGAAGTTTTCTTCGAGAAATAGCTTGACTGGTTTCGGTGGTTTCTTTAGAAGCTGCCGGCTCTGCCGAAGACCTCCGGGTTGGTTGGCGGTGAGGTCGGAAAGTTTTGAAAAAAACGATTTGACACGGAATTCGAGGTTCGCTAGATAGCCGCCTCCGCCGACACCGGGCGCTAAACGGTGGGGCCGCTCCGGCGGTTCGGGTCTTTGACATTGTTGATTTGGAAAGAGAAACGCAGGCGGCGGCGCTCTGGCGATGGACTGAAAGGTTCATCTTCGACGCTGACAAATGCGGTCTCTTGAAGACACCATGAATATCATGGACTGGAAACTTCGGTTTTCAATTCATCGATGTGATTGGGAACTCGTCAAGATACTATGCAAACCAGATACCTGGTTCTGGGTTTTCCCCCGGGACTGGAAGTCTGATGTCAATGTCAACTCAACCTGAGAGTTTGATCCTGGCTCAGAGCGAACGCTGGCGGCAGGCCTAACACATGCAAGTCGAACGGATCCTTCGGGATTAGTGGCGGACGGGTGAGTAACACGTGGGAACGTGCCTTTTGGTTCGGAACAACTCAGGGAAACTTGAGCTAATACCGGATAAGCCCTTCGGGGGAAAGATTTATCGCCATTAGAGCGGCCCGCGTAGGATTAGCTAGTTGGTGGGGTAAAGGCCCACCAAGGCTACGATCCTTAGCTGGTCTGAGAGGATGATCAGCCACATTGGGACTGAGACACGGCCCAAACTCCTACGGGAGGCAGCAGTGGGGAATCTTGCGCAATGGGCGAAAGCCTGACGCAGCCATGCCGCGTGAATGATGAAGGTCTTAGGATTGTAAAATTCTTTCACCGGGGACGATAATGACGGTACCCGGAGAAGAAGCCCCGGCTAACTTCGTGCCAGCAGCCGCGGTAATACGAAGGGGGCTAGCGTTGCTCGGAATTACTGGGCGTAAAGGGAGCGTAGGCGGACTGTTTAGTCAGAGGTGAAAGCCCAGGGCTCAACCTTGGAATTGCCTTTGATACTGGCAGTCTTGAGTACGGAAGAGGTATGTGGAACTCCGAGTGTAGAGGTGAAATTCGTAGATATTCGGAAGAACACCAGTGGCGAAGGCGACATACTGGTCCGTTACTGACGCTGAGGCTCGAAAGCGTGGGGAGCAAACAGGATTAGATACCCTGGTAGTCCACGCCGTAAACGATGAGTGCTAGTTGTCGGCATGCATGCATGTCGGTGACGCAGCTAACGCATTAAGCACTCCGCCTGGGGAGTACGGTCGCAAGATTAAAACTCAAAGGAATTGACGGGGGCCCGCACAAGCGGTGGAGCATGTGGTTTAATTCGAAGCAACGCGCAGAACCTTACCACCTTTTGACATGCCCGGACCACCAGAGAGATCTGGCTTTCCCTTCGGGGACTGGGACACAGGTGCTGCATGGCTGTCGTCAGCTCGTGTCGTGAGATGTTGGGTTAAGTCCCGCAACGAGCGCAACCCTCGCGATTAGTTGCCATCAGGTTTGGCTGGGCACTCTAATCGTACTGCCGGAGTTAATCCGGAGGAAGGCGGGGATGACGTCAAGTCCTCATGGCCCTTACAAGGTGGGCTACACACGTGCTACAATGGCGACTACAGAGGGCTGCAATCCCGCGAGGGGGAGCCAATCCCTAAAAGTCGTCTCAGTTCGGATTGTTCTCTGCAACTCGAGAGCATGAAGTTGGAATCGCTAGTAATCGCGGATCAGCATGCCGCGGTGAATACGTTCCCGGGCCTTGTACACACCGCCCGTCACACCATGGGAGTTGGCTTTACCCGAAGGCGCTGCGCTAACTCGCAAGAGAGGCAGGCGACCACGGTAGGGTCAGCGACTGGGGTGAAGTCGTAACAAGGTAGCCGTAGGGGAACCTGCGGCTGGATCACCTCCTTTCTAAGGATGCTTCTCCAGCCTCTCACGAGGTTATTGAAGCTCCAATTAGTGCGCTAGACGCACACAAATGAGCGGATCGCCGCCGTCTTCGTTTCTCTTTCCACTTGTTCTGGACCGTCGAGGTTCAGGACACGATCGCGAGCCCTGGAGCGGGTCCTCATTTGAGGGTCTGATCTGAGCGGCCTATGGGCCCGTAGCTCAGTTGGTTAGAGCGCACGCTTGATAAGCGTGAGGTCATAAGTTCAAGTCTTATCGGGCCTACCACTCTTCCATCCTACGGATCCGCAACCGACCAGTTCCCCGCTGGGCAAGCAACTCACACCGAGTGTGAGGGGCCATAGCTCAGTTGGTAGAGCGCCTGCTTTGCAAGCAGGATGTCGTCGGTTCGAATCCGTCTGGCTCCACCATCTCCCTGTCATCGGACAGGTCGAGATATCGCGATCGAGGAATGATCAAGTTTGCGCTGGCTCTTAAGCCAGTTGCGAAATGACATTGTGAAGGCAGGGTTCCTCCGCCAACCGTAGCTCACCCCTGGGATACGGACCTGGTTTAAGGATGGACTTAAGAAGACATCATTGTCTGACTAAGGGTAGAGCTCATGCTCGATCTCTTCTCACGTGAGTGACAAGAGACGATTATGCATGGGTTTTGCTGAGAACGATCAAGCGCATAAGGGCTTCTGACGGATGCCTTGGCATTGAGAGGCGATGAAGGACGTGGCACGCTGCGATAAGAGCCGGGGAGGCGCGAGCACCCTTTGATCCGGCTATCTCCGAATGGGGAAACCCACCTTTATGGTCACCCAACTTAGTCTCGCCTTCGGGCGGGGCCAGGATTGGTTGATCAGAAGAGGTATAATGACCTGAATACATAGGGTTCATTAAGCAAACCCGGGGAACTGAAACATCTCAGTACCCGGAGGAAAGGACATCAACCGAGACTCCCGTAGTAGTGGCGAGCGAACCGGGACCAGGCCAGTGCTGTCGTGACATAAAGCTGAATGTGCTGGGAAGCACAGCCATAGTGGGTGATAGCCCCGTAAGCGTCAAATAGCGACAGACTCGAGTAGGGCGGGACACGTGAAATCCTGTCTGAACATGGGGGGACCACCCTCCAAGCCTAAGTACTCCTCAATGACCGATAGCGAACAAGTACCGTGAGGGAAAGGTGAAAAGCACCCCGACAAGGGGAGTGAAACAGATCCTGAAATCGGAAGCCTACAAGCAGTCGGAGCCACCGAGCGTGGTGACGGCGTACCTTTTGTATAATGGGTCAGCGACTTCATGTGCCGTGCAAGCTTAAGCCGTTAGGTGTAGGCGCAGCGAAAGCGAGTCTGAATAGGGCGAATAAGTACGTCGCATGACGACCCGAAACCAGGTGATCTATCCATGAGCAGGATGAAGGTAAGGTAACACTTACTGGAGGTCCGAACCGGTGAATGTTGAAAAATTCTCGGATGACTTGTGGATAGGGGTGAAAGGCCAATCAAACCTGGACATAGCTGGTTCTCCGCGAAAACTATTTAGGTAGTGCCTCGGACGTATTCCTTGGGGGTAGAGCACTGAATGGATGCGGGCGGCGCGAGCTGTACCAATTCTAATCAAACTCCGAATACCCAAGAGAACTATCCGGGAGACACACGGCGGGTGCTAACGTCCGTCGTGAAAAGGGAAACAACCCTAACCATCATCTAAGGCCCCCAAGTACTGGCTAAGTGGGAAACGATGTGGGTTTGCTTTGACAACCAGGATGTTGGCTTAGAAGCAGCCATCATTTAAAGAAAGCGTAACAGCTCACTGGTCAAGCGAACCTGCGCGGAAAATGTAACGGGGCTTAAGCCAGTCGCCGAAGGTATGGGTGTGCACTCTGTGCACGCGGTAGCGGAGCGTTCCGTAAGCCGATGAAGGTGAGGCGTGAGCCTTGCTGGAGGTATCGGAAGTGAGAATGCTGACATGAGTAGCGATAAAGAGGGTGAGAGACCCTCTCGCCGAAAGCCCAAGGGTTCCTGCGTAAAGCTAATCTGCGCAGGGTTAGTCGGCCCCTAAGGCGAGGCCGAAAGGCGTAGTCGATGGGAATCAGGTGAATATTCCTGAACCAGTTGGAAGTGACGGATCTGGTAAATTGTCGGGGCTTATTGGATTGCTCCCGGCAGTGAACAGGTCCCTGGAAATAACTCCAACGGAGACCGTACCCGAAACCGACACAGGTGGGCAGGTAGAGTATACCAAGGCGCTTGAGAGAACTGTGCTGAAGGAACTCGGCAAATTGCACGCGTAACTTCGGGATAAGCGTGACTCTCTTTTGGGCAACCAGATGAGAGTGGCACAAGCCAGGGGGTAGCGACTGTTTATCAAAAACACAGGGCTCTGCGAAGCCGCAAGGCGACGTATAGGGTCTGACGCCTGCCCGGTGCCTGAAGGTTAAAAGGAGGGGTGCAAGCTCTGAATTGAAGCCCAGGTAAACGGCGGCCGTAACTATAACGGTCCTAAGGTAGCGAAATTCCTTGTCGGGTAAGTTCCGACCTGCACGAATGGCGTAACGACTTCCCCACTGTCTCCAGCACAGGCTCAGCGAAATTGAATTCCCCGTGAAGATGCGGGGTTCCCGCGGTCAGACGGAAAGACCCTATGAACCTTTACTGCAGCTTCGCCTTGGCGTTAGCAACAACATGTGTAGGATAGGTGGGAGGCTATGAAACCGGGGCGCCAGTCTCGGTGGAGCCATCCTTGAAATACCACCCTTATTGTTGCTGACGTCTAACCGCGGCCCGTTATCCGGGTCCGGGACATGGCGTGGCGGGCAGTTTGACTGGGGCGGTCGCCTCCCAAAGTGTAACGGAGGCGCGCGATGGTGGGCTCAGACCGGTCGGAAATCGGTCGTCGAGTGCAATGGCATAAGCCCGCCTGACTGCGAGACTGACAAGTCGAGCAGAGACGAAAGTCGGCCATAGTGATCCGGTGGTCCTGCGTGGAAGGGCCATCGCTCAACGAATAAAAGGTACTCTAGGGATAACAGGCTGATTTTGCCCAAGAGTCCATATCGACGGCAAAGTTTGGCACCTCGATGTCGGCTCATCACATCCTGGGGCTGGAGCAGGTCCCAAGGGTTCGGCTGTTCGCCGATTAAAGTGGTACGTGAGCTGGGTTCAGAACGTCGTGAGACAGTTTGGTCCCTATCTGCCGTGGGTGTACGAGACTTGAGAGGATCTGTCCCTAGTACGAGAGGACCGGGATGGACACACCTCTGGTGGACCTGTCATGGCGCCAGCTGTGCAGCAGGGTAGCTAAGTGTGGAATAGATAACCGCTGAAAGCATCTAAGCGGGAAACTAACCTCAAAACAAGGTCTCGCTGAGAGCCGTGGAAGACCACCACGTTGATAGGCCGGGTGTGGAAGTGCGGCGACGCATGGAGCTTACCGGTACTAATAGCTCGATAGGCTTGATCGTTCTTCAGTCAAACCCATGCAATCGCATGGCTCTACTTCAGACACTGATGTCTTCTTCACAATCCTCACCCCAATGGGCTTAAACCCAACGGGATGAGCGATATCCTTTTCGCTGACCTGGTGGCTTTGCCGGGGGTTCCCCACCCGATCCCATTCCGAACTCGGTCGTTAAGTCCCCCTGGGCCAATGGTACTTCGTCTCAAGGCGCGGGAGAGTAGGTCGCCGCCAGGTCCGCCAAAAGGATATCGTCTTCAAGTCCACAAACCCTGCATCACAATCTCACAACACCCTGACGCGGGGTGGAGCAGCCCGGTAGCTCGTCAGGCTCATAACCTGAAGGTCACAGGTTCAAATCCTGTCCCCGCACCCAAGGCCTAGACCGCTATACCACCCACCCTGTCCGCGCGCGGATAGGGCTTTTTTGTATCTAAACGTGCAATCATAAGTGGCATAAACGCAACGCTCGCCTCTCTAGGGGGGGAAAGTGCTTCCCGTCTCGAGGACCGCATCGAGTGATGAGCAGTTTTTCTGACGAAGGAGCCAGAAGACGCCGATTCCGGGGCGGTCGCTGAGCGGCTTAACTGCAGGGCGCGGCGGCAAGCCGCGATCGAAGCCCTGGAGGCCCGGATGGATCTGCGCGAGGAAGTGGGCGAACGCGACCCGCCGGCCTGGGCGGCTGAGCCGATGGCCTGGGCTTCGTGTCTCGCTACGGCGATCCTACCGACAGCGGTGCTGGACGCCGTGTTCCGTACCCTGAAGACGCCGATGCCTGCCGAGGCGACCTTCGGCCTTTATCTCTGCGCGTTCACCCTGCTCGCCGGGACCGTCAAACCTTGGTTGGCGCGATCCTAGCTAGAGCTTCAGCTTCGCGGCGATGGCTGACCATGGCACGAGCTTGAAGTTCTGGTGCTCGGGCGGCGAGATGTTGCGGCCGTCCTGGGCGACGAAGGCCCCGGCCTCCAGGCCTGCGCCCAATGAGGCGCTGGTGACGTCCAGGCCGTCGGTCTCCGAGATGCCGTCGACGCCGTTGTCGCCATTGGCGGCGACCGCGAAGCCGCCGACATAGGCGTTTCCGTCCTCGCGGCGGAACACGGCGTAGCTGTTGTTGCCCTGGCTGGAGACGACCAGATAGCCCTTGCCGTCGGCTTGGGCATAGAGGCCGACGCCCTCGAGGTCGTCCTTCAGGGCCGCGTTGTCGGCGATCCTCACGACGGCTTTTCGGACCTGGCCGGCCTTGGCGTCGGCGCCGAGCCTCCAGAGCGCTACATCCTCCTCGGCGACATAGAGCGCGCCGATTTCGTCGTCGGCGACGCAGCCCTCGGTCTGGGTGTCGAACTTAAGGTCGCGGACGGCCTGGGCGGCGACCTTGCCCGCGGGCGTGGCGGTCAGCTTCCACTGGCGCACAAGGCCGTCGGGATCGCTGATGAACACAAAGGTCCCGCCCTTGCGGTCGCGATACATGCACAGACCGTAGGGGTCCGAGAGGCCGGTGGCCTCGACGCCTTCGGCGACACTGGTCAGCTGACGGGTCTCCGGATCGAGGGTGTAGAGCGCGATGGCCTTGTGGGTCCGGTCGCTGGCCGCGACCAGGGTCACGGTCCTGCCGCCCAGCTTGAAGCCGCCGCGCAGGTCGACATTGTTCATCTTGCCGTCGGCTAGATATTGCAAGCGCTTGCCGGACAGGTCGTAGACCAGCAGGCCGCCCTTCTTGTCGGTGGCGATGATGGCGCTTCGCGCCGGATCGGTAGGATGGACCCAGATGGCCGGATCGTCGGCGGCGTCGCCGTCGTGGCCGACCGGCTCGGTCTCCATGCTGGGATGGACGAGGGCGACCTTGCTGGGCGGGGTCGTCGGCGCGTCCTGGCCCGGCGAGAGGTTCAGCGCCGACGCGATGTCCTTCCACGAAATGATCTTGCTGTTGGCGCCGGCCTTGCGGTCGTCGGCGATCAGCAGGGCGCCGCCCGACAGGCCGGGGCCGACGGGCGCGCGGACCCCGAACAGGCCCGAGGGGCCCGCGATCGCCGCCGCGCCGTTCGCCTGGACCTTGAACGCGCCGAGGAAGCGGTCGCCCGCACCTCGATCATAGACATTGTAGTCGCCGGCGTCGGCATTGGCGGCGACCAGATAGTCGGAGCCCTTGCCGCCGTTGATCACCGCCAGGCCGCCGACCTCGCCGGCGATATGGCCAAGGCGGTTGATGTCGACGATGGTCGGGACCGGCTCGGCCTCCGGATCGGCGTCATAGCGCCAGATGCCGATGGCCTTCTGGGCGACATAGAGCGCGCCGCTGGCGTCGTCGGCGACGCAGTACTTGGCTTCGGACGACAGGCGCAGCGTGCGGATGACGCGACCGTCGATCTTGCCGTCGGCGGTCGCATAGAGCAGCCATTGGTCCAGCTGGCCTTCGCGGCCCATGGCGAAGGCGTAGAGCGCGCCGTCGCGGGCGCTGCGGTGCAGGCAGATCCCTTCGCCGGAATAGCCCAGCAGCAGCGGACGCGCGTCGATCGCCGTGGTTTCGCCGCTGGCGTAGTCGCGGCCAAACAGGCGCAGGCGGCCCGCCTGGCGGTCCAACACGGCCAGCAGGGCGCGCGGGCCGTCCTCGCGGGTGTCGGCCGCGTAGACCTCGCCGCCCGGGATGGCGGCGATGCGCTGCCCGTCCAGGCCATAGAGTTCGAGGCCCCCCAGCTTGGCGCTGGCCGCGATGACGCTGCGCGCTGGATCCTTCGGGTCGCGCAGCAGCGCCACGGCGTTGGCGCCGCCTTGGGTGGTTGGAGCCGTGGCGCCGCTGACGCCGACGCTGGGCGACGTCTGGGCCAGAGCCGGCGTCGCGGTCAGCAGGGCCAGCAGGCTGGCGGTCAGTGTCAGGCGGTTCATGGCGTCGGCCCCTCGTGCTCGGCGGCCTGCCCCCGCGACCCCGTTTCGTCCGGATACCGCACGTCGATGACAACGGCGTGAGGCTGCAGGTCTCACCAGAAAGGTTTGGCGTCCAGCAGCGCCTTCAGCGCCGCGCGGGCCGCGTCCAAGAGGGCGTCCTCGTCTTCGGCCAGGACCACACGCGAGACGTCGCGGGTCAGATCCGCGTCGCCCTGGGTCACCGTCTCGACCAGGGTCTGGCGGACGCTGCGGTCGTTGAGCGCGCCCAGGGTGTCCTGCACCGCCCGCGAGGCGTCGAGGAACCGCTCGACCCGCTTGGGATGGTCGGGAAACAGCGGGCTGAGATCCTCGGCCGCATAGCGCAGGGTCTTGCCCTTCAGGCGCAGGCGGTGGCGATCGTGGGCGTCGAGGTCGTCGAAATGCTTGGCCCGGGACTTCACCGGCTTGAGACGGTGATCCAGCACCTGGGCGGCGAAGGTGTCGGCGCGGCTGTCGCGCAATTCGGCCAGCTCCGGATCGTTCGTCCAGGCGCCGGTTTCGAGCCAGGCCGCCGCCTCCAACAGAACCTCGCGCGCCCGGCCGCTGGTCGCCGCGGCCTCCATGCGCAGATAGGCGTTGGCGCGGGCCGCGTTCAGGGCGCGCTCGAAGTCGTCGCGGCCAGCGAAGGCCGCGCCGCTTCCGGCCTCGTCCCAGACCTCGCCGATGAAGACGTCCAGGTCACGGGCCGCGTCGAACTCGGCCGCCAGCCAGTGCAGCCCCTCGTCCAGCAGCTGGGCGGCGGCGTCTTCGGCCAGGGGCTTGAAGATCTTCAGCAGCGCCCGCAGCCGGCGGGTGGCGACGCGGGCCTGATGGACGCCTTCCGGCTCGGGCCGCTCACGCAGCGATTCCAGCGCTGCGCAAAGATGGGCGAGATCCGCGTGGCCCAGGGCCTGAAGCGCCTGGCCGACCGTCGCGTGGTGGTCCAGCGTCGCGGCCTGGCGTCGGGGCGAGGCGGGCGCGTCGCCGGCGGCCAGGCCGTAGCCGCGCTCGGCCTTGCTGACCAGCGACAGCCGCAGCGGGACGTGCCGGGCGATGTCGCGGGCCAGGTCGAACAGGGCGCTGGCCGGGCCGCTCTTCAGCTCCAGCTCCAGTTCGCAGACCGCCGCCTGGCGGTCGCCAGCCAGCAGTTCGCCCTGGTCGAGGGCCGCCTCGATCACCGCGCCGCCGACCTCGACCAACCGCACGGTGCGCTCGACGCGGGTCGTGAACACCGGCGTCAGGGTTTGGCCGGCCAGCATGGACGCGGCGGGGGTGCGCGCCAGGGCGTCGCGGTCGGGCTCGGGTCCGGCGATCGGCTCTTCCCACTCGCCGCGCGAGAACACGCCGCCGGCTGAGGCCGATTTCAGGGTCTGCTTGCGGCCGCCCTCGCCGTCGCGCACCCGCAGGCCAAAGCCCGCCTTGCGCAGAGCGTGATCGGGTGTGTCGAAATAGGTGGCGTCCAGCTGTCGCACAGCGCCTTCGCCCCTCAGCTGCGCCAAGGCCTCGGGCGCCGCCTCCGGCGGGATCAGGAATTTCAGCTCGATCTCGCGACCCATGCCCTGACCAACTCCCGCGCGGCCCTTCGGCTCCCCTAAAGGGAAACGCCAAGCCGCTATGCCGCCTAGTCGACGTCTTGCCAAGTGTTTGGCGCGGGTCCAAACGTTCGCGCCATGAGTCAGATCAACGCTTCCCCCGTCTCCCCCCTGGCCCGCCACGACTGGACCCTCGCCGAGGTGGAGGCGCTGTTCGCGCGTCCGTTCATGGAACTGGTGTTCGACGCCGCGAGCGTCCACCGCGCGCATTTCGATCCCTCCGAGATGCAGCTGTCGCAGCTGCTGTCGGTCAAGACCGGCGGCTGCGCCGAGAACTGCGGCTATTGCAGCCAGTCGGCCCACTTCAAGACCGGTCTCAAGGCCGAGAAGCTGATGGCCGCCGACGACGTGGTGGCCAAGGCCCGCGCGGCCCGCGACGGCGGCGCCCAACGCTTCTGCATGGGCGCGGCCTGGCGCGAGCTGAAGGACCGCGACCTGCCCAAGCTGACTGAGATGATCGGCGAGGTGAAGGCGCTGGGCCTTGAGACCTGCGCCACCCTGGGCATGCTGACCGCCGACCAGGCCAAGGCGCTGAAGGGCGCGGGCCTGGACTACTACAACCACAACCTCGACACCGGTCCGGACTACTACAAGGACGTCGTCACCACGCGCACCTATCAGGAGCGCCTCGACACCCTGGCCCATGTCCGCGATGCCGGCATGAGCACCTGCTGCGGCGGCATCGTCGGCATGGGCGAGAGCCGCCGCGACCGCGCCGGCCTGCTGCACCAGCTGGCGACCCTGCCGGCTCATCCCGACAGCCTGCCGATCAACGGCCTGGTGCCGGTCAGCGGCACGCCGCTGGGCGACAAGGTCCTTTCGGAAGGCAAGGCGATCGACTCGATCGAGTTCGTCCGCACCATCGCCGTCGCCCGCATCGTCTGCCCGAAGTCCATGGTCCGCCTGTCGGCCGGCCGCGAGGGCATGAGCCGCGAACTGCAGGCCCTGTGCTTCATGGCCGGCGCCAACTCGATTTTCGTCGGCGGCAAGCTGCTGACCACCCCGCTGCCGGGCCAGGACGAGGACAGCCAGCTGTTCCAGGACCTGGACCTGCGGCCGATGGGTGGCGCGGTGCGGGTCGAGGCCCATCATCACGACCACGAGATCGTCGCGGCGGAGTAGGGCTCAGGCGCGGGGGTTCAGCAGAATATCGCGGCGCTGCTCTTCAAGTTCGCGTCGGATCTCCGCGGCCTCCGCCAGGTAGCGGGTCAGCACCCGTGGTGGATACTGGTGGGCCAGAGCCCGCATGTCGTGTTCGGCTTCGTTCAGCAACGTCGTGGCCTTGTCGATCATGGCCAGCCAGATGTCGTCGCTGTCGCGTACGCGGTGTTTGCGATGTCGCCCTTTGCCGAACATGCGCGCGTGACGGGCGAGGATCAGGGACTGGGTCATCAAGGACTTCTTCCAAGGGGTTCTCCTCCCCGTGACACGGGGAAGCATCCTCACGCGGCTAGCCGCTGAAGGTGTTGGGGAGGCGACGGAGCGGCCGGGCGAACCCGGGGACCGTAGGGTTTGTTTGTGTTTCGGCTCGCAGACCGCTCCGCCAGGCTGTTCTTGCCCGTGAGGATGGGGGGCGTGAGCGTATTTCAGCTCGGGACCCCATTTGCCCCCGGACGGGCGCGGACCAAGTCGATCGGCTACATCCGTCTCGACCCCGACGATCCACGATAGGCGGCTTGTACGATCACCGCCCTGTCGCTCCGCTGATGGCTTGAACCCCGGACGGCGCCGTCACCCACGTGCGCTCCTAAAGAGTAAGCGACGTGGCGTGATGGCTCCGCCGGGAACCGCCAGCGGCCCCGCTCAACCTACCCCCGCCGCCGTTTTGGGCCGGATCCAAACGCCCTCCCCCGCGACGGGGACAGCTCTGAGTATGCGGCGGTGTTGAACGCCGATGATCCAGGGGCGCGAAAAAGTGGGAAGGGATTGATTTCATGGGGTTCGGTTGAGCGAACGCCGGGGATAGAGCCCCGCCAATCCCCGCGAGGGCGCCATTTGAAACCCTCTCTCTTTGAGAGAGGGAGGGGCCCATCGCGCCGCGATGGGAGGGTGAGTGGTTACACCCTCAGCCGGCGTGCCGGTACGGAATCCCTAACAGCGCCAAGGTCGTCCACGGGCTTCGCCTACCCACTCACCCTCCCACGCCTGCGGCGCGGGCCCCTCCCTCTCTCCATGAGAGAGGGTTTCCGGTGCGCGACCTCTTCCCCTCGCCGCCATCCGACCCCCGAGGTCGGAGCCCCCCTTACATCTCACGGCGAGACGATCGCAGGGCTGATCAGGTCACTCAAGGATGGCTTCGCCACCGAGCGCGGCGACGCGCAGCGTCGTCCTTGACTGACCTGATCAGCCCTGCACGCTGCAGCCATCCAAGAGATTTAAGGATCGCGCCGCCCCAATTTCCGGTCCCGAGCCATAGGCGATCTTGAGCCCCTCTCCTTTAGGGAGAGGGAGGGGCCCGCCGCGAAGCGGTGGGAGGGTGAGGGGTTACGAGGCTTGACGGCGTGCCGGCACTCCGTCGAGCGCTGTAACCCCTCACCCCAGCCCTCTCCCTATGGGAGAGGGAGCATGTCCGAAAACCACCCTTAGCGGGCTTCGGAAATGTCCGCTCTCGGCTGAACGATCGGCCGAGGGCGAGGAGGCGACCGACCCCTACGCCGCGTGCGCCAGCAGGGTCTTGAGCAGGTCCATGGTCTGGGGCGAGCCGGCCAGCTGTTCGCGCGAGGATGGATCGCGGGCCAGTTTCAGGGCTTCGAAGCGGGCCTTGTCGGCGACTGGGCCCGTGGGACCGGCCTCGCCCATGGCCAGCTTGGCCAGCAGTTGCAGGCGGTGCGGCAGCGGCGCGGGGGCGCGGACCAGCATGGTCAGCAGGCGCGTGTCGGCCTCGATCAGCGCGCCGATCTCGCCTAGCTTGGCGCACAGTGGCTCGAAGTCCTCGCGCACCAGGCCCGAGCGGACCAGCTGGCGCTGAAGCCCGGCCAGGTTGCCGAGCTTGGCCACCGGCGAGTCCGGTCCCGCGCGCAGTTCCTTCTCGAAGCGCATGGCGCTGATATTGGCGTTCAGCCAGCGGCCGGCGTTGCGCTTGTTGACCGCGCCCATGACGTTCTCCGCCAGGCGGATCAGCATCTTGATCTCTTCGTAGGCCGAGCGGTCGCGGCCCAGCAGCGCCTCGATGAAGTCGCCGTTCAGCAGGGTCTTGGAGCGGGTCGTGAAGGCGTTCTGGATGTCCTCGGCCTGGAGGATGCGGCCGGCGGCGGCCGTCAGGCTCATGGCCAGGGCGCGCAGATATTCGATCTCGGCCTCGGCCTCGCTGGGCCGGAGGCGACGCACGCCGTTCAGCTCGGTCAGCACGCGCTCGGCGATGGCCTTGCGCACGCTGGGGAAGTTGTCGCCGGCCAGCCATTCGCCGAGGCGACGCGCGGTGCCCGACAGCTCCGGCATGACGGCGCGGACGCCGGCTTCGATCTTGATCAGGGCTTCCACGGCGAGGCCGCCGGTCAGGCGAGTCATGGCCGCCAGGGTGACGCCCAGGTCCTCGTTGGTGGTGTCCAGCAGGTCGGCCATGCCGGCGCGTGAGCCGATGATCTCGGCCAGGGGCTGCTCGATGGCCTGGAGCGCGGCGAAGCGGGCGCGGGGCTCCTCCGGGGCGGCGTCGGCAAGGTCCAGCAGACGGGCGATCTTGGCCGACCAGCTGACGGCCGGGGCGATCGAGGCGGCGACGCCGGCGCCCAGCAGGAAGGCGCGGTCCGGATCGGCGACCAGGCGCTCGGCGGCTTTCGCGAAGCCTTCCTTGTCGAGGTCCGGCAGGGTCCCCTTCTTGAAGGCCTTCATCAGGTTGGCGACGGTGCGCTCGACCAGGCCCTGGAAGTGGCGGATGACCTCGTGCACGGACTGGCCGCGCGCCTCGGCTTCCGGAATGGCGATCTTCTGCAGCGCGTGCTGCAGGTCGGTGCCGGACGCCTCGAGCTTCTCGACGAGATCGGGGCGGTGCAGCAGTTCGAACGGAGTGGCCTTGTGCCGGGCCAGGAAGCCTTCCAGCAGGCGGCCGATGCGATCGCGGGCGTGGGCGGTGTAGAGGTCGGCGGGCTGCACGCAGAGGGGGTCGCGGTCCTCGACCTCCTTCTTGGGCTTGCCGCCGTCGACCAGCCCCTTGGTGAAGATGGCGATCGACTTGTATTCGCCGGTGGCCTCGTCGAGCGTTTCCTTGCTGACGCGCACGGCGACGGCGCGGTTCTGGACGAGCACGTCCTCGGCCACCTGCAGCGCGTGCGCACGGTTTTCCGAGGCGATCTCCAGCGTCCACTGGGCCCCGACTTTCCGCCGGACAAACAACTCGTAATGGACTTGGCTCATGCCCGCCCCGCTTCAGGAGGCCTCACTATGGGTGTTCAGACCTTAAGGTGAGGTTGAGGGAACCCGCGCCCGACGCCGCTCCGCGCCGCAATCGCGCCTTCGTGGAGCCGCAAAGCCCAGGAAGAAGCAGGGAAAGCTTTACCGCGCCATGCGTTGAAGCCAGGACGTTCGACCGATAGGATCGATCGACGCAAGATAAGGCTAAGGACAAGAACGACCAGATGGCCGCCATCACGCTCATTGACGACGACGAAAACATCGTCGCCTCGGTCTCGCTGGCTCTCGAAAGCCACGGTCACGCGGTGAAGGCCTATTACGACGGGGTCGCCGGTCTCGAAGGCGTCGAGGCCAGCCCGCCGGACCTGGTCATCCTCGACGTGAAGATGCCGCGCATGGACGGCATGGAAGTGCTGCGCCGCCTGCGCCAGACGTCCGAGATCCCGGTGATCATGCTGACGTCGAAGGACGACGAGATCGACGAGATCCTTGGCTTCAACCTCGGCGCCGACGACTACATGCACAAGCCGTTCAGCCAGCGCCTGCTGCTGGAGCGGGTCAAGGCCGTGCTGCGCCGCGCCCGTCCGGACGACGAGGACCTGGCGCCCATGGCCGGCTCGGCCGCGGCGGCGGCGGGCTCCAAGGTCATGAAGCGCGGCAAGCTGACCCTCGACCCGGCCCGCCACGACAGCCTGTGGGACGGCCGTCCCGTGCGCCTGACCGTCACCGAGTTCCTGCTGCTGCAGGCCCTGGCCCAGCGTCCCGGCTTCGTGAAGAGCCGCGACAACCTGATGGACGCCGCCTACGACGATCAGGTCTATGTCGACGACCGCACGATCGACAGCCACATCAAGCGCATGCGCAAGAAGTTCCGTCAGGTCGATCCCGAGTTCGACTCCATCGAGACCCTGTACGGCGTTGGCTACCGTTACCGCGAGTCCTGAGCCCGCGAGCCCCGCTGAAGCCCCCAAGGCCAGACGACGTTTCGTCTGGCCGCGCGGGTCCAGGCTGGGCCGGCTGATCATCGTCCTCAACGTGCTGGCCCTGGCGATCGTGGTCGTCGGGGCCCTGGTGCTGAACGAACTGCGCAGCGGCCTGATCGCCGCCCGCGCCGACAGCCTGACCACCCAGGGCGAGCTGATCGCCAACGTCATCGACCAGACCGCCACGGTCGGCGAGCCGGAGCCGGCGCTCGACCCCTATGTCGCCAGCCAGCTGCTGCAGGTGCTGTTCATCCCGCGCAACCAGCGGGCCCGGCTGTTCGACGCCCACGGCAAGACGCTGGCCGATTCGTTCGTGGTCGCCGACCGCGTCGATTGGAAGGTGCTGCCGCCGGCCCGCAAGCCCGGCGACAAGGACGCCCCGCCGCACCTGACTCCCGCCGCCCAGGCCCGCGCGGACAAGGCCCGCAAGGCCCTGGCCAACGAGATCGCCCAGGCCATGAAGGGCCGGCCGGTGGCCGGAACCCGCGTGGCCGAGGACGGCGAGCGGGTGGTGTCGGTGTCGATCCCGATCCAGCATGTCCGCGCCGTGCTGGGGGTCCTGACCCTAGAGGCCGGCGACGTGGACGAGATCATCTCGGCCGAGCGCAAGGCCCTGCTGCCGTTCATCGTCGTGGCCATGGTCGCGATCGTGCTGTCCAGCGTTCTGCTGCACCGCCTGATTGCCGTGCCGGTGCTGCGCCTGGCCCGCGCCGCCGACCATGTTCGTCTTCAAGGAGCCAGGGCCATCTCCCTGCCCGACCTGTCCGAACGCCGCGACGAGCTGGGCGACCTGTCGCGCTCGCTGGAGGACATGACCCATTCGCTGTCCGAGCGCATGGACGCCATCGAGCGTTTCGCCGCCGACGTGGCCCACGAGATCAAGAATCCCCTGACCTCGATCCGCTCGGCCATCGAGACCCTGGACCTGGTCACCGACCCCGCCGCCCGGGCGCGGCTGCTGGCCATTCTGCAGAACGACGTCAACCGACTGGACCGCCTGGTCACCGACATCTCCAACGCCTCGCGCCTGGACGCGGAGCTGTCGCGTGAGCAGCCCAAGGCGATCGACCTTTCCAAGCTGCTTGCCGACGTCTCCAGTCTCTATGAAACCCAGCTGCGCCCGGGTCCGGCGCCGGGCAGCGTGCGGGTGCGGTTCGCGGCTGAAATTCCCCGCCCGATCCTGGTGCTGGCCCGTGAGACCCCGATCGGCCAGGTGTTTCGCAACCTGATCGACAACGCCCGCTCGTTCAGCCCGGACGACGGCGAGGTGCGAGTCTTCATGATCCGGCCGCGCGGCAAGTCGACCGTGGCCGTGATCGTCGACGACGACGGCCCGGGCATGCCGCCCGACAATCTGGAGACCATCTTCGAGCGCTTCTACACCTCGCGCCCCAAGGGGCGGGCGTTCGGCGGCAATTCGGGCCTGGGCCTGTCGATCGCCCGCCAGATCGTCGAGGCGCACGGCGGCCAGATCCACGCCGAGAACCGCAAGAACGAGGCCGGGGCCGTGATCGGCGCCCGCTTCGTGGTCGAACTGCCGGAAGTCCGGGAGTGATTCGGTTGGAGACCCCGCCGGGCGCGCCGTCCGAGATCCGTCACGCCGGCCTGATCGCCCGCCGCTGCGACGGCCTGTGGCGGGGCGCCCTGATCGAGGGGCCGTCGGGAATCGGCAAGAGCGACCTGGCCCTTCGCGCCCTGGACGCCGGCTTCCGGCTGGTCGCCGACGACCGGGTCGTGGTCTTCGCCGCCGGCGGGCGCGTCTACGGCAAGCCGCCGGAAACCCTGGCGGGCCTGATCGAGGTGCGCGGCCTGGGCGTGATCGACGCCGGCGCCTTGCCCTTCTGCCAGGTGGCGCTGGTCATTCGCTGCGTCGCCGACCCCGCCGCCGTCGAGCGCCTGCCCGATCCCCGCGCCGAGACGATCGCGGGCGTTTCCGTTCCCGTTTTCGACCTGTGGCCGCGAGAACCCGCCGCCCCGGCGAAAATGAGACGCATGATGCAGTCTCTTGGAGTCGCTCCCTAACGAGCGTATCAAGGCCGCCCGCGCGACGCTCTCCCGGTCGCCACGGGAATGGGGATCCCTGTTGAGATACAAGGCATGATCGGGCTCGTGATCGTGACGCACGGGCGTCTGGCGGAAGAGTTCATCTCCGCCATGGAGCATGTGGTCGGGCCGCAGGCCGCCGTGAAGGCGATCTGCATCGGCCCCGAAGACGACATGGAACGCCGCCGTTCCGACATTCTGAAAGCCTGCGCCGCGGTCGACACCGACGGCGACGGCGTCATCCTGCTGACCGACATGTTCGGCGGCACGCCCAGCAACCTGGCCATCTCGGTGATGGAGCAGACCAAGGCCGAGGTCATCGCCGGCCTGAACCTGCCCATGCTGATCAAGCTGGCCAGCGTGCGCCAGCGCGAGACCCTGCAAGCCTGCGTCGCCCACGCCCAGGAGGCTGGACGCAAGTACATCTCCGTGGCCTCCTACGTGCTCGCGGGGGAAAAGTAGGGAATGACGTCAAGAACGGTCGAGATCGTCAATGAGCGCGGCCTGCACGCCCGCGCCTCGGCCAAGTTCGTGAAGATGGCGTCCGGCTTCGACGCCGAAGTGACCGTCAGCCGCGACGGCTCGTCCGTCGACGCGAGATCCATCATGGGCCTGATGATGCTGGCCGCCGGCATCGGCTCGACCATCGACATCAGCGCGGAAGGCCCCGAAGCGGGGCCGGCGGTCGAAGCGCTGTGCGAGCTGGTGGCCAACCGGTTCGACGAGGAGCGGTAGGGGGCGGAGACGCCTTGCGCTCAAGTGACGTTCGCAGAGTCAGCAACGGGTGGTTTTCGGACATGCTCCCTCTCCCATAGGGAGAGGGCTGGGGTGAGGGGTTACAGCGCTCGACGGAGTGCCGGCACGCCGTCAAACCTCGTAACCCCTCACCCTCCCACCGCTTCGCGGCGGGCCCCTCCCTCTCCCTAAAGGAGAGGGGCTCAAGATCGCCTAAGGGTCGGGACCGGAAATTGGGGCGGCGCCCGAAACCGGATATGGCGACGATCCGCTCGGGGCGGCCCGCCCTTTGATCCTCACTAGGGGGCCGTCATCCCGCGCTTCATGCGCGGGACCCATGGTTCAGCTTTCGCGAGCGAGAACACCTTGCACCGCGCGTGCAGCGGACAGATGGGTCCCGCGAACACGTCGCGGGATGACGGATCGGAAGAGACTTCTCACCGAAAAGGAGAGGCCGCCGCTGTGCGGACGCTCCTGGCTCCCGGATAGCCTCTGCGAGGCTTCCGGGAGGACAAGAAGGTTCAGGTCACGGCTCGCCCCGTCACCTCACCGCAGCACCGCATCGGCGCTCACCAGCCGCACGTCGTGCATCTGGTTCAGATAGGCCTCGTAGTAGCCCTTGTGCGAGGCGCCGACGATGGCCAGCATCCGCATGCCAGGGTGCTGGCCCAGGACCTCGCGGATATTGCCGACCATGCGCAGGTTGCGGGTCTCCCAGTAGCCCAGATATTGCCGGCCGAAGCCCTGGGGCGAGGGCTCGACGAAGGTCGCGCCGAAGTCGCCCTTGTAAGCCATCAGTTGGGCGTTGGCGGTGTTGAAGGCGCGATAGAGATTCAGCAGGCCGTCCGGCTTGGCGAGGTCGGCGGTCAGGCGCTCGTTCTCGGCCCGTCGGGCGTGGCTGACGGGGTTGTCCCAGGCCTTCATGATCGCGGCTTCGAAGGCCTTCTGCTCGACCGGATCGCTGCTGTCGGGCGTGTCGGCCGAGTGGTCGTCGACGCTCCACAGGCGTTCATGACCCAGGCGCGCGGCCAGGACGGCGGAGATCAAGGTGGTCTCGTTGCGGCGGACCTGGGCCTTGGCGAGACCGGCGGCCAGGTCTTCGGTCAGGCCATCGCCGGCCTTCCGCTCTGCCTCGGGCAGCCGCAGCCATTGCACCAAGGCCGAGCCTTCCTCGCCCGCCGCCAGGAAGACGGCCGCCAGGTGACGGCGCTGAGCCGGCGTCGGCGCGGCCGGCCATGCGGCCAGCAGGCGGTCGGCTTCCACATTGGCTTTCGGCACGTCGAGGCCGGTGGCGGCCGCCGCGGCCGTGGTGTCGTCGCAATAGCGCTTCACCGTCTCCGTGTAGCGAGTCGGATTGCGGCGCAGGGCGTCGCACTGCAGGCCCGACAGGTCCTCGGTGGCGATGCCGGTCGGCTTCCAGGCGGCCAGGCGGTCGATCAGCGGCGACAGCAGCCCCATGTCGAAGGTCTTGGGCAGGCCCGACAGGTGCGTCGTGCCCAGCACCAGCACCTCGTTGGGCTTGCCGGCGGGCGGACCCTTCAGCGTCTCGGGATGGAAGGTGGGCTGATAGGTCTGCGCCTGGGCGGCGCCGGCGAGCAGGGCCAGCGCACAGGCGCTCACGGCGAGACGACAAACGATACGAAGCATAGGACCCCCTCAACTTTGTGACTAAAGCCTAGAGGCCCGAGGCGGTGCGAACAGAGGCGCCTGAACTTAATTTAATGATCTTGCCTCTTCCCCGACGGCGCCGCTTAGGCTGCCGCCATCATCCTGGAGATCGCCATGGTCGTGTTCACCGTTCTTTATCCCGCCGCGCCGGGCGCCAAGTTCGATCAGGCGTACTATGACGCCACCCACATCCCGCTGGTGCGCGAGGCCTTTACGCCTACCGGCCTGACCGATGTGCAGGTGCTGAAGGGCCTGCCCGGCCCGGACGGCTCGCCCGCGCCGTTCGTGGTGATCGTCAACCTCACCTTCCGCGACGCCGCGGCGCTGCAGGCCTCGCTGGGCGGCGCAAGGGCGCCTGAAGTGATGGGCGATGTGGCGAAGTTCACCGACATCACGCCGGTCACGCAGGTGAGCTTGCCGGTTTAGATCCTCCCCCGCGATGCGGGGAGGTGGCCCAGAGGGCCGGAGGGGGCAAGCTCGGCCTAAGCAGCGCTCGCCCCCTCAGTCGCTCTGCGACAGCTCCCCCGCATCGCGGGGGAGCAGCTTTCAGCCCTAGCCCAAGATCCCCGCCAGGGCGTCGACCACGCGCTCGACGTCGCCGTCGGTCATGGTCGGATACAGCGGCAGGGTCAGGCAGCGGGCGTACCAGGCGTCGGCCCCGGGCAGGTCCGCCAGGCCCTGGCGGTTCACGTAATAGGGCTGGCGGTGGACCGGGATGTAGTGGACCTGCGTGCCGATGCCGCCGGCCTTCAGGGTGTCGACCACGGTGCGGCGCGACAGGCCCTCGGCCTCGAAGTCGATCAGCACGGTCAGCAGGTGCAGGGCCGGATTCGAATAGGCCGGGCTCGCGGCCAGGCGCACGCGCGGCGTGCGTTCGGCCAGCAGCTTGGCGTACAGCGCGGTCAGCTCGCGCCGGCGGGCGACGAAGCGGTCCAGCTTGGTCAGCTGCGACAGGCCCAGGGCGCAGAGCACGTCCGGGATGCGGTAGTTGAAGCCCAGCTCCGGCATCTCGTACCACCAGGGATCGCCGCCGGGCTCGCGGACCATGCCGTGCGAGCGCAGCAGCCGGGCCTTGGCCGCCAGGGCCGGGTCGTTGGTGGTCAGCATGCCGCCTTCGCCGGTGGCGAGCGTCTTGACCGGATGGAAAGAGAAGCTGGCGAAGCTGGAGAAGGCGCCGTCGCCGACGGGGTGCGGGATCCCGCCGAACGTCGCGATGGAGCCCAGGGCGTGGGGTGCGTCCTCGACCAGCGCCGCGCCGGAGGCCGAGGCCATGGCCTTCAGCGCCGGCAGGTCGCAGACGTCGCCGCGCAGGTGGACGGGCAGCACGGCCTTGATCCGCTTGCCGGGGGCGCCGTTCAAGGCTTTGGCCAGGGTGTCCGGAGTCATCAGGCCGCTGTCGGGATCGACATCGGCGAACACCACCTCTGCCCCGACGTAGCGGGCGCAGTTGGCGGTGGCCAGGAAGGTGATCGACGGCGCGACGCAGACATCGCCTTCACCGACCCCCAGGGCCATCATCGCCAGGTGCAGGGTGGCCGTGCCGTTGGAGACGGCAATGGCGTGCTCGGCCCCGACCTTCTGGGCGAAGGCGGTCTCGAAGGCCTCGACCGTCGGGCCGGTGGTCAGGAAGTCGCCGCGCAGGGCCTCCGCGACGGCCGCGATGTCGTCGTCCTCGATCGTCTGCCGGCCGTAGGGGAGGAAGCCGCTCATCGCGCGGCCTTCTCCTCCAGCATGGCCAGCAGGCCTTCGGGGCTCAGCCAGTCATGGTTGTTGTCGCTGCTGTACGAGAATTCCTCAGCCACGCGCTGGGCGCCGTCCGCTTCCGAATAGGGCTGGCGGCCGAACTCGGCGAAGTTGGGCTCGATGGCGTAGCGATCCTCGAACTCGACGGTCGAGCGCGCGTCGTCGGCGCTGATCATGATCTCGTGCAGCTTTTCGCCCGGGCGGATGCCGACCACCTTCATGCCGGCGTCCGGCGACATCGCCTTGACCAGGTCCGGCATGGCCATGGAGGGGATCTTCGGCACGAAGATCTCGCCGCCGCGCATCATGGTCAGGGACGACAGCACGAAGTCGACGCCCTCGTTCAGAGTGATCCAGAAGCGGGTCATGCGCGGGTCGGTGACCGGCAGCTCGGTGACGCCCTGGCTCAGCAGGCGGCGATAGAGCGGCACCACGCTGCCGCGCGAGCCGACCACATTGCCGTACCGCACGACGCAGAACCGCGTGCCGATGTCGCCCGAAAGATTGTTGGCCGCCACGAAGGTCTTGTCCGAGGCCAGCTTGGTCGCGCCATAGAGGTTGGTCGGGTTGCAGGCCTTGTCGGTCGACAGGGCCACGACCTGCTTCACGGCGTTGTTCAGGCTGGCCCAGACCACGTTCTCGGCGCCCATGATGTTGGTGTGGATGCACTCGGACGGATTGTATTCGGCGGCCGGAACCTGCTTCAGGGCCGCGGCGTGGATGACGATGTCGACGCCGCGCAGGGCCAGGGTCAGGCGCTCGCGGTCACGCACGTCGCCGAGGAAGAAGCGCAGCTTGCCGTAGGTGGCCTCGTCGAACTGCTCGCGCATTTCGAGCTGCATGTCGCTCTGCTTCAATTCGTCGCGGGAATAGATGATGACCTTTCGCGGCGTGTAGCGGCGCAGGACGGTCTCGATGAAGCGACGGCCGAACGAGCCTGTGCCGCCGGTGACCAGGATCACCTTGCCGTCCAGATCGAGGGATTTGGGGGAAAAACGGCCCAAGGACTGCCTCCTGCGACGGTCGTCCGCGCCCCGGGCGTGCGACGACTCGTGGTTAACGTCCCTGTGTGCGCTCGCAGACGTAAAGAGGACGTCAACCCCGGCGGGTTACAAGGACGCATGCGCCGAAACAGCCTCCTTCCTCTCGCCCTGATCGCCGCTCTCGCCGGCGGCTCCCTGGCCGCGCCGAGCGTCGCCTTCGCTGGTCACGGCGGCGGCGAGGAGAAGAAGGCGCCGCCGACCTATTTCGCGCTGGACCCCATCAATGCGGTGGTCCTGCGCCGCGACGGCCGCCGGGGCGTGATGACCATCGAGACCGGCATCGAGGCCAAGGACGCCAAGCTGATGACGCGGGCCCAGGCCTCGACGCCGCGTCTGCGGGCGGCCTTCGCCCAGGTGCTGATGGTCTATGCCGCTGGCCTGCGCGGCGGCGCTCCGCCGGACCTCGACTATGTCGCGCGCGAGCTGCAGAAGGCCTGCGATCGGGTGGTGGGCCAGCCCGGCGCCAAGGTGCTGCTGGGCTCGACCCTGCTCAGCTAGGCTTTTCGGGCGCGTGACGGGCGCCAAAACCGGCGTCCACTTTTGGCTGTCACGCTTTGGATTTGCGCCTGGCGCGGAAGAACCCGCGCAGGAGGTCCGCGCTCTCCTCGGCCAGGACGCCGCCGGTCACCTCCGGCCGCCAGTGGCAGGTGGGTTGAGCGAAGAATCTTGGGCCATGGACCACGGCGCCGCCCTTGGGATCCTCGGCCCCGAAAACTACCCGCCCGATCCGGGCATGGCTGATCGCCCCGGCGCACATGGCGCAAGGCTCGAGGGTGACGACCAGGGTCAGGTCGGTGAGGCGGTAGTTCTCCAGCTTCGCCGCCGCCGCCCGCATCGCCGCGATTTCGGCGTGGGCCGTGGGGTCGTGGGCGGCGATCGGGCCGTTGCCGGCCGTGGCGATGACCTCGCCGGTCTTCGGATCCAGGATCACCGCGCCGACCGGCGTCTCGCCCGCCTCGGCCGCCGCGCGGGCGGCGTCCAGCGCCAGCCGCATCATGGCGTGGTCTTGATCCTCAGAAAGATCAGTGCGCATTAGCCTTCAAACGCCCATCGAGAGATGCGCCCAGCCCGAGAAGGACGCCGAAAATGACCAAGCCACACGATCCCCTGTACGAGCCTGAACTCGAGGGTCAAGACGGAGAACTCGACGGCGGTCCCGGCGAGCGGGTCGCCAAGGCCCTGGCGCGGGCCGGCGTGGCCTCGCGGCGCGAGGTCGAGCGGCTGATCGAGGCCGGGCGCGTGGCGATCAACGGCAAGGTGCTGACCACCCCGGCGATCAAGGTCCAGCCCGGCGACTTCCTCACCGTCGATGGCCAACTGGTGGCCGATCGCGAGCCGACGCGGATCTTCCGCTACCACAAGCCCACCGGGCTGATGACCACCCACAACGACCCCAAGGGCCGGCCGACGGTGTTCCAGTCGCTGCCCAAGGAGCTGCCGCGCCTGATCTCGGTCGGACGTCTCGACCTGAACTCCGAAGGCCTGCTGCTGCTGACCAATGACGGCGAGCTGTCGCGCGCCCTGGAGACGCCCAGCAACGCCTGGGTCCGCCGTTATCGCGCTCGCGCCTTCGGCGACACCACCCAGGCCAAGCTGGATGCGCTGAAGGACGGCATCACCGTCGAGGGCGTCAAGTACGGCTCGATCGAGGCCAAGATCGACAAGGCCCACGACAAGGCCGGCGGCGGCAAGAACATCTGGATCACGGTCAGCCTGTCGGAAGGCAAGAACCGCGAGGTCCGCAAGGTGCTGGAGGCCCTGGGCCTGAAGGTCAATCGCCTGATCCGCATGTCCTACGGCCCGTTCGCCCTGGGGCCGCTGGAAGCCGGCCAGATCGAGGAGGTCGGCCCCCGCGTGATCCGCGAGCTGATGGAAGGCATCGTCTCCGAGGAGAACATGCCGACCGGCGATCGTCCGAAGTTCAACGGCATCGCCGCCGCCGTGAAGGCCCCCGGCACGCCGGGCGGCGGCGACCTGCAGCGCCGAGGCGTGCCGCGCGCCGACCGGGCGGTGGTGCTCGACACGCCGCAAAAGTCCGAGAAGCCGGTCTACAAGGCCGGCTGGGCCAAGCCGAAGAAGAAGGTCTCGCCCCACGCCCCGGCCAAGGGCGCCAGCAAGGGCATCGCCGCGCCCAAGGCCAAGCGCGCGCCCAA
This sequence comes from Caulobacter sp. FWC2, assembly GCF_002742625.1. Taxonomy (NCBI): domain Bacteria; kingdom Pseudomonadati; phylum Pseudomonadota; class Alphaproteobacteria; order Caulobacterales; family Caulobacteraceae; genus Caulobacter; species Caulobacter sp. FWC2. Next base: position 222,368 of record NZ_PEBF01000001.1, read on the forward strand.
GTCGATGGAGAGCAAGTTCATCGACATCGGCAAGCCCGCCGCGCGCGGCAAGCCGGCGGCCAAACCGGCTGAAGGCGCGGCGCGTCGCGTGTCTGAAAAGCCGGGCAAGGCGGCGCCGCGTCCGGGTGCGGCCAAACCCGCGCGGGGCGCTGGTCCCGCGCGCGGTCCGGCCCCGCGCGGTCCAAAGCGGTAGGGTCGATCAAGCGCGGGCCGCAACAGCGCCCCCTCCGTCTCGTCGCGTATCCGCGCCGATCCACCTCCCCCGCAAGCGGGGCAGGAGAGGCGCTTCCTTCTCCTCACCCGTGAAACGGGGGAGGTGGCGCGCTGCGGATACGCAGCGTGACGGAGGGGGCGCTCTAACGCCTAAGCCGCCGCCGGGCTCGAGCCGCCGGTCCAGCGGCGCAGGGCCGGCCAGCGCACCGACAGCTCGGCGACGCCGATGAAGCCGGCCAGCACCACCAGGGCGCTGGCGATCAGGCCGGCCTTGAACTCGTGCGGCGAGTCGGGGCGGGTGGTCATAGGCCGGATCAGCAGCAGGATCACGGCGTTGTTGGCCGCGTGGGCGCCGATGCCGAGCTCGATGCCGCCCAGCCGCAGCGCCATCCAGGTCAGGCCCGCCCCCATGGCCGCGCGGACCAGGAAGGCGTCGATGTTGGGGTCGAAATGGATGGCCGCGAACAGCAGGCCGTTCAGGATCATCAGCACGATGGGGTCGCGGACATAGGCCGCGCTCTGCTTCAGCAGCCAGCCGCGGAACACCAGCTCCTCGGCGGCCGAGGCCATGATCAGCAGGGCGATGGCCATGGTGGCGTAGAGGGTGCGGCCCACCAGGTTGGGCGACACCTTCCACAGCGGCGGATCCAGCGATTCGCCCAGGGCGGCGGCGACACCGGTGACGGCGATCATCACCACGCCGACCAGGACGAGGCCGCCCAGCAGAAGGCGCCAGCGCACCGGCTGGCCGCGATTGATATAGTCGGTGATGCGGCGGTGGTGGATGGCCCCGGCGGCGAACACGAAGCCGACCGCCGCACCCAGGTTCACCCCGGCCAGCACGGCCAGGAAGAACAGCGACTGCCGCGCCGTGGGCTCGGTCAGGTTCGGATCGGAAAAGATGCTGAACAGGTCGCCGGCCGCCGGGGCGCCGTCCAGGCCGCTGACGACCAGGAGGCCAATCAGGACAGAGGTGATCGCGCCCAGCAGGCCCGCCACGGCCCCGGCCAGCATGCCGACCGGCACGGCGAAGACCGTCCGCCACGGGTCGCGGTCATAGGGCGACAGGTCGGCCAGAAAGCGTGAACGCTTCACCGCCTCCATCAGCTCGCCCATGCGCATCGTCCGCTCGCCTCTCGCCACGCGTTGCTGGCTTCCGGGCCGACTAAGAGGGAAGGGTCGCGATCTTGTAAAGCCGGTGCTTGCGGCCGCGCGCGCGGGACGGCACACATCCGGTTACGGGTTGTAAGGGGGCAGGCATGAGCGACGGCGTTTCGGGCAAGGGCGACACGGGCGCGGCGCACCTGCATCGGCTGGTGCTGTTCTCGGACGCGGTCTTCGCGATCGCCATCACCCTGCTGGCCATCGAGATCCATCCGCCCGAGCACTGGCAGGGCGCGGCGGACCTTTTCACCCAGATGCGCGCCAAGCTCTTGGCCTATGCGGTCAGCTTCGCGGTGATCGGGGTCTGCTGGTTTAGCCACAGGCGGGTGTTCGCCCGTCTGGTCCGCGCCGACGGCGGGCTCGACTTCACGAACTTCCTGGTGCTGGGCCTGATCGCCCTGCTGCCGCTGGGCACCGAGCTGCTGTGGGAAAAGCACGGCGGACAGGCGCTGCCGATCTATGTCGGCCAGGTGGCGCTGATCGGCGTGGCCATGGGCGTGGTCTGGGGCTACGCCGCCTTCATCGGCAAGCTGACCGAGCCCATGCCGGCGGCCGAGGCCTGGTTCGTATGGCTGCGCGTGACCACCCTGCCCGGACTGATGTGCGGCCTGACGATGTACAGCATCATCTATCCCTGGGGCTGGGCGCTGATGGCCGTGCTGGTGTTCGGGTTCTCCTGGCTCGGCCGCCGGATCGTTTCGTCGCCGAAGAAGGCCGCCTGATGCGCATCGTCTCTGGCCAATATCGCGGCAAGGCCATCGTCGCCCCGCCGGGCGAGGCCACCCGCCCGACCTCCGACCGCGCCCGCCAGGCGGTGTTCAACATCCTGGAGCACGCCGCCTGGGCGCCCGAACTGAACGGCGCGAGGGTCATCGACGTCTTCGCCGGCTCGGGCGCGCTGGGGCTGGAGGCCCTGTCGCGCGGGGCTGGCTTCTGCCTGTTCGTCGAGACCGACGACGCCGCGCGCGGCGCGATCCGTGAGAACATCGACGCCATGCACCTGTTCGGCGTCACCCGCGTGCACCGCCGCGACGCCACCGATCTGGGCCCCCGCCCGGCCAGCGCCGGGACGCCGTTCGACATCGCCTTCCTCGACCCCCCCTATGCCAAGGGGCTGGGCGAGAAGGCCGTCGCCGAGCTTCGCGCGCACGGCTGGCTGGCCCCCGGCGCGATCTTGATGTTCGAGCGGGGACGGGGCGAGATCGACCCCGTTCTGGAAGGCTTCGAGCAGATCGACGCGCGCGACTACGGCGCCGCGCGCGTGCTGTTCTACAAGTTGCTCTAGCTCACCACGCCTTCGCCCCCACCCGGTTGTCCAGCTGCGCCCGCAGATGGCCCAGCCCCAGCCGGGTGATCCGGTAGGGGCCGCCGTCCTGGCTGGCGATCAGCCGCTTGCGTTTCAGCGATTGGAACACGCCGACCGAACAGTCGGTCAGCGCCCAGCCGTCGCGGGTGATGCAGTCGGCCGCGATGATCTTGCCGTTGTCGTCGCGTTCGAGTTCGATCCGGCCGCCCTGGGCCAGCGCGTGCAGCGTCCTTTGCTGCGGTTTGGAGATGTTCAAGGGATTGTCCGAGAGATCGAGGCATACGATCGCGCTGCCGGCCACCTGGGGTCTCTTCGAGACCCCGCTCTTCCTGAGATTGGGCGTGACTTGTCACGCCCGGGCGGAGCGCGGGCGGAGCGGGCCTAGCGACTTTCGAACCGAGGTTCGGAGCCTGTTAGGCCCGGACCTCGCGCACAATCTCGGACATGAACCACACAAGAGAGGTTGGTGACGGGAGGATGGGGGAAAGTTCGGCGAAGCTCAAGGTCGGTTCTCGGCGGTGGATCGAGCGACCGCTACTTCTTCGCCTTCGCCGCCGTCGTCTGCGCCACCTTCACCGGCGCGCCCTGCTGACGGGCCTCGCTGACCAGGCCGGCGCAGTCAGCGTCCTTGGCCTCGCCGGCGGTGACGAAGGGCAGGAGGGCCGCCAGCGGGTTGATCAGCGAGCCCAGAGCCGTGGCGATGCCGCCCTGGCCCAGGGTCTTGCTGACGTCGAGACCGGGCTTGGGGGCCATGATCGGACCCTTGATGGTGATCGGGATGAACAGGCGCAGCAGGCGCGGCTTCTTGCTGTCGCCCTCGATGCGGAAGTCCATGCGCTCGGTGGCGAGGTTCACCGTGCCCCGGCCCTTGGCCAGCACCACGCCGGTGTCGGCGACCAGGGTGGTCGTGGTCATGACGCCGTTCCGGACGTCGAAGTCGGCGACGGCGCAGCGGACGGGCGTCTCCTTATCGCTCTTGGACAGCAGCAGGAGCAGGCCCTTGGAGGCGTTGACTCCGAGCAGCTCGGCGAAGGCCTGGCGCATCTGGCCGCGCGGGGCGACCAGGGTCACCGAGCCGTCGGCGGTGGAGGCGGCGCGGTGGACGCTGTTGCCCGTGCCGGTCAGCTTGGCGCGGGCCATCACCGCGCCCTCGATGGCCGGCTTGCCCTCGCTCTTGATCGGGATGAAGTCCTCGATGCGGCCGTTCAGCAGGCGCACGTCGATATCGGTCTTCGGCACGGCCGGGCGGGCGTCGAGGCGCACTGTGCCCTTCAGGTCGCCGCGCGAGAAGGTCACGGCCAGCGGGTCGACGGTCAGCACGCCCTTGTCCAGGACCACCTCGGCGCTGACCTTGCGCAGCGGCAGGTTGGGGGCGTTCACGGTGTCGGCGCGATAGCTGACCTTGGCGTCCATGGCCCGGATGCGCTCGACTTGGAGAGTGGCGTCCGGCAGCAGGCGCTGGGTGGCGTCCCGTTGCGCGGCCTCGACCTTCTGGCCGGCCGAGGCGGTCTCGCCGCGACCGGTGGCCGGGGCGGCGCCGAACAGGCTGCCCAGATCGTCGAAATCCAGCCGGCGCGAGCGCAGGTCGGCTTCCAGATAGGGCCGTTCGCGACCGGTCAGCACGAAGAGGTCGCCGGAGAGATCGCTATCGCCGACCCGGCCCGACAGCTTTTCGAAGTCATAGCGGTCGCCCTTGCGGACCAGATGGCCCTCGACCTTGTAGGGCGGCGTGTTGGGCAGGGTCAGGCCGGTCAGGTCGTGCAGGCGGTTCAGGTCCGCGCCGGAGACGGTGAGATGGGTCTCGAACCGGCCCAGATCGAACGGCTTGATGACCTTGCCTTCGGCCGTGATGCGGGTCGAGCCGGCGCGGATATCGGCGTCGAACGGGTAGGGGCGGCTGGGCGAGATGTTCAGCAGCGGGCCGCCGGTGACCTGGGCGACGAAGGCGGACCGGTTCAGGCTGCCCTTGCCCTCCAGCACGAAGCGACCGCCCTTGGCGCCGGCGCGTTCCTGGGCGTTGACCGTGCCGACGAACAGGGCGCCGCGCTGGCGGTCGTCGAACCGTAGCTGGCCCTCGTTGATCACCAGGCGCTGGACGGCCGGCAGCTTCATCGGCTTGTCGCGCTTGCTCGCGCCGAAAGTCCAGTTGGCTCGGCCGTTCTTGTCGCGCAGCAGGCGCACGTCGGCCTTGTCGATGGCCAGGAACGGCAGGATGACCTGGCCGCGCAGCAGCGGCAGGATCTTGATCTGGACGGCGATTCGCTGGACCTGGGCCATCTGGCCGGCCTGGGGATCGACCGACTTGGCCCAGGCCGGTTGGCCGATCCGCACGCCAAAGGCTTCAGCCTTGGGCGAGCACGACCACGGGTGGACGCGCAGGTCGCCGGTGATCGCCACCTCGCGCTGCAGTTGGGCCGAGGCGTACCGGCTGATCGGGCCACGCAGCCAGTTCCAGTCGAAGATCACCAGGAAGATGACGATCGCCGCGACCAGCGTCAGGGCCGCGCCTATGCCGATCCGCGCGCGCCGAGACAGGCCTCGGAACGGGTTCCGGGGCGGCTTGGGCGCGGGCGTGACGTCGAGCGTGGACAGGATCGTGGCTCCGATTGAACCCACACAACGCGTGAGCCGGGCGATCCTGTTCCAATTTGAAGCGAAACGACCTTCTGGCCTGTTCCGGGATCAGCGCGTCAGTAGACGAGGCCTATCCTGGAGACGACTACCCCCGCGATGATGAAGACCGCGATGGCCACGAGTTCATAGGCCTTGAAAAACGGCCGGCTTGGCGTGCGCATGATAAATAGTTCCCCCGTCCCATTTTGGTGCAACTCGACGCTTCCGGCGCAAGGGCGGCGCCACCCGCTTTGGGGTTTAGGGCGTCTTTCCGGGCCAGATCAGGTAACCGGCTTCGTCGCGCCCGGCCGCAACGTAACCGTAGCCATACGGCGGCGGATAGTTCACGCCCGGGCCCCCACGGCCCTGGGCGTAACCGCCGCTGTATGCACTGCTCTCGTACTCATATTGTGACTGTGAAGACCGGCTGTCATAGCGGCGCTCGCCGTAGCGATCGCCGGCATAACCGCCGCCATAGGCATAGCCGCCTGGATAACCGCCGCAGCGGTCGCAGGCGTTCGCGTAACCGCCCTGATAGCCGTAGCCGTAGCCATAACCGGGCGCAGGCTGCGTCTCGACGTCCAGGCGACCGCCGCCATAGCCGTGACCGTAGCCACCGCCATAGGCGCCGTCGCACTCGATGCGATCCCAGCGATAGGCGCCGCCCGGACCGGTGACCCGGCGCGAGAAGCACTGACCAGCCGCGGCGTTGGGCGGCAGGACTTCCGGACCCGGAGGACCGCCGACGCCGCCATGGCTCGAGCCGGCCAGCGCCGGCGCGGCCGTCAGGACGGCGGACGTGGCGAGGGCGATCGTGGTCAGGCGGCGAAAGGTGATCATGGGCGACTCCGGACGGGGTTAACAAAACATTTCCGGTGCGGGCGCGACTGTCCTTTCACCCGTCGCGCGAGCGTAGCCGTGGAGGCTTCCCCTGGCGCCGTCAGACGGGTAGCGTTGCGTCAAACATCTGTTTGAGGCGACCATGGCGATCGAGGCGGTGATCTGGGATTTCGGCGGGGTTTTCACGACCTCGCCGTTCGAGGCCTTCCGCCGCTACGAGACCGAACGCGGCCTGCCCGACAACTTCATCCGCACGGTCAACGCCACCGATCCCGACGCGAACGCCTGGGCGCGCTTCGAGCGGGCCGAGATCGACGCGACGGCCTTCGACGGCCTCTTCCTGGAGGAGGCGACGCGCCTGGGCCATCCGGTCCGGGGCGCCGAGGTGCTGCCGCTGCTGTATGGCGACCTGCGGCCTGCCGTGCTGGGCGCGCTGAAGGCCTGCAAGGCGCGGTTCAAGGTCGGCTGCATCACCAACAACGTCCCCACCGGCCATGGGCCCGGCATGGCACAGAGCCCCGAAAAGGCCCTGGCGGTGGCTGAGATAATGACCCTGTTCGACGCGGTGATCGAAAGCTCCAAGGCCGGGGTGCGCAAGCCCGACCCGCGCATCTACCAGATGATGTGCGAGCGGCTGGGCGTCGCGCCGGAGGCCTGCATCTATCTCGACGACCTGGGCGTCAACTGCAAGCCGGCGGCCGCCCTAGGGATGAAGGCCATCAAGGTCTCGACGGAGGCGCAGTTGCTGAGCGATCTTGCCGAGGCGACCGGATTGGCGTTCTGAGGGGGCGAAGCTTTCTCGGAGAAGTCCATGTCCCGTCCCAAGATCGGCGCCGAAGCCGCGATCGCCCAGCTCGACGGCTGGAGCGCCGCCGCCGGCAAGGACGCGATCACCAAGACGTATCGGTTCGCCGACTTCAACGAGGCTTTCGGCTTCATGACCCGTGTGGCGCTGATGGCCGACAAGCTCGACCATCACCCCGAGTGGTTCAACGTCTACAACCGCGTCGAGGTGTTGCTGACCACGCATGACGCGGATGGGGTGACGGAGTTGGACGTGACGCTGGCGAAGTTTATGGACAGCGCCGCTAGGTAGCTGCTCCCCCGTGATACGGGGGAGCTGTCGCGGAGCGACTGAGGGGGCAACTCATGCTTCGGCAAAGCTCGCCCCCTCCGGTCCTTTGGGCCACCTCCCCCGCAGCGCGGGGGAGGATCATGTCCGATCAAACCCCTTCCCTCGCGCCTCATCCCGGTTCAAACTACCGTTTGAATTATAATCGGGAGGACGCCGCATGGCGCAGAGCACGGGCCGGGTCGCCGGCAAGAAGGCCTTCATCACCGGCGGGGCCCAGGGCCTGGGGGCGGCGGCCGGGCGGATGCTGGCCAAGGAAGGCGCCAAGGTCGCCCTGGCCGATCTGAACCTGGCCGGCGCCCAAGCCGTTGCCGACGAGATCAACGCCGCCCACGGCGTGGGCACGGCCTTCGCCTACCATCTCGACGTCACCCAGGAAGACCAGTGGATCGAGGTGCTGGAAAAGGCGACCCAGGACATGGGCGGCCTGTCGGTGCTGGTCAACAACGCCGGCATCGGCGGCGACGGCCCGATCGAGAGCCTGGATTTCGACCTCTGGAAGAAGGTGATGTCGGTCAATGTCGATAGCGTCTTCCTGGGCGCCAAGCACGCCCTGACCCACATGCGCGCCCACCAGCCCGGCTCGATCATCAATCTGAGCTCGATCGCCGGCCTGATCGCCAACGGCAACTCGCCAGCCTACAACGCCTCCAAGGCGGCGGTCTGGCTGCTGAGCAAGAACATCGCGCTGTACTGCGCCAAGATGAAGCTCGACATCCGCTCGAACTCCATCCACCCGACCTTCATCGACACCCCGATCCTGGAGGGCTTCACCTCGCGGTTCGGCAAGGAAGAGGCCTTCGCCAAGCTGGCCCGTCAGGTGCCGCTGGGCCGCATCGGCGAGCCGAACGACATCGCCAACGCGGTGCTCTACCTGGCCAGCGACGAGAGCAAGTTCATGACCGGCGCCGAGATCAAGGTCGACGGCGGCATTTCGGCGATGTGATCGGACAGATGCTCCCCCGCGTTGCGGGGGAGCATCTGTCTCGCGTCACCTACCGCGGCGCGCGCTTGGCCAGGATGCGCTGCAGGGTCCGGCGGTGCATGTTCAGCCGGCGGGCCGTTTCCGACACGTTGTGGCCGCACATCTCGTAGACCCGCTGGATATGCTCCCACCGCACGCGGTCGGCGCTCATCGGGTTTTCCGGCGGGGTCGGTGCCGCGTCCTTGGCGGCCAGCAGGGCGCGGGCCACGTCGTCGGCGTCGGCGGGCTTGGAGAGGTAGTCGACCACCCCCGCCTTCACCGCCGCCACCGCCGTGGCGATGTTGCCATAGCCGGTCAGCATGATGACCTTGGCGTCGGCGCGGGCGTCGCGCACCGCCTCGACCACCTTCAGGCCAGAGCCGTCCTCGAGACGCATGTCCAGCACCGCGTGGGCCGGGGCATGGCTGCGCAGGATGGTCAGGGCCTCCGCCACGGAGGCGGCCAGCGTCACCTCGAACCCACGCTGCTCCAGCGCTCGACCCAGCCGCGTCCGCAACGGAGCGTCATCGTCCAGCAACAGGAGCGTCTTGTCCGGCAGCGCCGAAACCAGCTCACCGATATCCGCCATAGAAGTCCGCGCCTCCCCAGCGCCAATACTCAACAGGCCAAATAATAACCCATACTTTCGTGCTTCCGTCTCGTACTCAAGCCCCCGTAAAGCCGGGAGCTTCCAAAGCCGGTCGAGGCCAGCGCGCCGAAACGACCGCCCCACCCCGGCGACCATTACGAAAATCAACGGTAGCGCCGGTTCGTTCCAGCAAGGTCTTGGCGATAAAGAAGCCCAGACCCATGCCGATATGCCCCGTTCGCGACCCTTCCGCGCCCGGACGCGTGGTGACATAGGGCTCGCCCAGCTTGGCCAGCACCTCGGGCGAGAAGCCCGGACCGTCGTCACGCGCCTCGATGACGATGTAGCGGGCGTCGAAACGCGCGATGACGATGACCTCGCCGCGCGCGAAATCGACCGCGTTCTCGACGATGGAGGTCATGGCGTGGATGATTTCGGGCCGCCGCCAGATGTCCGGAGCGGTCTCGCCGGAAGGCCCATTGACGACCGCTTCCACGCGGACGCCATGCACCAGGTGGGGCTCGATCACGTCCTGGACCAGTTGCACCAGGCTCATGCGCTCATGCACCGCGTCCTGGGCCTCGGGCATTTCGGTCAGGCGCTGCAGGATCTCCCGGCAGCGGGCCGCCTGGCCGATCATCAACTCGGCGTCCTCGCGGGTCTGCTCGTCGGGCGCGTTGCGGGCCATTTCACGGGCCACCACCGAGATGGTCGCCAGCGGCGTGCCCAGTTCGTGGGCGGCGGCGGCGGCCAGGGCGCCCAGCGCCGACAGGCGCTGCTCGCGGGCCAGCACGGTTTCGGTGACGTTGAGGGCCAGCTCCATCCGTGCGGACTCGCTGGCCGCCTGCCAGGCATAGGCCCCTGTCAGGATGATGCCGACGATCCGGGCCGAGACGATGGTCCACAGCATCAGCGGGTTGGGCTCGAACGGCCACGGTCGGCCGTTGATGGTCGGCAGCGGCATGTGGAAGAGCGCCAGCAGCACCGAGGCGGCTATAGCGAGGAACCCCAGGCCGATGGCGTAGCGGGCCGGCAGGGTCGCCGCCGCCAGGGTCACGGGCGCGATCAGCAGCAGGGAAAAGGGATTGTGCGCGCCGCCGGTCAGATAGACCAGGCCCGACAGCTGCAGGATGTCGAAGGCGATCTGGGCCGTGGCCTCGCCGTCGCGGGCCAGGCGCTGGCCGCTGGAGGCCAGGCCCAGCAGCACGTTCAGCCAGGCCGACAGGGCGATCAGGGTGAAGCACAGCGCCCAAGGCACCTGCAGCTTCAGGACAAGGCCGCTGATCAGCAGGACGGCGGTCTGGCCGACCACCCATAGCCAGCGTTGCGCCAGAAGGGTGCGCACCCTTAAGCGTCCACGACGCAGGCCTGGAGCTGTCCAGGACCAGGCGTCGTCTTGCGCCGGTTCGTCGCCCGGCTTATCGAGCCCTTTGTGACGTTTATCGTCGGGCGCTGTCGCGAACGATACGTCAGACATGGCCGCAGAATTGTCCAGAATTGCCCGCGTTGCGAGAGCAAAAGGACAGGCGGCAAGAAAAGGATGAAACGCACATGCCTCGTCACCGCCTTTTCCTGATCCTGGCCTGCGTCGTGGGCCTCGCGGTGACCGCCGGGCTGGCGTGGCGCGCTGGGGTGTTCAAGTCCGAAGGGGCCGTCGCGGTCGGCGGGCCGTTCCAGCTGGTGAACCAGAACGGCGTCCCGACCACCGAGAAGGCGCTGAAGGGCAAATGGAGCGCGGTGTTCTTCGGCTTCACCTACTGCCCCGATGTCTGTCCGGGCACCCTTCAGGGGCTGGCGGCGGCGACCGACCAACTGGGCCCCAAGGCCAAGGACCTGCAGATCGTCTTCATCTCGATCGACCCGGCGCGCGACACGCCCGAGCAGATGAAGACGTATCTGTCGGCCGACTATGTGCCGAAGACGACGATCGGCCTGACCGGGACGCAGGAGCAGGTCCAGGCGGCCGCCAAGGCCTACAAGGTCTACTACGCCAAGGTCGGCGACGGCCCCGGCTACACCATGGACCACTCGACGGCGATCTACCTGATGGACGAGAAGGGCCGCTTCAAGACGGTGATCCCCTACAACCTGCCCCCGGCGGACATCGCCCGGCGGATTTCGGATGCGATGCGCGAGGGCTGAGAGCCGCCGGTCTTTCGGAGATCGCGCGCCGAAGCTAGGCTGGGGGTTGTCCGTCGGACAGCGAGACTGGTTTTGCCGATCCTCATCCTCATACCCTTCGCGGCGTTCTTCGGATGCGTGCTGGGTCAGTTTTATTTGGTGCGGCAAGTAAGACAGGCGCTGGTCGCCCGGCACCCCGAGGTCTGGCGCGAGTTTTCCGAAAAAGCATGGTTCATAGACAATGCGATCTTCAGCTTCGTCCGGAAGAAGCGAGATCTGGCGCTCAATGATCCTTCCCTGACCGCGATCGCGGACCGCATGCGAAAGCTGCAGATCGTCGCCATCGTGGCCTGGGCGGCCTATGGGGTCAGCATTTTCGCTGTCGGCGCCCACTGAGAGAAGCGCGAAGCGGGTGACCGCTACCCCCTCACCGCGAAGCGGCCCATGACGCGGCGCAAATCGCTGTGGAAAGGTAGACTCTCTTAGGCTTTGGCGTGTTATGCTGCGTTGCAACATCGCGGATGCGCCATGCTCTACGCTCTTCACGAAGCGGCCTACTACGCCTCCACCCCGATGCGCCAGATGGCGCTGGCGGCCCGGGACTTCTGGGGATCGCCGCTGAATCCGGCGGCCGACACGTCCGTCGGCCGGCGCATGCACGCCGGGGCGGACCTGTTCGCCAACATCACGCGCCGCTACGGCAAGCCGAAGTGGGGTATAGACTCGATCAAGGTCGGTCAGGTCGACGTCCGCGTCCGTGAGACCGTGGTCTGGCAAAGCCCCTGGGCGCGCGTGATCCAGTTCGACCGCGACATGGCCGACATGCGCCGGGCCGGCAAGTTCAGCCTCGATCCCGCCGTGCTGATCGTCGCGCCCCTGTCAGGTCACTACGCCACCCTGTTGCGCGGCACGGTCGAGGCGTTCCTGCCCGACCACGCGGTGTTCATCGTCGACTGGGTCAACGCCCGCAACGTGTCGGTGCTGGAAGGCCGCTTCGACTTCCACGACTATATCGACCACATCATCCAGATGCTGGCCGTGCTGGGGCCGCGCCCCAATGTCGTGGCCGTCTGCCAGCCGGGTCCGCCCGTCCTGGCCGCCGCCGCCCTGATGGCCGAGCAGAACCACCCCTCGCGTCCGGCCAGCATGACCTTCATGGGCTCGCCGATCGACGCGCGCCTGTCGCCGACCGTGACCAACCAGCTGGCCGAGGACAAGCCGTTCACCTGGTTCCAGTCGAACATGATCTACACCGTGCCGCCGCCCTATCCGGGCGCGGGCCGGCGCGTCTATCCGGGCTTCGTCCAGCTGGCCAGCTTCATGAGCATGAACGCCGAGCGCCACCAGGAGGCCCACCGCCGCTACTTCCAGGACCTGGTGAAGGGCGACGGCGACAGCGCCGACAAGCACCTGGAATTCTACGACGAATATCTGTCCGTCCTGGACCTGACCGAGGAGTTCTATCTCCAGACCATCGACATCGTCTTCCAGCAGCACCTGCTGCCCAAGGGCGAGCTGATGCATCGCGGGACGCGGGTGAAGCCCGAATCGATCACCGACATCGGCCTGATGACGGTCGAGGGCGAGAACGACGACATCTCCGGCATCGGCCAGACCCAGGCCGCCCACGGCCTGTGCTCGAACATTCCCGCCGACCTGAAGCTGGACTACGTCCAGCCGAACGTCGGCCACTACGGCGTGTTCAACGGCCGCCGCTTCCGCGAGGAGATCTATCCGCGCGTTCGCAAGTTCATCCGCAAGTGCGACCCGCACTTCGAGGAAGAGGCGTAACGCCACGTCCATCTTGCGGCGCGGCCCTGGTCACGCGATCTAAGGGCGGATGTTCGCGCTCAAGGCCCAACGTTTTTCCGACGGTGATCGACTGGAGATCGGCGGCTGGCCGGTTCGCCTGCGGGTGGACGGCCGGGCGCGGCGGATCTCGCTGCGCGTCGACCGCGCCAAGTCCGAGATCGTCGCCCTGGCTCCCAATCTCAAGCGCCTGAACGAGGCCGTGGCCTTCGCCCAGGAAAAGTCCGGCTGGATCGCCAAGCAGTTGGCGGCCTTGCCCGAGCGGATGAACCTGGCGCCCGGCGGCGTCCTGCGCCTCAACGGTCAGGCCTATCGGCTGGAGGTCGGCCCTGGTCGGGCGAAGATCGACGGGGATCGCATCGTCGCGCCCGACGACGCCAACTGGGGGCTGAAGATCATCCGCCTGGCCAAGCGCGAGGCGCTGGCCGTGCTGACCGAACGCACCGCTGTCCACGCTGCCGCGCTGGGCCGGCCGATGCCGTCAGTGGCCGTGGCCGATCCGAAGGCCCGCTGGGGCTCCTGCCGTCCGGCCACGTCTCGCGCCCCGGCGGCGATCCGCTACAGCTGGCGTCTGATCCTGGCTCCGGCGGTGGTGGCCGACTATGTCGCCGCCCACGAGTGCGCCCACCTGATCGAGGCCAACCACGGGCCGCGTTTCTGGGCGCTGTGCGAGCAACTGGCCGGCGATCCCGCGCCCCACCGCGCGTGGCTGCGAGCCCACGCGGCGGAGCTTCACGCGGTCGGGGCCTAGCCCCAAGCCCCTAGTAAGGCAGCTGATCCGCCGGCGGCGCGGCCCCGGCCGGGGTTTCGGCCGCCGGACCTTCCGGAGCGGGCGGGGCGTTCATCAAATCCCCGATCGGGTCGGTGTTCTCGATCGGCGGCGGCTCGACGACGCCGCCCGGGATCGGGGTGGACTTCAGGCGGGGCAGGGCGGCGGCCATGAAGGTGCGCCAGATCTCGGCCGGAGCGCCGCCGCCGGTCACCCGCTTCATCGGGGTGGCGTCATCCTTGCCGGTCCAGACGGCGGTGACGAAGCCGCCGGTGTAGCCGACGAACCAGGCGTCCTTGTAGTCGCTGGTCGTGCCGGTCTTGCCGGCGATGTCGTAGCCGACGACCTTGGCGCGCGTACCGGTGCCCGAGGCGACGACCTGGCGCATCATCTGGTTCATGTACTGCAGGGCCGGCGAGCCGATCACGGCCGAGCGGGCCTGGCGGTCGACGCTGTGGTCGTACAGCACCTTGCCGCTGGCGGTGCGGATCCGCTCGATGCCGTAGCCCTTGGCCAGGAAGCCGCCGTTCGAGAACGGGGCGTAGGCCTGGGCCATCTCCATCGGCGAGACCTCGACCGCGCCCAGGGCCATCGACGGGTCCAGCTGGATCTTGCTGGTGATGCCCAGGCGGCGGGCGGTGGCGGCGACGTTGCTGGTGCCGACCTCGTTGGCCAGCCGCGCGGCCACCGTGTTGATCGACTGGGCCAGGGCCGTCTGCAGGGTGATCGGACCCAGATACTTGTTGGTGTAGTTCTTCGGCTCCCAATTGCCGATCTTGACCGGCTCGTCGACGACCATCACGGCGGGCGTGCGGCCCTGCTCCATGGCGGTCAGATAGACGAACGGCTTGAAGGCCGAGCCGGCCTGGCGGCGGGCGGTGGTGGCGCGGTCGAACTGGGTCTCGGCATAGTCGGCGCCGCCGACATAGGCGCGGATGCGGCCTTCGCCGTCCATGGCGACCAGCGCCGCCTGCTGCACGCCCTGACCCTCGTGGCCGTCGACGCCCAGCTTCACGGCGCGCTCGGCCGAGACCTGGATCGGCAGGTCCAGCGTGGTCTCGACGACGAGGTCCTCGGTCGGCTCGCCGACCAGCGAGCGGACCTGGGCGTCGATATAGTCGGTGAAGTACTGGGCGCGCTGGTTGGCCAGGGTGGCCGAGACCTGCACCGGGGTCTTGAAGGCCTCGTCGCGCTGCTCGGCCGTGATGGCCTTGATGCGCACCATCTCGTCCAGGACGATCGTGGCGCGGCGGGCGGCGCGTTCCTTGGCCGAGACGGGCGAATAGCGGGCGGGGCCCTTCATCATGCCGGCCAGCAGGGCGGACTCGCCGATGGTCAGGTCCTTGGCGGGCTTGTTGAAGTAGCGCTGGGAGGCGGCCTCGATGCCGTAGGCGCCGGCGCCGAAATAGACCCGGTTCATGTAGAGGGCCAGGATCTGCTTCTTGCTGAACTTCATCTCCAGCCAGACGGCCAGGATCAGCTCCTGGGCCTTGCGGCGATAGTTCTGGGCCGGGCTCAGGAACAGGTTGCGGGCCAGCTGCTGGGTGATGGTCGAGCCGCCGCGCTGGGGGCCGTCGTGCGTGGCGTTCCACGCCAGCGACCGCATGATGCCCCAGGGGTTGAAGCCGAAGTGGTGGTAGAACTGGCGGTCCTCGATCGCCACGAAGGCGGCCGGCACGTATTCCGGCAGGGCGTCGATATCGACCGGCGGCGCGTACTGGCTGCCGCGCACGGCCAGCAGGGCGCCCGAGCGGTCCAGATAGTTGATCGAGGGCTGGCGCTTGACGTCGTAGAGCTTGGATGTGTCCGGCAGGTCGCTGGCGAACACCGCGAAGAAGGCGACGACGAAGATCAGGCCCCAGACGCCCAGGACCGTGCCCCAGTAGACGAGGGCCTGGAGCGGGGTGCGTTGCGGCTTCGCCGGCCTGTTCCCGCCGAAGGGTCCATTCGCCATGGTCGTTTCGTTCCTAAGCGCGCAGAGGTCTCATCGCGCCCCCTCAGACGTACCGGTGGGGCGCGCGTTCCGTTTAACCGAAGGCCACAGAACGCGCGACAAGATTGACGAGATATGAACGGGGCCGATTTCGGGCGGATCCAGAAACCACCGTGACTTCGATCCCGCCTTGGCGCGGGGGCGACGGATCGCCATAACAACGCCCGTGTACGTTCCTCCCGAATCCCCAGAACTCGACCACGCCCGCGACGTCCTGCGGCGCACCTTCGGCCATGCCGATTTCCGAGGCATGCAGGCGGGCGTGATCAACGAGATCCTGGCCGGGCGCAGCGCCATGGCCGTGCTGCCGACCGGCGGCGGCAAGAGCCTGTGCTACCAGATCCCCTCGCTGATCCGGCCAGGCCTGGGCCTGGTGATCTCGCCGCTGATCGCCCTGATGGCCGACCAGGTCCAGGGCCTGCGCCAGGCTGGCGTTGCGGCCGAGCGGCTGGACAGCAATGTCTCGATGGATGAGCGCAGCGACATCTGGCGGCGCATCGACGCCGGCGAGGTCGACATGCTGTACCTCTCGCCCGAGGGCCTGATGCAGCCGTGGATGCTGGATCGCCTGGGCCGCACGCCGCTGGCCCTGGTCGCCGTCGACGAAGCCCACTGCGTCAGCCAGTGGGGTCACGACTTCCGGCCCGAATACCGGATGATGGGGCGGCTGGCCGAGCTGTTCCCCAACGTGCCGCGCCTGGCGGTCACCGCCACCGCCGACGCCCGGACCCGCGACGACATCCGCGCCGAGCTGCGCCTGCAGGGCGCGGCCGAGTTCGTCGACAGCTTCGCGCGGCCCGAACTGGCGCTCTCCGCCGAGCGCAAGCGCGGCAAGGGCCACGATCGCGTGGTCGAGCTCGTCCTGGAGCGCCCCGGCCGCGCCGGCGTCGTCTATGCCGGCAGCCGCGACTCCACCGAAAAGCTGGCCGAAAAACTGAACGCCGAGGGCATCCCGGCCCTGGCTTATCATGCGGGGCTCGACAAGGCCGTCCGCGCCAAGCGGCTGGAGGACTTCCTGGAGGCCGACGCCGCGGTGATGGTGGCGACCATCGCGTTCGGCATGGGCGTCGACAAGCCCGACGTCCGGTTCGTGATCCACGCCGATCCGCCGGCCGCCATCGAGGCCTACTGGCAGGAGGTCGGCCGGGCCGGCCGCGACGGCCAACCGGCCGAGGGCATCACCCTCTATGGCTCGGCCGACATGGCCTGGGCCGGCCGCCGGATCGACACCAAGGACGCCCCGGACGAGGTCAAGCAGGCGCAATCGCGGAAGCTTCGCCAGTTCTATTCCATGCTGGAAGGCGTCACCTGCCGCGCCGCCGCCGTCCGCCGCTATTTCGGCGAGGAAGGCGTGGCCCGCTGCGGCGTCTGCGACATCTGCGTCTCGCCGCCGACCGGCATAGACGCCACCGAGGCGGCCCAGAAGGCCCTGTCGGCCGTCCACCGCATGGGCGGCCGCTTCGGGCGCGGACGCTTGATCGAGCACCTGATGGGCAAGACCAAGGACGTCACGCCGCAGGAGGCCCAGCTGCCGACCTTCGGCATCGGCCGCGAGTTCAGCCAGCCGGTCTGGCGCGACCTGTTCGACACCCTGATCTTCGAGGGCCTGCTGCGCGAGGATCCCAATGACGGCCGGCCGCTGATCGGCCTGGGCGACGTCGAGGGCGTGCGCCAAGTCTATCGCAGCGAGCGCCGGGTCGCTCTACGCCAGATGGCCGAGGCTCCGGAAACCGGCCGCGCGACGGGCGCGCGCAAGCGCCGCGAGGGCAAGGCCCTGACCATCCCGCTCGAGAACCAGGTGCTGTTCGAAGCCCTGCGCGCCTGGCGCAAGGAGCAGGCGCAAGCCCAGCACGTGCCGCCCTACGTCATCTTCCACGACGCCACCCTGGCCGAGATCGCCGCCGCCCGCCCGGCTACCTTGGCAGCGCTCGGCAAGTCCGGCGGCGTCGGTCAAGGAAAGCTGGATCGTTACGGCGAGGCGGTTTTGAAGGTCGTGCGGGAGAACTAGCCGGCTCCCCGCGCGTTAGCTCCCCGTCAAGCCGAGGAGCCTCCCCCATGACCGACGTCAGCAGCTTTACCCCGAACGACGCCTCGTCCGCCGCCGCTGCGGCCGTGGACGACGCCAAGAAGACGGCCTCAGAAAAGACCAAGCGCGCCAAGGAAGCGGTGAGCAAGGCCGTCAAGTCGGCCCGCGAGACCGCCAGCGAAGTGGCCCACCAGACCCGCACCTTCGCCGAGGAAAAGGCCAAGGTCGGCGCGGCCTGGACCCGCGACAAGGCCCAGGTGGCGCATCACACGGCCGAGGAGCACCCTATGGGCGTCGCCCTGGGCGCTTTCGCCATCGGTCTGGGCGTGGGTTTCCTGATCGCGCGCAACTTCGACTAACGGCAGACCCCTCTAGAGGTTCAGGCGCTCGGCGTTGACGCCCGCGGCCCGCAGGGCCGCGAGGCGGGCGAACGCCAGCGTCAGGGCCTTGCGCCGCGCCGGCGCCAAGGGCGTGAGCGGCGACTCCCGCACGACCGCACCGCCGAAGCTGTCGGCGACGACCAAGCCGTGCTCATCCGGCAGCACGCCTTCGGGAAAGTGCGGCGCGACGGCGAAATAGAACGCGTCGCAATAGGGCGCGTACTCGCCCCATTTCCGGTCGACCCGGAAGTCCTCCAGCCCCGACTTCACCTCGACGATCAGCACGTCGCCCTTGGGGCCCAGCGCCATCAGGTCGGCGCGACGTCCGTTGGGCAGGGTCACTTCAGCCAACGGCGCGTAGCCCAGATCCACAAGCAGCCGCGCGGCGCCGCGCGTCACCACGGTGGTGGTTTCCGGCCGCGAAGGCCTCATGTCGATGATCACGTCCACCCCGCGATCATGTTCCAGCTTTGTTCGCCTGGCAAGCGGTCGGACGTCTACGCCGGCGGCGTTGGGTGAGACTCATTGCGAGGCTCAGGCCTGCCCCCCGACGATCAAGACTTTCGAATAACGACGTTCTTCTCTAGCGTGGGCGCTTCACCTGGAGACCGCGATGCGACGCTTGGCCTCGGCGCTTGCCGCTCTTTGCATTCTGGCCGCCGCGCCAGCCGCGATGGCCCAGTCCCGTCCGGCCGGCGCCGCCTCGGTGACGTTCCAGGTCCCCGACGGATGGATGGCCGAAACAGCGCCTGGACGCGTCAGGATCAGCGCGCCGGAGGGCGACCTCAGCCTCTGGGCGGTCGAAGCGCCCGATGCGCCCGACGCCGCGACCGCGATCCTGAAAGCCTGGGCGGTGGTGCAGCCGGGTTTCGATCGTAAGGTCCGCCTGTCCTCCCAACGGGCGGGGCGCGATGGCTGGGACGAGATCTGGGCTACCGACTATGAGGTTTCGCCCGACGAGAAGTTGCTCCTGCTGGCCAACGCCTATCGACGGGGCAAGGCCTGGGTGGTGCTGTTGGGCCGAGGCTCCGCCGCGACGGCCGACAAGCGCCTGGGTCAGGCGCGGGTCATCCTCGACACCTTCCGGCCGGCGGGCGTGGCGGTCGAGAACTTCGCCGGCAAACCCGCAGCGCCCTTCGACGCCGCCAAGCGAGCGGCCGTGAAACAGTTCTGGCGCGAGACCATGCCGGCGTTCGGCGTTCCCGGCATGGCCTACGCTTTCTTCGACCGGAACGGCATTGTCGAGGAGGGCGGCATCGGTGTGCGCACCCTGGGCAAGCCGGCCCCGGTCGACGCCCACACCCGCTTCATGATCGCCTCGAACACCAAGGGCATGACCACCCTGTTGCTGGCGCGCCTGGTCGACCAGGGCAAGCTGAGCTGGGACGAGCGGGTGGTCGACGCGGACAAGACCTTCAAGATGGGCGATCCTACGGTGCAGGACACGATCAAGATCCGGCATCTGGTCTGCGCCTGCACCGGCATGCCGCGCCAGGACCTCGAATGGATCATGACGGGGGACCTCAAGACGCCCGCCGATCGCGCCTTCGCCCTGCTGGCGCCGATGAAGCCGACCAGCAAGTTCGGCGAGGTCTATCAGTACAGCAACCTGCTGGCCTCGGCGGCCGGCTATGTCGCCGGCCACGTGATCTATCCCGGCGTGGAGACCGGCGCGGCCTACGACAAGGCCATGCAGGGTTACATCTTCGATCCGCTGGGCATGAAGGACACCACCTTCAGCAAGGCCGTCGCCGAACGGGGCGATCACGCCGACCCGCACGGTCTGGACGCCGACGGCAAGCCCGCGGTCGGGACGATCGACAAGAGCGACAGCATCTATTTCGCGCGTCCGGCCGGCGGCGCCTGGTCCAGCGCCCATGACCTGGCGCTATACGCCCTGAACGAACTGCGCGAGGGCGTGCTGCCGAACGGCCAGCGCCTGGTCAGCGCCGAGGCCCTTCTGGCGCGCCGCAAACAGGGCATGGTCACGGGCGAGGCCAAATATTACGGCATGGGCGTGGAGACGAGTTCTCGCTGGGGCGTGACCATGGTCCGCCATGGCGGGGCGATGCCAGGTTACAAGACCGACTGGATCATTCTGCCGGACGCCGGCGTCGGTCTGGTCATGCTGTTCAACAGCGAGGAATCCACGCCTCTGCTGAACTTCACGAGCCGGCGGCTGGTCGAACTGCTGTACGGCGCGCGCGCAGAGGCGGTGGCCTCGGCAAAGGCCAGCGCCGTCGCTCTCAAGGCCGACTTCGCCAAGGAGCGGACGCTGCTGGCGATCCCGCCCGATCCGGCGGTAATCGCGAAACTGGGCGCGCGCTACGAAAGCCCCGAACTGGGTTTCATCGACGTGAAGCGCCAGTCCGACGGCGGCGTCGTGTTCGACTTCGGCAGCTTCTCCAGTCGGATGGGGACGCGGAAGAACGAGGACGGATCGACCAACCTCGTCATGCTGGACCCGACCACGGTGGGCTGGAGCCTCAGCACGCGTCCGGCTGGCGACCGCTTCGCCTTGGTCATGCAAGACGCCCAGCACGAGTACGTCTACCAGCCCGTGCGGTAGCGGTGGTCAGGGCAGCGGCTGCTTCGTCGGGCGCAGCATGTTGGTGTCATACCCCAACGCCTTGGCCCGCGCCGTCAGCGCAGCCCGGTCGGCGTCGGTCGGCAGCTTACGCGACAGCAGCCACAGGTACTTGCCCGAGCCCTCGCCGACGATCGACCAGCTGTAGTCGTCGGCGTGGTCCATGACCCAGTAGTCGCCGAAGAACGGGCCGAAGAAGCTGACCTTCAGCTTGGCGTTGGTCGCCGTATCGACGACCTTGGCCTTGCCCTCGCTGGTCTTCAAGGGGCCGTCCACCGCGCCCTGGCGGCAGGTGTTGAGCACCCGGATCAGGCCGTCGGGGCGCTTGGAATATTCGGCGGTGACGCCTTCGCAGCCCTTCTCGAAGCGCATGTCGTAGCGGGCGACCTCGTACCACTTGCCGAGGTAGCGATCGAGCACCACGGGTTTGGCCGGCTGCGGCGGGTTGGGATTGCCGCTGGGACCCGACACGCAGGCGCCGAGGCCGAGGACGAGGGACAGGGCGAGCAAGGGCGTGCGCATGGGAACTCCGGACGGTTGCCGACAGGATACGATCCCAAGCGTTCGACGGACGCCCGCGGGAAGCCCAGAAACGACGACCGCCCCGCCGGGGTTCCGGCGGGGCGGCGCGCGCGTGGACAAGAGGGGTGGGATCCTACTCGGCGGCGATGCTGACCGCCGATACCGGGCGGTCCTTGAAGTTGATGGCCTGCAGGTGGCGGATGCCTTCCTCGGCGATGTCGTCGCCGACCATCCGGTCGCCTTCGCTCTTCAGTTCGTCGATGTCGACATACATGGCGTAGAACGCCTTGGTGCGGTCGGTGATGATGCCGGCGTTGAGCAGCGTCTTGACCAGCACCCGGAAGATGTTGGTCTGCTCCTTCATGGCCTCCCGACGCACGTCGTCGGTCATGATCTTCCCGTACTCCTCGACCACCTTGTCCGGATCCAGGCCGAACGCGGCATAGAGATCCAGCTGCTGGTGCGGCGAGACGAGGTTGAACAGCAGGGTCTGGAAGCAGTGCGCCGCCCAGTCCTCGATGATGGCGTGTTCCTCGGGGGTCAGCTTGGGCACGGTGCGGTCGGCCCAGATCTTCCCGAACTTGTGGTGGAAGGCCTCGTCGGTCATCACCAGCTGCAGCAGGCGCTTGCCGACCGGGTCATTGATCTGGTTGTAGAAGGTGGCGAAGGCGCCCATGGCCAGGCCTTCCACCAGCATCTGCATGCCGATGATCTTCTTGTAGACCTCGGGCGCGCCGATGATCTCGACCAGCAGGGTCTTCAGGGCCGGGCCGCACTCGACCGGCTTGCCCCAGCGGGCCTTGATATATTTGGCGAAGGCCGTGACGTGGCGGGCTTCCTCGCGGGTCTGGTTGGCGGCGTACTCCTGCGCGCCCTGGTCTTTGAGCACGTGGCACAGGCTGGCCGAGAGGTTCAGCGCGCCCTGCTCGCCGTGCAGGATCGACGAGAAGCTGCGCAGCACCGACTGGTTGATGAAGCGGATGCGCGTCTTCGGGTCGGACAGGTGGTTTGAGACGTAGTCGGTCGACAGGGCGATCACGAGATCCTCGGGCACCAGGGCCTGGTTCTCCATGTCGAACGGCTCGTCGAAGTCGATATAGGCCTTGTCCAGCGGATCCCAGAAGTGGTCGTGGGTCGCGGAAATGATCTTGTCGAAGGCGCTGGAGCGGTTGCCGTAGCGGTCGAGTTCGAGCATCGACTCGAAGTCGTCCGGCGCCACCGCGTCGTACATGGCGTCCTTGGTGATGTTCCGGTCTTTGGAGATTGGGTCGGTCATGTCGGCGCTCCCTAACGGACGTGCGATGTCCAGTGGGCAGGGTCCGTCTTGCGCGGATCTTGGCCCATCTAAACACTGTCAACTCAGTTGAGCGGACGGGTCAAACGAAAAATGACGGAGGCGTCAGGTTTGCGACCAGCCTCTAGGCGAGGCTGGCCACGCCCTGCTCGCACCAGCCCAGCGCACGCGGCGTCTTGTCGAGATAGAAGCGGTGATTGTCGTCGAGGCGGAAGCCTGCCGCCTGGACCGCCGCCGAGACCGGCCGCGTCAGGTGACAGCCGCCCGCCAGGCGCTTCCACAGCGGCTCAATCCGCCGCTGCCAGCGCGCCGCGCCGGCGTCGGGCGAGAGGCCATGCTCGCAGAACAGGAAGCGACCGCCGGGCTTCAGGACCCGACGGGCTTCGGACAGCACGGCGGCGGGCGAACGGACCGAGCACAGGGTGAAAGTGCACAGCACGGTGTCGAAAAGAGCGTCGGGGAACGGCAGGCGTTCGCCCTCGCCCGCGACGATCTCGACCGCCAGGCCCTCAGGGCGCGGGGCGGCCTCGGCGATGGCGCGCAGTTCGGCCGAAGGGTCGACGCCGGTGACGCCGGTCACCGTGGCCGGGTCGTAGAAGGCGAGATTCAAGCCGCCGCCGACGCCCAGCTCCAGCACCTGGCCGCGGGCCTGCGGCACGATCCTGGTCCGCTGCTCGCGAAACGCCGGCGCGCCGCAGGCGCAGCACAGCAGCTTGGGCAGGATGTAGCGCTCATACAGCGTCGCCATGGCGTGTTCCCCCTTTGAGGCAGCAGCAGAGCGGCGCGGGGCGGGCTGGGTCAAGCCGGCCTGCTGTCAGATCTGGCAGCAGTGCGCTTTAATCGGAAACGACCATCCGCCTTGGAGGCCGTCCCATGCCCAAGCCGCTCAAGTCGCCCGCCGAGGAAGCCGAGGGGGCGTGCGCCTGCGGGGCGGTGCGCGTCGCCATCGGCGTGCCGGCGCGGTGGGCGTTCCACGACCACTCCGCCGCCAGCCGCCGCGCTCAGGGCTGCGCCTATGTCACCTACACGGCCAGCTACCGCAGCCGCTTCCGCTGGCTGGAGGGCGAGGACCTCGTCACCCGCCACGAGCACGAGGGAACGACCCGGGGCTTCTGCTCGCGCTGCGGGACGCCGGTCTTCATGGAGCGCAAGCGCGCCCCGACCATGATCAACCTGCCGCGCGCCCTGTTCGACACCCGCACCGGCCGCGAGCCGCGCTACCACACCGCGCTCGACCAGGCCCCGGACTGGGCCTATGACGGCGGCAAGCTGGTCCCGCTGAAGGGTTATCCCGGCGTGATGTGGGAGCGGCCGAAGCCGAAGGCCAAGCGCAAGGCGCCGATCGACGACTTTCTCTAGCGCCCTTCCCCCTAACGGCCTTCGAGGGCCGCCAGCACCGCCGGCTGCACGCGGGCCAGTTCAGCGAGGCGTTCGATCAGGGCGTCCTTGCTGTCGAGGGCCAGGCCATCGCGCAGCTTGGCCATCCGCTCGCGGACTTTCCCCAGATCAGCGGCGTTGGCGGCGGTCACCACGGCCGCCTGGTGCTTGCAGGCCCCGAACTTCTCGAAGCCGGGGCAGGTGCACAGGCCTTCGCCGGCCGGCGCCCACAGCTGCACGACATAGAGATCGCCGACGCTGCCGGTGACGTGGGCGGTGACCTTCTCGTCCTCGATCGAGACCAGGTCGACGGCGCCGGCCTCGGCCATGGCGACTCCGGTGTCGAACCAGCGCTCGTCCATGCGCTCGCGCCAGGCGTCCCCATCAAAAAGGGGGGCGTCAAACAGCGGGTTCATGCCTCGTCCTCGATGCGGTGGATGTCGTCGTCCGACAGGCCGAAATGGTGGCCGATCTCGTGGACCAGCACGTGGGCGATCAGGTCGCCGAGGCTGACGTCGCCGCGCTCGGCCCACTCGTCCAGGATCGGGCGGCGGTAGAGAAACACCCGCGATGGCTCGGTCCCGAAGTCCAGCACCGAGCGGCGGCCCAGGTCCACGCCCTGATAGAGGCCGGTCAGCTCGAAGGCGTCTTCGATGCCCAGGCTGTCCAGCACCTCCTCGCTCGCGAAGTCGTCGACCCGGATCACCACCTCGCCGGAGAGCTTCCGGAATTCGTCGGGCAGGGCGTCAAAGGCCTGTCGGGCCAGGGCGGCGAAGTCGTCGAGCGACGGGGCGAGGCGGTCGGACCAGGTCATGGTCTCCAAATAGAGCGATTGGAGCGTTAAGCCAGCGGGGTCCCGACGAAATCGCGACAGACAGTCACGCTCTCCCCTGATCGCGCTCTGGTCACGGCCCGACTAATCTGGGATTCTGATTCGACGACCCGCTGGGGTAAGCAACGCGCCTGATGACTTCGTACGACCTGATCCTCGCGGCCGTGGCCGGCGCGGTTTGTCTCGCCATTTGCGTCACCCTGTGGTCGCTGGGGCAGCGCCGCGGCTATGAGGCCCGTATCGCCGCCCTGAAGGGACGCCTCGGCCTGCAAGGCGGAGACGGCCTGGACGCGCCCGCCTGGGTCGAAGCCTTCGACACCGCCGTGATCGCCGTCGAGGGCGGTCGCGCCGATCTGGCCGCCGGGGCCGAGGGGCTTTCGGCCTGCGCCCAGGTGCTGGGCGTGGAGGCGCGGGTCGACGCGGTGATCGCCGCGCTGGGCGGGGCCGATCCCGACCATGCCCATAAGCTGACGGCGCTGTTCGAACGCGGCGAAGCCTGTGTCTTCGAAGCGCGCGGGGCCACGGGCTGGGTCTCGGTCGAGGGCCGCGCGGTCGGAGCGCTGGCCTGGCTGCGCCTGATGCCCGGCAGCGGCGGGGCTTCCGGCCTGCCGTCGGCGACCCGCTTCGCCGCCTTCGTCGACAGCGTGGCCGAGCCGGCCTGGGTCGCGGGCGCCGACGGCCAGGCCGTCTGGGGCAACGCCGCCTTCGTCCGCGCCGTCGGCGCCGCCGCCGCCTCAACGGACGCCCTGGCTGGCAAGAGCTTCGACCGCTCCGCTGACGCCCTGGTGGTCGAGGCCGTCGAGAAGGGGGAGCGCCGCGAGGCCGTGCGCTGGATCAACCTGGAAGGCCGCCGCCGTGCGTTCCGCCTTTCGGCCCAGCCCCTGGAAGGCGGCGGGGTGGGCGTGTTCTGCGCCGACGTCACCGAGATCGAGGACGTCCGCGACGCCTTCAAGAAGCACGTCGAAGCCCACGACGAGACCCTGAACCACATCGCCGAGGCCGTGGCGATCTTCAGCGCCACGCGGCGGCTGTCGTTCCACAATACCGCCTTCGCCGAACTGTGGGGCCTGGAGCCGGCCTGGCTGGCCGACCGTCCGACCCACGGCGAGATCCTGGATCGTCTGCGCCAGCGCCGCCGCCTGCCCGAAACCATCGACTACGCCGTCTGGAAGGCCGCCGAACTGGCCCGCTACGAGGACGTCGGACCTCAAGCCGACGACCTATGGCACCTGCCCGACGGCCGCACGCTGAAGGTGGTGCGCCAGCCCCACCCGCTGGGGGGCATGCTGCTGATCTATTCCGACATCACCGGCGAGCTGCGCCTGAAGGCCCAGTACAACGCCCTGATCCAGGTGCAGCAGGCCACGCTGGACAAGCTGAACGACGCCGTCGCGGTGTTCGGCTCGGATGGCCGCCTGCGCCTGCACAACGAGGCCTTCGAGACCTTCTGGAACGTCAGCGCCTTCGCTCTGGAGGCGGCTGGCGACTTCGAGGGCGTGGTCGAGCTGTGCGTGCCGCGCCTGCACGACCTGGCCTTCTGGCGCGAACTGAAGGGCCGGGTGGCCGATCCTGATCCGCAGATGCGCGCCCCGACCTCGGGCGAGGTCCGCACCTCGGACGACCGCATCGTCGTCTATCAGAGCCGGCCGCTGCCGGACGGCGCGACCCTGATCGCCTTCGCCGACGTCACCGACACCCGCGACCTGCAGTCGGCCCTGGCCGACCGCTCCGCCGCCCTGGCCGAGGCCGAGCGGCTGAAGCGCGACTTCGTCGGCAACGTGTCGTACGAGCTGCGCACGCCGCTGACGACGATCATCGGCTATTCCGAGCTGCTGGAGCGCGCCGACGGCATTTCGGAGCGCGGCCGCAACCACGTGGCCGCCGTTCGCGCCGCCGCCACCCAGCTGGCCCGCTCGATCGACGACGTGCTGGACATGGCCCAGATCGACGCCGGCGAAATGGCGCTGGAGATCGAGGACATCCGCGTCTCCGACCTGCTGCTCAACGCCCAGGAACACGCCCTGAAGGACGCCCAGCTGGGCGCCGTGACCCTGGCGGTCGAGTGCGACGAGGAAGTCGGGCTGATCCGCGGCGACGGCAAGCGCCTGGCCCAGACCCTGGACCATCTGGTCGAGAACGCCCTGCGCCAGACCCCGCCGGGCGGCCGCGTCACCCTGTCGGCCCGCCGGGCCCTGGGCGAGGTGCGCCTCGACGTCTCCGACACGGGTCGGGGCGTACCGTTCCACGTCCAGGCCCACATCTTTGACCGTTTCGTCGGCCGAGATCGCGGCGGTCCGGGCCTGGGCCTGGCCCTGGTCAAGGCGCTGGTCGAGCTGCATGGCGGCTGGGTGGCGCTGGAGAGCGAGCCGGGCGCCGGCTCGACCTTCACCTGCCACCTGCCCGAAACCCAGCAGCCCGGCGCGATGCAACCCGAACTGAGCTTCTGAACGGCGCGCTCCGTCGGACATAAAGATATCTTTATGCGTTAATTGCTAGGAAGGGTCCGGCGCGCTATAAGCCCGCCCAAGATCCCATCCGACCGCAGGAGCCCGACCGTGGCCGACTATATCGTCAAGGACATCTCGCTCGCCGATTTCGGCCGCAAGGAACTGGCTATCGCCGAGACCGAAATGCCGGGCCTGATGGCCACGCGCGCCGAGTACGGTCCGCAGCAGATCCTGAAGGGCGCCCGCATCGCCGGCAGCCTGCACATGACCATCCAGACCGGCGTGCTGATCGAGACGCTGACGGCTCTGGGCGCCGAAGTCCGCTGGGCCTCGTGCAACATCTTCTCGACCCAGGACCACGCCGCGGCGGCCATCGCCGCCTCGGGCGTGCCGGTGTTCGCCTTCAAGGGTGAGAACCTGGTCGAGTACTGGGAATACGCCCACAAGATCTTCGAGTGGCACGACGGCGGCTACCCGAACCTGATCCTGGACGACGGCGGCGACGCCACCCTGCTCTGCGTGCTGGGCCCGAAGGCCGAGAAGGATCCGTCGATCCTGAACAACCCGCAGAACGAGGAAGAAGAAGCCCTCTACGCCGTGATGAAGAAGTACCTGGCCGAAAAGCCGGGCTTCTACTCGGCCATCCGCGCGGCCATCGGCGGCGTGTCGGAAGAAACCACCACGGGCGTGCACCGCCTGTACCAGATGGCCGCCAAGGGCGACCTGCCGTTCCCGGCCATCAACGTCAACGACAGCGTCACGAAGTCGAAGTTCGACAACCTGTACGGCTGCCGTGAATCGCTGGTCGACGCCATCCGTCGCGGCACCGACGTCATGCTGTCGGGCAAGGTCGCCGTGGTCTGCGGCTACGGCGACGTGGGCAAGGGCTCGGCCGCCTCGCTGCGCCAAGGCGGCGCCCGCGTGATCGTCACCGAAATCGACCCGATCTGCGCCCTGCAGGCGGCGATGGAAGGCTATGAGGTCCAGACCCTGGACGACGTGGCCGGCCGCGCCGACATCTTCGTCACCGCCACGGGCAACAAGGACGTCATCACCGTCGATCACATGCGGCAGATGCGCAACAACGCCATCGTCTGCAACATCGGCCACTTCGACTCGGAAATTCAGGTCGCCGGCCTGAAGAACTTCAAGTGGGACGAGATCAAGCCGCAGGTCCACCACGTGGAATTCCCGGACGGCAAGAAGATCATCCTGCTGTCGGAAGGCCGCCTGGTGAACCTGGGCAACGCCACGGGCCACCCCTCGTTCGTGATGTCGGCCTCGTTCACCAACCAGACGCTGGCCCAGATCGAACTGTGGACCAACAAGTCCAAGTACGAGAACCAAGTCTACACCCTGCCCAAGCACCTGGACGAGAAGGTCGCCTTCCTCCACCTGGAGAAGCTGGGCGCCAAGCTTTCGACCCTGCGCAAGGACCAGGCCGACTACATCGGCGTGCCGGAAGCAGGGCCCTTCAAGCCGGACCACTATCGCTACTAATAGCGACACCCGCCGCGCCAGTTTCCGCTGCGGAAATCGTTTGAAACCAAGAGGAAAGGCCCGCCGGAGACGGTGGGCCTTTTCTTTTTCGACCACAGGCCGGGACGCCCTATTCAAGTCCGCATTGCTCGGCTAATCGCTTTGCCATGCCGTTAGCCTTGATCATCTCCAGCCACGTCGCCGGCAGCCAGGTGGGCGCGACGGCGCAAGCCACCGCCCTGGCGCAGTTTCGCATCGACTCGATGGTCGTGCCGACCGTGCTGTACGGCCGCCATCCCGGCTGGGGCATCCCCGGCGGGGCGCCGGTGCCGATCGAGGTGTTCGAGGGCATGATGGACGGCATCGAGGCCAACGGGCTGTTCGGTCTCGTCGACCTGGTCATCACCGGCTACTTCGCCACCGCCGCCCAGGTGCGGGCCGCCGCCAGGGTCGTGGACGCCGTGCGCGAGTCGCCCCGTCCGAACGGCGCGGCGACCCGTCGGCCGACCGTGATCGTCGATCCCACCATGGGCGACGCCGGCAAGGGTCTCTACATCCCGACCGAGACCGCCGACGCCATCATCGCCGACCTGATCCCGCGCGCGGATGTCGTGGCCTGCAATAGCTGGGAGCTGCAGAAGCTGACTGGGACCGACGCCCGCGATCCGCAGAGCGCCATGCGCGCCGCCCGGCTGCTGGGCAAGATCACGCTGGTTTCGTCCGTGCAGCGCGGAGCCGAGATCGGCGCCGTGCTGGCCGACAAGAAGGAGGCCTGGCTGGCCGCGCACGCCAAGTCCGAGCGTTCGCCCAACGGCACCGGCGACCTTCTGACCGCTCTCTACGCCGCCTCGATCCTGGAGGGGCAGACCTTCTCGTACGGCCTGGCGCGCGCCGTGGGCGGGGTGGCCGAGACGGTCACCGCAGCCAATATCTGGAACGCGCCGGAGCTGCCGATCGTGGCCATGGGCGCGCGGATCAAGCAGACCTCGCCGACCGTCCGTATCGAGCGGCTGGCTTAGGATGGTCGGCGACATCACCGGCCTCTGCCCCGACCGTTTCGCCCGGGTGCGCGAGGCGTTCGAAGCCAATTTCGCCGATGGCGGCGAGCTTGGCGCGCGCTTTTCGTTCGCCGTCGACGGCGAGATCGTCGTCGACCTGATGGGCGGCTTCGCCGACCGCAAGCGCGAGGTCGCTTTCGGTCCCGACACCCTGACGGCCCTGTTCTCGACCACCAAGGCCGTGGCGGCCTTGATGATCGCGCGCCTCGTCGACGAAGGCCGCCTGGCCTATGACCAGCCGGTCGCCGATGTCTGGCCGGAATTCGCCCAGGCCGGCAAGGGCCAGGTCACGGTCGAACAGGCCCTGTCGCATCAGGCGGGCCTGTCGGGCTTCCCGGACCAGACCGACCCGGCCCTCTGGTTCGACTGGGACGCGACCTGCGCCAAGCTGGCGGCCATGGCCCCGCTGTTCCCGATCGGCTCGGCCAGCGGCTATCACCCCGTCACCTACGGCTACCTCGCCGGCGAGATCTTCCGCCGCGTCGACGGTCGGACGATGGGGACGGCGCTGCGCGAGGACATCTGCGACCCGCTGGGCCTGGACCTTTGGATCGGCCTGCCCGACAGCGAGCATGGCCGCGTCGCCGACCTGATGCGCCCGACGGCCCTGCCGAAGTTCGGCGAGCTGAACGCCGCGGTGCAGGCCGCCTTCCTCAAGCCCTGGTCCTCGCCGGGCGGGCGCAGCGCGGCCGAGTGGCGGCGGATCGAGATCCCCTCGGCCAATGGTCACGCCACGGCCGAAGCCCTGGCGCGACTGATGGGCGCCCTGGCCACCGACGGGACCCTGGGCGGTCGCTCGATCATCACTCCGGCCGGCGTCAAGGCCGCCAGCGCCCAGCGCATCATCGGCCAGGACCTGGTGCTGCCCTTCGTGATCAGCTGGGGCGCGGGCTTCATGCGCAACGAGCCCAACATGTTCTACGGCCCGACGCCCGAGGCCTTTGGCCACTCGGGCTGGGGCGGCTCGTGCGCCTTCGCCGACCCGACGCGCGGCGTGTCGGGGGCCTATGTGATGAACAAGCAGGGCGCCGCCCTGATCGGCGATCCGCGCGCCGTGCGCCTGATCGAGGCGGCCTACGCTTCGCTCTGAAAGCGGGAGGGATGGCATGAAGACGTTCGCGGGTTTCATCGTTGTCCTTGCCCTCTCCGGCGCGGCCCACGCCGAAGACCGCGACTTCTGCGCGGACCGGCCGGGCAAGGGCTCGCCGCCCTGCGTGCTGGACAAGGGGCGCTTCCAGGCCGAGCTGGGCGGGGTCGACGCCGCTTTCAGCCGGGGCGGCGGGGTCTCGGTCGACGACGTTTCGTACGGCGGGCTGGAGCTGCGGCTGGGCCTGACCTCGACCGTGGAAGGCCAGCTGAGCTGGACCGCCCACGAGCGGATCAGGACCAAGGACCAGGGCGTCGTCTCGACCGTTTCGGGCGCCGGCGACCTGGGCCTTGGCCTGCGGTGGTCGTTGAAGAACCCCGGCGGCGATGGCCTTTCGGCGGCGATCCAGCCCTATGTCACCGCCCCGACCGGCGCGAACGGCATCGGGAGCGATCTCTGGCAGGGCGGGGTGATCGTCCCGCTCTCGGTCCCGCTCAATGCCGACTGGTCGCTGAGCCTGTCGCCTCAGGTCGAAGCGCGGGAGAACGCCAGCGGTTCGGGCCGCCACGCCGGCTACGCCCTGGCCGGCGGCGTCGGCCGCGCGGTCGGTCCGGTGAACCTGGGCGCGGAACTATGGGTCGATCGCGACGACGACCCGTCCGGCCACGTCACCCAGGCCAGTTTCGACCTCACGGCGGCCTGGACGTCCAAGGCCCTGCACGACGTCCAGCTGGACGCCTCGGCCTATGTCGGACTCAACCGCCAGACCCCGGACCTGGAGCTGGTGGTCGGCCTGGCGCATCGCTTCTAGGGCCTCTGATCGTCGCCGCGCCGACTAGGCCGGCCACGATCGCCGCCACGGCGCTGATCCCCATCACCCACGGATAGCCGCCGCCTCCGGGGGCGAAATAGACCAGGCCCAGCACGGCCACGGCCAGCAGGCCGGCGATGCGGGCGACGGCGTTGTTGATGCCTGAAGCGACACCAGAGTGGCTGGAGGGCACGGCAGCCATCACCGTGCTGGTCAGCGGCGCGACGCTGATGGTCATCCCCAGGGCCAGGATCAGTAGGGCGGGCAGGACGCCCGTCCAGAAGCCGCTTCCGATCCACGGTCCGGCCAGCAGGCCAAAGCCGATCCCCGCTGTGATCGGGCCGACCGTCAGCATGGCCCGCGCGCCGACCTTGTTGGCGACCTTGCCCGCCACGCCCGACAGGGTTCCCATGACCAGCGACAGCGGCAGCAGGGTGGCCCCGGCCTCGGCGGCCTTGTAGCCGTGCCGGGCGATCAGTTCGTAGGGCAGGAAGAACAGCGCCCCGGTCAGGCCGAAATAGAGCGCCAGGGTCAAGAGGTTGGCGCCGCTGAAGGTGGTCGAGCGATAGAGCGACAGCGGCATCATTGGATGCGCCTCGCGACCTTGCAGCACGATGAAGCCGACCAGGATCGCGACGCCGGCGACAAGGGCGCTCCAGACCTCGAGGCTGGCCCAGCCCCGCGCGCCGGCGGCGGTGAGGCCCCAGGTCAAGGCGCCCAGGCCCGAGGCCGCCAGCACCGCCCCGCGCCAGTCCAGATGCTGGACATCCGGATCGCGGCTCTCGGGCACGGCCTTCAGGGTCAGCCCCACGGTGGCGGCGGCGATCGGCAGGTTGATCAGGAAGATGGCCCGCCACGACACCGCGTCGACCAGCCAGCCGCCCAGCACCGGTCCGATGGCGGCGGTGACGGCGCCAAAGCCCGCCCACGCGCCGATCATCGGCCCGC
Source organism: Caulobacter sp. FWC2 (assembly GCF_002742625.1). Taxonomy (NCBI): domain Bacteria; kingdom Pseudomonadati; phylum Pseudomonadota; class Alphaproteobacteria; order Caulobacterales; family Caulobacteraceae; genus Caulobacter; species Caulobacter sp. FWC2. The sequence continues at coordinate 254,729 of NZ_PEBF01000001.1, forward strand.
GCGCCTTCTCGTCGAAGGCCGCGCCCAGGATGGCCAGGCTGGCCGGCACGACGAAGGCGGCGGCGATCCCCTGCACGGCGCGGGCGGCGATCAGCAGGGCGACGTTCGGGGCCGCCGCGCAGGCCAGGGACGCCAGGGCGAACAGGGCCACCCCGATCACGAACACCTTGCGCCGGCCGTAGCGGTCGCCGGCCGAGCCGCCGATCAGGACGAGCGAGCCGAGCAGCAGCAGATAGGCGTTGACGATCCACTGGATCTGCGCGGGATCGGCCTTCAGCGCTGTCCGGATCGTGGGCAAGGCGACATTGACTACCGAGCCGTCGATGAAGGCCAGGCTGGAGCCCAGCACGGTCGCGGCCAGGATCAGCCGGCCGCGACTTTTCGAGATCGTCTGATCGTCCGCCATGGCCCCGACCATGGCGCGGTCTTCAGTCTTTGGCCAGTTGGGCCGGCGCCAGGATCTTGGTCTTCTTCCAGGCTCCGTAGGCGAAGGTCGCCACGCCTAGCCAGATGAACACGAACGACAGCGCCCGCAGCGGCGTGAACGCCTCGCCGAACGCCACGCCCAGCAGGAACTGGATCGTGGGGGCGATGAATTGCAGGAAACCGACGGCGCTCAGCGGCAGGCGGCGGGCCGACCAGGCGAACAGGGCCAGCGGCACGACCGTGGCCGGACCGGCCAGGGCCAGCAGGCCGGTGACCGCGCCGCCGTGGCCGAAGTGGCCCTGACCGCTCGCCTGCAGGTGCAGCACATAGGCCAGCCCCGGCAGGGCCAGATAGGCGCACTCGACGAACAGGCCGGTCTGGGCGTCGGCCTTCACCTGTTTGCGCAGGATGGCGTAGGCGCAGAAGGTGGCGGCCAGGCCCAGCGACACGATCGGCAGATGGCCCAGGGCGAGGGTCTGGATGGCGACGCCGATCGCCGCGAAGCCGATGGCGACCTTGCCTTCGGTGGTCATGCGCTCGCGGAACAGCAGGGCCCCGGCGGCCATGTTCATCAGCGGGTTGATGTAATAGCCCAGGCTGGCCTCGATCACGTGGCCGGCGTTCACGGCGAAGACGTAGATCGTCCAGTTGCTGAAGATCGCCGCCGTCGACAGCAGCAGCATCCCCAGCGTACGGGGCTGGCGCAGCACCTGGGCCACCTGGCCGCCCTGCCGGGCGATCAGGACGAGGCCGCCGGCCCACAGCACCGACCACAGCGAGCGGTGGGCGATCATCTCCCAGGACGTCGCGCCCAGGTTCGACAGCAGATGGAAATAGAGGGGCAGGAAGCCCCAAAGCAGGTAGCAGCCGACGCCGGCGGCATAGGCGGAGCGGCCTTCGGCCTGGGTCTGGTTCACGCTCGCCGACATGGCGTCGTCCTTCTGGTTCGGAAATGAAAAAGGGCTCCCGGGGGTCTGCCCCGGGAGCCCTGATTTCCACCCGCTTGTTGCGGATCGGGATCTTAGGCCGGGGTCTTCTGCTTGATCAGGCCCTTGTCGTGCAGGAGCTGGGCGATCTGCACGGCGTTCAGCGCCGCGCCCTTGCGCAGGTTGTCGGCGACGCACCACAGGACGATGCCGTTCTCGACGGTCGGGTCGGTGCGGATGCGCGAGACATAGACCGGGAATTCGCCGGCGCTTTCCTTCGGCGTCATGTAGCCGCCGTCCTCGCGCTTATCGATGACTTCCACGCCTTCGGCGTCGCGCAGGATCTCGCGGACGTCGTCCTCGTCCAGCGGGGTCTCGAACTCGATGTTCACGGCTTCGGCGTGGCCCACCATGACCGGCACACGGACGCAGGTGGCGGTCAGCTTGATCGACGGATCCAAGATCTTCTTGGTCTCCATCATCATCTTCCACTCTTCCTTGGTGTAGCCGTCCTCCATGAAGACGTCGATGTGGGGGATGACGTTGAAGGCGATCTGCTTGGTGAACTTCTTGGGCGGCGGCGCGCCGAGGACGAACACGCCCTTGGTCTGGTCCCACAGCTCGTCCATGCCTTCCTTGCCCGCGCCGGACACGGACTGGTAGGTCGAGACGACCACGCGCTTGATCTTGGCTTCGGCGTGCAGCGGGGCCAGCACCACCACCAGCTGCGCGGTCGAGCAGTTGGGGTTGGCGATGATGTTCTTCGGCAGGGTGTTCACCGCCTCGGGGTTCACTTCCGGCACGACCAGCGGCACGTCCGGATCCATCCGGAAGTGGCTGGAGTTGTCGATGACGATCGGGCCGGCCCGGCCGATCTTCTCGCCCCATTCCTTGGAGATGGCGCCGCCGGCGCTCATCAGCACGATGTCGACCGTCGAGAAGTCGAACTTCTCCAGGTCCTGGCAGTGCAGGATCTGGCTGCCGAACGAGACTTCCACGCCGATGGATTTGCGGCTGGCGATGGCGTGCATCTTGTCCACGGGGAATTTGACTTCCTCGAGGATGTTGAACATCTCGCGGCCCACATTGCCCGTGGCGCCGACCACGGCGACCCGGTAACCCATCGCGCTCTCCTGAAACTGTGCCCGCGTACCGCGCGGAGCGTGGTTCCCGTACGCCTCATGCCCCCATTGCGCAAGGCGAGTGGGCGCAAGGCGAGGAAAGCTGGCGCGCGGATCAGCCAGGCTTGCCCGTCGGAGCGGCGACCGCGTCCTCGGCCTTGACGTCCAGGCTGAACTGAACCGGGATGGTGACGGTCAGGCCGTCGACCGTGTCGCCCTCCAGCGTCCAGGGGTTCATGCGCATGGCCTTGACCGCCTCGACCGCGGCCGCGCCGAAGCCCAGGCCAGCCGGGCTTTCGCGCGCGGGCTTGCAGCCGGTCAGTTCGCCCGTGGCGGTGATCGTGCAGGTCGCCGCGCCGACGCCCGAGGTGACCCCCGCCTTCGCGGCCGCCTGCGGATAGACCTCCGCCATGCCCTCGGCCGACAGGGTGCGGATCCAGCGCGGCTTGGTCAGCTTACGAGCCTCCGGCGCGGCGGGATCGCGGAAGCGGAAGGGCACATCCACCTTGTAGTCCTTGAAGGTCTTGGCGTCGGCCGGGCCGATATTGACCAGGAACAGCTTCGACAGGTCCTGGGCGGCCTTGCCGAAGCCCTTGCCGCGCGGATTTTCGGAGATCACGTCGCAGCTGCGAAGTTGGCCGGTCTTCATGAGGACGCAGCGCAGGGCGGCCTGGCCGAACGGTACGCCGGTCGCGGCCTTGGGCCAGGCGGCGCTCAGCTCGGCCAGGGTCGGCACGCGGTTCCAGGGCGGGTCCAGCACGATGGCGGTGGTGTTGATCGGCGCCGAGCCGCGCGGCTCCTCCCAGGTGATCGGAATGGTGACGTCGCCGCCCGGCACGGCGCGGCCGCCGCGGATCTTGGGCGACATTCGAAATTGCGGAGCCAGCTGCAAGCCGGCGCCGCCGAAGTTCATGCCCGCGGGCGTTTCCGAGAGGACCCGGCAGGCTTCGAGGAAGCCCTCGACGGTGGCCTTGCAGCGGATCACGGCCTTGCCGCCGACGCGCTTGTCCAGCGCCATCTTGGGGAACACATTGGCGATCTCGGCGCCGTTGGGCTTGCGGACCCAGTCTGGATTGGCGTCGCCGGGCGCGAGGAATTCGAAGCTCGTGCGGACCGGTCGGCCCTCGACCGGCGCGCCCTGGGCGTCCTTCGTCGCGATCCGCTCATAGCCGACCACCGACAGAGCCGCCTCGCCGAAGCCCCGGCCGACGGGATCCTCGCGCAGCACCTTGCAGTCGACCAGGCGACCGCCCTTGTCGGCGATGCAGCCCAGCTGAGCCTTGCCGGTGACGGTCGCGCCCTTCGGGAAGGCGGCCTTCATCTTGGCCTCGGGCACGCGCGTGACGAAGTTCGGCCGCCAGCCCGAGGGCCGGGCGTCGTCTTCGGCCTGGGCCAAGGGGGTCTGGGCCGAGGCGGCCGTGGCCAAGGCGACCGTGGAAAGGGCGGTGGTGGAGAGGCTGGCCGTGAGCAGGGCCAGCAGGACGCGACGCGACAGCACGGGAAACCCCAGGAATGGGCCGGCGCACGACCCTTTCGCGGCTCGACCTTGGGTAGAGCCTAAGCGATCCATTTGCGCGCCGCCAGAGGGTTCCCGACACACCTTCCGCCCCCTATGTTGCCGGCCATGACCGACGCCGCCGCGCCCCCGCTTCCGAACGCTTCCGAACTGACCCAGGACGGCCCGACCGTCCGGCTCTTTCTCGTGGACGGCTCGGCCTATCTGTTCCGCGCCTATCACGCCCTGCCGCCCCTGACCCGCAAGAGCGACGGCCTGCCGGTGGGCGCCGTGCAGGGCTTCTGCAACATGCTGTGGAAGCTGTTGCGCGACATGCAGGGCGACACGCCGACCCACCTGGCGGTGATCTGGGACCACTCGGAAAAGACGTTCCGCAACAGCCTCTACGACAAGTACAAGGCCCACCGCCCGCCGCCGCCCGAGGATCTGATCCCGCAGTTCCCGCTGGTGCGCGAGGCGACCCTGGCCTTTGGCGTTCCGGCCATCGAGCTGCCGGGCTACGAGGCCGACGACCTGATCGCCGCCTATGCCTGCAAGGCCCGCGAGATCGGCGGCGAGGCGGTGATCGTCTCGTCCGACAAGGACCTGATGCAGCTGGTCGGCGACGGCGTCTCGATGTTCGACCCGATGAAGGGCCTGCGCATCGAGCGCGAGCAGGTGTTCGAGAAGTTCGGCGTCTATCCGGACAAGGTCGTCGACGTTCAGGCCCTGTGCGGCGACAGCGTCGACAACGTGCCGGGCGCCCCGGGTATCGGCATCAAGACCGCCGCCCAGCTGATCAACGAATATGGCGACCTCGACACGCTGCTGGCCCGGGCCAGCGAGATCAAGCAGCCCAAGCGCCGCGAGACCCTGATCGAATATGCCGACCAGATCCGCCTGTCGCGGGCCCTGGTGAAGCTGGACTGCGATACGCCGTTGCCGCAGCCGCTGGATGAGCTGACCGTGCGCGAGCCCGACAAGGAGGTCCTGGCCGCCTTCCTCGAGCAGATGGAGTTCCGCACCCTGGCCCGCCGGGTCGGCGACGGCTCGGCCGCCGCGACGTCGGGGACGCTGGAGCGCGCCCCCGGTCTTGGAGCGGGCAGCACGCCGAAGGCCCCGGTCAGCACCGTCTCCTATATGGGCGCGGCCGCGCGCGCCGCCGCCAGCGCGGTGGCCGAGCCGGTCAGCATCGACCACGCCGCCTATGTCCGCATCCAGGACCTCGACACCCTTAAGGCCTGGGTCGCCAAGGCCACGGCCAAGGGCGTGGTGGCCTTCGACACCGAGACCGACGCCCTGTCGTCGGCCACGGCCGGTCTGTGCGGCGTGTCGCTGGCCATCAACGCCGGCGAGGCCTGCTACATCCCGGTCGGCCACTGCGAGAAGGACGGCCTGGCGCTGGAAGCCGCCGCCGACCTGGTGCAGATCCCGCTGGACGAGGTCATCGCCACCCTGAAGCCGCTGCTGGAAGATCCGGCGGTGCTGAAGGTGGCCCAGAACGCCAAGTACGACATCGCCGTCCTGGCCCGCCACGGCATCCAGGTCGCGCCGATCGACGACACCATGCTGATCTCCTACGTGCTGGAGGCGGGCCTGCACGGCCACGGCATGGACGAGCTGTCGGAGCTGCACCTCGGCCACAAGCCGATCCCGTTCAAGCAGGTGGCGGGCACGGGCAAGGCCCAGATCAGCTTCAAGCATGTGGGCCTGAACGAGGCGACGGCCTATGCGGCCGAGGACGCCGACGTCACCCTGCGCCTGTGGGAAGTGCTCAAGCCGCGCCTGGCGCGGGAGGGCCTGGCGACGGTCTATGAGACGCTGGAACGTCCTCTGCCGGCCGTACTGGCGATGATGGAGAACAACGGGGTTCGGGTCGATCCCGAGGCGCTTCGTCTGCTGTCCAACGAGTTCTCACTGCGCATGGCCAAGTTCGAGGCGCGCGCCCAGGAGCTCGTCGGCCGCCCGTTCAACCTGGGCAGCCCCAAGCAGATCGGCGACGTGCTGTTCGGCGAGATGAGCATGAAGGGCGGCAAGAAGACCGCCACCGGTCAGTGGTCGACCGACAGCGACGTGCTGGAGAGCCTGGCCCTGGAGCACGAGCTGCCACGCGTCCTGCTCGACTGGCGTCAGCTTTCCAAGCTCAAGGGCACCTACACCGAGAACCTGGTCGCCGCGATCGCGCAAAGCACGGGCCGGGTCCACACCTCCTACGCCCTGGCCGCCACGACGACGGGGCGCCTGTCCTCGTCCGACCCGAACCTGCAGAACATCCCGGTCCGCACCGAGGAAGGCCGCAAGATCCGCAAGGCGTTCATCGCGCCGCCGGGCAAGGTGCTGATCAGCGCCGACTACAGCCAGATCGAGCTGCGCCTGCTGGCCCATATCGGCGACATCCCGCAGCTGAAGAAGGCGTTCCAGCAAGGCCTGGACATCCACGCCATGACGGCCTCGGAGATGTTCGACACGCCGATCGAGGGCATGGATCCGATGATCCGCCGCCGGGCCAAGGCGATCAATTTCGGTATCGTCTACGGTATCAGCGCCTTCGGTCTGGCCAACCAGCTGGGCATCGGCCAGGGCGAGGCGGGGGCCTATATCAAGACCTATTTCGAGCGCTTCCCGGGCATCCAGGCCTATATGGATGCGACCAAGGCCTTTGTGCGCGAGCATGGCTATGTCTCGACCGTCTTCGGCCGCAAGATCAACATCCCCGAGATCCAGTCCAAGTCCGTGGGGCAGCGCCAGTTCGCCGAGCGGGCGGCGATCAACGCCCCGATCCAAGGCGCGGCCGCCGACGTCATGCGCCGGGCCATGATCCGCATGCCCGCCGCCCTCGAGGCGGCTGGCCTGGAAGCGCGGATGCTGCTGCAGGTGCACGACGAACTGGTCTTCGAAGCGCCGGAAGGCGAGGCCGATCGCGCCTGCGCCGTGATCAGCCAGGTCATGGAAAAGGCGGCCGAGCCGGCGGTGGCCTTGTCCGTTCCGCTCACGGTAGAGGCCCGCGCCGCGCTCAACTGGGATGAGGCTCACTGACTAGAAAAGTGGCGGAATGATCGTTTGTGCGACATTCCGCCGCGTCACGGTTAATGCCCCGGCAATTGTTGGGAGCCCACTGTGCCTGTGACGCCCGCGAACCATAGTGTAGTTTCAAAGAGTAGTGTTATCTGAGGTTTAGCGGTCGCCGCCCCATTTCGAGGAGCTCCGGCCGGTGTCTTTTGGCGATCTGAAAATTCCGCACAAGCTGATGGCGGTGTTCGCTGTCATGCTTACGACCATCGTTGTGATGGGCGTGTCCCTCTATGCCAACAAGGTCGGCCTCGGCCATTCGGTTGAACGCACCGAGCGCGCCTATGAGATGCTGCGCCAGGCGGATACGGCCGCCTTCCGCCTGACCCGCCAGGAGAACTCGCTGCGCGGCTTCCTGCTGTCGGGCGACAACTACTACGTCAAGCGTCTGGAAGAGGCCCACAAGCCTAAGTTCCTGAAGGCTCTGGACGAGCTGCGCACCCTCGCGGCGGGTGACGAGCAGGACCTGGCGCGCATCGCCGCGGTCGACGCCGCCTATGCCGAGTATCGCAAACAGGCCATCGAGCCGGGTGAAAGCCTCGGGGCAGATCCGGCCACTCGTCCGCAGGCCGTCGAACTGGTGAAGCACGACGGCGTCGCCGACAAGGCCGTCGAGCCGGTCGAAAACGCTATCGAAGCCATCACCAAGAACGCGGAGGCTGAGCTGGCGACGGAAGCCGCCGCCCAGAAGAAGGCCTCCCTGGAATCGACCCTGGCCCTGGCCGTGGGCATCCTGATCACGGCGGGTATCGCCATCGGCGGCGGGCTGCTGCTGACCGGCGCCATCGCCAAGCCGGTCTCCGCCATGACCAACGCCATGCGCCGCCTGGCCTCGGGCGACAACACTGTCGAGGTGCCGGCCCAGGGCCGCAAGGACGAGATCGGCCAGATGGCCGCCGCCGTCGCCTACTTCAAGGATTCCGAAGCCGAGAAGGTCCGTATCGAGGCCGCCGCCGCCGAACAGCGCCGGGTCGCCGACGACGAACGCGCCGCCAACGAAGCCGAGAAGGCCGAGGCCGCCCGCAACGACGCGGTGATCATATCCGCCCTCAACGAGGCCCTTGACCACCTGGCGGGTGGCGATCTGACCCACCGGATCGACACGCCGTTCGGCGCCAAGTCTGAAAGCCTGCGCACCAACTTCAATGCCGCCGCCGATCGGATGCAGCAGGCGATCCAGGCGATCGGGGCCGCGTCCAGCGGCGTCAACAGCGGCTCGGACGAGATCGCCGAGGCGTCCGACAACCTGTCGCGACGCACCGAGCAACAGGCCGCCAGCCTGGAGCAAACCGCCGCCGCCCTCGATGAGATCACCGCGACGGTCCGCAAGACCGCGTCGGGCGCCAAGGAGGCCTCTCAGGTCGTGGCCGTTGCGCGCGCCGACGCCGAGAAGTCTGGCCGCATCGTCAGCCAGGCCGTCTCGGCCATGACCGAGATCGAGACCTCCTCGACCCAGGTCGGCAACATCATCGGCGTCATCGACGAGATCGCTTTCCAGACCAACCTGCTAGCGCTGAACGCTGGCGTTGAAGCCGCCCGCGCCGGTGAAGCCGGCCGTGGCTTCGCGGTCGTCGCCCAGGAAGTCCGGGCGCTGGCCCAGCGCTCGGCCGACGCCGCCAAGGAGATCAAGACCCTGATCTCGACCTCGACCCAGCAGGTCGAGGCGGGCGTGGATCTGGTCGGCCAGACCGGCGAGGCGCTGAACCGCATCGTCGAACAGGTCGCCTCGATCGACGCCCTCGTGAAGGAAATCTCGGCTTCGGCCAACGAGCAGGCCACCGGCCTGAACGAGGTCAACACGGCCGTGAACCAGATGGACCAGGTCGTCCAGCAGAACGCCGCCATGGTTGAAGAGGCCACAGCGGCGGCCCACTCGCTGAAGAACGAAGCCAAGTCGCTGGCGGAAATGGTCTCGCGCTTCCGCGTGGGCGAAGTGGCCGCTACGGCGGCGCGACCGTCACGCACGACCTACCGTCCGCCGGCCGCCTCTGCGCCGTCGGCCCCCGCGCGACCGCCCGTTTCGGCCCGTCCGCCGGCTTCGGCCTGGCCAACGGCCTCGGCCCGTCCGGGACGTGGTTCCGCCGCCGTCGCGGTCCAGGAGGACTGGGAAGAGTTCTGATCGTTCAATTCTGATCGGCTGGACGATCAGCAGTTTCAGGAAGGCTCTCCGGGCGACCGGGGAGCCTTTACCTTGTCGCGTGGACTATCCGCGGTGCAGGGCGATCGTCTCGAACGACGACTTGGTGGTCTGCGGCCCATGGCTGGCGTTCGGCGTCGGCAGGGCCAGGCCGATGGCGGCGGCGATCAGCAGAGCGACGGTGAAGAAGGCTTTGGCAGCCATGGTCCTATCTCGGGTCTGGCGTCTTGAAGCGACAATTCGCGGGCGCCGACGAGAGCCTAGATGGCCCCGCGTCGGGCGGGTTCAAGGCCCGGGTTCCTGGGGTCCCGAAGCGTCCTGATCCAACAGGAAAGGCCGGAAACCCGCTTGCGGGTTCCCGGCCTTTTTAGGATCGATCACTCGGAACTTTTGAGGGCCTAGAAGATCTCGAACAGGCCGGCGGCCCCCATGCCGCCGCCGATGCACATGGTCACCACGCCCAGCTTGGCGCCGCGACGCTTGCCTTCCATCAGCAGGTGGCCGGCGCAGCGGGCGCCGGTCATGCCGAAGGGGTGGCCGATGGCGATCGAGCCGCCGTTGACGTTGTACTTCTCAGGATCGATGCCCAGGCGGTCGCGGCTGTAGAGGCACTGGCTGGCGAAAGCCTCATTCAGTTCCCACAGGTCGATGTCGTCGATCTTCAGGCCATGGCGTTCCAGCAGGCGCGGCACGGCGAAGACCGGGCCGATGCCCATTTCGTCAGGCTCGCAGCCGGCGACGGCGAAGCCGCGGAAGGCGCCCAGCGGGGTCAGGCCGCGCTTTTCGGCTTCCTTGGCTTCCATCACCACCACGGCGGCGGCGCCGTCCGACAGCTGGCTGGCGTTGCCGGCGGTGACGAACTTGCCCTCGCCCATGACGGGCTTCAGGCTGGCGAGGCCTTCCAGGGTGGTGTCGGCGCGGTTGCACTCGTCCTTGTCGACCACGTAGTCGACGAAGCTCTCTTCCTTGGTTTCCTTGTTGACCACCTTCATCTTGGTGGCCATGGGCACGATCTCGTCCTTGAACAGGCCGGCGGCCTGGGCGGCGGCGATGCGCTGCTGGCTGCGCAGGGCGTATTCGTCCTGGTATTCGCGGCTGATGTTGTAGCGCTTGGCGACGATGTCGGCGGTGTCGATCATCGCCATCCACAGGGCCGGATGGGTGCCCATCAGCTTTTCTTCGGTGATGTGGAAGCGGTTCATGTGACCGCCGCCCTGCACCAGCGAGATCGACTCGACGCCGCCGCCGATGGCGACATTGGCGCCGTCGTTGCGCACATAGTTGGCCGCCGTGGCGATGGCTTGCAGGCCCGACGAGCAGAACCGGTTGATGGTCTGGCCCGAGGTGGTGACCGGCAGGCCGGCCCACATGGCGGCGTTGCGGGCCACGTTCATGCCGGTGGCGCCTTCGGGACCGCCGCAGCCCAGGGCCACGTCTTCCACTTCGGCCCCTTCGAGGCCGGCGCGCGACACGGCGTGCTGGATGGCGTGGCCGGCCATGGCCGCGCCATGGGTGTTGTTGAAGCCGCCCCGATTGGACTTGGCCAGGCCCGTGCGGGCGTAAGAGACGATAACCGCTTCGCGCATAGAGGCGCACTCCCCGTTAAACGTTAGTTTGAATTGAGCTCACCCTAGACCGGCTTTCCGCGCGGCGAAAGATGACGCTGGAGCGTGGCAGCCGAAAGTGTGAGCGGTTTCGGCGCCTGCCACGCTCTAAGTGTTTGAAGTAGAGCCTGTTTATCCGTTTCTGATGGTTCCATCAGAAACGGACAGGCTCTAGCGTCAACGGCAGGTCTATTCCCCGAACCCCTGGCCCGGCGCCATCGGCGCCAGGCGGATCAGCCGAGAGTCCTCGACCGCCGCCGTGCGGTGCTTGACGAACTCGCGGTAGTCGGGGTTCGTGACCATGGCCAGGAAGGCGCCGGCGTTCGGATATTCGGCGATGAAGGCCAGGTCCCAGCGCTCGTCTGCGGGGCCGGTGACCACGCCCTCTGGGCGTCCCGCCCAGACCTGCCGCCCGCCCAGGCTGGCGAACAGCGTCGCGGTCGTGCGGCCATACTCGCGATAGGCCTCGAGCCCGGTCAGGCACTTGCCATGGTTAGGATGCCCCTGCGGATAGTCAGCGACGGGCTTCAGTCGGACCAGGTTGAGCATCTGGATCGGCGTGTCGCGCGGCAGGGCCTTGAAGGCGTCGAACTGCTCGCGGGTTGGATCGATGCTGGCCATGTTTCCTCCGGTCTCGGCGCCTCAGCGCTCTTGTTCGGAGCGCATGGAAGGCCAGAACCGGAACAACGCCAAGCTCAATATCGCGAGGCCGACGGCTTCCTCCGGCCGTGTCAGCCTATCTCCCGCTCCTCACCGCTTCGTCAGGACGGTCAGGCCGTCGGGCAGTTCGTTGCGGTCGTCGGGGCGCGGGGGGATGTGGGTGGCCAGGATCGTTCCGGTGCGGGCCACGGCGGCGACGAAGCCGTCGGCGATCTTGCCGCGCTTGAGGCCGCCGACCAGGTCGGAGACGACCTCGTTCCAGACCGTGTTGGGCGCGGCGGCGTAGATGCCTTCGTCGGCGATGACCTCGACCCGGTGCTCGGCCAGGGCGGCGAAGATCAGCACGCCGGTGCGGTCGCGGGTGACGTGCAGGCCGTGGCTGAGGAACTGCTCCATGGCCGCGCGCTTGACCCGGGCGGTCTTGAGCGAGCCCGGGGTGAGGGCGCGGCGGACGGGCGGAATGGACACCACCAGCGCCACGAGGACGAAAATCGCCAGCTGCAGGGCGATATAGGTCGACAACGCCGACAGGATGGCCCCGTCCAGGGCCGCTTGATGGCCAATGCTCCAGCCGCCGAACAGCCGGGTCAGCATCTCCGGTCGGAAGCCGGCGAACAGGGCGCCGGCCGGGAGCACCAGGGACGCGGTCGCCGCCCAGGCCAGCGGCGTCTCGCGATAGTCCGACACCTCGGGCGCCAGGACGCAGAAGATCTCGCCGGCGGTGGTCTTCTCGGCCTGCGCGACCGCGCTGGCGATGCGGTCGAGATCCTGCGGGGTCATGCCTTGCGCCATCTCACCAACTCCCCGAACTGCCGCCGCCGCCGAACGATCCGCCGCCGCCGGAGAAGCCGCCGCCGCCACCGCCACCGCCACCGCCGCTCCAGCCGCCACCGCCTCGGCCGCTGTTGTTCAGCGCGCCCAGGATGATCCACGGCAGGGCCGAGGAGAGGCCGCCGCGTCGACGGCCCCGGAACAGGCTGGAGAAGACGAAAATGACAAAGAGGAAGATCAGGAAGCCGATGATCGGCGAGCCGCTGGCCTTCTGTCGCGCGGGCTGGCTGGCCTCGACGATCCGGGCCTTGGCCTGGTCGGCGGGCAGGCTGAGCTGCTCGACCAGGGCGTTGGTCCCTGCGACGACGCCGCCTTCCATGTCGCCATCGCGGAACTTCGGCAGGATGGCGCTCTGGATGATGACGCTGGACAGGGCGTCGGTCAGGACCGGCTCCAGGCCGTAGCCGACCTCGATCCGCACCTTCCGGTCGTTGGGCGCGACCAGCAGGATCACGCCAGTGTTCTTGCCTTTCTCGCCGATGCCCCAGGTCCGGCCCAGCTGATAGCCGTAGTCCTCGATCGGATAGCCGTCGAGGCTGGGCACCGTGGCCACGACCAGCTGGCGGCCGGTCGTGGTCTCGAGGTTTTCCAGTTTGGTCGTCAGGTCCTGCTGGACTTGCGGCGACAGGATCTGGGCGTTGTCGACCACCCGCCCCGTCAGGGCCGGGAACTTCGGCTCGGCGAAGGCGGGGAGGGCGACCGTCAGGGCCAGCGCCAACGCCACCAAGAACCCGCTCATTCCCGCGAAAGCGGGAACCCAAGCGGACTTGGCCACGGCGACGCCGCGCATAGCCGTCAGGCTCGGCTTGGGTCCCCGCTTTCGCGGGGATGAGCGGAATTGAACCAAGTTACTGCACCTTCGGCGGGGTCGCGGTCGGCGGGCTGGAGAAGTCCACCGTCGGGGCGGTCTGCGCCGAAGCCGAGGCCTGGAACAGCTGGGCCGGCTTCTGACCGCTGTACATGGTCTTGGCCCAGAACACGCTGGGGAAGGTCCGCAGGGTGGTGTTGTAGGTCTGTGCGGTCTGGTTGTAGTCGCGGCGCGCGATGGTGATGCGGTTCTCGGTGCCTTCCAGCTGGCTCTGCAGGGCCAGGAAGTTCTGGTTCGACTTCAGGTCCGGATACTGCTCCTGGATCATCATCAGCCGGCCCAGCACGCCCGACAGTTTGTCCTGGGCGGCGGCGTACTGCTGGAACTGGGCCGGATCGGTGATGGTCGAGGCGTCGACCTTGACCTGGGTGGCGCTGGCGCGGGCCTGCGTCACCTCGACCAGCACGCTCTTCTCCTGAGCGGCGTAGCCCTTCACCGTGGCGACCAGGTTCGGCACCAGGTCGGCGCGGCGCTGGTACTGGTTCTGCACCTCGGCCCAGGCAGCCTTGGTGGCCTCGTCCTGGGTGGGGATGGTGTTGATGCCGCAGCCAGCCAGCGTCGCGGGGATGGCGACGATCAGGGCGGCGCGCGCGGCGTTACGGCCAAGACGAGCGAGGACGAGACGGTTCATGGGGCCTCCATCGCGAACATGTATGCTCGCGTACCGATGTTAGATAGCGCGTCCATTGATACACGTCAGGTCGCGACGGATTAAACCTTATCCATGTCCGCCCGTTCCTGGGCGAAGGCCTGTTTTCGCGGGCCCATGTAGCCGAACAGCCAGGCCGCCACCTTGCGCATCTGGATCTCCTCGCTGCCCTCGGTGATCCGGTAGCGGCGATGGTGGCGGTAGATGTGCTCGAACGGCTTGTGGCGGGAGTAGCCGATGCCGCCGTGGATCTGCATGGCCCGATCGGCGGCCTCGCAGCACAGGCGGTTGGCCCAGTAGTTACACATCGAGACCTTGTCGGAGAGCCGCTTCTCGACCTCGGGCTTGGTCATCTGATCCATGTCCCAGGCGGTCTTGCGGATCAGCAGGCGCAGCATCTCGGCCTGGGTGGCCAGCTCGACGATCGGGAACTGGATGGCCTGGTTCTCGGCCAGGGCCTTGCCGAACGGTTTGCGGGCGCGCGCGTACTTGATGCTTTCTTCTATGCAGTAGGTCGCCGCGCCCAGGCTGGAGGCCGCCTGGCGGATACGGTTCTCGTGCACGAAGTGCTGGGCCAGGGCCAGGCCGCCTCCCTCGGGTCCGAACATCGCCGACTCCGGGACCCAGACATTCGTGAAGCTGACCCTTGGATGATCGGTCGGCATGTTGAAGGTCCAGAGGTACTCCTCGATCTTCACGCCGGGCGCGTGGGCGGGGACCAGGAAGGCGGTGATCCCCCGGGCGTCGCCGTCCTCGCCCGAAGTGCGGGCGAACAGGCAGCAGTGGGTGGCCGCGTGCATGCCCGTGGTCCACATCTTCTCGCCGTTGATCCGCCAGCCGGCCTCGCCCTTGTGGTCCTCGCGCACCGCGCGGGTCTCCATGAAGGTGGCGTCCGAACCGTGCTCGGGCTCGGTCAGGCCGAAGGTCGGGCGGAAGGCGCCCTTGTCTAGCATGTCAGTGATCAGGGGTTGCTGGTCGGGCCGGCCGAAGTCGCGGATCATCAGCACGAACGGATTGTTGCCGACGATCGAGTGCTCGTTCTGCAGGTCGTTGAAGAGGCCCAGGCCCTTGGCGGCCAGGTGCTCGCGGATCACGGCCATCCAGAGGTTGGAGCCGTCCTGGCCGCCATAGGCCTTGGGCAGAGCGAAGCGGTAGTGGCCTGCCTGGTCGGCCAGCTTGCGGGCCTCCCCCAGCAGCGCCTCCCACTCGTGCTTGGGCAGGCCGCCGCCGTCCCAGTCGGTGCGGGCCCATTCGCGGCGGTGGTCGAAGAAGCGATCGTTGTCGTCACGCGCCTGCAGGGGCGCGATCTCGCGATCAATGAAGGCGTCGAGCTCGGCCAGATAGGCGGTCAGCTCAGGCGGCAAGTGGAAGTCCATGGCAAAGCCTCCCTCAAGCGCGTTTTGGGCGCACATCTTATGGTTATGGCGAGAGACTAAGCGCGGTGAGCGGTCGGGGCCAATCGTGCCCCTTGGGAATGAAGCGCGGAACGGGCCTTAACCGGTCCTTGACCAGGCTGTGTGTAGGGTGCCCGCCATGATCACCATGGCCGCCTTCGCGATCATCGGGGCCGCGCTCGGACTGTTCGTCCGGCCGCGCTGGTTGGGTGTTCTGCTGCCGATCGTCCTGGCTGTGCTCGTCGAGGGCGGTGTCTACTGGGCCATCGGCATCATGGACCGCCAGCCGAACCGCGAGGTTCTGATCATCCGCCTGCACGCGATCTTCGGCGAGGGCTGGGTCGGCATGATCGGCCCGGTCGCCGCCGCCGTGATCGGCGCCGTCATGGCGGCCCTGCTGGGCGCCTTCACCGAACCGAAGACGGTCGCCCCGGTGCTCACCGCCGAGGGCATCCAGCGTCGCGCCGGCAAGAACGGCCGCTACGCCCGCGCCGAGGGTATGGTCGAGGAGCGCGCCATCCACGCCAAGGCCGAAAGCCGGATCGACCAGATCCTGGGGCTGTAGGCTCGCCGTTTCCGGCCGCCGTTCGCCGCAATTGGCTCGAAATCCCCGTTTTCTGAAAATGCGAGGCGCGTGCGAAATTCCGCTTGCGCAATTTCTTATCACTGATATCTAAGCGATGCTTAGTTCGGATCCGAAGCACCGGTGGGGATACCGGTGTGGTCGCCTCAGGTGGGGTGGCCCCAAGGGATTGGTAGGGTCCGGGCGGCCAGTACCGCTTTTCACCGATCAACGATCTGACCGCAATTTCCCCCACACCGGAGGGCTTTCTGATGAAGCTCCGCACCCTGTCGGCTGTCGCCGCCATCTCCTTCTCCATGTTCGCGGGTAGCGCCCTGGCCGACGGCCGCATCGCCGCCGCGCTGGACACCCCCGTGGCCGCCAAGACCAAGGTCGTCGCCGGCGGCGCCGTCTTCGTCTGCGAAGGCGCCGAGTGCGTCTCGGCCCAAGCCCCTTCGCGGGCCCTCACCGCGGCCGCCTGCAAGGCGCTCGCCAAGGAAGTGGGTCGCGTCGCGGCCTTCGGCGGCGAAGCCAAGTCGCTGGACGCCGATGACCTGACCCGCTGCAACGCCTCGGCCAAGGACGTTTCGTCCCTGGCTTCGGCTAAGTAGGAACACGTACCGCGCTTTATCTGAGTACCAGACGCGTTGTGGGTCGTCGTTTCTCCGACCCGGTCTGGCTGTTTCCTCGAGCATTCGCCTTCAAGGGCGGCGGAAACCTTCCGCCGCCCCTTTTCTTTTCCGGACCAGTGATTAGTTGACGCTGATGGACACGAGCTTGGCCGCACAGCTGGAAACCGTTCTGCGCAAGGCCGCAGGCGAAGGAACGGCCCTGGCCTCCATGGCCGTGGACTATGCCGGGGAGGCCGGCGACGGCGCCCTGGAACCCAAGGCCTGGGTTGAGCGAGCCACCCGAAGTCTCGTCTTCGCTCAGGGCGAGCTGCGCCGCCCGGACGGCGCTTTGGCGGCCTCTGCCTCGGCCGTGTTCCGTCGCGCGGCGGACTGAACACTCAAGCCGGGCTCGCCCCTTTGGTTGCGACTGCGAAAGGCCCGTGTTATCAGGCGCGCGGCTTCGGACAGGGCGGCGCGGCAGCGCCGGCCGTCCATGCGCTTTTTACAAGCGCGCTCAAGCCTTTAAGCCGCGACAGGGGTTAATCTTCTTGTCCGCGGCCATTGCAACGCACCGGGCGGATACCAAGTGGCGGACGAAACCAAGGCGACGGATGCGGGTCAGCGCTATGCGCAGTCCCTCTTCGAACTGACGATCGAGAACGGCTCCCTGCAGAAGGTCGAGGCCGACCTGAAGAGCCTGAAGGCCATGGTGGCCGACAGCGCCGACCTGCGCCGTCTGATCGCCTCGCCGGCCTTCACCGCCGAGGACAAGGGCAAGGGGCTGGCCGCCGTCGCCAAGAAGGCCGGCTTCCAGCCGCTGACCACCAAGTTCCTGGGCCTCGTCGCCGCCAACGGTCGCGCCGGCGACCTGCTGGGCGCGATCACCGCCTTCTCCGATCTGTCGGCCAAGCACCGCGGCGTCGTCACCGCCGAGGTCGTCTCGGCCGCCGCCCTGTCGCCCGCTCAGCTGAAGGGCGTGCAAGCCGCTCTCGCCGAAGCGCTCGGCAAGACCCCCGAAGTTTCCACGCGCGTCGATCCGTCCCTGTTGGGCGGTCTGAAGGTGCGCGTCGGTTCGCGTCTCTTCGACGCTTCGCTCCGTTCGAAGCTCGATTCCCTGAAATTCGCCCTGAAGCGCGCTTAAGCCTTTAAGTAAGCGCCAGAAAAATTAGATCGCAGAGAGCCCAGAAGACCATGGACATCCGCGCCGCCGAGATTTCGGCCATCCTCAAGTCGCAGATCGCCAACTTCGGCGAAGAGGCCGCCGTCTCGGACGTCGGCCAGGTGCTGTCCGTCGGTGACGGCATCGCCCGCATCTACGGCCTGGACAACGTCCAAGCCGGTGAAATGCTGGAATTCCCGAAGGCCGGCGTGAAGGGCATGGCCCTGAACCTCGAGCGCGACAATGTCGGCGCCGTGATCTTCGGCCAGGACCAGGCCATCAAGGAAGGCGACGAAGTCCGTCGCCTCGGCGAAATCGTCGACGTTCCGGTCGGCCGTGGCCTGCTGGGCCGCGTCGTCAACCCGCTGGGCGAACCGATCGACGGCAAGGGCCCGATCGAGTTCACCGAGCGTCGCCGCGTCGACGTCAAGGCGCCGGGCATCATCCCGCGCAAGTCAGTGCACGAGCCCGTGCAGACCGGCCTGAAGTCGATCGACACCCTGATCCCGGTCGGCCGCGGCCAGCGCGAGCTGATCATCGGTGACCGTCAGACCGGCAAGACCGCTGTCGCCATCGACACCATCCTGAACCAGAAGGCCGTGAACGCCGGCAAGGACGAGAGCGCCAAGCTCTACTGTGTCTATGTCGCCATCGGCCAGAAGCGCTCGACCGTCGCCCAGATCGTCAAGACCCTGGAAGAGCACGGCGCCCTGGAATACACGATCGTCGTCGTCGCCTCGGCCTCGGAGCCGGCCCCGCTGCAATACCTGGCCCCGTTCTCGGGCTGCGCCATGGGCGAGTGGTTCCGCGACAACGGCCTGCACGGCCTGATCATCTATGACGATCTGTCCAAGCAAGCCGTCGCCTACCGCCAGATGTCGCTGCTGCTGCGCCGCCCGCCGGGCCGTGAAGCCTATCCGGGCGACGTGTTCTACCTGCACTCGCGCCTGCTGGAACGCGCCGCCAAGCTGAACGAAGACAACGGTTCGGGCTCGCTGACGGCTCTGCCGATCATCGAAACCCAGGCCAATGACGTGTCGGCCTACATCCCGACCAACGTGATCTCGATCACCGACGGCCAGATCTTCCTGGAAACCGACCTGTTCTACCAGGGCATCCGCCCGGCCGTGAACGTCGGCATCTCGGTGTCGCGCGTCGGCTCGTCGGCCCAGATCAAGGCGATGAAGCAAGTCGCCGGTCCGATTAAGGGCGAACTGGCCCAGTATCGTGAAATGGCCGCCTTCGCGAAGTTCGGCTCGGACCTCGACGCCTCGACCCAGAAGATGCTGGCTCGCGGCGAGCGCCTGACCGAGCTGCTGAAGCAGCCCCAGTACGCCCCGCAGTCGGTCGAAGAGCAGGTCTGCGTGATTTACGCCGGCACGCGCGGTTATCTGGACAAGATCCCGACCTCGTCGGTCCGTCGCTTCGAGACCGAGCTGCTGGCTCGCCTCCACAGCGCCCACAAGGACCTGCTGGACGGCATCCGCACCAAGAAGGCCCTCGACAAGGACCTGGAGAACACGCTGAAGAGCGCGCTCGACAGCTTCTCGGCGACCTTCGCCTAAGGCGAGGCAGATGGCTGACGCCCCCAAGACCCTGGACGCCTGGTCCGGCGATTTCGGCGACCGCTATACCGAGCGGAACGCCGTGACCGTCGACGCCGTGCGCGGCCGGACGAAGGCTTGGGGGCAGGTGCTGCCGCGTCTGGTCGGCGATCCGCCCAAGAGCATCCTGGAAGTCGGTCCGAACGTCGGACTTAACCTTCGGGGTCTCCAGGCGATCACCGACGCCGAGCTGTGGGCCATCGAGCCTAACAGCACGGCCCGCAAGCAGATCCTCGATGACGGCGTCCTGCCGCCCGAGCGTCTGTTCGAGGGCTTTGGGCACAGCATTCCGCTGGCGGATGGCGCGGTCGACCTGGCGTTCACCTCGGGCGTTCTGATCCACGTGGATCCGACGCAGCTCGAGGCGACGATGCGCGAGATTCACCGCGTGTCCGCCAAGTACGTCCTCTGCGCCGAGTATTTTTCGCCGAAGGCGGAAACGATTACGTACCGAGGCGAGACGGATCTTCTGTTCAAGAACGATTTCGGCTCGCTCTATTTGGATCTGTTCCCGGATCTGGTGCTGGTTGATTACGGGTTCTTCTGGAGAAGAACGACCGTGATGGACGACACCACCTGGTGGCTGTTTAGGAAGGTCTGATAGGCGGATGGCAAGCCTAAAGGAAATGCGCAATCGTATCTCGAGCGTCAAGGCGACGCAGAAGATCACGAAAGCGATGCAGATGGTCGCGGCGGCGAAGCTGCGCCGGAGCCAGGACGCGGCGGAAGCCGCCCGTCCGTACGCTCGGCGCCTGGCTTCGGTGATCGCCAATCTGGCTGCCGGCGTGTCGGGTGACGGGGCTCCGGCCCTGCTGACCGGTACGGGGCGCGACGATCGGCACCTGATCATCGTCGCCGCGGCCGATCGCGGCCTGGCCGGCGGCTTCACGTCGTCGATCGTGCGGGCCGCGCGCCAGCGGATCGACAGCCTGATCGCCGAGGGCAAGGACGTGAAGATCGTCTGCGTCGGCAAGAAGGTCAGCGCCCAGCTGAAGCGCCCCTACGGCGCCCAGGTGGTCGAGAACTTCGACCTGTCGGCCTATCGCCAGTTCACCCTGTCGGTCGCCCAGCCGATCGCCGACGTCGTCACGCGCCTCTATGAAGCCGGCGACATCGACGTGGTCACGCTGTTCTACAGCCAGTTCAAGTCGGTGGTCATCCAGACCCCGACGGCGCTGCAGCTGATCCCGGCCGTGGTCGACGGCGCCGCCGCTCCCGCGACCGGCGCTTCGGCGGTCTACGAGTATGAGCCCTCGGAAGAGGCCATTCTCGAGACCCTGCTGCCGCGCAACCTGACGGTTCAGATCCTGTCGGCCCTGCTGGATAACATGGCCGGCTTCTACGCCAGCCAGATGACCGCGATGGACAACGCCACGCGCAACGCCGGCGACATGATCAAGCGCTACACCCTCGAGTATAACCGTTCCCGCCAGGCCCAGATCACCAAGGAGCTGATCGAGATCATCTCCGGCGCCGAAGCCGTCTGATCCAAGCCTAACGACACAAGCACGCAGAGACCGAAAGACCGCAAGCCATGGCCAAGACCCCGACTAAGGCTCCCGCCACCGAAACGCCGGCCGCCGCCGCCAAGAAGCCCGCCGCCCCCAAGGCCGCCGCGGCTCCGAAGGCCGCTGTCGCGAAGGCTCCCGCCGCCGCCGCTGTTAAGGCTCCGGCCGCCAAGAAGCCGGCCGCCCCGAAGGCCGCCGCCGCCCCGGCCAACGCCGCCTTCAACCTGGACGGCGCCACCGGCCGTCTGGTGCAGATCATCGGCGCCGTCGTCGACATCGAGTTCGACGGCCCGCTGCCGGCGATCCTGAACGCCGTCGAGACCACCAACACCGCCACCGGCCAGCGCCTGGTGTTCGAAGTCGCCCAGCACCTGGGCCAGAACACCGTCCGCGCCATCGCCATGGACGCCACCGAAGGTCTGGTTCGCGGCCAGCCCGTGCGCGACACCGGCGAGTCGATCCGCGTTCCGGTCGGTCCGGGCACCCTGGGCCGCATCATGAACGTCATCGGCGAGCCGATCGACGAGCAGGGCCCGATCCGTTCGGACATCTACCGCACGATCCACCGCGACGCTCCGACCTTCGCCGAGCAGACCAACACCGCTGAAGTGCTGGTCACGGGCATCAAGGTCATCGACCTGATGTGCCCCTACACCAAGGGCGGCAAGATCGGCCTGTTCGGCGGCGCCGGCGTCGGCAAGACCGTGACGATGCAGGAACTGATCAACAACATCGCCAAGGCTTACGGCGGTTACTCGGTTCTGGCCGGCGTGGGCGAGCGCACCCGCGAAGGCAACGACCTCTATCACGAGATGATCGAGTCCAACGTCAACACCGACCCGAAGGCCAACAACGGCTCGACGGAAGGCTCGCGCTGCGCCCTGGTCTACGGCCAGATGAACGAACCCCCGGGCGCCCGCGCCCGCGTCGCCCTGACCGGCCTGTCGATCGCGGAATACTTCCGTGACGAAGAAGGCAAGGACGTGCTGCTGTTCGTCGACAACATCTTCCGCTTCACCCAAGCCGGCGCCGAAGTGTCGGCTCTGCTGGGCCGCATCCCCTCGGCCGTGGGCTATCAGCCCACCCTGGCCACCGAGATGGGCAACCTGCAGGAGCGCATCACCTCGACGAACAAGGGTTCGATCACCTCGGTCCAGGCCATCTACGTCCCGGCCGATGACTTGACCGACCCGGCGCCCGCCGCCTCGTTCGCCCACTTGGACGCCACCACCGTTCTGAGCCGCGACATCGCCGCCCAGGCCATCTTCCCCGCCGTCGATCCGCTGGACTCGACCTCGCGGATCATGGACCCGCTGGTCATCGGCGAAGAGCACTACAACGTGGCCCGCTCGGTCCAGGAAGTCCTGCAGCAGTACAAGTCGCTGAAGGACATCATCGCCATCCTGGGCATGGACGAGCTGTCGGAAGACGACAAGCTGGTCGTGTCGCGCGCCCGCAAGATCTCGCGCTTCCTGTCGCAGCCCTTCCACGTCGCCGAGCAGTTCACCAACACGCCGGGCGCCTTCGTCCAGCTGAAGGACACGATCCGCTCGTTCAAGGGCATCGTGGACGGCGAATACGACCACCTGCCGGAAGGCGCCTTCTACATGGTCGGCGCGATTGAGGAAGCCGTGGCCAAGGCCGAAAAGATGGCGGCGGAAGCCTAATGACCGAAGACACGGAACTGGCCGGCTTCTGCTGCGAGGAACTGGCGGAAGCGGTGTCCCCGGACACGACCGCCAGCCTCATCGAGCATGACAGCGGTCTGATCCTGCTGAACCTCGGCGAGCGGGAAGAAGAGGGCGAGACCGGCTTGATGCTGGCCACGATCCACTTCTGCCCGTTCTGCGGGACCGAAATCCAGACCGACGAAGACATCGAAGCCGCGCTCGGCGCCGTCGAGGAGACCTTCAACTGATGGCCAAGTTGCACTTCTCTCTGGTCGCCCCCGAACGCGAACTGTTCTCGGGCGACGTGGACATGGTCCAGGCCCCGGGCGCGGAAGGCGACTTCGGCGTCCTGGCCAACCACGCTCCGTTCATGACCACCCTGCGCGAAGGCAAGGTGACCGTGAAGGACGGCGCGACGACCAAGGTGTTCGACATCCAGGGCGGCTTCGCCGACGTCGGTCCGGAAGGCCTGACGATCCTGGCAGAGCACGCCGTCGAAGCGGCCTGACGCCAAGCGCGATAGCCGAAAGTGGACACCGGTTTCGGCGACCATCGCGCGGCAAAAAGGGTTTTGCCTACGCGCTTTGAAACGCCCTCGGTCCCCCGGATCGGGGGCGGTTTCGCGTGCGGAGCGACCATCTATCGCGCCATGAGTGAGAAAATTACACTTGTGGCCTAATCTTGGTCTTAATCCGTAGCCATAAGGGTTGCGAGGGACCGTCCGTCGGTTTTAATGCCGACCTCTCGTCTTGTTGGGGATATCCAGCCTATGCGCCTTGCGCTCGCCAGCCTGATCGCCCTCGGTGCGGTCTCCACCGCCGTCGCCCAGGAACAAACCGCCGCTCCGGCTCCCGCCGCCGCGCCCGCTCAGGCTCCCGCCGCTGCTCCGGCGCCCGCCGGTCAGACCGCGCCGGCCTCGACCGACCAGGCCGCTCCGGCCGTCGCCGCGCCGGCCGCTGGCGCTGCTCCGGCCGAGACCTATACCGCTCCGGTTCGCGGTCCGCGCACCACCGACCCACTGGCGGTCCGCCTGATGGACGTGCTGGACAAGGTCTGCAAGCCGTCGGTCGCCGGCGGTGACTTCGCTCAGCTGGTCAAGGACTATGGCTTCAAGAAGAAGAAGGAGCAGTGGGTCTTCGATCTGGGCAAGCCCTACAACATCACCCTGGATAACCCGGGCTCGAACAAGAACGTCTGCACGATCACCATCGACTACGCGCAGACCCCCGAGCAGGCCCAGGAACTGGCCAACGCCCTGCACGACTACGCCACCTGGGAAAACAGCCCGCAGCTGCGCCTGATCCGCAACGACCAGACGGTCGGCAGCGACTTCCGCCGCTTCACCGTGTCGTGGGATGACGCCTGGGCCGCCGGCCACGCCGGCCTGGTGTTCATGCGCCTGAAGAAGACCGACGAGACCTCGGTCGGCAAGAACTTCGAGCGCGCCCAGGTCCTGTACAGCACCACCAGCCGCTAAGGCCTAGCTTGCCCCAGACCGGGGCCGGTTCTATCTAACGAAGGCGCGGGGACGACCCCGCGCCTTTTTTGTTGTCCGGGGACGACCCCACCTTTTCAGAAAAGGGGCTCGTCGTGGCCTGGATCATTCTCTTCATCGCCGGTCTGTTCGAAATCGGCTGGGCCGTGGGCCTGAAGTTCACCGAGGGCTTCACCAAGCCGATCCCGGTCGCGCTGACCGCCGTCAGCCTTGTGCTGTCCATGGGTCTGCTGGGCTGGGCCGTGAAGACCCTGCCGCTGGGCACGGCCTACGCTGTCTGGACAGGCGTCGGCGCCGTCGGCACGGCCATTGTCGGCATCGTGCTGTTCAAGGAGCCGGCGACGGCGGCACGGCTGGTCTGCCTGGGCCTGATCGTGGCCGGAATCCTGGGGCTGAAGGTGTTCTCGCCGTCGGCTTAGGCCGCCGCGCGGCCTTCGTCTGCGATGAAGGTCAGGCAGCGCTCGGCGACCGCCTCCCACCCGGGCTCGCCGGGCAGCCAGTGGCTCATCTCGGGGAACACCTCGACGCTGCCCCCCAGCCGGGCGGCCGTCTGGCGGACCGTGGCGGGCGGATGGATGACGTCCTGACCGCCGGCGACGGCCAGCACGGGGCAGCCCGGCGCCGAGACCGAGGTGGTCATGAACGGATCCAGCCACCAGTTCAGCGTCTCCCACAGCGCCCGGCCGCTCTCGGCCGTCATGCGGGCGAAGATCGCCTTGCGCTCGGGGCGCTGTAGGCGGTCGACGCTGTAGCGGCGCACGACGCCGTAGTCCGGCGCGATGGCCTGCAGCCAGTAGGGGCCGAGGCTGTAGAGGCTGACGGCCGAGACCGCCTCCTCCAGGCTCGCGCCCGAGACGCCCCAGGGCGCGGAGGGGGCCAGCAGGATCAGCTTGGAGACCTTGGCGCGGCTGGCGGCCATCTGGGCGACCAGGCCGCCTATCGAGTGGCCGATCAGGATTGGCGGCGTCTCGCAGGTCTCGATCAGACGCGCGATCTGGCGCGCATAGTCGCTCATCGAGACGCCGGCGGCGCTGCTGGTGCCATCGTGGCCGATCAGGTCGGGCGCCAGGACGCGGTGACCCGCCGCCTCGAACGGCGCGCGGAAGGCGTCGAAGGTCCAGCCGCCGCAGAAGGCGCCGTGGACCATGATCACGGGTGCGCGCATGGACGCCCTAAAGAAAACCCCGCCGACAAGCTCGTCGGCGGGGAACAGCCTACACGGTCTACTTCGCCTTGGGCGAGGTTTTGGCGGCCGCCTTTGTCGCAGGCGCCTTAGGGGCGGCCTTCGGAGCCGCGGCGGCCTTCGGCGCGGCCTTGGCGGTGGCCGGCTTCGCGGCCGGGGCCTTGGGAGCAGCCTTCGGCGCTGCGGTCTTGGCGGGAGCCGGAGCAGCCTCTGCCTTCGGCTGGGCCGGAGCCTTGGGCTTGGCGGCCGGAGCAGCCTTCGCGGCGGGCGCGGGTTTCGCGGCAGGCTTCGGAGCCGGCGCGGCCTTCGCGGGGGCTTTCGCAGCCGCCGGCTTGGCAGCCGGCTTGGGGGCTGCTGCGGCCTTGGCCGGAGCCTTGGCGGCAGGCGCAGCCTTCGCGGCGGGCTTCGGCGCGGCCTCGGCCTTGGCGGCGGGTTTCGCCGGAGCCTTGGGCGCGGCCTTCGGAGCCGCTTCGGCCTTCGGCTTGGCGGGGGCCTTCGGCGCAGCGGCCTTCTTCGGCGCGGGTGCGGGTTTCGCCGGAGCCGGAGCGGCCGCCACCGGGGTGGGCGCGGGAGCAGGAGCCGGAGCCGGTTCCGCCGCCTTCACGGGCGCGGGCGCGGGTTCGGGCGGCTTGGCCGGAGCCGGAGCCGGGGCGGGGGCCGGAGCCGCCGTCGCGGCCGGGGCTTTGGTCTTGCCCGTCAGCCAGGCGATCACGTCGTCGAGGATCTTCATCGTGTTGGGCTCGTCTATGAGATAATGGGCGTTGTTGGGATAGATCTTGAGGTCGGCGGTCGCGTACTTGCGGTCGAGACGTTGGACGTCGTCCAGTGGCGTGGTGCGGTCCAGGGCGCCGGCGTTGATCAGGATCGGCACGGTCACCTTGGTTTCGTCGACATAGGCCGTCTTGTGGACGTCCTTGTGCGGCCAGGCCAGGTCGGCCAGCACCTGGCCGCTGTCATAGACCATCGTGGCGTAGAGCGCGTCGTGACGCGCGGCCGGCACGGCGTTCATGACGCCGAACTTGAAGCCGGGCTTCCACATCTTGCCCGTCCGGGTCTCGGGCTTGTACTGCAGCGCCATGTTCAGGAAGGTGAAGACCGGCGAGAGCTTGGGCTTGCCGCGCGCGTCGGCCGGCGAGGCCGGGGCGAACAGCACCAGGGCCGACGCATGACCGGCCTCGGCGATCTTCTGGGCGATCAGACCGCCCATCGAGTGGCCGAAGACCAGCGGCTTCTGGCCGGTCTCCTTGGCCAGGGTCTGGGCCAGGGCGCTCATCTCGGCGACGTAGTCGGCCAGGGTGAGGCCGGCCAGGCCCGCGCGCGGACCCTCGACCGTGCGCACCGCCGATCGGATGGTTGGCGCCACCACGTTGTAGCCTTCGGCCTTCAGCCGTGCGGCGACAGGACCCCAGACGTCCCCCGCGCAGCCGTAGCCGTGAATCAGCAGAACTGTATCCGCCATTCGGTACTCCCCTGCGCGGGAGCTCAGCCGCCGCGCGCGAACCCCTGGAACGCGGCGACCACAACCTCGTAGACCCCGCGCTTGAAGGGTACGATCAGTTCGGGTGCTTCGTCGAGCCTGCCCCATTTCCAGGCGTCGAACTCGACGTGATCGTCCGCTTCCAGATCGATCTCTGCCTCTTCGCCGATGAAGCGATAGGCGAACCAGACCTGCTTTTGCCCAAGCCAGCCGCGCGAGCGCTTTTCGTTGGCCAGAACCTCGGGCGGGAAGTCGTATGTGATCCAGCCTTCGGTGCGGCCCAGCAGCGCGACGGAGCTGACGCCGGTCTCCTCGGCCAGCTCGCGGCGGGCGGCCGCCTCCAGGCCCTCACCGTCATCCACCCCACCCTGCGGGAACTGCCAGTTATAGGGCGGGGCTTGCTTGTTGCGCCGGCCCAGCCAGACGCGGCCGTCCCGATGGAACAGGACGACGCCGACGTTCGGGCGGTGCTTGGGATAGTCGAGCTCGGTCATGCCGAGCCTTTTTCCACGAGTTCTAGCGGCGCGCCACTCTTAGCGACGGGCGAGCGCGGAGGCCGGAGCCAGCTGGATGCCGCGCGCCTGCAGGCCGGCGGCCCAGACGCGCACCTGATTGATGGTCACCGGATAGGCGAAGCCCGAGCCCAGCGACTGGCCGCGACTGGCCGCGCCGGTCTCCAGAGCCTTGAGCTGGGTGTCGATGGCGGCGGCCGACAGCTCGTCGTCGATCACCCGGTCGGCGGAGGCGCGCGGGATCGGCCCGGCGCGGCGGGCAGCCAGGCCGTCGTCGACGAAGGCCAGGCCCCGCGACTTCAGCACGCCGTTGAAGGTGGCCATCGCCTGGTCGTTGTCGACGAAGCGGGCCCCCAGATAGTTCGACAGGCCGAAATAGCCGGTGGCGCGCGACATCAGCCACTCCAGCTTGCGCACGGTGTCTTCCGGCCGGTTGGCGGCGATCAGGGTGTAGGGACCCGGATCGTTGGCCGGATAGTCGGCCGGCTCCATCGGGGTCTCCAGCAGCACCTCGTGGCCGTGGGCGCGAGCCAGGTCGATCCAGCCCTGCAGGCCTTCGGCATAGGGCGCGAAGGACAGGGTGATCTCGCCAGGCAGGGTCTCGATCGCCGCGCGGGTGGTCTGGGCGTTGAGGCCGAGACCGCCGATGACCATGGACACCTTGGGGCGGCCGTTGGGCTGGAACGGGCGGGCATAGGCTTCGGCGGCGGTGCGGCCGTCGGCGCCGATGATCGGCAGCGGGCCGCCGCCGGGCCCCGGGGCGGTCAGGCCGGCGATCGGGGCCTGGGCCAGGCCAGGGCCCTGCTGGATCGGCGGCAGGTTCTGAAGGCCCTCGGCGGGCGGCGCCGCAGCCTCTTCCGGCTTCACCGGGGCGAAGGGATTGGCCGACAGGCCCAGCTGGCCGGGAACCAGCTCGGCCCCGTGCGGATCCTCGCCGCCCAGGCCCTCGCGCCAGCCGTCGGGTGCGTTCTTGGTGGCGCCGATCTTGGTCAGCTCCAGGCGAATCACCGGCGAACCGGCGTGCGGGTCGCTGGTGATCAGCACAAGCGTCGCCAGCGAGGCCAGGAACAGCAAGGCCGCGCCGCTGGCGCCGATGAAAGGATTGCTGACCGCGGCCATCAGCTTGGCGCGCAGGTCCCCGGACCCGCCCGGAGCGGGCGTGGCGGCGGCATAGGCGGGCTTACGCGAAAAGGAGACGGCCATGACCTCTTCAGCCTAGCGGGCAAGCTTCGAATATATGGTTAACGAGATGTGGCCGGATGAGGTCCTGATGGCCTTCGCGCCGCGGCGCGACGACGCGGGCGCCGCTGAAATTGGCGTTTTCTGCAAGCGCTGCAGGCGCTGGACGCTGAGAGCGGTCATGGGCGGTCTGATCGGTTGACGGGCGCGGTCCCGGCTCATTCCCTGGAGTCCTCTCGCGGGAGAGATCGGGCCCCGGCCCGGCGCTGAAGGCGAAACCGCCCCGGAAACGCTCAAGCAGAAGGACCGCGCGAGATGTTGAACGCTGGAAAGCAGGGCGCTTACCGCCCTCGCCGAAGGAGCAAGGCGACCGCCCGTCCGTCAGAGACGGGGCGCTGAATCTCTCAGGCCCAAGGACAGCGGGGGTGCGAAGGCGAGCCGTCCCGGCCCGCCCAGACCCACGCGTGCGCCAAATGCGGATTTAGAACTATTCCCATATCGATATAGTCAAACGTAATGAACGCGATCGTCGTGTGCGACTTTCGTGAGATTTCTATTAAATGTATAAAGTGACGATATTTGAATTGTTCATAAATCGGACATGGATGCGCAACGTTTCCACTTTGTGATTAAGTGGGCTCGGTCCTAGAAATTCTTAGTTTACCTGCGATGAAGTGTTGATGACGCTGAAGCCAGTCAAAATGATTGGGGATAGTCATGACCACTCGCATACCTGCCCGCGCCGCAACTCGTCTTAGGGCGCTGCTTCTCGCCGCCTCTGTCTTGGGGAGCGCGACGCCGGTCCTGGCCCAGGAAGCCGACAAGGCCGCCGAACTGGAAACGGTCGTGGTGACGGGCAAGCGCCTTTCGGAAGCCAGCGTCGCCATCGGCACCGACCACGCCACGGCCACCGTCTCGATCACCCGCGAGGCGCTGCTGTCGGCGCCGGCGGGCATCACCGGCCTGAAGATGCTGGAGAGCCTGCCGGGCTTCAACGTCCAGGCCAACGACGCCCTGGGCATGTACGAGTTCGGCAACTCGGTCTCGGTGCGGGCCTTCAACTTCCAGCAGATCGGCTTCCTGCTGGACGGCATCCCGATGGGCCGCAGCGACCAGTTCGGCGGCAGCCCGATCTATCGTTATGTCGACAACGAGAACCTGCTGCGGGTGACCGCCTCGGCCGGGGCCGGCGACGTCGCCCTGCCCAGCTACGCCTCGCTGGGACCCATCGTCGACTACTTCACCCAGGCTCCGTCGGAAGAGGCAGGCGGCGCGATCAGCCAGACCTTCGGCAGCGACAGCCTGCGCCGCACCTTCCTGCGCCTGGAGTCCGGCAAGGTGGGTCCGCTGTCGGGCTATGTCAGCGGCTCGTGGATCAAGGGCGACCTGTGGCGCGGCCCGGGCACGATCGATCGCAAGCACTATGAGGGCAAGCTGAAGTACGACCTGCCCAACGGCGGCGACATCAGCTTCCAGACGGTCCACAACGACTATTACGACTATGACAGCCCGTCGATCACCAAGGCCCAGTACGCCGGGACGGCGGGCGACGTGTTCGGCCGCCAGGGGCGCTATTTCGCCTATCTGGGCGCGGTGCCGACCTCGGTTCCGTTCGGAACGCCGCTGTCGATCCCGACGGGCAGCCTGCCCGAGGCCGTGGCGGGGGTTCCGTATTCCAACGCCAACTACGCGCAGTACTACAAGTTCGCGGTCAACAAGCGGAAGGACCACCTGTACGGCCTGACGCTGAACACCCCGATCACCGACAATTTCGACCTGACGACCACGGCCTATTACGAGGACAAGGGCGGCTACGGCGTCTCGCCCGAGGCCTATGCGACCTCACTGAGCAGCTACAACGCCGAGAAGGGCATCGTGGCCGGCATCGTGGCCCCGCGCGGCATCCAGTACGGCCTGTCGGGCATCGACGGCATCCGCAAGGGCGTCACCGCCAAGGTCGCCTGGCATCTCGGTTTCAACAAGATCGAGGCCGGCCTCTGGCTGGAGAACGACGACTATCATCGCACCCAGAACCGCTACAACGTCGAGAACGGCAATCCCGACGGCAAGCCCTTGTTCAACGAGCGGGTCCACGCCCAGCGCGACTACAAGTCGCTGCGCGAGACCAAGCAGTTCTTCGTCAAGGACACCGTCACCCTGCTGGATGCCAAGCTGAAGCTGGAGTTGGGCTTCAAGGCCACCGACATCGACTACAAGATCGCCGGCTATCGCAACCCGGCCGACTACATCAACAGCCGCCACCCGATCATCAAGGACAACTGGAAGGACAGCTTCCTGCCCCAGGTCGGCGCGGTCTACAACGTGACCGGCCGCGACCAGGTGTTCGCCTCGTACTCCGAGAACATGGCCCTGCCGCGCGGCGCCGACGACATCTTCTCGGCCGCCAGCCCGACCGTCGCCGGTCCCGATCCCGAGACCTCGACCAACTGGGAACTGGGCTACCGCGCCAACCACAAGACGTTCAACGCCTCGATCGTCGCCTACCAGACCGAGTTCAAGAACCGCCTGCAGGCCTTCGCCTCGCTGGTGCCCGGCGGCGGCGGCACGACCGAGACCTTCTACCAGAACGTCGGGGCGGTGAAGGCCAAGGGCGTCGAGTTCAGCGGCCAGTGGAAGCCGGAAGTCTTCGCCGGCAAGGCCTATTTCAACGCCAACGTCTCGTACAACGACGCCAAGTTCCAGGATGACGTCCTGAACTACCGCGCCAGCACCACGGCCGCGCCGATCACCCTGGCCGTCGCCGGCAAGAAGGTGCCGGACTTCCCCGACTGGGTGTTCCAGGGCGGCGTGACGCTGGAGCCCTTTGATGGCCTGCTGATGAATATTTCGGCCCGCCACCTGGAGAGCCGTTTCACCAACTTCGTCAACAGCGAGAAGGTCGGCGGTTACACCATCGTCAACGCCTATATCGACATCGGCGACGGCTTCGCGGCCGGTCCGTTCAGCCAGGTCAAGGCGCGGGTCAACATCGATAACCTGCTGGACAAGGACTATCTGGGCACGATCAGCACGACGGTGAACACGGCCGCCAGCTTCCGCCCGGCCTCGCCGCGCACGATCCAGTTCACGATCTCCGCAGACTTCTAGTCCCCGCCCTCCGGTCGGCCTCTGCAAGGGCCGGCCGGACCCTTTTCGAGCGTACCCATGACCCGTTTCCTCCTCGCCACGACCGCCGCCCTGGCCCTGGCCGCCGCCGCCGCGCCCATGACGGCCTGGGCCGCCGACCCGGCCGCCGCGCGCAAGCTGCACGAGAGCCTGCTGACCCTCGACACCCACCTGGACACCCCCGCCAACTTCGGTCGGCCCGGCTGGGACATTCTTGATCGCCATTCGGCCGACAAGGACGGCTCGCAGATCGACTATCCGCGCATGGTCGAGGGCGGACTGGACGGCGGCTTCTTCGCCATCTTCACCAACCAGGGGCCGCGCACGCCCGAGGCCACGCGCGCCGCCCGCGACGCGGCGATCATTCGCGGCGTTGAGATCCGTGAGATGGTCGCCAAGCACGGCGACAAGTTCGCCCTGGCCCTGAAGGCCGACGACGCCGAGCGCATCGCCGCCCAGGGCAAGCGGGTGGTCTTCGTCAGCGTCGAGAACAGCTATCCGATGGATGGCGACGTCACCCTGCTGTCGACCTTCTATGCGCTGGGTGTCCGCATCTCTGGCCTGGCCCATTTCAAGAACAACGACATGGCTGACAGCTCGACGGACACGCCCGAGTGGCATGGCCTGTCGCCGCTGGGGAAATCGTTCGTCGCCGAGGCCAACCGCCTGGGCGTCGTGCTGGACGGCTCGCACTCGTCCGACGAGGTGCTGGACCAGCTGATCGCGCTGTCGAAGACGCCGGTGATCCTGACCCACTCGGGCTGCAAGGCGGTGTTCAACCATCCGCGCAATGTCGACGACGCCCGCATCAAGGCCCTGGCGGCCAGCGGCGGCGTCATCCAGGTCGACGCCTATTCCAGCTATCTGATCGAGACGCCCAAGAACGCCGAGCGCGACGCGGCTGTGGCGGCGCTGCGAGCCAAGGCGGGCGCGCGGGCCAAGATGACCGAGGCCGAGCGCGCGGGCTTCATGGCCGAGATGAAGGCGATCGACACCAAGTACCCGGTTCAGAAGGCGACCTTCGAGGACTTCATGAACCACCTGAACCACGCCCTGAAGGTGGCCGGTGTCGACCATGTCGGGATCGGCATCGACTTCGATGGCGGCGGCGGGGTGACGGGGCTGAACGACGCCTCGGACTACTGGAAGATCAGCGAGCGCCTGCTCGCCGAGGGCTACACCCGCGATGACCTAGCCAAGATCTGGGGCGGCAACGTGCTGCGCCTGCTGCGCGCGGCCGAGGCGGCCAAGGCGGCGTAGGGGCCAACGAAAAGCGCCACCCCGGTTGCCCGGAGCGGCGCTGATCGGATCGAGGACGGCGGAAAGCCCTACTTGTTCTGGGTGACCGGCTTGCCGGACGCTGCGGCGGCCGCCTTGGCGGTGACCTCGGCGACCTTGGCCGCCGGCTTGGGCAGCTTGGGCGTATTGGCGACGCCGCCGGCGTTCAGCACGGCGATGGCGCGCTGCAGCTGGAAGTCGCCCTTCTTGTCGTCGAAGGCGGTCGGCGGGGCTTCGGCCGGGGTGTGGACCCCCACGCGGCTCTTGCCCTCGTCGGCGTTCAGCGCGTTCTTGAAGCTGGCCTCGCTGAACCAGACGCGGTTAGCGATGTCCTGGGCCTGGTCGCGGGTCTGGGCGACCTCGAGGTCCGGGGCGATGCCGGTCTTCTGGATCGAGCGGCCCGACGGCGTGAAGTACTTGGCCGTGGTCAGCTTCAGGGCGCCGTCGGCCCCGCCACGCAGCGGGATCACCGTCTGCACCGAACCCTTGCCGAAGCTGGTCAGGCCGACCAGTTCGGCGCGGTGACGGTCCTGCAGGGCGCCAGCGACGATTTCGGCCGCCGAGGCCGAGCCCTGGTTGATCAGCACGACCATCTTCATGCCGTTCAGCAGGTCGCCGGGACGAGCGTTGTAGCGCTGGATGTTGCGCGGATCGCGGCCGCGCTGGCTGACCACCTCGCCGCCGTCCAGGAACACGTCGGCGACGCCGACCGCCTGGTCGAGCAGGCCGCCCGGATTGTTCCGGAGGTCGAGGATCAGGCCCTTCATCTTCGGGTTCTTGGCCTTCAGCTCGTTGATCGAGGCGACCAGGGCGTCGGTGGCCTTCTCGTTGAAGCCGGGCAGGCGGACATAGCCGTAGTCGCCTTCCATGCGGGCGATGGCGGCCTTGGGCTTGATCACTTCGCGGATCAGCTTGACGTCGAATGGATCGGTCTTGTCGCGCGCGATGGTCAGGGTGACCGGCTCGCCGGCCGTGCCGCGCATCTGCTTGACCGCCTCGTTGACGGTCAGGCCCAGAACGCTCTGGCCATTGACGGCGGTGATGTAGTCGCCCGCCTGGACGCCGGCGCGCGAGGCCGGGGTGCCGTCCATCGGCGAGATCACCTTCACGACGCCGTCTTCGCTGGTCACTTCCAGGCCCAGCCCGCCGTATTCGCCGCGGGTGGTGTCCTGCATGTCCTCATAGGCGTCGGGCGCCAGGTAGCCCGAGTGCGGGTCGAGGCTGGTCAGCATGCCGTCCAGGGCCGCCTCGATCAGCTTCTTGTCGTCGACCTCGGTGACGTACTGGTCCTCGACCGTGCCCAGCACGTCGCCGAACAGCTCCAGCATCTTGTAGGTCTTGGTCTTAGGCGCGTTGTTCGCCTGGGCGATGGGACTGACATAGGCCATGGCCCCCGCACCGAGGACGAAGGCGGAAACGCCGATGAGCAGGTACTTGCGCATTAAGGCCCAGAAGGCTCCCTACGCGACGCGCGGCGCCGCAACCGAATTTAGCTCCACCCAACCCTGTCAGGGATCGGAGGTATAATTACGGCCACCATTACTGAAAAAGCCGTCTACCGCGACTCCTGTTTGAGCCAGCGCTCCGGATCGGCCGGGGCGCCGTTCTCGCGGACCTCCAGATAGAGTTCCGGCTCCGAGGATACATGGTCCGGCATCTTCCCGATGGGGGCGCCCGCCGCGACAGATTGTCCTTGGCTGGCCGTGATCTGGTCCAGGCCCGCGACGACCACGTGATAGGCGCCCTGGGTGCGCAGGATCAGCACCGCGCCCCAACCGTTCAGCGCGCCGGCATACTCGACGGTGCCGGCGGTCGGGGCGGCGATCGCCTGGCCCTTCTCGGTGCGCAGGGTCAGGCCGGGCGACTTGCCGCCGGCCGGCATCTCCTGGCCGAAGCGGCGGACGATCTCGCCGGCCGGGCGGCGCAGCACCAGCGGACCCGAGGTCTCGACCTTGCCGAGGCCGTCGGTCAGGGCGCCCAGGGTGCGCAGCTCGTTCTGCTGGGTCAGGGCCTCTTGGGCGAAGGCGCGCTCCAGCTGGGTCTTCTCGATGATCAGCCGCTCGATCTCGCCCTTGCGGTCGGCGACCGCGCTCTCGGCGGTGAACAGTTCGGCCGAGGCGGCGGCGGCCTCGCGGCGCAGGGTCCCGACCGCGACGGCCTGGCGGCCATAGGCGTCGGCGCGATGCTGCAGTTCGGGGGTCATGGCCCGGATCAGGATGGCGGCCCGCACCGCGTCGCGGGCGTCGGCCGGCGAGACCAGCAGGGCCGGCGGCGGGTCGCGGCGGAACAGTTGCAGGGCCGACAGCAGCAGGGACAGGCGCTGCCGGTTGCGGCCAAGGTCGGCCAGGATGGCGTTCTCGCGGGCGTTCAGGGTTTCCAGCCGGGCCCGCTTGGCGTCGACATCGCCGCCGGCGGCGATGCGTGCATGGTCCAGACGGTCCAACTCGGCGCGCAGATCCTGAATCTCGCGACGGGTGTCGATGGCGGTCTGGCGATCCCTGGCCCGCTGGTCTTCGACGACGCGATCCGCGCGCTGCCAGCCGACCACGGCCGTCGGAACGGCGAGGACCAGGGCGCAAACGGCGATGACGAGTCGCGAGCGGGACATCGCCAAACCTCTAGCCCTAATCGCGGTGGTAGGGCGAGCCCGACAGGATGGTGGCGGCGCGATAGACCTGCTCGGCCAGCATGGCCCGGGCCAGGGCGTGCGGCCAGGTCTGGATGCCGAAAGCCATGGTCTCGTTGGCCGAGGACAGGATCGAGGCGTCCAGCCCGTCGGCCCCGCCGATCAGGAACACCACGCGACGGTTCCCATCGTCGCGCAGCCGGGCGAGGTGGTCGGAGAAGGCGCGGCTCTTCCAGGCCTTGCCGTGCTCATCGCACGCCACGACATAGGCGCCGTCCAGGTGCGGGCGCAGCACTTCGGCCTCGGCCGCCTTGCCGGGCTTGCGGGCCTCGACCTCGACGATCTCGACCGGGCCCAGCGCCAGGGCGCGGCCGGACGCGGTGGCGCGGGACGCATAGTCCACGGCCAGCTGCGCCTCGACCATGCGGCCAAGCTTTCCGACGGTGAGGATGGTGATCTTCATTTCACCGAGCATGTGCCACGGCCGGGCCGTTTCGTCGCCACGAAAGCCCTGGTGGCTGTGACAAAGCAGTCCGGCGCGGTGAAGGCCAGGAAGTGCGGTCCGCCCTTGACGGTGGTCAACGCGATCGGTCCCGCCGCCTTCAGCGCCCCGACCTGGGCCGCGGCGCCGGCATAAGGCGTCTTCGGATCCATGTCGCCTTGCAGCACCAGGGTGGGCGGCAGCTTGGCGGGGCGCTTTCCGAACCAGGCGTCGCGCGGATAGGCGTCGGCCGCGCCGCCGACCAGCTGGCCGGGCAGGCTGCTGACGAACAGAAGGACCTTGGCCTCCGCCTCGACATCGGCCTTGGTCATGGCGGGGCGGGCGTTGTTTTCCGAGGCGCTGATCAGGGCCACCAGGGGAATCGACGGTGGCGACTGCGGGTAGGCTCCGAACGGTGCGCCGAAGGCTTCCAGGTCGGCCTCGGCCCTTTCCAGCGGCTTGGCGTCGCCGGCGCGCAAGGCGGCGATAAGATCGGGGATGCGGGCGCGCAGGGCCGGTGCGTCCAGCAGGGCGCCGAAGAACAGCTTGGGCTTGCCGCCAGGGACCAGGGCCGCCAGCTTCGGATCCTGCACGACCTGGCGGTAGGCCATCACCGCCGAGCCGCCGAGGCGGGCGCGGCAGGCGGCGTCGGCGTCGCACTGGGCCAGGACCTGACGGCCGACCCCATCAACGACGACCGAGCGGTGGCTAAGGTCGAGCGTCTTCGTGTCCTCCGGCGGGACCAGAGAGTCGAGGATCACGCCGTCCAGCCGCCTGGGCGGGGCGACCGCCAGGGTGCGCAGGACAAGCTGAGTGCCGTACGAGACGCCGTAGAGCAGCGTCGGCTTGTCGTCGCCGTAGCGGGCCATCAGCGCCGAGAGGTCGCGCGCGGCGTTGGTGATGGTGAAGGCCTTGGCGCGCGGGGTGTTCAGCGTCGGCAGGCAAGTTGCCCATTCCGCGCCGCGCAGGGCGGCACCGCCTGGGCTGTCGGGGCTCTCCTCGGTCGGGCACAGGCGCGTGGAGAAGCCGGCGCCGCGATGGTCGGGGATGATCAGATCGTAGCCAGGCAGCGCCGCCCGGAAGGTCTTCAGCAGCGGATAGAAACTGGCGCCGGACTCCCCGGGGCCGCCCGCGATCAGCCAGGCCTGGCCGCGCGAGGGGCCTTCGGCGGGAAAGCGCCGCACGAACAGGCTGGCGCGACCCAGAGCCGGAAAGGCGGCGGCCAGCGGCGTCTCGAAGCGGGCGCACAGGCTGCCGGCCAGGTCGCCTCGGGCGTCGGTACAGGGCTGGAAGGCGTCAGGGGACGACGGATCGGCGGCGGCGAACGCCGAGGGCGCGCCGGCTAGCACGGCGAGCCCGAACGCGGCGGCCGCGAAAATCTTGGATGTCATGAAGTTCCCCACACAGACGCGCATCATCTACGGCTGCACGCGCCGGCGCAGCTTAAGGTTTCGTCATGAGGGGATAGCGGTCGCCGCGACGGCCCCGCTGAATGGGGGACCGTCGCCGAGCCTTAAGATCAGTTCGCCGCGGTGCGGTGCGGGGCGTCGACCGCCCAGATCTTCTCGATGTTGTAGAAGGTGCGCACTTCGGGGCGGAACAGGTGGACCACGACGTCGCCGGCGTCGATCAGCACCCAGTCGCAGTGCGGCAGGCCTTCGACCTTCGCCCTGCCGTAGCCGTTTTCCTTCAGCGCCCGCAGCAGGTGGTCGGCCAGCGCGCCGACGTGACGGTGCGAGCGGCCCGACGCCACGATCAGGCTGTCGGCGACCGAGCTCTTGTCCGCCAAGTCGATGTGGACGATGTCCTGGGCCTTGTCGTCATCCAGACGTTCCAGGATCAGGCGCTCCAGCGCCTTGAGGTCGAGGGGCAGATTCAGGCCCTGGGATTCAGTCGAGGACTCGGCGCCGGCCAGGCCTTCGTGCGCACTAAGCGCGGGGTCGCTACGCAGCGGATTGCTCCTTATGGGTTCGCTGTGGATATCTTCCATAGCACGGAATTGAGCCGGAAGTGAGGGGGTGATGGCCGAACGGCGATTCGCCAGCGGCCCTGAGGCGTTCGCGCAACGCCAGAAAGCTTGGCCCTCAGCCCTTTTGCCTCGCCCGCATGGCCGTCGACGAGGCGAAGTTCAGCGGTCCGGTCAGGTACACCCAGGCCGGCGACTTGGCGTCCGGCAGCTTGGCGGCGGCGCTTGCGGGCCAGCGGGCGAAGGCGAAGCGGCGGGCGGCCGGCGAGGTGCGGGCCTTCAGCGCGATCCACGGGCGGGAGATCACGGCGACCGGAACCTCGCGCATGATCTGGGTCCAGCCGCGCCAGCGATGGAAGGTGGCCAAGCTGTCGGCGCCCATCACCCAGACGAACTTCACCCCAGGATAGCGCGCCCGCAGCACTCTCAGGGTGTCGATCGTGTACTGCGAGCCAAGGCGCGTCTCGGCGTCGGAGACGATCATGCCCGAGCCGCGCGCCCAGCGGCGGGCATTGGCCATCCGTTCGGCGACGGGGCGGGTCTCGTGGGAGGACTTCAGCGGATTCTGCGGCGACACCAGCCAGATGACGCGGTCCAGCTCCAGGCGGCGCATGGCCGTCTCGGCCACGTGGGCATGGCCCTCGTGCGCCGGGTTGAAGCTGCCGCCGAACAGGCCGACGCGCATGCCCGGCTCCAGGTGGAAGCCAAGACGCTGAGCGTTGGGCCGGCCGGCCTCAGGGACGAGTCTGGCCGGTCCCGCGAACCACATATTTGAACGTCGTCAGTTGCTCGGCCCCAACCGGGCCGCGGGCATGTAGCTTGTCGGTTGCGATGCCGATCTCGGCCCCGAAGCCGAACTCGCCGCCGTCGGCGAACTGGGTCGAGGCGTTGACCAGCACGATGGCGCTGTCGACCTCCGCCACGAAGGCGTCGGCGGCGCCGGCGTCCTCGGTGACGATCGCGTCGGTGTGGCCCGAGCCGTAGGCCGCGATGTGCCTGGCCGCGCCGACCACGCCGTCGACCACGGCCACGGCCAGGATCGGGGCCAGGTACTCGGTGGTCCAGTCCTCGGCGGTCGCCTTCTTCATCGTCGGCTCGATGGCGCGCGCAGCCGTGTCACCACGGAGTTCGCAGCCGGCCCGGATCAGGGCGTCGGCGATCGGCGGCAGCAGGCGTTCGGCGGCGGCCTTGTCGACCAGCAGGGTCTCGGCCGAGCCGCAGACCGACACCCGCCGCAGCTTGGCGTTGACGACGATGTCGACGGCCTTCTTCACGTCGGCGGCCGCGTGGACGAAGACGTGGTTCAGCCCTTCTAGGTGGCCCAGAACCGGGGCGCGGGCCTCGGCCTGGACGCGGGCGACGAGGCTCTTACCGCCGCGCGGAATGATCAGGTCGATGGCCTTGTCCAGGCCCGCGAGGATGGCGCCGACGGCGGCGCGGTCGGGGGTCCTGACGATCTGGACGGCGGCTGCGGGAAGGCCAGCGGCCTTCAAACCGCGTTCTATCGAAGCGTGAAGCGCGAGGTTGGAGTGGATGCACTCCGACCCGCCGCGCAGGATCACCGCATTGCCCGAGCGCACGCACAGCGCCGCGGCGTCGGCGGTCACGTTCGGGCGGCTCTCATAGATCATGGCGATCACGCCGATCGGGGTGCGAACGCGGCTGATGTCCAGGCCGTTGGGCCGCGTCCAGCGCGAGGTGGCGACGCCGACCGGATCGGGGATGGCGGCCACCGCCTCGACCCCGGCGGCGACGTCTTCCAGCCGCGCTTCGTCGAGGGCCAGGCGGTCCAGCATCGGGCCGGAGACACCGTTGGCCTCGGCGCGGCCCAGGTCCTTGGCGTTGGCGGTCAGGATGGCGACAGCGTCCTGCCGGATCGCGGCGGCCATGGCCTGGATGGCGGCCGTGCGCTGCTCTGGCGTGGCGAGGCGGAGCGCATGCGCGCCCTCGCGAGCCGTCCGGCCCATCCCCGCCATCGTCGCCTGCAAGCTGACGCCCGCGTCGTCCATCGTCCCCGTCCTAATCCTGGTAAGTTATGCTCAGGTTGAGGCTTACCTAGGCGCTTTCAGGGGAGGATGAAACCGGCTTCGTCTGAAAACGGACGGAGTTTTGTTGGAGCGGCCTTGCTCAGGATTAGTCGCCGGCCATCCAGGCCGGTATGTCGCTGGCGGCGTGCAGCACACGCCAGACGTCCGCCATGGCGCGCGGAATGACGTCCTTGGACTTCAAGAGCGGTCGCGAACCCGCGTCCGAAGCGCGTCGAAGTAGCTCGCATCCGCCTGGGCGCCAGACGGCGCGGTCGCGTCTGGCGACCTACGCAGCGTCCCACGCATAAGCCTTGTCCAGCCAGTCCCCGATCCGCCCGTCCGGCCGCGCCAGGGCGTGGATCCGGGTCATCTCGTCGTCGGACAGGTTGAAGTCGAGGATGTCGAAGTTCTCCTCGATGCGGGCCGGGTTCTTGGTGCGGGGGATGGCGATGATCCCCTGCTGGATGATCCAGCGCAGGGTGACCTGGCCGGGGGTCTTGCCGTGGGCGGCGCCGATCTCGACCAGTACCGGGTCTTGGGCGACCTTGCCCTGGGCCAGGGGCGACCAGGCGGTGATCGATGTCCCCAGCGCGTCGGCCTTGGCCTTCAGGGTCTTGAGCGACAGGTAGGGGTGGTACTCGACCTGGTCGTTGGCGATCGGGGCTTCCGACAGCCGCGAGGCTTCTTCCAGCAGGGCCGAGGGGAAGTTCGACAGGCCGATGGCGCGGGTCAGGCCGCGCGACTGGACCTCGTTCAGCGCCTTCAGGGTCTCGGCCAGCGGCACGTCGGGCTTGGGCCAGTGCAGCAGCAGCAAGTCGACATGGTCGACGCCCAGGCGCTCCAGACTCTTCTCGGCCGAGCGCTGCAGGTCGCCGTCGTGAAACTTGTCGATCCAGACCTTGGTGGTCAGGAAGATCTCGTCGCGCTTGACGCCGCTGGCCTTGATCGCGGCGCCGACGTCGCGCTCGTTGCCGTAGATCTGGGCGGTGTCGATGTGGCGATAGCCGACCTCCAGGGCCTTCTCGACCAGGGGCGTGGCCGTACCGTTCTCCAGCTGCCAGGTGCCGAAGCCGAGGGCGGGCATCAGGACGTCGCCCGAGCGGATGGCGGGAACGAGCTTGGACATGGAGAACTCCGGAAAAACGATCAGGCCGATATAGGCGCTGGCTTGCCCAGCGCCACCTTGGCTCGAACGCGCGAGAGGCCGATGAAGACCACGGCGACCAGAGCGAAGAACAGGCTC
The DNA here is from genome assembly GCF_002742625.1 of Caulobacter sp. FWC2. Lineage (NCBI taxonomy): Bacteria > Pseudomonadati > Pseudomonadota > Alphaproteobacteria > Caulobacterales > Caulobacteraceae > Caulobacter > Caulobacter sp. FWC2. The sequence continues at coordinate 295,616 of NZ_PEBF01000001.1, forward strand.
ATCTCGACCATGGTCAACACCACGGCCGGATAGCCGCGCTTGGCGACGTTCATGAACGGGTATGGATAGAAGCCCGACAGCGCGCCATGGAGGAGGGTCCAGAGGCCGAACAGGGCCGGAAAGGCCATGGCCTTGGCGGCGACGATCCATCGGGGCCGGCCCTGGCCGCCGCGCAGGGCCAGGTCGACCAGATAGGCGGCGGGGGTGATGGTGTGCAGGATCGTGTCGGAGACCAACCGCAGGCCCTGCGGATGCCACTGCCAGGCCAGCAGGGTGTGATAGACCACCGCGGTGATGGTGAGGTAGGTGGCGATCGACGCGCGCGGGCCGCTGCGTTCGGCCCAGGCGGCGAAGGCGCTGGCGGGCGCGACCAGCGGAGCGGTGAGCGCCCCGGCGGCCAGCATGTTCGACAGGATGGTGAAGTAGCTGAAGAACTCGACCGACTTCACGGTGGCCGAGACCAGGGTCTCGTCATAGACCATCAGGCCGTACTGCAGGGCGGGGCCCAGGCAGGCGACGGCGGCGATCAGGATGCGCCAGGCTTTCAAGATGCGGTCTCCGTCGGATGGGCCTCGTCCCAGGCCTTCAGCACCTTCTTGGGCGCGGTCGCGCGCCACTGCCGGGTGACCAGCCGCTCGACCGTGCCCGGATGGGCGAGGGGCAAGCGGACCAGGACGTAGGGGTAGTTCTTGAAGTGGTCGGTGAAATGGAAGACGTCCGGCTCGGCCTCGACCAGCATCTCGCGCTCGTCGAACGGCACGGCCGGGCAGACCAGACTCTCGCCGTCCTCGAACAGCCGGGTCAGGAACTTGTCGTGCGCTTTCAGACAGGGCCGGCCATAGGCCGTGCCGTCCTCGACGCCGGGCAATTTGAACGCGAACGCTCTGACGTCGTCGTAGGTCATGGGCTCCTCACCTCAGCGCGACTATATGAGGGGAATGGACGCTGAGAACACCCTGAAGACGCCGGTCCTGGTGCTGGGCGCGACCAGCCTGATCGGCGGCCACCTGCTGGCGCGGCTGAAGGCCGAGAACCTGGACCCCACGGCGTTCAGCCGTCGTCCGCCGGTCGAGGAGACCTGCTGGATCGGCGGCGACCTGAAGGGCGCCGACCTGGACGAGCGCCTGCCGGTGGCGGCGACAGTGTTCGCCCTGTCGCCGATCTGGCTGCTGCCGACGGCGCTGCCGGCGCTGAAAAGCCGGGGCATGGAGCGGCTGATCGCTTTCTCCTCGACCAGCCGCTTCACCAAGGTCGACTCGCCGGACGAGGGCGAGCGGGCGGTGGCGGGGAAGCTGGCGCAGGCCGAGGCCGCGGTCGAACAGTGGTGCGCCGAGCATGGCGTCGCCTGGACGATCCTGCGGCCGACCCTGATCTATGACGAGGGCCACGACGAGAACGTCAGCCGCATCGCCCGCCTGATCCGCCGTTTCCACGTCATGCCGCTGTCGGGCGACGGCGCGGGCCTGCGCCAGCCGGTCCATGCCGAGGACCTTGCCGCCGGGGCCCTGGCGGCGGCCCATGCGCCGGCGACGAGAAACCTCGCCTATGACCTGGTGGGCGGCGAGACGGTGACCTATCGCCTGATGGTCGACCGGATCTTCGAAGGGCTTGGAAAGCGACCTCGCAGCCTGCCGATGCCGACCTGGCTTTTCGGCCTGATCATGCGGCTGGCCAAGCCGTTCTATCCGGGCGCGACCGTCGCCATGGGCGCGCGGATGGGCCAGGACCTGACCTTCGACAGCGCGGCGGCGACGCGGGACTTCGGGTGGGCGCCGAGAGCGTTCCGACCCAACTTCCAACGCGCCTAGTGCGCGTCAGACAGCACCATGGCGAACGGCGTCAGGCCGCCGTCGCGTTCGACATAGCCGCTGACCAGCTTGCGGTCGGGCGGCAGGACGCCCAGGTCGATCTCCTCGGTCGGAAACACCACGATGCGGCGGTCGCCGATGCAGACCACCAGCTCGTAGCCGTCCAGGGCCCGGCGGGACATGTTCTTGATGTAGGAATAGTACGGCTCGCGCCGCCAGCTGGCGGGCTTGCCGGCGTCGACGACCACATTAAGGCGCTTGCCGTCGCGGTCGCTGTACATCACGAAGCCGGCCTTGTCGGGCCGCCAGGCGTCGCCCAGCTTCTCGGACGTGATCCACAGGCACATGAAGCCCCGGCAGGCCTGGGGCCGCAGCTCATAGTTGCCGCAGCCGCCGCCCTTGCGGAAATGTGAGCACCAGACGCCGTCGGCCTTGTCCAGGGCCTCGATGGCCAGCACCTTGCAGCACAGGCCGCACGAGCCGCAGCTCTTGCCCGGCGCGGCCTGGGCATGGGGGAGCTCGTCGCGGATCTCTGGGGCGGTCGCGTCAGTCATGCGGCGAAGGTCCGGACGAGGCCAAGTTCGATGTCGCGGTCGGGACGGATCTCGAAGCCGCGCTGGCCGACCAGGACGTTCAGGGTCAGGCCGTCGGCGGCGCCGCGCGCGGCCCAGGTCCGCAGGGTCTGGTGATAGGGCGCCTTGCGCCAGGCCTCGGGACTGGCCGGATCGACCTCGACCACCATGCGCCGGCCCTGGTCCTCGCGGTGCAGGATGAAGCGCGCCCGGTCTGGCCGCCATTCGTCGCCCAGGCCCTCGCTCTTGAGCCAGTAGCAGGCGAAGTCGGCGCAAGACCTCGGGCGATCGGCATAGATCGCGCAGCCCGCGCCCTTGTGGAAATGGCCGCACCAGGCGTGCGGCGGCTTTTGCAAAGCCTCCACGCCCATCAGCTTGCAGCACATGCCGCAATCGCCGCAGCTCTTGTCGCCCATCCGCCCCTGCCCGAAGTGAGCTTAATCGTCAGGAGGCGGACATTAGCGACGCTGTGTGACGGTTTGATGCGGCGGCGTCACGCCGGGCAGGCCGACCGGGCCAGGTCGTAGCGTGCGAACGGCGCCTCCTTGGCCCCGCTCTTGGCGACGATGGTCCAGGTCAGTCGGTCGCCGTCGCGCCGCCAGCGATTGACGAAGCTGGCGTCCGGATAGGCATAGGCGATGTCGAACCCGCTGGGCTGGGCCGCGCCCTGGCCGACGGCGGTGAAGTCGCCGCCGAAGCTGTCGGACCAGAAGCCGGACACGCCGGTGGGCTGCCCGTCCTGGGGCGGCGCGCCCCGACCGCCGAACACCAGGTGGGCGGCGTAGCGATCCTTGGGGTCGGCCTTGGCGCGGCTGTCGGCGTCCACCGTCAGCATCGTTCCGAGCGCGACCGGCCTGGCGGCGAGGGTGATCTCGACCGCCTTGCCCATCACGTCGCCCACGCCGCGCCAGCAGCCTTTCAGCGCGCGCACCTCGGCGGGGACGGGCGCGGGCGGCGGATCCTCCGCCCGGGCGGCCCCGGCCGTCGCCAACACCAAAAAGCTGACGCTCGCCAGACGCATATCTACTCGACCCCCGTCGCGCTCCAAACGCCCAGCTCATTGCCCGACGGATCGGTGAAGTGGAAGCGGCGCCCGCCGGGGAAGCTGAAGATCGGGGCGGTGATCACGCCGCCGGCCTTGGTCACCTTGTCGAGCATGGCTTCCAGGTCATGGGCGTAGAGGATGACCAGCGGCCGATCGGTCGCGCCCTCCTGCGGCTTGGCGAACCCGCCATCGGCGCCCTGGCCCTCGAAGGCGACATAGTCGGGACCGTAGTCGACGAAGCTCCAGCCGAAGGCGGCCGAATAGAAGCTCTTGGTCGCCGGCAGGTCGCCGCCCGGCCATTCGATGTAGTCGATCTTGCCGTCTTCACGCATGGCGCGCTCCTCAAACATTGTTCTTTATTTGTTCTAAATCGCCGCTAAGGCAGAGTCCAGACGCTGGTGCGCTTCACGGCGAAATCCTCGAGCTCGCGGGTGGTCTCGACTTGGTACTCGGCCAGTTTCACCAGGTCGTCCTTGCGGAAGTAGGTGCGGCCCGGGTCGCCGATGAACACCGTCGCGCCGGCGGCCCGGCCTTTCCGCAGCCAGTCCATCACCGCCTCGGCCATGGGCTTTTCGTAGCAGATGTCGCCGGCCAGCAGGACGTCGGCTTCCGGCGGCGGAGCATCGAGCAGGTTGATGTCGGTAAAGGCCACCACGACGCCGTTGGCCTCGGCGTTCAGGCCGACGGCAGCCTCGCAGAAGACGTCGATGTCGGCGGCCAGCACGCTGGCCGCGCCGGCCTTCATCGCCGCGATGGCGACGATGCCCGAGCCTGTGGCGAAGTCGATGACCCGCTTGCCGGCGACGGTCTCGGGGTTGTCGAGGATGTAGCGCGCCAGGGCCTGGCCGCCCGCCCAGGCGAAGGCCCAGAACGGCGGCGGCAGGCCGATCTCCTCCAGCGCTTCCTCGGTCAGCGTCCAGATCGGGGTGATCTCGTCGGCCAGGTGTAGCGACAGCTCCGGCGCGTGTGGCGTCGCCTGGAAGCGCGTGTTGTCGCGGATGAAGGCGCGGCGGCCTGCCAGGGTCTGGACGATCATGGCCGCCTTAGACCACGGGGCGCTCTAGGCGGCGACCGGTTTGCTCGAGGCCGCTTTCAGCACGGTGAGGTAGCCCGGCGCGGTCAGCATGCCGGAGGTCAGGCCCTTCTTCTCCAGCAACTGGTGCGCCATCGGCAGGTTCCAGCACGGGGTGTGCATGAACAGGTGATGCTCGGCGTGGAAGTTGACGTGATAGGGCGCGATCAGGGCGCGCTCGATCCAGTTGGCGTTCGTGGTGCGGGCGTGGCGAAACGGGTCGGGCTCGTCCTTGGCCACCAGGGCGTGCTCGGCGATGTTGCGCAGGCGGGTGACCAGCGGGAACCAGGTCGCCATCGGCACGATCCACAGCGCCAGCCAGGCCCACCAGAGTCCCATCGCCGACAGCACGATCAGGATGCCGAGGTTCCACAGCAGGAATGGCCTCTGCCGGGCAATCTCGCCGGCGAAGATCGCGCCCTTGGGGGCGTCGCCCTTCATCTTTCCGAGCAACGGCCCGAAGCGCTGCTTGAAGAAGGTCTGGCCGGTCAGGTCGCGGACGATCTTCCGGCGGAGGGACTCCCGCGTGGTCGGGAAGGGGGCCGACAGGATCAGGTCCGGGTCCTCGGCCTGCTGGGCGTACTTGTGATGGGTCAGGTGATAGGGGCGGTAGCTGGCCAGGGACGCGCCGGTCGGGGCGGCGCACAGCCACTCGCCCAGCCAGTCATTGACCTTGAGGTTCGGATGCAGACCGCCGTGCGCGGCCTCATGCATCAGGATGGCCAAGCCCAGCTGCCGCGCCCCGATCAGCATCACGGCCAGCACGTAGGTCAGCGGATTGGGGAAGAAGACGAACAGCGCCCCGGCGCCGATGATCACGGTCCAGGCGTGGGCGACCATCCAAATGCCGCGCCAGGACGAGCGCGCGGAGATCCGCGTCCATTCGTCGGGCGTGAACAGGTCCTGCGGTTTGACGCGGGGTGCGACGGCCATGGAACGATCATCGCACATTCAGCTTAGGCCTGACAGGATGACCCTACGTCACATTTGGAGCCGCTCATGCGCCGACTGATCCCCGCTCTCGTTCTGACCGCTGTCTGCGCCGCCGCCGCCCCCGCCGCCGCCGCCAGCTTCGACTGCCGCAAGGCCCGTGCCGCCGACGAGAAGGCGATCTGCGCCAACCGCGACCTCAACGACCAGGACGTGCGGATGGACCAGCTCTACGGCATCACGCGCCACCTCGTGCCGATGGGCGGTCGCGGCGCTATCATGGACGACCAGCGCGCCTGGCTCGCGGCCCGCAAGGCCTGCGGCGGCAACCAGGCCTGCCTGGCGCGCAGCTACGACAACCGCATCCGGCAGCTGAACACGGTCATGGACCGCGTCTACAGCCAGGGGCCGTTCTAGAACCGCACCCCCGGCTTCCACAGCCCGGCGACCAGTCCGGCGAACACGATCAGCCCCGCCACGGCGTTGGACTTGAACAGCTTCAGCGCGCCTTGACCGTCGTCGACGCGGACGGCGGCCGCCTGGCGCGACAGGTGCAGGGCGAAGAAGGCCGCCAGCGGCAGGAACAGCGGCCCGATATTGCCAACCCAGCCGGCCGCGACCACGCAGACGAACGACGCCAGATAGAAGCCCGCCACGCCGATCTGGACGTGATCGCCCAGACGTCGGGTCGAGGACTTGATGCCGGCCAGGGCGTCGTCCTCGATGTCCTGGATCGCGTAGATCGTGTCGTAGCCCAGGGTCCAGAAGATCCCCGAAGCGTAAAGCAGGGCGGCCGACCAGGACAGGTGATGCGTGGCGGCGGCGTAGCCCAGCAGGGCGCCCCAATTGAAGGTCAGGCCCAGCCAGGCCTGCGGCCACCAGGTGATCCGCTTCATGAAGGGATAGCCGGCCACGAGGCCTAGCGACAGAACGCCCAGCCCGATCGCCACCCAGCCCAGGGTCAGCAGGATGAGCAGACTGACCAGGCTGCAGCCCACCAGGAACAGCCACGCCTGCTTGACGGTGATCAGCCCGGCCGGGATCGGGCGCATGGCGGTGCGGGCCACCTGGGCGTCGAAGTCGCGGTCGACGATGTCGTTGAACGCGCAGCCGGCGGCGCGCATCAGGGCCGCGCCGACGAACACCGCCAGCAGCAGCCACGGATTGGGCCAGCGGCCCTGCTCGGCGGCGGCCAGGGCGATGCCTTGCCAGCCCGGCAGCATCAGCAGCCAGATCCCCGCCGGCCGGTCGAACCGACCCAGCTTGAGCCAGGGCCGCAGGCGCTCGGGCGCGTGGCGGTCAACCCAGTTGGTCGCGACGGCGTCGGGGAGAATAGTGGTGGCGGTCATGCCGCGAGGCTTAACCCGCGCGCTCGAAGGCGTCCTATAGGGAAGATCGATCCTGTCGAGAAAAACGATCAATTGGATTTGTGAGGGCAATGAGGCGAAGGTCTTCCTGCAAGCCATTCGCAGGAGCGACCCTCATGACCACCGCCGCCATTCGCCTCTCCGGTTGGAGCCTGTTGGTCGCCGGCGTCGGGGCCGGCATCGTCCTGCCGCACCCGGTGACCACCCGCCTGTGGACCGCCGCCGGCAAGCTGTTCGCCCTCGCAGGCGACCACGGCATGGTCGCGCGCCTGACCTCGGCCACCAAGTTCGGCCCGAAGATCCGACGCGGCCTCAACACCCCTCCGCCGCGCCGCGTGGGCGGGGTCGCCGAGGCGTTCTAAGGCTTTGCGACCGTCTCGCAGGCGCGCTAGCGTCATCGCATGACTCCTGAGCCTCTCCGAAAGTCGCGCCGCCGCCTGAGCCGCGTCGAGCGCTGGGCGCTGGACGGACTGGGCGGGGCGCTGCTGGCCACGGGCGCGGTGGGGATCGTCACGCCGGGCATGCCGACCACGGTGTTCTGGATCGGCGCGGTGCTGTGCTTCCTGAAGACCCGCCCTCACGCCGTGCGGCCGATGCTGCGCGTGCCGGTGGTCGGGCCGGCGATCCTGTGGTTCCTGCGCTGGCGACCCTTCGGCGGCGGGCGCAAGCGCAAGCGGCGGGCCAAACGACAGGGCTGACTATGGGGCGGGAAACCACTATCTCCCCGCGATGACCGACGCTTTCGAGGATGAAGACGAGATCGGCGCCCGCAAGCGCGCGCTGTCCAACCGCCAGGTGCTGGGCTTCGTGGCCCGGTTCTGGAAGCGGCGGCCGGTCCTGTTTGGACTCGGCGTCAGTCTGACCCTGCTGGCGATCGCCTTCGACCTGGCCCTGCCCTACGCCTCGGGGCACCTGGTCGACACCGTCACCAGCAAGCCGCGCGGCGACGCCGGCGCCTGGCAGGCGCTGGGCGTCTTCGTCGGCGTCTATTTCGCCTTCGCGGTGATCCGCAACATCGCCCACCGGTTCTGGATCCCGCTGGCGGCCCGGAACATGGAGGAGATGACCAACGAGGGCTTCGCGAAGGTCCAGGCCTTCTCGTCCGACTGGCATGCTGACAGCTTCGCCGGCGCGACCGTGCGCAAGCTGACCCGCGCCATGTGGGGCTATGACAGCGTCACCGACGCGGTGACCATCTGGCTGGGGCCGGGGATCATCGTGCTGGTCGGCCTGTCGATCGGCATGCTGCTGCGCCAGCCGCTGGCCGGCGCGGTGTCGCTGGTCGTGGTGGTGGCCTATCTGTCGGTGAACCTGTGGATCACCGAGCGCTATGTGCGGCCCAGCAACCTGCGCTCCAACGCCCTGGACTCCCAGATCGGCGGAGCCCTGGCCGACGCCGTGACCTCCAACCCGACCGTCAAGAGCTTCGGCGCCGAACAGCGCGAGGCCGCGCGGCTGGCCGAGGTCACCGCCGCCTGGCGCGACGCGGTCATGGTCACCTGGAGCCGCTTCACCGACGTCTGGCTGGGGCAGAACCTGTTGCTGGTCGTGCTGCAAGCAGGCCTGACCGGCTCGATGGTCTGGGGCTGGACTCAAGGCACGGCCACGCCGGGCGACGTCGCCTTCGCCATCACCGCCTTCATGCTGATGAGCGGCTATCTGCGGAACTTGGGCGAGAACATCCGCATGCTCCAGAAGGGCATCGACGACACCGAGGATGTCGCGGCCTGGACGCGCCTTTCGCCGCAGATCGCCGACGCCCCCGGCGCGCCGGACTTCAAGCCGGGCGCGGGCGCGATCGAATTCCGCGATGTGACCTTCCGCTACAAGGCGGCGGGCGCGCCGCTGTACGACCACTTCAGCCTGAAGATCGCGCCCGGCGAGCGGGTGGCGCTGGTCGGGCCGACGGGCTCGGGCAAGTCGACCTTCGTCAAGCTGGTCCAGCGCCTGCATGACCTGCAGGACGGGGCGGTGGTGATCGACGGCCAGGACGTCTCGCAGGTCACCCAGGCCAGCTTGCGCCGCGCCATCGCGGTGGTGCCGCAGGACCCGGCCCTGTTCCACCGCTCGCTCTATGAGAACATAGCCTACGGCAAGCCTGGCGCGACCCGCGAGGAGGTCGAGGCGGCGGCGAAGAAGGCCCGCGCCCACGACTTCATCCTGCGCCTGCCCAAGGGCTATGACACTCTGGTGGGCGAGCGGGGCATCAAGCTGTCGGGCGGCGAGCGCCAGCGCGTGGCCATCGCCCGCGCCTTCCTGACCGACGCCCCCATTCTTGTCCTGGACGAAGCGACCTCGTCCCTGGACGTCGAGACCGAGGGCCAGGTCCAGGTCGCCGCCGAGGCGTTGATGGAGGGGCGGACCACGATCGTCATCGCCCACCGCCTGTCGACCGTGCGCGGCGCCGACCGCATCCTGGTCTTCCAGGGCGGCCGCGTCGTCGAGGAAGGCCGCCACGCCGAGCTGACGGCGCAGGGCGGGGTCTATGCCCGGCTGAACGCGATCAGCGCGGGGGTGGTTTAGGGCTTTGGCGTTAGGATCGTCCGTAGTTCGCCGCACCCCGGGTCGGCGGGCCGGATAGAGAGCCTCTTGCCGCCGACAATGAGATCGCGATGTTCTTCGGGATCGCTCAGTCGCGGAGCGTCGCTTTTGAGCCGTTCGGCCAAGCTGCCGACATCGCAAGCCGATGAGGCCTCGGCGATCTTGCGCCATGTGCCCGTCGTGTCAGCTTTGAAGATGTCGAACGACGCGCCAGCCCCGAGCAAAACCTCGTCCGTTCCATCGCCGTCGATATCAAGTAGCACGGCCGGGCATTCCGACCCGGAAGCGATGCAGGGAGAGCCGGTTTCCGCCGGCCAATCTTGCTTCCGGAAGCTTTCGGGAAGCACTTTGCCCGCCGGATAGACCGTGACCTTGGAGAATTCTGGCTTGTCCAGTTTCGGATAGGTTTTGGCGGTTAGGCTAAAAGCCTCGCGGGCGCGTTTGGCGACGTCGGCATTTGGATTTGCCTTCAGCCGCTCCAGCCCATCGCGCCCATACCGCCCGCTGTCGAAGCGCAGGAACTGGAAGTCGAACTCCTCGGCCGTGACCTTGCCGCTCTCTAGACGTTTGACCTGGCTGCCCACCGACAGTCGCGCCGGATCGGAGATCGGCGTGAACAGCGCGATCAGGAGCAACACCGAGACGGCGGCCATGATCAGGTTGGTCGGCTCCAGGGTCTTCATCCATGGGCCTGGCTTCAGAGCGGCGAGCGCGTAGCCGACCGTGAAGCCGATCGCGACCACCAGATAGGCCGTGGCGAACACCCGGTCGGGCGTCAGGCCATACTGGTCGACCCGCAGCCACAGGGCGTAGGCGGCCAGGATCACGATCGGGATCAGCAGCAGGCCCGCGATCCGCGCGGCCCAGCGCGGGATCGTCGAGGGCGGCTCGATCCCGTCCTGATAGGCGGCGTTGATCAGGATGATCAGGGCGGCGGCGGCCGACAGAAGCAAGCTCGCGGCGGCCTTGGTGCCCCATAGCGGCGCCAGGCCCGTGAAGGGGAGGGTGGCCAGGAAGCCGGCGGCGATCACCACCATCAGCGGCGACAGCCAGGCCAGCAGGGTCAGGCCGACGGTCCTCACGCCGCGCACCAGGCCGGCGCGGGCCTCGGTCAGTTGCACGGCCATGTGGACGGCGGCGGCGAACATCAGGCCGGTGGCCGGGAAGGCGAAGGCCGTCTCGCCGATCAGCTTCTGGATCGCCTGGACGCCGATCAGCTTGAACAGCGCCCCGGCCAGGAACAGCAGCAGCCAGAAGGCGCCGGTGAAGGCCAGCGAGAGGAACAGCCGGATGAGGTTGGTCCAGGCCAGATCGAAATAGTCCGCATAGGGCGCGACCGGCTTGCGGGCGGCGTCGGCCGGCTGGACCAGATGGTGGGCGATGAACAGCGGGGCGGCCGCGGCGATGAAGATCGGCGGCGATAGCGGGCCAGCGCCCAGGCGCTGGGGCTCGGCTCCCGTCCAGGCGGCGTGGACGGCCAGGATCGCGGTCAGGCCGGCCGCGAGGGCGGTCCAGGCGATCAGCGTCGCGCGCCGCATGGCCGAGAGCGCAGCCAGCGGAAGCAACGGGACCATCAGGACGCAGACCAGCAACGGCGCATAGAGCATCGGTACGGTCGCCGGCCACGCCTTGGACTCGTCGGCCTTCTGCAGCAGGAAGAGGGCGATGCCCTGGGCCAGGCCGATGGCCAGGCGGATCGCGGCCGCCTTGCGCGGCGTCGCGGCGTCGGTCGTGGTCATCCAGCGTTTCCCCTCATCGCGGGCACAGCATCACGCCCGCATGCGGTTGTGAAGCATTCCCGCTTGGCTTAGCAATTTCACCCTCTTTGGAGGGGTGAGTATGAAGCAGTCTTTCAGGGCCAGCGTAGCGGCCCTCTTTGTCGTCGCGGCGATCGGCGGCGCGCCCACGGCGTTCGCGCAGGAAAAGGGCGGTGACAAACCCGCCGCCGAGGCCAAGTCCGACCTGCCGGCGTTCCCGGCCGACAAGTCCGTCAAGCAGACGGCGACGATCGGCGGCAAGGTCGTCTCGTACACCGCGACGGTCGGCGTGCTGCCGGTGCGCGACGAGAAGGGCAAGAAGGTCGCCGAGGTGGTCTACACCTCCTACATCGTCGACGGCCCGCGCGACCCCAGCCGTCCGATCACGGTCGCCTTCAACGGCGGTCCCGGCGCGGCCTCGGTCTATCTGAACTTCGCCCTCGGCCCCAAGCGCGTGCAGTTCGGCGCGGAAGGCGACAGCCCCTCGTCGTTCAGCAAGCTGGAAGACAACCCCGCCAGCTGGCTGGACTTCACCGACCTCGTCTTCATCGACCCGGTTGGCACCGGCTTCTCGCGCTCGCTGGTCAGCGAGGAGGAGACCAAGAAACGCTTCTATGGCGTCAAGCAGGACATCGACTACCTGTCGCGCATCGTCTTCGACTACCTGGTCAAGACCGAGCGCCTGGCCTCGCCCAAGTATCTGGTCGGCGAAAGCTATGGCGGCTTCCGTGGCCCGCGTCTGGCCTATGAGCTGCAGACGGACCTGGGCGTCGCCGTGAAGGGCGTCGTGCTGGTCTCGCCGCTGCTGTCCAGCGCCGGCCGCGCCAGCCAGGAAGTCTCGCCCCTGCCGGCCATGTGGACCCTGCCGTCCATCGCCGCGGCCAAGCTGGAGCGCGACGGCAAGCTGACGCCCGAGAGCATCAAGGCCGTCGAGGACTATACGCGCGGCGAATACATGGTCGACCTGATGAAGGGCTCCGACCCCGCCGCCCTGGACCGCCTGACCACCAAGGTCTCGGCCATGACGGGCCTGGATCCGGTCTATGTCCGCCGCGCCGGCGGCCGCCTGGAGACCCAGTCGTTCCTGCGCGAGGTGTTCCGCGACAAGGGGCGCCTGGGCAGCCGCTACGACAGCAACGTCACCTCGCTGGATCCCTTCCCCAACGCGCCGGAGCAGGAGGTCAACGACCCGATCCTCGACGCGATCATCGCCCCGACCACCAGCGCCATCGTCGACTTCACCACCCGCATCGTCGGCTGGAAGCCGGAGGCCCGCTACGAAGCGCTGTCGGGCAACGTCAACCGCCTGTGGGATCGCGGTCGCGGCGCCGACACCGAGTCGGTCACCGACCTGCGCAAGGTCGTCTCGGTCGACCCGAAGCTGAAGGTGCTGATCGTGCACGGCTACAACGACCTGTCGTGCCCGTTCTTCGCCTCGCGCCTGATCGTCGACGCCATCCCGGCGACGGCCAACGGCCGCGTGACCCTGTCCAACTATCCGGGCGGGCACATGTTCTACAGCCGCCCCGACAGCGGCGCCGCGTTCCGCCGGGACGTCATGGCGCTGTACGCCGGGAAATAGCGATAGTGATGTCGGCGGGGGACAATCCCGGACGTCCTGAGTTCAATCGCCTGGATTCAAGCGACCGAGGACCACCCGATGATGAAACCCCCCGCCGCATCCATCGACGACTACCTGTCCAAGCTGCCCCTTGAGCAGCGGACGGCCCTGGAGACCCTGCGCGGCCAGATACGCGCGGTGGTCCCGCAGGCCGAAGAGACGATCAGCTATGGCCTGCCCACCTTCAAGCTGAACGGCAATCTCGTGCACTTCGGCGCGGCGGCCAAGCACTGCGCCTTCTATCCGGGGGCGGTGATGGATCATTTCGCCGACCGCCTTGCCGGCTTCGAAACCGCCAAGGGCACGATCCGCTTCCAGCCGGCCGCGCCGCTGCCGCCGGACCTGATCCACGACATCGTCGCCTTCCGCGTCGTCCAGAACCTGGAGATCGCCGCCGAGCGCGCGGCGCGGAAGGCGCGCTAGCGCGCCAGCCGCCCGTCCTTCAGCGCCGCCGGTTCGAACGAGAAGATCACGCTGGGATCCGGCTTGGCCACGCCCTTGATCAGCTTCTTGTCGCCAGCCGCGTGCAGCAGCCAGCGGATGACGTTGAGCCGGGCTTCCTTCTTGTGGTCGGCGCGAACGCAGATCCACGGCGCAACGTCGCTGTGGGTGCGCATGAACATCTCGTCGCGGGCCTTGGTGTAGTCGTCCCACTTTTCCTCGGCGACCTTGTCGAGGTCGCTGGTCTTGAAGGCCTTCAGCGGGTCCTCGCGGCGGACCTTCAGGCGTTCGGCCTGCTCCTCGCGGGTGATGTCGAGCCAGAACTTGACGTAGCGCAGGCCGTTCTCGACCAGCATCCGCTCGAAGGCCGGCACGTCGCGCAGGAACTGCTCCTGCTGCTCGGGCGTGGAGAAGTCCATCACCCGTTCGACCCCGGCCCGGTTGTACCAGGAGCGGTTGAAGATCACCGCCTCGCCGCAGGCCGGCAGGTAGTCGACATAGCGCTGGAAGTACCACTCGCTGCGCTCGCGATCGGTCGGCTTGGGCAGGGCCACGACCGTGGTCGCGCGCTTGGACAGGTGCTCGGTGACCCGGGCGATGGTGCCGTCCTTGCCGGCGGAGTCGCGGCCTTCGAACACCACCAGGATCTTCCAGCCATCCTTGATGGCCTTCATCTGCATGGCGATCAGGGCCAGCTGCAGCTGGGTGAGTTCGTTCTCGTAGTCGTCGCGCTTGCTCATGCGCGGAGCCTACCCCCAGAAATAAGAGTTGCGCTAGAAGAGCCGCATGATCCGTCTTTTCGTTCCCAATGACCTCTCCGCCGGCGCCGGCGTCGTGCCCACCGTCGACCAGTCCCGCTACCTGACTTCCGTCATGCGTCTGGGTGTCGGCGCCGAGGTGCTGCTGTTCAACGGCCGCGACGGCGAGTGGCGCGCGACCATCGTCGAGTCGACCAAGCGCGGCTGCCTGCTGAAGGCCGAGGAGCAGGCCCGGCCCATGGCGTTCGGACCCGACCTCGAGCTGATCATCGCCATGGTCAAGCGCAGCCGGGTCGAGACCATCGTCGAGAAGGCCGCCGAGCTGGGCGCGCGTCGCGTGCGGCTGGCCATCACCCGACGGACCAATGTCGACTTCGTCAAGCTGGGCCGCCTGGACGCCATCGCCATGGAGGCCGCTGAGCAGACGGGCCGCCTGGACGTGCCCGAGGTCGCCGATCCAGAGAAGCTGGACAAGATTCTCGACGGCTGGGACCCGGCCCGGCGCATGGTGTTCTGCGACGAGGGCGGCGACGCCCTGCCGGCGATCCAGGCCCTGGCGGGAACCGGTGATCCGGCCGCCATCCTGATCGGCCCCGAAGGCGGGTTCGCACCCGAGGAACGCGAGCGCCTGCGGGGGCTTTCCTTCGTCACGCCGGTGTCGCTTGGTCCTCGCATCCTGCGGGCCGACACGGCCGCCATCGCGGCCATGACCCTGTGGCAGGCGGCGGCCGGAGATTGGCGGTAAAAATATATGGCGAAGGTCGCCCCTTGAGGTTCGCAAAGAAAACGCCCAACTGGGCGTGACCGAGTTTCCGTCGGCGGAGAGATGGGCCTCTCCTCCCGTAGCACTACACCCTGGGGAGGGACGGCTTGCATGGCCGACACCACTAGCGTTCAAGATCGTCAGCTGACGCTCGCAGACCTGACCGACTATTTTGCTCAAGGGTCCAAGCCCAAGGAGCGTTTCCGCGTCGGCGCCGAGCACGAGAAGTTCGGCTTCTATCTCGGCGCCAACGCGCCGGTTCCGTACGAAGGCGACAAGGGCGTGCACGCCCTGCTGACGGGGCTTCAGCGCTTCGGCTGGAAGCCCGTCATGGAAGGCGAGGTCATTATCGGCCTGGAGCGCAACGGGGCCAATGTCAGCCTGGAGCCGGGCGGCCAGTTCGAGCTCAGCGGCGCGCCGCTGCTGACCATGCACGATATCTGCGACGAGACCGGCCAGCACCTGGACGAGGTCAAGACCGTCGCCGACGAGCTGGGGCTGGGCTTCCTGGGTCTGGGCTTCTCGCCGGTGTGGACGCGTGGCGAGGTGCCGATCATGCCCAAGGGCCGGTACGTGATCATGCGCAATTACATGCCCAAGGTCGGCAATCTCGGCCTCGACATGATGCTGCGCACCTGCACGGTGCAGGCCAATCTCGACTTCTCCAGCGAAGCCGACATGGTCGCCAAGTTCCGCATGAGCCTGGCCCTGCAGCCGATCGCCACGGCCCTGTTCGCCAATTCTCCGTTCACTGAAGGCAAGCCGAACGGCTTCCTGTCGGCGCGCGCCAACGTCTGGACCGACACCGATCCGAACCGCACCGGCCTGCTGGATTTCGTGTTCGAGGACGGCTTCGACTTCGAACGCTACGCCCGCTATTCGCTCGACGTGCCGATGTATTTCGTCAAGCGCGGCGACAAGTATATCGACGTGGCCGGACGATCCTTCCGCGACTTCATCGAGGGCAAGCTTCCCGAACTGCCGGGCGAGATCGCCACGATCAAGGACTTCGCCGACCACACGACCACGGCCTTTCCGGAAGTCCGCCTGAAGACCTATCTCGAGATGCGCGGCGCCGACGCCGGCCCGTGGAGCCGCCTATGCGCGTTGCCGGCGCTGTGGACCGGGGTGTTCTACGACGACGCGGCCCTGGCCGCCGCCTGGGACCTCTGCAAGGACTGGTCGCTCGAGGACCGCGAGGGCCTGCGTCGCGACGTACCGAAGCTGGGCCTGAAGGCGACCGTCGCCGGTCGCACCGCCCAGGACGTCGCCAAGGACTTCGTGTCCATCGCCAAGTCCGGCCTGAAGAACCGCGCCCATATCAACGGCGGTTTCCTCGACGAGACCATCTATCTGGGCGAGCTGGAGCAGATCGCCGACAGCGGGATCACCCCGGCCGAGCGCTTGCTCTCGCTCTACAATGGCGAATGGCAGGGCGATATCAGCCGCGTCTTCACCGACTGCGCCTACTGAAATCCCGCTCGGCGGGCCGCCCACGTCCGGCCCGCTCAGCGCGGAGGGGCAACGAATCACGGTCACGCGCCTCGGCGGCGCGGCCGCCACCAGCCACGCGCACTGAGTTTCGCGCTCTAGAAGATCGCGCGTACGCCGACGATGATCCCGACCCAAAGGCCTGCAGCGGCCCCAAGCGCGAAGAGCCGGCCCCAGGCAAGGCGGCGGAAGGGGTGGGTCGCGTGAACAGCCCGATCATATGAGACGTAGGCCATGGTTTCCTCCGTGCTCCTCTGGCGGGAGCTGACCGCAAGGTCACGCTCCCAACAGTTAACAAGGGCTTAAAGGCCCAACTAAAGCGATCCGACGCCCTTGTAGGGTTGGTCGACATCGCGCTCGGCGTCTTCGTCATCGGGCATGGGCACGTTCGGCGCCCAATGTTCGGCCTGGCTGGCGCCCGAACCGCTGTCGGTGTGGCGGACCACCTCGTCGACGCTCGCCGCTTCGAGCTGGGCGGCGGTGCGCTCGCCCAGCTCGAACGCGACGTGCTCGGGATAGAAGGCCACGCGATCAGCGATCCGCCCGACCGCCGAGAACGGGTCCTCGTAGGTCCAGACGGCGTTCTCGATAACCTTGGCGTCGCGATAGATGGTGAAGTAGTTGGCGTCGCCCTTGTAGGGGCAGTGGGTCACCTTGTCGGTCCGGCGCAGGAACGGCATCTGCACGTCCTCCCGCGCGAAGTAGTAGACCGGCGGATAGTTGGCCTCCTTCAGGACCAGGACGTCGTCGCTGTCGGCGATCTCGTGGCCCTCGAACAGCACGCGCACGTTGGTCGGCGCGCGTTCGAGGGTGATGGGGTGGCTTTCGTCGGGGATCTTCATGGCGGTTCCCGTCCTAAAAAGGGTTCGCTGAGGAAAACGCGCGGGACGGCGGCCAAGCTCCCAATCCAAACATGGGTCCGTTTAGGTCAGCGGCAAGCCGTTGCTTGTGAAACCGTCAGCCGCGTGATCTTCTCCCCGCCAAATTGGGGTCGATGGGGCGATTTGACCGGAGCGCGTCGGGCGAAAGTGTATACGGTTTCGCCCGTCGGACGCGCTCCAAACCTAACAACAGCGGCCTTCCGCTCGCGGAAGCCGTTGGGGGGTCAGGTCCCGTCTCTCGTCATGTTCAAGGCTAGCGTATGAATATCGTTATCGCCGCGGGGATCCTGGTCACGCTCGTGACCGGCATTCCCGTTCTGGTCCAGCTGCTGCGCGGGCACCCGCGTGGCCTGATCATCTGCTTCCTGGCCGAGATGTGGGAGCGCTTCTCCTACTACGGCATGCGCGCCATCCTGATCTTCTATCTGACTCAGCACTTCCTGTTCGACCCCAAGGCCGCGTCCGGCCACTACGGCTCCTACACAGCGCTGGTCTATCTGCTGCCGCTGATTGGCGGCTTCCTGGCCGACAAGTGGCTGGGCACGCGCAAGGCCGTCGCGTTCGGCGCGATCCTGCTCGTCGCGGGTCACCTAGCCATGGCGATCGAGGGCAAGCCCGCCGTGCAGACCCTGACCTATCAGGGCGCGACCTACGAATTCCAGGCCGAGGGCCGGGGACAGGACCGCGTGGCCAAGCTGGTGGTCGCGGGCAAGCCCTATGATGTCGCCGCGACCAAGGCTGGCGACTTCCAGATCAAGGACCTGCCGGCCGGCGCGCCTTTGCCCGCCGTCCTCCAGAAGGCCGACTACAAGCTGGACGTGACGGGCCGCGATCCGCTGTACCTGAACATCTTCTGGTTCTCGCTGTCGCTGATCATCCTGGGCGTCGGCTTCCTGAAGCCCAACATCTCGACCATCGTCGGCCAGCTGTACCCGCAAGGCGACCCGCGCCGGGATCCGGGCTTCACCCTCTACTACTACGGCATCAACCTGGGCTCCTTCTGGGCCTCGATCCTCTGCGGCCTGCTGGGCGTGAATGTCGGCTGGTGGGCGGGCTTCGGCCTGGCCGGCGTCGGCATGCTGGCCGGCTTCGTGGTCTTCGTGCTGGGCAAGCCCTGGCTGGAAGGCAAGGCCGAGCCGCCTCAGCCCAAGGTCCTGAAGGAAAAGGTCCTGGGTCCCATCAACCGCGAGCTGGCCATCTACGCCGTCTCCCTGCTGGGCCTGATCGGGATCTTCTTCCTCGTGCAGTTCAACGCCGTGGTCGGCGTCGCCCTGAACATCGGCATCCTGGCCTCGCTGGGCTACATCGGCTGGTTCATGTTCCGCAAATGCGGCAAGGAAGAGCGCGAGCGCCTCGCCCTGGCGGTGTTCCTGATCTTCGGCGCGGTGGTGTTCTGGACGCTGTTCGAGCAGGCCGGCTCGTCGCTGAGCCTGTTCGCCGCGACCAACGTCCAGCTGGACCTCGTCCGCGAGCCCGTCCGGCTGTTCAGCGGCGCGGTGACCCTGGCCACGCCAGAGCAGCTGTCCAAGGCCGGCATCGACGCGGCCTCGACCTTCTGGGTCAACACCAGCTTCAACGCCCCGCAGACCCAGGCCCTGAACGCCGGCTGGATCCTGATCTTCGCGCCGGTCTTGGCCGCGCTCTGGACCTTCCTGGGCGCGCGCGGCAAGGACCCCAATCCGGTCGTCAAGTTCGGCCTGGCCCTGATCCAGGTCGGCGCCGGCTTCCTGCTGCTGCAGTGGGGCTCCACCTTCGCCGACGGCGCGTTCAAGATGCCGCTTATCTTCCTGGTGCTGATGTACATGCTGCACACCACCGGCGAGCTGTGCATGTCGCCGGTCGGCCTGTCGCAGATGACCAAGCTGTCGCCCGGCGCGGTGGTGTCGTTCATGATGGCCGTCTGGTTCATGGCCGTGGCCATCGCCCAGTGGGTCGGCGGCAAGATCGCCGGCTTCGCGGCCACCGAGACGGTCGGCGGCCAGGTGCTGGACCCCGGCGCGGCGCTCGCCGCCTCGCTGAAGGTCTTCAACATCATCGGCCTGGTGTCGGTGGTGATCGGGATCGGCTTCCTGCTGCTCTCGCCGGTGCTCAAGAAATGGTCGCACGGCGCCGACGACACCACGGGTCCGACGGTCGCCGACGCTTCGGGGGCCTAGGCTGAAAAGGACCGAAGGGCCCCAGCATGGACTGGGGCCCTTCTCACGAGGCGCGGAGGGGCCGCGCCTCGACCCCAGGTGGGACCGTCCTTCGCGGTGGCTCAAACCGCGAAGTCCGTTTCCGCTCCTACCCGAAGCTCGTCGGTGAAACCGTCGAGCCAGGGTGGCGATCGTCTTGCCGCTAGGGAAGTTACAAGCCCGACAGGTGGATTAAACCTTTGCAAGGTTGCGCGGCCGGGCGCTGGCCCATAGGTCCGAGACCCGATGGAGGGCCCGATGACCGACCTTGTGAAGCCGCTGACCACCGACGACCTGACCGGTCCAGACGGCGAGGCCCTGCTGGCGCTGAACAATGACCACGCCGTCGAGCTGTCGTGGCTTGAGCCCGAGCGGATGGCGCATCTGGTCGCCGAGGCCTTCGTGGCTCGCCGCGTGGGCTTGGCGGATGCGCTGCTGCTGACCTTCGATCACTCCGCCGACTACGACAGCGTCAACTACCTGTGGTTCCGTGAGCGCTATTCGGCCTTCGTCTATGTCGACCGCGTGGTGGTGGCCGACAGCGCGCGGGGCAGGGGCCTGGCGCGCGCGCTCTATGACGACCTGTTCTCGGCGGCCCGGTCGGCCGGGCACGACCGCATCGTCTGCGAGGTCAATTCCGACCCGCCCAACCCGGCGTCGGACGCCTTCCACGCCGCGCTCGGCTTCGTCCCCGTGGGGACGGCGCAGATCCACGGCGGGAAGAAGACGGTGACCTATCTGGAGCGGCGGCTCTAAACGGCCGTCCCGCCCACCGTCAGGCCGGTGATCTTCAGGCTGGGCTGGCCCACGCCCACGGGCACGCCCTGGCCGGCCTTGCCGCAGACGCCGATGCCGGGGTCGAAGTCGAAGTCGTTGCCGATCATCGTCACCCGGGTCAGGGCCGAGGGGCCGTCGCCGATCAGGGTCGCGCCCTTGACCGGGGCGGTGATCTTGCCGTCCTCGACGAGGTAGGCCTCGGTGCACTGGAAGACGAACTTGCCGTTGGTGATGTCGACCTGGCCGCCGCCGAAATTGGCGCAGTAGAGGCCGCGCTTCAGCGAAGCGATCATCTCTTGCGGATCGTCGGCGCCCGCCAGCATGCCGGTATTGGTCATGCGCGGCATCGGCATGTGGGCGTAGGACTGGCGACGACCGTTGCCGGTGGCCTTCATGCCCATCAGGCGCGCGCTCATGCGGTCGTGCATGTAGCCGACCAGGACGCCGTCCTCGATCAGCACTGTCCGTTCGGTCGGGGTGCCTTCATCGTCGATGGTCAGCGAGCCGCGGCGGCCGGCCAGCGAGCCGTCGTCGAAGACCGTGACCCCCTTGGCCGCCACGCGTTCGCCGATGCGGCCCGAGAAGGCGCTGATGCCCTTGCGGTTGAAGTCGCCTTCCAAGCCGTGGCCGACGGCCTCGTGCAGCAGCACGCCGTTCCAGCCCGGGCCGAGCACCACGTCCATCTCGCCGGCCGGGCAGGCGACGGCGTCAAGATTGACCAGCGCCATGCGCAGGGCCTCGTCGACCTGGTCCTGCCACTTGTCGGGGCTGATCCAGGCGGCGAAGCCAGCGCGGCCGCCGGCGCCGGAGCTGCCGCTCTCGCGGCGACCGTCCTTCTCGACGGTGACCTGGACATTGACTCGCACCAGCGGGCGGACGTCGCGGAGCAGCTTGCCGTCGGCGCGCAGGATCTCGACCACGCGGCGCTCGCCGGCCATCGAGGCCATCACCTGCACGACGCGCGGATCGCGGGCGCGGGCGAAGGCGTCGATCTCCTGCAGCAGCGAGACCTTGTCAGAGAAGTCCGGCGAATTGACCGGATTGTCCTCGCCGTACAGCGCCTCGTTGGTCGAGCGCGGGCCCTCGGCGCTGACACCGGCATAGCCGCGCTTGGCGAGGCTGGCGGAGCCCGCGGCGCGCCGGATGGCGGCTTCGGAGATTTCGGCGGCGTGGGCGAAGCCGGCCGTCTCGCCGGCCACGACGCGCAGGCCGAAGCCTTCGGCGCTGTCGTAGGAGGCGCTTTTCAGGCGGCCGTCGTCGAAGACGAAGGCCTCGCTCTCGGAGCGTTCGAGGAACAGCTCGCCGTCATCGGCGCCGGCCAGGGCCTCGCTCAGGATCGCCTGGGCGCGTTCGCGATCGACGCCGGCGGCGTCCAGGATGGAGGTGGCGGCCAGGGCCGAGGCGGCCAGGGAGGAGGCGGAGAGCGGAGCGTTCATGTGCCTACAGGTAGGCTTTCCGAACGCGTCCGTCACCCCGCCCCCTTTGTCACAGGCGATCTGATCCGTGTGGGATCAGTATTCCCGGCGCACTTCGCCAGAGCCGGTGATCTCGGTGCTGACCGTCTTGGGTTCGGTGCGCAGTTCGACGTCGCCGCTGCCGGAGATGTCGATCTTGGCCTTGTTCGTGGCGAACAAGGCCCCGCCGCCGCTGCCCGAGACGTCGAACACCGCGTCCTTGGCCTTCAGGTCGGACAGGTCGACGGATCCAGATCCGGAATTGTCCACCACAAGGGTTTCGACCCGGCCCTGCGCCTCGACGTCTCCGCTGCCGCTGACTTCGACGGCGAAGGTCGGGTGGTCGTAGCGCCGAATGTCGAGGTCCCCGGAGCCGCGCAGGTCGAACTTGGTTACGTCCGGCGCGATGATCGTGATCTTCACGCGCTCGGAGTCGCTCAACACACGCACGCCGAAGGCATTGATCGTGACCTGGGTATGCTCGTCGCGCGCGCCGTCATCAAGGCTGATGCGGCCGCCCTCGACGCGGAGCCGGTCAAGATAGGCCTTGGGTCCCGAGGCGACGATCTTGGCCTCCGCCCCCTGGATGAACACCACGTCGACCGGCAGGTCGATCTGAAGCGCGTCCTTGCCGGTCCAGGCGAAGGTGCGGTCCACGTCGGCCTCCGACCGCTTGTTCGAGATGTTGAAGTGATCGCCGGTGCGGATCACCCGGCCGTTCTCGCGGATCACGACGGTCTCTTCGTGATCGAGCGGGAAGGTCCAGCCGTTCTTGAGGAACTCGGGGCCGGCCAGCGCGGCGACCCCGGCGAAGCAGCCGATGGCGAGCACGAAGCTGGCGCCGGCGACGATGAGCGTATTGCGGATCAACATGGTCCCCTCCGAGCCGCTTAGGCTTGTTCAATGGCCGGCTTCAGGAGCCGGAAGTGCAGCCGGGCGTACCAGACGACCGCGTTGAAGACCCCGACCGTGATCAGGGTGAGCAGGGCGCCCAGGCAGGCGGCCAGGCCCATCAGGCCAAGCCCCGCCAGGAAGGCGGTGATCGGGCCACCGGGCGGTCCGGTCAGCGGGCCTGCGGCGAACACGAAGCCGCCGGCGATGAAGATGGTCACGACCGCGACCAGCATCCCAAACAGCACGCCCAGCACGCCCATCAGCAGGGGCAGCAGGAACATCACGTCCAGGGCGCCCAGGCCCAGCAGGGCCAGGACGGCGGCCATGGCGTTGGAGGGGTTCTTCTTCTCCTCCCACTGCTTCAGACCGGCCTCGGCGCGCATCTCGCGGGCCAGGCGGTCGGGATCGCCGAGGGCCGCGGCCGTCTCGGCCTCGCTGCGGCCCGCGGCTTGCGCATCGGCGAAGTGCGCCTCGTGATCGGCGACGATGTCGGCGATGGTGGTCACCGGCAGACCGGCGAGACCCCGGCGCAGGCGGATGATGAACTCGGCGCGGGTCATGCGGCGGCTCCCACGATGCTGTTGACCGCTTGCGAGAACGCCGACCATTCGGCCTTCTGCTGCTCCAGGCTTTGGCGCCCGACCGTGGTCAAGCGGTAGTATTTGCGAGGCGGACCACTCTGGCTTTCAACCAGGTAGGTCTCGACCAGGCCATCCGACTGCATGCGGCGCATCAGCGGATAGATCGTCCCTTCCCCCATATCGATGTCCCTCGTCAGCCTGCTGGCGATCTCGTAGGCGTAGCTGTCGGCGTGCGAGAGCAGGGCCAGCACGCACAGCGCCAGCACGCCTTTCTTCAGTTGGATTTCAATCGTTTCCGGCACGGCGTCCTTGCCTCCGTTGATGCTCCCTTCTACCGACAGGTACTGAGTGGTGCAAGGTACCTACTCATGAATGATACGTAATGATGCGGACGGGCGTTTTGGGCGTTGATGAGAATGGCTCGCGACTAGAGCGCCCCAGGCCGGGGATAACGGGCATTCCCATGCCCAGCGTGTGGCCTCTGCCGCTTGGCAACCGCTAGGGATGCGCGTATGCAGCCTCCGGACCAGTCCTTTGGGGCGGGCTGCCGTCGACGCGCGATTTTATGAGCGCGAAGTCGATTGCGGAGCGCTCTGGGATCGTAATGTACAAGTCGGCGCGGGGCGGCCTTGATCGGGCTCAAACCGCCGCCGAAACGGGCCGTGAGGGATATGAAGGCGCAATTTTCGGGGATTCAGCGGATCATGACGGGCGCGTCTGCCCTCGCCGCTACGATGCTGTTCGCGGGGAACGCCCTCGCCGAGGATCTGCTGGGCCAGCCGACGCCGGGGGCCATCGACCTTCAGCCGGCCGCCTCGGTCCTGAAGCACGACGCGATCCGCTTCCACAACCTGGTGCTGATGCCGATCATCACGGCCATCACCCTGCTGGTTCTGGGCCTGCTGATCTGGATCGTCGTTCGCTACAATAAGAAAGCGAACCCGGTCCCGGCGAAGTTCAGCCACAACACCACGATCGAGATCATCTGGACGGTCGTCCCGGTGCTGATCTTGATGCTGATCGCGATCTTCTCGTTCCGCCTTCTGTTCGCCTACAACAACATGCCCAAGCCCTACATGACCGTGAAGGCCACGGGCTATCAGTGGTACTGGGGCTACGAGTACCCGGACCAGAAGATCAGCGAAATCGTCTCGCTGCCGCTGACCAAGGAACAGGCCGACGCCAAGAAGGTCCCGTACCTGCTGGCCGCCGACAAGGCGATGGTGGTTCCCGTCAACCAGGTCGTCCGCGTCCAGGTCACCGGCGCCGACGTGATCCACGCCTTCGCCCTACCGGCCTTCGGTCTGAAGATCGACGCCATCCCGGGCCGCCTGAACGAAACCTGGTTCAAGGCCGAGAAGACCGGCGTCTACTACGGCCAGTGCTCGGAACTCTGCGGCGTCGACCACTCGAACATGCCGATCGAGATCCACGTGGTCTCGCAAGGCGAGTTCAACGCCTGGGTCAAGGAAAAGGTCGCGCCGCCGGCTCCGGCCGCCGCGCCCGCGGCTCCGGCTGCCGCAACCGTGACCCCCGCTTCGGCGCCCGCCGCTCCCGCTTCCGCTCCGGCCGCGGCTCCCGCCGCGCCGGCGGCCTAAGATACGATCGTAGGATAGAAGTCCGATGGCTCACGCCGCAGACACTCACGACGCGCACGGCGGTCACGACGACGCCGACCACAAGCCGCCCTTCATCGCCCGCTGGTTCTTCTCGACGAACCACAAGGACATCGGCACGCTGTACATCCTGTTCGCCATCATGGCGGGCATCGTCGGCGGGGCCCTGTCGGGCCTGATCCGCTGGGAGCTGATGCAGCCGGGCATCCAGGTGTTCTCGGACACCGGCATGCTGGCGCAGATGGGCATCTTCAAGGGCAAGCACGGCTATAACGCCGTGGTCACCGCCCACGCCCTGATCATGATCTTCTTCATGGTCATGCCCGCCATGATCGGCGGCTTCGGCAACTGGTTCGTCCCGATCATGATCGGCGCGCCGGACATGGCCTTCCCGCGGATGAACAACATCTCGTTCTGGCTGCTGGTCGCCGCTTGGGTCCTGCTGGTCACCTCGATGTTCGTCGACGGCGGCCCGGGCCGCGGCTTCGGCGGCGGCTGGACGATCTATCCGCCGCTCTCGACCATCGGCCACAAGGGTCCGGCCATGGACCTGGCGATCCTGTCGCTCCACCTGGCCGGCGCTTCGTCGATCCTGGGCGCGATCAACTTCATCACCACGATCTTCAACATGCGCGCGCCGGGCATGACCCTGCACCGCATGCCGCTGTTCGCCTGGTCGGTGCTGATCACTGCCTTCCTGCTGCTGCTGTCGCTGCCCGTCCTGGCCGGCGCCATCACCATGCTTCTGACCGACCGTAACTTCGGCACCCACTTCTTCGACCCGGCCGCCGGCGGCGACCCCGTCATGTTCCAGCACCTGTTCTGGTTCTTTGGTCACCCGGAAGTGTACATCCTGATCCTGCCCGGGTTCGGCATCATCAGCCACATCGTCTCGACCTTCTCCAAGAAGCCGGTGTTCGGCTACCTGGCGATGGCCTACGCCATGGTCGCCATCGGCTTCGTCGGCTTCGTCGTGTGGGCGCACCACATGTACACCGTCGGCATGAGCATCAACCTGCGCGCCTACTTCGTGGCCGCCACGATGATCATCGCCGTCCCGACGGGCGTGAAGATCTTCAGCTGGATCGCCACGATGTGGGGCGGCTCGCTGGACTTCAAGACGCCCATGCTGTGGGCGATGGGCTTCATCTTCCTGTTCACCGTCGGCGGCGTGACCGGCGTGGTCCTGTCGAACGCCGGCATCGACTACAGCCTGCACGACACCTACTACGTGGTCGCCCACTTCCACTACGTGCTGTCTCTGGGCGCCGTCTTCGCCATCTTCGCGGGCTTCTACTACTGGTTCGAGAAGATGTGGGGCGTGAAGTACAACGAGTTCCTCGGCTGCGCCCACTTCTGGGTGATGTTCGTCGGCGTGAACCTGATCTTCTTCCCGCAGCACTTCCTGGGCCTGCAAGGCATGCCGCGTCGCTACGTCGACTATCCGGCCGCCTTCGAGACGTGGAACTACTGGTCGACGGTCGGCTACATGATCACCGTCGCCGGCGTCGGCATCTTCTTGATCATGCTGCTGGAAGCCGCGATCCGTCGCCGCCCGGCGGAAGCCAACCCGTGGGGCGAAGGCGCCACGACGCTGGAATGGACCCTGTCCTCGCCGCCGCCGTTCCACCAGTTCAGCGAACCGCCGGTGATCAAGGAAGACGGCCACCACTAAGGCCGGCTTCCAGGTTTGACCTGAAGCAAAAGGGGGCGCGGTCGGGATCCTTAAGGGTCCGGGCCGCGCCCTTCGCCCATTCAAGACCGATATATTCACCCCGATGTCGAAGACCCTCGCCATGACCCCGGAGACCGTTCAGCCCGACGTGTCGCAGCCAGACCTGTCTCAGACAGCGCGTTGGCAGGACTACTTCCAGCTGATGAAGCCGCGCGTCATGTCGCTGGTGGTGTTCACGGGCCTGACGGGCCTGCTGGCCGCCCGCGCGCCGATCCATCCGGTCCTGGGCGCCATCGCGGTGCTGTGCATCGCCGTCGGGGCCGGCGCCTCGGGCGCGCTGAACATGTGGTACGACGCCGACATCGACCAGCAGATGCGCCGCACGCGCGGCCGTCCGGTCCCGACCGGCAAGGTCAAGGGCGAGGAGGCCGCCTCGCTGGGCGTGGTGCTCTCGATCCTGTCGGTGATGTTCCTCGGCTTCGCGATCAACTGGTTCGCGGCCGCCCTGCTGGCCTTCACCATTGTCTTCTACGCCGTCGTCTACACGATGTGGCTCAAGCGCTGGACGGCGCAGAACATCGTCATCGGCGGGCTGGCCGGGGCCCTGCCGCCCGCCATCGGCTGGGCCGCGGCCACGGGCTCGGCCCCGCTGAACGCCTGGCTGATGGTCGCCATCATCTTCTTCTGGACCCCGCCGCACTTCTGGGCGCTGTCGCTGTACGTCACCACCGACTACGCCAAGGCCGGGGTGCCGATGCTGCCGGTGGTCAAGGGCGCCAAGGAAACCCGCAAGCAGATCCTGCTCTACAGCCTTGTGCTGATCCCGATCTGCCTGACGCCGGTGCTGACCGGTCTGGGCGGCCCGATCTACCTGGCCGTGGCCGGTCTGGGCGGCGCGGTGTTCCTGATCCTGGCCTGGCGCGTCTTCACCAGCAAGGCCGGCGACGCCGCCGACCCGCGCGTGACCGACCGCGCCCTCTACGAGGTCACCGAGGACGAGAAGGCCGCCGGCTCGAAAGCCGCCCGCAACCTGTTCGCCTTCTCGATTCTCTATCTCTTCGCCATGTTCGCCGCCCTGCTGGGCGAAGCCGTGTCGGGCGTGCACGCCCTGGAGCTGCTCAAGTGAATCAACCTCTAGACACTCAAGCCAACAGGGACGCCGCCAAGAAGGCGCGGGACGGGCGCAACATCGCGCTTGGCCTGGGTCTCGTGGCCTTCGTCATCATGGTCTTCGTGGTCACCCTCGTGAGGCTCGGCGCCAATGTCGCCCACCCGCACCCCTAAGAAACGCACCCCCAAGGCGGACCTGACCCCGCAGGAGCAGACCGCGCGCCGCAACGGCAAGGTGGCCCTGATCTGCGCCGCCGCCTTCTTCGGCATGGTCGGCGCGGCCTATGCGGCCGTCCCGCTGTACAAACTGTTCTGCCAGGCGACCGGCTTCGACGGCACGGTCCGCAAGGCCGAAGCCAAGCCGGACAAGATCCTGGACCGCAAGGTCACCATCCGCTTCGACGCCAATATCCGCGAGCTGCCCTGGAAATTCCAGGCGCTGCAGTCCAGCCAGGACGTGCGGATCGGCGAGACGGGCCTGGCCTTCTTCAAGGTCACCAATCCCACCGACAAGCCGATGACCGGCCGGGCGCTCTACAACGTGGTGCCGGAATCGGCGGGGCCGTACTTCCAGAAGCTGGAATGCTTCTGCTTCTCCAGCCAGACGATCCAGCCCCACCAGACGGTGGAGTTCCCGGTCGTCTATTTCGTGGATCCGCAATATGTGAAGGATCCCGAGACCGTCGGAAAGAACGAGATCACGCTCAGCTACACGTTCTTCCCCGCCGTCGATGACGGCAAGAAGACTAAAGTTGCGGCTGCGGCGACACCGCGCATCGTGGAACCCCTTGGCGGCGCACCGTCCAGGGGGCTATAGCGTTTCAGAACGACCACGGCGCGGGGGACCAGCGACCGTGATCAGAGGGATATAAGGGTTAGCAGCAACATGGCCGGCGCCGTCAAACACGACTACCACATCCTTCCGCCCAGCCCGTGGCCCTTCGTGGGCTCGGCCGCAGCCACCGTCATGGCCATCGGCCTGATCGGCTGGATCAAGGGCGGCGTTCTCGGCATCGAGAAGGGCAACTGGGCTATCTTCGCCGCCGGCATCGCGGGCGTGCTCTACACCATGTTCGGCTGGTGGTCGGACGTGGCCAAGGAAGCCAAGGCCGGCGACCACACCCCGGTCGTCTCGATCGGCCTGCGCTACGGCATGATCCTGTTCATCGCTTCGGAAGTGATGTTCTTCGTGGCGTGGTTCTGGATGTTCTTCGAGATGGCGCTGTTCCATCATCACCGCACCCTGTCGGCGATCGAGGAAGTCCGCACCGCCTGGGCCACCTGGCCGCCCGCCGGCGTCGAGACTGTCTCGCCCTGGCACCTGCCGCTGGTCAACACCCTGACCCTGCTGCTCTCGGGCACGACCGTCACCTGGGCCCACCACGCGCTGCAGGTCGGCGACCGCAAGGGCGCCAAGTGGGGTCTGATCCTGACCGTGCTGCTGGGCGCGCTGTTCACCTGCATCCAGGTGTACGAGTACAGCCACATCAACCACGAGCAGCTGTTCTATTCGGAAGCGGCCGTGAACTCGGGCCTCTATGGTTCGACCTTCTTCCTGGCCACCGGCTTCCACGGCTTCCACGTGTTCGTCGGCACGATCTTCCTGGTCGTCTGCCTGATCCGCCTCATGAACGGCGCCTTCACGCCCAAGCAGCACTTCGGCTTCGAAGCCGCCGCCTGGTACTGGCACTTCGTGGACGTGGTCTGGCTGTTCCTGTTCGCGTTCATCTACGTGATCTTCGGGGCCTCGCCCCACTAGAGCCCTCATGAGAGGGCTCTAGCCTCAAAGTTTGAGCGCGGCGACGCGCTCGGGGGTCGCAAGATCCTGAGGGGCCCGGAGCGCGGATCAGCGTTCCGGGCCTTTTTCGTTTCAAGGCTAGGCCTGACATGACCAAGACCAATCCCTATGCCGCCGGCGCGCGCGGCCTGTGCCCCAACTGCGGCGAGGGCCACCTGTTCGCGGGCTTTCTGAAGGTCGCCCCCTCCTGCGAGGCCTGCGGTTTCGACCTGGGCAAGTTCGAGACCGGCGACGGGGCGGCGACCTTCGTCATCCTGATCGCCGGATCGGTCTGCGCCTTCGGGGCGCTGTTCTCGATGTTCGCCTGGAACTGGCCGATCTGGGCGCTACTGATCGTCTGGTTGCCCGCCGTAGTGATCATCAGCCTGGGCCTGATGCGGCCGGCCAAGGGCCTTATGGTCGCCGCCCAGGTCGCCCACAAGGCCTCGGAGGCCGGCAGGGACCATGTCTGACGCCCTCAAGAAGCCCGGCTTCCCGATCGGCCTGACGATCGCCACGGCGATCGCCTTCGCCCTCCTCTGCGGCCTGGGCGCCTGGCAGCTCCAGCGCCTGCACTGGAAGGAGGGCATCCTCGCGCGGATCGAGACCCTGAAGACCGCGCCGGCCTTGCCGCTGATCCAGGCGCTGACGGCGCAGGCCCGCGCCGACGATCTGGCCTGGACCCGGGTGAGCGTCGATTGCGGCGACGTCGCCGGCCAGCCCCTGCCGCTGGTCTATGGCGTTCGAGACGGCGACGTGGTCTGGCGCGCCCAGGCCCCCTGCGCCGTCCTGGCCGGCCCCTACAACATGATCCTGGTGGACCGTGGCGTCGTCCCGGCCCTGACGGGCCAGGTCGCGCCGCCGCCGCGGTCCTTCGACGCGCCGCGCCGCGTCGTCGGCGTGCTGATGCCGATCAAGCAGCTGGGCGGCGACCGGGCCGAAATCCTGAAGCGCTTTCCCGGCCGCCAGCCCGCGCCCCTGGTCCTGATGGCCGAGAGCGAGGCCCCCGCGCCGGCCGGAATCACGCCTGCGCCGTTGCCGGCAGAAATTTCCAATCGGCACTTGGAATACGCTCTTACGTGGTTCGGTCTTGCCGTAACCCTGCTGTTTATCTATGCCGCCATGCTCTGGCGGAGAGTGAGACCCTGATGCGCTACGTGTCGACCCGCGGACAGTCCGCGCCCATCGGCTTCCTGGACGCGGTGCTGGCCGGCCTGGCCCCCGACGGCGGCCTGTACGTGCCCAACGAGTGGCCCAGCTTCTCGGCCGCCGAGATCGCGGGCTTCGCGGGCCAGTCCTACGCCCAGGTGGCCGCCGCCGTGGTCGGCAAGTTCGTCGGCGACGACATCCCCAAGGATGTCCTGTTGCAGATGTGCGAGGAGGCCTACGCCACCTTCGCCCACACCGCTGTGACGCCGCTGAAGCAACTGACCCCGAACCGCTACCTGCTGGAGCTGTTCCACGGTCCGACCCTGGCGTTCAAAGATGTGGCGATGCAGCTGCTGGGCCGCCTGTACGACTACGTGCTGGAACGCCAGTCGCGGAAGATGACCATCATCTGCGCCACCTCTGGCGACACCGGCGGCGCGGCCGTCGAAGCGTTCCGGGGCCGCAAGAACGCCCGCATCGTCGCCCTCTTCCCGGAGGGCCGCATCAGCGAGGTGCAGCGCCGGTTCATGACCACGGCCGTCGACGCCAATGTGGCCTGCATCTCGGTGCTGGGCTCGTTCGACGACTGCCAGGCCATCGTCAAGCAGGCCTTCCAGGACGACCAGTTCCGTCATGCCGTGGACCTGTCGGGTGTCAACTCGATCAACTGGGCGCGGATCGCAGCCCAGAGCGTCTACTACTTCACCTCGGCCGTCGCCCTGGGCGCGCCGAATCGCCAAGTGGCCTTCGTGGTGCCCACGGGCAATTTCGGCGACGCCTACGCCGCCTTCGTGGCCAGTAAGCTGGGTCTGCCGATCCACTCGGTGACCGCCGCCACCAATTCGAACGACATCCTGGCCCGCGCCATCGAGACGGGCCGCTATTCGCGCGGCGCCGTGGCCGCGACCCAGAGCCCGGCCATGGACATCCAGGTCGCCAGCAACTTCGAGCGCCTCTATTTCGAAGCCGTTCGCCGCGACGGCACCGAGACCGGCCGCGCCTTCCGCGCCTTCGCCGACACCGGTCTGCTGGACATCCCGCCGGGCGCCCACGCCTGGATGCGCGAGCTGTTCCGTGGCGCGTCGGTCAGCGAGGCCGACACCGCCAAGACCATGCTCTCGACCCTGAACGAGACCGGCGAGGTCATCGACCCGCACACCGCCGTCGGCCTGGCCGCCGCGCAGGGCGTGGACGTCCCGGCCTCAGTCCCGGTGGTGGTGCTGTCGACCGCCCATCCGGCCAAGTTCCCCGAAGCGGTCCAGGCCGCCACGGGCCTGGCCCCGGCCACGCCGCGGGCAACGCCGGACCTCTCGAAGAAGGCGGAAAAGTTCGAGCGCCTGCCGGCCGATAGGTCGTCCATCAAGGCCTTCGTGCGGACCTTCGCGGCCAATACTTGAGCCTGGGCTAGTGTTTAGGCGCGCGAGCGCCTAGATACCGCCGCTCATGACCACGATCCTCCGCACCCTGCCCAATGGCGTCCGCGTCGTCTGCGACCCGATGCCGGGCCTCGAAACCCTGGCCCTGTCCGTCGTGGCGGGGCGCGGGGCCGCCTATGAGGATCCGGCGCGGTCGGGCTGGTCGCACCTGCTGGAACACATGGTGTTCAAGGGCGCGGGCGGCCGCTCGGCGCGCGACATCGTCGAGGTCATCGAGAACCAGGGCGGCTCGATCAACGCCGCCACCGGCTATGAGCGCACCAGCTTCCAGGTCCGGGCGCTGAAGGGCGGCCTTGACCTCGGCATGGACGTCATCGCCGACCTCGTGCGCCGTCCGACCCTGGATCCGGCCGACCTGACCCGCGAGAAGCAGGTCGTCGCGCAGGAGATCGCCGAGGCCGCCGACGCGCCCGACGACTACGTCTTCGACCTGATCCAGCGTTCGGCGTGGGGCGACCACCCGGTGGGGCGTCCGATCCTGGGCAGCGACGCCACGGTCGAGGCCGCCACGGTCGAGGCCCTGTCCGACTGGCGCGCCCGGCTCTACGCCGCAGACCACCTGGTGGTCTGCGCCACGGGCGCGGTCGACGAGGCCGAGCTGATGGCCGCCGCCGAGCGCGCCTTCGGCGACCTGCCCGCCACGGCCGGCGCGCCCGTCCCGCAAGCCGCGGCCTTCATCGGCGGCCCCCAGGCCGAGACCCGCAAGCTGGAGCAGGCGCACCTGGTGTTCATGCTGCCGGCCTGCGGCGCGCGCGAGCAGGACTATTTCGCCCTCCGGATCTTCGCCGAGACCCTGGGCGGGGGCATGTCCTCGCGCCTGTTCCAGGAAGCGCGCGAGAAGCGCGGCCTCGCCTACAATATCGACGCCTATGCCGACACCTATGCCGACCACGGGGCGCTGGGCATCTATGCCGGCTGCGCCGCCGGCGACGCGGTCGAGACCGCCAAGGTCTGCGCCGAGGAATTGGTCAAGCTGGCCGAGCGCATCAGCGACGCCGAACTCGCCCGCGCCAAGGCCCAGCTGAAGGCCCACATGTTCATGGCCCGCGAGCAGCCGCTGTCGCGCGCGGAGCAGGGGGCAGGGCAGGTGCTGTTGTTCAACCGCCTCTATCCGACCTCGGAACTCGCGGCCGAGGTCGACGCGGTGACCCCCGCTGACGTCGCTCGCCTCGGCCAGCGCCTGCTGA
Organism: Caulobacter sp. FWC2; assembly: GCF_002742625.1. Classification (NCBI taxonomy): domain Bacteria; kingdom Pseudomonadati; phylum Pseudomonadota; class Alphaproteobacteria; order Caulobacterales; family Caulobacteraceae; genus Caulobacter; species Caulobacter sp. FWC2. Next base: position 328,493 of record NZ_PEBF01000001.1, read on the forward strand.
GCGGTCGGGCCGCGACCGCCGTGCTCGGCGCCAAGTCGGCGTTGAAGGCCGGCGAGGCGTTCAGCAAAGCGTTGTCCTAGCCCGCTCGACGTCGGAAGGTGGCGGCGGTGACCAGATCAGAGCTTCGTCCTTGTCCGTCCTCCTGCCGTTCCTGAAAACCCGTCCCCGCCTGCAGCTTGAGGGCCGCGCCGTCTATCTGCGGCCGCCGCGTCCGCAGGACCATCGCGCCTGGGCCGCCCTGCGCGCCAAGTCCCGTTCCTTCCTGGAGCCTTGGGAGCCGACCTGGCCCGAGCACGACCTCACTCGCGGCGCCTTCCGGGCCCGACTCGCGGCCTATGCCCGCGAGCTGGAGCTGGGCGAGGCCTATCCGTTCTTCATTTTCCGTCGGTCGGACGACGCCCTGGTCGGCGCCGTGCGGCTTTTCCACGTGCGACGTGGCGTCGCTCAGACCGGCGCGATCGGCTACTGGGTCGGGCAGTCCTTTACACGGCAAGGCCTGATGAGCGACGCCGTCGAGACCTTGATCCGTTTTGCTTTCAGGGGTCTAGGGCTCCACAGACTTGAAGCGGCGTGCATGCCGCAGAACGCCGCCTCGGCCGCCCTGTTATTGAAATGTGGGTTTTCCGAGGAAGGATATGCGCCGGCTTATTTGAAAATTAACGGCGGTTGGCGAGATCATCGTCTGTTCGGCATGGTCGCGCCTGAGTAAGTGGCGTGACCCGACTGACGAGTTTTTGGGACGGGCATGTCTTTCAAGACCAGCGAGCGACGGATCTGGGACACCACCGCCACGCTTGAAGCGTTGGGCGGGGCCGACGTCGCGCTGTGGATCTGGGAGCCCGAAGCCGACCGCCTGCGCCTGAACGGCGCGGCGCGCGCCCTGGGCCTGGGTCCGCTGGCGCCCGAATGTTCCTCCGTCGCCTTCCGGGCGCTGGCCTTGCCGCAGGACCGCGCCCAGGCCGAGGAAGTGCTGAAGATGCGCGAGCCGGGTTCCGAGGTCGTCGCCCGTTTCCGGGTGCGCGGCGGCGAGACCTGCCTGTGGCGGGGCGTCTGGCTCGAGGAAGGCGTGCGCGCCGCCGGCGTCGTCGCCCCCGAAACGAAATTCACAGCCTCCGAGCGCTGCGAGCTCACGGGCCTGCTGGATCGCCGCAGCTTCATCGCCCGCGCTCGCGAACGCCTGCATCAGGACGGCATGCATGAACTGGTCGTGGCGGACCTCGATCGCCTGCGCCGCCTGAACGAGGCCTTGGGCCACGAACGCGCCGACCTGGTCCTGGCCGCCCTCGGCTCACGCTTGGCCGCCTCGTTCCCGGGCGACGCCCTGCTGGGCCGCATCGGCGAGGACGAGTTCGCCGTGCTGTGCGAGCCCAAGGGCTATGAGCCGGCCGAGATGCTGCGTTCGGCGCTGGAACAGCCGCTGCGCGTGGCCGGCTTCGACATCCACCCGACCCTGTCGATCGGCGCCGTCTCGGCCGAAGGCGGCCTGGACGCGCCGGACGCCGCCGAGCTGCTGCGTCGCGCCGAGCTGGCCGTCGAGGCTGCTTCGGCGGCGGGCCGTGGCGGCGCCGCCGCCTATGGCCGCTCCATGGAGACCGACGGTCTTTCGCGCCTGGCTCTGGAAGCCGACCTGCGCGGCGCCATCGGCCGGGGCGAGATCACGCCTTACTTCCAGCCGGTCGTGCGCCTGTCGACGGGCGCACTGTCGGGCTTCGAGGCCCTGGCCCGCTGGATCCACCCGCGCCGGGGCATGCTGCCGCCCGACGAGTTCCTCCCCCTGATCGAAGAGATGGGGCTGATGAGCGAGCTGGGCGCGCACATGATGCACACCGCCGCCAAGCAGCTGGCCGCCTGGCGCGACGACCATCCCGCGATGGGCGCCCTGACCGTCAGCGTCAACCTGTCGACCGGCGAGATCGACCGCCCGGGCCTGGTGGACGACGTGGCCGAGACCCTGCGCGTCAACCGCCTGCCGCGCGGCGCCCTGAAGCTGGAAGTGACCGAGAGCGACATCATGCGCGACCCCGAACGGGCCGCCGTGATCCTGAAGACCCTGCGCGACGCCGGCGCCGGCCTGGCGCTGGACGACTTCGGCACTGGCTTCTCGTCGCTGTCGTATCTGACGCGCCTGCCGTTCGACACGCTGAAGATCGACCGCTACTTCGTCCGGACCATGGGCAGCAACGCCGGCTCGGCCAAGATCGTCCGCTCGGTCGTCAAGCTGGGCCAGGACCTGGATCTGGAAGTCGTGGCCGAGGGCGTCGAGAACGCCGAGATGGCCCATGCCCTGCAGTCGCTGGGCTGCGACTACGGCCAGGGCTTCGGCTATGCGCCGGCGCTGTCGCCGCAGGAAGCCGAGGTCTATCTGAACGAGGCCTATGTCGACGGCGCCGCGCCGGTGAAAGCGCGCGGCTAGGCTCTGCCCGCCTGTGCCGACAGGTGGTCCGCACTGATTCCTAGCTTGGCCAGGGCCCGGGTCCACTTGTGTTCGTGGTCCTCGTCGAACAGCAGACCCTCGTCGGCGTCGCAGATCAGCCAGACATTGTCGCGCAGCTCCTGCTCCAGCTGTCCCGGACCCCAGCCGGCATAGCCGAGGGCCAGCATCGCCTTGCGCGGGCGGTTGACGCCGGCCATGGCGTCCAGCACGTCGCGGGTGGCGGTCAGGCCCAGGCCGTCTGCCACCGGCAGGGTCGAGTCCGGCGAGACGAAGTCGTCGGTGTGCAGCACGAAGCCGCGTTCGCGCTCCAAGGGACCGCCCAGGAGCACGAGGTCGCTCGGGGCCTGGATCTGCGACTTCACGCCCAACCGCGCCAGCAGTTCGAACACCGTCAGGCCCTCGACGGGGCGGTTGACCGCCAGGCCCATGGCCTGGTCCTCGTCATGGGCGCACAGATAGAGGACGGTGCGCTCGAAGCGAGGGTCCTCGATGCCGGGCATGGCCACCAGCAGCCGCCCGATCAGGAAGTCGCCGTCGTCGCCACCCGGGTCTTCGTCGATGAAGCTGTCCATGGTCCGAGCATTGGCCTTCGAGGTGACGGTTTCAAGTCGTTGAACGTCTCAAAGCGTGCTTGGCGTCCGCTCTCGCGAGGGATATTCGAACAGGCGCAATTTCACACGCACACGAGGAAACACGGCCCATGGCGATCAAGGTTGGCGACACGCTGCCCGCGGCGACTTTCATGACCAGCACGGCCGAAGGGCCAGCGCCGATCACCAGCGACGACATCTTCAAGGGCAAGACCGTCGCCCTGTTCGCCGTCCCCGGCGCCTTCACCCCGACCTGCTCGGCCAAGCACCTGCCGGGCTTCAAGGATCACGCGGCCGACCTGAAGGCCAAGGGCGTCGACACGATCGCCTGCGTCTCGGTCAACGACGTCTTCGTGATGAAGGCCTGGGGCAAGGATCAGGGCATCGACGGCGAAGTCCTGCTGCTGGCCGACGGCAATGGCGACTTCACCCGCACGGTCGGCCTGGACTTCGATGGTTCGAAGTTCGGCATGGGCGGGCGCTCGCAGCGCTACTCGCTGATCGCCAAGGACGGCGTCGTGACCCAGCTGAACGTCGAGGAAGCCGGCCAGTTCAAGGTCTCGTCGGCCGAGTACCTGCTCGAGCAACTGTAAGACGGTTTTGGTTCAGCTCCCGCGTTGAGGGGGCTGAACAGGAGGGGGCGCTGCGGCCGAGGCCAGCGACGCCCCCTCGGTCGTCGGCCTCCGGCGATGCCGGACCATGGACCGACAGACCCTCGGAAGGGGCGCGGCTGATCCGCTCCCGATCTCGTTACCGCAAAAAAGAATGGCGCGATAAATAAAGTCGTGGACATGGCCGCGCTGCGGGTCTAGAACGATTTTCATTGTCGCGGTAACAATTATCGCGGATCAGAAATGAGGGTCGATCCATGAGCCAGTCGAGTCAAGCTTCCCGCCGCGGTGTGATGACCGCCGGCTTCGGTCTCGCCGCCGTTGCAGCCGCTTCGCTGGGCCAGGGCGCCCAGGCCGCGACCGCCCCGAAGGGCGCCGCCGCGCCGCACGCCGCCAACAGAGCCCAGAGCGGCTTTGTCACCACCAAGGACGGCGTCCAGATCTTCTACAAGGACTGGGGTCCCAAGGACGCCCAGCCGGTCGTCTTCCACCACGGCTGGCCGCTCAGCGCCGACGACTGGGACGCCCAGATGATGTTCTTCCTGGGCAAGGGCTATCGCGTCATCGCCCATGACCGCCGCGGCCACGGTCGCTCGACCCAGACCGACACCGGCAACGAGATGGACACCTATGCGGCCGACGTCATCGCCCTGGCCGACCATCTGGACCTGAAGAACGCCTTCCACGTCGGCCACTCGACCGGCGGCGGCGAGGCGATCCACTACGCCGCCCGCGCCAAGCCGGGCCGCGTGGCCAAGGTGGTGCTGATCGGCGCGGTGCCGCCGATCATGCTGAAGACCCCCGCTAATCCGGGCGGCCTGCCGATCGAGGTGTTCGACGGCTTCCGCTCGGCCCTGCTGGCCAATCGCGCCCAGTTCTTCCGTGACATCCCGGAAGGTCCGTTCTTCGGCTTCAACCGTCCGGGCGCCAAGGTCAGCCAGGGCCTGATCGATAACTGGTGGCGCCAGGGCATGACCGGCGGCGCCAAGGCCCACTACGACTGCATCAAGGCCTTCTCGGAAACCGACTTCACGCCGGACCTCAAGAAGGTCGATGTGCCGGTGATGATCATGCACGGCGAGGACGACCAGATCGTCCCGATCGCCGACAGCGCCCACCTGGCCATCAAGCTGGTCAAGAAGGGCACGCTGAAGACCTATCCGGGCCTGCCGCACGGCATGGCGTCCACACATCCGGAGATCATCAACGCCGACCTGTTGGCCTTCTTCAAGGCGTAGGGGCCAAACGAAACCTCGCCCTTCGACAAGCTCAGGGTGAGGTTTCCACTGAATGGTCATTCGAAGTCGTCCTCACCCTGAGCTTGTCGAAGGGCGAGGGCGGCTTCGCGGCGTCTAAGCTCCCAGCACTTCCGGCGTCATCGCCTCGAGATCCGCCGCGCCCAGCATCACGCCGGCCGCCGCGCCCGGGACCTGGGCCAGGACCGATTCGGCGAAAACGCGGGCCAGGGCGCGCTTGCTCTCGGCCCAGGCCGCGTCCGCCTCGCCCGAGGCGGCCAGGGCGCCCTTGGCCAGCATCCAGCCGCCCACGACGTCGCCCAGCAGTTTCAGATAGGCCGTGGCGCCGCTGAGGGCGTCCGGCATCGACTTGGTCCGGCGGTCGACCAGCCAAGCCGTCGCCGAGGCGGCGGCGTCGAGGGCGGCGCCCAGGCGCAGGCCGACGGCCTTGAGGTCCGACGCGTTCAGGGCGTCGATGGTGTCGCGGATGTCGTCCATCAGGTCGGCGACGGCCTGGCCTTCGCCCATCGACAGCTTGCGGCCCACCAGATCGATGGCCTGGATGCCGTTGGTCCCCTCGTAGATCGGGGCGATGCGAGCGTCGCGATAGTGCTGGGCCGCGCCGGTCTCCTCGATGAAGCCCATGCCGCCGTGGATCTGCACGCCTTGCGAGGCGACCCAGACGCCGACATCGGTCGACCAGGCCTTGGCGATCGGGGTCAGCAGTTCCTCACGCAGCTTGGCGCTGGCGCGGGTCGTCTCGTCGGCGGCGGCGCGCGACAGGTCGGCGGCGACGGCGGTCGACAGGCAGATGCCGCGCGCGGCCTCGATATGGGCCTTCATCAGCACCAGCGAGCGGCGCACGTCCGGATGGTCGAACAGGCGCGAGGGATAGGCGCCGGTCCAGGCCGAGCGGCCTTGGGCGCGGTCCTGGCTGAAGGCGAGGGCCTGCTGATAGGCGCGCTCGGCGATGGCGACGCCCTGGGCCCCGACCTGCAGGCGGGCGGCGTTCATCATCACGAACATGTTCGGCAGGCCCTGGCCCAGGCCGCCGACCAGTTCGGCCTTGGCGCCCTCGAACAGCATCACGCAGGTGGGCGAGCCGTGGATGCCCAGCTTGTGCTCCAGCCCGCCGACACGCACGGCGTTGGCCTCGCCTAGCGAGCCGTCCTCGTTCACCAGCACCTTGGGAGCCAGGAACAGCGAGATGCCCTTCACGCCCGGAGGGGCGTCGGGCGTGCGGGCCAGGATCAGGTGGACGATGTTGTCGGTCGCGTCGTGGTCGCCCCAGGTGATGTAGATCTTCTGGCCGGTGATCCGCCAACCGCCATCAGTGTCGGACGTAGCCATGGTCGTCAGGGCCGCCAGGTCCGAGCCCGCCTGGGGCTCGGTCAGGTTCATGGTGCCGGTCCACTCGCCGGAGACCAGCTTGGGCAGGTAGGTGTGCTTCTGGCTGTCCGTGCCGCACAGCTCCAGGGCCTCGATGGCGCCCAGGCTCAGCATCGGGCACAGGCCGAAGGCCATGTTCGAGGCCTGGATCATTTCCAGCACCGCGACCTCAAGCGTCTTGGGCAGGCCCTGGCCGCCATGCTCGACCGGCGCGGCCAGGCTGGCCCAACCGCCTTGCGCGAACTGCTTGTAGGCGTCGGCGAAGCCCGGGGCGCAGCGGACCACGCCGTTTTCCAGCCTGGCGCCGACCTGATCACCGCCCCGGTTCAGCGGCGCCAGCACGTCGACGGCGAAGGCGCCCGCCGCCTCTAGCACAGCGGCCACCGTATCGGTGTCAGCCTCAGGGAAGGCGTCCGCCAGCCGCCCGAAGCCGGCCGCATGGCGCAAAGAGAAGGCGAGGTCGCGAACGGGCGCGCGAAAGGTCATGCGGAGAACTCCAGACTGTCGGCGACCTGTTTAGGCGGGGTGACGTTACGTCGCCAAGCCGGCCACAGCTTTCTGCGCAGGATCACGGTGTCGTGATCGCCGTCCCCTTCCATCGCATGATGGAGTTCTTAAGTCGCGGAAACAGTAACTAATGCTGTTTTAGTTTTAACTGGAGCAATCTCCCCGATGTCCCGTCCCTTCGCTTCCAAGCTCGCTTATGGCGCGCTCGCCGTCGCCCTCCTGACGGCCCCCGCCGCGCTGGCCGCGCCGGGCGTCTCCTCCACCAAGCCGGCCGACCTGCCCGCCGGCCACTATGTGCTCGACAAGACCCACGCCTCGGTCGTGGCCAAGATCAAGCACATGGGCTTCTCGAACTATCAGTTCCGCTTCACCAAGGTGGACGCCAGCTTCGACTACGATCCCAAGGCGCCCGCGGCGTCCAAGATCAGCGTGACCATCGATCCGGCTTCGGTCGACACCGCGACCGGCGCCGACGCCTTCGGCCTGAAGTTCAACAAGGAATTGGCCGGCGACGGTTGGCTGGAAGCCAACAAGTTCCCGACCGCCACCTTCGTCTCGACCAAGGTCGAGCCGGGCGCGGGCCAGACCGGCAAGGTCTATGGCGACTTCACCCTGCACGGCGTCACCAAGCCGGTCGTGCTGGACGTCACCTTCAACGGCGTCGGCTCCGGCTTTGCTCCGGGCAGCGTCAAGACCGGCTTCTCGGCCTCGACGACGATCAAGCGCTCGGAATTCGGCGTTTCGAAGTACGTTCCGCTGGTCGGCGACGATGTGCAGCTGAACATCGAAGTCGAGTTCGACAAGAAGTAAGACTTCAAGGGGATCTGGGAGATGTCCATGGCCGCAAGCCGTACGCGCTACACGACGGTGGCGATCGTCATTCACTGGCTGATCGCCGCGGCCCTCATCTTCCAGATCATCCTGGGCTGGCGGATGGGCGACGGGCCCAAGGGCCCGACGACCTACGCCCTGTTCCAGCTGCACAAGTCGATCGGCATCACCATCCTGCTGCTCAGCCTGGCGCGACTGGCCTGGCGGCTGTTCAACAAGCCGCCGCTCGCGCCCGAAGGCCAGCCCAAGTGGGAGCAGGTCGCCTCCAGGCTGGTCCACGTCGGCTTCTACGTCATCATGATCGGCCTGCCGCTGACGGGCTGGATCCTGGTCTCGACCAGCCGCGTACCGATCCCGACCCTGCTGTTCGGGGCGATCCCCTGGCCGCACATTCCGGGCCTGCCCGAGCTGGCGGCCGCTCCCAAGCACCTGTGGCATGAGATCGGCGAGCTGGGCCACGGCGTGCTGGTCAAGGTCACCTACTTGCTGCTGGCCTTGCACCTGGGCGCGGTGGCCAAGCACCAGATCCTCGACAAGGACGAGGTGTTCGCCAACATGGCCCCCGGCGCGCGTCCCGGCTGGAAGGAGCCGCGCGCCTGGCTGGCCGCCGCCGGTCTCGCCGCCGTGATCGCCGCGGGCTACCTCTACATGCCGGCGACCAAGGCCAAGCCCGCCGCGCCGGCGCCGGCCGCCGAACCGGCTCCGGCCGAAGCTCCGACCGCCGCCGCGACCCCACCGGTCGACTCCGCCGCCCCGCCCGCCGTCGAGGCCGCCGCCGCGCCGGTCGCCGAACTCAAGGACCCGGTCGCCTGGGTCGTCCAGAAGGGCTCGACCCTGGGCTTCAGCGCCACATGGTCGGAGAACGCCATCGAGGGCCGCTTCAAGACCTGGACCGCCGACATCCTGTTCTCGCCCGACGCCCTGGACCGCTCGAAGCTGACCGTGGCCGTCGACACCGCCTCGGTCGACACGGGCGACGCCCAGCGCGACACCAGCCTGCCCAGCGGCGACTTCTTCGACACCGCCGAGCATCCCAAGGCGACCTTCACCGCGAGCAAGTTCCGCAAGACCGGCGAGGGCAAGTTCGTCGCCGACGGGACCCTGGACCTGCGGGGCGTGAAAAAGCCGCTCAGCCTGCCATTCTCTTTGAAGATCGACGGCGACACGGCGACCGCCCGGGGTGTAACCACCCTCGACCGGACGACGTTTGGAGTTGGGCAGGGCGAATGGGCGTCGACGGACGAAATCGCGGCGAAGGTGAAGGTCAGCTTCAGCCTGACCGCCAAGAAGAAGTAGAGGCCGCCGCCGGCGCTCTGCGCGCCGGCGGCTTGGTCATCCTGCCGACCGAGACGGTCTATGGGCTCGGGGCCGACGCCAGCAACCCGGCGGCCGTGGCGGCGATCTTCGAGGCCAAGGGCCGTCCGCGCTTCAACCCGCTGATCGCCCACGTCGCCGACCTGGAGACCGCCGCGCGGATCGCCGAGCTCGACGACCGCGCCTACGCCCTGGCCCGTGAATTCTGGCCGGGGCCGCTGACCATCGTCGCGCCGATCAAGGACAGCGCCGCCGTCTGCGACCTGGCTCGCGCCGGCCTCGACACCGTGGCCATCCGCGTGCCGGGCCACCCGGTTTCGCACGCGGTGCTGGAAGCATTCGGCGGGGCGGTCGTCGCGCCCTCGGCCAACCGCTCGGGCCGTCCCAGCCCCACCACCTATGCCGACGCCGTGGCCGAGACCGGCGACAAGGCCGCCGCCGCCCTGGATGGCGGTCCGTGCGCCGTCGGCCTGGAATCGACCGTGGTCTCGGTCCTGGACGGCCAGGCGCGCCTGCTGCGGCCCGGCGCCGTGACCCGCTTCCAGTTGCAGCGGATCGTCGGGCCTCTGGCCGAAGCGGAAGACGACGCCAAGCGCTCGCCCGGCCGCCTGGCCCTGCACTACGCCCCCGACGCGCCGGTGCGCATCAACGCCAAGGCCCCAGAGGCCGGCGAGGCCTATCTGGCGTTCGGCGCCCTTCCGAACGAATTGGGGCCGGAGGGTCCTTACGTCTTCAACCTCAGCCCGTCAGGCGATCTGGCCGAAGCCGCCGCCAACCTCTTCTCATATCTGCGCGCCGCCGACCGTCTTGGCCCCTCGGCCATCGCCGTCGCGCCTATCCCGGAAGACGGCCTGGGCGAAGCGATCAATGACCGGCTGCGGCGCGCCGCCGGCTACGTAGGATAGACCGATGAAGAGCAAGACCCGGATCATGTATGTCGAGGACAAGTCCAAGGGCATCAACGGGCCGGCGCGGATCGGGCGGGTCGTCTCATCCAAGAGCGGCGAGACCCTGCACTATGCCGGCCAGACCTTCTTCGCCCTGCGCCACTCGGGCCTGAAGGCCAACTTCCAGGACAGCGAGACCGGTCATCCCTATTGGATCGCCCGGGCGCGCAAGGACGGCGCCGACCGATTGTTCAAGGGCGCGGGCGATCCGCCCGTGATCGACGACAATGTGCGCGAGGAATATTGGCGCGACATCCGGGGCCTGCCCGACCCGGCCTTGGGCTAGGTCCGCGAGAGTATTATACTGCGCCCATGACCAAGCCCGTCCCCGCCGATGTCGTCTCCCGGATCAAGGCCGTGCTCGGCGAGGGCGGCTGGAGTCAGGATCCGGACGTGCTGGCGCCGCACCTCGTCGAGTGGCGTGGTCGCTGGAGAGGTGAAACGCCGCTGCTGGTCACCCCCCGCACGACCGCAGAGGTCGCCGCCGTGGTCGGCATCTGCGCCGCCGAGGGCGTGGCGATCACGCCCCAGGGCGGCAACACTGGCCTCGTCGCCGGCCAGATCCCGCACGGCGAGATCCTGCTGTCGACCACGAAGCTGAAGGCTGTCCGCGACGTCGATCCCATTGACGACGCCATGGTCCTGGAGGCCGGGGTCACACTCTACGAGGCCCATCAGCAGGCCGCGCGGGTCGGTCGTCGCTTCACGGTCGGCGTGGCCTCGGAAGGCTCCTGCACAATCGGCGGGCTGATCTCGACCAATGCCGGCGGCACGGCCGTGCTGCGCTACGGCATGATGCGCGAGCAGGTTCTGGGCATCGAGGCGGTGCTGCCCAATGGCGAGATCTGGAACGGCCTCAAGCGCCTGCGCAAGGACAATACCGGCTACGACCTCAAGCAGCTGCTGATCGGCGCCGAGGGCACGCTGGGCATCGTCACCGCCGCCTCGCTGAAGCTGCACCCGCTGCTCGCCTCGCGGGCGGTGGCGATCGTCGGCCTGAACTCGCCGGCCGACGCCATCCAGCTGCTGGCCCGCGCCAAGGACGAGACCGGGGGCGGGGTCGAGGCTTTTGAGCTGATGGGCCTGCTGGGGTTCGCCCTGACCGTCCGCAACGTGCCCGGCCTGCGCGATCCGCTGCCGACCGAGCATCCCTGGTACGTGCTGATTGAGATCGCCAGCGGCGAGCCGGGGACGGCCGAGGCGGCGCTGGAGCGGCTGCTGGCCAAGGCCCTGGGCGATGGCTTGATCGCCGACGCCGCCGTCGCCCAGACCGAGACCCAGATGAAGACCTTCTGGCACATTCGCGAGGGCCACTCGGCCGGGCAGAAGCCCGAGGGTGCGGTCTGGAAACACGACATCTCGGTGCCGGTCTCGAAGATCCCCGCCTTTATCGAGCAGGCCGACGCGGCGCTGGAGGAGGCCTTCCCCGGCGTGCGGATCATCGCCTTCGGCCACGTCGGCGACGGCAATGTCCACTACGATGTGCTGAAGCCGGTCGGCGCGGACGACGACGCTCATGACGCCCAGCGCGAGCAGGGGGCCAGGCTCGTCCACGACATCACCGCTAGCTTCTCCGGCTCGATCAGCGCCGAGCACGGCCTGGGGGCGATGAAGACGGCCGAGGCCCTGACCTATAAGGATCCGATCGAGGTGGCGGCCCTGCGGGCTATCCGCGGGGCGCTGGACCCTCAGCGGATCATGAACCCCCGGATTCTCTTCTAGACGGACTTGGCCAAGGCGCGCCGCTTGCGGGCGCGCAGGGCCTGCAGGACCAGCACCCCGATCGCGCCCAGCGGGATCGTGGCCTTGTAGAAGCCGGCCTGCGAGCCGGGGCCCAGCACGTTGATGGCCAGCGGGATGAAGCCCCACCTGTCCGTGCCCTGCTGCATCCAGAACGCGCCGACGCCGACGAAGCACATCAGCGCCCACACGATGCGGAACTTCAGGGTCCGGTCGCGGGCGACCAGGAACGCGGCCACGACCATCGGCAGCGGCCAGGCGAGAGCGGCCACGAGGCCAAAAGTCTGGTTCATTCGGCTTTGCTAGAAGGACTTGGAGACCGCGTCCAGCGCGGCCTTGGCCTCCCGCCGCGCCTCGCCCGCTCGCCAGAAGGCCGCCAATGCGCCGATCGGCAGCGCGAATTTAAGCACGAACGGATAGAAGCCCATGAAGCCCTGGGTGGTCGCCCCCGCGCCGATCAGGGCCAAGGTGAGGGGCTGAAAGCCCCATTGTCCGGTGGTCCAGTTCAGGGTCGCCGAGCCCATCCCAACCAGGGCGGTGATCGCCCACAGCCACTTGCGCTTGAAACGCGGCGCCCGCAGCACGGTGATCAGCGCGGCCAGCATGGTCAGGGGTGACAGCGCCGTGAGCGCCATGAACACAAGATGGCCCGGGGGCTTGGCCAGTGTCAGGCGGTTCGTCTTGAGCTGGTCATCGGTGGCGCGCTGCAGGTGGAAGTACTCCGCGCGCCAGACGCCGCCCTTGGGGCGCTTCAAGCGGACATCATACAGCATGCCCTCGCCGGTATAGGTGAACTCATAGCGAAGCGAGAGGGTGTCCAGCGCGCCATACTGATAGAAGAAATTGATCAGGCGGCGACGCGAGGCCTCGCCCCGGGGCGTGTAGGCCTGCATCGCCTTGAACTGGCTGGCTGTGATCGCGGCCGAGGCCTCGGGGGTCAGCCGGGTTCGCAGCGCGCGCTCGTCGTTGGTCCGCACCGCCCGAAGGACATCCATGGCCACGGCCTCGGCCGCCGGGTCGGTCTTCAGATTGGTGCAGGCCGCCGTCAGACCCGCCGCCGCCAGAGCGGCGACGGTCGCCAAGATCCTGATCAAGCGCATGAACTCGTCTCCTGATTGGCGAGAAGGCTCGCCAAAGCCGGAGGTTTTGTCCAGCGGCTAAGCTTCGGGCACCCCCGCCATCATCGCCTTCAACGCCGCCAGGTGGCCCTTCAGCGCCTCGCGGCCAGGCTTCGAGAGCGACAGCCAGGTGCGTTGGCGGCCGTCGGAGGCGGCCTTGCTGACCTTGACGTAGCCGGCTTCCTCCAGGGTCTTCACGTGCTTGCTGAGCACCGACTCCGAGACGTCCAGCGCCTCGCGGACGGTGGCGAAGTCGATGGTGTCCACCGCCGCCAGCATGCAGCACATCTGCAGGCGATTGGGGGCGTGGATCACCGGGTCGAGATCGGCGCTCAAAGCGAGCCGCCGTTGCGCAGATCAGCGCGGAACGCCGCTTCCCACACGAAGCCGCCGATCGTGACGATCACGGCGACGATCGCGCCAAAGGCGAGCGGGGCATAGGTCAGCCCGCGTTCGCGGTCCAGCCATACAGCCAGCAGCATGCAGAGGGTGGTGATCGCCGCAAGGCCGACAGCGACCCAGCGCGTGCGCCCGGCGCGATAGCCGTTGATCCACATGCCGGTGTGCCGCTTGTACGCGCGTATCAGCAGGGAAAGGCCCGCCGCGAACACGAGATAGGCGGCGATCTTGCCCACGGTCGGCAGGCCTTGGACCGCCACCATGCCACCGATCAGCAGCCCCAGGGCTGGGTGGTACCAGGTCGGCGCCTTGGCGCGTTCGGCCAGGTCGGTATTGGCGGCTTCGACCTCGGCCAGCATCCGCAGGGTGTCTTCGTTTCGGGTCATCAAGACCTCCTTACTTTCCATTGCGGAAAGTCATAGCTCAACGCTTTCCGGATTGGCAAGTCAAAACTTTCCAACATGGAAAGTGTGGGCTCGACTCCGACACGCGCAGGGCCTTATCGCCGTCGCTCATGGGGACGTGCGGCGGCGTGTCGACTCAGGGGCATGACATAGCTGGCGCCGTCGCTCCTAAGTCTCTATCTCCCCGGCCATGCTGATGGTCATCTCGCCCGCCAAGTCGCTGGACTTCACCGCCCCCAAGGCTGTGCTGCCGCTCACCACGCCGGCGCTCAAAGCCCAGATCGTCGAGCTGGCCAAGGTCACGCGCAAGCTGACCGCGCCCGACCTCAAGCGGCTGATGCATATTTCCGACGCCCTGGCCAAGCTGAACCGCGAGCGGTTCCAGGCCTTCGACTCCGAGCTCGAGGACGGCCTGCAGGCGATCATCGCCTTCAACGGCGACGTCTATGGCGGCCTCGCGGCGCGCGAGCTGGATCGTCCGGCCCTGGAGTGGGCCCAGGATCACCTGCGGATCCTGTCGGGCCTGTATGGCGTGCTGCGCCCGTTCGACGCCCTCCAGCCCTACCGCCTGGAGATGGGCACGCGGCTGAAGACCAAGCGCGGGTCGAACCTCTACGACTTCTGGGGCGAGACGATCTCCAAGACCCTGAACGCCGCCGCCGAAGGCCATGGCGACCCGACCCTGGTGAACCTGGCCAGCCAGGAATATTTCGGCGCCGTAGACGCCAAGGTCCTGAAGCTGCCGGTGGTCACCTGTCACTTCAAGGAAGAGAAGGCCGGCGAGCTGCGGGTGCTGGGCTTCTTCGCCAAGAAGGCGCGGGGGCGCATGGCCCGCTACATCATCGACAACCGTATCGACCGCGCCGAGGGGCTGAAGGGCTTCAACCTGGACGGCTATGCGTTCAAGCCGAGCCTTTCGACCGAGGCCGACTGGGTTTTCGCTCGCCCGCAGCCCTGAATTCATCTATCGATGAATTTATAAAGGCTCGCTCTTCGCAATGGCGAGCTATATGTTGCGTCGCAACATTATTAGGGCGTCATCCAGGAGCGTTCCATGGCCGTTGACTTCGGTTTGCAGGGGCAGGTCGCTATCGTCACCGGCTCGACCAGCGGTATCGGTCACGCCTTGGCTGACGCGCTTGCGGCCCAGGGCTGCAACATCGTCATGAACGGTCTTGGCGAGATGAACGCCATCGAGCGCGCCCGCTCCGAGATGGCTGAGACCCATGGCGTCGAGGTGCTGTATCACGGCGCCGACATGACCAAGCCGGACCAGATCGCCGACATGGTTCGCGCCGCCAAGGCCGAGTTCGGCGAGCTGGACATCCTGATCAACAACGCTGGCGTCCAGCACGTGGCGCCGATCGAGGACTTTCCGGACGACAAGTGGGACCTGATCATCGCGATCAACCTGACCTCGGCCTTCCACGCCACCAAGGCGGCCGTGCCGATCATGAAGGAGCAGGGACGTGGGCGGATCGTCAACATCGCCTCGGCCCACGGTCTGGTCGCCTCGCCGTTCAAGTCGGCCTATGTCGCGGCCAAGCACGGCATCCTCGGCCTGACCAAGACCGTGGCCCTCGAGGTCGCCGAGCACGGCATCACCTGCAACGCCATCTGCCCGGGCTTCGTGAAGACCCCGCTGGTCGAGGCCCAGATCGCCGACCAGGCCAAGGCGCGAGGCATTTCGGAAGAGGCCGTGATGAAGGACGTGATCCTGGCTGCGCAGCCGACCAAGCAGTTCGTCACCTTCGAACAGCTGGGCGGCATGTTGCTGTATCTGGTCTCCGACGCGGGCGCTTCGGCCAATGGCGCGGCTTTCCAGATCGACGGCGGCTGGGTCGCGCAATAGGCTGGGCCGGTGCCCATCCCGCCCTTCACCAAGAAGAAGTCCGGCCCCCGGACGCTGAGCCTGGCCCTGCAGGGCGGGGGCTCGCACGGGGCCTTCGAGTGGGGAATCCTCGACCGGCTGCTGGAAGAGGACGACCTGGAGATCCGGGCGGTGACCGCCGCCTCGGCCGGCGCCATGAACGCCGTCTGCCTGGCCCAGGGCCTGATCGACGACGGCAAGGCCGGCGCGCGCCAGCGCCTCGAATCCTTCTGGCGACAGGTGAACCGGCAAGGCGGCCGCAACGTCTTCGGCGATACGTCGATCTGGACAAAGGCCTTCGGCGGCGGCGCAGACTGGCTGAAGAACACCCCCGGCTGGCGGATGGCCGAGACCTTCGCCATGTCGCTCAGCCCCTATGAGTTCAATCCGTTCAACCTGAACCCGCTGCACGACGCGCTGGAAGGCGAGATCGACTTCGGCCAGATCCGCGAGAACAGCCCGATCAAACTCTACATCGCCGCCACGGCGGTGCGGACCAGCAGGTCGGTGATCTTCCGCGAGACCGAGCTGACGTCCCGCCACATAATGGCCAGCGCCTGCCTGCCCCAGGTGTTCCAGGCCGTGGAGATCGACGGCGAGCCCTATTGGGACGGCGGCTTTCTGGCCAATCCGCCGCTGTGGCCGCTGTTCTATGACGACACCCCCGACGACATCCTGATCGTCAGCCTCAACCCGTTCGTCCGCGAGGAGACGCCCAAGTCGCCGGGCGAGATCATGGACCGGCTGAACGAGATCACCTTCAACGCCTCCCTGGTCTCGGAGCTGCGGGCCATCGGCTTCGTGCAGAAGCTGCTGGACGAGGGTCTGCTGAAGGACAACGCCCGGGGCCGCTACCGCCGGATGCTGGTCCACGCCATCACGGCCGACAAGCCGCTGGCGGACCTGTCGCTGTCGACCAAGTTCGACACTGAGTGGAGCTTTCTGACCGACCTCAAGGCGCGGGGGCGCGCGGCGGCGGAGGCTTGGCTGACCGACTGCGGAAACTGTATCGGTGTGAAGTCCAGCGTCGATCTGAAGGTCGGCTTTCCCTGAAAGACTTGGCCATGAACCATCCCGTGCCGACCGTCGGTGTCGTCTGCCTGCGCGGTGATGAGGTCCTGCTGATCCGGCGCGGCACGCCGCCCCGGCTGAACCAGTGGAGCGTGCCGGGCGGACGGTTGGAGTGGGGCGAGACGCTGCAGGTCGCCGCCCTGCGCGAGCTGAAGGAAGAGACCGGCGTCGAGGCTGAGCTGCTGGGCTTGCTCGACGTGGTCGACGGGGTGTTTCCAGCAAGACCGGGGGGCGAGATCACCCGCCACTACGTGATGATCGACTACGCCGCCCGCTGGACCGGCGGCGAGCCAGTGGCTGGCGACGACGCGGCCGAGGCGCGGTTCGTGACGCTGGACGAGGCCATGGCCCTGGTCGAGTGGGACGAGACGCGGCGGGTGATCGCGGAGACGTATCAGCGGTTCGGCGGCTAATTCTCCTCCCCCGCGATGCGGGGGAGGAGAAGCGCTTGCGCTGACGCTCAACCTCCGCAACATCCGCGTTCATGACCGTCCTCGAAGCCCGCGCCCCGCGTACGTCCCTCAGTCCCAACGCCCTGATCCTGATCGCCGCGTGCGTCGGCCTGGGCTGGGCCGTCGCCGCCCAGATACCCCCTGCGGGTCCGTTCACCTTCGCCTTCGTCGCCGCGACCTGGATCCTCAGCGTCGGGATCCACGAGTTCGGCCACGCCTTCGTCGCCCACAAGGCCGGCGACACGACCATCGTCGAGAAGGGCTACCTGACCCTCGACCCGCTGAAATATTCCGACCTCGTCACCACGATCATCTTTCCGCTGCTGGCCCTGGCCCTGGGCGGCATCGGCTTTCCGGGCGGGGCGGTCTATCTGCGCGAGGACCTGATGCGGTCGAGGGGCTGGCGGTCGCTGGCCTCGCTGGCGGGCCCGCTGGGGACCCTGGCGGTGCTGATCGCCCTGGCTGTCGCCCTGCCGTTCGTCGCCTCTGGCCCGCTGTACAACGCCCTGTCGCTGCTGGCCCTGCTGCAGGCCAGCGCCCTGGTCCTCAACCTGCTGCCGATCCCGGGCCTGGACGGCTATGGCGTCATCCGGCCGTTCCTGCCGGACGCCGTGCGCGTCAAGATGGTCAAGATCGAGCGGGTCGGCTTTCTGATCCTGTTCGCCCTGATCTTCTGGGTCCCCGGCGTCAGCGGCTTCATCTTCGGCGCGGCCCTGACGGTCACCGACCTGCTGGGCGTGTCGCGACCAGCGGTCGGGGCGGGCTGGCAGGCCTTCCACTTCTGGGGCTCTTGACCTTCCGCGCCTGACCCCCTCTCCTTCAAACAAGCGTTTCAGAGATCAGAGGGAGGTTCGCCATGGCCTACGCGCCGTTCAATCTGTCGGGCAAGGTGGCCCTGGTCACCGGCGGCAATCGCGGCATCGGCCTTGGCATGGCCAAGGCGATGGCTCAGGCCGGCGCCGACATCGTGATCTGGGGCTCCAATCCAGAGCGCAATCTCGAGGCCGAGAAGCAGCTGACCTCCCTGGGCGTGCGGGTGAAGGCCCAGACCGTCGATGTCTCCGACGAGGACCAGGTCCGCGAAGGCATGGAAGAGGCCGTGGCCGCCATGGGCCGGGTCGATAGCGTTTTCGCCAATGCGGGCATCGGCTTCGGCTCACCCTCGTTTGTCGAGATGAAGACCGAGACCTATCGCAAGGTGCTGTCGGTCAATCTGGACGGCGTGTTCTTCACCCTGCGCGAGGCCTGCCGCCACATGGTCGAACGGGCAAAGACGGGCGATCCGGGCGGTTCGCTGGTCGGGGTCGCCTCGCTGGCGGCCATCGAGGGCGCGGCGCGCAACGAGGCCTATGCCGCCACCAAGGGCGCGGTGATCTCGATGATCAAGTCGGTGGCCGTCGAGCACGCCCGCTACGGCGTGCGCGCCAACGCCATCCTGCCAGGCTGGATCGCCACCGACATGACGGCCGGGGCGCAAGGCAACGCCGCCTTCGCCGAGAAGGTCATTCCGCGCGTGCCCGCCCGCCGCTGGGGCGAGCCCGACGACTTCGGCGGCATGGCCGTCTATCTGGCCTCGGACGCCTCCAGCTATCAGTCGGGGACCACGATCGTCATCGACGGCGGATACTCGATCTTCTAGTGAGCTGATTTCTGGACTCTGAAGTCCAAAGAAAGCTCATGTAAAACAGGGCCTTGCGGAACCGACCGCGCGGTGAGAAGCTTTGCTTGTGGCAGTCCGGACATCAGATCCGGACGCCGACGAGGAAACGAGAGAACGATGACGCCCCAAGACGTTGTCAGCCTGGCTCCGCCGCGCGGCTTCCTGACGCTGATCGCCCTGGTCCTGACGGCCATGGCCAGCTGCTTCTGGACCGCCGAATCGGACGTCGAGACAGAGTTGGCCCGCCACCGCTAAGGCCGGGCTAACCTCGCGGCACGCTTGCCGGCGCGGGCGCGGCGCGAAACCCTCCCTGAAACAACGGGAGGACGGTCATGGGCCTGCGCACGCCGCTCTGCGATCTACTGCATATCGAGCATCCGATCCTTCTGGCCGGCATGGGCGGGGTGTCCTACGCGCCCCTGGCCGCCGCCGTGTCGAATGCGGGCGGCTACGGCGTGCTGGGCATGGCCGGGACCTCGCCGGACTTCATCCGCGCCCAGATGCGCGAGGTCAAAAGCCTGACCGACAAGCCGTTCGGCGTCGACCTTCTGGCCGCCACACCCGACGCCCTGACCGCCAGCGTCGAGGTCATCATCGAGGAGGGCGCCTCGTCCTTCATCGCCGGCCTGGGCGTGCCGCTGCCGATCATCGAACAGCTAAAGAAGGCCGGCCTGAAGGTCATGGTCGTCTGCGGGGCGGTGAAGCACGCGGTCAAGGCCGAGCAGGCCGGTTGCGACGCCGTCATCTGCCAGGGCGGTGAAGGCGGCGGCCACACGGGCCTGGTCGGGACCCTGCCGCTGGTCGCCCAGGCCGTGGAGGCCGTGAAGATCCCTGTGGTCGCCGCCGGCGGCCTGCACGATGGACGGGGCCTGGCCGCGTCCCTGGCCCTGGGCGCTCAAGGCGTCTGGATGGGCACCCGCTTCATCGCCAGCCATGAGGCCCATGCCGGCGACCTCTACCGCCAGGCGGTGGTCGAGGCGGCCGACGAGGATACGGTCCGCACCCGCTGCTACTCGGGCAAGCCCATGCGGGTGAAGAAGAACCCCTATGTCGACGACTGGGAGGCGCGGCCGGCCGACATCCAGGGCTTCCCGCAGCAGGCGATGGTCTCGATCCGGGCGGGGGCCATGGGCGGCATCGGCGGCCAGATCGAGGGGCTCGACCCGGCCAAGTCCTGCTTCGCCATGGGCCAGAGCGCCGGCGGCGTGCGCGAGGTGTTGCCCGCCGGCGAGATCGTGGCGCGGCTGGTCAGCGAGGCCGAGGCGGCGCTGGACCGGGCGTCGGCCTATCGGACCTGAATCTTAGCGCTTGTGCGGCGGCAGGATCCGCCCGAAGTGCGCCTCGACGGCCGCGTGGCACTCGCAGGCGCGCTTTTCCAGCCCCGGACGGTCCAGCACCTCGACCTTGCCGCGGCCGATGTGGATGACCTTCGCGTCCTGCAGGACGCGGGCGACGGCGCTGACCGTCGTACGCTGCACGCCCAGCATCTGGGCCAGGGTCTCCTGCGTCAGGCGGATAGGCTCCTTGCCCGAGCGGTCGTGGGCGAACAGCAGCCAGCGGCAGACGCGCTGCTCGATCGGGTGCAGGGCGTTGCAAGCCGCCACCTGCATCATCTGGGCGATGAAGGCGTCGGCGGCGCGATCGAACAGGTCGCCGACGCTGGCATGGCGGGCCTTGGACTCTTCCAGCTTGGCGGTCGAGAGACAGAAGGCTTGGCCGGGGACGCGGACCACGGCGCGGCCATAGGCGGGCTTGAAGCCGGCGCTGACCACGCCGCCGATCGCGCCCTCGAAGCCGATGCTGGCGGCCTCGATCTCCTGGCCGTCCGAGGTCACCACCAGCAGCGAGGCCTGGGTGGGGCCGCAGGGCAGGTAGGTGTGCTCGACGTCGTCGCCGACATCGAACAGCACGGCGTCGGCCGGCAGGTCGACGAGCACCAGATGCGCGGCCAGTTCGGCCAGGGCGTCCGGGCGCAGGGCGGCCAGCAGACGGTTGGAATCATAGGTCGGCGCGGCGTCGCCCTCGGCGGCGCTGCGGACGATGCGGGTGATGGCGGTCATGCGTGCCTCCCGTGAAGCTCGACTGCTTAAGCGCGTGGCGCACGGCTTAGTTTCCCGTGGACGGCGAGACTCTTCCGAAGCACCCTCCAGGCCGGGCTGGGAGGGGACCGATGATCGCCAAGCGACACCTGCGGCGGAGGCTGAGCCAGTATGGCGCGCTATGGCTCGCATCGTTCGTCGTCACCCTCTTCGTCATGGCCGCCATGGTCTTCGGCGTCAGGATGCCGCTGGCCGACACCGCCGATCTCGTCCTGCCGATCGCTCTGGCCCTGCTGGGCCTGGCGGTGATCGCCGGCGTGGGGATCACCTTGGCCAATGACGTCAGCCTGTCGACCAAGTCGCTGATCACGGCCCTGGCGCTGCTGCTGATCCTGCCCTTGCTGTGGGCTCCGGTCCTGGCGGTGATCGTCACGGCCGCCGTCGACGGGGCGTCGGTGGAATATTCCACGGCCTATGCCCAGTTCCGGATCACGGTCAGCCACCTGATCTACCCACTGGTGGCGATGCTGGGCGAGGATCCGCTGGTCGGCTTCGTCTGGCAGGCGTTCCAGGTCGTCGCGTCCGTGGTGGGCGCGGTCGCGTCGATCCTGCAGGTGTGGCGGGTCATCAAGCCGTTCCTGTACGGCGACGATGAAGAGACGGCCGAGGCCTAGCTGGACGGCGCCTAGCTCAGCGTCGTCGGGCCGGGCAGCACTCCATCCTCGTCCTGCTCGTGCAGCATCACGTGCAGGCCCAGGCCGGCCGGATGTTCGGCCAGGCGGCGGGCCGCGGCGCTGGCTTCGCCGCGCGTCTCGTAGGCGCCAAAGCGCAGGTTGTCGCCGATGATGGACCAGCGATCGCCGACCCGAACGACACCGTAATGCACCTCAGTCATGGGGGACCTCCTTGCAGTATCCACAGGGAACGCCCGATCTGTGGCGATCACAAGGCCCTTATTCTTCAAGCTTTTCTGACACCGGGGGACATTGTGTCCCCACGCGGGCCTTCGCCGCTCGCCCGTCAGGCGCGGGACGGTGACAGCCGCGCGAGGTTTGGCGATAACAGGCCCATGTCGCGTCCGTTTCTTATCGGTGTTCTTCTCAGCGCCCTCGTCGCCGCTCCGGTTCTGGCTCAGGAACGGGCCGTCGACGAGCGTCAGCGCCTGCTGGACCTGGCCTATACGCTGGGCGAGAGCCATGCCCTGCGCCAGGCCTGCCATGGCGTCGACGATCAGTACTGGCGCTCGCGCATGGTCCGCCTGACCGAGGTGGAACAGGCCGACCAGGCCTTCGATGTCCAGATGCGTGAGCGGTTCAACACCGGCTTCGCCTCGCGCCGCAGCGAATATCCGCTCTGCGACGAGGCCAGCCGCAAGGCCGAGCAGGCCACCGCCCGCAAGGGTCAGGCTCTGGCCCAAAAGCTCTCGCAGTCGATGCGTCCCGCGCCTCCGCCGGCTGGCCCGTCGGATTCCATGGCGGACGGCGAAGCGGCGCGCTAACCTCTACCCAGGTTTGTAAAGGAGCGTTGCTCTTGGGCACGTCCATCGTCGTTCTGGTCCTGCTGATCCTGGCCTTCGTGCTGGTAATGAGCGTCATCAAGATCGTGCCGCAGGGGCGCGAATTCACCGTCGAGCGGTTCGGCCGCTACACCCGGACCCTGAAGCCCGGCATCAGCATCCTGACCCCCTTCGTCGAGACGATCGGGCGCAAGGTGAACATGATGGAACAGGTGCTGGACGTCCCTCAGCAGGAGGTCATCACCAAGGACAACGTGTCGGTGAAGGTCGACGCCATCGTCTTCATCCAGGTGATGGACGCGGCCGCGGCCGCCTACCGGGTCGACAACCTGATCTACGCCATCACCCAGCTGGCCCAGACCAACCTGCGCACCGTCGTCGGTTCGATGGAGCTGGACGAGGTGCTGAGTCAGCGCGATGCGATCAACACCCGCCTGCTCTCGACCATCGACCACGCCACCGGTCCCTGGGGCGTCAAGGTGGCGCGGATCGAGATCAAGGATCTGACGCCGCCGACGGACATCACCAACGCCATGGCCCGCCAGATGAAGGCCGAGCGCGAGCGCCGCGCGGTGATCACCGAGGCGGAAGGCGAGAAGCAGTCCCAGATCGCCCGCGCCGAGGGCCAGAAGCAGTCGGCCATCCTGCAGGCCGAGGGCCGCAAGGAGGCCGCCTTCCGCGACGCCGAGGCCCGCGAGCGGGAAGCCGAGGCCGAGGCCAAGGCGACCACCTTCGTCTCCGAAGCCATCGCCAAGGGCGACGTCAACGCCATCAACTACTTCATCGCCCAGAAGTACGTCGAAGCCTTCGGCGAACTGGCCCGCAGCCCGCAGCAGAAGACGGTCATCGTGCCGGCCGACTTCTCGGGTCTGACCGGGACCGTCGCGGGCGTCGCCGAGCTGATCAAGAGCCTGGGCGCGGATACGCCGAAGGCGCCGCCGCCGTCGAGGAGCGCATCGACCGCCGCGCCGGTCAGTACGCAGGCCGGCCCGCCGCCCGCAAAGCGCGGAGCCTAGGTGATGGGGGCGATCGCCGGCTTCTACGCTTTGCAACCGTTCTGGCTGTGGCTGGCCGTCGCGGCCCTCTGCCTGGCCATCGAGGTCTCGACCGGCACCGGCTGGCTCCTGTGGCCGGCCGCCAGCGCCTTCGTCATCGGCCTGATCGCCCAGGCCCTACATCCGGGCCCGGTGCTGGAAATCGGCCTGTTCGCCGTCCTGACGATCGCCTCGACCTATCTGGCGCGGCGCTTCCTGCGGCCGGTGCTGGAGGCGAAGTCGCCGGACCTCAACGACCCGACGCAGCGGCTGATCGGCCAGCGCGGCCAGGTGCTGTCGACCTTCGAGCAGGGCCGCGGCCGGGTGTTCGTCGACGGCAAGGACTGGGCGGCCGAGACCGAGGAGCCTTTCCCGGTGATCAGCCAGGAAGTGGTGGTCATCGGCCTGGACGGCGCGGTGCTGAAGGTCCGCAAGATTCCCACCTGACGGAAACCTGCTGACAGAACGCGGCGCCGCCCCTGTTATCCGCCGACGGCGACACCATTTGAGCCCCGCATCAGCCAACTTGCAGGGCATGCGCGACTCTGAGCCTCGTATCGGGGCATCGTCGCGTTAGGGGAGACGGCGTGACTTCAATCATATCGGTAAAGGGTCTGACCAAGACCTATGCGTCCGGCCATCAGGCCCTCAAGACGATCGACCTCGACATCCGCAAGGGCGAGATCTTCGCCCTGCTGGGTCCGAACGGGGCCGGGAAGACCACGCTGATCAGCATCATCTGCGGCATCGTCAATCCCAGCCTGGGCGTCGTCCTGGCCGACGGCCATGACGTGGTGAAGGACTACCGCGCCGCCCGCTCCAAGATCGGCCTGGTGCCGCAGGAGCTGAATACCGACGCCTTCGAGACGGTCTGGGCCACGGTCAGCTTCTCGCGCGGCCTGTTCGGCAAGCCGCGCAATGACGCCCTGATCGAGAAGATCCTTCGCGACCTGTCCCTGTGGGACAAGAAGGACAGCAAGATCATGGCGCTGTCGGGCGGCATGAAGCGCCGGGTGATGATCGCCAAGGCCCTGAGCCACGAGCCGACCATCCTGTTCCTGGACGAGCCCACCGCCGGCGTCGACGTCGAGCTGCGCCGCGACATGTGGGAGATGGTCCGCCAGCTGCGCGAGAACGGCGTCACCATCATCCTGACCACCCACTATATCGAGGAGGCCGAGGAGATGGCCGACCGGATCGGGGTGATCAACAAGGGCGAGATCATCCTGGTCGAGGACAAGTCGGTCCTGATGCGCAAGCTGGGCAAGAAGCAGCTGACGGTGCACCTGCGCGAGCCGCTGACCGCCCTGCCGGCCGGCCTGGACGACCCCTCGCTGAGCCTGATCAATGACGGCGCCGACCTCGTCTACACCTTCGACACCCAGGCCGACGACACCGGCATCGCCGATCTGCTGAAGCGTCTCGCCGAGCACGGGATCGACTTCAAGGACCTCAAGACCGACCAGAGCTCTCTGGAAGACATCTTCGTCAGCCTGGTGAGGGCCCCGCAATGAACCTCTTCGCGATCAAGGCCATCTACCGCTTCGAGATGGCGCGGTGGTTCCGCACCCTGGCCCAGAGCATCATCGCGCCGGTGCTGTCGACCAGCCTCTATTTTGTGGTGTTCGGCTCGGCGATCGGCTCGCGCATGCAGTCGATCGACGGCGTCAGCTACGGCGCCTTCATCATCCCGGGCCTGATCATGCTGTCGCTGCTCAGCGAGAGCATCTCCAACGCCTCGTTCGGCATCTATATGCCCAAGTGGGCCGGCACGATCTACGAGCTGCTCTCGGCCCCCGTGGCCTGGTTCGAGGCGGTCACCGGCTATGTCGGCGCCGCCGCCACCAAGTCGATCTGCCTGGGCCTGCTGATCCTGGCCACCGCCCGGATCTTCGTGCCGTTCGAGATCGCCCACCCGTTCGTGATGCTGCTGTTTCTGGTCCTGACCTCGATCACCTTCAGCCTGTTCGGCTTCATCATCGGGGTCTGGGCCGACAACTTCCAGAAGCTGCAGATCGTGCCCGCGCTGATCGTGACGCCGCTGACCTTCCTGGGCGGCAGCTTCTACTCGATCAAGATGCTGCCCGAGGTCTGGCAGAAGGTCACCCTGTTCAACCCGGTGGTCTATCTGATTAGCGGCTTCCGCTGGAGCTTCTACGGCCAGTCGGACGTCGGCGTCGGCGTCAGCCTGGCCATGACCGCCGTGTTCCTGGTCTTGTGCCTGACGGCGGTGGGCTGGATCTTCAAGACGGGTTATCGACTGAAGGTTTGAGGCGAATCCATATTGAAAGTTGAGGAGCCGAAACCTCGTCCTTCGACAAGCTCAGGATGAGGTTTCTACTCGAACGCCAGCAACCGTCCTCACCCTGAGCCTGTGGAAGGGCGAGGACGGCCCCCCGGCGCTAGTCTTCGGTAGGCTCCCCCGCCTTGAGTCCCTGGACGCCGCCGCCCTTCACGCCCTTGCTGACCAAGGCCGCTTCG
This sequence comes from Caulobacter sp. FWC2, assembly GCF_002742625.1. Taxonomy (NCBI): domain Bacteria; kingdom Pseudomonadati; phylum Pseudomonadota; class Alphaproteobacteria; order Caulobacterales; family Caulobacteraceae; genus Caulobacter; species Caulobacter sp. FWC2. Next base: position 354,135 of record NZ_PEBF01000001.1, read on the forward strand.
GCGGCCTTGACCATGGCGCGTTCGGCGTTGAAGGCCGTCAGGGTCTCGCACGCAGCGAAGAAGCCGGGATCGGTGTTGGTGTCGATCTCGGGCTGGGCCACGACCAGGTGCAGGTCGCGGGCCTTCAGCTTCAGCACCGCTTCCAGGAGGTCGGTGGTCGTGCCGGCCAGGGCGTGCAGGCTGAGCACCGCCAGGGTTCCGCCGGGCTGAAGCGCCGCCAGGGCCTTGTCGAGGCCCGGGCGGATGATGGCGTTGGTCAGGCACCGGTCGCTGAACACCTCCTGGCAGCCCAGCAGCAGCAAGCGCTCCTCCTGGACCGGGCTGAAGAAGACGCCCCTGACGGGCGGCAGGCGGTAGTAGCCGACGCGGTTCATCGCGTCGGCTTGGCAAACCCGGAGAGCCTTGGCGAGGACTTTCCGGGACCGCCCACAGCTTCTTAAGGAAGCAAGCTCGCCACAAGGGCCGAGATTGGCGTGGTGGGACGGCCGATCAGGGCCGACAGCTGATGGCCATCGTCGAACAGGCCGCCTTGCGACGCGCCGACGTCCGACTGGGCCAGGATCGCGGCGAAGGCGGCGGGCAGGCCCAGGCTCTCCAGGACCTTGGCGTACTCGGCCTCGGGCAGGTCGTTGTAGGGAATGGTCTTGCCGGCCTTGGCCGAGATCTCGGCGGCCAGCTCGGCCAGCGTGAAGGCGGTGTCGCCGGCCAGCTCGTAGGTCTTGTTCTCGTGGCCGTCCGTGGCCAGCACGACGGCGGCGGCCTGCGCATAGTCCGCGCGGGCGGCGGCCGAGATCTTGCCCTGGCCGGCGCTGCCGATCAGCGCACCCGACGCCACGGCGCCATGGATCGAGCCGGCATAGTTCTCAGCGTACCAGCTGTTGCGCAGCAGGGTGTAGGCCAGGCCCGAGGCCTTGAGCAGCGCCTCGGTGGCCTTGTGCTCGTCGGCCAGGACCAGGGGCGAGGCATCGGCGCGCAGGATGCTGGTATAGGCGATCCGCTTCACCCCGGCGGCCTGAGCGGCCTCGATGACGGCGCGGTGCTGGGGCAGGCGCTGGCCGACCTCATTGCCGGAGATCAGCAGCAGGGTGTCGACGCCTTCGAGCGCCGGGCCGAGGGTCTCGGCTTGCGTGTAGTCGGCGGCGCGGGCGGCCACGCCCATGTCGGCGGCCTTGGCCGGATCGCGGACCAGGGCGAGGATCTCGCCGGCCGGGACGCGCGTCTTGAGGCTTTCGACGACGAGGCGGCCTAGCTGGCCGGTGGCGCCGGTGATGGCGATGGTCATGATCGTTCTCCCGATGGGTATGACGGTCTCGATCTGGGCGCCTTGCTTACTTTTCGTAAGTACCCACATGAATGTAAGTATGAAAGAAACTTCGCCCCCTCCGATACCGCTTTCCGAGAAGCTGCTGCGCGGCGACCTGATGGCGCCCGACTGTCCGTCGCGGGCGGTGCTGCAGCACGTGACCAGCCGCTGGGGCGTGCTGGCGCTGATGGCCCTAGAGACGGGCACGCATCGTTTCAGCGAACTGCGCCGGGGGATCGGCGGGGTCAGCGAGCGGATGCTGGCCCAGACCCTGCAACAGCTGGAAGGCGACGGCTTCGTGCGCCGGGTGGCCTATCAGGTCGTGCCGCCGCACGTGGAGTACAGCCTGACGCCTCTGGGCCTGGAGGTCGCCGAGAAGGTGCGTGGCCTGGCCGACTGGATCGAACTCAATCTCGACCGGATTTTGGTGGGCGAGCCAGAGGAAGCGCCTGTCGCCTAACCTCTCGCGAATCGCGCCCGGTACGCGCCGGGCGTGGTCGAGAACTGGCGCCGGAAATGATGCCGCAGGGCCGGCGCGCCCAGGCCCACGGCCTGCGCGACCTGCTCGATCCCGGCCGGCGAGGTCTCCAGCAGGTCCCGAGCCCGGTTCAGCCGCTCGGCCAGCAGCCAGCGGGCCGGAGTCTCGCCGGTGGCGGCCTCGAACCGCCGCAGGAAGGTCCGTTCGCTCATCCCCGCGGCGCCGGCCAGGGCCTTGATCGTGTGGTCGCCGGCGAGATCGGCGCGCATGCGGTCGAGGATCGGCGAAAGGCGCGAAGCCTCGTGCGCCAGGGGCACAGGCCGCTCGACGAACTGGGCCTGGCCGCCGTCGCGATGCGGCGGCACGACAAGACGGCGGGCCACGGTATTGGCGGCCTCGGGTCCGAAGTCGCGGCGGATCAAGTGCAGGCCAAGATCGATGCCCGCCGCGCTGCCGGCCGAGGTCAGCAGGTCGCCCTCGTCGACGTAGAGGACGTCGGGTTGGACCGCGATCGCCGGATAGCGCTGGCGCAGCGCCTCGGCATAGCGCCAGTGGGTCGTGGCCCGGCGTCCGTCCAGCAGGCCCGTGGCCGCCAGCACGAACACCCCCGAGCAGATCGACATCAGCCGCGCGCCCTTGGCGTGCGCCTTCCGCAGCGCCTCGACCAGCGGGGCCGGCACCGGGTGATCCATTCCCCGCCAGCCCGGCGCGACGATGACGCTGGCCTGTTCCAGCAGCTCCAGCCCGCCGTCGCCGACGATCCGCACCCCGCCCAGGCCCCTCAGGTCGCCCGGCTCCACGGCGGCGGTGGCGAAGCGGTACCAGTCCGCGCCCATCTCCGGCCGCGGCAGGCCAAACAGCTCGACCGCCACGCCATATTCGAAGGTGCAAAGGCCGTCATAGGCCAGGGCGACGACGAGCGGCTGTGGTTTTGGCATGATCTTTACGGTCAATGTCGATCTCGCCAACTAACCCGCGTGGTGGCGCTAAGGCAAGTTTGTGGGCGTCAACCGTTGGAGACCGTCATGAGTTTCGTATCTGAGATTCCCGCCGCCGCCTCGCAGGTCGCCGCCGACCACTTCGCCGCGCGGCTGTCGCTGGAGACCGACTGCGCCGACGTCGCCGCCGCCCTGCAGGCGGACGAGGTCGATTTCGTGCTGCTGCATGTCGTCGGCTCGCCGCAGGCCTATGCCCGCCGTCACGTGCCGGGCGCGCTCCACCTGCGCCACGCCGACATGACCGCCGAGAGGATGGCGCAATGGCCCGCCGACACCCTGTTCGTCGTCTATTGCGCCGGCCCGCACTGCAACGGCGCCGACCGCGCGGCCCTGAAGCTGGCCAGGCTTGGGCGGCCCGTAAAGCTGATGATCGGCGGGATCACCGGTTGGGAGGACGAAGGCCTGCCGTTCGCGAGCGGCGAGGAGCCGGGTCGTCTCGGGGCCTAGAAGACCCTCGGATTGGCCTTGCGCAGGCCTTCATTCGCCAGGGCGTCGGCGCGTTCGTTCAGCGGATGGCCGGCGTGACCCTTGACCCAGCGCCAGTCGACGTCGTGCCGTTCGCGCGCGGCGTCGAGACGTTTCCAGAGGTCGTCGTTCTTGACCGGGCTCTTGTCGGCGGTCTTCCAACCACGGGCCTTCCAGCCCTTGATCCACTCCTGGATGCCCTTCATCACGTACTGGCTGTCGGTGTGCAGCTCGACCTTGCAGGGGCGGTTCAGGAGCTCCAGCGCCGAGATCGCGCCCATCAACTCCATGCGGTTGTTGGTGGTCGCGGGTTCGCCGCCGCAGATCTCTTTTTTCTTGTCGCCATAGAACAGGATGGCGCCCCAGCCGCCCGGACCTGGATTCCCCTTGCAGGCGCCGTCGGTATAGATCGTGACCTTCGGCGTCATGCGAACAGCACGAGTCCTTCGCGGTGGACGGCCAGCTTGCGCTCGTACTCCAGCGGGTCCTTCGGCTTGACCAGGGCGCCGGCGGGCGTCGAACCCCAGTCGGCCAGGCGGGTCAGGAAGAAGCGGATCGCCGCGCCGCGCGCCAGGATCGGCAGGGCTTCCTTCTCGGCCGGGCTCAGCGGGCGGCGGCGCTCATAGCCGTTCAGCAGGGCCTTGGCGGCGGTGATGTTGAAGCTGCCGTCGGGCTCGAAGCACCAGGCGTTCAGGGTCACGGCCACGTCGTAGGCGTAAGCGTCCTCGCAGGCGAAATAGAAGTCGATCGCCGCGGCGAACTTGCCGTTCGACTGGAAGAAGACGTTGTCCGGGAAGTAGTCGGCGTGGATCACGCCCGACGGCAGATTGCGCGGCCACATCAGGGCCAGCTGCGCCAGGTCGTTGTCGATGGTCGCCGACAGGCCCGGCTTTAGGTCCTCGGCGGCCTTGCGGTGCTTGGCGAACAACGGCGACCAGGCGCTCTGGCCAAGGTCGTTGGCGCGGCGGCCGGGATAGCCCTCGCCGGCCAGGTGCAGCCAAGCCAGGCCCTCGCCCGCCTCGCGACAATGGGCGACGGTGGGCTTGCGCACCGACAGGCCGGGCAGGAACTCGACGATGGCCGCCGACTTGCCGCGCAAGGTCGCCAGGGTCTTGCCGTTGCGGTCGGCGATCGGCCGGGCGCTGGGGTAGCCCTTGTCGGCCAGCCAGGTCAGCAGGTTCAGGAAATACGGCAGCTCGTCGGCCTTCACCCGCCGCTCGTAGACGGTCAGGATGTAGCGACCCTTCTGCGTCTCCAGCAGGAAGTTGGAGTTCTCCACCCCCTCGGCGATGCCCTTGAAGGCCAGGGGCAAGCCCAGGTCGTAGCCTTCGAGAAAGGCTTCGAGTTCAGCGTCGGTGATGTCGGTATAGACGGCCATGGCGTCGGGATGCTCGACGCGAGGCCTTCGGTCAAGCCGGCGTCTAGGCCGTCAGCAGTCTCGGCAGCTTGAACGTGATCGTTTCCCGCGCCTCGACCAGTTCCTCGACGGAGGTGTCGAAGCGCGCCGAGATGGCGTCGATGACGCCTTGCACCAGGTCTTCGGGGGCCGAGGCGCCGGCGGTGAGGCCCACGCGCGACACGCCATCGAACCAGGTCCAGTCGATGCCGCTGGCGTCGTCGATCAGGTGGGCGGCGGTGGCTCCGGCCTTCAGGCCGACCTCCATCAGGCGCACCGAATTGGACGAATTCTTCGACCCGACCACCAGCACCAGTTCCGAATGTTCGGCCAGGTGCTTGACCGCGTCCTGGCGGTTGGTGGTGGCGTAGCAGATGTCTTCCTTGTGCGGGGCGGCGATCCCCGGGAAACGCTCGCGCAGCAGGGCCACCATGTCCGCCGTGTCGTCGACCGACAGGGTCGTCTGGGTCAGGAAGGCCACGTTGGCGGCGTCCTTCGGCTGCCAGGTGGCGGCGTCCTTAATGTCCTCGATCAGAGTGACCGAGCCCTCGGGCAGCTGGCCCATGGTGCCGATGACCTCGGGGTGGCCGGCGTGGCCGATCAGCACGATCTCGCGGCCGGCGTCGAAATGCTTCTGAGCCTCGACGTGGACCTTGGAGACCAGCGGGCAGGTGGCGTCCAGATAGATCATCTGGCGCGATTGGGCCTCGGCCGGGACCGACTTGGGCACGCCGTGGGCCGAGAACACCACCGGGCGGTCGTCGGGGGCCTCGGACAGTTCCTCGATGAACACCGCGCCCAAGGCCTTCAGGCGGTCGACCACGTGGCGGTTGTGGACGATCTCATGGCGCACATAGACCGGCGCGCCGAACTTCTCGACGGCGCGTTCGACGATCTGGATGGCGCGATCCACGCCGGCGCAGAAGCCGCGCGGGCTGGCCAGCACGAGCGAGATCGGGCGACGAACCGGCATGGGGGCGGGCGTATGGGCGTTCATGCGCGGAAACTAGTCGTTCGGAGGGCCAGGCGCCAGGAGTCTGCGTCGTTGCGACGTCACGCATATGCCTTTATCAGGCTGCATGACGCCGACGGGGCTCCGTGGTCCCGCTTGGCTCTTCCTTTCTCGAACCGGACGTTTCATGCGCCGCACCTTGCCGCTCGCCCTCAGCGCCCTGATGGCCTTCTCGATCGCCGCGACGGCGACGACTGTTCATGCGCAGATGGGCCCCGGCGGCGGCCAGGGCGGCGGCGGCGCCGATGACGACGGCGGCGCGGCCAAGAAGAAGAAGCGCGACGAGGAATGGAACCAGCCCAAGGCGCCGCTGCAGCAACTGCGCAACGCTGGCCCGTGTCCCTATGTGAAGGTGCTGTACGACGCCAGCCGCTATGTCGAGTTCAAGGACGGCAAGGAGGCGGCCAACCAGGCCGGCTTTACCGGCGAGATCCAGAGCATCTCGTCGGGCTGCGCCTACAAGGGCCTGGAGCCGATCAAGATCCGCATCGAAGCCCTGTTCCAGCTGGGCCGTGGTCCGAAGGCCGAGGGCGAAAAGCACGTCTATCGCTACTGGGTCGCCGTCACCGAGCGGAACCAGTCGGTGATCGCCAAGGAATATTTCGACCTGCCGGTGACCTTCGCGGCCGGTCAGGATCGCGCCTACGCGACCGACACCATCGAGCAGATCACCATTCCGCGCGCCGACGACAAGGTCAGCGGCAGCAACTTCGAGGTTCTGCTGGGCTTCGACGTGACCCCGGAAATGGCCGCCTTCAACCGTGACGGCAAGCGCTTCCGGGTCAACGCCGGCCAGACCGTACAGGCTCAGCAAGCTGGGCAAGCAGGGAACACCACCAAGCAATGAGCGATTTGAAGCGGTCCCTGAGCGAGGCGGCCGCGGCCGCTTTCCAGGCCGCCGGACTGCCCCCCGAATTCGGACGCGTCACCGCCTCCGACCGTCCCGACCTGGCTGATTTCCAGTGCAACGGCGCCCTCGCGGCCGCCAAGAGCGCCAAGCGCAATCCCCGCGAGATCGCCGTACAGGTCGTCGATATCCTCAAGGGCGACCCGCGCCTGGCCTCGGTCGAGATCGCCGGCGTCGGCTTCATCAACATGCGCGTCAGCGACGAGGCCCTCTCGGCCCGCGCCCGCGAGATCGCCGCCGACGATCGCACCGGCGCCCAGCTGCTGGAGACGCCGCGCCGGGTGCTGGTCGACTATGCCGGTCCGAACGTGGCCAAGCCGATGCACGTGGGCCACCTGCGCGCCTCGATCATCGGCGAGTCGGTCAAGCGCCTCTATCGCTTCCGCGGCGACGACGTGGTGGGCGACGCCCACTTCGGCGACTGGGGCTTCCAGATGGGCCTGCTGATCAGCGCCATCATGGATGAGGACGCCTTCATCAACGCCTTGATGGAGAAGCTGCCCGAGGCTCCGCGCGGCTTCAGCGCCGCCGACGAGGCCAAGGTGATGGCCGAGTTCCAGAGCCGCATCACCCTGGCCGATCTCGACCGCATCTATCCGGCCGCCTCCGTGCGCCAGAAGGAAGATCCGGCCTTCAAGGAGCGCGCCCGCAAGGCCACCGCCGAGCTGCAGAACGGTCGGTTCGGCTACCGCCTGCTGTGGCGCCACTTCGTCAATGTCAGCCGCGTGGCCCTCGAGCGCGAGTTCCATGCGCTGGGCGTCGACTTCGACCTGTGGAAGGGCGAGAGCGACGTCAACGACCTGATCGAGCCGATGGTTCGCCAGCTGGAGGCCCAGGGTCTGCTGGTCGACGACCAGGGCGCCCGCATCGTCCGCGTGGCCCGCGAGGGCGACAAGCAGGACGTGCCGCCGCTGCTGGTGGTGTCGTCGGAAGGCTCTGCCATGTACGGCACGACCGACCTGGCCACCATCCTGGACCGCCGCAAGTCGTTCGACCCGCACCTGATCCTCTACTGCGTGGACCAGCGCCAGGCCCTGCACTTCGAGACCGTGTTCCGCGCCGCCTATCTGGCCGGCTACGCCGCCGACGGTTCGCTGGAGCACATCGGCTTCGGCACCATGAACGGCACGGACGGCAAGCCCTTCAAGACCCGCGCCGGCGGCGTCCTGAAGCTGCACGACCTGATCGAGATGGCCCGCGAAAAGGCCCGCGAGCGCCTGCGCGAAGCCGGCCTCGGCGCCGAGCTGACCGAGGAGCAGTTCGAGGACACCGCCCACAAGGTCGGCGTGGCGGCCCTGAAGTTCGCCGACCTGCAGAACTTCCGCGGCACCTCGTACGTCTTCGACCTCGACCGCTTCACCAGCTTCGAGGGCAAGACCGGCCCGTACCTGCTGTACCAGTCGGTGCGCATCAAGAGCGTGCTGCGCCGCGCCGCCGAGGCCGGCGCCGTCGCCGGCCGCATCGTGATCCACGAGCCGGCCGAGCGGGACCTGGCCATGCTGCTAGACGCCTTCGAGGGCGCCCTGCAGGAGGCCTACGACAAGAAGGCCCCCAACTTCGTGGCCGAGCACGCCTACAAGCTGGCTCAGTCGTTCTCGAAGTTCTACGCGGCCTGCCCGATCGTCAGCGCCGACACCGAGGAACTGCGGGCTTCGCGCCTGACCCTGGCCGAGACCACCCTGCGCCAACTGGTGCTGGCCCTCGACCTGCTCGGGATCGAAGCGCCGGAACGGATGTAGACCCGTCGGCCGTCTAATCAGGCGGCCAGGGCCCTTTCACAGTCCTTCAGGTCGAAACGGGCGACGAGCTGGGCCAACTGGCTGGCCTCCTGGGTCAGGCTGTGGCTGGCGGCCGTGGTTTGCTCGACCATCGCCGCGTTCTGTTGCGTGGCTTGATCCATCTGGCCGACCGCGGTGTTGACCTCGCCGAGGCTGGTGGCCTGGTTTCGCGCGGCTTCGGCGATTTTCTCGGCCAGATCCTGGATCTTGCCGAACTGTTCGACGACGTCGGTCAGTTCCTCGCCGACGCGGCCGACAAGGCCGACGCCGTTTTCGACGCTGCGCGATGCCTCCGAGACCAGGGTCTTGATCTCCTTGGCCGCGTCGGCCGAACGCTGGGCCAGCGCGCGGACTTCCTGCGCGACCACGGCGAAGCCGCGTCCGGCCTCTCCGGCCCGAGCGGCCTCGACGCCCGCGTTCAAGGCCAGCAGGTTGGTCTGGAACGCGATCTCGTCGATCACCGTGATGATCTGACCGATCTTGCGCGACGAGGTGTCGATATCCTCCATGGCCGTGACGGCCTGCTCGGCGACCTCGCTGGACTTGCTCACCAGTTCCCGACCGCGCGTGACCTCCTGCCGCGCCTCGCGGGCGTTCTCGGCGGTCTGCCGCACCGTGCTGGTCACGTCGTGCAGAGCCGCCGAGGTCTCTTCCAGCGTCGCCGCCTGCAGCTCGGTCCGGCGCGCCAGATCGTCGGCGGCGATCGTGATTTCCTTGGACCCCGCGCCAACAGCCGAGGCGCAGTTGACCACTTGGCCGATCGTGTCGCGAAGCGTCGCCACCGAGACGTTGAAATTGTCGCGAAGGCCTTCGAACTCCTCGGGAAAGGCCTGGTCGATGCGCTGCTTGAGGTCGCCGGCGGCCAGCCGGCGCAGGCCTTCGTCCAGCGACTGGATCATCTCTGACCGGCGACCGCGCGCGGACTGCTCGGCCTCCTCGCGGGCGCGTTCCCAGGTGGCCTGCTCGCGGGCGCGTTCGCCGGCGAGGGCGCTGCGGCGCTCGATCGCGGCGGCGCGGAACACCGAAATGGCGGCCGCCATCTCGCCGACCTCGTCGCGGCGGCCCAGCATCGGGGGCTCCTCCGAATAGTCCCCCGCCGCCAAGCGGCTCATATAGGCGGCGATGCGCGAGAGGGGGGTCACGATCCGGGCCTTGAGGCTGGCGACGCCCACGATCACCAGCGCCACCATCGCCACGGCCACGGCCGTAAGCAGGCTGATCACAAGCATGACGGACGACCTGGCCTCGGCGGCGGCGGCGTCGACCATGGCCCGCGCCTCGACCGTCAGGCCGTCGATGATCTTGCGGTGATTGTTGTAGCGGGCTTCCAGCTTGGCGATCGTCGTGTTGATTGCGATGACATCGCCCGACCGCACGGCCGGCGCGTAGGCCTGATCGATCAGGGTCCAGAAGCTCGTCACCTCGCGGTCCGACTGGTCCAGCATAGTCTTGGCCTTCGCCGTGATCGAAGCGGTCAGCCAGTAGGCGCGGCGGGTGTCGTAGTCGGCGCGCAGGCTCTTCAGTTTGGCGAGCGTGGCTTCGGCGCCTGAGGCGTCCTCGGCGCCCTGCCGCACGACCAGCATGGCCTCGACCAGATAGAGGGGCGGCGGCAGGATGTCGGCGACGAGGTCGTAGGCCTGGGTCTGCCGCTGCGAGACCGGCCCGCCTACGCGCAGGTGCATCAAGGCCAGGGCCGCGACAATCATGGCCACCATGAAGCCGGCCAATAGCGCGCCGCCGAAAAAGGCCCATCGCATCTTTAAAGCGCAAGGTCATCGTGCCGTCTCAAGTTGTGGATGGGTGGGTAAGCTTGACCTTAGGAATTCATCCTCTTCCGCGATCTATTAATCCGGCTGTAACTAGTTCTGCGGCGGAACGTCTCAGGCGCGGGTTCGCGGGGAAGCTATGAACAAGAAGATCATCGCCATGCTGATGGCCGGCGTCTGCGTCAGCGCGATCAACTCGCCGGCCCTCGCCGAGAAGGCCAAGTCCCCCGATAAGAAGTCCGACAAGTATGCCGACGCCATCGCCGGCCTAGAGCGCAAGGACGGCCTGCTGCCGGTCTTTGTCGACAAGAAGGATGGCAAGATCCTGGTGCTGCTGCCCAAGCCGGGCGCGGATGGGATCGCCGGACGTTATATCTACCAGACCTATCTGCGGGCCGGCCTGGGCTCGAACCCGACCGGGCTGGATCGCTCGGCCCCAGGCGACACCCAGATCATCGCCTTCCGCCGCGTGGGCGGCAAGGTGATCGCCCAGTACGAGAACTGGGGCTTTTCCGCCGCGCGCGGCTCGGTCGACGAGCAGAAGGCGGTGGCCGACTCGTTCCCGGTCTCCAGCGTCTGGTCGAACGCCATCGAGGCCGAGAGCCCGGACGGCGGCCTGCTGGTCGACGTGACCAGCTTCCTGACCCGTGACGCGCAAGGCGTCGCCAAGACCTTGAAGCGCAGCAAGCAGGGCGACTTTCGCCTGAACGACGGCCTGTCCTACGCCGACACGGGCGCCGTGAACGTCTTCCCGCTGAACGTCGAGCTGGAGGCGGTCGAGACCTTCGTCGGCGATGATCCGGGTTCGGAGGTTCGTGGCATCGTTCCCGATCCGCGCAACGTGACCCTGGCCCTGCACCACTCGCTCGTGGCCCTGCCCGAGCCGGGCTATCAGCCGCGCCAGAACGACCCGCGCGTGGGTGTCATCGACCACACCGTCGCCGACTATTCGGCGCCGCTGGGCGAGCCGCTGGTCTATCGGCTGGTCCACCGCTTCCGCCTGGAAAAGACCGATCCGAGCGCCGCCCGCTCGCCGGTCAAGAAGCCGATCGTCTTCTATGTCGACCGCGCCGCGCCGGAGCCGGTGCGCTCGGCCCTGATCGAGGGCGGCCGGTGGTGGAACCAGGCCTTCGAGGCCGCCGGCTTCATCGACGCCTTCAAGGTCGAGCTGCTGCCCGAGGGCGTCAGCCCGCTGGACGCCCGCTACAGCGTCGTCAATTGGGTGCACCGCCAGACGCGCGGCTGGTCGTACGGCCATGCTGTGGTTGATCCGCGCACGGGCGAGATCATCAAGGGCGACGTTCTGCTGGGCTCGCAGCGCGTCCGCCAGGACCGGATGATCTTCGAGGGGCTCGAGGGTGCGACCGCGACCGGCCAGGGCGGTCCCAACGATCCAATCGAGATTTCGCTGGCCCGCCTGCGTCAGCTGGCCCCGCACGAGATCGGCCACTCGATCGGCCTGCAGCACAATTTCGCCGCCAGCACCTATGGCGACCGGGCCTCGGTGATGGACTATCCGGCTCCCAGGATCGCCATCAAGGGCGGCCAGCTGGACTTCTCTGACGCCTATGGGCGCGGCGTGGGCGCCTGGGACAAGTTCGTGATCGACTGGCTGTACGGCGTCACCCCGGCCGGCGCCGACGAGAAGGCTTGGCTGAAGGCCAAGGCCGACAAGAGCCAGGCCGACGGCCTGCGCTATGTCTCCGACGAGGACGCCCGGGGCTCCGATACGCCGCATCCGGTCGGCGCGGTCTGGGACAACGGTTCCGATCCGGTCGTCGAACTCGACCATCTTATGGCCGTGCGCAAGATCGCCCTTGACCGCTTCGGCCTGGGCAACCTCCCCAAGGGCGGGTCGGTGGCCGACCTGCGCCGCGTGATCGTGCCGATCTACATCTTCCACCGCTACCAGGTCGACGCGACGGCCAAGCTGGTTGGCGGCGTCGACTTCACCTACGCCGCCGAGGGCGATGGCCATGAGGCCAGCAAGATCGTCCCGCCCGCCCGTCAAGCTGCCGCTATCGACGCCCTGCTGCGGACGCTGACGCCGGCCGCGCTGGATCTCTCCGACAAGACGCTGGACGTCCTGACCTCGGGCCAGTCGCAGGGCAATGACAAGGCCAATGATATCGAGACCTTCGGCCCTGGGCCGGTCTTCGACCTGCCGGCGACGGCGGATGTCGCCGCCGACCTCGTCTGGGGCGACCTGTTCGCGCCGGCGCGCCTGAACCGTCTGATGGAGGCCAAGCGTCGCGACGCCGCCCAGCCGGGCGTCGAGGGGCTGATGGACAAGGCGCTGGCCTTCGCCGCCTTTGACGGCCAAATGGCCGCTGGAAAGGCGGTCGGTCGCCAGGCCGAGCTGGCCCGCCGCGTCCGCCAGCGGATGGTGGTCAACCTGGCCAACGCCCTGGGCGACAAGGACCTGTCCCCGACTGCCGCCGCGGTGATCCGCGCGCGTCTGGCCGACTGGGGCAAGGGCCTTAAGGCCGTGGCCCCCGCCGACGCCGCCGATCGCGCCCAGGCCCGCGCCCTGGCCGGCGTCGTCACCGACGAGAGCGGCGATCGCCTGGCCGCGTTGATCGAGGACGGCAAGGCCAAGGTCGCCATCCCGCCCGGCCCGCCGATCGGCGAGGACGACTGGTTTGGAGGTATCGGCCTCTGACGTGGCAGGCCGTGCTTGACTCGCACGGCCGCCTCCCGCATCACCCCGACGACTCTCGCGGGAGACATCGGGATTCGTCCCGAGGCCGAAGGCGCAACCGCCCCGGAAACGCTCAGGCAAAAGGACCGCGCGGGTTTAGGAACGCTGGAAAGAAGCCTCCCGAAAGGGCGGCTCGCCGAAGGAGCAAGGCCATGCGAATGGCCGGAATCTCTCAGGCCTAAGGGACAGCGGGGGCGCGACCAGTCGGCGAGAGCCGACCGTCTCGCCGACCCCGTTTGGAGCCCGTCCAGTGTCCGACCAAGACCTCAAGAAGACCCCGCTCTTCGACGCCCACGTGGCGCTGGGCGCCCGCATGGTGCCGTTCGCGGGCTATTCCATGCCTGTGCAGTACAAGGACGGGGTGCTGAAGGAGCACCTGTGGACCCGCGAGCACGCCGGCCTGTTCGACGTTTCGCACATGGGCCAGGCCCGCCTGCGCTGTGCCAATGGTGACACGAGCCCGGCCAAGAGCTTCGAGAAGGTGGTCTCGGCCGACTACCAGGGCCTGAAGCCCGGCAAGCAGCGCTATGGCGTGCTGCTCAACGCGGAGGGCGGGATCATCGACGACCTGATGACCGCGCGTCCCGACGACGACGGCCTGTTCGTGGTGGTCAACGGCGCCTGCAAGGACAACGACTACAAGATCATCGCGCAGGCCCTGGCCGGCGAAGCCACGGTGACCCGCCTGGAGGACCGCGCGCTGCTGGCGCTGCAAGGTCCCGAGGCCGCCGCCGTTCTGGCCGCTCACGTTCCAGAAGCCGCCGGCATGGTGTTCATGGACACGCTGGCCCTGACCGCGTTCGGCGTCGACGCGATCATTTCGCGCTCGGGCTATACCGGCGAGGACGGCTACGAGATCTCGGTCCCGGCCGACGCCGCGACGCGCATCTGGAACACCCTGCTGGCCGACGAGCGCGTCAAGCCGATCGGCCTGGGCGCGCGCGACAGCCTGCGCCTGGAGGCCGGTCTGCCGCTGTACGGCCACGACCTGGACGAGACCGTCTCGCCGATCGAGGGCGGGCTGAACTTCGCCGTTGGCAAGTCGCGCCGCGAGGCCGGCGACTATCTGGGCGCGGCCCGGATCGCCAAGGAACTGGCCGGCGAACTGTCGCGCGTCCGCGTCAATCTGAAGGTGCTGGAAGGCGCCCCGGCCCGCGAAGGCGCCGAGATCGCTGACGAAGCAGGCAATGTCATCGGCAAGGTGACCAGCGGCGGCTTCGCCCCCAGCCTGGGCTTCCCCATCGCCATCGGTTTCGCCCCGCCGGCCTATGCCGCGATCGGAACCAAGTTGAAAGTCATCGTGCGAGGCAAACAGGCGGCCGCTGAAGTGGTCGCCACGCCGTTCGTGCCGAACCGTTACGTCCGCAAACTCTCATAAGGGCCGACAGAGATGCGTTTCACCAAAGATCATGAATGGGTCGTCGTTCAGGGCGACGTCGCCACGGTCGGCATCACCGCCTACGCCGCCGAGCAACTGGGCGACGTGGTGTTCGTCGAGGTTCCGGAAGCCGGCAAGACCGTGAAGCAGGGCGAGAACCTCGCCGTCGTCGAGAGCGTCAAGGCCGCCTCGGACGTCTACGCCCCGGTGTCGGGCGAGGTCGTTGAGGGCAATGCCGAGCTGGGCGATGCGCCGGAAACCGTCAACGCCCTGCCGGAAAGCGGCGGCTGGTTCGCCAAGATCAAGCTGTCGAACCCGGCCGAGGTCGACGCCCTGATGGACCGCGACGCGTACGAAGCGTTCCTGAGCACCCTCTAAAAACGTCCGCCTCCTCGCGAAAGCAGATCATGCGTTACCTCCCCCTGACCCCTGAAGACCGCGTCGAGATGCTCGGCGCGATCGGCGTCAAATCGATTGACGACCTGTTCGTGGACGTGCCGGCCTCGGCCCAGCGTTCCGGAACCGTCGACCTGCCGCTGCACGCCGGCGAGATCGAAGTCGAGCGCGAGATGGCGGGCCTGGCCCGTCGCAATCGCTCGGCGGGGGAGGGGCCGTTCTTCTGCGGGGCCGGCGCCTATCGCCACCACGTGCCGGCCACGGTCGACCACATCATCCAGCGGTCGGAGTTCCTGACCAGCTACACGCCCTACCAGCCGGAAATCGCCCAGGGCACGCTGCAGGTGCTGTTCGAGTTCCAGAGCCAGGTCGCGGCCCTGACTGGCATGGAGGTGGCCAACGCCTCGCTCTATGACGGTTCGACCGGCGCGGCCGAGGCCGTGATGATGGCCCACCGCATTACCCGCCGGACCAAGGCGGTGATGTCGGGCGGCGTCCATCCGCACTATGTCGAGACCATCGAGACCCTGGCCCACGCGGCCGGCGTCGCGACTGAGGCTCTACCCGCGGCCATCGACGCCGAGGATGCGGTGATCGCCGCTATCGACGCTGACACCGCCTGCGTCGTCGTCCAGACCCCCAACGTGTTCGGCACGGTCACCGACGTCACCAAGATCGCCGAGGCCGCCCAGGCCGCCGGCGCGCTGCTGATCGTGGTGACCACCGAGGCCGTCTCGTACGGCCTGCTGAAGTCGCCGGGCGAGATGGGCGCGGATATCGCCGTGGCCGAGGGCCAGTCGATCGGCAACGGCCTGAACTTCGGCGGCCCCTATGTCGGCCTCTTCGCCTGCAAGGAAAAGTTCGTCCGCCAGATGCCGGGCCGCCTGTGCGGCGAGACCGTCGACGCCGATGGCAAGCGCGGCTTCGTGCTGACCTTGTCGACCCGCGAGCAGCACATCCGCCGCGACAAGGCGACCTCGAACATCTGCACCAACAGCGGCCTCTGCGCCCTGGCGTTCAGCATCCACATGAGCCTGCTGGGCGAGACGGGGCTGCGCCAGCTGGCCGCCCTGAACCACCAGAAGGCGCTGGCCCTGCGCGACGCGCTGAAGGCCGTGCCGGGCGTCGAGATCCTGACCCCGCGCTTCTTCAACGAGTTCGCCATCCGCCTGCCGAAGAACGCCGCCGACGTGGTCGAGACCCTGGCCAACAACGGCGTCATCGCCGGCGTGCCGTTCTCGCGTCTCGACGCGGGCGCGGGCCTCGACGACGTGCTGCTGGTCGCGGCCACCGAAACCACGCTCGACATCGACATGACCTTCTTCGTCAAGATCCTCACCAAGGCGGTGGCCCAATGAGCATGAACAACGTCGGCCGCCCCACGCGCCCCGAAACCGCCAATGACGCCGCTCGCGGTCACGAGACCCTGACGGGCAACCGCGGCCTTCTCCAGAACGAGGCCCTGATCTTCGAGCGGGACGGCTGGAACAAGACCGGCGTCGACCTGCCCGAAGCCGCCGCCCCGTCGAGCGACCTGGCCGGCCTGCTGCGCGCCGAGCCGATCGGCCTGCCGGGCCTGTCGGAGCCCGAAGCTGTCCGCCACTATGTGCGCCTGTCCCAGAAGAACCATGCCATCGACCTGGCGCTGTATCCGCTGGGCTCGTGCACGATGAAGCACAACCCGCGCCTGAACGAGAAGATGGCGCGCCTGCCGGGCTTCTCGGACATCCACCCGCTTCAGCCGGAGTCCACCGTACAAGGCGCCTTGCAGCTGATGGACCGTCTGGCCCACTGGCTGAAGACCCTGACCGGCATGCCCGCCGTCGCGCTGAGCCCCAAGGCCGGCGCCCATGGCGAGATGTGCGGCATGCTGGCCATCCGCGCCGCCCACGAGGCCAACGGCCAGGGCCACCGCAAGACGGTGCTGGCCCCGACCAGCGCCCACGGCACCAACCCGGCCACGGCGGCCTTCGTTGGCTACACCGTCGTCGAGATCGCCCAGACCGAAGACGGCCGGGTCGACATGGCGGATCTGGAGTCCAAGCTCGGCGACCACGTGGCCGCCATCATGGTCACCAACCCCAATACCTGCGGCCTGTTCGAGCGCGACGTGGTCGAGATCGCCCGCCTGACCCACGCGGTCGGCGCGTACTTCTACTGCGACGGCGCCAACTTCAACGCCATCGTCGGCCGGGTGCGTCCGGGCGACCTGGGCGTCGACGCCATGCACATCAACCTGCACAAGACCTTCTCGACGCCCCACGGCGGCGGCGGTCCGGGCGCGGGTCCGGTGGTGCTGTCCGAGGCCCTGGCGCCGTTCGCGCCCACGCCCTGGCTGGTCCACGACGACAACGGCTTCTCGCTGGTCGAGCACGCGGGCGAGGCGGGGGCCGAGACGGCCTTCGGCCGCATGAGCGCCTTCCACGGCCAGATGGGCATGTATGTCCGCGCCTATGCCTACATGCTCAGCCACGGGGCCGACGGCCTGCGCCAGGTGGCCGAGGACGCCGTCCTAAACGCCAACTACGTCAAGGCGCGCCTGAAGGACGTGATGAGCCCGGCCTTCCCGGACGGTCCGTGCATGCACGAGGCCCTGTTCGACGACAGCTGGCTGGAGGGCACCGGGGTGACCACGCTCGACTTCGCCAAGGCGATGATCGACGAGGGCTTCCACCCGATGACCATGTATTTCCCGCTGGTCGTCCACGGCGCGATGCTGATCGAGCCGACCGAAACCGAGAGCAAGCAGGAGCTGGATCGCTTCATCGAAGCGCTTCGCCTGCTCGCCGGCGCGGCCAAGGCGGGCGAGACGGAACGCTTCAAGGGCGCGCCATTCCACGCCCCGCTGCGCCGCCTCGACGAGACCCTGGCGGCCCGCAAGCCCCGGTTGAGGTGGAAACCTGTGGCCGCGGCGCCACTAGCCGCTGAATAGCAAATTCCATACCCCCGTTGCGACGGCAGGGCGCCTTTACGGCGCCCTGTTGTCTCCACATATCGGGGGAGCGCATCCGGGCTGACTGGCTTTTCCAGGGAGCAAGCGGCGCGCAAGCCCGTTCGTCCTCCCATGACTGCTTTAGCCCTCGCCATGCCGCGCGCCCAACGCACCGCCGATGACCTCGCCCGCGAGCTCGTCGCGCGGTTTCTGCGCGTCATTTTGGTGACGCTGGGCGTGCTGCTGGTCATTGGCGGCATACTGATCGCGCCGCTGCCCGGCCCCATGGGGCTGCCGCTGACCGTGGTCGGCCTGATGCTGGTGCTGCGCAACTCGTTCAAGGCCCGCAAGCAGTTCGTCCGCTTCCAGCACGCCCACCCCAAGCTGATCTTCCCGCTGCGCCGCCTGCTGCGCCGCGAGCCGGAAGTCGTGCTGGTGGCCTGGCAGCAGACCCTGCGCGTCGAGCGCCTGATCGTGCCGCGCCGGTGGCGGATGGCCGTTCGCTGGCGCAAGTCCTTCAAGCAGCGCGCCGTGAAGCGCAGCCAAAGGTGAGCGCGGTCACCACGATCGACGACGATATAAAGCACAGGGTCCGGCGCCGCGCGCGCCTGGCCTTGCTGCTGCGCGAGTCCGCCGCCCGCGCCTTCCGCTGGATCGCCATCGGCTTCGGCACGCTGGTGATCCTGGCCGGCGCCGTGTTGACGCCGCTGCCGGGGCACCTGGGCCTGCCGCTGCTGGTTATCGGGCTGATGATCGTGCTGCGCTACTCGTTCGCTGCGCGGAAGACCTTCATCCGCTGGCAGAAGCGCCACCCCAAGCTGGTCTTCCCGATCCGCCGCCTGATGCGCCGCGAGCCCGAGGTGCTGCTGGTCGTCTGGCAGCAGATGCTCCGCACCGAGAAGATGATCCTGCGCCGCGCCCGCTGGCGCCTGCTGAAGAAGACCCGCAAGCGCGTGAAGAAGTACGTCGCGCGGAAGATGGCTCAGGCGGCTCCCCGCAAGGCTGCCTAGGAGGCCGTCTCGGCCGGTTTGCCGGCCGTATAGCGATAACCCTCGATCCCGACGTGCCGGGCGTTTTCCTCGCGCACCTGTGCGGCCGCCTCGTCGTACAGGAACGGCAGGAAGGCGTAGCGCTTGCCCTTCGTCACCTGCAAGGCCTCGTGCAACAGCGAACATGAGAATACGGCCGCGCCGCCGGTCGGGGCGCGATAGGTGCGGGAACCGAACTCGGGGAAGCGCAGGTCGCCGCCCTCGTACTGCTCCGCGTTCAGGTTGATGGTGACAGCGAAGCGGCGATGGGCGGTGCCCTTCGTCGTGTTGTCCCGGTGGGCCCGGAAGAAGGCGTTGTCCGCCGCGTCGTAGCAGGCGACCAGGTCGCGCTCCATTCGCGTGACCTGGAACTGGAAGGCCTTGGTGATCTGCGGAGCCAGGCGGCGCAGGATCCGCGCTCGCACCCCCTCGCGAAGCTCTCCGGGCGGCAGCACCAGGTCGCGGCGGATCTTGTGGCTGGCGTCATTGACCAGGACCGTCTTACCGGCAACCTCACGCATGAAGCCGGAGGCTGCGCCACCATCGGCGTCGTAGGCGGCGATCAGCGCCCGGCAGACATCAGGCTCGAACACGCGTGGCACGATCAGCACCGGCGCGAGCAGCTCGACGCTTGCATGGGCGGCGGGCGGCGGCAGGCTGGGCAGGGACTGATTCAGCCGCTCGGTGTCGGCGGCGGGCACGGTGGCCAGCACCCGGAAGTTCGGGTCGATCAGCAGCCAGCCCGACCAGGTCGGATCGCCGCTCAAGCCGCAGGCGGCTGTCGCCGAGCCGTCCTTGTCCAGCATCCAACGGGCGCCGGGCAGGCGATCCTCGGTGTGGGACCAGCGGTCGGCATCGCGCAGCAGGCTGAACATGGCCAGGTCCTCGCCGTCGATGCGCTGAGCGTGGGTGTCCAGCAGCCGCTCGATGGTGGCCATGAAAGTCTCGTCGCCGTCACCGACCACGGCCAGCAGCAGATAGCGCCCGGCGACGATGTCGAAGCCGTAGCGAGGGTTCTGGCGAGTGGCGGCGAAGAACGATGGGCCGGGATCCCCAGGCAGCAGCATTGATCCGTGTCCCTCCTCGACGCGACTGGGGGATTTTACACACCCGGCGGTAGTCAGCGCCACGACCGAGACCTCAAAAAGAAAGGGCGCGGACCTTGCGATCCGCGCCCTCTTGTCTTGTCCGATGGAGCTAGCCGCTATTGCAGCTTGGCGCCCATCTGGCGGATCGCGGCGTCGACCAGGCCGTCGTTCGTCGAACCGGCGAGGCGGGCGGCCAGGACGGTCTCGGCGGCTTGAGCGGCCAGATCGACCGCAGCGGCCTTCACGTCGGCGGCGGCTTGCGCCTCGGCCTGGGCGATCTTGCGTTCGGCCATTTCGGCGCGGCGCTTGATCTGCTCCTCGAGCTTTTCCTTGGCTTCCTCGGCCATCCGCTTGGCGTCGGCCTTGGCGGCTTCCATCATGGCGGCGGCCTGGCGCTCGGCTTCGTCGCGCTGGGCCTTGACGCCCGCGAGCAGGGCCTGGGCCTCTTCACGCAGGGTCTGGGCTTCGTCGAGCTCGGCCTTGATCTTGGCGGCGTAGCCGTCCAGCGCGCCGAACAGCGCGCCCGGCAGGACCTTCAGATAGACCAGCAGGCCGAAGAAGATCACCAGAGCGACCAGAACCCAGAACTCCGGGTTCGAGAGGCTGAACAGGGATTCGTGTTCCATCGTCAGCTCCTTAGGCCAGGGCCGACTTCAGCTCGGCGGCCGTGGCCGCCTTGCCGGTCAGCTTCTGGACGATCGCGCCGGCCGTGTCCTGCGCCACTTCGCGGACATGGCTCATGGCCGTGTCGCGAGCGGTCTGGATCGAAGCCTCGGCCGCGGCCAGCTTCTCGGCCAGGACGGCTTCTTCCTTGGCCTGACGCTCGGCGGCTTCGGCCGAAGCCTTGGCCTTTGCGTCGGCGGCCGTCTTCTGGGCCTTGGCGCGGGCCTCGGCCAGTTCGGCGGCGGCCGCGCGGGCCTGGGCTTCCGCCTCGTCCTTCAGACGACGGGCGTCGGCGATGTCGCCGGCGATCTTGGCGCCGCGCTCGTCGATCGCGCCGCTGACGCGGGGCAGCAGGCCCTTCGACAGCACCGCGTAGAGGACGGCGAAGATGAGCAGCAGCCAAACGATCTGACCGCCCCAGTGCTCGAACTGCAGCTGCGGAAGGCCGCCGCTTTCGTGCTTGGGGGCTTCAGTCGTCTCGACCGCGCCGTGATGTTCCGTCGCCATGGGCGAAGGCGCCTCTCAGCTAGTGCGCTTGAAGCGGACCGTCATCCGGCCCGCTCCAGAAAGCGCGAGAAAACAGAAAGCATGGAGCGCGTCGCTTCCGATGAAGCGCCGCGCTCCAGGGTCGGATTACGAGAACAGGATCAGGAAGGCGATGACCAGGGCGAAGATGCCCAGGGCTTCCGTCAGGGCCATGCCCAGGAACAGCATCGGGCGCTCTTGAGCGGCGGCCGTCGGGTTGCGCAGGGCGCCTTGGAAGTAGTTGCCGAACATCACGCCCAGGCCAACGCCCGCGCCGATCATGCCGAGCATGGCCAGGCCAGCGCCGATGTACTTAGCTGCAGCAGCGTCCATGATAGAGACTCCTTGGAAGGTATTTGTTGGAAAGGTTGATCAGTGGCTGTCGAGGTGCACGACGTCGTTGATGTAGACGCAGGCGAGCACCGCGAACACGAAGGCCTGCAGGAAGGCCACCATGAACTCTAGGGCCGTCAGGGCGACGACCGAGGTCAGGGCCAGGGCCGAACCAGCCCAGCCCAGGGCGCCGAGACCGCCCAGGGCGATCACGAAGCCGGCGAAGATCTTCAGCACCACGTGGCCGCCCAGCATGTTGCCGAACAGACGAAGGCCCAGGGTGATGGGGCGGATCAGGAACGACAGGATCTCGATCGGCACCAGCAGGAAGTACAGCGGCCACGGCACGCCCGACGGGGCGAACAGCTTGAAGAACTTGAGGCCGTTCTTGGCGAAGCCGACGGCGACCACGGTCAGGATGACCATCAGGCCCAGCGTCAGGGTCACGGCCAGCTGCGACGTGGCGGTGAACACCAGGAACATGCCCTGGATGTTCATGAACAGCACGAAGGCGAACAGCGTGAAGATGAAGGGCAGGAACTTCTTGCCGTCGTGGCCGATGATCGACTCCGCTAGCCCATCGACCAGTCCGTAGAGCATCTCGCCCACCGCCTGCAGGCGACCCGGGACGACGGCCTTGCGCGCCGCCAGGCTGTAGAACGTGATGACCAGCAGCGCCGCCAGCATCATCGCGAACACCGAGTTCGTGATCGACAGGTCGATAGCGCCGAGGCCGGGAACGGTCACGGTGGGCAGTTCCACGATCTTCTGGATCTGGAACTGGTGCATCGGATCGGCCATCGGCCCTAGTCTCTCTTCTGCTTGGGGGCGGTTGACCCGCCTCCCGTGTCTCCGTCGGCATTCCCTTGAGGGGACGGCGCCGACGCCTGCGCGCTCATTTTCGTCGCCTTGCGGACGACGGAGAAAATCGAGAGCCCCAAGCCGATCAGCAGACCGCCGACCATGCCCCAGGGGCTCGTGTGGACATAATGGTCGAGCAGCCAGCCGAAGCCGAGACCCACCAGTACGCCCCCGATCAAATCCGCCAGGAGGCGATAGCCGTCCTGGTTGGCCTTTTCGGACGCGGCTTTCGCCGGCTTTTCCGCCGCCTTCCTCGCCTCAAATGCGTCGAGCCGAGCGTCGAGGCTATCCAGAGCCTTGTCGTTCGGTTCGTCGGCCTTGGGCATGGGAGCGGCAGGTCCGAAAACGCCGCGGGCGCGCCAAAACAAGGCGCATTTCCGGCCGGCTTGATCGGCGCGGAACCTATAGACCTCGCTGCGGTGCGTCAAGGCGAGCGCTTCGTGGGCCAAGTGACGGGAATACTTAAGGATTTCGCCTTTGGCTTCAAGGAGGGGCAAAACCATCCCCTTTTCATTCGATTGGCCCTTGGCGCGCGGCCCTTTCGAAAGCGGGAACCGCTCCCTACATCTCACCCGTTCTTTCGGCGTCACACCCCCTAGGCAAGGTGTGGCGCGGCCCGATCACGCATTGATTTTTTCGCGGATTTGGGTTTTAGAGCCGCCGCCTCCAAACAACACGAAGATTCATGTCGCACCTGAAGAACACCGGATTCGCCGATCGTATCTCCTCGCAGCAGGAGGCCAAGAAGGCCATGCTGGCGAAGTTCAAGGCCAAGCCGACCGTCCAGGATCCCGATTTCGACAAGCGCGAGGAACTGCGCGCCGCCGAACTCGAGGCTGTCCGCGCCGCCCGCGCCGAAGCCAAGGAACTGGCCCGTCTTGAAGCCCTGGCCCGCCAGGAAGCGATCATGGCCGTCAAGCGCGCCGAGCGCAAAGAGCGCAAGACGATCGAAGCCGCCGAAATGCGCGTGCGCAAGGAAGAGAAAGCCAAGGAGCGCGACGAGCTTCGCGCCCTGGGCAAGACCAGCAACAGCAAGGCCAACCGCGCTCACGCGTGGGGCAGCCTCCTGGGCTGATCGCAGAAGGGGCCTTCCGGGGCCCCTTTTTCTTTGCCTGACGCCTCGAACCGGACCATGAGCCGATCATGGTTCACCTTGACGTCATCGCCAGCCTGTTCGTGGTCGCCGCGCTCGCCGGCGCGCTCGACGCCATAGCCGGCGGCGGCGGTCTTGTGACCCTGCCCGCCCTGCTGCTGGCGGGTCTGTCGCCTGTCCAGGCGCTGGGCACCAACAAGCTGCAAGGCGCGGTCAGCGCCCTGTCCTCGACGACAGCCTTCGCCCGACGCGGCCTGATCGACTGGAAGACCGCCTTGCCGGTGGCTGGCGCCGCCGTCATCGCTGGCCTGTGCGGCGCGCTTTGCGCGAGCCTGCTGTCGCCGCACCTGCTGCGGGCGATCGTGCCGCTGCTGCTGATCGCCATCGCCCTCTATTTCGGCTTCTCGCGCGCCCTGAAGGCCGAGGATGTC
Organism: Caulobacter sp. FWC2; assembly: GCF_002742625.1. Taxonomy (NCBI): domain Bacteria; kingdom Pseudomonadati; phylum Pseudomonadota; class Alphaproteobacteria; order Caulobacterales; family Caulobacteraceae; genus Caulobacter; species Caulobacter sp. FWC2. The sequence goes on from NZ_PEBF01000001.1 coordinate 377,667, forward strand.
GCGCCGCGCATGGCGCTGATCCCGTTCGCCTGCTTCGTCGCGCCGCTGGTCGGCTTCTATGACGGCATCTTCGGGCCGGGCGCGGGGGCCTTCTACATGGTCGCGATCGTCACCCTGCTGGGCTACGGCGTGCTGAAGGCCACGGCCCACACCAAGCTGGCCAATGCCGCCAGCAATGTCGGCAGCCTGTGCCTGTTCATCCTGAAGGGCGCGGTCGTCTGGCCGGTGGGCCTGGCCATGGCCGCCGGGGCCTTCATCGGCGCCCAGGTCGGCTCAAGGCTGGCCATGCGCTTCGGACCCAAACTGATCCGGCCGCTGCTGGTGGTGATCTCGTGCGCCATGGCCGTGAAGCTGCTGGCGGACCCGAGCAATCCGATCCGGCAGGCGGTCGGGTTCTAGGGGAAGCGCCCCCTCCGTCACGATGCGTATCCGCATCGCGCCACCTCCCCCGTTTCACGGGTGAGGAGGATAGACTCTCGCTTCTCCTCCCCGCGTGCGGGGGAGGTGGATCGGCGCGAATACGCGACGAGACGGAGGGGGCGCTTCAGACGATCAGGCCGCGACCAGCTTCTCGGCCGTGCTCAGGTCAACGCTCACCAACTGGCTCACCCCCCGCTCGGCCATGGTCACCCCGAACAGACGGTCCATCCGGCTCATGGTCACCGGGTTGTGGGTGATGGCGATGAAGCGGGTCTGGGTGCGGCGGCGCATCTCGTCCAGCATGTTGCAGTAGCGGTCGACGTTCGCATCGTCCAAGGGCGCGTCGACTTCGTCCAGCACGCAGATCGGGGCCGGATTGGCCAGGAAGACGCCGAAGATCAGGGCGCTGGCCGTCAGGGCCTGCTCGCCGCCGCTCATCAGGCTCATGCTGGCCATGCGCTTGCCGGGCGGGCAGGCGAAGATCTCCAGGCCGGCTTCGAGCGGATCGTCGCTCTCGATCAGCTTCAGCTCGGCCTGGCCGCCGCCGAACAGGGCCTGGAAGAGGGTCTGGAAGTTGGCGTTGATCACGTCGAAGGCGGCCAGCAGGCGCTCGCGGCCCTCGGCGTTCAGCTCCTCGATGCCGGCCCGCAGCTTGCCGACCGCGCCCGACAGGTCGGCGCGCTCGACCCGCATGGTCTCCAGGCGGCCGGCATATTCCTGAGCCTCCTCTTCGGCGCGCAGGTTCACCGGGCCGATGGCGTCGCGCTCTCTCTCGAGCGCGAAGAGGTGAGCTTCTACGCCAGCGGCGTCCTTCGGCACGGCCACGGCCTCGCCGGCGACGTGGCGGCCCAACTCCTCGGGCTCCATACGGGCCTGTTCGCGGATGGCCGAGGCGACTTCGCCAAAGCGTTGGCGGGCGCCGTCCAGGTGGGCGACCAGGGCCGCGCGCTTCTCGCGGGCCTCGCCAGCGGCCTGCTCTGCGGCCCGGGCGGCGCGGTCGTTGTTGAGGCGGAGCGTCTCGGCGGCTTCCAGGGCGTCGCTGGCCTTGGCGCGGCGGGCCTCGGCGGCGGCGAACTCATCCAGCAGGACCAGCAGCTTCTCCTTCAGCGCCGCCGGCGCCTCGCGAGCGCTTTCCAGGGCGGCGGCCGCCTTAACGCGATCAGCCTCCAGGGACTCGGCGCGCTTGCCGGCGGTCTCGGCGCGCTTGGCCCAGTCGGCGCGGTCGCGCTCCAGGCTTTCCAGGCGGCGCTGGCGGCCCGCGCGTTCGCGGGTTTCGACGTCGAGGGCGGTGCGGGCGGCGCTGGCGGCCTCGCGGGCCTGGGCCGAAGCCTGACGGGCGGTGGCGAGTTGCGGCTGAAGGTCGCCCGAGGTCTGGGCGGCGGCGTGGGCTTCCCGGGCCTCCGCCAAGGCCGCGTCGACCTCGGTCTTGTCGGCCTCGAAGCGGGCGATGGTGTCGTCCAGCGACTGGGCGCGAGCGGCCCGCATCGCCTGCTCGCGCTCGAACTTGGCGACAGCCTCCCGCGCGCCGTTCAGCAGGCGTTCGGCGTCGGGCGGGCCGCGCCGCTTGTCGCGCAGCAGGTCCTCGACGGCCCGCATCCGGTCGGCGGCGGTCTTCAGGGCGGCGGCGGTGGCCTCGGCGCGGGGGGCCATGATGTCGATCTCGGTCTCGACCTCGGCCAGGCGCGTGCGCTGTTCCAGCCGCACGGCGGCGGGCTTGGGCGCGTCGGCGCGAGCCACGAAGCCGTCCCAGCGCCAGAGATCGCCTTCCTTGGAGACCAGGCGCATGCCGGGCTTCAGAGCGGCCTGCAGCTTGTCGCCGTCGGCGCGGGCGACGACACCGACGTGCGAGAGGCGGGCGGCCAAAGCGGGCGGGGCCTTGACCAGAGGGGCCAGCGGCTGCGCGCCCTCGGGCCAGGTCGGGTCGGGGGCCTCGGCGCCGCCCCAATAGGACGGGGCCTTGGCGTCGAGGGCGGCGTCCAGATCGTCGCCCAGCGCCGCCGCCAGGGCCGCGCCATAGCCCTTGTCCGGGGCGACGCTGTCGAGGGCAGGGGCGTGGCCGCTCTTGGAGCGGGGGGCGGTCAGTTGGGCCAGACCCCGGGCTTCCGTGCGCAGACGGCCCAGCTGATCCTCGACATTGCGGGCCAGCTGGCGAGCCTGGGCCTCCTGCTCGGCCGCCTTGACCCGTTCGTTTTCGGCTTCCTCCAGCGCCGCGCGGGCGGCGGCGAGGGCGGCCTGCGCATTGTCGAAGCGCTGGCGGGCGTCGGCGGCGGCCGGGTCGACCTCGGGACCGACGGCGGCGCGCTCGGCCTTGGCCTGGTCGAGAGCGCGGTTGGTGCGATTGGCGCGGGCCTCGGCTTCCGAGAAGCGCGCGGCGGCGGCGCGGAACTGGGCCTCCTCGGCGGCGACCCGGGCGGCCAGTTGCTCGACGGCGGCCTCGGCGGCGGCGCGGGCTTCCTCGGCGGACTTGGCGGCGGCTTCTAGCTCGGGACCCCGCTCCGGCGCGGCGGCGACCAGGGCGCGGACTTCGGTCAGCTCGGCGTCGATGCGGGCCAGGGCGGCGGCGGCGTCGTCCTTGGCCTGCGCCTCGCGCGCCAGGTCGGCGTCGATGCGCGCCAGGTCGCTTCCGAGACGTTCGAACTCGGCGGCGGCGGCTTCGGCTTCGCGTTCGGCGCGGTCCTTCTGGATGGCCAGTTGCCCCAGGATCGCCTGGGCGATGGTCGCTTCCTCGCGCAGCGGCGGCATCGCCGCTTCCGCCTCGGTGATGGCGACCTGGGCGGCGGCGCTGGCGCGGGCGGTCTCCTCGACCAGGCGGGCGGCGCTGGTGGCCTCGCTGGTGGTCCGCTCCAGCGTGTCGCGGGCCTCGGTCCAGCGGGTGTAGAGCACGGCGCCCTGCACGGCGCGGATCTCGGACGACAGGCGCTTGTACTTCTCGGCCTGACGGGCTTCGCGCTTGAGGCGGTTCAGAGCCGTCTCCAGCTCGCGGGCGACGTCCTCCAGCCGGGCCAGATTGTTTTCCGCGGCCCGCAGGCGCAGCTCGGCCTCATGGCGGCGGGTGTGCAGGCCCGAGACCCCGGCGGCCTCTTCCAGGATGCGGCGGCGGTTCTGCGGCTTGGCCCCGATCAGCTCGCTGATCTGGCCCTGGCGGACCAGGGCCGGCGAGTTGGCCCCGGTCGAGGCGTCGGCGAACAGCAGCTGGACGTCGCGGGCCCGCACCTCGCGGCCATTGATCTTGTAGGTCGAGCCCTCGCCGCGATCGATCCGCCGGACGACCTCCAGGACGGGATCGTCATTGAACTGGGCGGGGGCGGTGCGGTCCGAATTGTCGATGGTCAGGGCGACGTCGGCGTGGTTGCGGGCCGGCCGCGCGCCGCTGCCGGCGAAGATCACGTCGTCCATGCCGCCCGCCCGCATGGCCTTGGCGGAGTTGGCGCCCATCACCCAGCGCAGGGCTTCCAGCAGGTTGGACTTGCCGCAGCCGTTCGGGCCGACAATGCCGGTCAGCCCGGGCTCGATCCGGAACTCGGTCGGCTCGACGAAGGACTTGAAGCCCGAAAGGCGCAGGCGCTGGAACTGCACGCAGGCGGTCCCTTCCTGTCCTTTAGCCCTTCGCCGCGGCGGCGAAGGCCTTGGAGAGCACGGCGAAGTCGGCGCTGTGATCGTAGGGCGCGCCGTTGACGAAGAAGGTCGGCGTGCCCTCGATCCCGTCGGCCACCGCCTTGGCCATGCGGTCGTTGACGCCCTTCAGCGCCGCCGGGTCCTCCAGCGCCGCCTTGAACTGCGCGTCGGTCAGGCCGTACTGCTTGCCGATCGCCTGCAGGCCCTCGAACAGCTTTTCGCTGCGATAGATCTCTTCCTGCTTCTGGAAGATCGTGGTCAGCACCTCGAAGTACTTGCCCGGGATGCGGTGGGCCAGAATGAAGCCGGCGGCCGCGAACTCGGGCGGCGGGGTCAGGAACTCGCGGAACACCAGGCGCACCTTGCCTGTGTCGATGAAGGCCTTGCGGACCTCCGGCAGCACCGTCGTCCACCAGTGGGCGCAGTGCGGGCAGCTGGCCGAGGCGTAGACCACGAACTGGACCGGCGCCTTGGCCGAGCCCAGCACCATATCGCCCGGGACCGCCGGCAGCGGCGCGGCGCGCGCGCCGGAGGCCGTCGCCGCCAGGGCGAGACCCGAAACGATCAGCGCGCGCCGGTCGATCGCCATTACTTCGAAGCTTCCGCGATGGCGGCGTCCAGCTGGGCCAGGGTGACCTCGCCGCCGGATTCGCCGCCGACCTTCTTGCCGTTGACGATGAAGGTCGGGGTGCCTTCGATCTTGTCGGCCTTCATCGACTTCTCGATGCGCTCGGCCGACTTGGCGGCCTTTTCGTCGGTCAGGCAGGCGTTGAACTGGTCTTCGCTCATGCCGACCGCCTGGGCGATGGTCAGCAGCTCGCCGCGGATGTCGCCGGTCTGGAAGATGCTGGCCTGGGCGTGATAGATCGCGTCCGTCACCTGGAAGTACTTATCCTTGCCGGCGCAGCGGGCCAGCATGTCGCCGGCGTTGGCCAGGGTCGGCTCGCCTGTCAGGGCCGGGCGGGCGACATACTTGACCTTGCCGGTGTCGATGTACTTGGTCTTGAAGGCCGGGAAGACGTCAGCGTTCCACTTGGCGCAGTGCGGGCAGGCGACCGACGCGTACTCGACCACGGTGACCTTGGCGGCGGCGCTGCCCAGGGTCATGTCGTCGGCGGTGACCTTGGTTCCCGTGGGGCCGCAGGCGGCGAGCGCGCCCAGCGAGGCGGTGAGGGCGACGGCGGTCAGAAGCCGGCGGGTCAGCGGACGCATGGTCGATCTTCCTTGCAGTAGAACGGCGAAGTTAAGCGCGATTCTTAGAGGTGGCGAAAAGGGCGCCGATAAGGCCTGTGCAACAGCGCGATCAGGGTGGGGTTGTCAATCGGAAGGTCGGCGGATCGGGGGCTCAAGGATGGTCGCGCAGCACGCCTCGGCCCAGTTTCAGCAGGGCGTCCTTGAGGTCGCCGTCGGGCTGCCCCGCCAGGCTGTCGGAGAGCTGCTTCTCCTGCGCGGCGTCCAGCGGCGGCTTGCGGCGCGGACGCTGGGGCGCTTGCGCGGCGGCCGCCTTCACCGGCCCCTGGACGATGCGCAGGCGGGTGACCACGCCCTTGCCCAGCAGCATGTCGAGGCGCGCGGTGATCTGCGGCGCCTGATGCTGGATCAGCGAGGCAACGGGGCCGTCGACACGCAGCTCCAAAGCGCCGCCTTCGCCATTGCGGCCCTTGATGATGCGGACGGGCTCGGTCCGGCGCGCGAGGGTGTCGCCGACGATCTCGCGCCAGCGGGCCTGCAGCGCGGCGGGCCCCTTGCCGAAGCGCTCTTCCAGCGACTTCAGCAGCGGGGCCAGGCTCTTGCCGGCGGGCGGCGGCGGACGGCGCTGCGGGCGCGTGCGTTTGCTGCGCAGGATCGCGAGGGCTTCTTCCGCGGTGGGCAGGGGGCGGCGCATGCGAGGAAACTAGCATGCCGGGCTCGGTTCGCGGTAGGCGAGGGATGATGAAAGCCCAATCCCTTTCTCGTCGTGACGCGGTCCGCGCGGCCCTGCTGGCCTGGTACGACGCCCAGGCCCGTACCCTGGCCTGGCGCGTCTCGCCCGCCGACCGCCGCGCCGGCGTGCGCGGCGACCCCTACCGCGTCTGGCTGTCGGAGGTGATGCTGCAGCAGACCACCGTGCCGCACGCCACGCCGTACTTCCTGAGCTTCACCCAGCGCTGGCCGACCGTCTCGGACCTGGCGGCGGTGGAGGACGGCGACCTGATGGCCGCCTGGGCGGGGCTCGGCTACTACGCCCGGGCCCGCAACCTGCTGGCCTGCGCGCGGGCCGTGGCCGGCGAGCACGGAGGGGTCTTCCCGGACACCGAGGAGTCCTTGCGCGCCCTTCCCGGCGTCGGGGCCTATACCGCCGCTGCCGTGGCCGCGATCGCCTTCGACCGCGCCGCCAATGTCGTCGACGGCAATGTCGAGCGGGTGATGGCGCGGCTGTTCGCCGTCGAGGCGCCGATGCCGGACAGCAAGCCCGAGCTGAAGGCCCTGGCCGGCGACCTCGTCACCGACGATCGTCCCGGCGACTGGGCCCAGGCGCTGATGGATCTTGGGGCCACGGTCTGCAAGCCCAAGGCCCCGCTGTGCGACCGCTGTCCGATCTCGACCTGGTGCGCGGCCTACAAGGGCGGCGCGCCGGAGACCTATCCGCGCAAGACCAGGAAGGCCGACCGCCCGCGCCGGTTCGGCGTCGCCTATGTCCTGACGCGCGGCGACGAGGTCGCCCTGGTGCGCCGGCCTCCGAAGGGCCTGCTGGGCGGGATGCTGGGCCTGCCGACCAGCGACTGGCGCGCGACGTCGTGGTCAGATGCGGAGGCGGTCGAGGTCGCCCCGGTTGCCGGGGCCTGGCGCGACCTCGGCGCGGTCGAGCACGTCTTCACGCACTTCTCCCTGACGCTGCGGGTGTTCGCTGCCGCCAAGGAAGGAAATGGCGGCGCGAGCGCCGGCGACTTCGTCTGGACCCCGCGCGAGGGCCTGGGCGCGCTGCCTAGCGTGTTCCTCAAGGCGGCGCTGGCGGCGGAGCGGTTGCTGTAGGCGGGATGGCTACCGGCCTTTCAGGGCGGTGACCGCATCGACAAAATCATTGCCGAATATTTTCAGCAGAAAGGCCGCGATCACCAGGATCACCGAATAGCTCAGGGCGGAGATGACTCCTATCAGGATGTCCTTCCACAAGGGGCGGCCTTGCAGCAGTGCATCACGCTGGATGGAGGGCGTCTGATCTTCCAGCGTGATCTGGGCATAGGCGGATAGAGCGCCATCGGCGGTTTCGCGGAAGGCTTGCAGCGTCGTTGGCGTCCATTGCCGAGAAAAGCCACGCAGTTCGGCCATCGTTGGCGCTCGGCCTTCGCGGGCTCTGTGATCGAGCAGCCATTCCCGCTTGGCCTGCTTGTAGAGACCGTAGGCGATGAACCCTTCGATATCGTCCGAGGCGCGGACCAATTGGTCGAAGACCGGATTGTAGTCGGTCGTCGCCATGCGGGTGGGCTATTTCCTGGCCAGGACCGACTTGGCGCCGGCCAGGGCGCGTTCGTGCACGTCGCGGCTCAAGGCGACGACCTTGCTGCCGTCAGGGCGTCGGATTTCCTGCAGAACGCTGCCATTCCGCGCGCGGAAAGTGACGGCGCTTACGATCGCCCTGTTCGCGGATATCTTGCTGATGTGGACCATAAGGTGAACATTGCCGTCCCGCGTCCGGTCAGGCAAGGGCTCGGGGAGAAAATGAGCGCCTCAGTTCATCCCCGCCCGCACCTGGGCCCGCAGGACGTCGATCGGGGCCAGGCCCGCGTCGGTCTTGAAGTGCCAGTAGGTCCAGCCGTTGCAGGCCGGAGCCGACTGCACCAGGGCGCCGATCTTGTGGATCGAGCCCGACAGGTCGCCGACCGTGATCGAGCCGTCCGGGCGGACCTTGGCGGCGTGGTTGCCCTTGGAGCAGTACAGGGTGTCGCCCGGCGACAGCAGGCCGCTCTCGACGATGGTGCCGAACGGCACGCGCGGCTCGGCGCGCTTTGAGCCCATCACGTCCAGGTCTTCCGGCGCGATCGGCACGACCTTGGCGATGCGGGCCTTGGCGTGTTCGAGATATTCGGCCTCGCGCTCGATGCCGATGAACTTGCGGCCCAGGCGCTTGGCGGCCGCGCCGGTGGTGCCGACGCCGAAGAACGGATCCAGGATCACGTCGCCCGGCTTGGTGGTCGACAGGATCACCCGATAGAGCAGGGCTTCGGGCTTCTGGGTCGGGTGGGCCTTGTGGCCGTCCACGCCCTTGATGCGCTCCTCGCCGGTGCACAGCGGGATGGTCCAGTCCGAGCGCATCTGCACCTCGTCATTGGCCATTTTCAGGGCGTCGTAGTTGAAGGTGTAGCGCTTGGCGTTCTGGCTCTTCGACGCCCAGATCAGGGTCTCGTGGGCGTTGGCGAAGCGGGTGCCCTTGAAGTTGGGCATCGGGTTGGACTTGCGCCAGACGATGTCGTTGAGGATCCAGAAGCCCAGGTCCTGCACGGCCACGCCGACGCGGAAGATGTTGTGATAGCTGCCGATCACCCAGATCGCGCCGTCGTCCTTCAGCACCCGGCGGGCGGCCTTCAGCCATTCGCGGGTGAACTTGTCGTAGGCGGCGAAGCTCTCGAACTGGTCCCAGTGGTCGTCGACCGCGTCGACCTTGGAATTGTCGGGACGCAGCAGGTCGCCGCCCAGCTGCAGGTTGTAGGGCGGATCGGCGAAGATCAGGTCGACCGACTTCTCCGGCAGGGCGTTCATCTGCTCGATGCAGTCGCCCAGGATGATGGTTTCCGGCCCGAACTTCATGTCCCGCGTCCCTACAAAAGAGAGCGGAATCATGAGTCTTGCTGGTAAATGCGGAGTGATCAGACGTGGTTAGCGGGGCGTTAATGCGACCCTGGGACGACTATTTGAGTCCGACCAGACTCAAAACCTCTTTCGGATCAGAGGTCTAGGTCGTCGCCCAGCGCCAACTCACCGGCCAGGGCGGCCTTCACCGGGGCCCAGCCCATGCGGTGGATCGGCGAAGGGCCCAGCTTGCGCAGGCCCTCGACGTGGATCGGGGCGTGATAGCCCTTGTGGCCGGCGAAGCCGTAGCCGGGATAGACCGCGTCCATCTCGACCATGATCCGGTCGCGGGCCTCCTTGGCCAGGATCGAGGCGGCGGCGATCGAGCACGATAGGGCATCGCCCTTGACCACGGTCTTGATCGGGCAGGGCAGCTTGAAGGCGTAATTGCCGTCGACCAGCGCGATGGTCGGCGTCACCGACAGGCCCTCGATCGCCCGGCACATGGCCAGGCCCGTGGCGTGCAGGATATTCAGCTCGGCGATCTCCTCGATCGAGGCCATGCCCACGCCCCAGGCGATGGCGACGGCCTTGATCTCTTCCTCCAGGGCCGCGCGGGCCTTGGCGGTGAGCTTCTTGGAGTCGTTGAGGCCCTTGGGCACCCGGTCGGGATCCAGGATCACGGCGCCGGCGCTGACCGGTCCGGCCCAGGGACCGCGCCCAGCCTCGTCCACCCCGCAGACCGGCCCCGGTCCGCAGGCCAGTTCCAGCATCATGTCGGGTCCGGTGCGCATCGGCGGATGTCTAGGCCGGTTCGCGGTCCTGGAAAAGGAGTTTACGGGCGTAATAATTTCTCTTGACGGCTGGCGGGCGTCGCTACTCAATTGTTTACGAGTGTAATACGGGGGCGAGCATGGACCAGGCCTATCGGCGCGACATCGACGGCCTGCGCGCCGTGGCGGTGGCGGCCATCGTCATCCACCACGCCTTTCCGGGTCTGCTGCCGGGCGGCTTCGTCGGGGTGGACGTGTTCTTCGTCATCTCCGGCTTCCTGATCACCCGGCTGATCGCGCAAGCGCGGGACGCGGGGACGTTCTCGTGGGGCGGTTTCTACCTGCGCCGGGCCCGGCGGATCATTCCGGCCTACCTGCTGGTCGTGCTGGTCACCGCGGCCCTGGCGGTGGTGATCGAGATGCCGCGCCTGCTGGCCATGACCGGCGCGGCCACCGCCACCTCGGGCCTGTTCGCGGCCAATATGCTGTTCACCCAGACCGCCGGCTATTTCGCGCCGGGCGCCCAGCAGAACCCTCTGCTGCACCTGTGGTCGCTGGGCGTGGAGGAGCAGTTCTACCTGGTCTGGCCGGCGCTGATCGGCCTGCTGTCGTGGAAGCCTCTGCGCGGGATGCGGGCGACATTGGCGCTGGTCCTGCTGCTGGCCTCGCTGGTGCTGGCCCAGATCCTGGTCGGACGCGGCGCGACGACCTGGGCCTTCTTTGGCCTGCCGACGCGGGTCTGGGAGTTCCTGGCCGGCGGGGTCCTGGCCCTGGGCCTGGTCAAGCCGCCGGGGGACCGGACCACCGCCAATCTGGCCGGGATCATCGGTGGACTGATGATCGCCGGCAGCCTGGCCCTGCTGAACGAGGCCAGCGCCTTTCCGGGCCTCTCGGCCGTTCCGGTCTGTCTGGGGACGGCTCTGCTGATCTGGAGCGGCCTGGGCGCCGGCCCAGGTCTGGCCGTGCTGCGCCTGGCGCCGGTCGTCGGCCTGGGGCGGGTGTCGTACGCCCTTTATCTCTGGCACTGGCCGCTGCTGGTCCTGGCCGCCGACATCGGCCAGCAGCCGCTGACGACGCTCCAGCGCCTGGGCCTCCTCGCCCTGTCCCTGGCCCTGGCCGTCGTGACCTGGCGGCTGATTGAGCAGCCGTTCCGGCGCGGTCCGGTCGATCGGCCCTGGCGGCGCCTGGGCGTCCGGCTGCTGCCGCTGCTGGTCCCGATCGCCGCCGGCGCGGTGCTGTTCGTCAGCCACGGCCTGCCCCAGCGTCTGTCGCCGGCCGCCAGGGCGCTGGCCGACCTGGAGGAGACCGACGTCAACCCGGCCCGCAAGGCCTGTTTCGAGAAGGCCAGGACGGCCAAGCCCGAGGATTGTCGCTTCGGCGCCGCCCCGGGTCTTCAGGGCGACGACGTCCTGGTCTGGGGAGACTCCCACGCCGACGCCCTGACGCCCGGCGTAGTGGCATGGGCGACGCCACGCGGCTGGAGCGTCCGCGAGGCAGCGCGTGGCGGCTGCCCGCCGCTGGTCGGGGTCAATGTCCGCACGATGTACCGCTTCAAGCTGGAGTGCGCCGCCGCCGCCGACCAGGCCATGGCCCTGATCGCCTCAGACCCGAAGCTGAAGCTGGTGGTGTTGATGAGCCGCTGGCCGCTCTATCGCGACGCGCCGCCGTTCTACGACGTCAACTCGCCGCGCGTGACGATGGAGGTCATGGGCCAGCCCGGGAAGCGTCAGCGCGTGTCGACCGCCCTGAAGGCCACGCTGGACGCCATCGCCCGCTTGCGGCCCGACGTCCGGGTGCTGGTGGTCGGGCCGTTCCCGGAGCTGACCCTGGGCGCGCCCGAGTGCCTGGCCCAGCAGAAGCAGCTCGGCGGCCCGCCGGGGGTCTGCGCCAGCGTCGCCGCCGACCTGCCCCTGTCGCGAGCCCTGCCGGCCGAGGACGCCCTGCGCGCCGCCGTCCAGGATCGCCCAAACGTGGCGGTGGTGTTTCCGTCCGAGACCCTGTGCCGCAACGATCGTTGCCTGGCGATGATGGACGGGGAGCCGATCTATTTCGACGACGACCACCTCAGCGCCTCGGGCGCGCGCCGCCTGGCGCCAACGTGGCTGGAAACGGGTTGGTCACGCTTGGAGAAACCGGATCCGGCGCGTTTAGATGGGCCATGACCTTCAAGACCCTTGCTGTCGCCTTCGCCCTGCTGTCGACCGTCGCGCCAAGCCTCGCCCATGCCGATGAGGGCGGCTGGAAGCTGGTCTGGTCGGACGAGTTCGACGGCGACCGGCTGGACGACTCCAAATGGACCTACGCCGCCGACTGCGGCGGGGGCGGCAATGACGAGCGGCAGTGCTACGTGTTCAGCCCACAGACGGTGTCCGTCGGCGGCGGCGTGCTGAAGCTGACGACGATCAAGCGCAAGACCCAGGGCCTGACCAATCCGTGGGCCGGACCGACGGGGCCGATGAAGACCGGCGACTACGCCTCGGGCAAGATCCTGACCAAGGGCAAGGCCTCGTGGCGCTACGGGCGGATCGAGGCGCGGGCGCGCGTCCCCGGCGGCCAGGGCGTCTGGCCGGCGATCTGGATGATGCCGGAGCGCTCGGCCTATGGCGGCTGGCCGCGCTCGGGCGAGATTGACATCCTTGAGACGGTCAATCTGGGCGCGCCGTGCGGATCCTGCGAGGGCGGCCGCGAGAACCGGATCTTCGGCACGATCCACTTCGCCGGCGACGCGGCCGGCGCCCACAGGCAGGTCAGCACGGGCGCACCGATGCCGGCCTCCGCGACCGGCTTCCACGTCTACGCCGTCGAGTGGTCGCCCGAGGCCATCGTCTGGTTCGTCGACGGCCAGCGCTACGCCGAGGCCAAGGCGGCGCAGTGGAAGCGCGACGACCGCAACATGTCCGCCGCGCCGTTCGACCAGCCCTTCCACCTGATCCTCAACCTGGCCTTCGGCGGCCGCTGGCCCGAAGGCGCCAACGCCAAGGGCGTCGACGAAGAGGCGCTGCCGGCGACGATGGAGGTGGATTGGGTGCGGGTGAGCCAGAAACCCTAACGCATGTCGAGGGTCAGCCAGCGGACGGGCTAGTCGAAGGAGCTCGGGGGCCAAAGGCTTCCGCCAGATATGAAGCGCCAAGTCAGGGACAGCTTTCGACCCTAGTCGGACTCTCGCCCTCTAGTTACATTTGCGCATGGTCAAGTTCTGGAAGACCCTCGTTTTGGGCGTTCTTATCGTCCTGCCGCCCTTGAACGGCTCAATTGCGGCTGCGCCATCGACGGCGCGCGGCGAGTGGACCTTAAAGTGTATCGCGGGCAAGGACGAGTTCGCGTCAAACTGTGAAGCCGTGAAATTGACGCCCGGCTGGCGCGTGGAAATCAGCACGGGCGATAGCCAGCTATTCCTCGCGGTCGAAGCAATAGTTTGCCCAGCAGGGGGAGAACAAAAGTCGTGGTGGCGTGACGAGATAGCGGGTTTGAGTGCAGCTAAGCGCGCAGCAAAGCTCAATCAGGCGCTGGAACAAATGCGCCGTTCGGTGCGCCACCAATGTCCAAGCGCCTCGTCGAATGGCCCCAGCCTTGATCGATTTCCTGACATTGCCGTTCACGGTGATCCCTAAAAAGGCCGAGATCGCCAACGTCACCTCAGGACCGACAACCACCCTGAACAGCCCTTCGCCCGGTCCGCTCGCCGGCATGGCGCCCAAGGACCGGTCTCAGGCGCGGCCTTCATTTCCGCACCCGACCCTTCTCGGCCCCCAGCGATGTCCGCTCGCGGACGATTTGCCGGATGGGCGTTTGCACGCCTCAGGCGAAAGCTTGTTCGCCGCATTGTTGCTTGTGTTGGCCCTTATCTCGCGGGCGTTGGGGGCTCCGGCAAGTCCGGAGCGCTCATGTTTGTGAACGTCTCCTCAAGCTTTTCGAGCGTCTTCCTGAATGCGTCGGAGCTCAAAGGAGCCGCTTGCAATAGATATTCGCGCCAATCTTCTCTGGCTGCAAATCGTATCATGGATAACTTCATGTATACTTCCGGCATTTGGAATTTCTTAAAAACGCCGTTTTCTATGTCTTCGCGCAGAGCTTTCTCTATGGATTTAAGGGAATGATACCTGCCGACGAACTCGGGAATCAGGGTGTTCATGGTGGTAGTTAGATATTCCTTTTCGTCGCTGGAAAATTGTTTCAGCGAAAAAGGATACCGTCCGCCTTGGCGCATGGGAGATCGCATAACGATAGCGTAGCCACCCTTTGTCGAGAGTGCGCGTTGAAAGACTGACGAAACATCTCGATTTTCGGCATAGATGAATATTCCGACCTCAGGAGACCATCTTGCGCGCTCTAGGCTGATCTTGATGCAGATGTCGTTGCATTTTGCGGAAATTTCCTTAGACGTAAGCTTGCCTTTTTTTGCGTATTTAGCAACGCCCAGTGATAGATATTCCACCAAGTTATTCATCATATTTCAGCTTCCGCATTTAACGATATTCAACTCGAAGAACCGAAATCATGGCGAACGGGGAAAACGCGGCTGACGACTCTCCGAATTCCGCAATGTGGATTGAACAGCGTACGCGCAGCTTCTGGCAACGGACCATTGCACTCAAGCTAGTGAAGTCGACGTCCGCTCCCCCACCCTTCTCTGACCTCCGCGATGTCTGCTTGCGGGCCAAAGGTCAAATGTCCGGTTTTCGGGCGGCGGCCTGATTTCCGCTCCCCACCCTCAGCGGACCGTGAGGGCGGTGAGGGCTCGCCCTAAACCCGCGTCGCCATCGCCCGGCATTCCTCATGCCGATAGCACCCCACCAGGTGGTCATTGACCAGGCCGGTGGCCTGCATGAAGGCGTAGACGATCACCGGGCCGCAGAACTTGAAGCCCCTGGCCTTCAGGGCCTTGGCCATGTCGACGGCCAGCGGGGTCTGGGCCGGGACCTCGCCGGCGCGCCATTGGTTCTGGATCGGCGCGCCGCCGACCATGTCCCACAGGAGCTGGCCGAAGTCCTCGCCGCGCTCGCGCATGTCCAGATAGATCCGCGCGCCCGATATGGCCGCGTCGATCTTGCCGTTCGAGCGGATGATCCCGGCGTCGGCCATCAGTCGCGCCCTATCGTTCTCGTCGAAGCGGGCGACTTTCTCCGGATCGAAGTCGGCGAAGGCGGCGCGGAAGCCCTCGCGCTTGCGCAGGATGGTGATCCACGACAGGCCGGCCTGGAAGCCGTCCAGAACCAGCTTCTCCCACAGGGCGCGGCTGTCCCACTCGGGCACGCCCCACTCGTGGTCGTGATAGGCCTCGTAGAACGGGTCGCCGTTCATGCCTTTCCAGGTGCAGCGCGTGTGCTCGGTCATGCGGTGACGCTAGCAGAAGATCGCGGGCTGGCTAGAACTTTTCGGGAACATGAAAGCCGTAGCGACCGGATCGGCCGCTTCGTGCGTTGAAGGGATCAGAGGGAACAAACCAAGGAGCAGACGCCGATGAAGCGCCTGAAGACTCTCGCACTGTTGGCCCTGGCGACCGCGACGCTCGCCGCCACCCCTGTCCTGGCTCAACGCCACGACCGCGACGACAACCCGCCTGGCCCGCGTGGCGGCCCCGGCACCAACTGGGAGAACCCACCAGGCTGGCGTGGCGGTCCCGGCGCGTCTCCGGACCGGCGCTACTACCGCTGGAGCGGCAAGCGCGTCGAGTTCCGCTACAAGAACGGATACTACTACAACCGCGCCTACGGCTACTATCACCCGCGCTATGGCTGGTGGAACCAGCGCGGCAAATGCTGGCTCGACAATGACAACAACCCGCCCGGTCCGCGCGGCGGTCCCGGTACCAACTGGGAGAACCCGCCCGGTTGGCGCGGCGGTCCCGGCGCGTCGCCCGATCGCTTCCGCAGCTGCCGCTAGCTAGGGTCTAAGACAGCAGCCAGGCCGGTCGGTCCACCCGGACCGGTCGGCCGTCGGCGCTCAGGTCCGCGCCCTCGATGCGGTCGAGGCGCAGCAGGGCCATGGCCCGGCCGTCGCGGCCGCTCAGCACCTCGCCGGCCCGAAGCTCGCCGGCCAGCACCTCGGTCCCGAAGGCCGGGGCGGGGCCGTCGAAGACGATCGGCAACATGCGGTTCTTGATCACGCCACGCCGCTTCATGCGGCTGGTGGTTTCCTGGCCGACGAAGCAGCCCTTCTTGAAGTCGATGCCGGCCATCAGGTCGAAGTCGGCCTCGATCGGATAGGTGGTCTCGCTGCCCCAGTCGGCGGGGCCGGGAACGCCCAGCGCCAGGCGGTGGGCCTCGTAGGCGTCCTCGTCGGCGTTCGCCGGGCGGTCGTCATAGGCGCGCAGGCCCAGGCCCGGCAGGCGCGGGTCGGCATAGGGGCCGGCGGCGCCGTCGCCGAACACCGCCAGCACCGGCGTATCGCTGGCCTCCAGCGTCACCTTGGCGCGCAGGCGGTACATGATCAGCCGCGTCAGGATCGCCGCGCGGTGCTGGGCCGCCACGTCCAGCAGGGCGCCGTCTTCCGTCCCGGCCACGAACAGGTCGTAGAGCAGCTTGCCCTGCGGCGTCAGCAGGCCTGCGAAGCGCAGCTCGCCCGGCGCGAGGGTCTCGACGTCCTGGGTCAGCAGGCCTTGCAGGAAGCTCTTCCAGTCCGGGCCGGACACGGCGATGACGGCGCGGGAGGCGAGGTGGGCGACAACAAGCGTGCTCATGCCAGCGATATAGTCCCGACACGGGGTCGCCGCCACGCTGGGTTTCGCCGCGACGCCATGTCGCAGGACGCAGAAAGCTCAACCGTTAACGTGGGATGCGCCGACTCGCCGACTGATCTATGGATAGTCCGATGACACAGCGGGCCTTCCCGATTCTCTTCATCACGGCCACCCGCATCGGTGATGCGGTGCTTTCGTCCGGCCTTATCAAGATGCTGGCCGACCAGATCCCCAACGCGCGCTTCACGATCGTCGCCGGCCCGCTGGCCGCGCCGCTGTTCGCCCACGTGCCGGGCCTGGACCGCGTGATCGTCATGGAGAAGGGCAAGGGCAAGGGCCACTGGTTCAAGCTCTGGCGGCAGGTGCGCCACAAGAAGTGGAGCCTGATCGTCGACCTGCGCGGCTCGGCTACGGCCCTCTTCCTGCGCCGCGACAAGCGGGCGATCTGGAAGAAGCTGCCGGGCGAGGTGGTGCACAAGGTGGTCGACGCCGCCCGCACCCTGAAGCTGGAAGGCGATCCGCCCGCGCCGCACCTCTACATCACCCCCGACGTCCAGGCCCTGGCGGACGACCTGCTGGCCGGGGACGGGCCGATCCTGGCCGTCGGACCGGCCGCCAACTGGGTCGGCAAGGTCTGGCCGATCGAGCGCTTCACCCAGACGGCGGCCCGGCTGCTGGACAAGGACGGCCCGATGGCCGGCGGACGCCTGCTGATCCTGGGCGGACCGGAAGATACCCGCATGGTCGACGAGCTGCGCATGGCCTCCGCGCGCGGCCGGACCATCGACCTGACCGGCAAGGTCGACCTGCTGACCGCCTATGCCTGCCTGAAGCGCGCGCGGCTGTTCATCGGCAACGACTCGGGCCTGATGCACATCGCCGCCGCCGCCGGCGCGCCGACCCTCGGCCTGTTCGGCCCCTCGGACGAGCGCCGCTACTCCCCCTGGGGCGACCAAGCCGTGGCCGTACGTGGGCCTCGCACCTTCGACCAGTTCCTGGCCGTCGACCCCGATCTCTCCCAGGCCATCCGCCACATGAGCGACCTGCCGGTGGCCACCGTGGTCCGCGAAGCCAAGGCCCTGCTGCTCCGCACCGCCCCCGCCGCCGAGGTCTCGCCGCAGGAAGCGGTGGTCGAGGAGACGATCGCGGAGCAAGTCGCCGGCGTCGAGATCGCGCCGCCGACGGAGGAGCCTTCGCCAGAGCCCGTCGAGGCGGTGGTTGCCGAAGTCTCGTCTGAAGACGCCGTCGTCGAGGAAGCGCTGATCGAGGACCGTGAACTCGAAGAGGTCGCCCCCTCCGCCGCTCATCCCCGCGAAAGCGGGGACCCAAGCTGAGCGAGACGGTCTCACGCTGCTGATCTGGTCGGCCCCGTATGGGTCCCCGCTTTCGCGGGGATGAGCGGATAATGGTTGCGGGGTTTGAATAGGGCTCCTACGACCGCGAAAACCCCATCGCCAGGAGCCGTCCCATGACCCAGACCTTCGACCTGATCGTGCGCGGCGGCGAAGTGGTCAACCACGCGGGACGCGGGATCACCGACATCGGCGTCCGAGGCGGCAAGATCGTCGCCATCGGCGACCTGTCCCACGCCTCGGCCGGCGAGGTGTTCGACGCCACGGGCCTCACGGTCCTGCCGGGCGTGATCGACAGCCAGGTCCACTTCCGCGAGCCGGGCCTGGAGTGGAAGGAAGACCTGGAGAGCGGCTCGCGCGGCGCGGCCCTGGGCGGCGTGGTCGCCGTGTTCGAGATGCCCAACACCGAGCCGACCACCACCGATCCCGACGCCCTGGCCGACAAGCTGGCCCGCGCCAAGAACCGGATGCACACCGACCACGCCTTCTATGTCGGCGGCACCCACGAGAACGCCAACTTCCTGGGCGAGCTGGAGCGCCTGCCGGGCTGTTGCGGCATCAAGGTATTTATGGGCGCCTCGACCGGCTCGCTGCTGGTGCAGGACGACGAGGGCGTCGAGAACGTGCTGCGCCACGTCAACCGCCGCGCGGCGTTCCACTCCGAGGACGAATACCGCCTGGCCGACCGCCGCCACCTGGCCCGTCCCGGCGACTGGACCAGCCACCCGGAGGTGCGCGACGCCCAGGCCGCCCTGCAGTCGACCCACCGCCTGGTCCGCATCGCCAAGAACCTCGGCAAGCGCATCCACGTGCTGCACGTCACGACCAAGGAAGAGATCGACTTCCTGGCCCAGAACAAGGACGTCGCCAGCGTCGAGGTCACGCCCCAGCACCTGACCCTGGTGGCGCCCGAGGCCTATGAGCGCCTGAAGGGCTTTGCCCAGATGAATCCGCCGATCCGCTCGGCCGACCACGTGGCCGGCGTCTGGCGCGGGATCGAGGCCGGCATCGCCGACGTGCTGGGCAGTGACCACGCTCCCCACACCCGCGAGGAGAAGGCCCGCCCCTATCCGGCCTCGCCCTCGGGCATGCCGGGCGTGCAGACCCTGGTGCCGGTCATGCTGACCCACGTGGTCGACGGCAAGCTCAGCCTCGAGCGCTTCGTCGACCTGACCAGCCACGGCGTCAACCGCGTGTTCGGCCTGGCCGACAAGGGCCGCATCGCCGAGGGCTTCGACGCCGACTTCACCATCGTCGACATGAAGGCCCGCAAGGTCATCACCCACGACCAGATGGCCAACCGCGCCGGCTGGACCCCCTTCGACGGCTTCGAAGCCAAGGCCTGGCCGGTGGCGACCATCGTGCGCGGCATCGTGGTCATGCGCGACGACGAGATCGTCGCCGAAGGTCGTGGCGAGCCGGTGCGGTTCCTGGAGACGCTGAGCGGCTAGTCGGGGCGGGGAGGGCGCTCTTCCGGGGCGGAGAGGGTTCCGCTTCTCTCCTCCCCTCTTGGGGGAGGGGGACCGCCGAACGGCGGTGGAGGGGGAGGGCCGGATTGAACACCCCTATGAGCCGCGACATAACTTAGACCATGGACACTTCCGACTCCGCCCCCTTCCGCGACGCCCGCTACGCGCCCCGGGCGCTGGACGTCGAACGTCACGGCGACACCCTGATCCTGCGCAATCCGATGGCCTATTCGGACGCGGTGCGGACGACCACTCAGCCCCTGGCGCGCTGGGCCGTCGAGGCGCCGGACCGGGTCTGGCTGGCGGAACGAGACGGCGACGATTGGCGAAAGGTGAGCTACGGCGAGGCCAAGGCCAAGATCGAAGCCCTGGCCGGCGGGCTCGCGGGCCTGGGCCTCTCGCGCGGCCGGCCGCTGCTGATCCTGGCCCGCAACGGGATCGACCACGCCCTGATCGCCTATGCCGCCATGAGCCTGGGCGCGCCGGCCGCGCCGGTGTCGCCGCAGTATGGGCTGAAGGGTGCGGACCTGACCCGGCTGCAGCACGCCGTCGAGCGGCTGAAGCCCGCCGCCGTCTATGCCGACGACGCCGAAGCGTTCGGCGACGCCCTGGCCGCGCCGTTCCTGGCTGGCCTGCCGGTCGTGGTCAGCCGCAACGCGCGGCCGGGCGACGTGGCCTTCGACGACCTGCTGAAGAGCGCGCCGCTCTCGCCGGTCGCCCAGCCCGACGACATCGCCAAGCTGCTGCTGACCTCCGGCTCGACGGGGCGGCCCAAGGCGGTGGTCTGCACCCATGCCAATATCGCGCTGAACGCCGCCCAGATCGAAGCCTGCTACGCCGATCCCGAGCCGCCGGTGCTGGTCAATTCCGCGCCGTGGAGCCACAGCCTGGGGGCCAACGCCATACTGCATATGGTGCTGCATCGCGGCGGGACCCTGTACATCGACGCCGGCCAGCCCGTGCCCGGCCGTTTCGCCGAGACGGTGCGGAACCTCAGCGAGGTGTCGACGACCTATCACAACATGGTCCCCGCCGGCTGGGGGCTGTTCGTCGGCGAGCTGGAGCGCGATGAGGCGCTGGCGGCGAAGTTCTTCGAAAAGGTCCGGGTGCTGCAGTACGGCGGGGCGTCGATGGCCCAGTCGATCCTCGATCGCGTCCAGGCCGTGGCGGTGAAGACCGTCGGTGAACGGATCACCTTCGCCGCAGGCTATGGCGCGACCGAGACGGGGCCGACGGCCTGCAACATCCACTGGCTGAACGCGCGCTCGGGCATGGTCGGTCTGCCGACGCCGGGCACGGCGGTGAAGCTGGTGCCTGCCGGCGACAGCGGCAAGTTCGAGATCCGGGTGAAGGGGCCGCAGGTCTCGCCGGGCTATCTGGATCAGCCGGAAGCCACCATACAGGCCTTCGACGAGGACGGCTTCTATCGCCTGGGCGACGCCGCCCGGCTGGCCGATCCGGAGGATCCGGCGGCGGGGCTGGTGTTCGACGGACGACTGGTCGAGAACTTCAAGTTGGCCAGCGGCACCTTCGTGGCGGCGGGCGCCCTGCGGGTGGCGGCGGTGTCGGCGATCGGCGGTGTGGTCTCCGACGCGGTGGTTTGCGGCGAGGGCCAGGACGGGGTGGGCCTGATGCTGTTCCTCGACGCCAAGGCCTGCGAGCGGCTAAAAAACGAAAGAGAGGGTGACGGCGAAGCGGTGAGGGCCGCGATCGTCGATGGCCTCTCGCGGATGAACGCCTCGGCCAAGGGCGGCGGCGGCAAGGTGCTGCGCGCCCTGATCCTGGACGGCGCCCCCGACGCGGCCAGCGGCGAGCTGACCGACAAGGGCTATATCAACCAGGCGATGGCGCGGGACCGCCGGCCGAGAGAACTGGCGCGGCTGTTCGCGGAGAACCCCGATGCGGGGGTGCTGATCTTCTGATCCCACAAACCCCGCTCATCCCCGCGAAAGCGGGGACCCAAGCGGCGTTTCTAAAGATGCCTCGGTCAGCTCAGCTTGGGTCCCCGCTTTCGCGGGGATGAGCGGTTTGGGTGAGGTTTGGGGCCACCCCCAAACAGATCAGCAGCTGACCGAAATAGTAGAGTCCCCAGACCGCCAGGCCGGTGATCAGATTGTCCGGCAGCGGTCCCAGGCGGCCGAAGATCAGCAGGTCGGAGACCACGAACATCAAAGCGCCCAGGCCGACGGTCTTGAACGGGAAGCGGCTCATCAGCGCGGTGGCGGCCATCACCGCCAGGAACAGGCTGTAGGCCGTGACACCGTTGTCGCCGCTGGACAGCAGGCGGGAGGCCCAAACCACGGCGGGGGCCACGACTAACGGCGCTACCGAGCCTCCCCGGTAGTGGCGCAGGTAGAGGACACTGGCCACCACATGGCCCAGCAGGAACGACACCGCCCCAACCGTCAGGCCATGGGTCTCGAGCAATACGTCGCCGCCCGCGCCGAACGCCATGACCGCCGTCAGCAGCCAGCCGTCGAGCGACCGGGCTCGCAGCGCCGCATGGACCGCTAGCAGCGCCACGCCGGCGCCCTTCCAGGCGGTCTCGACACTCGGCGGCAGGGTCAGCCCCCAGGTCGCGACATAGCTGACGCCGGCGATGACGGACGCGATCAGCGTCCACCGCGCGGCCGTGCTCATCCCTGGCATGGTGCGTTTTCCCCCGATTTTGCCGATCAGACTGCAATGGCGACCGCCCGATACGCAACCGGGTTGGCGGCCTTGCCGAAATGTCGGAGACAGGAGGCATAAAAGCGGAGGAACTCATGAACGGCGCGGACGCCCTGATCACCACCCTGGCCGACAACGGGGTCGTCGCCTGCTTCGCCAATCCCGGCACCAGCGAGATGCAGTTCGTCTCGGCCCTGGACCGCGAGCCGCGCATGCGCTCGGTGCTGTGCCTGTTCGAAGGCGTGGCGACCGGGGCCGCCGACGGCTATGGCCGCATGGCCGGCAAGCCCGCCTGCACCCTGCTGCACCTGGGGCCAGGCTACGCCAACGGCGCGGCCAACCTGCACAACGCCCGGAGGGCGTACACGCCGGTGGTCAATGTCATCGGCGACCACGCCACCTATCATCGGGGCTTCGACGCGCCGCTGAACAGCGACATCGCCGCCCTGGCCGCTCCCAACGCGCTCTGGGTCCACTCGGCCGAGACCGCCGACAGCGTCGGCCCGCTGGCCGCCGAGGCGATCATCGCCAGCTATGGGACGCCAGGCGGCAACGCCTGCCTGATCCTGCCCGCCGACGCGGCCTGGAACGAGGCGACGGTCAAGGGACCGGTGGTGACGCCGCCGGCCTTCGCCGCGCCCGACATGGCCGTGATCGACACGGTCGCCAAGGCGCTCGGAAACGCCAAGACGCCGGTGCTGCTGGTGGGCTCGGGCGCTTGCGGCGAGGCCGCCCTGGCCGCCGCCGGGCGGCTGGCGGCGCACGGCGTCCGCGTGCTGACCGACACCTTCACGTCGCGCCAGGCCCGGGGCGAGGGCCGCTTCCGGCCCGACAAGCTGCCCTATTTCGGCGAACAGGCCCTGAAGGACCTCGACGGCGTCGACCTGATGGTCCTGGTCTCGACCCAGCGGCCTGTGGCCTTCTTCGCCTATCCGGACCGGCCCAGCGTGCTGGTCCCCGAAGGCTGCTCGGTCGAGACCCTGTGCGGTCGGGAGGTCGATGCGGCGGCGGCCCTGAACGCCCTGGCCGACGCGATCGGCGCGCCGGCGACGGCGGCGCTCGAGACCTATGCCGCGCCCGACGCCCCGGCCGGTCGCCTGGACGCCTGGGCGATCGGCGCCTCGGTCGCGCGACACATGCCGACGGACACGGTGATCTCCGACGACGCGGTGACCGCGGGCCTGCCGATCTTCACCCAGACCAAGGCGGCCCGGGCTCACGACTGGCTGTCCCTGACCGGCGGCGCGATCGGCCAGGGCATTCCGCTGGCGATCGGCGCGGCCGTGGCTTGCCCTGACCGCAAGGTCCTGGCCCTGACCGGCGACGGGGCGGGCATGTACACGGTGCAGGGCCTGTGGACGATCGTCCGCGAGCAGCTGGATGTCACCGTCGTGGTCTTCGCCAACCACGCCTACCGGATCCTCGGCATCGAGCTCTCCCGCACCGGGGCCGGCAATCCGGGGCCGGCGGCCTCGCGCCTGCTGGACCTGGGCGATCCGCGCATCGACTGGGTGAAGCTGGCCCAGGGCATGGGCATGGCGGCCGAGCGCGTCGAGACCGCCGAAGCCTTCGACGACGCCTTCGCCCGGGCCATGGCCGCGCCCGGCCCGCGCCTGATCGAGGCGGCGCTGTAGCCAAGAAAAAGGCCCGCCGGATCGCTCCGGCGGGCCTAGTCAATTAGAGATCAAGGACTGGGATCAGCTCTTGGTCTTGTTGGTCGGCAGCTTGCAGCCGCCGCCGATGCCCTTGGCCTGGGCGCAGGAGAGGAACTCCTTGGCCGCCGGCTTGGCGACGCCCGTCGGATAGCCCAACACCCAACCCGGCAGACCATCCGAGCAGGCGACTTCGACGAAGCCTTCGTTGTCGGTCGAGCCCATGATGCGGACGTCCGAGACCTTGCACGAGGCCTTGTTGAAGCCGACCAGGTCCTGGCTCAGGCGAGCGTACTGCGTGTCCTTCTTGGTGAAGGAGCAGCGATAGCCGTTGAACTCGGCCGTCAGGCAGTCGAACACCGTGCCGCCGGTGGCGGTGAACACGGCGATGGCGCCGACGTCGCTGTTCTTGCACTTCAGCTCGACGACTTCCTTCTTCGGGTCGGCGCTCGGCAGCATGCCGTACTTCTCGACGTCGCAGGGGAAGCCGGCCTTGGCCGACAGCTTGCTGTAGAAGCCGGCCTGCTCGGTCTGAGCGGCGACCGAGTCGGTCATCTTGCAGCCGCCGCCGACGAAGCTGGCCTGGGCGCAGGGGATCGACTTGACGAAGGCGCCGGTGGCCATCGTCTGCTGGTACATGTAGCCCTTGCCGTCCTGGCAGGCGACTTCGTAATAGCTGTCGGTCTTGGTGCTCAGGACGTAGCTGCGGTCCTTGATGACGCAGTTGTTGGCGGCCGCGGCGTTCAGGCCATCGACCAGCTGCAGCTGGGTCTGACGGTTGGTCAGCTTGCAGCTGACATTGCCGCCTTCTTCGTACAGCAGGCAGCTGTTGGCGACGACTTCGCCGTTCAGGCTCATCGGGTTCGTCGTCTGGACGATGTAGCCCGCGCCGCCCTTACAGGCGACTTCGAAGAACGAGTTCTTGGCGCCGGAGCCGATGGCGCGGGCGTTTTCCTGCTCGCAGGTCACGCCGGCCTTCTTGACGTAGGCGGCCAGTTGAGCGCCCGGGTTGGCGTTGCCGGGCAGCAGGCAGGCCAGACTGCCGACCTTGCCGTCAGGACCCGGCTGGCTCGATTCCAGGCAGGAATAGAGCTGCGGGGCGCCTTCCTTCTTGGCGATGACCGCGAAGCCCATGCCCTCGTTACAGGCGACTTCGTAGTACTTGTCGCCGGCCTTCTTGTCCTCGCCCAGGAACCGGGCGTCGGAGACGGTGCAGCTGGCGCCGCTGGCCTGAATGACGGCCGGGGCGTCCTTCTTGCCGATCTCGCGCGACTTGGCGTCGATGGCGGCGGGCTTGCCCTTCTCTTCCTTTGGCGCCGAAATGACGGCGGCCGGAATGAGAATGGCGACCGCGAGGGCGGCCGACAGGCCGATCGCGAAAGGCCTCATGGGTAACATCTCCTGGGTGGATTCCTCGCGCGGACATAAGCGCGTGCTTGTATCAGGGGTCAAGATACCGTCCGACCTAGGCACGACGATGACTGGGTTTCAGGGCAAAAAATGGGTTGGATCAACGATAAGCGCCGGTTGAACGGGGCCTGGGGAGAACGCAATGCGCGACGGATTTGAGGAAGAAGCGGCGCCCGAGGCGCCGGACGTCCGGAAGGCCGGGCGGCTGGTCTATCCGTTCGAGACCGCGCCCGAGGCCGGTTCGGGCGGCGCGGTCGAGGTCGCGCCGGGCGTCCTGTGGCTGCGTATGCCGCTGGGCGGCTCACTGCAGTTCATCAATGTCTGGGCCATCCAGGATGGCGAGGGCTGGGCGATCGTCGACACCGGCGTCCAGACCCGCGAGACCAGTCAGGCCTGGCGCGACGCCTTCGCCGGCGCGCTGGGCGGCAAGCCGGTCACCCGGGTGATCGTCACCCACCTGCACCCGGACCATATCGGCCTGGCCGGCTGGATCACCCGCAAGTTCGACTGTCGGCTGTGGATGACGCGGCTGGAATATTTCCAGTGCCGGATGCTGGTCGCCGACACCGGCCGCGAGGCGCCCGAGGACGGGGTGAAGTTCTTCCACGCCGCCGGCTGGGACGAGGACGCCATCGAGAACTACAAGGCCCGCTTCGGCGGCTTCGGCAAGGCGATCTACGCCCTGCCCGACAGCTACCGTCGGCTGTCGGACGGCGAGGACTTCGACATCGGCGGCAAGACCTGGCGGGTGGTGACGGGGCAGGGACACTCGCCCGACCACGCCTGCCTTTGGTGCCCCGAACTCAATGTGCTGATCTCCGGAGACCAGGTGCTGCCCCGCATCTCGTCCAATGTCTCGGTGTTCCCGACCGAGCCGGAGGCCGATCCGTTGAGCGACTGGTTGCGGTCGCTGGCCAAGGTTAAGGCGACGGTTCCCGACGACGTGATCGTCCTGCCCGCCCACAACGATCCGTTCGAGGGGCTGCACACTCGGATCGACGGCCTGATCTCCGGCCACGAGCGCGGCTTGGCGCGGCTGGAGAAGAAGCTGGCCGAGCCCAAGCGCGTGGTCGACACCTTCGGCGCCTTGTTCGCCCGGCAGATCGGGCCGGACCTTCTGGGCATGGCGACGGGCGAGGCGCTGGCCCATCTCAACTGCCTGGTCGGTCGCGGCAAGGTCCGGCGCGAGGTCGATGGCGAGGGCGTGGCCTGGTACGCGGCTTTTTCTAGTCTCGACTAGAAACGCTCGTTTGACATTTCGCATACGAAACATAATCTGCGGCCATGTCCGTGTCCGCCGACCGCCGTCTCATCTTCCTGCTCAACGCCGGCCATCGGCGCGTGCAGCGCTGGATCGAGGGCAAGATGGCGGCCAAGGGCGGCCTGACCGCCGCCCAGTCGGGGGTGCTGTTCTATCTGGGGGAGCAGGACGGCGCGCTGATCGGCGAGGCCGCCGACGCCCTGGACCTGGCCCCCTCGGCCATGACCGGCCTGATCGACCGCATGACCCGCGCCGAGCTGGTCGAGCGCCAGGCCGATCCCAAGGACGGCCGCGCCATGCGCCTGCACCTGACCGACAAGGGCCGCGCCGCCCGCCAGGCCGCGAAGGCGGGCCTCAACGGCGTCAACGCCCACCTGACCGAAGGCTTCACGGACGAGGAGATCGGCGTCGTCGCGCGCTGGCTCGCCAGTCTGCAGACCAAATTCCCCAAGGGAGAATGATGAGATGACCGACCCCGTTAGCTTCGGCCAGGTTAAGGTCGAGATCGACGCCGGCGTGATGACCATCACCCTGGCGCGTCCGGAAAAGAAGAACGCGCTCTCCAACGCCATGTACGGCGTGCTGGCCGACAGTCTGGAGGCCGCCGAGGCGGATCCCGCCGTTCGCGTCGTGGTCATCCAGGCCGACGGCGACAGCTTCACGGCGGGCAACGACCTGCAGGACTTCGCGGCCCAGGCCACCGGCGCCTTCACGGGCGAGCGGCATGTGCTCCGCTTCCTGAAGGCCCTGGCCAACGCCACCCGGCCGCTGGTCGCCGCCGTCCAGGGCCAGGCCGTGGGCGTGGGCACGACCATGCTGCTGCACTGCGACCTCGTGTTCGTGACGCCCGACGCGCGCCTGACCACGCCGTTCGTCAACCTGGCCCTGGTGCCCGAGGCCGCCTCCAGTTGGTTGCTGCCGGCCCGCATCGGCCACGCCCGCGCCTACGCGATGTTCGCCCTGGGCGAGGCGGTCGACGGTGCGACGGCCGTGGCCTGGGGGCTCGCCAACGGCTCGGCCGAGCTTGGCGATCTGCGGGCCCGCGCCCGCGCCGCCGCCGATCAGCTGGCCAAGCGTCCGCTGGGCGCCCTGACCGTCACCAAGCGCCTGATGCGCGACGCCGAGAAGATCGCCGCGCTGATGGACACCGAGGGCGCGGAGTTCGCCGCCCGCCTGCAGACCGCCGAGGCCCGTGAAGCTTTCATGGCCTTCGCCGAACGTAGGGCTCCCGATTTCTCGAAGGTGGGCTAAGCTCCACCGATAACAACACGATCTGGGAGGATCGCATGGCGGAACGGATCACCTCGCCCTTCGGGGCGAAGTCGACGGCGCGCGAGGTCGTCGCGGGACATGACCTGTCGGGCAAGGTGGCCATTGTCACCGGCGCTGCGACCGGCATCGGCGTCGAGACGGCGCGGGCCCTGGCCCTGGCCGGCGCGGAGGTGATCATCGCCGCCCGCAAGCCGGAGCTGGGCGAAGAGATCGCCAACCAGATCAATGAAGAGGCCGGTTCGAAGCGCGTCAGCTTCGGTATGCTGGACCTTTCCAGTCTCGAGGCCATCCGCCACTTCGCCCACCGCTGGGGCGATCGCCGGCTGAACCTCCTGATCAACAACGCCGGCGTCATGGCGTGCCCGCTGTCGCGCACGGCCGACGGGCTGGAGATGCAGATCGGCACGAACCACTTCGGCCATTTCCTGCTGTCGGTGCTGCTGGCGCCGAACCTGGTCGACGGCGCCGAGCACTCGGGCCACCGCTCGCGCCTCGTCTCGCTCTCCTCGATCGGCCACCGCCGCGCCGGGGTGAATTTCGAGGACCCGAACTACGAGCACCGCGACTACGACAAGTGGGAGAGCTACGGCCAGGCCAAGACCGCCAACAGCCTGTTCGCGGTCGGCTTCGACAAGCGGTTCAAGGACCAGGGCGTCAACGCCAACGCCGTCATGCCTGGCGGCATCATGACCCCGCTGCAGCGGCACATGTCGATCGAAGAGCAGCGGGCCATGGGCTGGCTGGACGAGAACGACAAGCCGCGCGAGGGCTTCAAGTCCACCGAGCAGGGCGCGGCGACAAGTGTCTGGGCTGCGGTCGGTGACGAGCTGAACGGCGTCGGCGGGCTCTATCTGGAGGACTGCAACCAGGCCGTCCCGTGGAGCCAGGAGCGCCCCTGGAACGGCGTCATGCCCCATGCCCTCGACCCGGACGCGGCCGAACGCCTGTGGGACCTTTCGGTGAAGACCACGGGCGCCGGCGCCTGATGGACGACCGGTCCGTCCTGCGTCTGGCGGGGGGCGCAGCGATCGTCGGCGCGGTGATCGACGTCATCGCGCCGTTCGTCATCTATCCGCACCTGGTCGAGCCGCAGCCGCATCTCGTTTACGTGACCATCGACCTGTTGCTGACCTTCGGCATGCTGGGCGTCTGGTCGGCGGGCCGGCGCACCGCGAGCCTTCTGGGCTTGGCCGGGTTTGTCGTGGCGCTGCTGGGCGTGATGCTGGTGCGGACCTCGTCGGCCAAGATGTTCGGCGAGGCCTCGTACATGATCGCCTCCAGCGTCTGGTCGATCGGCATGGTGGTCTGGGCTCTCGATCTCCTGCGGGCGAAGGCGTTTCGCATCCCGGCCGCCCTGTGGATCGCGGCCCTCGTCATCGGCCTTGTCGGCGCGGCCCTGAAGGATCACGGTCCCGTCGCGCACGTGGCGAAGATGAGCTTCATGCTCGGTTTCATCGTCGCCGGCGTCGACCTGATCAAAGCGCGTGGAGAACCCGCATGAGCCAAGCCAACAGTCTTCGGGGCAAGACCCTGTTCGTCACCGGCGCCTCGCGCGGCATCGGCCTGGCCATCGCTCTGCGCGCGGCGCGCGACGGCGCCAATATCGTCATCGCCGCCAAGACGGCCGAGGCGCACCCGAAGCTGCCCGGCACCATCTACACCGCCGCCAAGGAAATCGAGGACGCGGGCGGCAAGGCCCTGCCGCTGGTCGTCGACGTGCGCGAAGAGGCCAATGTCCAGGAGGCGGTCGAGAAGGCCGTCGCCCAGTTCGGCGGGATCGACATCTGCGTCAACAACGCCTCGGCCATCTCGCTGACTGGTGTGCTGTCGACCGACATGAAGCGCTACGACCTGATGCATCAGATCAATACGCGCGGCACGTTCGTCACCTCCAAGGCCTGCATCCCCTACTTGAAGAAGGCCGAGAACCCGCACGTCCTGATGCTGTCGCCGCCGCTGGACATGTCGCCGCGCTGGTTCGGCTCGCACGTGGCCTACACCATGGCCAAGTTCGGCATGTCGATGTGCGTGCTGGGCATGGCCGAAGAGTTCAAGAGCGACGGCATCGCCTTCAACGCCCTGTGGCCGCGCACCGGCATCGCCACCGCCGCCATCCAGTTCGCCCTGGCCGGCGACGAGGGGCTCAAGCACTGCCGGACGGTCGAGATCATGGCCGACGCCGCCCACGCGATCTTCTGCAAGCCGTCGCGGGAGTTCTCAGGGAATTTCCTGATCGACGATACGTTCCTGTACGGCGAGGGCGTCCGCGACTTCGATCAGTACAAGGTCGATCCGGCCGCCACCCTGATGCCGGACTTCTTCGTGCCGGAAAGCAGCGCGCCGCCGCCGGGGGTGAAGATCGGCTAGAGCCCTTTAGCTTTAGATGGAATCATCCAAAGCGTTCGAAAGGGCTCTAAATGTTTGATTCTAGAGCCTGTTTATCCCGTTTAGATGGTTCCGTCTAAACGGGACAGGCTCTAGCGTTGTTTCTTGGAGGTCGCTGCTTTGGCCGCGACCTCCAGCGATTTCCGCGACCATTCCAGCAGGATGTCCTGGTCGTCCAGCGCCTCGGCCGGCGCCACCCAGTAGGCCATGGGCTTGCCCTCGCCGAACGGGTCGAAGGCGTGGGAGCCGGCGGCCTCGAACTCGACCTTCAGCGCGTCGTCGCCCTTGAGGTAGAGGACGTCGTCGTCGATCAGGGCGAAGAACAGGCCGTTCGCATAGACGCCGACTCCGCCGAACATCCGCCGCGCGGTGATCTGGCCCAGCGGGGCCAGTTGCTCCAGAACGAAGTCCCGATAGTCCGCAGAGACCGCCATGTCCGTTTCCGTCCGCCCTGCCACGCCCGACGACGCGGGTCTGATCCACCAGTTCATCCTCGATCTGGCGGACTATGAAAAGCTGCTCGACACGGTGCAGGCGACGGAGGGCGATACGACGGCGGCCCTGTTCGGCTCTAACGCCCGCGCCTTCGCCGACATCGCCGAGATCGATGGCCAGCCGGTCGGCTTCGCTCTGTGGTTCTACAACTACTCGACCTTCGTCGGTCGGCACGGGATCTATCTGGAGGATCTGTTCGTACGGCCCTCCGCGCGGGGATCCGGCGCGGGCAAGGCGCTGCTGGCCAACCTCGCCAAGCGCTGCGTCGACGAGGGGCTGGGCCGCCTGGAATGGACGGTGCTCGACTGGAACGCCCCCTCGATCGCCTTCTATGACAGCCTGGGCGCGGCCGCGATGGACGAATGGATCATCCGCCGCCTGACCGGCGACGGGATCAGAAAGCTGGCGGGGCTCTAGGTCCTACTCCAGCCGGTCGGCCTTGCGCAGATCGGGGAACAGGAAGGCCCACAGGGCTGTGACCGCCATGGCCCCGACACCGCCGAACACCGCCGCGCCGATCGGTCCGAGCAGCCAGGCCATCGCCCCGCTCTCGACCTCGCCCAGCTCGTTGGAGGCGCTGATGAACACGCCCGAGACGGCGGCGACGCGGCCGCGCATGGCGTCCGGGGTGACGATCTGCACCAGGGTCTGGCGGACATAAACGGACAGCATGTCTGCGCCGCCCAGAACGGCCAGGGCGCCGACCGACAGCCACTCCAGCTTGGAGAGGCCGAATACCGCCGTGGCGAGGCCGAACACGGCCACGCCCGTGAACATGATCTTGCCGGCGTTGCGGCGGATCGGGTTGCTGGCCAGGTAGACGCCGACCAGGGACGCGCCGATCGCCGGCGCCGCGCGCAGCAGGCCGAAGCCGCCGGGGCCGATGTGCAGCACGTCCTTGGCGAACACCGGCAGCAGGGCCGTGGCCCCGCCCAGGATCACCGCGAACAAATCGAGCGAGATCGAGCCGAACACGATCTTGTTGTTCCAGACGTAGGACAGGCCTTCCTTGATCAGCTCCACGCGCGAGCCGGGCTGGGTTTCCGGCTTGGTGTTCTTGCGGATCGCCAGGGCCAGCAGGGCGGCGGCCAGGTAGAAGACCAGCGAGGTCCCGAAGGCCAGGGCCGGCGAGTGGATCAGCAGCAGGCCGCCCAGGGCCGGACCCAGGATCGAGCCGCCCTGCCAGGACAGCGAGTTCCAGGCGATGGCGCGCGGCAGCAGGGGGCGCGGCACAAGCATCGGCCCCATGGCGCTGCTGGCGGGCGACAGGAAGGCGCGGCTGGCCCCGAACATCACCGAGACGGCGAAGATCGGCCACAGCGCGTGCGAGCCCATCAGCGCCAGGACCAGCAGCACGCTGGCGCTGATCGCGTCCAGGCACAGGGTGGTGGCGACGATCAGCTTGCGGGTCCGGCGGTCGGCGTTCTCGCCGGCCACCAGGGTCAGCAGGAACAGCGGTACGAACTGCGCCAGGCCGATCATGCTGACCATGAAGGCCGACTCCCCGACCGAATGGGTCAGGCGGGCGATGGCGTAGACCTGCCAGCCCAGGGCCACCGACTGGATCTGCACCCCCAGGGTGGAGACGAAACGCGCCACCCAGAAGAGGAGGAAGTCAGGCTCCCGCAACAGGGCGCGGGTAGAGGTGTCGGGAGCGGGCGGCGCGGGTGAGGCAGGGTCGGACATCGGCCCGCAACATAGGCCGCGCTTCGCGCACCGCAACGTTATTGACCTGGGAAAGGCTTGGCCCTACAGCGCGCGCATCTTTTGAGGCCACGGAGCGTGATCAAGTCGCGCTCCGAATCCTTGGTAAGGAACCTTGGCGATGCCCCGCCTGCGACGAATGACGCGCGAACGCGCCACGATCTGACGCCCTCCCGGTCGCGCCTTCGCGTTGGGAGCCCCCGACGCCCTTTCGCATTACCCGAAGGCCGATGACCTCCGTTCAAAAGACCCTTTCTCCCGCTCCGTACCCGCCGCTGGTCTGTGAGACCCCGGCGATGGAGGCGGCTGTGACCCGCCTGATCGACCGGGTGTTCGGCCCTGGCCGTTTCGCCAAGTCGTCCGAGCGCCTGCGCGAGAGCAATACCCTGCTGCCCGACTGCTCGTTCGTCGCCCTGCGCGACGGTGAGCCGGTCGGCTGCTGCCGCATGTGGCCGGTGACGATCGGCGGCGAGCCCGTCGCCTTCCTGGGACCGTTGGCCGTGGATCCCGACGAGCGCAGCGCCGGCCTGGGTCAGGCCCTGGTCGAGAGCGCTGTGGAGGCCGCCCGCGCCGCCGGCTGGCGCGCGGTGCTGCTGGTCGGCGACGGCCCCTATTTCGGCCGGGTCGGCTTCACCAACGCCCACACGGCCGGCGTCGTCATGCCTGGTCCGGTGGATCAGCGCCGCGTGCTGCTGTTGCCGCTGAAGGAAGCCGGGGACGAAGGCCTCGCCGGCCTGGTCGCGATCGATCCTCGCGGTTGAGTGGCCGCTTCGGCTTGAGCCGGGAGGCCATACGGCCTAACTGATCGGCGATGACCGATGCTCCGAAGCCAGGCTTGGAAGGCGTCGCCCAGGCCGCGAAAGCGGCGGGGGCGCGCGGCCTGCCGCCGGTGCATCTGTGGAACCCGCCTCACTGCGGCGAGATCGACATCCGCATCCGCAAGGACGGGGTCTGGTTCCACGAGGGCACGCCGATCGGCCGCGAAGCGCTGGTGCGGCTGTTCTCGACCGTGCTGCGGCGCGATCCGGACGGCTATCACCTGGTCACGCCCGTCGAGAAGATGAAGATCACGGTCGAGGACGCGCCGTTCATAGCCACGCGGGTCGATCGTGAGGGCGAGGCGCTGGTCTTCCAGACCAATGTCGGCGACACGGTCGAGGCGGGTCCGGACAATGCGATCCGCGTCGAGATCGATGCCCAGACTGGCGAGCCGCGCCCCTATGTTCATGTCCGCCGGGGTCTGGAAGCGCTGATCGCCCGGCCGGTGTTCTACGAGCTGGCCGAGATGGCGCGCGAGCAGGATGGCGTCTGGGGCGTCAGCTCGAACGGCGCGTTCTTCCCGATCGCGCCGCCGGGAGCCGTCCCGGCATGACGCACTCGGAGATGTCGCGGCCAGACATGACGCGGGAAGAGCGCCGCGCCTGGATCACCGCCCGCCTGCATCCGATCTCGGACTACGACCCCAGCCTCGCCAATCCGAAGAAGTCCGACTACGATCTCAATCCCGGCTTGAGAGCCGATAATCCGCACGCCCTGCGTCCCGCCGCCGTGCTGGTCGGGCTGATCGAACACGAGGACGGCCTGACGGTCCTGCTGACCCGCCGGTCTGACACCCTGCGCAGCCACACCGGTCAGA
This sequence comes from Caulobacter sp. FWC2, assembly GCF_002742625.1. Classification (NCBI taxonomy): domain Bacteria; kingdom Pseudomonadati; phylum Pseudomonadota; class Alphaproteobacteria; order Caulobacterales; family Caulobacteraceae; genus Caulobacter; species Caulobacter sp. FWC2. Next base: position 411,227 of record NZ_PEBF01000001.1, read on the forward strand.
TCGCCTTCCCCGGCGGCCGCTGCGATCCGGGCGAGACGCCCTGGCAGACGGCCCTGCGCGAGGCGCAGGAAGAGGTGAACCTCGATCCGGCCCTGGTGACGGTGGTCGGCCTGCTGCACGGCTACCAGACGGTGACCGGCTTTCATGTGACGCCGGTGGTCGGGTTCATCGATCCGAAGGCGACCTTCGTCGCCAGCCCCGAGGAAGTGGCCGACGTCTTCGAGACGCCGTTCGCCTTCCTGATGGATCCGGTCAACCATCAGCGCCAGTCGCGTGAGGCTCCGGACGGAGCGCGACGTCACTTCTATGCGATGCCCTGGAACGATCGGTTCATCTGGGGGGCGACGGCCGGCATGCTCCGGTCGTTGTATGAGGCGCTTTACGACGAAAGCGGACGGGACCCCTCCGAATAGGGTGTTTCGCCGCTGGCGAAGTCGGGGTCTCCTGGCCTAACAATGTCGCCCCGTTTCAAGGGGCCAAGACGCGTACTTGTGGGAGTTCGGCGTTGAGCAGTGAATCGATCGGCGTTCAGCCGTGGATGGCGTTATCCGAGACAAAGGCTGTGTTCGCCGCCCTGGAGGCGCGCGGCTATCCCGGCTGCGCGCGCTTCGTCGGGGGCTGCGTGCGCAACGCCGTGATGGGCAAGCCCATCGACGATATCGACATCGCCACCATCCTGACGCCGGACCTGATCATCGACGCCCTGGAGCAGGCGGGCCTGCGCGCCATCCCGACCGGCGTCGATCACGGCACCATCACCGCTCTTTCGGGCGGCCGGCCCTATGAGATCACCACCCTGCGCAAGGACGTCTCGACCGACGGCCGCCGGGCTGTGGTGGCCTTCACCCAGGACTGGGGCCAGGACGCCGAGCGTCGCGATTTCCGCTTCAACGCCCTCTACGCCGATCTGGAAGGCCGGGTCTATGACCCGACCGGCGAGGGGATCAAGGACGCCCACGAGGGCCGCGTGGTGTTCGTCGGCGACCCCATGACCCGCATCCGCGAGGACTATCTGCGCATCCTGCGCTTCTTCCGGTTCCAGGCCTGGTACGGCAAGGGCGACGCCGACCAGAAGGCCCTGGCCGCCTGCAAGGCGCTGAAGGGCATGGTGTCGGGCCGCGCCGCCGAGCGCACCCAGAAGGAACTGATGAAGATGCTGGCCGCCGAGGATCCGCGTCCAGCCTTGCGTCTGATGGCGGCGACCAGCGTGCTGTCCTCGATCCTGCCGCAGGTGAAGTCGCTGGCCCGCTTCGAGGCCCTGGTCGCCATCGAGACCGAGCAACTGTTCGAGAACGACCCCGACCTGCGCCTGGCGGCCCTGATCCCGGACGACCCCAAGCTGGCCGCCGACCTGGCCGAGCGCCTTCGCCTGCCCAACAATGTCCGTGACCGGATCGTCGACGCCGTGGGCAAAAGCCCGCGCATCGTTTCGTGGATGAGTCCCCGGGAAGCGCGCCGGGCCGTCTACGGTTTGGGCGTTCGGACGTTCAGCGACCGGATCAAGCTGGCCTGGGCCGGTTCGGGCCGCGACTCGACGGCGCCGCAATGGCGGGCCCTGCTGGCCCTGGCCGAGACCTGGAACCCGCCGGCCTTCCCGCTGTCGGGCGACGAGGTCATGAAGGCCGGGGTGCCCAAGGGGCCGATGGTTGGGGAAGTGATGCGCGAGATCGAGATCTGGTGGATCGACCAGGACTTCATCGAGGACAAGTTCAGCGCTATCGAGCGGTTGAAGGCCGTCGCGCAGGGCATGGTCTACTAGGGGGCGTACGACGATGAAGATCGGCCTGCTCGAGACCGGCAATCCGCCGGGCGACCTCGCGGAGACCCACGGCAGCTATTCGGCGATGTTCGAGGCTCTGCTGGGGCCCGAGCACAGCTACCGCGTCTACGATGTCCAGAAGGGCGAACTGCCCGCCGATCCGGCCGAGAACGACGCCTATGTCATCACCGGCTCGGCGGCGGGAGTCTATGACCCGCTGCCCTGGATCGAGCCGCTGAAGGCCTTCCTGCGCGAGGCCAAGGGCGAGCAGCCGCTGGTCGGGGTGTGCTTCGGCCACCAGATCATGGCCGAGGCGTTCGGGGGCAAGGCCGAGAAGTCCGACAAGGGCTGGGGCGTGGGGCTTCAGGCCTATGAGGTCTCCGATCGCGAGGCCTGGATGGATGACGCGCCGCAGGTCGCCGTGCCGGGCTCGCACCAGGACCAGGTCACCGCCCTGCCGCCCGGCGCGCGGGTGCTGGCCGGCAGCGCGTTCACGCCCTACGGCATTCTGACGTACGACGACGCCAAGGCGATCTCGATGCAGTTCCACCCCGAGTTCTCGCCGGCCTACGCCAAGGCGCTGATCGAGGCGCGGCGCGGTACGCGGTTCACGGACGAGCAGGCCGACGCGGCGATCGCCAGCCTGTCGGCCGACACCGACGCCGCGCGAATGGCCCAATGGATCGGGCAATTCCTGAAGCAGGAAACCCAAGGCTAAGCTGGCGCGTTGCTCTCCTGGTGAAATCCGAGAGGTCCGTCCATGCGTATCGCTACCGTCGTGATCCTGGCCGGAACCCTGGCCGCCGCCGGCGCGGTCGTCGCCAGCGTCCAGGCCGCGCCTGATACCCAGGCGTCGGGGCCAGCGCCCGTGGCGCTGAAGACCGCCGCCAGCTTTCAGTCCATCAAGGATCCGGCCGCCCGGTCGCTCGCCCTGTTCCAGGAGGCCGGCAAGGTGATCCAGAGCCCGCGCTGCCTGAACTGCCACCCGGTCCAGCGCGCCCCGACGCAAGGCGACGACCTGCATCCGCACAATCCGCCGATGGTCGCCGGCGACAGCGGCCACGGCCCGGCCGGCATGCCGTGCTTCTCGTGCCATACCCAGGCCAACGTCCCGACCTGGGGCGCGGACATCAAGAGCATTCCCGGCGATCCGAAGTGGGCCCTGGCCCCGGCCGAGATGGCCTGGCAGGGCAAGTCGCTGGGCCAGATCTGCGCCCAGATCAAGAACCCCTCGACCAACGGCGGCAAGTCGATGGCCGAGCTGCACCACCACATGGCGCAGGATCACCTGGTCGGCTGGGCCTGGAACCCCGGCGCGGGCCGCGTCCCGGCCCCCGGCACGCAGGCGCAGTTCGGCGAGCTGATCAAGGCGTGGATCGACAGCGGGGCGAAGTGTCCTAAGGCGGCGTAGAAGCGCCTCGGACAAAGCGGTTGCTTGGATTGTCCGCGATGGGTGGGGAGCGGAAATCAGGCCGCCGCCCGCAAACTGACATCGCGAAGGTGAGAGAAGGGTGGGGAACGGAAGTTGAGATCCGCTAGGCCGACCGGAGGAGATCTTGTCCCGCGTCGGTCCAGACACCGCCACGCCCCGGTGGCGCCACGAGGCCGTGTTCCACGAGAAGCGCGATAGCCTTCTCGCCGGCGCTCATGCACTGGTGATCGAGCACGCCGCCCTCTTCGAGATACTGGGCACACATCTCGGCCAATGCGGCGAGGAGTTCTTGGTTAGCGTCTGGCATCTCACGATCATGTCCACACGAGCCGTCCTCGGCAATGTCCGACTAGGTCGAGAGCCGACCTCGGTCGGTGGCGATCCTTAAATCTCTTGGAGGCTGCAGCGTGCAGGGCTGATCAGGTCAGTCAAGGACCGCTCTCCGAGCGGCCGCTGCGCGGCGGCGAAGCCGTCCTTGAGTGACCTGATCAGCCCTGCGATCGTCTCGCCGTGAGATGTAAGGGGGGCGCTCTTCCGGGGCGGAAGGGCTTTTCACTGAGCGGGGGGCGCGCGCGCCTGAAACCCTCTCTCATAGAGAGAGGGAGGGGCCCGCCGCGTAGCGGTGGGAGGGTGAGAGGTTTCACCGGTGGCCGGTGAAGCCTGGACCGTTCCGCCGCGCGTTTCGTCGGCGCCTTGTCCGGAGAGGGTGTAACCTCTCACCCTCCCACGCCGCAGGCGTGGGCCCCTCCCTCTCTCAAAGAGAGAGGGTTTCAGAACGCGCCCTCGCGGGGATTGAGCGGCCTCTATCCCCGGCGTTCGCGGCGCCGAACCCCACGAAATCAATCGCTTCTCACTTTTTCGCGCCCCTGGATCATCGGCGTTCAACACCACCGCATACTCAACTTGTCCCCGTCGCGGGGGAGGGCGTTTGGATCCGGCCCAAAACGGCGGCGGGGGTAGGTTGAGCGGGGCCGCTGGCGGTTCCCGGAGGCTCGAAAGTCGCCCCGTCTGTACTCTTTAGGCAGATCGGTTGGCGAACGGGCAGTCTCCGGGGTTCAAGCCATCAGCGGAGCGACAGGGCGGTGATCGTACAAGCCGCCTATCGTGGATCGTCGGGGTCGAGACGGATGTAGCCGATCGACTTGGTCCGCGCCCGTCCGGGGGCAAATGGGGTCCCGAGCTGAAATACGCTCACGCCCCCCATCCTCACGGGCAAGAACAACCTGGCGGAGCGGTCTGCGAGCCGAAACACAACAAACCATTACGGTCCCCGGGTTCGCCCGGCCGCTCCGTCGCCTCCCCATACCCTTCAGCGGCTTCGCCGCGTGAAGCGGCGGACGCACGGCCGGAGCGAAGGGTTCAAAAACGTCCTAAGGCCACTTCACGGCCGGCGGCATCGAGCTGAGGATCGACTCGACATTGCCGCCGGTCTTGAGCCCGAACATGGTGCCGCGGTCGTAGAGCAGGTTGAACTCGACATAGCGACCGCGCTGGACCAGCTGCTGCTCGCGCTCGTCGGCGCTCCAGGCCTCGCCCATCCGGCGGCGGACCAGTTCGGGGTAGATTTCCAGGAACGCCCGGCCGACGTCCTGGGTGAAGGCGAAATCCCGGTCCCAGTCGCCGCTGTCGTGGTGGTCGTAGAAGATGCCGCCGATGCCGCGCGGCTCGTTGCGGTGCGGCAGGAAGAAATACTCGTCGCACCAAGCCTTGTACTTGGCGTGCCAGTCCGGATCGTGCTTGTCGCAGGCCCGCTGATAGGCGGCGTGGAAGTCGATGGCGTCCGGGAAGTCCTGCTGGCGCTGATAGCCGAGCAGGGGGGTGAGATCCCCGCCGCCGCCGAACCAGCTTGTCGTCGTGGCGATGAAGCGGGTGTTCATGTGCACGGCGGGCACGCGCGGATTGGTCATGTGCGCGATCAGGCTGATGCCGGTGGCGAAAAACCGGGGATCGTCGGTCGCGCCGGGCATGTTCTTGGCCATCTCGGGCGTGAAGGTCCCGTGCACCGTCGAGACGTGGACGCCGACCTTCTCGAACAGGCGGCCGTACATCATGCCCATGACGCCGCCGCCGCCGGCCTCGCGGTTCCAGGGCTTCTTCGTAAAGCGGCCGGGCGCGCCGGGATAGAGATCGGCCGGGGCCTCGTCCTCCAGGCGCTCGAATTCGGCGCAGATCTGGTCGCGCAGGCTTTCGAACCAGGCGCGGGCCCTGATCTTCTTGTCTTCGAGGGCCTTGTTGTCGTCGAGGGAGAGGTCGGTGCTCATGCCTGCCGATTAAGCCTACCCGCGTCCGTGTGCAAATAGGTCGCCGCGCCTAAGGCGAAACCGAAGGGCGGTATTCGACAAGATCGGGGCGACGACCCCATATAGATCAAGGTTTCCGCGCCTTCCGGAGTTCGTCCCATGCCCGCCGCCGCCAAGTCCTCCGCCGATGTCTGGATCGCCTCGGGCGTCCGCACCCCGTTCGCCAAGGTCGACGGGCCGCTGGCCTCGTATGACGCGATCGAGCTGTCCGTCCCGGTCGTGAAGGCCATGTTGGCAAAAGGCGCGCGGCCCGACTTCGCGGTCTGGGGCACGGTCATTCCGAACCTGACCTGGAGCAACCTGGCGCGCGAGGTTCTGCTGGACGCGGGCGCCGACCCGACCATTCCGGCCTTCTCGACCATCATGGCCTGCTCGACCAGCATGATCGGCGCGATCGAGGCGGCCGGCATGATCGACGGGCGCGGCCGCGACCTCGCTTTGGTCGGCGGCGTCGAGAGCATGAGCCGGGTGCAGATCGGCCTGTCGGTCGCGCTGTCGGACTGGATCCGCAAGTTCCAGGGCGCCAAGACCGGCCAGCAGCGACTGGCGGCCCTGGGCGCGCTGAACCTGAAGGATGTGAAGCTGTTCATCCCCAAGGTGGCCAACCGGGTCACGGGGCTTTCCATGGGCGAGCACACCGAGATCACCGCCAAGGAATGGAACCTGTCGCGCGCCGACCAGGACGCCCACGCCCTGGCCAGCCACCAGGGCGCGGTGAAGGGCTGGGAGGCAGGCTTCTTCGACGACCTCGTGATTCCGATCGGCGGCGCCAAGCGCGACAGCATCCCGCGCAAGGACTCGACGCTGGAGAAGCTGGCCAAGCTGGGTCCGGCCTTCGACAAGACCAGCGGCAAGGGCACGCTGACCGCAGGCAACTCCTCGCCGCTGACCGATGGGGCCGCGGCGATCTGGGTCGGGTCCGAGGCTGGCATGGCGCGCCTGCCGTCCGAGACCCCTAAGGTGAAGATCGTCGACTACGAGGTCACCTCGATCGACCTGCGCCATGAAGGCCTGCTGATGGCGCCGGCCTATGGCGTGCCGCGCCTGCTGGCCCGCAACGGCATGACCTATGCCGATGTCGGCCTGTGGGAGATCCACGAGGCCTTCGCCGCCCAGGTGCTGTCGCACATCGCCGCCTGGGAAAGCGCCAAGTTCTTGAGCGAGAAGGCCGGTGTCACCGCGCCGATGGGGGCTTTCCCGCGCGATCGCATGAATCCGTTCGGCGGCTCGCTGGCGCTGGGCCACCCGTTCGGGGCCACCGGGGCGCGGATCCTCAGCCAGGCGGTGAAGGAGCTGGCCGCCCGTCCGAAGGGCGAGCGCGCCATCGTCAGCATCTGCGCCGACGGCGGCCAGGGCACGATGATGCTGCTGGAGAGCGCTTAGGTTCGAGGAGCCGAAACCTTGTCCTTCGACAAGCTCAGGATGAGGTTTCTACTGCGACGTTTGATGTAGTCCTCACCCTGAGCTTGTCGAAGGGCGAGGGCGTATCCTAGGTCAGGGCCGTGAAGATCAGGGCCACGACGGCGACGTCGAAGATGCGGATGGCGACGGACAGCATTTGAAGACCCGTGGGCGATGAATTCACCAACGATTAAGCAAGACTGGCGCCAACCCTTCGGTTCCCAAAAGAGGCGGTTCTAGATGGCCCTCTTCTTCGACGCCGCCTGGTACGACGGGCGCCTCGCCGAGCGCGGTCTCAGCCGCACGATGCTGGCCGCCGCCGCCGGCTTAAGCGAGGTCGAGCTCGCCCTGGCTTTCAAGGACCAGCGCGAGCTGTCGATGCGGGAAGTCTCTGTCTTCGCCGAGCTTTTGGGCGTTGCGCCGGCCGAGGCGGCGTCTCGCGCCGGGGTTCGCCCGCCGCCGGCCAGCGACGCCCAGCGCCTGACGTCTCTGGAGGCGCGGGTCGCCGCGCTCGAGGCCGAGCTGACGCGCCTGAAGGGCTAGATCTTGGTCTTCTTCAGCAGGCCCGTTGGGGGACGGCGATCGGCCGGGCCGGAATATTCCGTCCCGAGATAGGTCGATCTGGCCGTATCCAGCACTTCCTGCCCACCACGCAGGCCGCGTTTCTGTCCAGGCTGACCCATGACATGCGCGGCGAAGGCGGCGAAGCCTCCCCGGCGCGGCGGGGGTTCCTGACGCGGTGGGGGGGCGTCTTCCTCCACGACGAATACGACCTCTTCTTCGGTCTCAGGACGCTCGCCATCGCGCGGCGCCGGCAAGGCGCGGCGCGCGGGACCAGGGCGTCGAAGAGGATCGATCGGGCCGCTCATGGTGAAGAGCCTAGGAGCCGGACGGTTAAGAACCGCTGGAGCGTCTTGGTTAAGGCGTGGGTTAGGGCTTGCTCGCCAGCTTGGCCAACTGCGCCTGCATGGCCTCCATCTGGCGTTTCAGGTCGGCCAGGGAGTCGTCGCTGGCGGGGGCGGGCGCAGGCGCGGGCTGAGGTTCGGCGGGCGCGGCGCCGCCGTCTTCGGGACGCACATAGGCGAACGGCGAGAACATCTTCATCGCCCGGTCGAACAGGGCCATGTTCTGGCGGATCTGCTCTTCATAGACGCCCATGCCAGGGATCTTGCCGGGGGCCAGGCCCGCGAACTGGCCGCGCATGCGCTCCTGCTGCTTGGAGAAGCTCTCCAGCGACATTTCCAGGTACGACGGCAGGAAGGCCTGCATCGAGTTGCCGTAGAAGCCGATCAGCTGGCGCAGGAACTGGATGGGCAGCAGGTTCTGGCCGCCGCCGCGGTTCTCTTCCTCGAAGATGATCTGGGTCAGGACCGAACGGGTGATGTCGTCATTGGTCTTGGCGTCATAGACCACGAAGTCGACGCCTTCCTTCACCATGTCCGACAGGTGTTCAAGGGTCACGTAGGACGACGAGGCCGTGTTGTAGAGGCGACGGTTGGCGTACTTCTTGATGATGACGCGCTGGCCGGTCTTGTCGTTGCCTGGCGCCTTCTCGGCGCCGGCCTTTTCAGTATTGACGGCCGCTTCGCCTTTTTCAGGGTTCTCGGACATTTCGTTCCCTAGAGCGTTTTCAGACGAAGTGGACACCGGTTCGTCGTCCGAAAACGCGTCCTGTGTAAAAGTGCCTGGATCATCGAGATGATCCAGGTGGGCGGTTACGCCCGCTTCTCGCACCGCACTATCGCTAATGCAAAGGCGGGGCGCCAGTGGTCTGATGACTTGGAGCTGTCGCCAAGCCGTGAAAATGTGCCCGTGACGAACGCCGTCGCGATGTGCATGCTGGATGTTGCATCGCAAAAGCACGGGCGCCGCAACCGCGAAGGCGTCACGTCAGAACCGTCACGGGAGCCTATCCATGAGCGACATCGTCATCGTCTCCGCCGCGCGCACGCCGGTCGGTTCGTTCAACGGGGCGCTGTCCAGCCTGCCCGCTTCGGACCTGGGCAAGATCGCGATCCAGGCTGCGGTCGAGCGCGCCGGCATCGCCCCGGCTGATGTCGACGAGGTGATCCTGGGCCAGGTGCTGCAGGCCGCCGCCGGCCAGGGCCCCGCCCGCCAGGCTTCGGTCAATGCCGGGATCCCGGTCGAGAGCCCGGCCTGGAGCCTGAACCAGCTGTGCGGCTCGGGCCTGCGCGCCGTGGCCCTGGCGGCCCAGCAGATCGCGGCCGGCGACGCCAAGATCGTCGTGGCTGGCGGCCAGGAAAGCATGAGCCAGGCGCCTCACGCCCAGAACCTGCGCAATGGCCAGAAGATGGGCGACCTGTCGTTCGTCGACACCATGATCAAGGACGGCCTGTGGGACGCCTTCCACGGCTACCACATGGGCCAGACGGCCGAGAACATCGCCAACCGCTGGCAGATCACGCGCCAGGACCAGGATGTCTTCGCCGTCGCCAGCCAGAACAAGGCCGAGGCCGCCCAGAAGGCCGGCAAGTTCGACGCCGAGATCGTTCCGGTCACCATCAAGGGCCGCAAGGGCGACACGATCGTCGACAAGGACGAGTTCATCCGCCACGGCGCGACTCTGGAAAGCGTCCAGGGCCTCAAGCCCGTGTTCGCCAAGGAAGGCTCGGTCACCGCGGCCAACGCGTCGGGCCTCAATGACGGCGCCGCCGCCCTCGTGCTGATGAGCGCCGACGAAGCCGCCAAGCGCGGTCTCAAGCCTCTGGCGCGCATCGCCTCGTGGGCCAATGCCGGCGTCGAGCCGGAGATCATGGGCACGGGTCCGATCCCGGCGTCGAAAAAGGCGCTGGAAAAGGCCGGCTGGACCGTCGCCGACCTGGATCTGGTGGAAAGCAACGAAGCCTTCGCCGCCCAGTCGCTGTGCGTGGTCCGCGAACTGGGCCTCGACCCGGCCAAGGTCAATGTGAACGGCGGCGCCATCGCCATCGGCCACCCGATCGGCGCCTCGGGCGCGCGGATCCTGACCACCCTGCTGCACGAGATGAAGCGTTCGGGCGCCAAGAAGGGCCTGGCCACCCTATGCATCGGCGGCGGCATGGGCGTGGCCATGTGCGTCGAGGCCGTCTGAGGTCCAACGACAACACGCTGAGTCACAAGACGTCACGCATCCCTGGCCGCGATCCGCGCGCTTCCTCTTGCTGAGGCGCGCGGATCACGCGAACCATAAGAAAACTGCGTTCGGGAGAGATCAGATGACCAGAGTGGCTTTCGTGACCGGCGGCACCCGCGGAATTGGCCGGGCGATCTGCGAGAGGTTGGTCGCCGACGGCCACAAGGTGGCGGCGGGCTATTCCGGCAATGAAGAAGCCGCGGCCGCCTGCGCCAAGTCGCTGGGCGTCATGGTGGTGAAGGGCAATGTCGGCTCCTTCGAGGATTGCGCCGCCGCCGTGAAGACGGTGGAGGCCGAGCTGGGGCCCGTTGACATCCTGATCAACAACGCCGGCATCACCCGCGACGGCATGCTGCACAAGATGACCTACGAGCAGTGGTCCGAAGTGATCCGGGTCAACATGGACTCGGCCTTCAACATGACCCGCCCGGTGATCGAGGGCATGCGCGAGCGCGGCTGGGGTCGCATCGTCAACATCAGCTCGATCAACGGCCAGAAGGGCCAGATGGGCCAGACCAACTATTCGGCCGCAAAGGCCGGCCTGATCGGCTTCACCAAGGCCCTGGCCCTGGAGAACGCCAAGAAGGGCGTGACGGTCAACGTCATCTGCCCGGGCTATATCGACACCGAGATGGTGGCGGCGGTGCCGGAGAACGTTCTGGCCCAGATCATCGCCGGCATCCCCGTCGGCCGGCTGGGCAAGGGCGAGGAGATCGCCGACATGGTCTCGTTCCTGTCGGGCGAGCGCGCGGGCTTCGTCACCGGCGCCACCCTCAGCCTCAACGGCGGTCAATACATGGCCTGACGCGGGCCTCGTCCACGTCTCTCGAAGCCGGAGCTTGACGCCGACTGTTGCGGTTTGGCCTCATGCCGCCGGCTTCGGGGTTTGGACGTTAACGCGTCCAAGATTCGCCCCAGTCGGCGGGCAGTACGGATCGCATGAAATTCTGTAAGGCGGAGTTGGCTCATCTGGGGACGCGCATGTCCCTGGCGATCGCGACTCTGATGGTCATGACGGCGTCCGCGAACGCCCAGCAACTGCACTCGCTGCGGGATGCTCTGCTCGGCCACAAGGGGCCGGCCGAGGCCCGCCGCGTCGCCGCCCCGCCGGTCGGGCGTTACGTCTCCGAAAGCGGCGGCGCCTTCATCTTCGACCAGGCCGCCCCCCAGCCGCTGATGAAGTTCGACAACAGCGCCGAGGTCTGGGTGCTGTCGGCCCAGCCGGCGTCGCGCGGAGATGTCATCTACCGCAACGATCTGGGCGAGCCCGTGCTGCGGGTGACCAAGCTGGGCGGCATGATCCTGTTCACGGACGACGCGCCGATGGGCGCGGCCGCCGCCCTGTCGGGCCGGGCCTCGTCGATCCAGCCGCCCGCGATCATGTCGTTCAAGGTCTTCGTCCAGCGCGTGACCATCGCCACCGCCCGCGCCAGTCGCGCGGCGCAACATGACATCGAGTTCTCGACCGTCGAGGACGTGCGGCCCGAGACCTCGGTCCTGGCCGCCGATTCCGCCACCGTGGTGGCCGAGGCCTTCGAGCGCATGGCCCGCAAGGGCGACCGCTCGCTCATTTCCAAGGTCTTCCGCGTCCTGCTGGCCGAGGGCCGCAAGCCAGCCGCGACCCTGAAGGACGGCTCCCTGACCGTCACCTATTCTCCGGATCAGGGCCTGGCCGGTCGGCCTTCGTCCAAGCGGATCATCAAGGTCATGAACCGCTGATCGTTCGCGACGAATCGTGGACTATGGCGAACATCGTTCTCCAAGCGTAACCATAAGCGCTCAGCGGCGGTTTACCCGTATGGTCTAGCTGGGTGACATACGCCTCCAACGGCGCCGCTCGGGCAGACTCGACCCGGAGTAGTGCGACGCCAGCGGGGCTTTTCGTGCATCCGCAAGGTTCTATTGTCTGCCCATGGATAGCCCCGAGCTCGCCGAGGTCCCTGAACGCGCACGGCTGAAGATGGCCGATATCGCCCGCATGGCTGGCGTGTCGATCTCGACGGTGTCGCGCGCCCTGGCCGGCAATCCGCTGATCCCCAAGACGCTGCGCGACCAGATCGTCGAGATCGCCCAGACCCACGGCTATGTCGTCAACCAGTCGGCGCGGTCTTTGCGCCTGCGCAAAACCGACACCATCGGCGTCATCATCCCCCTGGTCCACGAAGCCGGGCAGATGATCTCCGATCCATTCTTCCTGGAGATGTTCGGACGGCTGGCCGACGAGATCACCCGCCGCGACTATTCCGTCCTCCTGAACAAGGTGGTCGTCACCAAACCCGGCTGGCTGGACCGCATCATCCAGTCGCATCGCGCCGACGGCCTCGTCCTGATCGGCCAGAGCACCCAGCACGAGGCGCTAAACCTCGTCGCCGATACCTACAAGCCCATGGTGGTCTGGGGCGCTCAACAGCCGGGCCAGCGCTATTGCGCCGTGGGCAGCGACAATGTCCAAGGCGGGCGCCTGGCCGCCGCGCACCTGGCCGCCGCCGGCCGCAAGCGCATCGCCTTCCTCGGCGGCGTTCAAGCGCCCGAGGCCGCCCAGCGCTTCGAAGGCTACAAGCGGGGCCTCGCCGAGGCGGGTCTCCCATTCGACCCTGCCTTGGTCGTTCCTACGCCCTTCACGATGGATGAGGCGCAAGGCGCGATAGCGGCTTTCCTGGCGACGGACGTGGCTTTCGACGCCGTCTTCGCCTTCTCCGACGTCATCGCCCTGGCGGCGATCGGCGCCCTGACCGAGGCCGGCAAGAGCGTGCCGGGCGACGTCGCGGTGGTCGGCTTCGACGATATCGTCCTGGCCCGGCACAGCAATCCGCCATTGACCACGATCCGTCAGGACCTGGCGTCCGGGGCGCGGTCGATGGTCGATCTGCTCTTCCGCCGCATGGCCGGCGAGGACGCGCCCGCGACCTTCGCGCCGGTCGAGTTGGTGGTGCGCGGCTCCAGTGTCTAGGGCGCCTCGTCGACGGCGACCTACGTCGCTTCGACGCCGATCGACTTCAGTTCCTTGAGAAAACGGGCCAGGCTCTGGTGCGAACGCTTCAGGCCTTGCAGGACTTCGGGCTTGGCCAAGGCCGACTGCGGGACAATGAAGCCCTCGCGGCCGACGCGCTGGGCCATGCCCTTCTCCAGCATCTCGACGAAGCGGCGACGCACGGTCTCGTAGGGCAGGGCCAGCGAGTCGGCGACCTGGCGCACGGTCAGCGGGCGGCGCTCATGGTCCGGCGGCACCTCGTCGACGTCGGCGTAGAGGCCGCCGCGGATATGCGAGCAGTTGCCGGCCCAAAGGGTGGTGAAAACGAGGGCGTACAGGAGGTCCGAACCGTGGACTTCGTTGGCGATCTCGACCCAGCGCAGAATGTAATCCGTCGCGTAGCGGCTAGCCGCGCGAGCGTTGAAATACTCATCAGACATAGGTGACTCGGTTCCCCAGGGTCGTCGTTTTAACGCGACGTGAAAAGGATTGCATGGCTCGATGAACGACGCCATGCGACCAAGTTGCCCACTATGGGTACCCTATCTGAGCATCCGCGACCGGTTGACGCAGGTATGGGGGGCTAGAGCCTGTCCGTTTCTGATGGGACCATCAGAAACGGATAAACAGGCTCTATCTCAAACATTTAGAGCGTGGCAGGCGCCGAAACCGCTCACACTTTCGGCTGCCACGCTCTAGGTTTTCGAAGGGCTCCAGTCCGGCGCGGCCAGCTCGAAACCCTCGAAGCGGAAGCCCGGCGCGACGGTGCAGCCGACCAGGGTCCAGGCGCCCAGGCTGACAGCCGTCTGCCACCACAGTGTCGGAACCACCACCTGCGGGCGGCAGCCGGCGCGCAGGTCCGGACCTAGCACATAGGCCGTGGCGCCCTGGCCGTCGGGTGGCGACAGGGTGATCGAGATCGGCGCGCCGGCGTACCAGTGCCAGGTCTCGACCGCGTCGACCCGATGCCAGGCCGACATCTGCTCGGCCTCCAGCAGATAATAGATGCAGGTGAAATAGGCGCGGCCGTCCGGACCGGGTTCGTCTTCGAAGGTCCGCTTGTACCAGCCGCCCTCGGGATGGGGCTGCATGTCCAGCATGCGGATGATTTCCTTGGCGCCCAGGTCGCCGGCGATCCCCCGCCCGGTGTTGTTGGAGTCGATCACGCTACTCATCCCTTGAAGCTGTCCTTGGCGGCCCGGATCTCGGCGAAGGCCTGGGCGGGGGTCGGCGCGTCCGGCCGCAGCAAGGGCGCGCGCAGGAACGGGTTGGTCGCCTTCTCGGCGCCGATGGTGGTGGGCACGGTCGCTTCGCCGCGTTCGCGGGCCGCGAACACCGCCTTGGCGCGGGCCTTCAGGGCCGGGTCTTCGTCGACCGACAGGGCGAAGCGGGCGTTCGAGGCGGTGTATTCGTGGGCGCAGTAGACGACGGTGTCGTCGGGCAGGGCGGTGACGCGGGAGAGCGACTCCCACATCTGCTCGGCCGTACCCTCGAACAGGCGACCGCAGCCCAGGGCGAACAGGGTGTCGCCGACGAAAGCGACGCCGTCGGCGGCGTCGTGATAGGCGATGTGGCCCAGGGTGTGGCCGCCAGCGTCGATGACCGAGAATCGGGTCTCGCCCAGCAGCACGACGTCGCCGCCGCGCACAACCCGGTCCAGCGGCGCGATGCGGGTCACTTCGGCCGGGCCGGTGATGGACGCGCCCGTGGCCTTCTTAAGCGCCTCGTTGCCGCCGGCGTGGTCCGGGTGCCAGTGGGTGTTGAGGATCAGGTCCAGGCCCCAGCCCAGCTTGTCCAGTTCGGCCAGGATCGCCTCGGCGTCCGGCGTGTCGATGGTCGCGACCTTGCCGCTGGCCTCGTCGCGAACGAGGAAGCCGTAGTTGTCGGACAGGCAGGGGAACTGGTGAACGGTCAGGGGCATGACGGGCTTGCTCTATCGCGCCTCGGCCGGCGCGCCTACAAGGATGACCTCGACGCTCGGGAGACTCAATGCGCCGCGACGTGCTCGACCTGAGAGCCTTCTACGCCGCCCCGCTGGGGCGCGCGGCGCGCACCATGCTCACGCGCAAGGTGGAGGAGGCCTGGGGCAATACGCGGGACCTCGACGTGCTGGGCGTCGGTTACGCCACGCCGTTCCTGGACGCCGCTCGAGGCAACGCCCGTCGCGTGGTGGCCGCCATGCCGGCCCAGCAGGGCGTCGAGGTCTGGCCGCACGGTGGCCGCAACCAGGCCTGCCTGGTCGAAGAGACCGCCCTGCCGCTGCCCAACGCCATGTTCGACCGGGTCCTTGCCGTCCACGCCCTGGAAGAGGCCGACGACCCGGCCGCCCTGCTGGCCGAGATTGGGCGGGTCATGGCTCCCACGGGACGGCTGATCGTGGCGGTGTCGTCGCGCGATGGTGTCTGGACGGGGGCAGAGACCACGCCGTTCGGCCACGGCCGGCCCTATAGCCGCAGCCAGCTGGAATCGCTGATTCGCGAGGCGGACCTGGAACCGGCCGGCTGGACGCGAGCCCTCTATGTGCCACCGGTCGAGGCCATGGCGTCCTGGGCCGAGGGTTTCGAGCAGGTCGGCGCGCGCCTGTGGCCGCGTTTCGCCGGCGTGATCCTGATGGAAGCGATCAAGCAGACCTTCGCGGTCAAGCCGCGCGGCCATCGCGCCCGCGCCCGGGTGTTCGCGCCAGGCGTCCTGCTGCCCAGTCCGGCGGGACCTACCCCCGCGCGGCACGACGGCGGGCGGACCGTTTCAACTCATCAGGCGCCTGTTCCTCAGGCGCCAAGCAGTCGGGACGGCTGATCTTACTTGGAGCGAAGCGCTCGGACGCCTAGCTTATATCCCTAACAACCGTTCGCTCCCCGGGAACCGCGCCATGAAGATGATCGTCGCCGTGATTAAGCCGAGCCGCCTGGATGCGGTGCTCGAAGCGGTCACCGAGGCGGGCGCGTCGGGTTTGACTGTAACCGAGGTGCGCGGCTACGGCCGCCAGAAGGGCAAGACCGAGGTCTATCGCGGCGCCGAATACGAGGTGAAGCTGCTGCCGAAGGTCAAGCTGGAGATCGCCGTGCCCACCGACGTGCTGGAGCCCGTCATCGAAGCCCTGCAGCGCACGGCCAACACGGGCAAGATCGGCGACGGCAAGGTCTTCGTCATGGATCTGGAACAGGCCCTGCGCATCCGCACCGGCGAACGCGACGCGGCGGCCATCGCGGGATAAGACAAGCGGAGCCATGAGCCGCCCCGCGCGTTGTCGTGGTTCGCGACGATTTGGGGCGACATGGATCCGGGAACTTCCGTCTTCCAACCGGGATACAACTGCTGGCGGGTCGAGCCCGCCGATCGCGTTGCCCTGTTCATCGACAACGACGAGGCGTTCGACGCGCTGAAGCCGTTGATCCTGTCGGCCAGGAAGTCGATCTGGATCCTGGCCTGGGTGTTCGATCCCCTGACACGGTTGGATCCCGATCGGGTCAGACGCAGCCGCGATCCCAGCCGCGCCGACCGCATCGGCCTGATCCTGCGGCGGCAGGCGGCGCTGAACCCGGCGCTCGACGTCCGGGTGCTGACCTGGGACATGCCGTTCCCGATCGCCGCGTCGCAGCTGTTCGGCCCGCATCGCGGCGCGGCCTTCTTCGCCGGATCGCGGGTGAAGTACCGCCTGGACGCGACCCTGCCGGCCAGCGCCTGCCATCACCAGAAGGCGGTGATCGTCGACGGCGTAACGGCCCTCGTCAGCGGCGGCGACATCGGCGTCGACCGCTGGGATGACACCCGTCACCTCGACAACAATCCCCTGCGTCGCCTGCCGACTGGGCGACACTATCCGGCCCGGCACGAGGTCTCGATGCTGGTCGACGGCCGGGCGGGCGAGGCGATGGCCGACCTGTTCGTCGACCGCTGGAAAGCCTCGGGCGGCGATCCGATCGAGCGCCCGGACCGCCCCGACGAGACGCCCTGGCCCGACGGCCTTTTGCCCGACCTGCGCCGGATGCCCGTCGCGGTGGCCCGCACCTCGGCCGCGTGGCAGGGGAGGCCCGAGATCACGGAATGCCTGTTGCTGCACCTCTCGGCGATCCGGCGCGCGAAAGGGCTGATCTATCTGGAGAACCAGTACCTGACCTCGCCGATCATCGTCGAAGCCCTGGCCGAACGCCTGGCCGAGCCCGATGGGCCTGAGGTTGTCACGATCGGACCGGCGCGCAGTCCCAGCTATTTCGACCAGATGACCATGGACAGCGCCCGGACCTCGGCCATCAACCGCCTGCGCGAAGTCGACACCCATGGGCGTTTCTCGGCCTTCTCGGCCCATACGCCCAAGGGCGCGCCGATCATCGTCCACTCCAAGGTGGCGATCATGGATGACTGGATGCTGCGGATCGGCAGCGCCAACCTCAACAACCGCTCGATCGGTCTGGACAGTGAGTGCGACCTGGCCTTCGAGGCCAGGAGCGAGATCGAGCGCGAGACGGTGCGCGCCTTCCTGGGCCGCCTGGTCGGTCACTTCATCGACCGCTCCGCCCAGGACGTGCTGGAGGCGATCGAGCGCGAGGGCGGGCTGGGCGCGGCGATCAATGCGCTGGACGTCAAGGGCGGCCCGCCGCGCCGGCTGCAGCCCGTGCGGACGCGCAAGTTGAGCGGCGTTGAGAAGTTCATCGCCGACTGGAGCCTGGGCGACGCCATCGCGCCCGACGACGCCTGGCGCCCGTGGGGCCGTCGCGCTCGCCTGCGCCGTGACATCGCCCGGCTTACCCAGCCGCCGCCGGCGCCTCCCGGGCGGCTTCAGCCGTGATCTCCAGCTCGACCACCAGCGGCAGGTGGTCGGAGGCCACGCGGGCCAGAGGGCTGAACGGAGAGCTGACGCCGCGCGTCTCCAGGCCCTTGGTCAGGAACACGTGGTCGATGCGCATGAACGGGAAGCTGGACGGAAAGGTCGCCGTGGCGGGGCGCGGCCAGCTCGGCGTCGGCGCCTGGGCGTCGCGCAGGGCTGTCCGCAGCATCCGATAGGTCGCCGAATAGGGCGTGGCGTTGAAGTCGCCCAGCACCACGCCCGGGGCCAGCCACTCGTCCGCGCCCATCCAGTCGGGACCCAGCAGGGCGGCCGCCTGGCGCTTCTGTTCCTGCGGGATAAGGCCCAGGTGGGTGTTGATGATCTGAACCTTGGTTCCGCCGACCTCGACCTCGACCCACAAGGCCCCGCGCGGCTCCAGGCCGGGCACGCGCTTGTAGAGCGGCAGGCTCTTGGCCTTGACCCGCCGTTCGGGCAGGGCCGTCAGGATGGCGTCGCCGTAGAGTTCCTCCTCCACGGTCATGGCAGGATGGAAGTGGAAGCTCATCTTCAGCAGTTCGGCGAGGCGGTGGGCCTGATCGACGCCCTTGGTGCGGGCGCGCAGGACGTCCAGCTCCTGCAAGGCGACGACATCGGGCTTTTCAGCCGCGATGACCTCGGCCACACGCTCGACATCGAGCCTGCGGTCCGTGCCCACGCAGCGGTGGACGTTGTAGGTCATGAGACGAAGGGTCTTCATCCGTCGAAGAGATCGCCCGAGACGGGCGGAAGTTCCTTGTCGGACGACTTTCCGTGGGCCGTCGCGCCGTTGCGGCTGAGCATGAACAGGCAACTCTCGGCCCGCCAGTTCTCGAGCGCGCTGGCGGGGTTCATCGGCCGGGCCGGACCACTTCCGGCGAAGGCGGCGCAGGCGTCGACGCGCAGGTTCAGCTCGGCCGTCAGGGCCAGGAAGTCGGCCAGGGTGCAGAGGTGGATGTTCGGCGTCGACCACCACGGCATCGGCAGGGCCTTGGTCTCGGGCATCCGGCCTCGGCTCAGCAGCGACCAGCGCACCCGCCAGTGACCGAAGTTCGGGAACGAGACGATGGCCCGGTCGGCGATGCGCAGCAGCTCGTCCAGCACATGGCGCGGATGGCGCGTCGCCTGCAGGGTCTGGGACAGCACCGCGTAGTCGAATGAGCGGTCTGGGAAGTGGTCGAGATCCAGGTCGGCGTCGCCCTGCACGACCGACAGACCGCGCGCCATGCAGGCGGCTACGCCTGAAGCGCTGATCTCCAGCCCACGGCCGTCGACCTGCTTGTCGTGGCTCAGCAGGTCCAGCAGCGCGCCCTCGCCGCAACCGACGTCCAGCACGCGCGAGCCTGGGCGCACCAGGCGCAGGATCTCGCGGAAGTCCTCGCGGACTTTATTCTGGGAATTTGGTGTCAAATCAGCCCCCGGTCACGCTCGGCCGAACTCAGGAAGCCCGCCAGCGCCGCGTCCATCACGGGCTCGTCCAGCAGGAAGGCGTCGTGGCCCTTGTCGCTCTCGATCTCGGCGAAGGCGGCGCGGGCCCCGGCCGCGGTCAGCGCGCGGACCAGGTGACGGCTCTCGGCGGTGGGATAGAGCCAGTCGCTGGAGAAGCTGAGCACGCAGAAGCGCACGTCGCGCGCCCGGGTGAAGGCCTTGGCCAGCACCCCGCCGTGGCTGGCGGCGATGTCGAAATAGTCGGTGGCCCGCGTGATGTAGAGATAGCTGTTGGCGTCGAACCGGTCGACGAAGCTGGCGCCCTGGTGGCGCAGATAGCTCTCGACCTGGAAGTCGGCGTCGAAGCCCCATGACAGGCCATCGCGCTTCAGCTCGCGGCCGAACTTCCGTTGCAGCGCGGGCTCGGACAGATAGGTGATGTGCGCGGCCATCCGCGCCACGGCCAGGCCCTTGCCGGGCTGGACGCCGTGTTCCGCATAGGCGCCGCCGCGCCAGTCGGGATCGGCCATAATCGCCTGGCGGCCCACCTCGTGGAAGGCGATGTTCTGGGCCGAGTGACGGGAAGCGGACGCCAGCACGACGGCGCTGAACAGCCGCTCCGGATAGTCCACCGCCCACTGCTGGGCCTGCATGCCGCCCATCGAGCCGCCGATCACGGCGAACAGGGTCTCGATGCCCAGGGCGCTGACCAGCATCGCCTGGGCGCGAACCATGTCGGGGATGGTGATGACCGGGAACGCCAGGCCATAGACCTTGCCGGTCGCCGGATTGATCGAAGCGGGGCCGGTCGAGCCCATGCAGCCGCCGATCACGTTCGTGCAGATGATGAAATGCCGCGCCGGGTCCAGCGGCTTGCCGGGACCGATCATCCGCAGCCACCAGCCGGGCTTGCCCGTCGTCGGGTGCGGCGAGGCGACATACTGGTCGCCGGTCAGGGCGTGGCAGATCAGGACGGCGTTGGACTTGTCGGCGTTCAGCTGGCCATAGGTCTGGTAGCCGATCTCCAGGCCTTCAAGCATAGCGCCCGAATCGAGCCGCAGGGGTTCGTTCGCGGGAAACCGCCAGGTTCCCCCGCCGGCGGGTGTAACCAGATCGAGCGCAGCCATGGCCCGCCTTGGACCCCTTGGCGAACAAGGTGTCAACCACCGGCTTCCTGACAAGGCGAGGGACGGCTATGGAGGTCGCATGGAGCGACTGATCCTGATGCGCCACGGCAAGGCCGAGCGGCACGCCGCGAGTGGCGGCGATTTCGAACGCGCCCTGGCCGACAGCGGCCGGGCCGACGCGGCCGTCATGGGCCAGGTGCTGGCGCTGGCCGGCGTCGCGCCCGACCTGATGCTGGTGTCCTCGGCCCGCCGCACGCGTGAAACCGCCGAGCGTGTCGCGCCGAGCTTTCCCGCCGCGCAGGTCGAGCATCTGCGAGACCTCTATCACGCCGATCCGGAAGACGTCGTCCAGATGATCGAGGCGCACGCCGACAGCGCGGGCACGGTGATGGTGGTCGGGCACAATCCCGGCCTGCACGAGCTGGCCCTGCGCCTGGCCCTGCAAGGCGACGCCTCGCCGATCCACACCAACAAGCTGCGCAGCCGCTTCCCGACCTCGACCACCGTGGTGTTCGGCTGGACTGACAAGGGGCCGGCGCTGGAGCACCTCTTCTACGCACACGAGAACGGCGGAGCCGGCGGCGAATGACCCTGATCTACAAGATCCTGTCCCGCGCGGAGTGGGACGCCGCCAAGGCCGCCGGCCGCTTCGAGGGCTCGGCCGTGGACCATCAGGACGGCTTTATCCACCTCTCCGGGGCCGACCAGGCCCAGGAAACCGCCGCCAAGTACTTCAAGGACCAGCCGAACCTGGTTCTGCTGGGTGTCGAGGCCGAAGGCCTGGGCGCGGACCTGAAGTGGGAAGCCTCGCGCGGCGGCGCCCTGTTCCCGCACCTCTATCGCCCGCTTCTGGTCAGCGACGTGATCACCGAGGCCGATCTTGGTCTCGACGCCGATGGCGTTCCTCAGCTGGGCGATCACCTCGCATGAGCCTGCATGACATCGCCGCGCGCGCCCTGCACGCCCTGAACCCCGAGGACGCCCACGGCTGGGCCATCCGGGGCCTGAAGATGGGCCTGGGACCGCGCGAGAGCGGTCCCGAAGATCCGATCCTGGCGGTGAAGATCGCCGGCCTGGAGCTGTCCAACTGCGTGGGCCTGGCCGCTGGCTTCGACAAGAACGCCGAGGTCGCCGATCCCATGCTGGCCGCCGGCTTCGGCTTCGTGGAGGCCGGCACCGTCACGCCGCTGGCCCAGGCCGGCAATCCGCGCCCGCGCCTGTTCCGGCTCACCGAGGACCAGGCGGTGATCAACCGCATGGGCTTCAACAACGGCGGCCTGGATCCCTTCGCGGCGCGGCTGAAGGCGCGCCAAGGTAAGGGTGGTGTGGTCGGCGCGAACATTGGCGCCAACAAGGACGCCAGCGACCGTATCGAGGACTATGTCACGGGCCTGACCCGCCTGTGGGGGCTGTCGGACTATTTCACCGCCAACATCTCCTCGCCCAACACGCCAGGCCTGCGCGCCCTGCAGACCAAAGCGGCGCTGGAGGAGCTTCTGGGCCGCATCTCCGAGACCCGCGCGGCGATGAAGGTCGCCTCGGGCGCCGACTATCCGATCTTCCTGAAGGTCGCGCCCGACCTGGAAGACGGCGAGATCGAGGCCATTGTCGAGGCGGTGGTCGATGCGGGCCTTGACGCCATCATCGTCAGCAACACCACCATCGCTCGCCCGGCTACTCTGAGGTCGGCTCAGTCCAAGGAGAGCGGCGGCCTGTCCGGCGAGCCGCTGCTGGCGCCCTCGACCCTGGTGCTGAAGCGCTTCCACGCCGCCGCGGCCGGCCGGGTCGCCCTGATCGGCGCGGGCGGCATCGCCGACGGCGCCGGGGCCTACGCCAAGATCCGCGCCGGCGCGCGCGCCGTGCAGCTCTATTCGGCCCTGGTCTATGGCGGGCCGGGCCTGGTCACCCGCATCAAGCGCGACCTGGCCGCCCGTCTGCGCGCCGATGGCTTCGCCGCGGTCGAGGACGCGGTCGGCGCCGCATGACGCGTGAAAGGGTTTTGACGCTGCTGCGCCGCTTCGGCCCGCTCGCGGTCATCGTGATCCTGTTCGTGGCTGCCTTCGCCAGCGGGGTGACCGATCACCTGTCTCTGGAGGAGCTGCGCGTTCGGGGAACCGCGCTGCAGACTTTCGCGCGAGAGCGGCCGCTGCTCAGCGTGGCGATCTATCTGGCGATCTATGTCGGCTCGGTCGCCGTCTCCTTGCCTGGCGCCCTGATCCTGTCCCTGACCGGCGGCTTCCTGTTCGGCCCCCTGGGCGGCGGCTTCGCTGCGGTCACCGGCGCCACGGGCGGCTCGACCGTGACCTATCTGGTCTTCCGCACCGCGTTCGGCGACGTCCTGCGTCGCAAGCCCGACGCCTTCCTGGCGCGCGTGGCCGACGGGCTGCGAAAGGACGCCTTCAACTACCTTCTGACCCTGCGCCTGATCCCGGCCTTCCCGCTGCTGATCGTCAATGTCGCCGCCGGCGTGGCCAACATTCCCGCCCGCGCCTTCGTCCTGGCTTCGCTGCTGGGCATGATCCCGAGCTCCTTCGTCTATGCCGGCATCGGCGCGGGACTTGGCCATCTCTTCGCGCAAGGCGGGCCGGTGACCATGGAGACCCTCTTCTCGCCACGGATTTATCTTCCCATTGTCGGCATGGGCGTTCTGGCCTTTCTGCCGCCGTTGTGGCGCCATTGGCGCAAGCAGCGCCAAACAGCGCCCTTGCCACAGCCCTTGGACGAGAAGTAGCCGCCCCGGATGGTCGAAACGGTTTCGCCGTCAGAGACTGAGCCCGCCCCGCCAAGGAAACGATTTCCGTGGCCCGGCGGCCTGTCGGCGCGCCTGCTGCTGTTCACCGCCATCGTCGTCACCTTCGGCGGCCTGCTGATCCTGCCGCCGACCCTGGCGGCCTATGAGGAGCAGTGGCTGCTGGATCGCGTGCGGGCCGGGGAGCTGGCCTCGACCATCGCCGAGTCGGATCCGGACCTGCGGGTCAGCGACGCCGTCGCCAACCAGATGTTCGACCAGGCCGGGGCGGTCACCGTCGCCGTCCAGGCCGAGGGCGCGCGCCGCCTCGTCCTGCCGCCCAAGCAGCCGTTCAAGACGCCCTATCTCGTCGACCTCCGCCGCCAGAACCCCGGCTCGTGGTTGGCCGCGCCGTTCTTCACTCTGACCAGCCCCAAGGGCAGCATGGTCCGCGTGATGGCCGAGCCGCGCTTCCGCAAGGCCGAGTTCGTCGAGGTCGTGGTTCCGGACGCGCCTTTGAAGGCGGCCCTGGTCGAGTACTTCTGGCGGCTGGCCGGCGTGACCATGTTCGTCGCCGCCCTGGCCGGCCTGTTCGTCTACGCCTTCCTGAACGTCTTCCTGGTCCGGCCCATGCAGCGGATCACCCGCGCCATGGAAGCCTTTCGCGTCGACCCCGGCGATCCGGAGGCGCGCATCGCCGTTTCCAAGCGTCGCGACGAGATCGGCCGCGCCGAGGCCGAGCTGGACCGCATGCAGGTCGACCTGCTGGCGGCGCTGGCTTCCAAGGCCCGTCTGGCCGCCCTGGGCGAGGCGGTGGCCAAGATCAATCACGACCTGCGCAACATGCTGACCAGCGCCCAGATGGCCTCCGACCGCCTGGCCGCCCTCGGCGACCCCAAGGTGGCCCAGGCCCTGCCGCGCCTGGAGCGGGCCCTGGACCGCGCCATCACCCTGGCCTCGGACGTCATGGCCTATGGCAAGTCCAAGGAGCCCGAGCCGGTGACGCGGATTATCCCGCTGCGCCCAGCCCTGGACATGGCTGCGGAGGACGCCGGCTTGACCTCTCAGGGCGTCGCCCTGGAGACCGTCATCGGTCCGCGCGAGCTGCTGCTGGCCGATCCGGACCAGCTGCACCGCATCCTGACCAACCTGTTCCGCAATGCTCGCGAAGCCATCGAGGGCGCGACCGATCGGGGCGGCAAGGGCAAGGTGTTCGTGGAGCTGCGCCGCGACGTCGGCCACAGCATCCTGCGGCTGTCGGACGACGGCCCCGGCGTGCCCGAGCGCGCCCGCGCCAACCTGTTCCAGCCCTTCGTCGGCTCGGTGCGTCGCGGCGGCACGGGCCTGGGCCTGGCCATCGCCCGCGAGCTGGCCCAGGGTCATGGCGGCGACCTGGCCCTGGTCGAGACCGGACCGGGCGGCTCGGTGTTCGACCTGACCCTGGCCGGCGCGCCCGAACCGCTGCCGGAACCGGACGACAAGGCTGATGCGTCAGCGACCTAGGAGAGTCCGATGACGACCACCTGGACCATCGCGGTGAAGATCGGCGCTTCGGCCGACAGCGCGCCGATCCACGAGATCACGGTCGAGGCGCCCGACGTCCCGACCGCCCTGCGCCGCGTGGCGGCCATGGTCGCGGTGCAGGAGGCCTCCGACACCGAACTGCTCGTCGACGGCCAGGAGGAGGTCTTCTCCCGCGCCGAGGTCGAGGCGGGCCTGGAAGAGCATCAGGCCCGCACCTAGGTCTAGAGGGCCTTCAGAGCCCCTTGGCCACGCCTTCGCGGCGCGGGTCGGCGCCGCCCTCCAGCACATTGCCCGGCCGCACGATCACGCCGTGCAGGCCCGAGCCCTCGACCTGGCCGACCTTGATGTTGACGCCGCGCGCGTTCAGCGCCGACAGCATGGCGGGGCCGAACCATTCGGCGTCGCCGGAATAGCTGTCGCCCCGCGCCACGACGTTTGGCAGCGACACGGCCTCCTGCATGTTCAGGTTCCAGTAGAACAGCCCGACCATGGCCTTGAGATTATAGGACAGGATGGCGTTGCCGCCCGGTGAGCCGACGGCCGCCAGGAACTTGCCTTTCTTGTCCAGCACGATGATAGGCGACATCGACGAGCGCGGACGCTTGCCCGCCGCGATGGCGTTGGCGGCCGGCGCGCCGTCCTTCTCCTTGGGCGAGAACGAGAAGTCGGTCAGCTGGTTGTTGAGGAAGAAGCCGTTCACCATCCGGCCGTTGCCGAAGATGCTCTCGACCGTGGTGGTCATCGACACAACATTGCCGGCCGGATCGACCACCACCAGGTGGGTGGTGCCGCCCGGCTCCTTGGTCATGTCGACGCCGACCTTCGGCGCGCCCTTCGGCTTGCCGAATGGCGGGGCGGCGCCCGCCGTATCGGTGATCAGCTTGGCGCGCTCGGCGACGTATTTGGGATCCAGCAGGCCGTCGACAGGCACGGTCACGAACGAGGGGTCGCCGACATAGCGGTCGCGGTCGGCGTACATGACCCGCTCGGCCTGGGCCAGCTGGGTCCAGGCCACCGGATCGGTCGGGCCGCGCTTGCCGATGTCGGTATGCTCCAGCATCCGCAGCGCCTGGATCACGGCCAGGCCCGACGACTGCGGATTGGGCACGCAGACCGTATAGACCTTCCACGGCCGGCAAAGGGCGGGGGCCGCGCGCGGCTTGTAGTTCTTCAAGTCGGCCA
The DNA here is from genome assembly GCF_002742625.1 of Caulobacter sp. FWC2. Lineage (NCBI taxonomy): Bacteria > Pseudomonadati > Pseudomonadota > Alphaproteobacteria > Caulobacterales > Caulobacteraceae > Caulobacter > Caulobacter sp. FWC2. The sequence goes on from NZ_PEBF01000001.1 coordinate 437,013, forward strand.
GGGTGATGCTGCTGGGCAGCTCGCCCTCGTGCAGGCGGTCGACGATCGCCTGGGCGATCGGGCCGTCCAGCAGGGCCGCCGGGCCTTCGGCGGCGATCTTGCGCACTGTCGCCGCATAGGCCGGGTTCTTCAGCACGTCGCCGGCCTGATAGCGGGTTCCGTCCGGCTTGGTGAAGTACTTCAACGCGTCCGGCTGCGAGGCCTGCGGCGCGCGGCTGACGATCATGCCGGCCAGGCGCGGGCTGACGACGAAGCCGTCGTCGGCCAGTTTCTCGGCGTCCTTGAACAGCGTGTTCCAGGCGACCTTGCCATGTTCCTTCTGGGCTTGGGACAGCATGGCCACCGCGCCCGGCACGCCGGACGAGCGGCCCGACAGCAGCACCTTCACGAAGGGCAGGGGCTTGCCGTCCGGTCCCATGAACATGTCCGGCGAAGCGCCGCCCGGCGCGGTCTCGCGGCCGTCATAGGCCGTCACCTTGCCGGTCTTGGCGTCGTAGAAGACCATGAACGAGCCGCCGCCCAGACCCGAACTCTGCGGTTCGACTAGGCCCAGCACCGCCTGGATGGCCACGGCGGCGTCGACGGCCGAGCCGCCGTCGCGCAACACCCGCAGGCCCGCCTCGACCGCCAGCGGATTGGCCGCGGCGACCATGCCCTTGGCGGGCGTCGAGGTGGAGATCGGCCTGGCCTTCGGCATGCCCAGCGGGATCGACTCGGCGTGGGCGGCGGACACCGGAGCCAGCGCCAGTTGGAGTGACGCGGCGAGGGCGAGCAGGGAAACGAAACGACGCATACGGATCCTCTATGGCGGACGAGGGCGAACATTGGGGATGGCCTGCCCGCCGCCCCGAGGCGTTCCATGGACACCAATCAAGCGACGCTGTCACGTCCAGATCGTCTGCAAGCGGCCTCAATCCCACGCCCTGAACCGTTGCGCGGCAAGAGCGTTTCGCCGAGCGAACACTGGCGTGCGAAACTTTTCGAATTTTCCTGCGAACCGGGCTTGCGTTCCCGAAACGGACGGGCTACTTCCCCCGCCTCGCCGAAAGGCAATGCGCGCCCGTAGCTCAGCTGGATAGAGCATCAGACTACGAATCTGAGGGTCGGACGTTCGAATCGTTCCGGGCGCGCCATATCTTCCAATCACTTAAGCCCAGAGGGGCATGTGATTGAGGGCGGGATTTACAGCCTTTTACAGTCCTATTTACAGCGTGCGTTCACGTGGCGTTCTTTGCCCGCGTTCTCAATGCGCCGTGGACTTTTTCGCTTTTTGGATCTGCCTTGCTATCGCTTGGTCGATTTTGGCCTGCCCCGAGTTCGCCAACCCTCGCCGATCGGCTTGCCGTCGGTAGATTTCGGCCGCCCTGGTCGACGTATGCTCAAGCTGACTCATGATCTCGGCATCGCTGGCTCCAGCCGTCGCCAACTCGACGCCGCGCGTATGGCGCAAGCCGTGCAGCGTGAGGTTCGGCCGAATCTTGCCTGTCGTCGCTAGGGCGTCGATCAGGCGATCAATCGCCTGGTTGAGGGCACGTTCGTTGAAGGCTGCTTTTCGCGCGTTGTAGGCAATCGTCAGCGCTTGGTTGGGCGTGCTGTCTAGAAGCGCCGTCAGACGCGGGTCCTCGGGCTTGTCGCAAACCACCCGACGCTTTTCCGTAAGCCAGTAGAGTCTCGCTTCTTCTCGGCCTTGATCATCGAAGCCGCGCGTGCGGGCATTAAGCGGTAGCTTGCAGATCGTCCCTCTTCGGAACCCCCCGTAGCGCGCCAGCGCCAGGGCTCGCGCCAACCCAGGCATTTTGCGATCCAACGCCAGCTTCACGACGGCTTGGAATTCCCCTGTCTCCCAGATCGGATTCTTCTCCGGCTTGTCGTGCGGGCGCTTCACCTTCTTGATCAGTCGGAACGGGTCCTGGGCTAACCGGCCGTCGATGACGGCGGGAAGTAGCGCGTTCTTCAGCACCTGCATGTTCATGTTCGCCACCCTGTGGCCCCGGCGCGCCCAGACGTCATTCATGCCGTTGGTGAAGGCCAGGGTGACATCGCCGAGCAGCACATCGCCAAAGTCCGCTTCGATCTCGTCGATGCGCCGCTGATAGTCGCGCTGGGTGGCGCGGCTTAGGGCGAGGAAGTCGGTCGAGCGGTTGTAGGTGCGCAGCAAGCCGCCGATGGTGCCCGCAATCGGCGTTTGCGCGACATCCACGCGATCGAGCTCGGCGATAATCGCCACGACTTCCTCATGGAGCGCTTGCGAGCCGTCCGGGCTGTACAAGCGGCGCCTTATCTGGCCCCGGCGGAAGTAGAGGAGCTCACGGCCCCCACTCCTAACGCGCTGAACGTGGGGCGGTCCTTTTCTTTCGGTCATTTGGTCTACCTGCGTTGCGAGCAGCGCGCTGCTGCGCGCGCTCAAGGGCGTTGGATCGGCGCTGATGGCCGGCGATTTCGGCGGGAGCGGTTGGCTGGGTGTCAGCTGCAGTCGGCGTCCCTGACGACGTTTGGGCGCGCAAGGGCAGGCCTTCCACCCAGCTGTCGATGTCGGAGCGCTTCCATCGACGCACCCGAATGCCCAGGTCTATGGGAGGCACAGGGCAAATGGCGCGCAGCGCGGATTCGCTTAGCGATAGATAGGCGCAGAGCATCTCGCGCCCCATCAGCGCCGGCCAACTCGCAGGCAGTTGGGGCGTGAAATCCATCTCCCCGCTCATCTTTGTCGAGCTCCTCTCGCAGGCCCCATTTACCCCCGCACTCCAACACTCCAAACTCTATTGTGATTTCTACACACAATGGGGTTTGTTGCGCAAGGCATTTGGTGTAGGAATCACAATGCCCCCATTTCAGGGATCTGGAGAGATTCGAATGGCTCGCTTGCCCGGCCTAGTTCGCGCCATCGCTGAGCATGACAGGAGGGGCGAGAAGACCATCGCCCATATTGCTCGGCAGGTCAGAGATGCGGGGCTGATCTCATCGACCCGCCGTGGTGTGGGCGCATCCATCATGGCTTTTTCCGATGCCGCTACGCTTCTTATGGGCGTGTGTGGCGATAGCAGTCCTCAAGGCGCAGTTGCTGCGGTCCATCACCTACGCTCGCTCCAGCCGCTTCCTTGGGATCGGGTTGATCGGATGAAACGTGAGGATCTCGCGCCCTCACTGGCCTTTCTTCGCGATACAAAAGGCTTCGCCGGCACCCTTGAGAAGCTGATCGAGCATGCTCCGGAAGTTGAGCGGTGGCACGGGACGTATGCTGCGAAGGCTTCAGAACAAGAGGGGCTCTCTGAAGCTGAATTTTCGGCCCGCCGAGTGGCGAAGAAGCTGACCTCTGCCGTTAAGCGCGGCACCCCTGGCTACGGCAGATTAGTCCGCATCGTGTGCTACGTACCAGGCGTTGCGGCAGAGATTCATTTAGGAAACCCGTGGCTTAGTCTGGGCGAGGATGACGCCTTCCATGAATACTACGCGGTGCCCGACCGCGCCGCGGAGGACGCCGACGCTACCCTCATGGACTGCTCGATAACGATAGAGGTCGGACTACCGACACTGTTGGCTCTGCACGAAGCGGTCGTAAGGCCGTAACGCAGACCCCCATGACTTGAATTGTGTTCTTGACTCCTAATTCAGCGATCGGCACTTCTAATTGTGTGTTCAGCTCACAATAAGGAGGCGAGATGGCCCAGATTTCCGACACTCTGCCGCAGTGCGATGAGCCGCACCGGCATAAACCGTTGAATGCGCCACCAGCCGCAAACACGGCGGTCCACCGCCCTGATCGCCTCGAAGCGCTTCTGTTCGATGAAAGGCGCCGCCGAGATGAAGGCGAGCAGGGGAGCGCGATGAACGAGGATCAGCGCGCGCTATTACCCATGGCCTTGGCTTTGGCCCGCCTAGCCGCCCAGCGATCCGTGCTGTCAACGATGGGTGCGTGAACGTGGGGACATCAATGCCGCCTGCTGGAACGCGCGTGGGTATCTATGCGCGCTATTCCACTCAAAATCAGACTCAAGAGTCGATCGAGCGACAAGTCATCAATGCTGAGCGCTTTGCGGCTACCCGTGGGTGGATAGTCGCTGGAACGTGGGAAGACGCAGAGCGGTCGGGCACAACATTTGTGGGGCGGACCGGCTTCTTTCAAATGATGGCAGCGGCCGAGGAAGGGACCTTTCAAGTCCTTTTAGTGGAAGACATCAGCCGCCTTTCCCGAAAGTCCGGGGACACGCACGCCCTATTTGACGAGCTGGCTGAGCTTGGCATCGATGTCTGCACTGTCGCCGGCGGCCGATTGGTCGAGGGCGTCGATGTGATGGTTGGCGCCTTCAAGAACTCGAAGGATGTCGAGGAGGCCGCCTATCGCAGCCGTGGCGGGCAGGTGCGAGTGATCGAATCCGGCCGATCCTCTGGCAACGTCCCCTACGGTTATAGGAAGGTCTTTGGTCAGGACGGTCGTAACGGAGTTCGAGAGGCCGACCAGAAGAAGGCGCTCGTCGTTCAGCGCATCTTTGAGGAAACTGCAGCCGGGCTTTCGCCGAACCAGATCTGTTCAAACTTGAATCGGGAAGGCGTCCCTGGTCCGCGCGGAAAGGGTTGGCGTCCTGGCGCGCTTGTGGGGGCCAAGCAGATTGGCGGCGGCATCCTTCGCAACACGATCTACGTCGGCGAAATCCGTTGGGGTAAGACCGAACGGAAACGCAGGAAGGGCAAGATCGCCAACAAACAGGCTCCGGCGGAAAAAATCGTCACCGCGTTCGATCCCAGCTTGGCCATTGTCCAGCGGGACTTGTTCGACCAGGTTCAGGGACTGCTCGCAGGCAAGAAGAGCGCTTTCTTCAAATATAAGAAGGCTCAATATGTGTTCACCGGTAAGTACCGGTGCGGGCATTGCGGCGAGACAATGATCGTCTTGAGCGGCAGGCTCGCGTGCACCGGACGTAACGTTAAGGGCGCGGACTGCCAAAACCGTTGTCGCATTCCTCGCGAAGACGCTGAACGCGCAGTGCTTCAGGGGCTGTCCGAGAAACTCCTGCAGCCCGCGCTCATCGAGCCCTGCATCGACGCCTACCGCACGGAGGCCGAGAAAGCCTCTGGGGCCCTCCAGCAACAGAGGCTGGCAGGCGAGCGTAGGCTTGAGCAAATCGGCATCCAGATCGCGAACCTTTGGCCGATGATCAACGATAGCGCGACACCGCCGTTCGCAAAACAAGCGCTCCTGACGCAGCTCAACGCATTGGAGGAGGAGCGCCAGCGCTTGGAGCTGGAGCTGAAGCAGCGCCCGCCGGCATCACCCGCAGGCCTAGAGGCCGACGCAATTGTCGCTCGCCTTCGTGAGATGGTGTCCGACCTCTCAAATACCCTTCAAGGGGGCGAGCGAGACGCTGTGATCGCTCGTGACACGCTGCGTACTATGGTCGACGTCATCACGCTGAACCCGGATCTCGCGACGGCTGATCGTCGAGGAAGCGCGGTGGTGCACCTCACCGTCGAAGGCTCGCTTACCAAAATGCTGAGCCTGGCCGATGTCATCGTCGAACGCGACATCAAGCACCGTATGGGTCCGCGTACTACCCTTGATGTCGCGACTATCGGTTATGCGTTCTCATCAAAATTCTCTTACTATTCCGAGCGCTTAGCGGGCGTTCTCGCGGACATCCCGTTCATCACCCGTCTACTCGAACGCGCGCAGGCCCCGCTAACCAAGGCCCAGATGGTCAATGCGCTGCGCGATGACGAAGGTCCGTCGCAGGGCGATAAGCAACCTATCGAAGACCGCGTTCGCTACGTGCTGGATCAACTTCAGAAGCGTGGGGAGACCCACACCGTGCCGGTGCGCCAGACCTGGGGGTGGGTATTGAGCGATACGCCGGTGAGCGACGAGGAGTGGGTACGGCGCGCAAAACACCGGCCTGAAGAGGGAGCATTGCCGAGGATCATGAAAGGCTGGGCTCCGGAGGCCAGCGTCGTGGTGATCGGTGGCAGAGGATGAAAGCGAACCGAGTTTGCGCGACACAGGGGACTCCGCTGTTGACTCTTCTCTGACCTTGGGAAGGTCTGCATTTGAGCGGTCGAGCGGTTGGTTTCGACGCGGCTCCAGGCCTGCCTAGGCAGGGCGAGCGACAGCAAGCACGGTATCGACCAGAACGCTAACGGCTAAGGCCCCAGGCCCGTCTACCAGTATACCGCATTCCAAATTCGAATGCCGTGATCGCCGCAAAAGATTGGCGGAGCCAACGTAAGCGCTCACACCGTCAGCCAGGACGATTTTGGCGTGGAAGGTCTCGCCAAGAGCGGCCTCGTCCCCTTCCTAGAAAAAGCAATAATCAAATATCCCGGTGAGGAGGCTTTTCAGATGGATTCCGGGTCTCCCACACGCGCTCAACTGTGAGGCATCCCTAAGGATCAGCATCCGTTCTGTCGCCGTCGTCGCCTCAAAAAGCTCCACGGCCCATTCCGCACCCGCCCTGTCGATAAAGGGTATCATGATGACCAACCGGTCCACCGCGCGGCGCGCGACATGAGTGAAGGCGTCGTGAGTGTCGGTAAGCGTCGTGAAAGCTTCGCCGGCATGATGCTTCAGGGCATCTCCAAAGCGGCTCTGCTCGCCGGGAAGGGTTACAACAAGCCGTGTCGTTCCCTTTGGCGAGACGAGGTTTGTCGTTCTCACGTTCGTATCCGCGGATCGAAGAATCCGACAATGGGCTCCGCCGTCGCGGCTTCCCAGTTCGAGGCTGGTCCACCGCGCAAGACGGTGCGGGACAGAAGTTGGTTGGAGGCGATGCACGTGGTCTCGCTGACCATAATGCAGGCTGGACAGGCCCCGCCGCGGGCGTCGCAGAGCGATCCCGAGCCGCAGCGCAGAAGCCGGGGATCTATCGCGCGCCGCAGATAGTCCTCGGCGTGGTTTCGCCACATGGCGGAGATATTGCCGAGGTCCGGCGTCATCCCCTTGCGATAAAGGACGAACGCGAGGTCGGCCGGGAAGAGGTGTTCGCCGAGGCCGTCAGCGTCGAGGCCGGATAGGTCGGCCAGCGAGTGCATCAGCTGGTGGGCCAAGCTGTGAAGCAGGAGATAGACGTAGGCACCCAGCGATCTCGGCGTGCCGCCCCGCTCGCGGTCCTTGTAGTCCTCGAGAAACGGCCCGAAGTCCTGATAGGTCTCGATCAGGCGCTGACCGATATGAACCCCCTCGGGCGGCGTATCTGGGACCTGGTTCAGTTCGAGCCACTGCCGGACCTTGGCCTCGTCCAGCCGGAAATAGAGCGCTTCATTGCGTTGGCGCGTGACGTAGATCGGATGCTTGCGGGTACCCTGGACCGGTAGAGCGTCGAAGGCCTTGAGGCGCACAGGCATGGACACCGACCGCCCCTGGCTTTCCCGCTGGTAGATCGGGCCAGACGACACCCGCGAGTAGCCGAAGCTGAACTCACAGATCGGCAGTCCACGGATCAAGACCATCCGCTGAACGCCCATCCTGTCGAGGAGCGGTCCGATAGTGCCGCGATAGCGGGCAAGGGCGGCGGGATCGCCAGCAACATTGGAAAGCTGCGCGTCGGGCGTCATGACATCGACGGCCTCGAAGACCGGAAGCCGTTCGGCGATGTGCTCTTCGACAAAGGCGCTGTGCTGCAGCGCCAGGCGGATAGGATCGTAGCGGCGCGCCCAACCCTCCCGGTTCAGCGCCGCGCGGACCAGGGCCGGGCTCTGGACCTGCCCGCGGTCGACGACGCCGCTTTCGTACCAGGCCTCCCGAGCTTGGGTAATCGCGCCGCGCCAGCGGAGAATGCCTTCTTCCGACCCGCGCTCTTCCGCGCGCCGCAGCATGTCGACGAGATCCTGGTAATCGTCCCACTCCGTGGTCCGCCCCGCGTGGCGAAGCGCGGCCTCAATGTCGGCGTCGCTCGGTTCGGCGAACGGCACATCGTAGATGCGGGCAAGGGCGCGGGAGAGATCGAACCGCCGTCCTTCGGTCAGCAGGTCCACCACGTCGGCGTTGCGAAACTCGATGAAATTACCGCGCTGAGGATAGAATGCCGAGTTCGCCCGGTACGAGACCGGGAGCATGTTCACTTCAATGAACTCGTACTGCCGCCCGCCAGCCTGGCGATCGGCTTCCAGGATTTCGTAGGTGTCGTGGTCGGGTTTCTTCAGCTCCTTGGCGATGCCGCACTCGTTACAAACGAACCGCCATTCCGAGAAGACCGGCGCGCGGTTGTGCAGCGAGTAGTTCCGGGCCCCGCAGGTGCAGACATCGATGCGATGCACGCGAGAATCAGCAGGATCGAAGCGATAGCCGCTAGGGCTCAAAGGCTCGACGCTTCCGGACCAATGGGCATAGACGACGTCGACCTGGGCCCATCGACCGTCATGGTCGCCACAACGGCGCGGCAGGGGCTGACGGTCGAGTTCCTCGACCGAAGCGAACTCGCGGATGCGGCTGCAAACCCCGCACTGGAACATCAGCGGATAAGGCACGTAGCCCACCACGCTAGGGTCCGTGGTCTCGAAATGCTGGCGATCGATCTCAACTCGGCCCGTGCGGACATTGTAGAAATCGGAATCAAGCGCCAGGGCCGGGGCGACTTCGCCGGACGGACGGACGGACAGGGCTCGGGACTGCCAGTTCTCGGCGAACTCGCGGATGCCGTCGAAGATCTGGTTCTCTGTCGTCCGGTCCACCTGCACCGGCTTTCGGATCGGGACGGACCGACAGATGCCCTTGCCGCCCTCCCAGGTGAGTAGAACGCCCGGGGCGTAGGAGGTGGCGAGTTGGACCCGCGAGCGCACCATCTTCGGCGGCTCGAGATTGGGATTGGCGGGCGGTTCGAAGCCGCCGCGGATGGCGGCCGGGCGGCGGTCGCGCCAGCCGTCCTCCCGCTGCGGCGGACGGCCATTGGGCGGGCGGCTCACGCGTCATCTCCATCAAGCTCGGCGTCGGTTTCTGCAGCGGCGCCCCGCTGGCTGCGGATGGCGCGCATCACCCGCGCGAGGGCCGCCGGCTCAACCCGTGTATTGTTGGTCCTCGACGCCGGGTCGTAGGCGGAGCCTACTATCATGCCGGCCTCGTCCACGTCCCGCAGCGAGGTCATCGGCTTCTTGAAGACCGCGGTCTGGTCGATCCAGTAGTCACGCAGCCGACTCTCGGTGGATTGCGCCTTCATGGAGTTGGAAAACTCCTGTGAGGCCTTATCGACCAGGCGGCGATAGGGCTCGTCGTAGATGGGGCGGCCGACGTGATCTCGTCCGCGCCCCTCAAAGCCCGCGGCCCTTAGGATGAAGTTGCCGATCTCGTCGGGGAACCGAACGGGCTCCCGGCGCGCGTCGCCGCCGAGCCGGCCCACGTAGTCGAATTGTGGCGCCCGTTCCTTGGTCGCGTCGGCGGTGCGGATGAACTCGACGCCTTCCTTGGTGATCGCCCAGGCCTGGATGTAGGATGCGAACACCCGGCGGATGGCGTTCTCCGCCCAGCGCTCCACCGCCGGCGGCGCGATCATCCGCTCTAGGAATCGATGGAAGATGTCGTGGGTCTCGACTACGTAGCGGTCGCGGCGGCTCTGCGGCGTGGGCAGCAACATGACGAAGCCAACATGAGTCCGGCCGACTCGGCTCGACGCCTGGATGTATTCGGCGATGTCGGACGGCAAGCCGGCGAAGAACATGCTGTTGAAGCGGTCGACGTCGACGCCATGGCTGATGGCTGAGGTCGCGACGATGTTGCGGACCAAGCTATCGAGCGGCGGATATTCCTCTCCGGCGAAGCTGCGCTCAGCGTCACCCATGACGGTCTGAATATCCTTCATGTCGACACCGCCGGAGATCAGCCGGCTGTCGAAGTGCTCGATGGGCACACCAGCCGCCTGATGGCCTAACCGCACGGCGGCGTCGAGGGCGTCCATGATCTGGTCGCCGCCCTTCTTGTTTGTGACGTAGGCGAGCGCAATGCGGTGAAGGTCGACGACCGCCAGAACATCCTCATCGCGACCGTCAGCGACGCAACGGTCGATGGCGGCGCGGCGCCAGTCTCCGGCCCGGCCTGGGCTGATTCCCGCGCGGAGGCGGGCAACCGCTCTGGCGCGGGTCTCGTCAACGACGAGGTCGCACCAAAGCTCGCTGATCAGGGTGTGGAAGACTCCAAGCACATGGACCGAGGTCATCGTGTGGGTGGCGTCGTTGGTCATTAGCGAGACGTAGAGCCTCATCCAAGGCGACGTCGCTTCAGGCGCCTCCCAGGACGGAAGCGCCTCGGCCAGATGCTGCCGATCGGGATTGCGGGCCGGCGCGGGTGCCGGCTCGGCGAAGAATGAATGGTAGATGTCGGGACCCGGATACGGGAATCGAAGCGCGCGCCGCTGATAGAGGACTTCGATCTGCCGGTCAGGGTCGGAGATCGTGGCCGTCGCAGCGATAACCTTGGGCATGCGGGCTGCCGCCCAATCATCACCACTCCAAGCTCGCGCAAGCTGCAGGTCGTCGCCTGCGGCGGCGTCGATCTCCCGGAACACGTGCTCAAGGAGCGTGTCGAACAGACCGCTGAAGGTGCCGAGGCTTTCCTCGAGAAGGTGCGCCTCGTCCTGGATGATCAGGGCGGGGAACGGGTCATGGAAGATTCTCTGGCCGTTCCGATACGCAGGGAACACTGGCGCGTAGCCGGTGGCGGCCGGCCCGTCCCGCAGGTCGTCGGTCCGGCGCGGCGTGTCCAGGTGGCCGGTTGGTCCAACCCATCGCGCAAGGCCGAACATGCCGACCACCTTGGCCACCGTATTGGTGTCCTGTCCGAGCATCGCCAGCTTGTCGACGGTACCAAGCAAGACGGAGGGAGCCCGGGCGTAGATCGTGTCGTCCGTCAAAAGGAACGGGAGCGGCGTCAGCTGACCGTGGGCCTGATTCCAGGCGCAACGGCTATTGAAGCAGAGGATCGCAAGGCGTTTGGCCGTAGGTCCCTCGATCTCGTACCGACGGAGGCCCGTCTGCGAACCACAACACGGGCAGCTCGGGACCTTGTCATAGGCTGTCCGAAGCTCGCGATAGCGTCGTCCGCGATCTCGTATGGCGAGGGGCTCGTCCGCGCCGTCCTCCAGTCGCGCATCGTCCGCAAACTCGGCGTCGCCGGCGAGCGGCACGTCGGCACCGACGGCCGCATAGCGATTTGGGGTGTTCGACGCACCAACCCAGAAGCCGATCTCAAAGGGCCAGCTTCCGATGGCTTCTCGGTGTCGGATCAGCTCTGCGTTGATCAGAAGGCGGAGGAGGCGCTGGGCTTGCTGCAAGGTCAGGAGTCGCAATGGATAGCGGATCAGGACGCTTACGCCGCGGTCTTTGCCGCGCAGTCGGTCGAGGAAGAGCCCGAACAGGAGCGTCCCGTAGAACGCCTCCGACTTACCGCCGCCAGTGGGGAAGTAGAGGAGGCTGACCGTTTCCTCGTCCAGGCGCGCGTTGTAATAGGCTCGGTACTCCGGCATCCGCGACGCCAACGTCGGAATGTGGGCCAGGACGAACGCCAGCTGAAACAGGCGCCATCCTCGACCGGTGTCGGCACCATCGCGCTCGTAGAACGCGCGGTTCATCAAGAGCCACGCCTCGTAGGGTGCCGCCCGTAGTCGCAACGCCGCAGCGTTCGGCCCGTCTGGCGCCGCCGCCAGTTGCTGGGAAGCAGCCTGTGCCTCGACCAGGAGCTCAACGCCGCGACGGATGAAGCCAGCCTCATCCGACTGGCCGGCCTCGTCGACAGCGAGCCGCGCCGCTTCGATATCGGCGTCCTCGGGCGATAAGCCCTGGCGAACCTGGACGCGCAAACTGCTGACGTGGTCGCGGACCCAGGCGGTGTAAGCGGCCGGCAAGGCGTGGAGATCGCCGACGCGGAAGGTCCTATCCGCCAGGCGTCCAAATTGGGTCGGGATATCGGCGCTGCGCGGAATGATGCGCGGCTGGACGAAGCGAGGGGCCCAGGTGGTTGTGAGACAGACGGTCTCGGGACCGACTACGGCATCGACGCCGCAGTTCAAACCGATCGCCGGATACTCCAGAAAATGACGAAACCTGTACGACGGCTCCACGCGATCCAGCCGGAGTGGAAGGTGCGCCGCGCTGGGCAAATCCACCCGCAGCGCGCAGCCGAACAGGGCGTGGCAGCGCATCACCGTTTGGCGCAACGGGACATCCGGTGCCTGGTTGTCGAAGGTGACACGATAGGACTCCACCGTCGGATCGACGAAGTCACGTTGCCGCTCGACCGTGACAGTCAGCTGGGAGAGGTCCGGCGCCACGTCCGCTGCATTAACCGGAAGGGCCTGAGCCGCCGTTAGGAACGTGTTGTAGGCCACCTCGTTTTGCGCGTCTGCTGGCCGGATGACGACATTCCGCCAGACTGTGAGCCGGCCAGTTTCAGAGGCCAACCAGTCAGCCACGCCGGCCGCGGCGGCGAGGCGCAGTTGGTCGCGGTAGTCGTCGACCGCAACGGCCAGTGCATCCGCGCCATCCTCCAGCCGTATGTTCCCAGCCGGCAGCGTCAGCCGCAGCCGCACCCACTTGCCCGGTAGTTGCGCCGGATCGATGAGTCCGTAGGGGATGCGCCGGCCTTGCCGCAGCAAGGTCGCGATCCGAGGACGCGGCTCGGCTTCGGGCGCTTGCGCCGGATCAGGACCGGGCGGACCAGGTTCGGGCGGCATCTCCTCGACAATGGCGTCGTCCATATCGCCGCGCACGAGCTCGATATTCTGCGCGCGGTAAGCTTCGATCCGCACCTGTTCCTGGATTTCGGAGCGCCGGCGCCGCACTTCTGACCGGGCGGTCTCGGTCAAATCTCGCCAACGCGGCCGGTCGAGCCCCTGCTCGAGAAAGAGTTGCTGGCGGCGCGTGCGGATCGCCAGATCGATAGCTGCTTGGGTCGCCGTGTTGAGCCTAAAATCGATCTCGAGGCCGTTGCGAGGGTTCTGCAACTCCTCCCAGGTCGGCAGCGCTCGAATGTAGACCGCGGCGGAAGGCTGGATCGTCAGATCTCCGCCTGTGCCGGATCGCGTCGTGAAGTCGAGGCCGATGGCGGCGATGCGAATATCCGAGGTTTCGTCCTCCTGGCCGCTGTCGTCGAAGCGCGGCAGGAGCTGCCCAGAGAAAATTGCTCGCCGAGGTGACCGGCCGAAGATCACTCGTCCCTGCTCATCGGCACCCGACACCCGATCGACTATGAGATTGACCAGGGCGTCGCAGACGGCCTCCTTCACCTCCTCGCCGACGCCCCGCAGCTGGGTGGCAGAGTAGCCGTTGCTCATCCTCGGAATTCCCGGCGGCCTGTGACGGTGGCGACAAACTGTTCGGCGGCGGAGCGGACAGCCTTCACGCCGGATAGGCGATTGAGCTGGGAGGCGTCGGCGCCATGCGGGTCCACCAGGATGCTGCGGTAGGCGTCGTAGAGCACCGAGCCAACACGCTGGCGGACAGAGCGCTGTTCGATGACCGCCCAAGCCCAGAAACGGCGCGCCGTGCCCTCCGAGACGTCCAGGGCCTTCATGAACCGCAAGAAGGTATCGCGCTCACGCGGCGCGTGCGGCACGACATCGTGCAGTGCCTTGTCGACCTCGTCGTCGAGGGTGATCCAGTATCGCATCTTCGCGGGATCGACGCGCGGTTCGCCCATGCGCTCGGAGATGACTCGCAGGCGCGCTGAGATGGATTGGCCCGGAATGTCGCGAAACCTCTCCCGGACGACATCGTGGTAGTTGCGAATCTCCTCGGCAGCGACGGCGGAGATGTTCAGCAGCGGTCTCATCTTCTCGATGAAAGCCTGGCCCATAACGCAGATCTCGTCGCCTTCGCCCACCTTCGAAGCCTCGGTTTCCCCGTAGCTGACGAGCGCCTGGCTCGGCAGCCTGGACACGAGGCGCGTACGCGGACGGGCGATCACCCTCAGATCATTGGACAAGGTGAACTCGATCAGGTCGCGCGGCGTGCGCGAAGGGCCGGCCATATCGACTACGGTTCCCACTTGGAACTCGACGTCTGGAAGCGGCGCTTCAAGGGAGTCGAGTTTGATCTTGGCCCCGCCAAGGCGACCGGAAGTCTCGGCGGTCTTCTGAGCCAGCAGGCTCAAGCGGCGCTTCAACGGGGCGAACTCAGGATACTGCGACAACCGAAGAGCATCGCGGCTGGTCGCGCGCATCGTGTCCAGGTCGAGCAAGATCAGCAGCTCCTTCGGGAGCCATGGCTTGGCCAGCCAACCTAGTAATTGGGCGCGTGTCGGCCCAACCAAGATCAACCGATAAAACTGATTGCGCTCGCCATCCGGCAAGCTGGCGATGTCGGCAGCGCCCTGCAGGTCGGTGAAGTGGATCATGCCGTTGTCGACACGCGCCTCGAGGTCGGGCATCCGCGCGACCAGGTCTTCGTAGGCAAGCTCTGCGATCAGATCGCTCTGAAAGACGAAGAGACATTTGGAGCTGGAGCCGAGAAAGCGCTGCACGGCCTTTTCGAGAAGGCCGGACATCGGCGTAGCCGTGACCACGGTTTCGCGCAACGCCCGGGCCTTCACGATCGATGAGGTCAGGTCGTCGTGAGCGATCTGGGAAAGGACCGAGCCGACTTCGGTCAAATCCAAGATCAATGAATTGATTTCGTAGGACGCGACTTGCTCGGCGGCGACGGCGCGGCCCATCGCGGACGTGACGAAGTCGCTCAGGGCACCAAGCGAGGCCGGCAGAGACGCCGCGCTGCGCAGCCGTCCCATTAGTCGGCGGACGGTCTCGGCCCCTCGGGTGTCGCCCGCGTCGCTGGCGGTCGTCGCCAGAGCGCGAAGCTGCGCCAGTTCGGTGACGAGTTCGCCGCCGAAGCCTTCGACCGAGATGCGCTCGCAGCCTCGCCATTCGACCACTACTCCCTCGGCAGGGGCTGCCACGGCGCTGTCGGTGGCAAATACCACTTCCGAAGGGCAGACCTTGCGGTCGACCTTCCTGCGCATCCGGGTCTCCGTCGCCAAAGCGTCGAACCGGACAGCGTCGAACGTCCAGGGATCTTCGGTCAGGGCCACAACACCGATCCCGCGATGCGCCGCCTCGACCTTAGCGACGAGCTCACGGATCCTGTCGCGCCAGGTTAGCCCCAGGCGAGCTCGCCCCCGACGGGTCAGGTCGATCAACAGGACGTCGATCGGCAAGGTCGCGGCGTTGATCTTCGCGTTCGCCACATCGGCGGCACGAAGTGAAAACGAGAAGAAAGGCGCCGACTTTGGATCGTCGGCCAACCCCGTGCGGCTATGCACCCGTAGGTCGGTCTTGGCGCGCGCATGCCAAAGCAGATGACCGTGGTCCGGCACCGGGCCGTTCAATGGTCCACTGGCCACGACCTCGTCGAGGTTGGGATGGCGAAACTCGTCGTAGACCTGTCCGTCACGCGCCCTCCCAGTCAGGGTTTTCACGCGCGACAGCGCTTGGTGATAGTCGGCGAGTCCTGCCTCGGCCGGCTGGCGTATAGCTCGGGCATGGTGCCGAGTATGGCAACGGCCGATCGTGTCCTTGTCGGCGTAAACGTCCTTGAGTGGGCGATGCGCCATACTGGCGGCTGGGAACAACAGCGTGCGCAGACCGATCGGTGTCGACAGCGCCGAAACCGTCTCGCCGTTGCACGCCACCTGTATAGGCGTGGCGGAGAGGCAGTCGGCGAGACACGTCAAGACAGCGCCGGCGGCCAACGAGATTTCCGAGGCCGGCCAAAACAGCACCGTGCGCCGTCCACCTTCGCTTGCCGACTCGGCGATGATCTGTGCGAGCTTGCCATAGGCTGGCGAGACACCAAACGGTTGCTGGCTGCCGATCTGATGGAGGGGGAGCGTGCTCAGCGCTTGAGCGTAGGCGGCGGACGAGCGTTGGGCGCGCGGCGGCGGCGTGGCAGCCGCTACCCGTCTGGCAACGGAATCTGCCATTTGCTTGGCAAGTTGCCCCCTTTGGCCCGCCGCTTCTTGGCGTTGATCGAAACGCGCTTGAAACCCGGCCTTAGGCCCGCGACCCCGAGTATCCCAATCACGCGACATGGCGACCCGCGTGCAGAAGGGCGGAGGCTTCGTAGGCCGCGAGAGCGGCCTTTTCGGGGTCGGCGTAGACCTTTTCCGCCGCCGACAAACAGCCGGGTTTGGGCAGGTCAAGGGTGCGCAATAGCTGCACCGAAACCGCCGCCGTTCCTGACAGCGCTCGGTATCGCGCATCCACCGCTGCTGTGTTGAGGAGTTGGCAAACCTGGGTGACGTCGACCGCGCGATCCCCCATCAAGACAATGGTGTGGTTCTCCGTCACGAAGCCACCCCATTGGACATAGACCGCTGGGTCGACAACGGCTGCTACAAGCCGCCGGGGCTGTTTGTTATTGGTCGTCCTCTGCAGTACAGCCGCCGGCCGGCGGACGATTGATGTCGATTCCTCCTCGAAGGCGACGAAGTCCGCAGCCTTGCCGTCCTTGCCTCCAGGGCGACAGGTTTGGCCTGGCTTGACATTCTTGGCCCAGATCAGCGGGTAGACGTTGGATTCTTCGGCCTTGCGCAGGCGATCGCCCTCTCGGTTCCAGACGAAGTAGCCGGCCTTCGCTGTGATCCCGTAGTCAGCGAGCGTCGCGCCCCCGCGCGGCATGGCGTTTAGGGTCGGGCATGGCCAATGCTCATTCTGGTCCTCAGGCAGCGGATAGGCGCCGATGTCCGTGACCCCAACGATCGCATTGATGGTGCAGAAGCGGGTGTCAGCCCGTTCCGCCGCGCTGGTCTTGCGGAGGAGAAGCACGCTGACATCCTGGGCCACATCGGCGAAGACCTCGTCTCGAGGGCCGACATCGCCAACGCAAAGCACCTGGGCCTGGGCTTGCAAATAGCCGCGAAGCTTGGTGTAGAGCGGCCCGGTCCGAAAGCTCGATGGAATGACCAGGGCGACCAGGGCACCCGGCTTGGCGGCCCGCAGGCAGAGCTCAACGAAGACGGCGTATTTGTTGATGTTGCCGCTGTGGGCGACCTTCTTCCAGTGATCGCCTGTCAACACCGCTGGAGTGATGCGGCCGTAAGGCGGATTGGCCACCACCAGATCGAACTCGGGCTTCCAACGGCGCCGAAGTGCATCACCGACGTGTACGTCAATGGAGGAGGCGCCACGCAACCCTAGCCGATCAGCGATCAGGCCACGGGAGATCCGCGCCAGGCCAGGATCGATGTCCACCCCCCGGAGGCGGCCTGCGACTTGATCTGGCTTGGCACCAATGGACTTCATTCGCGCAGCGATGGTCGAGAGGAACGCGGCACCGCCGGCGGCCGGATCGAGCACAGATCCATTGTCGAGGTCGAACCCGTACTCGATGGCCAAGTCGAGCACGGCCTTGGCCAAATAGGGCGGTGTGAAGTAGGCGGCTTGGTCGCGCCTGACCTCGGCGGCGAGGAGCAGGGTGTAGAAGACGCCAACCCAATAGTGCCGCTCGTCGACGGTCAGGCCTGCTAGGACGCGAGAGAAACTTCCGTATTCGCCATCATCGCCACGCGATTCCAGGAGGTCACGGGCAAGACGTACGCGCTCGGCGTCCGCGCCGCTGAAGGCCTCTACCTCCTTCGCAGCCCGCCTCGCGTGCGCAAGAATTGCGCGTCCACCCTCTCGCCAAGTCACCATTCTGATTCACGCCCCAAGCGACAATTGCGCGGTCGATAGCTCGACGCAACTACTCCGCGCGCGGGGCGCGGCGATCAATCTCAACTTTGTGCCCGAAATTGGGGAACCAGGACTCTATGGACCAAGGTCTCGTGTCTGATGGTGGGCGGATGTCTGCTCCTGGCGTCGGCTGATCGGCGAAGGTGGTCGCCTGAATAGGCCGTCTGATCCGTTGCCCCAAAGCCAGTCTACTTCTGAAGGTGAAGTTCGGAAACGAAGAAGCTCCCAAGGCTCAATCGAGCCGATGAGGGATGATGCTCGAAGGTCGCCTTGCCGAAGGTCTGGCGCCACGGGGCGTCGGCTTGGCCGAGCGGCTCTTCGATAGTCGCGCGCCGACGCATCTCCGCAAGAACCCGCGCCTGGACGCCCTGCCGGATACGCACCGACCTGACGACACGATCGTCGACGATGAGGGGAGCGGGAAGGTCTAGGTGGATTTCCCGGCCGTAGTATTGCTCCCCGTCGGCCTGAAACCGTCGCCGGCTCGCGCGCGCCGCCAGCTCCGCTTGGGCGAGCCGTTCCTTTTCCGCG
This sequence comes from Caulobacter sp. FWC2, assembly GCF_002742625.1. Classification (NCBI taxonomy): domain Bacteria; kingdom Pseudomonadati; phylum Pseudomonadota; class Alphaproteobacteria; order Caulobacterales; family Caulobacteraceae; genus Caulobacter; species Caulobacter sp. FWC2. The sequence goes on from NZ_PEBF01000001.1 coordinate 455,180, forward strand.
ATTAATTCGACGCGTCGCCGTTCACTCTTGCCCTTTGTCGGACGAGACGAAGGGCTAGATCCAGACGGGGCGGACATGGATGAAGAAGTCGCACCAAACCCCGCCAAGCGAAGTGCGCGCGATGCCGTCGAGCGGAAGACCGCGTCGTCAGCGTACTCCAGTTGGTTCGCCGTCACCTCGAAGTCCTCTTCCTCGGCCGGCGGGTCTACGATTTTGAGAAGGCTCGTTTCCGCCCCGTCCTCCACGCCGATCGCCAGGCCGCACGCCAAGCGCTGGCCGGTGTGCCCTGGCGGGAAGATAATCGTTCGCTTCTGCGCCCGGGCGCCGGTCGGCGGGGGACCGGTTTCGCCAAGCTGCCTGTCGCGATAGGCAAGGCCGCTCTGGGTGCCCTTGCATTCCATGACGTGCCAAGTGCCCGCAGTGTCCTGGAAAACGAAGTCCGGCGACTTGTTTGGGCCGCGTTTGGCGGTCTTGACGGCGACGGCGCCCGTCGTGGCCGCGACGCGCTCGATGAAGTAGCGACCGTCACAGACGGTCTCGATCGGGAGCCGTCCCATCAGCCAATTGACCGGCACGCCCATGCCGAAGTCGTCGCTCAGGATTGTCTTCTGGTGCGCGTCCAGATCCCAGAAGCTGCGGGTCAGGCGCATATCCTGTGTGTCGGCAATCGCGTGGAGGTATCGCACCCAGGCCCAGAACTCGCTCAGGGACACGCCTGTGGCGTGCGAGGGAGTCGTCAGCAGGCCAATGGTTAGAAGGATCGACGGTAAGTTGACGCTCTCGACGCTGGCTCCGGCGGTGAACGTCGCCGGAAAGTGCGGCGGCCCCGGATTGGGCCAGCTTCCGCCATCGACTTCGACGTGCAGGTCTCTGTCCATGGATGCTTCTCGCCCAAATGTCCGCAGAGGAAAAACCGCTCTCCGAACTTAACCATAACAGGGGAGCAAGCTGTGTTGTCCAGCTATGCACGCTGGCGTTGCCAAATTTCGGTAGTCGGCACTCATCAACCATTGAGCGGCGGGTGGCCGAGTCCCAGGAATGTCGCGTTCCTGAAGGGGCGCCAACGGCGGCTATTGGCGCCGCTTAGATGTTTGGCATTTCTTTGGATCAGTGAAAGGGCCGTTCCAAATCCGCCTAGCCAGAAGCGTGTAATCAAAAGGAGGAGCTAGTGCCAAAGCTTAAGGCGGCGCGGGCCGTTGGACTGGACGACATCATGAGCTCGGCCTTCGTAGATGACGGCTCTTTGTTGGGGCCTGCTCTGAAGGGACACCTCGCCATACAGGCACTTTTGGTTGAGTTAATTCAGATTCGTATACCGGGTGACTCCGCCTGGGAGCTCAACTTTCCTGCCCAGACGAAGAAGGCGGTCGAGCTCGGCCTACTGCCAACACATCTCAAACTCGGGCTCGATAGTTTCAATCGGTTCCGGAATGCTTTTGCTCACGTATTCGGCCACCAGGTGCCGGTCGAAGACGTGCACGCCCTCGCTCGTGAACTAGAGGGCTACGGTGTAGATTTTAGCGACTCTGTCGGTAATCGCCCGCTAAAGGACGCCGTATCTGACTACAGTGGTGATCTGGGCCTTCTGCAGGAAGTCCTGTGGTGCTTGTGTTTTGAGGTTGCCTTTGCGCTGATGCAGGCTGGCGGCCGGGACTTGTTCAGCGACGGCTGACGATCGTCGGCGATTGCTTGCCGCCAGGGACCGACGCTGAATGTCGCGTTTCTGGATGTGCGCCAATGTCCGCCACTGGCGCGAGGCGGGCGTCTTCGCCGCCGTCGGGCACAGTGATTTGGACCGGACACGGCTGCGCCGCGCAATGGTACGCCGGCGCCTTGCGCCTCTGCATGGATCAGCCGGCGAATTCAGGTTGGCTTAGCCCTTGATGCGGCTTCGAGGAGCCCTAAGCGCCAATTCCTGAACGAGCGCTCCGAATGTTTCGGCCCCGACGATAGTGTCCTCGCCCGCGAAGGCGTGCTCAACCTTCTTTCGACTTGCCGAAAAGCGAACACGTCGCAGTGAACCGATTGCATCGGTCAGCGGCAGCCGAGAAAGTCCAAGGCCGTCTTCGATGGCGACGACATCGAACTGCTTCATACGCACCAGCTGATCCAGAGCAACCGCAAGAGGCCCATACTGACGCATAGGGACGATGAGGCCGAACGCGTCGTTTTCAACCCGCCAGCGCTGAGCTGCTGAGGTGTTGTTCACGATCACGAGAACGCAAGGGGAGGAGCGCTTGCGGTCGTTACGGCTTTGGATCCGCTCACCATTCAAATCCACGCGCAGCGTCGTTTTCCCGCCAAATAGCGCCTCGTTGAAAGCGCGAAGCTGATCTGCCGAGGCGCCAAGCGCAACCAGGCCGGCGCCAACGCACCAAGACGGCACCTGCTGTTCGAACTGGTCGTCGATCGCGCAGAACGTCAGACGTGACCACTGCGCCATCGTCATTTCTGACAAATATCGTCGGAAGAATTTCCCGGGGCTGGCGCCGCTCGCCATCGCGACCAGTTCGGCGTCTGTGATGTCGTAAAGCTCATCACGCCCGGCGTCGAGGTAGGCTACGACGCGTTGGTGCCACCGTTCCCACAGTTCCCATGTAATTTCGGGATCGAGCGTGAAGCTTCTATTGTGACTTGCGCGTAGGAAACGATCAAAGAAATCAAGCCAGACCGTGATCGCTTCTTGTGAACCTTGCAGCGGCGGCGCTTGCGGATCGGCGGGCGGCAGTTGTTCCAGTTTAAAGTCTGGACCAAGTAACTGAATAATTTCTGTGACTAAAGTCCGCTGAGTCGCGGCTCGACGACCGGCGACATTGCGCACCCAAGTGACGTTCAAAATCAGCGCGCTGATCCGCTGCCCATGTGCATCGAAAAGCTGTGCGAGTGCGGAAACGTGAGTGAGAATTTCGCCCGTATCGGCGGCGGCGAACCCATCGACCAAGGCCCTCTGAAGTTGGACGTTCGCTTGACCAAGGCGACGGCTAGTCATGGCTCCTGGCAAGACTGAAAGACCAGATAGCAGGTCCAGTGGAACGCGGGTTCGCGCGAAAAAGCGACGGCACGCCTCGATGAACTTGAGGGTTCGCCTAATATTGTGCTGCTCCGACGACGACAATTGATGGCCAGCATCGAGCGGAAGGCTTGCACCCCCTCGACCTCGAACATCGAAAAGAAAGCGCACCTTAGGCATCGCGGCTCACCAAGGCGGACGTGAAAGTTGGCAATACAGTCGCCCAAGGCTTGTTGGCGTCTGCTCCTGAGAGCAGACGCGCGCTGATGCGGGTCGTGTCTTCTAGATAGTCAAAAAGGGCGCTTAACCGATCTAGCAAGAAGGACAGCGTTGGCGCTGTCGGCGGGGTCGAACCCGCACCGCCACGAGCGGCCAGGTAGGTTCTTAAGCGGTCTTCGTCGTATTCGAATTCGGCCTCTTCGCGCTCCCAAGCGCCAACAGGCCAGTAGAGCGTGTCAACAAGATGCTGAAGGATTCCTGGGTCCTCCTCCAGACGCATCCGTGTCACGGGATCTTCGAACACCAGTTGAATTGCCAGTTGGAACGTCGCAGCCAATTCGCAATGAGGTCGATTGAGATCATCGCTCGTCGCGCGGACCTGATCGTTTACGTCGCAAGCACGGGCCAGCCTGCGCGTAACGTCGATAAAATGGGGACGCGCGCGCAGAACGGTCTCGAGCACGAGAATACGTTGGGCCCGCCTATCGATTTCCTTTTCCTCGCTCCCTGCGCTGTCATCCCATCGCGTGAGATTGCGCAGATGTTCTGTCAATTCTGGCGGCTCGTACGTGATGAGAAGACGATCGCTGAAGACTGTGTGTTCCACCGGGTAGGCGCTTGCATTTATGGCGAGACCCATTGCTTCAAAGCAATCTCTGTCAGTCAAGAAGCAAAAGAAGCCAAAATCGGTGACGATATGTTTTAGTTGCGTGAGCAGTTCGGCGATCTTCACTGCCGATTGTGGAATCTTATCCAACTCGTCCACGACGAAGACGGGAACCAGGCCGGCCGATTTTATCCGGTCAATCGCGAGAGGGAGTTCCCGATCTAGGGTCGCCACGGAGAAGTCGCGGATAAACGTATAGTCCCTGGCGCGCTTGCGGGTTGTGCGACGCGTGTCCGTCCAATTAAGCGCCAAAGTGCTTAGCAGGCCCGTCGCTAGGCCCAGCCCGATAATTTCGGTGAGGGAGCGTTGGTTTGCTTGGGCCAGTGCGCTGGCACCTACACCAAGGACGACCCCCATCAATTTGTTTGCGGCGCCCTTGAAGTCCAGACCACCCGTTGTCTTGGCCTCGATTTCACGCTCGAAGGCGTCCGAATTGGCTTCGGTCTGACTGGGCTTGCCGGCGCAGACCCGAAAGGCCTGAGCGGCGGTGGCGAGAGCTACGACCTCGCGAACGCCTTGATCGGCCGGCAAGCCGTCGAGACCAGCCGGAGGATCTGGCCAAAGCACGCCTGCGTTCAAGCGAGACAGCCGTTTCCAGAAATAACGGATCGTCGCGGGGTCTGGTGCCTGGTCGAGTTCCAGTTGAAGCTGACCTGCAAACTCCAAATGGTCGGTGCGGGGAACGACGGCTTGAGCATGAAGCTCGAACCCGGAGCCAATTTCCTGGGCAAAGGCGCGATACAGCGCCAGCGTGATCTGTATCAGAGCGCGATGAGCAGGCTCAGTAACGCTCTGGGGGTCTTCGCTGTCCTTGGATGGCAGCGACCCCCAAGTCGGTGCGATGAGGCTGGGACCGTGCAGCTTGACGATGAAAGGCCGCCTTGGCGCGTCTACGACGCCTCCGGCCGCCACGCTTTCGATCGCGTCCCAGCGCATATCGTTGACGACCTGCTCGACGAGCGCGGTCTTCCCTGCGCCGCGGTGGCCCGCGATAAGGAACGAGCGACCTCCGGCGGTTTGGCGCGCGACGTAGCGGTTAAGGCTGCGGCGTAGCACCCAATAGGCCGACGATTTAGCGAAGGCGCGGCGCGCTGGAATCGTCCAGGGGCCAACACCTCGGCCCACGCGCTCGATATCATCAATAACGATAGGCATCGTCAGCCCTTCGGCCCGGGGGGCACCGGCTTGGCGCTCGCGGTTGGCGTGGGCTTGCTTGACTGCGCCGGCTGCGGAGCCAGCATCGCAACACCAGAGGCGATGAAAATCAGCAGGAAAATAAGCGCTATCCCCGTGGGCGAGACGCGCCACCCTGCAACCCCGCCGCCTAGGCCGCCCCAATGATTTTCAAATTCAATGCTCTCGCCACGCTGGAGCGCTGATAGCAAGGCGCCGCCGAAGAGCAAGGCCAGCATGGCCAAGGCTAGGCCGAATGAAGCGCGCCCGATATCGATCATCTCCTCGCGGACGCCAGCATCGACCAGTGCCACCAAGACTGCAAACGCCACGAAGGTAAAACCGGCCAAGGTGCTGTTGCTAAACGTCGTCCAAGCAGAGCGTTCGCGGCTCGCCCAAAAAGTGCTCCACGCCGTGCGGCCGGCGGTAGCCGCCAAAACGCCAACCGCGATTCCCAAAGCTGCAACGCCTAGGGTGCTGGTCTGCAACTGGCCAAATCCGCCGATCCATAAAGCGATGGGCTTAGTTTGATTGCCGACAGTCCAGCCCAACAACAAACCGCATAGCAAAAGCCCAAGGCGCTGTGTCCAAATCCATCCGCGCGCCATCACGCCCCCTTTCGCATTGCCACGCTTTAGGGTTGCATGAGTATCCGTTTACCGTCCAGCCGCTCTTTGCCCCCGCGGTGTCGGGAATTATATTCCGACACTGGGCCAACTGACGGTAGGCGGATAAAGCTCGCCCTGTCGTCCCGTCCGGGCGATAGCGCAAACCGAATAAAGACCGTGTGGCCCTCGTGCGTCCTTGATGACCGCACATTTGCGCGTGACGGCCTAGGCTAACTGGTCAGCAAGTGCCCGTGGCAGACAAGATCAAGCGCGCGCCGCAGGGATCGTCTTGCAGCATCCGCTGGTTTACGGCGAAGCTTTCGACCAATAGCCCTGGCTCATGATGCATCCCAGCTGGTCGTCTTGGTGGTCGAACGCCGAGCGCGCGGCGCTGGCTTTTAAGGCCACCAGCCTAACCGGGTGCTGAATTTCCGCTTCTTGGAGGCATGCCAACGTCAGCTATTGGCGCTACTGCGAAGGCAGCTAACCTCCGTCCCGAGCTAGGGCCCGTTCGCGCAGCGCCTCGTAAAGGTTGCCCGGTCCCAACAGGATATCCAGCAGCTTCTCTCGCAGCGCCTCTGACGAGAGCACCTGCTGGCTCATGCTGGAGAACTGATCCTCGCTGCCGATCACCGCGTCTAGGAACTCGTCGCGGATCGTGGGGGAGGCGGCGAACTGTGCCTTGGTGTTCGCCATCGCTTGGGTCTGAAGATCCTCCGAACCCAGCATATGCCCCATCAGGACGCCGTTCAGGTAGATGAGCTGATTGTCGTCGGTGATCTCGCCCTCGAACAGGTCGTTCAGCTTGGCGATGATCTCGTCGAGCCTGGCCTTCTCCTTCTCGTGCAGGCCGCCCGAGCCTACCTCTGCCATGCCACTGAGCTTGGGAGCCTCGCTCGTGCCATACAGCAGGTCCTGCTGGCCCTTTGCCTTCAAGGCGTGATGCGTCAGGCGCAGGCCGGAGAGGTCGACCCCGGGGCGTTCGCGACCGAACTCAAGTAGGGGCAACAAGCGGCGGAAGAACAGCGAGCGCTTTTCAATCTCGGTATTGCCGTAGTCGAAGATCTGGCTGAGGAAGCTGTAGAGCCGCTGGAAGGCGGCCATGTCGCCTTTGAATAGCTCCAGCGCGTTCATGTGGTCCATCGCCTCGGCGGCGGCGCGTTCGTCATCCAGCGCCTTAGCGGTCACCCAGGCCTGCTTGGCGGCGGCGTAGGTCTTCACGAGGCGATCGGCGACGGGCTCCAGGGCGGCGATAAGGTCGCCCTGCTTGGCGCGTGGATCGAGTTCGACCCTGATCACCCGCTCGATCTCGTGATCGTCATAGTGGCCGGCGGCGTCGAGCTTGGCGCGGAGGTCAAAGATCAGGTTCGGATCGGTCGCCGCCTCCAGCTCCGCAGTCTCGTAGTAGGTGCGGAAGGCGGTCAGGATCTCCTCGGCGCTGTTGCAGAAGTCGAGGATGTAGGTGGTGTCCTTGCCCGGATGGGCGCGGTTAAGGCGGGACAGAGTCTGTACGGCCTGGATGCCGGCAAGGCGCCGGTCCACATACATGCCGCACAGCAGGGGCTGGTCGAAGCCGGTCTGGAACTTGTTAGCGACCAGCAGGAGATGAAAGTTCTCGGTCCTGAAGGCGTCGCGAATGTCGCGACCATTGAGGCCCGGGTTCAGCGCCGTGCTGGTCTCTGTGACGGCGCCAAGCGCCTCGTCCGGAACCTCGCCGGAGAAGGCGACCAGCGTCCCGAGCGGATAACCCATCTTCTGGATGTAGGCGTTGATCGCCACCGACCAGCGCACCGCCTCCTGACGGCTGCCAAGCACCACCATCGCCTTGGCCTTGCCGTCCAGCAGCGGCAGGACGTTCTCGCGATAGTGCTCGACGACGATCTGGACCTTCTGGGCGATATTGTAGGGGTGCAGCCGCACCCAGCGCATGATCCCCTTCAGCGCCGTGTCGCGCTCGACCTCGCGCTCGTCCCATTCCTGGCCGTCATTGGCGAGGCGGAAGGCCAGGCTGTAGGGCGTGTAGTTCTTCAGGACGTCGAGGATGAAGCCTTCCTCAATCGCCTGGCGCATCGAATAGACGTGGAAGGGAGCCGCCTGACCATCGTCGCCCGGGCGACCGAAGAGCTGCATCGTCTTAGCTTTGGGCGTGGCGGTGAAGGCGACATAGGTGATGGATTTGTCGCTGGCGGCGCGGCCAGCCATGTTGGCCATCAGCACCGCCTCGGTGTCGACCTCGCCGCCGTCCGCCAGTTCGGCGAGTTCGGCGTCAGACAGCATCTGCTTGAGCTTGGCCGCCGCTTCGCCGGTCTGGCTGGAGTGGGCCTCGTCGGCGACGACCGCGAAGGCCTTGCCCTGCGCCGCCGCCTGCTCGCGCACCGCTTCTAGCGCGAAGGGGAAGGTCTGGATCGTGCAGACGATAACCTTCTTGCCGGCGGCCAGGGCTTCGGCGAGCTGGCCGCTCTTGGAGCCGCTCTCGCTTTTGATCGTCGCTACCACCCCGGCGGTGCGTTGGAAGTCGAACAGCGCCTCCTGGAGCTGGGTGTCGATGACGTTACGATCCGAGACCACGATAACGCTGGCGAACAGCTTGTTGTCGGCGTCGTCGTGCAGCTCTGACAGGATATGCGCGGCCCAGGCGATCGAGTTGGTCTTGCCGGAGCCCGCCGAGTGCTGGATCAAAAACTTGCCGCCGGCCCCCTCGGCCAGCACCTGGGTGGCCAGCTTCCGGGTGGCGTCGAGCTGGTGATAGCGGGGGAAGACCGCGCTGGTGATGCGCTTCTTGGCGTCGCGCTTGGTCACCATGTAGCGACCCAGGATCTCCAGCCAGCTGTCGCGTGCCCAAACCTCCTCCCAGAGGTAGGCGGTGCGGTGGCCGTTCGGGTTCAGCGGATTGCCCTTGCCGCCGTGGTCGCCTTTGTTGAACGGCAGGAAGAAGGTGTCGCGGCCTTGCAGCTTGGTGGTCATGGCCACCTCGCTGTTGCTGACCGCGAAGTGGACCAGCGCCCCGCCGGGGAACGCTAGCAGCGGCTCCTCGCGCCCGCCCTTGGGCCGAGGGTCGCGGTCGCGCTTGTACTGGTCGATCGCGTCCTCGACGCTCTGCGTGAAGTCCGACTTCAGCTCGGCCGTCGCGACCGGCACGCCGTTGAGATAGAGCGCCAGGTCCAGGCAGTTCTCGTTGCCGAGCGCGTACTTCACCTGGCGCGCCACACGCAGGCGGTTGGCGCCGTAGCGGCGGACGATCTCGGGGTTCATGCCCATGGCGGGCTTGAACTGGGCCAGCTGGATTCGTCCCCGTGCGCCGAGCAGCTCAACCCCATTGCGCAGCACATCCAGCACGCCGCGCTCGTCCAGCGACTTGCGCACCCGGTCGGTTAGCACCTGAGCCGCTGCGGGGCCGTTGGCCCGGGTGAGGGCCTCCCAGGCCTCGGGCTGGCTGTCCTGCACCCAGGCGACCAGATCGTCGATATAGAGCGCCCGCGTCCGGTCATGGCGGTCTCCGGCCGCGCCGTCATACAGCCAGCCGTTCGCCGCCAGATGGGCGCAAATCTCGTCCTCGAAGCGGATCTCCTTGTGCAGGTCCATGCTCGCGCTCCTAGGCGTCTACGCCGGCCACGGGGGACCAAATCTGCTTGAGAGGGATCTTGGCGCGAGTTTCGTCCGTAAGCTGACCATAGCTGGCGAACAAAGCATTCAGCAGCTCGGGCATCTGCCACAGGCGCACCGAGAAGAACTCGCTGTCGATCAGCTTCTGGGCCGGGCCGTTGACGCCGGCGATGCTGACCAGCAGGCCGGTGCGGGCCTTGGCGGCCTGGACCGAGCCCATCAGCTTCAGCACCACCTCCTGGTTGGCGGGCGCGTCGCCGGACTTCACCTGCACGCAGATGCGGTCCTCGCCCAGGCCCAGCCGTCCGCCGGCCGCCAGGATGTCGACCCCGCCGTCGGGGCCGGGCGGCGAGACCTTGGTCACATAGCCCTCGATGCGCAGGATCTCGGCGACCAGATGGGCCAGGTCGTGGCCGGCGAAGGCCGACTTCACCAGGGCGATGATCTGCTGGCGGGCGATGTCCTCGACGTCCAGCTCGACATCCTCGGCCTCGGCGTCCTCGGTGGCGGCCTTGACCGCAACCACGCCCTGCTTGCCCAGTAGCGGGCCGGGGTCCCGGCCGGTGTTCAGCACCGCCTCGACCCGGGCCAGAGCCTCGTTCCGCTTGACCTCGCAGACGGTCATGAAGGCGCCCAGCGAGTGGCGCAGGTCCTGGGCGAAGGCCTCGCGCGGGACGGCTTCGTTCAGCCAGGTCACGGCCCGGGTGTGCGGGCAAACGCCGCCGGGCTGATAGACATAAGGCCCCGTCACGCGGCCGATGGCGACGCCGCTGGTGACCTTGCGCGGCAGCACCACCAGGTCCCCGACCGCGATGGTGTTGACGAACTGGTTCAACTGGGCGGCGAAGTTGCGCTGGGTGTTCTTGCCGCCCAGCGGATCGGCCTCCGCCAGCACGCGGCCGATGGCCTCGCGGTCCTTCAGGCCCGACAGATCGCCCAGCTCGTTGAAGCCAGGCAGCAGCTTGCCTTGGGTAATGGCCTCCAGCTCCCGCTCGCCATGGCGGCCGGCGCGGACGATCCACAGCCGGGTCATGCCGCCTCCGCCGTCTGGACGAGGCCCCGCACGTCGATCTTGCCGGTGACGGCGGCGGAGATCAGGGCGGCGCGGCGTTCTTGGAGAAGGGTGATGGCTGTCCTGGCCGTGCTGACCAGCGCATCAATCTCGTGAGCCTCACCCTCCAAGTACGTGGCGATCTGTTCCTGTTCAGCAATCGGCGGGAGAGCAACGGTAATTTCCCCGTAACGCGTCGGGTTAAGATTGCACTGGCCAATTGCAACAAAGGCTCTCGCTCGCGCCTGGCCAAGAACGTCTCGAGTATTCAGTAGCTTGGACATAAACTGCGGCGAACATGACGGGTTGAGGCGCAAACGGACCAGATATGAAGCGAACGACAATGGACATGAGGGCGGCTGCCGCAGAAGCCCCACCTTACCAATCTGATCCAAGCTGTTCGTTCGATTGAATAATAGGTCCAGCGGCCGGAGTAGAAGCGCCTCCTCAACCGAGGTAACATACTTCAAATCGGTCAGATCAATCTCGCCGTCCTGGATGTTCCCCATCCTCAAAACGGCCACGCCGTCATCTGCATCGAGTGAGTCCGAAATGCCGTAGTCAACCTCGCTGAAGGCCCTCTTCAGAAAGCAAACCTCCCAATGCGCGGGCACCTCGCCTAGCCATTCGACGCCGGAGTCCTTCATCGGGGCGGACGGGTCGAGACCCTTGGTGACGGCGTGGGAGATGACGGCCTGCCGCTTCTCCTTCAGTAGTTCGATCAGCCGCCGCTGCCCCTCCACTAGCGCGTCGATCTTAGCGACCTCTCTGTCGAGAAAGATCGCGATGGTGCGCTGTTCGCCCATTGAGGGGAAAATGCCGATCACTCGAACGAGGTTCTGGATCGAAAGGCGCGGCAACCCCGCGCCCTTTACAAACCGCGCCACCTGCTGCTGAACGAATTCAGATTGGCATAGGTGGTTCAAATAAGAGCAATCAAGCCGGTGTTGGTCAGGTCGGATTATTATCAGCGACGAAGCAACGACAAAATCCACCGCCTCAGACACGACTACAGTTCGACCTATAGTTCCATCCTTGCTGAACAATACATCCCCAATTTCGGGTTTACATCCGGCTTTGACCAGATACCTGTAATTTTCTTCAGACGTCTTCAAGCAGTTTTCAAAATCTATACCATTAATAGAAACGTTAACAGTCGAAACAAAGCAATACATACCATTTTCAGTGATTGGAGAAACGTGCGCTCCATCTGTTATTAGAGCGCAAAATCTCTTCAGAGCAGTCGTCTTCCAATGGAATGGAATACGTCCAAGCCACTCGACCCCACTCTCCTTGTAGCTCTCATAGGCCGGAAAACTCACGCCGCCAGCCCTTCGATCATCGCCTTGATCCGGTCGGTGACCAGCAACAGCTCAGCGTCGATCTCGGCCAGGTCGCGCGGCGGTTCGAACACATAGAAGTGGCGGTTGAAGGGGATCTCGTAGCCGGTCTTGGTCTTGTCGGCGTCGATCCAGGCGTCGGGGGCGTGGGGTAGGACCTCGCGGGAGAAATAGGTCTCGACGTCCTCGGACAACGGCACGTTCTCGGTGTCGCGGCGGGCGCTGTCGGCCAACGGCTTGCCCTTGGCCTTGCCCTTCTGGCCGACCACGGGCGCTCCGGCCTCGTCCAGCAGCGGCCGCTCGACCGTGATGGTGCGATAGCCGAAGGCTGCGTTGGCGAAGATCCGCGACAGCGGCGCCAGCTTGACCTTGCCGCCCTCGGGCGCGGCGGGCGGGGTTTCGCCGGAGCGGACCACGACCTTGCCGGCCTCCTTGCCGGCGGCGTCGACCAGGGTGGCGATCTGGGCATCCACGAAGTCGCCGAACAGCCGGGTGACCAGGGCGATGTCGTCCTCGCCCATCTCCTTGCGCTTGGAGCCCAGGGACTTGCGCATCTTCTTCCAGAAGCCGCTGGCGTCGATCAGCTGCAGCTTGCCCTTGCGGGCGGCCGGCTTCTTGTTGGAGACGATCCAGACATAGGTGGCGATGCCGGTGTTGTAGAACATGTCGGTCGGCAGGGCGATGATGGCCTCGACCAGGTCGTTCTCCAGCAAGTAGCGGCGGATCTCGCTTTCGCCGCTGCCGGCTCCGCCGGTGAACAGGGGCGAGCCGTTCAGGACGATGCCGAACCGGCTGCCGCCATCGACCGCCGGCCGCATCTTGGACAGCAGGTGCAGCAGGAAGAGCAGGGACCCGTCCGAAACGCGCGGCAGGCCGGGACCGAAACGGCCGGCGAAGCCCTGCTGCTCGTGCTCGGCGCGTACGATCTTCTCGACCTTCTTCCACTCCACGCCGAACGGCGGGTTGGACAGCATGTAGTCGAACTTCTGGGCGTGGTGTCCGTCGTCTGACAGGGTGTTGCCGAACGCGATGTTGTCGACGGGCTGGCCCTTGATCAGCATGTCGGCCTTACAGATGGCGTAGGACTCCGGGTTCAGCTCCTGGCCATACATCGAGAGCTTGGCGCCGGGATTGTGCTGCGCCAGGCGTTCCTCGGCGACGGACAGCATGCCGCCCGTGCCAGCCGTCGGGTCATAGATGGCGCGCACCGCGCCCGGTTCGCTGAGAGCGATGTCGTCCTCAACGAAGATCAGCTCGACCATCAAGCGGATGACCTCGCGCGGGGTGAAGTGCTCCCCGGCTGTTTCGTTCGATAGTTCGGCGAACTTGCGTATCAGCTCCTCGAAAACGAGGCCCATCTGGTGGTTGTCGACGACCTCGGGGTGGAGGTCGATCGCCGCGAACTTCTCGGTCACTAGGTAGAGAAGCTTCGCTTCGACCAGCGCGTCGATCTGAGCGAAGAACTTGAAGCGCTCGAAGATGTCTCTGACCGCTGGTGAGAAGGCTCGCAGATAGGCATTCAGGTTGGACTCGATGTTGTCCGGGTCACCCAGCAGGCGCTTCAGGTCTAACCTGTGCGTGTTGTAGAAACCGGCGCCTGAAGTCCGGCGCAGGAACGGGTCTGGATCGACGCCTTGGGCGACGCGCTTGTCGTGTTCTGCCAGTGTCGCGGCCTTGGTCGGTTCGAGTACGCAGTCCAGACGGCGCAGCACCGTGAACGGTAGGATGACCTTGCCGTAGTCCGCCTGCTTGAAGCTGCCGCGCAGGAGGTCGGCCACCGACCAGATGAAGGCCGACAAGGACTGTTGGTTCATGGATGGTACGCTCCCCAAGACAACGCCAGATAGACCAAGGCGCAGGTCTTCGCGCAAGGTCTAGGTGGCGTGCGCCAGCGTCAGATGCGGACGTGATATCAAGCCACGAAGACGTTGGCGCGATGATCGGCCATGTAGCGCGTCTGAGCTGACGCAAAGGCATTGGCGTTCCAGCTTGCCCCGACGTCCCCAAAGCCTGGCTGCCCCCAGTTCAAATGGTCGAGGCCTAGACGGCGCAGGTCTTCGCGATCGACCCGCGGCGAAACCAGAACTTCGCCGTCGTCGTGGAAGCTGATGAAGCCGCGGTCGAAGAGCAGATCGGCGTCCGGGGTAAGAAGCAAACCGTTCGCGCCATCGAGGCGCTCCTGGGCCGATGCGCAAAGGCGCCATGGCTTGATGTGGCTGGCGATCAGAAGGGCTGGATTGCTGACTCCAGTGAGTCTGCAGCACCGCTCCATCGCCTCGACATTTGCTCGGAACTTGCCTTGGCCGCGGCGGGCTTGGATCACGCTCCGCCTCACAGTGTCATCCAATGTCAGATCGCTAGCGATCCGCTGCTCAACGGTGTCCTCAAGCAGGTCGTTCACAACCTCAAAACTAAGGCTATTAGCGCCCGCGCGGTGCAGGGTGACGGCATCGAACGTTGTGACCGCTGTGATGGTGTCAAAGAGATCCTGCGCGATTTCGGCGAGGTACGCCTTCTGGTTTCCTGCTCCATTGCCAGGATTCAGAGGGGAATAGCGGCGGGGCAATAACGGGCGGATGACATCGATCATCGCCTTGGGGCTCACCGGACGCGCGAGCTGGACCCAGAACACTGGAAGGAGCCAACCCTCGTCACTCCAGTTTGACCCGGTCGTGCCGAACTCAGCAGGCTTGGGCGCGGTGAACGCAAAATCTGTAACGCGCCCAACATACCGAACGGCTTGGCCGGAGTAGGAGAGAACCAGATCGCCTGGAGAGGCGCGCCGCATGTTTTTATAGAATTCGCTGCGCGCGCCGTTGCTCTCGGTCTTTGGCGACCAGAGATACTGGCCCTCGACTTCCTGTCGCGCCGTCTGATTGTGGTTCACCCACCAGAATTGCATCGTCGCGCAGGCTATCGCGAAAATTGGCCTTAGCTAGAGCCAGGCCCGAGATTTCCGCGTTCAGCGGCGAGCGTTGAGTGCTGGGCACGGAAAATCTCAAGCTGGACTGCGCGACCTGCACCACGAGATAAAAGCCGGCAAAGCACGGCTCCGCGCCGCGCGCTTCGTTGCAGGCTCGGCATGCCGCGACCGTGTTCCACCAATTCCGCCGGCCGCCTCGGCTGCGCAGAATTAAGTGGTCTACGGTCGCAGTGTCTAATCCTGGTCCGTCCATAGCCATGACCCGCGCGCAATAGGCGCAGCGCCAGTTTTGAGCCTCGGCAAGGCGCAGTCGTAGGTAGCGCTTGTCAGCTTGGCGGGTCATGGCGTGGCGCTTAGAGGACCTGAGTCCGGATCGTATTCGCGTCGAACTCGATCCAGTTAGGCGCAGCGTCTATGGCCGGCGGAGTTCGCTGGTAGAGTGCTCCATAGTAGAGCAGGCGGCCTTCGCCGCTGAAGATGGCCGCGTGGCTCGGCTTTCGCCACGAGTGCCCGAGCGGTCCGAACTGCACCACCGTCTTGTTGGCGAGAACGTATCGCGGTCCGCTGCGTGCGAACTCCAGCTTCTGCCTCTCATACCCCGAGGTCTCAAGCTCCTCATAGCCTCGGTCATTGGGGAGCGGTGGGCAGACGAGAAGCCCGATCTCCAGGTTGTCGGGTAGCTCGGAACTCAGTCGCATGGAGAGGGCAGGGCCCAGGTCGACAGAGTATTGGTACGGGCGCTCGCGCTTCGCGTTGGTTGCGTTCCTTAGCAGCGCGCCGCCAGCCTTTCCGGGGACTTCAGTCATTCGGGTATCGCTATAAGTTGATGATGTTTCTAAAACAGCAACTCCGAGGGGTGATGTAAATTGTATCGAAATGAAACGTCGCTTTGGATGTAACAATCGAAAATATAGATAAGTGCTTCCGGGGATAAATGACGCTAATATTGTCACTCGATGGGCTCACTGACGCCATTCGCGTCATTCGATTTTCATTGCCGCCGATCTTGACATTCGTCATCACGCGCTTGTGATAATTAGAGCGTTTCGGCGGGATTGGACCGACGAGGCACGTAAAGTGCCCGCATATGGACAATTAACTCGATATTTTAGGTTTAAGTGGCCATATATGGCCGATGTTGCGGACTATCTCAGAGATTCAAGCGGATCTTGCCGGGCGCATCCGAGCCCGCCGTATCGGCCTGCAGCTAACGCAGCGCGCGGCTTCGGAACGCGCGGGCGTGGCTTATCGGACCTGGCGGAGGTTGGAAGCCGACGGCTCTGCTTCGATCGAAGACATGATCAGGGCCTCGTTAGCTTTGCGCTGTGAAGTGCCTATTGATGAGCTGTTCCCGCCAACAGTGGCCCAGAGTCTGGATGAGCTTTTGGCGCAGCAAGCTAAAGCCAAGGCGGCGCCAAAGCGCGTTCGAAAGGCGAGACAATCGTGAAGCTTCCCAGAGGGGCGCCGTTGCTGCTGGGGCTGCAGTTCTCGGACGCCGACGGCCCCACGCATGTTGGTCGAGTGGCTATGTCTGGCGGCCTCGCGCAGCTTGAATGGTCCAGCGATGTGGTTCGGGCGCAACTCCCTGTCGATCCCATCCTCTATCCGCCCGAGCCCGGCCTTGTTGCCGCGCGGGGGCGCAAGTTTGAGGGGCTCCACGGCTTTCTAGCGGATAGCTTACCAGAGGGCTGGGGGCGGCTGCTGATGCGCCGGCGACTCGCGGGGCTGGATTACGACATCGAGGATCTGACCCCGCTAGAGCGTCTGTCGCTCGTGGGGTCTCAAGGTCGCGGTGCGCTAGTGTTCCAACCGGAGACCACGCCCGCGAATGAGTTCGATGCCCTCGACTTGGACGAGCTTGCCGCAGCTTCGGCCGAGATCCTCAACGGTGAGGAGGCCGCACTTGAGTCCACACTAGCCGACCTAGCTGGAGCGTCGGGTGGAGCGCGACCGAAAATCCATGTCGGCTTCGATGGAGCGGGGCGCATCTCTGTAAGCCATGGCGAACCCGCCAGTGGGCACGAGGCTTGGATCGTAAAGTTTCGTGCGACGAATGACCCAGTAGATATTGGCCCCATCGAGGCTGCCTACGCCGCCATGGCGGTAGCGGCCGGACTGGAAGTCAGCGAATACCGACTGCTTTCGGCCCAGCAAGGCCCGGGCTACTTTTCTACACGCCGCTTCGACCGCCCAAGGCCTGGCGCGCGGCTGCACATGGTGTCCTTGGCTGGAGCGATCGAGGCCGAACCCTCGGCGCCGACAGTCAGCTACGACACATTCCTCCGGGCCACCCAGGCGATCACGCGGCATGCGGAAGATGTGAAGGCGGCGTACCGGCGAGCCGTCTTTAACGTGCTGGCCTCCAACCGGGACGATCATGCGCGTCAGCATAGTTATCTCATGGATGCGCAAGGTGTCTGGCGTTTGGCTCCCGCCTACGACCTGACCTTTTCTCGCGGCCCGGGAGGGGAGCACTACTTGGCTGTCGAGGGCGAGGGGCGAACGCCGACCCATGCGCATTTTGCGTCGCTCGGTGCGCGCCATGGTTTGAGCGCGGCTATCATCGACCAGATCGTTTCGCAGGCTCGGGAGGCTGTCGCCGGCTGGGATCGCTTCGCCACAGAAGCCGGCGTGGGGGGAGCTTCCCGTAGATCGATATCGTCGGTCCTGGCAGACGTAGATCGCTCGTTCCGATCCTAAAGGTCCGCAGACTAACGGGCTGGACTTAGAGAGAGTTTCTTGCTCATATTGGCTCGATCTTTCGGCGGGCGATATTTTCCCCAATTCTCCATACATGGAGAAAAATTACAGAGATCATTTAATTTACATTGATATCCGAGAAGTCTGTGAAAGAGATAGACTTGTCAGCAAACTACGAATCTGAGGGTCGGACGTTCGAATCGTTCCGGGCGCGCCATTTTCTCCCCGACATCGTTTGAAGGCGTTGCGGTCTCAATCATTGACCCGCTTTTTGCGCGTCGCCATCGTGGCGGTCGCGACTGGCTCGTCGGTGCTTGATGTCGTCCTCGGCGCATTCCCCTGGCCTCGCCTCCGATCGGATTTCCCCCGGTGTCGAGACGGCGGTTAGAGAAGCTTGGCCCGTAGGGAGGAAATCTTCCTTTCAATTCCCATTCAATAGGTAGGAATTATTCGGGCAAGACGACGCGTTTCTTTCCGCGTCGCCAAGGGGGATAGAGCGTTGATCAAGCGTCTTCTTATCGGAACCGCCGCGGGCGCCTTAGGCGCGGCTTTCGCGGGCGGGGCGTGGGCCCAGTCCGGCGTTCAGACGTCCGGCGACGCCGCAGTTGAGCAGGTGATCGTCACCGCTCAGCGTCGCGAGCAATCGGCCCAGGACGTCGGCGTGGCCCTGTCGGTGATCTCGGGCGAGCAGCTGGTCGCGCGCGGCGTCGCCACGGTTAACCAGTTGCAGTACGCTACGCCGAGCCTGGAGATCACGCCCCAGTTCGGAAGCGGTCAGCCCAGCTTCCGCCTGCGCGGCGTGGGCTTCGACGATTACGCCTCGAACAACTCCTCGACCGTCGGCGTCAGCGTCGACGAGGTGGCCTATCCGATCCAGGCCCAGACCCAAGGGTTGCTGTTCGATATCGCCCGCGTGGAAGTGCTGCGCGGCCCGCAGGGCACGCTGTACGGCCGCAACACCACCGGCGGCGCGATCAACTTCATCACCAACCGACCGACCAGCGCGTTGGCTGCCGGCGTGACCGCCGAATACGACAACAACGATGCGTTCAAGGCCGAGGGCTATGTGTCCGGTCCGCTCAGCGACACGCTCAGCGGTCGCGTGGCTTTCGTCACCGACCAGGGCGGCGGCTGGCAGAAGAACCGCGCCACGGGCCAGAAGCTGGGCGACAAGGACACCAGCTCGGTGCGCGGCCAACTGGCCTGGACGCCCAACGACAGGGCAGACTTCCTGCTCAGCATCCACGCCGGCTATGACAAGTCCGAGCCGACCGGACTCTATCTGTTCAATCCGCTGGGCTATAACGCCAGCCTGGCGACCATTCCGGCCGACGGCAGCCGCAAGAACACCGGCTGGGGCGGCTCGGCCGCCTTCGCGACGCTGACCGGCATCGCCGCCAACGCCAAGCCGTTCCACGACACCAAGAGCAGCGGAGCCTCGCTGCGGGCGCACGGCGAGACCGACGGCGTCGACCTGGTGTCGATCACGTCTTACGAAAAGCTGCACCGCAAGGAATACAACGACTGGGACGCCTCGCCCTACGCCTATGCCGGCACCTATTTCGACACCGACGCCAAGGTCTTCTCGCAGGAGCTGCGCGCCTCGTCGAAGACCGAGGGCCCGCTGCAATGGCTGGTCGGCGGCTACTATTCGCGCGAGACCATCAATGAGGCCTTCTATTCCGACTTCTACCAGTCGCTGCTGTTCGACACCCGCACGACCTACAGCCAGAAGGTCCGCTCGGCCTCGCTGTTTGGCCAGGTGGAATACGCGCTTAGCGATAGGCTGAAACTGGTGGCTGGCCTGCGCGGAGAAGACGAGAAGCGCCAGCAGTTCGACTTCGTCACGGCCGGCGTCTTCGCCCCCGGCGCGCCGCCGACCAACTTCAGCCCGACCGACGACAAGTCGCTGAAGAACAAGTCAGTGACCGGCAAGCTGGCTCTCGAGTACAGGCCGGTCGACGGCGTGCTGCTGTATGCCAGCGTCAGCAAGGGCACGAAGTCGGGCGGCTTCACGTCGTACAATCGTGGGGACGCCGCAGCCGTCGACGGCTTCAAGCCCGAGACCCTGTGGGCCTACGAGACCGGCTTCAAGTCCAGCTTCGCGGCCAACACGGTCCAGCTGAACGGCTCGATCTTCTACTACGACTACAAGAACCAGCAGATCCAGTCGGCGATCTACGACATCAACAACGGCCCGATCGGCGCCATCGTCAACGCTCAGAAGTCGCACCTGTACGGCGGCGAGCTGGAGCTGACCTGGCGTCCCGTTCCGGCCCTGCGGATCGGCCAGTCGCTGGGCTACAAGGCCGGCAAGTTCGACAAGTACCTGAACGACTTGGACATCCCCGCCAGCGTCGCGGCCAAGCGCGCTGTCTTTATTGACCGCACCGGCGCCAAGGTCGGCTTCCCGCCGCTCAGCTACGGCGGCGACATCGCCTACACCTGGGCGGTCGGCGACTTCGAGGTCGAGGCGCAAGGCAACTATGCCTTCCACGACAAGACCAAGCCGTTGCTGCTAGGCGCGCGCTACGACGTCGACAGCTACTGGCTGGCCAACGCCAGCGTGACGGTGTCGCCGGCCAAGGGGCCTTGGGCGCTGACCGCATTCGCGCGCAACGTCTTCAACACCAGGTACGACCTGACGCGGAACTTCTTCCTGCCGCTGATCGACATCGCCGCGCCCGGCCAGCCGGCGACCTATGGCCTTCGCGCCCAGTATCGCTTCTAGTCACGACCGTCGGGGAGACCGCCCATGTTGAAGACCCTGTTGCTGATCCTGGGCGGCCTCCTGGCCGTGATCGTGCTGGCCGGCTTTGTCGGCTGGCTGCTGCTGCGCGGCCCCGACATCCCCTATGAGAAACTCGAGGCCGAGTACGCCAGCAAGGCTTCGCACTATGCCGACCTGCCCGGCGGCGTTCGCCTGCACTACAAGGACGAGGGCAAGGCCGACGGGAAGCTGCTGGTGCTGGTCCACGGCTTTGGCGACTCCCACTTCTCGTGGGAGGGCTGGGTCGCGCGGCTCTCCGATCGCTATCGGATCATCACCGTCGACCTGCCGGGCCACGGCCTGACCCGGGCGCCCGTGGGCTACGTCGCGTCGGCCGACGGCTTCGCCGACCTGATCGAGGCCCTGGCCGCGAAGGAGAACCTTCCCAAGTTCGCCATCGCCGGAAACTCGATGGGCGGCGGCGTGGCCTGGCAGGTTGCCGTGCGCCATCCGGAACGCCTGAACGGCCTCGTCCTGGTCGACGCCGCCGGCTGGCCGGCGCAGACCCTGAAGAAGCCGCCCTTGGCCTTCAAGTTGCTGAAGTATTCGTGGGGCCGCGCCTTCCTGCGCTCGATCGACAACAAACCGCTGATCCGCTCGGGCCTGCGCGGCGAGGTCGGCGATCCGGCCGTGATCACCGACGCGTTCATCGATCGCTGGGCCGAGCTGCAGCGCGCCCCGGGTCACCGCGCCATCCTCATGTCGATCCAGCCCGGCAAGCACAGCCAGGCGACCCGCGAGGTTCTCTCCACGATCAAGGTCCCGACCCTGGTGCTGTGGGGCGAGATCGATCCGTTGATCGAGGTGGCCAGCGCCCACAAGTTCGCCGAGGCCATCCCGGGCGCCAAGCTGATCGTCTATCCGAAGGTCGGGCACCTGCCGCAGGTCGAGATCCCGCAGCGTTCGGCTGACGATACGGCCGCCTTCCTCGCCGAGGCTGGCGTCCGCTAGAGTACCCCCTATGCGTACCGACTATCTCGGCAACCCGGTCAGCCCGACACCAGACGCCGCCCTGGCGGCGGTGGACGGCTTCGTCGACGGCTTCCTCAGCTATGAGACCCGGGCGGCCGAAGTGATCGGGGCCGCCGAGGCCTATCCGGACTGCGCCCTGCTGAACGCCTATGCCGCGACGCTGTGGCTGCTGCTGGAGGCGCCGGAGGCCGCCGAACGCGCCGCGCCGTATCTCGCTCGAGCTCGGGCGGCGGCTGGTCAGGCCCACCCGCGTGAACAGGCCTTCGTCGAGTTCGTCACGGCCTGGTCGGCGGACGACATTCCCGGCGCCTTAGGCGTCGCCGACGCGATCCTGGCGGCGTGGCCGCGCGATCTGCTGGTGCTGAAGCTTCGGCAGTATCACGACTTCAACCGCGGCGACTTCCCGGCCATGCTGCGGGCGGCCAGCGCCGTCCTCCCGGCCGCCGAGGACGTGGCCCAGCTGCACGGCATGTTGGCCTTCGCCTACGAGCAGTGCCACCTGCTGGACGAGGCCGAGGCCGCCGCGCGACGCGCGCTGACCCTCAAGCGCAAGGAGCCGTGGGCCCAGCACGCTCTGGCCCATGTGATGCTGACCCAGGGCCGCATTGCCGAGGGCGTCGCGTTCCTGGAAGTCGTCCGCGACACCTGGACGGGCCTGAACTCGTTCATGGACACGCATCTGTGGTGGCATCTGGCGCTGTTCTATCTCAGCCAGGGCCGGTTCGACGCCGCCATGGCCGCCTATGACGACCACTGCTGGGCGCAGGCCAAGGACTACTCCCAGGATCAGGTCGGGGCCGTGTCGCTGCTGGCCCGGCTGGAGCTGGCTGGCGTGGATGTGGGCGAGCGCTGGAGCGATCTCGCCGATCACCTGTTCGTCCGCGCCCAAGATGTGGTCCAGCCGTTCCTGACCCTGCAATATCTCTACGGCCTGGCCCGGGCGGGCCGGCCCGAGGCAGGCGCCTTGCTGGCCGCCGTGCGTCGCGCGGCGCTGGAGGCGCCCGACTTCGTCCGCGAGACCTGGCGCGAGGTCGCCCTGCCGGCGGCGGAGGGTCTGGTCGCCTACGCGCGGGGCGACTATCCGGCGGCCTTGCGTGGCCTGCGCGCCGCCCTGCCGCGCCTGGCCGAGATCGGCGGCAGCCACGCCCAGCGGGATCTCTTCGAGCAACTGATCCTGGACGCCCTGATCCGCGCCGACCGGCTGTCGGAAGCCCAGCAGACGCTGGAGCTGCGGCGCGGCTTCGATC
This sequence comes from Caulobacter sp. FWC2, assembly GCF_002742625.1. Lineage (NCBI taxonomy): Bacteria > Pseudomonadati > Pseudomonadota > Alphaproteobacteria > Caulobacterales > Caulobacteraceae > Caulobacter > Caulobacter sp. FWC2. Next base: position 477,463 of record NZ_PEBF01000001.1, read on the forward strand.
CCGACGGCGTCCCGCTCAATCGCGCCCTGGCGAGAGTCTACGACCGCCTGTGCCTGCCCGCCGAGGCCGCCAAGGCCCGGGCGCGCATCGCGTGAAGCTCCGCGCCCTTCTCGGTCTGGTGGCCGCCTGCCTGCTGGCGTTCGCGCCCGTCGCCCACGCCGCGCCCAAGGACACCCTGACCGTCGCGCTGCAGTTGGAGCCGCCCCACCTCGATCCCACGTCCGGCGCGGCGGTGGCGACCGACGAGGTGGTCTACCGCAACATCTTCGAAGGCCTTGTCCGCCTGGACGCCCAAGGGGCGGTCAGGCCGCTGTTGGCGACCTGGTGGGAGGTTTCGCCCGACGGCCTGACCTACACCTTCCATCTTCGAGAGGGCGTGCGCTTCCAGGACGGGACGCCGTTCGACGCCGGCATCGTCAAGTTCAGCCTGGAGCGCGCCCTTGGTCCGGCCTCGACCAATGTCCAGAAGCAGGCGCTGAGCGTCATCCGGCAGGTCGAGGTTATCGATCCGCGCACGGCGCGCCTGCATCTCTCCAAGCCCGACAGCAACCTGGTCTACACCCTGGCCTGGGGCGACAGCGTGATGGTCTCGCCGAAGTCGGCGGCGGGCCTGGCCACCACGCCGGTCGGCACCGGCCCGTTCAGGTTCGCCGGCTGGCGGCGCGGCGACGCCGTGAGCCTGGTCCGCAACGACGGCTATTGGGGCCAGCCCGCCAAGCTGCGTCAGGTGAGATTCAAGTTCATCGCCGATCCGGCGGGGGCCTATGCGGCGATCAAGACCCACGAGATCGACGCCTTCCCCGACTATCCGGCTCCGGAGAACTTGGCCCAACTGCGCGCCGATCCGGCCCTCAAGGTGATCACCGCCCCCAGCGAGGGCGAGGTGATCCTGGGCGTCAACAACCGTGCCGGCCCGCTGGCCGACGTGCGGGTGCGTCGCGCCCTGCAATACGCCCTGGACCGCCGGGCGATCATCGACGGGGCGATGTACGGCTATGGGACGCCGATCGGCAGCCACTTCCCGCCGCAGAATGCCGCCTATGTCGACCTGACCGGCCTCTATCCGCACGACGTCGCCAAGGCCAAGGCGTTGCTGGCGCAGGCCGGCTATCCCAACGGCCTGGACCTGACCCTGAAGCTGCCGCCGCCCAACTACGCCCGCCGTAGCGGCGAGATCGTCGCCGCCCAGCTGGTCCAGGCCGGCGTGCGGGTGAAGATCCAGAATATCGAGTGGGCCCAATGGCTGGACCAGGTCTATGGCCGCCACGCGTTCGACCTGACCATCGTCAGCCATGCGGAGCCGATGGACTACGCCATCTATGACAAGGCCGGCTATTATTTCGGCTATCACAGCGAGGCTTTCCACGGGCTGATGGAAGCCCTGACGGGCGCGACCGACGAGCGCCAGCGGGCGGCGATCCTGGGCCAGATCCAGCGCCGGATCGCCGATGACGCGGTGAACGGCTTTCTCTTTCAGTTCCCGCACCTGGGCGTGTTTGACGCACGCCTGAAGGACGTCTGGGTCAATTCGCCGACCCAGACCCTCGACCTGCACACGGCGGCGTTCGATGGCGCCGACGGGGCGGAGGCTATCACGAGCGGCAAGGCCGGTCCGGCCGGCGCCATCGTCACCGTGGTCCTGGCGCTCGCCGCGGTCGCTGGCCTGGCCTTGCTGGCCGTGCGCTTCGGAGCGGCCTATCTGGGCGGTCGGGCGATGGTGATGGTCCTGACCCTGCTGGCCGCCAGCGTCGTGGTCTTCGCCATCATCCAGGTCGTTCCGGGCGATCCGGCCGCCTACATGCTGGGGCTGAACGCCAGCCCAGAGGCCGTCGCCAATCTGCGCCAGCAGATGGGGCTGGAAGGTCCGGCGGCCCAGCGCTATCTCGCCTGGCTGCTGGGCATGCTGCACGGCGACCTGGGCGTCAGCTACACCTACCAGACCCCGGTCTCGGCTCTGGTCGCCGAGCGGATCGGCGTCTCGCTGCCTCTCGCCCTGCTGGCCCTGGCGCTGTCGGTCGCGGTCGGCGCGCCGATCGGCGCCCTGGCGGCGGCGCGGCGGGGCAGGGCGACCGACACGATGGTCATGGGCCTGACCCAGGTGGGCGTGGCCATTCCGAACTTCTGGTTCGCCGTACTGCTGGTCATGGTGTTCTCGATCGGCCTGCGCTGGGTGTCGGCCGGCGGCTTCCCCGGTTGGGACGCGGGCTTGATCCCGGCGCTGAAGGCCCTGGCCCTGCCGGCCATCGCCCTAGCCGCGCCGCAAGCCGCGATCATCGCCCGCGTCACCCGCTCGGCCCTGATCGACACCCTGGCCGAGGACTATATGCGCACTGCCCGCGCCAAGGGCCTGACGGCGAGCCAAGCGCTGTGGCGGCACGGCCTGCCCAACGCCTTGATCCCTCTGCTGACCATCCTCGGCCTGCAGTTCCCCTTTCTGCTGGCCGGCGGGGTGATCATCGAGAACGTCTTCTTCCTGCCAGGGCTTGGACGCCTCGTCCTGCAAGCCATCACCCAGCGCGACCTGATCGTGGTGCAGGGCGTGGTCATGCTGCTGGTCTTCGCCGTGGTGGCCACCACCTTCCTGGTCGACGTGGCCTATGTGCTGGTCGATCCCCGCCTGCGGAGGCGCGGATCATGAGCCGCGCCCGCCTTTCGCCTACGCTGATGGTCGGCGGCGTGATCAGCATCGCCTTCGTGGCCGCCGCGTTGGTGTCGCTGGTGTGGACGCCCTATGACGCGGCCAGCTTCGACATCGGCCACCGCCTGCAAAGCCCCACCGCCGCCCACTGGCTGGGGCTGGATCACTTTGGCCGCGACGTCGCTTCGATGATCCTGCTGGGCGCGCGCAACGCCCTGTCGGTTTCGCTGGTGGCCGTGCTGTTGGGCGCGGGCGTCGGCGTGCCGCTGGGCCTGCTGGCTGCCGCCCGCCGGGGCGTCGTCGATGAGCTGGTCATGCGCGCCTCGGACGTGGTCTTCGCGTTCCCGGCCCTGATCCTGGCGATCCTGATCACCGCCGTCCTGGGTCCGGGCGCGATCAACGCCGTCATCGCCATCGGCGTTTTCAACGTGCCCGTGTTCGCCCGCCTGACCCGAGGCTCGGCGCTCACTCTTTGGACCCGCGACTACGTCCTGGCCGCCCGCGCGGCCGGCAAGGGGGTGACGCGGATCTCGCTGGAGCACATCGCGCCTGGATTGCTCAGTGTGCTGATCGTACAGGCGACGCTGCAGTTCTCGCTGGGCGTCATCGCCGAGGCGGGGCTCTCCTATGTCGGTCTCGGCGTCCAGCCGCCGGCCGCCAGCTGGGGCAAGATGCTGGCCGACGCCCAGACCCTGGTCTCGGTCGCGCCGCTGCAGGCGATCTTCCCCGGCCTGGCCATCGTCATCACCGTGCTGGGCCTGAACCTGCTGGGCGACGGCCTGCGCGACCGACTGGACCCGCGCCTGGACGAGGAGCGCTAGGTGGCCCTGCTCGAGATCCACGACCTAAAGCTGACGCTGGGCGACCAGCCGATCCTTCGCGGCCTGTCGCTGACGCTGGAGGCCGGCCAGGTGCTGGGCATTGTCGGCGAGTCCGGCTCCGGCAAGTCGCTGACGGCCCTGTCGATCCTGGGCCTGCCGCCGCGTGGGGCGCGGGTCGAGGGCGCGATCCGCTTCGAGGACCGCGACCTCGTCGGCCTGCCCGACGACGAACTGTCCCGCCTGCGCGGCGACCGCATCGGCATGGTGTTCCAGGAGCCGATGACGTCGCTCAACCCTGTGATGACCATCGGCGCTCAGGTGGCGGAGGTCGTGCGCCTGCACCGCAAGGCCTCGCGTGCAGAAGCCATCGCCGCCGCCCGCGAGACGTTGGACCGCGTGGGCCTCGCCGACATCCCCCTGACGCGCTATCCGCACGAGCTGTCCGGCGGCCAGCGCCAGCGGGTCGCCATCGCCATCGCCGTCGTGCTGTCGCCCCGCCTGCTGATCGCCGACGAGCCGACCACGGCGCTGGACGTCACAACCCAGGCCGAGATCCTCAAGCTGCTGCGCCACCTGGTGCGCGAGGACGGCGCGGCCCTGATCCTGATCAGCCACGACCTGGCCCTGGTCGCCGAGGCCGCCGACCATGTGGCGGTGATGAAGGACGGCGAGATCGTCGAGCAAGGCGAGACTGGCGCCGTCTTCAAGGCCCTGGCCCATCCCTATACCCGCGCCCTGGCCGCCGACGCCGAGCGCCTGCCGGTCAGGACACGCACGCCGGACGCCCAGGCCGCGCCGATCCTGGAGGCGCGTGGCGTGGTCCGCGACTATACTGGTCCGCGCCGCTTCCTTCGCGCCGGGCCGCCGGTGCGCGTGCTGAGGGGCGTCTCGCTGGAGATCCGTCCGGGCGAGATCGTCGGCCTGGTCGGCGAGTCCGGCAGCGGCAAGTCGACCCTGCTGCGCGCCCTTCTGGCCCTGGATCCGGTCCAGGGCGGCGAGGTGCGGCTGGCTGGGGAGCCCTTCACACCCGCCTCGCCGCGCCGCCGTCGACGCGCCATCCAGCTGGTTTTCCAGGATCCGAATGGCAGTCTCGATCCGCGCTGGACGGTCGAGCGGCTGGTGGCCGAACCGCTGCACCTGCTGGACGTCAAGCTCTCCCCAACCGAACGCCGGGCCAAGGTCGAGGCCATGCTGGCCAAGGTCGGGCTGGCGGCCGAGGCCGCCGACCGCTATCCGCACCAGTTCAGCGGCGGCCAACGCCAGCGCATCGCCATCGCCCGCGCCCTGATCGTCGAGCCCGACGTCATCGCCCTGGACGAGGCGGTCTCGGCCCTGGACGTCACTGTCCGGGCAGAGGTGCTGGATCTTTTGGCGCGGCTCTCCGACGACCTGGGCGTGGCCTATCTGTTGGTGACCCACGACATGGGGGTGGTGCGCGGCCTGACCGACCGGGTGTTGGTCATGCGCGAGGGACAGATCGTCGAGGCTGGACCGACCGCCGAGGTCTTCGCCGCGCCAAAACATCCGTACACGGCGCAATTGATCGCCGCGACGCCGAATCTTGCCCGAGCGCTGGCCGCTCTCGGCTAGCCGCGCGCCGCGTAGACGCCTCGGGCGATGGCCCGCGCCAGGCAGTCGCCGGCGGCCGAGCCGAGGCGGGCGATGTGGCGCAGGCGGCCGGTTTCGCCCAGGTCGACGGCGCCCGAAGCGACCGCGAAGACCACGTCGCCGTCGAACGGCGTGTGGGCCGGACGCACCGCCCGTGACAGGCCATCCTGAGCCATCATCGCCAGGCGCTTGCACTCGGCGGCGGTGAGCGCCGCATTGACGGCGACCACGGCCAAGGTGGTGTTGGCGCCTTGCGTCAGCCGTCCCTGGCCGGCCAGGCGGGAGTCATCCGGCATCGGCTCGACCGCTCCGGCCGGCCCCGTGGGAATGCGCCCCCCGAACTCGCCGTCGATCTCGAACGGCCAGGCCCAGAAGGTCTCGCCGTCCGGCATGAACACCGAACCGACCGGATTCACCGCCGCCAGGGCGCCGACGATCAAGCCGTCGCCCAGGTCCAGGGACGCGGAGCCGAGCCCGCCTGGAACCAGGCCCGCCCGCGCGCCGCGTCCCGCCCCGACCGCGCCGAGCGCGAAGGTCGCGTCGGCCGCGGCCAAGGCTTCCTGGCCCAGGCGGCGGTACGGCGGCTCGAGCCCCCAGTCCTTGTCGCCGCCATTGCCCAGGTCGTACAGCACGGCGCCGGCCACGATCGGCGCTCTCGGCGCGCCGGGGCTGACCGGAAAGCCTTCCCCCGCTTGCGACAGAGCAGCCACGACACCGTCGGCCGCGCCCAGGCCGAAGACCGAGCCGCCGCTCAGCGTCAGGCCGTGCAGGCGCGCATAGCCATTCTCGGGCGACAGGGTTTCGGTCTCGCGCACGCCCGGCCCGCCGCCGCGCACGTCGACGCCGGCGCCCCAGCCGCCTGGGAAGCGCACGACGGTCACGCCGCTGCGCACCGCCTCGTCCGTGGCGTTGCCGACCGTCAGGCCGGGCACATCGGTGAGCAGATTGCGCGGACCAGGTCGAAGCAAGGCGATGTCCTTCCAGGGATTCGTGGGCACTCTAGCGAAGCCGCCCATGCTGAGCCTAGTCTTCCTGCATGAGCGAGCTTCCCGACCTGACCGCGACCGAACTCTCCCGGCTCTACGGCGAGGGCGGCGCGTCGCCGGTCGAGGTCACCCAAGCCGTGCTGGCGCGGATCGAAGCCTGTGAGCCGGACCTGGCCGCGACCTGGGCTCTGGACGCCGAGACAGCGCTCAATGCGGCCCGCGCGTCCGAGGGCCGCTGGCGGCGCGGAGAGGCGCTGGGGCCGCTGGACGGCGCGCCCGTCACGATCAAGGAACTGATCGCCACCCAGGGCGTGCCCAAGCCAATCGGCTCGGCCGCATCCGATCTTGTCCCCGAGCCGGTCGACGCCCCGCCCGCCGCCCGACTGCGCGAGGCCGGCGCGGTGATCCTGGCCAAGACCACCAACCCAGACTTCGGCATGCTGTCGTCGGGCCTGTCGAGCTTCCACGCCCTGTCGCGCAATCCGTGGGACCTGGCCAAGACGCCGGGCGGTTCTAGCGCGGGGGCGGGATCGGCGGCCGCCGCGGGCTATGGACCGCTGCACATCGGCACCGACATTGGCGGCTCCATTCGCCTGCCTGCCGGCTGGTGTGGGATCTTCGGCTTCAAGCCCAGCAACGGCCGCATCCCGATCGACCCGCCCTATATCGGCCGCTGCGCCGGCCCGATGACCCGCACGGTCGAAGACGCGGCCCTGGCCATGAGCGTGCTCTCCGCGCCGGATGAGCGGGACCATATGAGCCTCCCGCCGGCGTTGATCACCTGGGACGACCTCGATCTCGACCTGAAGGGCCTGCGGATCGGCCTGATGCTGGACGCCGGCGTCGGCCTGCCCGTCGAGCCCGAGGTCGCCGAGGCGGTGACCGCCGCCGCCCGGGCCTTAGAGGCGGCCGGAGCGATCGTCGAGCCGTTCGCGCCGTACCTCACCCGCGAGATGCTGGACGGCCTGGATCTCTTCTGGCGCACGCGGTCGCTGAGCGATCTCGACGCCCTACCGCCGGAGCGGGTCGAGCGCTGCCTGCCCTACATCCTCGACTGGGCGCGCGCGGCGCGCGGGGCCGACGGGCTGTCGGTCTATCGCGGCTTCAACCAGATCCAGCGCATGCGCGAAGCCGGCGCCAAGGCCTTCCAGCCGTTCGACTTCCTGCTCTCTCCCTCCGCGCCCATGCCGGCCTTCGATGCGCACCTACCGTCGCCGACCGACGACCCGGCCCGGCCGTTCGAGCACATCGGCTTCACCGTCGCCTTCAACATGACCGAGCAACCCGCAGCCTCGATCAACTGCGGCTATACCGCTGAGGGCCTGCCGATCGGGATGCAGATCGTCGGGCGACGCTTCGACGACCTGGGCGTCCTGCGACTGTCGCGCGCCTATGAGCGGCTGCGGCCGGTTCAGAGGCCCTGGCCGTCCAGGCCGTTCCACGACAGCCGAGGCTAAAGCTCAGGCGGCGGTTCTCCGTCAGCCGAACGTGAAGGCGTAGGCCTGGGCGCCGGCGTCGAGGAACTGGATCTCGAAGGTGCGGTCGCCGATCGCGCCCTTCTGCCGGATCAACTGATAGAGCCGCTGGCCGGTGATCACGCCATTGCCCTCCGCGTCGGTGTCCATGCCATGATCGGCGCCGGGCGGCTTGCCGTCTATCGTGACCCGGTAACGGACCTTGGCGCCATTGGCCGCCGGACCCAGCACCAGGTGCAGGTCGCGCGCGCGGAAGCGGTAGGCGATCTTGCCGCCGGGCGCTTTCAGGCCGGCCTGCTCGGCGCCGATGGTCCAGTCGCCGGCCAGGCCCCAGGCATTGAGCTTCAGTGGCCCAGCCAGCGCGTAGACGTGCCGGGCGTCGCGCACGGCGCCGCCGGCCGAGGCGAAGTTCTCGGCGCGGCCATAGCCGACATAGGTCTCGGGCGAGCCGACGTCCTTGCTGTTCGAGGCCGCCTGGGCGCCGGTGGCCTTGACCGCCACCAGGCCGCTTTCGATCTTGGCCTTGCCGGCCTCCGCCAGCAGTTGCTGGATCACCCGCTCGGACTGGTCGTAGCCGCCCTCGCCGAAGTGGTGGTGGCGCACCTGGCCGTTGGCGTCGATGAAATAGTGCGCCGGCCAGTACTGGTTCCCGAAGGCGCGCCAGATCGCGTAGTTGTTGTCGACCGCCACCGGGTAACCGATCTTCAGGTCGGCCACGGCCTTGCGGACGTTCTTGACGTCTTTCTCAAAGGCGAATTCCGGCGCGTGGACGCCGATCACCACCAGGCCCTGGTCCTTGTACTTCTCGGCCCAGGCGCGGACATAGGGGATCGCGCGCAGGCAGTTGATGCAGGAATAGGTCCAGAAGTCGACGACCACGACCTTGCCCTTCAGCTGGGCGGTGGTCAGGGGCGGGGAGTTCAGCCAGGTCACCGCGCCGTCCAGGGCGGGCGCGGCGCCTTCGACCGGCAGGGCTGTGCCCTGGCCGGGCTTGGCGCGCATCATCATCGCGCCGTCCGGAGCGCCATTGGCGGACATCATCGCGGGATTGGCGCTCATCATCGCCGGGTTGGCGGCCATCATGGCGGGGCTGCCGCTCATCGCGTCGCCGCTGGCGGGCAACAGGACCGACTCCTGCCGAGGATGCAGCTTGTTGACCAGGCCCTGCTCCAGCGCGGCCGTGCTGGTCTGCGAGACGCGGGTCAGGAAGCCGGTGTCGACGCCCAGGGCGATGGCCGCGACGGCGACCAGGATCACCGCGCCGACGCCGCGCCGGATCCACTCGCTGGCGCCGAGTGAGCGCTTCATGGCCGTGAAGACCTTGCCGCCGACCAGCAAGGCCAGGCCCAGCGAGGTCGCCGCGCCGGCCGCGAAGGCGACCAGCAGCAGGGTCGTCTGGGCGTTGGCGCCCTGCAGCGCCGCGCCGGTCAGGATCAGGCCTAGCACGGGGCCCGCGCACGGCGCCCAAAGCAGCCCTGTGGCGACGCCGAGCAGGGCGGAGGCGACGACGGTCGAGCCGCCGGCCGCCTCCTGTTCGTCAGCGCTCTGAGACAGCCGTCCGCCCAGGGCGACCAGCGGCCGGGTCAGGCGATCGGCCAGGCTCGGGACCAGCAGGGTCAGGCCGAAGAAGGCCATTAGCGCCGGGGCGACCCACCGGCCGTACTGGTTGACGTGCACGGCCCAACCGCCGCCGACCGCCGCCAGGGTGGCGACCAGGGCGAAGGTCACGGCCATGCCGGCCAGCATCGGCAGGCCGCTGCGCACGAACGGCTTGTCGGCTCGCGCGAACACGAACGGCAGGATCGGCAGGATGCACGGGCTGACAATGGTCAGCACCCCGCCCAGATAGGCCAGCAGGAAGAGGATCATTGGAATGGAGTCCTAGGCGGCCTTGAAGGTCAGGGCGACGCCGTTCATGCAGTAGCGCAGGCCCGTGGGCTTGGGACCGTCGTTGAACACGTGGCCCAGGTGACCGCCACAGCGTCGGCAGTGGATCTCCGTACCCCACAAGATGCTGCCGCCGGCGCTCTTGGCCGTGGCGTTGGGCAGGGACTGCCAGAAGCTGGGCCAGCCGGTGCCGCTGTCGAACTTGGTCGTCGACGAGAACAGCGGCAGGTCGCAGCCGCGGCAGCTGTACGTGCCCTTCTTGTAGTTCTTGTCGAGCGGGCTGGTGCCGGCGCGCTCCGTGCGGGCGTGGCGCAGGACCTCGTAGGCGTCCGGCGGCAGCATGCGCTTCCACTCGGCGTCGCTGCGGGTGACCTCGAACGTTTCGGCTCGCGCGCTGAAGCCGGCCAGGCCCAGGGCTGCGCCAAGGACCGAGAGGCCGCCGGTGGCCAGAAGGTGTCGTCGCGTCGTCATCGCAAATCTCCGTTTCGCCGCCCGTAATCAGATACGTCGCGGCGAGCGGAAAGGTTACGCGCCGATCGTTGATTTCGCCGCGTCTCATTTCGCGGGACGAAGGCCGCTCAGCCAGGCTTGCCGTACAGCTTGGTCAGATAGGCCTGGACTTGCTTGGCGTCGTCGTCGCTCAGCTCGGCGCCGTTGGCGCGCATGCGGTCGATGACGCTCGTCCATTCCTTGGCGGTGTGGCGGGCGTCGGTGACCATGCCCAGCTCGTGGCAGGACTGGCAGGCCTTGTCGACAATGGCCTTGCCGGGATCGACGCCCGCGTTCGCGGAAGGCGCGCTGGCCGGCGTGTCGGCGGTCGCCGCTGCGCCGGCGGCGGCAAATCCACAGGCCAGAGCCGCCCCGATCAGGAGCGCGTTTTTCAGAGACTTGCTGAACATGGTCTAACGGGTCTTCGCGTGATGGCTGCGCGGGACGGAGCGCCAGGTCCGCCCCCCGATCGCGCACCCGAGCATAGGACGATCGTCGCGCAAATCCATCGCGATTCACTGATGGTCCGACATGCGCCGCGCCTCATTCCGTAGCCACAGCTCGGCGACCAGCAGGTTGGGAACCCACGCCAGGAAAGAGATCGCGCGGTACCAGGGCAGGAACGGCAGGTCGAGGATCTGCACCGCCGGCAGGTAGAGCCGCAGGGTGACGGCGGCCAGCGTCAGCGCCCAGGAACGGATCATCCAGCGGCGGTGGTCGACGAAGCGCCGGTCCAGGGCCGCGCGCCAGCCCAACAGGGTGACGGCGATCCAGATCAAGGCCAGGCTTCCGAAGCCGGCGGTCGCGATTGGTCCGGCGAAGGACCCCGGCGCCAGGATCAGGCCGGCGACCCCGCCGACCAGGCAACCCAGCACATAGACGCGCCCGATCCAACGATGGCCGCCGATCTTGCGCAGGCCGGGCAGGAACTGCAGCGAGCCCAGCAACAGGGCAATGGCCGCGCCGGCAACGTGCACGACCAGCCAGGGAACCCCCAGCGGATTGCCCAAGGCTTCGGCCGAGGTGCGTGGCGGATGCAGAAGGTACCGCGCGGCATAGGCGACAATCCCGAGGCTCATGAGGGCGCCCAGGCTCCACAGGGCGCGGGCGGGCCAGCGGGGCGTCTTCGTCAGGGTCGTGGTGTTCACGGTCGGTCCTTCAGCGGTGTTCGCCGAACCTCGTTGCGGCGTGCGCGGCGTCTCGCTAGGCCTTGCTTCGCGAACGGCGCCAAGCTTGCGCGAACGGGACGGCATGGACGGGGAGGCGACGATTCAGCAGCGACAAGCCACCGCGCGGCGATGGGCGATCGATATCGCCCTGATGGCCGTGATCGGCCTGCTGATGGGCTTTCTGGGCCCCTTCGCCTCCGAGCGCGCGCCGATCGTCGGACGCTATGTCTACTGGATGATCTGCATGGTCGGCGGCGGGCTGATCGGCGTCGTGCTGGACGAACGGCTGGCGAGCCGCATGCCCGAGACCTGGCGACGCGTGGTGGTAGTCTCGGTGCTGATGGCGCCGCTGGTGTCGCTGCACGTGCTGGCCACCGAGCACCTCGTGATGGGCGGTCCGTTCGGCTGGGCGGGCTATGGACGGCTGCTCTGGCAAGTGTGGCCGATCTCGCTGGCGGTGATGGTCGTGCGGACCCTGGTCTGGCGACGCCTGCCGACGCGGGTCGAGACCCTGACCATCGTCGCCCCGCCGCTGCCCGAGGCCGAGGCGGCCTTCCGCAGAAGGCTCTCGGCCAGGCGACGCGGCGCGCGGCTGATCGCCGTCGAGGCCCACGACCACTATCTGAAGGTTCACACCGACGCCGGCGCGGAACTGATCACCCTGCGCTTCGCCGACGCCCTGGCCGAACTGGAACGCGCCCACGGCTGGCGCGTCCATCGCTCCTGGTGGGTGGCCGCCGAGGCGGTCGAGGCCGTCCGCTGGCGGCGCGGCGCCGGCGAGGTTCGTCTGGCGGGCGGCCTGGAGGCGCCGGTCAGCCGGACCTATGCGCCTATCCTGAAGGACGCTGGCTGGTTTTAGCCCCGGCGGACGGCAGCGCGATGGGGCCGGCTCAAGTCATTCGACTAAAGTTTTTACGCAACACAGGCTTCGTCAAGCTTCCAAAGCAATTGTCGGCGCGCGCCCGGCTCTGTAAGCAGGCCCCTTGCTGGTCGCCGTGAGGCGTTTTGGAAGGTCGCGAATGCCGAGTCCCTTGATGGCGGCGCTGAAGGATGTGGGAGACGGCGTTCGTCTCGCGCCCCTGTGGTGGCGGCTCGGCCTGGACCAGACGGCCTCGCGCTTCCAGAGGTCGATCCTGGGTCCGTTCTGGATGGCCTGCAACCTGCTGGTCGTCGCCTTCGCCCTGGCCTTCCTGGTCAGCGCCCTGATGGGCGTGGACATGTCGAAGAGCTATCCTCAGGTGGTCGCCGGCCTCTTGGCCTGGTCGCTGGTCGGCACCACGATCGCCGAGGCCCAGGCGATCTTCCTCTATAATTCCGGCCTGATGCAGAGCCAGCGCCTGCCGCTGACCTTCTACGTCTTCCTGCATGCGCAGAAGGCGGCGACGAACTTCCTGTTCCAGCTGATCGCCTTCTGGGCGGTGATGCTGGTCATCGGCCGGTTCGCCGTGCCGCACTGGACGCTGATCCCGGCCGTCGCGCTGATGCTGCTGGTCGTGTGTTTCCAGGGTTTCATCATCGCCATTCCGTCGACCCGCTTCCGCGACGTGGCCTACATGATGAGCTATGTCGTCCAGCTGCTGTTCTACGTGACGCCGGTGTTCTGGATGACGGCCAATGTCAGCGCCAAGCACCGCTGGGTGGTCGAGCTGAACCCGCTGGCTCACCAGGTCGAGCTGCTGCGCGCGCCGCTGACCGGCCATGCCCCCGCCACGATCGACTGGCTCTGGACGCTGGGGACGACCGGCGTCCTGGCGATAATCGCCCTCGCGCTGCTGGCCATGTTCCGCAAGCGCGTGGTCTTCTGGCTGTAGGAGACGGCGATGACGCATCAGATCAAGCTGACGAACGTCGATCTCGACTATTTCGTCTACAGCCTGCGCTCGCAGTCGCTGCGCAGCGCCGTGTTCAACCTCGCGGTCGGCGGCAAGATGTATAAGGCCGCCGGCGACGTCGCCGCGGTCAAGGCTCTGCACGACATCAATCTCGACATCGTCGAGGGCGACCGTATCGCCCTGGTCGGCCACAACGGCTCGGGCAAGACTACCCTGCTCAAGGTCATCGCCGGCATCTATTCGCCGACGCGGGGCGAGCTGTCGATCGACGGCGACATCACCTCGATGATCGCCATCAACGCCGGTATCGACATGGAGGCCACCGGCCTTCGCAACATCCACAAGCTGGGCCTGATGCGCCGGCTGCCGCGCAAGGTCATCGACAGCCGCGTCGACGCGATCGCCGAGTTCTCGGGCCTGGGCGACTTTCTGCATCTGCCGGTCCGCACCTATTCGGCCGGCATGCTGGCGCGCCTGATGTTCACGGTGGCGACCGAGTTCGAGGCCGACATCCTGGTGCTGGACGAGTGGCTCAGCGCCGGCGACGCCGCCTTCGTGCAGAAGGCCGCCGACCGCATGCAGCGCATGGTCGAGGACGCCAAGATCGTCGTCCTGGCCACCCATGACCACGACCTGGTCCGCCGGGTCTGCAACCGGGTCTGCGAGCTGCAGGCCGGCAAGATCGTCTTCCTCGGCTCAACCGAGGACTGGCTCGTCCACCGTGAGACCACTGCCGCATGACCCCCCGTCTTCTCGCCCACCAGGATCTTCGCGGCCTCGCGCCCGAGGTCTGGCTGGCGCGCCTGAAGCGCTCGGTCGTCGAGCGCGTCCAAAGCGGTCTCACCTATCCCGACTTCCCGTCGGCCGAGATCCAGCGCCAGTTTGTCGGCTCGGCCTATGAGGACGCCCTGGACGAGGCCGGCAAGTTCTACGCCTTCGCCCAGGAGGCCATGGCCGACCGCGCCTACAAGGGCTCGACGGGGCAGGGCTATCTGGACTTCGGCTGCGGCTGGGGCCGGATCGGTCGGTTCTTCCTGCGCGACTTCGACGCCAAGGACATGGTCGGGGTCGATATCGATCCGGACATGGTCGCCTTCTGCGCCGGGGCCGATCTGCCGGGCCGCTTCGAGGCCATCGCCAATGGCCAGCCGCTGCCGTTCGCGGACGGAACGTTCCGACTGGTCACCGCCTATTCGGTGTTCACCCACCTGCCGCCGCATCTGTTCCGCGCCTGGCTGGCCGAGCTGCTGCGCGTTCTGGCCCCCGGCGGACAGCTGGTGTTCACGGTCGAGCCGCCGCGCTTCCTGGACATGGTCGAGGCCATCGCGCCCGACGCCGAAAACGCCTGGATGGCGGCCTTGTCGATCTACAAGGAACAGCTGCCCAAGCTGCGCGCCGACCTCGCCAGCGAGGGCATCTGCTACCTGGCCTCGGGCGGCGGCGACTATCGCGAGCCTGACGTCTATGGCGAGGCGGTGGTGACGACGAAGTTCGTGGCCAAGGAAGCCGCCCCGCACGGCGGCGAAGTGGTGCGCTATGTCGATGATCCGGCCCAGTTCTGGCAGGCGGCGGTGGTGATCCGCAAACGCGACCCGAACGCGCCGAAGGGGTTCCTGGCGCGGACGATCGCGCGGTTGACGGGCAAGGCATGAGCACGCTGCCGCCTAAGGTGATGTCGGGCGGCCTCAAGCCCGGCCGCGACGTCACGGTCCAGGGCCTCGACGCCCAGGGCCGGACGATCCTGGCGGCGGCCGGCGGTGATCCGCAGATGGTCTGGACCCCGACCCGCGAGCAACGCGCGGGCTTACGCGCGGCCAAGGCCGTGCGGATCGACCTCAAGCTCGAAGCGACCGAAGGCGAGCTGGTCGGGCCGGCGCTGTATGCCGACTGGGGCGACGGCTTTTCCGAGGATTCCTACACGCGACTGAAGGCCGGGCCGGACGGCTGGTTCGCCTCGCTGCCGGCGCGCAGCTTCCAGCTGATCGGCGTGCGCCTTGACCCGTCCGAAGGCGCGTGTCGGTTCACCGTGTCCGACTTCAAGGTTACGCGCATCGGCGACCTGGGCAAGGATCCGCGCGGCCTGAAGGGCGCGGCGATCCAGGCGGTCAAGCCGTTGCTGGGCCCGTTGCGCAAGCCGGCCGGCGCGCTCTGGCGTCGCGGCCGGGCGGCGCTGCAGGGCTCGCGAGCGCCCTGCGTCGGCGGCGACGCCGGACCGGTGCAGGCGACCTACGCTCACGCGATCGCGGTGTCGAAGAACCTGCGCAGCCCACACTTCGCCGCCCCGATCGCCGCGCCGATCACCTTGCCGGCCGACGCGCCGAGGGTGGTGGCCTTCTATCTCCCGCAATTTCATCCGTTCCCGGAGAATGATGTCTGGTGGGGCAAGGGCTTCACCGAGTGGACCAACGTCTCCAAGGCCCAGCCCCAGTTCCTGGGCCACTACCAGCCGCGCCTGCCGGCCGATCTGGGCTTCTACGACCTGCGTCAGCGCGAGGTGCTGGCCCAGCAGATCGAGCTGGCCAAGGGCGCGGGCGTCTCGGCCTTCTGCTTCCACTACTACTGGTTCGCCGGCAAACGCCTGCTGGAACGGCCGATCGAGCTCTATCTGGCTGATCCGACCCTGGACCTGCCGTTCGCCCTCTGCTGGGCCAACGAGAACTGGACGCGGCGCTGGGACGGCGACGAGAGCGACGTGCTCATGGGCCAGGACCACTCGCCCGAGGACGACCGCGCCGTGTTCGAGGACATGGCCCGCTACATCCGCGACCCGCGCTACCTGAAGGTCGGCGGCAAGCCGGTGCTGGTGCTGTACCGCCCCGAGATCCTGCCGGACTCCAGGGCCACCACCGACCGCTGGCGCGCGCAGGCGCTAGCCATGGGCCTTGGCGAGCTGCACCTGTTGTGCACCACGGCCTTCGGCTTCCAGGACTATGCGTCGCACGGTTTCGACGGGATCATCGACTTCCCGCCCCACGCCATCGTCGAGGGCGAGATCACGCGCTCGGTCACGCCGCTGCACGCCAACTTCACCGGCAAGGTCTATGACTATCCCACCGTTGTGCAGTCCAAGCTGGACGAGCTGGCGGCGGTTCCGAACGCCTTCGTGCCGGGCGTCATGCCGGGCTGGGACAACCAAGCCCGCAAGCCGTGGGCCGGCCACGCCTTCCACAACGCCGATCCGGAAAGTTACCTGACCTGGCTGTCGGGCGCGTTGAAGCACGCGGAGGCCAAGCATCCGGCCGGCCAGGCGATGGTCTTCGTCAACGCCTGGAACGAGTGGGGGGAGGGCGCCTATCTCGAGCCCGACCGCTGGTTCGGCCACGGCTATCTGCACGCCACCCGCACGGCGCTGGCCGCCTATGCGCCACGCCTGACGGACGCCCATCCGCTGGTCGCGGCGGCTCAAGCCGGCTTCGTCAAGCGCGCCGAGGCGGTGACCCTGCTGCATCTCTTCTACCCGGAACTGATCGACTGGTTCGCCGAGCGCCTGGCCGCCACGACCGGGGTGCTGGACCTGATGATCACCGTGCCGGAGACCTGGGACGAGGCAAATCTGGCGCGGGCTCGTGAGGCGTTCCCAGCCGCGCACCTGGCCATCGCCGAGAACCGCGGCCGCGACATCCGGCCGTTCGTCGAGACCCTGCGTCGCGCCAAGGCTCTGGGCTATTCGGTGTTTTGCAAGCTGCACTCCAAGCGCTCGCCGCACCGCGCCAAGGGCGACCAGTGGCGGGCCGAGCTGGTCGATGGCCTGCTGGGCGGTGAGGCTGCGGCCCTGGCCTTGCGCGCCTTCGCCCAGGATCCTCAGCTAGGCCTGTTGGCCTCGTCGGAAGCGCGAATGCGGATCGGCGATCCGGACGTGATGGACAACAATCGCGTGGCCGTCGAGCGTCTGACCGCACGCATGGGCCTGAAGCCCCGGCCCGAGACGCCGTTCGCGGCCGGCTCGATGTTCTGGGGACGGACCGAGGCCTTCGCGCCGCTGTCCGACCTGACCGACGCCGAGATCGGCTTCGAGCCGGAGCTGGGCCGGGTGGACGGCACCACGGCCCACGCGATCGAGCGCCTGACCGCCGCCATCGTCGCCCGCGCCGGCTATCGCGCGAGCTTCGAACTGTGAGCAAGCTGGTCCGTCTCGCGCGCCAGGTGAAGCGTAAGCTGAAGGCCATGGTCCCCGAGCCGCGGCCGGCCCCGGGCGTGCCGCTGGCGGTGGTCGAGGAGCGGGCGGTCCTGACCCGCGTCGACGCCCCCATGGCCGGCCCGGCCGGCGTGATCGGTCCCGTCTTCGAACAGTCCGTGCTCGACGACCCCGAAGCCCGCGCACGGCTGGAAGGCAAGAGCGGCGGCGTCGATGCGCCCGCCTGGGCCGACGGTGTTGGCGGCGTCCTGCGCTCGGCCGTGGACCTCGTCCGCGTCGCGGACGTCTGGCACGCACCGGCCTTCGGCGCCGTATTCGATCAGGCCGGACAGGTCTTCAAGAGCTCGGTGCACGAAGCCCTCTACCTCACGCCGACCCTGGCGGCCCTGCCGCACACGCGTCGCGAGGGCGAGACCACGGTGTTCGTCCCGCCGGCGGACGCGCCGACCCTTCCGAGGGCCACGGTATTCATGGCCTGGGGAGGCCTGCACAACTATGGCCACTTCCTGATCGACTGCCTGCCGGCCCTGTTGGCGGCGGAGCAGGCCGGCGCGTTGGCCAGCCATCCGCCCGTCGCCCCGCCGTTGCTGCCCTGGCAGGCCGAACTTCTGGCCCTGCTGGGCCTGACGCCGGCCGTGATCGACGCACCGGTCGCGCGCCTAGGCGAGGCGGTGTTCACGACGCCGATGGATCACTTCCTGCACGCGCCCGGCCCGCCGCTGGACGCCGTGCGCGAGCGCGTCCTGGCCGCCTCGGCGATCACGGATGACCCGGCCGCTCCCAAGCGCCTCTACATCAGCCGCCTGGGCTCGCTGAAGCGGGTGCTGGTCAACGAGGCCGAGTTGGAGGCCGCCCTGGAAGCGCGAGGCTTTACGGTCGTGCGCCCAGAGACCTTGTCGGTCCGCGACCAAATCGCTCTCTTCCACCGCGCGGAGACCATCGTCGCCCCGGCCGGCGCGGCCCTGGCCAATGTGCTTTTCTGCAAGCCCGGCGCGACGCTGATCGAGATCGAGCCCAGCAACTTCACCGGCGTCTGGGTGCGCAACATCGCCCTGTTGGCCGGCGTCGACTGGCGGGGCTTCTTCGCGCCGTCGCCGCTCAGCGAGACCGAAATCCTGATGGAGGGCGAGCTTCGTCCGGCCTCGGAATTCCGCTGGCGGCTGGACCTGCCCGGGTTCCTGGCCTTCCTCGACGGCGCGTTCTAGGTCCATGGCCGCCTTCGTCGACATCTCGGCCGCCGACCGGGTCTCGATGGCGGAGGCGCTGAGCGGGGTTCACCGCGCCGCGCGCGTCAAGTTGATGGGCTCGAGCGGCCCGATCCCGCCGCGCCCGATGCTCTGGCCCTGCGCCGGCGACCTTCTGAACGCCATGCACGACCTGGACGGCCTGGTCGCGCCCGAGATCGACCTGCTGGTCGCGCACAGTGTTGTCGCTGGCGGCACCGGCGCGCACCTGAAGCTGGACGGACAGCTCGTCTATGCTGAGGGGCCATATCCCTTCTACATCCGCCACTGGTACGAGAACGACATCACGCGGGAGGCTTGGGACTTCCAGGCAAGGCCGCGCATCCGCCTCGACCGGGCCTTCGTGATCAGCCACTTCAACTATGTCTGGGGTCACTGGCTGACCGAGATGTATCCGAAGCTCTTCCTGATCCGCGCCCTCAATGCGGCCGGGATCACCGCCCCGCTGGTGCTGCCGTCGACCGCGCCGGGCTATGTCGCGCGGATCGTGCGCTCGATGCTGCCGGACCAGGAGATCGTCACCTACGACCATCGCGACGAGGCGGTCGAGATCGGCGCGGTCCTGCTGCCGCACATGCTGCACAAGGACTACCAGTTCCACGACTTCCTGCGTTGGGGGCTGGAGCGCGAGGTGCTGGCCTGGCCGCGCGCCGGCGCGATCGACAAGATCTTCGTCAGCCGGGGCGGGGTGCGTACGCCGCAATCGTTCCGCGAGATGGAGAACGAAGCCGAGATCGAGGCGGTCGCCCAGGACTTGGGCCTCACCCTGTTGCGGCCTGAAACCATCCCATGGGAGGAACAGGCCCGGATCTTTTCCCGCGCGCGGGTCGTGGCCGGCGAATTCGGCTCGGGCCTGCACAATGCTTTGCTGTCGCCGGAGGGCTGCCAGGTGGTGTCACTGAACTGGCTGGTCGAGGTGCAGTCGCGGATCGGCAACTTCCGCCGCCACGACATCGGCTACATCCTGCCCGCCGACGGCCGGGCGCGGCTGCACAGCATCGAGGCCCAGGCGCAGCCGTTCTCGATCGACCCCGACGCGTTCCGTCGCAAGCTGACGATCGCCGTCGAGCGCGCCGACGCCCAGCGGCCGATGGCGGGCTGGGACGACGCGCCAATGGCCATAGGGGAGCTGTTGCTGTGAAAGCTCTGCTGCTGGCCGTTCTGCTGGTCGCGACCCCGGCGATGGCCGTGCCGCGCGTGTCGCTGCTCAAGGCCTGCGAGACGCCGAAGGGGATCGAAGTCCAGGGCGGCGGCTATGGCGGTATCTCGGGCATCGACTACGATCCGCGCACCAGGCTCTGGGCCTTCATCAGCGACGACAAGTCCGAGCACGGCCCGTCGCATTTCTTCCTGGGCAAGCTCGACGCGCGGCCGGGCCAAGCCTGTGGCCCCGCACTGACGGCGATGGTCCCGCTGCGTCGCGAGGACGGCCTGACCTTTCCCGATCGCAAGGCCGGGACCGAGGCCGCGGACGGCGAGGCGATTCGCTTCGACCCGCTGAACGCGGAGCTCGTCTGGTCGACCGAAGGCGACTTCGACCACGGCTATCCGCCGGCCATCCGTCGCGTGAAGGCGGATGGGACGCCCGTCGCGCGGCAGGTCGTCCCCGACGCCCTGACCTTCCACGACGGCGGCAAGACCGGCGCGCGCAAGAACGCCACGACCGAAGGGATCAGCTGGTCCGCCGACGGACGATCCCTTTGGGTGTCGATGGAGTGGCCCCTGGTTCAGGACGGGCCAATCCCCTCGGTGGCCGAGGGCGGGCTGACCCGACTGAGCCGTCTGGATCGCGCGGGCAAGCTGGTGGCGCAGTACGCCTATCGCATTGACCCGGTGCAGGTCGCTTCGCCCGTGGGTGTCGGCGACAACGGGGTCAGCGAGATCCTGGCCCTGGACGATCATCGCCTGCTGGTGCTGGAGCGCTCGGGGATCAAGCAGGCCGATGGCCGCTACAGCTACCACGTCCGGCTCTACCTGGCCGACGTGGGCAAGGCTGAGGACGTGTCGAAGGTCGAAAGCCTGCTGGCGACGCCGGTTCGGCCGGTGGAGAAGCGGCTGCTGCTGAACTTCGACAGCCTCGGGATCCGGATCGACAACCTTGAGGCCATGGCCTGGGGACCGCGCCAGGCGGACGGCGCGCGGACGCTGGTGCTGGCCTCGGACGACAACTACGACGCCAAGCAGATCAACCAGATCCTGGTCCTGCGCTTTGAACGCTGAGGCGCCCAAGAGCCCCGCATGACCCTGGCGTGGCGATCAGGGCGCGGCGGCTCCCGGAGCCGCGCTTTCGCCGTGCAGGACCTGCCTGAGACGGTCCCGATCCAGGGCGCCTTCCCACCGCGCGACGACTAGGGTCGCCACCCCGTTGCCGACCAGATTGGTCAGGGCCCGGCACTCGCTCATGAAGCGGTCGACGCCGACCAGCACGGCCAGCGCCGCGATCGGGATATCGGGCACGACCGCCAGGGTCGCGGCCAGGGTGATGAAGCCCGCGCCCGTCACGCCGCTGGCGCCCTTCGAGGTCAGCATCGCCACACCCAGCAGGGCCAGCTCCTGGCCCATGGTGATATGGGTGTTGGTCGCCTGGGCCAGGAACAGGGTGGCGAGGGTCATGTAAATGTTGGTGCCGTCCAGATTGAAGCTGTAGCCGGTCGGAATGACTAGGCCGACCACCGAGCGGCGGGCTCCGGCGTTCTCCAGCTTCAGCATCATCTGCGGCAGCACGCTCTCCGACGAGCTTGTGCCCAGCACGATCAGCAGCTCTTCGCGGATATAGGCCAGGAAGCGCAGGATCGAGAAGCCGCACGCCCACGCGATCAGGCCCAGCACCACCAGCACGAACAGCAGCGAGGTGATGTAGAAAGTCGCCACCAGCGCGCCCAGCTGGATCAGCGCGCCAATCCCGTACTTGCCGATCGTGAAGCCCATGGCCCCGAACGCGCCCAGCGGCGCCAGGCGCACCACCACCTGGATGATGCCGAAGAACAGCTTGGCGGCGTCTTCCAGCACATTGGCGACCTTGTCGCCGAAGTCGCCCAGCCGCGTGCAGGCGAACCCCGTGAGGATGGCGATCAGCAGCACCTGCAGCAGGTTGCCTTCGGAGAACGCCCCGAAGAAGGTGTCCGGGATCAGGTGCAGCAGATAGGCGACCAGGCCCTCGCCGTGCTTGGCCTTCTCCAGATAGCCGGCGGCGATCGACGGATCGAGCGTCTTGGGGTCGATGTTGAAGCCGGCGCCGGGCTTCAGGGTGCGGCCGACCAGCAGGCCCAGCACAAGCGCGAAGGTCGAGACCACCTCGAAATAGAGCAGGGCCTTAACCCCCACCCGGCCGAACGCCTTGATGTCGCCCATCCGCGCGATGCCGCCAGCCACGGTGCAGAAGATCACCGGCGCGATCACCAGCTTGATCAGCTTGATGAAGCCGTCGCCCAGCGGTTTCACCGCTATCCCGACCTTAGGCCACAGCGCGCCGACCAGTATGCCGAGCGCGATGGCGATCAGAACCTGGACATAGATCGATTTCAGATGCCGCACCGCGTTCGTCCCCCGGAAGCTCCGCCCAAGCCGTGCGGACAGGCTTCGCACGCCCGCCATCTTGCGCTATTGACCCTGCGCCTCGCACGCAGAGGCCCAGTAGCTCAGCAGGATAGAGCAGCGCTTTCCTAAAGCGAAGGTCGGGGGTTCGAGTCCCTCCTGGGCCGCCAGTGGCCGTGTGTCGTTGCAACTTAACGCTGGCCTGACCCAAGTTGCAGCGACACGAACTTGCCGCCCTTTTCAATTTCAATAGGTTGCGCGGCCAGCGTTAAGTTGGCCCCACACGGCCGCCATAGAGAGGCAGGATGCGGGAAGCCGAAATTCGTTTCCAAGCAGTACGCGGTTCCTCTCAAGTCGACAGCATTATAAATTCAATAATATCAATTGCTTAGCTCTATGCTTCGAGGCTGGTCGGCAGTGAGGCGGCGGCGGAATTCTTCCAGCGGGATGGCGTTGCGTTCGTGGCCGGGTACGGCGATCACGGGCCTCGAAACGCGGGCGCCCAGCCGTCTCAATGTCTTTGGCGACTGGGTCTGGTAGTAGACGCGAACCGATCGGTTTCCCGCGTCGTCCACGAGGCTCATGAACATGAGCGCGCCGCCGGGCGGAACGTCGCCCGTGGCGTAACCGGGTGCGTCGAGCGTGGCGCCGAGCGCCGCCGCCATGGCCGTGACATTGGTGTCGTGGCCCATGAAAACGTCGACGCCGCCGGCTCCCGGCGCATCGAAGGCCTCGAGCACCCGCTTGCTCAGCGGGCCGGCCTGGCGCGCCGTCATGTAGGGCGAGCGCGTGAAGACGTCGAACAGCGCGGCGTGCAGCGCGCCCAGGCGCTTCAGGGCGCTGGGCTTGATGGCGCGCCAGCGCTTGTGGGCGGGCGACAGCCCCTCGACATATTGCAGGAGCAGCACCTGCGCTGTGCCGGAAGCGTCGCGCACCGGACCGGTCAGGTCTATCCCGCTTCCGTCCGCCGACGGGGTCACGGTGGAGGCGCGGCGGGGCGAGCAGGGCTTGGCCGCGCCGCAGTCCAGCACCTGGTCCAGTTCGTCGAGCGCCGGCTTTAGGCGCGCGGCCACGCGATCGACCCCGCCCGTATAGGCCTGGATCGAGGCGATGGCGGCGGCCGGATCGAACGGGGCGACGCCCGCGCGCAGAGGCTCGAACAGCGGATCGACTTCGCCTTGCGGGCGATGGCCGACACGGGTTCCGCATCCGGGCGTCAGGCCCTGGGCGAAGGCCTCGCCGCTGGCGATCGTGCGCTGGGCGGTGTTGGTCCAGATCCGCACCTGGCCCTCGGCGGGGCATCCTCGCGCGGGCAGGACCCCCAGGTCGGCAAGCCAGCGGCGGTCCGAGCGTCCCAGGATCTCGAGCGCCTTGGCACCGCGCGCCGTCAGGTGCTCGGGCGGAACCGGCCAGGTCGGCCAGGGGGCGCCGGTCTGGGTGTCCAGCGGCGCCTCGCCGATGATCGGCGCGCGCACGCCGTGGCGCATGATGATGACGACGCGCTCCACGCGCGGAGAGGCGGCCTGGCTGGCGTTGGCGCAGGCCAGGGCCGCGCAGGCGAGCAGAACTTGCGCCATCAGGCGGCGGGAGCGAAGGCCGAGCATGGGCAATCCTCTGCGGGGTCTGGTCCAAATGCAGCGATGCGCTCCTCGCGGGAGGAGCGCATCGCGTCTTCGTAGCGCCGGGGACCGTGGCGCCGTCAGAAGCTCTTCTTGAGCGTCAGCAGCGTGGTCCGGCCGGAGTCGACGACGTCCGACAGGGCCAGGCTGTCTTTGCCGATGTGCGACCAGTAGCTGTAGTTTTTCAGCAGGTTGGAGACCGAGAGGTCGAGCTTGAAGCCGTTGTCGAACGCATAGCCAACGTGCAGGTCGACGCGACGCATCGGGCGGACCCACAGGTTGTCCCACTCGCCGGGCTGATCCAGCACGTCATAGCCGGCCACGTAGGCGCCCGTGTAACGGTACATCACGTCGAAGCTGAAGCCGCCCTTCTGGTAGAACAGCTGGGCGTTGGCTAGCCAGTCGGGCGCGTTCTGGATGCGGTTGTCGACGCCGTCGCCCAGGTCGACGCTGGTCCACTGCCGGGTGACGTTGACGCCGGCGCCGAAGCCGCTGAGCAGGCCCGGCAGGTCCGAGAACTTCTGGCGCAGCTGCATTTCCAGGCCGTACACGTCGCCATTCCCGCCATTGGTCGGCTGGCTGATCGTGGTCTTGCCCTCGGCGTAGGTGTCGGTGTTCACCGAGCTGGAG
This sequence comes from Caulobacter sp. FWC2, assembly GCF_002742625.1. NCBI lineage: Bacteria > Pseudomonadati > Pseudomonadota > Alphaproteobacteria > Caulobacterales > Caulobacteraceae > Caulobacter > Caulobacter sp. FWC2. The sequence goes on from NZ_PEBF01000001.1 coordinate 501,530, forward strand.
CCGTTGTCGTACATGTAGTCCGACAGGCGCTTGTAGAAGCCGCCGAGCATGGCGTAGCCGCCCTTGCTGTTGCTCCACTCGCCCGACAGGTCGAGGTTGATCGCCTTGATCGGCTTCAGGTCAGGATTGCCCCGGGAGATCGAGACGCTGCCGTCGTCGCTGATCGAGCGGCGCTCGCCGCCGGCCAGCTGGATGAAGGCCGGGCGGGTGTACGAGGTCCAGACCGAGCCGCGATAGACGGCCGCGTCGTCGGGGCGCCAGGTCACGAACACGCTGGGCAGCACTTCATTATATTCGGTGTTGCTCTTGGCCCAATCGCCCGTCTGCTCGCCGGCGCTGGTGGTGGGGATCGCCCAATAGGTATTGTCGATCTTGCTGTGCTCGTAGCGCAGGCCCGGCGAAACCTCGACATCGCCGAACTGATAGTCGGCGACGGCGTAGATCGAGGCCACGGCCTCGTCGCCCTTCTGGGTGTTGCAGTTGTAGTTGTTGATCGCGTTGGAGCCGCAGGTGTCGAACGAGGCGGCGGTCTTGTACTTGTAGAAGTACTCGAACAGCTTCTCCTGGCTGACCTTCGGCACCCGCCACTCGTACTTACCCGGGAACACCGCGTCGTAGTAGCTGGTGGAGAGGCCGAGGCTCTGCCAGGTCAGGCCGCCCTGGCCGATCAGGTTGGCGAAGTGATCGTTCGTCCAGTCGCGGTTGGTCACCCGACGGTGGCTGTCGGCATATTTGCCGCCCAGCTTGATCCACTGCAGGGCGCCGCCCTCGAACACGCGCTTGGCGTCGAACTTGAAGCCGTACTTCTGCTGGCCGCTGTATTGCTCGGTCAGTTGGCCCGCGCGCCGCGCCAGCAGGGCGGTGTTGGCGTTGTTCAGATCGTCGTAGATCGTGGAGGTGAACAGCGGATAGGGCAGGTTGTCGGCATAGCCGATCGACAAGCCTCCAAGGGGACGATTGGAGCCGCTGTTGTACTTGTCGCTCTGGTTGATCCGCGCCGAGGCTTCGATGTGGTTCGGACGGTCGTTGGCGCCTTCGCTGTAGAAGACCTGGGGCGAGAGCGTCCAGGCGCCCAGCGTCTTGTCGAAGCCCGCCTGCAGGGTGGCCAGATCGGCCTCCTCGGGGTTGGTTTCGTACCAGACGCGGGTGGAGATGGCGTCGACGCTGAGAGCGTAGCGGCCGCTGCCGGCAACTGCCTCCTTGTAGCTCTTGCTGGTGCTGACGAACTGGCTGAGCGTCGAGTTCTGCTGGGTCTTGGCGTAGGCGTAGGAGCCGCGCAGATAGGCGTCCAGCGTGGCGTCCGGGCGCCAGTTCAGGGTGAAGTTGCCGCCCCAGCGCTCGGTGTAGCCGTTCGAGACGCCGAAGTTCACGCCCGTCTGGGTGATGTTCTTCTCGGGATTCAGGCCCGGATAGCTGGCGCCGGCAGCGTTGCGAACCAGGTAGCTCCAGCCGCCGTCGTTCTGGGCGGCCATGACGCCGGCCATCTCGCTGTTGGCGTAGTTCCGCTTGTCGTAGAAGGCGCTGGCATAGAGGCCGAAGCTGTTGTCCGGGCCGAATTTCTTGGCCAGTTCGGCCGACAGGCCGCCGCCCAGGCCCTTGTCGCCATAGTCGCGCGCGCGGCTTTCGACCCGGCCCGAGGCGGTGATCGAACCCGAGAAATCGTCGTGGAAGTCGAAGGCCGAGGGGGTGCGGAAGTCGACGGTGCCGCCGATGGCGTCGCCGTCCATGTCGGCGGTCGAGGTCTTGTTCAGCACGATCGTGTGCAGGCCCGAGGGCGGCATCAGGCTCAGCTGGACCTGGCGGCTGTAGGGCATGCCCTGCGCCACGGTCACGCCGTTGATCATATTGACGTTGAACTCGGCGTTCAGGCCGCGGATCGAGACGAACATGCCTTCGCCGCGCGAGGCGCCGTCGATGCCGCCGAAGAACGACGAGCCGGTGTTCATCACGTTGACGCTGGGCATCATGCCGAGGGCTTCGGCGACGTTGTGGACGGCCGTGTGTTCGAGATCTTCCGCCGACAGCACCGCGATCGCGTTCGCAGCGCGCATCTGCGTCTTGGCCGCGTCATTGCGCTTGGCGACGATCACGAGGGAGTCGATCGTGTCGGTCGGCTCGGCCGACGGCGCGGCCGCCTCGGCGTGGACTCCGCTCGCTCCGGCCAGGCCAAAGACCCCCGCCAACAGCGCCGCCTTGATCGACTTGCCTGCTTGCCCGCGCGGACGCTTGGCGCCCTCGCCAATCCACTCTTTCATGACCACACCCCTGACTTGGTTCGCTGTTCGCGACGGCGCGGCTCATAAGGGGCGGTTGAGACAGGGATGTGACATTTGTGCGCTATTTGTCACTCGTTCACACTTCGGCCTCGACAAAAGTCACATCATATCATCAGAATTACCACAAACGGTGTGCGAGCCGGCGACAGGGGGAATGGCATGCTCAGGCGTCAGGATCGTCAGCGCGAAATACTCCGCAAGCTGAAGCCCGGTGAAAGCCGGGCTATCGGTCGACTGGCCCAGGAGCTGGAAGTCTCCGAGGAGACGATCCGCCGCGAATTGCGGGTGCTCGAGGCGCGGGGCGCGGTGGTCTGGACGCACGGCGCGGTGCAGCTGGCGGCCGTCTCCAGCGAAGGGCCGCACGATCGGCGCATGCAGGAGAACCTGGCGGAGAAAACCCGTATCGCTACGGCTGCAGCGCCGTTCGTTCGAGATGGCGACACCCTGTTCATCGACGCAGGCACCACGGCCTGTTACGTGGCGCGCGCGCTGGCCGGCGTGCGCCGCGAACTGAAGGTGATCACCAATTCGCTGGTCGTCGCCCAGACCCTGGGCGGGCGCGACGGCAATAGCCTGTTCCTGGCCGGCGGCGAGCTGGACTACGACTACAAGGCTTTTTCCGACCACGTCGCCCAGGCCTATGTGTCCCAGTTCACGCCGCATCTGGCGATCCTGACCGTCGGCGGCGTCCATGCCGATCACGGCCTGACAGATCGGCACGCCCGCGAGGCGGCCATCAGCCGGATCGTTTACGAGCGCGCCGACCGGGTGCTGCTGGCCGCCGATCACACGAAGTTCGGTCGCCTTGGCCTCATCCGGACGGCCTCTGCGGAGGCGGTCGACATCCTGGTGACCGACAAGCCGCTGGATGCGCCGTTCGCCGAAGCCTTCCGTCGCGCGACCGTCGTCATCGCGGCCTAAGGAGGCCGCCATGCTCCGGAATATCTTGAAAGTCGCTCTGGCCGCCCTCGTCGCGATGGCTGTCCTTCCGGTCGCCGCGCAGGCCGCGCCGCCCTCGTTCTGGGTGATGAGCTACAACATCCGCTACGACAATCCTGACGACCGGCCCGATTGGCGCGCCCGTCTGGGGCCGATGGCGCGGCAGATCAGCTTCTTCTCGCCGGACATTCTGGGCCTGCAGGAAGCGCTGGCGCCGATGGTGGCGGACCTGTCAGCGGCGCTGCCGGACTACGCGCACTACGGCGTCGGGCGCGACGATGGCGACAAGGCTGGCGAAACCACGACCATCTTCTATCGCAGCGCCCGGTTCGAGCGACTGCTGGCGCAGACCCGGTGGTGCTCGCCGACGCCCGAGCGGCCGGGCAAGGCGTATGACGCGGCGCTGCCGCGAACCTATGCGCGGGTCGTGTTGCGCGATCGCGCCAGCGGCGTGCTGCTGGACGTGCGCAACGCCCATCTCGATCATGTGGGCGCGGAGTCGCGGCGGCTCTGCGCCCAGCAGATACGCGACCAGGCTGCCTGGCCCGGCGCGCGTCTGGTCGTGCTCGGCGATTTCAACAGCGCGCCTGGCGAGCCGCCGCACGAGGGCCTGACATCCGGCGTCGGCGGGCTGCGGGATGCGCGCGATGCGAGTCCCGTGGTCTTTGGGCCAGCGGGCACCTTCAACGACTTCTCGCCGGGCGTCCCGCCGACGGGACCTATCGACTACGTCTTCGTCGACCGCGCCTTGCGGGTTCTGCGCTTCGCCACCCTGACCGATACGGATGGCGGCCAGGCTATCTCTGACCATTTCCCGATCATCGCCCAGATCACCGCGCCCTGACGCATTGGTCCAGCCCAGGGCGCGCATAGGGGCGCTGTGGAATTGGCGGACGCCGATGTCCGCATTGGGAAACGAAACCCGCTCCTCTGTCGGCGCGACCTATCGGCGGGGCAGCAGGGCCTTGCAGAGGCTGTTGATGAGCGCTTCCGTCATCGCTCTGCGCCCCGACCGTGAGGATGAGGAACCTGGCGATTATTCTCAGTTTGTGTCCGGGCGGAACGCGATCCATGTCGCCCTCGGAGCCGCAAATCCGCCCGCATCCCGGCGGGCCGGAACGGGCCATTGCAAGGTCAGGCGCGGCGACGCGGCCGCCGGTTCGATCGGTAGCGGCGTTGCATTCCAGGAAAACAGGATTTGCGTGATCGTCGCGACGTCGATCTTTCGATCGCGCCCGTCCAACTCGCGCAACGTGATCTCTCCGGAAGGCTGGCAGAGGCGAGCGCTTGATTTCAACGTGCTGGAGTTCGGGTTGAAGTCCCGCAGGAAGGATCGAACCTTGCGATTGGCTTGACCGTCGTCAGCACCCAGGTGGACGGCCTGAACCTTGGCCTCGATCTTCGCGCCGCAGATGTTCTCGGTCCCGCTCATGACGACGCCGACATAGTCGCGCAGCACCGGGTGAAGCGGATCGCTCCGGTCGATGACCTCGACGGTGTTGTAGCGGGCTGCGGCGACCTTGATCAGGTCGAGCACGCGCGCCTGGCGGGGGTCGGCGCCGTTGATCGGCGACCAGGTCGAGAGCATCAGGCGGGCGCGGATCGCGGCCATTGACGTCCAGCGCAACTCGACGCCGATGGTCTGCAGAAGCGCGGCCCCAAAGGCTCCGTAGGGCGCTGCGAACGAGGTCGCCGCGTCCTTGGGATCGAACAGGGCGCCGCCGATATCCAGGGCGCCGATGGGCTCGCCCGGCGCGTAAAGATTGACCAGATCGGGGATCAGTCCCGAGTAGTTGGCCCGTCGGAGGTCCCGCGTGGCGGCGCCGACCACGACGGTCTGCTCTCGGATGACCGAGTCTCCGTTGGGGTTGACCAGGCACTGAGGGCAGGGCGCGTTGTCGATTTCGTCGTCGCTGAGTAGGCGCTGGTTCCCCGCGGGCAAGAAGAGCAGGTGCTTGCGAAAGATCAGATTGGACTTGATCGCGCTGACCAGGGAGTCCGAGGCGGACGAGTCGCTGATGTAACTCAGGTTCAGAATGTCGGCGCGACCGAGGAGATAGGTGAGCCCGTTCGTCATCTCCGCGTCGCCGATCACCGCCTTGTCGTCTGGGGAGCAGGTTTCCGGGGCCAGGCGATAGAATGCGACCTGAGGCAGAACGGGATCGAGGTCCGGAAAGGCCGAGCGCAACGGATAGCCGCTCGCCAGCGAGGTCACGACCGCGCCGTGACTGGCAAAACGTCGAGCATCCGGTGTCCAGCCGGACGTATTCAGCCCCGAAGCGCAGAGCGCCACGTCGCGCGAAGGTCCCAGGGCCCGAACGCCTGGGCGCGCGACGCCTGATCCCACACCGAACACCGCCACGGGATCGCTGTCGGCCACGCCGCTGTCGGGATCGGCGGCGGTCGCCGCGTCTTCGTCGGAAACGTAGAACATCGACGAGGAGAAGGGCGCGCCCCTTCGGTCCGCCAGCCCGATGTCCTCTACCCCGACCCTGCTCGCTGGCAGGAGCTTGGCCTTGGCCTTGAGCGCCGCGAGCAGCTTGGCGACCAGGACGGGGTCATAGGGCCACTGATCTGGGGCGACCTGCACATCGGGGGCCTGGGTCGGCGCGGGCGGTTGATCTTGACGGAAGGCCGCTGACAACCCGACTGGCGAGACCGTCCAGCGGGCAGGTATGAGCCGCGGCTGCGCGGCTTGGTCATGATTTTCCAGTTCCGATGGCGTCGGCGTCTTCGCCGGGCTTTCGGACTTGGGGGAGGGCGCGGCCGGGGCGATGGCGGGCTTCGTAGGCAGAGCCTTCTGGGACACCAGCACGCCGCGCTTCGCCAGGCAGTCCTCGGGCGGCTCCTTGCAGTACATCGCCTTGGCAACCAGCCCCACGAGCGCCTTGCGATCCGGGATCTGGGTGGGATCGACGGCGATGTCGGTCCATTCCGGAACCAGCGGCGCGGTGACGACGAGCTGGGGAATGGCGCTGGCGTTCAGGCTCTGGGACGCGCTGGTCGGCGCCGGCTTGAGCTTGAAGGTGCGCCAGCTCTGCGGCGCCAGGCCAAGGCGCACGGCGACCGGTTCGAGATAGTCGCCCTTGGCGATGCGCACCTGCACGCCGCGTCGAACCCGGAGGCAGGGCTGGGCCGTCACGACGGCTGCCCCGTCCTGATTGATCATGCGGTAGTCGCCGGCGTCGGGAACCCGGTCGCAGATCCTGTCGAAGAAATGCATCACCGTTTCGCCGGCCGGAAGCCGGTACTCAGTCGGTTTGGCGATCTTGCCGAACAGGGGGTTCAGTCGGTCGGCATATTTGGGATCGGCGCGAACCGCGTACTCGGTGGGCGGTGGCGTTTCGGCCGCGGCCAGCGATGGCGTCCCCCCGACCCAGAAGGCCAGTCCGGCGATGATAGCGCGCGAGCTCAGCGGCATAGGCTAGATCCGGGATTGCGTTCAAAACCACACGCTTTCAGCCGGTCTCCCAGCCAGCGCGTCGCCCATGTGCGAAAATCAGGCCCCCCGGTCGCGGACAACAGGGAGTCACGGTAACGGGTGCCGGTCTTGTTGTAGAAGGTGCGGGAATTGACCGCGATGATGGCCCGAAACTGGGTCACCGGACCATTTCCGCCGGTCAGAATGAACGCCGGCCCCCCACTGTCCCCGGGGCAGAGGTTGGCGTGAATGACGCTGTCGTCATAGACGGTGAACAGGTTGTTGTTCTCGACAGGCGCGTAGTACTCCGCGCCGCGACGCTTGGTGGCCGAGGCGGATGACTCGTCGATTTCCGCGTAGCCGATCTGATAGGCGCCATCGAAGTTCTGGGCGGCATCGACACGATCGCTGCGGCAGCCAAAGCCTGTCAGGAGCACGAACTTGTCCTTGCCGACCGCTGCGCTCATCGAGGCCTTCTGAATGCTCTCGTATTTGAACTGCTCGGGCGCGTTGAACGGCTTGTCGAGGATCTCGCACAGGGCGAAGTCGGCGGAAGGGTCATGGGGATAGGCTGGGTGGGGCGCGCATTTGGTCGTGTAACTGTCGCGGCCGAACTGGAATGAGACCGCACCCGATATCGGCAGGCAATGGGCGGCGGTCAGCATGACGCGCGGTCCGATCAGGGCCGCGGTGCAGGCTCGAGGGCCCTCCGCGGTGGAAAACTTGAAATAGAACGACGCCGGCCACTCGGTTGGGACGGCGTCCTGACCGCCGCGCAACTGCGGTCGATAGGCGTCGCCCAGCTGGGGTAGATCGAGGGCGGCCAGAAACGTGACGTCGCCTTGCGGTCGGGCGACTGGCGCGGGGCGACCAAGCTCGGACTCCGGCTCGGCCGCACAGGACCAGGCGCCAGCGACCATCCAGGCCGAGAGGAGCGCGACGAGGATTTTGCTGAGCGAGCCCATGACTCAGAGCGTCTTCATGTACTCGATTAGCTCCCAGCGCCGGGTCTCGCCGTCCGGGCCTTCGAAGATACCGGAGGCGTATGTGTGGCCCGTGTTGGAGTTGCCCGGCAGCTTGGTGTCGAAGGTGAAGTCGTTGCCGGGAGCCTGGGTGTAGACGTAGCCCACCTTCTTGGGATCGTAGGCCCTGGCGCCGACCAGGAAGGTCTTGGGCCGCTGGGCCTCGGGCAGCAGGAGGTCGTAGAGGGTTGGGACGCTGCCGTTGTGGAGATAGGGCGGGGTGGCCCAGATGCCGGTGAGTGGCCTGGCCTTGTAGCCCAGGATATTGCTCGCCTCGGTCAGGCAGCGTTGCTCCAGCCGCTGCTTTTCCGTCAGGGTCGCGGTCGGGGCGGTGATCCTGGCGGGGCGGTTGACGCCAAAGAAGCTGGCGGCCGCGGTTCTGACGATCGCCCCCTTCTGATCATACAGGGCGCCGGCGACGGTCGTGGCCAGGAGGCTGGAGAGCTGCTCTTCGTCTTCCAGCGGATCGCCGAAGAAGAACTTACCGGGCGTGCCCTTCAGGACGCCGGACGGCGCGGCCTTGGTGTAGGCGTTGCAGGCCATCCAGATGTCGGTCTTGGGCGGGTCGTCGCTCTTGAACAGAGACATCTTCGCCACGATCGGGGTCTTCAGGTCCGTCCGGTCGAGCATCGCGTGGCAGCTGGAACAGTGCTGGGTGAAGATCGCCCGCCCGTTCGAGACCATCTGGTCGTGGTTGGGCGCGACGCCGAAGACATCGGCGGGCCAGGCCGGCGGACGCAGGCCGCCCAGCTGCTGTTCGAACGCCGACAGATTGTGGACGTTGAGGCTCGAACGATAACCCTTCAGGTAGCCGGCGCGGGGCTGAACGTCGGCGAACACGCCGATCACCTCGCCGGCGTTTCGTCCGAGCGCCAGGATGTCGAACGGCTGGACGCCGGGCAGCGCCTTGTTGGGCGCAATGCCGTTCCACTGCACCACATCATGCTGGGTGACGTTCCACAGGAAGGGATAGCTGACGGGCGCGTCGGACGGCTGCGGCGGCGCATCCTTGCCGGCCACCACGTAAGCGACCTTGTTGTAGATGTGGCCGAAGGCGTCGAGCCGGCCGTAGCCATACTTCAAGTCTGTCTGATTGAGCTGGCCCAAGGCCAGCTCGTGGTCGACCAGCTTGGCCAGGGCCTGGCCAAGGCGATCGCGGTTCTCCGGCGTGTCGAGGGGGCGGCGTTCGGCGTCCTTGCCGGTCAGAACGGCCTTGGCGAAGCGATCGAACTTCGCCGGATCATCACGGGTTCGGACCAGCGCAGCGCGAAGGTCGGACATCAGCGTCTGGAAGTCGCCCAGGCCCTGACCGCCCTGGATGCGCAGGGACTTCCCGCCGTAGCTGACCTCTCCAGTATGGCAGGCCGAGCAATTCAGACCCAGCCAGGGTTCGGCCTCGGGCTGGTTGGCGCGCCACGTCATCGCTGTCCAGCTCAGTTGTTTTGAGGGCGTGCGATCTACGACGAAGCCGACCGGCAGGCCGGGCGTATCGGGATTGGGCAGGTAGCGCAGACGTTCGACGTGCGCGGCGCTGAGGAACGGCTCCGTGCCGTCGGCCATTTCCAACGCCCTGGCCCAGGACAGTGGCAGCAAGCGCGATCCCTGCGAGGCCTCGTACCAGACCTTGATCTGTTCAGGCGTCCAAAGCTGATCGAGGTCAGACCTGGCAGGCCCCGACTGATCGGTCGTGCAGGAACTTAGAACGGCCGCGGCGACCGCAACGGCGGCAAAAGGATAGAATGCGCGCATCCGATGCTCCCCCCGGAGATCCAAAGACCGGTGTTCTTTAAACGACATTCGTGGATTTATCAATTGTCAGTTGTGAAAACTGATCAATGCGCCTGAGGCGTGTTTTTGACGCTCGCGCGAAGTCAACGGTCGTGGAAAGCGATATCGACGAAGATCGTCGAGAGCGGAAAGTGGCCTGACCACTCTTTGGAAATTGACAGGCCAATCTCAATTGGCCATGGATGGACTAGCCGTGGGCGGCCCTGGGGGCAGGCGCGCTCGTTGCTCAGATAACAATCAAAGGGGCAGGAAGAACAGTGACTTGGCGCTCGGCGCGGCTGCGCATCCTCCTGCTGGTGATCGCCGGCACGATCATCAATTACATCGCGCGCAATTCGCTTGGCGTCCTGGCGCCGCAGCTGAAGCAAGACCTGGCGATCACGACGGAGCAATACAGCTACATCGTCGGCGCCTTCCAGCTGGCCTACACCGTCATGCAGCCGATCGCGGGGCTGCTGATCGACAAGATTGGCCTGACCGCGGGCTTCGCTCTGTTCGCCCTGGCCTGGAGCGTGGCCAACATGATGCACGGCGCGGCGAAGGGGTGGGCCTCGCTGGCGGCGTTCCGGGGCATGCTGGGCATGGCCGAGGCCGCCGCGATCCCGGCCGGCATGAAGTCGATCGGCGAGTGGTTTCCGGATCGCGAGCGCTCCGTCGCCGTCGGCTGGTTCAACGCCGGCACCTCGCTCGGCGCGGTGATCGCGCCGGTTCTGGTCGCCCTGGTCGCCAAGACCTGGGGCTGGCAGGCGGCGTTCTTCGTCACGGGCCTGATCGGCGTGGTGTTCGCCGGCGTGTGGTTCCGCTTCTACCGCTCGCCGGCCAAGGCAGGCTTCGTCTCGCCCGCCGAGCGCGCTGAGATCGAGGACGGCCAGCGCCCGGTCACCTCCAGCGCCTCGACCCTGAAGGCGATCGCCGCCACGCCCCGGTTCTGGGCGATCGCCGTGCCGCGCTTCCTGGCCGAGCCGGCCTGGCAGACCTTCTCGTTCTGGATCCCGCTGTACCTGGCCAAGGAGCGGGGCATGGATCTGACCCACATCGCCCTGTTCGCCTGGATGCCGTTCCTGGCGGCCGACGCCGGCGGCATCCTGGGCGGCTATCTCGCGCCGTTTCTGCAGAAGTGGCGAGGCCTGAGCCTGGAGGGCTCGCGCATCGCCGGCGTGGCCATGGGGGCCGTGCTGATGATCGCGCCGGGCTTTGTCGGCATCGTCGGCCACCCGATGGCGGCGATCGCCTTGCTGGCCATCGGCGGCTTCGCCCACCAGGTGATCTCCGTCCTGATCAACACCCTGTCGGCGGATGTCTTCCCCAAGGGCGACATCGCCAAGGCCAACGGCCTGGTTGGCATGGCGGGCTGGACCGGCGGCCTGCTGTTCTCGCTGGCGATCGGCCAGCTGGCCGACAAGATCGGCTTCGCGCCGCTGTTCGCCTGCCTGGGCGTCTTCGACCTGATCGGGGCCATCTGGCTGTTCGCCATGCGCCGCCATCTCATCGTGAAGGAAGCTTGATCGTGCGTAAGGCTAGTCTGGCCCAGCCGCCGCTTTTCGCCCTGGCCGAGCGCGAAGGCCCCCGCATGACCCTGCGCGCCGACACCGGCGCTGTCGCCCATGTCTTCGTGCTGGAAGAGGACGTCATCCGCGTCCTGCTGCTGGCCGATGGCGCGCCGACCTCGCCGCCCAGCTGGTCCATCGCCCCCGGACAGACCGACATCGCCGAGCCCGGCCGCGACCGCATTGACGTCTCGGGCTTCGCCGCGCCCGCCTTCACGCTGGAGGAGCAGGGCGGAGGCCTGGTCCTGGCGACCTCCCGTCTGCGCCTGGAGATCACGCTCGAGGGCTTCTTCTGCCGCTGGTCGCAACAGACGCCCGACGGCTGGCGCGTGATCGCCGAGGACCGCCCGACCCAGGCCTATAATTTCGGCTGGTGGGACGAGGGCGTCTATCACTACGTCAAGCGGACGCCGGGCCAGCGCTATTACGGCCTGGGCGAGCGGGCCGGGGCCATGGACCGCGCCGGGCGCCGGTTCCGCCTGACCAACTTGGATCCGATGGGCTACGACGCCTCGGCCGACGATCCGCTGTACAAGTCGATCCCCTACGTCCTGGTCGTCGACGCCGAGGGCGCGGCGCACGGGGTCTTCTACGACACGACCGCCGACCCGGTGTTCGACTTTGGCCACGAGCACGACAATTACCACCCGCACTACCGGTACATGCGGGCCGCGAGCGGCGACCTCGACTACTACATGATCGCTGGACCCGACGCCCGCGAGGTCACCCGCCGCTACACCTGGCTGACCGGCCGGCCGGCGCTGATGCCCCGCTGGGTGCTCGGCTATTCCGGCTCGACCATGACCTATACCGACGCGCCGGACGCGCAGAAGCGCATGGGCGAGTTCATCGCCGGCGTCAGCCGCCACGACATCCCGTGCGAGTCCTTCCACCTGTCGTCGGGCTACACCTCGATCGGCGACCGGCGCTACGTGTTCCACTGGAACCGCGACAAGTTCCCGGACGTGGAAGGCTTCGTGCGCGGCTATGCCGAGGCCGGCGTCGAGCTGGTTCCGAACATCAAGCCGGCCCTGCTGGTCACCCATCCGCGCTATGCCGAACTGGCCAAGAAGGGCTGGTTCGTCAGCGACGCCGACGGCGATCCGATCGTCTGCCAGTTCTGGGACGAGGTCGGCAGCTATGTCGACTTCACCCAACCCGCCGCCGTCGCCTGGTGGCGCGCCCAGGTGACCGAGCAACTGCTGGCCTACGGCATTCGCTCCACCTGGAACGACAACAACGAATACGAGATCTGGGATCGCCGGGCCCGCATCGCCGGCTTCGGAGCGCCGCGCGACGCGGCGGCCGAGCGGCCGGTGCAGACCCTCCTGATGATGCGCGCCAGCCGCGCGGCGCAGATCGCCTATCGGCCGAACGAGCGGCCCTATGTGGTCACGCGCAGCGGCATGGCCGGCATGCAGCGCTACGCCCAGACCTGGTCGGGCGACAACTATACCGCCTGGAAGACCCTGCGCTTCAATCAGAAGATGGGCCTGGGGCTGGCGCTGTCGGGCGTCTCCAACACCGGCCACGACATCGGCGGTTTCGCCGGACCCGCGCCGGAGCCCGAGCTGCTGCTGCGCTGGGTGCAGGCCGGGATCGTGATGCCGCGTTTCTCGATCCACAGCTGGAACACGGACGGCACCGTCAACGAGCCCTGGATGTATCCGGAGGTCACCCCGGCCATCGTCGAGACGCTGAAGCTGCGCCGGGCCTTGCAGCCGCTGCTGCACGATCTGCTGTGGCGCCACCATGCCGATTACGAGCCGGTGACCCGTCCGCTATGGCTGGACTTCGCGGATGATCCTCGGAGCTGGGAGGACGGCGACGCCTACCTGCTGGGGCCGGACCTGCTGGTCGCCCCCGCCCTGGACCAAGGCGTCGAGGCCGTGCGCGCCTATCTTCCGGCCGGCACCGTCTGGCGCGACCTGCGCGACGACAAGGCCTATGCAGGGGGCGAGGAACACGATCTCGCCGCGCCGCTCAGTGGTCTGCCGCCGATGCTGGCGAGAGAGGGTTCGGGCGTGTTCGTCGACCTCGCGCCGGCCGGTTTCGCCGCCGCTGCGCCGCGCCCCGGCGTGCTGCTCTATCCGCCGGCCGGCGCGGGGCAGATGAGCTGGAGCGGCTTCGATGAGAGCGACGCCGCGCCGCGCGATCCTGCGGCGCCGCAGGGCTGGACCCTCGAGGTCGAGGCCGACGCGGACACGCTGACGATCCAGGTGGGCTGGCGCGGAGAGGTCGCGCCAGCGGCCGACGCCCTGCGGCTGGTCCTGCCGCGCGGCGAGACCCGCCGCCTTGTCCTGAATGGCGCGGAGGTCACCGCCGAGCGGGAAGAGATCCTGGGGACCGAGCGTCTGGTCCTGGCCTGGATGGTCTGAACGAAAACGGCCGGCGCGGGGAACGCGCCGGCCGAACAGGACCTGTAGTGCCACCTCGGATCAGGGCGTCAGTTTCATCGCCTTCAGCCACAGGGCGTACTGGTCGAACCAGGCGTCGCTGGTCGTGCCTTGCGGCCGCGAGGCGAAGCCGTGCGCGCCCGCGCTGTAGAGATGGAGCTCCACCGAGGCGCCCGACTTGCGCCAGTTGTGGATCAGGCTGAGGTCCTGGGACCGGAAGAAGCGGTCGTCGGCGGCCAGGGCGGCGAACAGCGGCGGCGCGTTCGGCGGGACCACGTCCGACTGGGTCGGGCCGTAGATCATGCCGGCGAAGTCCGCCCGCGCGTCCGGCGCATTGGCCTGCAGGGCGCCCAGCACCGTCATCGCGCCGGCGGAGAAGCCGAGAACGCCCACGCGCTTGGGATCGACCCCCCACTCATGGGCATGATCGCGGACCGCGCGAATGGCGGCCTGGGCGTCGGCGACGGCGTACGGCGTCTGGCGGGTCCGCTCCTCGGCGCCTTCGCCGCGCTGGAATGTGCCGGCGAGCGCGGCCTTGAAGCCGTCGATGCTGTCGGGGAGGGGGATGGTCCGATATTTCAGGATGAAGACGCGCACGCCTAGCGGCGCCAGCCGCTTGGCCACGTCGTAGCCCTCGTTGTCCATGGCCAGGAACTGGAAGCCGCCGCCGGGGACCAGGATCACCGCCGGGGCGTCCTTGTCGGCCGCCGGGCCGCCCGGCATCAGGGTCAGGCTCGGCCGGGAGACGTTATAGACGAGGCGCTGGCTGGAATCCTGCCGCGCCCAGGCCTCGTGAGCGGGATTGGCCAAGGCGTTCGCCACGGGCAGGGCGAAGGCCGCAGGCTCCTTGGGCGCGGGGATCGGCAGCACGGCGTTGACCCAGCCGCCAGGCGCGGCCGGAGCGGGTTGAGCGGCGGGCGCGGCGTGGGCGGTCAAGGCGGCCAGGCAGGCCGCCGCGCCGGCCAGGAGGCCGAACAGTCTGCGGGAAGGGGCGTGGCTCATGGCGAGGTCTCCTGTGTCGCGACTTTGAATAAAAAAGGGGAGCAGGCCAGGCCCGCTCCCCATTGTAGGTTCGTCTGGGGAGGCGAGACCTAGAACTTGGTGTCGACCTTCAGGCCGAAGTAGCGGTCGCTGTCGCGCGACAGCACCTGGGTCACGAAGTGGACGCCGTACGAGCCGAAGCCGTCGCCGATGCCGCTCACGAAGTGCTCGTTGAGCAGGTTGTTGACGAACAGGGTGGCCTTGACGTCACCACGCGCCAGCGACGCCGAGGCGTTGAGCAGGCCATAGGCCTTCTGTTCGGCCAGCGGGTTGCCCAGCAGGTCGAAATTGACCTTGCTCTGGTACTGGTAGTTGACGGTGAAGACGCCCTTCAGGTCGCTGGCCAGATCACGCGTGACCGTGCCGCCCAGGTTGATCTTGAACTTCGGGCTGTTGGGCAGCTGGGTGTTCGAGCGGTCCTGAACATTGCCGAGGCCGACCGGGTTGGTCGACGGTCCGCAGCCCGTGCCCGTCTGGGCCTGGCCGGGATAGCAGGCCGCGTTCGGGAACGAGATCACTTGGGCGTCGGTATAGGCGGCCGAGGCGTCCAGGCGCAGCCACTCGACCGGCATGGCCTGGGCTTCGATCTCGACGCCCTTGGTGCGCAGCTTGCCGACATTGTTCAGCTTCTGCTGCAGGGCGCCGTTGATGTACTGCGACGACTGAGCCTGGAAGTTGTCGTAGTCGGTGTAGAAGGCCGCGAGGTTCAGCTGCACGCGGTTGTCGAAGAAGCGGCTCTTCAGGCCGGCCTCGTAGGACTTCGACTTCTCGGGCTGCACCGGGTTCTGGGTGCGCAGCGGCGTGTAGCCCGACGAGATGTCGTAGGCGAAACCCTTATAGCCGGTAGCCGCGCTGGCGTAGACCGAGACCCGCGGCGCCAGCTCCTGGTTCAGCGAAAGCTTCCAGGTGGCGACCGTGTCCTCGTTGCTGCCGGCGCACAGCTGGCTGCCCGCGCCGCAGGTGCCGATATTGGTCGGCGAAACATAGACCGTAGCGCTGGGCAGCAGATTTACGAAGCTGTCCTCGATCCGCTCGTTGTTGACGCGAACCGCGCCGCTGAAGGTGGTGTTGGTCGGGAACTTGTAGTCCACGCCCGCGAAGGCCGCGACGCTGCGCGTGCTCTGCCAGCCCGTCCATTTGGCCAGGAGCAGGGCGGGGCCGCGCTGGAAGTCGCGGGTCGTCTTGGCGTCTGCGTAGAAGGCGCCCACCACGTAGGAAAGCGGACCCTCGCCCTTGGAGGTCAGGCGCACTTCCTGGCTGAACGACTTGGAGTGATAAGGACCCGAATTGCTGACGCCGAGGCCCGGCTGGATCGGGCTGGTCACGTTCGGGGCCGTGCCGTTGACCGCCAGGTCGGTGCCATCGACGTCGGCCGCGAAGTTATACTTCCAGTCCTGATACGAGGTGACAGAGATCAGGTTGGCGAAGCCGAGATCATAGCTCAGCTTGCCGCTGAAGCTGGCCTGCTTGTTGTCGGTGAAGCCGACGTTGTCGACCCGGGTCTTGCGGTTGTTCGCGCCGGGCGTGATGCCGGCCAGGGCCGGTACGATCGAGACGCCGTTGAACTTGGGGATCACCGGCGTGGTGGAGCCCGCCGGAACGTAGTTCAGGTCGATGAGCCGCAGCGTCGCCGCGGTGCCGTCCGACTTGGACTTGGCGTAAGACCCGCTCAACGACATCACCAGCTTGTCGGTCAACTCGGACCGCAGCTTGCCACGGACGCCGTACGAGGTGTTGTCGTTCAGGCGTTGACCGTTGGCCAGGTTGCGGACGTTGCCGTCCCAGTGGTTGTAGTAGACGCCCAGGCGATAGCCCGTAGCGTCCGAGATCGGGCCGGAAATCGAGGCGTCGGCCTTGTAGCCCCGGTCGGTGGTGGCGGTGGCCGAGGCGTGGCCGCTGAAGGCGACCGAGGGATCGCGGGTGACGATGTTGATCGCGCCGGCGCTGGCGTTCTTGCCGAACAGCGTGCCTTGCGGGCCGCGCAGCACTTCGATGCGCTCGACGTCGGACAGGTTGTCGAAGGCCTGGGCCTGCTGGACCACCGGCACGTCGTCGATGATGACGGCCACGGAAGGCTCGACGCCGATCGAGAAGGCGTAGGTGCCGATGCCGCGCAGGATGATGGCGTTGTTCGGCGACGCCGTGCTCTGGGTCAGGGTCAGCGACGCGGCGGCGCGGGTGAGATCCCCGAACTCGTTGATGCGCTGGTTCTGGATCGTCTCGCCCGTGATGGCGGTGACGGCCACCGGAACGCTCTGCAGGTTGGCCGAACGCTTCGTCGCGGTCACGACGATTTCAGCCAGGCCGGTGGTCTGATTGTCCTGGGCCGCCGCCAGGCTCGGCATGGCCAGAACGCCGGTCGCCGCAGTGGCGAGCAAAATCAACTTTCGCATGATACCCTCCCTAAGTTATTGATTTTAATTTTGTTTAAGCTTGGCTACACCTTGCAAAAAGACTGGTCAAGCCAATTTCGACGAGTGGCTGAACAGTTTCGCGGAGCGGGGCTTTCATGTCTCACGGCCCGGAGGTTTCGGCGCGGGGCGCGGGCCGATAGAGCGTGCGGGCCACCGCATCGCGCCAGCCCTCCAGGCACTGTTCGCGCGACTGTGGCGTCATCTCGGGATCGAAGCGTCGATCCAGCCGCCAGCCTTCGGCGATAGCGGTCAGGCTGGGCCAGACGCCCGCGCCCAGGCCGGCCAGAAAGGCCGCGCCCAGGGCGGTGGTCTCGATATTGACGGGACGCTCGACGGGCGCGTCGATCACGTCGGAGAGGAAGGCGCACAGCCAGTCGTTGGCGGCCATGCCGCCATCCACCCGCAAGGCGCTGGGGCGCGAGGCGCCGTCGGCGAACATGGCCGCGATCAGGTCGTGGGTCTGGAACGCGACCGACTCCAGGGCGGCCCTGGCGATGTGGGCGGCCGAGGTGTCCAGGGTCAGGCCGTGGATCAGGCCCCTGGCGTGCGGATCCCAATAGGGTGCGCCTAGGCCGACGAAAGCCGGCACCATGTAGACGCCATGGCCGTCCGGCACCTGGGTCGCCATGCTCGAGGTGTCGGACGCCCGCACGATCAGGCCCATCTGGTCGCGCAGCCACTTGATCGCCGCGCCCGCCACGAAGATCGAGCCTTCCAGCGCATAGGTCGGCTGGCCGTCCAGCCGATAGGCGACCGTGGTCAGCAGGCGCGTGTTCGACGACACAGGCCGTGGACCGGTGTTCATCAGCATGAAGCAGCCGGTGCCGTAGGTGGCCTTGACCATGCCCTGATCAAAGCAGGCCTGACCGATCAGCGCCGCCTGCTGGTCGCCGGCCATGCCGCGGATCGGCACGGGCGCGCCGAAGAGGTCGGCCTGGGTCTCGCCGAAGTCGGCGCAGTTGTCGCGCACGTCCGGCAGCAGCGAGGCGGGGATGTCGAACAGCGCCAGCAGGTCTTCGTCCCAGACCTGGCGATGGATGTCGAACAACAGCGTCCGGGAGGCGTTGGTCGCGTCGGTCGCGTGCACGGCGCCGCCGGTCAGCCGCCAGAGCAGAAAGCTGTCGATCGTGCCGAACGCCAGCTCGCCCCGCTGGGCGGCCTGGCGGGCGCCGGGGACGTGGTCGAGAAGCCAGGCCAGCTTGCTGGCCGAAAAATAGGGATCCAGGCGAAGACCGGTGCGCGCCTGGACAAGGGATTCGTGACCGGCCTGCCGCAGGGCCCCGCAGCGATCGGCCGTCCGGCGGTCCTGCCAGACAATCGCCGGATGAACGGCCTGTCCGGTCCGCCGATCCCAGACCACGACGGTCTCGCGCTGATTGGCGATACCGATGGCGGCGACGGCGTCTGCGGCGACGCCGGCGCGGGCGAGGGCGGCGCGGGCGGTGTCGACCACGTCCCGCCAGATGGTCTCGGGGTCATGCTCGACCCAGCCCAGTTCGGGATAGCTCTGGGCGAACTCGCGCTGGTCGACGCCGACGACCGCGCCCTGAGCGTCGAAGATGATGCTTCGCGTGCTGGTCGTGCCCTGATCGATGGCCAGGATGTGGCGGCCGACGGTCATGCCTCCAGCGCCTCTACCGACGGCGTGACGCGGGCGCGATCCAGATAGGCTTCGAGGCGGACGGCCCCTTCCGGCGGTATGTGCAGGCCCAGCTTGCTGCGGCGATAGAGGACATCCTCGGCCGTGCGCGCCCACTCCTCGGCGACCAGATAATCGACCTCGGCGGCGTGCAGCCCCGCGCCGAAGTCCTCGCCGAGGTCGGCCAGGCTCCTGGCGTTGGCCAGGATACGTCGCGTCCGGGTGCCGTACGAGCGCGCCAGGCGGAGCGCGAGATCGTCCGGCAGGAATGGAAACTCGGCGCGCAGGGCGAGGGCCAGGGCGGCGCGGTCCAGGTCAGGCAGGTCGCCGCCGGGCAGGACGGCGCCCCGCGTCCAGGACGGACCGGCGTCGGGGAAGAACGCGCCGAGGCGGTTCATCGCCTGATCCGCCAGGTGGCGATAGGTGGTGATCTTGCCGCCGAACACCGACAGCACGGGGGCCTGCGCCTGCGGCGCGTCCACCTCCAGCACGTAGTCGCGGGTCACGGCCGAGGCGCTGTCGGCGTTGTCGTCGAACAGCGGACGGACGCCAGCATAACTCCATGTCACGTCGCGCGCCGTGATGGGGCGGGCGAAATAGCGATTGATGCTCTCGCAGAGATAATCGACCTCTTCGGCGGTGATCTGCGCCGGCCCCGGCGGGGCGTCCCAGGCCACGTCGGTTGTGCCCACCAGGGTGAAGCGATCCTCGTAGGGGATGGCGAACACGATCCGGCGATCGGGGTTCTGCAGCATGTAGGCGTGCTCGCCCTCGAACAGGCGCGGCACCACGATGTGGCTGCCCTTGATCAGGCGCGTTCCGCTGCCCGTCGAGACGTCCAAGGCGCCGCTCAGGACGTCGGAGACCCAGGGGCCGGCGGCGTTGACGATGGCGCGCGCGCGCACCGTACGCTCAGGGCCGTCCTGGGGCTTCAGCCGCGCTTCCCAGGCCGCGCCGACCCGGTGGGCCGAAACCAGCTTGGTGCGGGTCTGGATTACCGCGCCGCGCGCGTGGGCGTCCATGGCGTTGAGCGTCACCAGGCGAGCGTCGTCGACCCAGCAGTCCGAATAGGCGAAGGCCTTGCGGTATTGCGGACGCAGCGCCGCGCCCTCGGGCGAGCCCTTCAGCTTGAGCCCGCGCGACCCGGGCAGCCGGCGGCGTCCGCCGAGATGGTCGTAGAGGAACAGGCCCAGCCGGACCAGCCAGGCGGGACGGGTGGCGTGGGCGTGCGGAAGGACGAACCGCAGCGGCCAGATGATGTGCGGGGCCATGGCCAGGAGCGTCTCGCGCTCCTCAAGCGCTTCGCGGACCAGCTTGAACTCATAGTATTCGAGGTAGCGCAGGCCGCCATGCACCAGCTTGGTGCTCGCCGACGATGTCGCGCTCGCCAGATCGTTCTGTTCGACCAGCAGGACCGACAGCCCGCGACCGGCCGCGTCACGGGCCACGCCCGCGCCGTTCACGCCGCCACCGACCACCAGAAGATCGAACTCCACCCTGACGCTCTCCCTTATTTTGAGACCATGATTAGCGCCATTGACCGTAAATCGCAAATCCGAAAACAAAAAACGAAACCAGGTCGCGAAAAGCGCGCGCTCATCCGAAAGCGCCGCAAGCCGCGCTGGCCAAGAGCGAGCGCGGCGCGTTAAGCCGGGATCGGAGGTGGATTGATGGCTATCGAGCGACGTCACGAGGCGATTCTGGCGCTCGCCCGCAAAAGCGGACGCGTAACGGTCGAGGCCTTGTCCGATCAGCTCCAGGTGTCGCGTCAGACGATCCGCAAGGACCTCAACGATCTTTGCGACCAGGGTCTACTCAATCGCGTGCACGGCGGCGCGGTGATCGCCGGGGGCGGCGTTGACAACCTGGAGTACGAGGCGCGGCGCGTCCTGGCCCGAGAAGCCAAGGAGGCGATCGGCGCCGCGGCTGCGGCCCTGATCCCCGAAAAGGCCTCGCTCTTCATCAATATCGGCACGACCACCGAGGAGGTGGCCAAGGCCCTGCAAGGCCGGTCCGGCCTGCTGGTGATCACCAACAACCTCAATGTCGTCGACATCCTGGCGTCGTCGCCCGGCATCGAGGTCATCGTGGTCGGTGGACGCGTGCGAACCGCCGACCGCGCCTCCGTCGGGGCTCTCGCGGTCGACTTCATCCGCAACTTCAAGGTCGATTTCGCCATTATCGGCGCTTCGGCCATGGACGAGGACGGGTCGCTGCTCGACTTCGACATCAACGAGGTCCAGGTGTCCCAGACGATCATCCAGAGCTCCCGGCGGGTGATCCTGGTCGCCGACAGCCAGAAGCTTGGCCGGCCCGCGCCCGTGCGGATCGGTCACATCGGCGACGTCCACGTCTTCGTCACGGACCGGCTGGACAGCCCCAACCTGGCGGCGAGATGCGAAGCACAGGGCGTCCGTGTCATCGAGACGGGCGTGCGTTAAGAGGGTCCGACAGCCCGAGGTGCGCCCATCCGCCTGAGTTCATTATATCTTATTGTTTTAATTATATTTTCGAATGAAATTGAGATACCCGATCTGGGCAGCGCCGCCGTTATCATTAAGCTGAGCTTCACCTCCCCAGCAGACGTTGCGCCTCTCTTGTCAATGAACGCATACGGGGAAAAGCGGCATGCGGCTGAAGCTATCGGGCGCGATGAATTTGTTCGGCGCGGCCCTGTGGATTGGCCTCATTCTGCTGGCGGCGGGCTCGTGGAACGCGATCGCCACCCTGCGGATCGGTGGTCCCCTTTACGACCGTATCATCGCCGGCAAGGACCTCACCGCCGACATCCTGCCGCCGCCGATGTATGTGGTCGAGGCCTACCTCGACGCCGAGATGGCCTACTACATCCGTTCGCCCGAGAAGATCGAAGCCGCTACGCGCGAAATCCGTGACCGCCGCAAGGAGTACGAGGACCGGGTCACGCACTGGCGGACGGTCGAGATCGCGCCGGAGATCAAGAGCGTCCTGCTGGAGCAGTCAGATGCTCAGGCGCGCCGCTTCCTGGACGACGCTGAAGCCATGCTCGCGGCGCTAGGCTCCGGCGATCAGGTTCGGGCCGATGGTCTGCACGCTAGCATGATGAAAGCCTATGAGGCGCACAAGGCGCTGGTCAACCGCGCGACGCCGATGATCGCCAAGGACAGCGCCGCCGTCGAAGCCTTGGCGCACGCCAAGCAGCAGCTTGAACTGAGCCTGATGGCCGGCGTGACCCTGCTGCTGGCCGCGCTGATCGGTGGTGGGATCTGGGCCATGCGCCGCGCCATCGTTCGGCCGGTCGAGGCGATCACCCGCTACATGGGCGACCTGGCGGAGGGGCGCTACGAGGCGCCCGTGCCCTATGCCGGTCGTCACGACGAACTGGGCGAGATGGCGAAAGCCATCGCCGTCTTCCGGGAGAACGTGCTGGAGCGGCGCAGTCTGCGGGAACGGGAAGAAGGCGCTCGCGCCGAGGCCGAGAGCGAACGCCTTGCGGCAGATGCCGACCGTCGCGCCGCCGAGCACGACCGCCGCACCGCCCTGGACGCCTTGGCGGCGGGCCTGGAGCAACTGGCCGCAGGCGCGGTCGGCACGCGCCTGCACCAGGCCTTCGCCGCCGACTACGAACGCCTGCGCGGGGACTTCAACACGACGGCCGAGACTCTCAACGCCACGATGAGCGACATCGGCCGCTCGTCGCGCGGCGTCGGCGCTGGCGCGGCCGAGATCGCCGCCGCCACCGACAACCTGTCGCGGCGCACCGAACAACAGGCCGCCAGCCTGGAAGAGACCGCCGCCGCGCTCGGCGAAATCACCGGCGCGGTGCGCCATGCCGCAGATGGCGCGCAGAAGGCCAGTACGTTGGTCGACGCCGCTCGCTCCGAGGCCCGGTCGACGGAAACCTCGGTCCGCGACGCCGTGACGGCGGTGCGTGAGATCGAGACCGCCTCGGCCCAGATCGGCCAGATCATCGGGGTCATCGACGAGATCGCCTTCCAGACCAACCTGCTGGCCCTGAACGCCGGGGTCGAGGCGGCGCGCGCGGGCGAGAGCGGCAGGGGCTTTGCCGTCGTCGCTCAGGAAGTCCGGGCCCTGGCCCAACGATCCGCCGAGGCCGCCAAGGAAATCAAGACCCTGATCGGCGCGGCCACGAACAAGGTCGAGGTCGGCGTCGCCCTGGTCGATCGCACCGGCGTGGCCCTGGGCAGCATCATCGCGCGGGTCGGCGAGATCTCGACCATGGTCGCGGAGATCGCCGCCTCCGCCAAGGAGCAGGCCACGGGCCTGCGCGAGGTCAATGTCGCCGTCAATCAGATGGACCAGATGACCCAGCAGAACGCCGCCATGGTTGAACAGACGACCGCCGCGGCCCATGCCCTGAAGGGCGAGGCCTCCCGGCTGGGCGACCTGGTGAAGCGGTTCGACGTTCATCCCGGCGATCATCACGCCCGCGCGGCCTGAGCGTCCGCTACGTACGGGGCCAGCGCGCGGTAGAGCAAAATCGCGCGGCCCGCGCCGGAATCTCGCTTACATAGCGCCATGCCCGCCCGATCAGACCCCATCGCCGTCACCCTTCCGGATCGCGACGACGCGCGGGCGCGGGCGGTGGTCGCGGCCATGGATATCGTCGCGGGGCAGGGGCTGTCGGCGCTGTCGGTGCGCGACCTCGCCGCCGCGATCGGCAAGAGCACGACCGTCATCTTCAATCTCTTCCAGACCAAGGCCGGGGTGGTGGCCGCCATGGTCGAGGCGGCGATGGAGGAGGATCTCGCGTTCCATGACGCCTTTCTGTCCCAAGTCGACGGTCTGGTCCTGGATCATCGGAGAATGGTCGACATCACCGCGCGCTACGTCCTGGCGCGGGCCGAACCCTCGGCGCGCTTCGCCCGGATCTGGGAAGAGGTTCTGATCGATCCCGAGGCCGCCCAGGCCGCGCGCGAACCGCTGGCGCGATGGCTGGCGATGCGGCGAAGCAAGCTGGGCGGGCTGCTGGCCCGTGACGCGAAGCTGGCGGGCCTGGGCGCTGTCTATCTGCCCTATCTGCTGATGGAGGAGCTCTATGCCGCGGCCCTGGCGCGGCGGCTCGACTACGAACTGCTGCTGCGGGAGAGCCTGGAGGGGCTGGTGGCCATGGCGTTCGGCGAGCCGTCCGGCGGCGAGGCCAAGGTTGCGCAATGGTTCACCGACGCCCTGGTGCTGCCCGAGCCGCCCAGCAAGCGGTACGCCGAGCAGTCGGTGAAGATGCGTCTTCTGGACATCGCCGCCGACCAGATCCTGGAACGGGGGATCGGGGCGGTCACCAACCGCACCGTGACCCAGGCGGCCGGGGTCTCGACTTCGACCGTCCTCTACCATTTCGCCGACATGCGCTCGTTCCTGGCCGAGGCGATCTGGCACAGCGTGTTTCGCGAGATCCCCGACTATCTGGACACCCGCAGCCCGCGCGACCGCGAGCGGCCGGCGGACCTGGAGGGTCTGGCGGCGCTGCTGGCTCCGACATTGCGGCCAGGATCATCCGAGGACCCGGGACGCGCCGGCTTCTACGTCAAGTACGCCCGGCTGATCGCCCAGATCTGCCTGATCGCCCGCCGCGACGCCGCCTTCGAGAACATGGCCATGCTGCTGCGCGGTCCCGAGGGCGGCGGCACCTATGCGCGGCGCGACGCCGTCTGGCCGCCGATGTTCGACATGACCCGCCTCGGCGCCATGCGCTTCGCCATCTGGATCAAGGGCTCGGCCCTGTTGAGCGCGGCCTTCCCCGAGACCGAGGCTCAAGGGGCGGAGGCGCGGCTTGGCGCGGCTGCGCTAGCCCTGGTGCCGGTGACTGCGTAGCGCGTCGAACGAACGATATTATTCCAGCCGCTCAGTCGACTGTGTTTCCGCCCAGGAGTGCGTGAAAGAGTTCCTTTGCCGGGGCTTCATCAAAGCGACATGGGTCGCTCCTATATCCCTCTCGATGTCGAACAACTGATTTTTCCGGCCGCTTGTCGTCGGGAAGAGGGGGCGTGATGCGTGTACTGTCGAAAGTGAAATTCGTGGCTCTGCTGATGGGAAGCGCCGCGATCTTCGCGGGG
The DNA here is from genome assembly GCF_002742625.1 of Caulobacter sp. FWC2. Taxonomy (NCBI): domain Bacteria; kingdom Pseudomonadati; phylum Pseudomonadota; class Alphaproteobacteria; order Caulobacterales; family Caulobacteraceae; genus Caulobacter; species Caulobacter sp. FWC2. The sequence goes on from NZ_PEBF01000001.1 coordinate 526,066, forward strand.
CCGGCCATGGCGGCCGAGGCGGCCGCTCCGGCGGCGGACGAAGCTGTCTCCACCCGCCTGGACGAGGTCACGGTGACGGCGCGCCGCCGCGCCGAATCCGAACAGAAGGTCGCCGCCGCCCTGACCGTGGTCAGCGGCTCGGAACTGGACCGCCGCAACATCCAGACCGTCAACGACCTGGAGAACAGCGTCCCGAACCTGGAGGTCACCAGCCAGCTGGGCGGCGGCCAGCCACAGTTCCGCATCCGCGGCGTCGGCCTGACCGACTACGCCGCCAACAACACAGGCACCGTCGGCGTCTATATCGATGAGGTGGCCTATCCCTACGGCTCGATGACCCAGGGCGCGCTGTTCGACGTGGCCCGCATCGAGGTGCTGCGGGGTCCGCAAGGCATCCTCTACGGTCGTAACACCACCGGCGGCGCGGTCAGCGTCATCACCAACGCCCCGACCCAAACGTTCGACGCGGGCCTGACCGCTTCGTATGGCCGCTTCAATGCCGGCCATGTCGACGGCTTCGTCTCGGGTCCGTTGACGCAGACCCTGTCGGCCCGCCTGGCCATGACCACCGACCAGGGCGGCGCCTGGCAGTACAATCGCGACACCCACGAGAAGCTCGGCGACAAGGACCGCCTGGCCGCCCGCCTGAAGCTGGACTGGAAGCCCAGCGACGTCACCGAGATCGACGGCTCGCTGCGCTACAACCGCGACAAGTCCGACGGCCTGGGCCTGCGCCTGGTCACCCGCGCCTTCCAGTCGCACAACTACGCGCCGATCGGTAAGCTCTACCCGATCGACACCGACCCGCGGATCACCGGTTGGGGCATCACGCCCTATTTCGCCAACCTGATCGGCGCCTCGACCAACGCCAAGCCGTTCCGCGACAACGAGGGCGTCGGCGCCAATGTCCGCCTGCGCCACGACTTCGGCTGGGCCGCCCTGACGGCGGTGGTCGGTTACGAGACCTTCAAGCGCCGCGAGTTCAACGACTGGGACGCCACGGCCTCGAACGAAGCCGGCACCTTCTTCTTCAACGACATCGACACCCTGTCGCAGGAAGTGCGCCTGGCCTCGCGCGGCGACCAGTCGTTCCGCTGGCTGGCCGGCCTTTACCACTCCACGGAGTCGGTCGACGGCGGCTTCTATTCGGACTTCTCGGAAGCCTCGACCCTGAAGAACTGGTTCTCGACCACCTATAAGCAGGATGTCGAGACCACGGGCGTCTTCTTCAACCTCGACTACGACCTGACCAGCCGCCTCACCCTGTCGGGCGGCCTGCGTTACGAGGACGAGACCCGCGAGCTGAAGGGCTTCAAGACCCAGATCATCGCGCCGACCTACTCCCTGCTGGCCAACACCAACAAGGACCGCCACATGGGCGAATGGTCCGGCAAGGTCGGCGGCGAGTATCACTTCACCAAGGACGTGCTGGGCTACGCCAGCGTGGCGCGCGGCGTGAAGTCGGGCGGCTTCACGACCTATAACAGCGGCCTGCCCACCCAGCTGGACCCGTTCGATCCGGAAAAGCTGATCGCCTACGAGGCGGGCCTGCGCTCGGAGTTCTTCGACCGCCGCCTGCGCGTCAACCTGGCCGCCTTCTACTACGACTATCGCGACCAGCAGCTGCAGGGCGTGCTCTACACCCAGACCGGCCGGGTCGGCCGGATCATCAATGTGCCCAAGTCGCACATCGAGGGCGGCGAGCTGGAGATCACCTGGAAGCCGACGGCGCGCCTGACGATCAGCCAGTCGCTGGGCTACAAGTATGGCCAGTATGACGAGTTCTTCTTCGTCAACGCCACCGCCACCGAGGCCGCCAAGGACCCGGTGACTGGCCAGTACAACACGATCGTCTACAGCGACCGCTCGGGCGAGCGCCTGCCGTTCCCGCGCACCGACTACAAGGGCGCTGTCAGCTACGTGATGGACGTCGGCGCCTGGCAGGTCGAGGCCGAGACCAACTATAACTACCGCAGCGACATGTTCAGCACGTCGTCCAACTCGGTGATCGGCGACTACTGGCTGTTCAACGCCAGCCTCACGGCCCGCCCGGCCAACGGCAAGTACTCAGTGGGCGTCTGGGTCAACAACGCCACCGACGACTATTTCGAAGAGACCCGCAACGCCTTCATCTCGGCCGCGACGGCCTCGCCGCACGAGCCCCGGACCTATGGCGTTCGCGTAACCTGGCGCTATTGATCGACGGCCGTTTCCCCTTCGGCCATCGGCCTCGCTGCGGCGCGCGTTTTGCGCCGCGGCGAGGTTTCCGCGTTCTGGATAGGAGCTTGTCATGACGGTGGATCGCAGACAGGTCGTGGGGACGGGTCTGGCCCTGAGCGCGGCGGCCTTGGCCTCCGGCGCGGAAGCCGCTGAGATCGCCTTCCGTCACGGCGTGGCCAGCGGCGAGCCGGCCGCAGACCGGATGCTGCTCTGGACGCGGGTCACGGGTCTGGGCGAAGTCGACGGCCGCTGGCGGATCGCCACGGACCCGGCCATGCGCAAGGTCGTCGGCGAGGGGCGCTTCATCGCCCTGGCCGAGCGCGACTTCACGGTCAAGGTCATGGCGCAGGGGCTGAAGCCCGCGACCGACTACTGGTACCAGTTCGAGACCGGCGCCCAGCGCTCGCCGGTCGGTCGCACGCGCACCCTGCCCGTCGGACGGGTGGACCATCTCGACCTCGTGGTCGCCTGCTGCGCCATGTACACCATGGGCTATTTCCAGGCCTATCGGGCCATCGCCGAGCGGCCGAAGCTGGATGCGGTGCTGTTCGTCGGCGACTACATCTACGAATACGGCGCCTCGAACTATCCGGGTCTGCCCACCCTGCGGCCGGCCGATCCGCCGCGCGACACCGTCACGCTTGAGGACTATCGCCGCCGCTTCGCCCAGGCCCGGACGGACGCCGACCTTCAGGCCGCCCACCAGCGCGCGCCGTGGATCTGCACCTGGGACGACCACGAGATCGCCAACGACGACTGGACGGGCGGCGCTCAGCACCACGACCCGGCCAAGGACGGCGACTGGGAAGTCCGCAAGGCCGCCGCAGTCCGCGCCTATTACGAGTGGATGCCGATCCGCGATCCGGACCCGGCCGACCCCTACGCCATCCAGCGGGCGGTGGGGTTCGGCGACCTGGCCACCCTGATCGTGCCCGAGACCCGGCTGAAGGCGCGCGAGGCGCAGCTGGCCCTGCCAAAGGATCTGGACCGGCTGCCCGACCAGCGCCCCGACCTCGACGGCTTCCGCCGCAAGATCGCCGACCTCGAGCGCCGGATGCTGGGCCAGCAACAGGTGGACTGGATCGCCGCCGAGATGCGCGGCTCGGTCGCCGCCGGTCGGCCCTGGGTGCTGCTGGGCAGCGCCACGGTGATGGCCGACTACGCCTATCCGGACATGAGCCGCTGGGCGCCGGCCTCGGGTCCCCTGAAGGGTTTCTTCGAGTTGACCAAGCTCGACCTGCCGCTGCTGAACCTCGACGCCTGGTCCGGCTACGCGGCCGAGCGGCAGAGGGTCTATGACGCCATCCGCGCCAGCGGGGCGCGCACGGTGGTGCTGTCAGGCGACAGCCACATGGCCTTCATCAACGAACTGCACGACGCGCAAGGGCGGGTGGCGGTCGAGCTTTCGACCAGCACGCTCACCGGCCCGTCGCTGGGCGTGGTCCTGGCCATGAAGGACGCGCCGTTCGGCGAGCGTGTGGCCGAGCGTAACCGCGACATTGTCTGGTGCGATCATCTGGCGATCGGCTTTGTCGCCGTCCACGTCACGCGCGAGGCGGTCGAGGCCAGCTTCGTCAGCGTCACAAACCCGCGCGTCGCCGGTTCGCCCACCCCGGTGCAACGCCGCGTGCGCGCCGTCGCCGAGGCCAAGGGCGTCAGCGCCTGGTCCCAGCTCTAGGAGCCGTCATGTCTTCGCTTACCCTGAACCGCCGCGCGCTGCTGTCCGGCCTGGTCGTCGCCCCGGCCTTGCTGCGCTTCGGCCAGGCCCGAGCCGGCGGCGCCTATGTCTTCCCGCTCGGCGTGGCCAGCGGCGATCCGTCCCCCGACGGCATGGTGCTGTGGACCCGTCTGGCGACCGATCCCCTGGCTCCCGACGGCCTGGGCGGCATGGGCGCCGCCGTCCCCGTTCGCTGGGAAGTGGCCGCCGACGAGGCCTTCCGCCATGTGGTCACGGCCGGCGACACGACGGCCGAGCCCGCCGGCGCGCACAGCGTCCACGTCGAGGTCGCGGGCCTGCGCCCCGGCCGCCCGTACTGGTACCGCTTCACCGCGCTGGGCCAGCAGAGCCCGGTCGGCCGCACCCGCACCGCACCGGCCGCGAACGCCGACATCGACCGCCTACGCCTGGCCGTGGCCTCCTGCTCGCACTGGGAGCGCGGCTATTTCAGCGCCTATGGCCACATGGCCGACGAGAACCCGGACCTGACCCTGTTCCTGGGCGACTACATCTACGAATATTCGATGGGGCCGGACCGCAAGGACCAGGTCGTCCGCCCCTACGGCCTGGAAGAGGCCACCACCCTGGCGGGCTACCGCAACCGCTACGCCCTGCATCGCACCGACGCCAATCTGCAGCGCCTGCACCATGTCGCGCCCTGCCTGGCGACCTGGGATGACCACGAGATCCAGGACGACTATTCGGGGATCTGGTCCAAGACGCCCGGCGTCTCGCCGGATAGCTTCCGCCGCCGCCGGGCGGCCGGCTACCAGGCGTTCTACGAGGCCATGCCGATCCGCCGCACGCGTCTGGACGCGCGGCTGCAGATGCCGATCTACCGCCGGGTTCGCTACGGCAAGCTGGCCGAGTTCTTCATGCTGGACGGCCGCCAGTACCGCTCGCGCCAGCCTTGCGCCGACGGTCCGGGCGGTGGCAAGGGCCAGATCGTCACCGACGCGGCCTGCCCCGATCGTCGCGACCCGGCCCGCACCTTCCTGGGCTTCGACCAGGAGCGCTGGCTGTATGACGGCCTGGCCAACACCCAGGCGCGCTGGACGGTGCTGGGCCAGGACCTGGTGATGGCCGGCCTGCGCTTCGGCGACGGCGGCCCCGACACCAAGTTCTGGACCGACACCTGGGACGGCTTCCCCGGCGCCCGCGACCGCCTGGCCCAGGCGATCACGACGCTGAAGCCGCGCAACCCCGTGGTGCTGAGCGGCGACTACCACTCGTTCTGGACCAACGACGTCAAGCTGAACGCCGACGATCCGACCTCGGCCACCATCGCCACCGAGTTCGTCGGCACCTCGATCACCTCGTCGGGGCCGCCCTATGAAGGCCTGATGGCGGTCATGCCCAACAATCCGCAGATCAAGTTCTTCGACAGCCGGGTGCGCGGCTACATGTCGATCGACGTGGCGCGAGACCGGATGACGACCCGCTACAGGGTCATCTCTGACGTCCGCGACCCCCGCGCCACGGTCGCTACGCTCAACACCTGGGTCGTCGAGGACGGCCGCGCCGGCGCGACGAAGGTCTGAGGCCGCTCGCGACAACGCGCGGCGGGACAAGGCGCAAGCGATGATGGACGCGCGTCTAAGTTTGACGGAAAACCCGCGGCCGTGCATCGCAGAGGGGAAGACCCATAACAAGGCGGGGAAACGTGTCGGAAGGGCGCGCGCGCATCGTGGCGTGGCTGGGGCGGGAAATCCTGCCCCATGAAGCGGCCGTGCGCGTCTGGCTGCGGCGTTCGTTCGCCGCCGCCGGCGATGTCGACGATATCCTTCAGGAGACCTATTGCCGCTTGGCCGCTTTGAGCAACATCGACCACATCAGCGAGCCGCGCGGCTATTTCTTCCAGGCCGCGCGCAGCGTGGCCCTGGAGCAGATCCGCCGCGCCCGCGTGGTGCGCATCGAAACCGTCAGCGAGATCGAAGCGCTGGACCTGGCGCTCGAGGACCCGTCCGCCGAGCGCATCGTCTCGGGCCGGCGGGAGCTTGAGCGGGTGAGGGGCCTGATCGCGGCCCTGCCGGACCGGTGCCGCCGGATCTTCGAGTTGCGCAAGATCGAGGGCGTACCCCAGCGCGAGATCGCCCGACGGCTGGGCGTCAGCGAACACGTCGTCGAAAACGAGTCGGTGCGGGGGCTGCGCGCCATCCTCACGGCCATGACCGAACAGGATGCGTCGACAGGCGCGCACGGAGCCAGAGAGAAGACCGATGGTCGAACGCGAAAGCGCCGCTGACATCGAGGCGGACGCCGCCCGGTGGGTGGTCCGCGTCGACCGCGACGGCGAGGCCGTCCGCTCCGACCTCGACGCCTGGCTGGCCGGCGATCGCCGGCGTGTGGGCGCCTATGCCCGGGCCGAGGCCGGCTGGACCCGTCTGGACCGAGGCCGCGCCTTGGGGGGACAATCGCCGGCCGGAGCAGAACATGCGCGCCCGCGTCGTCGAGGCGTCCTGGCGGGCCTCGGCGCCATGGCCGCGGGTCTCGCAGGCCTGGTGGTCGCTCCGCGCCTGCTGGCCAAGCGCTACGACACGACCTTGGGCGAGATCCGCCGCGTGCCGATGTCCGACGGCTCGGTGGCGGCGATCAACACCAGCTCCGAGCTGGAGGTGAACATGCAGCCGAGACTTCGCGCCGTGAAGCTGCAGCGCGGCGAGGCCTGGTTCGCGGTGGCCAAGGACGTCGATCGTCCCTTCGTCGTCGAAAGCGGCCCGGTCCGCGTCCGGGCGGTCGGCACGGCCTTTTCGGTGCGCAAGCGCGAGGGCGGCAGCGACGTCCTGGTCACCGAAGGCGTGGTCGAGGTCTGGACCAAGGACGGTAAGACCCCTCCGCGCCGTGTCGCCGCCGGCGAACGGGTCTTCGCCAACAACGATACGGGGGTCTTGGTCCCGCCGGAGGCTGACGATGATCTGGCCCGGCGACTAGCCTGGCGTGACGGCCAGATCGTGCTGGACGGGCAGACGCTGACCGAGGCCGCGGCCGAGTTCAACCGCTACAACGACCGCAAGATCGAGATCGCCGACGCCCGTCTGGCGGACGCGCGCTTCGTGGGCTGGTTCCGCACCAACGACCCGGAAGGCTTCGCGCAAGCCGCCGCCGCCACCTTCAACGGCAAGGTCGCGCTTGGCGCCGACGCCATCGTCCTGCGGGGCCAATAGGGCCTCCTGCAAAAAAATTGACCGATGCCTGACGGAAACCGGTTTCCGCCGCATCGCTCCAGACAGGCGTTCCAAGAAGCGCCGTTTGAACCACAGAGGGAGGGGCGCATGCGGACGTCGCTGCGTACTTACGAAAAGTCCTGTTTGATGCTCGCGGCCGGCGCCAGCGCGCTTTTGGCCGCGTCCGGGGTTCACGCCCAGGTCCGCAAGTTCGACGTGCGCGAGCAGTCCGCCGCCACCGGCATTCCCCAGTTCGGCAAGCAGGCCGAGCTGCAGATCCTGGCCCCGCAGAGCGCGGTCGCCGGCAAGCGCGTCAACGCCGTGCAAGGCGCCTATACCGTCGAAGAGGGTCTGGCGCGCCTGTTGCGAGGCGCGGACCTGACCGTCGTGTCCAACAACGGTCGCACCGCGGTTCTGGGCCAGGCCGCCTCGCTGCAGCTGGCGTCCGCCGCCGCCGCGCCGATGATCGCCGTTCAGGCCGCTGATCCGGTCTCGGCGCCGCAGCAGGAGGCCTCGTCCGAGGTCGAGGCCGTGGTCGTCACCGGCTTCCGCGCCAGCCTGCAGAGCGCCATGAACCTCAAGCGTCGCGCCAGCGGCGTGGTCGATGTCATCAAGGCCGAGGACATCGCCGACTTCCCGGACGCCAACCTGGCCGAGTCGATCCAGCGCGTGCCGGGCGTCTCGATCGCCCGCGACGCCGGCGAAGGCCGCCAGATCACCGTTCGGGGCCTGGGTCCGCAGTTCACCCGCGTGCGCATCAACGGCGTCGAGGGGCAGAGCACCGCCAGCGGCACCGACAGCTCGGGCGGCGCCAACCGCAACCGCGCGTTCGACTTCAACGTCTTCGCCTCGGAACTCTTCAACAGCATCACGGTGCGCAAGACCGCCTCGGCCCAGACCGAGGAAGGCTCGCTGGGCGCCACCGTCGACCTGCAGACCGGCCGCCCGTTCGACTACAAGGGCGCGACCCTCGTGGTCTCGGCCCAGGAGGGCTATAACGACCTCTCCAAGTCGTGGGACCCGCGTTTCGCGGTCCTGGCCTCGAACACCTGGCTCGACGGCAAGCTCGGCGCGCTCGTCTCGGTCGCCTATACCGAGCGTGGCCTGCTCGAAGAGGGCCACGGTTCGGGCGGCTGGCTGAACGGGACGGAGGCCGGCGGCTTCAATCCCGCCTCCACCTTCAAGCCGGCCAGCACGGCCTCGGTCTTCACGCCCCGCTTCCCGCGTTACGGCCGTCTGAGCCATGAGCAGAAGCGCCTGGGCGTCACCGGTTCGGTCCAGATGCGGCCGGACGACAAGACCCTGATCGGCGTGGACGTCCTCTATTCGGACTTCAAGGCCACGCGCGAGGAGAACTGGCTCGAAGCCCTGTCCTTCGCCCGCAACGCCTCGCAGGGCGGCCGCCCCGAGATCATCGTCCGCGACGGCGTGGTCAATTCGAAGGGCGACATGGTCTACGGCCTGTTCGACGATGTGGACGTCGAGAGCGAAACCCGCTTCGACAAGCTGGACACCAAGTACAGCCAGGCCACGTTCACGGCCGAGCACCAGTTCGGCGACCGCTTCAAGCTGAGCGGCCTGGCGGGCTTCTCGAAGTCGGACTTCGACAACCCGATCCAGACGACGGTGATCCTGAACCGCGAGAACGCCGACGGCTTCTCGTATGACTATCGGGTCAATCCGAACCTGCCGGCGATGAACTTCGGCTTCGACGTCACCGATCCGTCGGCCTACAATTTCGGCGCGGCGCGGTCGGAGATCCGTCTGCGGCCGCAGGGCGTGACCAACAAGATCGCGACCGCCCAGCTGGACGGCGACTATCGTCTGAACGACGGCCTGAACCTGAAGGTCGGCGTCAACTTCAAGAAGTACAACTTCGACTCCTGGGCCCAGGCCCGGGTCAACGAGTCCGTCGTCCCAACCCTGCCGGCCGGCGTGACGCTGAACAGCCTGACCAAGTTGGTCTCGGGCTTCGGCCACAACCTCGGCGCCTCGGGCATCCCCACCAGCTGGGCCGCGCCGGACCTCGACGCCTTCGCCAAGCTGTTCAACATCTACAGCGGCACGGGCCTGTTCGAGCTGAGCGGCGCCTCCAACGCCAATGCGCGCGGCAATATCCGCAGCGTCGAGGAGAAGGACAGCGCCGCCTACGCGCAGCTGGACTTCCGCACCGACCACTTCGCCTGGCCGATCCGCGGCGATATTGGCGTCCGCTATGTGAAGACCGAGCAGAGCTCGACCGGCTATCAGCTGGTCGCCGGTGCGGCCCAGCAGGCCACCGTCAAGCGCGACTATGACGACATCCTCCCGGCGCTGAACGTCACGGCCGAGGTCACGCCCGACTTCCTGCTGCGTTTCGGCGCGGCCAAGGTGATGACCCGTCCGAACCTGGGCAGCCTGACGCCGGGCGGCAGCCTGTCGACGGTGGGCGTGTTCAGCGTCAGCTCGGGCAACCCGAACCTGAAGCCGATCCGCGCCACCACCTACGACCTGTCGGCCGAATGGTACTTCGCCAAGGATGCGCTGCTGTCGGTCGGCCTGTTCTACAAGGACATCGACACTTACATTCAGACCTCGCGCATCTCCCAGCCCTTCAACGCCTCGGGCCTGCCGCTGAGCCTGCTGGACGGCCTGGGCGTCTCGGCTGGCGACACCTTCCTGTTCAGCCAGCCTGTCAACACCAAGGGCGGTCCGCTCAAGGGCGTCGAGATCAGCTATCAGCAGCCGTTCAGCTTCCTGCCGGGCGTGCTGAGCCACACCGGCGCGATCTTCAACGTGACGGTGGTCGACTCCAAGATCGACTACATCTCGGCTCGCTCGCCGACCGGCTTCGTCCAGAACGACCTGGTGGGCCTGTCGAAGAACGCCTTCAACGCCACGCTCTACTACGAGGACGAGGCGTTCAGCGCCCGCGTCTCGGCGGCCTATCGCGACAAGTACCTGACCGCCGTGCCCAGCGGCACCAGCACCAACGACATCGACGGCGTGCGTTCGATCACCACCATCGACGCCTCGGCGTCGTATGCGATCAACAAGCAGTTGAAGCTGACGTTCGAGGGGCTGAACCTCACCGACGCCTTCAACAATCAGTACACGGACAGCAATCGCGATAGCGTCTACGTCTATTCGCACACCGGCCGTCAGTTCAACTTCGGCCTGCGGTACGCGTTCTAGACCAGCTATTCCTCCTTCCGAGGAATCTTGGGCGTCGGCTGTCCTCCCGGCCGGCGCCCGCCCCCTTTCGAAAGAGGCGTCATGTCGCAGATCTCTCCCTCGCGCCGCAGCGTCTTGGCGGGCGCGGCGCTGATGGTTCCGGGCGTCGCGATCGCCGCGCAGCGCTTTGACGCCGTGCTCTGGCGAGGGGAGGGGCGGCCTCCGGTCTCGGCCCCCGCCTATGCCAGTCTCTCGGCGGCGGTCGCGGCCGCGCCGGCCGACGGCAAGACGCCGTATCGGATCCTGGTCACCCGCGGCGTCTGGGACGAGCAGGTCGTCATCGACAAGCCGTTCGTCCACCTGATCGGCGAGGACCGCAAGGCCTCGGTGATCAGCCACCTTGCGGCCTCGGGCCTGACCGCCCCGGACGGCAAGCGTTGGGGCACCTTCCGCACCCCGACCCTGTTCGTGCGTGCGCCCGACTTCGCCGCGCGAAACCTGACCATCCAGAACGCCTTCGACGGCCTGGCCGAGATGAGCAAGCCGGGCGGGCTTCACTCGCATGACGGCGGCGGCCCGCAGGCCGTGGCCCTGATGCTGGACAAGGGCTCGGACCGCGCCCGCCTGACCGAGGTCGACATCCTGAGCTATCAGGACACGCTGTTCCCGGACGCCGGATCCAGCCTGTTCGAACGCTGCCTGATCACCGGCAGCTACGACTTCATCTTTGGCGCGGGGCGGGCCTATTTCGAGGGGTGCGAGATCCGCTCGCGGCCGCGTCCCGTCGACCCGGTCGACGGCTACATCGTCGCGCCCAGCACGCCGCTCAACCAGCCCTTCGGCTTCGTGTTCCAGGGATGCCGACTGACCAAGGAAGCCGGCGTCAAGACGGGGTCGGTCTATCTGGGCCGCCCCTGGCGCCCCTCCAGCCAGTTTCCCGACGGCCGCTACGGCGATCCGAAATACGTCGGCATGGCCGCCTTCCTCGACTGCTGGATGGACGACCACATCGCCCCGGCCGGCTGGACCGAGATGTGGTACACGGGCAAGGACGGCAATCCTCGCACCATGCTGCAGCCCGAGGACGCTCGCTTCTCGCAGTATCGGCCAACCGGGCCCGGCGCGGGCAAGCTGTCCCGGGGCCGCTGGCTGTCACGGGCGCAGGCGCGAGCCATGACCAAGGCCGCGGTGCTCGCCTGACGATCCTCGCGCTCGAGCCTCTATGGCGGTGGCAAAGCGACAAAGACGCATCCGGCTGAGCTTGGCGCGCGTAGATGGATCAGAGGTCCTTCTGCGGAGAACGCGCGATGCTACCGATGATCTTCGCCCTGGCCCTGAGCGCCGCGCCGGCGCCGCAATCCAACGCGATGGGGGGAGACTGGGTCGTCGATCTCTCCGCGAAGGAAAGCGAGCCCTACTTCAAGGGCATGAGTCTCGTTCTGGAGGCTGACGGTCGCGTCACGGGCAGCTTCTACGACAGCGCGATCGAGGCGGGCCGCTGGCGAGAAGCGCGCGGCCGCACGTGCGTCAGCTTCCGCACCAGCGAAGGCAAGGGTCCCTATCACACCAGCGCGTGCCTCAAGGGCGGCGCGGTCGAGGGGCAGACCTGGGCCGAGCACCGCAACTTTGTCTTCGTGTGGAACGCCCGGCGCGCCACGCCCGCCGACCGGGCCGCGCCGTGGTGGTGAGCGCCTAGGTTCGCCGGCAATGAAAGGCGCACATCGACCGAAAGCCGCCATAGCGCCTAAGATCTGCATGGCCTGCGGGCGTCCCTTCTCCTGGCGGCGCAAATGGGCGCGCGACTGGGAGCAGGTCAAAACCTGTTCGGAGCGTTGCAAGGGCGTGCTTCGGCAGGGCGCGCGCCAAGATTAGCGCCGCCCCCGCCCCCGCCGCCGCGACGTCACGCGATCGCGGGCATCTCCGCCAGCAGCTTGTCCAGCGTGACCGGATACTCCCGCACCCGAACCCCGGTGGCGTTGTAGATGGCGTTCGCCACGGCCGCCCCAACGCCGCAGATGCCCAGTTCGCCCACGCCCTTGGCCTTCATTGGTGAGGACATCGGGTCGGTCTCGTCCAGGAAGATCACCTCCTGGTGTGGGATGTCGGCGTGGACGGGCACCTCGTAGCCGGCCAGGTCGTGATTGACGAAGAAGCCGAGGCGCTTGTCGACGACCAGCTCCTCCATCAGGGCCGCGCCGGCCCCCATGGTCATGGCCCCGATCACCTGGCTGCGCGCGGACTTGGGGTTGAGGATGCGGCCGGCGGCGCAGACGGCCAGCATGCGGCGGATGCGGATCTCGGCCGTGACGCTGTCGACGCCGACCTCGACGAAGTGGCCGCCGAAGGTCGACTGCTGGTAGGTCTTGTCCAAGTCGCCATATTCCATGGTGTCCTCGACGACGAGCGGCGCATCGGCGGCGGCCTGGGACAGTGGCAGGCTCTGGTTGCCCAGCTTGACGCGGCCGTCGGAGAACTCGGCCGTGGCCGGATCGAGGCCGAGCTTGGTCGCTACGGCTTCGCGCAGCTTGACGCAGGCCGCGTAGACGCCCGCCGTCGAACTGTTGGCGCCCCACTGGCCGCCGGAACCGGCCGAGACCGGGAAGCTCGAGTCGCCCAGCTTCACCGTCACCTGGTGCAGGGGCACGCCCATCATCTCGGCGGCGGTCTGGGCGATGATCGTGTAGCTGCCTGTGCCGATGTCGGTCATGTCCGTCTCGACCACGACCTGGCCGCTACGCTCCAACCGCACGCGGGCCCCGGACTTCATGACCAGGTTGTTGCGGAAGGCGGCCGCCACGCCCATGCCGACCAGCCAGCGGCCATCGCGGACCTGGCCCGGACGTGCGCTGCGCTTGCTCCAACCGAATTTGTCGGCGCCGGTGCGCAGGCACTCGACTAGCTTGCGCTGCGAGAACGGCCGGCCGGGCTTCTCCGGATCGACCTGGGTGTCGTTGATCACGCGAAGTTCGACCGGGTCGAGGTTCAGCTTTTCGGCCAACTCGTCCATGGCGATCTCCAGGGCCATCAGGCCTGGGGCCTCGCCGGGCGCGCGCATGGCGTTGCCCTCGGGCAGGTCCAGGGTGGCCAGCCGCAGCTTCATCATCCGGCTGGGCGCAGCGTAGAGCAGGCGGGTCTGCTGGGTCGCGGTCTCAGGGCCGCCGCCGGGCAGGTCGCCGGACCAGCTCTCGTGGCCGATGGCGGTTAGCTTGCCGTCCGGCGTCGCGCCCAGGCGGATGCGCTGCACGGTGGCGGGGCGGTGGGTGGTGTTGTTGAACATCAGCGGCCGCTGCAGGGCGACCTTGACCGGACGGCCAGCGGCCTTGGCCCCCAGCGCGGCCAGGATCGCGTCGGCGCGGACGAACAGCTTTCCGCCGAAGCCGCCGCCGATATAGGGCGAGACCAGGCGGACCTTGTCCTTGGGAACGCCCAGCGTCTTGGCCACGTCGCCGTGGCCCCAGGCGACCATCTGATTGGAGGTCCAGACGGTCAGCTTGTCGCCCTTCCAGGCGGCGATGGTGGCGTGCGGCTCCATCATCGCGTGGGCGTGATCGGGCGTGGCGTAGGTGGCGTCCAGCTTGACCGGGGCCTCGGCGAACGCCTTGTCGAAATCGCCGACGGCGGTGTCGGGATTGTCCTTGCCGGCCGGCTGGGCGTCGTTCTTGCCGGCGGCCAGGTCGAAGCGGCCTTGCGCGCGGGCGTAGTCGACCTTGATCAAGGCAGCGGCGGCGCGGGCCTGTTCGAAGGTCTCGGCGACCACTAGGGCGACGGCTTGGTGATAGTGCTGGATCTCGGGTCCGCCCAGCAGGTTGGCGGTGTTGAAGTCGCCTTTGGTCAGCTTGCCGGCGCTCGCCGCGTTGACCACGGCCAGCACCCCGGGCGCAGCCTTGGCGCGGCTGATGTCCATCGAGACGATGCGGCCCTTGGCGATCGCCGCGCCCAGCACGTAGCCGTAGGCGACGTTCTCGAGGGCGTCATGGCGCTCATAGGCGTAGGGCGCTGCTCCCGTTGTCTTCAGCGGTCCGTCGATGCGGTCGGTCGGCTTGCCGATCACCTTCAACTGGTCGATCGGATTGGTCGTGGCGGGCTTGTCGAACTTCATGACTCTAGGCCCTCGCTTGGGTCATCGCCGCGCCCAGGGCGCGCTCGGCCAGGGTCAGCTTGAAGGCATTCTGCGCGGTGGTCTTGGCGCCGGTCAGCAACAGCTCTGACACCGGCTTGATCCCTTGCGGCAGGGCGCTCTCGGCCGCCTCGACCCGCCAGGGCTTATGGGCGACGCCGCCCAGGGCGACGCGACCCGAACCGTCCTTGTGCAGTATGGTCGCCACCGAGACGAGGGCGAAGGCGTAGGACGCCCGGTCGCGGATCTTGTGATAGGCGTGCGTCCCGCCGACAGGCCTGGGCAGGGTGACGGCGGTGATCAGCTCCCCCGGCGTCAGGGCCGTCTCGACGTGCGGCGTGGAGCCCGGCAGGCGATGGAAGTCGGCGATGGGAATGGTCCGGGTCGCGCCGTCCGGACGCACGGTCTCGACGCCGGCGTCCAGCACCCGCATGGCCACGGCCATGTCGGACGGGTGGGTGGCGATACAGGCCTCGCTGGTTCCCAGCACCGCCAGCGAGCGGGTGAAGCCGCCGATCGCCGAACAGCCCGCGCCGGGGTTACGCTTATTGCAGGGCATGTTGGTGTCGTAGAAGTAGGGGCACCGGGTCCGTTGCAGCAGATTGCCGGCGGTGGTGGCCTTGTTGCGCAGCTGGCCCGAGGCGCCGGACAGCAGGGCGCGCGAAAGAACGCCGTAGTCCTTGCGCACCCGCTTGTCGGCCGCCAGGTCGGTGTTGCGGACCAGGGCGCCGATGCGCAGGCCGCCGTCCGGAGTGGCTTCGATCCTGTCCAGCTTCAGGCCGTTGACGTCGATCAGCCGGCGGGGCGTCTCGATCTCCAGCTTCATCAGGTCCAGCAGGTTGGTGCCGCCGGCGATGAAGCGGGCGGTGGGGTCCTTGGCTACGGCCGCGGCGGCCTGGGCCGGGGTGCTGGCGCGCTCATAGGCGAAGGCTCTCATGCCATTTCCCCCTTGGAGAGGCCTCCCGCGACATCGGCGATGGCTTCGACGATGTTTGAGTAGGCTCCGCAGCGACAGATATTGCCGCTCATCCGCTCACGGAGTTCGGCCTCGGTCAGCTTCGGGTCTTTCGTGATGTCCTCGGTGACGTGGCTGGGCATGCCGGCCTTGATCTCCTCGAGTACCGCCTTGGCCGAACAGATCTGGCCCGGCGTGCAGTAGCCGCACTGGTAGCCGTCGTGCTTGACGAAGGCAGCTTGCAGCGGGTGCAGCCTGTCGGGCGTGCCCAGGCCCTCGATCGTGGTGACCTTGTCGCCCTCGTGCATGACCGCCAGGCTCAGGCAGGAATTGATCCGGCGTCCATCGACGATGACCGTGCAGGCGCCGCACTGGCCGTGGTCGCAGCCCTTCTTGGTCCCTGTCAGCTTCAGGTGCTCGCGCAGGGCGTCCAGCAGCGTGGTGCGGGTGTCCAGCGTCAGGGTCTGCTCGCGGCCGTTCACCTCGAAGGCGACCTTGACCAGGCTGGGGGCGTCGGCAGGGGCTGCGCTCGCGGCCTGCGCGGAGCCCGCCAGGGTCGCGGTCGCCGCGCCGGCGGCCATCAGATCGCGCCTCGACAAGCTGAGGTCTTCCACGTCGGCCATTCCATCCTCCGATCCTCCACCGCGCCCGACGCCATAAAGCGATAGGACGCGCCAGTGGTTGCGACACCAGCGTCACTTTCGGAGGTCAAGGCGTGTCCGCCCGTGAACTATGGAACTTTCGACGCAAGCTCGTAGGCCGCGCTCGTCGGTGGCCGATGCAGGCGCGTCCGCGCGTCAATGGAAGACGTTGTACCAGCCTATCAGCGCGATCATCACCCATCCGCTGAGCAGGCTGCCCGCGAAGTGACGCGACAGCCAGTTCCTGGTTTTGTTCAACGCTGACATGGAACACCCCTGACTAAACTGAACAGTACGCTGCCGGGTGATTCTATCCACAGGCAATCTCGTTCCGCGTGTTGCGGCAAAGTTTGTCGGAATTCGTGGTCTCGCCTTGTCCCCCACTGAAAGCAATGTGTGGCACCGTCTTCAGAGAGTTAAGAAATGGTTAACACACTTCCCGGGTTTAGTAGTCGGAATTTCGTTAAGCTTAAGTATGCCGGTCTGTTTTTTCTGTCCTTTTGACGCATTTCTGAAAATCCCAATGCGATGAAGTGCCGCATTACCCCGGTCTAATGCTGCGGGTACACATTGGTTAACCATGTTGAGTACACATTGGTTAAGCATACCGGTGGGGTATCCGTCGAGCTGAGGGGGCGTGCTTGGGCTTTGTCTTCACCCGTCAGGCCGCGTTCATGGTCGTGACCATGTTCATCGGCGGCCTGCTCGCACAGCCGGCCGGGGCCCAGGTGCTGGAGATCGGCGCCGACGGCGCGGTCACCCGCTTCGCCGGTCCCGCCGTCTTCACCGATGACGGCGCCAAGGCCTTGATCCAGGAAACGGTCGTGGCGGACGTCTCGAACGGCGCGGACGCTGTTCGCCAGCAGATCTCGACCGCCGCGAACGCCTACGCCCTCGACCCGAAGCTGGTCGAGGCGGTGGCCTGGCGCGAGAGCCGCTTCCATACCGGAGCCTTGTCGGCCAAGGGCGCGATCGGCGTGATGCAGCTGATGCCGGGCACGGCCCGCGATCTGGGCGTCGATCCGCACGACCCGGTCCAGAACATTCGCGGCGGCGCGCTCTATCTACGCCGGATGATGTCGGCGTTCGGCGGCGATGTCCGCCTGGCGCTCGCCGCCTACAACGCCGGCCCTGCCGCCGTTCGCAAGCATGGCGGGGTGCCGCCTTATGCCGAAACCCAAGCCTACGTGACCTCGATCCTTGGCCGCATGGCCACGACCGGGGCCGTTCTCGCCGTTCCCGTTCTCGGAGCCCCCCAGTGATGCCTAAAGTGATGCGTAAGATCTACCAGCCGAAAGCCGCCGCCCTGGCTACGGCCCTCATGGCAGCCGCCTCTCAGGCCCACGCCCAGGCCGTGCAGTCAGACCCGCAAGGCTCCAGCGCCCTGCTGGCCGGCGTCATGTGGCTGCAAGGCTCCCTGATGGGCAATGTCGCCACGGCCGTGGCGGTGATGGCTGTTGCCGCTGTCGGCTTCATGATGCTGACCGGCCGAATGAACTGGCGCTACGGCGCGACGGTCATCCTGGGCTGCTTCATCCTGTTCGGCGCCACGACGATCGTCAGCGGCATCCGCGCCGCCTCGGGCGCGGCGTAAGCCATGGCCGCCCCGCTGGATCGCGACGTGGTGTTCGGCGCCCTGACGCGCCCGCAGATGTTCGCGGGCGTGACCTACAGCTACTTCGTGATCAACGGGGTGGTGACGGCCGAACTCTTCCTGATCACCAAGTCGTTCTGGGCCATAGCGGCCGCGCTGGTGATCCACGCGATCGGCTACGCGGCGTGCCTGCGCGAACCGCGCATCTTCGATCTGTGGCTGACCAAGGTCAGCCGCTGTCCCCGCGTACCCAATTTCCGAGCCTGGCGATGCAACAGCTACAGCGCTTGAACCCCCGATCGATCAAGGCGAGCAAAGAGATCACGGCCGGCAAGCGCCTGCCGTACGCCCGCCACCTCGACGACGTCACGCTGGAGACGCGCGACGGCCTGCTGATGCAGGTGATCCACCTGGCCGGCCTGCCGTTCGAGACGGCCGACAGCGAAGAGCTGAACTACCGCAAGGCCGTCCGCGACGTGATGCTGCGGGGCCTCGCCAGCTCGCGCTTCGCCCTCTACCACCACGTGGTCCGCCGCCAGGTTGACGCCAGCACGCAAGGGGCGTTCCCGGACGCTTTCAGCGCCGCGCTGGACGCGACCTGGAGCGAGCGCCTGGCCGCGCGGAAGCTCTACGTCAACGACCTGTTCCTGACGATCGTCCGTCGTCCGTTGCAGGGCCATGGCGGCGTTATCGACGGTGTCCTGCGCGCCCTGAAGGGGACCGGCAAGGCCGAGGCCGCCGCCGTCCAGGCCGCCGACCGCCGCGAGCTGGACAGCGCCCGCGACAGCCTGATCTCGGCCCTGACTCCCTACGGCGCCCGCGTGCTGGGCGTCTATGACAGCGCCACGGGCCGCTGCTCCGAGCCGCTGGAATTCCTGTCCTGCCTCTACAATGGCGAGATGCGCCCGGTCCTCGCGCCGCAGGGCGACGCCGGCGAGTACCTGCCGTACCGCCGCGCCAGCTTTGGCCTGGAAACGCTGGAGCTTTCGCGCGCCGGCGCCCTGGCGCGCAGCTTCGGGGCCATGGTCTCGATCAAGGACTACCCCGCCCAGACCACGCCCGGGATGCTGGACGACCTGCTGCGCCTGCCGTGCGAAATGGTCATCACCCAGAGCTTCGGCTTCGTCGACCGCCAGCCGACCCTGGAGCGGATGAACCTGGCCCTGCGCCGCATGAAGGCGGCCGACGATGACGGCCTGTCGCTGCGCGCCGATCTGACCCGCGCCAAGGACGACGTTGTCTCGGGCCGCGCGGCCTTTGGCGAGCATCACCTGACGGTGCTGGTGCGCGGTGAGAGCCTGGATGGTTTGGACCGCTCGGCCGCCGAGGTGATGTCGGCCTTCACCGAGATGGGCGCCATCGCCGTGCGCGAGGACATCAATCTGGAGCCCGCCTTCTGGGCCCAGTTCCCCGGCAACTTCAAGGACATCGCCCGCAAGGCGCTGATCTCGACCGCCAATTTCGCCGGCTTCGCCAGCGGCCACAATTTCCCGGTCGGCCAGGCCGACGCCAACCACTGGGGTCCGGCCGTGACCTTGCTGGAGACCACGTCGGCGGGGCCGTACCACTTCAACTTCCACAAGGGGGACCTGGGCAACTTCACGGTCATCGGCCCTTCGGGCTCGGGCAAGACCGTGGTGCTGAACTTCCTGCTGGCTCAGGCCCGCAAGTACAGCCCGCGCATCGTGTTCTTCGACAAGGACCGGGGCGCGGAGATCTTCCTGCGCGCCATCGGCGGGCGTTACGAGAGCCTGCGTCCGGGCCAGCCGACGGGGTTCAACCCTCTGGCCCTGCCAGACTCGGCGGGCAACCGTCGCTTTCTCACGGAGTGGGTCGCCAAGCTGGCCGCGGTTCCAGGCGAGGCCCTGTCGGCCGACGACACCGCGCGGATCAAGGACGCCGTCGACGCCAGTTTCGACCAGGCCCCGGGCCTGCGCCGCCTGCGCTATTTCGCCGAACTGTTCCGAGGCGCCCGCCGTCCCGACGCCGCCGACCTCGCGGCCCGATTGGCGCCTTGGCACGGGACCGGCGAGCACGCCTGGCTGTTCGACAACGAGACCGACGGCCTCGACCTGGACGCCGCCACCCTGGGCTTCGACATGACCCAGCTGCTGGACGACCCCAGCTTGCGCACCCCGGCCATGATGTACCTGTTCCATCGCGTGGAGCAGCGCCTGGACGGCCACCCGACCCTGATCGTCATCGACGAGGGCTGGAAGGCCCTGGACGACGACGTCTTCGTGGCCCGCATCCGCGACTGGGAAAAGACCCTGCGCAAGCGCAACGGCGTGGTCGGCTTCGCCACCCAGAGCGCCCAGGACGCCCTGGAAAGCCGCATCGCCAGCGCCATCATCGAGCAGGCCGCCACCCAGATCTTCATGGCCAACCCCAAGGCCCAGGCCAAGGACTACTGCCAAGGCTTCGGCCTGACCCAGCACGAGTTCGAGCTGGTCAGGACCCTGCCAGACACCTCGCGCTGCTTCCTGATCAAGCACGGGACCGACAGCGTCGTCGCCCGCCTGAACCTGGCCGGTTCGCCCGAGCTGCTGACCGTGCTGTCGGGGCGCGAGACCAGCGTCCGCAAGCTGGACGCCCTGCGCGAACAGCTGGGCGATGATCCGAAGGCCTGGATGCCACATCTGGTGAAGGCCGCGTGATGGCGTCCTGCGCGCAACTCCCCGTCGACGCCCCGATGGTCCCGGGCCTGATCGGCTCGGTCGACTGCCGGGTTCATGACGTGGCCGAGAGCGGCTTCGCGGCTCTGGCCGGACCGGGATCGCCGGTCGGGTTGCTGCTGACCGGGCTGCTGACCCTCTATGTCGTGTTCGTCGGCTACCGCCTGATCCTGGGCCGCGGCGGACTTCGGGTCGGCGACGCGGCGCTGTCGATGCTGAAGATCGGCCTGATCGTCGCCCTGGCCACCAACTGGGGCCTGTTCCAGACCCTGGTCTACGACACCCTGACCAAGGCCCCGACCGAGCTGGGCGGCATCCTGCTGGACGGCCAGGCGCCGTTCGCCCGCTTGCAAGACGCCTTCGACGGCCTGCAGCAGTCGGCCACCCTGATGGCCAGCCGCGCCAGTGTTGGCGCCGCCGCCACGCAAGGCGGCCCGGGCTTCGGCGCCTTCGCGGTCAATACCGGCGGCATGACCCTGGTGCTGTCGACGCTGGGCGTACTGCTGGCGTCCAAGGTCGTGCTGGCCATCCTGCTGGCCCTGGCGCCTTTGGTCGTCGGCCTCGCCCTGTTCGAGGCCACGCGCGGCCTGGTCGAGGGCTGGCTGAGGGCGATGATCGCCCTGGCCATGACGCCGCTGGTCGCAACCCTGACCCTGTCGCTGGAACTGGCCATGCTGGCCCCGTCGCTGAGGGCGCTCGCCGAGGCCCGCGCGGCCCAGCAGTTCGCCCCCTTCGACATCAATCCTGCCGTGACGGTGCTGGTCCTGACCTCGGTCTTCGCCCTGGTCATGCTGCTGGCGATGATCGCCCTTTGCGTCGTCGCCGCCGGCCTGCGCCTGCCGCGCGGCCTGGCCGGCGCCGCGTGGTCGGATCGTAACGCCGCGTCGGAAGCGCCGCGCTACGCGACATCGCAGGTCGAGCCGATGAGCCGCGCCGCCACCATCGCCGCCGCCGCAGTGGCCATGGATCGCCGCGACCCCGCTGCTCCTTCATCCGACCCGGTGAGCACGCGGATGCTCAGCGTCGTCTCGGACCGCGCCTCAACCACGACCTCCGCCGCCCCGGCCGGTCCCGCCGCGCCGCTGGGTCAGACCTATCGCCGTACACCCGCCCCCCGCCGCGCCGCCTCCAGCGCCCGGAGAGACCAGTGATCCCCGCTTATCCCCGCACCCTTCTGGCCGCGCTGGCCGTGATCACCATTGGGGGCGTCGCCCTGGTCGGCCCCGCCCTGGCCACCGAGACCCCGCGCCCCGGCGCCGTCGACCCGCGCATCCGCACCGTCGCCTACGACCCCGACCAGGTCGTGCGCCTGACCGGCTATCTCGGCATCCAGACCATGCTGGAGTTCGCCGCCGACGAGCGGATCGAGAACGTCTCGATCGGCGACGCCATGGGCTGGCAAGTGACGCCGAACAAGAAGGCCAACCTGCTGTTCCTGAAGCCCCTGGACCGCACGGCCGTCACCAACATGACCGTGGTGACCGACCGCCGCCGCTATGTCTTCGAACTGGTCGTGGCGGGACCCAAGGCCTCGGCCAAGGACATGGCCTATGTTGTCCGGTTCCTGGTCCCGGCCCCCGCGCGGGTCGCGGTCATCGCGCCGCCGCCGGCTCCCCCTTCCGCGCCGGTGGCCCGCAACAGCGCCTTCACCCTGAAGGGCGACGCCGCCCTCCAGCCGACCCGCGTCTTCGACGACGGCGTCGCCACCTATTTCGCCTGGCCCGCCCAGGCCGACCTGCCGGCGGTGTTCGTGGTCGGCGCTGACGGGGTGGAGGGCCTGGCCAACGCGGCGGTCCGTGACGGCTACCTGGTCGTCGACCAGCTGGCCCCGCGCTTCATCCTGCGCTCGGGCAAGTCCAGCCTGACCGTGACCAACGCCGCCTTCAGTTCGCTTTCTCCGAAGGGGGAGGCGACCCGATGAGCGATCCCCGCCAGTCCGCCCAGGTCCAGCAGGACCTCGCCGCCGCCGACGCCCAGGCGCGTCCGGTGGTGGCCCGCGCTCACGCCGGCCTGCCGACGCCCGTGATCATGGCCGGCTTCGGCCTGCTCGGCGTCGGGGTTTTCCTGTGGATGACCGGCCACCGCGCCGACGCCCAGCCGCGTGCGCCGCGCAAGACCGAGGTCATCGCCGCCACCGCCCTGACCGCGCCCGTCGCCCCGCCGGCGGTCATCCCTGGTCCGCAGTTCACCGAGAACAATAGCCTGCCGCCGACCCCGGCCCAGGTCGCGGCGATGAACGCCGCGCCGCTGCCGCCGGCCCCGGCGGTTGATCTCGACCAGCGCCGCCGCGCCCCGACCCTGGTGGTCGACTTCGGCGGGGCTCCGACCCTGATCAAGGCTAGCGTCTCGACGGATCAAGCCACGCCGATGGTCGGCAAGGCCGCCGACACCGGCCTGAACGCCGACGAGAAGTTCGCCGATCGCGTCGGGACCAGCGACGCCGAGCCGGCCAAGGCCACGGCCATGCGCAATCTCGACGCCGTCATCCAGCAAGGCGCGGTGATCCCGGCGGTGATGGAGACGGCGATCAATTCCGACCTGCCGGGCCTGGCCCGCGCCATGGTCACCCGCGACATCAAGAGCTTCGACGGTTCCACCGTGTTGATCCCGCGCGGCAGCCGGGTGATTGGCCAGTACAAGTCGGGCGTGGCCATGGGCGCCTCGCGCGTCTTCGTGGTCTGGACCCGGGTGATCCGTCCGGACGGCGTCTCGATACAGATTGCGTCTCCGGCCGCCGACCCGCTGGGGCGCGGTGGCCTGGAAGGCAAGGTCGATCGCCACTTCTTCAGCCGTTTTGGCGGCTCGATCCTGATGTCGGTGCTGAACGCCGGTGTCGCTGCGATCGGCAACGCCCGCTCGACCTCGCAGATCTATATCGGATCGGCCTCCGAGGCCGCCAACCTGGCCGGCACGGTGATGAAGAGCGACCAGGTCGCCCCAACCATCCAGACGCCGCAGGGCGCGCCGGTGACGATCTTCGTGGCCCGCGACCTGGACTTCTCGGGTGTCCGCAAATGACCGCTCACGCCAAGCTTGGGGTCTATCTCGAGGCCTATCTGGCCCCGCTCGCGCCCTGGCTGGCCGAGCCGGCGGTGACCGACCTCTATGTGAACCGTCCGGGCGAGCTTTGGGTCGAGCGTCTCGGCGGCCTCGCCGAACGTGTCGAGGTCCCGGCCCTGGACGAGACCAACCTGTGGCGACTGGCCCGCCAGGTCGCCAGCCTGTCCAGCCAGGGCGTCAGCCGCGAGCATCCGCTGCTGTCGGCCGTGCTGCCCGACGGCGCGCGGGTGCAGGTCGTCGCCCCGCCGGCGACGCGCGAGGGTCTGGCCCTGGCGATCCGCAAGCACGTGGTCAGCGACCTCTCCCTGACCGACTACGCCGCGTCCGGCGCCTTCGACCAGGTCCTGGCGCCCAAGACCAACTCCGATGCGATCCTGCGCGCCTTCCTCGACGAGGGCGACATGCGCAGTTTCCTGGCCGGCGCCGTGCGGGCGGGCAAGAACATCGTCATCAGCGGCGGCACGTCGACCGGCAAGACCACCTTCCTCAACGCGCTCCTCAAGGAGGTCCCGCTCGACCAGCGCCTGGTGCTGATCGAAGACGTCCCCGAGATCCGCCTCATGCACCCCAACGCCGTCGGCCTGGTGGCCGTGCGCGGCGAGCAGGGCGAGGCGCGGGTCACGACCGAGGAGCTGCTGCAGGCCTCGCTGCGCCTTCGACCGGACCGCATTATCCTGGGTGAGCTGCGCGGGGCCGAGGCCTTCTCGTTCCTGCGCGCCGTCTCCAGCGGCCACCCCGGCTCGATGACCACAGTCCATGCCGACGATCCGGCGGGCGCGATCGACCAGCTGGCGCTGATGGCGCTGCAGGCCGGGGCCAATCTTCGCCGCGCCGACGTGGTCGATCACGTCCGGCGCGTCGTCGACGTCTTCATCCAACTTTACCGCCAGAACGGCGTCCGAGCGGTCAGGGAGGTCGTCTTCCAGGACCGCTAACCCCGCCTTTCCCTTCAACCTTTCCTGGTTTTCCAGCTTAAGGCGCGCTCGTCCTCGCGGCGCGTCAGGGACCTTGTCATGCGTAAGCAGTACTTTGGCTCGGCCGCTGCGCTGAGCCTGACTTTCTTCCTCGCGGCCTGTGGCGGCGGAGGTTCGAGCGGCACCGGATCGACCGACGGCGGCAAGCCGGCTTCGATCGCGACGGGCGGCAGCGGCGGCACATTTCCGTCTGCGCCCGAGCAATTTACCCGCGACGACGCCAGCCGCCTCGGCAAGCAGGCTAGCTTCGGGCCGACGCCCGAACTGATCGAGCACATCTACGCCCTGGGCGGCGCCGAGGCTTGGCTGAACGAGCAACTGGCGCTCTCGACCAGCACCTATGCCGACATCGCCGCCAAGCCGGTGCTGGGGAACGCCTGCTCGACTCTGACGGGTCAGGAGCTGACCAACTGTAACCGCGAGAACTTCTCGGCCACGCCGATGCAGATGCGGTTCTACGCCAACGCGATCGGCAAGGACGATCAGTTGCGCCAGCGGGTCGCTTTCGCCTTGTCGCAGATCGTGGTGGCCTCGGCCGTCGATGTCGCCAACACCGCCGGGCTGGCGACCTTCAACCAGATCCTGCTGGGCAACGCCTTTGGCAACTACCGGGACATCCTCAAGGCCGTCACCCTGAACCCGTACATGGGCGACTATCTCGACATGGCGGACAGCAACAAGACCCAGCCCAACGAGAACTACGCCCGCGAACTGATGCAGCTGTTCTCGGTCGGCACGGTGCTGTTGAATTCGGACGGCACGCCGCAGACCGACGGCGCCGGCGCGCCGATCGCCACGTACAGCAACACCGACGTCAAGGAAGTGGCGCGAGCGCTGAGCGGCTGGACCTATGCCCGACAGAATGGCGCCGCCCTGACCGACAACAACGCCCGCGACTTTACCCAGCCCATGGTGGTCGTCGCTTCTCGCTATGACACCGGCGCCAAGACCTTCCTGGGCAAGACCATACCGGCCAACGCGACCCAGCAGGCCAGCGTCGACGCGGTGGTGGACGCGGTGTTCAACCACCCCAACACCGGCCCCTACATCTGCAAGCGGCTGATCCAGCAACTGACCCTGGCCAATCCCACGCCGGCCTATGTCGGCCGCGTCGCCGCCGTCTTCGCCAACAATGGCGCGGGCGTGCGGGGTGACATGAAGGCGGTGGTCAAGGCGATCTACATGGACAGCGAAGCCCGCGCGGGCTCGCAGTTGCCGGGCAAGGTCAAGGAGCCTGTGCTGCTGGCCACCTCATTGGCCCGGGCGATCGGCTACACGACCGACGGCTACGCCTTCACCACTCGCGACGCCGGCATGGGCCAGGCCCCGTTCCGCGCGCCGTCGGTGTTCAACTACTACCCTTATGATTTCCCGCTGCCGCAAGGCGCGGGCCTGCTCAGCCCGGTCACCAAGCTGATGACCACGTCGACGATCACCGCCCGCCACAACTTCGTTTACGACTGGACCGTAGGCGGCGACGCCACGCGCGGCGAGTTCCAGAAGCCGGCGGCGATCACCTACGCCACCGGCACGGTTCCGAACTGGGCCAGCTGGGAAGCCAACGGCGCGGACGACGGCAAGACCATCACCCGTATAAACCTCGTCCTCCTGAACGGCACGATGACCGCCGCCCAGCGGCAGGCGCTGGTGACGGCCATGGCCGCCGTCAAGAACACCGACCCCGCCCTGCAGGCCCGCAAGCGCGCCCAGGTCGCCCTCTACATCGCGGCGTCCTCGCCGCTCTTCCAAGTCGATCGGTAGGCGTAACCATGACCGTTTCTCGTCGTGAAATCATGCAGATGGTCGCGGGCGGCTCGGCCGTCGCGGCCCTGGGTCAACTCGGCCTCTCCAGCGCCCTGGCGGCTGACACCGGCTCGTATCGCGCCATGGTCGGCGTCTTCCTGTTCGGCGGCAACGACGCCTGGAACATGGTGGCGCCCACCGACAGCCGTTACGCCGACTACGCCAAGCAGCGGGGAACGAGCCTCGCCCTCGCCCAAAGCAGCCTTGTGCCGCTGACGGGCACGGCCTTTGGTCTTCACGCGTCTATGAGCGCCCTCAAGCCGGTCTGGGATGACGGCGGCCTGGGTGTCGTGCTCAACACCGGCACCCTGTTCGCGCCCCTGACCAAGGCCCTGTACACCAGCCGCCCGGACCTGCGTCCGATCAACCTGATGTCTCACGAGGACCAGCAGAACCAGTGGCAAGGCATGAGCATGCGCGCCACGAACAAGGACGGCTTCATGGGGCGGATCAATGACCGCTCGGGCAGCACGTCCAACCTGCCGCCGCTGATCTCGATCGCCGGCTCGAACCTGGCCTTGATCGGCGACCGCACCGCACCGCTGATCCTGCCGTCCAGCGGCTCGATCGTTCGCAACGGCTACAACGCCGCCAGCACCGACGCGGCGGTGAAGGCCCGGCAGGCCGCCTTGGACGTCTTCGCCGACGCCGCGTCGTACGGGACGATCACCGACTTGACCGGGAGGGGCATGTCCTCGGCCTACGCCCAGGCCGTCCAGGCCAACGCCGTCGTCACCGCCACGACCTCGGCGGTGGACAAGTACTTCGTCAACCCGACCACGGGTGCGGCCCTCAACTCCGAGATTTCCCGCCAGCTGCTGCGCGCGGCCCGGATGATCGAGGCCCGCAATACTCTGGGTCACGCCAAGCAGACCTTCTTCGTCAGCCAGGGCGGCTACGACACCCACACCAACCAGTTGGCGTCGCATAACGGGCTCTACGCCGACCTCGCCAACGCCCTGGCCGGCTTCTACAACGCCATGAAGGCCCTGGGCCTGCAGGACAATGTCACGGCCTTCACGATGTCGGACTTCGGCCGGGTCTACAAAGGCAACGCCAGCGGCGGCAGCGACCACGCCTGGGGCTCGAACCACCTCGTGGTCGGCGGGGCGCTCGCCAACGGCAAGGTGCACGGACGCTATC
This sequence comes from Caulobacter sp. FWC2, assembly GCF_002742625.1. Taxonomy (NCBI): domain Bacteria; kingdom Pseudomonadati; phylum Pseudomonadota; class Alphaproteobacteria; order Caulobacterales; family Caulobacteraceae; genus Caulobacter; species Caulobacter sp. FWC2. Next base: position 553,282 of record NZ_PEBF01000001.1, read on the forward strand.
CGGACGTGACTTTCGGCGGGCCGGAGGACGCCTCCAACGACGGCCGATGGATCCCCTCGATCGCCACCGAGGAATATGTCGGGGCCATCGCCCAATGGTACGGCGTCAGCGTCGCCGATCTGCCCTATGTGTTCCCAAATTGGAGCACATGGAACGGCGGCGGGCGCGGTCCCGTGCCGCTGTTCAGCTGACGGCTTGTCAGGCCGGGACGGGCGCCCTTAAGCAGGGAGCGTGTCTCGGCCCGGTTCAGCAGCGAATGGCTTCGATCACCTCCGGCTGATCGCGGCCGCGCTGGTGGTGATTCATCACGCACGCGTGCTGAACGGTGACGCGCCGTGGATGATCGGGTGGGGACCCGATCCGGGAACTCTGGGCGTCGGGATCTTCTTCGTGATCAGCGGCTATCTGGTGACCGCCAGCCTGCGCCGCACGCCCAGTGTCGGCGTGTTCCTGGCCAAGCGGTTGCTGCGCATCGCGCCGGGCCTGCTGGCCGCCCTGTCGCTGACCGCCCTCGTGCTGGGACCCTTGGTCAGCGGCCTGCCGGTCTCGGCCTATTTCGGCGGCGCCGCGCCGTTGCTCTATGTCCTGAAGAACCTCAGCCTCTACGCGGTGACCTACGACCTGCCGGGGGTCTTCGCGCACGCGCCGTATCCGAACGTGGTCAATGGCTCGCTCTGGAGCCTGCGGCTGGAGTTCACCGCCTATCTGGGCCTCGCGGCGTTGGGCGCGCTGAGGCTGGTCCGGGCGCCGGTGCTGGCGGGCTTGGCGCTGCTCGCGGCCGGGGCGTTCCTGGCCGTGCATCTCACCGGTCTGGACGCCCGCAGCGACCTGGCGCGGCTGGCCTCGCTGGCCACCTTGAACGGCTGGCTCTTCCTGTGCGGCGCGGCGCTCGAGGCGTTCGAGGTCAAGCCGCCGGCCTGGACGGCGATCGCGGGTCTTGTCCTTCTGCCGACGCCGGCCTGGTTCCTGGGATTGCCGCTGGCCGTCGTGGCCCTGGGCCGGATCACCGCGCCACGCCTGCCCGCCGACCTGTCCTACGGCCTCTACATCTACAGTTTCCCGCTGCAGCAGGTGCTGGCCGAGCACGGTCGCCTGAACCTGCTGACCTCGCTGGCCCTTGCCCTGCCGTTCGCGGCGGCGTCCTGGTTCCTGGTCGAGAAGCCGGCTCTGAAGCTGAAGGCGCGGCTGCCCGGCGCTGTTAGCCCCGCCTCCGCGCCGGTCGATCAGGCTCTCCCCTAAGCCCCGGGCTTGGCCAGCCGCAAGATCCCCATGCCGACCAGGGCCGAGGCCAGGGAGCCGGCCAGCACCCCGATCTTGGTCTCGTCGATCAGCAACGGGTCGGAGAAGGCCAGTCCGCCGATGAACAGGCTCATGGTGAAGCCGACGCCGCACAGCACCGCCACGCCGTAGAGCTGGCCCAGCGACGCGCCGCGCGGCAGTCGCGCCCAGCCCATCCGGACCAGGCCGAAGGTCACGCCGAACACCCCGACCTGCTTGCCGAGGAACAGCCCCAGCGCCACGCCCAGCGGCACGGGATCCAGCAGGGCCGAGAGGCCGATGCCGGCGAACGACAGCCCGGCGTTGGCGAAACCGAACAGCGGCGTGATGACGAAGGCGACCGGCTTGTGCAGGGCGTGCTCCAGCCGGTGGAGCGGCGAGTGGTCGTCGGCCCTCAGCGGGATGGTCAGGGCCAGGGCGACGCCGGCCAGGGTGGCGTGGATCCCCGACTTCAGCACCAGCACCCAAAGCACCGCGCCTAGCAGCAGATAGGGCCACAGGCTCAGCACCTTCAGGCGGTTCAGGGCGATCAGGACCAGCAGCACCGCCCCCGCGCCGGCCAGGGCCAGCAGGTGCAGCTGGGCGGTGTAGAACAGGGCGATGATCACGATGGCCGCCAGGTCGTCCATGATGGCGATGGCGGTCAGGAAGATCTTCAGCGAGGTCGGCACGCGCGGCCCCATCAGGGCCAGAACGCCCAGCGCGAAGGCGATGTCGGTGGCCGAGGGGATGGCCCAGCCGGCGATGCTGTCGGGGTGGCCGGCGTTGAAGCCCAGATAGATCGCCGCCGGCGCGATCACCCCGCCCAGGGCCGCCGCGCCGGGCAGCAGCACATCGGCGGGTCGGGATAGCTGGCCGTCCAGCACTTCGCGCTTGATCTCCAGCCCCACCAGCAGGAAGAACAGCGCCATCAGCCCGTCATTGATCCCGTGCTGCACGCTCATCGGCCCGATGGACTCGTGCAGCGCCGCGAAATAGGCCGGAGCCAGCGGGGAGTTGGCGACGACCAGGGCCAGGGCCGCGGCCGCCATCAGCACATAGCCGCCGGCCGCCTCGTCCTTCAGGAACGCGGCCAGCGCCCGGCGCGCACGCAGGCTGATCTTCAGCAGGGCCATACTCAAAGCCTCGACAGGAAACGGTTGGCGAAGAACAGGCCTACCAAACCGAGGCCGCAGGCGACATAGGCCCCTGACGCCAGGAACTGGCCCCAGGCGATATCGAAATGACCGAACGACTTCACCAGCAGCAGCGAGATGCTGCCCACATAGCCGAACGAGTCCGCCACATAGATCAGGAAGCCGGCGGTGCCGACCTTGCCGGTGGCGGCGATTATGCGGTCGAACAGCATGGCGTTGAAGGGCGTGTAGCCCATGTAGAGCCCGGCCCCGGCCAGGATCATCCACCAGACCGGCGGCAGCACGTGCAGCTGATAGGCCAGGGTCGAGGCGCCCAGCAGGATGAAGCCCAGGGCCACGAAGCCGATGTTGAAGGCCACCGCGCGGCGGTTGTCCTTGACCCCCATCAGGGCGGCCAGGCCGACCAGCACGATGGCCGCCACCGGCAGCTCCGACAGGGTGAAGATCGAGGCGGCGTTCGAAAAGCCCAGCTCGGCCCAGATCTCGGCCGAGAAGTTGTCGCGGACGTCGCGCAGGGCCGTCAGCATCACATAGACCGCGATCAGCAGGATCAGGGCCGGGGCGTGGGCGGCGAACAGGGCCGCGCGATCCTTGGCGTTCATCGGCGCGCGGCGCACGCGCTCGGCCTCGTCAGCCGGCGAGGGCGGCGGTAGCTGGGCCAGGGCGACCACGGCGATCAGCATCAGCGGCGCGAAGACCAGGCCCGACACGGCCGGCATCCACTTCTCGTCGACGTTGGACAGCAACAGCATCTTGCCGACCGACTTGGCCACGCCCGACGACAGGATGAAGCTGGCGCACAGCATGGCCCCCAGCACCTCGGTAAGACGACGGCCCTCGAGAAAGCCGAACACCAGGCCCCAGATCATGCCCAGGCACAGGCCGTTCAGGTACAGGGCCATCGGTCCAAGCGCCGTCGGCAGCAGGCCGAACAGCAGCAACGCCATCTGGGCCCCGAAGATCAGGGTGAGGATGGCGATGGCGCGGCGGCCAGCCTGCATTTCGGAGATCACCTTGACCCCGATGAACTTGGCGGTGGCGTAGCCGGCGACCTGGGCGATCACCAGGGCGATCTTGAAGTCGAAGGCGAACGGCCAGCCGTCGGGATGGGCGTAGGCGGCTGAGGTGAACGGCTTGCGATAGCCGAACATGGCGAAATAGACCGCGAACGACGAAAGACCGCCATAGAGGGCGAACACCCAGGGCGGGGCCGAGGCCAGAAAGCGGGTGACCGCGCCTTGCGGAAGGGTTCGATCGGCCGCTGCGTTCATGCTGTCCTACGTCCCGTGATCCTTCAGCTAGCCCGCTTCGTTCGGCGGGGGCAATCAAAGTCGACTGGCTGGCGACGCGCACAGGTAGGGGTTGAGTATCGCGAAGGTATGGGGATCGTCCGGCGCGGCGCATTGTCGCAACACTCGAGTATAATTAGGTTGTTCAGTATTCGGCGGCGATGAACAGTCGATGCCGACGCCATTTCCTCAAGACATCGACGCTCTGAAGGCTAGCGAGGCCTTCTTCCGTCTCCTGGCCGAGCGCGCGGGAGACATGATCAGTCGTCACCGGCTGTCCGGGTCCGACCACTATCTGTCGCCGGCCGTGGAACGGGTGCTGGGCTGGACGCCCGAGGAAGTCATCGGGGTGGGCTTCGAGTCCCTCTATCATCCAGACGATATCGCGACAGTTCGCGGGGGCTTCAAGCGGATGATCGAGGGGGTCCCGGAATGCAGCGTCTGCTACCGAGGCCAGGCCAAGGACGGGCGCTATGTCTGGCTGGAGAGCCATCTGCGCCTGGTGCGGGACGATGACGGCTCGCCGCTGGAGGTTGTCGCCGTCACGCGCGATATCGATGCACGGGTGCGCCTGGAAGAGGAAGCGCGACAGGCCCGCGAGGCCGCGCGTGAGACCCAGCAGCGGGCGATGCTGGTCGAGCAGGTCGCCAAGGTCGCTTTCTGGCGTGTGGACCTGATCACGAACGAGGTCACCCTGTCGCCGCGCTTCCGCGAGATCTACGGCTGGTCTGAAGACGAGCCGGTTACGCTGGGCGCGGTATTGAGCCGCTTCCATCCCGCGGACCGTCCCGCCGCGCGCGCCGCCGTCGCCGAGCATCTGCGAACGGGCGCGCCGTCCCGGAACCGCATGGACCGCATCTTCCGGCTGGACGGTGAAACCCGCCACATCGTGGGCAGCTTCGAGTTCGACCTCGACGAAGAACGACGCCCGATCGCCATGTCGGGAACCACGATCGACGTCACCGACCTCGTCGTCGCCCAGGAAGCCCTGGCCAAGACCGAGTCGCGCTTCCAGGATCTGGCCAAGGCGACGCGCGATGTCGCGATCGAGGTGGACAAGCGCGGTCGGATTCAGTTTGTCAGCTCGGCCGTCGACGCCGTGCTGGGCTATGGCGAGGACGAACTGCTCGGGCGCAAGGCCGCGCAGCTGGTCCATCCGGACGATCTGCCTGGCCTGGTCGCGGGCTTTGGCGCGCTCATGGACGATCCGAAGGCTGATCCCCCCCTATTGGAGGCGCGCGCGCGGCATGCGGACGGCCGGTGGATCTGGCTGCAAGGACGTCCCGTTCTCGAGCCCGAGGCGGGCCGCATCCACGGCGTGATCCGCGACATCACCGAATACAAGCGCGCCCGCGACGAACTGGCCGCCGAGCAGGCCCGAACCGAGCAGGCTCTGGAAGCCCGCTCGACGTTCCTGGCCAACATGAGTCATGAACTGAGAACCCCGTTGACGGCGGTGATCGGGTTCGCCGCCCTCGTCGAGGGGTTCGAAGACCTGCCGGAGAAGGCGCGCGACTATGTCGGCCGCATCTCCACCGCCGGCAAGGCGCTGCTCTCGGTGATCAACGACGTGCTGGAGGTCTCGAAGCTGGAAAGCGGGCAGGTTAAGGCCGAGCTCGCGCCGTGCTCCGTGGCGCCGTTGCTCGACGACACGGTCCGCATGTTCGCCCTGCACGCGGCCGAGAAGAGCCTCAAGATCGGCGTCCGCATGATCGATCCGCCGCCGCGCGTGTTGATGGTCGACCCCGACCGGGTCCGACAGGTGCTGATCAACCTGATCGGCAACGCCATCCGCTACACGGACGCCGGATCGATCACGGTCGAGGTGATCTGGCGCGGCGAACTGGAAGAGCTGTTCGTGGCCGTGAAAGACACGGGGATCGGCATCGACGCCGCGCAACAGGAGCAGCTCTTCAAGCGCTTTTCCCAGGTCGAGGCGTCGCGCGCGCGGTCGCGGGGCGGCTCGGGCCTGGGTCTGGCGATCAGCAAGGGACTGGTCGAGGCGATGGGCGGTCGCATCGGCGCCAGCAGTCGCCCCGGCGAGGGCAGCGTCTTCTGGTTCACGATTCCGGCCTCGGCGCCGCGGCGCGAGGAGCAGGCCGGGGGCGAGCCGGAGCCTGTCTTCGAGCCGTTGCGCAGTGGGGGCCGTATTCTGCTCGCCGATGACAATGCGCTCAATCGCGAGATGACGCGGGCGATTCTGGGCGTGTTCGACGCCGAGGTCGTCGAGGCGCGGGATGGTCAGCAAGCGGTGGAGGCGGCGCGGGAACAGGCCTTCGACCTGATCCTGATGGATATCCGCATGCCGGTCCTGGATGGGGTGGACGCCACGCGCGCCATCCGGACCGAGCCCGGTCCCAACCAGATCGCGCCCATCTTGGCCTTTTCGGCGGACATGGACTTCCAGGCCTCCGACATTTTCGACGGCGTCGTGCGCAAGCCGATCACCGCCGCGCAGCTGATCCACGCCGTGGCGGGCGCGCGGCGTGTGGACGGACCCTGAAGAGAACCATATAGGCCCAGAGTATAGTGAGCGCTCCGGCTCCGAGCGCCTGAACGCGATGCGCTCCAAACAAAAACGCCCTCCGTGAGGCGGAGGGCGTCTTCGTGTTCGTCGATCGCGGAGTCTGCCTAGGCGGCCGTCTTGACCAGTGACTTGGTCAGGATGCCGATGGCGGCGTCGCGGTCGATGCGCTCGATGGCGGCGACTTCGCGGGCCATGCGGTCCAGGGCCGATTCATACAGCTGGCGTTCCGAGTAGGACTGTTCCGGCTGGTTCTCGGCGCGGTGCAGGTCGCGGACCACCTCGGCGATCGAGATCAGGTCGCCCGAATTGATCTTGGCTTCGTATTCCTGGGCGCGACGCGACCACATGGTGCGCTTCACGCGAGCGCGGCCCTTCAGGGTGGTGAGGGCTTGCGAAACGGTGCCGCCTTCCGCCAGCGGACGCAGGCCGGCCGTCTTAGCCTTCTTGGTCGGGACGCGGAGGGTCATTTTCTCGTGGTCGAAGGTGATGACGTAGACTTCGAGCGAATAACCGGCCACTTCCTGGGTCTCGACCGCCTGAATGGTGCCCACGCCGTGCGCGGGGTAAACGACGTGATCGCCGACCGAGAATTCCAGACCAGTCTTGCTCATGTTCGTCCTCATCTATGCGGGCCCGCGGGGCCCGAACGCCGTGATCTTCCCCAAGTCAAAAATGACAGGTCCTTGCTCCGCGAAATCAGGTGCGCGGGGCTAAGCCTGTCAGGATTGGGAATAGATCTCTAAGACACCTTCGCCTTCGATCGGGCGGGCCGGCTCGAATAGCGTCTCGAACCGGCTTCTTCGACAAGACGGACCGTCGCGATTAGCCGCAACCGTCACGTCGGCACCGACAATAGCATAAAATTCAGCCCTATGAAAGGGTTGCGTCCGGCAGAACCGAGCTCACCGTCAAGCTTTCGCGTCTTGGCGGGGATCAAGCTCGAGAAATCGCCGAGGCGCGCGGCAGTCGAAAGTGTAAGCGTCCAAGCTGCTCGCGCCGGAAAACGAGCCCGCTGATCCGCTTCTGATATCCCATCAGAAACGAGCAGGCTGTCGAGCTTACGAACCCTTGCCCGGCTTTTCGCTGAAGTACTTTTCGAACTTGCCGGTCTCGCGCTCGAATTCCTCGCGGTCGGCGGGCGGCTCGCCCTTGACGGTGATGTTCGGCCAGACCTTGGCGTAGTCGGAGTTGATCTTCAGCCACTTGCCGTCCGCCTCGTCCTCGGTGTCCGGCTTGATGGCGTCGATCGGGCACTCGGGCTCGCAGACGCCGCAGTCGATGCATTCGTCCGGATTGATGACGAGGAAGTTCTCGCCCTCGTAGAAGCAATCGACCGGGCACACCTCCACGCAATCCATGAACTTGCAGCGGACGCAGGCGTCGGTGACGATGTAGGTCATCGATTTACTCGAATGATGTCGGACGGAGTTCGGCGCGCGCGTTTTCGAAGCCTGGGACCCGCTTGTCAATGCGGCTTGGCCGCGCGCGCGCTCAGGAATTCTCTAGGCGTGGCCAGTGTGCGACGCCTTTCTGACTCCGCGCATTCCGCATGACGCGACAATGCGCGCGGACGGTGTGCACCGGGCGCAAACACTTTCTTATCGAACGAACACCAATATGTGGGATTGGAAACGCTCAATAAAAACAAAGTCGGAAAGCCGACATACATGAAGATTGAAGCCTTGCCCGTCCAACCGATTCCGGAAGCGGACGCCCCCACGCGCGCCCTGGCCAAGGCGCGCGCCCGCGCGTTCGGCCAGTTCGTCGGTCAGATTCCGTTCGCCGCGGCCTTGCTGGACCGCGACCTGACGCTGGTCGCCTGCAGCCGCGAATGGGCGCGGCAAGGCATAGCGCCGGGCCTGACGCTCGGAGGCGACGCCGGAGCCGGCGGGTTGGTGGCGTTCGAGGACGTCGGGTCGCTGCTGATCTGTGCGGAGGCGGGGATCGCCTTCTCGCGCTATCTGCCGACCGTCGACGCCGAGGGCGTCCAACACGTCTGGCGCACCGAGTTCAGCGCCTGCCGGGATGGTCCTCCAGGAAGCGAAGAGACCTATGCGGTGATGATCACCGCGCGCGATGTCACCGGCTATGCCGACAGCGTGCTGCGCGCCGAGCGGGACAAGCAGCGCCTGACCATGGCCCTGGAGCTCGACGACCTGCTGGTCCGCGAATACGACCTGCGCACCAAGGAGGTCTATTTCTCGGGTCACGCCCCCGAGCTGCAGAAGTACTGCACGTTCAAGGATGATCCGCTGGAGATCGTCGATCCCGAGGACCGTCAGCGCTGCGCCGACCTAGTGGCCACGCGCAAGATCGGCGAGGCGCGGGTCTTCGAGTTCAAGCTCCACCGCGACGACGGGGTCGAGACCTGGGTCCGCTCGGTCGGCAAGGTGTTCGTCGGCGCCGACGGCAAGCCGGAGAAGCTGGTCAATCTCTTCAAGGACATCACCGACCGCCGCCGCCAGACCGAGGCGATCGAGACCCTGGCGTTCAAGGATCCGCTGACGGGCCTGCCCAACCGCGCCCTGTTCCAGCACCGCTTCCAAGAGGCGGTGACGGCGTCCGAGACCTTGGGCGAGATGTTCGGCCTGATCATGATCGACGTCGATCACTTCAAGGACATCAACGACACCCTGGGTCACGACGCCGGCGACGCCTTGCTCAAGCGCTTGGCCGGCATGCTGCAGCACGCTTTCCGGGCCGGCGATACGGTGGCGCGTCTGGGCGGCGACGAGTTCGCCGTGATCCTGCGCGGCCTGCACGGCGAGGCCGACATGCTGCCGCCGATCGCCAAGCTGCAAGACCTGCTGCGCCGGCCGATCGAACACGCCGGCCGCAGCTTCACGGCCAGCGCCAGCATCGGGGCCGCCTTGCACGGCGATCCGGACGCCGATCCCTCCCACATGATCAAGAACGCCGACATCGCGCTCTATCGCGCCAAGGAAACGGGCCGCAACCGCAGCATTGTGTTCGAGCCGTCGATGCGGTCCGAGGTCGAGCAGCGGATCGAATTGCTGCGCGACGTCCGCGCGGCCCTGACCGAGAACGAGTTCACGCTCTACTACCAGCCGGTCGTCGACATCCGCGAGAACAAGGTCGCGGGCTTCGAGGCGCTGATGCGGTGGATCCATCCCGAGCAGGGCGTGCTGACCCCCGCCCGCTTCATGCCGGCGTTCGAGGATCAGGACCTGTCCTTGAAGCTGGGCGACGTCGCCTTCGAGGCCGCGCTGAAGCAGATGCGCCAGTGGCTGGACGACGGCGTCGAGTTCGGCCGCGTGGCGGTCAATATCAGCTCGGCCCAGTTCCGCTCGGGCCGCCTGGCCGAGGAGATCCAGGAGCGCCTGGCCCGCTGGAACGTGCCGTGCGACCGCCTGACCATCGAGGTCACCGAGAACGTCTATATGGGCTGGGGCTCGGACCTCGTCAGCAGCACCGTCCGGCAACTGCACGACGCCGGGGTGATGATCGCGCTGGACGACTTCGGCACCGGCTACGCCAGCCTGGCCAACCTGCGCCAGTTCCCGATCGACCGGCTGAAGATCGACAAGTCCTTCGTCCAGAACGTCGAGGACGAGGCCATCGTCAAGGCGGTCATCACGCTGGGCACGTCCATGGGCATGAAGGTGGTCGCCGAGGGTGTCGAGGACGCCGCGCAGCTGAAGGCGCTGGAGCACTACGGCTGCGACCAGGTCCAGGGCTACCACTTCGGCCGGCCGATGCCGGCGGGCGAGGTGGCGGGCTTCCTGACGGGGTTCGGGGTCAACCCTTAGTGGCCTAGGGAGCGCGGCCTCGTATAGCCTCGGGACATGACTCTGACGATGGGTAAGGCGCCGTGGCGGTCTCGCGGCTTCGTGGGGCGCTCCATCTGGGTGGTGGTCGCCGTCGTGTTGGTGCAGCTTTGCGCCAGCGTCGCCTTCTATAGCGCCATCGATCGCCAGACCCTGCGCGAGGATCACGCGCGGCGGATCGGCGAGCTGCTGGTCGTCGGTCAGCGGGTCGCCAAGCTGGGGCAGGCCGATTTCGACAAGGTGATGACCTCGCACTACATGGCGGCCGAGGTCGCCATCTTGCCGCCGGAAGGGCCGCCACTCACGCGGCTCCAGATGGCCGAGGCCGAGGCCATCGCCGACTATGTCCGCCAGTGGGAGCCGGTCCTGGCCGCACGACCGCTGCGCCTGTGGTCGGAAAGCCGGCCCGAGGGCGGTCGCGACCTGGTCGGCGTGATGGGGCTGGAGGACGGTCGGTGGCTGACCTTCCGCTCGCGCAACTTCCCCCGGCCCTGGCCGATCGCGCTGCGCGCCGTGGCCACGACCCTGGTCTTCTCCCTGGCCTGCGTGGCCCTGGGCGCCTACGCCCTGCGGCAGTTGGGCGAGCCCCTGCGCCGCCTGACCGAGGCCTCGCGCCACGTCGGCGAGAGCCCGCCGTCGCCGATCCTGGTCGAGGGGCCCAACGACATTGTCGAGCTGGGCCGTGCCTTCAACGACATGCAGCGCCGCATCGCCGGCCTGATCGAGGACCAGGCCCGGGCCATGGAGGCGCTCAGCCATGACCTGCGCACCCCGCTGGCCCGCCTGACCCTGGCGGCGGACTATATCGAGCCGGACGACATCAAGGTCCTGGTCGCCGACAATGTCGCCGAGCTGGACGCCATGCTGCGGTCGCTGTCGGACTGGCTGCGCGCCCAGCACTCGGCCAGCACCGCCGAGGTCGTCGACCTGCCGTCCCTGATCCAGGGCGTGACGGCCCGCTGGCCGGACGCCGTGCGCTACGAGGGCGGCAAGGCCCTGGAGGTGACCACCCACCGGGGGCCGCTGGAGCAGGCGCTGATCCGCCTGGTGGACAACGCCGTGCGCTTTGGTGGCCAGGCGCGCGTTCGGCTGGTGGCCGACGGTCCGGCAGGGCCGATGATCGAGGTGCTAGACCAGGGACCGGGTCTGACCGCCGACGCCATGGCGCGGATCTACGAACCGTTCTTCCGAGGCGACGCCGCCCGCGCTCGCGACACCGGGGGCTTTGGCCTGGGCATTCCCACCGCCGAGCGCCTGATCAAGCGCTTCGGCGGGCGGTTGGTGATCGGCAACCGCGAAGGCGGCGGCGTCAGCGCCCGGGTCTGGCCACCGGTGGCGGTGTCGGAGGCTTAGACCTCCACCGCTTCGTAGAGCCCGCGCGCTTCGGTCGCCGGGCCTCGGCGTTCGCCGCAGTCCAGCACCCGCACGGCGATCAGGCGGCCGCCCAGGCCGAACACCACGAGGTCGCCGGGCTTCACCGTGCGCGAGGGCTTGTCGATGCGGCTCTCGGCTCCAGCGCGGGTCAGGCGGATGCGGCCTTCGTCGACGAACTTGGCGGCCAGGGAGCGGGTCTTGAAGAAGCGGGCGCGCCACAGCCAGATATCGGCGCGCACTGAGCCTTTGGCAGAGTCGCCGTGGGTGTCGGTCATGACGCGGCTTGCTTCGGCGCGGCCGGCGTGCGTCGGCGCGGCCGCTTGCGGCGCTCGGGCGGAGGCGGCGGTTCCGTCAGCTTGGCCAGGGCCGCGAACGGCGAGTCGGGGCGCGCCTTGACGGGTGTCTGGTCCAGCTTGGCGGCGCCGCGGCGCTTCCAGACGATCGGCTGATCGGGTTTGGCGCGGATGGCGGGGGTATAGTCGAGCGCGCGCAGGACGTTGGAGGCCTGCTTGGCGGTCCAGCCCAGCTTCTCCGTCGCCGCATCGGTCAGCACCACGCCGCCGTGCTGCTGCTCGGCGCGCAGCAGGGCGTCCAGTTCCTCCAGCGCTTCCACCGGGATGGTGAAGCCTGCCACCGACCGTAGACCGCTGGCCGACAGTTCGCGGGCAGAGGGCTCGGGCGAGGGCAGGGGTTCCAGCGTCGTCAGCGCGCCGCGCCAGCCGGTCGGGTTCAAGGCGCGCGCGGCGGCGATCGCCTCGGCCTTCAGAACGGCGGGGCAATAGAGGCTGAACGCGCCGATCCGCACGCCCAGGCTCTTGAGGGTGCGGCGCTCGGCTTGGCTCAGCGCCTTCAGTTCCGGATCCACGGGGCGCTTGTCCAGCACGCCGCCGGCTTCCAGCAGGCGGTGGGCGACGCCGCGCGGCAGGCCGCGAAGCTTGCCGCCGCCCAAGGCGCGCTCCAGCTTGCGCAGCGGGGCCAGGTGCTTGTCGACCTGCGAGGCCAGGAAGGCGTCCAGCCGCCGTTCGGCCCGCTCGCGAACGGCTGCGGCGCCCAGCTCGCCCAGCAGGCGGGCGCGGGGCGACAACAGGGGCAGGCCGTGGCGCACCGCGCCGGCCGCCTCGCCGCGCCACAGGATCGCGCCGTCCGGCGTCAGGGCGAAGGCGTCGTCGGGTTCGGACGCCAGCAGGCCCAGGCGCTTGGCGATCTCGGGGCCGACCGCGCGTTGTGCGGCGTTGCGCAGGGCCTTCTCCTCCAGGGGAGAGGCGGCCTTGACCGGGGTGAAGGCGACGCCCGACAGGTGGCCGACGACATGGCCTTCGACCGTCACCTCACCGTCCTGGCCGACGCCGGCATAGAGGGTTTCCCGCTCGCCCAACTGCTTCATCAGCACGCTGGTGCGCCGGTCGATGAACCGGGCCATCAGCTTTTCGTGCAGGGTGTCGCTGATCCGGTCCTCGAGCTGGCGGGTCAGGCCCTGCCAGTGGGCGGGATTGGCCACCCAGTCGGGACGGTTGGCGATGTAGCTGAGCGTGCGCACGCCTGACAGCCGTCCGGCCAGGCTGTCGATCTCGCCGTCGACGCGGTCCAGCGCCTTGTACTGGCTGTTGATCCAGTCCTCGGGCAGGCGCTTGCGGCCGGTGGTCAGGTCGTCGAACAGGGTGCGCGCCATGCGCTGGTGATCGTCGTCGGTGGTCTTGCGGAAGTCGGGCGTCTGGCAGACGTCCCACAGCCGCAGCAGGGCCGAGCGGTCGGTCTTGCAGCGCTTGATGATGTCTTCCTGCTGGGCCAGGGCGCGCAGGGTGCGCTCGTCCAGGGCTTCCTGCGACAGCGACAGGCCATTGCGCTTGGGCGTCTCGTTCAGCGAGCGCAGCAGGCCGGGCAGAGAGCCGAAGTCCAGCCGCGCGTTGCGCCACTCGGCGGCCTGGATCGGCTCGAAGGTGTGGCTCTCGACCGCTTCAACGAGATCCTCGTCGATCTCCTCGCAGTCGCCGGTGACGCCGAAGGTGCCGTCGCGGGTGTAGCGGCCGGCCCGGCCGGCGATCTGGCCGACCTCCTGCGGATAGAGCCAGCGGGTGCGCCTGCCGTCGAACTTGCGCAGGCCCGCGAAGGCCACGTGGTCGACGTCCATGTTCAGGCCCATGCCGATGGCGTCGGTGGCCACCAGGAAGTCGACCTCGCCGGACTGATAGAGCGCGACCTGGGCGTTGCGGGTGCGGGGGCTCAAAGACCCCATGACCACGGCCGCCCCGCCCCGCTGGCGCCGGATCAGCTCGGCGATGGCGTAGACCGCGTCGGTGGAGAAGGCGACGATCGCTGTGCGCCGGGGTAGACGGGTCAGCTTCTTGGAGCCGGCGTAGGAGAGGTTGCTGAACCGCTCGCGCCCGACGATCTCGGCGTCCGGCAACAGGCGGCGGACCAGCGGGGCCATGGCGCCCGAGCCCAGGAACATGGTCTCGAACTTGCCGCGCGCATGCAGCAGGCGGTGGGTGAAGATGTGGCCGCGCTCGGGATCGGCGCACAGCTGGATCTCGTCGACGGCCAGGAACTCGACCTCGCGGGCCAGCGGCATGGCCTCGACCGTGCAGACGAAATAGACCGCCCGCGCCGGGGTGATCTTTTCCTCGCCGGTGATCAGCGCCACCGAGGCCTTGCCGCGCAGCTTGACGACCCGGTCGTAGATCTCCCGCGCCAGCAGGCGCAGCGGCAGGCCGATCATCCCCGACCCGTGGGCCAGCATCCGTTCGACGGCCAGGTGAGTCTTGCCGGTATTGGTCGGACCCAGGACCGCGGTCAGCTTCGAAGGGGCCAGTCCGGTCGAACGGTCACTCATGGGTCCAAGGTGGGGCGGGAATCGTGGGGAGGCAAGCAGCGCTGCGCGGCAAGTCTCGACACGTCCGGTGGAGATGGACAAGTCGTGCGCGCTTCGGTAGCAAAAGATCAACGTTCTCGGGGCTAGAGCGTCGTGCAGCGTTTTCTATCGGCCAGATCGACCTTGTTCGGCGGGCTCGTCCTGGCGGCGCTCGTCCTGTTCCACATCGTCATCGGCTTGCCGCTACTGAGCGCGGGCCATCCCTACTGGGTCGAGCCGCGCGGCGACATGGCCACGATGATGGCCGGCCACTACGCGATCATCGACCATCCCTGGCGCTTCCCGCTGGGGGTGACGACCGCCCTGCGCGGCGAGGCCATTCCGACCGCGATCGTCTACACCGACAGCCTGCCCTGGCTGACCGTGGCCATGAAGGCGCTGGGGTTGGGGCGGGTGCTCAATCCACTCGCGCTGTTCCTGCTGATCGCCTATGTCGCCCAGCCCCTGGCCATGGTCGCACTGCTGCGGGCGTGCGGGGTGAATCGGACCTCGTCGCTGCTGCTGGGTGGGCTATTGGCTCTGTTCTTCCCGGCCTGGCTCACCCGGCAGTTCGGCCATATCGCGCTGGGTGGCCAATGGCTGCTGATCCTTGGCTTGGCCTGGGCCGTGCTCGTCGCCCGCTTCGGCCTTACCCGACGGAGGATCGTCGAGATCTCGGCGCTGGGCCTGGTGGTCGCCGGGACCCACGCCTACCACCTTGTGCCAGTCGCAGCCTGCCTGGGCGCGGGCCTGTTGTCGGAGCTCCTGCAGAAGCGGGCCAAGGCTTGGCTCCATGCGACGATTGCCTTGGTCGCCTTCGCGGTTGGTGTCGGCTTCGCGGCCTGGGTGCTGGGCTATGGCGGCGTCGGCCAGTCCGGCGGCGGCGGGGCGCTAGGCGTCTATTCGATGAACGTGCTGGGGCCGCTCTGGCCGCAAGCCTCGACCCTGGCCGGCCAGCGGTGGGACAATGTCTGGTTCACGGGCACGCTGAACGTCCCCGGCCAGACCTTCGAGGGCTACAACTATCTCGGCGCAGGCGTGCTGCTGGTCGTTATCGCGGCCGCCGCCTGGTGCGGCCTGGGCCTAGTGCGGGGCGAGAAGCCAGGCGCTGCGGCCTGGCGGCGCTTCGGCCCCCTGGCGCTGATGCTGGTGATGATGACGCTCTACGCCATCGGACCACGCCCCTATCTCGGGCCGCTGCTGATGTTCGACATTGGCCGGCCGCAGGGCGCGTTCGGCATGGTGCTGGGGCTGTTCCGGGCGCACGGGCGGTTCTTCTGGATCGTCGGCTATGCGGTGCTCGCCTTCTCCATCGCGCGGATCGACCGCCTGGAGTCGAGCCGCCTGCGCCTTGGCCTGCTGGGCCTGGCGCTGGCGCTGCAGGTCGCCGACATGAGCCAGGTGATCCGTGGCGTACGCACGATCTACGAGCCGACTGCGCCCTACTATGACGCGGTCATCCGCACCGATCCGGCCTTTGAGGGCCGGCCCTGGCGGTTCCAGCCGGTGATCGAGTGCGTTCAGGACTTTGACGCCTGGACAATGGTGCAGATGTCCCACCAGGCCCTGCGCCGGCATGGCGTCTCCAACTCCGGTCCGGTGGCCCGCGCCCTCAAGGTCAGTTGCGACATCGAACCCGCCGCCAAGGGCGATGCCGCGCCGGGCGATCGGACGATCACCGCCGTGATCGGCGATCCGGTGCAGAAGCCGGCCCTGTTCGAGACCTTCGCCCATCGCACGGACTGCTACCGCTTCGTGCGCGGACTGCTTTGTGGGCGGGGCCTGGCGCAGGTTCCAGGCCTCGAACCCTACGCCGCCGTTTCGGCCGAGGCGCTGGCAGCCGCGCCGGTGATCTACCTGAACAAAGGCGTGAAGCCGCCGGAGCTGGGCAAGGGCTGGGGCTTGCCCGAGCAGTTCGCCATCTGGAGCGACGGCAAGGCCGCCTGGCTGACCCTGGACACGCGGGGGGCGCGCGACTTCGTGCTGTTCCTCAACGTGATCGCCATCGGGCCGTCGAAGGACGACACCCAGGCGATCGAGGTGGTGTTCGACGGCAAGGCTCAGCGCCGCACCCGGATCACCCGGGGCGTATTCTCGGTCCGGATCCGGGGCGCGACGCCGGGACAGCCGGCCAGGGTCGAACTGCGCCTGCCCGAAGCGTCTGCGCCGCCGCCGTTCCACGGGATCCCGGATCCCCGCCTGCTGGGTATCGGGGTCAACGAGATCCGCGTGGTTCCGCTGGGGCGTTAGCGCGAGAACACCACCTTGCCGTCCACCACGGTCAGCACCGGCTGGGCGGTCAGGATCTCTTTGGGCTCGATGGTCATGAAGTCCTTGTCGAAGGCGGTGAGGTCGGCCTTCTTGCCGGCCTCCAGCGTGCCCAGCTCCTTGTCGCGGAACACGGCGTAGGCGGGGGCCAGGGTCAGCATCTTCAGAGCCTCGGCGCGGGTGACGGCCTCTTCAAGATGCCAGTCGGCATTGGCGAAGCCGTCCAGGCCGTGGCGATAGACGGCGGCGTAGAACTCGATGCGCGGGTCTCCGACCTCGACCGGGGCGTCCGAGCCGGCCGCGACCACGACGCCGGCGTTCAGGAAGTCCTTCCAGCGATAGCCCTCGTGCAGGCGGGCCTGGCCCAGGCGCGCGGGAGCGAAATAGAGGTCGCCGATGGCATGGCTGGGCTGCATCGAGGCGATGACGCCCAGCTTGGCGAAGCGCGGCACGTCGGTGTCGGCGACGATCTGCGAGTGTTCGATCCGCCAGCGGGCCTTGGTGTCGCCGCCCAGGCTTTGTTCGAACCAGTCCAGGGTCATGCGGTTGCCGCGATCACCGATGGCGTGCATGGCGACCTGGGCGTTCACTGCCTTGGCCTGCTTCATCAGCGCCAGACCCTTGTCCTGCGGGGTCAGCTGCAATCCAAGCCCTTCAGCATCGCTGTAAGGCTCGAGGAGCGCCGCGCCGCGCGAGCCCAGGGCGCCGTCCATATACAGCTTGATGCCGCGCGTGCGGATAAGGCCGGTGGCGTCCGTCTGCGGGCCCTTGCTCAGCACCTCGGCCGCGCCGCTGGGGTCCATGTAGTTGTCGACGCGGATGTGGAAGGCGCCCTTGGCGGCCTCGTCGCGCAGCAAGGCCAGGTCGTCGGCCATGACGCTCATATTATCGAGGCCGGTCCAGCCGCGCGCGGCGTAGAGCGCGCCGGCCTTGCGCAGGGCCTCGCGCTTCAGGGCCTCGCTGGGTGGGGGGATGACGTCCGCGATCAGGCTCTGGGCGTGGTCGATCAGCATGCCGTCGGGCTGGCCATCGGCGCCCAGCAGGATCTTGCCGCCGGCCGGGGCGGTGGTGGTCGCGGTCACGCCGGCCTTGGCGAGGGCGGCGGTCGAGGCGACGCTGGCGTGGCCGTCCGAGCGGCCCAGCACGATGATCCGCCCAGGGGCCGCGGCGTCCAGGTCGGCCTTGGTCGGGAAGCGCTTCTCGGGCCAGTGGGTCTCGATCCAGCCCCGGCCGTAGATCGCGCCGTCCGGATGGGCGGCGGCATAGGCCTTCACCGTGGCCACCAGTTCGGCCAGCGACTTGGTCTGGTCGAGATTGAGGGTCAGCTCGCGCAGGCCGATGCCGGTCAGGTGGGCGTGGGCGTCGACAAAGCCCGGATAGGCCGCCGCGCCCTTCAGGTCGATGTCGCGAACGTCCTTGGCGGCCTTGGCCTTGGCGGCTTTCAGGTCGCCGACGAACAGGATCCTGTCGTCGCGGACCAGCACCGCCTCGGCGGTCGGTTTGGCCTCGACGCCGGTGTGGATCGGACCGCCGTGGATGAGGAGGTCGCCGGCGTTCGCGGCCGTGAACGAGGTCGCGGCGAGCAGGGCGGCGAGTAGGATCCGGCGCACGAGCGACCTCCAAAGCTAGCAAGTTTCGGAAAACGTACGGCGCGCCCCTGCCAAGTCGCAACAGGCCTGCTAGTTTTTCCTCATGAGCGCCCAGCGTTTTGTTCTGTTCGACACGATCATCGGCCGTTGCGGCGTCGCCTGGGGCGAGCGCGGCCTGATCGGCGTGCAGCTTCCGGAGATCTCGCCGGGCGCGGCCTGGGCCCGGCTGCGCAAGCGGTTCCCCGATGCGGTCGAGAGCGAGCCGACCACCGAGATCGAGGCGGTCATCGAGCGGATTCGCGAGTTGCTGGCCGGCGGGCGCGATGATCTGGCGGACATCCCGCTCGATCTGGACGGCCAGTCGACGTTCAATCTGCGGGTCTACGAGATCGCACGGGCCATCACGCCGGGGGAGACCTCGACCTATGGCGAGGTGGCCAAGGCCATGGGCGAGCCTGGCGCGGCGCGGGCCGTGGGCAAGGCGCTAGGTGAGAACCCTTGGCCAATCGTGGTGCCCTGCCATCGCGTGTTGGGCCGCTCGGGCGCCATGGGTGGTTTTTCCGCGCCGGGCGGGGCCGAGACCAAGGCCAAGCTGCTGACCATCGAGAAGGCGCGGACCGATGCAGTCCCGACGCTGTTCGACCTGGAGTTCTCGGTCGCGCCTCGGCGCGGGGCCTAATTCCTCGAAGACCCTCCGAGTACGTCTCTTAACGCGCGGTAACGCTTCTTCGAACAGGGGCGAAACGAATCATGACCGAATCGGCGACGTCGGCCAATTCGGTGTTTGTTCCCTACAAGCTATTGTAGCTTAAGGCGGATTAACCACAAATTGGTTTCCGGAGGCGGCGCTACTTCGCCGCCGTTTCGCCGGCCTTTTCCGCCATTTTTTCTTCGGGGGCGCACTCGGCCGCGACGCGCTTGGCGTTCATGCTGCCGGCCAGGTTCATGCCGCTGATGGTCTTGATGTGGATGTCCATCTTGAAGCTCTCGGGCGTGTAGCTGCCCTCGGCCGTCACCGGCGAGACGCGGTCCTTCTTGTCGGTCCATGTGCCCTTCAGCTGGATCTTGCCGTCCTTGACCACATTGGTGGTGTAGTCGCAGCGATAGCGCCGGGTGCAGATGCCGCGCGAGAACTGCTCGGCGTCGGCCGGCTTGAGGCACTTGCTCTCGCTACTGACCGGGATCACGCCGACCTTGTAGTCGTACTCCCATTGGCCGGGGAGAATCGTCGCCTTGCTCGAGGCTGAGGCCTTGGCGGCCGCTGCGCGGACCGCCGGTTGGGCCAAGGCGACGCCTCCAACCACAAGAGCCAGAAAAGAAGCGGCGAGGGCGGTCGAACGCATGCGGCGGGTCTCCTTCATACCGCTCCTATATAGAGTGGCATATGAACCGTGCTTGAAGGCGGAGGTTGGGCGACCGGTTCCCCTGAACGGTCTATGCGCGGATGCAGGCATCCTTGGCCAGACGCCTTGACTCAGGGGCGACCCTTCGCCTATATCGCCCGCTCTCGCGCGGTCGGCCTGGTCCAGTCGCGTGTCCGAATTCATATCTTATCGGGACCAGGCTCTTCACCGAGCCAGACGGTTTCGCCCAAGCCAAGGTAGTCACTATGTCGCGCCGTTGCGAACTTACCGGTATCGGTCCGATGGTCGGCCACAATGTGAGCCACTCGAACATCAAGACCAAGCGCCGCTTCCTGCCGGCCCTGTCGCCCGCCACGCTCCAATCGGAGTCGCTGGGCCAGAGCTTCCGCCTGCGCATCAGCAACGCGGCTCTGCGTACGCTGGACTTCAAGGGCGGCCTGGACGTGTTCCTGCTGGGCGCCAAGGACGAGCAGCTGTCGCCGCGCGCCCTGAAGATCAAGACCCAGGTCAAGGCCAAGGCCAAGGCCGCCGCGACCGCCCAAGCCGCCTAAGGCTTTACGGTCTCGACCGACGATTGAAAGCCCGCCGGGAGCGATCCCGGCGGGCTTTTCGTCGTGGGCGGGGTGGCTTCGGCGCGAGTAGCGGCATGACAGCTGTCACTTGCCAGTGAGGGGCCGTATCGGCACACAGCGGCGATGGCCATTGACGACACCCTCGGGGAGGCGACCGGTCGCCCCAGATCACCGCAGCTCGCGGATCTTCTCTGGCTGTCGTTTCTCGCCCTCTATCTGACGCCCTGGCTGACGAGCGCGCCGCCGCCGCGGAATTGGGCCGCTGCGGGCTGCGGCACGCTGCTGTTCCTCGTCATCTTCCTGCACAGCTATTTCGTGTCGCCCCGCAAGCTGTTGCCTCATGTGCTGCTAACGGCGGCGATCGGCTTTGGCTTGGCCGGGTTCGGCGGTGTGTGGAACGTCTTCAACGTCCTGGCCGCCGCCATCGCCGGCAGGCTACAGCCGCGTCGCACCGCCATCATGGTGGCCGTCCTGCTGCAACTGACTCTGATCGGGTTCGGTCTCTTCAGTCGGATGACGCCCATCGCCTGGGTCTCCGGGGTCTATTTCGGCGTCCTCGCCGCCGGAACGACGCTGCTGCTGACCGAACTGGATCGTCGTAACCGTCAATTGCAGGCGGCGCAGGGCGAGATCCGTCGTCTCACCGTGGCGGCCGAGCGCGAGCGGATCGCCCATGATCTCCATGACCTGCTGGGGCGCAGCCTCACGGCCATCGCGCTGAAGGCCAACCTCGCCCGGCGCCTGGTGTCGCGTAAACCTGGCGAAGCCGAACAGGAAATGGCCGAGGTCGAGGCGGCGGCCCGCGAAACGCTGGTCGAGGTGCGCGGCGCGGTGTCCGGTATCACGGGACAGACCTTGGCGGCTGAGCTGGAGCGCGCCCAGGCCATGCTGGGCACGGCCGGGATCGAGACGTCCGTGAGCGCGGACGTCGGTCCAGTCAACGAAGCGGCGGAGGCGGCGGTGTCGATGGTGCTGCGCGAAGCGGTGACCAATGTGGTGCGCCACGCGGGCGCGGGACGGTGCGCCATCGACCTGAAGGCGTCGCGCGTCGATGGCGTAATCCTCGTCGTGACCGACGACGGAGCAGGCGGCCTATCCGAGGGTTTCGGCGTTTCCGGAATGCGGCGTCGCGCCCGCGCCGCTGGTGGAGAGGTCGCGATAGACAGCGGCCCGGCGGGGACGACCGTGAAGGTCAGGCTTCCGGGATCGGCCGAATGATCCGCGTCGTCGTCGCCGAGGATCAGGGGCTGGTCCTGAGAGCGCTGGTCGCGCTGATCGAGCTGGCGGGTGACATCGTCGTGGTCGGGAGCGCTTCGAACGGAAGCGAAGCGCTTTCGATGGTCGATGACCTGAAGCCGGATGTGCTGGTGTCAGACATCGAAATGCCCGGCCTGTCGGGCCTCGAGATCGCCGAGGCGCTGGCCCCTCGGAAAAGTAACACGCGGGTCCTGATCGTCACCACGTTCGGCCGGGCTGGCTATCTGCGGCGGGCGCTGGACGCTGGCGTGCGGGGCTACTTGCTCAAGGACAGTCCGGACGATGTGCTCGCCCACGCGATCCGCGTCATCGCGGCGGGCGGGCGCGCGATCGCGCCGGATCTCCGTGACGCCATCTGGGATACGCCCGTCGATCCACTGAATGCGCGGGAGCGGGCGGTGCTCAGTCACGCCGACAAGGGCGCGTCGACCGCCGAGATGGCGCGGGCGCTATCCCTGACCCCGGGTACGGTGCGCAACTACCTGTCCGAAGCCCTGCAGAAGCTGGGCGCTCGCAATCGCGTCGAGGCGGCCCGGATCGCTCGCGAAAACGGCTGGATTTAAGGCGCGCCCCCACAAGCAAAACCCGCCGCGACTGAGCCGCGGCGGGTTTTGAACGCTTGGTACTGGTAAGCTTGGTACTGTTACGCTGGGTACTAAAGCCTTGGGTCGCTTAGCGCGCGACGACGGCGCCCGAAGCCGGGTTGGCCGAGTTGAACGCGGTCAGGGCCGGGTTGTTGATCTTCGCAACGGCGTCGTTGACCGAGGCGCGGATGCAGGCCGGGTACAGGTAGCCGGCGAGGGCTTCACCGCGGATGTCCTGCCAGCAAACGGTCGAGGCGGCCTTGACGATTTCGGCGCGGACTTCGGCGGACGACTTGCCGGCGAGCTTGACGCGGACTTCAGCGGCCGAGGCCGGAGCGGCGGCGAACAGGGCGATGGCCGAGGCGGCCAGAACGATGGAGCGGATCATGTCGATGTTCCGAAAGAGGGTTGGGTTCAACCCCCTCCAGACGCGTTCCTCTGACGGCCCGTCCCCGGTCTATCGCCTGCTCAGCCCGTCGCGTTGTCTATAGCAACGTTATGTTGGGTTATCAACGATTATGTTGCGGCGCACCTAAGGTGGAGTAGGCGGTTGCTTCGCGTGCGAACAACCGATTGCAGACCCGAAAAAGCCCGCGAAACGGGGGTTTCGCGGGCTCTGTCGTGAATGCTGACCGCTCTTAGCGGGCGGCGACCTTCAGGAAATAGACGTCGCGGCCCTGGGCCTTGTCGTAGGCGATCAGGTCGCGGCTGTGGGCGCGGCTGATGGCGTCGCGGGCGACGTCGCGCACGCAGTAGGGGGCGATCTGGACGGCGTAGGGATTGCCGAAGAGGTCTTCCTGGCACAGTTGCTTGGCGGCCTGGACGATTTCGGCATGGACGGCGGCGGTGTCGCGGCCGGCGACCTTGACCTTGATTTCGCCAGCGTTGGCCGAGGTGGCGGCGGTGGTGGCCATGAGGGCCGTGAGGGCGATAACGAGCAGACGGATCATGTTGTGTAGTCCCGGAAAGGAGGTTGAGTTCAACCGCCTCCCGACGCGTTCCTCTGACGGCCCCCAGGATCTCGCCTCGTCGTCCGTCGAAGTCTTGAATATATGGTACCGGTACCTTTCGCAAGCGCGAAATCGGCCCGTGCGACAAAAAGTCCAATACAATCATATAGTTGGTAATGAAACCGTCTCGTCTGAAACGAAACGGCCTTAGCGCTTGCGAACAGGCTTGCGGACCGCCTTGGGCGGCATGGGCGCGGGCAGGGGCGGGGCCACCCAGTCGAAGGCCAGCAGCAGGGTGCGCTGGTTGGCGCCGATCGCCTGGTCGTCGGAGATCAGGTAGATGCGCGTCGCCCCGGCCGGCGCTCCGGGTGGGGCGGCGGTGATGGACACGCCCTCGAAGTTGTCGCGCGGCATGGCCCCCTCGATATGCAGCGCCGCGGCGGTGCGCTGGCGGGCGGCCGGCAGGGTTGGGTCGGAGATGAAGCGGACGACCGAGCGCCAGCCACGGACTGGATCATAGCCGCGATGCAGGGTGGCGATGGCCGCGCCCTGGAAGGGGGCGAAGCCCGTCAGGCCCCAGGTGAAGTCCGGCCCCGACTGCGGCGGCAGCGACCTGCAGTCGGCCGAAAGCTTGCACAGCCACACCTCGCCCTCCTCGCCACCGACGATATAGGCGTCGGGACCGGCGGCGGGGTAGGCCGAGATCGCCTCCATGCCCTCGTTGTCCGGGAAGATGGTGGCAGGCTTGGGCGCGGGGGCTGGCAGGCTCCACGTCCCATCGGGTCCGACCGCGTAGCGCCAGATGCGGTGGTCGCGCTCGAAGCTGACCAGGCGGTCGCCGTTGGGCAGCACGGCCAGGCCCTCGGCGTCGGCCTGCTGCTTGTTCTGAAGGGGCCGGCCGTCCAGGCCCTTCAGCGGCCACAGCTTGGTTTCGGTGAGGCCGACGAGCTTGCCGGCCGCGTCCAGCGCGACCTTGGCCTCGAAGACGTCGCCCTCGTCGCTGATCGCCGTCAGCCGGCCGTCGGCGGTGACCGACAGGTCCGACAGGCCATGCAGGCGCGACGTGGTCGCGCTGGTCAGCGCCAGGCCGCCTGCATAGGTAAAGCCGCCGTCCAGCGTGGTCTTGGCCGGATTGGACGCGTCCAGCGGCACCGGCGCGGCGGTGACGGTGATCTCCGGCCCGACCTTGACCGGCGCCGGCGGTGTGGCGACCCCCGGTGGCGGCTTACGCGGCGTGCACTGGGTGGCCAGGCCGCTCAGGCCGCCGACCATGCCCAGGACGAGCGCGGCGCGCAGACCGATCACGCGGAAACCTTACCGACCTTCGGTGTCTGAGGCGTCACGACCGGCGGCGGGGTCAGCAAGCCGCGCGTACGGGCGATCTGGCGTGGTTCTTCCTCGAACAGCGCGGCCAGCTGCTCGACCAGCACCCCGCCCAGTTGCTCGACATCGACGATGGTGACGGCGCGGCGGTAATAGCGCGTGACGTCGTGGCCGATGCCGATGGCGATCAGCTCCACGGGGCTCTTGCCCTCGATCTCACCGATGACCTGGCGCAAGTGACGCTCCAGATAGTGGCCCGAATTGACGCTCAGGGTGGAGTCGTCCACCGGCGCGCCATCGGAAATCACCATCAGAATGCGGCGAGCTTCGGGCCGGCCGATGATCCGCTGGTGGGCCCACATCAGGGCCTCGCCGTCGATGTTCTCCTTCAGGAGACCCTCGCGCATCATCAAACCGAGGTTCTTGCGGGCCCGGCGCCACGGAGAATCGGCGGCCTTGTAGATGATGTGGCGCAGGTCGTTCAGGCGGCCGGGGGCGGCGGGTTTGCCGGCCTTGATCCACTCGTCGCGGCTGGTTCCGCCCTTCCAGGCGCGGGTGGTGAAGCCCAGCACCTCGGTCTTGACCCCGCAGCGTTCCAGCGTGCGCGCCAGGATGTCGGCGCAGATCGCCGCCACCATGATCGGCCGTCCCCGCATCGAGCCGGAATTGTCGATCAGCAGGGTGACGACCGTGTCGCGGAACTCCTGGTCCTCTTCCTGCTTGAAGGAAAGCGGCGCGGTCGGGTCGATGATCACCCGCGTCAGGCGGGCGACGTCCAGCATCCCTTCCTCGAGATCGAAGGTCCAGGCGCGGTTCTGCTGAGCCAGCAGGCGGCGCTGCAGCTTGTTGGCCAGGCGCGAGACGACGCTGGAAAGCGCCGACAGCTGCTGGTCCAGATAGGCGCGCAGGCGCGTCAGCTCCTCGGCGTCGCACAGGTCCTCGGCGTCGACGACCTCGTCGTGGGCCGTGGTGAAGACCTTGTAGAGCGGCTCACCGCCCTGAGCGGCGCCGGGGTCGGGACGGGCGGGCTTGGCGCCGTCGCCCATCTCTGGCTGCTCGTCGGACTCCTCGGGCTCGCCCTCCTGGTCCGACTGAACCATCTCCTCGTCGCCGGCCTCGGTCTCGCGGTCGGAGGCCTCACTCTCCTGCGGCGAGGAACCCTCGGGCTGTTCGCCTTCGCCCTCGCCCTGATCCTCGTCGGAATTCTCGGTCGCGCCTTCCTCTTCGCCGTCGTCCTCGTCGGCGCTTTCGGTGGCGTCGGACATCTCCTCGCCAAGGTCCAGGTCGCGCAGGATCTCGCGGGTCACCCGCGCGAAGGCGGCCTGGTCGTCGATGGCGGCGGCCAGGCGGTCCAGGTCCTTGCCGGCCCTCATCTCGATGTCGTTGCGCAGGATGTCGACCAGGGCCTTGGCCCCGTCCGGCGGCGCGTCGCCGGTCAGGCGCTCGCGGACCATGAGGCCCAGGATCTCGGCCATCGGCGCCGACTGGCGGTCGGTAGCGACGGCGCGCGTCAGGCCCTGCTTTTCCAGCCGGGCCTCGAGAGCGGCGGTCAGGTTGCCGCGCACGCCGCCCAGGGCGTTGGCGCCGATCGCTTCCAGCCGCGCCTGCTCGATCGACTCGAAGGCCGCCTGGCCGTCGGGGGAGCTGGGGCGGGCGCGGGCGTGGGCGATCGGATCGTGGTGGGCCAGGCGCAGGGCCATCTGGTCGGCCAGGCCGCGGATGCGCGCGGCCTCCTTGGAGCTCAGGTCGCGCGGCGGGTGCGGCAGGATCGCGCGCTTGCCCAGAAGCTGCGGGCCATCGCCCGAGAACACGACCTCCAGGTCCGGCATTTCGGCAAGCGAGCGCGCGGCGTGCGCCAGGGCGCGCTTGAAGGGTTCGGTCGGGCTTTCGGGCTTGGAGGCCATGGCTTCGAGTTAGCGGCGCCGGGCGGCGAAAACAAGGAACGCCGTGCTCGGACGGGACGTTGATTTTCCAACAGCGCCGCCAAGGCGGTCCTCGGAGGAAACGCAGATGCTCAAGTGGGCCATTATTCTCGCCGTCGTCGCCCTGATCGCTGGGGCCCTGGGTTTCACTGGCGTGGCCGGCGCGGCGGCCGGTGTCGCCAAGATCCTGTTCTTCCTGTTCCTCATCGGCTTCGTGATCGTCGCCCTGCTGGGCGCGACCGTGTTCAAGGCGGCGGCAGGCCCGAAATAGCCGCCGCACGCCTTGCGCGGGCCGGAGCGGACGTCGACCCCGCCGCCGGCATCAGTGTGACGCTAGGACCCCGTGGGAGGGGTCCTAGCGTCCCGCGTAGGCCTTGGCTTGCCGGGCCACGAGCGCGTTCAGGTCGCCCATCTCCAGATTCACGTCGATCAGGTGCAGGCCCCAGTCCTTCAGCACATAGCCGCCGACCATGACGTCGCCAGCGATCTCATCGGTGCGCGGATCGGCCGGATCGGCGTTCACCTTGACCGACAGATAGGTGAAGTCGCCTTCGCTGACGCACTTGGCCGAGAGCAAGCCGGGCAGCGAAACGAACGGCGTCGAGACCTTCACATCCTTGGCGAACGGTTTCGGCTCTCCGCTCGACTGGAAGCTCTTGCTGCTCAGATAGCTGTGCACCGGGGTTTCGTCGGTGGAGGCCTTGCCGGCGACCAGGGCGGCGGGGTTCACGCAACCGGCGCGGTGGCCCTGCTCGTCGGTCTTGCCGAAGCGGCTGTTGGCAGGCGGCGGGCTGGAGGCGCGGAACGAGACGTAGGTCACCAGGCATCCGGCCTGATCGGCCTTGTCGCACAGCGGGATCGAGCCGAACTTGCCATCGGTCACCGGCGTGTTCATGCCGAGCACATAGGCCGAGATCATCTGCTTCTGGGCCGGTTTGCCGTCCACCTCGTTCTTCAGGAGGTCCAGCAGCATCCGCGAGCCCTGGCTGTGGCCCAGCAGCACAACACCCCTAGCCTTCCCATTGGGTCCCTTGTTCTCGTTGGCCAGGTACCAGCGCCAGGCGTCGCGCACGTCGCCATAGGCCAGGACGCCGTTGCCCGGCGAGGGCTGGCCCATCATCACCGCGCGCAGGGCCGCCAGGGTCACCTGGCGATACATCGGGGCGAACAGCCGGCATTGGCCGCCGAAGCGGGCCAGCTGCTGCTCGACCACGCGGCGCTCGGCCTCGTCGATGACCATGTCGCTGTTGCCGCCCGGATCGGTCGAGACGGTCGGATAGATGTAGAAGCAGTCATAGGCCGGGCTGGCGACCGGCTTGAACGCCTCGGTCGAGGTCTTGCCGTCGGCCTGGACGATGGTCGTGGTCTGGTCGACCGCGCAGGCGTCCTGGCGGCCCGGCAGGCATAGCCAGTTCTCTGTCTTGCCATAGTCGTTGGGCGTCACGCCCGTCGGGGCCTGGGCGCGAGCCGCGCCCGCCAGAGCCAAGCCGGCCATCAAGCCTAGAGCCGCCAGAGTCTTCGCCATCGTCTTCCCCTCCCGATGCGTTTCGAACGCTCGTTTGGCGCGGACAATGACGGAGAGAACACCACTCGCCAAGTGGGCTTGGAACGCCTTTGGCGCGAGGCTTGCGACGTCGACGGCGATTGTCCCGTCAAGGGACGCTCCTGCGTTCGTATCGAGGTCGGCCATGAGCCCCAAGACCCTTCTCCGCGTCGGCGTGCTGGCGGTTTTCGCTGGCCTTACCCTGGCTTCGCCCGTGCTGGCGGACGGCTATGAGCGCGCTCCGGTGCGCCAGCATCATGCGCCAAAACGGGTCACGACGCGCACCAAGGTGGTCTATGTCGACCGCGTGGTGGAGCGCCGCGTGCCGGTCTATGTCGACCGTCCCACCACCCAGATCGTCGAGAAGATTGTCGAAAAGCCGGTGATCATCGAGCGGCCGGTCGTGGTCGAAAAGCGTATCGAGGTGCCCGTCGAGAAGCTGGTCCAGGTTCCGGTCGAGAAGATCGTGGACCGGCCCGTCTATATCGACCGTCCGGTCGAGAAGATTGTCGAGAAGATCGTCGAAAAGCGCGTGGAAGTGCCGGTGGATCGTCCGGTCTATGTGGATCGTCCGGTTCCCGTGGATCGCCCCGTCCCTGTGGACCGTCCCGTTCCGACCCCGGCCCCGACGGTCACGCCGTGCCAGCAGGCCTGTTCAGGCCCGGGCGGTGAGGTGGTCGACAGGATCATTCAGGTGCCGGTCTACGTCTATGTCGACCGCCCGGTGGACCGCCCGGTCTATGTGCCGGTCCAGCAGCAGGGCGGCTGCCAGCCCCGCGTCTGCGGAGGCGCGGTCTACCAGCAGCAGTGCAGCCCTTGCGGCGGACAACGCTACGAGGACAGCTATTACGAGGAGAGCCGCGAGCGCTCGTCCTACGAGTATTCGAGCGACTATTCGGGCTCGCGCTATAGCGCAGGCGGCGGCTGGAACGCGGGTTCCGTCGGCAGCTCGGCGTGGGGCAACTATATCGAGCCGCCGCCCCTGCCGATGGGCTATGTCGGCGCGCAGTCGGGCGGGCGTGGCGGCGGTTACGGCGGTCCTGGCCTGGCAGGCGGTGGCGGCTATGCGGGCGGCTACGCCGGCAGCTCTTCGAGCGGCTATGCGTCGAGCTCGGCGTCGGCCTCAGCCTCTGCGTCGTCCTCGATCCACATCGGCGGCGGCTATCATGGCGGCGGCAGCAAGGGCGGCTGCGGCGCCTGCGGTGGCGGCGGCAAGCATCACTAGGGTCTAGAGCGAGAGCCAGCGCCTCGGGTTCTTGTCGCCCAGGGCGCGGGCCTCGCCGGGCTTGAGGCCCAGCTCACGCATCCGGTAGGCGACGATCTCGCGCAGCGCCTCGACGGGCTCCTGGCCTTTGACGGGGCTTGAGGCCACCGAGCCGGCGTTCATCGCCAGGTCCACGGCCGCCCACTCGGCCTGGGCGCGATCCGACTTTCCGACCGCGAAGTAGTGACGGACCGGCAGGCGCTCGCCCGCGACTTCGACCATCACGCCGATGACCCAGCCTTGAACGATCAGATCGGCGTCGGGGCGTTGGCGGAACATAGAGGCGCATGTAGCGCTCGCCAGGCCTCGCGGATAGGGCCTCTAGCCGATCAGCTGGAACGCTGCCTGGCTGACCAGGCCCAGCACAAGCCAAGCCGAGACGCCCACCAGGATGAGGCTGGTTCGCGACGCGCGGCGACGGCGCTGGGCGGGATACAAACGCACGAGCGACATTTCAGCCTCCATGCTCTGCAACGTGAGCGGAAGATTAACGTCGAACCTTCGCCTTGGTTCTCGCGCGTCACGGGAGTGTGAAACCGTCGTCATGCGGACAAAGAAAAAGGGCGGAGCCTCGCGGCCCCGCCCTCAATCATTTCAGCGTTTAGCCGACAGGACTTCTTAGAAATCCATGTCGCCCATGCCGCCCGGCATGCCGCCGCCCGGAGCGCCACCGGCGTTCTTCTTCGGGGCTTCGACGATGGCGGCTTCCGTGGTGATCAGCAGGCCGGCCACAGAAGCGGCGTCTTGCAGAGCGGTGCGGACCACCTTGGCCGGGTCGATGACGCCGTCGGCGATCAGGTCGACATATTGCTCGGTCTGGGCGTTGAAGCCGAACGAGGCGCTGGTGCTTTCCAGAACCTTGCCGACCACGATCGAGCCTTCGACGCCGGCGTTTTCGGCGATCTGACGGATCGGGGCCTGCAGGGCGCGACGGACGATGGCGATGCCAGCGGTCTGGTCGGCGTTGTCGCCGGTCAGGCCGGCCAGGGCTTGCGAAGCCTTCAGCAGAGCCGTGCCGCCGCCCGGGACGATGCCTTCATCGGCGGCCGCGCGGGTCGCGTTGAGGGCGTCGTCGACGCGGTCCTTCTTTTCCTTCACTTCGACTTCGGTCGAGCCGCCGACGCGGATGACCGCAACGCCGCCGGCCAGCTTGGCCAGGCGTTCTTGCAGCTTTTCCTTGTCGTAGTCCGACGTGGTGTCTTCGATCTGGCGCTTGATCTGGGCGATACGGGCTTCGATCGCGTCCTTTTCACCGATGCCGTCCACGATCGTGGTGTCGTCCTTGGTGATCGAGACCTTCTTGGCCTTGCCGAGCATGTCGAGCGACACGTTCTCGAGCTTGATGCCCAGGTCTTCCGACACGACTTGAGCGCCGGTCAGGATGGCCAGGTCTTCCAGCATGGCCTTGCGGCGATCGCCGAAGCCCGGAGCCTTGACGGCGGCGACGCGCAGGCCGCCACGCAGCTTGTTGACGACCAGCGTGGCCAGGGCCTCGCCTTCGACGTCTTCAGCGATGATGACCAGCGGGCGGCCCGACTGGACGACGGCTTCCAGCACCGGCAGCAGCGGCTGCAGCGACGACAGCTTCTTTTCGAACAGCAGGATGAGCGGCTCTTCGAGCTGAACTTCCATCTTGTCGGCGTTGGTGATGAAGTACGGCGACAGGTAGCCGCGGTCGAACTGCATGCCTTCGACGACGTCGAGTTCGGTCTCGGCGGTCTTGGCTTCTTCGACGGTGATGACGCCTTCGTTGCCGACCTTGTCCATGGCCTTGGCGATCATGTCGCCAACTTCCTTGTCGCCGTTGGCCGAGATGGTGCCGACCTGAGCGATTTCGGTGTTGGTGGTGACCTTCTTCGACGACGCCTTGATCTCGGCGACGACGATGGCGACGGCCTTGTCGATGCCGCGCTTCAGGTCCATCGGGTTCATGCCGGCGGCGACCGACTTCAGGCCTTCTTGCACGATGGCCTGGGCCAGGACCGTGGCGGTCGTGGTGCCGTCACCGGCCTTGTCGTTGGTCTTCGAGGCCACTTCGCGGATCATTTGCGCGCCGAGGTTCTCGAAACGATCGCTCAGTTCGATTTCCTTGGCGACCGAGACGCCGTCCTTGGTCGAGCGCGGGGCGCCGAAGGACTTTTCGATCACGACGTTGCGGCCCTTGGGGCCCAGGGTCACCTTCACCGCGTTGGCGAGGATGTTGACGCCGCGCAGCATCTTGTCGCGCGCGTCCGAAGAGAAATAAACGTCTTTAGCGGCCATGTGTATGAGCCCTTCTAAAAGAGAAACTAGGGGTCGAAAGCGAAGAGGACGGAGGAGGCTTAGGCCTCGACCACGCCCAGGACGTCGCTTTCCTTCATGATCAGGAGGTCCTGACCGTCGACCTTCACTTCCGTGCCCGACCACTTGCCGAACAGGATGCGATCACCAGCCTTCACGTCGAGAGCGACGACGTCGCCCTTGTCGTTACGCGCGCCGGGACCGACGGCGACGACTTCGCCTTCTTGCGGCTTTTCCTTGGCGGTGTCGGGGATGATGATCCCGCCCTTGGTCTTGGTTTCTTCTTCGACGCGCTTCACGAGGACGCGGTCGCCCAGGGGACGAAATTTCATGGGTGTTCTCCGTCGGAACGGTTTCAAATAAAGGCTGCGCTGGATCGGGGAGCGAGGCTGTTAGCAGTCGCTCCCATCGAGTGCCAACGCTGGGCGTGAGTTAGGCAGCGCGCTCGGTTGAGTCAAGGACAGGGTGGGCGAAGTTTTTGCGTCGCCTGACCAAGGGGAGACCGCTGATGTTCGATCATATGGGGCTTGGGGTGAGCGATTTCACCCGGTCGGCCGCCTTTTATGACGCCGCCCTGGCGCCGCTGGGGATCCGCCAGCTCTATGTCGTGCCCAAGGAATTCACCAACGGCGTCGACGTGGCGGGTTATGGCCGCGAGCGGCCGATGTTCTGGGTTTCCGGCCACGACACGACGCAGGGCAAGCTTCACGTCGCCTTCGCCGCGGAAACCCGCGCCCAGGTCGACGCCTTTTACGAAGCGGCGCTGAAGGCTGGCGGGAAAGACAATGGTTCGCCCGGACTTCGCCCACATTACGATAAGGACTATTACGGCGCGTTCGTTCTGGACCCGGACGGCTTCAACGTCGAGGCTGTCTGCCGCGCGCCCGAATAACGTCGAGAATAACAGGAGTTCCAAGGCCTATGTCGAGCTACGTCCTGTCGCTGTTCCTGGCGGTCCTGGCCTGCGTCATCGGCGGGAGCCTGGGCGGCATGATCCTGGCCCGGCCGCAGACCATGCTCGGCCTGGCGGGGCTGGCCGACGACGACACGCCCAAGCCGCCGCTGTTCGCCGAGGGCCGGGCCTTGGGCGGGGTGCTGATCGCCTCGCACGGCGTGGCGGCGCTCTATCTCGGCTACCAGCCGCGCATCGGAGCGGCCATGGCGTTAGCCTTGGCCGTCGCCTGGCTGGGCGCGGCGGCGGGAAGGGCGATCTCGGCGGCGATGGACGGCGAGGCCGGGCGCTACAACAGCGGCGCGATGGTGTTCAACGCCCTGATCGGCATCACGCTCAGCCTGCCGTTCTTCAATATCGGCCGCGTGGTGCTGGAAGGCGCGCGACTGGCCTAAAGCGCCTTCTCGTGCGCGAGCAGCCAGCGTTTGCGATCGATTCCGCCGCCGTAGCCGGTCAGCGCCCCGTCCATGCCGATCACCCGGTGGCAGGGCGCGACGATGCTGAGCGGGTTTGAGCCGTTGGCGTGGCCGGCGGCGCGGACCGCTAGCGGACGCCCGGCGCGACGGGCAAGCTCCGAATAGGTGATCGTCTCACCAGCCGGGATCCGCGTCAGGGCCGTCCACACCGCGTGCTGGAAGGCCGTGCCGTTGGTGACCCAAGCGAGGGTGTTCAGGGCTTCGAACTGGCCGGCGAAGTAGGCGGTGATGGCGTCGCGGATAGCGACCGGCGTCGCGCCAGGCTCGGGACGCAGCGGGCCGTAGTGCGTTTTCAGCAGGCGGTCGAGACGGTGCTCGTGGTCTTGGAAGTCCATCGCGCGCAGGGCGCCGGCCTCGTCGGTGACGATCAGCAACTCGCCGATCGGCGAGGGCGCGCGGTCCAGGAGCAGGCGAGCGGGGCGACTCATCGGGCGATCATCGCCGGGCGAGGCGAGGGTGTCCGCCCGGAATTTGCGGCGGTGAAGCCCCCTCCACCAGCTTCGCTGGTCCCCCTCCCCCATAAAGGGGGAGGAGAGTCCGTGATTGCTCCTCCCCCTTCATGGGGGAGGTGTCGCCGATAGGCGACGGAGGGGGCGGCGCTGACCTACCGAATCCCCGGCACGTGCAGAGCCGCTTCCTTCTCGGCCTTCTGCTTGTAAACGAGGTCGCCGTACTTGCCGTATTCCATGCGGGCGATCGTGCGCTGGTGCACCTCGTCCGGGCCGTCGGCCAGGCGCAGGGTGCGGATGCCGGCATAGGCCTTGGCCAGGCCGAAGTCGGTGGTCACGCCGCCGCCGCCGTGGGCCTGGATGGCGTCGTCGATGATCTTCAGGGCCAGGCGCGGGGCCGCGACCTTGATCATGGCGATCTCCAGACGGGCCGACTTGTTGCCGGCCTTGTCCATCATGTCGGCGGCCTTCAGGCACAGCAGGCGGCACATCTCGATGTCGATGCGGGCGTCGGCGACGCGCTCTTCCCACACCGAGTGGTCCGAGACGTACTTGCCGAAGGCCTTGCGGCTCATCAGGCGCTTGCACATCTTCTCCAGCGCGACTTCCGCCGTGCCGATGGTGCGCATGCAGTGGTGGATGCGGCCAGGACCCAGGCGGCCCTGGGCGATCTCGAAGCCGCGGCCCTCGCCCAGCAGCAGGGCGTCCTCAATCGGCACGCGCACGTCCTTGAGGATGACCTCGGCATGGCCGTGCGGGGCGTCGTCATAGCCGAACACCGGCAGCATGCGGACGATCTCGATGCCCGGCGCGTCCAGCGGCACCAGGACCTGGCTCTGCTGGGCGTGGCGGCTGGCGTTATCCGGGTCGGTCTTGCCCATGACGATGGCGACCTTGCAGCGCGGATCGCCCACGCCCGAGGACCACCACTTGCGGCCGTTGATCACATAGTGGTCGCCGTCGCGCTCGATGCGGGTCTCGATATTGGTGGCGTCCGAGCTGGCCACCGCCGGCTCGGTCATCAGGAAGGCCGAACGGATCTCGCCGTTCATCAGCGGGCGCAGCCAGCGCTCCTTCTGGGCCAGCGTGCCGTAGCGCATCAGCACTTCCATATTGCCGGTGTCGGGCGCCGAGCAGTTGAAGACTTCCGAGGCGAAGCCGACCTTGCCCAGCTGTTCGGCGATCAGGCTGTATTCGAGGTTGGTCAGTTGCACGCCCTCGAACTGGAACGTGTCGTCGACATGGGTCTGGCCGCTGTGCGGCGGCATGAAGAAGTTCCACAGGCCGGCGGCCTTGGCTTTCGCCTTCAGCTCCTCGACGACCTGGACGACCTTCCAGCGCTCGGCGCCGAGTACGTCCATCTCGGCCTCGTATCGCGGAATGGCCGGCACGATGTGCTCGTCCATGAACGCGGTGACGCGGTCCAGGAAGGCGCGCTGCGTGGGGGAGATGTCGAAGTCCATGGTCGTTCCCTCTACCCGGTTCTCAATGTGTCAAACGCTTGTTTGAAGTGTTTGTAGACCGGCTTCAGGCGGGCGGCAAGCGGGCAGGTGGGGACAGGCGTCGAAGCGGTTGTTCGAACTGGGTTGTCACGGCGGCGCTCCTGGCGGAAAACACGATCATGCTGAACCTGACCGCCGATACCCTGCAGGGCCGCTATGTGCGGCTGGAACCGATCACCATCGATCACCGCGAAGAGCTGCAGGGAGCCGTCGACTGCGATCCCGCTAGCTGGGAGATCATGTCGGTCAACGGCTGCGGCGAGGGCTTCGAAGACTTCTGGGGCGCGCTGCAGGGCGAGACCGACCGTGGCGAACGCATCGGCTTCGCCATCCGCCGCCTGTCGGACGGCAAGGTCGTCGGCACCTCCAGCTACCTCAATATCCGCCGCCTGCATGGCGGGCTGGAGATCGGCTCGACCTTCCTCAATCCCGACGCGCGTTCGGGTCCGGTCAATCCGGAGAGCAAGCGCCTGATGCTGGCCCACGCCTTCGAGAAGGCCGGGGCCATCCGCGTCGAGTTCAACATCGACGTCCGCAACGCCCGCAGCCAGGCCGCCGTCGGCAAGCTGGGGGCCAGCAAGGAAGGCGTGTTGCGCAACCACAAGGTCACCTGGACCGGCCACATCCGCGACACGGCGGTGTTCTCGATCACCGACTACGACTGGCCGGCGATCCGCGAACGGCTGGAATTCCGCCTCAGCGAAACCTTCGTCTAAAAAGGTTCCCCGGGGTCGCGAAATAAAACGGCGTTAGCTCAACGGTTGTAACCGTTCACAAAGCTTCGGCCTCTAACGTCCTATTCCATGACGGCCATCTGCTGCCTGCGCATCCTGTTCACCGTTGGCGAGAGCCAGCCGGGTGAAGTCCCCAAGCATAAGGCGCAGGGGGTGGCGGATGCGTTCCTGAAGGCCCGATGGCGCGCGCCGCGCAAGTGCGGGGCCGTGGCGCCTCTGGCCTTCGTCCTGGCCGATAACCGCGTCGAGACCCTCGATCCCACCGAGATGCAGGCCGTGGCGGCCGAGCTTGAGAAGGTGCTCTTCCCCGGGCGCCCGATCGGCCAGATCGCCCTGATGACCTTCGAAGGCGACGAACAGGCCGTCCTGAAATTCGCGGCCCTGACCCAGGCCGAGCTCGCGGGCCTGATGGCCGGCGAAGGTTATGAAGGCCCTCCCGGCCGCGTCCACGTGGTCACCGCCGACAGCGTCGAGCCTCGCCCCAGCACCCGGGCGGAAGCCAAGACCTTCGCCGAGGACAAGGCCAGCGCCAAGAAGCCGGGCCTGGCCGCCGCCACGACCGTGACGCCGCCGCCCAAGACCGCCGCGTCCGTTTCCACCGTCCCCGCGGCCGAACCGGCCAAGCCGGTCGCCGCCAAGGCTCCGCCGCCCGTCGCCGCAGCCGTCGCGCCGGAACCGCCCAAGGCTCAACCGGCCCCGCCGCCCACGCCTGCCGCCGCCAAGGTCGCGGCCCCGCCGCCGCAAGCCCAAACCGGCTGGTGGGGCGTCTATGACCTGGCGCACGGCGCCTTCGTCGGTTCGGCCATCGGCATGCGCGCGGACCTGATCGGTCCGCCGCCCGAGGACGACGGCAAGCTGCTGAAGCGCGACCTGATCTGCCTGACCGACACCCAGGCCGCCCTTAAGGCCGCCCCCTTCGGCGAGATCCAGGCCCCGTTCGGCTTCTGGAACCTGACCACCCCGGCCTCGCAGGAGGCCTATAAGAGCCGCCTCTCGCGTTATCCGCTGGATCAGCTGCCGCGCCTGACCGCCACGATCTACGCCACGCCGCGCGAGGCCTCGATCGGCATGCTGCAGCAGATGCGCCTGTTCCTGAAGGGCAGCTTCTCGCGGATGGACGTCCAGGTCTGCGACCCGACCTTCCCGATCTCGGGCCTGCCGCACGAACTGGTCGACAGCATCACCCTGGTGCTGAACGGCGAGACCGAGCACGACCGGTTGAAGCAGATCCTCAAGTTCGTCGAGCGCAAGGCCGCCTACGTCGCCAAGGGCGTGGCCCAGGCCGCGGCTAATGTCTGCTCGGCGGTCGAACTGGAAGCCTGCAAGGCTGGAGGGATCGCCTTCGTGCGCGGCCCCGCCGTCACCGACCTGCTGGAAAAGCCGGTCGCCAGCGCCGACGGCGCGACCCTGGCGGCGGCCAACGCGGCCTGAAGCCCGCTGATTTTAGGGCATTGACCCTCACGCCGCGTCAGACCTGACTGATCCTTCCATCGAAGAGGGAAGGTTCACCAAGGACACCGGATGAGCGTCTACACGGTCAAACAGATGGCGAAGCTGTCGGGCGTCTCGGTGCGGGCTCTGCACCACTACGACGCCATCGGCCTGCTGCGGCCGCGCGCCGTCGGGGCCAACGGCTATCGCTACTATGACCGCCAGGACCTGCTGCGCCTGCAGCAGATCCTGTTTCATCGCGCCCTGGAGACTCCGCTGAAGGACATCCAGGCCGCGCTGGACGACCCGGCCTTCGACCTCGCCGCCGCGCTTCACGCCCATCGCGAACGCCTGGTGGCCGAGGCCGAACGCTACGCCAAGCTGGTGGACATCGTGGACCGCACCCTCGCCGACCTCAAAGGAGACGAGACGATGGAAGACAAAGAGATGTTCAAGGGCTTCGACCCAGAGAAGCAGGCCCGGCACGAGGCCGAACTGGTCGAGCGCTACGGCGACGGCATGGCTGAGAAGATCGCCCATTCGAAGGCCGGCATGAAGAGCTGGGGGAAGGGCGACTGGGCCGGCTTCCAGCAGGAAGGCGCGGCGATCGAGCACGACATGGCCAAGGCCCTGAGCCAGGGCCTTCCGGCCGACAGCGACGTCGTGGCCGCGATCATGCGCCGACACTGGGCCTGGATCGCCAAGTCCTGGAACCGCGAACCGACCCCGGACGCGTTCACCGGGCTGGGGCGGCTCTATCTGGAGAATCCGGAGTTCACCGCCCGCTACGAAGCGATCGCGCCGGGGCTGACAGAGTACCTGGCCGAGGCGATGCGGGTGTTCGCTGAGAAGCGGGCGGCTTAGCGCCGCCCGAACAGCTTCTCGATGTCGGCCAGCTTCAGTTCCACATAGGTCGGGCGGCCGTGGTTGCACTGGCCCGAGTGGGGTGTGGCTTCCATCTCGCGGAGCAGGGCGTTCATCTCGGCCCCGTTCAGGCGGCGGCCGGCGCGGACGCTGCCGTGGCAGGCCATGGTCGAGCAGACCTCTTCCAGCCGCTCCTTCAGCGCCAGGGCCTGGCCGTTCTCGGCCAGGTCGTCGGCGATGTCGCGGACCAGGGCGGCGGCGTCGGTCTTGCCCAGCAGGGCCGGCGTCTCGCGCACCAGCACCGCGCCGGGGCCGAAGCTCTCGATAACGAGACCCAGGCTGGCCAACTCCTCGGACCGGGCGACCACGCGCTCGGCCTCGGCGGGATCCAGGTCGACCACCTCGGGCAGCAGGAGGGTCTGGCGGGAGACGCCGCCGGCGGCCATCTCGCCCTTCATGCGCTCATAGACCAGGCGCTCATGGGCGGCGTGCTGGTCGACGATGACCATGCCGTCGCGGGTCTGGGACACGATGTAGGTCTCGTGCACCTGGGCCCGGGCCGCGCCCAGTGGGAAGTCGACGGGGTCGAACGGCGCGGCGGACGCGTAGTCCGTGGCGGGACGGTCTTCGAAGGCGACGGAGCTGTAGGCCTCGCGCACCACCTCGGCCAGTTCGCCCCCGAAACCCGACGAGTAGCTGGGTTCGACCCGCGCCGAAACCTCGTTCAGGCCCGGCAGGTCCATGGGACGCTGGGTCGGCGGCGTCCAGCCGCCTTCACGCCAGGCCGAGAAGCCGGCGGGAGAAGGCCCCGGATTATACCCCGGGAACGGGCTCTGCTGGGCGCGGATGCTGTCTAGCGCCTGGGTGGCGACGGTGGTCGAGGCCCGGTGGCCGGCGCCGGCCAGGGCGTGGCGCAGGGCTCCGACGATCAGGCCGCGCACCAGGGCCGGGTCCCGGAAGCGCACCTCGGCCTTGGCCGGATGGACGTTGACGTCGACCTCGCTGGTGTCGAGCGTGACATACAGCGCCGCCGTCGGGTGGCGATCTCGCGCCAGGAAGTCGGCATAGGCGGCGCGCAGGGCGCCTTGCAGCAGCCGGTCGCGCACCGGGCGGCCGTTGACGAACAGATACTGGTGCGCGGCGTTGCCGCGGTTGTAGGTCGGCAGGCCGGCGAACCCCGACAGCCGCACGCCGTCGCGGACCTGGTCGATCTCGATGGCGTTGTCCTGGAAGTCGCGGCCCAGAACGGCGGCCAGGCGCGCCAGGCGACCTTGCGGACCGGGATGCTCGGGCGGCAGGCGCAGGATGCGGCGGCCGTCGATGTCCAGCGAGAAGCCGACGCTCTCATTGGCCATGGCCTGGCGCTTGAGTTCCTCGGTGATCGCCAGCGACTCGGCGCGCTCGGACTTCATGAACTTCAGGCGCGCGGGCGTGGCGTAGAACAGGTCACGCACCTCGATCCGCGCGCCGTGCGGGCCGGGGAAGGCGGCGGGCGCGACATCGCCGACCTGGCCGCCCTCGACCAGGATCGAATGGGCGTCGCTGGACCCCTTGGCGCGCGAGCTGATCGTCAGCCGCGCCACCGAGCCGATCGACGGCAGGGCCTCGCCGCGAAAACCCATGGTGTGGATGCGCAGCAGGTCCCAGAGGCCGTCCTCGTCGGGCGCCAGCTTCGAGGTCGCGTGGCGCTCGATGGCCACGGGCAGTTCCTCGGCCGAAAGGCCGCAGCCGTCGTCGGCCACCAGGATCCGGGTCAGGCCGCCGCCATGGGCCTCGACCTCGATGCGGGT
This sequence comes from Caulobacter sp. FWC2, assembly GCF_002742625.1. Classification (NCBI taxonomy): domain Bacteria; kingdom Pseudomonadati; phylum Pseudomonadota; class Alphaproteobacteria; order Caulobacterales; family Caulobacteraceae; genus Caulobacter; species Caulobacter sp. FWC2. The sequence goes on from NZ_PEBF01000001.1 coordinate 592,636, forward strand.
CGCTCCGGCGTCGATGGCGTTGTCAACCAGCTCCTTGATCGCGCTCGCGGGCCGTTCGACCACCTCGCCGGCGGCGATGCGGTTGACGGTCTCGGGCGGCAGGCGACGGATGGGCATCAAACGGACTTTCGGACGGAGCGCGTCGGCGGCTAGCGCCACCATTGCGACTCCTTAATTTGACCGGGCGGAGGGCGGTCGGCCAAGCAAGGAACGCCACAGTATTTAGCGCGATTCCGTCGCCGTTCGAGGAACAGCCGTCTTGACCCTTCTCCGCATCGCCGCCGCCGGCCTGGCGCTGTCCGTCCTGATGGGGAGCTCGGCCCTGGCCCAGGCTCAGGGGAAGAACGAGGTCTCGATCCACCAGACCAAGCCGGTGGACCTGACGCCGGTCGACAGCCAGGCCAACCTGGTCGAGGAGCTGATCGTCAACGCCCGCCTGCCGGGACCGGCCTGGTGGAAAGTCACCGACGCCGACACGACCGTCTATGTAATGGGCATGCCGGCCTTCGCGCCGCAGAAACTGGACTTCGACCAGTTCGTGCTGCGCCGCCGCCTGGACGGGGCTAATGTGCTGATCATCGGCCAGGAGCCGGAGGTCCGGATCCTGAGCTTGCTGGCCCTTATCCCCGGGCGCGGCAAGCCCTTCATGACGGACAAGCCGATGCGCGAGACCCTGCCGCCCGAGCTGCGCGCCCGTCTGGAGGCGCGGCTGAAGGCGCGGGGAAAGCCGCTCAGCGAATACGACGAGATGAAGCCGGCGCTGGCGGGCTTCGTCATCGCCAATGATCGGGGGGGCGGCGCCTCCATCACCGTCGGCGACCTGAGCGACCGCATCCGCAACCTGGCCAAGAGCAAGGACGTCGCGGTCCAGCCTCGGGTCAAGAAGCTGGACGACTACGACCTGATCGGCATGGTCAAGTCGCTGGCCCAGGCGCCAGAGCCGCTGCAGGCGCTTTGCCTCGATGCCGGCCTGAGGGAGGCCGAGAACGGCCTGTCCAGCGTCCGCGAGACCGCCGAACAATGGGCCGAGGGGCAGGTGCGCGAGGTTGTCTCGGCCGAGCGCGGCTATCAGCGATGCCTGGCCTCCACGCCCTGGATCGCCCGTCAGTTCAAGGACGGCCAGGACGACGCCGTCAGCGCCATCACCTCGGCCCTGAAGAAGCCCGGCAAGGCCGTGGCGGTGATTGAGCTCCGGTCTTTGCTGACGGAAGGCGGCGTGCTGGATCGCCTGCGCGCCAAGGGCTTCACCGTCGTCGCGCCGGAATAGGGCCAAGCTTCGGCCATCAGCGTCCGCCAGGGTCGCGCTGGAGTTTGGGGGATTCAATGCGCGCTATCTTAACGGGCCTGGTCTTGGCCGCCGCATCCATGGGCGCTTCGGCGCGGGCCCAGGTGATCGACGACCCGCAGGCCAATGTGGTCGAGGCCCTCGTGGTCAGCGCCAAGCTGCCCGGTCCGGCTTGGTGGCGGGTGTCCGACGCTGACACCACCATCTATGTCCTGGGAACGCCGACCGCGCTCCCCAAAGGCCTGGCCTGGGACAAGTCGGTGCTGGAGCGGCGGTTGGACGGCGCCTTCGCGGTGATCACGCCGCCGGAGTGGCGCGCCGGCCTCACCGACATTCCCGGTCTCCTGAAGCTGCGCAAGCGTCTGAAGGGCGATGGCGACTGGGCCGAACGTTCGCCAGCCCTGGCCGCCCGGCTGCAACACGCCTGGAAGGCCGTCGAGCCCAAGGATCCCGACGGCTGGAAGGACTGGAAGCCGCTGTTCATCGCCCTGCAGTTGAACGGGAAGGCTGACCGGAAGGCCGATCTCCAGACCATGGAGCCGGAAAAGACGGTCAAGGCGCTGGCGCGCAAGCACGGCGGCAAGCCTCGCCCCGCTGCGGTCCACAAGGCCATGCCGATGCTGAAGACCCTGATCCGCGAGCACAGCGACGAGGCCGGGCAGGTCTGCCTGTCCGAAACCCTGGACACCCTCGCGGCGGGGCCAGGCGCGCGCCGCGCGGCGGCGCAAGCCTGGAGCCAGGGACGGGTCGGCGCGGCGCTGGCCGAGCCGCGCAGCGCCGAACGCTGCGAGTTGCTCCTGCCCGGCGTGGCCGACCTCAAGCGTCAATCGGTCGACGATGAGGTGGCGGCCCTGACCGATCTGCTGAAGACGCCCGGCCACGCGGTGGCGGTCTACTACCTGCGCGGCCTGGTGGCCCAGGACGGCGTGCTGGACAAGCTGCGGGCCAGGGGGATCACCGTCCGTACGCCGGGGGAGGGTTGAAACGAAAACGGCCCGGAACCGCGAGGTTCCGGGCCGTTTGATTGTCTTGGTATCGCGAGCCTTAGAGGCCCGGCAGCTTGATGCCGGTCTTCTTCTCGCGGGTGATGACCACGCCACCGGCGCCCACCAGCTTCTTCAGACGGGCTTCCTCGGCGGCGGCGTCGACCTCGGCCGGGGCGTTGGCGCCCGACTCGGCGGCGGTGGCGACGTTCGTCGTCTTGGGCTGGCCCTTCTTCCAGAACATCACCTTGCTGGCGAAGCTCTCGTCCTTGTGGGCCAGGTCGCCATTCTCGTCGTCGACCACGAAGCGGATCAGCGGATCGGCCTTGTCGGTGCCGGCGCGGGCGACCAGCAGCTTTTCACCTTCCGAACGACCGGCGGCGTTGCTCTGGCCGATCAGGGCGGCGCGGGCGGCGCTTTCCGGCTGCAGTTCCTGCGGACGCGGCTCGCCGGGCGCCGGCGGGCGCAGGGCGTAGTCCGGCGGCACGGCCAGCGGGGCCTTGCTGACGACGCGGAATTCGTCAGGCACGACCTTGTCCATGCCCAGGGCCTTCTTGGTCGAACCACAGCCAGTCAGACCGATAACGGCCACGACGGTCAGGGCGCTCACGGTCGCGACCCGATTGAAACTCATCAAACCATGCTCCAGCAGGCCGACCCCCGGCCCAAATTTTGGACGCTCTCGATACGACATCCTCGCCCGGGCGCCAATCTCCCACGCGAATGCGGCGTCATTCCGTCAAAAGGCCTTGGCGTCTTAAGTCTCTGTCGGCTCGACCAGCTTCTTCTCGCCATAGAGAAAGCTGTCGATCAGCAGCAGGGCCACCCCGATGTTGATCGCCGAGTCGGCGACGTTGAAAACCCACGGAAAGTTCAGGCGCGAGACGTCGATGAAGTCGACGACATAGCCGTACAGCACCCGGTCGATCAGGTTGTTGCCGATGGCGGCGCCGATGATCATACCGACACCCAGGGCGGGCAGCAGCTTGGTGGCCTTGCGGGCCCAGAACGACAGGCCGATCACCACGAGAATCGAAAAGCCGATCAGCAGCCAGCGGCCCCAGTCGTGGTCCTTCAGCAGGCCAAAGCTCATGCCGTAGTTATGGACCATGGTCAGGTAGAGCGGACCGACGGCGTGCAGCGACGCGCCCTGCTCGCGGCCCAGCAGCCCTAGAACCCAGAGCTTGGAGAACTGGTCCAGAACCAGGGTGGCGGCGGCGACGGCGTAGGCGGTCCAGCCGAGGCGGGTGATTTTCAAGGCCTTCTCCGTTCTTCCCTCCCCCTTGATGGGGGAGGGTAGGGTGGGGGTGATGCGGCGGTCGTCGCAAGCACGGCCAGCGCCGCGTCACCCCCATCCCCGGCCCTTCCCCCATCAAGGGGGAAGGGGGCTAGTTATGCGTCGCGTCCCAGTACGCCACAGCTTCAGCATCGCGAAGGCTAAGCTCCGGATAGCGGGGATCGGTTCCCACCTCCGGCAGGATGCGCCACGAGCGGGCGCACTTGCGGCCTTTGTCATACGCTGACGTAGATAGGACGTAGACGTACGGCTGGTCAGGCAAGCTAAGCGATGCTTCCGGCAGAGTACTCTCAACGCCATTGTTTGTAGCTGGGATGATATCCGCGACGCTGGTTAGGAACGTTTCAGCCGCATCGATCCCTTCAAAAGCAGACAGCAAATCCGGATCGATAATGTGGACCTCTAGAGAAGCCTCCAGCGCTGAACCGATTTTCTTATTGCGTCGTTGTTCCTCAAGGATCCCATTAACGACGCGTCTGACTTCTCGGACTCTATCCCAACGAAGCGCCTCGGCGTCGTTGCGCCACGCCGCCGGCGTTTCCGGGATCACCCGCAGGCTGTTGGAGCCCGCCTCGGGGAAGCGCGTCTGCCACGCCTCTTCCATGGTGAAGCTGGTCAGCGGCGACAGCCAGATGGTCAGGCGCTCGAACACATAGTCCAGCACCGTACGATAGGCCCGGCGACGCAGGGCGTTCGGCGCGTCGCAATAGAGGCTGTCCTTGCGGATGTCGAAGAACAGGGTCGACAGATCGCCCTGGCAGAACTCGATCAGCGGGCGGGTCACGTCGGCGAAGCGATAGGCCTCGTAGGCGGCGCGCACCTGGCCATCCAGTTCCCACAGGCGGTGCAGGATGTACTTCTCCAGTGGCGGGAAGTCGGCGTAGTCGGTGACCCGCTCGGCCTCATCGAAGCCGGCCAGGGCGCCCAGCAGGTAGCGCGTGGTGTTGCGCAGCTTGCGATAGGCGTCGGTGGTGGTGGCCAGGATCGTCTTGCCGATCCGCTGGTCTTCCGAATAGTCGACCATCGCCGCCCACAGACGCAGGATCTCGGCGCCGCTTTCCTTGGTGATGGTCTGCGGCTCGACGGTGTTGCCCTTGGACTTGGACATCTTCTCGCCGTTCTCGTCCTGGGTGAACCCGTGGGTGAGAACCGCCTTGTAGGGCGCGCGACCGCGGGTGCCGCAGCCTTCGAGCAAGGACGACTGGAACCAGCCGCGATGCTGGTCCGAGCCTTCCAGATACAGGTCTGCCGGCCAGTGGCTGTCGGCGCGGCCCTCGATCGTGAAGGCGTGGGTGCAGCCCGAGTCGAACCAGACATCCAGGATGTCGCCGACCTTCTCGTACTGGGCCGCGTCATAGGCCTCACCCAGGAAGTCGGCGTCGGGACGCGAGAACCAGGCGTCGGCCCCGCCTTCGCGGATGGCGGCCAGGATGCGGGCGTTGACCGCCGCGTCCATCAGCGGCGCGCCGGTGGTCTTGTCGACGAACATGGCGAGCGGCGTGCCCCAGGCGCGCTGGCGGCTGACCAGCCAGTCGGGACGCGTCTCGACCATCGAGCCGATGCGGTTGCGCCCGGCGTCGGGGTGGAAGGCGGTGTCTTTGATCGCCTGGATCGCCGTCTCGCGCAGGGTCTGGCCGCTGTCGAGCGGCTGATCCATGCGGATGAACCACTGCGGCGTGTTGCGGAAGATGATCGGCGCCTTCGAGCGCCAGCTGTGCGGATAGCTGTGCTCGACGCGGCCGCGCGCCAGCAGGTTTCCGGCCTCGATCAGCTTGTCCATCACCGCGCCGTTGGCCGGACCGAACTTGCCGGCCTTCTTGCCCTCCGTCTCGATGACCTTCAGGCCCGCGAACAGCGGCACGTGCGGGTAGTAGGCGCCGTCCGGGTCGACGGTGTCGGGGATGGAGTCCAGCGCATAGCCGCTCTTCAGCCACACCAGATAGTCATCCGCGCCGTGGCCCGGGGCGGTGTGGACAAAGCCGGTGCCGGCGTCGTCGGTCACGTGCTCGCCGGCCAGCAGCGGCACGTCGAAGCCGAAGCCCTCATCGAACTGAGCGAGAGGGTGAGCGCAGATCAGGCCCGTCGGATCGACGGGCTCGATCCGGCGCCAGGTCGCGACCTTGGCGGCCTTGCGGACGTCCTCGGCCAGCTTGTCTGCAATGATCAGGCGGTCGCCGGCCTTCGACCACGGGGCGAACTCGAGGTTCTCCTCCATGGCTTCCACCTCATAGAGGCCGTACTCGACCTTGGGGTTGAAGCTGATGGCGCGGTTGGCGGGGATGGTCCACGGGGTGGTGGTCCAGATCACGACGCTGGCGTCGTTGGGCGCCAGGCGGAAGACGTTATCGCCGGCCGGATTGCCCGACAGCGCGTAGTGCTCCTCGTCATAAACCTTGACCGGGAACTTCACCCAGATCGTGGGCGAGACGTGGTCATGGTACTCGATCTCGGCGTCGGCCAGGGCGGTGCGCTCCACCGGGCTCCACATCACCGGCTTGGAGCCGCGATAGAGCTGGCCACTGGCCGCGAACTTGTGGAACTCGGCGACGATCGTGGCTTCCGAGGTGAAGTCCATGGTGGCGTAGCGGTTCCACCAGTCGCCCAGGATGCCCAGGCGCTGGAACTCGGTCTTCTGGGCCTCGACCCAGCCGCCGGCATATTCGCGGCAGCGGGTGCGGAACTCCTCGGCCGGGACCTCGTCCTTGCGGCGGCCCTTGGCGCGGAACTCTTCCTCGATCTTCCACTCGATCGGCAGGCCGTGGCAGTCCCAGCCCGGCACATAGTCGACGTCGTAGCCCAGGGCGAAGCGCGAGCGGACCACGAAGTCCTTCAGCGTCTTGTTCAGGGCGTGGCCGATGTGGATGGCGCCATTGGCGTAGGGCGGGCCGTCGTGCAGCACGAACAGCGGGGCGCCGTCAGCCTGGCGCTTCGCACGGACAGCGCCGTACAGGCCCTTGTCGGAGAGGGCGGCCCAGCCCTCCAGGATCTCGGGCTCCTTCTTGGGCAGGCCCCCGCGCATCGGGAACGGGGTGTCGGGAAGGAAGACGGTTTCGCGATAGTCGCGGGCGGTCGTGGCGTCGTCGGCCATGGAATAGGTGTCCGGCTTGAAGGTATCGGAAGAGGGCGGGAAAACCCGGCGCGCGCTGGAGGATCGTCCGGCGGCGTCACGCCGGGCGGATAATTCGCGAAATCTTCCGAACGAAATTCATGGGCAGCGGGATAGCAGAGGGCGGGCCGGGGCGCAAAGGCTTCGGCTAAGCCCCTGGCTTCCGCAGCTTCGGCGTCACGGTCACGGTCATCAGGCGGGCGTTGCGGATGACCAGGAACGCGGTGGCGCGGCCGATGCTGTGGTGGTCTAGGGCGCGAAGCAGGTCGTCGAGGCCGGTCAGGATCTGGTTTCCCGCCGCGACCAGCAGGTCGCCTTCCTTGATCCCGGCCTTGGCGGCCGGTCCGCCGATGTCGACGTGGGCGACATAGACCGCATAGGGCTGCTGGACGCCCGTCGCCCGCGCCAGGGTCGGCGGGATCGGGGCCTGCTGGGCGATCAGGCCGATCGAACCGCGCCGCACATGGCCATGCTCCAAGAGTTCGGCGATCACGAAGCGGGCGGTGTTGGCCGCCACCGCGAAGCACAGGCCCTGGTAGCCGGCGATGATGGCGGTGGCGATGCCGATCACCTCGCCGGTCGAATTGACCAGCGGGCCGCCGCTGTTGCCGGGATTGAGCGCCGCGTCGGTCTGGATAAGGTCCTCGATCAGCCGGCCGCGCTCGCCGCGCAAGGACCGGCCCATGGCCGAGACGACGCCGGTGGTCACCGTGGCCTCGAAGCCCAGCGGCGCGCCGATGGCGATGACCAGCTGGCCGCGCCGCAGCTTCTTGGAATCGCCCAGCCGGGCCACCGGGATGTCGGCGGCCTGGTCGATCTTGATGACGGCCAGATCGGTGTCGGGATCGTCGCCGATGCAGCGGGCGGTGAAGTTTCGGCCCTCGGCCGTGATGACCACGAAGCGGCTGGCCCCCTGGATCACATGGCTGTTGGTCAGAATCAGCCCGCTTTCACCGATAGCGAAGCCCGAGCCGACGCCGGACATCCTGGGGTCTTCCAGCATCGGATGGATGCGCACCACGCTGGGGCCAACCCGTTCGACGGCGCGGACCACGGCGTTGGAATAGGCGTCCAGCAGGTCGCCGTCGGGCAGGGCGCAGTAGCCGCCCTCGACCTCGAGCGCCTTGCCCGTGTCGAACACGAACTGCGCGCCCTCGGGATAGGCCAGGATCTCGTGCGCCCGCGCCTTCACCGGCTGCCTGGCGCGCGCGAAATCCCGGTACTTGCGCCCCTTGAGCATGCGGTCCCCACCCAGCCGTTAAACAAGGTTAACGGGGCGGGGGCGGAGGGGAAAGGGTTTCGTGCGCCGCGCGATCCCCCTCCGCCGGCGTTCGCCGGTCCCCCTCCCCCAAGAGGGGAGGAGAGATATCTCCGCCACAGTCGTGGGGGCGGACAGACCACGCGGAGCGTGGTCAGGTGGGGGTTAGTGCTGAGTCAAAACCCCGGCGCGACGATCGCCCGCGCCGCCTGCTCGTCCTTGTGGATCTGCTCGATCATCAGCTCCAGGCTGTCGAACTTCAGTTCCGGGCGCAGGAAGGCGATCAGGTCGGTCTCGATGATCTGGCCGTAGAGATCCTCGTCGAAGTCGAACAGCCAGGTCTCCAGCCGGGTCTCGACCATGCCGGTGGTCGGGTTGTTGCCGAGATTGGCCACGCCCGGAACCTCGCGGCCGTCGGGCAGGCGGGTGCGGGTGGCGTAGACGCCGAGCTTGGGGACCACATAGTCCTCGACCTCGACATTGGCGGTGGGGAAGCCCAGCTGGCGGCCCAGCTGCTGGCCGCGCCGCACCACGCCCTCGATGGCGAAGGGGCGTCCCAGGATGCGGGCGGCCTGGTCTGGCTCGCCATGGCGCAGGGCGTCGCGGACGCCGGTCGAGGAGAACTTCTCGCCGTCACGGCTCGCTACGGGCTCGGCGATCGAGACGGTGAAGCCGTACTCCTCGCCATAGCGCTTGAGCAGGTCGCCGCTGCCGGTGCGGCCGCGGCCGAACGAGATGTCGAAGCCGGCGGCGACGTGCTTCACGGAGAGGCCCTCGACCAGCACCTTCTCGACGAACTCGCGGTCACCGAAACTGGCCATCTCGAAATCGAACGGCAGCAGGTACAGCAGGCCGACGCCCAGGGCGCCCAGGGCCCGGGCCTGCTGGGCGTGGGTCATCAGCTTGAAGGCCGGCTCGGTCGGTCGGAACAGGCGACGCGGATGCGGGTCGAAGGTGATCACGCCCAGCGGCGTGTGGTCGGCCAGCGCCGCTTTCGCGGCTTGCGCGATCACCTGCTGGTGACCGCGATGCACGCCGTCGAAATTGCCCAGCGCGACGGCGGCGCCGCGCTCTTCGGCGGGGAGGTTCTTCCAGGCGTTGACGATCTTGAGCGGCATCAGGCGACCTTGCGCGGAACCATGACCACGGCCTCGCCGTCGAGCACAGCCTTGCCATTGACCTTGCAGACGGTGGCGAGGGTGACCTGGGCCTTGGCCGCGTTGATCTCGGAGATGGTGACCATGGCGGTGACCTCGTCGCCGATCTTGACCGGACGCTTGAACTTCAGTGTCTGCGAAAGGTAGATCGCGCCGGGGCCGGGCAGGGTGGTGCCCAGCACCGCCGAGATGTAGCCGGCCGACAGCATGCCGTGGGCGATGCGCTCGCCGAAGCTTGTCGTGGCCGCGTAGTCGGCGTCCAGGTGCACCGGATTGGTGTCACCGGTGACAGCCGCGAACGCGACGAGGTCGGCCTCGCCGACGGTGCGGACCAACTGCGCCGACTGGCCGACGCTCAGCTCCTCGAGAAACTTGCCCTGCATCACGATCCCCCTTTTCTTGTCTTTGTGGGTTTTTCTTGCTTACCAGACCAGATCGCCGATGGCGTGGGTCGCGCCCACGGCCTCGGCGTCGAGCAGGGCCTGGACGGCTTCCGGGATCAGCTGGCCATCGGGACCGACGGCCGTCTCGCCATGGATGCCCTTGGCGATGAACAGGCAGGCCAGCTTCTGGTCGTGGGCGCCCTTCACGTCGGTGATGACGCCGTCGCCGATGCACAGCACCCGATCGCGGTCGACGGGACGGCCCAGCAGCTGCGCCGCCTCGGCCACGGCCAGGTCGTAGATCGCCGCATAGGGCTTGCCGGCCATGACCACCTTGCCGCCCAGGGCCTCATACAGATCGGCCAGGGCGCCGGCGCAGAAGATCAGCTTGTCGCCGCGCTGCACGACGCGGTCCGGATTGGCGCAGATGAACTTAAGGCCCCGGTCGGCGGCGACCTTCAGGCGGTCGCGATAGTCCTCGGGAACCTCGCTCTCGTCGTCATAGAGGCCCGAGCACAGGATGAAGTCGGCGTCCTCGGGACCGGCCAGGGTCAGGTCGAAGCCCGCCCATAGAGGACCGTCGCGCTCGGGGCCGATCTTCCAGACCTTGGTCCCGGTATGCGGCGTCAGCAACGCCCGGGTGGCGTCGCCCGAGGTGACGAAGCCCTGCCAGGCCGAGCGCGGCACGCCCAGGCTGTCGAGCTGGGCGACCACGTCGTACGACGGCCGCGGCGAATTGGAGATCAGCACCACCGGACCCTTGGTCTCGGCCCATTGGGTCAGCGCCGCGCAGGCGGCGGGGAAGCTCTCCACCCCGTTATGGATCACGCCCCAGACGTCACACAGAACTACGTCATAGCGGTCGGAAAGGGCGGAAAGGCCGGCGGGGAAGTCCATCATGGCGAGGGCGGTACCGAGTGAAGGGGCGGGCGTCAATCTCGCCCCGCCTTAGCTGTTCGCGAGGGGCGAGGATTCAAGGGCCAGAAGGCGAAGCTTTCGAAGACCGCCGTTCCGTGACTATCCTCCGCGCGAAGAGGAGTGGTCGATGACGATACTGATCCTGGGGCTGGCGTTGTTTCTGGGCGTCCACTCGACGCGGATCCTGGCCGCGCCGTTCCGCGCCGCCCAGGTCGCCGCCCATCCGGGGCGCTGGAAGGGGCTTTATTCCGTCCTCTCGGCGGTGGGGCTGGGCCTGATCATCTGGGGCTGGATCCAGTTCCGGCCGATGGCGCCGCAGCTCTATGATCCGCCGCCCTGGGGACGCCACGCGGCGATGGGCCTGGTTTGGGTGGCCTTCGTGCTGCTGGCCGGCTCGAACGGCCCGGTCGGACGGATCAAGGCGACCGTGCGCCATCCGATGCTGCTGGGAACCATCCTCTGGTCGGCCGGCCACCTGCTGGCCAATGGAGACCAGGCCTCGGCGCTGCTGTTCGGCGCGTTCCTGGTCTGGGCGGTCGCGGACCTGATCTCGGCGCTGAGACGCGGGGAGCCGGCGCCGGTCGTGACCAAGCCGATCGCGGACGTGATCGCGGTGGTCGCCGGCTCGGCGCTGTACGCGGTGTTCGTGTTCGTCCTGCACCGGCTGTTGTTCGGGGTCTCGCCGCTGGGTTAGGTCGCGTCGTGGAAGATCACGCCCAGGGTCCGCCGTCGGCCTGAGCGGATCTCGCTTACCCCATGCCGCAGCATCCTGCGGTGAACACCTCGCACGCCTTCCGCCGGCCGTTCGCGCACCGCGAAGATCACGCCCTCGCCTTGCCTTAGCGGCACGACCTGCGGCGCGGACTGCTGCCGGGGCCGCTGCTCGACGATCACGAACTCGCCGCCGTCGAAGTCGCGGCCCGGTTCGTCCAGCAGGAACGCCGCCTGCAGCGGGAAGACGTGCTCGCCATAGAGGTCCTGGTGCAGGCAGTTGTAGTCGCCGGGGCCGTAGGTCAGCAGCAGGGGCGTGGGCCGCGCCTGGCCGGCCTGCCGGCAGCGCGCCAGCATGTCGTCCAGCGCTTCCGGAAAGCGGCGGTCTTCGCCCAGGCGTTCGGCCCAGGCGTTGGCGATCGTCGACAGCGGTCCGTAGAGTCCCTGCCGGAGTCGCTGGACGACTTCCGGCAGGGGATAGCTGAAGTACTTGTACTCGCCGCGCCCGAAGCCGTGGCGGGCCATGACCACTCGACTACGGAAGCCCGCGTCCTGGGGATAGAGGTCGGCGATCCCCCGGCAGGTCTCGGGTTTCAGGATCGGACCGGTCAGGGCCCAGCCGCGGACGTCGAGCTCGGCGGTTATACGGGTCCAGTCCATCCGGGTCTGGGCGAGCGTCACGCCGGCTCCCGCGCCAGCAAGGCGCGCTTGCGCTCGACGCCCCAGCGGTAGCCGGACAGGCCGCCGTCGGCGCGGACCACGCGGTGGCAGGGCGTGATCACCGCCAGCGGATTGGCCCCGCAGGCCTGGGCCACGGCGCGGGCGGCGGTGGGCTGGCCGATGGCGCGGGCGATGTCGGCATAGGAGGCGGTCCGCCCGGCCGGGATCTCGCGCAGGGCGGCCCAGACGGCCTTCTGCAGCTCGGTCCCCTGAGCGTCGATCGGCAGGTCCAGGGCCTGGCCGGGATGGTCGACCAGATCGGCCACGGCCTTCAGGTCGGCGGCGAGGCCTTCCGGGTCCGAGACGATCCGGGCGTGCTCGAAGCGCTTTTCCAGGTCGTGGCGCAGCGCCTCGGCGTCATCGCCCAGGGTCAGCAGGCGCAGGCCGGCCTCGGAACGCGCGACCAGGGCCAGGCCCAGGCTGGTCTCGCCGACGGCCCAGCGCAGGGTCTCGCGGTTGAGGTCGGGCTTGCAGCGCAGGCAGGCGCGCAGGCCGGCGGCGCGGGCGTCTTCGCGCGTGGCGTAGAAGGCGACGTTCTGGCGCAGCGGACGGCCGCCGCAACTGGCGACGCAGTAGACGCCGGTGGTGCGCACGCCGATGTAGAAGACGCCCTCGGCGGCGCGATCCTTGGCGCGCATGGCGTCCCAGCGCGCGTCGTCATTGGGGTAGGTCGCAGCGATCATGGGGATCTCCTTTCGTGAGGAGATCGTGCGCCACGCCTCGGCCCCGGTCATTCCGAAGCTTGCGGCGAGGCGCCCAAAGCTGTCAGTAGTCTAGTGTCCCGATTCCGAAGTTCGCAAGCGCTTGTGGCAAGCTCCGACGAACTTCGGAATCGATAAGGACGCTAGTAAGCTTTTGTTTCTAGTGTGCTTTTTTGGATTTGAAGTTCGCTCAGAACCTGATCCAAGTGCGGGCGAACTTCAAATCCAGCACACTAGCGGCCTACCAGGCGACGGCGCGGCGACGCAGGGCCCCGCGCATGAAGTCCTGCGGCGGCTCGGCCTCGGCCAGGACGGCGTCACGAATGGCGCGCGGCTCGCCGAACAGGTGGCCTTGGCCGTAGCCGATGTCCAAGTCGAGAATGTCGACGATCTGCTTTTCGGCCTCGACCTTCTCGACGATGACCTCGATGCCGTAGCGGCGGGTCAGGGCGGCGAAGTCGGCGGCGTTCAGGTCGGGCAGCGAGGCGATGACCAGCTTGCCGTCCTGCTCTTCCAGCTGGTCCAGCATCATCTGGGCGCCGACCTTCAGGTAGCGGACATCGGCGCGGGCCAGGTCCTGGAAGTCCAGATCCAGGTCGCTGACCTTGTCGAGGCTGAAGCTGAAGCCCAGGCTGGCCAGGCGGGCCATGTGGCGGGCCTCGACGGGACCCCGGCGATCGAACGCCGCCTGGCCCAGCTCGAAGATCACCGCGCCGGCCAGGTCCTTGTTGGCCTGCATGAACTCCAGGAACTGCGGGAAGAAGCTCTCGTCGCCCAGGCTGGCCAGGGAGATGTTGCAGAATATCCCAACCTTGCGGTCCTGCTTGGCCAGGCGGCGGACGATCTGCACGCAGCGGAACAGCAGCAGGTTGTCGATGGCCGTCATCAGGCCCTCGGGCTCGGCCACGGCCAGGTATTCGGCCGGCATCATCACGCGGCCGGTCTCGTCGCGCAGGCGCGAGAAGCTCTCGTAGAAGACGGTCCGGCGCTGGGGCAGGCTGACGATCGGCTGCAGGTAGAGATCGACGCGGTTCTCGGCCAGGGCGTCCTGCACGACCTGCAGCATGTGGCTGGCGTGGGGCGCGCGCTCGCGTCCCAGATTGTGGCTGCGGGCCGAGGCGGCGGCGACCTGGTGGTTCAGCTGGTGCTCCAGCCGGTCGTTCATGCTGGCGATCAGGTCTTCCAGCTGGTGGACCTCGGTCGACAGCTCCTCCGTGCGGCGCTGGGCGTCGGCGGCGACCGATTCCACCAGATCCGACACGCGGGCGTCGACCTTCTCGATCTGGTCCAGGAGGATGGCGTGGGCTTCGCGCACGGTGTCGATGTCGCCTCGCAGGGCGGCCGCCAGGAAGGTCTGGCCCAGCACGCCGTGAAAGGCGAAGGCCAGGCCCAGGCTGCCGATGAAGGCTGAAACGCCGACAGCCGGAGTCGCGCCCATCCTCCAGAGGAAGAGGGAGACGATCAAAGCCAGACAAAGATAAGCCCCCGTCAGGAGCCACAGCATCAGCCTACGCATCATCCGCCCACACGAATCGTAAGACGCAATCAGACCGACCAGCGCGCCAAGAGTCTAATCTATTAACGACCCTGCGCCATTCGGTCCTAACAGCCCTTAAGGTGCATCATAACCCAAGACGCGCAGATCGCTGAATCGACATTGGTCTCTTCGACTGATAATCGTTCGCAATCTAATCGGAGCCATTATGTCCGAGGCGTTTGCATTGTCCTCTCCATTCAACCCAGCCGAGACCTCCGGCGTGCGTCCCCTGGCCACCGCCGGGCGGGGCGATCGCGGGGTGATCGTCAAGGTCACCGGCGTGTCGGGCGCGGCCGAGGCCGTGGCGGCGGAGGAGCTTGAGCGACGCCTTCTGGAGATGGGCTTCGTGGAGGGCGCCGCCATCGAGGTGCTGCACGAAGGCCTGTTCGGCCGCGACCCGATCGCCGTCCGCGTCGACGACACGCGCGTCGCCCTGCGTCGGCGTGAAGCCGGCGCCGTCACCGTGAAATTCGACGGACGCTAAGACCTTGGCTCTCGATACCGCCACGACCGCTCCCGACACCGCTTCGAAGTCCTTGGTCGCCGAGCCCGCCCGCGTCGCTCTGGTCGGCAACCCCAATTCCGGCAAGACCGCGCTGTTCAACGCCCTGACCGGCAGCCGCCAGAAGGTAGCCAACTACGCCGGCGTCACCGTCGAGCGGAAGGAGGGCGTGCTGACCACGCCGTCCGGCCGCCAGATGCGCGTGCTGGATCTGCCCGGCACCTATTCCCTACGCGCCCGCAGCCCGGACGAGGTGGTCACCCGCGACGCCGTGGTCGGCAAACTGGAAGGCGAGATCGCGCCCGAGGCCCTGATCTGCGTGGCCGACGCCACAAACCTGCGCCTCGTCCTGCGCCTGGTCCTGGAACTGAAGCAGGTGGGCCGGCCGTTCGTCCTGGCCCTCAACATGTACGACATCGCCCAGCGCCAGGGCCTGCGGATCGACCTGGAGCGCCTGTCGCAGGAACTGGGCGCGCCGATCGTCACCACCGTGGCGACCCGCAAGCGTGGCGTTCCCGAACTGCTGGAAAAGGTCGAGGCGCTGATCGCCGAACGCCGCGTGGCGACCGAGAACGTCTGGCGCGAGCCGACGGCCGGCGAGATCCGCGCCGCCCACGCCGAGGCCCAGCGCATCTTCAAGGCCTGCGTGAAGCCGCCCGAGCGCCCGGACACCGTCACCGGCAAGATCGACGACGTGCTGTTGCACCCCGTCGCCGGTGTCCTGATCCTGATGACCCTGCTGTTCGTGATGTTCCAGGCGGTGTTCACCTGGGCCACGCCGGTCATGGACGGCATCGACGGGGCCTTCGCGGCCCTGGTCGGCTGGACCAACGCCCACCTGCCGGCCGGGCTGGTGACCAGCTTAATCTCCGACGGCCTGATCGCCGGCGTCGGCAGCGTGCTGGTGTTCCTGCCGCAGATCTTGATCCTGTTCTTCTTCATCCTGCTGCTGGAAGACAGCGGCTACATGGCCCGCGCGGCCTTCCTGATGGACAAGATCATGGGCGGGGCGGGCCTGCACGGCCGGGCATTCATCCCGCTGCTGTCCAGCTTCGCCTGCGCCATCCCCGGCATCATGTCGACGCGGGTGATCGACAACAAGCATGACCGGCTGACCACCATCCTGGTCGCCCCGCTGATGACCTGCTCGGCGCGGATCCCGGTCTATACCCTGATCATCGGCGCCTTCATTCCCAAGCAGACCGTCTGGGGCGTGCTGTCGCTGCAGGGCCTGGTCATGTTTGGCCTCTATGCGGGCGGCATCGTCAGCGCCCTGCTGGTCTCGCTCGTCATCCGCCGCGTGTTCTGGCGGGGCGCGGTCGAGCCCTTCATGATGGAGCTGCCGACCTATCGCTGGCCCGAGCCGCGCAACGTCCTGATGAACCTGTGGACGCGCGCGCGGATCTTCATGACCCGCGCCGGCCGGATCATCCTGCCGCTGATGGTGCTGGTCTGGGTGCTGTCGACCTTCCCCTATCCGCCGGAAGGCGCGACGGGTCCGGCCATCGACTACAGCTTCGCCGGCCGCATCGGCGCCTTCATCGCGCCGGTCATGGCCCCCATCGGCTTCAACTGGCAGATGACCGTGGCCCTGATCCCGGGCTTCGCGGCCCGCGAGGTCGCGGTGGCGGCGCTGGGCACGGTCTACGCGGTGGGCGGCGAAGGCGACGCGGCCGCCACGACCCTGGGCTCGCTGCTCTCCCACCAGTGGTCGCTGGCCAGCGCCTTGTCGTTCCTGGCCTGGTACGTCTTCGCCCCGCAATGCGCGGCGACGCTGGGCGTGGTCAAGCGCGAGACCAACGGCTGGACCTGGCCGACGGTGATGTTCGTCTACATGACCAGCCTGGCCTATCTGGCCTCGTTCGTGACCTATCACGTCGCCGTGGCGATGGGGGCTGGCTAGAGTCCCTTAAGCCAGGCGAAGACGTCGTCGGGCCGCTCCTGAGCCGACAGGCCTTCCTGACGCGCCGCCTCGCCCAGCTTGCGCAGGCGGCCGGGCGTGACGCCGAACCGGGCCCGGAAGGCGCGGCTGAAGTGGGCGTCCGAGCGGAAGCCGTGGCGATAGCCCACCTCGGCCAGGGTCATCTGCTCGGCGCGGTCCTGCAGGATTACGTCGAAGGCCTGGTCCAACCGCCGCCGCTGAATGAAGGCGCTGACGCCGCCGGCGGGTTCGAACACCTTGTAGAGCTGGCTCCGCGACACGCCCAGGTGCTCACGCACCGTCTCCGGCGACAGGTCCGGATCGTCCAGCCGCTGCGCGACGAACTGCTGGCCGGCGCTCAGCAGCACCTTTTCCAGCGGGCGGGGATCGGCGCTCATCGGCTCGCCGCAGGCCAGGATCACACCACTCACCAGGGCGGCCGTGGCCTTGGCGGCCATGGGCGCTTCCGCCGAGGTCATCGCCTCGATCGATTCCCACAGGGCGCGCAGGTGCGAGGACAGCATCCTTCCCGACGGGCTGGCCTCGGACACCACTAGGCCGTGGAAGTCCAGGCTGGCGGCCTGTGGATCCAGCAGGCCGCGCGGCAGCATCAGGTAAAGGGTGACATAGGGGCTCCGGCTCGCGGATTCGTAGGGCCGCGCCATGTCCACCAGCCGGATTGCGCCCATGTCGCTGCTGGCCTCGCGTCCGTCATAGTCGGCGCGCCAGACGTTCTGTCCCAGGTCCAGCACCGCCATGACGGTGTCGGTCGCGTCGGCCATGATGTGGGTGAGCTTGCGCTCGAACCGCTGAGGAACGCCGACGCATCGCGCGAAGACAACGGGGCCCAGCTGATAGCCTTCCAGCCGGTTGTGGAACTCGGTCTCGGGCGACAGCAAGGTGATGTCGAACAGGTGCGCGCAGGCTTTGCGGTAGAGTTCCAGGGCGTCGGGCTGCTCGCGGGCGTCCAACACCCATAGATCCCGACTTAGACGCTCATTCACGCGGAAGCCTCAGCGAACGGCCGAGACTCATCCCGGCGAAAATTCCAGAGCAATAGAATGTGGATCGTCGGTCAATGACAGAGCCGCGACGCCGCGCGAGAACAAGGGGCATGTCGCGCGCCGGTGGGGTACAGGCGCGCCATGCCCAGTGCCTCCTCCTGTGCGGAAACCCAGGAGGCGGCTGGGGGCGGTTCGTCGGCGCGCACACTGGTCGCGCCGACGAAACGCTGGACCCTATCGGGTGACTTTAGCGGGTCGGAACCGGGACTTCGCCGCGATAGTCGTAGAAGCCGCGGCCGGTCTTCTTGCCCAGCCAGCCAGCCTCGACATACTTCACCAGAAGCGGGCAGGGGCGGTACTTGCTGTCGGCCAGGCCCTCGTGGAGCACGTTCATGATGCTCAGCACGGTGTCCAGACCGATGAAGTCGCCCAGCTCAAGCGGGCCCATCGGATGGTTGGCGCCCAGCTTCATCGCCGTGTCGATGGCGTCGACCGTGCCGACCCCTTCGTACAGGGTGTAGATCGCCTCGTTGATCATCGGCACCAGAACGCGGTTGACGATGAAGGCGGGGAAGTCCTCGGCGTTGCTGGTGATCTTGCCCAGCGACTTGGCGAAGGCCACGGCCGTTTCATAGGTCGGAACGTCCGTGGCGATGCCGCGGATGATCTCCACCAGCTTCATCAGCGGCACGGGGTTCATGAAGTGCAGGCCGATGAAGCGCTCGGGACGATCCGTGGCCGAGGCCAGGCGGGTGATCGAGATCGACGAGGTGTTCGAGGCCAGCAGCGTATCGGGCTTGAGGTGCGGCTGCAGGCTGCGGAAGATCGACTTCTTGACCTCCTCGTTCTCGGTGGCGGCCTCGATCGCAAGGTCGGTCGCGCCGATGGCCTCCAGGCTCTCGGCCGCCGAGATGCGGGCCAGGGCCGCCTTCATCGCGGCGTCGTCGATGATGCCGCGGCCGACCTGGCGGGCCATGTTCTTCTCGATCAGGGCCAGGCCCGCGTCGATCCGATCGCGCGAGACGTCATGGAGACGCACGTCGTAGCCGGCGAGGGCGACGACATGCGCGATGCCGGACCCCATCTGGCCCGCGCCGATGACGCCGACCGTCTTGATTTCACTCATAAAAGCCAAGCCTTCGCTTGAATTCGCGCCGGACCTGCGTGTCCGCGCCCTGGATGTGCCGACTTTTCTAGCACGAGAAACCGTGGCGCCGCCAAGGCTTTGCTGCGATGCAACGTGAGCGGGGTTGTCGGGCGGAGATCACGCCGTGGGCGGATAGGCGCGGACCACGCCGTCCGGGTCCTCGATCGCGTCCCCCCCGAGCCCCTTTGCGACATAGTTCGGTCCGACCGGGACCTTGCCGTGGCCGCCGGGGATGTCGAGGACATAGGTCGGCTGGGCCAGGCCCGAGACCGTTCCGCGCAAGGCTTTCATGATCGCCTGACCCTCGGCCAGCGTCGTGCGCAGGTGGGCGGTGCCCGGAGCGTGGTCGCCGTGGTGCAGGTAGTAGGGGCGGATCCGGGTCTCGACGAAGGCCCGCATCAGCTCGGCCAGCACCTCGGCGTCGTCATTGACGCCCCGCAGGAGCACCGTCTGGCTGACCATCGGGATCCCGCCGTCGACGATCCGGGCGCAGGCGGCGCGGGCGGCCGGGGTCAGTTCGCGGGCGTGGTTGGCGTGCAGGGCGACATAGACGGTCTTGCTTGAGCGCTTCAGCGCCGCGACCAGATCGTCGGTGACGGCCTCGGGATCGACGGCGGGCACGCGCGTGTGAAAGCGCACGATCCTGACGTGGGGGATCGCCTCCAGCCGGTCCATCAGATCGGCCAGGCGACGGGGCGACAGGACGAAGGGGTCTCCGCCCGTGACGATGACCTCCCAGATCTCCGGCCGGCCGGCGATATAGGCGAAGGCGGCGTCCAGCTGGGCCGGGGTCAGGTTCGCCAGACCCTCGGGCCCGACCATCTCGCGACGGAAACAGAACCGGCAATAGACCGCGCAAGTGTGGGTCGGCTTCAGCAGCACCCGGTCGCGATAGCGATGGACGATCCCCTCGACCGGGCTGTGGACGGCGTCACCGATCGGGTCGCCGTCCTCGCCAGGGCTGCTGACCAGCTCCTCGGGGGATGGGACGAACTGCCGGGCGATCGGATCATTGGCGTCGGCCGGATCGATCAACTCGGCCATCGCCGGCGTGATCGCCACGGCATAGCGCGCCGCCACCGCCTCCAGCGCCGGCAGGCGCTCGGGCGCGATCAGTCCGGCCTCGGTCAGGGACCGGGCGTCGCGGAGGGTTTTCGCCAAGGTCGAAGAGGGGGGCGGCATGAGGCGCGGGGATATGCGGGATTTCCGGGGCCGAGGCAAATTACGGGTCTGTTCAGCTCTGGCCCTTAACCCTGTTTAGGAAGGGGAGAGGACCATAGTGACCCAGGAACGCAACATCGTCCCGCTCGCGGCGGCCCTGGTCATGGCGCTGGTCTTTCTGTTTCTGCCCCAGGTGCTGAACGACGGCGACACCTACTGGCACATGGCCACGGGCGAATGGATCCTGGCCCATGGCCGCGTCCCCGACCACGATGTCTTCTCCTACACCCAGGCCGGTCGGCCGTGGGTGGCGCATGAGTGGCTGTCCGAGGCGCTGATGGCCCTGGCCGCGCGCCTGGCCGGCTGGTCCGGGGTGCTGGTCCTGTTCGCGGTCGCCGTGGGCGGCGCGACCTGGATGCTGGCCCGCCGGCTATCCTTGCAACTGGGCGGCCTGACCCTGATCACGACGACGATCCTGGCCCTGGCCTGCATGAGCGGCAGTCTTCTGGTCCGGCCGCATCTGTTCATGCTGCCGATGCTGCTGGCCTGGACGATCGAGATGCTGGCGGCCCGCGACGAAGACCGGGCGCCGCGTCTGATCTTCGCGCCGCTGATGATCCTGTGGGCCAATCTGCACGGCAGTTGGGTGTTCGGCCTGGTGGTCGCCGGCGCCTTCGGGCTGGAGGCGCTGGCCGCGCCGACCGCCGACCGCCTGAAGGTGCTGCGCGGCTGGGGCCTGTTCGGCTTGCTCAGCCTGGCCTGCGCCGCGATCACCCCGCACGGGCCGGCGGCGCTGCTGTTCCCGTTCCAGGTGACCAGCATGGCGGTGCTGCCGCACATCACCGAGTGGCGAGCCGAGGACTTCTCGCACCTCTCGACCTTCGCGATGGTGCTGCTGGCGACCCTGTTCGTCTGCCTGGGGCGAGGGGTGAAGATCCCAACGTTCCGCCTGCTGCTGCTGCTGGCCTTGCTGGTCATGGGCTTGCAGCACGTCCGCCACCAGTTGGTGCTGGCCGCCATCGCGCCGCTGCTGCTGGCCGGTCCTATGGCCGAAGCGCTGGGCCATGATCCGGCCAGGCCCAAGCCGTCACGGGCCCTGCTGGCCGGCTTCGGCGTCGCCTGCGTCCTGCTGCTGGGCGTGCGCCTGGCCTTGCCGCTGCACCGCATCGACGGCGTCAACAGTCCGGTCACGGCGCTGGACAGCGTGCCGGCCGAGCTGCGGACCCAGCCGGTGCTCAACGGCTACGGCCTGGGCGGCTATCTGATCTACAAGGGCGTGAAGCCGTTCATCGACGGCCGGGCCGACATGTACGGCGACGCGTTCAGCCAGCGCTACTTCCAGGCCGTCGAGCCCGATCCTGTCGCGCTCCGCAAGCTGCTGGCCGACTATCACGTGGCCTGGACGATCTTCACGCCCGACGACCCGGTGGTGGCGCTGCTGGACAAGGATCCGGCCTTGCGTCGGGTCCACGCAGACCCGTACGGCGTGGTCCATAAGCGCGTGAACTAGCCCTCCGCCACCGGCGTCCAGATCACGTCCTCGATCCGCCGCGCGCCGGTGGCCAAGAGGACCAGGCGGTCGAAGCCGAGCGCTGACCCCGACGCCTCGGGCATGTGCTCCAGGGCGGCCAGGAAGTCCTCGTCGAGCGGATAGCGCTCGCCGTAGATGCGGGCCTTCTCGTCCATCTCGATCATGAACCGGCGGCGCTGCTCGGCCGGGTCGGTGAGCTCTCCGAAGGCGTTGGCCAGCTCGACCCCGCAGGCATAGAGCTCGAACCGTTCGGCCACGCGCGGGTCGGCGTCCTTGGGACGGGCCAGGGCCGCTTCGGAGATCGGATATTCGCACAGCACCGTGGCGCGGCCTTCGCCGAGACGAGGCTCGACCTTCTCGACGATGATCCGACTGAAGACGTCGGCCCAGCCGTCGTCATCGGCCACCCGGATCCCGGCGGCGCGGGCGGCGGCGGCCAGGGCGTCACGATCGGTCGCGCCATCGGCGGCGACGCTGGCCAGGAGATCGACGCCGGCGTGGCGCTCGAAGGCCTCGGCCACGGACAGTCGCTCGGGCTCGGCGAACGGATCGCAGGCCATGCCCCGGAAGTTGAAGCGCGTGGTTCCCGCCGTCTCGGCCGCCAGGGCCAGCAGGGTCGCGCAGTCGTCCATCAGGGTCTGGTAGGGCGCGCCTGCCCGGTACCATTCCAGCATGGTGAATTCGAGATGGTGCAGCGGCCCGCGCTCGCGGTTGCGCCACACCTTGCCCAGGCTGAAGATCTTCTCCTCGCCCGCCGCCAGAAGCTTCTTGCAGGCGAACTCCGGCGAGGTGTGCAGGTAGAGCGGACTGGCCTCGCCCGAGATCGTCAGGGCCTGGGTGGCAAAGGCGTGCAGGTGCGCTTCGTTGCCCGGCGAGACCTGCAGGGCGGCGGCCTCGACCTCCTCGAATCCCTGGTCGTCGAACCAGGCGCGGAAAGCCTTGGTGATGCGGTTGCGGGCCAGCAGGAACGGGCGGCGGTCGGCGTGGACGTCGCCGCGCCACCACGTGGAAGAGGTCTGGGACAAGGACAGAAACCGAAGAAGCTGGAGATTTCGCCCCGATCGCTATAGGAGGGCGGGCACAGATCAATAGCATGATCGCGCCCGCGGCCTCGCGCGCGCTTTCTTCCAAGGACGGAATTTAAGTGAAGGTCGCAGCCAGCTCGCTCCGCAAAGGCGCCGTCGTCGACATGGACGGCAAGCTCTACGTCGTCCTGACGGTCGACAACATCCACCCCGGCAAGGGCACCCCGGTGACCCAGCTGAACATGCGCCGCATCTCGGATGGCGTGAAGGTTTCGGAACGCTACCGCACGACCGAGCAGGTCGAGCGCGCCTTCGTTGACCAGCGTGACCACACCTTCCTGTACCAGGACGGCGACGGCTATCACTTCATGAACCCGGAAACCTTCGACCAGGTCGTGGCCACCGAGGACGTGATCGGCGACGCCGCGCCGTACCTGCAGGAAAACATGATCGTGCAGCTGTCGACGCACAACGACGTGCCGATCGCCATCGAACTGCCGCGCACCATGATCCTCGAGATCGTCGACACCGAACCGTCGGTGAAGGGCCAGACCGCCTCGTCGTCCTACAAGCCGGCCCTGCTGAGCAACGGCGTCAAGACGACCGTCCCGCCCTACATCACGGTCGGCACTCGCGTCGTGATCCTGACGGAAGACAATTCGTATCAGGAACGCGCCAAGGACTAAGGTCCTCGGTTCTTCCGGACACAAGTAAGGCCCGGCGGGAAACCGCCGGGCCTTCTTCTTGGTCCTTCCTCGCCCTTCGACCAGCTCAGGGTGAGGACTACTTAGTTGCTGTATCCATGGAGAACCTCACCCTGAGCCCGTCGAAGGGCGAGGTTCTCGCTAGGCGCCGCCTTTAGAAATCCGCCGACAGCGTGACGAAGCCCATGCGCGGGGCTTGCGGGAAGGCCGTGTAGCCGCCCGAATTGCCCGTCACGCCGGCCGTCGAGACGCCCTTCTTGTCGAACAGGTTGGTGACGTTGCCCGTCAGGCGCAGGCCCTTCACGAAGCCCTTGTCCGTCATGTCGAAGGTGTAGCCGGCCTGCAGGTCGACCAGCATCATCGACTTGACCGACAGGTCGTTCAGGTAGGTGACGAAGCGCTTGCCGACATAGTCGCCGCTGATCTGGGCGTCGAAGGCGCCGTAGGTCATGCGGGCGATCGTCTTGTTCATCCACTTCGGCGTCAGCGGCACGTACTTGCCGCCGGTCGCCACGGTGACCGGCTGGGTCACGCCGCCCACGACCGTCGTGCCCGACTGGTAGTCCTGATCGTACTTGGATTCATTGTACGACAGGGCGTTGTAGAGCTGGAAGTGCGGGCCGAACTTCAGCGTGCCGGCCACGTCGACGCCCTTGGTGGTGACGCCGCCGACATTGGCCAGGATGGCCGGCGCCGGGTTGATGAAGTTGAACGGCGCGATGTTCAGCAGGCGGTTCTTGAACTTCACATTGTAGACGTTGATCTGGCCTTCGACGCCCGTGATCGGGCCGAGGCTGACCTCGCGACGGGTGCGCAGGCCGGCTTCATAGGTCCAGGCGGTTTCCGGCTTCACGGTCGTCTTGAACAGCTCGAAGGCGGCCTGGGTGCCCAGGCTCCACGGCGAGAAGCCGTAGAAGTTGCTGCCCGCGCCGTACGGGATGAACTGGCGCATGTTCTGCTGGACGTTGACGAACACCTGGTCGTTCTCGCTGGCGTCCCACAGCAGGCCGGCCTGCGGCAGGAACCACTTGTTCGAGGTGATGCTGCCGGTCGGATAGTGCACGGGCACCGCCGCCGTCGGCAGGTTCACCTGGTTGATCGGGAACTTGCCGGTGGCGTCCTGCAGGCTGGACTTGAAGCCCGCCTGCAACAGCAGCTTCGGCGTCACCCGCCATTGGTCCTGCAGGTGCAGCTGGACGTCGTTGGTGAAGAACTCGGCCGCGTACTGGACCAGGGCCTTCTTGCCGCGCGG
This sequence comes from Caulobacter sp. FWC2, assembly GCF_002742625.1. NCBI lineage: Bacteria > Pseudomonadati > Pseudomonadota > Alphaproteobacteria > Caulobacterales > Caulobacteraceae > Caulobacter > Caulobacter sp. FWC2. The sequence goes on from NZ_PEBF01000001.1 coordinate 616,939, forward strand.
CACGTCGTACGGCGTCAGGTCGTTGTTGTCGGCGGTGAAGGGGTACCAGGCGCGTTGCTGGGTCGGTTCGTTGTGCTCGAACCAGACGCCGCCCTTGATCTGGTGGTCGCCCAGGGTCCACTCGACCGTCGAAATCGCGCCCGGCCGGTTGATGTGGTACTCGGTCGTGCGCACCTCGTTGCCGCTGCCGCCAAACAGGTTGACCAGGTTCTGCAGGCTGCCGGCGCTGGTCGGCGAGCCGCCGACGATCAGGCTGGGATAGTAGGCGGCGAACAGCGCGGGCAGGCCGGCGTTGTTGACCGGGCCGGCGACGATGCCGCGGCCAAAATTGTAGTGGAAATAGACCTGGTTGGTCCAGGTGAAGCCCTCGACGGGGGTCCAGGCGTACTTGGCGTAGGACAGGATGTCCTCGCGCTGGGCGGCGCTGAAGCAGTTCGAGAAGTTGTTGCCCTGGGCCGGCGGCGGGGTGCCCGGACCGCCCGTCAGGGTGCTCGTGCAGGCCGCCAGGTTCGGATAGAGGAACGGGCGGCTATAGGGCGTGAAGCCGGCCGCTGCGGCGGTCTGCTGATTGCCCATCGCGGTGGCGTCCTCGTTCGGCTCAACCTTCATCTGCCAGTCGGCATAGAAGGTGAACACGCCGTGCTCGCCTTCGCGGACCAGCTTCAGGTTCACCTGGTGGCCGCGCTGATGGCCGTCGAAGTCCCAGGCCTTGGCGTCCTGGCGCAGGTACGAGATGTAGCCCTTCCAGCCATTGCCCAGATCGCCGCTGTCGAGGCGCACGAAGGTGCGGCTGGTCTCGTTGCTGCCGACCGTCTGACGGATGTTGAGGCCGCGCTCGGCCGACGGATCGCGGCTGAAGGTCTCGATCGCGCCGCCCAGGTTGCTGGTCGACGCCACGCCCAGCGAACCGGCGCCCGACGACAGCGTCACGCGCGACACGTTTTCGCTGGTGACGGCGCGCGAGACCGACAGGCCGTTATAATTGCCGTACTGCTGGTCGCCCAGCGGCACGCCGTCCATGGTGAAGCCCAGCTGCTGGGTCGAGAAGCCGTGGACGAACAGCGACAGGTTCTGCTCGTTGTTGCCCCACGGGTCAGCGGTCCGATAGACGACGCCAGGCAGGAACTGGATGGCCTTCAGGGGGCTGGCGCCGGGCAGGACGCGCTGGATCTGCTGGGCTTCCATGGCCACCGCCGAACGCGTCTCGCGCTGGCTGGTGATGATGACCTGCTCGACGCTGGTCGACTCGGTTTCGGGCGCGGCGGTTGGCGCCGGGTTGGCGGCGGCCGTCTCGGCGGCGTGAGCGCCCGTGGCCAGAAGGGCCAGCATGGCCGCGCCACACCACAGCCCGGCCTGACGCCTGGAAGTCTTCGAAATTTGCATTGTCCCCATTCCCCACAAGGATCCGATGGGGCGGGGATAGGGACGCCGTGAGACGGCTCCGCGACGGATGTGCGACGCGCGTGTGATGGTGGCGCCGAAGCCACAGCGGCCCAAAGTGCAGGGGGAAGCTTAGAGGCCGATGGCCTCCAGTTGTGCGGGGCTCATGGCGTCCAGTTGGGCGGCGGTGAGCTTGTTGACCTGGGCGCGTGACAGGCCGCTCAGCTGGCTTGGGCTGAAGGCGGCGATCTGTTCGCTGGTGAAGCCCGAGATCTGGCTGGGCATGATCTGGCCGATCTGATCGCCGGTCAGGCTGCGGATCGACACGGCCGGCAGCTGGCCGACCTGGGTGGTGGTCAGGGCTCCGAGCTGGGCGCCGGACAGACGCGCCAGGCCCTCGGCCCCAAACGCCGTCAGCTGTTCGCCCGAGAAGCCGCGCACCTGGGTCGCCGACAGGCTGCCGAACTGATCGTTGCTCATGCCGTTCAGCGCCGCCAGCGACAGCGCGCTGATCTGGGTGTTGGTCAGGGCCGCGACCTGGGTGCGGTTGAACTCGCCGATGTCGGTTGGGGTCAGGCCGCGCACCTGCACCGGCGTCAGCGCCGAGATCTGGCCGGCCGAGAGGGCCGCCACCTGGGTGATGTTCAGGGCCGAGATGTCGGCGGCTGAGAAGCTTTCCAGCTGGCCGGCGCCCAGGGCGCCGATCTGGCTGGCGGTGAACTCGCCGATGTCGGCGCTGCTGAACCGCTCGATCTGGCTGGTCGTCAGGCCGCGCACCTGGGCGGTGGTCAGGCGGGCGAACTGGGTGGCGTCCAGGGCCGAGAGAATGTCGCCGCTGACCGCGCCGATCTGCGTCCCGGACAACACGGCCACCTGGGTTGTGCTCAGCGCCCCGAAGGCGGTGGCGTCGAGGCTGGCCACCTGGGTAGTCGACAGGCCCGTGACCTGGCTGGTGGTCAGGCTGGTCAGGCGCGAGGTTCCCAGGGCCGCGAAGGCCGTGGGCGACAGGGCCCCCAGCTGGGTCGGGTTCAGGTTGGCGACCTCGGTCGAGGTGAGGTTGGCGATGAACGCGCCAGACAGGCCCGCCATCTGGGTGGCGCTGAGCGTCGACAGGCGGCCCTTGAAGACGCTGTCGGGCAACACCGCGAGCTGGGTCGGCGACAGGCCCGCGAACTGGGCGGCCGTGAGGTCCGCAATGGCCGTCGTGCTCAGGCCGCCGACGTTGGTTGTCGACAGCGCGCCCAGCTGCGAGGGAGTCAGGCCGTCGACCTGGGTGGCGGATAGCTCTGCGAAGTCGGTGGTCGACAGGCTTGCGATCTGGGTGGTGCTGAGGCTCTGCACCTGCGCCGCCGACAAGCGGGCCACCTGGGTGGCGCTGAGCGCGGCGAAGGCCGTGGGCGTCAGGGCCGACAGGAACGAACTGGAGAGGCTGCCGACCTGGGTGACGGCCAGGGCGGACAGCTGATCGCCGGTCATGCTCCCCGCCTGGGTGGTCGAAAGGCCCGCGAGCTGCGCCGAGGTGAACCCGGCCACCTGGGTGGCGCTCAGCGCCGGCAAGGCGTCGCTGGCCAGGGCCCCGACCTGGATCGAACTGAGCGACGCCAGCTGGGTGGCCGACAGCCCGCCGAGCTGGGTCGATTGCAGGGCCGAGATCTGCGACGGGACCAGGGCGCGGACCTGGGCGGTGCTCAGGGCGGCCAGCTGGTCGGGCTTGAGGGCCGCCACGTCCGTAGCCGAGAGGCCGCCCAGCTGCGACGCGGCGATGGCGCCAACCTGGGTTGTGCTGAGCTCGCCGATGTCCTCAGGCGTCAGGCCGCGCAACTGGGTGGCGTTCAGGCCGCCGATCTGCGTGGTGGTCAGGGCCGCGACACGCGCGGCGTCCAGGGCCGAGAAGGCGGTCGCCGACAGGCCGCCGATCTGGGCGGGGGTCAGCAGGCGCAGACGTTCCGTCTCGATCGCCGCCGCCGCCGTGCCGCTCAGGCCCGCCAGCTGGCTGGCGCGCAGGCCGGTCCACTGGGTGGTGCTGAGATAGGTGAGGTCGGTCGCGTCCAGGCCGCCCAGCTGAGTGGCGGTGAGGCCCTGCACCTGGGTGATCGCCAGCCCCGCCCATTGGGTGGCGTTGAGATTGCCGATCGTCTCCGGGCTCAGGGCCCCTAGCTGTATGCCGGTCAGGGCGGCGATCTGGGTGGGAGCCAGGACGCCGAACATCGTCGTCGCGAAACCCTTCAGCTGCGTCGACGTCAGGCCGCGCAACTGGGCGCTGGTCAGCTGCTGCAGGCTCTCGGGGCTCAAGCGGCCCAGATTGGTCACCGACAGCGCGCCCAGCTGGCTGGCGTTCAGGCTGCCCAGCTGGGTGGCGGTCAGGTTGGAGGCGACGTCGGACGGCAGACCGGCCATCTGGTCGGTGGTCAGACCGCGCAGTTGGGCGGCGCCCAGGGCCGCGATCTGGGCGGTGCTCAGGCTGTCCAGCGCCGTGGTCGACATCTTGCCGACCTGGGTGCTGCCCAGGATGCTGACGGCCGTGGTCGACAGGTGCGGGACCAGGACGCCGACCTGGGTCCCGTCCAGCGCGCCGATCTGGGCCGCGCTCAGCTCGTCGACGTCGCCGTCCGTCAGGCCCTTCAGCTGGGTGGTCGTCAGGCCGCGCATCTGCACGACGTTGAGCCGGGCCGACTGGGTGGCGTTCAGGGCCGACAGCGCCTCGGGCGTCAGGCCGCCGACCTGCGTGGCGCTCAGCGCGGCCACCTCGGTGGCGGTCAGCCGGCCGATGTCGGTGGGCGTCAGCGCCTTCATCTGCGTGGCCGTGACGCCCTTCAGCTGCAGACTGGTGAGCGAGGCGACGCTACGCAGCGTCGCGAACTGGGTTCCCGACAGGGCGCCGATCTGGTCGAAGGTCATGGCCCCGACCTGTTCGGACGTCATGGCGGCCAGGTCGCTGGTCGACAGCGCCTTCACCTGCAGCGGCAGCAGGGCCTTGATCTGGGTCGGGGTGAATGCGGCGAAGTTCTCGTCCGACATCGCCGCCAGCCGCTCGGGCGGCAGCTCGCGGATCTGGGCGGCGGTGAAGGCCTTCAGCTGGGCGCGCGTGAACTCGTTGAAGTCGTCGCCGTTCAGGCCCTTCAGCTGCTCGGTCCGCAGGCGGGCGATCTGGCTGGCGGTGAGCGCGGCCACATGGGTGGCGTCGAGACTGGAGAAGGCCGTGGCCGACAGCCCGCCGATCGCCACCGGGTCCATGGCCGCCAGCAGTTCGGGCTTGAGGGCGTCGACCGCGGTGACCGACAGGCCGCTCGTGTGGTTGCCGGTCAGGCCGGCGATCTGGGCCGGCGTCAGCTGGTTCAGGAAATCGGCCCCGGCGCGGCCGATCTCGGCGGAAGGCAGGGCGCGGATCTGGGCCGGCTTCAGCGCGGCGATCCGCTCGGGGCCCAGGGCCTTGAGCTGGCTGGCGGTCAGGGCCGACATCTGCAGGGTGCTGGCGGCGGCCCACTGTTCGGGGGTCGTCAGGGCGATGGCGTCGGCGCTCAGGCCTTTAAGGGTCGGCACCGACAGGCCGGCGAACTGGGCGGGGCTCAGAGCCTTGACCTGATCGGCCGACAGGCTGGCGAACTGCGTCTGGGTCAGGCCGCCGATCTGGGTGGCGCTGAGGGCCGAGAGCTGCTGGTTGCTGAACTCGCCGATGTCGGACGCGGGCAGCTGCCGCAGCTGGGTCGGGGTCAAGGACCGCACCTGGGCCAGCGACAGGCTCTGGACCTGGTCGCGCGACAGGGCCGAGACCGCCGCCGAGGACAGGGCGACGATCTGGGTCAGGGCCAGGCTGTCCAGAGTGGTGGTGCTGAGCTGCGCGATCGTCGTGCCCGACAGGGCCTGCACCTGAACGGCGTTCAGCAGTTTCAACTGATCGGCGCTGAAGGCGACGGCCGAGGACAAGCGCGGCAGCTGGGTAGTGGTCAGGGCCGACAGCTGGGTCTTGTCGAACCTGGCGAACTGCTCGGCGGTCAGGCCGCTTATGGCCGTAGCCGAGATCGCCGCGACCTGAGCCTTGGTCAGCTTGGCGAATTCAGACGGCGGAGCCTCGGCCAGGGCCGCGGCGCTCAGTGTCGCGATGCGGGCCGCGGGCAGGCTGGAGAGGGCCGAGCTATCGGAAACGCCGGCCACCATCGTTACTCCACCCACTCAACGCGCCGCGGGCGCCTCCAGCACGATTGCACGAATCGCCAGTCCACTTTAGGTGGAAACTCGTACAGTTTAAACTATATTCCGACTCTGGCATAGCGGGTCAAGCCGTCGACCAGGGCGTCGAAGACCAGCCGCACCCGGCGGACGTCCTTCAGATCCTCATGCGTGACCACGAAGGTCTCCAGGTCGATGGCGAAGGTGTCGGCCATCACCCGCTCCAGCATGGGATCGCGCGCGGCCAGGCCGACCTGGCAGATGCCCAGGCCCAACCCCGCCCGGATCGCCGCCAGCTGGGCCACGTCGTTGTCGGTGCGGAAGGCGAAATCCTCGACTCGCAGATCCACCCCAAGGCCCATGGCCTTGACCGCCCGAACGCCGATCGTCTCGCTCTCGTAGCCGATCAACGGCATCCCGCGCGCCTGTTCCATGGTCGTCGGCCGGCCCCAGGCGTCCAGCACGCGCTTGTGGGCGAACATGCCGAGGCTGATGGCGCCGACCCGCTTGGCGACCAGCGCCTCCTGGGTGGGGCGGACCATCCGCACGGCGATGTCGGCCTCGCGGCGCAGCAGGTCCTCGCTGCGATTGGTCAGGGCCAGCTCAAAGACCAGGCCCGGATGCGTCTCGCGCAAGTCGGCCAGGGTCGCGGGCAGCACTTCCATGCCGACCACCTCACTGGCGGTGATCCGCACCACGCCCGACGCCGCGCCCGCCTCGGCGGAGGCAGCGCGGGCCAGGGAGGCGGCGGCCAGCGCCATGGCCCGGGCGTGCTGGGCCAGGTCCTTGCCCAGCGTCGTCGGCGTCAGACCCGAGGGCGAGCGGGTGAAGAGGGCTACGCCCAGTTGGGCCTCCAGATCCTCGATCCGTCGCCGCACCGTGGGCTGGGCCGCGCCCAGCTGGCGGGCGGCGGCCGACAGGCTGCCGGTGTCGATCACAGCCAGGAAGGCGCGCTGGCGCTCCCAGTCAATGGCGTCGGGCGGATCAGGGTTCATTCATTTCTGATAGGCCGATCAATCATTCTCGGCAATTTCTATCAAGGAGCGCGCGGCGCATCTTCTGGTCATCGACATTCACGGAGACGCCCGATGACCCCCTCCAGCCGCATCGCTCTCGTCCTCGGCGCCAATGGCGGCGCGGGCGGAGAGACCGCCGCCGCCCTGGTCCGCCGCGGCTGGACCGTCCGCGCTCTGGTCCGCGACCTGAGCAAGGCCACGCGCCCGGACTTCGAGTACATCCAGGGCGACGTGATGGACCGCGCCGCCGTGGTCGCCGCGGCCAAGGGCGCGTCGATCATCGTCCACGCGGTCAACCCGCCCGGCTATCGCGGCTGGAAGAAACTGGTCCTGCCGATGATCGACAACAGCATCGCCGCCGCCCGCGCCAGCGGGGCGCGGATCCTGCTGCCCGGCACGATCTACAACTACGATCCGGCCGCCCACGCCCTGATCGACGAGACCACGCCGCAGCGCGCCTTCACCCGTAAGGGCAAGATCCGCGTCGAGATGGAGGCCCGGCTCGAAGCGGCCGCCGCCAGCGGCGTGCGCTCACTGATCCTGCGGGCCGGCGACTATTTTGGGCCGCGCTCAACGACGAATAGCTGGTTCGCCTCGGGCATGGTCACGCCGGGCAAGCCGGTGAAGACCATCCTCTATCCGGGCGACAAGGGCGTCGGCCATGCCTGGGCCTATCTGCCCGACGTCGGCGAGACCTTCGCGCGCCTGGCCGATCGGGAGGCCGAACTGCCGGCCTTCGCCCGCTTCCATTTCGGCGGGGTCTGGGACGCTGACGGGACCGCCGTGGTCGGCGCCATCGCCCGCGCGGCGGGTCTGAAGCGTCCCAACGTGTTCCGCCTGCCCTGGGGCCTGGTTCCGATCGTGGGACTGTTCAACGAGACCTTTCGCGAACTGACCGAGATGAGGCCGTTCTGGCGCGAACCCGTCCGCCTCGACAATCGCCGCCTGGTCGGCTTTCTGGGCGAGGAGCCCCGCACCCCGCTCGACGTGGCTGTGCGCGAGACGATGCGGGGGCTGGCTGTGCCGGTGGCGGAGGTGGGGGTGGCGCCGCGCCTGCAGCAAGCGGCTTGAGCTTGGCGCGGACGGTGTGCTCGGTTAGGGCTGCGGCGAAGGGTTTTCCGGAGTCGCCCTGTCGTCCGTCGTCGCCAAGCTCACGTCACAGGATATGCTCGAGGCTTGGCGGCTGCAGCTGCGCAAGAGCTTCATGATGCGGCTGTCGAGGCTCATGCCGGCGTTGCTGCTCGCGATCTTCCTCCTGCAGGCCTGGGGGACGGTGACCTACTACGGCTGGTCAGCCGTCTTTCAGAACGTCACCATTCTGGTCGTGGCCGTCCTGCTATTCGGCGCCAATCTCCTGCAGAGCCTTGTGCTGCTGCCGCGCCGCGCCAAGAAGATATTCGGCCAGCAGAAGGCATTCGGGAGCGAGATCACCTTTGCGTGGGATCAAGACGGCCTGCGTGTCACCAGCGACACGGGTCATAGCCAACTGGCCTGGGGCGACTACGTCCGCTGGCTGGAGGACGACAAGACCCTGGTGCTGTTCCAGAGCGACGCCATCCTGAACTTCCTGCCGAAGCGGCTCCTGACGGCCGAGCAAGCCGCCGAGATCCGCGAGCGCCTAACCGCCGCGATCGGTAAGGCCGGCGCCCGGAGGAAGAAGCTGAAGACCTAGACTCGCGCCCCGCCCAACAAGAAAGGCCCGGAGTTTCCTCCGGGCCTTTCGGTTATTCAGAAGCCTGTAGGGGCTGGGCTTACTTGCCCGCCGCCGTCAGGGCGTCCATCAGTTCCGGCACCGCCGTCTTGTAGTCGGCCACGAGGCCGAAGTCGGCGACCTGGAAGATCGGCGCGTCGGCGTCCTTGTTGATCGCGACGATCACCTTGGAGTCCTTCATGCCGGCCAGGTGCTGGATGGCGCCCGAGATGCCGATGGCGACGTACAGCGCCGGGGCGACGACCTTGCCGGTCTGGCCGACCTGGTAGTCGTTCGGGGCGTAGCCCGCGTCGACGGCCGCGCGCGAGGCGCCGACGGCGGCGCCCAGCTTGTCGGCCAGGGGCTCGATCACGCGCTGGAACTCCTCGGCCGAGCCCATGGCGCGACCGCCCGAGACGACGATCTTGGCCGCGGCCAGTTCCGGACGATCCGATTTGACCATCTCTTCGCTGACGAAGCGGGTCGTGGCGTCGGCGCCGCCCACGGTTTCCACCGAGGCGCTGCCGCCTTCCGCCGCCGCCGCGAAGGCGGTCGGACGGACGGTGATCACCTTCTTGGCGTCGGACGACTGGACGGTCTCCAGCGCGTTGCCGGCGTAGATCGGGCGCGTGAAGGTGTCGGCCGAGACGACTTCGACAATGTCCGAGATCGGGGCGACGTCCAGCTTCGCCGCGACGCGCGGGGCGAAGTTCTTGCCGCCCGAGGTGGCCGGAACCAGGATCGCGTCGTAGTTGCCCGCCAGGGCCAGAACGGCGTCGGCCTGGGCTTCGGCGATGCCGTGACCCAGGGCGTCGGACTCGGCCAGCAGCACCTTGCGGACGCCGGCGATCTTGGCCGCTTGGTCGGCCACGCCCTTGGCGCCCGAACCCAGGACCAGAACGTCGACGTCGCCCGAGATCTTCAGGGCGGCGGTGACGGTTTTATGGGTGGCGTCGCGCAGGTGCGCGTTGTCGTTATCGGCGACGACGAGAACAGCCATTACAGCACCCCCGCGGTGTTGAGCTTGGAGACCAGATCGGCGGCGGTTTCGACCTTGATGCCGGCCGAGCGCTTGGCCGGCTCGGTGACCTTGACCACCTTCAGGCGCGGCGCGATGTCGACGCCGTAGTCGGCGACCGTCTTGGAGACGATCTCCTTCTTCTTGGCCTTCATGATGTTGGGCAGAGACGCGTAGCGCGGCTCGTTCAGGCGCAGGTCGGCGGTGATCACAGCCGGAAGATCGACGTCCAGGACCTGCAGGCCGCCGTCGACTTCGCGGGTGACCTTGGCGGTCGCGCCCGAAACCTCGATGGCCGAGGCGTAGGTCGCCTGCGGCCAGCCCAGCAGGGCCGACAGCATCTGGCCAACGGCGTTGTTGTCGCCGTCGATCGCCTGCTTGCCCATCAGAACCAGGTTCGGATTCTCTTCAGCCACGACGGCCGCCAGCAGCTTGGCCACGGCCAGCGGCTCGGGATCGGCGTCGGTGGTGATCAGAACGCCGCGATCGCCGCCCATGGCCAGGGCCGTGCGGATCGTTTCCTGAGCTTGCGCCGGACCGATGCTGACGATGACGACCTCGGTCGCCACGCCCTTTTCCTTGAGACGCACGGCTTCTTCGACCGCGATCTCGCAGAAGGGATTCATCGACATCTTGACGTTCGCAAGGTCGACACCGGTCTGGTCCGCCTTCACGCGGGCCTTGACGTTGTAATCGATAACCCGTTTGACCGGGACTAGGACCTTCATCGGTTTCCACCGCCTCCAGGCTGCTTTTTATCCATGCTTGGCCTCCGACTTACCGCTTCGGCGCCGCAATGCAAGTTTCCCTTTGCGTAAGCGTAATACGTAAAGTCGGGTATGGTTCAAACGGTTGTACGATTTCAAGCGCTTCGCGAGTCGCCCGCATCGGCTGAGCCAATTCCCTTACGTGCGGAAAGGCGCTAAGGGGCGCCCATGAACAAGACTTTCACGCGCCTGAAGTACATCTTCCTGGGCCTGTTCGTGCTGCTGAGCGGCGCCGCCCTGACCTACCACGTCGTGTGGGTGTGGCCGAAGGCGAAGTGCGAGGAGCAGGGCCGTCCCTGGGCCGGGAAGTGGATGAAGTGCGGGCGGGTCTATTCGATCGAGACCCTGACGCGCCGCCCGCTGAACGTGCCGCCGATCAATGGCGAGGCGCCTGCCGCGCCCGCGGCGACCCCGGCCGCTCCTGCAAAGAAGTAGGCGCTACCGCGTCGCGCCCGGCTTCCACAGGACGTCGGCGCGGCCCTTGTCGTTGCTCCAGCGCGCGGCGACGAACAGAAGATCCGACAGTCGGTTCAGGTACTTGATCGCCGGCTTTCCGACGATCTCGCCCTCGGTTTCCGACAGCGCCACGCAGGTGCGTTCAGCCCGGCGGCAGACGGTGCGCGCCACGTGCAGGGCGGCCGCCGCCGGCGACCCGGCGGGAAGCACGAACGAGGTCAAGGCCGACATCTCGCCGTTCAGCAGGTCGATCTCCTGCTCCAGCCGCTCGACCTGGCCTTCGAGGATACGCAGCGGCTCCCATTCGGGCTTGCCGTGCTGCTCTGGCGTGGCCAGGTCCGCGCCCAGGTCGAACAGGTCGTTCTGGATTCGCTCCAGCATGGCGTCGAGCGTCGGATCGGCGCTGGTGTGCTGCCTCGCAACGCCGATCGTGGCGTTGGTCTCGTCGACCCCGCCATAGGCTTCGACCCGCAGCGAGGCCTTGCTGACCGGCGCGCCGGTGGCCAGGCGCGTCGAGCCGCCGTCGCCGGTGCGGGTATAGATGCGATTGAGCGTGACCATTCGTCGCGGACTCCGTTTCGGCGAAGCAGCCTACCTACGCGCCGCCACGCCGCCACCAGAACGCGGCGGCCACCAGTACGATGATGGCGATGAACTGCAGCAACACCCGCAGTCGCATCAGTTTGTTGGAGTACGAACGGCCAAAGTCGCCGCCGCGAAACAGGGCGTAAAGCCCCGCGGCCAAGGCGAGCAGAACCGCCAATAGCGCGGCTGGGACGAGGAAATCGAACAGGTGGCTCATGGCCTCGGAGAATAGGGCGTTGCGTCAAGCCGCGCCATAGCGACCGTAGCCATAAGGGGGCGTCAGTTGGAAAGCGCGGGGCGGTCACCGCTGCGAACGGCGACTTGGTTCGATGACCTCGGTCCGTTGAGTCAATTCGGCGAACCTGTTCGTTGAGCGGATTTGTCGCAGTGACGCTTTGAGAGCGCTCCCATATCTATATCCCGCGCCCCTTGTTCGGCGATTTGAGTTCATTTTCGCGGTTGCAATGGTCTCCCCCTAGCGTTATTGCGCCCGCTTCCTATTTTTCAGTGCGCGTTCGTTGAACATGATCAACCTCCCCCACCGCGGATCGTTCAACGCTTTTCACTCACCCCAGCGGGGGTAGGAGTTAACTGCAATGGCCCAGAGCGCTCTGCTCTCGACCAACGCTGCGCTCTCCGCGTCCGATCGCGAAGATGCCCTGGCCGAAGTCCACCAACTGATCACTGACCTGCGCGACGCCGCGCAGGATGGCCGTCAACTGGCCCGTCGTTACGCCGACGTCCTTCAGAATGTCGTCGACGAGTACTGCATCGAATTCGAGAAGCGCGCCGAAGCGGCTCTCGCCCGCCTGGAGGCCGCCGCATGAGCTTTGTGTCCGTAAACATCGAGTCCGCCACCGACTCTCCGGTGAAGCTGACCCGCCGGGCCCTCGCCAAGCAGCGCACCCGTGAACGCGTCCTGGCTGCCGCCCGCAGCCTGTTCAGCGAGCGCGGCTACGAAGGCGCGACCATCCGGGATATCGCTCAGGCGGCCGGCATGTCGACCGGCGCCGTGTTCGCCAGCTTCGCCGACAAGTCGGAGCTGTTCGAAGAAATCCTGACCGCCGACTACGAAGTCATCTATGCCCAGATGACCCAGGCCTCGCGCAACGCCAAGACCGTCGACGAAGCCCTGCTGGGCCTGTTTGGCGTCGCCTACGGCTTCCACGTCGAGCAACTGCCGCTGCTGCGCGCCAGCATCGCGGTGTCCTGGACCCGGTCGGAAGCCGCCGAGCGCCGCGCGCGCGGCGACATCAAGCACCTGTTCCGTCTGATCGCCGACGCCCTGCAACGCGGCATCGACCAAGGCCAGCTGAAAAAAGATATCGACGCCAAGCTCTTGGCTGAGATGAGCTGGGACGTGTATGTCGCCAACTATCGCCGCGCCGTCTACGACGGCTGGTCGGTGGAAGCTCTGCTGGCGCGCCTTTCGGATCAACTGAAGGTCATCTTCGCGGGCGCTCGCGCCTGACGAACGAAACTGGGCGCTCCGTTCGGGGGAACGGAGCGCCTTTGTAACAGCGACGCTAGCGTGTTCGAGGGGGACGTGCGTGGGCGTAAGAACTGATCAGAAGGCGGCGACCCGGGAACGGGTGCTTGAAGCCGCCAGGGACCTCTTCAACGAGGTCGGCTACGACGAGACGACCATCCGCGCCATCGCTGAGCGCGCGGGGGTCTCCGTCGGGAGCGTCTTCACGACCTTCGCCTCCAAGGCCGAGGTGCTGAGCCATGTGATGGACCACCGACTGGCCGAGCTCTATGCCGAGTTCGACCGCGTGGTGCCGTTCCTGCGCGGCAGCACGGCCGACAAGCTGTGCTCGATCTTCGCCATCCACTACGAGTACGAGACCCGGCGGGTGAAGCTGTTCCTCGCCCACGTGGCGGCCTCGTACAATCCGAACAACGATCCGGGCGTCACGCCCTACGGGCGCAATCCGCGCCTGAACCAGATGCTGCTCGACGTGCTGGAAGAGGGCGTGCGCAAGGGCGAGGTTCGTCCCGATCTCGAGCTGCAGCTCATCGTCGACACCTTGAAGGCCTCATACGCCTGGAACTATCGCATGGCGGCAGCGGCGGGCGGAAACCTGCCGGCGGCCCAGATGTCGGCGGCGATGGACAAGCAGATCGGGGTGATCGCCGAGGGCTGGAAGCCGCGCTAGGACGCCGAAGATCCGCGCGCCGGGAACAGGGCCGCCCGTCAGGAATTGTTAACGCGCCAGCCAGGAGCGTCGGCATGCGCGTCCCCACCTCGTCCGCAGTTCTTTTCGCCGCCCTCGTGGTGGGTTTCGCGGTTCTCGCTGCGACGCCGGCCCTGGCCTGTTCGGCGCGGGCCATGGCGGGCGAGACCGTCTCCGGACCGGTGCTCGAGGTTCCCGCCGCCGGCGTGATCTGCGTCGCCTTGGGACCCAAGCCTTCCGACTGGGTGCTGGTGCGGCTGGACGGCGGGGCGTCGATCGACCGCAAGATCCTCATGGCCGCCGCCTTTTCCCGGCGCGTCGACTGCGTGATGAGCGCCGAGGACCGAGGCCGCTGCAGCCTCGACGGCGCCGATGTCGTGACCCTGGCCCAGACGCCCACGGTTCAGCAGGCCGCGATCAGCTGGCGCTGAACGTCTTCCCCTACTGAGGCCCCGCGCCTGGGTTCTGGAACTCGAAGCCTGGATCCTTGCGGCCCTTGCCGGTCCCGAAGGTCCAGGCCAGGGTGATGCGGATATTGCGGGCGTCGGGGTCACGGACCACCAGGCTCTTGAGCGCGGGTGTGTCGATCACCTGCTTGTCGCGGTAGAGGCCAAGGGCGTCCTGGACGGAGACCAGCAGGGACAGCTGCTCGCTGATCTTGCGGCGATAGCCCAGGTCGATCCCCGAGAAGGGCAGGGCGTAGCCTTGCGGCGTAAGGCGCTTGCCGACCAGGACGCCGTTGACCTGCAGGAGATCCTTGGGCGTGGCCTGCCAGCTCAGGCTGGCGCGGCCCTGGGCCGTCGTGCCCGTGCGCTTGTCGGTAAAGCCCAGGTTCGAGCCGTCGAGCTGCGCCCAGAACAGGGCGCCGCTGAGGTTGTAGGTCAGCTTGGGCGTCAGTTTGCCGTTCAGGACCAGTTCCAGGCCGCCGTTGCGGGTCTGGGCGACATTGGCCTTGGTGGTGACGAAGACGCCGCCGCCTTGATCCGTGACGACGTCGGTCACCACCTTGTCGTTCTCGCGGTAGAACAGGGTGGCCAGGGCCATCACCGGCGCCTTGCGGTACTGCCAGCCCAGCTCGAACGAGTGGGTCTGCTGCGGCTTCAGGTTCGGGTTGCCGATCCGGTAGTTCAGCGGGTCCAGCAGGAACGGCACGGGATTGAGGTCGAACGGGCCGGGGCGCTGCAGGCGTTCGCTGTAGCTGGCGGTCAGTTTCTGCTGGTCGTTCAGCTTGTAGGACAGGTGCAGGCTGGGCATCAGCCGGGTGGTGTCGTTGTCGGTCTTGCGGCCCGTCGAGGAGAGATCAAGCTTCGACTGCTCGTAGCGCAGGCCAGCGAGCATCGTCAGGTCGCCGAGCGGGCGCTCGTAGGTGACATAGGCCTGGGATAGCTGCTGCTCGTAGAAGAACCTGTTGGTCAGGCCCGGATCGACGGTGAGGCCGCCCAGCGACCCGCCGCGAAGGCCGACATTGTCGTAGACGTTGTCGTCGAACTGCAGATCAAAGCCCAGCTTCAGCGTCTGGCCCGGACCCATCGGTCGGACATAGTCGCCCTTGAGGTCGGTCTGGCGGGTGTCGTAGCCCAGCCGCTGCTGGTCGTAGGCGCTGGACGCCGACGGGACGGTCGCCAAGGTGTGGCCCGTCCGCGTGCGGTTGTCGTCGGTGACGTCGTAGCTGAGCCGCAGCGACAGCTCGTGGCCGTCGCCGTCGAACTTGCGGCGCAGGCTACTGACGATCGCCGCGTTCTCGCGTTTCTGGCGGATCGAGAGGTCGCGCCGATAGGCCTGGATGAGCGCTCCGGCGGCGTTCTCGCGCGTGGTGTCGGCCGTGCTGTCGACCGCCAGGTTGAAGCGTGACAGCCGCGCCTCGCCGCCGATCCGCAGCTTGTCGGAGACGTCGTAGTCGACCGTGCCCTGGCCGGTCAGGCTCTCGAACTCGAACGCGGAGGCGCCTTTGGTCTCGCTGTCGAGACTGGCCTGCTGGCGGCGCTCGTAGTCGGCCTGGTCGGCGGTGTCCTTGCGGTAGTTCAGGTCGCCCGACGCCGCCAGCTTGCCGCTGTTGTAGCCGATATTCCCGGACAGGCCGCCGCGGCCGTGGTCGCCGCCGGTCACGCGGATCGAGCTGGTGCGGCCCGAGCCCTTGGCCTTCTTGGTGATCAGGTTGATGACCCCGCCCGTGCCGTCGGCGCGGAACTCGGCCGAGGGGTTGGTGATCACCTCGACGCGGTCGATGCGCTCGGCCGGCATCTGCTGCAGCGCCTGACCGCGCCCGTCGCCGCTGAACAGGCCCGAGGGCTTGCCGTCGATCAGGATGGTGACGTTGGGATCGCCGCGCATACTGACATTGCCTTGCACGTCGACCTCCACGGAAGGGACGTTGCGCAGGGCGTCGGCGATGCCGCCCGACTGCGCGGCCAGATCGCCAGAGACGCTGTAGCTGCGACGGTCGATCGAGGTGCGCACCGTCGGAGCGTCGGCCGTGATGGTCACGGCGCTGACGCCATTGGCGCCGTCGGCGGGCTTGGCGGCTGAGGGCTTCGCGGTCGGCGCTTGAGAGGCGGGAGGTTGCGCGGCGGGAGAGGCCGCGGCGGCGGCTTGGGCGGCGAACGCGATCCAGACGATACCGACAGGCACTGCGAAATTCCCCCTTAGGTCGCGAGCGTCAACAACGGACCAGGCAGGGATACAGCCGTATTTCTGGGCCAACTACAACTGTAATTTCCGTAATGTGGCGGGCGCACGTGGATTTCCGGCGCCGAGAGTCCGGTGGTGGAAGCGCCGTGGCGTTTCGGTCCGCCGACGCCGGAGGATGTCGTCGCGCGGGTCGGCGAAGCTCTCAGCGGTGATGGTCCGTCCTGAAGCGGCCAGGGGGGCCTTTAGCCTTCCTTGGTCAGCCTCAGGTCCTGATAGTCGAAGCTGAAGTCGGCCAGCGGCGAGACCGCGCGCACCAGGGCCGAAACCACCTTGCCGTCCCTCAGGTCGAAGCTGAAGAAGGCGTCCTCCTGGGTGCGGTCGTCGAACACCGTCTTGAAGGTCTCGCCGTCGAAGACCTCCAGCTTGCCCTTGAGCAGCGGGGTCTTGTCGAAGGCCACGTGAAGGCCCTGGGTCTTGCCTTTCCCGACCATCTTGATCGTCACCGTGCCGTACCAGGGATCGCGATAGACGCCGGCATAGGCGGCCAGCGGCAGGCTGGGCTTGGCGCCCGACGAGGGCGTGGTGGCCTTGGCCGCGTCCCGGATCGTATCGGCGTCGGCCTGGGCCTGGACGCGCTTGGACGAGGCGATCCAGTCGAAATCGCTATGGCCTTGCAGGCGGTCCGGGCCGCCATAGCGCAGCGACCGCAGCACCGGGTTCTCCTCGGCGTTGGTCATCACCATGATGCCGGACTTCCGTCCCGGCAGCAGACCCGTATAGGAGATGAAGCCGGCCAGGCCCCCGGTGTGCCAAAGCAGCCGCTCGCCGCGATGGTCCTGCACGAACCAGCCCAGGGCGTAGGCCTGGATCGACGGACGCGCCGGGTTCTCCGTGGTCGGACCATCGCTTGAGCTGGTGATGGTCTGGGGCTTCCACATCTCCTTGGCCGAGGCCTCGCTCCACAGGCGTTTGCCATTGGGCGAGAGGCCAAGGCCCAGCTGGACCATCATCCATTGGGCAATGTCCTTGGGCGTGGAATTGACCCCGCCGGCCGGACCCGCCGCATCAAAACTGCCGTCGAACGGCAGGACGGTCTGGGGGCCGAGGCCCCGCACCGGCGGACCCAGGCGGCAGTGCGGCTCGGCCCGGTGGGCGCGGTCGACCAGGGCCGGGCTGGAGACGGTGTCGTTCATGGCCAGCGGCTGGAAGATCCGGGTCTGGATGACCTCTTCCCACTTCTGGCCGGTGACCGTCTCGATCAACGCGCCGGCGGCGACATAGAGGACGTTGTCATAGGCGTAGCCGCCCCGGAACTGCCCGCCGATCGGCAGGTACTTCAGCCCTGCCACGATGTCGGCGCGGGTGTGGGTGGGGGAGGGCCAGATCATCAGGTCGCCGGCGCCCAGGGTCAGGCCGCTGCGGTGGACGAGGAGGTCGCGGACGGTCATCAACTTGGTGACCACCGGATCGCTCATCTGGAACGACGGCATGTACTGGGTGACCGGCGCGTCCCAGGCCAGCTTGCCTTCCTCGACCAGCATGGCGATCAGGGCGGCGGTCATGGCCTTGGTGTTGGAGGCGATGCCGAAGGCGGTGTTCTCGTCGACCTTGTCGGGAGCCCCCAGGCGCTTGACGCCATAGCCCTTGGCCAGGGTGACCTTGCCGTTCTCGACCACCGTGACGCCCAGGCCCGGCTGGTCGGGGAAGGCCGCCATCACCTCCTGGGCGAACCTGTCGACCGCCGCGCCGACCGCGCCGGTGTCCTGGGCGAAGGCCCTGTTGCCGAACGCCGCCAGGCCGCCGGTGGCGAGAGCCGAGACAAGGGCGGTGCGGCGGGTCGTGGCGAGCATGGGCGGTCCTTCGGCGTGAGGCAGGCACGCTAAGCTGATGCTCGTGGAGGCGGCAAGGGTGCTAAGCCTCAGTTCCCAGCATCCAGCAGCCGGCGCGCGATCACCTGGGCCTGGATCTCGCCCGCGCCCTCGAAGATGTTGAGGATCCGCGCGTCGGCCAGCAGGCGGCTGGCCACATATTCCATGGCGAAGCCGTTGCCGCCGTGGATCTGCAAGGCGTTGTCCGCCGCCGCCCAGGCCACGCGCGCGGCGATCAGCTTGGCCATGCCGGCCTCGAGATCGCAGCGCTTGTCTTCGTCCTTCTGGCGGGCGGCGTAATAGGTCAACTGGCGCACACCCATGATCTCGGCGGCCATCATGGCCAGCTTGTTGTGCACGCGCGGGAAGTCGAAGATCGCCTGGCCGAACTGCTGGCGGTCCAGGGCGTAGCCGAGGCCGGTCTCCAGCGCGGCTTGCGCGACGCCCACGGCGCGGGCGGCGGTCTGGATGCGGGCGCTCTCGAAGGTGGCCATCAACTGTTTAAACCCATGGCCGGGCGCGCCGCCCAGCAGATTCTCCGCCGGCACCGTGAAGCCGTCGAAGCCCAGCTCGTATTCCTTCATGCCGCGATAGCCGATCACCCCGATCTCGCCGCCCGTCATGCCGTCGGCGGGGAAGGGGGCCTCGTCCGTGCCGCGCGGCTTGGGGGCCAGCAGCATCGAGAGGCCGCGATAGTCGGTGGTGGCCGGGTCGGTGCGCACCAGCAGGGTCATGACGTCGGCGCGGGCGGCGTGGGTGATCCAGGTCTTGTTGCCGGTCACGACGTAGTTCCCGCCATCCAGCACGGCGCGGGTGCGCAGGGCGCCGAGGTCAGAGCCCGTGTTCGGCTCGGTGAAGACGGCCGTCGGCAGGATCTCGGCGCTGGCGATCTTCGGCAGCCAGTATTCCTTTTGAGCGTCGGTGCCGCCGGTCAGGATCAGTTCGCCGGCGATCTCCGAGCGGGTTGCCAGCGAGCCGACGCCGATCCAGGCGCGCGACAGCTCTTCGGAGACCACGCACATGGCGGTCTTGCCCATGCCGCTGCCGCCATATTCCTCGGGGATGGTCAGGCCGAACACGCCCAGCGCGCCAAGCTCTTCCACCAGCTCGATCGGGATCAGCTCGTCTTTCAGGTGCCACTCGTGGGCGAAGGGGGTGACCTTTTCCTCGGCGAAGGCGTGGAACTGGTCGCGGATCATCTCGAAGGTTTCCTCGAGGCCCGTCTGCTCCAGCGTCGGGCGACCGCGCGCCTCGGCCAGGCGCTGGGCGATGCGGGTCTTCACGGCCTGGGTGCCGCCCTCGACCATCAGCTTCATCAGGCCGTTGGAATAGAGCCGGTTCAGCACCGCGCGGTCCTCGACCAGATGGGCTGGGCGGACGATCTCGCCCTGGTTCATCGGCACGCCGCCCACTAGTTGGGCGCAGTATTCGGAGAACAGCAGCTGGGCCAGCAGGGCCTCGATCTCGCCGAAACGACCTTCGTCTTGTAGCCGCTCGGCCCAGCCGGCGACCTGGTTCAGCAGCTCGGCATAGGCGGCGTACCAGCCGTAGCCGTGGACGCGGTGCTGGTGGAGGTCGGCCAGCTTGCGGTCGATCTTGCCCCCCTCAGGCGCGATGTGGGCCAGTACGGCGGGCTTGGCCTCGGCCACGAAAAGCTGGGCCGCGTCGGCGGCCTCGCGCAGAAGGCCGGTCAATCCCGGGAGGACCAGGGTCTCGGTCAGGCTTGCCGTGTGCGTCATGCTTGCTCCCCTCGGCCAAACAAGTGTTCTTGGGCCAAACAGTTGTTTTCTTTTACTGTGGCTCCTTTCGCATCTGCGAGCAATGCCGCAGTGCAGCGCAAAATCACGAATAGGGAAGAAGCATGCTCACGGTTCACCATCTCAACGAGTCGCGGTCGCAGCGGATCCTGTGGCTGCTGGAGGAACTGAACCTCCCCTACGAGATCGTCTTCCACACCCGCGATCCCAAGACCCGCCTGGCGCCGCCGTCGCTGACCGCCATCCATCCGCTGGGCAAGTCGCCGGTGATCGTGGACGGAGATCTCACCATCATCGAGTCCGGCGCGATCATCGACTATGTCATCCGCCGCCATGCTGAGGGTCGCCTGGCCCCCGATCCGGCCAGCGCCGACTACGACCGCTACCAGCAGTGGCTGCACTATGCCGAGGGCTCGGCCATGCTGCCGCTGATGCTCAACATGTATGTCGGCCGCCTGGGCGAGGCCGGCGCGCCGCTGCACCCGCGCATCCAGGGCGAGATCGCCAACCACCTGGCGTTCGTCGACCAGCATCTGGCCGGGCGCGAGTTCTTCGTTGGCGAAGCCCTGACCGGCGCCGACATCCAGATGAGCTTCGTGCCCGAGGTCGCCAAGGCCATGGGCAAGCTGCCGGAATACCCGCACATGGCGGCCTGGATCGAGCGGATGCACGCGCGGCCGGCCTGGAAGGCGGCGCTGGACAAGAGCGGACCCTACGCCTTGGGGGCTTAAGCCGACTCAGCCGCCGACGGCGACGACTTCGATATCCAGCGAAGCGCCGCCGCCGGCGATCGCCAGCAGGCGGTCGACATTCGGATGCGCGCCAGGGCGCTCGCGCGCATCCGCCGTGTGCTCGGCGAACACGACCAGACCGTGTTCGGCCGCTGTGGCGTCCAGGCCGCCGAAGGTTTGCTTCAGATATTGATAGACGGCCACCGAGCCGTGCTTGCCCGGCTGGTTCTCGATGCTGGCGACCACGGCGCCCTGGGCGTCGATCAGGTCGATGCGCTGAACGCCGTCGATGGGCGGCAACTGCAGAAGGTTGTCCTTGAACGTCGCGCCCGGTTGAATCATCGCCCGCTTTCTCGAATGTCTAGGTCATCGCGGGCGGGCCTGTAGCACCGCTCGCGGATGTCCGCCACGGGCGCGCCAAGCCGCGTCCTCGAACTTTTTTCAACATGAACGAAATCTGCTGAAGCTGTCCGCGCAACCGTTCAGCTTGGCCCTGTCATGGTCTGTCTCACGGGGTTGCTGACCCCGGACACTTTCAAAAGGGACAAGAGACCATGACCATCAACACGAAGATCAAGACCATCGCCCTGACCCTGGGCGCCGCCGCCGCCACGCTGTCGCTGGCCGCCGCTCCGCAAGCCAGCGCCGGCGTCGTCGGCTGCAAGGCCTCGGGCTCCAAGCAGGAGGTCGGCGCGGTCCTGGGCGGCCTGCTGGGCGCGGTCGCCGGCAACCAGATCGCCGGCAAGGGCGATCGCGGCACGGGCACGGCCATCGGCGCCGTGGTCGGCGCGGGCGCCGGCTCGGCGGTCGGCTGCGGCATGCAGAAGAAGGACGCGGCCCAGGAGGTCGGCGGCATCTACAAGTCGGGCGGCTATCGCTACGCCCAGACCGTTCAGGCCGCTCCGCTGATCGCGACCAAGGGCAAGTACGTCGCCCGTTCGACCCTGAACCTGCGCGCCGCCGCCTCGACTCGCGGTGAACGTCTGGGCGCGGTCGCCTCGGGTGAGACCTTCCAGGCCCTGGGCCGCACCGGCGACGGCAAGTGGATCCTGGTCGGCCAGGACGGCGTCGGCGTCGGCTACGTCAGCAGCGCCTACGTCTACCGCGCCTAAAGAGGTCTGAGTTTCGGGGCGCGTCCGCTCCGTCCCTCTGGCCGCGCCTGCGAAGAGAGCCCGTTCGGTCGCCCCCATGACCGGACGGGCTTTTTCGTGAGCGTTAGGATAGGGCGCTGACCCCGCCCAGCCAGGTCTGCCAGATCACCACCAGCGCCCAGTGCAGGATCACCGCTGGCCAGATCGAGCCGGTCCGGCGCTTCATCATCGCGCAGCCCAGGCCCAGCACGGCGCAGCACAGCAGGAAGTCCGGGCGCAGGAAAACCGAGGCGGCGGACTTCAGGAAGGTGACCGCCTCGACGACATGCCATAGCGTGTAGAGGCCGGTGGAGACGGCGATCTCCAGCCTCGGGCGGGCGCTCTCCTTGGGGCCGGGCGTCAGCAGGCCCCGGAAGGGGATTTCCTCGCCGAGGGCGGGGATGAAGAAGACCACCAGCATCCGCAGGGCCAGACCCGGTTCGGTCGGCTGGAGCCGATAGAGGCCGGTGACGAAGCCGATGACCATCATCAGCGCCAGGGTGGCGGCGGAGGCGGCGAGGCAGAACATCCAGCCGCGCCGAGAGGGCAGGGTGCGGAGGCTGGTGAGGAGGCGGGTGCGGTAGATCGTCAGACTCAGCGCCATTTCCAAGCCCTCCTCTCGTTCGTCATTCCCGCCCTTGTGGCGGGAACCCCTTTATCCGCCGCAGGTGCGGGAGGGGCGACGTGCTCAGCACGTCGCTTGCGTCTCACCTGTCAGCTGAACCAGGGGTTCCCGCCACAAGGGCGGGAATGACGGTGGTTTTGGCCTAAGTCCGCCACCGCAGGGTCTGATCCTTCACCGGATTGACGAACGCCCGGCCCTCTTTCCGGCTCGCCGCCCACTCCCGCTTGCACTGGTGGTACCAGCGGGCCTGCTGGTCGGCGTCGCCCACCCACATCAGCGGCGGGTTCTGGCGCAGCCCCGGCGTCTGGGCCGCGACGATGGCGCCGTCCTGGCGCAGGAAAGCCCGCGCCGCCACGCGGATGATTGGATAGAGCGCCGTGAACGCCCAGTGATCCGACCACATGATCTGGTTCATGCGGGTCTTGTGGGCGTTGATCGGGGTCATGGCCGACAGCGCCAGCACCTGCTTGTCGCCGACCGTCACGTGCTCCCAGCGCAGGCCCGGCAGGCGGAAGGTGATCTCCGTCAGCGGCTCGCCGCCCAGGATGGCGTAGGCCTTGGAGTTCTTGGACGGCTCGTGCCGCACCATGGTGAAGCCGGCCTCGGACGGGCTGAAGGTCTTCTTCTTCTCGTGCTGGCTGGTCTTGGTCCGCCACCACCATTGCTGATGCACGAACGGCCCGTGGGCCGGGTCGATCAGGCCCAGCACGGCGTGGTCGATGTGGATGTCGTAGTCCAGATGGTCGACCAGCTTGGGCTTGCCGCCCACGACGCCCGGAATGATCGGCGGCGGCTCCGGCGGCTGGCCGTCGAAGCGCGGATCCGACGACATCCAGATCCAGATCATGCCCTGCTGTTCGACCGTCGGATACTTGCGCACCCGCACCTTGGAGATGTCGAAGTCGCTGTCGGCGGTCAGGGACGGGATCGCCTTGCAGGCGCCGTCCGGCCCGAAGCGCCAGCCGTGATAGGGGCACTCGACGCTGTCGGTCCCGTCGGCCTCGCGATGCACCCGGCCGGCCGACAGGGCGGCGGCGCGATGGGGACAGATGTCGCGGATGGCGTAGACCTCGCCCGACCGGGTGCGGCCCAGCAGGACGGGCTCGCCGAGATATTCGCGCTTCTCCATCTTGCCCGGCTTGAGGTCGGGCGACAGGGCGGCGACGTACCAGGCGTCCCAGACGAAGCCTTCGCCGAACTTGTCGATCGGCGGTTTGGCCGTCGGCTTGGCTTTCAGGAGCGGAACGTCGTCGGCGGGCATGGGGCGCTTCTAGCGGTTGGGTGGACGCTGCGATCGAAGGCGCGATGTCGCACGCCAATGCGACAGCCGTACTCAGGCTCGGGAAAGCGACAGCCAAAGTTGTGGGCGGGTTGCCCCCGCCAAGTCCCCCGACCGCGTTCCCCCGAACACGCCAGCGCCCGAAGAAGACGTCACCGCGACGCGGCGGTCTCCACCAGGCGCTGATAGAAGCGCACCATTCGCCCGACATTGTCCAGGCTGATGTGTTCGTCGGTGCCGTGGATGATCTTGGTCTCGTCGACCTTCAGCACCAGCGGCTGGAAGCGGTAGACGTCGCTGGCCACGCCGGTCAGGTAACGGCTGTCGGTGCCCGCCGTGACCAGGCCCGGCACGACCGGGGCCTTGCTCTCGTCGGCGGCCAGGCCCGCCAGGGTCTTCCAGGCGTCCGAACTGGTCGAGGAGATCGGCGAGGGCTCGTCGGTCTTGGTCCACGACAGTTCGACCGGCAGCTTGCCCACGGCGTCCTTGGCCCGCGCCATCACCTTGGTCGAGCTGTCGCCCGGCGCGATGCGGTAGTTGATCCAGGCGGTGGCGTCTTGCGGTAGGACGTTCTCCTTCGGCGAGCCCTTCAGCATGGTCGGCGCGATGGTGGTGTGCAGCATGGCCGCGCCCGCAGGCGTCTTGGCCGTGACCTTCACCAGCAGCGGCGCGAACAGCCAGGTGTTGGCCGCGAAGACCTTGACCACGGGCGAAGCGTGCGGGGCGATGGCCTTCAGCATGTCGGCGCCCGGGCCCTGGAACTTCATCGGGGCCTGGTGTGCGTCGATGGCCTGCACGGCCTTGGCCAGGGTCACCACGCCGCCACCATCGGCCGGCGGCGCCGAAGAGTGGCCGCCCACGGCCGGGGCCACGACCTTCATCGTGCCATAGCCCTTCTCGGCCGTGCCGATGATGGCGGCGGGCTTGCCGGTGACGGGATGGTCGGCGACCACGGCCATGCCCTCGTCCAGCACGAACTGGGCCTTGATATTGCGGGATTTCAGCAGCGCCGCGGCGGCGCGGGCCCCGACGCCGCGCACCTCCTCGTCATGGCCGCTAACCACGATGACGGTGCGCACGGGCTTGAAGCCGCTGGCGGCCACCGCGTCGATGGCCTCGAACAGGGTGACCAGCGAGCCCTTGTCGTCGATCGAGCCCCGGCCCCAGACCGCGCCGTCGGCGACCACGCCGTCGAACGGCGGATGGGTCCAGGCGCCCTCGCTGCCCGGCGTCACCGGCACCACGTCCTGGTGGGCCATCAGCACGATCGGCGGCAGGGCGGGGTTCGAGCCGGGCCAAGTGTAGACCAGGGTGTGCTCGGCCACGACCTCGCGGGTCATGGCCTTGTGGGCCTCGGGGTAGGTCGCCTGCAGCCAGGCGTGCAGCTTGTCCCACTCGGCCGGCTGGTCCTCGGCCCTGTCCTGGTGGCTGATGGTCTGGAAGCGGACGGCTTCCGCCAGATGGCCGGCGACCTTGTTGACGTCCAGCGGCCGTGCGGCGGCCAGCTTGACGCTGGCCGGATCGACCACGGCCGGCGCCTTGAAGGTGACGGTCCGCACCGCGACCACGGCCGTCAACGCCAGGACCAGACCCACGGCCGTCAGCGCGACCTTACCCCCGACACCCATCACGCACTCCCCAGGCTCTCTGGCCAAACACTTGTTGGAGGCGACTGTGCGTCGGGCGGGCGCGACTGGCAATGGCGCCGTTGGGGAGCCCTGAGGCTACCCCTCGCTCAGCTCCTGCACTTCTTCGAACGTCCGCAGGCCCGGCCGCTGGGCGCAGACCAGCACGGCCATGTTCCCGGGCAGGTGCTGGTTGGCCAGCATCTTCTCGTGGGCGGCGGGGATGTCGTTCCAGGGGAAGACTTCCGACAGGCACGGGTCGACGCGGCGGTCGATGACCAGTTGGTTGGCGGCGCTGGCCTGCATCAGGTTGGCGAAGTGGCTGCCCTGCACTCGTTTCTGGCGCATCCACAGGAAGCGGGCGTCCATGGTCAGGTTGAAGCCCGAGGTCCCGGCGCAGATGGCGACCATGCCGCCGCGCTTGACCACGAACACCGAGACCGGGAACGTCGCCTCGCCGGGGTGCTCGAACACCAGGTCCACGTCGCGGTTGCCGGTGATCTGCCAGATCGCCTTCCCGAACTTGCGGCTCTCCTTCATGTAGTCGGTGAACTCGGGGCCGTTGACCTTGGGCAGCTGGCCCCAGCAGTTGAATTCCTTGCGGTTCAGCACCGCCTTGGCGCCCATCGACAGCACGAACTCGCGCTTGTCGTCGTCGCTGACCACGCCGATGGCGTTGGCGCCGGCCACAGCGGCCAGCTGCACGGCGAAGACGCCGAGGCCGCCCGACGCGCCCCAGACCAGGACGTTCTGGCCGGGCTTCAGCTCATGCGGCTTGTGGCCGAACAGCATCCGGTAGGCGGTGGCCAGGGTCAGGGTGTAGCAGGCGGCCTCTTCCCAGGTCAGGTGCTTGGGGCGCGGCAGCAGCTGGCGCGACTGCACCCGGCAGAACTGGGCGAAGCTGCCGTCCGGCGTCTCATAGCCCCAGATCCGCTGGCTGGACGAGAACATCGGGTCGCCGCCGTTGCACTCCTCGTCGTCGCCGTCGTCCTGATTGCAGTGGATGACGACCTCGTCTCCCTGCTTCCAGCGCTTCACCTTGGCGCCGACCTTCCAGACGATGCCCGAGGCGTCGCTGCCGGCGACATGGAAGGGCTGCTTGTGGCCGTCGAGCGGGCTGATCGGTTCGCCCAGCGCGGCCCAGACGCCGTTGTAGTTGACGCCGGCGGCCATTACGAGGACCAGCACCTCGTCCTCGCCGATCTCCCAGGTGGGGACCACCTCGACCTGCATGGCCTGGGTCGGCTTGCCGTGGCGCTCCTTGCGGATGCTCCAGGCGTACATGGTCTTGGGCACGTGAAAGGCCGGCGGGATCTCGCCGATCTCGTAGAGGTCCTTCAGGACCGGCGTCGTCTCGACCGTCATGCAACTCCCCGTTTCTCTAGCGTCCTTCCGCGCTGCAACAACGCGTGGAGGCCAAACTCGGCTATGCGCCCGCTTGTTTTCGGGTCTGGGAAGCGAGGCTGAGACAACTGTTTGAAACTGGCAAGGAGAATCTTGTGCGTCGCAGCATGGCGGAAGGGAAGGTTGCCCGCCATGGCGTGGCGGGCCACGCTGGCGGCCATGATCCACCTGTCGCATCCGCAGCCCACCATCGCCCTCGTCGAACTGGACACCGCCCCCGCCAACGTCCTGGCCATGGCCGAGCGGGCGCGGCTGCTGGAGGCCTTCGCGGCGATCGAGGCGGACAGCGCGGTGCGGGTGGTGGTCCTGACCGGCCGCAATGGCGCGTTCTGCACGGGCGACGACTTGGCCGAGTCCCTGTCGCGCGATGTCCCGACCCAGACGGCGGCGATCCTGCACTTCCTGGCTATGTGCGATCGCGTCGCCGCCTGCCGCGTCCCGGTGATCGCGGCGGTCGACGGCTGGTGCATCGGCGGCGGGCTGGAACTGGCCCTGGCCGCCGACGTCCGCCTGGCTAGCGACCGCGCCAGCTTCGCCTGCTCAGCGGTGCGGATGGGTCTGACCGCCTCGGCCGAACGCCTGACGCGGCTGATCGGCGAGAGCCGCGCCAAGCCGCACCTGCTGACCGGCGCGCCGTTCGACGCGGCGCGGGCCCTGGCGGACGGCGCGGTGGCGGAGGTCCATCCGGCGGACGCCCTGCTGGACGCCGCCTTGGCCATGGCCCGCATCATCGCCTCCCGCGCGCCGCTGGCCATCGAGGCGACCAAGCGCGTGGCCTCTGGCGTCTCGACCACGGAAGCCGAGACCCCCGGCCTGGCCGCCACCGCCGACCACGCCGAGGCGCGGGCGGCGTTCATGGGCAAGCGGGCGGCGGTGTTCGAGGGACGCTGACCCGGTCTGACCCGTTCTAGTGCTCGTGCTTCGCCGCCGGCGCATGGGCGCTGGCGATGCCGCCGAAGCCGTCCGGGATGCCGATCGAGACGTTCTGCATCATGCCTTGGTCCTCGTGGTCCAGGATGTGACAGTGCAGGACGAACTCGCCGATGTAGCGCTCGTAGCGGGTGCGGGTGGTGACGATCAGGCCCGGCTTGACGAACAGGGTGTCCTTCCACTGGTCGATCATCCCGGCATAGTCGGGATCGAAGGACCCGCCCTTTGGATCGGTCACGTCCACGCCCGCCTTGGTCTTCACCGACACGACCTGGAACGGATTGACGTGGATGTGGAACGGGTGGCTGGCGGTGTCCGAGGTCAGATGCCACTCCTGCACGTCGCCCAGCTTCAGCTTGCGGTCGACGCGGGCCGGGTCGTAGGGCTCGCCATTGACCTCGAAGCGGGTGGTCTTGGGCGTCTGGACGATGTTGAACACCAGCTCCTGGTCCGGGGCGTTCAGCTCGGCCTTGTCGATCGTCTTATGCCAGACGAAGGCCGACAGGGTCAGGCTGGCCAGGTCGGCGATGACCTTGTCCTGCGTCGGCCCGGCCGGGATGTTGCGCTTGGCGGCGGCGACCATCATGTCACGCAGCGCCTTCTCCGTATCGAGGCCCTGGACGGACGGATCGTCCTCGACCTCGGCGATGGCCAGCACGCGGGCGGCCTCGGGCAACTGCGACGGGCTGCCCGCGGCGGGGGCGGCGGCGTCGACCACGCAGTAGCGGCCACCAGCCGGGAAGTTGACCACCAGGTCGGCGCGGTAGCCGGGCTGCAGCCGCGTGTCGGCGGCGCGGCGCACGGCCTGGCGGGTCAGGCCGTCCAGCGCGATCTCGAACAGCGGCACGGGCCGGGCCGTTTCGCAGTACTTGGCCATCCACGCGGCCTGGTCGGCGGCCTTCACCGTTCGGAAGTCCGGCGCGCCCGCCTTCAGCGGGAAGATCGAGAAGTCGACCGCTTCGCGCACCCCGCCGTGGATCAGCCGCCAGCGTTCGAAGCGGCCCGC
This sequence comes from Caulobacter sp. FWC2, assembly GCF_002742625.1. Classification (NCBI taxonomy): domain Bacteria; kingdom Pseudomonadati; phylum Pseudomonadota; class Alphaproteobacteria; order Caulobacterales; family Caulobacteraceae; genus Caulobacter; species Caulobacter sp. FWC2. Next base: position 645,178 of record NZ_PEBF01000001.1, read on the forward strand.
CTTCAGGCCGCCGATCATCGGCTGGACGACGCCGTTGATCGAGGTGAAGCGGCCGGAATTGATCCAGTTGGCGCTGGGCGCGAACTGCTGCTTGTAGTCGCGGATCTCGCCGACCTGGCCCGGATAGCAGACCCAGGGCTGCTTGCCGTCGGTGGTCTGGATCTTCCCGTCCTTGTCGAAGCAGGCGTACTGCACCTGCTGGAACAGCAGCACCTTGTCGGCGATGGCGCGGTTGTCGGCGTCGGTCAGCAGGATGTCGATGTCGCCCGGCGTGACGGCGGTCGGCACGCGGTCGTCCTTGATGATCAGCGCGCCGTCCATGCCGCTGGACACCTGCAGCGCCGTCGAGCCGTGCTTGTGCGGGTGATACCAAAAGGTGCCCGCCGCGTGGTCGGCCGGGACGTTGTACTCGTAGTCGAAGGTGACGCCCGGATTGATCGAGATCAGCACATTGTCGCTGTTGCCGGTCGGCGAAACCCACAGGCCGTGCGAGTGCAGGTTGGTCTCGTTGAAGCAGTGCGGGACGTTGACGTCGTCGTGGACGCAGGGCTTGGGCGGCAGCGGCTTGCCGTCGGGACCCAGGTCGAACAGCTGGTTGGCCAGGCTGATGCGGACGGTCTGGCCCGGGCGCATGGTGATGGTCGGGGCCAGGAACGGCGTCTTCGGATCGACCTGCGCGCCGCGATAGGACCGCAGCCGCACCTTGTCGTTGCTGAGGGTCCACGGGTTGTAGATCTCGCCGTCGGTGAAGCGGATCTGGAAGCGGTACTGGATGGTGTCGCGCGGATCGACATAGCTGTCGGCCGCCTTCAGCGCGGATCCCACGCTGGGCGGGGCGACCCCCTGGGTCAGGCGCGGCGGCGTCGCGGCCGGAACCTCGGCTTCGGGCCGCTCGGCCGGCGGGTTGGCGAAGGACCGGTCGGCGGCCGAGCCGGCCTGGACGCCCTGGATCTTGGGGGCCAGCGCCTTGGCCTGCGTCTTGTCGGCGGCCTGGGCGGTGTTGGGGACGGCCCCGGCGGCGGTGATCGCCAGGACAGCGACGCCCAGCAGGAGGAAGGTGCGCGAGCGCATGCGACGGCCTTTCGTGGGGGTCAGATCGATTGCGGGAAGCGGAAGAGGTCGGCCGGGTCGGCGTGACGCTTGATGTCGGCCAGGCGCTCAAGGTTCAGGCCGTAATAGGCCTGCCGGTAGTCGGCCAGGGATGGGTCGGTGAAGTTCTGATAGGCGCCGCCGCCGGCCAGCGGCCGCATGCGGGCGTAGAAAGCGTCCTGCCAGGCGTGGGCGCGGGCCATGCGCCGCGCGTCCTCCTGGTCGTTCTGGTCCCAGTAGAGCCCGACCACCATCAGCCAGCGGCTGTCGCGGTGGACGAAGGCGGTGTCGCGCGCGCCCGGCGTGTTGACCGCCCCGCCGGTCTGGAAGAACCGCAGGTCGCAATAGCCGCTAACCGGCGGCTTGGCCCGCAGGTATTGCAGCGCCGCGCCCAGGTCGTCCTCGCCGAACGCTCTGGTCACGAAGGCCGAGCGCTCCTGGTACCAGGTGGTGTCGCCGTCCTCGTGCAGGAACGCCTGGGCCGGCCAGTAGTGGAATTCCTGGATTCCCCGGCCGGCGTTGGGCGGGCACAGGGCCACAACCGGGGCCAGAATGGCGTCCAGCTCGGCGCGCGGGCCGGCGTACTGGCCCAGCACGCTGATATTGACGTCGAAACCATTGTCCAGCTCGGCGGCCTTGACCGCCTCGAAGGAAACGCGCGAGCCCAGGCTGGGCGGCGCGGCGTCCAGAGCCGCCATCAGCTGGGCCCCCAGCCGCTCGACCGGGACCTTGCAGGGCGTGTCGGGATCGCGCGCCCACTTCAGGTCGAAGACGGTGACGCGCTGGCCACGGACGTCGAAGGTCTGCAGGTCGAACGACGTCGTGACGCCGAAATTGCCGCCGCCCCCGCCCTGGCTGGCCCAGTGCAGGTCGCGGTCCAGCTTGTCCTGGGCCTTGGGCGAGGCCCGGCGCAGGCGCGCGTCCGACAGCACGATCTCCGAGCCCAGCACCTGGTCGCCGCCCAGCCCGTGGGCGCGCATGTTGAAGCCGATGCCGCCGCCCAGCAGGAAGCCGGCCGCGCCCACCGACGGGCAGCGGCCGTGGGTCATGGCCCGGCCGTGCTGGCCTAGCAGGCGGTAGAGGTCGCGGTTGCGCGCACCGGCCCCGACCCGCAGCACGCCCCGCGCCGGGTCGTAGGCGGCGCGACTCATCAGGCTCGTCTCGAGCATCAGGCCGCGGGTGGTGGAGTAGCCGGCATAGGAATGGCCGCCGCCGCGCGTGACCAGCGGCACGTGGTGCTCGCGCGCCCAGGCGATGGCGGCCGCGACGTCGGCGGCGGACCCGCATCGGGCCACGCCCTGCGGGAGTACGTCATCGTAGCGGAGGTTGTTGGGCTGGACGATGGCGTGGAAGTCGGGGTCGTCGGGGCGCAGCAGCTGACCGTTGCGAAGGGCCTTGGCCAGCTGACTCCAGTCGGTCGGGGAAGCGCCGTCGCCCTTGGGGCGATGATGCTCGCGCCAGGCGCGGGGCGCGGCGACCGCCGCCTGTCCCGCGAGCATCAGCCCCGAGGCGCCGATCAGAAAGCCGCGACGCGGCAGCGCCAGATGCGATGTCGATTGAGCCATGCCGTCCTCCCCTAAGGCGACCATGGCCGATCCCCTATGAGATTAAAAGCGGCATAGTTGTATATATTTCAAATTCTCCCTTATCGAGAATTTGAGCCCAGGCACCTCCTTCCGCACCCGCGAACGCCATATTGCGTCGCAGCAAATCCCGGCTCATGATCACCGGTAAGCAAGGCCGCCAGAGCCGCCCGGGAGCCCGCCATGTCCTCGACGCCTTACCAGCACGCGCCCGATGCGCCGTGGATCTTCCGCACCTATGCCGGCCACTCGACGGCGGAGAAGTCGAACGCGCTGTATCGCGCCAATCTCTCCAAGGGCCAGACGGGGCTGTCGGTGGCCTTCGACCTGCCCACCCAGACCGGCTACGACCCCGACCACATCCTGGCGCGGGGCGAGGTCGGCAAGGTCGGGGTGCCGATCAGCCACCTGGGCGACATGTGCCAGCTCTTCAGCGAGATCCCGCTGGAGAAGATGAACACCTCCATGACCATCAACGCCCCGGCCGCCTGGCTGCTGGCGATGTATGTGGCCCTGGCCGACGAGCAGGGGGCGGATCGGGCCTTGCTGCAGGGCACGACGCAGAATGATCTGATCAAGGAATATCTGTCGCGCGGCACCTACATCTTCCCGCCGGGTCCGAGCCTGCGGCTGATCGGCGACATGATCGCCTGGTGCTATCGCGAGGTTCCCAAGTGGAACCCGATGAACGTCTGCAGCTACCACCTGCAGGAGGCGGGAGCGACGCCGGAGCAGGAGCTGGCCTTCGCCCTGGCCACCGCCATCTCGGTGCTCGACACCGTCAAGGCCGGCGGCCAGGTCCCCGACGAGGACTTCGAGATCGTCGCCTCGCGGATCAGCTTCTTCGTCAATGCCGGCGTGCGGTTCGTCACCGAACTGTGCAAGATGCGGTCGTTCACCCGGCTGTGGGACCAGATCCTGCTGGAGCGCTACGGCGTGCAGGACAAGAAGGCTCGCCGCTTCCGCTACGGGGTGCAGGTGAACAGCCTAGGCCTGACCGAGCAACAGCCCGAGAACAACGTCTACCGCATTCTCATCGAGGCCCTGGCGGTGACGCTCAGCAAGGACGCCCGCTGTCGCGCCCTGCAACTGCCGGCCTGGAACGAGGCCCTGGGCCTGCCGCGTCCGTTCGACCAGCAGTGGTCGCTGCGGCTGCAGCAGGTGCTGGCCTACGAGACTGACCTCCTCGAGTACGAAGACCTGTTCGACGGCTCCCACGTGGTCGAGGCCAAGGTCGCCGAGCTGTCGAAAGGCGCGCTGGAGCAGCTGGCCAAGATCGACGCCATGGGCGGGGCGCAGAACGCTATCGACTACATGAAGACCGAGCTTGTGGGCTCGAACGCCAAACGGGTGCGCTCGGTCGAGACCGGCGACCTGACCGTGGTCGGCGTCAACCGCTGGACCGACACCGAGGTCTCGCCGCTGTCGGCGGGCGAGAGCTCGATCGAGACGGTCGACCCGCGCCTGGAGGCCGATGTCGTCGCCCGCCTGAAGGCCTGGCGCGAGGCGCGCGACGACGGCGCGGCGCAGGCGGCGCTCGCCGACCTGAAAGCCGCAGCCCGCGACGGCCGCAACGTCATGGAGCCCTCCATCGTCGCCGCCAAGGCCGGGGTCACCACCGGCGAATGGGCCGGCGCCCTGCGCGAGGTGTTCGGCGAATATCGCGGCCCGACCGGCGTGGCGGTGGTGGTCTCCACCGGTGAGGCCGAGGACGTCGAGGCGGTGAAGGCCGAGGTCGAACGAGTGTCGGAACTGCTGGGCCGCACCCTGACCTACCTCGTCGGCAAGCCCGGCCTGGACGGCCACTCCAACGGCGCCGAACAGATCGCCACCCGCGCCCGCGCCTGCGGGATGGAGGTGGTCTATGACGGTATCCGTTCGACCCCGGAGGAGATCGTCCGCCGCGCCAAGGAAAGCCGCGCCCACGTGGTGGGCCTGTCGATCCTGTCGGGCTCGCACCTCGATCTGGTGCAGGAAGTTATCCGCGTGATGCGCGCCGAGGGTCTGGGCGACATCCCCGTGGTGGCCGGCGGCATCATCCCGCCCGAGGACGCCCTGATCCTCAAGCAGATGGGCGTGGCGCGGATCTACACGCCCAAGGACTTCAAGATCACGCAGATCATGGGCGACGTGGTGAAGCTGGTGGAAGCGACGGCGCTGGAGCGGGCTTAGCTCCGTCCCAGCCGCCAAGCCGCCGCGAACCCAACCACGGCCAGCGGCAGGAAAGCGCCGAACAGGATCAGCCCGTTGGTCGGGGCCAGCGCCAGGTCTACCCCGTGGCCGAAGCCGAGGACGTTGGCCATCGCGCCGGCGCCGGCCGAGCCCGCCGCGCCGCCGATCAGCTGGGCGGTGGGGACGGCGCCGGAGGCCGTGGCCTGTTCCTCGGCCGGGACGGCGGCGATGGCGCGGCGGGCGATGAAGGCGTGGCAGAGGCCAAAGCCGGCGCCCAGCACGGCGAAGGCCAGAGCGATCTCGATCAAGGTTCCGCGCGGCACGGCCCAGGCCGACAGGATCGCGCCCAGCAGGATCACCCCGGCCCCGAGGCGGACGAGTTGGCCGTCCTTGTCGGCCGGCGTATGGCCGACCAGCATGGCGCACAGCGTCCAGCCGGCCGCGATGGCGCCGGTGACATAGCCCGCGGTCAGGGGCGAGGCGTGGTGGATGACCTGGATGAAGGCCGGGCCATAGACGGTGAAGCCGATCACCGCAGTTTCACAGGCGAAGATCGTCAGCAGGCCCAGGCCCGTGGCGCTGCGCAGGTCGGCCGCCGTCCTCGGCAGCAGGCGGTCGTGGGTGCGGGCGTTGGCGGCCAGCATGGCGGCCATGCCGATGACGCCGGCGATCGCCAGGCCGATGGCCCAGCGGGGCGAAGCGACAACGCCCGCCGCGCCGATCAGGCTGACGCCGACGACCAGCAGGAAGAGTTGCAGGCTGGGAATCCGGCTCTGACCTTTGTCGCTCTTTTCGGCCGGCAGCATGATCATGACCGCGCCGACGAAGAGGATCGCCTGGACCACGAACAGCCAGAACGCCCCGCGCCAGAAGCCGGCGGCGGCGAACAGGCCGCCGAGCAGCGGACCCAGCAGGGTCGCCGCGCCCCACACTCCGGCCACGGCGCCATAGACGCGCGGCCAGAGGCTTTCGGGGAAGAGGGCGGTGATGGCGACGTAGCACAGGGCCACGACGGCGCCCGCGCCCAGGCCCTGGATCAGCCGTCCGAGGATGAAGGTGATGAACTCCGGCGCCAGGGCGCTCATCGCGCAGCCGACGGCGTAGACCAGGCCCGTCAGGGCTGTGGCGGTGCGCAGGCCCAGCGCCATGGAGAGCTTGCCCGAGCACGCCCCGGCGACGATCGAGCCGGTCAGATAGGCCGCCACCGACCAACCGAAATACTGGTAGCCGCCGATCTCGTTGGCGACGCTGGGCATGATCGTCGCCGTCACCAGGGTGTCGGCCGCGTTCAGCCAGATGCCCAGGCACAGCAGGGCGAAGCGCGGCGCCAGGGTCTTGTCGACCAGGCGCACGGAGGAGGCGGACGTGTTCATGCCCGGGCACATGGCCTTTTTCCGCGTCCTAGCCAAGCCCGGCGGCGCTCGGCGGTTGAACCCGTCGTGGAGCTTGTGCTTGGTGGCGGCGTTAACCTTTTCCCTCAAGGTCCTGCCCCGCTCCATGCGCTACCGCGTTCCGCATAATCCGCGCATCGAGCATGAAGTCCGTCATCGGGCGCGGCTGGCCCGCTACGCCGGCCTGGTCATCCTGTGGCTGATCGTGCTGCTGATGACCTTCGTGGCCGAGCGGAAGATCCCCGACCAGCACCTGCCGTGGAAGCCGCTCAGCGTCGTTGATCCGGTGGGCCTGGCCACCCGGGTCAAGGCGGCGCAGGCCGGCGCCGATCCCAAGCTGTGTCGCGGCATCATGGCCAAGGCCGGCGTGGTCTATGCCGAGGTTCCCGAGCGCACCGAGGGCGAGTTCTGCGAGCTGCGCGACGCTGTCCAGCTGCGCTCGGGCCTGGCCAGGCTGGAGCCGGCCGAGGCCCCGCTGGTCTGCAAGGAGGCCCTGGCCCTGACCATCTGGGAGCGCCAGGTGGTGCAGCCGGCCGCCGACGAGTTGCTGGGCCAGGGCGTCGTGGGCATCGAGCACTTCGGCAGCTATGCCTGCCGGCGGATGTACGGCCAGAAGGACGGCCCGGTCAGCGAGCACGCCCGCGCCGACGCCATCGACATCGCCGGCTTTCGGCTGACCGACGGCCAGGTGATCAGCATCGCCTCCGACTGGACCGATCCGGGGCCGCGCGGCCAGTTCCTGCGGCGGGTGCGCGACGGCGCCTGCCGGGTGTTCCTGACTACGCTGAGCCCCGACTACAACGCCGAGCACCGCGACCACTTCCACCTGGACATGAGCGGGTGGACGACGTGTTCGTGAGGCGCGGCTACAGCGTCGCCGCCAGCGCCGCCAGCTGATCCGCGACGATCCCCCAGCCCTCGTGGAAGCCCATCTGCTCGTGGGCGGCCTTGTCCTCGGCGCTCCAGTGGCGGACCACGGCGCGGTAGCGGGTCTTGCCGTCGCCCAGGTCCTCGAAGGTGACGATGCCGACCATGAACGGCTTGGCGGACGGCTTCCAGGTCTCGGTGAAGGCGTCGGTGAAAACGATCTTCTCGTTCGGCACGACTTCCAGATAGACGCCCGGCTGCGGCATGACCTCGCCGTTGGGGCCGTTCATCTCAAGATAGGAGTTGCCGCCGGTGCGCACGTCCATGCGGATGTTGGAGACGGTCCAGGGCTTGGGGCAGAACCACTGCGGCATCAGGTCCGGCGTGGTCCAGCATCTGTAGAGCTTCTCGCGCGGCGCATCGATGATCCGTTCAAGGACCAATTCGCGATCGGAAGGAAAATCGGCGGTGTCGAGCGGCATCGAGCGTCTCCTGTGTCTTGCTGTTCTCGCCCCAAGGACGGCCGCGATCCAGTCGTCCCGACAGCGGTCTCGAAAAATTCTCGAACCGCGCTGGGCGATCGGTTTCGACAAACGGCGGCGGCTTCGGCGGAGAGCCGGCGCGCGGAAGGCGCGATGTTGGCCTTCGACGGTCGGACGGTCCGACCCGCCAAGGAAAAGACCATGACCCGCAAGCTCGCCGGCGCGCTCGCCGCCCTGACTGTCTCCGCCCTGTTCGCCTCGACCTCGGCCCACGCGGTCGAGCCTTTCCCCGCCGGTTTCAAGGCCAGCGACATCGCCGTCAACGGCACGACCCTGCACGTCCGCGTCGGCGGGACGGGTCCGGCGGTGGTGCTGCTGCACGGCTTCGCCGACACCGGCGACATGTGGGCGCCCGTCGCCACGGCCTTGGCCAAGACCCACACCGTCATCGTGCCGGACCTGCGGGGCATGGGCCTGTCGGCTCATTCGGCGGGCGGCTATGACAAGAAGACCCAAGGCGAGGACATCGCCGCGGTGATGGACGCCCTGAAGGTCCAGAAGGCCCAGCTGGTCACTCACGATATCGGCAACATGGTCGGCTACGCCCTGGCCGCCCAGCATCCCGACCGCGTCACCAAGTGGGTGGTGATCGACGCCCCGCTGCCGGGCATCGGCCCGTGGGACGAGATCCTGAAGCTGCCGATGCTGTGGCACTTCAACTTCCGCGGCCCGGACATGGAGCGACTGGTCGCCGGCCGCGAGCGCATCTATCTGGACCGCTTCTACAACGAGCTGTCGTTCACGCCCGCCTCGATCACGGAAGAGACCCGCCAGCACTACGCGGCGCTCTATGCCCGCCCAGGCGCGATGCATTCGGCCTTCGAGCAGTTCAAGGCCTTCACCCAGGACGCCGTCGACAACCAGGCCTTCGCCGCCACGAGCAAGCTGCCCATGCCGGTGCTGGCCGTCGGCGCCGACCACTCGTTCGGCGAGCGCCAGGCCGAGGTGCTGCGCTTGGTGGCCAGCGACGTGACGGCCAAGGTGCTGCCGAACTCGGGCCACTGGGTGATGGAAGAGCAGCCCGCCGCGACCACGGCGATCATCACGGGCTTCCTGAACTAGCCTACGTCCGCGCCGATCCGACATTTCAAGGGTCGGCGCGGAACGACGATGATCGGGCGCCGTTGGCCTCAAGCATATCCACTGGAGACATCGTCATGCCCGAACGCGAAGACGCCCCGGAACGCGAAGACGCCTACGAACCGACCAGCGTCGAGGTCGAACGCAATATCCAGCAAGGCGGCGGTGTCGGCGCCCGCGATCTGGCCCGCCAGGCCGAGCCTAGTGTTGTCGTCCCCGAGGACGCCGACGACGATGACGCGACCGCCGAGCCGATCGGCCGGGCCCACCCGCACGAATAACCACAGGCGCGCCACCGCTTGACCGTTTGAAACGTCCGCCGCAGTGTGGTGGAAATTCAAACAAGCGTTTAGGGTGGCGCGCCATGAACCTCTTCGATCTCTCCGGCAAGGTGGCGATCATCACCGGATCTTCGCGGGGCATCGGCAAGGCGATCGCCGAGCGTATGGCCGAGCACGGAGCCAAGGTGGTGATCTCCTCGCGCAAGCTCGAGCCGTGCGAGGAGGTCGCCGCCGCCCTCAACGCCAGGCACGGCGCGGGGACGGCCATCGCGGTCCCGGCCAACATCGCTTCGAAAGAGGATCTCCAGAACTTGGTCGACGAGACCAGGAAGGCCTTCGGCCAGGTCGACATCTGCGTCTGCAACGCCGCCAGCAATCCTTATTACGGTCCGCTGGCCGGAATCAGCGACGACCAGTTTCGCAAGATCCTGGACAACAACATCATCAGTAATCACTGGCTGATCGGCATGGTCGCGCCGGAGATGCGCGAGCGGAAGGACGGCGCGATCATCATCGTCTCGTCGATCGGCGGCCTGCGCGGCAACGCCATCATCGGGGCCTACAACATCTCCAAGGCGGCCGACTTCCAGCTGGCGCGTAACCTGGCCCACGAGTTCGGGCCGGACAATGTGCGGGTCAACTGCATCGCGCCGGGCCTGATCAAGACCGACTTCGCCCGGGCGCTGTGGGAGAACCCCGAGACCTTGAAGCGCGCCACGACCGCCGTGCCGCTGCGCCGGATCGGCGAGCCGGACGAGTTGGCGGGCGCGGCCGTGTATCTCGCTTCCAAGGCCGGCAGCTTCATGACCGGCCAGGCGCTGGTGGTGGACGGCGGAGCAACCATCTGATCGCACACCATGGGCGGGGCGACCAAAAGCCGTGCAACCTGCACGGTTTGCTTAACTCCTCCTACATCTATCACATCGAGGGTGACCGTAGTCTTCAGGGAACCTGACTTGCGGCGCCTACTAGTCTTTCTCGCCCTGATCGGGTCCCTCGTAGCCGGCGCCGCGCACGCGCAAGGCGCCGCGCCCCTGGCTCAGCGCCTTGACCAGCTGGCTCAAGAGATCGGCGCCCATGAGGTCCGCAATCCGCCTCGCGACAATGAGGACATCGAACGGGCCGGCCGCCGCGCCTTGCGCGATCGCGGCCCGGCCCGGATCTATGGTCTGTGGCGCGTGCTCTACGCCTATAAGAGCAACCAGATCGAGGGCCGCTTCGACGCCTGGACCAGGCTGGCCCGCGAAGCGGCCGCCCGCGACCACGACACCCAGCTCGCCACGCTGGTCGATCTGGAGGCCCTGGCCTATCGCCATGAGACCCACGGGTTCCGCGCCTTCACCGAGGGTGACTGGCGCAAATATCTAAGCCAATCCGGCCCCGACATTCGCGTGATCGCCGGGGTGGAGCGCGTGCGGCACCTGGGGCAGATGGGCCGCTGGGCCGAGGCCGCGCGCCTGGCCGCCGATCTGCAGGTCGATATCGAGCGGCGCGGCCGCGTCGCCGCGCCGGTGCTGGCCGAGCTGCATCAGGTGCACAGCTACACGCTGTCGGACATCGGCGACAAGGAAGGCGCGCTGGACCACATGGCCCAGGCGGTGCGCCTGGACGAGCGCGACGCTTTCCACATCCGCAAGATCGAGCGGATCTACGACATCGCCTACACGGCCGCCGACCTGGGCGAGCTGGGCGCCGCCCAGCGCATGGCCGACCTGCACCACCGGATGGTCCTGGCGGATCGCGACAAGGACCTGCTGACCTGGGATCAGCACCTGTGCGCCCGCATCGCTCTGTTGCTGAACCAGCCGCGCAAGGTGCTGGCGTGTCTCAGCGGCGCCCAGGCCGAGATCGACAATCCCTCTCGCCGGCTGCAAGTCATTCTGCTGCGCCAGCGCGCCCAGGCGCGGGCCCAGCTGGGCATGGCCGTCGAGGCCCGCGCCGACCTGGAGCGGCTGAAGACGGTTCCGACCGTGCTGACCCAGCGCGATCCCAGCACCGAGGCGTTGGTGCAGGCCTATATCGACCAGGCGGAAGGTCGCGGCGACCTGGCTTTCCGAGAACTGGACGCCTGGCGGCGCGCCAACAGCGCGGAGACCGAGAAGGCCCATGCGCGCAGCGTGACCGAGATATCCTCCGCCCTCGACAGCGAACTGCGCGCCAAGCGCGACGAAAGCCGCCGCCTGACCGAAGAGGTTCGGCTGAGCCGCAGCCTGGCGCGGGCGTCGGTGGTCATCGCGCTCTTGCTCGGGGTGCTGGTCGCCGGCGGCGTGGCCTGGGCCTTCCACCAGCGCCGCGCCTCAAGCCGACTGAAGGGAGCCCAGGAACATGCCGAGGCCGCCAGCAAGGCCAAGTCGGCCTTCCTGGCGGTCATGAGCCACGAGTTGCGGACGCCTCTGAACGGCATGCTGGGCCTGACCCAGGCCTTGCGCGCCGGGACCCTGACGCAAGAGCAGCGCGAGCAGGTCGACCTGATCATGGACAGCGGCGACACGCTGCTGGTCCTGCTGAACGACATTCTCGACCTCTCCAAGATCGAGGCCGGCAAGCTGGAGATCGCGCCCACGGTCGGCGACCTGGTCCAGACCTGCGCCCGACTGGTCGGCGGCTATCAGCCGACGGCCCGCGAGAAGGGCGTGACCTTGACCTTCGCCCTGGAGAGCGAGGCTCCGGGGCCGCTGATGTTCGATGGGGTGCGGGTGCGCCAGTGCCTGACCAACCTGATCTCCAACGCCCTGAAGTTCACCACGAACGGCAAGGTCGAGGTGGCCCTGGCCTGCTATCCGGAAGAAGCGGGCAGGGTTCGCGTGCGCCTGCGTGTGGCCGACACCGGCATCGGCATGAACCCGTCCACGGTCGCCAAGCTGTTTCGGCCGTTCGTCCAGGCCGACGCCTCGACCACCCGCAACTTTGGCGGCACGGGCCTGGGCCTTAACATCACCCGCCGCCTCGTGGAAATGATGCGCGGCGAAATCCGCGTCGAGAGCGAGGAGGGCCGGGGGTCGATCTTCACCATCGAGATGCTGGTGGACGCCGCCGACGCTTCGGAGCTGCCGGCCTACCCGGACGAGGCCCGCGATGACGAGGTCCCCTTCGCCGCCCTGCATGGCCGCCGGGTGCTGGTGGTCGACGACCATCCCGTCAACCGCCGGGTCATCCGCCTGTTCCTCGAACCGTTCGAGTGCGAGCTGGTCGAGGCCGGGAACGGCCAGGAGGCGCTGGACGCTTTGGAACGCGCGCCTGTCGACCTGGTGTTGATGGACGTCAACATGCCGGTGATGGACGGGCTGGAGGCCACGCGGCGCTTGCGGGCGGATCCCCGCTTCGCGCGGTTGCCGGTGATCGCGCTGACGGCCGACGTGATGTCGGCCCAGATCAAGACGTGCCTTGAAGCGGGTTGCGACGCGCACGTCGCCAAGCCGATCGACCTGCGGAACCTGCTGTCGGTCATGGACACGTGCCTGGCGCGGGGCGTGGCGCGCGAGGTGATGGCGGGACTGGGCGCGCTTTAGCCTATGCGCTGAAAGCCGTCCGAGCCGCCGACAGGCGCTCCACCGCCGCGTCCAGTGTCCCAACGGCCTTGGCGAAGCAAAGCCGCACCACGTTGCGCACCGGATCCTCGGCGAAGAAGGCCGAGACCGGGATCGCCGCGACGCCGAACTCGACGACGGTCCGCTCGCAGAAGGTCACGTCGTCGACCGGAATCCCTGACGCCGTCAGGTCGACATTGAGGAAATAGGTCCCCTGGCTTTCCAGCACCACATAGCCCGCCGCGCGCAGGCCGTCGGTCAGGCGGTCGCGGGAGCGCTGCATTTCGGCGGGCATCTGATCGAACCAGGCGCGGTGGTTGTCGAGGCCCCAGGCCACGCCCGCCTGCAGGTTCGGCGGGGTGGTGAAGGTCAGGAACTGGTGGGCCGCCGCCAGGGGCCTGGTCATGGCGGGCGCGGCCATCAGGAAGCCGACCTTCCAGCCGGTCATGCCGAACAGCTTGCCGGCCGAACCGATCTTCACCGTCCGCTCGCGCATGCCGGGGAAGTTGATCAAGGGTCTGTGCCGACGGCCGTCGAACACCACGGCCTCCCAGACCTCGTCGCAGATGGCGATCGTGTCGTGCTTGACGCAGAACTCGGCCAGCAGGGCCAGGTCCTCGTCGGGCGTGACGACGGCGGCCGGGTTCAGCGGACTGTTCAGGACGACCATGCGGGTCCTGTCGCTGAACGCGGCCCCCAGCATCGCGCGGTCGAAGCGCCAATGCGGCGGGGCCAGGCGGATCAGTTTCGGCACGCCGCCCGCGCGGCGGACCAGCGGCAGATAGGCGTCGTAGAGCGGCTGGAACAGCAACACCTCGTCGCCGGGCGAGATCAGCGCCGTGAACGCCGCCGCCAGGGCCTCGGTGGCGCCAGAGGTGACGATGATCTCGCTGTCGGGATCAAGCGTCAGGTCCTGGGCGCGCGCATAGTGCCCGGCGACCGCGGCGCGCAGCTCCGGCAGGCCGCGCATCGGCGGATATTGGTTGGAGCCCTCGATCAGCGCCCGCGCCGCCGCCTCGCGGACGGGCAGGGGCCCCTGGTCGTCGGGAAAGCCCTGACCCAGATTGATCGCGCCGTGCTGACGGGCCAGGCCGCTCATGCGCTCGAAGATCGTGGTCGGCAGGTTGTCGAAGACGGGGTGAACCATGCCTTTGCCTAGAGCCTGTCTGTTTCTGATGGAACCATCAGAAACGGATAAACAGGCTCTATCTCAAACATCTAGAGCGTGGCGGGCGGCGAAACCGCTCACACTTTCGGCTGCCACGCTCTAGAGCCTGTCTGTTTCTGATGGAACCATCAGAAACGGATAAACAGGCTCTATCTCAAACATCTAGAGCGTGGCGGGCGCCGAGACCGCTCACACTTTCGGCTGCCACGCTCCAGCGCGGCGCGGAAATTCTGAAACCCGGCGGCTGCTCGCGCATTTCCATGGCTCAGCTTCCAAAGGAGGGCATCAGCATGCACGGCGTGGGTTTTATCGGAGCCATCATCATCGGGATCTTCGCCGGCTGGATCGCCGAGAAGATCATGAAGCGGGACCATGGCCTGCTGACCAACCTGATCGTCGGCCTGGTCGGCGCGCTGATCGGTGCGTTCCTGGCCGGAATGCTGGGCATCCACTTCTGGGGCTGGGTCGGCAGCCTGCTGATCTCGACCCTCGGCGCGGTGCTGCTGCTGTGGCTGCTGGGCCTGATCAAGAAGTCGTAGGCGCCGTCCTCCGACACGAAAAAGGCCGCCGTCCTTTCGGACGGCGGCCCAATCTTCGAAGGCTCGAGAAAGCCTACTCTTCCTTGACGCGACGCTTGCGGAACGACGGGTTCAGGATCTGCTTGCGCAGGCGGATGCTCTTCGGGGTCACCTCGACCAGCTCGTCTTCCTCGATATAGGCGATGGCCTGTTCGAGGGTCATGCGGCGCGGCGGGGTCAGGCGGATCGACTCGTCCTTGCCCGAGGCGCGGACGTTGGTCAGTTGCTTGGCCTTCATCGGGTTGACGTCGAGGTCGTCCTGACGGGCGTTCTCGCCGATGATCATGCCGAGGTAGCACTTCTCGTTGGCGCCGACGAACATCACGCCGCGCTCTTCCAGGTTCCACAGCGCGTAGGCCGCGGTTTCACCGTCCGAGTTCGAGATCAGCACGCCCTTGCGCTGTTGGTCGAAGGCGCCCTTGTACGGCTCGTAGTGGCTGAACACGCGGTTCAGCACGCCCGAACCACGCGTGTCGGTCAGGAACTCGCCCTGATAGCCGATCAGCGAGCGCGAGGGGGCGACCAGCTGGATGCGGGTCTTGCCCGCGCCCGACGGGCCCATGTCCTTCAGCTCGGCCTTACGCAGCGACAGCTTCTCGATGACGATGCCCGAGAACTCGTCGTCGACGTCGATCATGACGTCTTCCATCGGCTCCAGGCGCTTGCCGGTTTCCGGATCGGTCTGGAACACGACGCGCGGACGGCTGATCGACACCTCGAAGCCTTCGCGACGCATGTTCTCGATCAGGACGCCCAGCTGCAGTTCGCCGCGGCCCGACACTTCATAGGCGTCGCCTTCGGCCGTCTCGGTGACCTTGATGGCCACGTTCGATTCGGCTTCCTTCAGCAGGCGGTCGCGGATGACGCGCGACTGGACCTTGTCGCCTTCGCGGCCGGCCAGCGGGCTGTCATTGACCGAGACGGTCATCGAGATGGTCGGCGGATCGATCGGCTGGGCCGGCAGGGCCTCGGTCACTTCCAGGGCGCACAGGGTGTCGGCGACGGTGGCCTTCGACATACCGGCGATGGCGACGATGTCGCCGGCCTCGGCGCCTTCGTCGACCGGCGAACGCTTCAGGCCGCGGAAGGCCAGCACCTTGGTGATGCGGCCGCGCTCGATTTCCTTGCCGTTACGGTCGAGGGCCTTGATGGCCATGCCCGGGATGGCCTTGCCGCTCTCGATGCGGCCGGTCAGCAGGCGGCCCAGGAACGGGTCGCTTTCGATCAGCACGTTCAGGATCTGGAACGGCTCGTCCGTCTTGGCGATCTGCTTCGGTTCCGGCACGTGGCGGACGATCAGGTCGAACAGCGGGGCCAGGTTGTCGTTCGGGACGTTCATGTCCATCGTCGCCCAGCCGGCGCGGCCCGAGGCGTAGATGTGCGGGAAGTCCAGCTGCTCGTCCGTGGCGCCGATGGCGGCGAACAGGTCGAAGGCGGCGTTGTGGACCTTGTCCGGATCGGCGTGGGCGCGGTCGACCTTGTTGATGCAGAGGATCGGCTTCAGGCCCATCTTCAGCGCCTTGGTCAGCACGAACTTGGTCTGCGGCATGACGCCTTCTTCGGCGTCGACCAGCAGGACGCAGCCGTCGACCATGCCCAGGATGCGTTCGACTTCGCCGCCGAAGTCGGCGTGGCCGGGGGTGTCGATGATGTTGATGCGGGTTTCGCCCGCTTCACCGTTCCACAGCACGCTGGTGCACTTGGCCAGAATGGTGATGCCGCGCTCGCGCTCCTGGTCGTTGGAGTCCATGGCGCGCTCGGTGGTGGCTTCGTTGGCGCGGAAGACGCCCGACTGGGCCAGCAGCTGATCGACGAGGGTGGTCTTGCCATGATCGACGTGCGCGATGATGGCGATATTTCGCATGGACATGGGAGCGGACGGACTTTCGGGAGGAATAGGAGATGACGCTGTACGCGTCAGGCGCGCGGCTTTTACGCGACTGCGTCCGATTTATCCACCCCTGACCTTTGCAAAGACTTGTCGCAGGTAACCGGTGTCATCGACAAAGCCTTATGCGGCTTGGGTTTGCGAGGTGTTCTCAGTCGAGACCGTTTCAAACGCAACAAATTGTGCAGCGCAACATGCCTATATTTAGGGCAATTCGGAAGAGCGCCGTTCTGTGATCCTTATGGCGTAACGGGTTGCGCTATACCCCTGTCAAAAAATCGACATTAACGCCTACTTTTTTACTTGCCTGTTTTTGCGCCGCACCCTATAAACATTCCCGTGAGGCGGCGCTGCCGCCTCTGCCCTTCCTGGGCGTTTCCTCCCTAATGAACTGGCCCGGCGGTTTCGCCGGGCTTTTTTTTGGCCTGTGGCTCGGGAGGCGCGTCCAGCTCCTTGAAGCGTGATCCGGGGCTGGTTCTCAGGTCTTTGCGCCGGGGCGTGAGCTTGCCGAAGCGCGATCACAGACCGCCGAAACGAAACAGCCACCAGGCGTTCAACCTTTTCGTGCATTATGCTAGCCTTCTCATCTGGCGGGAGGGCTGGATGTCAGGCCGCGCCGGATTCGCGGGGGCGAGCGGGTATGAGGGACGAGAAGACGGCGGTGCGAGCCCGCGAGCCCGAAGCCGAAAGCATCGCTGGCAACGCGCTGGGCGACCAGCCGACGTCGGTCGATAGCCTGGGCTTCGCGCCCTATGTCGACGCCATAGCGCTTTTCCTCACCGCGCCGGCGACCAAACCGCCGTTCACGATTTCGATCGAGGGCGAGTGGGGAAGCGGCAAATCGTCGTTCATGCTGCAGCTGGAAAACGCCATCGGTGGGCGCCGGATCAAGTCGCCGTTCCTGGAGCGACTGCCCCGTTGGCTGGGCGGCCTGGGCGCCACGGCGCGATCTGTCGGCGACACTCAGGACAAGCCGCTGTCCGTCCGCTTCAACGCCTGGCGCCACGATAAGCAGGACGCGCTCTGGGCGGCCTTCGCCCTGGCCTTCGTGAAGTCGCTGCGCGAGGAGGTTGGCCTTGTCCGCGCCTGGCGAGGGGACATGCTGCTGTTTCTGAAGCGGCTAAAGGGCCTGGGGGCGTGGATCGAAGTCTTTCGCCTGCTGGCGTCGGTGCTGCTGTTGTTGGTCGGGCCCTCGTGGTGCGGGACGTCGCCCACAACCACCCCACGGGGCTGGGAAGCCTCTTCGGCTGGCTGCTGACGGGCGAGAAGGATTCGAAACTGGTCGAGCAGGGCCTGGGCCTTCTCGCCTCGACGGGGACGTTCGGCGCAACGGTGGCCCTCGGCCTGGCGGGCCTGCGCAAGGTCTATTCCTCGATCAAGCTGCCCCTATCCCTGAAGCTGGAGAAGTACATCGCCAGGCCCGACTACGAGGGGCATGTCGCGTTCATCGAGACCTTCCATCTCGACCTGAACCGGTTGATTGAAGTCTATGCCGGCGATCGGCGCGTCTTCATCTTCATCGACGACCTCGACCGCTGCGACGTGCCGCGCGCCGCCGATCTGATGCAGGCGATCAACCTGATGATCGGCGACTCCAAGAACCTGGTGTTCGTCATCGGCATGGACCGCGAAAAGGTCGCCGCCGGGATCGCCCAGAAATACAAGGATATCCTGCCCTTCCTTCGGGATAGCGCCCACTGGAAGCCGAACGACGAGAAAGACACCTATACGCCGCTGTACTTTGGCTACGGCTATCTGGAGAAGTTCATCCAGATCAGCTTCTCCCTGCCCATTGCGAACGAGAACGCGCTCGATAGTTTCTTCGCGGAAGAGCCCGCCACGGCGGCGCGCCCGGTATGGAGCATGAGGCTCCGGGAATACTGGACGGCGTGGTTCCGGACGGTCTGGCCAGGGGCCGCGCCGCCAACCGCCGAGGTCGCGTCCGACCCGGTCCAGCAAAGCCAGGTTGAGGTGGAAGCTCGGCGACGCAAGTTCCAGAGCAAGATGGAGCGGGATTCAGACCGGATACGCGAGGTCGTAAAGCTCGTCAGCGGGGTGTTCGAACACAATCCGCGACGCATTAAGCAGTTCATCAGCACGTTCCGCCTCGCCCTCTACATCGCCAACGATCAGGGGTTGTTCGACAGCCCGGACGATCGCGAGCCCGACATCACGCCGGAACAGATCGGCAAGTGCGTCGCCTTGCTCTTGCGATTCCCCGATCTTCGCTTCGTGCTGGAGCAAGACCGGGCGCTGTTGGGCAAGCTCCAGGCCGCGGCTCTGGGCGAGGTCGCCGCGCGTCCGGCGGCCTATCATTGGCTGGAGAAGCCCGGCGCGATCGAGCTGCTCACATCCAGGTGCCGCCTCGAGGATGCTTCCGACGCCTACTCGCTCGCCAATTTCGATATCCGCCGGCTTTTGTCGGTGCTTCCCCGCGTGCCGCGACCGGCGGACCCTGCCGATCGGGTGATCGCCGCCTTCGCCGAGCTCGGCCGCCGCTACGAGGCCATTCGGGCGGACGAGCCCGCGAGCGCGGCGCGAACCCGCAAGATGACGGCCCTGGTCCATGAGGCCCTTGCGCTGGCGGGAAGGTTGTCCGCCTCCGACCTGGCGCTGGCGCTAAGCACGCCCGACGACTCGGACGGCGCGCGCCTGATGCGGATCATGCTGGCGTCGATCGCTGTCAACGCGGCCAATCTCACATGGCTTCTGGGATACAATGGGACGTTCCGGACGCCCTTCGAGCACTACTGGTGCATCCGGGTCCTGACCGACTACGTGCCGGCGATGGACGAGGCGCAACGCGCTCGGGTCAACGCCGATCTCGGGGCGCGGTGGGCGGAGATCGCCACGGATCGCGGTCGCGTGGCGATGGCGCGTCGCCTGTTGGATATGACGAGCCCGAAGTCGAGCCCCGCGCGGCCCGCCACATCCGGCGGGCGGCGGTCGCGGGGCCAACACGAAACCGCCACCCTCCGGTGGTTCGAAGGCGGAAAGGGCCAGCTCCGCGACAAAGGCGGCCGCCCGGCCTGGAGCAAAGGTTCCTGCCGAGAAGAAGGCGGCGCCGGCTTAGAGGCGCGGCGGGGGGGCGGCCGTGAAGCGCGCGCCCTACTTCAACTCCGCTAGATCCATGCCCGTCAGCGCCCGGGTCAGCGTCTCGGCGTCGGCCGTTAGCCTCGCCAGGCCTTCGGTCGGCTCGCGGGTGGTCTCGTTCATGTAGAGCGCTCGGTTGATCTCGATCTGCAGGGCGTGGGTGCGCCGGGCCGGGCGGCCGTAGTGCTCGGTGGTGTAGCCGCCGGCATAGGGGGCGTTGCGGACCACGCGATAGCCCAGGGCCTCCAGCTCGCGCTCGACCAGGCCGGTCAGCTTGGGCGAGCAGGCCGCGCCGAAGCGGTCGCCCAGCACGATGTCGCAGGGGCCGCCGTTGCGGGTCCGCTGGCCGCGCGCGGCGGCGGCGGGCATCGAGTGCCAATCGATCAGGATCGCCGCCCCATGCGCCGCTCGCGCCGCCGCCAGCTGGCGGTCCAAAGCGTCGTGATAGGGGCGGTGGGTCAGCTCCACCCGCGCGCTGGCCTCGGCGAAGGTCAGCTTGCGGGCGTAGATCGGCCGGCCCTCGCTGGCGATGCGGGGGATCGTGCCCAGCCCCGCCGCCACCCGGGCCGAGCGGCCATGGGCGTAGTCGGGCAGGGCTTCGGCGTACATCGCCGGGTCCAGCTCCCACGGCTCGCGATTGAGGTCGACATAGGCCCGGGCGAAGCGGGCGCGGATCATGCTGGCTCCCAGGGCCGGCGCCCCGTCGATGATGCGGTCGACGAAGGCGTCCTCCGAAGCGCGCAGCGTCTCGACCGGCAGGCGGGCGGCGGCGATCATGTCCTCGGGGTAGATCCCGCCCGAATGGGGCGAGGCGAACACCAGGGCCGTCGGCGGCGGCGCCCCGGCCGGGGCGGCGCGCGTCACCTCGAACGCCGGACCGCCGAACGTCTCCAACGGCGCCGTCGCCGCGTCATTGGTCGTGAGGGGCCGCCAAGCGCTCATGCCGCGCATCATCGAAGCCCTGTGGCGCCGGGTCAAACGACAAACATCCGCGCGGCGGTTCGTCCACAGCCGCGACACTTAGGTTCATCCCCGATTTACGCTCATCGCGGTACAGTGCCTCTCCGATCGACGACTTTCCCTGGAACGTGACCTCATGGCCCGCATCCTCCTCGCCGAAGATGATGATTCCCTCCGCGGCTTCCTGGCCCGGGCGCTGGAGCGCGCCGGCTTCGAAGTCCAGGCCTGCGCGGATGGCGAGGAAGCCGTCCAGCACCTGGAACATCCCTGGGATCTGCTGCTGACCGACATCGTCATGCCGGGCATGGACGGCATCGAGGTGGCCCGCCAGGCCGCCGCGCGCGATCCGTCCCTGCGCATCATGTTCATCACCGGCTTCGCCGCCGTCGCCCTCTCGGCCCAGGACCGCGCTCCGGCCGGCTCCAAGGTGCTGTCCAAGCCCGTCCACCTGCGCGACCTGGTCGCCGAGGTGGAAAAGATGATGGCCGCATAAGGGGTTAGCGGCCCGGCTCGAAAAAAGTCAGGTAAAAGTTCCTGGGCGGGTTGCGCACCGGCCAAGCCGCCGCTATACCCCCACACCTTCCCGGCCGGGACGTCTTTTCGAAGGCGCTTCGGATCGCTTCGGCGGACGCGTAGCTCAGCGGGAGAGCACCTCGTTGACATCGAGGGGGTCACAGGTTCAATCCCTGTCGCGTCCACCATTCCCTTCCTCATAGAATTCGAAACCCACGACGATATCCGTCGGTGGATTTTCGAGGCTTCGCGCGCCGGTTCCAGCGTGAAGCGCTTTTGCGCCTAGAGGGCGCTGGCGCGGCGAAGATCGGTGCGCGGGGGCGGGGGGGAGGCCGCAACCCTGCGCGACGACGCCCTAGATGGGCTCGCCGATCGGTTGGAAGCTGCCAGGGTCCAGCCCCTCGTCGACGCCCTTCACGTAGAGGCCTTCGGCGTGATGGTGGTAGTCCTCGACCTCGTAGACCTGGCCAGAATAGACGCCAAGGTGCGGCAGGCTCATCCCGGTGCGCAGCAGCATGTCGCCCTGGCGGAAGATGCGTTCGCTCATGGTGGGTCCTCCTGTGACGACGGAGCGTGCGGCGCCGAGGGCGCTCACGCCAAGACACGAGTTCGTCAGCTTCCGGAACGCAACGCTTATCGGGCCCCGAGACGCTCGCGCAGCTG
This sequence comes from Caulobacter sp. FWC2, assembly GCF_002742625.1. Taxonomy (NCBI): domain Bacteria; kingdom Pseudomonadati; phylum Pseudomonadota; class Alphaproteobacteria; order Caulobacterales; family Caulobacteraceae; genus Caulobacter; species Caulobacter sp. FWC2. The sequence goes on from NZ_PEBF01000001.1 coordinate 666,573, forward strand.
CCGGTTTTCCGCCTCCAGCGCGGCCACTTGCTCGCGCAGCGGCGCGACCGCGCGGGCGATCTCGAGCTCGGTGAAGCGCGGGACGATGTGCTGCGGGCAGTTCCAGTCGAAGGCCGCCAGTCGTAGCCGGAAGATCCGCTCGGGCCGGGCGCGATAGCCAGGGACCGCGACCCGCGCCAGAAGGTCGGGCTCGGCGTCCAACGCCAGGCGCTGGGCGTGGGCCAGGATCTTCAGGCGGGCGCGGCGGGGATAGTCGACCAGGATCAGGGCCACGCGGTCGTTGGCGTTCAGATTGCCGGTGCTGATGTACTGGCGGTTGCCCGCATAGTCGGCGAAGGCCAGGGTCGTCTCGTCCAGCACCTTCAGGAAGCCCGCCGGGCCGCCGCGATGCTGCGCATAGGGCCAGCCGGTCTCCGAGACGCTGGCCATGTAGAAACTGTCGCGCTCGGCGATGAAGGCGACCTCGTTCGGCGTGAAGGCTTCGGAGACGCGATCGACCGCGCCGGGCGTCCACAGCTGGTCGACGCCCATTTCGGCCTGGGCCGCGCGTACGCTGGGCGAACTGGCCAGGTCCAGGAAGCTGTAATGGCTCATGCGCGGTCTCCCGGCGTCCCGACTTCGGCGGGCGTGACGCCGGGAAGGATCCTACTCGATCAGGCTGGCGTCGAGGGTGATCTCGGCGTTGAGCAGTTTCGACACCGGGCAGCCGGCCTTGGCCTTGGCGGTCAGCTCATCGAACTGGGCCTGGTCCGCGCCGGGGATGCTGGCCTTGAGGGTCAGGTGCGAGGCGGTGATGGTGTAGCCGCCCTCGACCTGTTCCAGCGTGATCTTGGCCGAGGTGTCCATGTGGTCGGCCCTTAGGCCCGCTTCGCCCAGGATCAGCGACAGGGCCATGGTGAAGCAGGCCGAGTGGGCGGCTGCGATCAGTTCCTCGGGGTTGGAGCCGGGCTGGCCCTCGAAGCGGCTGGCGAAGCCATAGGGATAGTCCTGCAGGGCGCCGCTCTCGGTCGCGATCGAGCCCTTGCCGTCCTTGATGCCGCCGCTCCAGGCAGCCGAGCCGCTTCTGACGATCTTCATGTCGATGTCTCCAGGTCAGGGGAATGTCGAGGGACAGTCCACCACCGTCCGGCCGTGGCGGCTTGAAGGAAACGGCCCTTCTTGCGTCAGGCTCCGGCGCAGGCCTCGGTCTCGCCGGTCTCCAGATCCACCCGGAAGCACTGCTCACTTCCGGTGTCCTCGTCGCGGACAAGGATCGCAAGGCCGCCGCCCCCAGCGTCGCTATTGGGGATGTCGTGGGCAAAGTCCTCGACATAGGCGACCGCCGCCGCTTCCGGGCTGGTCTCGTCGATCAGGCGGGCGTGGTGGCCATGAAGATGCAGGGCGCGGGCGGTGAAGGTCATGCCAGTCTCCTTTGGCGACCAGGAGAAACGCGTGGGGCCGCTTTTGGATTCCCCGAACGCGAAACGGCGGCGAGCCCGAAAGCTCGCCGCCGCGTCTTGTCGTCGGAACCAGGCTTTCGCCTCAGGTCAGATTGTATTCCGGCTTGGCGTAGGTCCCGATCAGGTCGAGGCCATACACATTGTGTGTCACCTGGTCGGCGAAGAAGGCGTCGGCCGACTTGGCGTAGACGCCGATGTGCTCGGTCTCGGCCGCCGCCAACAGCCAGCCGACCATGGCGGCCTTGGTCCCCTGGCCGTTGACGCCGTCCTGGCCGTAGTATGCCAGATAGCCGGAGCGGGTCATGATCGAGCCGCCCACGGTGACGTTGGTGTCCAGCAGGTCTTGAACCTTCTGGTCGGTCGGGGTCAGACCGAAGATGGCCGCATAGGCCTTCTTGGTCGCGTCGAAGAGGCTCAAGGCCCCGTAGGTCGCCGTAAAGGCCGAGGCGCCTTCGCCGTTCTTGCCCAGATTGACCGAGAAGTTGATGAAGCGGTTCACCGTGTCGAACGACTGGTAGTAGGCGCCGTTCAGGGTGTTGGGGTTCGCGCCGTTCGGATCGACCAGATAGGCCATCCCGACGGTCGTCGGGGTCTTGCCCGTGAAGAACTGGTAGGAGAGGGCGGCCACGGCGCTGGTGTTCACCGTCGCCTTGATGACCAGGCCGATGGCGTCCGTGTAGCTGGTCCCGGAGGCCATGGCGCCGGCGATCGACTTGGTCATGGCGTCGGCGCCGGTGCTGAAAGTCTGCAGGCGCAGAACGCTGGCCATGGCCGAGGCTACGCGGCTGTCGACAAGGGCGACCGCGCGGTCCGAGAACTGCAGGCTCTCGATATTGATGGCGGTGTCGGCCCCGTCGGTTCCGGCGTTGTCCTTGATCTGCCACCCGCCATTGGCTTGGGCGGTGACGGCGTAGGACGCGAACTTGCCGGCATAGGCGGCGATGTCGAGGCCCGCGCCGCCGTCCAGGACGTCGTTGCCCGCGCCGCCGGTGATGCGGTTGGCCGCGGCGTTGCCGGTGATGGTGTCGACCGCCGATCCGCCGATGGCGTTCTCGATGACCGCGCCGATAGCGATGGTGACGTTGCCGGTCAGGCCGCCGACGCTGGAGAAGAAGCCTTCGCGCAGATCGATGGTCTGGGCGACCTTGTAGCCGGAGAAGTCGAAGGTGTCGGTCCCGCCGGCGTCCCAGGCGGCGAACACCAGCTTGGTCGATGACGAGGTCGCCGAGAACCAGTCGCGCTCGGCGGTCGCGTTGAAGCCGTAGACCGTGTCGCCCGTGCGGGTGGTCATGTTGGCGCCGTAGGCCAGCTGGGCCGCGGCGATGTCGTCCAGCAGCGGCGCGGAGGCGTAGGCGCCGCTGAACGATCCGCCGGTGTTGGACTCGCTGAAGTAGGACATCACCGTGTACTGGCGGCTGTCCTCGTAATAGCCGGCGTCGGCGTTGTAGGTGATGGCGGTGGCCGCGTCGCCCGCGTTGTACTCGGACGGGTGGGCTAGGCCGATGGCGTGGCCGATCTCGTGGACCAGGACCATGCCGCCGTAGTTCGAGCCGTTCGGGTTGCTGTTGTAGCCGAGGCTGGAATTGATCCAGACATCGCCCGACCGGCTGCTGGTCTGGGCATTGCCGGGATAGTAGGCGAAGGCGGCCGAGCCGGACTCGCCCGTGCTGTAGTTGCCGAACAGGATGGCGGCGTTGTCGCTGTAGGCCGCCGCGCCCGTGGTTCCGGTTCCGGCGCGCACGAACGTGACGTCGGCGACGTCCGACCAGGACTGCAGGGCCTTCTCGGCCTGAGCGATCTGGGCGCTGTTGAACTGGGAGAAGCCCGCGGTGTCGGTGGGCATGGTGGCGGGCGCGGTGGCGCGATAGGCGTAGGTCACCGTCGCGCCGACATGTAGGGCGGGACCCCAGCCGGGCTCGCCTCGCAGCAGTTGCGAGGCCGCTTGGTCCACGGTCAGGCTGTTCTTGCCCGCCACGACACCAACGCGCGCATCGGCGTTGACGAAAGAATTCGGTGTCTCGCCGCCCGTGATCATCACAAGTTCCGGGTCAGCCTCGGGAAACGCTTCAATGCTCACGGACATACTCCACTCGTCCCTGCCAGCAGTATGCAGGAATGAGATTCTCCTGCAATCTCGGCTATTTGCGACATGTGCGCGCAGGTCCTTCGGCCAAGCTAAGCGCTGCCGGAACGCCGGCTCGTCCGCGACCTTTTTACAAATGACGGCTCTTTGTGGCGCTTCTGCCACACCTGAATCCGCTGGGTGCGCGTTTGTCGTGCTGAGGTCCCGGGGACGTGTCGGGCCCGCGACATACGACAGAGACTAGAGAGGGTTTTAAAACATGAATATGCGGTTGCTTGCCGGCGTCGCCTTGATCGCGCTCGGCGCGGCCTCGGGCGCTTCGGCTCAAAGCGCCCTGAGCGGCTTCTATGTCGCGGGCGATGTGGGCTATCACCAGCCGAAGGACGTGAAGGCCACGTCTTCTAACGGCTATCAGTGGAATTTCGGTGGTGAGAAGGACTGGGCCGGCTTTGCTCGCCTGGGTTACAAGTTCACGCCGAACTGGCGCGTGGAAGCTGAATACGGCTATCGCCCCGGCGACCTGAACAGCGTCCGCGGCAACGGTCTGGCCGGCGCTCAGCCGATCGGCCTTTGCACCCCCGGCGTCGGCCGCTCGCCGGCCGCCCCGGATTGCGGTGAGCTGGACGGCAGCCTGAAGGCCACCACCCTTATGGCCAACGTGATCTTCGACCTGGCGCCGGGTGGCACGTTCAATCCGTATATCGGCGCTGGCGCCGGTACGGCCTGGGTGCACAACAAGGCCTATGGCCAGCTGTCGGGCGTTCCGGCCGGCGGCGCTCGCTTCCAGAACACCAACTTCGACGACGTCGACCAGGCCTTCGCCTATCAAGGCATCGTGGGCCTGGGTTGGAACTTCGCCCAGAACTGGTCGATGGACCTGACCGGCCGCTACCTGGAAACCAAGAACCTCAAGTTCGGTTCGGTGACCCAGAACACCGGTCCGGCCGGTGGCTCGATCACCGACGTCGGCACCTTCTCGGGCAAGTACAAGGACGCTTCGGTGACCTTGGGTCTGCGCTACACCTTCGGGTCGCCGCCGCCCCCGCCGCCCCCGCCGCCTCCGCCCCCGCCGCCCCCGCCCCCGCCCCCGCCGCCTCCTCCGCCCCCGCCGCCGATGCCGGCCGCTCCGGCCTATGAAGCGCGCGAGTTCGTGGTCTACTTCCCGTTCGATCAGTACGTGCTGACGCCGGAAGCCCAGGCGGTGGTCCAACAGGCCGCCGAGTACGCCAAGGGCGGCAACGCGACCAAGGTCGTCGTGACGGGTCACACCGACACCTCGGGTTCGGATCGCTACAACCAGAAGCTCTCGGAACGCCGCGCCAAGGCCGTTGCCGATGGCCTGGTCAGCCAGGGCCTGAACGCCACGGCCGTGGCGGTCGACTGGAAGGGCGAAAGCGCTCCGGCCGTTGCCACTGGCGACGGTGTCAAGGAACCGCTGAACCGCCGTTCGACGGTCTCGATCAACTTCCAATAAGGAAGACTTGATTGACGGAATTGGGGGCTGGCCGCGAGGCCGGCCCCTTTTTCTTTGCGCCCCGTGCGGGGGAGGGTTCGGTCGAGCCTCAAACGGAAAGACGCTCCCGATGGGGCGTCGGGAGCGTCCGATCCGGCGGACCAAGAGGGCGGAGGACCGCCGTCACGCAGGCCGGCAACAGGGGGCGCCAGCCTCATATAGACTTCAGCGGATTAGGGAGCGCGGGACGGCAAAGGGTCCGCCACACGCGCTCCGATAACCACGTTCGATTATACGCCGATGCCCGTGACAGGCGAGTCGAAACGGCGCGCTTCGACCAAGTGCGACAATTGGCGCGGCAGGGGCGAGGGATGGCCCAGCACCCTGGCGACCAGGTGCTCGGCGAGCAGAGGCGCGAGGCAGAAGCCGCGTGAGCCCAGGCCCGTCAGGACGATCAGGCCGTCGTCGCGAAGGCCGGCCAGGGGCAGGCGGTCGGGCGTGGTGGCGCGGAGGGCGGCGCGGCCGTCGAAGGTCTTGCCCGTCAGGCGGCTGGCCAGGTCCGGCAGCCCCTTGGCCAGGGTCTCGATATTGCGGGCGTGGTCCTCGGGACGGACATCGACGGCGATCTGGTCGCGGTCATGGGTGGCGCCGAACAGGACGCCATCGCGGGTCGGGACCGCATAGCCGCCGAACGCGGTCGCCACGGTTGTCTCGCCGGTCGTCCAGCTGGCCTGGCCGCGCACGGGCTTGAGACGGATGTCGGGGACAAGCTGGCCGCTGGCCGCGCCGCCGGCCAGGGCCACGCGGTCGGCGATCATGATCAGGTCGCCGGCCTCGTCCAGGAGGCGCCAGCCTTCGCCGTCGCGCTCCAGCCGGGCGACGCGGCGGCGGACGATGTCGCCGGTCCAGGCCTTGGTGACCACGGCGGGCTCGATGACCAGGGCGCGGGTCATGGCCAAGGCGTCGTCGCGCACGACCATCGTCTCGGGCTCGAACAGGTCCTGGCCGGCGACGGTGGCGAAGCGGGCCGGGTCGCGCTCGCTGGCCGGTAGTTGCAGGACCTCGCGGGCGATGAGCGCGCCGGGCTCGGCCTCGTAGAGCGCCGCTGCGCGGGCGAAGGCCTGGGCGTAGAGCGCCGCGCGCGGACCGCCGCCGGCGTCGAGCGCGGGGGTGACCAGGGCGGCGGGATTGCCGGAGGCCGCGACGCCTTCCGGGTCGTCGATGATGGTGACAGTCAGGCCTTCGGCGCGGGCGGCGCGGGCGAGGGAAGCGCCGGCAATGCCGCCGCCAATGACCGCGAGGGTCCGGGGGCGCGGTGCGGGTTCATCAGCGCCCAAATCGCTTGAGAGGCGCAGCCAGGCCTCCAGCCGCTCGCGCTTGCGGCCAAAGCCGGGGAGCTTGGCGATCTCGAAGCCGGCGGCTTGCAGGCCGCGCCTCACCGCTCCGGCCACGGTGAAGGTCGCTGCGCGAGCGCCCGGAGCCGAGCGGCGGGCGACGGCGGCCAGGACCTCCTCGCGCCACATGGCGGGGTTGAGGGCGGGCGAGAAGCCGTCCAGGAACCAGGCGTCGGCCGCGCCGTCCCAGGCTTCGAGCGCCGGGATAACGTCCATGACCGCCAGATCCAGCACGGCGTCGAAGCCGGGCAGGTCGACGCGGTGGAAGCCCCGGGCGCGACCGGGCCAATGGTTCAGCAGCACCTGGGCGGCGTCGCCCAGTTCCGGCCAGTGCGCCAGGATCCGGGCGGCCTCGTCGCGCGCCAGCGGATGGGCCTCGATCGAGAAGATGTGGAGCTTGCCGCCTTCCGGCTTCTCGCGCCGCCAGAGGTCGAGCAGGGCGGCGATGTTCAGGCCGGAGCCGAAGCCCAGCTCGCCGACGGTGAAGTCTGGTTGCGCCCCGAACCGCTCGGGAAGGCCGCAGCCCGTCAGGAACACCGCCTTCGTCTCGGCCAGGCCGTCGACGCTGGAGAAATAGACGTCGCCATACAGGCTGGACTGCGGCAGGCCGTCCTCGCGCCAGACGAGGGGCGAACCGTCGGTGGTGGCGGTGGGATCCATGCGGGTGCTAGAGCGCGGGCGGGCGGGGAGCGTCAACGAAAAAGGGCCGCCCCAATGGGACGGCCCCTAACCTCAACCGTCATCCCGCGACTTGTTCGCGGGACTCATTTGTCCGCCGCAGGTGCGGAGAACGCTCACGCTCTCACATGGAGGCTGAACCATGGGTCCCGCGCATGAAGCGCGGGATGACGGTTAGTGTGGTGTGCGAAAGCTAGTGACCCGCCTTCTTCTCTTCCGGCTTGGCGGCGGTGGCCGCGTCTGCGGCGGCGGTGGCCGAGGTCGCCGCCGGGGTCGAGGTCGCGCCGGTGGCCGCGGCGTCGTTGGCGGTCTGCGTGGCGGCATCCGCCGGATCGGCCGGGGCCGCGGCGGCGTCTGCGGCGGCCTTGTTGGCGTCGGCGGCGGCCTGGTCCTTGGCCGAGGCGGCGTCGGTCACCGTGGAGGCGTCGGCGGCGGCGGCCTTGGCGGCGGCGCTGTCGCCCTCGGCGTCCTCATGCTTGCCGCCGCAGGCGGCCAGCGACAGGGCCGAGACGGCCACGCCGGCGATGATAAGTTTGCGGATGGTGCTCATGAGGTGTCCCCTAAACGTCGTTGACGGCAAGGAATACCGGTTCGAAAGCGCGTGCAAGTTACGACGCGCTAACGTGCGCCTACTCGTTCGGGATCTGCGACAGCGCCTCTTCCAGCTCGGCGAAGCTGGGCTGGGCGGGCGAAGGCACGTTGCCGCGGCCGATCTCGACCGAGATCTGGGCGGCGTTGCCGTGCAGGTGGGCCACGAGAACGGCCTGGATGATCTTGTAGAAGGCGCCGTCCTCGTTGACGACGGCCTGCAGGCGCGTGGCCATCGGGCCGACGATGCCATAGGCGATGAACACGCCCAGGAAGGTGCCGACCAGGGCGCCGCCGATCATGCCGCCGAGGACGGCCGGCGGTTCGGTGATCGAGCCCATGGTCTTGATGACGCCCAGCACGGCGGCGACGATGCCCAGCGCGGGGAGCGCGTCGGCCATGTTTTGCAGAGCGTGGGCCGGCTCAAGCGCCTCGTGGTGGTGCTTCTCGAGCTGCTTCTCCATCGCGTCCTCGACCTGGTGGGGGTCCTCCAGGTTCATGGTCATCATCCGCAGGGTGTCGCAGATGAAGTCGACGGCGAAGTGGTCGTGGGTGATCTTGGGGTAGCGGGCGAAGATCGTGCTCTCGCCCGGCTTTTCGATGTGGCTTTCCAGGGCGATGACGCCCTTGGACTTCATCGTCTTGGTCAGCAGGAACAGCAGGGATAGCAGGTCGCGATAGTCAGACGGCTTCCACTTGGGACCCTTGAAGATCTTGCCGAAACCGCCGGCCGTGCCCTTGATGACGACCATCGAGTTGGAGATCAGGAAGGCGGCCACGGCCGCGCCCAGAATGGCCATCAGCTCGTGCGGGGCGGCTTCGATGATCACGTCCAGCTTGCCGCCACCCATCAGATAGCTGCCGAACACCATGCCGAAGAGCATGACGATGCCAATGATCTGGAACATGGTGGAGACCGACCCCGAGAATGAAGCCGCATGATCGCGGTTAATGATTAAGCCAAGGTTTTCACTCGGTCATCCTAACGTCTGTGATCCGCGACACATTGCGCTTGGGACCTAAAAATCGCGTCTATCGGGTTCTGATGCTTCCCTCGGAACGGGAGGCGGCCTAACAAGTGTTTGATGACTGGGGAGTCCAAAGAGGCCCGGGATAACCGGGCGCCGTTCGCGATCCTCTTTGGCGTGTCCGTGGCGACCGCCATGGGGAACAACGGCATGCTGTCGGTGCTTCCGGCGATTGGCCGCCAGATCGGCATCCCCGACGCCATGGTCGCGGCCATCTTCTCTCTGTCGGCGGTGCTGTGGGCGATCACCTCGCCGCTGTGGGCCCGCCAGTCGGACATCAGGGGGCGAAAGCCGCTGATCCTGCTGGGGCTTGCGGGCTTTTCCGTCTCGATGCTGCTTTGCGCCCTGGTGGTGTCGGCCGGGCTGCATCACCTAGCCCCGCCGATGGTGATCTTCGTCGCCTTCCTGCTGTGCCGGGCGCTGTTCGGGACCTTCGGTTCAGCGGCCAATCCGGCCACCCAGGCCTATATGGCCGAGCGCACCAGCCGCGAGGAGCGCACCCAGACCATGGCCACCCTGGCCGGGGCCTTCGGTCTCGGCACGGTGGTCGGCCCGCTGCTGGCCCCGCTGTTCGTGCTGCCGGGCGTGGGCCTGGCCGGGCCGATGTTCGCTTTCGCCCTGCTGGCGGCGGGCATGATGGTGGTCGTCCAGCGCGGCCTGCCCGAGACCTTCAAGCCCGGACGCGGCGAGACCCTGCCCCGCCGCGGGATGGGCCTGCCCTGGCGCGGCGGCGATGTGGCCCTGTGGCGGGATCCGCGTCTAAAGCCCTTCCTGATCTTCGGCTTCCTGGTCGCCGCCTGCCAGACCGCCCAGACCCAGACCCTGGGCTTCCTGATCATCGACAAGCTGGGCCTGCCGCCGGTCAAGGCTCAGGGCTTCATCACCCTGGCGATGGCGGCCGGCGCCGTCGCCGCGCTGCTGGCCCAGTGGGGCCTGATCCGCATGTTCCGCATGGGGCCGCGAGACCTGATGCGCTGGGGCGTCGGCTGCGCGGCGATCGGCAACATCGTCGTCGCCTTCGCGCCCGACTACGCCGCCGTCGCGATCGGCTACGCCATCGCCAGCCTGGGCTATGGCTTCGCTCGGCCAGGCTTCACGGCGGGGGCGTCGCTGTCGGTGGACTCCAAGGACCAGGCCGGCGCGGCCGGCGCCATCGCCGCGATCAACGGCCTCAATGTCGTGGTCGCGCCCCTGTTCGTCCTGCTCTACGAGCGCATCGGCTGGGGACCGTTCGTGCTGAACGCGGCGATCCTGACGGCCCTGGTCGTCTACGCTCTGCGCCAGGCGACCCTGCGCGCGGTCGACAAGACCGGCGCGCGGGAAGAGGCGACCATCGCGGGGCTGGAGCAGTCGGACGAGGGCGGGGTCTAATCGACCATCCGCTCCAGCGCCCGGCGATCCTTGAGCACCACGTGCCGGACGCTGGGCAGGGCGATCAGGCCTTCGTCCTGCAAGGCCGTCAGCGTTCGCGAGACGGTTTCGATGGTCAGGCCCAGATAGTCGGCCATGTCCTGGCGGCCCATCGGCACGTCCAGTTCGGCGCGGGCGTGGGTGCGTTCGGCGATGTCCAGAAGCAGGCCGACGACCCGCTCCTGGGCCGAGCGACGGCCGAGCATCAGCACGTGGTCCTGGCTGCGTTGCAGGACCTCGGCGGTGACGCGGAACAGGGCCCGGGCGGCGTCGCTGCGGGTGGCGGCCAGGTCGCTGAGCGCCCCGCGCCGGATCATCCGGACGCTGGCGTCGGTCAGGGCCTCGGCGGTGATGCGGTGGGTGGCGCCCATCTCCAGGCCGAAATACTCGCCGGCGAAGTGGAAGTCGTCGATCTGGCGGCGACCGTCGCGCAGGATGCGGTAGGTCCGCACCGCGCCAGACACCACCTGATAGACGTAGTCGGCGGCCTCGCCCTCGCCAAAGATCTCCTCGTCGCGCGAGAAGCGCGGGCAGGCGCCGGGAATGGCCAGCACGGTGTCGAGAGCGGTGGGAGCGGCGTCGATGCGAAGCGGAGACAGCATGGAAAGACCCTTCTGTTGGTAGGGTCATGCGCCTATTGCGGCCTTCGCGATATTCGGGAACCGCGCCTAAGGAAACCCCCTTACGCGAGCATGCGGTATCGACGGTTTGAGGCGGATCAATCCACCTGGACCGCCGACCCTGCACAATGGGATCATGACGGACCTCCCCCTCATCCTGCTGCTCGTCGAGGACGAGCCCCTCCGCGAGGCGCTTCGCTTCTCGTTGGAGACCGAGGGCTATGTGGTGGGCGTGCGGCCAGACGGGCGACCGGTGGCGGCAGTGGTCATCGACGACGCGCGGGACGAGTGGCCCGCTGTAGGCGAGAGCCCGACGATCGTGCTGACAGGGGACGTCGAGCGGCTGGTGCGCCGGGGCGTGCAAGGCGTATCTCTGGTGGAGAAGCCGCTGCTGGGGGACGCGCTGAGCGTGCGGCTGAGCGAAGTGATCAGGGCTAACCAAACATTCTCATCCCGGCCTTAGCGAAGCGGAGGTCGGGGCAGCGCTCAGCCGCCCCGCACCGACAGCGTCATCCGCACCAGCGCCGCCAGGTTGTCTGCCTGCATCTTGGTCATCAGCTTGGCGCGGTAGATCTCCACCGTCCGGGGGCTGATGCCCAGTTCGCGGGCGATGACCTTGTTGGCGTGGCCGGCGACGACACCGTCCAGCACCTGGCGCTCGCGTTCGGACAGGGTCTCCAGGCGGTGCAGGATCGCGGCCTGGTCGTCGGTGACCGGCGCGGCCTCGGCGGCCTTGATGGCGCGGGCCAGGGCGTCCAGCATCCGGGCGTCCGAGAAGGGCTTTTCGATGAAGTCGACGACCCCCGAGCGCATGGCCTCGACGGCCATCGGGATGTCGCCGTGGCCGGTGATCATCACGATCGGCATCTTGACCTTCAGGGCCGCCAGCCGCGCGACCAGCTCCTGGCCGCTCATCTCGGGCATGCGCACGTCGGTGATCACCACGCCGGGCTTGGCGTCCGGCAGGGCGTCGAGGAAGGCCGGGGCGCTGGCGTAGGCGATGACCTCGAAGTCGGCGGACTCCAGCAGGAAGGCCAGCGACTCGCGGGCGCTCTCGTCGTCGTCGACCACGTGCACGACGTGGGGCGCCAAGGGGGCGGCGTCAGTCATCAACGGACTCCTTGTTATGATCGGCGGGCGGCAGGGTGAAGCGGAACAGCGCCCCGCCGCCGGGATTGGCCTCGGCCCAGATGCGACCGCCGTGCGCCTCGATGATCGAGCGCGAGATCGACAGGCCCACCCCCATGCCCTGCGGCTTGGTGGTCATGAATGGCTGGAACAGGCGCTCCAGCACCTCGGGCGCGATGCCGGGGCCGGTGTCGGCGACGCTGACCTGCGACCAGCCCTGGTCGGTCACAGCGCTGGTGATGGTCAGGGCCTTTCGGCGCGCGCCGCCCTCCTGCATGGCGTCGATGCCGTTGCGGATCAGGTTCAGCAGCACCTGCTGCACCTGGACCCGGTCGGCATAGACGTCGTCAGCGGCGGGATCCAAAGACAGGCGCACGTCGACCTGGCGATCGCGTTCGCCGATCAGGGCGAGGGCCGAGGCCTCCTCGATCAGCTTGGACAGGCTCTCGTCGGCCCGCTCGCTTGCCCCGCGGCGGACGAAGTCGCGCATGCGGTGGATCACCTCGCCGGCCCTCAACGCCTGGGCGGCGGCGCGGTCGATGGCGTCGCGGACCTTGGCCTGGTCGGCCTCGCGGCCCCGGTCGATCAGGCGACGCGAACCGGTCAGCAGGTTGGCGATGGCCGACAGCGGCTGGTTCAGTTCGTGGGCCAGGGTCGAGGCCATCTCGCCCATGGCCGTCAGGCGCGAGACGTGGACCAGCTCGTTCTGCAGTTCCTGCAGGCGCGTTTCGGTCTCCTGGCTCTGGGTCAGGTCGCGGATGAAGCCAGTATAGGAGGGCGTCGAGCCCTTGGTCTCGCCGACCGCTAGTTCCATGGGGAAGGTCGAGCCGTCCTTGCGCTGTCCCACCACGACCCGGCCGACGCCGATGATTCGCCTCTCGCCGGTGCGATGGTAGCGCTGGATGTACTCGTCGTGGGCGGCCGCGTGCGGCTCGGGCATCAGCATCTTGACGTTCTTGCCCAGGACCTCGTCCGTGCTCCAGCCGAACATCCGCTCGGCGGCGGGGCTGAACGAGGTCATGATCCCAGCGCGGTCGATGACCACCACCCCGTCGGGCACGGTGTCGAGGATCGAGCGCAGATGGTCGTTGACCGCCGCCTCGCGCCGCCGCGCGGCATGGAACCAGCCGCCGCCCACGGCCATGCCGAATCCCACCGACAGGAAGATCGCCGCGCAGAGACCGCTGACCAGGTTGAACGGGATCTCGCGCGTCACCCACCAGACGCTGCTCCAGGCGAAGGTGGTGGCGAAGGCCCCCGGACCGAGGCCCCCGAGCGCGGCGCTGACCAGCACGGCCGGCACGAACAGCAGGAACGACGACGGCGCGGTGAAGTCCGCCGGCAGGTACAGGCGCGCGACCGCCGTCGCCATCACCGCCGCGAAGGCGGCGAGATAGGCGGTGGGGTGCGGGTCGCTGTAGAGCGTGGAGGACAGGCCCCGGGCAGGCTTCATCGGTGTTCCCAGTCTTGAGCGCCTTATAGCCGGCCGGGTTTGAGCCAGGTCAAGGCGCGATCATTGCGTAGGTCGGAGGCTGAGCGCTTCAAGCAAAGGGAGCGCTCCGATGTCGGGTGGGCAAATGGCGTATCTGGGTCTGGTGATCGCGTCGTTCACGGCGTTCGCCGTGGTTCTGTTCGTGACCTATATCCGGGTGAACATGAAGTAGCTGGGGCGCTCCCAAGTCGAGCTGGGAGCGTCCCATCGAGCCCGATTTCCCCTGCAAGGGCAGGGGCCAAGATCCATCCATGCCTTTTGGGTTTTCGCGACGGCCCTCGCGTCTAATCCTCAAGCGTTCGTGGGTTCGATCTGGGCTCCGGCCTTCGCCGGGGAGATCGGGTTTTTGTTTGCGTTCATCTCCACCCGTCGCCCACAGATCGCCGCTGGCGCCGCGCGGTGGCTGACCAGCACCAGGCCCTGGCCGGTGCGCTTCAGGCGGTCGCGTAACCTTTCCACCACAAGAGCCTCCGTCGCCGCGTCCAGCCCTTCGGTGGGCTCGTCCAGCAGCAGCCACGGCGCATCCCGCAGATAGGCCCGCGCCAAGGCCAGGCGCCGCCGCTCGCCGCCGGACAGGCGCTCGCCGTCGTCGCCGATAGAGGCGGCCAGGCCTTGCGGCGCGGCGCGGATGCGGTCGGCCAGGGCGGCGGCTTCAAGTACGTCCCACAGCTGAGCGTCGGTCGCCTTGGGCGCGGCCAGGCGCAGATTGTCGCGCACCGTGCCGGCGATCAGGCCGGCGTCCTGCGGCAGCCAGGCGAAGGCGAAACGGGGCAGGGCGGTTTGGCCGCGCAGGCCCAGCAGGGTCTCGATCGCGGTGGTCTTGCCGCAGCCGGACGGGCCGACGACCGCCAGGCGTTCCCCTGGCTTCAGGGTCTGGCCGAGGATCGTCAGGCCGGGCGGCGTCTCGGGCGCGGCTTCGGCCGGCCTGGCGCGATATTGCAGCACCGCATCAAGGCGCTCGCGCGCTTCCCGCGCCGCGCCGTCCTGGTCGAAGGCGTGGGCGAGGCCCGCCAGGGCGTCGATGCTCATGGCGGCGGCCAGACCGGCCAGGGCCGCCAGCGGCGCGCCGGCCGGGGCCGCGCTGGCGACGGCGGCGGCGACCGCGACGCCAAGCAGGGCGGCCTGGCTCATCAGGATCAGCCCCTGGGCGCGGGCGGCGGCCAGGCGCGCCGCGTCGAGTTCGGCGGCCTTGGCGTTCAGCGTCTCACCGGCCCAGGCGTCCAGGCCGTAGGCGCGAAGTTCGGCCGAGGCGGCGACGAGGGCGGCGGTGGTCTCCTTCAGCGCCCCGATCCTGGCCTGCACGGCGGCGCGGGCGGGCGTCGAGAAGCGCTTGGCCAGGGCGCGGGCGACCAGGATCGCGGCGCCGGCGGTCAGCAGGATCACGACGGCGGGCAGCCAGCCGGCCAGGGCGGCCAGGACCAGGCCCGAGCCTAGGCCTGCGACGGCGCTCCAGGGGGCGGACAGGCGGACGAAGCGGGTCTCGATTGCGTCGACGTCCTGGACGAGGCGGGCCGAGGCCTCGCCGCGCGACAGGGTCAGCGACTCCGAAGGCGGGGCGGCGGCCAGGCTCTCGAATACCGCGGGACGGATGACGGCCAGGGCGCGCAGGGCGGCGGCGTGTCCGGACAGGCGCTCGCCATAGCGCGCGGCGGTGCGCAGGATGGCCAGCAGGCGGATCATCGCGCTGGGGATCAGCACGTTGAACGTATGGGCCGCAGCCAGGCCCGCCAGGCCGGCGGCGGCGCTGGCGACGATGAACCAGCCGGACAGGCCCAGCAGGATGGTCGAGGCCGCGCCCACGACGACGGCGCTGGCGATGGCCAGCCGCAAGGCGTCGGCGCGCTCGCGCTTCTGGGCGCGGATCAGGGCGTCGAGGGGACTCGCGGGGTTCGTCACAGGCGTATCACTTGGTCGGCGAGGGCGGCGACGGCCTCGGAATGGGTGGCGATCAGGGTCGTGCGGCCCCTGGCGGCGACGCGGATGGCCGTCAGCAGTTCGGCTTCGGCCTTGGCGTCGAGATTGGCGGTCGGTTCGTCCAGCAGCAGGATGGGAGCTGACTTGAGCAGGGCGCGGGCCAGGGATAGGCGGCGACGCTCGCCGCCGGACAGGCCGCTGCCGCGTTCGTCCAGCCTGAAGTCGAGGCCGCCTTCGCGGTCGAGGATCAAGCCCACGGCGGTCGCCGCTGCCTCGATCTCCGTGCGGGTCGCGTCGCGGCGCGACAGGGCGATGTTCTCGGCGATCGTGGCCGGCAGGATCAGCGGCGACTGGCCCGCCCAGGCGATGTCGGCGACGCGAGGCGCGGCGCCGTCGACCAGGATCCGTCCGCCGCTCAGGGGCGCCAGGTCCAGCATCAGGTTCAGCAGCGAGCTCTTGCCCGCCCCGCTGGGGCCGACCAGGGCGCTGATGGTTCCGGCCTGGACAGTGAGGTCGAAGCCGTCGACCGCCGGCGCGTCGGCGTCCGGATAGCGGACCGTGACACCCTCGAAGCGGATGGTCGGAGCCTTGCTCAGCGGCGACGCCGTGGGCTTGGTTTCCGGAACCTCGAAGGTCGACAGGCTCGCGCTGGCGGACTCGGCGGCCTGGCGGTCGTGATAGGCCGCGGCCAGGCGGCGCATCGGCGCGTAGATCTCGGGCGCCAGGGCCAGGACGAAGAAGGCCCGCTTCAGGTCCAGGGTCTCGGGAACCGGGAAGGGCAGCAGGCGCAGCAGGTTGAAGCCGCAATAGACCGCCACCAGCGCCACCGACAGGGCCGCGAAGAACTCCAGGGCCGCCGACGAGATGAAGGCGACGCGCAGCACGCGGATGGTGCGCTCGGCCAGCTCGGAGGCCGAGCGGCGCAGGGCGGCGGTGGTCGTCCCCTCGGCCTGGAAGGCCAGCACGACCGGCAGGGCGCGGACGCGGTCGAGGAACAGGCCCGACAGGCGCTCCAGGGCCAGGAACTGGGCGCGGCTCTCGGCGGCCGCGGCCGTCCCGGCCAGGATCATGGCGGCGATGAAGGGAATGAGCGTGGCCAGCATGATGCCGGCGCAGATGGGGCTGGCGACGGCCGCGACGGCGATCATCACCAGCGGCAGGGCCGCGGCGGATAGTCGCGCCGGCAGGAAGCGGGCGAAGTGGCCGTCCAGCGCCTCGACGCCCTCGACCAGGGCGGTGGCGGCTTCACCGGCCGAGCGGCGCGGGCCGCCAAATACGGAGTGGGCGAGGTCGGCGCGAACGGCGGCCTTGGCCTGGGCGGCGGCCTGGGCTCCGGCCCCGGCGGCCAGGCGGGCCAGCAAACCCCGCAGGATTCCGGCCACGACGATCGCCAGCAGGGAGAGGCTCAGAACCAGAGGCCCGCGCTGGCTGGCGATAGCGTCGACGCCGAACGCCAGGCCCGCAGCGAAGGCGATCGCGGCTACGCCGTCGAGCAGAACGAACGCCCGCGCACGGCCGCTCGCGGGTCCGCCGCGACGGCTGGCTCGATCAAGCCACCGCTTTGGTGAAACGGAACCATCGTTCTGTACTATACTGGCGGCCATGGGTTGAGTGTAGGCTGCTTTCATTCGCAAGCCTTGATCCTAATCAAGGACCGGGCGGTCGCGACGGTCTAGGGAAAAGCCCTCGATCGGCGTGATCATCGGCCGTTCGTCTGGGAGCTTTTCATGGACCCCGCCGTCATCGACCTATCGCGCCTTCAGTTCGCGTTGACCGCCTTATACCACTTCCTGTTCGTACCGCTCACCCTGGGGCTCAGCTTCATGCTGGTCATCATGGAGAGCATCTATGTGATGACCAAGCGTCCCATCTGGCGGACCACCACCCGCTTCTGGGGCACGCTGTTCGGCATCAACTTCGTGCTCGGCGTCGCCACCGGCATCACCATGGAATTCCAGTTCGGCATGAACTGGTCCTACTACTCGCACTATGTCGGCGACATCTTCGGCGCCCCGTTGGCGATCGAAGGGCTGATGGCCTTCTTCCTGGAAGCCACCTTCGTCGGGCTGATGTTCTTCGGCTGGGACAAGCTCTCGCGCGTCGGCCACCTGTTCGTGACCTTCATGGTGGCCCTGGGCACCAACCTGTCGGCCCTGTGGATTCTGGTCGCCAACGGCTGGATGCAGAACCCGATGGGCGCGGCCTTCAACCCCGACACCATGCGCATGGAGGTCTCCAGCTTCCGCGACGTGCTGTTCAACCCGGTGGCCCAGGCCAAGTTCGTGCACACGGTCAGCGCCGGCTATGTGATCGCCTCGGTGTTCGTGCTGGGCGTTTCGGCCTGGTACCTCCTGAAGGGCAAGCACATCGGCGTCGCCAAGCGGTCGATGACCGTCGCCGCCGCCTTCGGTCTGGCCGCCTCGCTGTCGGTCGTCGTGCTGGGCGACGAGAGCGGCTACGCCCTGACCGACAACCAGAAAATGAAGCTCGCGGCCCTTGAGGCCATGTGGGAGACCGAACCCGCCCCGGCCGGCCTGACCGCCTTCGGCATCCCGGACCTGAAGGAGCGCAAGACCCACTACGAGATCAGGATCCCGTACGTTCTGGGCCTGATCGCAACCCGCAGCTTCGACACGCCGGTGGAGGGCATCTTCCAGCTGGTCGCCAAGGCGCAGGACCGCATAGAGAGCGGCGTCGTCGCCTATGGCGCGGTCGAGGCCCTGAAGGTCAATCCACAGGACATGACCGCCCGCGCCACCTTCGAGGCCCACCGCCGCGACCTGGGCTACGCCCTGCTGCTGAAGCGCTATGTCGCCGACCCGCGCCAGGCTAGCCCCGACCTTATTGCGAAGACGGCCTGGGATACGGTGCCGCCGGTGCCGGTGATGTTCTGGGCGTTCCGCATCATGGCCGGGATCGGCTTCCTGATGATCGCCATGTTCACCACGGCCTTCGTGCTGGTCACCCTGCGCAAGCACGACACCAAGTGGTTCCTGTTCATCGCCGTGGCGGCCATCCCGCTGCCGTGGATCTCGACCGAACTGGGCTGGGTGTTGGCCGAGGTCGGCCGGCAGCCCTGGGCGGTGGACGGCGTGCTGCCCACCTTCCTGGGCGCCTCCAGCCTGTCCGTGCCGCAGCTGCTGACCAGCATCGCGGCGTTCACCCTCCTGTACGGCTCGCTGGCCGTGGTCGAGATCGGCCTGATCCTGCGCGCCATCAAGAAAGGCCCGTTCGCTCAGCACGACCCCGTCCCCGACGGCGAGTTCGCTGAATCCGAACCGGCCGTGGCTTAAGGAGCGCTGAGTCATGGAACTCCCAATCGACTACGCCACCCTTCGTGTCCTCTGGTGGGCCCTGGTCGGGATCCTCCTGATCGGCTTCGCCCTGACCGACGGCTTCGACATGGGCGTCGGCGCGCTGCTGCCCTTCGTCGCCAAGACCGACAAGGAACGCCGGATGGTGATCAACACCGTCGGCGCGACCTGGGAAGGCAACCAGGTGTGGTTCATCCTGGGTGGCGGCGCGATCTTCGCGGCCTGGCCGTTCGTCTACGCCATCAGCTTCTCGGGCTTCTATCTCGCGATGTTCGTGGTCCTGGCGGCGATGATCATGCGGCCCGTCAGCTTCAAGTACCGCTCCAAGCGGCCGAACCCCAAGTGGCGGTCGTTCTGGGACTGGGGTCTGTTCGTCGGCGGCTTCGTGCCGGTTCTGGTGTTCGGCGTGGCCATGGGCAATGTGCTGCAAGGCGCGCCCTTCCGCCTGGATACCGACCTGCGGGCCTTCTATGAGGGCGCCTTCATCGGCCTGTTCTCGCCCTTCGCCCTGCTGTGCGGCCTGTTGTCGGTGTCGATGCTGGTTCTGCACGGCGCGGCCTGGCTGACCGTCAAGGCCGAGGAAGGCCCGGTCACCGAGCGCGCCCGTCGCATCGGCGAGATCGCGGGCCTGGCCAGCATCGTGCTGTTCGCGGCCGGCGGCTTCTGGGTGGCCTTCGGCGGCCTGGGCTTCCGGATCGAGGGTCTGGCCGATGCGGCAGGGCCCTCCAACCCGCTGCGCGGCGCCGCCGCCGTGCGGGCGCCGGGCGCCTGGCTGGACAACTATGGCCGCCATGGCTGGATGATCATCGCGCCGGTCCTGGGCTTCCTGGGCGCGGCCCTGGCGCTCGTGGGGATGCGGTTCAACAAGGCCTGGGCGGCGTTCGGCGGCTCGTCGGCCTCGACGGTCGGGATCATCGCCACGGTGGGTCTGTCGATGTTCCCGTTCATCCTGCCCAGCAGCTACGACCCGCGCTCCAGCCTGACGGTGTGGAACGCCTCGTCGACCCACCTGACCCTGTTCGTCATGCTGATCGTCACGGTGATCTTCCTGCCGCTGGTCCTGCTCTACACGACCTGGGTCTACAAGGTCCTGTGGGGCCGCAGCACCACGGCCGCCCTGGCCACCAACCCCGACCTGTACTGAGGAGACCAAGCCATGTGGTACTTCACCTGGATCCTGGGCCTGGGCCTGGCCGTCGCCTTCGGCGTGCTGAACGGCGTCTGGTACGAGTTCAACCTGGCCGACGACGGCGACGAAGGCCTGTCGGAGGAACTCTAAGACTCAGTTTGAGGGGGCGCGACAATCCGGCGCGCTCCTTCAAGCTCAGACTTAACGGTTGTTAAAGACGGTTCGGGGTCTTGTGGCAGGGAGCCCGAGAGCGCGTCGAACACGCCGCCCCGGGATCGCTGAATTAGACCCGGGGACACCGCCATGACCGACACCACCGCGCCCGCTCTGGAACTGATCTCGTTCTGCATCGGCGAGCAGGAATTCTGCATCGACGTGAAGACGGTCCGAGAGATCCGCGGCTGGACCCCGGCCACCCCGATCCCCCACGCCCCGGCCTATATGCGCGGCGTCATCAACCTGCGCGGCGCGATCATGCCGGTCATCGACCTGCGCAACCGCCTGGGCCTGGGCGTCACCATCCCCGAGACCCGCCACGTGATCGTGGTCGTCGAATGCCAGGACCGCCTGGCCGGCATCCTGGTCGACGCCGTGTCGGAAACCTTCACCGTGCCGCGCGACAGCCTGCAGCCGGCCCCGGACGTCGGCGTCGAAGAGCTGCGCTACATCCAGGCGATCATCTCGATGGAAAACCGCCTGATCACCTATCTGCGCATGGACGACGTGTTCCCGGCCGTGGTCCGCGAAGCGGCTTAAGCAGACACGCGTTTCTCCTCCCCCGCTTGGGGGAGGTGGATCGGCGCGAATACGCGCCGAGACGGAGGGGGCTGGTCAGGCCCGATAGCGCGGCGCTGTCCCCCTCCACCGCCGTTCGGCGGTCCCCCTCCCCCAAGAGGGGGAGGAGAGAAAACCCCAGATCAGCCCTTGCGGACGATCCGCGCCGCTGCGGCGTGGAAGCCGGCTTCGGCGGCGGCGAGATCAGCCACGGCGCCGTTGCGGTCGGCCGCGACGCCCATGTTGCTCGCCGCATAGCTCTCCGAGACCTTGCGGGCTTCCTGGGCGCGCAGGGCGGCGTTTGAGGCGGCGGTCTCGTGCCAGGTCGCCAGGCTCTCAGCGGTGACCTCGGCGTCGGCGTCCGGATGCGGCGCCACCTCGCCAAAGCCGATGGCCACGAAGCCGTGGATGACGCCGCCATAGTCCTCTTCCGACAGCAGGAAGGTGATCTGACGCTCCTCGGCCTGGCCGGTATAGGCGTCGTCTTCCGGATCGAACTCGCGCAGCACCAAGATGTCGCCGACCTTGAAGTCGCGGTCGTTGCGGCGGATCTCGAAGCGCTTCTGGCCCGAGCGCACGGCGGCGAAGTACTTGGGCCAGGTCTTGAGTTCGTGGCGGGTCATGGCGGGTGGACTTTCGAAACTAGAAAGCGGGCGGTTCTGGCGGCCGAAGCCTAGCGCAGGGTTAACCGCCCAAACATATCCCCAAATTCCGATTTCCCCGGCGAATGCCGGGGCCCAGATTCATCCGGGCCGGCTTGGGTGAGCGCGCCATCCGCCTCATCAGCTTCCGACGCGCTCGTGGGCTCGATCTGGACCCCGGCAGTCGCCGGGGAGATCGGATTATTGTTGTCTCACTCGTCGATGCAGAGCCGGACGATCTCGGCCCGCAACTCCGGCATGCCCAGGCCCTTTTCGGACGAGGTGGCCAGGACGCGGGGGAAGGCGGCGGCGCGCTTGGCGATGGCCTTCTGTGTCTCGGCCACGACCTTGTCGACCTCGTGGGGCTTGATCTTGTCGGCCTTGGTCAGGACGATCTGGTACGAGACCGCCGCCGTATCCAGGGCGTCCAGCGCCTCCATGTCGACCTTCTTCAGCCCATGGCGGGCGTCGATCAGCACGTAGACGCGCTTCAGGTTCGGCCGGCCGCGCAGATAGGCCCGGCCCAGGTCCTGGAACTTGTCGGCGATCGAGCGCGACACGCGGGCGAAGCCATAGCCGGGCAGGTCGACGAGGCGCACCTGCTCGGCCAGCAGGAAGAAGTTGATCTCCCGCGTGCGGCCCGGCTCGTTCGAGGCGCGGGCCAGATATTTCTGCCCCACCAGCCCGTTGATCAGGCTGGACTTGCCGACGTTGGAGCGGCCGGCGAAGGCCACTTCCGGCAGATCGGGCGCGGGCATGGTGTCCATGCGCACCGCGCCCATCATGAACGAGACCGGCTGGGCGAAGAACACCCGCGCCGTCTCGATCTGCTCGTCCGTGAAGTCGGCCGCGCCCGGCAGGACGCTGGGGAGTTCGGGCGGAAGGTTGGGTTCGTCGCTCATCAGGTGGCGTTAGCAGGTTTGCCCTGCAGGCGGGCGATGATCTTGTCGATCGGGTTCTCGACCTTGTAGCGGCGCATGATGATGTACTGCTGGATGATGGTCAGGATGTTGCTCCAGCACCAGTAGATCACCAGGCCCACGGCGAACTGCGACAGGGTGAAGGTGAAGACGATCGGGAACAGCTGGAAGATACGCTGTTGCATCGGGTCGCCCGCCGGCGGGTTCATCGCCGTCGTCAGCCACATGGTGAAGCCGTACAGCAGCGGCCAGACGCCGATGTGCAGGGTGGTCGACAGGAAGGCGCCGATCAGCGGGGCGTGGGCCGGGTCCCAGGGGATCAGGCCGAACAGGTTGAAGATCGTCGTCGGGTCACGCGCGGACAGATCGTGGATCCAGCCGAAGAACGGCGCGTGGCGCATTTCGATGGTGACGGTCAGCACCTTGTACAGCGAGTAGAAGACCGGGATCTGCACCAGCATGGGCAGGCAGCCCATCATGGGGTTGATCTTCTCCTTGGCGTACAGGGCCATCATCTCCTGCTGCTGTTTGGCGGGATCGTCCTTGTGCTTGGCCTTCAGCTTCTCGACCTCGGGGGAGATCTTCTTGATCTTGGCCATGCTCTCATAGCTCTTGTCCGCCATCGGATAGAGGATGAGCTTGAGCAGGACGGTCAGCGCCATGATGGCCAGGCCGAAGTTGCCGACCATCTTGTAGAAGATCTCCAGGATGTTGAAGATCGGGCGCGTGAAGAAGCGGAACATGCCCCAGTCGACGGCGTCGTCGAAGCGCGGGATCTCGGCCTTCGGGTTATTCCAGAACTCCCAGATGGCCGGAGCGGGCGTCGCGCCGTACTCGTACTTGCGCAGCAGCGGCACGGTCTTGGCGCCGGCGAACAGGCGGGTCTTCTGGGTCAGGGTCGCGCCCGGGTTCAGGGCCTGGGTCGGGCCGACGAAGTTGACGTCATAGATGTCGGTGCCGCCGGCCTGGGTGACGCGGTACTGGGCCTTGATGGTCTGGTCCTGGTTGGGGATCAGGGCCGCCAGCCAATACTTGTCGGTGATGCCGGCCCAGCCGCCGACCGAGTCGAAGGTCGAGAGCGGCTTGTCCTTCTTCCACTTGCCGTACTTGGCCATTTCCAGCTTCTGGTCCTTGCCGGAGCCCAGAACGCCGATGGCGCCTTCGTGGACGATCTGGGTCTTGCCCAGGTGGTCAGTGATGCCCTGGCGCTGGACGGTGGCGTAGGGGGCCAGCTGGAAGGCGGCGGTCCCGTTGTTCTTGACGCTGTCGGTGACGGTGAACATCGCCTGGTCGTCCACGCCGATCAGGCGCGTGAAGGTCAGGCCCATGCCGTTGTCATAGGTCAGGGTGACGGGAGAATTGGGACGCAGCACCTGGCCCGGCGCGGCGGTCCAGACGGTGCGGCTGTCGGGCAGGCCCGGCAGGTTGGCGCCGGCCCAGCCGAAATCGGCGAACCAGGCGTGCTCGGCGCCCTCGGGGCGGAACAGCTCGACCGGCGGCGAGCCCTTGTCGGTGGTCTCGGCGTACTTGCGCAGGAACAGGTCGTCGATGCGGCCGCCCTTCAGGGCGATCGAGCCCGACAGGGCCGGGGTGTCGACCACGATGCGCGGGCTCTGAGCCTTGGCGGCGTCGCGCGACAGGCGCAGCGGCGCCGGATTGCCGTTGGCGTCCAGGGTCACGCCAGGCTGCATCGCGGCCTGGACCTGGGCGGCCTTCTTGGCGCGCGCCTCGATCTCGGCGCGCTTTTGCTGCGGACCCAGGATGAAGAACTGGTACCCGATCAGGATCACGAACGCGCTGACGATGAACATCAGCGTGTTTTTGTTGTCGTTCTGCATGGAGCGCTTAACCGGAAACTCTGGGATCGGGTTGTTGGGAAGAGGCGTCTTTTGGCGGTGCGCCGAATGACGGGCGGGGAACCTTGGGTCCTCCGCGATCGTGCTCGGCGGCGAGGCTTATCAGCGCTGTTTTAACGTCGTCAAGCAAACGCCCCCATTCGCGGGCGGTGGTTCCGCCGCGCGCAATGAACACATAGTCGTGCGAAGGGCGCGCATGAAGGGGCAGGACCAGCCGGGCGGCCTCTCGGAGGCGGCGCTTGGCGCGGTTGCGATCGACGGCGCCGCCGATCTTCTTGGTGGCGGTGAAGCCGACCCGGACCGTGGGATCCTCGTCGGGGCGCTTGCGCATCTGGATGAACACCGCGCCGCGCGACAGGGCCGGGGCCTTGGCCGCCAGCAGGAAGTCGGGGCGCTTGCGCAGTCTCTCAAAGCGAAGAGGGGCGCACTTCAGGGCCGGGAGCTTTGAGGTTTGGGCTTCAGCCATGAAAAAAGCCGCCTTTCCGGCGAGAACCTGAAACCAGGTCTGTGGAAAAGGCGGCTTTGATCATCGTCTAACCTCCCGAGGGAGGAAGAGAAATTAGGCGGTCAGGCGCTTGCGGCCCTTGGCGCGGCGACGCGCGACGATCTTTTGACCGTTCTTGGTGGCCATACGCGCGCGGTAGCCGTGACGGCGGGCACGCACGAGCTTCGACGGCTGGAAGGTGCGCTTCACGACGTGGCTCCGAAATGCAAATACGTTGAACGCGGTGACTAGGTCCCCGCGAGTGAGGGGCGGTGGATAAAAGAACGGGCGAGGGATGTCAACCTGAGTCGGTTCAATCACTTGCCTGGCGGGTTCACGGAACGATCACCGCCTTGCCCACCACCTTGCGTTCGGCCAGCAGGTCGAAGGCTTCTCGCCAGCGATCCAGCGGCAACTCAGCGTGGACGTGGGGCCTTATGGCGCCCTCGTCGGCCATTTTCCAGATGGCCTCGGCGTTCTGCCGGCCCTTCTCGGGAAACTGCCGGCCGTATTCCCCGGCCCGCACGCCCATGACCGAAAAGCCCTTGATCAGCGGCATGTTGACCGAGACGTTCGGGATCCGGCCCGAGGTGAAGCCGATGACCAGCAGTCGGCCGTCGAAGGCGATGCAGCGGACGCTTTCGTCGAACACGTCGCCGCCCACGGGGTCGTAGATCACGTCGGCCCCGCAACCGCCGGTGATCGCCTTGACCTGCTCGCGGAAGCCTTCGGTGACGTTGACGATAGCGTCGGGAGCGTAGAGCGCCTGGACGGCCGCCAGCTTGTCGTCCGAGGCCGAGGCGGCGATCACCTTGGCGCCCAGCGCCTTGGCAAGGTCCACCGCCGCCAGCCCCACCCCGCCGGCCGCGCCGTGGACCAGCACCCACTCGCCGGGCTCGACTCGCGCGCGGCGGACCAGGGCGACATAGGCCGTGAGATAGGCCGCGCCATAGGCGGCGGCCTCCGCGAACGACAGACGCGCGGGCTTGGGCTTCAGCGCCTCGGCCGACAGCACGGCGTATTCCGCGAACCCGCCCAGCCGCGCCCCGCCGACCACGGCGTCGCCGATCTGGAAGCCGGTGACGCCCTCGCCCAGCGCGGCGACCTCGCCGGCGATGTCCAGCCCCGGCGTGAAGGGCAGGGGCGGTTTGAACTGGTACTCGCCGCGCGTCATCAGCAGGTCGGGGAAGTTGACGCTGGCGGCGCGCACGCGGACCAGCACCTCGCCGGGACCCGGCTGGGGCGAGGGGACGTCACGGACGGCGCAGCCGGCGAAGTCAGGGGCGAGGTCCTCGACGACGAGGGCGCGCATGCTTGTCGCGATCATGCCCCCTTCCCCCTTGGATGGGGGAAGGGTTGGGGATGGGGGTGACAGCGGTTCAGAAAGTGGCTCGGCGCGAAATCGTCAGGCGGGGTCACCCCCATCCCCGCCCTTCCCCCATCAAAGGGGGAAGGGAGAATGTCGGCGCGCATCGCTTAGGCCTTCGCCTGATCAAACGCCTGCCGCACCAGCCCCGCGATCTCGCGGCACGCGCCGTCGGCCGCCGGGATCGCGCCCGTGAAGGCGGTGAACCCGTGCGCCAGACTGTCGTAACAGCGATACAGCACCGGCACGCCGGCCGCCTGCAGGCGTTTTGCATAGCCCTCGCCCTGGTCGACCAGCGGATCGAAACCGGCGGTGGCGATCACGGCGGGGGCCAGGCCCGTCAGGTCGGCGGTCTTGTCGGGCGACAGGCGCGGGTCGGCCGGGTCGGCGTCGGCGCTCATATAGTGGCCCATGAACCAGTCCATGGTCGCGCGGGTCAGGGGATAGGCGTCTGCATAGGTAGTCATCGACGGCGTTTCGCTGGCCACGTCGACGGCGGGATAGATCAGGATCTGGAGCGCCGGTTGCGGCTCGCCCTTGCGCTGCATCTCCTGGGCGACGATGGCCGAGAAGTTGCCGCCCATGCTGTCGCCGCCGATGGCCGGCGGGACCGGCGCGGCGCCGAAGCGGCCGGTGTTGTCGCGCGCCCAGCGATAGGCCGCGAGCACGTCCTCCAGCCCAGCCGGGAACTTGTGCTCGGGGGCCAGGCGGTAGTCGACCGAGATCACCGCCGTGCGGGCGATCCGCGCCAGGATCGAACAGAAGGCGTGGCAGGACTCCAGGTCGCCGATCACCCCGCCGCCCATGTGGGCGTAGACGATCAGCGGCGCGCTGGAGTCCTGCCCGTCCGGCCGATAGGCGCGGGCCGGGATCGGACCGTTCGGACCTTCGATGGACAGGCTCTCGGTGCGCACGCCGGGCTCCAGCGGCCCTTGCACCGCGGCGAGGCCCCGGGCGCTGCCGGCCACGGCTTCGGCCGGCGACAACGTGGTCATGGCGGGCATCTTCTTGGCCGCGTTGGCGAAGAACTGGAAGCGGGGGTCCAGTGTTCTGCCGCCCTTGTAGACGACCCCGCCGCCCGACATGGCCCGCAGGATCGGGCTGGGCAGGGACATGATCAGCTTCAGGATGGTTTTCTGGGCGGCGTCGGAAGCCATGGTTTCCCCACTCTCTGCGTTCTTGTCGCTGGACTTGGTGTCTACAGTCTTGGCAGGGTGGGCAAGCCGCCCAGGATCAGCTTGACCGCGAAGTCCGCGGCGCCCTCGGTGTCGACGGGCCGCCGCTCCAGCATCTTGTCGCCGATCTCGCGGGCCACGGCGATGCAGGCGGCGGTCAGATAGTCGAGGTCGACCGGCGGGGCGTGAGTCTGCTCCAGCACCCGGGCGAAGGCCTCGCGCACCTCGTCGAACACGGCGGTCACCTCGGGCGACGGACGCGCGTGCGGGATCTGCTCGCCGGGCGGCCTGTTGATGCGCCAGCTCTCCTGCTCGGTGGCCACGAAGTTGAAATAGGCCAGGATCGCCCCGCGCACGAAGCTCTCGAAATCGGTCGCCTTCTCGGATTCGGCGCGCAGGAGGGGCCGGAAGCGCCGCGCGCCGTCATCGGCCAGGGCGTCGAACACCTCTTCCTTGGACTTGTAGTAGTTGTAGAAGGTGCCCGAGGCCAAACCCGTGCGGCGGATGATGTCGCGCACCGTGGCGGCGTCGTAGCCCAGCTCGCCGAACACCTCGCGCGCGGCGTCCAGGATCGCCTGGCGATTGGCGGTCTTGGTGCGCTCCCGCTTGCCCGGTCGCTGATCGACATGGGGCTTGGGGAAGTAGGCGATATTCGACATGGACCGCGACTCAGGAGCGGGACGTTCGTGACGCCCCGTCACGATCACAGCCTTACTCCGCGGCGACACGCAAGACTTTCGCCGCTCGCGGTTGAATCGGGAGGGGATTTCCTTCTCGCCCCGGCCCGCTTCAGGCCCTATTCCGGACGCGCTCACGTCGAAGAGGCAGACCCTGGGCAGGGCGAAGACGGCGGAGCCGGCGGCCATCGAGCGTCCTCCCGTCGCGGGTTACCGAGCGACTTATCGTTGTTCAGGAAGGATGCGCCCTTGGCGGGGAGCGTCAATGTTTACGCGAGGGGAAGTCAGAGCCCCTTGATCGGCTGCTCGATCTCGTAGACGGCCTCGCTGATCGCCTCCAGCTTCTCGCGGTACAGCGTCGAGGCGTCGTGGAGGCCCTGGTTGTAGTAGTGCGGCCCCAGCCGCTCGGTGATGAAGTCGAGCAGGAACTCGGCGTCGAAGCCTTTCACGTCCAGGTCCAGCTCGGTCCGGAGGTAGTCGGAGAGCCCGCCGACCAGCTTGGCGCGGGTGTCCTTGTCGAAGGTGATCTTGGCCATGGTGACTTTCTTCTCCCTTCCCCCTCGATGGGGGAAGGGCGGGGATGGGGGTGATGCGGCGTTGGCGACACCTCGCCCTTTTCGGCAGCGGTGTCACCCCCATCCCAAACCCTTCCCCCATCAAAGGGGGAAGGGCTTAGCTGGCCAGCAACGGCTCCATCCTGATCTCCGCCAGCGCCGGCACCGGCAGCTTGCCGCCCTGGCCCCGCGCGCGCGCCTCGCCCTTGGCGATCTCTTTCTTCAGGTCGGCGCAATAGACGTTGAAGTCGACCTGGATGGTGTGCCGGGCCGAGTCGTAGAACTGGCCGGTGTGGCGTTCCTCGTCCTTGGCCGTGATGCGGACCATCTCGGCGTCCGACGGCGGCGCGTACTTGCCCGCCAGATACCCGGCCGCCAGTTTGGCCTGCTGTTCGGCGAAGTTCACCAGGGTCGGCAACGGCTGGGCCAGGCCCATGAAGAACAGGTTGGGGGTCCCCGGTTTCATCATTCGCTTGAACAGCGGAAAGCGGTGGTCGGCGCCCGGCAGCAGGGCCGGGTCGTCGAAGAACGGGAAGCTGATCTTGTAGCCGGTGGCGAAGACGATGGCGTCGACCGCCTCGACGCTGTCGTCGGCGAAGCGCACCTGCTTGCCCTCCAGCGCCTTGATCGCCGGCTTGAACTTGATGTCGCCGCAGCCCGCGCGGGTCAGGAACTCGCCGGAGACCGACGGGTGGGCCTCCAGCGGCTCGTGGTCGGGCTTGGGCAGGCCGTAGTCTTCCATCTTGCCGATGGTCTTCTTGATCACCGAGCGGGCGAGGGAGAGCCCCAGCTTGCGCGGCATCCAGGCCGGCATGGCGCTCTTGTCCGCCGGCTTGCCGTTCAGGTACTTGGGGAACACCCAGACCCCGCGCCGGGCCGAGACCCAGAGGTTTTTCGCGATCGGCCGCTGGGAGAGCTCGCTGGCGATGTCCATGGCCGAATTGCCCATGCCGACCACCACGACGTTCTTGCCGCGCATGTCCACGGGATCGAACGGGTCGCTATAGGCGTGGGCGTGGAAGGCGGGACCGTCGAATTCGCCCGGATACTCGGGTGTGCGCGGGTCCCAGTGGTGGCCGTTGCAGACGAACAGGACGTCGTAGAGCCGCGTCTCGCCTGTCGACAGGGTCACCGACCATAGGCCGTCATCGGTGCGATGGGCGCGCTCGACCCGGGTGTTGAAGGTGATCGTCTCGCGCAGGCCGAAGTGGTCGACATAGTCCTTGAAGTACTGGAACAACTGCGCGTGGTGCGGGAAGTCCGGCCAGTCCTTCGGCACGGGGAAGTCCTCGAACGCCAGCCGCCACTTGCTGGTGTCGATATGCAGGCTCTCGTAGCAGGCCGACAGGCCATTGGGGTTCTTGAAGTACCAGTTGCCGCCGATCTCGTCGGACATCTCGAAGCAGTCGTACGGGACGCCGTGGTCCTTCAGCCGCTTGATCGTGGTGAAGCCGCTGCAGCCCGCGCCGATGACGCACGCTTTCGGGAGCTTTGCGGACATTCCACCCTCCTGACTTATCGTTGTTCAGGAGTGTACCGGTGTTATGCGGAGCGGCAAGCGGCCCTTGGGGAAGCTCAGCGCCCGAAGCGCGCCGGCGTATAGGTGGCCGTACAGGCGGCGTTGCACTGGGCCCAGCGGCCGCCGCAGCCGTCGTCGTCGCCGCTGGCCTGGCAGAAGTAGAGCGTCTTCGAACAGGTCGCCTTGCACTGCTGGGCGTCGCCGGCGGGCCGGCTCTGGGCCAGCGGGATCGGAGCGGGCAGGACAAAGCTGGTCGCGCCGACGGGGGCGGCGACGACCGTGACGGGCTTCTTGGCTTTCGGCGGGGCCGGGATCGTCGCCTGGCCGGCCAGGGCCGGGCCGGCCAAGGCGAGGATCAGCAGGACCAGAAGGGGGCGGCGCATGAAGCGACCCTAGCGCGCCGGGGTAAAGGCCCGATTAACCATGTTTCTCGGGTTCGGACCCTATCGGCGAACTGCGGAAGCGGAGCGCACTACCGCGTCGGGCTGACCCGCCACACCGCATTCCCCACGTCGTCGGCCACCAGCAGCGCGCCCAAGCTGTCCACCGTCACGCCGACCGGCCGGCCTTGAGCCTTGCCGTTGGCGTCCAGGAAGCCGGTCAGGAAATCCTCGACCCCGCCGGCGGGCTTGCCGTCGATGAACGGCACGAAGATCACCTTGTAGCCCGCCTGCGGATTACGGTTCCACGAGCCGTGCTGGCCGACGAACGTCCCACCCCAATATCGGGCCGGGAAGCTCTTGCCTGTATAGAAGGTCAGGCCCAGCGAGGCGGTGTGGGCGCCCAGGGCGTAGTCGGGGACGGTGGCGCGCTCGACGAGGTCGGGGCGGCGGTCCTTGTCCTTGACCCGCTTGTCGACGTGGCGGCCGTAGTAGCTGTAGGGCCAGCCGTAGAAACCGCCCTCGCGGACCGAGGTCATGTAGTCGGGCACCAGGTCGTTGCCCAGCTCGTCGCGCTCGTTGACGGCGGTCCACAGCTGGCCATTGGCCGGGTTCCAGGACAGGCCGACGGGATTGCGCAGGCCCGAGGCGAAGATCCGCTGCTGGCCCGTGGCGAGGTCGATTTCGTGGATCGCGGCGCGGCCCTCCTCGGCCGGGATGCCGTTCTCGCCGACATTGCTGTTCGAACCGACGCTCGCATAGAGCTTTGAGCCGTCCGCGCTGGCGATGATGTTCTTGGTCCAGTGGTGGTTGATCGGCCCGCCCGGCAGGTCGGCGACCTTGCGCGGCGGCGCCGAGATGCGGGTCGCGCCGGTCGTGTAGGGGAAGGCGACGACGGCGTCGGCGTTGGCGACGTAGAGCGTGTCGCCGACCAGGGCCATGCCGAACGGCGAGTGCAGGCCGGTCAGGAACGGGACCTTCATCTCCGCCACGCCGTCGTGGTCGGCGTCGCGCAGCAGGGTGATGCGGTCGGCGCTGGGCACGCCGGCCCCGGCCTTCTTCATCAGCTTGGTCTCGAAGAAGCCCTTCAGTCCCTTGGGCTTCTCGCCGTCGGAGGGTTTGTTGCTCTCGGCGACCAGCACGTCGCCGTTGGGCAGGACGAGCAGCCAGCGCGGATGGTCCAGGCCTTGCGCGAACGGCTGCACTTGGAAGCCGGCCGGGGCTTTGGGCGTCACGCCGGCCGGCCAGCCGACGACGTCGGAGACCTTGACGGTCGGGATCAGGCTCTTGCTGGGCTTGGGCAGTTGCGGATTAGGGCCGTAGCCGACGGCGCTGTTCTGTTGGCCATTGCTCTGGCCGCAGGCGGCGAGGGCGGTCAACGCCACACCGACGATCAAGATTTCGCGAAACCGACGCCGCATTGAACGCTTCCCTCTTCATCCTGCGTTCAACGCGCAGGGTGTTTGTTCTGTTCTTGTAGTTCATACGGTTCGTCGATGGTGAAGTTCCAGTCCCTCGCTTGGCAAACGTCCCTTTTGGGTCGCCGGCGGATTTTGGCCGGCCTCGCGGCGCTGGCCATGCCGGGCGCCGCGTTCGCGGACATGCGCAAAGGCAAGCCGCTGGCGAAGCCCGCGCCGCCGCCGGCTCTTCCGGTGGTCACGGTGCTGGGCGACTCGATCACGGCGGGTCTGGGTCTGGCGCAGGATCTCTCCATGCCGGCGCGCCTACAGGCGGCGCTGGAGCGGATGGGCGCGCCGTCGCGGGTGCGGAACCTGGGCGTGCTGGGCGACACCAGCGCCAACGGCCTGGCGCGCGTCGACCGCGTGCCCGCCGAGAGCCTGGTCTGCGTGGTGGCGCTGGGCGGCAACGACCTGCTGCTGGGCGTCGACCCGTCGATGACCAAGGCCAATCTGAGGGCCATCGTCCAGCACCTGAAGACGAAGAACATCCGCGTGGTGCTGGCCGGAGTCCGCGCCCCGGGCCTGCTGGGCGTCGACTATGCCCGCCGCTTCACCCAGCTCTATCCGGACCTGGCGAGGGAGCAAGGCGTGTTCTACGCGCCGGATTTCCTGACGGGCGTGATCGGGGTGTCGCGCTACATGCAGCGCGACGGGATCCATCCCAATGCCGACGGGGCCAGGATCATCGCCGACCGCCTGGCGCCGGTGGTGGCGCAGGCGCTGAAGGCTTAGGGACAAGATGCTCCCCGCGATGCGGGGGAGCTGTCACGGAGTGACTGAGGGGGCCTTCACGGCTAAGGCCCAGCTCGCCCCCTCCGGTCCTGCGGACCACCTCCCCCGCATCGCGGGGGAGGATACCTACTCGGCGATGTGAGGCTTCTTGGCCGCCACGTGGTGGTGGTTGCCGAACAGGCGGCCCATCAGGCGCTCGGAGCGCGTCTTCAGGCCGTCCATCAGGATGAACACCACCGGGATGTAGAGCAGCGACAGCAGGGTCGAGGTGATCAGGCCGCCGATGACCGCGATGGCCATGGGGGCCCGGAACTCGACTTCCGCGCCGAGGCCGATGGCGGTGGGCAGCATGCCCGCGCCCATGGCCACGGTGGTCATCAGGATCGGCCGGGCCCGCTTGTGCGCGGCGTCGATGATCGCCGTGCGCTTGTCCATGCCGTGTTCCTTCATGGCCATGATCGCGTACTCGACCAGCAGGATCGAGTTCTTGGCCGCGATGCCCATCAGCATCAGGATCCCGATCAGGGTCGAGATCGAGAAGCTGGAGTGGGCCAGCACCAGCAGGCCGAAGGCGCCACCGATGGCCAGCGGCAGGGCCACCATGATGGTGATCGGGTGGGCGAAGCTGCGGAACAGCAGCACCAGCACGACGTACATCAAGAGGATGCCGGTGATCAGCGCGCCCAGGAAGCCGGTGACCATCTCCTGGATGAACTCGGCGTCGCCGGCGGCCACTTCCTTGACCCCGTTCGGCAGGGTCTTGACCGAGGGTAGGGCGTGGACGCGCTTGGCGGCCTCGCCGACGACGATGCCGTCCAGCTCGGCGGTGATCGTGGCCACGCGCGCCCGGTCGCGGCGTTCGACCTGCGAGGGACCGGCGCCGAAGCGCACGTCGGCGACGGCGTTCAGCGGCACGGGGCCGTTGGGCGACGGCACCTGCAGGGTCTGCAGGACGGCGATGTCCTCGCGCGCGGTCTGGCTGAGGCGCAGGCGGATCGGCACCTGGCGGTCGCCCAGATTGTACTTGGGCAGGTTCTGGT
This sequence comes from Caulobacter sp. FWC2, assembly GCF_002742625.1. Lineage (NCBI taxonomy): Bacteria > Pseudomonadati > Pseudomonadota > Alphaproteobacteria > Caulobacterales > Caulobacteraceae > Caulobacter > Caulobacter sp. FWC2. The sequence goes on from NZ_PEBF01000001.1 coordinate 699,821, forward strand.
CGACGTCGCCGATGGTGGCGACGCGCACGGCCTGGGAGATCGCCCCGGCCGAGACGCCGGCGCGGGCGGCCTGGTCGGCCTTGGGCGTGACGACGATCTCGGGACGGGCGATCGAGGCGGTGTTGACCACGTGGGCCAGGCCCGGAACGCCGCGCATCTCGGCCTCGACCTTGCGGGCCGCCGCTTCCAGGGCCGGGCCGTTGTCGCTGACCAGGCTCAGGGTGTAGCTGCCGCCGCTGGACGGGCCGCCGCCGTTGTTGCTGCCCGAGCCGATCCGCGCGCCGGGAACGGCGGCGAACTGGTCGACCATCTGGCGGCTGAACACCTTCTGGCTGATGCGTTCCTTCTTGTCGGTCAGGTCGGCGGTCAGGCTGGCCTTGTTGACGCCGCCGTCGCTGCCGACCGCGGCATAGACGCTGACCACTTCCTTGCGGGCCAGCAGTTCGCGGGTCACGCGCTGCACGATGGCGTCGGTCTCGTCCAGTGTGGCGCCGGGCGGCAGCTCGACCGAGAACTCGGCGCGGCCGCGATCGACCTGGGGCTGGAACTCGAACGGCAGGCGGGTGGCCAGCAGGATCGAGATGACGAACATCGGGATGCCCATCGCCAGCACCTTCCAGCGATTGCGCAGACCCCAGTTCAGCGCCTTCAGGTACGGACCCATCCAAGCCGGGTCCTTGTCCTCGTGCTTGTCGTCGGCCTTCAGCATGTAGGCGCCCATCAGCGGCGTCAGCAGGCGGGCGACCACCAGCGAGAACAGCACCGAGATACAGGCGGCCAGGGCGAAGGCCTTGAAGAACTGCCCGATGATGCCGGGCATGAAGCCTACCGGGGCGAACACCGCCACGATGGTGAAGGTGGTGGCCACGACGGCCAGGCCGATCTCGTCGGCGGCCTCCATCGCCGCCGCATAGGGGCTTTTGCCGCCGCGCATGTGGCGGACGATGTTCTCGATCTCCACGATGGCGTCGTCGACCAGGATGCCGACGGTCAGCGACAGGGCCAGCAGGGTGATGCCGTTCAGCGACTGGTTCAGCGGCGCCAGGATGGCGAAGGTCGGGAACAGCGACATCGGGATGGCCACCGCCGCCAGCAGGGTGGCGCGCCAGTCGCGCAGGAACAGCAGCACGACCAGCACCGCCAGGATCGCGCCGACGATCAGGGCTTCCATCGAGGCGACATAGCTCTCCTCGATGTATTTGACGTTCGAGGTGATCTCCTCGATCTCGATCTCGGGATGATCCTTGTCGAGCTTGTCGACGGCCTTGCGGATCTTCTCGGCGGTCTGCACCTCCGAGGCGCCGCGGCCGCGGACCATGTTGAAGGTGACGACTTCCTGGCCGTCATAGCGGGCGCGCGAGCGGGGCTCGGCCCAGTGGTCGGTGACCTGGCCCAGGTCGGCCAGGCGCACGGTGCCGCCGCTGGAGACGGGCACGCGGGTCTCGCGCAGCTGCTCGACCGAACCGGCCGCGCCCAGTGTGCGGATGGCGCGCTCGGCGCCCGAGATGGTCACGCGGCCGCCGGGCAGGTCGGCGTTCGAGGACACCAGGGCCTGGCTGACGGCGGCGGCGGTGACGCCGCGCGCGGCCAGGCGATCGGGATCGAGCGCGATCTCGATCTCGCGGCTGACGCCGCCCTGGCGGTTGACCTCGCGTACGCCCTTGATGGCCAGCAGGGCGCGGCTGACGTCGTTGTCGACGAACCAGCTGCGCTGCTCGGGCGTCAGGGTCGGGGCCTTGACGACATAGGTGATCAGGCTGCCGCCGGAGATGTCGACCCGGGTGACGATCGGCTCCTGCATGTCCTGGGGCAGGGAGCCGCGCAAGTTGGACATGGCGTTGCGTACGTCGTTTGTGACGCGCTCGTGGTCGACCCCGAGCTCGAACTCGATGACGGTGGTCGAAGCGCCGTCGACGACGGTGGAGTTGATATGGCGCACCTGGCCCAGGCCCGCGATCGAGTCCTCGATCAGGCGGGTGACCTGGGTTTCCAGCTCCTGTGGCGCGGCGCCGGGGCGCACGGCCGTGACGACGACGTACGGCAGGTCGACGTCGGGATTGTTGTTGATCCGCATGCTCTTGAAGCCGACGATGCCGGCGAAGCAGAGCAGTATGAACAGCATGATGACGGGGATCGGGTTCTTGATCGCCCAGGAGGAGATGTTGCGCATCGGTCTGTCGTCCTCAGCGCGCGGTCTTGATGGCGGCGCCGACGCGGACCAGGTCGCCCTCGCCCAGGAAGCCGGCGCCCTCGACCACCACCTGCTCGCCCGCGTTCAGGCCGGTGGCGGCGACGCGGTCGCCGGTGCTGGTCAGGATGGCGATGCGGCGGAAGTGAACCCTCTTGGCGGCGTCGACCACGAACACGCCGGGGCGGTTCTCGCGGTACAGCACCGAGGCCGACGGTACGACCAGGGCGGGCTGGTCGCCGGCGTCGATCGTGGCGCGGGCGAACATGCCCGGACGGAAGCCGCCCATCGACGACAGGGCGATCCGCGCCGTGCCGATGCGGGTCTGGGCGTTGACTTCAGAGGTGACGATACGGACGCGGCCGGTCATCTCGCCGACCTTGTCGGAATAGATCTTGGCCGACATGCCGGCCTTGACCGCGCCGAGGTCGCTCTCGGGGATGTCGGCGTCCAGTTCCAGGCGGCTGTCGCGGACGATGCGGAACAGCTCCGAACCGGTGCTGACGATCTGGCCCTTGGTGACGCTGCGACGGCTGATCAGGCCGCCGACCGGGGCGCGGATCGAGGTCTGGGCCACGCGCGCGGCGGTCTCGCCCCGGCCCGCCTCTGCGGCGGCCAGGTTGGCGGCGGCGGTGCCTTGGCGCGCCGTAGCGGTGTCGAGGCCGGCCTGGCTGAGATAGCCCTTAGCCTGCAGCTCCTTGGCGCGGTTGAGGGCGGCGCTGGCCTCGGCCAGGGTGGCCTTGGCGCTGGCGACGGCGGCGTCCTGCTGGCGCAGCTGGGCGCTGATCAGCGCGCTGTTCAGTTGGACCAGGATCTGGCCCGCCTGAACGGTCTGGCCTTCCTCGGCGTTGACGGCGACGGCGGTCAGGCCGCCGGTCTCGGCGCCGACCGGCACCTCTTCCCACGGCGAGATCGTGCCGGTGGCGTTGATCTGGCGGGCGATCGGCTGGCTGGAGACCGTGGCGAGGCTGACCGTCGCCGAAGCGCTCGGCGCGGCCCGCGTCTTTTTCTCCGGCTTTTTCCCGCATCCGGCCAGAGCGATCGCGCTCACGCCCAGGACCAAGACCAGCGCGCTCAGAGTCGGGCGGCGCCCATTGATCCCGTTCAGCACGAAAATTCCCCCAGCAACAAATAGAGCCCGACGGCCTTCTAGCCGACAAACCTCGGGTCGCTGAGTTAATTTGCCGTAAGACGATAAGAAGAGCGGTTCCTCCCTCTCGAAGAGGGAGGGTTCAACTACAGTCGCTCGACGATCGTCACGTTGGCCAGCCCGCCGCCCTCGCACATGGTCTGCAGGCCGTAGCGCGCGCCGCGGTCCTGCATCGCATGCACCAGGGTGGTCATCAGCTTGGCGCCGGAGCCGCCCAGCGGGTGGCCCAGGGCGATGGCGCCGCCGTGGACGTTCAGCCGGTCGGGATCGGCGCCGATGACCTTCAGCCAGGCGGTCGGCACCGAGGCGAAGGCCTCGTTGACTTCGTAGAGGTCGATGTCGCCGATCTTCAGCCCCGCCCGTTCCAGCGCCTTCTCGGTGGCGGGGATCGGGGCTTCCAGCATGATCACCGGGTCGTGGCCGATCACGGTCATGCTGTGGATCCGCGCCAGCGGCTTGACGCCCAGAGCCTTGAGCCCGCGCTCGTTGACGATCATCACGCCGGCCGCGCCGTCGCAGATCTGGCTGGAGGTGGCGGCCGTCAGGCGGCCGTCCTCGGTCAGCAGCTTCACCGAGCCGATCGACTCCAGGGTGGCGTCCCAGCGGATGCCCTCGTCGGCGGCGTGGATCTCGGTCGCGCCGTCCGCCAGCGCGACCTCGATCGGCACGATCTCGGCGGCGAACTTTCCGCCCTTGGTAGCGGCCATGGCCCGCTGGTGGCTGGACAGGGCGTAGGCGTCCAGCTCAGCTCGCGACAGGTCGTACTTCTTGGCGATCGTCTCGGCGCCGGCGAACTGGCTGAACTGGATGCCGGGATAGCGCTCTTCCATGCGCGGGCTCTTGTAGGTCCCGAAGCCGTTCTTGTAGGGCAGGGCGGAGGACAGCCCCATCGGCACGCGGCTCATGCTCTCGACGCCGCCGGCGATGACCACGTCCATGGCGCCCGACATCACGGTGGCGGCGGCGAAGTGGATGGCCTGCTGCGACGAGCCGCACTGGCGGTCGACCGAGGTGGCCGGCACGCTCTCGGGCAGGCTGGAGGCCAGCACCGCGTTGCGGGCGATGTTGATGGCCTGTTCGCCGACCTGGCCGACGCAGCCCATGATCACGTCCTCGATAAGGGCCGGGTCGGCGCCGCTGCGCGCCACCAGGGCGTCCAGCACGGTCGCGGCCAGATCGGCTGGATGCCAGCCCGAGACCTTGCCGCCCTTGCGCCCGCCGGCCGTCCGCGCGGCCGCCACGATATAGGCTTCGCCCATGGGATCCTCCTGTTGTTGGGAGGAGTGAAACAGGCGTTCGAAGGCCTGTCAGCGGTGACGCGGCGTCAGGGGCTGGGCGTCATGATCCAGGATGTCGTGGCGCGAGGCTTTCCGCTGGAGGTTTGGCCCGCCGACGCGGCAGCGCGCCGCAGAACAGCGCCGCCATGGCCAGGTAGCTGAAGAGGCCGCCGCCCGCGATATAGCCGGCGCGGTTGGAGAGCTTGTGATCGGCCAGGCTGGCCAGGACCAGGATCAGGGTCAGGCCATGAAAGCCGCAGGCCCACATCGGCCACCAGCGATCCGAACGCAGCGCGATAGCCAGCAGCACCAGCATCAGGGCCATGTCGACCAGGATCACTGCGGTCTGGGGGCCAAACCGCTGCAGGCTGTTGTAGAACAGCGCGGTGGCGAACCAGGCCAGGATCATGGCGACGGCGGCCACGCGTTCAGGCCAGCCGCCACGCCACAGGGCCACGCCGGTCGCGATCAGCAGCGCGGCGAGGCTGACCCATTGATAGAGGAAGCCCAGGGACATCACCCTACGGTGGCGCCATTCTTCCAGATTGCAACGACCCTCGCCGAGACAGACCGGCGAGGGTCGCGCTTTGGGGTCCTAGGCGGCCACGGTCAGGCGACCGCTGGTGTTGGTTTCGATCAGGCCCGCCGGCTTGACGGCGCCTTCGCCGAACGAGACAGCTGACAGGCCGATGTCGTGCTGGGCGACCGACAGGTGCTTGTGGGTGACCACGATGCCTTCGCGGGCCGCGCCCAGGGCCTGCATGGTGGTGATCGCCGCCATCAGGGCGTCCTGGCCCACCAGGGCCGAGAGGTTGGCGTCCTGGCGGGTGGTCGGCATCAGCCCGGCCAGGGCGGCGGTGCTGGTGATTGCGGCGTCGATGGCCTTTTCAGCGGCGAACAGGGCTTCGGCCACGGATTCGGCGGCTTGGCGGCGTTGCTTGAGCATACGAAGTCTCCCTCGCGCCGAAGGGTGTCGGCGCGTTGCCAGATGTTGATGAGATTTTTTGGGGTTCGCCCGACGCCGCGGGCGTCGAACTTAAGGAAACAAGCCTTGCAGCGCGTGTAGCCCCGCCAGGATCGAACCGAACGCGAAAGCGGTCACGATCATCACGGCCGCGATGAAGGCCAATCGGAAGGGCAGGCTCAGATGATTGGGCCGTCCGCCGCCGAGTCCGAAGAAGACAAGTCCGACAGGAACGTCTCGTCCATCACCGCGCTGGCGATGCACAGGATTTCCCGCATCACCAATTCGCTCGGCTTGAACGAAGCCTGCTTGCGGGTGGCTTCCACCAGGTCGTGCACCATCGATGCGCCGTTCGGGGTGACCGACAGGCTCTTCAACTGGCGCTCGAGCTCGCTCCACGTAATCGGAGGCAGGGTCTCGGCCGAATTCAGCAGAGGCCACGTGTGCTGGAAGCTCTTCACTTCCTGGCGCAGGTGCGTGGCTCGGCCGATCGCGTCCTTCTGGTGGGGGGTCAACTCGTTCACTGGGAACTCCTTCCTCAACGCGGTCAGCAAACCGGGATGAAGGATGTTCGCCTAGCCGAGCCGTGTCGGACCCTGATGCGATAGGAGGGGGGCGCCCCCATGATCGGGGCCCCGATGATGGGGGCTATGATCGGGAACCCCCTGATAGGCCCGGTCGAAGACGCGGCGCGCGGCGTCATAGCGGTCGGCCGCGCCCAGGCGCCGGCGCGCCTTGTCCAGATGCCAGTCGACGGTGTGCTTGGAGAGACCCAGTTCGCGGGCGATCTCCTTGGAGCTCATGTGGCGATCGACGAGCCGAAGGCATTCGCGCTCACGCTCGGTGAGGCGTTCCAGGCCGTCGGCCTGGCCAGGCAGGGTGTGAGCGCCCTTATCCATCGTCGGGAACTTTAGGCGAACTGGAGGCCGCGACAAGCCGCCGCAACATTAAACCTTTGGTATTATGTCCGGGGCAGGTCGCCTGTCGCCAACCGCGAGGACACCTTCCACAGATCGACGCCGCCTTCCGAGGCATGGCGGTCGATCCGCGCGAGTTCGTCGGCCGAGAAGTCCGGGGCGTTCAGCGCCGCCAGGGAGTCCTCGAGCTGGGCTACCGTGCGGGCTCCGATCAGGGCCGAGGTGACGCGCGGATCGCGCAACGTCCAGGCGATCGCCATCTGGGCCAGGGTCTGGCCGCGCGCCTGCGCGATCCCGTTCAGCGCCTTGATCCGATCCAGGTTGTCCTCCGTCAGCAGGTGGCCGCCGAACGAGCCGTCCTTGGCCACGCGGGAGTCGGCCGGCACGCCGTCCAGGTATTTGCTGGTCAGCAGGCCCTGGGCCAGCGGCGAGAAGGCGATGCAGCCGACGCCGAGGTCGCCCAGCGTGTCGAGCAGTTCGTCCTCGATCCAGCGATTGACCATCGAATAGGACGGCTGGTGGATCAGCAGCGGCACGCCCTCGCTCTTGAGGATCGCGTGGGCCCGGCGGGTCAGCTCGGGCGAGTAGGACGAGATCCCCACGTACAGCGCCTTGCCCTGGCGATGCAGGTGGGCCAGGGCGCCCATGGTCTCCTCCAGCGGCGTCGTGGGGTCGACGCGGTGCGAGTAGAAGATGTCGACATAGTCGACGCCCATGCGCTTGAGACTCTGGTCGCAGCTGGCGATCAGGTACTTCCGCGATCCGCCTATGCCGCCATAGGGGCCTGGCCACATGTCCCAGCCGGCCTTGGTCGAGATCACCAGCTCGTCGCGGTGGGCCTTGAAATCGGTCCCCAGAACCTTGCCGAAGTTCTCCTCGGCCGAGCCGTAGGGCGGGCCATAGTTGTTGGCCAGATCGAAGTGAGTGACCCCCAGGTCAAAGGCCCGGCGCAGGATGGCGCGGCCGGTTTCGAACACGTCGGCGCCGCCGAAGTTCTGCCAGAGGCCCAGCGAGATCGCCGGCAAATCAAGGCCGCTGCGGCCCGTGCGACGATAGGGCATGGCCGCGTAGCGGTCGGTGGCGGCGACATAGGGAATCTGCATCGGGTGTTCCTTGAAGCGGATGCGAATACAGCCGCGCCGCGGCCTTTCGGCAAGCGTGTTCAGGTCTTAGGTCCGGCGCGGCCGCCTCAATCGGCCTGGCCCTGGAACCGTTCAATCAGGAAGGCCGTGGCCGGACCGGGCGGGGTGTCGCTGCGATAGATGGCGTGCAGCGCGTAGACCGCGTCGCTCAGGTCCGGCATGTCGAGGCGTTTCAGGCGGCCGGCGGCGATGTCCTCGCGGACCATGGGCTCGGGCATGTTGCCCCAGCCGAAGCCCTCCTTCAGCAGGAGGTGCTTGGCGCCCAGGTCGGCCAGCCGCCACGTGTGGACGCTGCCGACGGCGAAGTCGCGTCCCTCGGTCAGCTTCGAGCGGTCGGTCAAGACGAGCTGGGTGTGGCCCCGCGCCGCGCCGGGCCGGTTGCGGCCCTCGGCCAGCGGATGGTCCGGCGCGGCGACAGGGATCAGCAGGGTCGAGCCGACCGCTATGGTCTCCAGGGCGTCGCCGCCGTTGACGACGTCCAGCGGCCCCGCAACGCCGATCGTGGCTCGACGGTCCAGCACCATCTGGGTCACCGCGCCCAGGCCCTCGACATAGAGGCGCAGGGTCACGGTCGGGAAGGCTTCGCGAAAGGCGCGCAGGGCGTCCACTACACGGGCGGTGGGCAGCATGACGTCGAGCACCAGATTGACCTCGGCCTCCAGTCCCTGGATCAGCCCCTTGGCCTGTGCGCGCAGGGACGCCACGTCGCCGGCGATCACGCGGGCCTGGGCCAGCACGACCCGGCCGGCCTCGGTCAGCACCGGCGTCTTGGCCGCGTCGCGATCGAACAGCGTCAGGCCCAGCTGCGCCTCCAGATTGGCGATGGCGTAGCTGACCACCGAATTGGCCCGGTTCATCCGCCGCGCCGCGCCCGCGAAACTGCCGGCCTCGACCACGGCCAGGAACACCGACAGCTGGTCGAGGGTGGGACTGCCGGGCTCGGTCGTCATGGGCTCACCGATCGAAAATCTCGAACATAATAGACGATTTTATTCGGCTGTTTCGCAAGCCCAAGCGGCGCCAAAAGACGCGCCAACGACGGGGCATGACGCTTCCGCCAAGCAAGACACCGAGGGTTCGCCGTCATGGCCAAGGTTCTGGTTCTCTACTATTCGTCCTACGGTCACCTGGAGACGTTGGCCAAGGCCGTCGCCGAGGGCGCACGCGAAGCCGGCGCGACCGTCGACATCAAGCGCGTGCCGGAAACCGTACCGCTGGACATCGCCAAGGGCGCCCACTTCAAGCTCGACCAGGAAGCCCCGGTCGCGGCGGTCGAGGATCTGGCCAACTACGACGCCATCATCGTCGGCGCGCCGACCCGCTTCGGCCGCATGGCCTCACAGGTCGCGGCGTTCTTCGACCAGGCCGGCGGCCTGTGGGCGCGTGGCGCGCTGCACGGCAAGGTGGCCGGCGCCTTCACCTCGACCGCCACCCAGCATGGCGGTCAGGAAACGACGCTGTTCTCGATCATCACCAACCTGCTGCACTTCGGCACGACCATCGTGGGCATGGACTATGGCCACGCCGGCCAGATGACCCTGGATGAAGTCACCGGCGGCAGCCCGTACGGCGCCACCACCATCGCCGGTGGCGACGGCTCGCGTCAGCCCAGCGAGAACGAGCTGACCGGCGCCCGCTACCAGGGCCGCCGCATCGCCGAAACGGCGATCAAGCTGCACGGCTGATCCCAGCTGTCCGGCCTTAGCCGGTCACATCTCTAGCGACCGGCAGTGAGGGGCCGGCCGGCTCCTTCCCCCTCCCGGGGAGCCGGTCGGCCCTTCTTTCGTTGATCTGGAAAACAAGGAGTCTCGCCATGCGTCGCCGCAACAGCCTTTTCGCCGACCTCTGGAGAGGTTTCGTCTTCATCGTGACCATCCGGGCGATCGCCAAGCACTATCGCTCGCGCCGTCTGTACCTGGCCGGCCGCTGACCCCGGCTCGGCCGCGCCGCGTCCGGCTCCCTGGTGTGAACTGGGGAGGCCGGATGCAGCGCACGCAGGATTGTCGAGTGATGGCTGATTGAACTTGAGATGTATCATTTTGATACAAAGTATTGTTTCTCGATTATTCAAATTCAACGTTGCTTCGTTATTAATGGTTATCAAAATAGTTTGAGTTGTTAATTATAGAATACTGAAAATTAAACGAAGGCGTAAGCTCGTTGTGCGAGGGTCGTGTTGGGCAAAACGCCCACCGGTCGTCAAAATGACGCCGGAATACCTCGAATAGGAGTTATTTCGTTATGGCGCTGAACAGCATCAACACGAACTCGGGCGCTCTGATCGCCCTGCAAAACCTGAACTCGACGAATGCCGAACTGGGCAACGTCCAGCAACGCATCAACACCGGCAAGAAGGTTGGTTCGGCCAAGGACAACGGCGCGATCTGGGCCATGGCCAAGACCCAGTCGTCGAACTCGTCGTCGCTGAACTCGGTCAAGGACTCGCTGCAACGCGGTCAGTCGACCATCGACGTGGCCCTGGCCGCCGGCGACACCATCACCGACCTGCTCGGCAAGATGAAGGAAAAGGCCCTGGCCGCTTCCGACACCTCGCTGAACACCTCTTCGTTCAACGCGCTGAAGGCTGACTTCAACTCGCTGCGCGACCAGGTCCAGAAGGCCGCCGACAACGCCAAGTTCAACGGCGTCAGCCTGGCCGACGGCAAGGTCAGCAAGATGACCTTCCTGGCCAACTCGGATGGCTCGGGCTTCACTGTCAACGCGAAGACCCTGGGTCTGGCCGGCATCGGTCTCTCGGCCGGTTCGACCTTCGCCAGCGCCAGCGCGGCCAAGACGATGATCGCCAGCATCGACAGCGCCATCGGCACGGCCACCAACAAGCTGGCCTCGCTGGGCACGGCCTCGACCGGTCTCGACACCCACCTGACCTTCATCGGCAAGCTGCAAGACAGCCTGGACGCCGGTGTCGGCAACCTGGTGGACGCCGACCTGGCCAAGGAAAGCGCCAAGCTGCAGTCGCTGCAGACCAAGCAGCAGTTGGGCATCCAGGCCCTGTCGATCGCGAACTCCTCGAGCTCGTCGATCCTCAGCCTGTTCCGCTAAGCCGGACTTCGTCGACTTAAAGGTCGTCGAAAGGGCGAGTCTCCGGACTCGCCCTTTTTCTTTGAGCCCAGTTTCTCAGAGTCTAGCTCGAGGCCGTGAGGTGCAGTGAGAGTCCTTTAACTGTGTGCCAATTTGGGACACTTTCCGAAATCTAGTAATGAGTCCTAACGTGCGGGGCGCGCTTCTTAAGGAAGTAATTTGGTGATTCAACCAAAGGGCCTTCTGCATCAACTATATTGAAAGAGCGGGTGGCATAGTGTCGCGGTGGGCAAAACGCCCGCCGGCCGTCAAAACGACGCCGGAACACCTCGAATAGGAGTTGTTCGTCCCATGCCGTTGAACAGCATCAACACGAACTCGGGCGCGCTGATCGCCCTGCAAAACCTGAACACCACCAACAGCGAGCTTCAGGTCACTCAGCAACGGATCAACACCGGCAAGAAGGTCGGCAACGCCAAGGATAACGGCGCTGTCTGGGCCATGGCCAAGAACCAGTCGTCGAACTCCACGGCGCTGAACTCGGTGAAGGACTCGCTGCAACGCGGCCAGTCGACCATCGATGTGGCCCTGGCCGCCGGCGACACCATCACCGACCTGCTCGGCAAGATGAAGGAAAAGGCCCTGGCCGCTTCCGACACCTCGCTGAACACCTCTTCGTTCAACGCGCTGAAGTCGGACTTCGACTCGCTGCGCGACCAGGTCCAGAAGGCCGCCGACAACGCCAAGTTCAACGGCGTCAGCCTGGCCGACGGCAAGGCCACCAAGATGACCTTCCTGGCCAACACCGACGGCTCGGGCTTCACCGTGAAGGCCCAAACCCTGGGTCTGGGCGGCATCGGCCTGTCGGCGGCTTCCAGCTTCGCCACGGCGACGGCCGCCAAGACGATGATCGGCAGCATCGACAAGGCCATCGGCACGGCCACCAACAAGCTGGCCTCGCTGGGCACGGCCTCGACCGGCCTCGACACCCACCTGACCTTCGTCGGCAAGCTGCAAGACAGCCTGGACGCCGGCGTCGGCAACCTGGTGGACGCCGACCTGGCCAAGGAAAGCGCCAAGCTGCAGTCGCTGCAGACCAAGCAACAGCTGGGCATCCAGGCCCTGTCGATCGCGAACTCCTCGAGCTCGTCGATCCTCAGCCTGTTCCGCTAAGCAGCAGAACGCTTTCGACCGCCACTGCGGTCGCGACCTTTGGGGCGGACCTTCGGGTCCGCCCTTTTTTGTCTTCAGCTTGGATTTCTTCAAAGGTGGTCCACGAAAGTGGTCTGACCACTTGCCTCCGCGACCTTCGTCATGACAACGTTGTCCAAGACGTTTCAAAAGCGCGCGGCGACTTAGCCGTCGAACAAGAAGAGTTGGGGAGTATGAACACCAGGACCCTCTGCGCCGCCCTGTTGGCGTCGACCTTTCTGGCCGGCGCTTCGCTGGCCGCCGAAACGCCGCAAGCGACCGCCCACGCGGCCCAGTGGCCAGCCGCCAAGAGCCAGGGTCTCGTCGATCCCACCACCGAGACCTTCGTCGACGGCCTGCTGGCCAAGCTCACCCTCGAGGAGAAGGTCGGCCAGCTGATCCAGGCCGACATCGGCCAGATCAAGCCCGAAGACCTGAAGATCTATCCGCTGGGCTCCATCCTGGGCGGGGGCAGCTCGCCGCCGCTGGGCGCGCCGGACCGCTCGCCGCAAAAGCCCTGGGTCGACACCGCCAGGGCCTTCCGCGAAGGCGCCGCGCAGCGCCCGGGCGGCACGCACATCCCGTTGATGTTCGGCATCGACGCCGTGCACGGCAACAACAACGTCATCGGCGCGACGCTCTTTCCGCACAATATCGGCCTGGGCGCGGCGCACGATCCCGAGCTGATCCGCCGCATCGGCAAGGCCACCGCGTTCGAGACCTCGGCCGCCGGCTTCGACTGGGCGTTTGGCCCGACCCTGGCCGCGCCGCGCGACGACCGATGGGGCCGGACCTATGAGGGTTATTCCGAGGACCCGGCGATCATTCGCGAATATGCCGGCCAGATGATCCTCGGCATCCAGGGCGCCGTATCTCAAGGCGGGGTTCTGCAACAGGGCCACGTCGCCGCCAGCGCCAAGCATTTCCTGGGCGACGGCGGCACGGAGAACGGCCACGACCAGGGGGATACGAAGGTCTCGGAAGACGACCTGATCCGCCTGCACGCCCAGGGCTACGCCCCCGCCATCAACGCCGGCGCCGTGACGATCATGGCCTCGTTCTCCAGCTGGAACGGGACCAAGATGCACGGCAACAGGAGCCTGCTGACCGACGTGCTGAAGGGCCGGATGGGATTCGACGGCTTCGTGGTCGGCGACTGGAACGGCCACGGCCAGGTCCCGGGCTGCAAACCCACCGACTGCCCGCAGTCGATCAATGCAGGCCTGGACATGTTCATGGCCCCGGACAGCTGGAAGGCGCTGTACGAGAATACCCTGGCCGAGGTGAAATCGGGGGTCATCCCAATGGCCCGCCTCGACGACGCCGTCCGCCGCATCCTGCGGGTTAAGGCCAAGCTTGGTCTCTTTCAGGCCGCCCGCCCGTTCGAGGGCCGCGAGGGCGTGATCGGCTCGGCCGAGCACCGCGGCATCGCCCGCGAGGCCGTGCGCAAGTCGCTGGTGCTGCTGAAGAACGACGGCGTTCTGCCGGTGAAGGCCAGCGCGACCGTGCTGGTCGCCGGCTCGGGCGCGGACGACATCGGCAAGCAGTCGGGCGGCTGGACCCTCTCGTGGCAGGGCACGGGCAACACCAATGCCGATTTCCCCAACGCCGAGTCGATCTGGTCGGGCCTGAAGACGGCGGTCGAGGCCGGCGGCGGCCACGCGACCCTGGCGGTCGACGGCAAGTTCGACAAGAAGCCGGACGTCGCCATCGTCGTCTTTGGTGAAAATCCGTATGCGGAAGGTGTCGGCGACCTGAAGACGACTTTGGAGTATCAACCGGGCGCCAAGGCCGACCTCGCCTTGCTCAAGAGTCTGAAGGCCAAGGGCGTGCCGGTGGTGGCGGTGTTCCTCAGCGGCCGTCCGTTGTGGGTCAATCCCGAGCTCAACGCCTCCAACGCCTTCGTCGCCGCCTGGCTGCCGGGTTCGGAAGGCGGCGGGATCGCCGACGTGCTGATCGGCGACAAGGCCGGCAAGCCGCGCACCGACTTCCACGGCAAGCTGTCATTCAGCTGGCCCAGGACCGCCGCCCAGTTCAGCCTGAACAGGGGCGACAGGGCCTACGACCCGCTGTTCGCCTATGGCTACGGCCTGACCTACGCCAGGCCTGGCAAGGTCGGGACTTTGTCAGAAGTCTCGGGCGTGAAGCCGGTGGCCGACAACGCGACGAACTACTTCATCGCCGGCAAGACGCCGGCGCCGTTCGAGTTCAAGGCCTCGCCCTCGTCGTCGGTGCAGATCGTCCCGGTCGACGCCGGCAACATCCAGGAAGGCGGGCGCCAGGTCACCTTCGCCGGCGACAAGCTGGGCCGCGTCACCATCGTCGGCGAAAAGCCGCTGGACCTGACCTTCCACACCAATGCCGACATGGCGTTGAGCTTCGCGTACCGGATCGACGCGGCGGCGACCAAGTCGGTGATCCTGGCCATCGGCGCGGGCAAGCTGGACGTCACCCCGCCCGCCGGATCGCCGACCGGTCAGTGGGCCAGCGTCAAGATCCCGCTGAAGTGCTTCCAGGCCGCCGGAACCGACGTGACCAAGGTCGCCGCGCCATTCGACCTGGGCACGGCCGGGACCTTCCAGGTCTCGATCGCCAATGTGAAGCTGACAGCGGATCCGGCCGGAGCGGTGTGTCCGGGGAGGGCTGCTCAGTAGATCCTCCCCCGCAGCGCGGGGGAGGTGGCCTCCCCGGGTCGCGCGGAGCGCGCGCCCGAGGATAAACTCCGGGCCGGAGGGGGCCAACTCGGCCTATTCAGCATTGGCCCCCTCAGTCGCTACGCGACAGCTCCCCCGCAGCGCGGGGTGAGCATCTACCCGAAGCTACAGCACGAAAGCCTGGTGAACGCCGCGTTAACCAGCAACCCCTTGTTCCGGCGAGCCATTTGAACCCCCGAAAGGAGTTCGCCCGGTGGAGTACGACGAGCGTCAAGCGTGGATCGCCCTGTGGACCGCCGTCTTCGGCGAGCCGCCGCCCGTGGAGCCCGATCGGGAACCGACATCGCGGATCCTGGTCGAGCATCTGCCGCCGACGCTCCCCTACGAGATCAAGTCCCGAACTGAGTGAACGGCACGCGGTTGAAGAATTCGCGCTCAGCCCCGCGCGGGTCGTCCTCCAGCCGCGAGGTGTTGTCGAACACCATGGTCTGGCGGCGGGGCAGGGTGTAGGGCTCCCACTTCGGCAGGGCGCCGCCATTGGGATCGCCCGTGCTGGCGAAGCGCACGAAGGCGTCGCTCATCGTGTTGGACATGGCGACCGAGTCCGGTCCCGTCCCGACGATCGAGCCCTTGGCGTCCAGCGTGCCGAACACCAGGCCGATGTCGATGGTGTGCGGCGCGCCGAAGATCCCGCCGTCCTTGGGCGACTTCCAATTGACCTGATAGGCGAAGGCGGGGGCGCCGGCCTTGGCGCGTTCCTCGTCCTGGATGATCGCCGCCTTCCAAGAGCGGCCGGCGGTCGAGGCGGCGAAATAGACGTCCGAGGGCGAGTAGGTCGGATAGGTCTTGCGATAGAAGGCCACCACCGTCTCGGGATCGATGTCGATGCGGGCGTTGAACTGGCCCGGCAGGCGAGCGATCACCTCGTCCCAGCTCTTGGGGAACGCCCCGGCGTCCCAGCCGATGAAGCCCTTGGTCTCGTCGTGGGTGTTGCCACACATCATCGGCACAGAGAGGCTCACGGGCGAGGCGTCGGGGAAGAACGGGTGGCGGTCCAGGGTCCGCTCGTCCAGCACCGGGCCCATATAGACCCCGCCCGATCCGGCGATCGGATCGACCGCCCGCAGGCCTTCGACGATCTTGTCGGCGGGCAGGGCGCGCAGGGCCGCCAGGTCCTTGGCGCCGACCTTGTCCCCAAGAGCCTTTTCAATGAAAGCCTTAGCGCGCTTGGTGGCGTTAAACGGGCCGCTGGCGGTGACCTGCTGGCCGCTCATGGTGGCCGCGCGATGGAACAGGCCCTTGGCGTTCGGCTGGGCCAGCAGGGTGGCGATCTTGGCCCCTCCGCCGGATTGGCCGAACAGCATCACCCGGCCAGGATCCCCGCCGAAGGCGGCGATGTTGTCGCGCACCCATTGCAGGGCCAGGACCAGGTCCAGCTGACCGGCATTGCCGCTGTCGGCCACCGACGGATCGTTGAACAGGCGCGCCAGATAGAGATAGCCGAAGGCGTTCAGGCGGTGGTTGACCGTGACCACCACGACGTCGCCGCGCCTGGCCAGCTTCGTCCCCTCGTACCACGGGTGGCTGCCCGAGCCGGTGTTGTAGGCGCCGCCGTGGATATAGACCATGACCGGACGCTTCTGGCCGTCGGCGAGCCCGGTCTTGGACGCCTTGGCGGGAGTCCAGACGTTGAGGAACAGGCAGTCCTCGCCTTGCGTCTCCTCCTCGCCCTTACCCTGGGGGCAGGACGCGCCATAGGTCAGGGCGTCCCTGACGTCGGTCCAGGGCTCGGGCTTCACAGGCGCGGCGAAACGGCGCGCGCCGCCGGTGTCCTGGCCATAGCGCAGGCCCTTGAACACGCTGACCTCGCCATCGACATAGCCGCGCACCTTGCCGGCGGTGGTCGCCACGACCGGCGAGCGCTTCTGCGCCGCATAGCCGGCTTGGGGCAGGGCGGCATAGGCGACCAGGGCGGCGGCGCCGGTGATCAGGGTGCGGCGGGTGGCGGTGTGCACAGCGGGTCCTCCAGCGCTTTCTTGGCGCGCTTTCCGGTAGCGGTAGCACGAGTGACACCGGTGACAATCCCCTTTCGACGGTGGTGCGAGCCGTCGGGCTGGGCCGCTCGCTAGAGCCCTCGCACCGCCGCCGCGTGCTCGGCGATCACCGCCAGGGTCGCGACGTCGGTGTCGAAGACGCCGTAGAGGCCCTGCTCCTCCTGGGGCGGATCGCCGACGAAGCTCTTGTCGCCATGGGCGAACCAGGCGTCGGAATGCTGGGCGCGGCCTTCGCCGTTCCAGGCCCAGAAGTTGGTCCCGGCCGTCGGGCCGCCGGCCTTCATGTCGTCCAGGGCCAGGCCGTAGATCGTCCGGTAGAAGCGGTCCTTGTCGGCCGTGGCCGAGCCGGGGACGAAGGCGCGGGCGTCGCGGACCAGGCCGAACTCCTCAATGACCAGCGGCTTGTTCAGCGACCTGGCCAGGGCGATGTGGCGGGTCACGTACTCGCGGCAGCGGGCCTCGCCTTCCGCATAGGTGGCCGGCTGGTTCTTGGGGTCGATCCAGCTCCAGTTGTTGGGCCAGACGTGGGCTGTGACATAGTCGATGGTCGCGGGCCTGTGGGCCTCGACCACGCAGGCCTCGCTGCGCAGGCATCCCATGCTGCCCTCGCTGCCGGTGCAGACCAGATGGCGCGGATCCAATGACTTGATCAGGGCCGAGGTCTCGCGGATCCAGGCATAGTAGGGCGGCAGCAGCGTGTCGGCCTTGGCTTCGGTCCCGCCCGGACGGGGCTCGTTGGCCAGTTGCCAGGCCATGATCGTCGGGTCGTCGCGATAGGCCTTGCCGGTGACGCTGTTGGTCCGCTGGACTAGGCCGGTCAGGTAGCGGCGGAACAGGGTGTTGGCCCTGGCGTCAGCATAGAACCGGGCCGAATAGTCCGGATATTCCGGCCACGGATGTTCAGGGTCGCCCGCCTCGAACCAGGGGCCATCGCCGGTCCAGTTCAGATAGGCCGGCATGCCGCCTGACCAGTCCCAGAAGTTGTTGACGTAGATCACCGCCTTTATGTCGCGACGGGCCATTTCGGCCAGCAGCCAGTCGAGGCCGTTCAGCAGGTCGGCGCTGTAGACGCCCGGTTCCTCCTGCATCGTCGGCGACACGGCGGCCTTGGCTGGCGAGCGCTCGCCCGCCCCCAGCACCCGCAGATTGGTGACGCCCAGGGCCTTCAGACGATCCAGCTCGCGCCCCAACCGCGCGCGGTCGCCGGTAGCGCCGGGCGCGCCCAGCCAGGCCCCGTACCAGAGATTCGCGCCGACGAAGCGGTAGGGCTTGCCATCCAGCGCGAGACGGCCGTCCTTCACGGCGACGAAGCCCTTGGCCGGCGCGGCGGCCGCGCCAAGCGCCGGCAGGGCGGCGAGGCCGGCCAGCAGCTGGCGGCGCGAGGCGGTCATTTTTTCGCCGCGTGGGCGACGGTCCAATCCACGATCGTCGCCAAGGCGACCGGGGCGATGGTTTCCTCGATCGCGCCGTAGTCGGTGGGCCGGTGGCTTCCGACGGTCTGGAAGAGGTGGTTGAGACCGGGCAGGGCGGTGGTGGTGACGTCTGGGCTCTGGACGAGGGCGGCCTTGATCGCAGGCAGGTTCACGGCGGCCGAGACGTTGCCGTCCTTGTCGCCACCCAGGGCCAGGACCGGACAGCGTACCTGGCGCAGGGCGGGGGTGGGGTCCAGCAGGATGAAGTAACGATACCAGGCCTGGGTGAGGAACTGGCTCTGCGCGGCGGCGGCTTGGGCGGGGGCGCCGGCCTTGGTGAAGAGGTCGACGATCCGCGTCTGGGCCTTGGTCGGGTCGGCTTCCTCGCGAACGATGGCGTTGGCGGCGGCCAGCAGGTCGGCGTTCTTCTGGGCCTGGGCGGCCGAGGCGCCGGCGCCCATCGCCAGGTCGCGGGCCTGCTGGTTCATCACCTGTTCGCCGGGCACGCCGGCGCCGGCCAGCAACACGAGGAAGGCGATCTTCGGATCCTTGGCCGCGACGATCGGGGCGATGATCCCGCCCTCGCTGTGGCCGATCAGGCCGATACGGGTTGGGTCGATGTCCTTGCGCCCGCGCAGAAAGGCCACGCCCGCCTCGACGTCGGTGACGAAGTCGGCCGTGGTAACCTTGGAGAGATCGCCCGCCTGGGAGCCGCCCGCGGCCCGATCGTCGACGCGCAGCACCGCCACGCCGCGCTTGGTCAGGGCGTCGGCGATCAGCAGGAACGGCTTGTGGCCTTCGATCGTCTCGTCGCGGTCCTGCGTGCCAGAGCCGCTGATCAGCAAGGCGACCGGATAGGGGCCAGAGCCCTGCGGCAGGGTCAGGGTCCCGGCCAGCTTCAAACCAGAGGCTGGATTTAGGTAGCTGACCTCCTCGACCCTGTAGTTGAACGGCGGCAGGGGCGTCTGCGGGCGCTTGGGGGCTGGAGCCGCCGCCGGCGCGGTGCGGGTCATGGTCAGCGGCGCGCCGCCGCCGTTCTGGCCCCATTTGCCGAGTAGGCTTTGGCCATCGGCCGACACGGTCCCCTCGAAGGCGGCCGGGATGGCCTGGAGGGCGACCTTGATCTTGCCGTCCGTTAGGGTGGCGGTCGCGACCAGTCCCATGGCGGACTGGGCGGGGCTGTCCAGCGTGGCCGAGCCGTCCGGCTTGATGTGGAAGACCACGGGCAGCTTCTGGCCGCCGGCCTGGATGGTCCCATACCAGTCCCCGACGATCGGCCCGACCTGAGCCGAGGCGATCGCGGGCGCGAACAGGGCGGCGGCGACGACCGCGCGAGGCAGGAAACGCATGTGATCCGAAACTCCCTAACTCTTGTCGGGAAGCTTAGGCGCTACGCGTGACGGTTGTGAAGGTAGGCCATTCAAGATTCAGGGGCACTGTCTAACGGTCCTCTAGGCTGTGCCAGATTCGGGTGACGGTCACATGGGAGCCACTGACGCGATAGCGGATGATGTAGGCGTCGCGACCGAACGGAACCTTGATCTCACGTGTCGTGGGTCCTGTGATGCGGCCCCGCAGAGGCATTTCGGTCAAGCTGTCGAACGCCTTCATCAGCGCCATGCCCAGGCGTTCGGCCGCTTGAGGGGCGGAGGCCGAGAGCCAGTCATCAAGACGCGAAGCGTCCCTCTCGGCCTGCTCGGAAACCGAGACGGTGAAGGTCAATCACGACCGCCGAAACGGCGTAGCCGTTCGCGAAATTCCGACAGAGGAATGGAAGGCATATCGCCCCGTTCAACGGCGTCGGCGATGGCTTCGTCTATGGCAGGGTCCGGGTCGATGATCCTTGGCGGCGCGCCGGTCAGACCGGCCTCGATGAGAGCCAAGGCGTACTCGGACACCGACATGCCGAATTTTTCCGCCCCAGCCTTCAACTGGGCAGCCTGCTCGTTGTCGATATGGATATCGAAGCCATCGGCCATGGGCGCAGAGTCTCGCCGACGGCCGATGGCGTCAAGTCCTACAGATTCAGCAACGCCGGGTCGCCGCCCTGGGCGGTGATGTTGACGCTGACGGCGCGCTCGACCGCGAAACGCAGCAGGGCGTGGGGTCCGCCGGCCTTGGGGCCGGTGCCCGACAGGCCCTCGCCGCCGAACGGTTGGACGCCGACCACGGCGCCGGTCATCGAGCGGTTGACGTAGGCGTTGCCGGCCGGGACCAGGCGCTGGACGTCGGCCGCGAAGCTTTCGATCCGCGAGTGGACGCCCAGGGTCAGGCCGTAGCGACGGGCGGCCAGGGCGCCGGCGACCTGTTCGAGGGTCTCCGGCTTGTAGCGCACGACGTGCAGAACGGGTCCGAACACCTCGCGCTCCAGGAAGTCGGCGGCGGGAATCTCGGCCAGGACCGGGGCGAAGAAGGTGCCGCCGTTCGGAGCGGTCAGGACGTGCAGGACCTTGGCGTCCTGCATCAGGCGGTCCTGGTGCTTTTTCAGCGCGTCACGGGCCTCGGCGTCGATGACCGGGCCGACGTCGGTGACGGCCAGGGCAGGATCGCCGACGACCAGGGCGTCCATCGCGCCCTTCAGGCCATCGATGATCCCATCGGCGGTGTCTTCCGGCAAGAACAGCAGGCGCAGGGCCGAGCAGCGCTGGCCGGCCGAGCCGAACGCCGAGACGATCACGTCGTCGATGACCTGCTCGCGCTGGGCGGTGGTGTCGACGAACATGCCGTTGAGGCCGCCGGTCTCGGCGATGAACGGCACGATCGGACCTTGGCGGGCCGCGAGCGTCTGGTTGATCCTCCAGGCGGTGTCGGTGCCGCCGGTGAAGGCGACGCCGTCCAGGCCCTCGTGGCTGGTCAAAGCCGCGCCGACGGTCTCGCCGCGACCCGGCAGCAGGGCCAGCAGGCGCGGGTCCAGGCCGGCGGCGTGATACAGCTTCACAGCCTCACTGGCGATCAGCGGGGTCTGCTCGGCCGGCTTGGCCAGCACGGCGTTGCCGGCGGCCAGGGCGGCGGCGATCTGGCCGGTGAAGATGGCCAGCGGGAAGTTCCACGGGCTGATGCAGACGAAGACGCCGCGACCGGCCAGCGTCAGCGTGTTGGTTTCGCCGACCGGACCCTTCAGCAGCTCGCCGTCGCCGAATTGATCCTCGGCCAGCACCGCATAGTAACGGCAGAAGTCGACGGCCTCGCGGACCTCGGCGATGCCGTCGCTCAGGGTCTTGCCGGCTTCGCGGGCCAGGATGGCGATCAGGCGGTCGATATCGGCTTCCAGGGCGTCGGCCATGGCGCGCAGCACCTTGGCGCGGGCGGCGCCGCCGGCGCGGTCCCAGGCGGGTTGCGCGGCGCGGGCCAGGCGGAAGGCTTCGTCGATCTGCGAGGCCTGGGCCTCGGAGACCGCGCCGACCACCTTGTGCTCGTCGGCCGGGGCGACCACCGGCAGCGGCGGGGTCCCGGCGCTGACCTTGCCGTCGATCAGCGGGCCGGCCGACAAAATCCCGCTAGTTTGGGTCACGCCGTCCAGCGCGGCGACAGCCGCTTGCAGGCGTTCGCGGTCGGCCTTCACCGAGAGGTCGAGGCCGGCGCTGTTGCGGCGGCGAGGCCCATAGACCTCGATCGGGGTCGGGATCTTGGCGTGGCGGTCGGGGTGGGCCTCGACGGTGTCGATCGGGTCGGTGACCACCTTCTCGACCGGCACCCGCTCGTCCAGCAGGGCATGGACGAACGAGGTGTTGGCGCCGTTCTCCAGCAGGCGGCGAACCAGATAGGGCAGCAGGTCCTCGTGACCGCCGACGGGGGCATAGGCCCGCAGGGTGATGCCGTCATAGAGATCGTCGGCGGCCTTGTAGAGCGCCTCGCCCATGCCGTGCAGGCGCTGATGCTCGATCTTGACGCCGGCGTTCTTGGCCATGCGCACCACGGCCGCCAGGGTGTGGGCGTTGTGGGTGGCGAACTGGGCGTAGAGGTGCGGGGCCGCGGCGATCAGGGCCTTGGCGTTGACCAGGTACGACAGGTCGGTGGCCGGCTTGGTGGTGTAGACCGGATAGTCCGGACGGCCGGCGACCTGGGCGCGCTTGATCTCGCTGTCCCAATAGGCGCCCTTCACGAGGCGGACCATCAGGCGGCGGCCGGTTTCCTTGGACAGGGCCTCCAGGCGGGCGATCACCTCGCCGCAGCGCTTCTGGTAGGCCTGGACGGCCAGGCCCAGACCTTGCCAGTCGCCCAGCTCCGGCTCGCGGCACAGGCGGTCCAGCAGCTTCAGCGACAGGGCCAGCCGGTCGGCCTCTTCGGCGTCGATGGTGAAGTTGAGGTTGTGCCTCGCGGCGATCTTGGCCAGGCGCAGAGTGCGGGGATAGAGCTCCTCCCACACGCGGTCCTCGTGGGTGGCTTCATAGCGCGGGCACAGGGCCGAGAGCTTGACGGACACGCCGTGGCCCTTCTCGGGACCGGCGCCGTTCGACAGCTTGCCGACCGTCTGAATCGCGTCGGCATAGGACTTCTCGTAACGCTCGGCGTCGGCGGCGGTGCGGGCGCCTTCGCCCAGCATGTCGAAGCTGCACATGTCGCCTTCGGCTGCGGCGCGCTTGATGGCGGCCTCGATCGTCCGTCCAAGGACAAACTGCTCGCCCATGATGCGGATGGCCTGGCCCACGGCGGCGCGGATGACGGGTTCGCCCAGGCGTCCGGCCAGCTTCTTGACGAAACCGGGCAGGTCCTTCTTGGGCTCGTCGTCGGGCTCGACGATCTTGCCGGTCAGCATCAGGCCCCAGGTCGAGGCGTTGACGAACAGGCTGTCGCTGCCGCCCAGGTGCGAAGCCCAGTCGGCCGAGCCGATCTTTTCGGCGATCAGCTTGTCGCGGGTGTCGTCGTCGGGGGTGCGTAGCAGGGCCTCGGCCAGGCACATCAAGGCCAGGCCCTCGCGGGTGCCCAGGCTGAACTCCTGCAGGAAGCTCTCGACCACGCCCTGCTTGCGGACGCTGCGGCGGGCGCCTCGGACCAGGGCCTCGGCCTCGGCGCGAACGGCGGCGCGGTCTTCACTGGAGAGAGGCTTGGCGGCCAGCAGGTCGGCGATCACCGCGGCTTCGTCGCGATACTTGCCGTTGTCGAGGCTGTCCCAGTGGGCCAAGTCGGTCATGGTCGGTCCTGTGGTTTTGGATATCGTCGGTTTAACAAGCCTTCGGGCAAAGGTGCTTCGTTTGTCGCGCGGCGGCGCTGTATCTTCTTCGGTCGAGGCGCCGGAAATGATCGTCTGCTCCAGCGCGGAAAGCTGACGCGGTTAACGCGAGCGAAGGATGCGCTGGAAGTCTCGCAAGGGGAATGGGGAGGGAGGAAGGGGCGCGTGCTGGGGGAGTATCGCGCCCCTTCCTCTCTTGCGCGACGCCCGGTTAGGGGGGGAGGGGCGAGCGTCGCGTGTGTTCCGCCCTACGGCTTGGCCGTGTCACCGGGCGCCTTTAAGGAGGGGGAGGGCGCGGGGCGGGCTGGAACGATCGAAGGTGTAACGCTAAGCTTTCCGAATGTGCTACGTTTGTGACAATTAAATCTCGAAGCTTATTCGGCGAAAGATCGATATGGCCATTTCTGCTCTGGATGACACCGATCGCAGGCTGTTGAAGGTTCTGCAGGCCGACGGCCGCATCACCAACGCCGAGCTGGCCAAGCGCTGCAACCTGTCGCCGGCCGCGACTTTCGACCGCGTGCGACGTCTGCGCGAGCGCGGCTACATTCTCGGCTACGCCGCGCTGCTGGACCCGGCCAAGGTCGACCGGGCGCTGCTGATCTTCGTCGAGGTGGTGCTGGACCGCACGACCGGCGAGGTGTTCGAGGACTTCGCCGCCTCGGTGCGCCGCGCGCCCGAGATCCTGGAGTGCCACATGGTGGCCGGCGGCTTCGACTACCTGATCAAGGCCCGGGTGCGCGATATGGAAGCCTATCGCGGCTTCCTCGGCGATATCCTGGTGAAGATGCCCGGCGTGCGCGAGACGCGGACCTATGCGGTGCTGGAAGAGGTCAAGAGCACGGTGCAGCTGCCGCTTTAGGGGCGCTGCGGCCCAACCCAGTGGGTGGAAGGGCGCCTCCAGGGATGGGGGGAGGAGACGCCCTTCCGTTCGCGACCATCGGGGGGTGGGGGGATGATGGCCAGCGAACTTCCCCGGCTCGCGGCCGGGGAAGCTTGTGAAAACCCTCAGGCGGCGGGCGCGCCGCCGCCGAGGGTCTTGTAGAGGGTGACCAGGTTGGTCGCCCGCGCCAGGCGCGCCGTGATCAGGCCCTGCTGGGCCGAATACAGGGTGCGCTGGCTGTCCAGCAGGGTCAGGGCGCTGTCGAGGCCGGCGTCGCGACGCTGCTGCGACAGGCGCTGGCTGTCGGTGGCGGCCACGACCAGGCGCTCCTGGGCGGCGAGGCGCTCGCCGACCGTGTCGCGCACCGACAGGGCGTCAGAGACTTCACGGAAGGCCGTCTGCACGGTCTTCTCATAGGTCGCCACGGCGATGTCGCGGTTGGCCTTGGAGACGTTCAGGTTCGCCACATTGGACCCGCCGGCGAAGATCGGCAGGCTGATCTGGGGCGTGAAGCTCCAGGCCTTGCTGCCGCTCTTGAATAGGTCGCCCAGTTCGGTGCTGCTCGAGCCCAGCGAGCCGGTCAGGCTGATGCGCGGGAAGAAGGCCGCGCGGGCCGCGCCGATATTGGCGTTGGCGCCTTGCAGGCTGTGCTCGGCCGAGAGCACGTCGGGGCGACGGGCCAGCACGTCCGAGGGCAGGCCCGCCGGCAGGTCGGCCAGGATCTGGGCCGAGGCCAGGCTACCGGATGGCAGCAGGTCGGCCGGCACGTCCGTCCCGACCAGCAGGGTCAGGGCGTTGCGGTCCTGGGCGACCTGGGCGGCGTAGACCGCCACGTCGCTGCGGGCCGTCTCGGCCTGGACCTGGGCGTTGCGCAGGGTGGCCAGCGAGCCGACGCCGCCGTCGACCTGCTGCTGGGTCAGGCGCAGCGAGTCCTCGCGGGTGGCCAGGGTGTCCTTGGCCAGGGTCAGGCGTTCCTGGTCGGCGGCCAGGGTCAGCCAGGCGTTGGCGGTCTCGGCGATCAGGCTGATGCGGACCGAACGGCTGGTCTCCTGCGTCGCGAAGAAGCTCTGCAGGGCTTGGGCGTTCAGGCTTCGCACGCGGCCGAACAAATCCAGTTCGTACGAGGTGAAGCCGATGGTCGCGCTGTAGACCTCGGTGTCGATCGATCCGGTCGCGCCGGGAACCTGCGAGACCGCCGCCGGGGAGTGGCTGCGCTGCTCGCTGAGCGTTCCGTTGATCCCCGGGAACAGGGCCGAGCGCTGGACGCCGTACTGAGCGCGGGCCTTCTCGATGTTCAGCACCGCCACGCGCAGGTCGCGGTTCTGCTTGAGGGCCAGGTCGACCACGCCTTGCAGGCGCGGATCGACCAGCACCTGGCGCCAGTCGAGGTCGGCGGCCGTGACCGAGCCGGTGGGCTCGAGGCTCGGCGTGGACCAGGTCTGGGCGACCGGCAGGGCCGGACGCTCGTACTTCGGCGCCAGGGTGCAGGCGCTGACCGCCGTGGAGGCCAGCAGGATCAGGGTGAGGTTGCGGAACATGGTCAGTGGGCCTCCGTCGACGTGGGCTCGCCTTCGGCGGCCGGCGCGTCATGCCCGTTTGAGCTTGGGCCTTGGTGCTTGGGTTTGAAGATCTTTTCGACCACCACGAAGAACAGTGGGACGAAGAAGATCGCCAGGAGGGTGGCCGAGATCATGCCGCCGATCACGCCGGTGCCGATCGCGTGCTGGGCGCCGGAGCCGGCTCCGTTGGAGATCGCCAAGGGCAGCACGCCGAAGACGAAGGCCAGCGAGGTCATGACGATCGGGCGAAGGCGCAGGCGCACGGCCTCCAGCGTCGCTTCGATCAGGCCCATGCCCTTCTCGTAGAGGTCCTTGGCGAACTCGACGATCAGGATGGCGTTCTTGGCCGCCAGGCCCATGGTCGTCAGCAGGCCGACCTGGAAGTAGATGTCGTTGTTGAGGCCGCGAGCGAAGGTCGCCAGCAGCGCGCCGATCACGCCCAGCGGGATGACCATGATGACGGCCAGCGGGATCGACCAGCTCTCATAGAGGGCGGCCAGCAGCAGGAACACCACCAGGATCGAGATGCCGTACAGGGCGGGGGCCTGGTTGCCGGCCTCCAGTTCCTGGGCCGACAGGCCGGTCCACTCGTAGCCGACGCCTGGGGGCAGCTTGGCCGCGATCTTCTCCATCGCCGCGATCGCGTCGCCCGAGCTCTTGCCCGGGGCGGGCGAGCCCTGGAGGTTCACCGACGACAGGCCGTTATAGCGTTCCAGACGCGGCGATCCGTAGGTCCACGACGAGGTGGCGAAGGCGGGGAACGGGACCATCTGGCCGCTGCTGTTGCGCACGTACCAGCGGTTCAGGTCTTCCGGCGTCATGCGGTAGGGCGCGTCGGCCTGGATGTAGACCTTCTTGACCCGGCCGCGATCGATGAAGTCGTTGACGTACGACCCACCCCAGGCGGCGCTGAGGGCGCTGTTGATGTCGGCGGTGGTCAGGCCCAGCGCGCCGGCCTTGGCCTGGTCGACCTCGATCTTCAACTGCGGGGTGTCGTCCTGGCCGTTCGGGCGCACGCCCACCAGGTTCGGATCCTGGGCGGCCATGCCCAGCATCATGTTGCGGGCGTTCATCAGGGTCTCGTGACCGACGCCGCTGACGTCTTGCAGCTGGAAGTCGAAGCCGGACGAGTTGCCCAGTTCCGACACGGCCGGCGGCACGATCGCGAACACCATGGCGTCGCGGAACTGCGCGCCGAAGGCGCCCATGGCGCGACCGGCCACGGCCTGGGCCTTCAGGTTGGCGGCCTTGCGCACGTCGAAGTCCTTCATGCGCACGAAGGCGAGACCGGCGTTCTGGCCGGCGCCGGCGAAGCTGAAGCCAGAGACGGTGAACACCGACTGGACCGCGTCCTTCTCGCCGACCAGGAAGTGCTCGCGCACCTTGTCCAGCACGGCCAGGGTCTTTTCCTCGGGCGCGCCGGCGGGCAGCTGGACCAGGGTGAACATGGTCCCCTGGTCTTCTTCCGGCAGGAAGGCGCTTGGCAGGCGGACGAACAGCAAGCCCATGGCGATGATGATCGCGGCGTAGACGGCCATCCAGCGGCCGCTCTTGCCCAGGATCTTGCGCACGCCGCCTTGGTAGCGGCCGCTCATGTCGTTGAAGCTGCGGTTGAACCAGCCGAAGAAGCCGGTCTTCTCGTCGTGGTGACCGGCCTTGACCGGCTTCAGCATGGTGGCGCAGAGGGCCGGGGTCAGGACCAGGGCCACGACCACCGACAAGGCCATGGCCGAGACGATGGTGATCGAGAACTGGCGGTAGATCACGCCCTGCGAGCCGCCGAAGAAGGCCATCGGCACGAACACCGCGGCCAGCACCAGGGCGATGCCGATCAGGGCGCCGGTGATCTCGTTCATCGACTTGCGGGTGGCTTCCTTGGGCGAGAGGCCCTCCTCGCTCATCACGCGCTCGACGTTCTCGACCACGACGATGGCGTCGTCGACCAGCAGGCCGATGGCCAGCACCAGGCCGAACATGGTGAGCGTGTTGATCGAGTAGCCGAAGGCCGCCAGGACGCCGAAGGTGCCCAGGAGGACGACCGGCACGGCGATGGTCGGGATCAGGGTCGCGCGCCAGTTCTGTAGGAACAGGAACATGACGATGAACACCAGCACGATGGCTTCGATCAGCGTCTTGACCACTTCCTCGATCGACAGCTTCACGAACGGCGTCGAGTCGTAGGGGACGACGTACTTGTAGGTGGCCGGGAAGTTCTTTTCGAGCTGGGCCATGCGGGCCTTGACCGCCGCGGCGGTGTTCAGCGCGTTGGCGCCGGGGGCCAGCTTGATGGCCATGCCGGCGGCCGGGTGGCCGTTGAACTTGGCGGTCGAAAGATAGCTTTCCGAGCCCAGCTCGACGCGCGCGACGTCGCCCAGGCGGACGGTGGCGCCGCCGGTGGTGTTCTTCAGGATGATCTGGCGGAACTGCTCGGGCGTCTGCAGGCGCGACTGCGCCGTGATGGTGGCGTTGAGGCCGGTGCCGGGAAGGTTCGGGGTCCCGCCGATCTGGCCAGCCGAAACCTGGGCGTTCTGGGCCTTGATCGCGTTCGAGACGTCCGCCGGGGTCAGGCTGAAGCTGGCCAGCTTTTGCGGGTCCAGCCAGATGCGCATGGCGTACTGCGCGCCGAACAGCTGGATGTCGCCAACGCCGTCTACGCGGCTCAGCGGATCCTGGATGTTCGAGGCCAGGTAGTCGGCGAGGTCGGTGCCGGTGGTCTTGGGGTTCTCGGAATAGAGACCCACGACCATCATGAAGTTGCGCGCCGACTTGGCGACCGTCAGGCCTTGCTGCTGCACTTCCTGCGGCAGCAGGGCTGTGGCGGTCTGCAGCTTGTTCTGGACCTGGACCTGGGCGATGTCGATGTCGGTGCCGGCCTTGAAGGTCAGGGTCACCGTGGCCGAACCCGAGCTGTCGCTGGCCGAGGACATGTAATCCAGGCCGTCCAGGCCCTTCATCTTCTGTTCGATGACCTGGGTGACGCTGTCCTCGACGGTCTTGGCCGAGGCGCCGGGATAGTTGGCCGAGATCGACACCTGCGGCAGGGCGATTTCAGGATATTGCGCGATCGGCAAGGACCGGATGGCGAGCGCCCCGGCCAGCATGATCACGATGGCGATGACCCACGCGAAGATGGGCCTGTCGATGAAGAAGCGTGAAAGCATCGGAGGCTGGCCTTAGCGCTGGGCTTGAGCGGCGGGAGCGGCGCCGGCGGGCACGGCCTTGATCGGCGCGCCGGGGCGCACCTTCTGCAAACCCTCGACGATGACCTTGTCGCCGGCGTTGAGGCCGCTGGTGACCAGCCACTTGTCGCCGACCGTCTGGCCCAGGGTGATGGGGCGCGGCTCGGGGCCCTTGGCGCCGACCAGAGTCACCGTCGCGGCGCCCTTCGGGTCGCGGCTGACGGCGGTCTGGGGGATCAGGATCCCGCCCGAGGCGACGCCTTGCGTCAGGCTCGCGCGGACGTACATGCCCGGCAGCAGGACGCCGTTCGGGTTGGGGAATACCGCGCGCAGGGTGACCGAGCCGGTGCCGGCGTCGACGGTGACGTCGGAGAATTCCAGCGTGCCCGGGGTCGGATAGGTCGAACCGTCCTCAAGCTTCAGGGTCACCTGGGCCGAGTTGGTCCTGCCCAGCTTGCCGCTGGCGAACTGTTGCCTGAGCTTCAGCAGCTCGGCCGAGGTCTGGGTCAGGTCGACATAGACCTTGGACAGGTCCTGCACCGTGGCCAGGGCGTTCGCCTGGCTGGCGGTGACCAGGGCGCCGGGGGTCACCGAGCTCTTGCCGATGCGGCCCGAGATCGGCGCGGCGACCTTGGTGTAGTTCAGGTTGATGCGGGCGTTGTCCAGGGCGGCCTTCTGGACGGCGACGCCGGCGGCGCCCTGCAGGGCGGCGGCCTGGGCGTCGTCATTGTCCTGCTTGGACACGGCGCCGGTCTCGACCAGGGTCTTGTAGCGGTCGGCCTTCAGCTTGGCGGCGGTCGCCGTGGCTTGGGCCTGGGCGAGGGCGGCGGCGGCGCTGTTGACGCTGGCCTGATAGGTGGCCGGATCGATCTGGTAGAGCGACTGGCCGGCGCGCACGTAAGAGCCTTCCTGGAACAGGCGCGACTTGATCACGCCGCTGACCTGCGGGCGCACGTCCGAGACCAGGAAGGCCGAGGTGCGGCCCGACAGTTCGGTGGTCAGGCCCACGGTCTGGGTCTGGGCGACGATGTAGCCGACCTCGGTCGGACCGCCCATGCCCATGCCGCCAGCGCCTCCCTTGCCCTGACCGCAGGCGGCGAGGGTGAGAGCGACGGCGGAGAGCCCTACGGCCGTGATCACGGCCGAGCGTTGGAATTGCATATTTGACCCCGGATGCGGTGGTCTCGCGGGCTATTGCCCTTGACGAAACCGGCATGATGAACAATTTGAGAATGAACGTTCATTCTCAAGCGGGCTG
The DNA here is from genome assembly GCF_002742625.1 of Caulobacter sp. FWC2. Classification (NCBI taxonomy): domain Bacteria; kingdom Pseudomonadati; phylum Pseudomonadota; class Alphaproteobacteria; order Caulobacterales; family Caulobacteraceae; genus Caulobacter; species Caulobacter sp. FWC2. The sequence goes on from NZ_PEBF01000001.1 coordinate 729,861, forward strand.
GACATAGGTGCGGTACTGTCGCAAGTCAACCTCCGCACACGATGGCTTCGACTGACCTAACGGAAATGTAATGCCGAACCGGAATTTCCCAAACGGGACCTTCAATGTCTGACGAGCCGCATTCGAACCGACCGTCGCCGGAATCGCGTCGTCAGCAGATTCTGGACGCGGCGTGCGAGCGCGTGCGGCAGTCGGGCTTCCACGGCGCCAGCATGGCGGACATCGCCAAGGCGGCCGGTCTGAGCGTTGGACAGATCTATCGGTATTTCGAGAACAAGGAGGCGATCATCGCCGCCATCGTCGCCCAGGACCTGGCCGAGATGCGCGACAAGTTCGCCGAGATGGAGAGCCAGCCGGGCGACCTGCTGGACGCCATCGAGGAGCATATGCCGGAAGGCATCGACAAGTGCTTCGACCCGCGCCGCGCGGCCCTGGCCCTGGAAGTCGTGGCCGAGGCCGCCCGCAATCCCAAGGTCGCCGCCATCGTCCGCGCCGCTGACGAGCAGGAGCGCGCCCTGGCCAAGACCATGATGGAGCGCGGCCGCAAGCCCGAGTGGAGCGAGGCCGAGTTCCAGGCCCGCTGCGAGGCGGTCGGCATGATCTTCGACGGCCTGCTGATGCGCGGCGTCAACCACCCGGATCTCGACCGCGAGGCCCTGGCTGCGGTGCTCCGGTCGACCGTGCGGCACCTGCTGGGTTAGCGAAACCCTCGTCCATCAATTCAAGGCATTCGTCTGGGCTTCGCGGCGAAAGGCCGCGGGGCGCGGCGTCCGGGGCTAGCTGGATCTTTGGTCGCCCGCTAGGCTGGCTTCGATCTGAGGTTGTGGGGGCGGGGCGTGAGGCGCTTGTATCTCGGGGTGCTGTTCGCGCTCCTGCTGCGGACTGCGGCGAATGCAGAACCCGTCCGCTACGCCCTGTCGCCGGTCGTCGAGAACGGCGCGCTGAAGGTCCTGGCGGTCGACATCGATTTCAAGGGCGACGCCGACGGCCTGACCGTCCTGAAGTTCATCGACAGCTTCCAGGGCGACACCCGGCCCGGCCGCTTCGCTGAAGGACTGGAGATCACCGGCGCCAAGTCCGTCACGCCCAGGCCCGAGGGCGGAGCCTTGATCCACGCCGCGCCCGGCGCCGCGCTGCACGCCCGCTACCGAATCCGCTCGGGCTACGACAAGGCGCCGACCACCCAGGACGAGACCCAGACCAAGCCGATCGTCCTGCCCGACTGGTTTTACGTCTCCGGCGAGCTGGTCTTCGCCTATCCCGAAGGGCGCCGCGACACCACGGCGACCTTCCGATGGGACGCCAAGGCGTCGGGCTTCCGTTTTGCCTCGGATCTCGAACAACTGGCAGCACGCCACGGAACGGTCGACGACATGCTGGACAGCATCATGATCGGCTCGCCGCGCCTGCGGATCACCGAGGGAACGGGCGCTGATGCGGGCCTGCGCCTCGCCGCGCTGGGCGCCTTCGACGCCTATGACGACCCTGCGTTTTCCGGGATGGCTTTCCGCTTGATTCTGGCCGAGCGCGCCTTCTGGGACGACGGCCCGACGCCATTCCTGGTCACTTTGGCCCCGCTGGAGACCCGGTTCGGCGAGAGCTATAGCGGCGCGGGTCGCTCGGACGCCTTCGCCCTGTGGGTTGGGCAGACCCTGCCGCTGGCGGATCTTCGCCGGCTCCTGGCCCACGAATACTTCCATACTTGGAACGCCGGTCAATTGGGGCGGCAGGGCCCGCAGCGGCGCAGCGCCTGGCTGTCCGAAGGTTTCACGGACTTCTATGCTCGCCGGCTTCTGCTGCGGTCCGGAGTGTTCAGCCTGGCCGACTATGTCGCCGCCTGGAACGAGGATCTGCTGGGCTACGGCGTCTCGCCGGCCCGTAACGCCGACGAGGAAGCGATCGCCAAGGGCTACTGGCAGGACCACGCGCTGGAGGAGGTCACCTACAAGCGCGGGGCTCTGATGGCGGCGCTGTTCGAGGCCCAACTCCGCAGGGACGGGCTGGGCCTCGACGCGGTCATGCGCGCCATGCGCGGGCTCTATCGCCGCGATCCCAAGAGCGCGCTGCGCGCCAATTTCGAGACGGCTTTCAAGATTGTGTCCGGCCGCTCGCCCGTGGCTGAAATCGACCGGCATCAGACACGCGGCGAGACCCTGACCCCGGCCGATGGGGACTTCGCGTGCCTAACCATACGGACGGTCACCCAGCCGGGCTGGAGCCTCGGGTTCGACCCGGACGCCACGGCGGAAAAGGGCGCCTTCGCCGGCGTCGATCCCGCCGGGCCGGCCTATGCAGCCGGTCTGCGCGACGGCATGAAGCGGATCAAGCGCGAGGGCGGGGCAATGAACGACTCCAGCGTCGAGATCGCCTACACCGTCAGCGACGCCTCGGGCGGGCAACGGGTGATCCGCTACCGGCCCGAGGGCAAGGGCAGCGTCAGCTTCCAGCGCCTCTCGATCCCGCAGGACCTTACGCCGGCCCAGGAGGCGGCCTGCGTGAGGACCTTGTCGGGTCTTTAGGGCAGCAACTGGCTTCCCAACTCCGGAACCGCCTCCGCCAGCGCCTTCGCGACCATGGCCGAGAACATGTCCGCGCCCTCGGGGCCCAGGTGGGTGTAGTCGAAGACCGGCTTGAAGCTGGCCATCGCGCCCGCCGGTGTCGTTGGCGCGCCAACGATCCTGTCCGCCAACCGAACGCTCATGGGTTCGATCTGGGCCCCGGCATTCGCCGGCGAGAGCGGTGGTTGGTGGCTCAGTCCAGCGCCCGGTACTGGAAGTTCCGGAACCGCGCCGAGCCCTTGCCGGCCGCATAGAGGCCCGGCTTCAGCATCAGGAAGCCGCCGCGCACATTGTGGTGGTAGCCCGAAACCTCCATGCCCCGGTCGAACCGCTTCCAGGTTTTTCCCCCGTCACCGCTGGTGTGGAAGCTAACGATGTGGCGGGTGTTGATCACCTTCATCAGCATCCGCGAACCATGCGGATTGGCCGGCCGGCCGCGCTCGATGCCGTACTGGTGAGTGACGAAGGTCTTCTCGTCGAAGCCCAGGCCGCAATAGAGCTGGCGGTCATAGAACAGGATCAGGCCGGCGCGGGTCTCGGGATCGATCTCGATGTCGCAGGTGATCTCATAGGCCTGGTCGCCATTGACGAAGATCAGCGGCGCGCCGCTGGACGGGGCCTCGCCGGCGCCCTTCAGGGTCATGACGCCATTCGCGCGGCTGATGCGGCCCTGGTCGGTGGGCTTGGGATCGAAGAACGCCCACTGCACGCCGTACTTGTCTGTGCTGAAGTCGTCCGACAGCGCCTTGCCGTGCGGACCGGGCTGGCCGCCTTTTGGTTTCTTGATGGGCTGCGAGAGATCGCCGCCGCCGACCTCGAACCAGCCGTCGGCGGTCCAGGTGACCGGGGCCAGCAGGGTCTGGCGGCCCAGCGTGTAATAGCCGTTCTCGTAGCCGTGATAGACCGTCCACCAATCGCCGCCGGGGCCCTCGATGAGGGTGGCGTGGCCGCGCGACCACCACTTTTCGCTGTTGTCGACGGTGCGCACGACCGGGTTCCGCGGATGGTCCTCCCACGGGCCGGCCAGCGACTTGCTGCGCGCGACGATGACCATGTGGCCGGTCGGCGGGCCGGCCGTGCCGCCCACGGCGGTGACCAGGTAGAAGTAGTCGCCGCGCTTCATCACCTTGGGACCCTCGGGCGAGAAGCCCTCGACATCCCAGTCGTCCGGATAGCGCCACGGGTTATAGACGTGCTCGGGCTGGCCGACGGTCGACAGGCCGTCCGGGGCCAGCTTGATGCGATCGCCGCCCGACAGGAATAGCCAGCGCTCGCCGTGTTCGTCGACGACGTGGCCGGGGTCGATATAGCGCGGCAGCTTCAGGTCGATCGGCTCGGACCACGGGCCTTCGATCCTGTCGGCCCAGATCACGTAGCTGGTGTTGTTGTTGGGCTGCTTGGCCGGCAGGTAGATGTAGTAACGGCCCTTGTGCTTGCAGATCTCTGGGGCCCAGATCGAGCCGACATTGGTCTTCAGTGTCGTGACGACCGGCGTCCAGTTCACCAAGTCCCTGGAGTGCCAGATCAGCAGACCCGGATAGGCGTCGAACGAGCTGTGGGTCATGTAGTAGTCGTCGCCGTCCTTCAGGATCGACGGGTCGGGATGGTCGCCGGCCAGGATGGGATTGAGGAACGTGCCGTCGCCGAGGTCGGCCTTGCGCTGGCCTTCTATCCCCTTGGCCCAGGTCGGGCCGGTGACGGTCTTGGCGGGCAGCTGGCCCATCTGGGCCGCCTCGCTGGCGGCGGGAAGGGCGGCCAGGCCTGCGCCGGTCAGCAGCGAACCCAGCGCGCCGCGGCGGTTGATATCGACCATGGTAATGCCTCCCGAGCCTTGCGCCTGCCTTGCACGGAGAGGCGCTCGTTGCCGCTAACCTAGCGGCGAGGCGAAGGCGCTGTCCACCGGTGTCATTCTTTGTCTCGCTCGGGGAAACGGCAAAGATAAAGCCCGGGAGGCAAACCTCCCGGGCTTCTGCGTTTAGATGCTCCCCTGCATCGCGGGGGAGCTGTCGCGGAGCGACTGAGGGGGCGAATGCGGCGTAGGTCCAGCTAGCCCCCTCCAGCCCTCCGGGCCACCTCCCCCGCATCGCGGGGGAGGATCACTAGCCCTCCATCGCCTCCAGCTCCTTGCCGCGCGTCTCGTCGATCAGCTTCTGGACCAGGAAGAACGAGATCACGGCGCAGACGGCGTAGAAGCCATAGGTCGCCGGCAGGCTGGCCTTCCTCATGATCGGGAAGCTGAACGAGATCGCGAAGTTGGCGATCCACTGGGCGAAGCCGCAGACGGCCAGGGCCGAGCCGCGCATCTGGTTGGGGAACATCTCGCCCAGCATGACCCACATGACCGGACCCCAGGAGAGGTTGAAGAAGATCACATAGAGGTTGGCGGCGATCAGGGCGATCGGGCCGACGCTGGCGTCTAGGTGCAGGGCGCCGTTGATGGTGGTGGCGGTCGAGAAGCACCAGGTCATCACGCCCAGGGTCACAGCCATGCCGGCCGAGCCGATCAGCAGCAGCGGCTTGCGGCCGATCTTGTCGATCAGGCCGATCGCCAGCAGGCAGGCCAGGATCGACAGCCCGCCCGACAGGATGTTGATCTTCAGGCTGTCATCCTCGGTGAAGCCCACCGACTGCCACAGCACCGAGCCGTAGTAGAAGACGATGTTGATGCCGACCAGCTGCTGGAACACGGCCAGGACCAGGCCGGCCCACAGGATCAGGCGCAGCTTCTTGGTGGTGGGATCCAGCAGGTCCGAGAACTTCGGCTGGTGGTCGGCGGCCAGCGAGGCGCGGATCTCCGCGACCTTGGCGGCGCCCTGACCGGGGCCGAAAAGGCGCGACAGGATGGCTTCGGCCTGGGCGTCCTTGCCCTTGGCGACCAGGAAGCGCGGGCTCTCCGGGATCACCAGTAGCGCGAAGAAGAAGATGCCGGCCGGAATGACCTGCATCCAGAACATCCAGCGCCAGGCGGGCAGGCCCAGCCAGAACTCGGCGGTCGAGCTGCCGGCGGTGTGGGCCAGGGCGTAGTTGGCCAGGAAGGCGCCGGTCAGGCCGGTGATGATCATGATCTGCTGCACGGACGACAAGCGGCCACGGATATTGGCCGGCGTGACTTCCGAGATGTAGACCGGGCACAGCACCGAGGCGGCGCCGACCCCCAGGCCGCCGATCAGGCGGAAGATCACGAAGACCAGCGAGGTGTGGGCCGCGCCGGTGCCGATGGCGCTGACCAGGAACAGCAGGGCCGAGATGATCATCACGGTGCGGCGGCCCCAGACGTCGGCCAGGCGGCCGGCGGCGAAGGCGCCGAAAGCGCAGCCCAGCAGAATGGCGGCCACGTTGAGGCCTTCGCCGGCTTCCGTCAGGTTGAAGGCGGCCTTCAAACCCGTCTGCGTGCCGTTGATGACGCCGCTGTCGTAGCCGAACATGAAGCCGCCGATGGTGGCGACGGCGACGATCGCGGCGATGAAGGCCATGTTGACCTTCGCCCCATCGGCGCTCATGCCGGCGCTCGGACCGGCGTTGATGACTGAAGCCACAGGTTTCCTCCCCATGGGGCCTGCCGGCCCGTTTGATGCCCTCGCGGTCCTTGTCAGACCTCTGGTTGACGGCGACACTAGTGTTACCGGTATCAGCGCGCAAGCGGTGGTTCTGACGACCACATCCCCTACGCGCGGGACTCACCCCTGCGAGCCTTCGATAGCAGACGCGCGACGGTTTACGCGACGCCCGTGTGGTAGGACGCGCGGCGTCTTCCTCCGCACAGCGACCTGGATTCACTACGCTTGGCGGGCCAAAGCGTCCGCCCGCCATGTCAGCGCCGTAACGCCGTGGTGATGGCCATCCAGCACTGCGTGCTTCGCACCTCCGCCTCCGCGGAACCCAACTCAGTGGCCATCCTCATAGGGGGCAATCTCGGCGCCGAGGCCCAGGGCGCGGCGGCCCGTCTTCACGATCAGCAGGGTCAAGGCGACGAGGGCGGCGGGAACCAGGGCCAGCAGCCAGACCATCGCGACCAGGCCGAGCTGAAGCACGGTCGTCAAGACCACCAGGGTCGGCGACTCGCGGTCCTCTCTTAGGGCTGGGCTCAACCACGGCATGAAGTACGAGCTCGATAACGTAGGCCCCGAAGGCGCAACATAGACCCGATTTGGGTTTCAACCCAGAAGAGAATTTTACATTTGACTGCAAGTTTCTCAAGGAATTGTTAAGCAATTCAAGGACTGCAGGACAAGACTCGTCCGCTCCAGGCCCGAATAATCCCCCTCACTGGGAAGAGCATCGCGGCCGAGGCGATCCGTCATGGCGCGAAGAACAAAAACGCCGCGACCAGCCCTTCGCTGTCGCGGCGTTTCCTTCGGTACGACCCTATCGGGTCCTAATGGTTATGCCGGGGCAGTTTCGACGCCAGGTCCTGGTACTTCACCGCGAACTCCAGCACCCCGCCGGTTTCCAGCTGACCCGTGTGGGCGCGGTAGATTTCCTGCCAGGGGGTCATGGTCGCCGGGACGGCGGGGATGCCCTCCTTGCGGCGTTCGGCGATCGTGGCCTCGTCCACCAGGGCGTCGCAACGGCCGGTGTTGAGGTCGATGCGGATGGTGTCGCCGGTGCGCAGCCACGACAGGCCGCCGCCGATGGCGCTTTCCGGAGAAGCGTTGAGGATCGAGGGGCTGTCGGCGGTGCCCGACTGGCGGCCGTCGCCCAGCGTCGGCAGGCTCATGATCCCGCGCTTCAGCAGGGCGTCCGGCGGCTGCATGTTGACGACCTCGGCCGAGCCGGGCCAGCCGATCGGACCCGCGCCCCGGATGACCAGGATGCAGTGCTCGTCGATCTCCAGCGCCGGGTCGTTGATCCGGGCGTGATAGTCGTCCGAGCCGTCGAAGACGATGGCGCGGGCCTCGAAGATATCTTCCTGGCCCGGCTGGCTCAGATAGCGGGCCCGGAAGTCGGCGCCGATGACGCTGGACTTCATGATCGCGAAGTCGAACAGGTTGCCCTTCAGCACCAGGAAGCCGGCCTTCTCGGCCAGCGGCTGGGCATAGGGGAAGATCACCTCGCGGTCGTGGGTCTCGCGGCCTTCCAGGTTCTCGGCCATGGTCTTGCCGGTCACGGTCAGGACGTCGCCGTGCAGGCGACCCTGCTGCAGCAACTCCCACAACACGGCGGGCGCGCCGCCGGCCCGGTGGAAGCGCTCACCCAGATACTTGCCGGCCGGCTGCATGTTGACGATCAGCGGGATGTCGTAGGCCGCGCGCCAGTCGTCGGCGGTGATTTCCAGGCCGGCGTGGCGCGCCATGGCCGCGATGTGCGGCTGGGCGTTGGTCGAGCCGCCCGCCGCCGCCACCAGGGCGATGGCGTTCTCGAAGGCCTTCTTGGTCAGGATGTCGAGCGGCTTTACGTCTTCATAGGCCAGGTCGACGATGCGCTGGCCGGTCCTGTAGGCCATCTGGCCCCGCTCGCGGTAGGGAGCCGGGATGGCGGCGCAGCCGGTCAGCGACAGGCCCAGGGCCTCGGCCACGGCGTTCATGGTCGAGGCCGTGCCCATGGTGTTGCAGTGGCCGGCCGAGGGGGCCGACGAGGCGGCCCGGTCGATGAACTCTTCCTCGGTGATCTCGCCGGCCGCCAGCTTGCGGCGCGAGCGCCAGATCACCGTGCCCGAGCCGACCAGCTCGTTCTCGTGCCAGCCATCCAGCATCGGGCCGCCCGACAGCACGATGGCCGGGATATTGACCGTGGTGGCGGCCATGATGCCGGCCGGCGTGGTCTTGTCGCAGCCGGTGGTCAGGACCACGGCGTCGATCGGATAGCCGTGCAGGGTCTCGACGAGGCCTAGATAGGAGAGGTTCCGGTCCAACGCGGCCGTCGGGCGACGGCAGTTCTCGAAGATCGGGTGGACCGGAAACTCCATGGGGATGCCCCCGGCGTCGCGAATCCCGTCGCGCACCCGGCTCACCAGATCGAGGTGGATGCGGTTGCACGGCGAGATGTCGCTGCCGGTCTGGGCGATGCCGATGATCGGCTTGCCGCTGCGCAGCTCCTCCGGCGTGATCCCGTAGTTCATGAAGCGCTCCAGATAGAGCGCCGTCATGTCGATATGGTCGGGATTATCGAACCAATCGCGGGACCGGAACCGGCGGGGCGTGCGATCAGGCAAGGCGGACCTCATGTTGGCGCTGGCCCGCGATATTGACCCCGATGGCGAACAGGCCGCCGGCCAGCGGATACTGGGCCAGGGTCTCTTCGCTGAGGCCTTTGCGAGCGGTGGTGAAGAATAGGGTTTTCAGATCCGGTCCGCCGAAGCAGACCTTGGTGACGTTGGGCGCGGGCAGTTCGATGCGGCCCACGATCTCGCCGGCCGGGGACACGCGGATTACGCCAAAGCCGCCCCACAGGGCGATCCACAGGCAGCCTTCCGAATCGACGACCGTACCGTCCGGATAGATGTCGTCGCCCAGCTTCACCTGGACGAACGCGCGCTTGTTCGACAGCGTCCCGTCCTCGGCCAGGTCATAGGCCCAGACCGTCTTTTCCAGGGTGTCGGTGTGGTAGAAGGTCTTGCCGTCGGGCGAGACGCACGGGCCGTTGGTGATGCAGATGTCCTTGTCCATCCGCGCCACGCCTTCGGCGTCCATGCGGTAGAGCGAGCCGCTCTTGTTCTCTTCGCCGTCGTGCATGGTGCCGAACCACAGGCGGCCGTTGGCATCGACGGTGGCGTCGTTGGGGCGGTTGTCCAGCGCCGGATCCTCGACCTCGATCAACGAGCGGAAGCCCGTCGCCGGATGGAACCGATGGATGCCGCCCTTAAGCCCGACCACGAACCCGCCGCGATCCGGCAGGGGCGCCAGGAAGGCGACCTGATCGGGGGCGGCGAAGCTGAAGTGGTCGCCGGTCGCCGGATCGTAGTTGTGGATCTTGCGGCCCTTGATGTCGACGAACCATAGCGCGTCGCCATGCCAGATGGGGCCCTCGCCCAGCGTGGCCTTCAGATCCCAGACGCAGGTGGCTTGAGCGGTCATATCATCCTCTTCAGATCCCTCCCCCTCGATGGGGGAGGGTAGGGTGGGGGTGAATAGGACATCGGCGGCCGAACCGCCACATCACCCCCATCCCCAACCCTTCCCCCATCGAGGGGGAAGGGAGCAACCCCTAACGCCAGCCCGCGTCGATCCAGTATTCGTGACCGGTGCACAGGGCGGCGTCGTCCGAGGCCAGGAACAGCACCAGCGAGGCGACGTTCTCGGGCACAAGGCGGCCTTTCAGGCACTGGGCCTTGACGATCTCGGCCTCGCCTTCGGGCGTGTACCACTTCTCCTGGCGCTTGGTCTTGACGTTGCCGGGCACCACGCAGGTGACGCGGATGTCGTCGGGACCCAGCTCGCGGGCGAGCGCCCGGGTCATGCCCTCGATGCCGGCCTTGGCGGTTTCGTAGAGGACCAGGTCTTCCAGGCCCAGGTGCCAGCTGATCGAACCGAAATTGATCACCGCCCCTCCGCCGCGCTTGGCCATGCCCGGCGCGACGGCCTGGGTGCAGAACAGCATGTGGCGCAGGTTGACGTTGATCCGCTCGTCCCAATAGGCGCCGGTCACGTCGCCCAGCTTGTGGCGGTCGTCATTGCCGGCGTTGTTGACCAGCACGTCGATGTCGCCGATCTCGGCGAAGACCGCCTTGATCGCATCCAGGCTCATCAGGTCGCAGCGCTTGTAGACCGGCGGGATGGGCGAGCCGGCAAGTTCGGCTTCCAGCGCCTTGGAATCCGCGTCGGCGATGTCGAGGAAGATCACTTCGGCGCCCTGCCGCGCGAAGCCGGTGGTGAGGCCGGCCCCGATGCCCGAGCCGCCGCCGGTGATGACGACGCGCTTGCCCTTCAGGCTGGGATAGATGGCTGACGACATGCTGCTTAGGACCACGAGTAGGAGGTTTTGGTCTGGGTGAAGAACTCGACCGCCGCGAAGCCTTGTTCGCGCGCGCCGTACGAGCTGCTCTTCGAGCCGCCGAACGGCACGTGATAGTCGACGCCGGCCGTGGCCAGATTGACCATGGTCATGCCGGCCTTGGCGTGGCGCTGGAAATGGCGGGCGTATTTCAGCGAGGTCGTGGCGATGCCGGCCGACAGGCCGAACTCGACGCCGTTGGCGACCTCCAGGGCCTCTTCGTACGACCCGACGCGGATGGTCGAGGCGACGGGGCCGAAGACCTCCTCGTTGTTGATCCGCATGCCGGCCTGCGTGTCGGCGATCAGGGTCGGCTGCACGTACCAGCCGGGATTTTCCAGCTTCAGGCGCTCGCCGCCGGTGACGACGCGGCCGCCTTCCGAGGTGGCGATGTCGATATAGCGGTACGAAGTCTCCATCTGGTCTTCGGAGACGGCCGGGCCGATCTGGGTGTTCGGATCCAGCGCATCGCCGACCCGCAGGGCGGCGACCTTCTCGGCCAGCAGGGCCACGAACTTGTCGTGGATGCCGTCCTGGACGATCAGTCGCGAGCTGGCGGTGCAGCGCTGGCCGGTGGCGAAGAACGAGCCGTCCAGGGCGATGGCGACGGCGCGCTCCAGGTCGGCGTCGTCCAGGATGATCAGCGGGTTCTTGCCGCCCATCTCCAGCTGCACGCGGGCCTGGCGGGCCACGGCGGCGGCGGCGACCTGCGCGCCCACGCCCTGCGAGCCGGTGAACGAGACGCCGTCGACATCCTTGTGCTTGATCAGGGCGTCGCCCATCGAGCCGCGGCCGAACAGCATGTTGAACACGCCGGCTGGCGCGCCGCATTCCATCATGATGTCCGCCAGCACGTTGGCGGTGGCCGGGGTCGGGCCGGCCGGCTTGATCACCACGGTGTTGCCGAAGGCGAGAGCCGGAGCCGCCTTCCAGGCCGGTATGGCGATCGGGAAGTTCCAGGGCGTGATCAGACCGAACACGCCGACGGCCTGGCGATAGGTCTGGACCTCGACGCCGGGACGGGTGCTTTCCAGGTTCTGGCCGTGGCGGCGCAGGGCCTCGCCGGCGAAGTACTTGAAGATGCGGCCGGCGCGGACGGTCTCGCCGATCCCCTCGGCGACCGTCTTGCCCTCTTCGCGGGCCAGCAGGCGGCCGATGTCGGCGCTGCGGGCGATGATGGTCGAGCCGACCTTGTCCAGCAGGTCAGAGCGGACTTCAGGCGAGGCTTCCGACCACGACGGGAACGCTTTCTTGGCCGCGTCGACAGCGGCGTCGACCTCGGCCTGGCCGCCCATCGGGACCTTGGCGACGACGTCGTTGGTGTTCGACGGGTTCAGGCTCTCGGCTGGGGCGTCGGCGGCGACGCGTTCGCCGCCGATGTAGTGGCGCAGGGTGTCGGTCATCGCCGAGCTCCTTCGATCTGGATTAGAGCAGGCCGCGGCCGGCCAGGTTGCGGATCAGGGCCGAGATGCCGAACGTCCATGGCTTGGCCTTGTCGCAGGTCGTGACCTCGTTCTCGAGCACGCCCAGCTTGGGGGTCGAGACGCGCACGCGGTCGCCGACCTTGTGGGTGAAGCCCTGGCCGGGGGTGTCGCGGTCCTGGATCGGCGCGAACATGGTGCCCAGGAACAGGGCGAAGCCGTCCGGATACTGGTGCTGCTTGCCGAACGCTTGCCCCGCTAGGACAGCGGGATCGCGGCTGATCAGGCTCATGTTCGACTTGCCGTCGAGCACGAAGTTGTCGCGGCCGGTGATTTTCAACTCGACCTCGGCCGAACGCACGTCATCCAGCGAGAAGACGTCGTCGAATAGGCGGAAGAACGGGCCGATGGCGCACGAGGCGTTGTTGTCCTTGGCTTTGCTCAGCAGCAGGGCCGAGCGGCCTTCGAAGTCGCGCAGGTTGACGTCGTTGCCCAGCGAGGCGCCGCGGATCTGGCCCGAACCGTCGCACAGCAGCACGACTTCCGGCTCGGGATTGTTCCAGTGGCTGTCGTAGCGGACGCCGACATGGTCGCCCCAGCCCATCGACGACAGGGTCGGACCCTTGGTGAAGATCTCGGCGTCGGGGCCGATGGCGACCTCGAGATATTGCGACCACAGGCCGTCCTTGATCAGGGTCTGCTTCAGGCGCTCGGCGCCCTCCGAGCCCGGGTTCACGCTGCGCAGGTCGCCGCCCATGCTCTCGGCCAGCTGCTCGCGGATCTTCAGGGCCTCGGCGGCGTCGCCGCGCGCGCGTTCCTCGATCACCCGCTCCAGGGTCGAGACGGCGAAGGTCACGCCGGCGGCCTTCAGGCATTGCAGGTCGACGGGGGCCAGCAGCTTCACGGCCGCGGCGCCGTCGGCGTCTTCCCAGACGGGGCGGATGTCGAGGGCTTCCAGCGGACCCTTGTCCTCGCCGCGCGGGATCACCGAACCGGGCGGATAGGCGTTCATCAGGTCGGCGACGGTGGGAGCGATCTTCGAGACGTCCTCGACACGACCGCCGCGCACCAGCACGGGCGTCGGGCCATCGCCGAAGTCGATGCGGCCCAGCAAGGTCGCGTCTTTCCAGTCTTCCGGAAGGAATTCACTCACGCCCACGGCGTCGTCTCCCCAAGTTCGAGCGTCTGGAAGCTGCCGACACGGCGGCGCTCGTTGATCAGGCACTTGGTAGCGCTAACATGTCTAAGCCGCAAGCGACTTGTCAGACCAATCCTTTGAACACCCTCACGGGCTTCGCGCGGACCCCTTCGTCTCTCTCTGTGAGAGGGGGATCTACTCGCTGACCGGCCCGCTGGAATCCCGCACGATCAGGGTGTGGGGATGGATCAGCTGCCTCGGCTCGCCGCTGCCGTCGCGCTTGCGGCGGATTTCCTCCAGCACCAGGTCGACGGCGGCGCGGGCCATGGCGGCGATGGGCTGGTGGACGGTGGTCAGGGCCGGCCAGATGTTGTCGGCGATCGAGGTGTCGTCGAAGCCGACGATCGAGACGTCGCCCGGCACGTCGAGGCCCAGGCGGTGAGCAAGACCCTCGGTGGCGGCGGCCATGTCGTCGTTGGCGGCGAAGATCGCGGTCGGGCGCGGCCCGGCCGATAGCAGGCGCTCGGCCGCCTCCAGGCCCGAGCGATAGGTGAAATAGCCCTGCTCGACCCGGATGTCCTCCATCGGGATCCCTGCGGCCTTGAGGGCGGACATGAAGCCGTCCAGGCGCTGCTGGCTGACGGTCTGGTTTGGGTGGCCCTTGATGAAGCCGAAGCGTTTGTGACCCAGATTGATCAGGTGCTGGGTCAGTTCATAGGCGGCCGCCTCGTTGTCGATGCGGATGGTGGCCATGTCAGCGCTGGCCATGCCTGGGGCCACGGCCACGGCGGCCGCGCCGGCGGCCTTCACCTCGGCCAGCACCTGCGGCGACTCGCACAGCGGCGGCGGCAGGATCAGGCCGTCGACGCCGGTCTTCAGCAGGCGGGCCAGGGTGGCGCCGGCCAGCTCGGGCTCGGCGCATTTCTCGATGACGATCTGGGCGCCGGTGCGGCTGCTCTCGTCCAGGGCCCCGACCAGGAACTCCGACAGGTAGCCGGTCGACGGGTTGTCGTAGAGCAGGCCGATGCGGAAGGGCGCGCTGCCGGCCAGGCTGCGGGCGGCGGGATTGGGGGCGTAGTTCAGCTCGGCGATGGCCTGTTCGACCAGGGCGCGCGTCTCTTCCTTGACGGTGCTCTCGCGGTTGATGACGCGCGAGACGGTCATCGGCGAAACGCCCGCCCGGGCGGCCACGTCGCGGATGGTGGCGCTCTGGGTCGTACGACGACGCTGGCGCTCGACAGGCTGGCTCATTCTTATTTCGGTCCCTTTGCGGCGCGGATGCTAGACCGCTTCGGGGCGGGGTTGGAAGACCGCTGGAAAATCCTGGTAAGGCCAGTTCATGAGCAGTCTCGGCGCCATCATCCTGTGCGGCGGCGCGTCCCGACGGATGGGGCGCGACAAGGCCGTGCTCGACTGGGACGGCGCGCGGGCGGTGGACCGGGTGGCGGCCTTGGCGAGGGCGGTCGGCGCGGAGGCGCTGGTGACGGCGGGGGCGGACCTTGGCCTGCCTTGGGTCGCCGATGACGCGGCGTTCGCCGGACCGGTCGGCGGGGTGCTGGCCGGGGCGCGGGCGCTGGGGTCGACGCGGCTGCTGGTGCTGGCGGTCGATGCGCCGACCGTGCTGCCGGAGGACCTGGCGCCGTTGTTGGTCGGCGGCGGCTATTACGAGGGCCTGCCTGTGCCGATGGTGGTCGAGGCGCGCGCGCTGCCGGCCGACGCCGAGGCCGGTTGGCCGCTGCGGCGGCTGGTGGAGCGGGCGGGACTCGTAGCCGTGTCCGCGCCGGAGGCGGCGATGGCCCGGCTGCGCGGGGCGAATACGCCGGACGAGCGCGAGCGCTTGTTGCGCCGACCTTAGCGCCTCCCAGCTCGGCGACGTCCGATTTGGGCAAGGTGTCAGCCAAGCAAAAAGGCCCCGGAGTTTCCTCCGGGGCCTCTTCGATGTGCAGAGCCTTGGAAGGCTTAGGCTTTCGGCGGGGCCGTCGCGCCACCTGCGGCCGGAGCGGCCGGAGCGGCGGCGGCGCCAGCGGCGGGAGCCGTCGTGCCGCCCGGAGCAGCCGGGGCCGCGGCGTCGGCGGCAGGCGCGCCAGCAGCAGCCGGAGCAGCGGCGGCGGCCGGACGCGGCGGCGGGACCGGCAGCTTCGAGCCGAGGCTGTGCAGGTAGGCGATGACCGCGATGCGATCTTCCGGCTTCTTCAGACCCACGAAGGTCATGTTGGTGCCGGGGACGTCCTTACCGGGCGCCTTCAGGAAGGTGTACAGGGCGTCGTAGTCCCACACGGGCTGCTTGCCCGAGAAGTCCTTCATCGCGCCCGAATAGTTGAAGCCCGGGTGGCCGGCCGGCTTGCGGCCGACGACGTCCCAAAGGCCAGGGCCGGTGGCGTTGGCGTTCGAGGCGTCCAGCTTGTGGCAGGCCGCGCACTTGGCCGAGACGGCTTCACCGGCGGCGATGTTGGCCGGGGTCAGGACCGCATTCCAATCGGGCGGGGTGTCGGCCGCAGCGGCGCCGCCGCCGGCGGACTCTTCCTGGACTGCGATCTCGTAGCCGGCCTTCTCGACTTCATGCTTCTTGAAGACGATGTCCGACGCTTCTCGCAGACCAAAGATGATGAGGCCGGTCAGCAGCACGCCGCCAGCGATCTTGTTGAACGTCAGGTCGCTCATTTCAGCCTAGTCAGCCTCTTGTCGGCCCACCCCAGGGCGGGCTTTGAACCAGCGCCTCGGACTCGCGATACGAGTCTCCAGCGCACGTCATGTTGCGCTCGCGTCTCTTACACGCTACCGCCCCTCGCGCAACAGGGCGGCGGAGATTTGAACCCATGAACCCCCTCATTCTGATCCCCGCGCGCATGGCCGCCGCACGGCTTCCCGGCAAGCCGTTGGCGGACATCGGCGGTGTTCCGATGATCGTCCGGGTTCTGCGCCAAGCTCTGAAGGCGGACATCGGTCCCGTGGCCGTGGCCGCGGGCGACGCCGAAATCGTCGAAGCGGTTCAACAGGCTGGCGGGATCGCGGTACTGACCGATCCCGGGCTGCCGTCGGGATCGGACCGGATCCAGGCCGCGCTCGCCCAACTCGATCCGGGGTTCGAGCATGACGTCGTGATCAACCTGCAGGGCGACATGCCGTTCGTCGACCCGGCCGTGCTGAGCGACTGCGCGCGGATACTTAAGGAGTTCAACGACGCCGATATCGCCACCGTCGTCGCCCCGGAAGCCTCGATCGCCGACCGCGCCAACCCGGACGTCGTCAAGGCCGTGCTGGCCATGGAGGATGACGGCCAAAGCGGCCGCGCGCTCTATTTCACCCGCTCGACCCTCTATGGCGACGGGCCGGTCTGGCGCCACATCGGCATCTATGGCTATCGCCGCGAGGCGCTGGTGGTGTTCAACGACGCCGCCCCCTCGGCCCTCGAGAAGCGCGAGAAGCTGGAGCAGCTGCGCGCCCTGGAGCTAGGCCTGACCATCCGCGCGGCCGTGGCGACGAGCGCCCCCATCTCGGTCGACAATCCCTCCGACCTCGAAGCGGCCCGTAAGCAGGCCCAGGAAACCGCATGAGCATCCTCAAGAAGATCGCCTTCCAGGGCGAGCCCGGCGCCAACAGCCACGAGGCGTGCCGGACCTACTTCCCGGACTACGAGGCCTATCCCTGCAAGACCTTTGAAGAAGCGTTCGAGGCCATCAAGACCGGTGTCGCGGCCCTGGGCATGATCCCGATCGAGAACTCGATCGCCGGCCGGGTCGCAGACGTCCACCACCTGCTGCCGGCCTCGGGCCTGAAGATCATCGGCGAGCGCTTCAAGCCGATCCGCTTTCAGCTGATGGCCAACAAGGGCGTCAAGCTGGAGGACGTGAAGGTGGTCAGCTCGATGCCGATCGCGCTCAGCCAGTGCCGCAACAGCCTCAAGCGCCTGGGCGTCGAGACGGAAGCCGCCGGCGACACGGCCGGCGCGGCCAAGGCCCTGGCCCTGAAGCCCAATCCGACCCACGGCGCCGTCGCCCCGGCCCTGGCGGCCGAGATCTACGGCCTGGACATCCTGGCCCGCGACATTGAGGACGAGCGCCACAACACCACCCGCTTCCTGGTGATGACGGCCGACAAGACCCCGCCGGCCCCGGACTTCACCCATCGCTGCGTGACCAGCTTCGTGTTCCGCGTCCGCAACCTGCCGGCCGCGCTGTACAAGGCGCTTGGCGGCTTCGCGACCAACGGCGTCAACATGACCAAGCTGGAAAGCTACATGGAAGGCGGCAACTTCACGGCGACCTTCTTCTACGCCGAGGTCGACGGCCGGCCCGAGGACCGCTCGCTGGCCCTGGCGCTTGACGAGCTGAAGTTCTTCTCCGAGCGGTTCGAGATCCTGGGGGTCTACCCGGCTGATCCGTTCCGGGATCGGGGGGCCTGATACGTCCTCCCCCGCGACGCGGGGGAGGTGGCCCAGAGAGCCGGAGGGGGCCAGCTAGGCCGACCTCCAGCTCGCCCCCTCAGTCGCTCCGCGACAGCTCCCCCGCATCGCGGGGGAGCATCTATCCCCAACGTCACGCTTCCGATATCGACGTTATCCGCTTACCCTCCTCGCAAAAGACGGGGAGGGTTCACGTGAATAGTTCGATGATCGCGCCGGTGATGGCGTTGGTGGCTTGGTCTCTGGTGATGTGGGTCTGGATGTACGTCCAGCGCATCCCGGCGATGCAGAAGGCCGGGGTCAAGCCTCAGGACGCCCGGTTCCCGGGCTCGCTGGACATCCTGCCCGACGGCGCGCGGCAAGCGGCCGACAACTACAATCACCTGATGGAGCAGCCGACCATCTTCTACGCGGCGGCCCTGGCTATCCAGGTCGCGGGCCACGCCGACGGCATGGCGGTGCATTTCGCCTGGGTCTATGTCGGCGTGCGGGTGCTGCACAGCCTGCTGCAGATCAGCATCAATCTGGTGCCCCTGCGCTTCCTGCTGTTCGTGATTTCGACGGGCGTCCTGGCGGCGATGGTCGTGCGGGAGCTGATGAAGGTCTTCTGAGGCGGCGAGCGGCCGAACCCTCTCCCCTTGCTGTTCAGCCGGGAGGGGGGGGCGGCTGTCAGCCGGGCGTGAAAAAGGGGCCGCCCGCGCGACCCCTCATCCGTCGACGGCGTCGACACCTTCTCCCGCAAGGGGAGAAGGAAGGTTCTAGCTCAGCGGGCTGACGTACGGGCTCACCAGGCCCAGCGGCACGGCGGTCGAGTTCTTGACGCCGCGGATGACGATGCGGCTCTCGATATTGCTGACCAGACCCAGCGACAGCAGCTTCTCGCGCAGGAACTCGTCGAAGGCGTGCATATCGCGGGTGACGATGCGCATCTCGTAGTCGGCGGCGCCGGTGACGGTGGCGCACTGCACGACCTCGGCCCACTTGGCGACGGCCTGTTCGAAGGTGTCCAGATTTTCCTTGGTCGGAAGGGACAGCTTGACGGTGCAATAGACTTCGAAGCCCAGACCCAGCTTCTCGCGGTCCAGGATCGTGACGCGACGCTGGATGACGCCGGCGTCTTCAAGGCGCTTGATCCGGCGCCAGCACGGGCTGGACGAGAGGCCGACACGTTCGGCGATCTCCGCGACGGACAGTCCGGCGTCGTGTTGGATGAGATCCAGGATCTTGGCATCCACGGCGTCGAGTTGTTCGGACAAGAAATTCCTCCCCCAAGTGGGCGTTGACGCTCCAATTTTGCGCAAAGGGGGCCTGAGTCGGGCACGCCTTGGGCAAACAATTTCCGCGCTTCTATAAGATATTGCGTTACGGGCGAGAAGACCCCGGAGGAAAATTTTTGCCATGCGGCACTCTGAAGTCACTCTCGACGACAAATACGTGCTCGAAAATGGTCGAGCCTTCATCACGGGCGTGCAAGCGCTGCTGCGGGTCCTGCTGGATCGCAAGCGCCTGGATCGCCTCGCGGGCCTGAACACCGGGGGTTATCTTTCCGGCTATCGCGGCTCGCCGCTGGGCGGTCTCGACCAGCAGGCCGCGCGCATCAAGAAACTGCTGACCGCGCACGACGTGGTCTTCCAGGAAGGCCTCAACGAGGACCTCGCCGCCACGGCCGTGTGGGGCAGCCAGCAGGCCAACCTGTTTCCCGGCGCGCTTTATGATGGCGTGTTCGGCATGTGGTACGGCAAGGCGCCCGGCGTCGACCGCACCGGCGACGTCTTCAAGCACGCCAATTTCGCGGGGACCTTCCCGACCGGCGGCGTGCTGGCGGTGGCCGGCGACGACCACGCCTGCAAGAGCTCGACCCTGCCGTCGCAGTCGGAATTCGCCTTCCAGGACTTCGAGATGCCGGTGCTGTCGCCGGCCGACGTCCAGGAAGTGCTGGACTACGGCATTCTCGGCATCGCCATGTCGCGGTTCTCGGGTCTGTGGACCGGCATGATCGCCCTGGCCGACACCATGGACAGCGGCGTGACCATCGACGTCTCGCTGGATCGCCACCAGGCCGTCATTCCCGACTTCGCCTTCCCGCCCGGCGGCCTGGGCATCCGCCAGAAGGACCAGCCGATGGAGAAGGAGCGGCGGATGCGGCTCCACAAGCTCCCGGCGGCCCTGGCCTTCGCCCGCGCCAACCATATCGACCGCGTGGTGCTGGGCGCCTCGCACGTGAAGGTCGGCAAGGCCCGCCTGGGCATCGTCTGCCAGGGCCAGGCCTACAAGGACGTGCTGGAGGCCTTCACGGCCATGGGCATGACCCTGCAGGAAGCCGCCGACCTGGGCGTCTCGATCTACAAGGTCGGCATGCCGTGGCCGCTGGAGCCGCTGGGCCTGCGGGCCTTCGCCGCCGGTCTTGAGACCCTGATGGTCATCGAGCACAAGCGCGGCCTGATCGAGCCCCAGGCGCGCGCGGCGCTGTATGACCTTCCCGCCCAGGCCCGCCCCCGCATCATTGGCAAGGTCGACGAACGCGGCGCTCCGCTGCTCTCGGAGCTGGGCTCGCTGTCGGTGGCCGAAATCGCCCTGGCCATCTACGACCGCCTGCCGGACGGCCCGCACATGGAGCGGGCTCGCGCCTATCTGAACCGCGTCTCGGCCGCCGGCGTCGCCGCCGTCAGCCTCGCCGCCGACCAGGCCCGCAAGCCGTTCTTCTGCTCAGGCTGCCCGCACAACAGCTCGACCAAGCTGCCCGAGGGCTCGCGCGCCCTGGCCGGCATCGGCTGCCACTACATGGCCGGGTTCAATGACCCGATGACCGACCTCAACACCCACATGGGCGGCGAGGGCCTGACCTGGGTCGGCGCGGCGCCATTCACCTCGGAAAAGCACGTCTTCCAGAACCTGGGTGACGGCACCTACAATCACTCCGGTTCGCTGGCCATTCGCGGCGCGATCGCGGCCAAGACCAACATCACCTACAAGCTGCTCTATAACGACGCCGTCGCCATGACCGGCGGCCAGCGCGCCGAGAGCGGCTTCACCCCCGCCCAGATCACTCGCCAACTGGCGGCCGAGGGCGTGACCAAGACCGTCATCGTCGTCGACGAGCTGAACCGCTACGAGGGCGTCAACGACCTGGCCCCCGGCGTCGAGGTCTTCCCCCGCTCGGACCTGATGCGCGTGCAGGAGATGCTGCGCGACACGGCAGGCGTGACGGTGCTGCTGTACGACCAGACCTGCGCCACCGAAAAGCGCCGCCGCCGCAAGCGCGGCTCCATGCCCAAGGCGACGCAGCGCGTGTTCATCAATCCGCTGGTCTGCGAGGGCTGCGGCGACTGCTCGGTGAAGTCCAACTGCGTCTCGGTCGAGCCCCTGGCCACCGAGTTTGGCCGCAAGCGCAAGATCAACCAGTCGTCCTGTAACCAGGACTACAGCTGCATCGAGGGCTTCTGCCCCTCGTTCATCACTCTGGAAGGCGCGGAAAGCGCCAACGCCAAGAAGCTACCGGCGGCGCTGACCGCAGAGTCGACGCCGCTGCCCGAGTTCGAGCCGCTGACCGGCGTGCGCAAGATCCTGTTCACGGGCGTCGGCGGCACCGGCGTCACGACCGTGGCCTCGATCCTGGCCATGGCCGCCCACATCGACGGCCGCGCCGGCAGTGTCGTGGACATGACGGGCCTCGCCCAAAAGGGCGGCTCGGTGTTCAGCCACGTCAAGATCGGCGAGACCGAAGAGACCATCGTCGGCGGCCGTGTGCCGGCCGCCAGCGCCGACGTGCTGATCGCCTGCGACCTGCTGGTGGCGGCCTCGCCCGAAGGCCTGTCGCTCTACGCCAAGGACCGCACGCGGGCTTTCGGCAACAGCGACTTCGCCCCGACCGCCGACTTCGTCACCAGCCGCGACGTGAAGTTCGACTCGAGCGCCATGGCCCGCCGGGTGAAGGGCGCGACCAACACCTTCGACGCCTGTCCCGCCCAGCGCCTGGCCGAGACCGAGTTCGGCGACGCCATCTACGCCAACATGATCATGGTCGGTTTCGCCTGGCAGCGCGGGGTGATCCCGGTCTCCAGCCGCGCCCTCTATCGCGCCATCAAGCTGAACGGCGTCGATGCGGAGGCCAACCTGCAGGCCTTCGAACTGGGCCGCCGCGTGGCCCACGACCCGACCTCGATCGCCGTGAAGGAAGACAAGGTCGCCACTCCCGAGACCTTGCCGCTGGACGCGCTGATCGCCCACCGCACCAAGGAGCTGACGGCCTACCAGAACGCCGCCTACGCCCAGCGCTACGCCGACAAGGTGGCCAAGGTCCGCAGCGCCGAAGCCGCCATCGGCGGCGAGGCCCTGACCCGGGCGGCGGCGGTCAATCTGTACAAGCTGATGGCCTACAAGGACGAGTACGAAGTTGCTCGTCTGTATACGGACGGTCGCTTCAAGGCCGAGCTGGCCGGGACCTTCAAGGGCGGCAAGGCCAAGGTCTGGCTCGCCCCGCCGCTGCTGGCCCCCAAGGGGCCGGACGGCAAGCCCAAGAAGATCGCCTTCGGCGGCTGGATGCTCGACGCCGCCTTCCCGATGATGGCCAGGATGAAGTGGCTGCGGGGCGGCGCGCTCGACATCTTCGGCCACACCGAAGAGCGCAAGATGGAGCGCGGCCTGATGGCGTCCTACGAGACGACCCTCGACCGCCTGGCTGCCGGCCTCTCCCAGGAGAGCCTGCCCTTGGCGGTGAAGATCGCCGAGATCCCTCAGCAGATCCGCGGCTACGGCCACGTCAAGGACGCCTCGGTGGTCACCGCCAAGGCAGCCGAGGCGAAGCTGTGGGCGCAGTGGGGCGGTAGCTAACCACCGTATCGTGGCGGGAAGTCTGTGCTAGGCTTCCCGCCATGAACAAGCCGGTTCGACATCCCGATAGGCACTTCATCCCGCCGTCTCTCGCCGAGCGCTTCCAGCCGGCGGTCGAAGAAGGCGTTTTCGAGAGTGTCGGCGAGGCCGTTTTCGTGGCGGCGGAAGCCTTCGCGGATCGCCTTGAGTTCGGCGTCACTGATGATGTTGAGGCCATCCGCCTGTCGATCGAGAAGACGATCGAGGAAGATGACTACCAGGACGCTGAGGTGGTGTTCGCCGAACTTCGCGAACGCTTCGGCGGGGGCGAGGATTGAAACGTCTTCGTTTCTCGCGTCGCGCGAAACTCGACCTTTTGAACATCGTTGGCTGGATCGCTTCCGATCGCCCGCTCGCGGCGCGTCATGTCGTTGGTCGACTGATCGAGCGGACGGAGGCCTCGCGAGAGACGCCCGAGATGGGGCCGCACTATTCCGTTTATGGCGCGGGGGTCAGGGGCTTTCCGTCAGGCCTTAAATCATTCTCTACCGTGTCTCGGACGAAGACGTCTTCATTGAGCGCGTCATCCATGGCGCCCGCCTTCCCAAGAATATCCGCTGAGCGCTTGTCTCCACGCCGTGGCGCGGCTGCTACTACGTGCTAGGTTCTCCGCCATGACCAACTCCGCCAAGCCCGTGACCGTCACCCTCAACGCCGAGGACGCCGCCGACCTGCAGGCGCGGGTCGAACGGGGCGAGTTCACTTCGCTGGATGAGGGCGTGGCCGCGGAACTGGCCGAGCTGAACTATCGCCGGGCGGCGGAGATCGTCGGCGGTCCGGAGAAGCTGGAGGCCCTGCTGGACAAGCTCGAGGTGGTCGAGACGCAGGACCCCGCCGACTGGATCGGCGGCAAACGCTCGCTGTCCGACATGCTGGCGGACCTGAAGGCGCAAGCCGGGTCGTAGGCGCCGCCATGACCGATTTCGATTTCGACGCTGTCGTCGTCGGGGCCGGCGCCGTGGGCCTGGCCTGCGGTTACGCGCTGGCGAGGCGGGGCCTGATCGTCGCCGTGCTGGAGAGCGAGGGCCACATCGGACAGGGCGTCTCTTCGCGCAATTCGGAGGTGATCCACGGCGGGCTCTACTATCCGACCGGCTCGCTGAAGGCGCGGCTGTGCGTGCAGGGGCGGCGGCTGCTGTACGCGTTCCTCGACACGCACAACGTCGCCTACAAGCGCTGCGGCAAGCTGGTGGTGGCGACGTCGGACGATGAGATCCCGCGCCTGGACGCCATCTGGGACCAGGCCTTGGCCAATGACGTCGAGGGCATGGAGCGGCTGACCGGCGCGCAGGCCCGGGCGATGGAGCCCGGCCTCAACGCCCACGCGGCGCTGCTGTCGCCGGAGAGCGGGGTGTTCGCCAGCCACGACTACATGCTGGCCCTGCAGGGCGAGATCGAGGCCGGCGGCGGGGCGGTGGTGCTGGGCACGCCGTTCGAGGGCGCGGCAACTCTGGCGGGTGGCGGCTTTACCGTGCGGGCCGGCGGCGCGGACCCCACCAGCCTGACCTGCCGCCTGCTGGTCACCGCGCCGGGCCTGTCGTCGCAGGACGTCGCCGGGCGGATCGAGGGCTATCCGACAGATCACATCCCCAAGGCCCACTACGGCAAGGGCGTCTATTTCCGCCTGACCGGCAAGGCGCCGTTCCAGCGTCTGATCTACCCGCCGCCGATCCACGGGGCGCTGGGCACCCACTACCGCAACGACCTGGGCGGCCAGGCGGTGTTCGGGCCGGACCTGGAATATGTCCCCGCGCCCGACTATTCGGTCGATCCGGCCAAGGCGGATGTCTTCGCCGCCTATATCCGCAAGTTCTGGCCGGGCCTGCCCGACGGCGCCCTGCAGCCCGACTACGCCGGGGTGCGGCCCAAGCTGCACGGGCCGGACGAGCCGCAACCCGACTTCCAGCTGCGCGGCGTCGAGGACCATGGCTTGGAAGGCCTGATGGCCCTGTTCGGCATCGAGAGTCCGGGCCTGACCAGTTCCCTGGCGATCGGCGAGACGGTCGCCGCGCGGCTGCTGGGGGAGCCGGCCCTCTAGCTTCGCGTTGACACCGGATCGGCCCGCGCCGATGGTCCGCCGCCGTACAGCTTCCCCTGGAGTCCGCCTTGACCAACCTGCTGCACGCCATGCTGGGCAAGGGTTTGGGCGGACTGGAGCAGGTCTTCCTCGACTATCAGCCGATCCTTGAAGCCTGGGCCGCCAAGCGCGGCGGCCAGTGCGTCGGCGTGGTGCGCAAGGGCGGCAAGGTGGCGCTGGCCCAGGCCGGACGCACGCCGCCGCTGACTGAGATGCCCGCCTTTACCGACTGGGATCCGATCACCCTCGGCGCGGCGCGGGCGGTAGTCCGGGCGAGCAAGCCGGCGATCATCCTCAGCCACGGCCAGCGCCCGGCGCGGCTGTTCGCCAAGGCGGCGTCGGCCGACGTGATCCAGGCCGTCTGCGTGCACAAGCCCAGCTTCGACGTGACGCCGGGGACCCACTATCTGTGCGTCGGTCAGCACCTGGCCAACCTGGCTCTGGAGCGCGGCGCGCCGGCCGATCATGTCCACGTCGTGCAGAACGCGGTGAAGCCGCCAACGGTGCAGGCCCAGCCCTTTGTGGACGAGGAGGCGCCGGTGAAGATCGTCGCCGCCGGCCGGCTGCATTCCAAGAAGGGCTTCGACGTGCTGATCCGCGCGGTCGGCAAGCTGCGGTCCTGGGACCTCGACGTCACCTGCGAGATCGCCGGCGAGGGCGACGAGCGCGCCGACCTGGAGGCGCTGATCCAGGAACTGGACCTCGAACCGTGCGTGAAGCTGACGGGCTGGACCGACGACGTCGCCGGCTTCCTGGCTACGGGCGACCTGTTCGCCTTCCCCTCGCACCAGGAAGGCTTCCCGCTGGTCCTGCTGGAGGCCATGGCCGTCGGCCTGCCGGTGGTGGCGACCGAGATCGACGGGCCGGTCGAGATCCTCAAGGAAGGTATCACCGGCCGTCTCGTGCCCGACGATGATCCCGACCGCCTGGCCGAGGCCCTGGGCGAGCTGATCAGCGACCGCCCCGCCGCCCGGCGCCTGGGCGCGGCGGCCCGCGAACTGGTGCTGCGCGACTATGGCCCCGATGCGCTGGCGCGGCGCCTGGAAGCGGCGCTTGATGGAATGCTTTCGTAAAGGGCGTCAGGCGAAACTGTGCGCGGTTTCGCCGCCAGACGCGCGTCGACTCTAAGGCTTGATGCGAAGCGCGCTCGGGAGTATGACCCCCGTCCGTCCTGGCGATGGCTGGGTAGCTCAGATGGTTAGAGCGGTGGATTCATAACCCACAGGTCGGCGGTTCGATCCCGCCCCCCGCCACCAGGACGGAATTCTTTCTCCTTAGAATTCAAACTCCTCCAAGCTAGGCGCAGACAGCCTTCTTGAGGATTTCGTTCGCGCGGCTCTGCCATCCCGGGCCGCCTGCGCGCAGCTTCTCGATCACCTCTTGGTCCAGGCGCAAGGTGACCTGCTTCTTGGGATTGTCGGATTTCGGGCGGCCAGGCCGCGTCAGCGTGCCATTGGCGGGCCGGATGACCTTGCCCCCAATGCTGAACTGAGCACGAGCGAACTGGTCTTCGGTCCATTCGGGCGCGTCATCGGGATCAACCCACGAGCTTTCCGAATTTCCTTTGTTCTCGGGCATTGCATTTCCTCATCGAGATGATGCGCCGCGCATTTCCGCGTCGCGTCCAAATGACCATGATCAGGCGTCCGTGTAGTCGGCCGACTGTCTGAAAGCGATTTTCTCCATAGTCCTCGCGGTCGTCGAGAGATGTAAGCTCTGGCCCGTCGAACACTGAAGCCGCATCCGCGAAATCCAAGCCGCGATGCTCCAGCGTTTGGCGGCGTTTCTCCTCATCGAATTCGATATCCATGTCGGAAGCGTTCCTCCGACACGACTATCTCATAGATTGTACTAATCTTGACTATCGCCATTTGCGATATCGTATTTCTGTAGCTACAAAAATAGCGCGGTCGGTCCGGTTAGGCAACGGCTTCTCGGCGTCGCCCGTTCTCGCTCCATGGCGCGCGCGCTCAAGGTCTTTACGTGGTCGGACGGCTTCCATCGCTATACGGTGGCCGAGACCTCGCGCGCCAAGGCCCTGGCGGCCTGGGAGACGGATCGCGATCTGTTCAAGGAAGGCGTCGCTCAGGAGGCGCCCGATGCGCCCGACGCGAAGGCCGCTTTGGCCGCGCCGGGCGCGGTGATCCGGCGGGCCGAGGGCGGGTTGAAGTCGGCGGTCGACAAGTTGCCGAAGGCCAAGCCGAAGCCGAATGTCGACGACCGGGCCGAGATCGAGCGGAAACGCGCGCTAGCGGAAGCCGAGGCCGCGCTCAAGGCGGCCGAGACAGAACAACGCGACGCCGCAGCCGACCTCGAACGCCGCCGCCGAGACCTTGACGCCGAGGCCGCCGCGCTCAGCGGCTCCTGGGCGAAGCGGCGGTCGGCTCTGGAGAAGACGATCGCGCGTCTGCGACGGTGATCGTCGCGCCGCCGCGCAGGCCCTGGCCGTTCAGATAGTCGAGCAGCGCGGCCGGATAGTCGGTCTGGACGACGCTGACCCCCTGGGCGATCAGGCCGCCCCAGGCCTTGCCAGGATCGGTCAGGGCATGGCTGTCGCCGGCCGCGTCGGGCAGACCCTTCAGACCCTTGCCGGTCAGGCTGTTGGTCCAGACGCGGACGCGGGCGGTGCGGGCCGCCTCGCGCACGGCCACGAAGCTGTCCTTCTTCAGGGCGTCCATCTCGATGGCCGGGATCGCGCGCCCGCCGGAGGCCTGGGCGGCGGTGATCGCGGCCAACTGCTCGGCGCGCCGACCGCCCTTGCCGCCGACGATCGGCATGAAGGCCAGGGTCTTGTAGAGCGGCTGGTCGGCGATCGGGGCGTCGCCCAGATCCGCGCGCGCCTTGAACAGCACCCAGTCGTCGGCGCCGACGTCGTGAACCACTCGGGCGACCTGGGCCGACAGCGGGCCTTCCTTGATGTCGAGATTGACCAGGATGCGGCCGCGGGCGGCCCTGAGGAAGGCGCACAGGGTCGGTGGCGCGGCGTCGGTGGCCTGGCCGTCAGCCTTCAGGCGAAAGGCCTGCAGTTCGCCGAGGGACAGGTCCGCGACCTTGCCCTTGCCGGTGGTGGTGCGGTCGATCTTGTCGTCATGCATGAGGACCAGGGCGCCGTCCTCAGTGCGGCGCACGTCGATCTCGACGACGTCGACGCCCAGAGCGATGCAGCGCTCCAGGGCGGCGATCGAGTTCTCGGGGAGGGCGCTGGTCAGGCCGCGCGACGGGGCCGGCGCATGGCAGGCGCGGTGGGCCACGACCATGACACCGTCGGCCGGATCATAGAGGCGGTCTCGCAGGTCGGCGGCATGAGCCGAACCGGCCGCGGCCGAGATGGTCATGGCGATCGAAAGCGCACGAAGTCGCATGGTCAAGCCCCCCAGCCCTTCCCACTGCATCGCTGATTCAGGCGACAGGCGTGCGGCGGTTCGGACTCATTGGGATGACGCCGCCGAGGCGCGTGCGCCTCAGGCTTTCAGTGCGACAAGCTGTAAACAGCTTAGATCTTCCGGAAGCCGCGCAGGACGTTGGCCTCGGTGCTCAGCTGCAGCTTGGCGTAGTCGATGCGCGGCGTGTCCGAGAAGATCAGGTAGTAGTACTTCATCTGCTCGGACCACCAGTAGCCGGGGCAGTTGTCGCCCTGGGTCATCGGCTTGGTCGTGATGTCCTTCAGCGCGGTGTAGCCATAGGCCGCGCGGCTGGTCGCCTTCATCTCGCGATAGTGGATCGCGGTCAGCTGGCGATAGCGGTCGTCGCGGTCCAGCAGCCACAGGTTCAGGCAGGCGTCGGCATATTCGGGACGCAGGCCGGTGGCCTTGCGGCGCGCCTGGCGGGTGGCGACGTCGATCGATTCCGGGATGACGCCGTAGGTCGCCTGCATCTCGGTGAACGAGGCCAGGTAGTCGTCGCCCTCCTTCTTGAACCCGACCTGGGCCAAGAGGCCGGCATAGTAGGCGGCCAGCTCGCTCTGCGACGTGTTCAGCACCGCGCCGGTCTCGTAGTCGACCATCGGGAACCACAGGCGGCCGTCATAGCGCTTGGCCTGGTGGGCTAGCTGGGCGGCGGTGACCTCCTGCGCCCAGCGCTTGCAGTCCTCGTCGCCGAACAGCTCCCAGGCGTCCCACAGATATTCGTAGAAGCTGTCGGCATAGATATCGATGCTGGCCGTGCGGCTGATCCACTCGCCCGTACGCGCATCAATGTTGGCGGCCATCAGGCCGATCTTCGAGCGCTTGTCGAGCGCATGCTTCATCGCCTTCTTGGCGACGTCGAAATAGCGCTTGTCGCCGGTCAGCTGGCTCAGCACCCCGAACTCGGTGATGTAGGTGCCGATCTCGGCCAGGTTGGTCTCCGGATCGCGCACCGCGCCGGTCTTCAGGTTCACATAGCGCCAGGGCAGGCCGTGGGGCGAGGCGTCGAACGCCTTCAGCAGGCGGTCGGCCAGGTTCTTGGCCTTGGCCAGCAGCACGGGGTCGCCGCAGGCCAGGTGAGCCGAGATCAGGCCGCCGACCAGGCGGATATTGGTCTCGAAGACCTGGGCCTCGCCGTTGACGTCGAAGTTCAGCGACGACTTCACCCAGTCGACGCCGGCCTGGAACTCGGCGTCCAGGCCCATGATCCACAGGGTGTCCAGCGCCTCGACCAGCGACAGGCCAAGGTCGTGGCCCTCGACGAAGAACGACTGCGACGTGCCGCTGACGGGATTGATCTCGTCCTTGCCCCAGGCCTTGGCGACATAGCCCTGCCAGGCCCACTGGAACTCCTTGCGGACGTCGGCGGCGAGAGCCTTCCAGTCCTCTTTCGGCTGGCTCTTCTTGGGAGCGGCCAGGGCCAAGCCAGGCGCGAGGCCGGCGGCGGCGAGGGCGGCGAAGGCGGAGCGGCGGGTGAGTCGGGCGAGCGTCATGGAACCCAACCTAACGGCGACCGCGAGCCTGGGCGAGAGGGCGCCTCACCTAGGTGGGCGAGGTCTCGGTCGCCGGGTTGTCGGGCAGACGGGCGCGCAGGATGCAGCTCAGGCCTTCGGGGCGGTAGTCCATGGTCGCCGCGCCCTTCAGCTCGCCGCCCAGGCTGCGCTCGATCAGGCGTGAGCCGAAGCCCTTGCGGGTGGGCGGTGTCACGACGGGGCCGCCGGTCTCGGTCCAGAGGAGTTCCAGCGCGCGGCTATCGGGGTCGTAGGTCCAGGACAGCGACACCCGCCCCCCGGCGTTCGACAGCGCCCCGTACTTCAGGGCGTTGGTGGCCATTTCGTGCAGGATCAGCGCCATGGTCAGGGCCCCGCCCGGCTGAAGGCGCACGGCCGGACCCTCGATAGTGAAGCGCGCGCTGGCCTGGTCGAACGGGCGCAGGGCGCGCTCGACCACCTCCCGCAGCTCGGCGCCGTGCCAGCTCTCGCGGGTCAGGATGTCGTGCACGCCCGACAGGCCGAGCAGCCGCGCCTCGAACTTCTCGAAGGCCACGACCGGGTCGGGCTCGTTGCGCAGGGTTTGGGCGGCCATCGACTGCACCGTGGCCAGGGTGTTCTTGACCCGGTGATTCAGCTCGTTGATCAGCAGGCGCAGCTGGCTCTGGTGGCGCGCCTGGGCGTTCTCGGCCTCCTTGCGGACGCTGATGTCGGAGATGATCGCCAGGATATAGGCCGGCTGGCCGTCGACGCGAACCATCGAGGCCGTCAGGTGGATCCAGAGGTCGCTGTTGCCGACCAGGAACCGCCGCTCGGCCGCGCAGGTCTCGATCTCGCCCGACAGCAGGGCCGCGCTGGACAGGAGCGTCTGATCCAGCACGTCCGGATGCACCAGGCTCTGCAGCGACACACCCAGCAGGGCATCGCGGTCGCGCCGCAGCAGGGCGCAGAAGCTGTCATTGGCTTCCAGGATCTCGCCGGTGGGCGTCAGGCGCGCCACGCCCATGGCCGCCTGGTCGAACACAGCGCGGTAGCGGGCCTCGGCGGCCTCCAGCTTCAGTCGCGCCTCGATGTTGGCGGTGACCACCTCGGTGTAGAGCACCAGGCCGCCGATCTCGCCGGCCCCGTTGTCGGTGGGGTCCGTGCGCCAGGGCGCCATCGACCAGCGGATCCATTCGGTGCGGCCGTCGCGGTCGACATAGGGGTCGCCCTCGTGGCGCAGCTCGACGCCCTCGGCCAGGACCCGGGCGTGCAGGTCGCGCCACTTTTGCGGGATCTCGGGGAAGACCTCGTAGTGGCGCCGGCCGATCAGCGGCATGTCGGGGGGCAGGTGCTGGTCGGTCAGATACTGCCGCGAGGCGGCCAGGTAGCGCATCTGGTTGTCGAAGATCGCGATGCCCAACGGCGCGTGCTTCAGCGCCGTGGTGACGCTGGGCGACCCTGACAGAGGCGGCGCTTCATTGATCATCGCCGCCCATGGTAGCGCTCGCGGCGGCAGTCTGGGCTGAACTTCCCGTGACAGGTTATCGGACGAATTGCCGCACCCTGAGGTAGGCGGGCTCAGCCCGCCACCGGGAACACCCGCGTTTGCTTGACCACGCCATAGGCGAAGCTGGTGTCGATCGAGGCGATGCCGGGGATGGCGTGCAGCTTGCGCCGCATGAAGGCCTCATAGGCCTCCAGGCTGTCGACGATCACCCGCAGCAGATAGTCGTCGCTGCCGGCCAGCAGAAAGCAGTCCAGGATCTGGTCGATGCGCTGCACCTGGGCCTCGAAGCCGGTGATCAGGTCCTGGCTGGGACTGTTGAGGCGTACGCGGACGAAGACGGTGATGGGCAGGCCGTAGGCCTTCTGGTCGACTAGGGCCGTGTAGCCGGTGATGACCCCCTCGGCCTCCAGGTTGCGCACCCGGCGCAGGCAAGGGGAGGGCGACAGGTTCACCCGCTCGGCCAGCTCCTGGTTCGTCAGGCGGCCGTCCTTCTGCAGCTCGCGGATGATCTGGCGGTCCTTGGTGTCCATGAGGCGTCTCTTGAGCAGAATCTGCCAAAACTGAAGGCCATTGTAGCAGACTTCGCAATCCGCGCCGTCCAGCTTCGCGCCACTCTCGCGTGACAGGGAGTGAGACATGCGCAACGACCACGGCGGCTTTTCCACGCGGGCGATCCATGCGGGCTACGATCCCGCCGACGAGCACGGGGCGCTGACGCCGCCCGTGCACCTGACCTCGACCTTCGCGTTCGAGAGCGCCGAGGCCGGCGGCGAGATGTTCGCCGGCACGCGGGAGGGCCACTTCTATTCGCGGATCTCCAACCCGACGACCGATCTGCTGGAGCGCCGCCTGGCCAGCCTGGAGGGCGGCGAGGCGGCCGTCGCCACGGCCTCGGGCATGGGGGCGATCACCGCCACGCTGTGGAGCTTCCTGCGGGCCGGCGACGAGGTCATCACCGACCAGACGCTCTATGGCTGCACCTTCGCCTTCCTGCGCGACGGCCTGACCCGGTTCGGCGTGACGGTGCGGACGGTCGACATGACCCGGCCCGAAGCCCTGGCCGGGGCGATCTCGAACAAGACCCGGATCGTCTATTTCGAGACCCCTGCCAATCCGAACATGCGCCTGGTGGACATCGCCGCGATCAGCCGGATCGCCCGCGACGCCGGCGCCAAGGTGGTGGTCGACAACACCTACGCCACGCCGGTCCTGACCAGGCCGCTCGCCCTGGGCGCGGACATCGTCGTCCACTCGGCGACCAAGTATCTGGGCGGCCACGGCGATCTAGTGGGCGGTATCGCCGTCGGCGGCGTCGAGGACATGGCCCGCGTGCGGCTGGTGGGCGTCAAGGACATGACCGGCGCGGTGATGTCGCCGTTCACCGCCTTCCTGGTGATGCGGGGCCTGAAGACCCTGGCGCTGCGCATGGCGCGCCACAGCGAGAGCGGGGCGGCGGTCGCGCGCTCGCTGGAGGCGCATCCGGCCGTCGCGCGGGTGTTCTATCCGGGTCTGCGGAGCTTTCCGCAGTACGCCTTGGCCGAACGCCAGATGCGCGCCGGCGGCGGCATGATCGCCTTCGAACTGAAGGGCGGCCATACGGCCGGGGTCGCAATGATGAACCGCCTGTCGATGATCCGCCGGGCCGTGTCGCTGGGCGACGCCGAGACCCTGATCCAGCATCCAGCCAGCATGACCCACTCGCCCTATTCGCCCGAAGAGCGCGCGGCGGCGGGCATCGGCGAGGGACTGGTGCGGCTTTCGGTCGGTCTCGAGGACGTGGCCGATATCCTTGAGGATCTGGAAGGGGCGCTGGAAGCTGTGCGGGTGGAGGCGCTGGCCTAGAGCATTTTCCGATCCAACTGGATCGGTGAAATGCTCTAGGTCTCTGTTTTAACGCATTTTCTGACGACGAACCGGTGCCCACTTCGTCGGAAAATGCTCTAGCAGTCCAGAAACTTCACCTCGTTGGCCGCGTATTTCATGTCGCTCGCCGTGAAGAGCCCCGACAGGCCCAGCAAGGTGCAGCGTCCGCGCGTCAGATAGACCGGGATGTCCTTCAGGTAACCGCTCATCCGCCCCTTGTCCTCGAACCGGCGGCCAAAGGCGGCGGTGTCGAGCAGGCTATCGACGCGCTCCGTCAGCGGGCTGTTGATGTAGATCCCGCCGCGTGCGGCGAACATCAGGGCCGCGTCGCCCGCGAAGGCCCCGAGCAAGCCGCTGAAGATCGACAGGGCTTCGCGCGCCAGGGCGTCGCCGTCGCGGGCGCGCGACAGGATCAGATCGTCGCCGTCGACCTCGCCGCCGCTCACGTTCGTCGGCCGGAGGGCGGCGTGGATGTCGACCAGGCCCGCCTGCGACAGGAAGTGCTCCACCGAGACGCGGCCGTACTTGGCCTGCAGGGCGTCGAAGACCGGAACCTCGCGCGGCTCGCCGGGCATGAAGTCGACGTGGCCGCCCTCGCTGACCACGGGCGTCCAGCCGTCGAGTCGGTGCGGCGTGAGGGCGGCGACGCCGAGGCCGAGATTGGGACCGATCACGGCGATCTGGGCGGCCTTGGCCGGCTTGCCGTCGCGGATCACGGTCATGGCCGAGGGTGACAGGCGCGGCGCGCCGAGGGCGCAGGCGGCGAAGTCGTTGAGCAGGGCCACGCGCGGGGTCTTCAGCACGGCCCGCAGCCAGGATTGCGTGACGGTGAAGTCGCCCGCTGTCAGCGCGATCGCGCCGTCGATCTCGGGACCCGCCCCACAGATCGCCGCGCCGATCAGGTCGCTGCGTCCACCCAGGGTCTCGGTCAGATGCTGCTCCAGCTCGCGCAGCGAGGCGCAGGGCAGTTCGCGATGATCACGCGGAGGATCGCCGGGACGGACCACGGCCACCGCCAGGTCGCGGCCGTTCACGTCGGCCAGAAGCACCGAGCCTTTCGCCATGGGTCGTTTCCTCTTGCGCCGGCTTTTATCCGTGCGCGCCTATTGTACCGGTAACATTGTTCCACGAAATGCGCCTAGCGTCGCGAGGTTGCATAATGACAGGGCTGTCATCGTGCGCACGCCAAGCGGGCGATACTGGCGCGGCGCCTCCTCGCGTTAACCTTTACGACTAAAATCCTAAATTTAGACGGCCGATTAACCGCGGCGTGCGTTTATCCCCGCATGGCGAAGTACGCGTCAGGCGGCGAACAAGATCGACGGACAACCGTCCGTATCCAGACACACCGGTCGGGCAAGATCCTGTGCGGCGCGTTCGCGTGGGACTGCGTGATCAGGGACCTGTCGAGCAGCGGCGTGCGCATCCAGATGCTGTCCGGCGCCGCCCCGCCGGCAAAGGCGCAATTGGTCGATCTGGTGGCCGGCCTGGCCCACGACGTGACGGTGGCCTGGCAACGGGATCGCGAGATCGGCGTGCGCATCACCAAGACCTACGACCTGCGGGGCCTCACCCCCGCTGTCGCGGGCGCCGCCAAGCGAATCTGGTTGGCATCGCAATCGGACGCGCCAACCGGCTAGGCTATTTTCCGCGTTAAGACAGAAGTGCTCCGGATATGAAAAAGACCTCGGCCCCCCAGCCGAGGTCTTCTCATGTGTCGCTAGAGAGGGGCGCGCTTGAGCGGAGCGCGCTTGGCCTCAGGCGGTTTCGCGAGAGGCTTCGTCGGCCATCGCGCGCACCAGGTCCAGAACCTGGCGACGGACGCGGCCGCGGCCGATGCGCGGGAACACCTCGGCCAGTTCCAGGCCTTCCGGCGTGGTCAGGAACTCCTGGACCACCTTTTCGGCGTGTTGGGCGGCGTCATCGACTTCCGCGCCGCTCATCGGATCGGCCAGGCCGTCGAAGAAGAACGAGACCGGGACCTGAAGGGTCTTGGCGATCTCGTACAGCTTGCTGGCGCTGACGCGATTGGCGCCGCGTTCGTACTTCTGCACCTGTTGGAAGGTCAGGCCCAAGCTGTCGGCCAGCTGTTCCTGGCTCACGCCAAGCAGCTTGCGACGCATGCGGACACGGCCGCCCACGTGCAGGTCGACAGGGTTGGGGCGTCGGCCTTCGGTTTCTTCGCTCATCTGTTTTCCGCCTCCAACGGTTGTTCGGGGAAAATGACACGACCGTAACGTCGGCGGAAGCTGGGGCGTTCATGGCGCGGCGTTACGTCGCGATGGCTTAGCTAGCCTCCCGATCCGGGGAAGATTAGTCGCCGAGCGGACGATTCGCCGCCAACCGAAGAGCGATCCGCTGCCGTCACGCGCGAGTAGACCACAGTCCGACCATCGCCGCACGCCGCAAATCCTAGGCTTGAAGGCGCGACCCGCCTGCGCGGCCGTTCCAGATGCGCCGCGCCTCGCCGCTGTTGTCATGCAACCGGAACAAGGTCTCGGCCGCCAGGGTCTCGTCGCGCGGGGCGCCGGCGGAGAGCTGCGGCGTCATGGCCCGGGTCACCTGCCGCTGCACCGAGGCCAGATCGCCGAACGCCATCAAGTCCAGGGCGTCGATTTCGTAGCCGATCGGCGACTCCCGGCCGATCGCTTCCAGCACGCGATCCAGCAAATCCCGCGAAACGGCGATCTCGGATCCGGCGACCACGCCGTAGGCGTAGGGACGGGGAACGCCAACCAGGCGGGTGTCGATCGGCGAGTTCAGGATTCCCGGATAGAGCTGCATGTCGATCATGCCGACGAAGCGGGTCACGCCGTGGCGCAGGGCCAGCTCGAAGGCGGCGGCCCAGCACTCGAACACGCGCTCGCCGCGACCCGGGCCTTTGCGCTTGCGATAGACCTCGGTGGTGAACAGGCGGGAGGCCTCCCAGACGTCGGCACCCTTCTTGGGCGTTTCGCCCGGCGCGATCAGGTGGGCGAACTTGTCGGCCAGCATGCAGCGGTCGTCGGTGGGCCGCAGGCGCAGGCCGACTTCCAGCTCTAGGGCGTCGTTGAAACCCAGCAGATAAATGGCGCGGTGGTCGTCATAGTCGTCGATCTCGCCGCCCTCCAGCACGACCAGGTCGACCCAGCCGTTCTTCTCGACGCACTGGCGCCGACGCTCCTCGTGCATGGCCCACAGCTGCGGGCCGTAGAGATGACGGTTCTCGGAAGTGATGATGTGGATCATGGCCGGCCCCCTTACTGGCTTGGACGGCCGGCATTAGGGGACATGATCCAATCGGCGCACGATAGGCCAAAAGGCCTAGGTCATGCGCGCGGAGGATGCTTGCCAGGGCGGCGGGGGTCTGGATCAGAGCTTGCTGAGCAGGCCCAGCTCTCCGGCCTTCAGCACGGCCTCCTGGCGCTTGACCACGCCCAGGCGTTTCTTGGCGGCCTCGATGTGGTGGTGGACCGTCCGCGGCGACAACTCCAGGATCGCGCCGATCTCCCAGTCGGTCTTGCCGCGACTGGCCCAGTAGAGGCACTGAGCCTGGCGTTCGGAGATGATCCCGTAGCCGGGATTGTCGTCCTGCATTTCCCAGTGCTTGAGCATGATCGTGCCGAACACCGTGGCCAGGCTGTCGATGACGGCGCGCGCGGTCGGATCGGTGTCCCGCGCCTCGGTCGACATGCGGATCAGCACTTCCTGGCCGGCCGGGCCGAAGACGCGCACGACATAGCCGTCGTTCATGCCCAGCTCCGAGGCCTCGCCCCACATGGACTGGGCTCGGCCGTCGCCCAGCGGCTTGGCGTCGGTCCAGGCGAACGAGCGGGGCGATTTCAGCAGCAGCTTCACGCACGGATCGTGGACCACGTAGCGCTCGCTCCAGTAGCGCTGGTCCCAGCCGTCGAAGTCCCGACGGCTCAGCGTGGGCGGCTCCTTGCCGTAGTGCTCGGCATTGACCAGGGTGGCGCAGAACCGGTCGTAGCCGAAGGCCCCGATCGCCTGGGCGAAATGGGTCTCGACCTCATGGGCCGAGCCCAGGTGCGGCGCCTGGCTGAGAAACGCCCAAGCCTGTTGTTCCGCCGTATTCAGCACGCACGCCGCTCCGTACTCACGCGAGAAGCGAGGCTAGGCTTGGATACGCCTCGGCGCCAAGTGTGTGCTATCCAGGGTAGCGGCGGAAACCGGTTTCCAATTGTCGCGGGAAAAGTCGGGAGGCCGCCTTTTAGGCCGCGGCTTCCTCGCCGCCTTCGTCTTCGTCTCCGCCCAGCAGGGCGCTTAGCACGGTGGCCAGGCGCTCGGGCTTGATCGGCTTTTCGACCACGTCCTGCATGCCGGCGGCGATATAGGTCTGGACGTCGGCCGGATCGGCGTTGGCGGTCAGGGCCACGATCGGCACGCCGCCGACGCGACCGCCCACTTCGCGGATGGCGCGGGTGGCGGCGATGCCGTCCATGCGCGGCATCTTTATGTCCATCAGCACCAGGTCGAAGCGGCCGCTCTTGGCCATCTCGACCGCCTCGACGCCATCGACCGCCTGTTCCGAGGTGCACTCGAACATGTCGCACAGCGCCTCGGCGACCATGCGGTTGGTGGCGTTGTCGTCGACGATCAGGATGTGGGCGGCGCGGCTGGCGACGGCCTGGTCCTCATGGACCTCGGCTTCGGTGGCGGCGGGGGCGAGCGTCAGGCCGAAGCCGACGGTCAGGCCCGAGCCGCGATTGGCCTCGGCGTGCAGAGGACCGCCCATGGCGCGCAGGACGCGGTGAGCCAGGGCCAGACCCACGCCCAGGGCCATCTCGTTGCGGTCCTGCT
Source organism: Caulobacter sp. FWC2 (assembly GCF_002742625.1). Classification (NCBI taxonomy): domain Bacteria; kingdom Pseudomonadati; phylum Pseudomonadota; class Alphaproteobacteria; order Caulobacterales; family Caulobacteraceae; genus Caulobacter; species Caulobacter sp. FWC2. The sequence goes on from NZ_PEBF01000001.1 coordinate 767,301, forward strand.
GGCTGGTCGTGCCCAGCGGGTCGCCGATGAGGGGCAGGCGCTCGTCGGCGTGGCCCTCGGTATTGTCGCGCACCAGGCCGTCCAGTTGGACATGGTCGCCTTGGCAGCGGGCCGTCAGGCGGGCCTCGATCATGCCGCGGCCGGCGGCCAGGGCGTTCTCGATCAGGATGTCGAACACCTGCAGCAGGCGCTCGCCATCGACCTCGACCCCACACTCGGGATCGCCGTCATAGGAGACCAGCAGGGTGGAGCCGCCCTCGTGGGCGCGTTCGGCCCAGCGCGCTTCGACGGCGTCGGCCAGATCGCGCAGGCGGGTCGGGGTCGGGGTGAAGAGCAGTTGGCCCTGGCTTGAGCGGTGCAGGTCGATGGCCCGGCTCAGCGTCGCGCTCATGTCGCGGCTGGTGTCGCCGATGGCGCGCACGAACGCCGAGGCGTCGGGGGTCAGGCGCTGCTGCTCGAGGCGTTCGGTGATGGCGAGGACGCCGTCCAGGTGGGCGCCGATGTCGACGGCCATGCGCTCGACCAGGCCCATGGCGTCGCTGGCGTCGCGTTGGCGGCGACGGTGAGAGGCGAGCAGCGAGCCGAGGCCGCCGACGCCGACATAGCGGCCGGCCTCGTCCACGGCGATATAGGCGGTGCGGAAGACGGGCGTGGGGCTGTCGGCCAGGGCGTTGACGAAGCTGTTGGAGTCGGAGGCCGCCGCGACAATGCGCGGCGTGGCGTCCATGACCTGGGAAACCGGCTTGTCGGCCAGGGTCTCTGCGGCCACCCGCATCATGCCCTGGAGTACGTCGCGATAGATCAGGCCGACGGGCGTCCCGGCCTCGACGACCGCGATCGCCGACAGGGCCGGATCGGCGTCGAACATCGCGGCGACCTCGGCGCAGGCGGCGCCGGGGGCGATTGGGTCGCTCAGATCGATCAGGCGGTAAAGCGTGTCCATGCGGCGCTTCGCTGGGATTTGGAGCTCCAACTTGCCCCGGCTCGCCTTGCGGAGTCGTTAAGTTGGGCGCGGCGACGGCGTGGTAATCGCGGGAAATCGCTCATCTTTCCGCCAGCCCCCTAGGCGCGGGACGAGAAAGGGGCGTCGGATGACCCGACGCCCCCTCCATTTTCTTGCTTAACTGGACTTACCAGGACTTGGAGATCGACACGCCGTAGAGGCGCGGCTCGGCGGTTATCACATTGGTGAACAGGCCGGAGCTGTCGTCGGTGGTGTAGGCGTCGACGATCGGCGTCTTGTTGCCGATGTTCTTCACATAGGCGTCGATCGAGACACCCCATTCCGCCTTTTCGAGCTTCAGGGTGAGGTTGCCGTTGTCCCACGACTTCAGGCGGTCGTACTCGGTGTTGTAGACCCGAGCGAACTGCTGGCTCTGGCGGTAGTAGTCGCCGCGCAGGGTGGCCGACCAGCCGGAGGGCAGGTCGAAGCGGTACTGGGCGCCGATAGAGGTGGTCCAGTGCGGCGAGTTGGGCAGCTCGTTGCCCGACAGGTTCGCCGCCGTGCCTTCGATCGAGTAGCCGGCCCCGTAGGTGTAGAGGCCCGTGGCGTTGGCCAGGAACGCCGCCGTGGGGGCGGGGAGGCCCGCGCCGCCGGCCGCGGCCGGGGCCGAAAGGAAGGCCTGATAGGCCGCCGCGCCCGAGCAGGCCCAGGGCAGGGTGCCCCCGGCCCCGGCGCCCAGGATGGTGGCGACGCCGGCGCTGGCCAGCACGCAGTTGGCGCCGACGGACGAGGCGTTCGGACCCACCTTCACGACCGTATAGGCAGAGTTGGACTGGGTCCGGTTCATCGTGTCGATCGAGGTGACGCCGTTGCCGATCTTGGTGTGCAGGTAGCCGATATTGGCGTTCAGCTTCAGGTTCCGCACCGGCGACCAGATGCTTTCCAGCTCGAAGCCGTAGACCTTGGCGTCGACGTTCTCGTTCACCGAGGTGCGGTTCACGATCTTGGAGATCTGATAGCCCTTGTAGTCGTACGAGAAGCCCGTGGCGTTGATCAGAACACTGCCGCCGGCCAGGGTGTTCTTGGCGCCGATCTCGATGGCGTTGACGAATTCGGGATCGAAGGTCTGGCTGATGCCGACCGCGCCCGCCGGAACGCCCGGATTGATGCCGCCGCCCTTGTAGCCCTTGGAATAGAAGGCATAGAGCAGGGTGTCGTCGGTAAAGCCCAGATGGGCCTTGTAGTCGAAGCCGACGCGGCCCGTGGTCTCGCTGAAGCGGGCGCGCTGGTCAGGATTGGTCGGGTTCAGGGTCAGGCCGTAGCCAGGGGCCAGCAGCACGGTCGAGTAGTTCTTGACCGCCTTCTTGTCGCGGGTCTGGCGCAGGCCCAGGGTGAACTTCAGGTCGTCGTTCAGCTGATAGTAAACCTCGCCCATGACCGCGTCCGACACCAGGGTGTAGGGCGTGCGGTTGTCATAGTAGTTGTGGCCGTCGCCGGTCGGGTCGGCCGCCGTGTCGATGCCGATGCAGTTGGCGGTGGTCGCCGGGTTGCAGGTGGGCGACAGGCCCTTGGAGGCGTTCAGCGCCAGCGACGACAGGGTCAGCGAGTTGCCGATCACGTAGTAGTCGGTCAGCGTCCGGTAGGTGAAGTGGATGGCGCCGACGGTAAAGTTCAGCGGGCCGGCATAGGCCGACTGCAGGCGAAGTTCCTGGCTGAACTGTTCCGAGCGGCCCGACGAGACGTCGATCGTCGTGAACTTGTTGGTGTTGCCGACCTGCGGGTCGTTGAAGAAGCCGCCCGGCGTGAAGGGCGTGTTGTTGAAGGCGACCGGCGAGACGTTCCGGTTGTAGTCCTGCTTCGTATAGACGCTGCCCTTGCTGTAGGCGGTCATCGAGGTGGCCGTCAGCTCGTCGGTCAGGTCGTAGGCCAGGGTCAGCTGGTAGACGTTCGAGCCCGAGCGGTAGAGCGGATCCAGCGCCGTCTCGATCTCGCGCAGGTTCGTCGAGGTGGTGTCACCCAGGTTGGTGTCGCCCGAGGTGAAGCCGAAGATGTTGCCCAGCAGGCCCGTCAGGGTGCCCGAGGTGTTGACCGTGCCGTAGGCGCTGGAGCCGTACAGCGAGGCCGGCAGACAGCCCTGGGTCAGGAAGCCGCGCGCCGCGCCGGTCGGCACGCCGCCGACCGTGGCCGGGCCGTTGTCCTTGGTGCATAGCTGCTTGCCGGTGCGCGCGCGGTTGTCGTTCTCGTGGAAGCGTTCCCACAGGAAGTTGGTGCGCAGCTTGTCAGTCGGATTGAACATCACCTGGACGCGGGTCGAATAGAGGTCCCGGTCGTCGACGACGTGATTGTTGAAGGTGTTGGTGACGAAGCCGTCGCGCTTCAGCGAGGCACCCGACAGGCGGACGGCCAGCTTGTCGCCGAAGATCGGCACGTTGACCATGCCGCGCAGCTTGATCGAATTGTAGTTGCCGTATTCGGCCCGGACATTGGCCTCGAACTGGTCGGTCGGCTTGGCGGTGATGACATTGACCACGCCGCCGGTGGCGTTGCGGCCGTAGAGGGTGCCCTGCGGGCCGCGCAGCACTTCGACGCGCTCCACGTCGTAGAACTCGGCCTCGAACAGGTTGCCCGACTGCATCGGTGCGTTGTTCAGGTGGACGCCGACGCCCTGGTCGGCCGAGGCGCCGACGGCCTTGGCCCCGATGCCGCGGATCTGGAAGTTGAAGCTGTTGGTGAAATTGCTCTTGGCGAAGGTGACGTTCGGGATCGCCTGCTGAAGGTTGGGACCGCCGTCGATCTTCTGGGCTTCAAGCGAGTCCTGGCTGAACGCCGACACGGCGATCGGCACGTCCTGCAGCGCTTCTTCTTTCTTCTGGGCGGTGACGACCAGCTCTTCGATGACGGTGGAGCCCTGGGCCGGCTTGGCGGCCTGTTGAGCGAACGCGGGGACGGCGAAGCCGGAGATCGCGACCGCAGAAGCGCCCATGATCAATAGGCTCCGCATACGCAGAGTTTGCGACATTGAATTCCCTCCCTGGACCCGCAGCGGCGCCTTATGGGTGGAGCCTGCGAGGGTCGGTGTTTCCTCGGCGCCGTACTGTTCTCACTACGCGGGCTTACGGCGAGCCCATCGCAGCATTCTGAGATTGCATACTTGCGTTTGAAAGCTGTCAACTGGCCGATGCGTAAGTGAACAGCGATAGGTTACGCCTTTTCACTTTCCGGGAGGTGGTGTTCTCCTGATGCGGGTAAGCTTCCATCGAATTAGAAGATCGGGTTTGGAGCTTCCGTAACGGAACTCGACGCCGGTGGCGGTGAAAATATCTCGCAGCAGCGAGATATGGCTATGGTTCGTGGGCGAAAGACTTCGTCCATGTTCGTGGATCGAGTATCGCGTGAGTCGGCTGTCCGCGCCCGCGATCCCGCCCCGGCGGTTCCGGCTTGGCCTTGCCTCGTGTAGAGGAGGGGCCATGTTCCCCCTTTTACACCTTGAGAGGCTCGCATGAGCCCGAACACCGCCACTGGCGCGCTTGTCCTGTTCTCCGGCGGCCAGGACAGCAGCGTCTGCCTCGCCTGGGCCCTCGAGCGCTATGAGCGCGTCGAGACGGTCGGCTTCGACTATGGCCAGCGCCACTCCATCGAGATGGACGCCCGCCAGGCCGTGCGCCGCGAGGTGGCCGCCCGCTTCCCGCAATGGGCCGACCGCCTCGGTGAAGACCACGTCCTCGACATCCGGAGCTTCGGCCAGGTGGCCCAGTCGGCCCTGACCGCCGACCGCGCCATCGAGATGACCGAGCGCGGCCTGCCCTCGACCTTCGTGCCGGGCCGCAACCTGGTGTTCCTGATCTACGCCGCAGCCCTGGCCGACCGCCGGGGCGTCGACGCCCTGGTCGGCGGGATGTGCGAGACCGACTTCTCGGGCTATCCCGACTGTCGCCGCGACACGCTGGACGCCCAGCAGAACGCGCTGAACCTCGGCATGGACCGGAACTTCCGGGTCGAGACGCCGCTGATGTGGCTGACCAAGGCCCAGACCTGGGCCCTGGCCAAGACGCTGGGCGGCGAAGATCTGGTCCAACTGATCATCGAGGAAAGCCACACCTGCTACCAGGGCGAACGCGGCGTGCTGCACGCCTGGGGCCATGGCTGCGGAACCTGCCCGGCGTGCGAGCTGCGCGCGAAGGGCTATGTCGAGTGGGACGCAGCGGGGCGCGAGGCGCTGCCCAAGGAGGCGCCGGCGCAATGAGCATTTGCTCTACAGCTCCCTCCCCCTTGATGGGGGAGGGTAGGGTGGGGGTGATGCGGCGGTTCCGCCCGCGCTCCGTCCTGACGCGCTGTCACCCCCATCCCCAACCCTTCCCCCATCAAAGGGGGAAGGGGGCATGACCTATTCCGTCAAGGAAATCTTCCTCACCCTCCAGGGTGAGGGCGGCCAGGCGGGCAAGGCGGCGGTGTTCTGCCGGTTCTCCGGCTGCAACCTTTGGACCGGCCGCGAGCAGGACCGGGCCAAGGCCGTCTGCACCTTCTGCGACACCGACTTCGTGGGGACCGACGGCGAGAACGGCGGCAAGTTCGCCACGGCGCAGGACCTGGCGGCGGCGGTCGAGGCCCAGTGGACCGGCGGGCCGGACGACCGCCTGGTGGTCTGCACCGGCGGCGAGCCGTTCCTGCAACTGGACGACGCCGCGATCGAAGCCCTGCACGCGCGCGGCTTCCAGATCGCCTGCGAGACCAACGGCACGATCGAGGCCCCGGCCGGCATCGACTGGATCTGCGTCAGCCCCAAGGCCGACGCGCCCGTGGTCCAGACCTCGGGCCAGGAGCTGAAGCTGGTCTATCCGCAGGACAAGGCCCTGCCGGAGCGCTTCGCGGGCCTGGATTTCGAGCGGTTCTATCTGCAGCCGATGGACGGGCCGGATCGTGACCGCAATACGCAGCTGGCGGTCGCCTACTGCCTGGCCCATCCGCAATGGCGCCTGAGCGTCCAGACCCACAAATATCTGGGCCTGCCCTGAGGCCGCTACGTCTTAGCGACGATCGTTGTCCCGATCGTGGTTCTTCTTGCCGTCGCCGGGGATCACCGCCTTGCCGGTGGCCACGACGGCCTTGCCCGCGCCGCCGACGACCGCGCCGGTGACGCCGATCGCCGTGCCGGCCACGGTCCCCACGGCGGCCGCCGCGAGGCAGCCGGTCTGGGAGAGCGCGACCATCGTGAGAATGGCGGCCAAGGGCGCGAGGCGGGAAGGGGGCGCGAGGCGGCGGAGGGTCATGGTGAAGCTCATAAAACGCTGTTCACCATCTTCTACCGGTCGAAAGGTTTAAATTCTCCGCGTCGGATGGCCGCGCTCGGTCCGCGGGTCGTCGACATAGAACGCCTGCTTGTCGTCCTCGCGCCGCCGTTCGCCCCGGTAGCGTGGGTCGTCGCGACGTCGGCGGTCGGGGCCGAAATAGTCGCCAGCGCGAACGAACGGCCGGGGATTCTCGATCAGCAGGGTCAGGCGATGGATGACGCCGCGCGCCGTGATCGGCTTGGTCAGGAACTCGTTGACGCCGGCGTCGCGGGCCTCATGCACCCGGCGCTCGGTCGAGTGGCCGGTGATCATGACGATCGGCACGAACGGGTTGGGACTGTCGGGCGATTGGCGGACCAGCTGGACGAAGTCGATGCCGTCCAGGCCGTTCATCGACAGGTCGGTGAACACCACGTCGATCGCGGTGGAGCGCAGGATCGTCAACGCCTCGGCGCCGTCCATGGCTTCGAAAACATGGCGCACGCCGATCGCCCGCAGGATCTCGGTCAACAGCATCCGCATGTGCTGGTTGTCGTCGACCAGCAGGATCTTCAGGAGATCGAACCGCACGCGCCGAGCCCCCTTCGTCTTCGCGCAACATATCGCAACCCTGGCGTGTGTTAGCCGCACGTCAGGGTCTGCGTCGCTCGAGCCTTACCGCTGCAATCGTGTGCACGTCAACTCGAAAGCTGAGCCTAATCAGTGCTCAGGGTTGCAAAACCTTGTTTTGTGAACGCTGGTCGCTCTATGGACGGCTCTCGCCAGGCGAGAACACGTGGCCGCCGGTCTGGCCGCGATGGCGCAGGAAGGCGTCGGCCAGCACGCAGGCGGTCATGGCCTCGACCACCGGCACGCCGCGGATGCCGACACACGGATCGTGGCGGCCCTTGGTGCGCAGATCGATCTCCTGGCCGGCCTCATTGAGGGTCTGGCGCGGGATCAGGATCGAGGAGGTCGGCTTGAAGGCCACGCGCGCCACCACCGGCTGGCCGCTCGAGATGCCGCCCAGCACGCCGCCGGCGTGGTTGGACAGGAACACCGGCTCACCGTTGTCGCCCAGGCGCATGGCGTCGGCATTGTCCTCGCCGGTCAGGGCGGCGCTGGCGAAGCCGTCACCGATCTCGACGCCCTTGGCGGCGTTGATCGACATCAGGGCGGCGGCGAGTTCGGCGTCCAGCTTGCCGTACAGCGGCGCGCCCCAGCCGGCGGGCACGCCGACGGCCTCGACCTCGACCACGGCCCCGGTCGAGGAGCCGGCCTTGCGGATCGTCTCCAGGTGCTCTTCCCAGACGGGGATGATCGCTGCGTCCGGCGACCAGTAGGGATTCTGCTCGGTCTGGGTCCAGTCCCAGTTGTCGCGGTTGATCGCGTGCGGACCGATCTGCACCAGGGCGGCGCGAACGGACACGCCGGGGATCACCAGTCGGGCCACCGCGCCGGCCGCCACGCGGGCCGCCGTCTCGCGCGCCGAACTGCGCCCGCCGCCGCGATAGTCGCGCACGCCGTACTTGGCGAAATAGGGATAGTCGGCGTGGCCCGGGCGGAAGGCCTGGGCGATCTCGCCATAGTCCTTGGACCGCTGGTCGGTGTTCTCGATCATCAGGCTGATCGGCGTGCCGGTGGTGCGCTGGCCGTCGGTGCGTTCGTCCTCGAAAACGCCCGACAGGATGCGCACCGCGTCCGGCTCCTGGCGCTGGGTGACGAACTTGCCGTTGCCGGGGCGGCGCTTGTCGAGGAACGCCTGGATCATCTCGGCCGTCAGGGCGATGCCGGGCGGCACGCCGTCGACGACGCAGCCGAGCGCCGGGCCGTGGCTTTCGCCCCAGGTGGTGACGCGGAACAGGTGACCGAAGGTGTTGTGCGACATGGGGCGGCTTCTAGCGGAAACGCGCGGCGCGGCAAAGTCGCGGGTCCCAAAGCCCAAGCTCGAATGCTCGTTTGAATCGAATAAATCTATAAAAAACTTCTAAGTTGTATTTCGGAAAAGGACTGGTACCTTGTTGCGCGGCGTCGATCCCCGGAACCGGGGCGCGCCTATCGCTCACGAAAAAACGATGGGAGAAGCAAATGACCGGTGGTGTGGCGAATTTTTCGGGTGATTGCGGCGAATGCTCCGACCGGGGCAAGTACCATACGGCGACCGCCGCCGGCGGCATGCAGGTGGGCCAATCGGCGACGGTGAACGGCAACTCTCCGCAGAACTGCGTCGTGGCCAATGACAAGGGCACGGTGTTCGGGATCGAGCTGCTGGCGAACGCCGGCTTCTACAGCTACCAGGTTCGCGTCGACGCCCAGGGGCCCAGCGGCGCTTTCAGCGGCTCGATGTACCTGGCCTTCGAGGACGCGACCCACGACGTCTACTATCTGAGCATCTATTCCTCGCGGCGTGAGTCCCACACCGTGTCGTTCAACAGCAGCTCGCCGAATATCATCGCGATCTACTGGAGCGACTACGACTTCACGGTGAAGACCGGCGACGCGGCGCGTCCCAAGGCCGACTTCAAGGTGCTCAGCCCGGCTGAATGACCCGGCGCGTCCGCGCGGCCTGGCCGCCTGAACGCGCCGCGCGGACGCTGCTTGTCCTATCCCCGCTGTCTTTCCTATCGCCGATGTCTGGCTGCGTCGGCCATATAGAGTTCCAGGTTCGTCCAGCCCGAGCCGTCCTTGGCCAGGGCCGCGCCGTCGGCCCTGCGAGGATCGAAGCCGTGGGCCTTTTCCCAGGCGTCGGGCATGCCGTCGCCGTCGGTGTCGAGAGCCGCCTTGCCCGCAGGCAGGACCGGCCAGCCGCCGACCTCGGCCTGGGTGTCGATCACCTTGCCGGTGCGGGTTTTCACGCCCTCGACGATCCGCCGGTCGACCGGATCGCGCCAGACCGAGGCGCCGGCGTCGGCCAGCACGCGGGCATAGGCCTTGTCGGCGCGCTCGGGCGTCACCGGCGCCACCTCGACCGGCGCCACGAGGCGATAGCCGGTGGGCTCTGGAATGGTGAAGGTCACCAGGCTCCACGGATCGGCCGGGACCACGCCGTCCATGCTGTTGCCGGCGAAATAGGCCTTGGCCAGCGCATCGCTTTCCTTGAAGGCGAAGCGCTTCTCCGAGTTAGGGCCGGGGACATAGGCGTTGTCGACGAAGTTGTAGGCCGACAGCGTGGCGGCGTCCGCGTTGTAGCCCGCCCGGTCGTGACCCCAGTTGTAGAAGACGTTCGAGCGGAAATCGAAGAACGCCCCGATCGGGTCCTTGTCCGGCCCCTCGTAGTTTCCGGGGCGCGGCATGCGGGCCATGTGGTTGGCCCAGAGATTGTGGTGAAAGCTGATCCGGCTGCCGTTGCCGCCCCGGATCAGGCTGCCGTAACCGTGGTCACCCTTGACGTGGATCGAGTGGGCGAGGCTCTCGGCGATGATCGACCACTGGACGGTCAGGTCGTAGAATCCCTGCCCCGCCTTGTCGTAGCGGGCCGAGGCCGACAGGGTCTCGTCCACCGACCAGCTAGCCGAGACGTGGTCCAGGATGATCCGCCGGCCGCCCGAAATCCAGATCGCGTCGCCCTCGACCTTGCTCTCGGCCCCCAGGCGCGAGCGGATGAAGCGGATGACCACATCGTCGGCGCTGACGATCAGGGTCTGGTCGCGCAGGGTGACGCCGCCGCCCGGCGCGGTCTGGCCGGCGAGGGTGATCTGTCCGTTGCTGATCTTCAGCGGGGTCTTGAGCTGGATCGTGCCGGCGACGTCGAAGACCACCGTGCGCGGGCCCTTGGCCTCGACCGCCGCCCGCAGGGAGCCTGGGCCGGAGTCGTTCAGGTTGGTGACATGGAGCACCGCGCCGCCCCGGCCGCCGGTCGCCAGCCGTCCCGCGCCCTCTGCCCCCGGAAAGGCCAGGACTTCCCGGGCGAAGGCCGGTCCTGCGAACAGGGTCAGCGCCAGGGCGCCGGCGGCGCGGTGAAGTCGGCGGTCCAGCATGTCCGTCCCCGAGGGTGTGGCGACGGTCTGCGGCGTCGCCTTCAATCGGGACAAAGATGCGGGGCGACACAGGCTTTGTCCACCGGTGTCATTTCGCTGTCCCGAGGCTAGACGCTAGGCTTCATGATGATGTTCAGCGTCACCTGCGAGCGGTCATTGACCATCCGGTTGACGACCTGGACCTGACTGATCGCCCCGCGCGGCAGGGTGGTCGGATCGAAGCCGGGCGGCGGGGTCTGGCCGTTCAGCAGCACGATCGTCGCCGGGGCGCGCAGACGGCCGCGCACCTCGACATTGCCGTGATAGGTGGAGGTCTGGCCGTCAGGAACCTTCAGCCGGCCATTGATCAGCTCGGCGTTGCTCACCCGCACATAGTCCGAGCGGATGTCGACATACTGGCCGCTGGTGTTGTCGGTGATCACGGTGCGGGTGTTGCTGTGCGGCTCGGCCTGCTGGGCCAGGGCGATCGAGGCTCCGGCGGCCAGGGCCATGGCCAGCAGGCCAGCCAGGCCCAGCAGGGTCCGGCGGGCGAAGCTGGCGGGGTCGCGGGGATCGGTGATGGCTGTCAGGCGCATGGCGGTGGGTTTCCTTCCCTTGCCGGTGAAGGCGGGATGCAGGGCGGGCGCGGCGCGGTGGCGCAGCACCTCGATCAGGGTCTCGGCATAGCCGCGACGGTCGGTGGGGCTGGCGCCGTCCAGGGCCAGGGCGTCGCTGAGTTCCTCGCGCACGGCGGCGGCGCGGGCGCGGATCAGCGCGAACGGCGGGACCATCCACAGCAGGCCGCCCAGCAGGTGCTCGAACAGCAGCCGCCAGTTGTCGCCGCGCTTCAGGTGGGCCAGCTCGTGGGCGCAGATCGGCGCCAGGCGCTGGACGTCCAGCCGCGCGACCATGTCGGCGGGCAGCAGGATCGTGGGCGTCGTGAGGCCGGCCAGCATCGGCTGGTCGATGTCGTCGCTGATCTTGACCTCGGGACGGAGGGTGTCGAGGCGGCGAGCGGCGGCGCGGACGGCCAGGGTCAGATCCTGCGAGGCCGGGCGGGCCTTGGCGACGATGTGCTTCAGACGCGCCCGGCCGATCCCCTGCCGCACCCCCGCCACCGCCAGGCCGCCCAGCGCGCCGAGGATCAGGATCGCGCCCGCCGCCTCGACGCCGTCTATGCCCGAGAGGGCCCGGGCCGAGGCCTCGGTCATCGCCGCCCCGGCCGAGGCGACGGTCTTGGAGGCCAAGGCGACCTGGTAGACCGGATCGGTGGCGACCTTCGGCAGGGCCGCGATCCCGACCATCAGGCCCAGCACCGTCGGCGGCAGGGCCACCGCGCGGTTCCAGGCCGTGGCGCGGGTCAAAGGGTCGTCGGTCAGCCGGTCGGCGGCCTTGCCGAGCATCCAGCCCAGCCCGCTGGCCGGCCAGGCGGCGACCAGACCCAGGGCGGCGGAGGCGAAGAGCGCGTTCATGGGGTCACTCCACGAGCTGGCGGTTATTTCTGCGGATCGTTCAGCGTGATGTTGAGGACGGGATCGCCGGCCTTGGCGTTGATCACCTCCAGGCGCCCAATGGCGCCGTCGCGCAGGTCTTGCGGCTGGAACCACGCCGCGGCCCTCACGCCGTTGACGTTCACGACCACGTTCACCGGGTTGATGCGACCCCGGACGGTGACCGAGCCCTGGAAGATCGTCTTGTCTTCCTTCTGGTAGGTCTCCTGCGAGTCCGCCGCGATCTCGATTGGATCCAGTCTCGACTTCCCTGCGGCATTTGGATTGGCGTTCGGGTTCGAGTTCGGGTTGGGGTTGGGGCGGGGATCTGGCGTGGGATTGGGCTGAGGGGTCGGACCCGACGACACGCGCAGCGGAGCCATTGCCGGAGCGGCGGCCGAGGGGAGCGCGGCCATCGGCGCCGCCATGGGGGCCACTGGCGCCAGCGCAGCGGGCGCGGCTTCGGAAGCCGGCGCCGCCTCCGCCGCTGGGGCGGCTTCAGCGGCGGGCGCGGCCTCGGCGGCCACCGCAGCGACGGTCTCGGGCGAAGGCGGCGGGGCGATGCGGCGGGCCTGGTCGGCCAGGGCCAGCGAGCCGGCCCCGGTGGCGGCGGTCAGGGCGCCGCCCAGGGCGAAGACCAGACCCACGCGCAGGGCCGAAGCGCGGCCTCGCGGCTGCAGGATCGCCGACAGGCGCAGGGCGGCCAGGTTGCGGTCGCGGCCGGTAAAGGCCGACTCGAAGGCCAGCTGAGACGAGGGCTGGGCGTTCATCTTCAGGGCCTCCACAAGGGCGCGGGCATAGTCGCGGCGGGCCTCGGGGGCGGCGCCGTCCAGGGCGGTCAGGTCGCAGACGGCCTCGCGGGCGGCCAGCATCCGGCCGCGCAGGGCCTTGACCGGCGGGACCAGCCAGAAGAGGCCGGACAGGGCTTCCTCGGCCGGGATTCGCCAGTTGTCGCCGCGTCGCAGGTGGGCCAGCTCGTGGCCGCAGACCAGCTCCAGCCGGCGGGTGTCGGCGCTCTGCGCCAGCGCCTTGGGCAGCAGGATCACCGGGCGGCGGACGCCGGCCAGCAGCGGCTCGGAGACGGCGGCGCTGATCCGCACGCGCGGCGCGCTGACCCGCAGGCGGCTGGCGCGCAGGCGGACGGCCTCGACCAGAGCCAAGTCCTGACACGGCTCGGCGGCGGCGCGGACCTGGGCCAGACGACGACGGCCCCGGTTCCAGCGCCAGCCGCGTGTCAGAAGGCCGGCGGCCGAGAGCCCCACCAGGCCCCAGGCCAGGCCGTTGATCAGCGCGGGCGAGGGCGACCACGCCTGAACGACCGGCGCCGGTCGAGCGTCGGCGGTCATCTCGACCATGGCCATGCGGACCGGTCCGGGAACGATCGCGGCGGCCGGCGCGGCCGGCTTGATCACCGCAGGGGCGAAGGTCAGGGCCACCGTGGCGGCCAGGGCGCCGGCGGGCAGGGCGTAGGCCAGGCTCCAGGCGGCGGCGCGCGGGCGCGGGTCGTCGGTCAGGCGCTCGACCAGGCGGCCCAGGCCAAAGCCCAGGGCGCCGACGGGCCAGGCGGCGATCAGGCCCAGCGCGGTGGAGGTCAGCAGCGGATGCATCACTTGTCCTCCCCAATGGCCTTAGAGCCTGCGGTGTTGAGCAGGGCTTCCAGTTCCTCGATCTCGGTCTCGGACAGGATCTGGCTGCCGGCGAAGGCCGAGGCGGGCAGGCGGCCGTTGATCTCCAGCAGGCCGCGCAGGCGGTTCAGCACGCCGCCGATCACGTCGACCTTGGCCGTCCGCGCCTCATAGACCGCCAGGCCGTGGACCGAGCGGCGCACCAGCAGGCCCTTGGCCACCATCCGCTCCAGCACGGTGCGGGTGGTCGAGGCGCTCCAGCCCAGCTCGGGCTCGATCAAGCCTTGCGCCTCGCGCGCGCTCATCGCGCCGCCGCGCCAGAAGGCCTTCAGCACTTCCAGTTCCAGGTCGGAGGGTTCGCTCATGGGGTGTCGCCTCAGTGATGTCGCGAGTACGCTACAAATGTCACGAGCTTGCGTCAAGCGTGGTGATCAGTGTTCTCCCGCGTGACAACCGCAGAATTCTGATTTACGCCTGTACTCTTGATTTACATACGTGAGTTTTGGCATGGCGACGGAGCAGGTTCGTATCGGCAAACTGCCCCTGGAAGGGCGGGCGCCAAGTCGGTGGCGCTGGGTGGCGATCGCCCTCGGCTTCGCGGTCCTGATCGGGGTGGGCTTTGAGGTCATGCAGCGCCACGACCGTGCGGTTCAGGCTCAGCGTGACGCGTTCTGGCGCGTCGACGGCCCGCCCTGCCCGCCGCTGGAGCCGCTGATCTTCAAAAGCCTCCGCAGGCTACCCCAGGCCACGCCCTACGACGACGTGTTGTTCCGGCGGCTGGGCGGGACGATGACCTGCACGCATCTGATCGACCGGGCGGGCGGCGCGGCGGTGCGCTATCCGATCTGCAAGTTCAACGCGCCCGACTACCTCGTCGTGTCCATTGGCCGGCGCAATCAGTTCTACGACCTGACCGGAGGTCGGGCGGCCGCGGTCGATGTGAGGGACGGCCAGGTGCGCTGCGCGGTCATCCCGCCTTTCCGGATGTAGGCCCGCTTGCGTCTCCAACAATCTCATAGCAAGCTATATAGCGCGCTATGAAGATGGAGGCGGTTATGGAGAACGATCTGCTGGCGGGGTTTGGCGTGGGGTTCCTGGGCAGCCGGCTGAAGCGGCTGGCCGAGCGGATGCAGGCTGACGCCGCCGAGGTCGCGCGCGCGCTGGATTTGCCGGTGCAGCCGGCCCAGATGTCGCTGCTGATGACCATCCGCCTGCACGGCCCCATCGCCGTGGGCGAGCTGGCCCAGCGGCTGCAACTGGCCCAGCCGACCGTAACCCGCGCCCTCGGGACCCTGGAGCGCGACGGCTTCGTCGAGGCGCGCCGCACGCCGGGCGACGGCCGCTCCAAGCGCTTGGCGCTGACGGCGGCCGGGGAGGCGCTGATGGTCCGGGTTCAGACCGAACTCCTGCCGCGCATCGAGCCCGCCGCCGCCGAACTGGTCGAGGGACTGGAAGGCGATTTCATGCGGGGCCTGGCCAAGGTGGAGGCTCGACTGGACGAGGCTTCGCTGCTGACCCGGATCCAGGCGGCTGGCCCGCCGGCCCTGTGGGCCCGCGACTTCTCCGACGACCTGCAAGAGGCCTTTTACCGGATCAACGCCGAGTGGATTCAGGCCATGTTCGCCCTGGAGGACAACGACATCGCCCTGCTGTCACGGCCGCGCGAGCTGATCCTCGACAAGGGCGGGGTGGTGCTGTTCGCCGAGACGGCGGAGCTGGGCGTGGTCGGAACCTGCGCCCTCATGGTGTCCAAGGACGGCTGGGTCGAGTTGACCAAGATGGGCGTTCTGGAGAGCGCCCGGGGTCTGAAGGTCGGCGAGTTCCTGCTGGCCAAGACCCTGGAGCGCGCCGCCAGCCTGGGCATGGACAAGGTCTATCTGCTGACCAACCGCAAATGCGCCGCGGCCATCCACCTCTACGAGAAGCTGGGCTTCGTCCACGACGCCGAGATCATGCGGACTTTCGGGGCGCGCTATGAGCGTTGCGACGTGGCGATGGCGTATCGGCCGCGAGGCTAGGGGCGGGGACGGCGAGGCCCTCGAGCAGGGGGCGGGCGATCACATAGCCCTGCACCAGCTCGACGCCCAGGTCGCGCAGGACGGCCAGTTCGCCCTCGGTCTCCACGCCTTCGCAGACGGTCGTGACGCCAAGGTCGGTCAGCATGGCCAGCAGGTGCGAGACGATGGCGCGCCGCGCGCGATCGCGGTCGATGTCGCGGATCAGCTCCATGTCCAGCTTGACGATATCGGGCTGGTACTTGGCCAGCAGGTTCAGGCCCGCATAGCCGGCGCCGAAGTCGTCGATCGCGGTCTTGAAGCCCATGGCGCGATAGGTGCGCAGGATGTTGAGTATGTGCTGGGTGTCGAGTTGCTCGTTCTCGGTGAACTCGAAGATCAGCTTGTCCAGCGGGAAGCCCGTGCGCATCGCCGTCGCCAGAGTCAGGCGGATGCAGGCGCGCGGCTCATACACGGCGTTGGGCATGAAGTTGATCGACAGGTGCGCGCCGGTCTCGGCCATGCCTAGGCTGGTCGCCAGCTCGATCGCCTTCACCCGGCACTGCTGGTCGAAGACGTAGCGGTTGTGTTCTGAAACCGTCGACAGCACCGACCCGGCGCCCTCGCCGGCAAGGCCGCGGACCAGGGCCTCGTGGGCGAACACCTGGCCGCTGGCCAGGTTCACGATCGGTTGGAACGCCATCGAAAAGGGCGTTTCGAAATCCTGGCCGTCCCGGCAGCCGCTGCACCCTTTAGTCACGGTCCATCTCCATCGCGATTGCACAGGATGCGCGAGAAGGGTTGAGGTCGGGTTTAGAAGCGTGGCTTTAGAGTATTCCCTTCCTCAAAGAGGATTCAGGGGCGAGCCTAATCCACCCGCGCCAGCACCGACCGGATCGTCTCGACCATCCGGTCGATGTGGCTCTTCTCCAGGATCAGCGGCGGCGACAGGGCGATGATGTCGCCGGTGACGCGGATCAACAGGCCTTCGTCGAAGCAGGTCTCGAACACCTCCATGGCCCGCGCCGTGGCCGCGCCGGGGCGGGGCGAAAGCTCGATCCCGGCGACGAGGCCCAGGTTGCGGATGTCGATGACGTGGCGGGCGTCGGCCAGGCTGTGCATGGCCTCCTGCCAATAGGCCTCCATCGATGCGGCGCGATGGAAGAGGTCGTCCTCCTGATAGGTCTCCAGGGTCGCCAGGCCCGCCGCGCAGGCCAGGGGGTGGGCCGAATAGGTGTAGCCGTGGAAGAGCTCGATCGGCGCGTCGGCGCCCTCGAGCATGGCGTCATAGATCTTGGTCGAGGCCGCTACCGCGCCGCACGGGACAGTGGCGTTGGTCAGGCCTTTGGCCATGCAGATCAGGTCGGGCGTGACGCCGAAGCGGTCGGCGGCGAACGGGGCGGCCAGGCGTCCGAAGCCGGTGATCACCTCGTCGAAGATCAGCAGGATATCGTGCTTGTCGCAGATCGCCCGCAGGCGCTCCAGATAGCCCTTGGGCGGAACCAGAACGCCGGTCGATCCGGCCACGGGCTCGACGATCACCGCGGCGATGTTGGAGGCGTCGTGCAGGGCGACGATCCGCTCCAGCTCGTCGGCCAGGTGCGCGCCGTGTTCGGGCTGGCCCTTGGCGAACTGGTTGCCGGCTACGCCGTGGGTGTGGGGCAGGTGGTCGACGCCGGTCAGCAAGGATCCGAAATACTTGCGGTTGGTGGGGATGCCGCCGACCGAGATGCCGCCGAAGCCGACGCCGTGATAACCGCGCTCGCGCCCGATCAGCCGGGTCTTGGTCCCCTTGCCCCGGCCGCGGTGATAGGCCAGGGCGATCTTCAGGGCGGTGTCGACCGACTCCGAACCGCTGTTGGTGAAGAAGATCCGGTCCAGGCCCTTTGGCGTGATCTGCGCCAGGCGCGAGGCGAACTGGAAGGCCAGAGGGTGGCCCATGTTGAAGCAGGGGGCGTAGTCCATCTCGGCCGCCTGGCGCTGGATGGCCTCGCGGATCTTCGGCCGGTCGTGACCGGCGTTGACGCACCAGAGCCCCGAGGTGGCGTCCAGCACCTCGCGCCCCTCCGGCGTCTTGTAGATCATGCCCTTGGCCGACGAGAGCATCCTCGGATGCGCCTTGAATCGCCGGTTCGGCGTGAACGGCATCCAGAAGGCGTCGAGGTCGTTGGCGCTGGTCATGGGCGGTCCTTCGCGAGAGCCTTGCATTGTGATCGCAATTGAGCCCCTCTCGTAAAGAGAGCTTTTGTGGCGGGGCTTGGAGGCGCGGTGGAAAAGATGGTCCAGACCCGCGTTCCGCTGGCCGACCAGACCGCCGTCCACGACCAGGTCTATGAGGCGATCAGCCAGGCCTTGATCACCGGCCGGATCGCGCCGGGCAAGGGCGTGTCCCTGCGCAGCCTGGCCGCCGAGCTCGGGGTGTCGCCAATGCCGGTGCGCGACGCGGTCCGCCGTCTGGTCGCCGAGCGGGCCCTGGCGATCAACCCGGCCAACAAGCGCCTGTCCGTCCCTTCCCTGACCGCCGACCGCCTTGAGCAGCTTTCCATGGCCCGCCTGTGGGTCGAGCCGGAGCTGGCCGCCAGAGCCGTCGCGAGCGCCGCCGAAAAGGCCGACGCCGGCCTTGTGCGCCAACTTCAGGCCATCGACGCCGATGTCGACGAGGCCCTGCGGCTGGGCGATGTCGACCGCTACATGACCGCCAACCACGCCTTCCACTTCGCCCTGTACGAGCGGGCGGGGGCGGAGGTGCTGTTGTCGATGGCCGGCGGCCTGTGGCTGCAGGTCGGTCCGTTCATGCGGGTGGTGTTCGGTCGGGTCGGGGCCGACGGCCTAGTCGCGGATCGCCACGCCGAGGCCATCGACGCCCTGAAGGCCGGCGACGCGGACGGCGCCCGCCGCGCCATAGCCGCTGACCTGTCCGAAGGCATGGAAAAGATGCGCGTCGCGGTAGACGCGGCCCCATAAAGTCAGATGCTTGACACTTCCGGTGGTCAGGCAAACTGTGATCACAATCAGTACGGATATCCCGCGTGACCTTGCCCGCCGACATTGCCGAGCGTCTCGCCCGACTGGAGCTGCCCTGCCTGGCGGTGATCGACGGCGCGCGGGTCGAGGCCGTCACGGGCGCGACCTTCCACAATGTCTCGCCGCGCGATGGCCAGGTGCTGAACCTGGTGGTCGCCTGCCAGAGCGAGGACGTGGCCCTGGCCGTGTTCAGCGCCCGCACGGCGTTCGAGGACGGCCGTTGGCGCGACCAGGGGCCGCGCCAGAAGAAGAAGGTGCTGTTCCGCTTGGCCGAACTGATGGAGCGGGACGCCGAGGATCTGGCCCTGCTGGAGAGCCTGGACGTCGGCAAGCCGATCAGCGACGCCCGCAATGTCGATATCCCGCTCGCGATCAACACCTGCCGTTGGTACGCCGAGGCGCTGGACAAGGTGTATGGCGAGGTCGGGGCCTCGCCCGCCGACCGCCTGAGCTACGCGGTCCACGAACCGCTGGGCGTGATCGGGGCGATCGTGCCGTGGAACTTCCCGCTGCACATGGCGATGTGGAAGGTCGCGCCGGCCCTGGCCATGGGCAATTCGGTGGTGCTGAAGCCCGCCGAGCAGTCGCCGCTGACCGCCCTGAAGCTGGGCGAGCTGGCCCTGGAAGCAGGGCTCCCGGCAGGGGTGCTCAACGTGGTTCCGGGTCTGGGCGGCGAGGCGGGCGAGGCGCTGGCGCTGTCCAAGGACGTCGACATGATCGCCTTCACCGGCTCGGGTCCCGTGGGCCGCAAGCTGATGGAATATTCCGCCCGCTCGAACCTGAAGCGGGTCAGCCTGGAGCTGGGCGGCAAGTCGCCCCAGATCGTCTTCGCCGACTGTCCCGACCTGGACGCCGCCGCCCAGGCCGCCGCCTGGGGCGTGTTCTATAACCAGGGCGAGGTCTGCACCGCCGCCTCGCGCCTGCTGGTCGAGGCCTCGATCAAGGACGAATTCCTGGAGAAGGTCGTGGCCGTGGCCAAGGGCATGGTCGTCGGCGATCCTCTGAATCCGGCCACCCAGTTCGGGGCCATGGTCAGCGAGCGGCAGATGAACACCGCGCTCGACTACATCGCCACCGCTGACAGCCAGGGCGCGCGCCGCGTGCTGGGCGGCCAGCGCATCCGCCGCGAGACCGGCGGGTTCTATGTCGAGCCGACCATCTTCGACCGCCTGGAAGCCGACCACACCCTGGCCCGCGAGGAGGTGTTCGGTCCCGTGCTGGGGGTGATCAGCTTCAAGTCCGAGGACGAGGCGCTGCAACTGGCCAACGACACCGTCTATGGCCTGGCCGCCGGCCTGTGGACGTCCGACATCAACCGCGCCCTGCGCGGCGCGCGCCGGCTGAAGGCGGGGCTGGTCTGGATCAACGGCTGGGACGCCTGCGACATCACCATGCCGTTCGGCGGCTTCAAGCAGTCGGGCTTTGGCCGCGACCGCAGCCTTCATGCGTTGCACAAGTACGCCGACCTGAAGTCGGTGTCCGTGACGTTGAGGTAGCCCGCTCATGACCCATTCTTCCCGCCTGAATCTCGTTGAAACCGAAGCCTTCATCGACGGCCTGTGGATCGAGGGCGACGCGACCTTCGAGGTGCTGAATCCGGCCGACGGGACGGTGATCGCCAACGTGGCCGACCTGGGCGGCGGCGAGACGCGGGTGGCCATCGAGGCCGCTCACCGCGCCTTCCCGACCTGGGCCGCCAAGACCGCCAAGGAACGCGGGGCGATCCTCCGCCGGTGGAGCGACCTTATGCTCGCCCACGCCGACGACCTGGCCCGGCTGATGACGGCCGAGCAGGGCAAGCCGCTGGCGGAGTCGAAGGGCGAGGTCGCCTATGGCGCGGCATTCATCGACTGGTTCGCCGACGAGGCCAAGCGCGCCTACGGCCACACCATCCCGACCCCGATGCCGGGCAAGCGCCTGGTCTCGATCAAGCAACCGGTGGGCGTGTGCGCGGCGATCGCGCCGTGGAACTTTCCGATCGCCATGATCACCCGCAAGGTCGGGCCGGCCCTGGCCTCGGGCTGCACGGTGGTGGTCAAGCCGGCCGCCGAGACGCCGCTGTGCGCCCTGGCCATCGCCCGGCTGGCGGTCGAGGCGGGCGTGCCGGCCGGGGTGCTGAACGTCGTCACCGGCAAGGATTCCAGCGCCATCGGCAAGGCCCTGTGCGAGGACAGCCGGGTGCGCAAGCTGTCGTTCACCGGCTCGACCCCGATCGGAAAACTCCTCTACGCCCAATGCGCCGGCACGATGAAGAAGCTCAGCCTGGAGCTGGGCGGCAACGCGCCCTTCATCGTCTTCGACGACGCCGACCTGGAGGCCGCCGTCGACGGCGCGATCGCCAGCAAGTACCGCAACACCGGCCAGACCTGCGTCTGCGCCAACCGGCTGATCGTGCAGTCGGGCATCCACGACGCCTTCGCCGCGCGGCTCGCCGAGAAGGTCGCGGCGCTGAAGGTTGGTCCAGGCACGGGCGACGGCGTCCAGATCGGTCCGCTGATCAACGACAAGGCGCTGTGCAAGGTCGACCGGCTGGTGACGGAGGCTGTCCGTGACGGGGCCAAGGTGCTGACCGGCGGCGACCTGCACGGCCTGGGCGGCCTGTTCTACATGCCGACGGTGCTGGTCGACGCCACGCCGGACATGGCGCTGTTCCAGGAGGAGATCTTCGGCCCGGTCGCCCCGATCGTGAAGTTCGAGACCGAAGCCGAGGCCATCGAGCTGGCCAACGCCACGCCGTTCGGCCTGGCGTCCTACTTCTACAGCCGCGACGTCGGCCGCTGCTGGCGGGTGGCCGAGGCCATCGAGGCCGGCATGGTCGGCATCAACGAAGGCCTGATCTCGACCGAGGTCGCGCCGTTCGGCGGGGTCAAGGAGTCGGGCCTGGGCCGCGAAGGCTCGTCCGAGGGGGTGGACGAGTATCTGGAGACCAAATATCTGTGCTTTGGCGGGGTGGGATGATCGCCGAACTCACCCGCACGCTCCCCGACCTGCTCGCCAGCGAACGCAGCCGCTTCCTCGCCGAGCACCCGCGCTCGATCGCCATGGCCAAGGCCGCCTCGGCGGTCTGGCGCGGCGGGGCGCCGATGCACTGGATGAACGACTGGGCTTCCCCAAGCCCGATCTTCGCGGCGCAAGGCGTCGGGGCCCAGGTCACCGATGTCGACGGCAAGCTCTATGACGACTTCTGCCTGGGCGACACGCCGGCCATGTTCGGGCACGGCGACGCCTCGGTGGCGGCCGCCGTCGCCGACCAGATCAAGCGCGGGGCGGGGTTCATGCTGCCGACCGCCTCGGCGGTGATCGTCGGCAAGCTGCTGGCCGAGCGCTTCGGCCTGCCGCTGTGGCAGACGGCGACCACGGCCAGCGACGCCAATCGCGCGGCGATCCGCTGGGCGCGGGCGGTGACGCAGCGGCCGGTCGTGCTGGTGTTCGACGGCTGCTACCACGGCATGGTCGAGGACGCCTTCGTGGTGCTGAAGGACGGCGCTGCGGCGATGAAGCCCGGCCTGCTGGGCCAGGTCCACGACCTGACGGCCACCACCCGCGTCGTGCCGTTCAACGATCTCGAAGCCCTGCGGGCCGCGCTCGCGCCGGGCGATGTCGCCGCCGTGCTGGCCGAGCCGGTGATGACCAACTGCGGCATGATCCTGCCCGAGCCCGGCTTCCATGACGCCCTGCGCAAACTCACCCGTGACGCCGGGACGCTGCTGATCATCGACGAGACCCACACGATCTCGACCGGACCCGGCGGCTACATCAAGGCCTATGGCCTGGAGCCCGACGTCTTCGTGCTGGGCAAGGCCGTCGCCGGCGGCGTGCCGGCCGCCGTCTGGGGCGTCACCGCCGAACTCTCGACGCGGATGGACGAGGCGCAGCTGCGGATCGGTCCGGGCCAGTCGGGCATCGGCACCACGCTGTCGGGCAATGCGCTCGCCATGGCCGCCATGCGGGCCATGCTGTCCGAGGTGATGACCGACGCGGCCTATGCCAAGATGCTGGCCGGGGCCGAGCGACTGGTCGCGGGTCTGAAGGCCGTGATCGCCGCGCGCCGCCTGCCGTGGTCGGTGGCTCACGTCGGCGCCCGGGTGGAGCTGGTCTTCGCCGATCCTCCGCCGAAGAATGCCGCCCAGATGCGGAAAGTGCTGGACCATGAGGCGGTGGAAGCGCTGCACTTGTGGCTGATCAACCGGGGCGTCCTGATCGCGCCCTTCCACAACATGATGCTGGTTTCGCCCGTCACCGACGACGCCGCGATCGACCGGCTGGTCGCGGCCGTGGACGGCTTTGCGATCGCGATGGGGGAGCACGACGCATGAAGGTTATTCACTTGCCCTCCCCCTTGGATGGGGGAGGGGCAGGGGTGGGGGTGAAACGGTCAGCGGGCTTCGGCTCGGCCGCGCCACATCCTGAACCTCTGTCACCCCCATCCCCGACCCTTCCCCCATCGAGGGGGAAGGGGGAGTTCTCCGCATGACCGCCGCCGTAGCCGATATCCAGGAATGCCGCGATTTCCTCGCCGCCAACCCGCAGGTGAAGTTCGTCGAGGTGTTCTTCACTAGCATGACCGGCGTGCCGCGCGGCAAGCGACTTCGGGTGCATGAGCTGGAGGCGATCTACGAATATGGCCGCTTCCTGCCGGGCTCGGTGCTGGTGGTCGACACCAACGGCGCCGACTGCGAGGACACCGGTCTCGTTTGGGAGGACGGCGACGCCGACCGCCGCGCGCGGCCCGTGCCCGGCACGCTGACCCTGGCGCCCTGGCTGGGTCCCGATGTCGCCCAGGTCATGCTGTCGATGTACGAACTGGACGGGACGCCCAACGACCTCGACCCGCGCCACGTGCTGCAACGGGTGCTGGACCGCTACGCCGCCGATGGCCTGACGCCGGTCGCCGCGTGCGAGCTGGAATACTACCTCGTCGACCTGCAGCGCGGCCCGAACGGCGAGCTGCAGCCGGCCAAGTCGATGCAGACAGGCCTGCGCCCCACGGGCATCCAGGTCTACGGCCTGCCCGAGCTGGAGGCCCACGCCCCGTTCCTGCGCGAGCTGTGGGACACCGCCGACGTGCTGGGCGTGCCGCTGGAAGGCGCGATCTCGGAGTTCGCCCCGGGCCAGGTCGAGCTGACCCTGAAGCACAAGCCCGACGCCCTGCGCGCGGCCGACGACGCGGTGCTCTACAAGCGCGCCGCCAAGGGCGTGGCCTTGCGCCATGGCTGCGAGGCGACCTTCATGGCCAAGCCTTGGGCGGAGCGGGCCGGCAACGGCTTCCACGTCCATCTCAGCGTCAATGACGCGGACGGAAACAACCTGTGCGCCGCCGAGGATCTGGAAGGCTCGCCGCTGCTGAAGCAGGCCATCGCCGGCATGAAGGTGCTGCTGGGCGAGGGCATGGCCATCCTGGCGCCGAACGCCAACAGCTATCGCCGCTTCAAGGCCAACAGCTACGCGCCTGTCGCCCCGACCTGGGGCGTCAACAACCGCACGGTGTCCTTGCGCGTGCCGGCCGGTCCGCCCAAGACCCGCCACGTGGAGCACCGCGTCGCCGGGGCCGACGGCAATCCGTATCTCGTGATGGCGGTGCTGCTGGCCAGCGCCCACCACGGCATCGCCAACAAGCTCGATCCCGGCCCGGCGGTGGTCGGCGACGGCTACGCGGCGGCGGCCAAGGAGAACATCCGGCTGCCGTCCAACTGGTTCGCGGCGGTCGACCTTTTCGAGAAATCCGAGGTCCTGCGCGACTATCTCGGCGACCGGTTCGTGGACATGTTCGTCTCGGTCAAGCGCACGGAACAGGCGCGCTTCTTCGAGGTCGTCACCGAACTCGATTTCGACTGGTACCTCCGCAACGCCTGATGGTGGTGTGGTGAATAGGGTTTCTCCCTTCCCCCTCTGATGGGGGAAGGGTTGGGGATGGGGGTGACAGCGGTTCAGGATGTGGCGCGAGCAGAGCGCTACCGGCCGACCGTGTCACCCCCACCCCTGCCCCTCCCCCATCCAAGGGGGAGGGATCTAGATTGTGCAGCGGTCGTGATGTCCGTCATCGGACGTCCTAGAGGGAGATAGGGACCATGAGCACCATCACTCAGAGAGGCGCGAACCGGCGCTCGCTTCTGACGGCCTTCGGGGCGGCGGCCATCGGCCTGTCGTTCACGGCCTGCGGCGAGAAACCCAAGGCGGCCGGCGCGAACGGCGAAGAGCCCAAGCTGAACTTCTACAACTGGGACACCTATATCGGCGAGACCACGCTGGGCGACTTCAAGAAGGCGACCGGCGTCGACGTGAACATGAGCCTGTTCGCGACCAACGATGAGTTGTTCGCCAAGCTCAAGGCGGGCAATCCGGGCTTCGACGTGATCGTGCCGTCGAACGAGTTCGTCACCCGCATGGGCCAGGCCGGCATGCTCGAGGTGCTGGATCACGCCAAGATCCCGAACATGAAGAACCTGGATCCGTCGTTCCTGAACCCGGACTTCGACCCGGGCCGGAAATACTCGATGCCCTACACCTGGCTGCTGCTGGGCATCGGCTATCGCAAGAGCAAGGTCCAGGGCGTGCCCGACAGCTGGAAGTGGCTGTTCGACAGCGACAAGTACAAGGGCCGCATCGCCCTGCTGTCGGAAAGCGCCGACCTGGTGCGCCTGTCGGCCAAGTATCTGGGCCACAGCGTCAACGACATCCCCGCCGACATGCTGCCGAAGATCGAGCAGATGCTGATCAAGCAGAAGCCGTTCGTGAAGGCCTTCCACGACGACAACGGCCAGGACCTGCTGGTCTCGGGCGAGGTCGACCTGGTGCTGGAATATAATGGCGACATCGCCCAGGTGATGAAGGACGATCCGGACCTCGACTTCGTGGTGCCCAAGGAAGGCAGCTTGATCAACAGCGACACCCTGTGCATCCCGAAGGGCGCGCCGCGGCCCAACAACGCCCACGCCTTCATCAACTATCTGCTGGACGCCCAGGCGGGGGCCGAGATCACCAAGACGATCCTCTACCCGACCCCCAACGCGGCGGCCAAGGCGCTGATGCCGGAGAGCTACCGCGAGAACAAGGTGATCTTCCCGCCCGCCGACGTGATGGCCAAGTGCGAGTACGGCGCCTTCGAAGGGGCCGAGAAGGCCAGCCTGTACGAGGAAATCATCACGCGGGTGCGGGCGGCTTAGGCATAGCGCCCTTCCCCCTTGATGGGGGAAGGGTTGGGGATGGGGGTGACACCCACGGCGGACGTCACCCCGGCCTCACTCAATCCTGAACCGCTTTCACCCCCAACCCCGCCCTTCCCCCATCAAGGGGGAAGGGAGAGATCCACCCCATGGAACAATCCTGGAAACAGGCCAAGGCCGTCTTCGCCGCCGCGTTGGGACCGCCGCTGGTGTGGCTGGTGGTGTTCTTCCTGGCGCCGATGGCGATCGTCTGGGCCTACAGTTTCGGCCACAACGAGGGCCTGACCGAGATCGCCATCACCGGCACGTTCCACAACTACGCCCGGGCGATCGAGCCGCTGTACCTGAAGATCTTCCTGAAATCGGCCTGGGTGGCCGGGCTGACGACATTCCTGTGCCTGGTGCTGGGCTTCCCGGTGGCGCTGGCCATCACCTTCGCGTCGGACAAGGCCAAGGCCTGGCTGCTGCTGATGATCATGCTGCCGTTCTGGACCAACCTCCTGATCCGCACCTACGCCCTGATCGCCGTGCTGCGCACCGAGGGCTACGTCAACCAGGGCCTGGAGTGGCTCTGGAAGGGCGGCAGCGGGTTCGCGGCGCTGGTAGGCCTGCAGCCGCTGGGCGACTTCCAGCCGCTGGGGCTGCTGCACAACAATTTCGCGGTGATCCTGGGCCTCGTCTACGTGCATCTGCCCTTCATGGTGCTGCCGCTCTATTCGGCCCTGGATCGCCTCGACAAGTCGCTGCTGGAGGCCAGCCTCGACCTCGGCGCCGGGCACATGCGGACCCTGTTCAAGGTGGTCGTGCCGCTGGCCTTGCCGGGCATCGCCTCGGGGATCCTGATCACCTTCATCCCGGCGCTGGGCGCCTATCTGACGCCGGACCTGCTGGGCGGCCCCGACAGCCAGATGATCGCCAATATCATCGAGCGCCAGTTCAAGCGCGCCAACGACTGGCCCTTCGGCGCGGCCATGTCGTTCGTGCTGATGTACCTGACCTTCATCGCCATCGCGATCCAGGCGGTGCTGGCGAAGCGCACGCCGGAGGCCAAGGGATGACCAAGAAATCGCCCCCCGGTCCGCTCGAATACCTCCGCCGCTGGCCGATGCAGGCCTGGCTGGCGATGGTGGGGATCTTCCTCTACGCGCCGCTGGTCGCCCTGATGGCGTTCAGCTTCAACGACAGCCGGCGCAACATCGTCTGGAAGGGCTTCACGCTCAAATATTACGACAAGCTGTTCCACGACTCCGCCCTGCTGGAGGCGTTCGGCAACAGCCTGACGATCGCGGCGGCCTCGACGGTGATCAGCCTGATCCTGGGCGCCTCGGCGGCCCTGCTGCTGTGGCGCTTCCGCTTCCCGGGCAAGACGGCCCTGGACGGGGCGCTGGCCCTGCCGATCGTGGTGCCCGAGATCTGCATGGGCGTGGCGATGCTGGTGTTCTTCGCCCGGGTCATGCCCTGGCCGCAGGGCCTGGCCTGGCCGCTGAACCTGGGGGCGATCATCATCGCCCACGTGTCGTTCTCGTTCCCGTTCGTGGCGGTGGTGGTGCGCGCGCGCATGGCCAGCTTCAACCGCGAGATGGAGGAGGCCGCCCGCGACCTCGGCGCCGGCGAGTTCCGCACCATCAAGGACGTGATCCTGCCGCACATGGCCCCGTCGCTGGTGGCCGGGGCGCTGCTGGCCTTCACGCTGAGCCTGGACGACTTCGTCATCACCTTCTTCACCGCCGGGCCCGACACGGTGACCTTCCCGGTGAAGGTCTATTCGATGGTCCGCTTCTCGGTGACGCCGGAGGTCAACGCGGCCTCGACGGTGCTGATCGTGCTGACCGTGCTGCTGACCGCGGCGGCGCTGAAACTGCAGGGGGATCCCGCCGCCACAGCGGGGCATGGGGCGGGGGACGCTAAATGAGCAAGCCGATCATCACCTTCGAGAACGTCACCAAGCGCTTCGGCAAGCTGGCGGCGGTCGACAATGTCTCCCTGACCGTGACCGAGGGCGAGTTCTTCGCGCTCTTGGGGCCGTCGGGCTGCGGCAAGACCACCCTGCTGCGGATGCTGGCCGGCTTCGAGACGCCCACCGAGGGCCGGATCCTGATCGACGGCCAGGACATCTCCAACGTGCCGCCCAACAAGCGGCCTGTGAACATGGTGTTCCAGTCCTACGCCGTGTTCCCGCACATGACCGTGGCCGACAACGTCGCCTACGGCCTGGTGGTCGACAAGGTCGGCAAGGCCGAGCGCGACCGCCGCGTCGAGGAGGCGCTGGAGTTGGTGCAGCTGGGCGGCTATGGCGGCCGCAAGCCCGACCAGCTGTCCGGCGGCCAGCGCCAGCGCGTGGCCCTGGCCCGGGCGCTGATCAAGCGTCCGCGCGTGCTGCTGCTGGACGAGCCGCTGTCGGCCCTGGACGCCAAGCTGCGCGAGCAGATGCGCACCGAACTCTGCACGCTGCAGGAGAAGGTCGGGATCACCTTCATCATGGTCACCCACGACCAGGACGAGGCCCTGGCCCTGGCCACCCGCTGCGCGGTGATGAGCAAAGGCCTGCTGCAGCAGGTGGCCTCGCCGAACGACCTCTACGAGTTCCCCAACAGCCGGTTCGTCGCCGACTTCATCGGCCAGGTGAATCTGTTCGAAGGCGTGCTGGCCGTCGACGAGCCCAGCCACGCGGTGATCCGCTCGCCGGACCTGCCGGTGGACATCTTCCTGGACCACGGCGTCACCGGCGCGCGCGGCGGCACGGTCTGGGCGGCGATCCGTCCCGAGAAGATCGAGCTGCACAAGAAGGACGGCGATACGCCGCCGAACCTCGGCGACTGCCCGCAAGGCACCAACGCCATCGCGGGCGTCATCAAGCACGAGGCCTATCTGGGCGGCCAGTCGACCTACGAGGTGGAGATCGAGGGTGGGCGTCGGATCAAGGTCCAGCGCTCGAACCTGACCCGCTGGGACCAGGAAGACTTCAAGCCGGGCGAGACCGTCTGGCTGTGCTGGCACGCCTGCTCGCCGGCGGTGTTGTTGAGCTAGCGAGTTTCCCTCCCCCTCGATGGGGAGGGGCAGGGGTGGGGGTGATGCGGCGGTTCGGCCGAGCTGAGGTCGGACGCGCTGTCACCCCCATCCCCAACCCTTCCCCCATCCAAGGGGGAAGGGGGCCGTAAAACGAAAAGAAAATATCGTCAGGAGCCACCGATGACCGTCCCGATCCGCAACCACGACATCGCCGAACTCCGACGCCTGGACGTGGCCCACCACCTGCCGGCCCAGGCCGACCACAAGGTCATCGCCGAGCTGGGCGGCAGCCGGATCATCACCCGCGCCGACGGGGTCTATATCCACGACGGCGACGGCCACCAGATCCTGGACGGCATGGCCGGCCTGTGGTGCGTCAATGTCGGCTATGGCCGCAAGGAGCTTGCCGAAGCCGCCTATGAGCAGATGCTGGAGCTGCCGTACTACAACACCTTCTTCAAGACCGCGACGCCGCCGACCGTGACGCTGGCGGCGAAGATCGCGAGCAAGATGGGCGGCCATCTGAGCCACGTGTTCTTCAACTCGTCGGGGTCGGAGGCCAACGACACGGTCTTCCGCCTGGTCCGTCACTACTGGAAGCTCAAGGGCGAGCCGAGCCGGACGGTCTTCATCAGCCGCTGGAACGCCTATCATGGCTCGACCGTGGCCGGGGTGTCGCTGGGCGGGATGAAGCATATGCATGTGCAGGGCGACCTCCCAGTCCCCGGCGTCCATCACGTGATGCAGCCGTATCAATTCGGCGACGGCTTCGGCGAGGATCCGGCCGCCTTCCGCGACCGCGCCGTGAAAGAGATCGAGGACAAGATCCTCGAGGTCGGGCCTGAGAACGTCGCGGCCTTCATCGGTGAGCCCGTGCAGGGGGCGGGCGGGGTGATCATCCCGCCGGACGGCTACTGGCCCGCGGTCGAGGCCCTGTGCCGCAAATACGGCATCCTGCTGGTCTGCGACGAGGTGATCTGCGGCTTCGGGCGGCTGGGCCAATGGTTCGGCCACCAGCACTACGGCATCAAGCCCGACCTGATCGCCATGGCCAAGGGGCTGTCGTCCGGCTACCTGCCGATCTCGGCCGTCGGCGTCGCCGACCACATCGTCGCCGAGCTGCGCGAGAAGGGCGGCGACTTCATCCACGGCTTTACCTATTCGGGCCACCCGACCTGCGCGGCCGTGGCGCTTAAGAACATCGAGATTATCGAGCGTGAGGGCCTGGTCGAGCGCACCCGCGACGACACCGGCCCCTATCTGGCCAAGGCCCTGGCGACCCTGAACGACCATCCGCTGGTCGGCGAAACCCGCTCGCTGGGTCTGATCGGCGCCGTCGAGATCGTGCGGGAGAAGGGGACCAACCATCGCTTCCTCGACAAGGAAGGCGAGGCCGGCCCGATCGTGCGGGACCTGTGCATCAAGAACGGTTTGATGGTCCGCGCCATCCGCGACAGCATCGTCTGCTGCCCGCCGCTGATCATCACCCACGCCGAGATCGACGAGCTTGTCGCCATCATCCGCCAGTCTCTGACCGAGGCCGAGCCGGTGCTCCGCGCCCTGAAACCGGAGGCGGTGTCATGAGGTTAGATTGGGCGACGGGCGCCGTGGCGGACGCTGCCGATGACGACCATGTCGCCGACAACGCGATAGCGCAGCACGTAGGGCGGGATGGCCGCGATCTCGCGACGTCCTCTCGTGCTGAGGCGGCCTCGTTCAGGATGGTCAGCCAAGCTTTCGCCGGAAGCGAACAACCGACTTCCCAGGCGCTGGGCTGCAATGGGCCGAGATTGACTGGAGATGTAGGCGACGATGGCCTCGATATCGGCCAGCGCCCGGTCAGTCCAGATTACTTGCGCCACGAATATGGCGTGGGAAGTTGGTTAGGCGTACCCAGGGACTTCAGCCACTCCACCACGCGCTCGTGCGGAACGACTCTGCCAGCTGCAAGATCGGCGTCCGCGGCTGCGTCGGCAGCCAATTCAGCCTCGTCTTCCAGGGCGTCGAAGATGTCGGGTTCGGGCTCGGCCATGCCTTACGATAGCAGAAACTTTCCGAGAACAAATCGGGAAAAACCGAGCTTTTGGAGTGCGTCATGAAGCCCAAGCACAACAAGGCCAAGCGCGAGACCACGCTCAATCGGGGCGTCGCGTCGCTGGAGGAGGCCCAGGCCTGGTTCGCGCGCCAGAACATCGAGGAGATCGAGTGCGTGGTGCCGGACCTCGCCGGCGTGGCGCGCGGCAAGATCATGCCGGTGCGCAAGTTCTTAGGCACGCCGTCGATGAACCTGCCGCTGGCGGTGTTCTACCAGACCATCACCGGCGACTTCCCCGAGTTCGAGGGGGCGGTCAGCGCCGTGCAGTCCGACACCGACATCTTCCTGACCCCGGACTTCGCCACCTTGGCCGCCGTGCCGTGGGCCCAGGACCCGACGGCCCAGGTGATCCACGACGCCTTCCACCCCGACGGCCGGCCGGTCGAGGAGGCCCCGCGTCAGGTGCTGCGGCGGGTGCTGGCGCTGTATGCCGAGAAGGGCTGGGTCCCGATCGTGGCGCCGGAGATCGAGTTCTATCTCGTCGACAAGAACACCGACCCCGACTACCCGCTCAAGCCCCCCATCGGCCGCTCGGGCCGGCCCGAAACAGGGCGGCAGGGCTATTCGATCAGCGCGGTCAACGAGTTCGATGCGCTGTTCGAGGACATGTACGAATATTCCGAGCGCCAGGGCCTGGAGATCGACACCCTGATCCACGAAAGCGGCGTGGCCCAGATGGAGATCAACCTGCGCCACGGTCCGCCGCTGGAACTGGCCGACCAGGTGTTCATGTTCAAGCGCACCATCCGCGAGGTGGCGCTGGAGCACGAGATCTACGCCACCTTCATGGCCAAGCCGATGGCCAGCGAGCCCGGCAGCGCCATGCACATCCACCAGTCGATCGTCGACAAGGACGGCAAGAACCTGTTCTCGGACAAGAAGGGCGAGGAGACGGCGCTGTTCCACGGCTTCATCGCCGGGCAGCAGACCTATCTGCCGGCGATCATGGCCATACTGGCCCCCTACGTGAATTCGTATCGGCGGATCGCCAAGGACTCGGGCGCGCCGGTCAACACCCAGTGGGGCTATGACAACCGCACCTGCGGCCTGCGGGTGCCGCCGTCCGACCCGGCCAACCGCCGGCTGGAAAACCGCATCCCCTCGTCCGACGCCAATCCGTACCTGGCCATCGCCGCGTCGCTGGCGGCCGGCTATCTGGGCATGACGCAAGGCCTGACGCCCAGCGCCCCGGTCGCCACCGACGCCGGCGCGGCCGGGATCCAGCTGCCGCGCAGCCTGTCGGAATCGCTGAAGCTGTTCGAGCAGTGCGAGCCGCTGGTCGAGATCCTGGGCCCGATCTTCTGCCAGGCCTATGACCACGTGAAGCAGGCCGAGTACGAGACCTTCATGCGCACGATCAGCCCGTGGGAGCGGGAGTTCCTGCTGCTGAATGTGTAGCGCCTTAAAGCCCTTCGCCCTGGACGGGGGAAGGGGATGAGCTGGTATGAGGCCACGGTCACCGACCGTCCCGAGCTGCCGCCGCTCAACGGCGACACCCACGCCGACGTCTGCATCGTCGGCGCGGGCTTCACCGGTCTCGGGGCCGCCCTGGCGCTGGGCGGCAAGGCCATTGTGCTGGAAGCCGGCCGCGTCGGCTGCGCCGCGACGGGGCGCAACGGCGGGCAGGTCCATACCGGCCAGCGGCGTGACCAGGCCTGGCTGGAGAAGACCGTCGGCCGCGACGACGCCCTGGCCCTGTGGCGGCTGGCCGAGGATGCGCGGGCGCACTTCAAGACCCTGACGGCCACGATCGCCTGCGACTGGCGGCCAGGCATGATCCACGCGCGCCACAAGCCGAACGGCGAGGCCGAGGACGCCGCCTATGCCGCGTTGATGGCCGACCGCTACGGTTACGACCAGCTGGCCTTGATTGACCAGGCCGACCTCGCCGCTGAGCTGGGAACCGACGTCTATCACGGCGGCCTGATCGATCGCGGCGGCGGGCACGTGCATCCGCTGAAGCTGGCCCTGGGGATAGCTCGCGCGGCGATGGCGGCGGGGGCGGTGATCCACGAAAACACCCGCGCCGAAAGCTGGACGCGCCAGGGCGGCCGGATCATCGTCGAGACCGCGACCGGCCGGGTGACCTGCGACCAACTGATCCTCAGCGGCGACGGCCTGCTGAACGCCATGGCGGGCAAGGCGCGCGCCCGGGTGATGCCGATCAACAACTTCATCGCCGTCACCGCGCCGCTGGACGACGTGGCTGAGACGATCATCCGCTCGAACGCGGCGGTGTCGGACAGCCGCTTCGTCGTGAACTATTTCCGCAAGACGCCCGACGGCCGGCTGCTGTTCGGCGGCGGCGAGAACTATCGGCCGGGGTTTCCCCGCGACATCGCGAGCCTGGTCCGCAAGAACCTCGCCAAGGTCTATCCGCGCCTGGCCGACGTCCCGCTGACCCACGCTTGGGGCGGGACCCTGGGCATCACCCTGAGCCGCATGCCGTTCGTCGGCGAGGTCGCGCCGGGTGTGCGGGTCGCTTCGGGCTATTCGGGGCAGGGGGTGATGCTGGCGCCGTATGTGGGAAAGCTGCTGGCCGATGCGGCGTTGGGTGAGGCGGGGGGCGTCGACCTGCTCTCGCGGCTCCCCACCCCGCCGTTCCCGGGCGGGCGCCTTCTGAGGTGGCCACTGACCGTGGCTGGGCTGAGTTGGTACGCGTTGCGGGATCGGCTGTAGCGCGCGCGTCGCGAGCCGGATTGACACGCTCCCCGGCGCTCCGCTCTCCTCGTCGCATGACCACCACGACCGCCCAGCCCGCCATGAGTCTCGCCGCGGCGCTCGAACACGCCGAGCGGTTGCTGGAGGTCGATCCGCGCCTGGCGGCCGAGCAGGCCCGGGCGATCCTGGAGGTCGTGCCGCGACACGCCGACACCACCCGCGTCCTGGCCGCCGCCTTGCGGCTGTCGGGCGATCCCGAAGCCGCCGCCGCGACGGTCCAGCCCCTGGCCCAAGCCCTGCCGAACCTGCCCCTGGCCCAGCTGGAGCTGGGGCTCAGCCTGGAGCAGCTGGGCCGCACCGCCGAGGCCGCCCGCGCCTTCGACCGGGCCAGCGCGCTGGAGCCGCGCCTGTCGGAGGCCTGGCGGGGGCTGTCCGAGAACCTGGAGCTGCTGGGCGACAGCGCCGGCGCCGAAAAGGCCCTGGCCCGCCAGCTGCGCGCCTCGACCCGCGATCCCCTCCTGGTCGAGGCGGCGACGGCGCTGTCCGACAATCGCCTGGGCGAGGCCGAGCGGCTGCTGCGCGAACGGCTGAAGCAAGACGCCGGCGACGTGGCCGCCATCCGCATGCTGGCCGAGACCGGCGCGCGGCTGGGCCGCTATGCCGACGCCGAGGGCCTGCTGA
This sequence comes from Caulobacter sp. FWC2, assembly GCF_002742625.1. Lineage (NCBI taxonomy): Bacteria > Pseudomonadati > Pseudomonadota > Alphaproteobacteria > Caulobacterales > Caulobacteraceae > Caulobacter > Caulobacter sp. FWC2. Next base: position 801,209 of record NZ_PEBF01000001.1, read on the forward strand.
CCCGCTGCATCGAGTTGGCCCCTGGCTTCGCCGCCGCGCGGCACAATCTGGCGACCATGCTCTATCGCCAGAACAAGAACCTCGAGGCCCTGGCGCAGATCGAGATGCTGACGGCAAAGGACGACCGCCATCCGGGTTACGCCAACCTGCGCGCGGCGATCCTGGCGCGCCTGGGCGAATATGACCGCGCCATCGCCGTCTATGACCGGGTGCTGGCCGACTATCCCAATCAGCCGAAAGGCTGGATGAGCTATGGCCACGCGCTGAAGACGGTGGGACGCCAGGCCGACTGCGTCGCCGCCTACCGCAAGGCGCTGGAGCTGCAGCCGACCCTGGGCGAGGCCTGGTGGAGCCTGGCCAATCTCAAGACGGTCAAGTTCACCGCCGCCGACCTCGCCGCCATGACCGAGGCCCTGGATACGCCGGACCTGTCGGATGAGGATCGCCTGCACCTGGACTACGCCCTGGGCAAGGCCTTGGAGGACGCCGGCCGCTGGGACGAGTCGTTCGCGCGCTACGCCGAAGGCGCGGCGATCCGCCGGGCCCAGCTGGGCTACGACGCCGCGGACAACGCCGCCGACACCGCCCGCACCAAGGCGGTGTTCACCCCCGGCTTCCTGGCCGCGCGGGCGGGGCAGGGCTGCGCCGCGCCCGACCCGATCTTCATCGTCGGCCTGCCGCGCTCGGGCTCGACCCTGGTGGAGCAGATCCTGGCCAGCCACTCGATGGTCGAGGGCACGATGGAGTTGCCCGACCTGATCGTCATGGCCCGGCGCCTGGGCGGAAAGACCGCCACCCGCGCCGAGTCTTCCTATCCGGAGAGTCTCGCCGACCTGTCGCCCGCCGACCTGGAGGCCCTGGGCGAGGAGTTCCTGGAGCGCACCCGCGTCCAGCGGAAGACGGACCGGCCTTTCTTCATCGACAAGATGCCCAACAACTTCGCGCACGCGGGCTTCATCCACCTGATCCTGCCGAACGCCAGGATCATCGACGCTCGCCGCCATCCGCTGGGCTGCTGCTTCTCGGGCTTCAAGCAGCACTTCGCCCGGGGGCAGGCGTTCAGCTACGACCTGACCGACATCGGCCGCTACTACGCCGACTATGTGGCGCTGATGGCCCACTTCGACGCGGTGCTGCCGGGACGCGTCCACCGGGTGATCTACGAGCGCATGATCGAGAATCCGGAAGCCGAGATCCGCGCCCTGCTGGACCATTGCGACCTGCCGTTCGAGGCCGCCTGCCTGTCGCCGCACGAGAACGACCGCGCCGTCCGCACCGCCAGTTCAGAGCAGGTCCGCCGTCCGATCTTCAAGGACGCGGTCGAACACTGGCAGAAATTCGAATCGCACCTCGGCCCGCTGAAGCAGGCATTGGGACCGGTCCTAGACGCCTATCCGGATGCGCCCGTTATTTGACCATCTGCCCGGCGTCCTCCGCCGCGCCTGCCATTTCTGCAACACTTCAAGGAATTGACATCAAACTGAAATTTCCAATCTTGCCGGACGCTTGAGGCAGGCCGAACCTCGTTCGATCAAGACCTCAAGGGGAGCGACTATATGTCGTCGGGTTCGGTCCGTTTGAAGAAGGTCGGCATGTGTTCCGCCGCCTTGTTCGCATCTACAATGTTCACCACCGTCGCCTACGCTCAAGCGCAGGCGCCGCAATCGTCGACCGCTTTGGAAGAAGTGGTCGTCACCGCGCAGAAACGATCGGAAAACCTGCAGGATGTGCCTGTCAGCATCCAGGCGATCGGCGGCGAGAAGCTGGAGCAGCTGCAGGTCGCGTCCTTCGTCGACTATGTGAAGTACCTGCCCAGCGTGTCGTTCACGACCTCGGGCCCGGGCTTCGGCCAGGTCTATATGCGCGGCGTGGCCAGCGGCGGGGACGGCAACCACTCCGGCTCGCTGCCCAGCGTCGGCGTCTATCTGGACGAACAGCCGGTCACCACCATCCAGGGCGCCCTGGACATCCACGTCTATGACATCGCCCGGGTCGAGGCCCTGGCCGGTCCGCAGGGCACGCTGTACGGCGCCAGCTCCCAGGCCGGCACGCTGCGGATCATCACCAACAAGCCGACGACCACCGGCTTCAAGGCCGGGGTCGACGTCGAGGCCAACAAGGTCGACCACGGCGGCACGGGCCACACGGTCGAAGGCTTCGTCAACATTCCGCTGTCGGACAAGATGGCCGTGCGCGTGGTCGGCTGGGACGTCCGCGACGCGGGCTATATCGACAACGTGGCCGGCACGCGCACCTACACGCGCGGCGACACCGATCCGACCAATGACGTGACGATCAACAACAAGGCCCGGGTCAGGAACAACTATAATTCCGTCTACACCCAGGGCGGCCGCGCGGCCCTGCGCATCGAGGTCGACGACAACTGGGTGATCACGCCCACGGTCATGGGCCAGGTGCAGAAGGTGGGCGGCCTGTTCGCCTTCGATCCCAAGGTCGGCGACCTGAAGGTCTCGCACTTCTACCCGGAAAGCAGCAAGGACAAGTGGATCCAGGCGGCCCTGACCATCGAGGGGCAGATCGCCAATCTCGACGTCACCTATGCCGGCTCGTACCTGAAGCGTAACGACGTCACCAACTCGGACTACACCGACTACTCGTACTTCTACGATCAGGTCGGCTACGGCTTCTACTGGACGGACAACGCCGGCAACCTGGTGAACCCCTCGCAGTACATCCAGGGCAAGGACCGGTACCGCAAGGAGAGCCACGAGATCCGGATCGCTTCGCCGCAGGACCAAAAGCTGCGGTTCGTGGTCGGCGGCTTCTACCAGAAGCAACAGCACCACATCTTCCAGAACTACAAGATCGACGGCCTGGGCAGCACCCTGTCGGCGCCGGGACATACGGGCACCATCTGGCTGACGGCGCAGCAGCGGATCGATCGGGACAAGGCCGTGTTCGGCCAGGCCGAGTACGACATCACCGAGAAGCTGATGCTGACTGCCGGCATACGGTTCTTCAAGTCGAACAACACCTTGGCCGGCTTCTTCGGCTATGGGGCCGGCTATGGCTCGACCGGCGAGCGCGCCTGCTTCGCCTCGACGGTCAAGGTCGACGACGCCCCCTGTATCAACCTGGACAAGGGCACGAAGGAGAGCGGCAACTCGCCGAAGGTGACGCTGACCTACAAGCTCGACAGTTCGAAGCTGGTCTACGCCACCTATTCCAAGGGCTTCCGGCCGGGCGGCATCAACCGCCGCTCGACCCTGCCGCCCTATCGCGCCGACTATCTGGAGAACTACGAGGCGGGCTGGAAGACCACCTGGCTCAACAACAGCTTCCGCTGGAACGGCGCGGTGTTCATGGAGGACTGGAAGAACTTCCAGTTCTCGATCCTGGGCGCCAACGGCCTGACCGAGATCAAGAACGCCAACCAGGCCCGCATCAAGGGCGTGGAAAGCGACATCACCTGGGTCCCGGCTCACGGCCTGACGATCAACGCCTCGGCCGCCTATACCGACGCGAAGCTGACCGCCAACTACTGCGGCTTCACCGATGCCTCGGGCAATCCGGTCAGCACCTGCGCCTCGCCGCAGGCGCCGGACGGCACGGTCCTGCCAGTGACGCCGAAGTACAAGGGCAACCTGACGGCGCGCTACGAGTTCAGCCTCGCCGACTGGGACGCCTTCGCCCAGGGCGCCGTCGTCGGCCAGTCCGGCAACTGGACCGACCTGCGCTTGAAGGAGCGCGCCATCATCGGCCGGCAGAAGGGCTACGCGACCGCCGACTTCTCGGCGGCGTCGACAAGGATGGCCTGTCGATCTCGATCTATCTGAGAAACGCCTTCGACAAGCGGGCCAGCCTGAACCGCTACGCCGAGTGCGCGGAAAGCGTCTGCGGAGCCCAGTACTACATCGTCCCGAACCAGCCCCGCACCTTCGGGGTCAAGCTCGGAAAGACGTTCTAGGATCCGTTCAAAGTCTGGGGGGCGGCTCGCGAGGGCCGCCCCTTTTCGTATGCGTCAGGGGGAAACATGGCGGCGTCGAGCGCCCGACCGCTAGGCCTGTGGATGTGCACGGCCCTGGTCGTGGGCAACATGATCGGCTCGGGCGTCTTCATGCTGCCGGCCTCGCTGGCGCCCTACGGCTGGAACGCCGTCATCGCCTGGATGCTGACCATCGGCGGGGCGCTGTGCCTGGCCTTCGTCTTCGCCCGGCTGGCCGAGGCCTTTCCCCGCGCCGGCGGGCCGCTGGCCTATACCCAGGAAGCGTTCGGACCGACGGCCGGCTTCATGGTCGCCTGGGCCTACTGGATCTCGATGTGGGTCGGCAACGCGGCCATCGCGACCGGCGGGGTCAGCTATCTGTCGGTGTTCTTCCCGGCCCTCGGCAAGGTCCCGGGGCTGGCCGCGCTGGTCACCGTCGCCGTGGTCTGGGCGCTGACGGCGGTCAACTGCTGGGGCTCCAAGTCCGCGGGGCGCCTGCAAGTGGTCGCCACGATCCTGAAGCTCTTGCCGCTGATCGCCGTGGCCGGCCTGGCGGTCGTCATCCTGGCGCGCAAGGGCGGAGCGGCCGTGACGCCGTTCGAGCCGTCGCAGCTGTCGGCCGGCGGGATCACCGCCGCCGCCACGCTCACCCTTTGGGCTCTGCTGGGCCTGGAGTCGGCCACTGTGCCCGCCGACAAGGTGCACGAGCCGACCCGGACCATTCCGCGCGCCACCCTCTACGGCACGGCGTTCACGGGCCTGATCTATCTGGTCGTCTGCTCGGCGGTGGTGGTGCTGTCGCCCGCCGACCTGCTGAAGACCTCCAACGCCCCGTTCGCGGACTTTGTCGGCTATCACGGCGGCGGCGACCTGCGGCTGGTGCTGGCCGCCTTCGCCGCGATCAGCGCGTTCGGAGCCCTGAACGGCTGGGTGCTGCTGCAGGGCGAGATGCCCTACGCCATGGCCCGCGACGGCGTGTTCCCGGCCTGGCTGGGCAAGGTCGGCAAGCGTGGGACGCCGGTGCGGGCCCACGTGTTGTCCAGCGCCCTGCTGACGATCCTGGTGCTGATGAACTACGCCAAGTCGATGGCCGACCTGTTCACCTTTATCGCCCTGCTGGCCACCTCGGCCAGCCTGTTCACCTACCTGTTCAGCGCCCTCGCGGCGTTGCGCCTGCAGCAGAAGCATCGGATGGACGCCTCGATGCTGCTGACCGTGCTGGCCATTATGGCGGCGGTCTATTCGATCTGGACGCTCTACGGCGCCGGGGCCTCGGCCAGCCTGTGGGGCGTGGTGCTGCTGCTGGCCGGCCTGCCCGTCCGCTTCCTGACCGCCCGCGCGGCGCGTCCTGTTCTGCCGGAGACTGTCTCGTGAAGCTCAAGTCCTTCGCCCTGCTGGCCGCCCTGGTCCCCACGATCGCCAGCGCCCAGGTCTCTTACGTCCGCGCCGGCAAGCTGGTCGACCCGCAGGCCGGCAAGGTGCTGACCGACCAATTGATCCGCATCGAGGGCGAGAAGATCACCGCCGTCACGCTTTGGAAGGCCGCGCCCCCCAATGGACCTGGGGATGGTCCGGTGACCGACTGGAGCAAGCTGACCGTCCTCCCCGGCCTGATCGACATGCACACCCACCTGGTCGACCAGGAGCAGACCGAGAACATCGCCGAGCCGCTGCTGACCACGGCCGCCTATCAGTCGTTCATCGCCGCCGATCACGCCCGCAAGACCCTGATGGCCGGCTTCACCAGCGTCCGCGACGTCGGGACCTGGCGGGCGTTCGGCGACGTGGCCCTGCGCGACGCGATCAACAACGGCCTGGTGCCTGGACCGCGCATGTCGGTGGCCGGCGCCTATATCACTGTCCCCGGCGGCGGCGGGGAGGTCACCGGCATCGCCGCAGACGTCGGCATCCCGGCCGAGATGCGGGTGGGCGTGGTCGAGGACGCTGCGGACACGCATCGCAAGGCGGCGAACATCCTGGCTCACAAGGCCGACTTCCTGAAGCTGATCGCCACGGGCGCGGTGCTGACCGTGGGCACCGAGCCCGGTCAGTTGGAGCTGTCGGAAGACGAGATCCGCGCCGCCGTCGAGGAGGCCGCCAAGCGGGGGACCTACGCCACCGCCCACGCCCACGGGGCCGAGGGCATGAAGGCCGCCATGCGGGCCGGCGTCCGCTCGATCGAGCACGGCTCGCTGATGGACGACGAGGCCATCGCCATGATGAAGGCCAAGGGCGTCTATCTGGTCGCCGACATCTATGACGGCGACTGGATCGACGAATACGGCAAGGCCCACGGCTGGCCGGCCGAGACCCTGCGCAAGAATTATGAGACCACCGAGGCCCAGCGCGAGGGCTTCCGCAAGGCGGTCAAGGTCGGGGTCAAGATCGCCTACGGCACCGACTCCGGGGTCTATCCCCACGGCCTCAACGCCCGCCAGCTGCCCTACATGGTCAGGTACGGCATGACGCCGATGCAGGCGATCCAGTCGGCGACGACCGTGGCGGCCGAGCTGATGAGCAAGACCGGCAAGGTCGGCTGCGACGCGGCCGGCTGCTACGCCGACCTGATCGCCGTGCCGGGCGATCCGCTGGCGGACATTTCGACCCTGACGCGCGTGCCAAAAGTGATGAAGGGCGGCGTCATAGTGAAAAACGAGCCGTGATCTTGCCTCAAAGGCGGTGAAAAAGCGCACAGCGCGTCGTGGCCCGGACCATGCATTGTGCATTGCAGCGCAATTTGATTGTGCGATAGCGAAACAACTGTCATGTCGACGTGGTTAGTAACACGTTGAGTAGGTCCAAGGAGGTCTCCATGACCGAGAATCACTATTACGTCCGCCCGGTCGCCGGTGTGTGGCACGTGACCTGGAACGACTCGGCTGAACTGATCGGCTGCTATTCCTCGCAACACGAAGCCGAGTCCCTGGCCCAGCTGCTGGCCCGCCACATGCGCGAGCAGGGCCGCAAGGGTCAGGTTCACGTCGACGAGCCGGAAGTCCGCACGCCCTCGTGGGGCCGCAACCGCGCGGCGCACCAGGCGGCCGCCGCCTAAGCTAGCCAGCTCTCCAGCGCGCGCGTTACGATCGCGCGCGCCTCGTCCGGGCTGAAGGTCGCCGGATCCAGGCACAGCTCCAGCCACAGGCCGTCCACCGTCGCCGTCAGGGCGATGGCGGCCAGGCGGGTCTCGGCGACGTCCGCTTCGCGCAGCAGTTTCTCCAGTCGCGCCCGGAAGTCCGCGTAGGACGCCGCGTGGATCGCTGCGATGCGCGGCTTGGTCTTCACCAGGCTCCAGAACCCGATCCAGGCGGCCAGCAGCTGCGGGTCCAGCACCGGCGGCGCGAAGCTGGCCCCGAGATAGGCCAGCAATCGCTCGCGGGGCGTCGGTCGGCGGCGTCTCCAGCGCGGAGTCGAGCGCTGCATCGATCCGCTGACCGACGGCCTCGTAGGCCGCCGCGATCAGGTCATCGACCCCCTCGAAATAGTGGCGCAGCAGGCCCGGCGAGACCCCGGCCTCGGCGCAGATGGTGCGCACCGAGGTTCCCCCGACGCCCTCGCGGGCCAGGACCGTCTCGGCGGCGGCGACCAGGGCCTGGCGGCGGACATCGGCGGTCTCGCGGGTGAAGGCGGCGCGCTTGTGCGCCCCCTCCGTCACGGCGCGTATCCGCGCCGCGCCACCTCCCCCGCAGGCGGGGGAGGAGAAGGGCGCCTCATCCTCACCCGTGCAACGGGGGAGGTGGATCGCTGCGGATACGCAGCGAGACGGAGGGGGCGCTCTGCAATCCTCACCACCCCTCCGGCGGCCTTGCCATCCGAGCTTCCGGGATCAGCGCCCGCATCTTGCGGCCGAAGCTGCGCAGGCTCACCTCGCTGGTGGCCAGCGGTCCCGCCGTGAAGGTCAGCGAGGCCATGCCCTGCTGCACCCGCGCGACCAGCTCGGTGTCCTCGGTATTGACCTGGCGGTTGATGCGCCAGTTCAGATACCGCGCCGCTTTCATCTCGCGCCGCTCGTCTGGCAGGGCGTAGGCGATCTCGCGGATCATGGTCTGGGTGGCCGAGACCGGGATGAACTGCATGAAGTCCACCTGGTCCGGATAGATGTCGAAGGCGAAGTTCGGCCACAGCTTGAAATAGGTCCACAGCCGCTTGCGGTCGTCCGGCAGGTGCGGGACGTCGGGAAGCAGGTCCTGATAGAGCCGCTCGGACGGGCTCTCCGATGGCTCGTCGATCAGCTGGCCCACATCTTGTCGACGAAGGTCTCGGCCTCGACGCCATAGCCCTTGCCGAACAGCCGGGTCAGGCCGGGGTGGGCGACGGGGATGTGCAGGCCGTCCGAATAGTTGTCGCTGATGTTCTTCCAGTTCACGTCGCGCGGCCGCAGGGTGACCCGGCCGAACGGCTGCAGCTCCTCGAAGCGGTAGTGTGCAACCTCGTCCTCGTAGGGCGCCATCATGGTGGCAACCGACGGCCCTTCCCCCTCGATCCGCACGAAGACGAAGCCGCGCCAGATCTCGGTCTCGATACTGGCCAGCCCCTCCTTGGCCATGTCCAGCGCCGGATAGTCGTCGCGCATCGGCACGCCGATCAGCCGGCCTTCCAGGTCGTAGGTCCAGGCGTGGTAGGGGCAGACGATCCTTCCCCCGCAGCGGCCGACCGGTCCGTCCAGCAGCCGCGCGCCCCGGTGGCGGCAGACATTGGCGAAGGCCCGCACGCCGCCGTCCTTGCCGCGCAGCACCACCAGGCTCTCGCCCACGAAGTCGAAGGTGTGGAAGTCGCCGCCGGCCTTGGGGATGTCGTTCAGGTGGCAGACGATCTGCCACGACGGCCGGAAGATCTTGTCCTGCTCCTCGCGGAAGAACCGCTCGGAGCCGTAGATCCAGCCGGGCAGGCCCCAGTCGGCTTGGGGATCTTCGTTGGAGAGGGCGGTCATCGCGGAGAGCCTCCGATGAAAACGCTCTCCCTCCCCCTTGGATGGGGGAGGGGCAGGGGTGGGGGTGACCCGGTTTCAGGAGAGGGCGCGGCCAGCTCAGCAGCCACCCCCATCCCCAACCCTTCCCCCATCCAGGGGGAAGGGGGCATGAACACGCTCACCGCCCACCACCGACAGCTTCACGGCCGTCGCGAAGTCCTTGTCCCTCAGGATCTCCCGCGCCGCGTTCCGCCCCGGATTGCCCGACACGCCGCCGCCGGGATGCGTGCCCGCGCCGCACATGTAGAGCCCGGCTATCGGGGCGCGGTGGCTGGCGTGGCCCAGGAACGGACGGGTCGCCCACAGCTGATCCAGCGACATGTGGCCGTGCATGATGTCGCCGCCGATCAGGCCGAACTTCCGCTCCAGGTCCAGCGGCGACAGGATCGTGCGACCCAGCACCGAGGCCTTGAAGCCCGGCGCCCATTTCTCGACAGTGTCGATGATCAGGTCAGCGGCCGCTTCACGCTCGTCGTCCCAGGAGCGGCCGTTCGGCAGGGTCGGGGCGAACTGCTGGCAGAACAGGCTGGCCACGTGCTGGCCGGGCGGGGCCAGGGACGTGTCGATGGTCGAGGGGATCAGCATCTCGACGATCGGGGCCTTGCTGATCCCGTCCCCTTTCGCATCGCGATAGGCGGCGTCCATGTAGTCGAGGCTCGGTGCGATCACGATCCCCGACTGGTGGTGCTCGGCGGTCTCCCGACCCGGCAGGCAGGTGAAGCTGGGCAGCTCTGACAGCGCCACGTTCATGCGGAAGGTGCCCGAGCCGTTCTTGTAGCCGTCGACGGTCTTGCGGAAGTCGGCGGTCAGGGCCGAGGGCGCGACCAGCTTCTTGTAGAGCAGGGCCGGATTGACGTTGGCGCTGACGATCGGGGCCATCACCTGGCGGCCGTCGACCAGCTGCACGCCGACCGCTTTCGCTCCATCGACATGCACGGCCTCGACGGGCGCGTTCAGCAGGATCTCGACCCCGGCCGCCTCGCAGGCCTTGCCCATCGCCTGGGTGATCGCGCCCATGCCGCCGACCGCGTGGCCCCAGGCGCCCTTCTTGCCGTTCACCTCGCCGAAGGTGTGGTGCAGCAGCACATAAGCCGAGCCCGGCGAGTCCGGGCTGGCGAAGTTGCCGACCACGGCGTCGAAGCCGAAGGCGGCCTTGACCGCGTCGCTCTCGAACCAGCCGTCCAGCACGTCGCGGGCGCTCTTGGTGAATAGGTCCAGCAGGTCGCGCTTCCTCTGCCGGGAGAGCATGGCCAGGCGTCCGCCCTGGCGCAGGCCCGCAGCAGACCGGGCAGGCCGTCGCCCAGGTTTGGCGGCGTCTCCTGGGCGAAGTCGCGCAGCACGTCGCCGATCTCGTCCAGCATGGCGTAATAGGCCGGCAGCACCTCGGCGTCGCGATAGCTGAACTTGCGGAACGCTTCCTGGGTGCGCTCAAGCCCGCCGCCCAGCTTCAGATAGCGGTCGTTGCTGATCGGCAGGAAGTTCGAGATCGGCCTCTCTAGAAACGTCAGGCCATAGTCGTGCAGGCCCATGTCGCCGATCACCCGCGGGTTCAGCAGGCTGACCGTGTAGCTGGCCACCGAGTTGCGGAAACCGGGATGGAACTCCTCGGTCACCGCCGCCCCGCCGACCACGCCCCGCGCCTCGCACACCGTGACCTTCAGTCCGGCCTTAGCCAGGTAAAAGGCGCAGACCAGGCCGTTGTGACCGCCGCCGATGATCACGGCGTCGCGGGTGGTGGTCTCGGCCATGGTGGTGCTCCCCCAGAGTAGATAGGGAGAGTGTTGCTGTACGATCGTATAATAGGCAAGGCTTCTCCCTTCCCCCTTGATGGGGGAAGGGCCGGGGATGGGGGTGATGCGGCGGTTCAGCCGCCTACTCCCTGCTCACCCCCACCCAACCCTCCCCCATCAAGGGGGAGGGCTCAGTCTTGCTTCCCCCGCGCCGTCAGCCAGTACATCACCGGCGTCGCCACGCGGCTCAGCAGGGTGCTGGTGATCAGCCCGCCGATGATGGCGATGGCCAGGGGCGAGTAGAGGCCTGAGCGCTCGAGCGCCAGCGGCAGCAGCCGCCGATCGCCGTCACCGAGGTCAGCAGCACGGGCAGGAAGCGCACCTCGCCGGCCTTTTCGATGGCGTCGTGCAGGTTCATGCCTTCACGGCGCAGCTGTTCGGTGAAGTCGACCAGCAGGATCGAGTTCTTGATCTCGATGCCGATCAGGGCGATCACGCCGATCGTGGCGGTGAACGACAGCGAATAGCCGGTCAGGGCCAGGGCCAGCACCGCGCCGAACACCCCGAACGGGATGATGCCGGCGACCACCAGGGCGGTCTTGAACTTCTGGAATTCCAGGACCAGCACGGCCAGGATCCCGAACACCGCCACCAGCACGCCGCGCCGAGGCCCGCGAAGCTTTCCGACGCGGCCTCGGCCTCGCCGCCCAGCGACAGGCGGTAGCCCGGCGGCAGGGGCAGGTCCTTGTTCAGCCGCGCCAGGGCGTCCTGGGTGACGCCCGACGCGAGAAAGCCGGTGCGGACCCACGAGCTGACGGTCACCGTCCGCTCGCGGTCGAAGCGGTCGATGCGCGAGGGGCTGGACTTCAGGCGCGGGGTGGCGATGGCGTCCAGCGGCGCGGCCAGGCCGTCGGCGGTCGGGACATAGACCCCCTTCAGGGCCGAAAGCGGATTGCGCGCCGCGCCGTCGGCCTGGGCCATGGGCAGCCGGACCTTGACCGCGTAGTCGTCGCCGTCCGGGTCGCGGAAGCGGGCGGTCTCCTCGCCGGACAATGCCAGGCGGGCGATGCGCCGCGTGGCGCCGGCCGGCACGCCCAGGGCGGCGGCCTTGGCCTCGTCGACGCCGAGGTCGAGGTCGGTGCGGTCCAGGCGGACGGGGTTGGTCACGTCGCGTGTTCCGGGCGTTGTCTTGAGGATCGCCTCGGCGCGGGCGGCCAGGGCCTTGAGCACGTCGAGGTTCTGCCCCGTCAGGCGCACGGCGACCGGCGCGTCGATCGGCGGGCCGTTCTCGAAGGTCTGCACGCTGATCCGCGCGCCGGGATAGTCGGCGAACTGCTTGCGCAGACGATCCAGCACCTGCTCGCTGCGGCCGGGCTCCCAGCGTTTCAGGCTGACAAACACCTCGGCGAAGGTCGTGGCGCTCTCGCGCTGGCTCTTGTTGTAGAAGATCTGCGGATTGCCGCGACCCAGGTTGGCGGCTTCCCAGATGACGTCCGGCTCGGCCCGCACGCGCTGCTCGACATAGCGCAGCACCTGGTCGGTGCGGGCCAGGGACGTGCCGTCGGGCGCCTCGATGCGGATCAGGAACTGCGGGGTCTCGGCGGCAGGGAACAACGACGAGCCGACCAGCTTCACCAGCGGGAAGGTGGTCAGGCAGATGGCCAGCAGGATGGCCATGGCGACCCACGGCCGGGCCAGGGCGCGGTGCAGAACCGGCCGATAGAAGCGGTGGATGCCGGTGTTGACCGCCCGCAGCAGGGCGTTGCCCTCGGGGTCGGAGTGCTTGTCCAGCAGGCGGCTGGCCAGGAACGGGATGATGGTCATCGAGACCAGCAGCGAGGCGGCGATGGTGCACAGCACAGTCACCGGCAGCGACTTGATATAGGCGCCCGAGCCGGCCGGCAGGGCCATCAGCGGCAGGAAGGCCAGCATCAGGGTCGCCGTGCAGCCCAGCACCGCCAGGCTGATCTGCCGGGTGCCGTTGATGGCGGCGTCGACCCGGTCCTCGCCCTCGCGCACGCGGCGGGCGATATTCTCGGTGATGACGATGCTGTCGTCGACCAGCAGGCCCAGGGCCAGCACGAAGCCGGCGATCGACAGCTGGTTCAGGGTGAAGCCCAGCGCCTGCAGCATGGTCAGGCCGATCAGCAGGGACAGCGGGATCGACACCATCACCACCAGGCCGGCGCGCGGACCCAGCGGCAGCAGGGTGATCAGCACCAGGACCAGGGCGATGCCGAAATCGCGGAACAGGTTGTGCAGGCGGTGCTTGACATTCTCGGCCTGGACGAAGCCGCGTTCCATCTTCACCCCGGCGGGCAGGGTCTTCTCGTAGTCGTCCAGCACCCGCTGCACGCCCTTGGTGATCGTGGCGACGTCCTGGCCGTCCTTCTGGTTGACGGTCAGGAAGATGGCGCGCTTGCCGTTGAAGCGGGTCAGGTGCGTCGGCTCGGCCTGGGCCCAGGCCACCTGGGCGACGTCGCGCACGCGGGTCACCTGGCCGCCCAGCGAGCGGACGGGCGTGTCGCCGATGGTGGCCAGATCGTGGAAGGCTCCGCCGGACTTGACGTTGAAGCGGCGCTCACCGGCCTGCACGGCGCCGATCGGCGCCTCGGCGCCGGCCGCCTTCAGGGCGTCGACGACGGCGGTGGGCGGCAGCTTCAGGGCCGATAGGCGGGCCAGGTCCAAGGTGACCTGCACCTCGGACGGCGGCGCGCCCCAGTACTTGGCCTCGCGGACGCCGGGCACCCGGTCCAGCCGTTCGCGCAGGCGGTCGGCGGTCTTTTCCAGGCGGCGCATCGGCAGGATGTCGGAGGTCAGGGCGACCTGGACGATCGACACCTCGGTGGTGCGGATCCGCTCGATCTCCAGCCGCTGCACGCCGGCCGGCAGGTTGCCCCGGATGGCGTTCACCTCGCGCACCACCTGGTCGAACTTGCGCTCGGTGTCGACGTCCCAGGTGAAGTGGACGCGGATCACCGCCGCGCCGTCCACGGCGGTCGACTCGACCTTGTCGATGTCGTCGAGGCCGTCGACGGCGTCCTCGATCGGGTCGACGATCAGCTGCTCGATCTCCGACGGCTCGGCTCCGGGCAGGACCGCCCGGACGATGACGATGGGCGTCGGGAAGTGGGGGTCTTCCGAACGCGGCACGTTCAGGAAGGCGTTGATGCCCAGCATGGTCAGCAGGCCGAAGGCGACCAGGGTGAACTGCCAGCGGCGGACGGCGAAGGTCGCGAGATCGAACTTCACGGTCCTATTGTCCCTTGGACGCGTCGAGGCGCTTGGGATCGATGACCCGCACGGTCTCGCCGTCGGCCACGAAGCCGGCCCCCGCCGTGATCACCTGGGCGCCGTCGGGCAGGCCCGAGACGAGGGCGTCGTCGCCGTCGAAGCCGCCGAAGCCCACGGCCATGCGCCGGGCCTTGCCCTGGTCGAACCGGTAGACGAAGGCGCGCTGGCCGTTGGCCTCAAGCACCGCCTCGGCGGGGATGCGGGCGAAGGCCGTCGTGGCGCCCGGCGCGGTGCGAACCGACAGCGTGGCGTGAGCGACCTGGCCGCTGCGCAGGGCGGCGGGCGGGGCGGAGAGCTCGATCTCGACGCTGATCGCGCCGGTGCGGGTGTCGGCGGCCTCGCCCACGCGCGTGACGCGGCCGTTGAGGGCTTGGTCTCCAAAGTCCTCGACCCTGATCTGGGCGACGTCGCCGACCCGCACCCGCGCGGCTTCGCGAGCGGAAAGCGGCAGGCGAAGGATCAGCGGGCTGGAGAGGTCGGCGATCCGCGCCACCACCTGGCCGGCTGCCACCACTTCGCCCGCCTGGGCGCGGCGCTCCAGCACCACGCCCGAGGCCGGCGAGACCAGGCTGGCCCAACGGCGGTCGAAGCGGGCGGCGTCATAGGCGGCCTGGGCGGCCTTCAGCGCGCTCGTGCGGTCGTCGATGCGCTGGCGGCTGACATAGCCCTTCTCGAACAGGGTCTTGTCGCGTTCGATGTCGCGGCGGGCGCGCTCCAGGTCGGCCATGGTCTGCTGCTGGCGGGCGTCGACCCCGGCCGGATCGATGGCGGCGACCAACTGGCCGGCCGAGACGCGGTCACCGGCCTCCACCTTCATGGACGTCAGCACGCCGGGGATGCGGAACGACAGCGCCATCTCGCGGCGGCGCTCAAGCGTGCCGGCGCCAGTCACCGCGCCGGCCGCGCCGGGCGCGGCGACGCGGGCGGCCTCGACCGGCGTCGGCGGGGTCGCCGCCTCGGTCGCGGGCTTGCCGCCACAGGCCGCGAGCGCCGTCGTCATCAGCAGCGCCGCCAGGGGAGGAAGCGGGGTCCGCCACATAAGCTGTTCCAAATCGATCAATGATAAGTTATCAGTGATTGATAGCGTTTGCTTGTCAAGCTTGGATAGCAGTGTTCAACGACCCGAGATGAAGTCTCCCCAGATCCGTTCCCCGCGTAAGCCGAAGGGCCAGGGCGCCGAGCGCCGCGAGGAGATCCTCGATGCCGCCCAGGGCTTGTTCGCCCAGAAGGGCGTCCACGCCGTCTCGACCCGCCAGATCGCCGAGATCGCCGGCATCTCGCAGCCGGCCCTCTACGCCTATTTCACCACCAA
The DNA here is from genome assembly GCF_002742625.1 of Caulobacter sp. FWC2. NCBI lineage: Bacteria > Pseudomonadati > Pseudomonadota > Alphaproteobacteria > Caulobacterales > Caulobacteraceae > Caulobacter > Caulobacter sp. FWC2. The sequence goes on from NZ_PEBF01000001.1 coordinate 816,457, forward strand.
GGACGATATCGCCGCCGAGCTGTGCGTGCGGGCCTTCGCGATCCTGGGCCAGCGGATGGCCGACGCGCGGGTCGGCTACACCCCGACCACCGAGAATTTCGACCGCTGCCTGCGGGTCTATATCGACTTCGGGCTCGACCATCCCGATGCGTACCGGGTGGCGTTCATGCTGGAGAAGAGCGTCGACGGGTCATTTCTGGAAAAGACCGGCGGAAAGCCGATGGCCGCCGGCTACCAAGTTTTCCAAGTGTTCGTCGAGATGGTCGGCGAGCTGCACGCCGGCGGGCTGATGGCCGGCGACGACGTGATGGCCGCGACCCAGTCGCTGTGGGCGGGCCTGCACGGCCTGGTCTCGCTGCTGATCGCCCGGCCGGAATTCCCGTGGATCGACCGCGAGACGCTGATCGCCACCCATGTGGCCATGCTGCGCAGAGGCGCGCTCAAATAGGCGGGGCGTTGAAGTAGAGGGCTCGGACCTCTAAGTGAGCGCCTCGCTCTTTCGGGAAGGATCCCCCATGGCCCAGCTCCTGCCGCTCCAATCGTTCAGCCTGCAGGAAACCGACGACGGCTACCGCCTGCTGGTCTCGGCCATCGGCGGCGAGTCGCTCTACGTCTCGATCACCCCCGACCAGATGGACGACATCATCGACAGCCTCGAGAACGCCATGGGCGGCGAGGGCGAAGGCGGCAGCGAAGTCGAGGACGACGAAGAGTACTGACGCTCGACGCCGCCCTCTGTCGGCTATTTGTCCTCGCCGTCGAGGAAGACGTAGATCACCGCGATCCGGCCGTCGCGGACCAGGATGAAGTCGTGGCCGGCATAGCGCGGCGGCTCGCCGGCCGGCCCGGAAACCCACGACAGGCGGCCGGCGTCGTGGCTGGCCTGGGCCGGTGAGGTCTCGGTATAGGCGAAGGTCGGGTGGCCGGCCCGGATGATCCCGGCGATCCGGTCGATCGCCTCGCGCCCATGATGGCCTTCGCCATCCGGACCGTAGAAGACGGCGTCCTCGGCGTAGAGTTCGTCGATCGCGGCGCGGCGTCGGGCCGGATCGCCCTCGCCGAACACCTCGTGGAGGTTGCGGATCAGCAGTTGTTCGATGGTCATCTCATTTCTCCTCAGACTTGGGTCATGCCGCCGTCGACGAACAGTTCGGCGCCGGCGATGAACGCGGCGTCGCTGGACGCCAGGAAGGTCACGGCCTTGGCGATCTCGCCCGGGTCGCCGACGCGGCCCAGGGGGACTTGGCTGGCCATGGCGTCCAACAGGCCTTGCTGAGCGGCGGCGTCCGTCCCGGCCAGTTCGACCAGACCCGGCGTCTTGACCGGCCCCGGCGAGACGACATTGACGCGGATCTGGCGGTCCTTCAGGTCGGTGGTCCAACCCCGCGCCAGGTTGCGCACAGCCGCCTTGCTGGCGCTATAGACGCTGAAGGCCGGCGTGCCCTGAACGCCCGCGGTCGAGCCGATCAGCACGATGGCGCCGCCGTCGCGCAGCAGGGGCAGGGCCTTCTGCACGGTGAAGATCACGCCCTTAACGTTGCGGCCGAAGATGTCCTCGTAGTGGGCTTCGGTGATCGCGCCCAGGGGCAGCATCTCGCCGCCGCCGGCGTTGGGCACCAGCACGTCGATATGGGCGTGGCGCTGCTGGATGGTGTCATACAGCGTGTCCAGATCGGCCAGCTTGGAGGCGTCGCCCCGCACGCCGGTCACGTCGCCGCCAATCGCCTTCACGGCGGCGGCCAGTTCGGCCTCGCGGCGGCCGGTGACATAGACCGAAGCGCCCAGTTCGGAAAAGCGCTTGGCCGTGGCCAGGCCGATCCCGCTGGCGCCGCCGGTCACCACCACCACCTTGCCGTCGAAAGTCTTGCTCATCGTCTGTCTCCGTTGGATTGGCCCGGCGGCTCTTCCGTCGGTGACAAAACAGATGCATCCGCAACGAAGATCGGAGTAGAGAGGTAAAACGGCTCTCAGCGTTCCATTAGTGAGACAATCCATGGCCGTCGACCTCAACGACTACGTGCTGTTCGCCGAGGTGGTGGCGCATGGCGGCTTCGCGGCGGCGGGCCGGGCGCTGCGCCAGCCGAAGTCGACCTTGAGTCGCCGGGTCGCCGCCCTGGAGGCCCGGCTGGGCGTGCGGTTGATCGAGCGCTCCACCCGCCGCTTCCGGGTGACGGAGGTCGGCCAGGCCTTCCACGAGCGTTGCCGCCTATTGATGCTCGACGCCCAGCAGGCCGACGCCGTGGTCGCCGAAGCGCTGAGCGAACCGCATGGCCTGGTGCGCTGCAGCTGTCCGGTCGGCCTGGTCGAGGCGCTGTCGCCGACCTTCCAGGCCTATATGGCCCGCTATCCGAAGGTGAGCCTTCAGGTCGTGGCCGTCGACCGGCCCATGGACCTGATCAGCGAGCGGATCGACGTGGCCATCCGCGTGCGCCTGTCGCTGGACACCGACGCGGCCCTGACCTTGCGCACCCTGGGCCGCTCGACCCGGATCCTGGTGGCCGATCCGAAGCTGGCCATGCGCTGCGCCGGCCAGCCGCTGACGGCCTTGGCGGACCTGCCGACCCTCAGCCCGACCGACCAGATCGGCGAGCTGGAATGGGAGCTGCTCGACACGGCGGGCGAGGCGCGGACGGTCAAACACACGCCGCGCATGACCTGCGGCGACTTCGGGGCCCTGCGCGATGCGGCCGCCGCCGGCCTGGGCGTGGCCTTCCTGCCCGACCACGCCTGCCGCGACCTGCTGGAGGCCGGGCGGCTGGTGCGCGTGTTCTCTGACTGGAGCAGCCGGGCCGGTATCGTCCACGTGGTCTTCACCACCCGGCGCGGCCTGCCGCCGGCGGTGCGGTCGCTGATCGACCAACTGGCGGACGCATTCCGGCGGGGCGGGGTGACGGAGTAGGGCCATCCCAAAAACCCGCTCATCCCCGCGAAAGCGGGGACCCAAGCCGAGTCAGCGACTTTGTCACAACTGCGCCACTTGCCTGAGATTCAGCTTGGGTCCCCGCTTTCGCGGGGATGAGCGGTGGTGGGGGCGTTAGGTCTAGAAACAAGCGTGCTTAGCGCCGTCAGCGCCCTGCCCAAGGTCGCCCGCTTGGCCGCCGCCCCCAACGACACCCGCAGGCCTTCGCCCACCGCGCCCGGCGCGCGGAAGGCCTCCGCACCCACCAAAGCCAGCCCACGATCCCTCGCCGCTGGTGTCGCCGTCGCGCCGGGCAGCCAGACGTGCAGGCTTTCGGTCCCGCCCACCGCCGCCGGCAGCAGCTCGGCCGCCAGGGCGCGGCGGGCCACCACCTCCTCGCGCACGCCTTCCAGGATGCGAGTTGCGACGCCGTCGCGGATCCAACTGGTGACCACGGCCGCCATCAGCGGCGCCGGCATCTGGGCGATGGCGTGCAGAGCCCCTGCTGCGCCCTCCGCCGCTCCCGGCGGGGCGACGATGTAAGCCACCCTTAGGCCGGGCGACAGCGTCTTGGCGGTGGTGGCGACGTGGAGCACCCCCTCCGGCCACAGGGCGGCGAGGGCGGGGAGGGGCGCGGCCGGCAAGAGGCCATAGGCGTCGTCCTCGATGATCGTCACGCCAACGGCGCGGGCGATGGCCACGACCGCCTCGCGCCGCGCCAGGCCCATGGTCGCCGCCGTCGGGTTCTGGAAGGTGGGCGTGCAGCACAGCAGGCGCGGACGATGCTGGGCGATCAGCCGCGCCAGGGCCTCCGGCTCCAGCCCCTCGGCGTCCATCGGGCAGGCCGCGACGCTGAGGCCGCGCCGGGCGGCGGTGGCCAGCAGGCCCGGATAGGCGAAGGCTTCGGCCAGGATCACCTCGCCCGGCCGCGTCAGGTGGTCCAGCAGCGCCGACAGCGCCGTCTGGGCGCCGCTGGCGACGATCACCCGCGCGGGATCGACCTCGCCGAGGTTGGGCGCCAACCAGGCCGCGCCGGCCGTGCGCTGGGCCAGGGAGCCGGCGCCGGGGTGATAGGCCATCAGGGTCGCCGGATCGGTGCGGGCCAGGATCGCGCCGGTGGTCTCGCGCAGCAGGGCCGCCAGGTTCAGGCCAGCCGGCGGCGGCGGCAGGTTCATCGACAGGTCGACCAGCCCGGCCTCGTCCTCGTGGGTCCGCGCGCGGATGAAGGTGCCGCGCCCGGCGGTCCCCTCGATCAGGCCCCGCTCGCGGGCCAGGGCGTAGGCGCGGGTCACGGTGGTGAAGTCGATTCCGACACGACGGGCGACCTCGCGCTGTGCGGGGATCTGGTCGCCGGCCTGCAGCTCGCCCTCGGCCACGGCCTGCTCCAGGGCCGTGGCGAGACGGCGATAGGCGGGGCCGTCCAGGGCCTCGATGCGACGCAACCACGCAGCGGCGGGATTCGGTGATCCCTTAGTTGCGGACATGGGACGATTTCCATACATTATCTGCACAATGTATGGATCAATCCTGCGATTGTAGGAAGGGGCCTCCGATGGCCGACTATGAAGTTTACGACTCCCCGACGCCGATCGAGGCCGGCTTCAAGTGCTGCTGCCCGCGCTGCGGCGAGGGAAAGCTGTTCGGCGGCTTCCTGAAGCTGGCGCCGAAGTGCGACCGCTGCGGCCTCGACTACAGCTTCGCCGATCCGGCCGACGGTCCCGCCTTCTTCGTGATGAGCGGCATCGGCATCGTGGTGATCGGCGTCTTCGCCTGGGTGGAGGTGACCTATCACCCGCCGCTGTGGGTGCACCTGGTCACGGTGTTCCCGGCCTTGATCATCGGCTGCCTGGCGACCCTGCGCCCGGTGAAGAGCTGGCTGGTCGCCTCGCAATATATCAACAAGGCCGAGGAAGGCCGCTTCGAGAGCCTGGGCCGCCACGACTTCGACTCGCGGCGGCTCTGAGGGGCTGGGGGTTAAACCCCCAGCGTCCCTGCGACCTGACGCGTGGCGGCGTTCAGGCGGTTCCAGACATTGATCGCCGAGATGCTGATCAGCAGGCCGGCCAGCGCCTTCTCGTCATAGTGACGGGCGGCCTCGTTCCAGACCTCGTCCGACACCGGGTCGGCCTTGTCGGCGACGCGGGTCACGGCTTCGGCCAGCGCTAGCGCGGCGCGTTCGGCCTCGGTGAAGTAGGGCGTATCGCGCCAGCCGGCGACGGTGGCCACGCGTTCAGGGCTCTGGCCGGACTTCAGCGCGGCGCGAGCGTGCATCTCCAGGCAGACGCCACAGCCGTTGATCTGGCTGACGCGCAGGTGCAGCAGTTCGTGCAGGGTCTCGGGCACGCCCTCGACATGGGCGGACTTGGACAGCGCCATCATCGCCTTCATGGCGTCGGGCAGCAGGTAGGCGGGCTGGGTCATCCTGGCTTGCATCGGTCTCTCCTTGCGGTTTGCTGACGCCGCCGGTCACATCCGGCGGCTTGTGTTCGTCGAAGAGGTGACGAAGCCCGACGGAGCGATGTGACCGATGCCCCAAGAAAATTATCCAGCGGACAAGTTCGAGGCCGCCAGATTTGAGCAGGAAAGGTCGCGTTTGCGCGGTGTGGCCTATCGCCTGCTGGGCTCGCTGCCCGAGGCCGAGGACGCGGTGCAGGAGGCATGGCTGCGGCTCAGCCGCGCGGACACCAGCAGCGTCGACAACCTGTCGGCCTGGCTGACGACCGTGACCTCGCGGGTTTGCCTGGACATGCTGCGGTCGAGGAAATCCCGCCGCGAGGACGCCTTCCTTGACGGCGCGCCCGAGCCGGCCGTGACCGCCGAGGAGGCGGTCGAGCGCGAGACGATCCTGGCTGACTCCGTCGGCCTGGCCATGCTGGTGGTGCTGCGGACCCTGAGCCCGGCCGAGCGGATCGCCTTCGTACTGCACGACCTGTTCGACCTGCCGTTCGACCAGATCGCCCCGATCGTCGAGCGCACGCCCGACGCCGCCCGCCAGCTGGCCAGCCGGGCCCGCCGCCGGGTGCGCGGCGGCGACAGTCTCGACGCCGGCCAGGTGGCGCAGAAGAGCGTGGTCGACGCCTTCCTCACCGCCTCGCGCACCGGCGACCTGGCGGGGCTGATGGCCGTGCTGGATCCGGACGTGGTGGTCCGCTCCGACGTCCTGGGCGGCGGTGGTCAGGTCCGCGAGCTGCGCGGCGCCGAGAAGGTGGCCAATTTCTACAACGGTCTGGCCCAGACCGCCCGCACGGCCCTGATCGACGGCGTGATCGGCGCGGTGGTGGCGCCGCTGGGCCGGCTGACCCGCGTGCTCGACTTCCGTGTCGAAAACGGCCGGATCGTCGAGATCTTCGTCGCCGGCGATCCGGATCGTCTGGGCGCCGTCGAACTGGCGATGGTCTAGCCTACTTCAGCAGCGTCTGGCCGCGCCGGGTCAACTCGTCCTTGATCTTGCCGGCGGCCATGCCCAGCAGGCCGGGCAGGCTGATATCGAGGCGGGCGTGATCCTCCAGCACCTGGACGACGCCGGTGATGGTCGAGCCCATGGCCACCGCCGAGAAGTTCAGCACGTCGCCGGCCCAGCTCTGGGTGAAGCCCTTGGCGTCGCCGCCGGGGATCTGGCCGGCCAGTTGCGCCAGGCCCTGTTCCAGCCGCCGTTTGGCCTCGGCCGCGCCCAGCTGGTGGGGAATGTTGATGCTGACGGTCTTGGCCATGGTCGGTCCTCTCGAAGTTCTTCGGCGAAACGCGGTCAACCGAGGCCTGGCTGCATACGTCCGATTCTGGCGCAAGGCCAGACCAAGGTCACCGTCATCCGATGAGGCCCCTCATCTGACCGGGGAAAAGACATGACCGACTTCGCCATGACCCAGCCGTTCGCCCGCCGTCCCCGCTTCGTGCGTCCGGGCCGCCCCGGCGGGGTGCTGGGCGCCATCAACTATGCCGGCGTGCTGCTGGTCTGGCTGGCCGTGTTCGTCGTCGACCGTCAGTTGGCCCTGAAGGTGATGGCCGAGCGCCGCGCGGACTCGCCGATCCCCCGTCGCTGGGGCTGGTAATTTGGGGGGCTGGTAGGAACCTTCGAACGGCGCCATCCCTTCGGCATGTCGATCGCCGTCTCCGCCCGCCCGGTTTCGCACCTGCTGAAGGCCCCGTTCCGCATCTCGCGCGGGGTCAAGACCGCCGCCGAGGTGGTCGAGGTTATCGCCTCGGCCGACGGCCACGTCGGGCGCGGCGAGAGCGTGCCCTACGGCCGCTACGGCGAGACGGTCGACAGCGTGCTGGCCCAGCTGGCGCCGGCCCTGGCCTCGAGCGATGTGGAGGCCGCCTGCGCCGCCCTGCCGCCCGGCGCGGCCCGCAACGCCCTTGATCTGGCGCTGTGGGACCTGCGGGCCCGGCGCACAGGGGTCAGCGTCGCGGCCGTCACCGCCCTGCCGGTCCCGTCCGCCCTGGTCACCGCCGTGACCGTCAGCCTCGACACGCCCGAGGCCATGGGCGCGGCCGCCCGCGCGGTGGCCGACGCGCCGCTGATCAAGATCAAGCTCTCGGCCGAGGACCCCGCCACGCGCTTGCGCGCCGTGGAGGCCGCCGCGCCCGATTCGCGCTTCATCGTCGACCCCAACGAGGGCTGGACCTTCGAGATCCTTGACGGGTTGAAGCCCCTGCTGGCCGACCTGCCGATCGCCCTGGTCGAGCAGCCGCTGCCGGCCGACGCCGACCATGCGCTGGAAGGCTGGGACCCGCCGTTCACGGTGTGCGCCGACGAGTCCGTCCATGTCGGCGGCGACCTGGCGGCGTTGAAGGGCCGATACCAGGCGGTGAACCTCAAGCTCGACAAGACCGGCGGCCTGACCGAGGCCGTCGCCATGCTGAAGAAGGCCAAGGCGCTGGGCTTCCAGGTGATGACCGGCTGCATGGTCGCTTCGTCCCTGGGCGTCGCGCCGGCGCTGCATCTGGGGGGAGCCAGCGACTTCGCCGACCTCGACGGGCCGTGGTGGCTGGCGACCGACCATCCCGGCGGCCTGCGGGTCGAGCGCGGCCGGATCACGCCGCCGAAACCCGGCTTCTGGGGCGATGCGGCGACGGCCGAAGGGCTCTGGCTGTAGCAAGACCCGTCCGTCGCTTGGTCTGGTGCGTATCTTGGTGACCCCGCTGGAGGTCTCGACATGCCGCTCCTCACCCTTCTCGCCATCAACGCCGCCGTTTCGGCGGTCGCCTTCCTGGCGCTTTGGATCGTCAGTCTACGGATCAAGGACGTCAGCTTCATCGACGCCTGGTGGGGACCGGGCATGGCGCTGCTGGCCTGGAGCACCTTGGCCCAAGCCCCGGCGACGCCGCATGGCCTGCTGCTGACGGGGCTGTGCACTCTGTGGGCGGCGCGGCTGGGCGGCTATCTTTTCTGGCGCTGGCGCAAGCACGGGGCCGACCGACGCTATGTCTCGATGATCGACCATGCCGAAAAGCACCGTGGCTGGAGCTTCGCCAAGACCGCCCTGCTGCTGGTGTTCTCGCTGCAGTTCGCGCTTGGGTTCGTGGTGGCTCTGCCGGTGCAGCTCGGCCAGCAGGCCGGGCCGCTGGGTCCTCTGGCCTTTGCGGGCGCGGCCCTGGCGGTTTTCGGCATCCTGTTCGAGACCATCGGCGACTGGCAGTTGACCCGCTTCAAGGCTGACCCGGCCAATGCCGGCAAGGTCATGGACCAGGGGCTTTGGCGCTACACCCGCCACCCGAACTATTTCGGCGACGCTTGCGTGTGGTGGGGGCTCTACCTGATCGCCGCCGAAACCGGCCTGGGCGCCTGGAGCCTGCCGGGCCCGATCCTGATCACCGTGCTGCTGACCCGCTGGAGCGGCGTGCCGACCACCGAGGGTAAGATGCGCAAGTCCAAGCCGGGGTACGAAGAGTATGTGGCGCGGACCAGCGGCTTCGTGCCGTGGTTTCCGAAGAAGCCTTGAAGAAAACCCTCTCCTTTAGGGAGAGGGCGGGGCCCGCTGCGAAGCAGTGGGAGGGTGAGGGGTTACGAGAGCTGACGGCGTGCCGGCACTCCGTCGACCGCTATAACCCCTCACCCCAACCCTCTCCCTATGGTGTTCAGACCGGAGACATGGGTGACAGGTGTTCGGAGACATCCGTGACACATGAGGAAGATCACGTTGGGTCGTTAAGGTCGAGGGTGGCGATTGTCTTGGACCGGAAGATGATGTCGTAAACGCCGTCATGGTGGGTATGGCGTAGGGCGATGGTCTTTCCGGAGAAGGCCTTCGGGACGCGGATCTGGCGGGCGTTGAAGTGGATGCGGCCGTCCTGGACCTTTCGAGGGATATCGTCGGGCCCGTATTCGAAGGGGGCGATGGGCTCGCGATAGGTCCGCGGGCTGGGCGCGTAGCGTTCGACGGGCGTGGCCATGCCCAGAGCCTCGTGAGGGCGCTGGGTGTTGTAGACCGTCCGCCAGGCGCTGAGGTGACGGGCGGCGGCGTCGAGGTCGGCGAAGGGCGGTCCCGACAGAGCCTCGGCCTTGAGGGTGCGGTGGAAGCGCTCGTCCTTGCCCTGGGTCTGGGGGGGGGAAGGGACGTGAGTGGCCCAAGGCGATGTCCTGCTCCAGCAGCCAGACGCCCAGAGCCGTCCAGGTCCGTTCCACGCCCTGGCCCTTCATGCCTGCGCCCCAGGGCGGGCCGTTGTCGGCGGTGATGCGGCGGGGCAGGCCGTAGCGCTGGAAGGCCTTGATCAGGCTGGACTTCACCGTCGCGCGCTCCTGATCGCCGCAAGCCTCCAAGACCAGGCAAAAGCGCGAATGATCGTCGAGCACGGTCAGGGGATGCAGGCGTCCGCTCCGGCCATCGAGCGACACATAGCCCTTGAAGTCCATCTGCCAGAGGTCATTGGGCGCGGCGTGCTCGAAGCGGATAAACGGCGCGGCTCCACCACCGAACCCGCCCAGGGCCACGCCGTGGCGGCGCAGGATCTGGGTCACGGTCGAGGGCGATGGCGCCTCCAGCCCTTGGCGCCGCAGCACCGCGGCGATCTTGCGTCCGCCCCAGGCCGGATGCTCGGCCCGCACCGCTAACACCGCTGCCTCGATCGCCGCCGATGTTGTCCGGGGCGAGCCGCAAGGCCGTCGTGATCGCTCGACCAGCCCGGCTTCGCCCTGCGCCGCGTAACGCGACAGCAGCCGATAACCCAGCGTCGGGCTTACCCCGAACCGTCTGCACAGCTCGCGCCTGTTGGCCCCTTCAGCCTGCGCTAGCCGCACGAACTCAAGCTTGCAATCCATCGCAGAGACTCCCGTGAACGGCATCTCCGACCTCCCTTCGAGATCAGAAAATGTGTCACGGATGTCTCCGAACACCTGTCACCCATGTCTCCGGTCTGAACAATAGAGAGAGGGAGTCACGCCCCCAGCTTCTCGATCAGCGCCATCGCCGCCGCCGGGTTGCGCACCTTGGCCCCCGCGATGAAGTAGGCGAACACGTCGCCGCGTTCGGCCCAGGCGCGGGCCTGCTTCACCACCCCGTCCAGCTCCTCCGAGCTCATCCCGGTCGGCTCGTCCGGCTTGCTGGACATCAGCCGCGCATAGGTGAAGTCCGCCGTCGGCTGGTCGATGCAAGGCCAGGTCGGCTCCTCGTCGTCGACGGCGTAGACGATGGCCGCGCCGTACTTGGCGGCCAGGTCGTAGAATTCCTGGCAGGCGAAGGTCGGACTGCGAACTTCCAGCGCGTGGCGCAACCGCACGCCCTTCTGTTCCTTCGGCAGTAATTTCAGGAAGCCCTCGAAATCCGCCGGATCGAACTTCTTGGTCGCCATGAACTGCCAGTTGATGGGACCCAGCTTCGGACCCAGTTCCTCCAGCCCCTGCGACAGGAATTTCGTCAGGGAGTCGTTGTTCTCCGACAGCACCTTGCGGTTGGTGCAGAAGCGGCTGGCCTTGACCGCGAACACGAAGTCGTCGGGCGTCTCGTCGCGCCACTTCTGCCAGCTGTTGGGCTTGAAGGTCGAATAGTAGGTGCCGTTGATCTCGATGCTGGTCAGCTTGGACGACGCATATTTCAGCTCGTCCTTCTGCTTGACGTCATCGCCATAGAAGGTCCCGCGCCAGGGCTCGAACGTCCAGCCGCCGATGCCCGTCCGGATCACGCCCTTGGCCATGTTTGTTCCCTTCCTGTTCCCGGCGAAGCTAGTCGAGGAAGGGGCGGGCGTCGAGCCGGAAACCGGCTTAGTGCGTGGATTTGTACTGATCGATTTCGGCCTGATCGTGCGAGCACTTTCCGGTCTGCTTTATCCATGCCCCGCCGCCGTCGAGGCAGGCATCGACGGTCAGCCATTCACGGACCATGGGGACAATGATGAAGGCGGCGGCCAAGGCGAGCGTGACCGCGAACCAGATCACTCTGCGGCGCGACATCAGCACTCCACGCGGTTCACCGACAGGCCCACGGCCAGCCCGCCCATCGAGGTTTCCTTGTAGATCTCGTTCATGTCCTCGCCGGTGCGCTTCATCGTGGCGATGACCTTGTCGAGCGACACGGAATGCTGGCCGTCGCCCAGCAAAGCCAGGCGCGCGGCGTCGATGGCCTTGATGGCGCCCATGGCGTTGCGCTCGATGCAGGGGATCTGCACCAGGCCGCCGATCGGGTCGCAGGTCAGGCCCAGATTGTGTTCCATGCCGATCTCGGCGGCGTTCTCGATCTGGGCGTTGGTTCCGCCCAGGGCGGCCGCCAGACCGGCGGCCGCCATCGAGCAGGCCACGCCCACCTCGCCCTGGCAGCCGACCTCGGCCCCGCTGATCGAGGCGTTGCGCTTGTAGAGCGCGCCGATGGCGGCGGCGGTCAGCAGGAACACCCGGATCTGCTCGGGGCTACCCTTGTGGAAGCGCACGAAGAACCGCAGCACGGCCGGGATCAGGCCCGCCGCGCCATTGGTCGGGGCGGTGACGACGCGGCCGCCGGCGGCGTTCTCCTCGTTGACCGCCATGGCCCACAGGTTGACGAAGTCCATGGCCGCCAGCGGATCGCTCATCTGGCGCTCCATGCGGCCGAGGATGGTCTGGTGGATCTGGTGGGCGCGGCGCTTGACGGCCAGGCCGCCGGGCAGGACGCCGTCCTGGCGCATCCCCCGGTCGATGCAGGCTTCCATGGCCCCGAAGATCCGGTCGAGGCCGGCGTTCATCGCGCCCTCGTCCATGCGGGCCATCTCGTTGGCGGCCATGACCTGGGCGACGGTCAGGCCGGCCTGGGCGGCCCGGTCCAGCAGGTCGGCGCCGCTCTCGAACGGGAAGGGGACGGCGGGGCCTTCGTCCGGCGGGGCGTTGCTGCCCATCTCGCGCTCGTCGCGGACAAAGCCGCCGCCGATCGAGAAGTAGGTGCGCTCGGCGATCGGAAAGCCCGAACGATCGAAGGCCGTGAAGGTCAATCCGTTGGGGTGTTGCGGCAGCCGCTCATGGCCCAGCCAGACGATGTCGCGGGCCTCGTCGAACTGGATGTCGATCTCGCTGTCCAGGAACAGCGATTGCGTCGATTTGGTCTCCAGCAGGGCCGCCTCGCCGGCGTCGGGGTCGAGCGTCGCGGGCACGAAACCCATCAGGCCCAGGATCACCGCGCGGTCGGTGGCGTGGCCCCGGCCGGTCAGGGCCAGGGAGGCGTAGAGCTTGATCTCGACCCGGGCGACGTCCGGCAGCCGGCCGGCGTCGCGCAGGCGCTGGACGAACCGCCCAGCAGCCGTCATCGGCCCCATGGTGTGGCTGCTCGACGGGCCGACGCCGAGTTTGAAGAGGTCGAAGACGGAGGCGGTCATGCACAAACTCCCGCTCATCCCCGCGAAAGCGGGGACCCAAGCGGCGATTCAGAATGGGTCCCCGCTTTCGCGGGGATAAGCGGTGTTTTTGTTACTTCCGCTGCGCGGCGGTCTTGTCGCGCAGGGCCTTGAACTCCGAGCCCGCCTGCCACTGCGGCCAGACGCGGCTGTTGGCCAGGTCGTGGCCCATTTCGTAGACGAGGCCCAGGTCCATGGCCTGGCCCGACAGGTCCCAGTCGGCCGACCATTCGTCCGCCGGCTGGTGGTAGCGCTTGTCGGTATAGTCGGCCTCGGCCTTCTCGCCGGCTTCCTTGCCGCCCTTCACCAGGTCGTTGCCCGAGCCGATCGAGATGGCCGGCACGCCGCGCTTGGCGAACGGGAAGTGGTCCGAGCGATAGAAGTGGCCGGCCTGCGGGACGGGGTCCGGCGTGAAGTAGCGGCCGTGCAGCTTGGCCTTGGCGACCAGCATGTCCTGCAAATCAACCTTGCCGTCGCCCGAGGTGCCGATATCCTTGGCCGGACCGGCGGCCGACAGGGCGTCGATATTGATGTCGCCGACCGTGGTGGCCAGCGGGAACAGCGGGTTGGCCGAATAGTATTCCGAGCCCAGCAGGCCCTTCTCCTCGGCGGTCACGGCCAGGAACATGATCGAGCGCTGCGGCGCGGGCTGGCTCTTGAAGGCGCGGGCCAGTTCCAGCAGGGCGGCGATGCCGTCGGCGTTATCGATGGCGCCGTTATAGATCTTGTCGCCGCGCGCGTCGGGCGCGCCGACGCCCAGGTGGTCCCAGTGGCCGCTATAGATGAGCGTCTCGTTCGGGAACTTGGTCCCGACGATGCGGCCGGCGACGTTCTTGGAGATGATCACCTCGTGCTTGACCTTGTAGTCGGCCGAGAAGGTGACGCCCTTCAGTTCCACCGGCTTGAAGTCGCGGGTCTGGGCCTGCTTCTTCAGGGCGTCGAAATCCAGGCCCGACTTCTTGAACAGGTCGACGGCCGTGTCGCGCTGGATCCAGGCTTCCATCGACGGGTGCGACTTGGCCGGCTCCTTGCGGACGATGTCGAACATGACGTTGGTGTTGGAGTTCTTGACCGTGTTCCAGCCGTAGGAAGCCGGCGCCGTCTCGTGGACGATCAGGATGCCGGCCGCGCCCTGGCGAGCGGCTTCCTCGTACTTGTAGGTCCAGCGGCCGTAATAGGTCATGGCCTTGCCGCCGAAGTCCCCGGAACCGGTCTCGAAGTCCGGATCGTTGATCAGCACGACCAGGATCTTGCCCTTCAGGTCCATGCCCTTGAAGTCGTCCCAGTTCCGCTCCGGCGCCTTGACGCCATAGCCGACGAAGACCAGCGGGGCGTCCTTGATCGAGACGCTGTCGACATTGGTCATGGCCGCGCGGATGGCGACCTGCTCGCCCTGGGTCATGGTCTGCTTGGCGCCGCCGACCGTGACGCTGGCCGCGACCGGGCCGGTGATCTCGAACTTGCCCAGCGGCACGTTCTGGGTCCAGGCGCGCTTGCCGTCTTTCTGGAGGTCGCCGGCGGGGGTCAGGCCGATGGCCTTCATCTGATCGACGATGTAGCCGACGGCCTTCTTCTCGCCGGCGGTGGCCGGGCCGCGGCCCTCGAACGCGTCCGACGACAGCACCTTGATGTGGGCCGACAGCCTGGCGGGGTCGATCTTGGGCGCATCGGCCGCGTGCGCCAGCATGGGCGCGGCGATCAGGGCGGTGGCGAGCAGCAGGCGTTTCATCTCGAGCCCCTCCAGGAGCAAATCTTGTCGTTGGGCGCGGACCCTAGAGGGAGACCCGGCGGCCGTCCACCGGCCAGCGTTCCAGCTTTTCGCCGTCCCAGACGTGCAGGGCGTCATAGAGATTGATGGTCGGATCGCAGTGGCCGGGCTGCAGCCAGACGAGGTCGCCGACCTTGGGGGCGTCGAGCGGCGTGGCGCGGTCCGGATCGGCGTCGGCGGCGGCCACGGCGCGGTCGAAGCCCAGCGGATCGCGGCCGCCGGCCTTCAGCACGTCGATCAGGGCCGGATGGGCGATCATGCCGTGCTCATCGCCCATCGGCCGCCACAGCGAGCCGGGCGCGGCGCCGGCGACCACGCGGGCCGGCGGACCGTCCATCGACACGGCCTTGAAGCCGGCGTCGACGGTGACGTGGCTCTTGTGGTTGGCCGAGACGACGGTGGAAGCGATGAACAGCGCCGGCTCGAACGTCCAGTCGCCGTCCGGTCCGCCGCAGGCGTCGTACTCGACGTCCATCACCGCATAGGAGCCAGCCTGAAGCTCGGTATAGACGCCCGAGGCCAGGTCGTAGGCATGCGTGCCGGTGCCGCCGCCCGTCACCACCGGCGGGGCCAGGCCGGCGGCGGTCAGCTCGGCGACCAGGGCCTTCAGCGTGGCGTGGGCGGCCTCGTCGGCGGTCTGGCGCAGGGCCAGGTCGTCCATGTGCTGCAGGTGGCCGAGATAGGCCTGGATCCCCGCGAAGCGCAGGCCTGGCGCGGCGTCGGCGGCGCGGGCCAGCTTGAGGGCGCCCTTCGGATAGGCCCCGGCGCGGTGGGTGCCGAGGTCGAGGTCGACGACGAGGTCGAGGATCACGCCGGCCGCGACGGCGGCGTCGGACAGCCGGTCGATCTGGCCCTCGTCATCGGCGACCACGCCGACGGTTGCGCCGGTCTTGGCCAGAGCGGCCAGGCGCGCCGGACCCCAGGGCGGGACGGGGGCGGTGACGAGGACGTCGGTGATCCCGCCGGCGACATAGGCCTCGGCCTCGCCGACCGTCTGGCAGCACAGGCCGACCGCGCCGCCCTCGATGATCAGCCGCCCAAGCGTCGAGCACTTGTGGGTCTTGCCGTGGGCGCGCAGGCGCACGCCGGCGGCGTCGCACAGGGCCTGCATGCGGGCGAGGTTGCGGGTCAGGGCCGCCCGGTCGACGACGAGGAGGGGCGTCTGGGGGAGGTGATCGGTGCTTGGAAAGTTCACTTTTGTTCCCATCCCTCATCGTCATCCCGCGCTTTATGCGCGGGACCCATTTGTCGGCCGCAAGGGCGAAAGAAAGCTAGCCCTCACGTGCGAGCTGAACCATGGGTCCCGCGCATAAAGCGCGGGATGACGGCGGAATAGCGGAGCTAGATCTCGCCCCGCAGCACCTGCGCGAACAACCCCGGATCGACATTGCCGCCCGACAGCACGATCGCCGCCGTCTGGCCCTTCAGGTCGACCTTCCCGGTCAGGGCCGCCGTCAGCGCCACGCAGCCGCCCGGCTCGACCACCAGTTTCAGCACCGAGAAGGCATAGCGCATCGCCTCGGCGACCTCGGCGTCGGTGACCGCGACGATGCCGGAGAGGTTTCGCTGGTTGATCGGCCAGGTCAGCTCGCCGGGGATCGGGGTCAGCAGGGCGTCGCAGATCGAGCGGGCGTCCTTGTCGATCGTCTCCCGCTGGCCGCTCTCCAGCGAGCGGCGGGTCTCGTCGAAGCCGGCGGGCTCGACGCCCCAGACCTCGGTGGTGGGCGACAGGGCCTTCACCGCCGTCGAGGTCCCGGCGATCAGGCCGCCGCCGCCGACGCAGCAGACCAGGGTGTCGAGCCTGGCGTCCCGGGCGGCGGCCTGCTCGACGATCTCAAGGCCCAGCGTGCCCTGGCCGGCGATGATGTGCGGATCGTCGTAGGACGGTACGACCGTGCAGCCCCGTTCGGCCGCGATCTGGTCGGCGATGGCGATGCGGTCCTCGGTGAAGCGGTCGTAGAAGCGGATCTCGGCCCCGAAGCCCCGGGTGCCCTCGACCTTCACGGCCGGCGAGTCCGACGGCATGACGATCAGGGCGGGGATCTCCAGCAGCTGCGCCGCCAGGGCCACGCCCTGGGCGTGGTTGCCGGACGAGAAGGCCACGACGCCGCGCGCCTTCTCCGCGTCGCTCAGCTGGCTGAGCCGGTTGTAGGCGCCCCGAAACTTGAAGGCCCCGGCCCGCTGCAGGGTCTCGGGCTTGAGGAAGATCCGCCCGCCCAGGCGTTCGTTCAGCGCCGGGCTCTCGATCAGCGGCGTCTCGACGGCCAGGCCCTTCAGGCGTCCGGCGGCGGCTTGGATGTCGGCGAGGGAGATGGTCATACCCCCAGGTTTAGGGGTTGCGGCGGCGCTTTTGAAGCACTGCCGCCACATCGGGGCAAAACCGTTCAAGCGCGGCGTCTGAAACAGTTTGCGACCTTCGCCGTTCAATCCATATAGGGATGGGCTGACTGTTCAGGACGACGCTATGAAGACCGCCATGTTCGCCGCCGCGGCATCCCTTCTGCTTGGGAGCGTCGCGCTGGGGTGCGCCGCCCCCGCCATGGCCGAAGAGGCTTTCGTCGGGGTCTACAAGCACGACGTGACCTTCATCGGCAACGCCGTCGGCCTGGGCGCCGCCGGGCGCGAGGGTGGCGCCGACATCCATCTGGGCTATCGCACCGAAAAGCTGGAAAACCTGCGTTGGCTGGGCAAGCCGCAGGTCCACGCCATGGTGTCGATCAACACCAAGAACACCTCGAACTTCGTGGCCGCCGGCTTCGACTGGAAGATTGAGCTGGGCCAGCCGGGCGGCTTCTATTTCCGTCCTGGGATCGGCCTGGCCTACACCGACGGAAAGGCCGGCCTGCCGCCCGCCAACGCGCCGGGTCTGACCCAGGCCGAGCGCGATCGCCGGACCTATCTCTATTATCACCGCATCGATTTCGGCTCGCACGTGCTGTTCGAGCCGGAGCTGGCCCTGGGCTACCAGGTCAACGACAAGGTGTCGGTGGAGCTTTCCTACACCCACCTGTCGAACGGCCAGATCTTCCACCAGGGCAAGAACCAGGGGCTTGACGACGCGGGGGTCCGACTGGTTTACGCCTTCTGACTTCGCTTCCTCCTCGTGAGGAAGCCGCCGCCCACAATTGACTAAACGTCCGCAGCCGAGTCCTGTCGAAGGGCCGCGTGACGTCACCGGGCAGGTGACAAGGCATATCTCTATCATGGCCAATGTGACCGTCGTCGGCGCCCAGTGGGGCGATGAAGGCAAGGGCAAGATCGTCGACTGGCTCAGCAACCGAGCCGATGTGGTCGTGCGCTTCCAGGGCGGCCACAACGCCGGCCACACGCTGGTGGTGGACGGCAAGGTCTACAAGCTGGCCCTGCTGCCGTCGGGCGTCGTGCAGGGCAAGCTTTCGGTGATCGGCAACGGCGTGGTGGTCGATCCCTGGCACCTGCTGGGCGAGATCGCCAAGATCGCCGAGCAGGGCGTGATCATCGGTCCCGACCTGCTGGTGCTGGCCGATAACGCCACCCTGATCCTGCCGCTGCACAAGGACCTGGATCAAGGTCGTGAAGCCGCGTCCAGCCAGAAGATCGGCACCACCGGTCGCGGCATTGGCCCGGCCTATGAAGACAAGGTCGGCCGCCGCGCCATCCGCGTCGCCGATCTGGCCGATCCCGAAGCCCTGAGGCCCAAGATCGAGCGCCTGCTCAGCCACCACGGCGCCCTGCGTCGCGGCCTGGGCCTGCCCGAGGCCGACGGCGAGGCGCTGTTCAACCAGCTGATGGAGATCGCGCCGCAGATCCTGGCCTATGCCCAGCCGGCCTGGCGCCTGCTGGACCAGGCCTACAAGGCCGGCAAGCGGATCCTGTTCGAAGGCGCGCAGGGCGCCCTGCTGGACGTCGATCACGGCACCTACCCGTTCGTCACCTCGTCCAACACCGTCGCCGGTCAGGCCGCCGCGGGTTCGGGCATGGGTCCGAAGGGGCCGGGCTATGTGCTGGGCATCGTCAAGGCCTACACCACCCGCGTCGGCGAGGGGCCGTTCGCCTGCGAGCTGGACGATGAGGTCGGCAAGCACCTGTCGACGGTCGGCCGCGAGGTCGGGGTCAATACCGGCCGCGCGCGCCGCTGCGGCTGGTTCGACGCGGTGCTGGTGCGCCAGTCCGTGGCCATCAACGGCATCGACGGCATCGCCCTGACCAAGCTGGACGTGCTGGACGGCCTCAAGACCCTGAAGATCTGCGTCGGCTATCGGATCGGCGACCGCGAGGTCGACTATCTGCCGGCCGGGATGCGCGACCAGGCCGCCGCCGTGCCGATCTACGAGGAGATGGAAGGCTGGAGCGAAAGCACCGCCGGCGCCCGCTCGTTCAAGGACCTCAACGCCAACGCCATCAAGTATGTGCGCCGGGTCGAGGAGCTGATCGGCGCGCCCGTCGCCCTGCTGTCGACCAGCCCCGAGCGCGACGACACCATCCTGATGCGCGACCCCTTCCAGGGTTGATCGCTCTACCGGGCTGATCCCAAGGGCGCCGCTCCATACTGGGGACGCGGCGCCCGAAAAGGCGCGAAGCTAGGCTGCCCAGTAAATGCTTGTGAACCTTGTTCGTCGAAACTCCCCCGTAGAATCACCATGAAAGGGTGACCGTGGGGCTGCGCGAGTTTCTTGAGGACGGACAGGAAGGCGCGACGCTCGTCATGAGCCAGCGCAGCTGGGTCGCGCGCCTGTCCGTCGTCGCCCTGGTCGGCGGTCTGCTCGCCTTCAATTTCGGCCTGAAGCCCGTCCTTCTTTGGGGCGGGGCCCATCTCATCCTGGAAAGCTGGCTGTTTTACATCCAGCGGACGTTCAAGCCGCGCGAGAGCGGTCGGACCGCCTTGCTGAGGCGGGTGGGACCGCCGGCGGCCTTCACCGCGGTCTGGTCCATCATGGCCTGCTGGAGCGCGCTGCACGGTCCGATGTCGATGCGGTTCGCGGCCCTGATCATTCTGTTCGGCATTATCGTCGAGGGCCTGAAGTACGCCACGGTCAGCTGGTCCACGATGCTGACCTTTCTGCCTGCCCCGATCATCGCCCTGATCATGGCGCCGTTGCTGGCCCCGCGCTTCACGGTCTGGGACAAGGTCGTGGCCTTGGCGACGGTCGCGGGTCTGCTGGGCTACGCCTTCGACGCCGTGCGCGTCATGCGAAGCTCGGCCAAGGCGCGAGAACGCGCCGAGGCCCAGGCGCTGGACGCCAGTCGCGCAAAGTCGGCCTTCCTGGCGATGATGAGCCATGAGCTGCGCACGCCGATGAACGGGGTGCTGGGCCTGGCCCACGCCCTGCGCGGCACCAACCTCGACGCTCGCCAGGCGGAGTATCTGGACGCGATCGAGCAGTCGAGCCACGGCCTGATGACCATTCTCAACGACATCCTCGATCTGTCGAAGGTCGAGGCCGGCAAGCTGACCCTCGTCGTCGCGCCATTCGACATCCGCAAGTCGGTTTCCCAGATCCGCCTGGTCTGGCGCGAGACGGCGCTGTTGAAGGGCGTCGAGCTGGCCGTCGAGATCGATCCGGCGACGCCGGCCTGGCTGGCGGGCGACGACATTCGCGTACGCCAGATCCTGCGCAATCTGATTTCCAACGCCCTGAAGTTCACCGACGCCGGCCGGGTCGTCATCCGCGTCGCGCCGAATGGCGCGGGCGACGGGATCGCCGTGTCCGTGTCCGACACCGGCGTGGGCATGGACGCCGAGCAGGTCGCCAAGCTTTTCACCCCGTTCGTCCAGGGCGACCGCACGACCGCCCGCCGGTTCGCCGGCACCGGCCTGGGCCTGGCGATCTGCCGACGCCTGGCCGAACAGATGGGGGGCCAGATCGACGTGGAGAGCACGCTGGGCGAGGGCTCGACCTTCACCGCCCGCCTGCCGCTGCCCGCCGCGGCGGCGCCGGGGGACGCGTCGAATGACGTGGCCGCCGACCTGACCGACGCGCGGGTGCTGGTCGTCGACGATAACGCCGTCAACCAGACCGTGGCCCGCGCCATCCTCGAAGCCGCCGGGGCCCTGGTGGCGACCGCCGCCGACGGCCATACGGCCCTGGCCCGCCTGCGGGTCGAGGACTTCGACGTCGTGCTGATGGATGTCCACATGCCGGTGATGGACGGTGTCGAGGCCGTGCGCCGCATCCGGGGGGGCGAGGGCGGCCGCGTCGATGTGCCGGTGGTGGCCCTGACCGCCGACGCCATGGTCGGCGACGCCGAGCGGCTGCTGGCCCAGGGCTTCGACGACGCTCATCCCAAGCCCATTCAGCCGGCCGGCCTGCTGATGACCGTGGCGAGGCTGCGCGGCGCGCCGTCGGCGCCCGAAGCGCTGAAAGCCGCGAGCTAACGCCTATCCCTCGATATAGCCGGCCAGTTCTTCCGGTGCGCCGGTCGGAAAGGCTGTCTTCAGATGCTCCAGGAAGGCGGCGACACGGGCGCTGAGCAGCCGCCGGGACGGGTACAGCGCCCAGAGCGCGATCTCCGATCCGGCGACGTCACCCCAAGTCGCTAGCCGGCCGGCGTCAAGGTCGTGACCGACCAGGGAAATGGGCAGGCGCGCGATCCCCACGCCCGCCCGTACGGCGTCGCGGACCATGATCAGCGACGAAAGCCGCAGGACGGGCTCGACCGCGATCCGGAACGGACCTTGCGAGGTCACCGTGTCCCAGGTCTCGGCGTCGTCCCCGCCTCCGCGCACCACGGCGCGAACCGGCGCGGCGTCATGGGGACGGGCCAGGTCCGGATGGCCGACGACCACCAGCCGATCGCGCAGGATGATGCGGCCGATGAGCCCCGCGTCGGGGTTCGGGTTTACCCGGATCACCAGGTCGTAGCCCTCCTCGACCATGTCGACCGGACGATCGTCGGTCGTCACTTCCAGCCGCACCTCCGGGAAGGCGCGTGCGAATTCAGCTGCCAGCCGGCCCATGGCGGTCTGGGAGAACAGCAACGGCGCGCTGACCCGAAGGCGGCCGCGCGGCGTCCCGCCGCCAGAAGCGATCGCGGCGGCGGCCTCGTCCAATTCGGCGAGCAGGGCGCCCGTGCGGGCGAACAGGGCCCGCCCTTCCTCCGTGAGCTTCAGCGTGCGACCGCCACGTTCGAACAGGCGCAGGTCGAGGCCGGCTTCCAGGTCTGACACCCGCCGCGACAGCGTGGCCTTGGGTCGGCCGGTCTCGCGCGCGGCGCGGCCGAAGCCGCCATGGCGAGCAACCAGGTTAAAATCGGCGAGGGCCAGCAAGTCCATCTGTTCCACCAATGAGACGGTGTGTCTAGATATAGCGACTATTGGTCCGTCTGTGGATCGATCATTTCTGTGGGCGTCAAACGACTTCAACCCCGGAGATTTTCCCATGACCATCCTCGTCACCGGCGCCACCGGCCGTGTCGGCCGCCACGTCGTCCAGCAACTGATCCAGCGCGGCGCCAAGGTCCGCGTCCTGGTTCGCGATCCGGCCAAGGCCGACGTCCCGAACGGGGTCGAGATCGCCAAGGGCGACCTGCTCGACATCGAATCCCTGCGCGCGGCCTTCAAGGGCGTGCGAACGGTGTTCCTGCTCAACGCCGTCGCGGGCGACGAATTCACCCAGGCGCTGATCACCCTGAACATCGCCCGGGAGTGCGGCGTCGATCGGATCGTCTACCTGTCGGTGCTGCACGCCGATCGCTTCGTGAACGTGCCGCATTTCGCCGTGAAGTTCGGCGCGGAGCGGATGATCGAGCAGATGGGCTTTTCCGCCACGATCCTGCGGCCAGCCTACTTCATCGACAACGACCTGACGATCAAGGACGTGGTCCTGAACCACGGCGTCTATCCGATGCCGGTCGGCGGCAAGGGCGTCGCCATGATCGACGCGCGCGACATCGCCGAGGTCGCCGCGATCGAGCTGATCCGCCACGACCAGGCGCCGGAGAAGCTGCCGGTCGAGACCCTCAACCTGGTCGGTCCCGACACGCTGACGGGCGCGGACGTGGCGGCGATCTGGTCGGACGTTCTGGGCCGCCCGGTCGTGTATGGCGGCGATGACCCCAGCGGGTTCGAGCAGACCGCGTCGGCCTTCATGCCCAAGTGGATGGCCTATGAGATGCGCCTGATGGCCGAACGCTTTGTCAGCGACGGCATGATCCCCGAAACGGGCGACGTCGAGCGTCTGACCCGCATCCTGGGTCGCCCGCTGCGCGCCTATCGTGACTTCGCGGCGCGTATCGCCGCGGCGACCTGACCTCTAAGCGCGGCATTGGGGGCGTGGAATGTGGGGCGAGCTCTGGAACCTCGTCCCCACTTCCGGTTGCGTGTGATTGATCGAACATCGTTTGGTTAGCGTTTGTTAGCCACCCCGGGCTTATGACGGCTTGTCTACACAAGGGGTTTCCGTGTCCGCAATCGCGCGTCGCCGCCAGCTGAAGCCGATCCACAAGTCCGATCGGATGATGCGCAGCCTGCGCGCCCTGGAGCGCACGGCCTCGACCAGCCGTGTCCTGAACCTGCTGGCCGTCGAGGCCGAGAGCGCGCATCGGCCCGAATACGCCCAGGCCCCGCTGTTCCGGAACCGGACCCTGAACACCGCCATCGTGCTGAAGCACCGCCTGCGCAACGACGACATCTACCTGTTCGACGAAGCTCGGCCGACGGCGACCAAGATCATCATCCCGTTCGACCGCAAGGACCTGGGCCTGGGCGGCCAGTCGGTGTTCGTCGGCCAGCGCGGCTGGGCCGACCTGGTGGTCGGGGCCTGCAACGCCGCGGGCGACATGAGCCGCGATCTGGCCACTCTGCGCCTGATCGATATGTTGCCGTCGCTGGATCCGTTCCTGTTGCGCGAGCACCTGCGCCGCCACGGCGTGCTGGTCGCCAACTGTTATTTCGCCCTGTCGATGGCCGACTACGAGAACATGCAGGGTTTCGTGACCCTGGAAATCTCGCGGCTGATCGAACTGGCCTATCGTGGATCCAGCAGTGTCGGGGTCGGCCGCGCCCACGCCGCGCGCCTTGTCGAAGCCCTGTTGTCGACCGACGTCGACGAGCGCCTGGAGCCGCTGCGCGACACCCTCGTCATGGAGGGCGAGAGCTTCAAGGAAGGCGTCTTCAGCTGGAAGGGCTTCCTCTACTACAAGTGGATGCTGACCAAGCTGTGGCCGCAGCTGACCACGGTGGGCCGGGAGATCGGCCGCCTGATCGTCACCGGCAACCGGGACGCCGAGACCGCCAAGTTCCTGGATGACTCCCGCCGTCGCCTGCAGGGCGCGGTGCTGGTCGAGCGCTCGGCGATCATGCGCACGCTGAAGGTCTATGACGACGCTTTCGAGGACCTGATCGAGAATGGCCGTCCGACAGCCTTCCGCGACTTCCTGCTGCGGGCGCCGGAAATGTTCCTGTCGCTGGGCGAGCGGGTGGGGGTGATCTCCCACATCTCCAGCTACTGGCGTTACCGCTTCCCGCAGAATGAGCCGCTGACGATCGACGTCGAGGAGGCCATCGATATCCTGATGGACTTCGAGGCGGGCCTGTCGGTGCCCTTGGCCATCTAGGGGCGCCTGGCGAACCGATGCGCTCGATCGTGATCAATCCTAAGCGGATTTTTACATTCTGGGTCTAACGGTCGATGTCTAGTTTCGAGGAGTCTGTCGTCCGTGTTCGACGGTAACGTCCGCACAATCCAGCGTGTCGCCGCCAAGGTGCAGCGCGTGATGGTCGTCGACCCCAACCCGGCGACGGCGCGCCTGCTGGCCGAACATCTGCGTCCCCTGGGCGGGGTGCAGATCTTCGCCGCCCCGTCGGCGGAGAAGGGCTACGCCATGGCTCGCGCCACGGACCCCCAGCTCATCTTCGTCGAGCACAATCAGGGCGGCGTCGACGGCCTGGCCTTCACCCGCAAGATCCGCCGCAGCGACCTGATGTGCCGCCAGGCCCCGGTGATCATCTGCACGGCCGAAGCCACCGCCGAAGCGATCTTCGGCGCGCGCGACGCCGGGGTGCACGAGTTCATGCGCAAGCCGTTCAATCTGGGCGACCTTGAGCGCCGTCTGGAGGCGGTGACCCTGAAACCGCGCGACTGGATCGAGGCCGTGGCCTATGTCGGCCCCGACCGCCGCCGCTTCAACTCGGCCGACTACAAGGGTCCGCGCAAGCGCAAGGCCGATGGGGCCGGCACGCCCGCCGCGCGCCTGTCCCAGGCCCTGCGCATCGTCAAGTCCGCCGCCACCGCGCTGGACAGCGATCCGGCCCAGGCCCGCCGAGCCCTGGTCGCCCAGGCGGTCGAGCTGCGCAAGGTCGGCGAGGCCGTCAAGGATAGCCGCCTGATCGAGGCCGCTGCGGCCCTCGAGACCTGCATGGGCGCCGACATGTCCGGAACCGCCGCCCGCGGCGAACTGGTCAAGCGTATCGACGCCCTGCTGGGCTTCATGACCGGCGAAGGCGCCGTCCGAGCGGCCTGAGATCTTCCCCCGTTGCTTGGGAGAAGCAAACACATGCAAAGGCGGCGTCCAGCGGGCGCCGCCTTTGTTGTTTTCTGGTTTGTGGCGGAACCCTGTCAAATTATGTCGTCATAAAGGCGTCATTGTTTCGTCGCGGAGACGAGACGCCCGGCCGCTAAGGCCTCCCTCACAGAAGCTCGAAAGTCGCGCGAAGTCGCGACGGCACTGGGGGTACTCATGACCATCCGCACCCGAGCGGCGCTGCTGCGCCGCGCAAGCATCCTGTCGCTCATGCTGGTGGCCGTGGCCGGCGTTGCGCACGCCGAAGACGTCGCCAAGGCCAATGAGGCCGACACCACGGTCAGCGACATCATCATCACCGGACGTCGCCCGCTGGCCGAGAGCCAGGCCGTGGCGCTGCAGATCCAGAAGAACTCGGACTCGCTGGTCAGCGTGCTGTCGGCCGACGCGGTCGGCGCGCTGCCCGACCAGAACATCGCCTTCGCCGTCGGCCGCCTGCCGGGCGTGGGCGTCGAGCGCGACCAGGGCCAGGCCCGCTACATCAACCTGCGCGGCGCGCCGGTCTACTGGACGACGCTGTCGTTCGACGGCCTGTCGGTGGTCAGCCCCGAGGGCCGCGCCACGCGCTTCGACAACATCCCCTCGGCCATCGCCAGCCAGATCACGGTCGAGAAGGCCATCGTGCCGTCGATGCCGGGCGACACCGTCGCGGGCAATGTCGACATCCGCACTCGCCGCGCCTTCGACTACAAGGGCCAGCGGATCACCGGCAAGCTGGGCTGGGGCCGCGTCAAGCTGGGCGGCGGCGACGAGGTCGACAGCAACCTCGTCTATTCCAACGTCTTCGGCGACAAGCTGGGCATCGTGGCCCAGGGCTCGTACTATTCGCGCGAGATGGCGACCGACAACTGGGAAACCGATCCGTATCTCAGCAACACCGTCGCGCCGGACAAGCACTTCGCTCGCGAGCACGAAAACAAGCACTACCGCCTGACGCGCAAGAACATGTCGGCGTCGATCCGGCTGGACTACAAGTTCGACGAGAACAACTCGATCTTCGCCAGCACGATCAATACGTACTATCACGACGACGAACTGCGCGATAACTTCATCTTCCGCCTGGACCAGGGCACGGATGCCGCCGGCAACAGCTACACCAGCGCCGCCTATATCAACGCCAACGACCCGACCTTCGGCACGAGCTACGGCGCGCGCATCAACGGCCGCATCGACTACCGCAACACCAAGGAAGCCATGTCCACCAACACGGTGGGCGGCGAGCACAAGTGGAACAAGTTCAGCGCCTCGTGGCGGCTGAACTACACCTACACCCAGGACGGCCGCGACACCCCGGTGACCATGGCGTTCCAGAGCCCGTCCAGCTTCCTGTTGCGTCCGACCGTCGAGTACGACTTCCGCAACGGCGACGTGAACACCGTCAAGCTCTTCCAGACCGGCGGCGTGACCGGGGCTCGCACCCGCGGCGCCCAGGTGACCAACATCGAGGACTTCCAGTTCCCGCTGACCAGCGCCGGCAACCTCAAGGGCGGCGACTTCACCAACGCCCTGACCGCCAAGGCCGACTTCGACTACGAGGCCGAGCTGGGCGGTCATGAGACCAAGTTCGAGTTCGGCGGCCTGTGGACCGACCGCACCAAGAAGTCGCGTGAAAGCGCCTTCAGCCAGGCCTTCTCGGGCGCGACCGCGCCGGCCTGGGCGCAGTTCGCCACCAACATCGGCTACCTCGGCAGCCAGAACCTGAACTACACCTTCCGCTACACCGACAAGGACTACACGACCAACTTCGTGAAGGGCCTCGTGGCCGCCGGCACGGCGACCAAGACCGACACCACCGCCAACTACTGGCGCGTGGGCGAGACGATCACCGCCGGCTACGCCATGGGCACGACCCGCTTCGACTGGGGCAATGTCGTCTACGGCGTCCGCGTCGAGCACATCGAGAACGAAGGCCAGGCCTATGTCAGCTTCCCGGCTGCGGGCGCGACCCCGGCCGGCGTGCGGCTGGTCAAGACCAAGAGCGATGACACGCTGTTCTATCCCAGCGCCCACCTGAACTGGAACCTGCAAGAGGACCTGAAGCTGCGTGTCGGCGTCACGACCTCGGCCTCGCGCGCCGACTTCGACGACCTGCGCCCGAACTTCACCTTCAGCGACAGCAACCAGACGGTCTCGGGCGGCAATCCCAACGCCAAGCCCGAGCGCCAGATCGGCCTCGACACCTATCTGGAATGGTACGCCGGCCAGGAGACCTTCGTGTCGGCGGGCTTCTTCTACAAGGACCTGAAGGACGTCCTGGTCCAGACCTCGCGCACGTTCGGCGACAGCTCGCTGAACAGCAATGGCGTCGACCGCTCGGGCTATGCCTACAGCAGCATCGACAACGCCGGCGAAGGCCACCTGCAGGGCGTCGAGCTGTTCTTCAGCGGCACCGCCAAGACCTTCGTCGAGCAGCACAGCCTGCCCGATTGGCTGGGCGGCTTCGGCACGCGCCTGTCGGGCACCTGGACTTCGTCGAAGGTCACCCTGCCGTCGGTCGGCGGCGTGCCGGCCCGCACCATCTCGGTGCTGGGCACCTCGGACGCCGTCTACAACGTCCAGGCCATCTACGAAAAG
Organism: Caulobacter sp. FWC2; assembly: GCF_002742625.1. Classification (NCBI taxonomy): domain Bacteria; kingdom Pseudomonadati; phylum Pseudomonadota; class Alphaproteobacteria; order Caulobacterales; family Caulobacteraceae; genus Caulobacter; species Caulobacter sp. FWC2. Next base: position 843,990 of record NZ_PEBF01000001.1, read on the forward strand.
TACGGCATGACCCTGCGTCTGGCCTACCAGTACCGCACGCCGTGGGGCCAGTCGGTTGGCGCCTATCGCGTCGTCAACGGCGGCACCTATCCCACCGACAACGGCGACATCTTCTGGGACAGCGACGAGGAGATGGACTTCTCGGCCCGCTATCAGGTCAACAAGCACCTGGAAGTGTTCTTCGACGCCAGCAACCTGACCAACCAGGGCGCGCGCCGCTATGGCGACCAGTCGCGCTACCCGATCGAGTACGAGAAGTTCGGCCGCCGCTATGTCGGCGGGGTGCGCTTCAACTTCTAAGGTCTGGATTTGGGTCCGACCTGCAAGAACCTCCCCGGTCCGTCCGGGGAGGTTTTTTGTTTAGGTTCAATGGCCGGGAAATCCTCGTCCTTCGACAGGCTCAGGATGAGGATTTTGCGCGAACCGGTCTTCCAGTCGTCCTCATCCTGAGCTTGTCGAAGGACGAGGACAGTGTCCTTAGCGCTTGCCGGCGGGGCGTTGCAGCCAGTGGCGCAGCGCCCCGTTCACCGGCCCGGGGGCCTCCATCGGCGTCATGTGGCCGGTGTTGGGAATGACCAGCAGGTGCGAGCAGCCGATCGCCGCGGCCATCGCGCGGTGGCCTTCGGCGGGGGTGATCTGGTCGTTCTCGCCGACGATGACCACCAGCGGCACGCGCAACGCCCGCAGCGCCGCCTCGCCGTCCTCGCGCTCCAGGCTGTTCTGGCGCAGGAACACCTCGCGGCCCAGGCGCTGGGTCATGTCGACGATGCGGCCGGTCAGGTCGGCGTCGTCCAGGCGCGAGGCGTCGACATAGCTCTTCATGATCGCCTGGCCGATGCCTAAGAACGTCCCGCCCTTGGCGGCGGCCTTGTTCAGCGCCCGGCGCTGGGCGGCGCGCTCGGGCGTGTCGACGCGGATCGAGGTGTCCAGCAAGGCCAGCCGCTCGATGCGCTCCGGCGCGATCCGGGCGATCTCCTGGGCCACATAGCCGCCCATCGAGAACCCGGCCAGGGCGAAGCTCGGTTCGGCCTTTTCCAGCACGCTCAGCGCCATCTCGCGGATCGTGGCGTAGGGCGTCAGGTCGGGAACCCACGGCCGGGCGACATCGGCAAGCCCGCTGATCTGGTCCCGCCACAGCGCGGCGTCGTTGAGCAGGCCGGGCAGGAGGATCAGCTGGGGGAGGGGGGCGTCGGTCATCCTGGCGTTCATAGCGCCGGACGCGGACATTCTGGAAGTCTGTTCGGGGGAGGGGCGGCTGCTTGCTCCCTCTCCCATAGGGAGAGGGCTGGGGGTGAGGGGTTACAGCGCTCGACGGAGTGCCGGCACGCCGTCAAACCTCGTAACCCCTCACCCTCCCACCGCTACGCGGCGGGCCCCTCCCTCTCCCTAAAGGAGAGGGCCCGCGAAGCACAGTCACCCCTGCGGCAGGTCGCCCTCCGTCGGGGTCGGGGCTTCCGCCGCCTCGTTCTCTTCGGGCTCGAACGACGGCAGCGCCGTCGGCTGTTCGATGCGGGCGCGGATTTCAGGATCCTTCAGCAGGGCCACGCGCATCACCTCGCGGGCGCGGGGCGCGGCGGCGCTGGAGCCGAACAGGCCGCCGTGCTCGACCAGGACCGACATCGCGTAGCGCGGATTGTCGTAGGGCGCGAAGGCGATGAACAGATTGTGGTCCTTCAGCCGCCAGGGGATGCCCTGGTTGCTGCGCGATCCGGTCTGGGAATACTGGCGGACCTGGGCCGTGCCGGTCTTGCCCGCCATCAGCACGTCGGCCAGTCCAAGCTGGCTCTGCTTGTAGGCGCCGCCCGTGGGATCGTTGGCCACCGCCGCCATGCCGTCGCGGACGATGGCCAGGTGCTCGGCCGGGATCGGCAGGTCGGCCACGGCGTCGCCGTGCGGCTGGTCGATCCCGCCGATCGACTTGACCAGGCGCGGGTTCAGCGCCCGTTTGCCGTTGGCCAGGCGCGCGCACATCACCGCCAGCTGCAGGGCGTTGACGTTGATATAGCCCTGGCCGATCCCGTACGGCACGGAGTCGCCGGGGTGCCAGGTCGGGTCCTTCTTGAAGGCCTTCTTCTTCCAGTCGCGCGAGCCGACCAGGCCCTTGCGCTGGCCGGGAATTCCGAGGTCGAAGGTCTGGCCGAAGCCCATGGCAGTCGCCGTCGTGTGGATCGGGTCCGGCCCGATGCGCAGCGCCATCTGGTAGAAATAGACGTCGCAGGAGTTCTTGATGGCGTCGTGCATGTTCTGAGAACCATGCCCGCCCTTCTTGTGGCAGTGCCAGGTGCGGCCGCCGAAGTACCAGCCGCCCGTGCAGACCACCCGCTCGCTGGGATTGACGCCCGCGCTCAGCGCCGCCAGCGCCACCGTCGGCTTGAAGGTCGAGCCCGGCGGGTAGACGCCGGTCATGGTCTTGTCGAGCAGGGGCTTGCGCTCGTATTCGGCCAAGGCGCGATATTCGGGACCTGACAGACCCTTGACCAACTGGTTGGCGTCGAAACTGGGCGCCGAGGCCATGCACAGCAGGTCGCCGTTGCGGCAATCGACCATGACGATCGCGCCGCTTTCCTCGCCCATCACCTCCAGGGCGCGGTTCTGGATGTCGGCGTCCAGGGTGAGACGGATCTCCTTGCCGGCTGTGGCGGGGATGTCGCCGGCGGGATCCAGGCGCACCACGCGCCCCTGGGCGTCGACCTCGGTCTTGGTGGCGCCGGCGCGGCCGCGCAGGGCCGTGTCGAAGGCCTTCTCGACGCCCTGCTTGCCGATCCGGAAGCCGGGATTGTGCAGTAGGACCTGGTCCTGGGTGCTGTCGCCCTCGGCGGCCTTCAGATCCCGGTCCGACGCCTTGGCGACATAGCCGATCACGTGGGCGAAGGCGCCGCCGAACGGATAGACCCGCACCTCGCCCATGTCGGCGGTGACGCTGGACAGTTCCGGCGCGCGGATGTTGACGCGGCTGAACTCCTCCCAGGAGAGGTCCTCCATGACCACCACCGGAGCCTTGCGCGGCGCGCGGTCCAGCTCCTTGAGCACCCGGGCGCGACGGGCGGCGTCGATCGGCGCGAGCTTGGCCAGGTTGTCGATGACGGCCTCGGCGTCGAGGCCCTTGTCCTTGTTGATGATCAGCCGGAAGTTCGGGCGGTTGGAGGCCAGGGATACGCCGTTGCGGTCCAGGATCAGGCCGCGCGGCGGCGGCACCAGGCGGTAGTTGAACTGGTTGCCGGCCGAAAGCTTCTGATACCGCTGGGCCTCGACCAGCTGCAGCTGCGCCAGCCGTCCGCCCAGGGCCAGCAGGCCGCCGCCCGTGAGCCCGCCCAGCAGGAACGCGCGCCGGTGGAAGACCCCCTGACGCTCATTGACCTCGAAGAAAAATATTGAAGGTTCGCTCATCCCGACTCAACCGCACCTTGTCGCGACGACATCACACCGCTGGTCGGTCTCAAAGGACGTTTCGCGGCTGGCGGACGGTTTCCGTCAGGCGGCGAGAAACCAGGGCGGAGAACGAAAAAAGGGCGCTCCGAAGAGCGCCCTTTTCCGTCTCACAGAGGTGAGCTCAAGTCTTATGCGTCGACCATGTTCTTGGCGATGGCCGCCTCGCGCATGGTCTTCTGCAGCTTCTCGAACGCGCGGACCTCGATCTGGCGGACGCGCTCGCGGCTGACGCCGTACTGGGCGGCCAGCTCTTCCAGCGTGGTCGGGTCGTCCTTCAGGCGGCGTTCCGTCAGGATGTGACGCTCGCGGTCGGTCAGCTCGACCATCGCTTCTTCCAGAAGCGACATCCGCAGCGACTTCTCCTCGTTCTCGGCGACGACGGTCTCTTGCGACACCTGGTCGTCGTCGGCCAGCCAGTCCTGCCACTCGCTTTCGCCGTCGACGCGCAGCGGCGCGTTCAGCGAGGCGTCGGGGCCCGACAGGCGGCGGTTCATCGAGATGACCTCGCTGTCCAGCACGCCCAGCTTGGTGGCGATGTAGCTGACCTGGTCAGGACGCAGGTCGCCTTCCTGGAAGGCGGCGATCTGGCTCTTGGCCTTGCGCAGGTTGAAGAACAGCTTCTTCTGCGCGGCGGTCGTGCCCATCTTCACCAGCGACCACGAGCGCAGGATGTACTCCTGGATCGAGGCGCGGATCCACCACATGGCGTACGTGGCCAGGCGGAAGCCCTTGTCGGGCTCGAACTTCTTCACCGCCTGCATCAGGCCGACATTGCCTTCGGAGATCACCTCGCCGATCGGCAGGCCGTAGCCGCGATAGCCCATGGCGATCTTGGCCACGAGGCGCAGGTGCGACGTCACCATCTTGTGGGCGGCGGCGGAGTCCTGATGCTCTTTCCAGCGCTGGGCGAGCATGAACTCCTCGTCCTTGGGCAGCATCGGGAACTTGCGGATCTCGGTGAGATAACGCGACAGGCCGCCGTCCGGCGACATCACCGATAGAGAATTCACGGCCATACTTCTTATATCCCCTTGCGTGCGGATCCGCTGCTCAAGTGCGCGCGATCATCCCTCACACGAGGGACTAGATAGTTCGCGAAGCGGCGGTTGGAAGAGTGGTAACGCATTTGTAATGTCCGAGTTGCCCGCTTGGATATTGTACGAATGCGCCGCGACTTTGACCGGACGCACGATTGGGCCAATCTTTCCCCCGAGTTCAGAGGGAGTCGCGCCGCATGTTCCGTTTCATCTTCCGCATCCTGATCGCCGCCGCCGGCCTGTGGCTGGCCGCGCGCATCGTGCCCGGCGTCACCGCCGACGGCTGGCCCACCCTGCTGATCGCCGGCTTCCTGCTGGGGGTCGTCAACGCCATCGTCCGGCCGGTGGTCACCGTCCTGACCTTCCCGCTGACCCTGCTGACCCTGGGCCTGTTCTTGCTGGTGGTGAACGCGGCGATGATCGGGCTGGTGGCCTGGCTGCTGGACGGCCTGGCGGTCCATGGCCTGCTGGCGGGGATCGAGGCGGCGATCGTCACGGGCGTCGTCAGCTGGGTCGGGCAGGTCGCGATGGGGGATGCGAAGCGCGAGCGGGACTAAGGCCTCGCGGGCGCCTCGGGCGAAGATCGCGGCCGGTCTGACGGCGGGCCGCGACTTCAGGGATAGCGGGCGCCAGGTCCAGGTCACCCTTCAGGGTAGCCAGGCACAGTAAACGCCCTTGCAAACACTGTGACAGCGTCATGAAGTTTTGGCGAAATGGCTAGCCCTCAGGAGCGCCATTAGCACCTCATTAGCGCAGAAATGGTCCTTCCTCGGTTGAGTGGAGGCGTAACCATGTTCACCCTGCGGGACACCGTTTCTTCCCTGACGCCCGCGCGCCAGGACGATCTGGGCAAGACCCTGTACGAGCGGTTCCGCGAGGAGCCCGATACCCTGATCGTGCCCGTCGTCGACGCCGACAACCGCCCGATCGGCCTGGTCGAACGCAACGCCTTCTTCCTGCGCATGGCCGCCGAGTACGGCCGCGCCCTCTACGCTAACCGCCCGATCTCGACGCTGATGGACCGCGAGCCGCTGGTCGTCGACGCCGGCATGGCCCTGGCCGAGTTCACCACCGACAGCCTGTCGTACCGGGCGTCCGACCTGCTGCGCGGCTTCATCGTCACCGAGGGCGGCCGGTATCTGGGCGTCGGCACGGTGCTGGGCCTGCTGCAGGCCGCCAACGAGACCAACCGCCGGGGCGTGGCCGATCTGGCCGCCGCCAAGGCCGATGTCGAGCGCGCCCAGACCTTCATGACCGCCATCGTCGAGGCCATGCCCTCGATGGTGTTCGTCAAGCGCGCCGACGACCACCGCTACGTGCTGCTGAACCGCGCTGGCGAGAAGATGCTGGGCCGGTCCCGCGCCGAGGTGGTCGGCAAGACCGACGCCGACTTCCATGACGCCGAAATGGCCGCCCTCTATGTCGAGCGCGACCGCGAGGTGCTGCAGTCGGGCGAGGTCCGCGTGATCGAGGAAGACCACGTGCCGCGCAAGGACGGCGGCATGGCCATCCTCCGCACCAAGAAGATCGCCCTGCGCAACGCCGAGGGCCAGGCCGAATACCTGCTGGGCGTCTCGGAAGACATCGCCGAACGCAAGCGCGCCGAGGCCCAGATCGCCCGCCTTGCCCACTACGACCCGCTGACCGAGCTGCCCAACCGCGTGCTGTTCCAGCGACACCTGTCCGAGGCCCTGGCCCGCCGCGCGCGCAAGGGCGACCGGCTGGCGGTTCACTTCATCGACCTGGATCGCTTCAAGACCGTCAACGACACCCTGGGCCATCCGCTGGGCGATGAGCTGCTGCGCGTCGCCGCCGAGCGCCTGCGCGGCTGCGTGCGCGAAGGCGACACCGTGGCCCGCCTGGGCGGCGACGAGTTCGCCGTGGTCCAGACCGGCCTGACGGACATGAAAGGCGCCACGCGCCTGGCCGAGCGCATCGTCGAGGCGATGTCCGCGCCGTTTGACCTGCAAGGCCACCAGGTGGTGATCGGCGCCAGCGTCGGCGTCGCCGCCGCGCCCTCGGACGGCGAGGACGCCGACGAGCTGCTGAAGAAGGCCGACATGGCCCTCTACCGCGCCAAGGCCGACGGTCGCGGCGCCTTCCACTTCTTCGAACGCGCCATGGACGAGCAGCTCCAGGCCCGTCGCGCCTTGGAGCTGGACCTGCGCCGCGCCCTGACGGCCGGCGAGTTCGAGCTGTTCTACCAGCCGCTGTACAATCTGGGCGACGAGCGGGTGACGGGCTGCGAGGCCCTGCTGCGCTGGCGCCACCCCGACCGGGGCATGGTCTCGCCCGCCGACTTCATCCCCCTGGCCGAGGAGATCGGCCTGATCGTCCCGCTGGGCGAGTGGGTGCTGCGCACGGCCTGCGCCGAGGCCGCCCGCTGGCCCGACCACGTGCGTCTGGCGGTGAACCTGTCGCCGGCCCAGTTCCGCGACCGGGGACTGGTGCGCACCGTCGTCTCGGCCATCGCCGCCTCGGGCCTGCCGGCCCAGCGCCTGGAGCTGGAGATCACCGAGTCGGTGCTGCTACAGGATAGCGCCGCCAACATGTCGATGCTGCACGACCTGAAGGCCCTGGGCGTGCGGATCTCGATGGACGACTTCGGCACGGGCTACAGCTCGCTGAGCTATCTGCGCAGCTTCCCGTTCGACAAGATCAAGATCGACCAGACCTTCGTCCGCGACATCCTGGAAGACAGCGACGCCATGGCCATCATCAAGGCCGTGCTGGACCTCGGCTCGTCCATGGGCATCGTCACCACGGCCGAGGGGGTCGAGACCCTGGAGCAGCTCAACGCTCTGCGCGGCCAGGGCTGCGCCGAGATCCAGGGCTATTTCATCAGCCGCCCGGCCCCGGCCAGCGAGATCGCCAAACTGCTGGGCATCACCGAGACGAGCGCCAGCGCGGCGGCTGCTGAGGTCGTGGCTTTCGCTCAAGCAGAAGCGACGCCAAAGATCCTCCCCCGCGATGCGGGGGAGGTGGCCCTGAGGGCCGGAGGGGGCTAACGCGGCTAGCGTCCAGCTCGCCCCCTCAGTCGCTCCGCGACAGCTCCCCCGCAACGCGGGGGAGCAGCTGCCTCACCGAACCCGCTGCAGCGCCGCGCCCAGGTCTTCGACCATTTCCGGCGTCGTCGCCCATGAGCACATGAAGCGCACAGTGCCATCGAGGAAGCGGTAGACGAACCAGCCTTCGCCGCGCAGGCGTTCCAGCGTGGGCTCGTCCATCTCGACGAAGATGCCGTTGGCCTCGACCGGGTGCTTGATCTGAAACGGCATCAGGGCGGCCAGCTTCTGGGCCATGGCGTTGGCGTGGGCGGCGCGGGCGGCCCAGGGGCCCGTCCCGCCGTCCTCGCCCAGCAGGCCCAGCCATGGGGCGGCCAGGAAGCGGCCCTTGGACACCAGTTGGCCGGCGTGCTTGAGCCGCGCATCAAGACGGCGGGCGTGGGCGGGGTTGAGGAACACCACGGCCTCGGTCGGGGTCGAGCCCGCCTTGGTGCCGCCCATCACGAGGATGTCGACGCCCATCCTGGCTACGCTCTTAAGGTCGAAGCCGGCGGCCACCGCGTTGGCCAGACGCGCGCCGTCCAGGTGGACGCCATAGCCCTTGGCCTTCACCGGCGCGATCAGCGACCGAAGGTGTTCTTCCGAATAGACCGTGCCGTACTCGGTGGCGGTGGTCAGCGATAGGGCGTTGGCGGGCTGGTTGTACGAGACCTCGGGCCGCGCCAGGGCCGCCTCCAGACCCGCCAGCGCGATCTTGCCCGACGCGCCCGGCAGGCCGATCAGCCCGCCGCCCTGGCTGAAGAACCCCGGCGCGCCGGTCTCGTCGGTGCAGATGTGGGCGTGCTCGTGGGCGAGAACCGCCTCGTGCGGGGCGGCCAGCAGGGTCAGGGCGAAGGCGTTGGCGGCTGTGCCCGAGGCGGCGAACTTGACCTCGGCGTCGGCGTCGGCGTCCAGCAGGGCGCGGATGCGGTCGCCGGCGGCCTTGCTGACGTGGTCGGTCCCGTAGCCCGAGGCCGTCCCGGCATTGGCGGCGATCAGGGCCTCCATGACCTCGGGCATGGCGCCGGCGACGTTGTCAGACGCGAAATCGTAGCGGGCCATGGGCGCACCTTTGAAGAAACTTGAGTGCGGGATGCCATGGCTGAACAGGCTCGTCCAGAAGCTCCCTTCCCCCTTGATGGGGGAAGGGGTGGGGATGGGGGTGATGCTGAGTTGGACGCCGCACTTGGCATCGACCGCCGTAGTCACCCCCACCCCTGCCCCTCCCCCATCAAGGGGGAGGGGTTAGAGTTCCTGAGCCCAATTTCTCAGATCCTCCACGAACAGCCCCGGCTCCTCCATCGCCGCGAAGTGGCCGCCGCGCGGCATCTCGCTCCAGCGGGTGATGTTGTAGGCCCGGTCGGCCCACGAGCGGGGCGGGGGCTTGTAGATGCTCTCGCCGGGGAAGTTGGCGAAGGCGGTCGGGGTCTCGCAGCGCTGGCCCTGCGCCAGGACGGGGCCGCCTTCCTCCAGCATCGCCCGGTAGTACCAGGCGCCGGTCGTGAAGCTCCCCGTCATCACATAGAGCATCAGGTTGGTCAGCAACTGGTCGCGGGTGAACACCTGCTCGAAGGGCTTGGTCGAGAGGTCGGCCCAGTCGTGGAAGCGCTCCAGGATCCAGGCGGCCTGGCCGACGGGGTTGTTGGCGCCCAGCCACGCCACCGACTGCGGCTTGCTGGCCTGCAGGCGGAAATAGGCGCCCCAGAGGTCCATCTGGGCGCCGAAGCCGGTGATCCAGGTGATCTCCTCGGGCGTCGTCGGCGGTCCGGCGGGGCGCAGGCCGATCATGTTCAGGTGGATGGCCTTCACATACGCGGCGTGGTCCAGCCCCAACCACGAGGTGACGAGGCCGCCCCAGTCGCCGCCCTGGGCCAGATAGGTCGGATAGCCGAGGACGTCGGTCATCAGCGTGTCGAAGATCCGCGCGGTGGCGCGCTGGCCGAGCGGACGCTTGGGCTTTCCGGAGAAGCCGAACCCCGGCAGCGACGGGATGACCAGGTCGAAGGCGTCGGCCGGATCGCCGCCGTGGCGCGACGGGAAGGCCAGGGGCTCGATGGCGTCCCAGAACTCGAAGTGACTACCCGGCCAGCCGTGGCTGATCAGCAGCGGCCGCTTGCCGCCCGCCTCGCCGACCACGTGGACGAAGTGGATATCGAGGTCCTCGATCGTCGCCGTGAACTGCGGGAAGCGGTTGAGGTTGGCCTGGGCCGCCGCGACGTCGAAGCCGTCGGTCCAGTAGGCGCAGAGCGCTTTCAGGAAATCCGCGTCGCAGCCATAGCCCCAGCCGCCGCCTTCCGGGGCGGGCGGGAACTCATAGGCGCGAACCTGGGCGAGGACCTTGTCGATCTGCTCGCGGGTCCAGTTCACCTCGAACGGCGTCATGGCGGCCTCCCTGTTTTGAGGCAGGGTCAGGCGGGTGACGCGGGGGAGGTCAACCTAAACTCACCTGACTTTCAACCGTCATCCCGCGACGTGTTCGCGGGACCCATTTATCCGCCGCAGGTGCAGAGCCAGCTCACGCTCCCACACGGAAGCTGAACCATGGGTCCCGCGCATAAAGCGCGGGATGACGGGGTTGGTATTTAGGAAGCTCAGGCCGGCGCCAGGAACTTCGTCCGCACCTTCGGCCACAGCATGTTCACCGCCAGGCCCGTCAGCACCAGCGCCGCGGCGATCAGCTTCCAGGCCGGCAGGCCCTCGCCCAGGATCAGGGCCGAGGCGCTCATGCCGAACACCGGCACCAGCAGGGCCATCGGAGTCACGGTGGCGGCCGGGTGGCGGGCCAGCAGCCAGCCCCAGGCGGCATAGCCGAACATGGTGTTGCCCACGGCCTGCCAGGCCACGGCGAGCCAGGTGCCGAGGCTGGCGCTGGTGACGCCGTGGACGATGGCCGGCCAGCCCTCCAGCCACAGCGACATGAGAAACAGCGGCGGGATCGAGAACAGACTGGCCCAGACGACATAGCCCAGCATGTTCACCGGCCCGGCCTGGCGCGCGACGATGTTGCCGCCCGACCAGCTGAGCGCCGCCAGCAGGCCCAGCATCACGCCCAGCGGCGTGGCCGCCCCTCCGCCATGCGCGGCGATGACCACGATGCCGGCGACGGCCAGCAGCAGGGCCACGACCTGGAAGCCCTGGATCCGCTCCTTGCTGATCCACATGGCCATGCCGATGGTGAAGAACACCTGGGTCTGCAGGATCAGCGAGGCCAGCCCCGGCGAGATGTGGCCCTTCATCGCCACGAACAGCAGGCCGAACTGCCCCGCCCCGATCAGCAGGCCATAGGCCGCGAGGTTCTTCCACGACACCGCCGGCCGCTTGACGATGAACACCATCGGAACCAGCACCATGCAGAAGCGCAAGGTCGCGAACAGCAGCGGCGGCAGGTGGTTCAGGCCGATGCGGATGACCACGAAGTTCGTCCCCCAAACCGCCACCACGGCCAGGGCCAGCAGGAAGTGGCGCAAGGGCAGGGGGGCGTTGGCGGTCATGGCGGTTCCAATCGCAAGCTGGACTAGACCCGACCTGAACCCTCGCGCCACGCGTCGCAACGGAAACATTGTCCCGATGACAATCCCCCCGCTCCACAGCGCGCCGCAGTGTCCGCGGTCAAACGCGCGTTTGACTTGCCGCGCGGCCTCCCGCTAACTCCGTCCAAACAGAGTTGGGAGGCCCCGCATGGCCTGGGATTTCGTCGTCGCCAAGGGCGACCTGCGCCGCACCGAGTTCCGCGACGCCGCGCCCGCGCCGCTGAACGATGGCGAGGTCCGCCTGGCCATCGAGAGCTTCGCCCTGACGGCCAATAACATCACCTACGCCGTGTTCGGCGAGATGATGAAGTACTGGGACTTCTTCCCTGGTCCGGACGGCTTTGGCCGCGTGCCGGTCTGGGGCCACGCCCGGGTCGAGGCCTCCGCCCATCCCGACATCGCGGTCGGCCAGCGCTTCTACGGCTATTGGCCGATGTCGACGCATCTGACGGTTCTGGCCAAGCCGGGCAAGACCGGCTTCACCGACGCCGCGCCGCACCGCCAGCACCTGGCGGTGGTCTACAACCAGTATCAGGCGGTGGGCGACGACGATGGCCTGGAGGCGCACAAGGCGCTGCTGCAGCCGCTGTTCATCACCTCGTTCCTGATCGAGGACCAGTTCGACGAGAACGGCTTCTACGGCGCGGCCAGCGTGATCCTGTCCAGCGCCTCGTCCAAGACGGCGATCGGCCTGGCGGCGCTGCTGAAGCGGCGCGGCGGGGTCAAGATCGTCGGCCTGACCTCGCCCCGCAACAAGGCGTTCGTCGAGGGGCTGGGGTTCTACGACGCGGTGGTGCTTTACGACGACCTGGCGAGCGCGCCGATCGAGGGGCCGGCGGCGTTCGTCGACTTCGCGGGCGATGCGGCGGTGCTGGCGAGCGTGCACAACCGGTTCGCCGATGATCTGAAGGCCTCGATCCTGGTCGGCGGCACCCACTGGGAGGCGCCGCGCGCCCAGGCCGCTCTGCCCGGTCCGACACCGGCCTTCTTCTTCGCGCCGGACCGGATGGCCAAGCGCCGTCAGGACTGGGCGCCGGGTGAGTTCGAGCGGCGGTATGGCGCGGCTTGGTCCGGCTTCGTGGCGGATGCGCCGCAGTGGTTGACGGTGGAGACCGGACAGGGACGCGAGGCGGTTCAGGCGGCTTACCTGGCGCAGGTTGACGGCGGAACGCCGGCGGATGTGGGGGTCGTGCTGCGGCCTTAGAAGACGCGCGGGAGCTCTCTCTCCTCCCCCTTTATGGGGGAGGGGGACCGCCGAACGGCGGTGGAGGGGGTCTGCGCCGCCCCATTGAGTCATGACTAGCCCCCTCCGTCTCGCCGCGCTTCGCGGCGATCCACCTCCCCCATAAAGGGGGAGGAGAGATCAAGCGGCTGCCCGCCCCTCATCCTCCAGGCTGACCCCCAGCCGCTCCCGCAACGCCAGCGCCCCCTCCGGCGTCACCCTGACCGCCCGGCCCTTGGCCTCCAGCGCCAGCCAGCCGCGCGCGGTCATGGCTTCCTGCAGCTTCACCCCCAGCGGCCCAGCCAGGTGATGCCGCCGCTCGGTCCAGTCCAGGCACTGGCGGGCGACGCCGCGGGGCGAGTGCAGGGCGTCCACGGCGACGCCCAGGTCCTCGAACCAGACCCGGCCCTCGGCCGTGACGTCGTAGAGCTTGCCCTCCGCCGGCCGGAGCAGGTCGCGCTCGACCAGCGCTTCGCAGACCTTCACGCCCAGGCGCCCCGCCAGGTGGCCGTAGCAGCATCGCGCGTCCCGCAGCGCCCGGGCCTTGGGCGAGCGCGGGATCTCCAGCGACCGCACCGGCGCGGCCAGCACCGACAGCGCCTCGATCGCATGGGCCACCTCGGCGCTGGCCAGGCGGTAGTAGCGATGCCGCCCCTCGCGCTCGACCGCCAGCAGGCCGCCGTCGACCAGCTTGACCAAGTGGTTGCTGGCCGCCTGGGCGGTGACGCCTGCGGCCCAGGCCAGGGCGCTGGCGGGCTGGGCGCGGCCGTCCTGCAAGGCCTGCAGCATGGCCGCGCGGGTCGGGTCGCCGATCAGGGCGGCGGGGGAGGCGATATTGGCGTCCATGGCGGGCATCTTAGACCGATCGCCGCCGGAATGGTTCATCGGCGCGTGTAGCAATCGGGCGCCGGACCGGGGCATGACGACGACCATGAGCACCGCGTCTTCTCCCGCTTCCCGCCTGCCCCTGATCACGACCGCCGCCAGCTTCGGCCTCCTGGTCACCCAGCTGGACGTGACCATCGTCAATGTCGCGCTGGACGCCATCGGCACGGCGTTCGACGCCCCGACGGCGCAGCTGCAATGGGTGGTCGACGCCTATGTGCTGGCCCTGGCGGCCATGCTGCTGTCGGCCGGGGCGATCGGCGATCGGGTGGGGCCCAAGCGGGCGTTCATGGCGGGTCTGGCGCTGTTCGGGCTCGCCTCGGCGGCCTGCGGCTTCGCGGGAAGTCCGCTGGCCCTGATCCTGGCCCGCGTGGTCCAGGGCGCGGCCGGAGCGCTGCTGATCCCGTCGTCCCTGGCCCTGATCGCCCACGCCGCCCACGGCGACCACAAGGCGCGCGCGGCGGCGGTCGGCTGGTGGACCGCCGCCGGCGGGGTGTCGATCGCCGCCGGACCGGTGCTGGGCGGCCTGCTGGTCGAGGCGGTCGGCTGGCGCTGGGTGTTCTTTGTCAACCTGCCGCTCTGCCTGATCGGCGCGGTGCTGACCCAGGTCGTGGCGTCGGCGACGCCGCCCAAGCCCAGGGTTCCGTTCGACATCCCCGGCCAGGTCCTGGCCGTCGCCGCCGTGACCCTGCTGGTGGGCGGGCTGATCGAGGGCGGACATCGCGGCTGGAACGGCGGACCGCTGGCCGCCCTGGTCGCCGGCGTGCTGCTGGCCGTCGCCTTCGTGCTGGTCGAGCGCCGCTCCAAGCATCCGGCCATGCCGCTGGCGGCCTTCCGCAAGCGTCCGGCCTGGACGGCGGTGGCGGTCGGATCGGCGCTGAACTTCACCTACTATGGCCTGATCTTCGTGCTGGGCCTCTACATGCTGCGGACCCTGCATTGGGCGCCGGGCAGGGCCGGGATCGCCTTTCTGCCGCTGACGGCGACCTTCGTGCTGTCGAACCTCGTCAGCGGCGGCCTGGTGGCGCGGCTGGGGGCGCGTACGGTGACGACGGGCGGGCTGCTGATCGCCGCCTGCGGCTACGCCCTGACCGCCCGGCTGGGCGCGGACAGCGGCCTGCTGGAGATGCTGCCCGGCTTTGCCTTGATCCCCGGCGGCATGGGCCTGGCCATTCCGACCCTGACCAGCGGCCTGCTGGCCAGCGTCGACCGCCACGACGCCGGCGCGGCCTCGGGCACGCTCAACGCCTGCCGCCAGGTCGGCGGGGCAGCCGGCGTGGCGATCTTCGGGGCGTTGGCCAGCGCGGACATCGTCTGGGGGCTTAGGATCTCGGGCGTCGTGGCAGCGGCTCTGCTGGTCGCGGCCAGCGCCCTCACGGCCCGCGTCGACAGGGCGGCTTGACCTCGGGGCGGGGTTCGCCGCCTGCTGGCGGTCCGGCGAATCTCGCCCGACCAAGGCTCCGCGATGCACGAATCCAGCAAGTCCGTCTTCCACAAGATCAAGGATTCGCGCTACGCGACCCGCTACATCGTCGGCGACGGCATCGACATCGGGGCCGGCGAGGATTCGATCGGCCAGTACTACGAGTTCTTCCCGCTGATGAAATCGTGCCGTGGCTGGGACCTGCCCGACGGCGACGCCCAACTGATGGCCAGCGTGCCGGACGCGACCTTCGACTTCGTCCACTCGTCCCACTGCCTGGAGCACATGCGCGATCCCAGGGAAGCGCTGGAGAACTGGCTGCGGATCCTAAAGCCTGGCGGCCACCTGGTGTGCCTGATCCCCGACGAGGATCTCTACGAGCAGGGCGTGTTCCCCTCGACCTTCAACACCGACCACAAGCACACCTTCACGATCTTCAAGAAGGCCTCCTGGTCCAGCGCCAGCATCAACCTGACGCAGCTGCTGGCCAGCCTGTCGGCCGATGTCGAGATCAAGAAGATCGAGCTGATGGACGCCACCTTCCGCTACGACTTCAACCAGCGGATCGGCGTGGACCGCTTCGACCAGACCCGCACGGCGGTCGGCGAGTGCGCGATCGAGTTCGTGCTGAAGAAGCTTTAAATGAGCTCCCTTCCCCCTTGATGGGGGAAGGGCGGGGATGGGGGTGACACGGCGGTTCCGCCTGCACGGCCCTGCCCACCCCCACCCAACCCTCCCCCATCCGCCGACGGGAGGGCTCAAAGCAAAACGCCCGCCCCGGTCTCCCGGGGCGGGCGCTTCAAAACTCAGACCTCAGCCTCGCCTCAGATCAGCGAGCCGTGGCACTGCTTGAACTTCTTGCCCGAGCCGCAGGGGCAGGGGGCGTTGCGGTTGGTGCGTTCCCATTCTTCCGGCAGGGACGAGATCGGCAGGCCCTGGCGCTGTTGCGGCGACAGGCCGTCCGGGATGGCGCCGGCGACGGCGGCGTTCTCGCCGGTCAGCGGGTCCAGGTGGACCTCCTGGAGGCCCTCCAGCGACGCGTGCGGGATTTCCGGCTCGGCATAGGCGATCTCGACCGTCATCAGCCAACGGGTGGTGTTGGTGCGCAGGTCGCCCAGCAGCTTCTCGAACAGCGAGAAGGCCTCGGTCTTGTACTCGTTCAGCGGATCGCGCTGGCCGTAGCCGCGCAGGCCGATGACGTTGCGCAGGTGGTCCAGGTGCATCAGGTGCTCGCGCCACTGCAGATCGATCATCTGCAGCAGGAAGTTCTTCTCGACCGAGCGCATCTGCTCGGGCGTGATGATCACTTCGCGCTGGGCGGCGTACTCGTCGGCCGCCTTGGTCAGGCGGTTCTTGATCTCTTCGTCGGCGATGCCTTCCTCGGCGGCCCAGGCCTCGATCGGCAGGTCCAGGCCCAGGATCGACTGGACGCGTTCCTTCAGGCCCTCGATGTCCCACTGCTCGGCATAGGCCTTGGGCGGCAGGTGGCGGGCGATCAGGTCGTCGATCGTGTCGTGACGCATCTCGACGATGATGTCCGAGAGGTCGCTGGACTCCATGAACTCCTGGCGCTGCTCGAACACGGCCTTGCGCTGATCGTTGACGACGTCGTCGTACTTCAGGAGGTTCTTGCGGATCTCGTAGTTGCGCTGCTCGACGCGCTTCTGGGCGGTGGCGATGGCGTTGTTCAGCCACTTGTGGGTGATCGCCTCGCCTTCCTGGACGCCGAAGGTGCGCATGATCGCGTCCAGGCGCTCGCCGGCGAAGATGCGCAGCAGGTCGTCCTCGCACGACAGGAAGAACTTCGACCGGCCCGGGTCGCCCTGACGGCCGGTGCGGCCGCGCAGCTGGTTGTCGATGCGACGGCTTTCGTGGCGCTCGGTGCCCAGCACGAACAGGCCGCCGGCGGCCAGGGCCTTTTCCCGGGCGACGACGATTTCGGCCTCGAGGCGCTTGCGCTCCTCGACTTCGTCCTCGTGGCTGATCTCCAGCCCCATGCCCTTCTGCTGCTGGCGCCAGTTGGCCAGGCGCATGTCGATATTGCCGCCCAGCTGGATGTCGGTGCCGCGGCCGGCCATGTTGGTGGCGATGGTCACCGCGCCGGGCACGCCCGCGTCGGCGACGATGCCGGCTTCCTGTTCGTGGAAGCGGGCGTTCAGCACCTGGTGCGGGATGCCCTTCTGCTTCTTGCCGTTGTTCTCGAACGCGAAGCTGGACAGCAGCTTGGACAGTTCCTCGGACTTCTCGATCGACACGGTGCCGACCAGGATCGGCTGGCCGCGCACGTGGCAGTCGGCGATCTGCTTGAGGATGGCCTCGTTCTTCTCGCGCTCGGTGCGATAGACCTCATCGTCGTCGTCGATGCGCTTGATGACGCGGTTGGTCGGGATTTCCGAGACGCTCATCTTGTAGATGTCGTCGAATTCCTGGGCTTCCGTCGACGCCGTGCCGGTCATGCCCGACAGCTTCTTGTAGAGGCGGAAGTAGTTCTGGATGGTCACCGAGGCCAGGGTCTGGTTCTCGGGCTGGACGTCGGCGCCTTCCTTGGCCTCGATGGCCTGGTGCAGGCCTTCCGACAGGCGGCGGCCCGTCATCATGCGGCCGGTGAACTCGTCGATCAGGATGACCTCGCCGCCCTTGACGATGTAGTCCTTGTCGCGCGTGTACAGCACGTTGGCGCGCAGGGCCTGGTTGACGTGGTGGACCACCGAGACGTTGGCCGCGTCGTAGAGGCCCGCCGAGTCCTCGGCCAGGTGGCCGCCCGACATCAGGATCTCTTCGATCTTCTCCTGGCCGTCCTCGGTCAGGATGACCTGCTTCTGCTTCTCGTCGTGGTCGTACGTGCCCTTGTCCTGGATCAGCTGCTTCACCAAGACGTCGATCGTCTTGTAGAAGCTGCTGCGGTCCTCGGTGGGGCCCGAGATGATCAGCGGGGTGCGGGCTTCGTCGATCAGGATCGAGTCCACTTCGTCGACGATGACGAAGTTGTGGCCGCGCTGGACCATTTCCTCGACGCTGTAGACGAGGTTGTCGCGCAGGTAGTCGAAGCCGAATTCGTTGTTGGTGCCGTAGGTGATGTCGCTGCGATAGGCGCGCTGACGCTCACCCTGGCTCAGGCCGTTGACGATCACGCCATAGCTGAGGCCCAGGAAGGTGTAGATCTGGCCCATCCAGTCGGCGTCGCGGCGGGCCAGGTAGTCGTTGACGGTAATGACGTGGACGCCCTTGCCTTCCAGGGCGTTGAGGTAGGTCGGCAGGGTGGCGACCAGGGTCTTACCTTCGCCCGTGCGCATTTCCGAGATGCCCGAGAAGTGCAGCACCATGCCGCCGACCATCTGGACGTCGAAGTGGCGCATGCCCAGCACGCGTTTGCCGGCCTCGCGCACCACGGCGAAGGCCTCGTTCAGCACGTCTTCGAGCGTTTCACCCTTTTCAAGGCGGGCCTTGAATTCGGCGGTCTTGCCCCTCAGCGCCTCGTCCGAGAGGGCCGCGTATTCGGGTTCCAGAGCGTTGATCTTGGCGACCCGCGCGGCGAAGGCCTTGACCTTGCGTTCGTTGGAAGAGCCGAAGAGCTTTTTGGCGAGACCAAGCATGCGGGGGGAATCCGGTAGGACGGTTTGACGAGGAGGCCGGCGCTAAGGCTGTGCGGCCTCGACTACGGTAGATGAAGTCGCGCTGGATTAGCGGATAAATCCGCTATTCCGGTGCGGCCGGAGACTTAAGCACCGACCCTCATGGTGTCAACGCGAAGACCCCGGCGTTAGTAAGGCTTCTCGGGCCCTTAGTGTCCGTACTGCCTCAGTTTTCGCGAGCTCGAACGCTTTCGGCGCCGAAGCCGTTTCCTCTTGGCGAAAAACCGCGCTAGAGCGGCTTCAGCAAAGCCGGAGATCTTGGCCTTGAAGACCACTTCCCGCCTGATGAGCGCGCTCAGCGTCGTCGCCTGCGTCCTGGTGCTGGCCGCGTGCGGCCAGAACAAGGTCGCCGACAAGCCGCCGGAGCCCGGCGACACGGCCGTGGCGCGCGTCAACGGCCAGGTGATCTGGGCCTCCGACGTGAAGCGCGAGGCCGTGGCCCAGGGCCTGATCAGCGAGGGCGAACCGCTGGACATCTCCAGCGAGGTGTTCCGCCAGCGCCTCGACGAAGTCATCGACCAGAAGCTGCTGGCCTCCGAGGCCATCAAGCGCAAGATCGACAAGGAGGCTGTAGCCCAGCGCCGCCTGGCCGCCGCCCGCGAACGCATCCTGGGCGACATGCTGGTCGAGGGCGTGGTCGAGAAGGCCGTCACCGAGGACGCCATCCGCAAGCTCTATGCCGAGCAGCAGAAGCTTTCGAAGCGCTCGGAAGAGATCCGCGCCCGCCAGATCATCGTCGGCAGCCAGGCCGAGGCCGACAGCATCAAGAAGCTGCTGGCCTCCGGGGCCTCGTTCGACGCCCTGGCCATGGAGCGCTCGACCGACCAGGCCACCCGCTTCAACGGCGGCGACCTGGGCTATTTCACCCTGGACGTCATGCCCGAGCCCTATGGCGTGGCCCTGAAGGACGCCCAGAAGGGCGCGCTCGTCGGTCCGTTCGCGGCCGAGGGCGGCTGGGTCATCGTCAAGGTCGAGGACAAGCGCACCGAGGAGCCCATCACCCTGGAGGCGGCCCGCCCGCAGATCGTGCGCTTCCTGACCTATGATCAGGTCCGCGACGTGCTCGAGAAGCTGCGCGGCTCGGCCAAGGTCGAGATGCTGGTCGGCAAGCCCCAGGACGTGTCCGGCGCGGCCGGCGCTCAGGAGCCGGCTTCCGCCCCGGCGGAGCTGCAAGGCGCCGCGCCGGCCTCGGCGCCGGCCGCGCCGCCCGCCCAACCTACCCAACCCGCCAAGAAGTAAGAGCGGCCCATATGACCAAGACTCCCCAGAAGGCCGACAAGACTTCGGGCAAGACCACCGTCGCGAAGGCCCCCGAGGCCGCCCAGGGTTCGGCCAATCCCGTCGCCGCCGCCGGCGCCGCCCTTGAGCGCGCCCTGGTCGACCCGCTGACCTCGGCCTTGAAGCGCGCCGGCCTGCGCCGCGGTCAGAAGTCGGCCGGCGAGGTCGCGACGCCTCCGGCTGCTCCGGCGCCCGCCAAGCCTGTCTCAGGGGGCGCGGGCAAGCCCGGCCTGGCGATCTCGCCCCTGGCCGTGCCGTTCCCGGTGATCCCGCCGATCGCCGGCGTCGAGATCGCCACTGGACGCGCCGGCTTCTACAAGCACGAGCGCGAGGACCTGGTCCTCATGCGCTTCGCCGAGGGAACCTCGGCGGCGGGGGTCTTCACCCGGCACGGCGTCGGCTCGGCGCCCGTTGACTGGTGCAAGCGCCAGCTGGCCGCGTCCGGCGGCGCGGACGTCCGCGCCCTGGTCGTCAACGCCGGCTGCGCCAACAGCTTCACCGGCCGTCCCGGCGCGGACGCCGTGCGCCGCGTGGCCACGGCCGTGGGCAAGCGCCTGGACTGCCGCCAGCGCGACGTGATGATGGCCTCCACCGGCGTCATCGGCGTCATCCTGGACGACAGCAAGATCACCGCCCGCCTGCCCGAGGTCGAAGCCCGCCTGACGGCCGACGCCTGGGCCGAGGCTGGCCGCGCGATCATGACCACCGACACCTTCCCCAAGGGCGCCTACGCTACGGCGATGATCGACGGGCATGAAGTGAAGATCGCCGGCATCGCCAAGGGCTCGGGCATGATCGCGCCCGACATGGCGACCATGCTGGCCTTCGTCGCGACCGACGCGGCCATCGCGCCCGCGGCGCTGCAGACCCTGGTCAGCCTCTATACCCGCACGACCTTCAACTGCGTGACGGTGGACGGCGATCGCTCGACCAACGACACCCTGCTGTTGTTCGCCACCGGCCAGTCGGGGGCGCCCAAGATCCACCGCGCCGGCGACAAGCGCCTGGCCGACTTCCGCGAGAAGCTGGAAGCGGTGTTGCTGGATCTGGCGCTGCAACTGGTCAAGGACGGTGAAGGGGCGACCAAGTTCGTCAAGATCACCGTCAACGGCGCGCAGAGCCCCGCCTCGGCTCGCAAGATCGCCCGCACCATCGCCGAGAGCCCGCTGGTCAAGACCGCCTTCGCCGGCGAGGACGCCAACTGGGGCCGGATCGTCATGGCCGTGGGCCGCGCCGACGAGCCGGTCGCCCGCGAGAAGATCAGCGTCAAGTTCGGCGACCTCTATGCCGCCCGCGACGGCCTGATATCGGCCGAATACGACGAGGCCAAGATGAGCGCCTACGTCAAGAACCAGCAGTTCGAGGTCAGCGTCGACGTCGGCGTCGGCAAGGGCTCGTCCACGGTGTGGACCTGCGACCTGACCAAGCAGTACGTGGCGATCAACGGCGACTACCGGAGCTAGGCCTTTCTCCCTCCCTCAAAGAGGGAGGGAGCTCGCCTGGCCGCTAGTTGGCGTCCAGCCCGATATCCAGCACCGGCGCCGAGTGGGTCAGGGCGCCGACGCTGATCACGTCGACGCCGGTCTCGGCGATGGCGCGGACGGTGGTGAGGTTCACCCCGCCCGAGGCCTCCAGCACCGCGCGGCCCTTGGCCAGGCGGACGGCGGTCGCCAGATCGGCGAGGCTGAAGTTGTCGAGCATCACCACGTCCGGCCCGTGCTTTAGGGCCTCGTCCAGCTGGTCCAGGCCGTCGACCTCGACCTCCACCTTGACCAGGTGGCCGGCATGGGCGCGGGCTCGCCTCACGGCTTCGCCCACCCCGCCGCAGGCGGCGACGTGGTTGTCCTTGATCAGGATGGCGTCATCCAGGCCGAAGCGGTGGTTGACCCCGCCGCCGCAGCGGACGGCGTACTTCTCCAGGGCGCGCAGGCCCGGCGTGGTCTTGCGTGTGTCGACGATGGTCGCCCCCGTGCCCTCGACCAGGCGGACATAGGCCCGCGTGAGGGTGGCGATGCCCGACAGGCGACCCAGCAGGTTCAGGCCGGTGCGCTCGGCGGCCAGCACGGCGCGGGCGTTCCCCTCGGCGCGGGCCAGGATCGCGCCCGGCATGACATCTGAGCCGTCTGGCGTCACCACCTCGAAGGTCGCGGTCGGGTCGAGCGCCGCCAGCGACAGGCGCGCGCAGGACAGGCCCGAGACCCGGCCGTCCTGCCGGCTGGCCCAGACCACCGACAGCCGGGCGTCCGGATCGATGCAGGCCTGGCCGGTGATGTCGCCAGCCCGGCCCAGGTCCTCGGCCAGGGCGTGATCGACGATCGGGCGGACGAGGATGTCGTCCAGAGGTTGGATAATCATTCGGCGGCGTAGCGGACGGCGGCGTCCGCGCTCGTAAGGGTGACGAAGGTGCGGACCGGCTCGGCCGTGGCCGGGAAGTCGCGGCGATAGTGGCCGCCTCGGCTTTCCTGGCGGGCCAGGGCGGCGTCGACGATGAGCCGGGCGGCGACCAGCGGCGGGCAGGGGCCATAGGCGGGCTCCAGGGCGTCGATCTGCTCCAGCAGGCGGGTCAGGCCCGCCTGGTCGCGGATCACCCCGGCGTCGCGGCTCATGGCCTTGCGCAGGATCTGGAAGGCGGCGTCGGGCAGGTCGGGCAGGGGCGTCAGGCTGAGCGGCTCGCCGCCCGCCTGACCCTCGGACGCCGCCGCGTGGCCGGCGCGGGCGCCGAACACAGCCGCTTCCAGCAGGCTGTTGGACGCCAGGCGGTTGGCGCCCTGCACCCCGGTCGAGGCGCACTCGCCGGCGGCGTAGAGGCCCGGCAGGCTGGCGCGGCCGTCCAGATCCGTGGCGACGCCGCCCATGTGGTAGTGAACCGCTGGCACGACCGGGATCATCTCGCGGCGGGGGTCGAGGCCGCCGGCGCGGCAGGCCTCGAACACGGCCGGGAATTCCTTGGGGAAGTGCGGGCCGACGGCGGCCACGGCGTCCAGGAACGCGCCGCGCCCGGACTCGCGCTCGGCATGGATGGCGCGGGCCACCACGTCGCGCGGGGCCAGCTCCTTGGCCGGGTGGTAGTCGGCCATGAAGGCGCGGCCGTCGGTGTTGCGCAGGATCGCGCCCTCGCCACGCAGGGCCTCGGTGGCCAGGGGGGCGGGATCGCGGCCGATGTCGATGGCCGTGGGGTGGAACTGCACGAACTCCGGATCGGCGATGGTCGCGCCGGCCAGGGCGGCCAGGCCCAGGCCCTCGCCGCGCACTTCCTTCGGCGTGGTGGTGACGGCATAGAGGCCGCCGATCCCGCCGGTGGCCAGGATCACGCTGTGGCTGCGGATCTCGACCAGCGCGCCTTCGATCTCGGCGAGAACCCCGACCACGCGACCGGTCGCGTCTTGCAGGAGCCGGCGGGCGCGGGCGTTCTCGCGGACCTCGATGGTCGGGGCGGCGCGGACGGCGGCGATGACGGCGGCCATGATCGCCGCGCCGGCCCCGTCGCCGCCGACCCGGGCGACCCGGGCCTTGGCGTGGGCGGCTTCGAGGCTGAGCACGAAGTCTCCGCCCGTCTTGCGGTCGAACGGCGCGCCGAGGGCGGCCAGGTCGCGCACGGCCTGCGGACCTTCGCGGGTCAGCAGCTCGACGGCCTTGGGATCGCACAGGCCCGCGCCGGCGGCGATGGTGTCGGCGGCGTGCAGCGCGGGGGTGTCGTCGGCGGCCAGGGCGGCCGCCATGCCGCCCTGCGCCCAGGCGCTGGAGCAGCCGGTGGCCAGCGGCGTCGGCGACAGCACCAACGCCTTGTGCGCGGCCAGGGCGGCGCTGAGGCCGGCGAGACCGGCGCCGATGATGACGGGGCCGTCGAAGGTGATGCGCTGGATCATCTTACACTCCACTCCCTTCCCCCTTGATGGGGGAAGGGTAGGGATGGGGGTGAACACAGCGGTTCAGCCATCCAGGAAGACGAAGGACGGGGTGGAAGCGGATCGGCCGCGTCACCCCCATCCCCAACCCTTCCCCCATCAAGGGGGAAGGGGGCTCTTTAGATCAGCTCGACATTCACGTGATGCCGGGCCTTCACCAGGTCGTAACGCGCCGGTACGGCCGGCGGCGGCAGGTCGATCATCCGCTGCACGGCCAGGCGGGCGCGGTCGAGGATGTCGGCGTCGACCGTGACCTCGAACTGCTCGTAAACCAGGGCGTCATAGATGTTCTGCAGCGTGATCCGCTTCATGTGCGGACACATGTTGCAGGGGCCGATGAACTGGGTCGCCGGGCTTTCGGCCTGGACGTTGCTGGCCATCGAGCACTCGGTGATCAGCACCACCTGGGCCGGCTTGTGCTGGGCCACATAGTCGTTCATCGCCGCCGTCGAGCCGGCGAAGTCGGCGGCTTCCAGGATCTCGGCCGGGCACTCGGGGTGGGCCAGCACCTCGGCGCCCGGCCAGGCCGCGCGCATGTCGGCGATGTCCTGGGCGGTGAAGCGCTTGTGCACCTCGCAGTGGCCGGCCCAGGCGATGATCTTGACGTCGGTCTGGCGCGCGACGTTGCGGGCCAGATATTCGTCAGGGATCAGGATGACCTTGTCGACACCCCATTCCCTGGCCGCCCATTCGACCACCTGCACGGCGTTGGCGCTGGTGCAGCAGATGTCGGTCTCGGCCTTCACGTCGGCGGTGGTGTTGACATAGGTAACCACCGGGATGCCCGGATAGCGCTGCTTGATCAGTCGCACGTCGGCGCCGGTGATCGAGGAGGCCAGGCTGCAGCCGGCCTTCAGGTCCGGGATCAGGATCTTCTTCTGGGGCGAGAGCACCTTGCTGGTCTCGGCCATGAAGTGGACGCCGGCCTGGACGATGATCTGGGCGTCGCTCTTGGCGGCTTCCTTGGCCAGGGCCAGGCTGTCGCCGACGAAGTCGCCCACGCCGTGGAAGATGTCCGGCGTCATGTAGTTGTGGGCCAGGATGGCGGCGTTCTTCTCGCGCTTGATCCGGTTGATCTCGGCGATCAACGGAGCCTGGACGCGCCACTCCATCGGCGTGACGTGGTGCTTGACCTTGTCCCAGACGCCGGCGGTTTCCGCCTCGACCTGGGCGGTGAACTCGAGCGGACCAGCAAACCCGTCAGCCATCTGATACTCCGTTATGCTCAAAGTGAGCATTTCCAGGGCCTCAAAAAACGCCGGAGCCTGCTTGAGCGTTCCCCGCAGGGGAAGCCCTCGGCCCTCGGCGTCCGGGTTATGCTGAAAGTGAGCATAACCGACCCGTCACATATAGACCTTGCCGGAGCGATTGCAAACCCCGCCCAAAGAAAAGCCCCGGAGCTTGCGCTCCGGGGCCAGAAGAGTGTCCGGCCAGCGAACCGGCCGGACGGGGGAGGAAGGGTTATTTCAGCTTGGCGCTGAGCGAGACGCCGACGATGCGGGGCTCGTTGTAGACGGCGGCCATGTAGTTCTCGATCACGCCCTTGAGGTTCTTCTCGTTCGTGATGTTGCGGCCGAACAGGGCGATCTCGTAGCCCTTGTCGAGGTTTTCGTAGCCCAGCTTCAGGCCGCCTTCGAACGAACCCTTCGAGTAGAACTCGCGGGTCTTGTAGAGCACGAAGTTGGTGTAGCCCTGGACGTTCCAGTCGGTGGCGACGAACACGCGGCCCGCCTCGCCGACCGGGATGTCGTAGCGGCCCGTGAAGTTCAGGTTGTACTTCGGCGCGTTCGGCAGCGGCTGGCCGTCGATCTGGGCGAAGGTGTTGGCGCCCACCTTGATCGTCGGGTTTTCGACGGTGCAGACCACCACGCCGTTCAGCGCGCAGACCTGGGCGTAGACGCGCTTGTCCTTGATCTCGCTGTGCAGGTAGCTGGCGCCGGCCGTCAGCAGCAGGTTGCGGACCGGGCGCCATTCCATGTCGGCTTCGACGCCGTAGGCCTGGGCCTTGTCGGCGTTGAACAGCACGCCGTTGCCGTTGCTGTCGTTGCCGTTCAGCTGGATGTCCTTGACCTCATAGGTGAAGGCCGAGGCGTTGAAGCGCAGGGTGTTCTCGAGCAGGAAGCTCTTGAAGCCCACTTCGTACGACTGGATCGTTTCCGAGTCGGCCGTGGTGAAGTCGGCGTTGAACACCGCCGAGCGGCCCTGGATGGTCGGGCCACGGAAGCCCTTGGCCGCGCGGGCATAGACGCTGACGTCCGGATTGACCTGGTAGTTGGCCGACAGGTCCCAGCTGACCTGCTCGTCGGCCATGCGCACGTAGCGGCGGCCGCCGTAGGTTGAGACGCCGGCGGCGTTGTTCGAGGTCTTCACCAGGACGGTCTTCTTGGCGTCGTAGGTGTCGCGCAGGCCGCCCGTGATCGTCAGGGCGTCGGTCAGCTGGTAGCTGACCTGGCCGAACACCGCCCACGAGGTGTTCAGGTTGTTCAGGCGCACCCAGTTGTTGGGGTTGTAGCCGGCCGAGGTCGGCAGCAGGAAATAGCCGCGCTGATAGAAGTCGGTGGTGTCGCGCGAGTCGAAGTACAGGCCGCCGACCTGCCACTTCAGCTTGCCTTCGCCGTTGCTGGCCAGGCGGATTTCCTGGGTCAGCTGGTCGAGGTCGCGGATCTGGCCTTGCGATTGGCCAAAGCCGTTCGGCACGCCATTGACCGGGAAGTTGGCCGCCGCGCCGCCGTCGGTGTCGCCACGGCTGTAGCCGCTGGTCGATTCATAGGCGCTGATCGAGGTCAGGGTGACCGGACCGAAGTCGTAGTCGATGTGGGCCGACGTGCCGTAGGTCTTGTAGGCCTGCGGGTTGTTGTTGGCCTCGTCCAGCGCCACGCTGTCGCGCGGGGCGGTTGACTTGTTGCTGCCCTTGGTCAGGGCTTGGCGCAGGAACAGGGTCGAGGTGCCGTTGTAGTCGCGGGCGTGGGCCGAGACCAGGACCGACAGCTTGTCGTTCGGCTTGGCCAGCACCTGGATGCGGGCGTCCTTTTCGTCGAAGCCGCCCATGGCGTTCTTCTTCGGCGAGACGGTGCCGTCGGCGCTGGCGCCGGCATAGGTGTTGTCCACGTAGTCGTCGCGGTGCTGATACAGCACCGAGGCGCGGAACATCAGGCCGTCGGCCAGCGGGCCGCCGACGCCGCCGTCGAAGGTGGTGGTGCCATAGGTGCCGTACGAGGCCGAGAAGCGGGCGTTGAAGTCTTCGCTCGGCTTGATGGTGTCGAACTTGACGATGCCGGCGGTGGTGTTGCGGCCGAACAGCGAGCCTTGCGGGCCGCGCAGCACTTCCACCTGGCCGATGTCGAACAGCGGGTTCGACTTCAGGACCACGTGTTCCATGATCACGTCGTCATGGATGATCGACACCGGCTGCGAGGCGCCGAGGTAGAAGTCGATGTTGCCCAGGCCGCGGATATAGAAGCGCGGGAAGATCCGGCCCGTGGTGGTCTCGGCATAGAAGCTGGGGACCTTGCCCGACAGGGCCAGGATGTCGCTGCCGTCGGCGGTGATGGCGCGCAGCTGCTCGCCGGCCACGGCGGCGACCGACAGCGGCACCTTCTGCAGGTTTTCCGAGCGGCGCTCGGCGGTGACGACGACTTCGTCCAGCGCCGTCGAGTTGGCGTCGGCGGGGGCGGCCTGCTGGGCGTGGGCGGCGCCGGCGATCAGGGTCGCGGCGGCCGCGCCCAGAAGCAGGGCGAGTTTATGGGTTTGGGGAGTGCGCATGGTGTTGGAGAGACCCTCGTTCGCGGCCTTTGTGGCCGTCTAAGACGCATCGGCGGCGAGGGAGCAAACCTCCCCGCGCCCGAGCGCTGAGGCGCTATAGCGGGAAATCGATGTCAGTTCAGTGAAAGATTACTTACTTCTGGCGGGGTGTGGCTTTGGCGCCGATCAGCGGGCGCGGGGCGTATTTCACGCCCGCGCGCCCGCCACTTGAGCGCTCAGGGGCCGCGTGGAGGCGTCTAGTCGACCGCGGGAAACTCGATCTCGCCTGTATAGCCCAGGCCCCTGGCCTTGGCGGCCAGCTGGTCCAGCAGACCCTGAGTGGGCTTGGCGCGGGTGTAGAGGAACACCTTCTTGAGCTTGGGGTCGGCGGCGATGAACCAGGCTCCGGCCGGATCGCGGTCGAGCACGTCGTAGCGCCAGGTGATGAACGGCGCATAGTTGACCTTGAGGCGGCGGTTGACCGGCGCGTCCTCGATGACGCCCTTGCCGCGAATGGCGCGCCGCTTGCCGCTGGGGCTGCCCTGGCGGCAATCGTCCTCGACGGCGACGTGGGTGGCGTCTTTCATCTCATACCGCGTCGTTCCCGCCACGCAGCCGTTGGTCAGGCCCATGGGCGTGCGGCCGACCTCGAGCCAGACGCCGGAATAGTGCGACGCCGCGTCGATCGGCGCCGACCGGTCTTGCGCCGCCACCGAGGTCGCCAGGCCCAGGGTCATCGCGGCGGGCAGAAGAAATTTCAGCATGAGTTGGTCCTCCGCCAAAGGTACGTTCGGCGTGGCGTCGCGGATGTGAGGGGGTTGTCGCTTTGCGATGATGGTCGCGAACGGTAGATTGCGGCCGCCAAGGAGAACGATCGCTTGTCCAGAACCAAGGGCGCCCGGGATCTCGACTATGACGCCAAGCGCCGCGACCTGCTGGAGAAGATGACTCTTCAGCTGATGCGGCGCGAGGGCGAACGCGCCAGCTTTCGCGATCTGGCCGCCGCCGCCGGCGTGTCGGGACCTACCCTGCGGCACTATTTCGGCGACCGGCGCGCGGTGATCGGCGCGGTTCTGGAAGAGTGCCTGCGGCGCGGACGCCCCGGCCTAGACTCGCAAAAGTCGACTCAACTGCCGCTGGACGCCTCGATCCGGGCCTATTCCCTCGATCTGGTCTCCGCCCTGACCGCCGACAAATCCGTCCGACTGGGTGACATCTTCGCGCTCAGCCTGGCCGAGGGCCTGATCGACCCGGCCTATGGTCGTCCCGCGCTGGAACACATTCTGGAGCCGACGCTGCAGGTGCTGGAAGCGCGGCTGGAACAGCACATCGCGCGCGGTGAGATGCGTCCGGATACGGACGCGCGGGCGGCGTCGCTGCAACTGGTGTCTCCGCTGCTGCTGGCCTGCCTGCACCAGAACCAGCTGGATGGCCTCCAGGTCCGGCCCCTGTCCCTCGAGCGTCTGGTCGACGACACGTGCGAGGCGTTCATGCGCGCCTACCAGGCCTCGCCGGAAACGACCTCCAGCGCGCGTCCGTCTGCCGGTCGCATATCCGTGAACGCGATTTGAGGGCGTTCAGGCTTTTCTATATTCCAAACGAGATATAGAAAGATCCCGACGGCGACAAACGCCGCGGGAGAAAGTCCATGGCCGATGGCATGATCGAAGTCCCCAAGGCGGACCGGTCGACGACACAGCGCCCGTCGCGTGAAGAGGCTGAGGCGGCCGTCCGGTGCCTGATTTCCTGGGCGGGCGATGATCCGGATCGGGAAGGCCTCCTCGATACGCCGGCCCGGGTGGCGCGGTCCTATGCCGAACTGTTCGCCGGCTATGACGAGGATCCCAGAAGCCACCTGCTGCGCACCTTCGAAGAGGTGGGCGGCTACGAGGACATGGTCGTCCTGACCAACATCCGGGTGGTCAGCTGCTGCGAGCACCACATGCTGCCGGTCGTCGGCCGGGCCCATGTCGGCTATCTGCCGCGCAATCGCGTGGTCGGAATCTCCAAGCTGGCGCGGGTGGTCCAGGGCTTCTCGCGCCGCCTGCAGATCCAGGAAAAGCTGACGTCCGACATCGCCGAGGCCATCGCCGACACGCTCGATCCCCTGGGCGTCGGCGTGGTCATCGAGGCCGAGCACAGCTGCATGACGCTTCGCGGGGTCGACACGCCGGGATCCAGCCTGACCACCAGCCGCCTGCTGGGCCAGATCCGCGACGACGATCGCCTGCGGGCCGAGTTCCTTGATCTGGTGAGGCGGTCGCGGTGACGGCGGCGGCCGGCGCCCCACAAAGGATGATGACCGCGCTGGGCGTCCTGGGGCTCATCCCCTTCGTCGCCGCGCCGTTGCGGTTGATGGACGGCTTCGGTCCTGGCCTGGCCTGGACCAGCCTGCAGGCCATCTATGCCGCGGTGATCCTGGCCTTTCTCGGCGGCGTGCGCGCGGCCCACGCGGCCTTCGCGGTCGAGAGCGACACGCGCGTGATCGTCGCGGCCATGGCCCCGCCGCTGGTGGGCTTCGGCCTTGGCGCGGCGGCGACGTTCAATCCGGCCAGGACCGACATCACGGCGGGCGCCTTGCTGGGCCTGGCCCTGGCGCTGGCCGTCCAAGGCGCCTGGGACGTGAACGCCAGGACGCTGCCGGACTGGTACCGTCGCCTGCGTATTCCCCTGACCGTGGTCGCCTGCCTGGCCCTTGCCTCGGGCGCGCTGCTGGCGGGGATCCTCGCATGAGCCCGCGTATCGCCGTCGTGGTCGGGGCCAGCGGCGGGCTTGGCCGCGCGCTCGTCTCCGAACTGCTGACGGAGCCGGGCTGGGGGCTGGTGGTCGGGGTGGGACGGCGCAAGCCCTCTGACTGGCCAGACGATCCGCGCACGCCCTTCCTGACCGCGGACCTTCTGGACGAAGTCGCGCTGAGCAAGCTGGCCGGCGAGATCGCCGCGCTCGGGACGCCGGGCCTGGTGATCATCGCCACCGGCCTGCTCCATGCCGAGGGCCTGAAGCCGGAGAAGGCGATGCGGGCGGTTTCCGCCGCGTCGATGACGCGCCTGTTCGAGGTCAACGCCATCCTGCCGACCCTGGTCGCCAAGCATCTGGCGCCGCTGCTGCCCAAGGACGAGCCCAGCGTGCTCGCCGCGCTTTCGGCCCGCGTCGGCAGCATCGGCGACAATCGCCTGGGCGGCTGGCACGCCTACCGGGCCAGCAAGGCCGCGCTGAACATGATGTTCCGCTGTCAGGCCATCGAGCTGGCGCGCGAGCGTCCCCTGGCGGTCTGCGTCACCCTGCACCCCGGCACCGTGGCGACGCCGCTGAGCGCGCCGTTCGCGAGGTCGTCCAGCACAGTCCTTGAGCCCGTCGAGTCCGCCAGACGGTTGCTGAAGGTCCTTCATCGCCTGGAACCCGCCGACAGCGGCGGCTTCTTCGCCTACGACGCCAGCCGGGTGTCCTGGTGATTCCCTTCGGCCCGGCCATGACCAGGAAGTCCAACGGATGATGATCCCCGCTGACGTGGGCCGGGCGGTGCGCCGATCGGCCACCACCTTCGTGCTGAACTGGATCGATGCGCGGCAGCGCGCGCTCGACCTCGACCCGCTCGAGTTCTTGATCGTCCACACCATCGCGGCCGCGAACCTGCAGCACCTGCCCTTGAACCGGCGTCGCGCCCTGGCGGACCCGGAGACGCCCGCCGAACGTCACGCGGTGTCGATGGAAGGGGTAGGGGCGGCGCTGAACGTTTCCAGCGAGACCGTCCGCCGACGGCTGAAGGCGCTGATCGCCCGAGGACTGGTCGAGCGCCTGGGTCCGATCGAGGACGAGGACGCCGATCGCACGGGTGTCAGCGCGGGCCTGGCGGTCAATCTCGGAGCGCTTGAGAGCCCCGCGATGCGCCAATCCCTGAGCCTGGAGCTGTCGCAGCTGTGGCGTCTGCTGCTGTCCCTGGAAAATCTGGGCGTCATCCGGATCAATCGCGAGCGGATGGGCCAGCTGGCGGCCTGAGCGTCGACGCGCTCAGCCACCACCACTTCGGCGTAGCCGCCGAGCACCAGCGGCAGAGCGACCCGCCACGCGTGAAAGCCCGCTACGCGATCCCGCCAATGTCCGTCGGCTGGAAAAGGTTAGGCTTGGCTCGCGCTTGGCCCAACCGCCGGCGCGGCGTCGGCTCGCGTCAAGTCCCGCAGAAGGCGGCGCTGGCCAGCCTGTAGGACAGACCCGACCCCTGCCAGATTTCCCCGAAATCGATCCCCGCGCTGTCGGCGAACACCACCAACGCCCGCCCACGTTCGGGCGCCAGGAGGTTTCGCACCTCCACGCCGCCGATCTCCCCACGCCTTTCGACCAGCTTGACGGGCTTGTCGCATCCGCGAAGCGACGCGGGATAGCTCCAGACCCCGAAGGCGACATAACCAAGCTTGGGGTCGCCGGCCCAGGCCTGGGCCCGGGCGGCGGGGGAAAGGAGCTGGCCGCGAAGCAGCGCCTGGTCGAACCGGACAAGGTCGATGGCCTTGCCGTAGACCGCGCCGGCCGCCCCGAATGTCGACAGCTCGAAGTCCGGCTCGCGGACGCCGTTCTCAAGATAACCCGGCGCAAGGCGGGGCCGGGCGCGACCAGCCTCGGCCACGTCGATGCTCTTGAGCCCCGCGGCCCGGCCCAGACGCTGACGGACAAGCGTGCGGTAGGGCTGGCCGTAGATCCGCTCAAGCACCGCGCCCAGAACGATGTAGTCGCAGTTGTTGTAGGCGAAGCCCTGTCCTGGCTCGGCCTTGGGCGCGCCGGCGCAGTAGCCAAGGGCGTCTGATCCCGCGCCTTTCGTCCGGCGGTAGAAGTCGGGGAAGTCGCCAGCCTGGCGCACCTGACTGTCGTCGGGATTGGGCAGGCCCGAGGTGTGGGTCAGCAGAGCGGCGATGGTGATCCTGGCCGCCGTCTGGCCCTTGAAGGCGGGCAGGGCCTTGTCCAGCGTATCGGAGGTCGCCAGACGCCCCTCATCGACCGCCTGCATGATCAGCGTGGCGGTCAGCTGCTTGCTGACCGAGGCCCAGCGCCACAGCTCGCCGGCGTGATGCGGGCGGTCCGGTCGCGAGGCCACATGGTGGGCCAGGACCCGATCCTTGTCGGCGACATAGATCTCACCGGCCAGACCGGCCTCCCGCGCCAGGGGCGCCAGGTCGTTCACGGTCGGGGCGGCGATCGACATCGCCCCCAGCATGGCGATCGCCGCGATCATTGGCCGGCCTTTCCGCCGGTCACCCGGCCGTACGTCGTGTCAAACGTCATCTGTCACTCCCATGGCCCGCCGAAGGGCGTTCGCGCGTTGGCGGAAGGCCTGGCGGTCGGCCTCGGCCATCTTCTCCAGCGTCTTGAGCGGCATGGTCATGCGGCCATTGCCCGCCAGCCGGCCGGCGTTACGGTCGATGAAGTCCCAGTAGAGGGCGTTGAACGGACAGGCGTTGTCCCCGACCCGCGCCTTGACGTCGTAGCGGCAGGATCGGCAGTAGTCGCTCATCCGGTCGATATAGGCCCCGCTGGCCGCATAGGGCTTGGAGCCGACAATGCCGCCGTCGGCGAAGGTGGCCATGCCGCGCGTGTTGGGCATCTCGACCCACTCATAGGCGTCGGCGAACCCGACCATGTACCAGTCGTCCACGGCGTCGGGGTGTACGCCCAGCAGCATGGCCAGATTGCCCGTCACCATCAGGCGCTGGATGTGATGGGCGTAGGCGTGATCGCGCACGGCGCGCACGGTGTCGGCGACACAGGCCATGTCGGTCTGGCCCGACCAGTAGAACCACGGCAGCTTGCCTTGCGCGTCCAGGGCGTTGCGCAGGCCGTATTCCGGCATCTTCAGCCAGTAGATCCCACGCACGAACTCGCGCCAGCCCAGGATCTGGCGGATGAAGCCCTCGACCGCGTTGAGCGGCGCGCGGCCCTCGCGCCACGCGGCCTCGGCGCGGCGGCAGATGTCCAGCGGATCGAGCAGGCCGATGTTCAGCGCCGGGGAGATCAGGGCGTGCCACAGGAACGGGCGGTCCCAGCTCATGGCGTCCTGCCAGTCGCCGAACCCGGGCAGCATGTCGGCGATGAAGTGGTCCAGGGCGGCCTGGGCTTCGTCCGGATTGGTCGGCCAGCCGAACGCGGCCAGCTCGCCAAAATGATCCTCGAACCCCTGTCCGACGCGCTGGATCAGAGCCTGGGTCACCGGATTGGGCGGTGTGCGCAGGCGCTCGGGCGGGCGCAGGCCTGACGGCAGTTTGCGGCGGTTCTCGGCGTCAAAGTTCCAGCGCCCGCCGGCCGGCTGATCGCCGTCCATCAGCAGACCCGTCTTGCGCCGCATCTGGCGATAGAAGAACTCCATCCGCAATTCCTTGCGGTCGGACGCCCAGGCGGCGAACTCGGCGCGCGAGCACAGGAAGCGGTCGTCCTCGCGGGTCTCGATGGCGACCGGCAGGTCCAACGCCAGCAGATGCGCCTCCAGGCCCCACTTGCCGCAGGCCGTGCGGATGATCTTGGCGAACGGTCGCTCGGCCAGGGCGCGACGCAGCTCGCCGTCGATCGTGCCGGTATTGTCCGGATCGTCCAGCGTGACGTAGCGGACCTGAAAGCCCCGGTCCGCCAGGCGCTGGGCGAACTGGCGCATCGCCGACCAGACCAGAACGAGCTTCTGCTTGTGATGCTTCCAGGCGGTGGCCTCGGCGCGGCTCTCGACCATCAGCACCCAGTCGCGCGCGGGGTCGGCGCCGGCCAGGGCCGAGAGATTGTCCGAAAGCTGATCGCCCAGCACCAGGCGAAGCGCGCCGAGGTCCTGGGCGGCCTGTGTCATCGGCCCCGCCTAGAGGCGGACGAAGGGGGCCAGCACCCGGCCAAGCCAGCCGGGCAGGGCGATCTGGCCGTCCAGCGCGGCCACGCAAAGGCAGGGCTCGGCCGAGACCACGCGCGGCTGGTGGGTGATGCTGGGATCGGCCTCTTCGAAGTCGCCGGGCGAGAACACCCCGTCTTCGGTGGCGTAGGCGCCTTCGATGACGCAGGTCAGTTCGACGCCCGAATGGGTATGGCGCGGCGCGGACTGCCCCGGCGCGATGCGCAGCAGGATCACCCGGCAGTCGCCGTCGCGCGGACCCAGCACGTCGCGGACGTGCACGCCGGGTCCCAGCCAGCGCCAGGGTCCCAGATCGAACAGGGCGAGCGGCGCGGGCAGACTGGGGTCGGTGCGGCCGGTCGAGGCGGCGATCGGGGGCGGCTCAGGCGCGTCCAGGCGGGCCAGGGTCAGGTCCAGGGCGTCCGGGTCCAGCGTGCTGGGCTCCACGTCGTCGAGGACCGCCCCGCCCACGGCCTCGGCCAGCGCCGTCCAGGCGCGGGTCTGGGGACGCAGCGCGAGATGGGTGGCCACGACCACGGACTCAGGCGCGCTCAGGGTGCCGGCCGCGAAAGCCAGCAACCGCTCTTCGCTGGGTTGGCGGCGGGCGCTCATTCTGGACCTCTCGTCTCTCGCTCGATGATGGCGCGAAGCTTCAACATGCCAAACCGGATCCGCGCCTTGATGGTGCCCAGCGGCACGCCCAGGGCCTGGGAAATCTCGGTATGGGTCTGCTCGTGGAAAAAGGCCATTTCGATGGCGCGCGCCTGGTCTGGGGTCAGGGCGCGCATGGCCGCGCGGACAAGGCGGGCGTCTTCCAGGCCGCTGAGAATGCTGTCGGGCTGGGGCGGATCCTGCGCGCCGAAGTGCGGGTCGAAGGCGTGCAGCGCCGTCGAGCCGCCCCGATGGCTGCTGATCTTCAGATTGCGGGCGATCGTGAAGATCCAGGCCGCCGCCGAGGCGCGGTCGGCGTCGAACAGTTCGGCCTTGCGCCAGACCATCAGCATGGTTTCCTGGGCCAGTTCCTCGGCCGCCGACGGCGTGGACCCGCTGCGCATCAGCAGCGTCTTGATCCGGGGCGCGAAGTGCTCGAACAGCGCGGCGAAGGCGTCGCGGTCGCGCGACCGCGCCACGGCGGCGACAAGCCGCGCGCTTTCCTGAGGCGTCAAGCTCATCGAGCGAGCGCCTTGCCAACGGACCTGCATCTGTCGCATCGCATGCATGTCCCTAATACGACGGATCACCGCGTGCGGATGAGGTCCTTGTGCGAGAAGCCCAAAAAAGTTTGTCGCGACGTGGATGAAGGGGGCTGAAGAGGCTGCCTCCAGCGCCTCGGCGCGGGCGTGGATCGCTAGCTGGCGCGAGAGAACTGTGCGACGGCGGCTGGCTTCGCAGGGCGTCCAGCGGCTCGGGTTCCCGCGGTCTTCAGCGTGAACCGTGAGACGACCGTGGCCAGGTCGCCGGCCTCGCCGGTCAGGGCGTGGCTGGCGGCGGTGGCCTGCTCGACCATGGCCGCGTTCTGCTGCACGACCTGATCCATGTGATTGATGGCCGTGTTGACCTCGACCAGACCGGTCGATTGCTCTTGGGCCGAGACGGTGATCTCGGCGACCAGGGCGTCGATTTCCGCCACCTTGCCCACGATGAATTGCAGGGCCTTGCCGGTCTGGTTGACCAGGCCCACCCCGCGCTCGACCTGCTGGGTCGAGTTTGAGATCAGAGCCTTAATCTCCCTTGCGGCTTCGGCGGATCGCTGGGCCAGGGCCCGCACCTCCTGGGCGACGACGGCGAAGCCGCGCCCGGCTTCGCCGGCCCGGGCCGCTTCGACCCCGGCGTTGAGCGCCAGCAGATTGGTCTGGAAGGCTATTTCGTCGATCACCCCGATGATCTGGCTGATCTGCTGGGAGGACGCCTCGATCTGCGCCATGGCTTCGACCGCCCGGTCGACCACGCGGCCGGACTCTTCGGCCTCGGTGCGGGTCAGGGAGACGGTGGCGTTGGTCTGCTGGGCGCTTTGCGCGGACCGCCTGACGGTGGCGGTGATCTCATCGAGCGCTGCTGCGGTCTTTTCCAGGCTGGCGGCCTGCTGTTCGGTGCGCCGCGACAGATCATCAGAGGCTTGCGCGATGTCGTCGGCGCCAGAGTGGATCGCCGACGATCCCGAGGCGACCTGTGCCAGGGCTTCGTGCAGGGCTTCGGCCGCAGCGTTGAAGTCGACCCGCAGTTGGTCGAGGGACGGTATGAGGTTTTGCTGCACCCGTGCGGTCAGGTCGCCTTCGGCCAGCTTCGCCAGCGCCGCGCCGATAAAGGCGACATTGGCCATGCGGCTCGTCAGGTCGGTAGCGAACTTGACGATCTTGGTGATGTTGCCGTCGGCGTCGAACACCGGATTGTAGGACGCCTCCATCCAGATCTCCCGCCCGTTCTTGCCCAGGCGGCGGAACTCGTCGGCCAGAAACTCGCCGCGCGCCAGCTTCTTCCAGAACTCTGCATAGGCGGGACTGGCCGCGTAGGCGGGCTCGGCCAGAATGCGGTGGTGGTGACCGACCAGCTCGTCGCGACGGTAGCCCGTGACCGCCTCGAAATTCTCGTTCGCCTCCAGGATGATGCCGTTCAGGTCGAACGCGATCACGGCCTGGGAGCGGAAGATGGCCTGCAGGATGCTGGCGTCCTCGGCCGACTTCTGCTTGGCCTGGGTGATATCCAGGGCCAGCTTGACGATCTTGGTGACCTTGCCTGCGGCGTTGCGGACTGGCGTGTAGGACGCTTGCAGCCAGACTTCGCGGCCGCCTTTTCCGAACCGCTTGTATTCTGCGGAGTCGAACTGGCCGCCGTCGAGCCGCGCCCAGAAATCTCTGTAGGCTTGGGTCTGCGCCTCGACCGGATCGACAAACAGGCTGTGATGTCGGCCCTGGATCTCCGACAGGCTGTAGCCGACGGTCTGGCAGAAGAGCGCATTGGCGGTGATGATCTTGCCGCCCGGCTCGAACTCGATGATCGCGAACGACTGCCTCAGCGCGTCCAGGGTCGCCCCGGCATCGTTCGACCACGGAAAGTTCGCCATCGCAGTGCCTCGCCTCTCGCCGCGCGGCGTCAGGGCTCGGCGGCTGTGTGTTGGCCCAGGGACGGAGGTTTCCATCCCGGCCCGACCATGCTTAGGCGCCAACGATTAACGGGCGGAATTCTCAAACCCACGAAACGCGGGATCTGGCGGCGACATAGTGTCGCCCCGACGGGGCCATGACTCTTGTGAGCGCCCAGGTCGACGCGTGAAAAAGGCGGGCCGCAGTGCGACCCGCCGTCTTCAAGTCCGTAGAATAGCCTGTCGGCTTAACCCACATCCTCGGTCGTCGACTCCGCCGGCTGGCTGCCGCCAAAGGCCTCGCCGGAGCACTCCCACCAATAGGGCTGGCGGACGCGCTTGCCGGTGTCGACCTCGTTCAGTGTCGCCGGGTCGTAGAGGCGGCCGCCCAGCATCACGCGGTTGATCTTGTCGCTGTTGCGGATGTCGACCGTGGGGTCGGCGTCCAGCACCAGCAGGTCGGCGAGTTTTCCGGCCTCCAGCGAGCCGACGTCCTTGTCGTAACCCAAGGAGCGGGCCGAGCTGATGGTGCCGGCCGCCAGGGCCTCCACCGGGCTCCAGCCGCCGCGCACGAACGACCACAGCTCCCAGTGCGGACCCAGGCCCGCCTGCTGGCCGTGGGCGCCGATGGCCACCTGCACGCCGCGGTCGGCCAGCTTCTTGGCCTCGCGGGCGGTGGCGCCGTCGACATAGTCCTCCTCCGGCGCGGACGCGCGGCGGACGTTGCGCGCGGCCAGCAGGGCCGGCGGGGCGTGCTTGGACAGCAGCGGATGCTTCCAGACGTCCATGTGCTGGCGCCAGTAGGGATCGCCGGCCAGGCCGCCATAGGCCACCACCAGGGTCGGGGTGTAGTTGGTCTTGGTCTGGGCCCAGAAGCTGACGATGTCGTCGTAGAAGCGGTCGACGGGCAGGTTGTGCTCCAGCGTCGAATTGCCGTCCTGCACCAGGGTGACGTCCATGCTGTAGAGCGAGCCGCCCTCCGGCACGACCTCCATCCCCTCCTTCTGGGCGGCGACCACCACCATCTGGCGCTGTTCGCGGCGGGGCTGGTTGTAGTTCTTGACGCTGTGGGCGCCCTGCGACTTCAGCCGGCGGACGTGGGCCAGGGCGTCGTCCAGCGTGTTGATCTCGGCATAGACCTCCGGCGACTTGGCCCCGTAGATGATCTCGCCGGTCGAGAAGGTGCGCGGGGCCAGGATCTTGCCGGCTCGCTGCATCTCGCCGGCCACGAAGATCTCGGCGGCGCGGGCCGACGGATCGTGGATCGTGGTCGAGCCCATGGCCAGGTTGACCATCGACGACCAGTTCTGTTGCGGCACCAGGTCGTCCTCGCCCTGCGGCCCGTGGGCGTGGGCGTCGACCAGGCCCGGGATGATGGTCTTGCCGGCCAAGTCGATGACCTTGGCGCCGGCGGGGATCGAAGCGCCGGCCTTCGGGCCGACTGAAACGATGCGGTCGCCCTTGATGACGATGACGCCGTCGTCGATGACGCCGCCGTCCTTGCTGGCCATGGTGACGATGCGCGCGCCGGTCAGGGCCACGACGCCGGTCGGCTTGTCGGCGGCGACCTCCATGGATAGGGAGATGCCCGTGGCGACAGGCTTGAACTTGCCGGAGTCCTTCGAGGCGTCTTTCGGGGCGTCCTTCGGCGCTTCAGCCGGGGGCGCATTGGCGTAGACCGCCTCGGTGTTGGCCGTGAACAGGGTCGGGCCCATGCTCCAGTGGATCTGTTGTCCGCCGTTCGACCAGTTGATGAAGTCCGCGCCCTCGGCGCTGACCCGGGTGACGGGCAGGGCGCCGCCCTTCTGGTCGACCGAGACGTCCTGCGCGCCCGGCAGCAGCGGCATGACGAAGGCTTCGTAGTTCTGGCGGAAGGCCACGTTCTGGCCGTCGGGCGCGACCTGGTAGTCGTTGACCATCTCGCCGCTGGCGTGGACGTGCTTGGCCTCGCCGTCGAGATTGGTGCTGACCAGCTGGCGCTTGCCCTTCTCGGACATCAGCATGAAGACGCGGTCGTTGCTGGCCCCGAACTGCGGCTCGGAGCCTTCACGGGAGACCCGCACCGGGGTCCCGCCGGTCGCGGCCACACGATAGACGCCCGGGTTCTGCGACCAGCGCGGCGAGGTCAGGCCGCCGCTGCGACGCAGCTCGAACACGATCGTCTTGCCGTCCGGCGAGAACTGCGGAACGCCGAAGTGGCCCGGCTGGCTCATCACGTCCTTGGCCGCGCCGCCGGCCGCCGAGACGGTGCGGAGGTGGCCTAACCCAGCATCGGTCCAGCCGACGAAGACCACGGTCTTGCCGTCGCGCGACCAGGCCGGATAGAGCTCGAACGCGGCCTCGTCGCTGGTCACCAGGCGACGGGCATTGCCGCCCGCCGTCGGCTTGATCCACAGCTTGCCGAGGGTCTCGAACACCACCGACTTGCCGTCCGGCGAGACGCTGGCCCAGCGCGGCATCTTGGTCTGGAAGCGATCGGGAGCGATCTCGACCTGAGGGTGGATGGCGTCGATGACCACGCGGGTGTCGTCGATCTTGAACGGGATCACGCTATTGGCCCCATCGGCCACGGCCACGCGGCGGATCTTGCCGCCGGCCCAGAACACCACGCTGGCGCCGTCGGGCGTCCAGGCCATGTTCGGATAGACGCCGGTGACCGCCCAGGTCTCCTGCACGTCCTGATCCAGGGCGTCATAGACCTTGCGCTCCTCGCCCGAGGCCAGGTCCTTCACATAGAGCTTGGACTTGGTCCGCTCGCGGCGGACGAAGGCGATCTTCTTGCCGTCGGGCGACGGGGTCGGGCGCACCGAGCCGCCGACGCCCGAGACGACGGTGGTCACCTCGCCGGTCTCCAGGTCGTAGCGCTCGATGTCGAACAGGTCGGTGTTGGAGTCCTGCGCGTATTCGAAGATCGGCCCCGAGGTGACGTTGCGGACATAGAAGATGCTCTTGCCGTCGGCGGCGTAGATCGGCTCGCCCAGCTCCTTCTGCAGCACCTCGCTGGCGCGCTTGACCAGCGGCACGCCGCCGCCGCCCGACACGTGGTAGATCCAGACCTCGCCGGTGCCCAGCGAGCGGCCGGTGGTGAAGTGCTTCTTGGCGACGATGAAGCGGCCGTCCGGGCTCCAGCTGGGCTGGTTCAGAAGGCGGAAGTCCTCCTTGGTCACGGCTCGCTTGTCGCTGCCGTCCAGGTTCATCACCCAGATGTTGTCGCCGCCGCCGCGATCCGAGGTGAAGGCGATGCGCTTGCCGTCCGGCGAGAAGCGCGGCTGGTGATCATAGGCCAGGCCCTCGGCGATCCGGGTCGGCGTCCCGCCGGCGATCGGCATCGTGTAGATGTCGCCCAGCAGGTCGAAGGCGATCAGCTTGCCGTCGCGCGAGACGTCGACATTCATCCAGGTGCCGTTGTCGACGGCGATGCGGATCTCGCGGGTGGCCACGCCGGGCGGGGCGTTGATGTTCCACTTCTCGGGCTTGTCGGTCTTGGCGGCTTCTTGGGCCGCACCGGCGGCGGGAGCAGCGGGCGCGGGCGGCGCGGTCTGCGCCAGAGCCGAACCCGACATCAACAACAAGGCGACCAGCGCCGTCAGCCGACGATCCATTCCCACTACCCCCTCAGACGCAATCCGTACGCGCGGACGCGGAGCGTATGA
Source organism: Caulobacter sp. FWC2 (assembly GCF_002742625.1). NCBI lineage: Bacteria > Pseudomonadati > Pseudomonadota > Alphaproteobacteria > Caulobacterales > Caulobacteraceae > Caulobacter > Caulobacter sp. FWC2. Next base: position 884,698 of record NZ_PEBF01000001.1, read on the forward strand.
GGGAACCCGCCAGGAGTCACGGTGGCGGTTGGAAGGTTTTGGCAGGCGGAAGTCTGCGAGGGCCACGCCGCCCTCGAAGTCCCCTAATGCGGCCGCGCCTGGGCCAGGGCTTGCGCCAGGCTCTCCAGGGAGAACGGCTTGCTCAGGAAGGGCCAATCCCCGGCTCGGGCGCGGCCTTGATCGCCGCCGGTGTAGCCCGAGCACAGCACCACCGGCAGGCCGGGGCGGTCGGTGGCCAGTTGCTCGGCCAGGTCCACGCCGCTCTTGCCGCCGGGCATGATCACGTCGCTGAGCACCAGCTGGATGCCGTCGTCCTGGGCCAGGCGGGTCAGGGCCTCGTCGACGCCGCCGGCGCGGACCACCGAGTGACCCAGGTCGTGCAGCATGACCCCGACCAGTTCGGCGACCTGGGGGTCGTCCTCGACCAGCAGCACGCGCGAGGGGACCTGGGCCTGGACATGGTCGACGGCCGGGATCGTGTCGGCGACCGGCGCGCCTTCGTCGATGGGCAGCAGCAGGGCCACGGTCGCGCCCTGGCCGGGCTTGCTCTCGATGTCGACCGAGCCGCCCGACTGCCGCGCGAAGCCGTAGACCTGGGACAGGCCCAGCCCCGTGCCCTCGCCGGGCGCCTTGGTGGTGAAGAACGGCTCGACCGCGCGGGCGATGGTGGCCGCGTCCATGCCCATGCCGGTGTCGCGCACGGCCACGCGCAGGTAGGGGCCGGGCTCCAGCTCGCCCTGCTTCTTGGTGATGACGACGGGGCGGCTCTCGATGGTGACCTCGCCGCCGGGCGGGGTGGCGTCGCGGGCGTTGACCACCAGGTTCAGCAGGGCCGCCTCGAACTGGCCGGCGTCGATCCTGGCCGAGCGAACCCCGCCGCCGAGGCGGAGGTTGAAGGTGTAGGCGTCGCCCAGGGCGCGCTTGAGCAGGCCCTCGGACTCGGCGATCAGGCGGTCGACACGGCAGACCTCGGGTTTCAGCGGCTGGCGGCGGGCGAAGGCCAGCAGGTGCTGGGTCAGCTTCTCGCCCCGCTTGGCGGCGGCCAGGGCGGCGCTGACCATCCGCGTGCGCCGGCGTTCGTCGTCCGGGTTGCGCTCGACCACGTCCAGGGCCCCGATGATCACGGTCAGCAGGTTGTTGAAGTCGTGGGCCACCCCGCCGGTCAGCTGGCCGATCGCCTCCAGTTTCTGCGACTGGAGCAGGGCGGCCTGGGCGGCGTCGCGCTCGGCCACGGCCGCCTCGACGCGCTCTTCCAGCAGTTCGTTGATCCCGGTCAGCTTGGCCTCGGCCTGCTTGGCGTCGGTCGTGTCGAAGGCGATGCCGACGAACCCGGCGAACTCGCCCGCCGCATCGAAGCGCGGCTGCGAGAACGACTTCAGCCAGCGCCACGCGCCGTCGGCCCGGCGATAGCGGCCCTCGAGTTGGAAGGGCTGGCGCGAGGCCTCGCCCTGGGACTGGGCCTTGAGGATGCTGGGCAGGTCTTCGGGAAAGAGGCGCGTGCGCCAGTCCAGGGTGACCGCCGTCTCGTAGTCCAGGCCGGCGAACTCTACATAGGCGCGGTTGACGAACTCGCGGACGCCGCCGGGCCGCGTGACCCACATCAGGGCCGGCGCGCTGTCGGCCAGCGCGCGGAAGCGGGCCTCGCTTTCGCGCACGGTCTCCTCGGCGCGTCGCCGGTTGGTGACGTCGAAGTTCAGGCCGATCATGCGAACGGGTTTGCCGTCCTCGTCGCGGACCACCTCGCCGCGCCCGTGGATCCACCGCTCGCCCTTGCTGGTGTCGGCAAGACGGTATTCGACCTCGTAGTCCTCGAAATCTCGCAGGGTGCGCTGGATCCGTTCGCTCATCATGGCGCGATCGTCCGGGTGAACGTAGCGAGGGACATCGTCCAGCACGATCGTCGCGGTGTCGGAGATGCCCATGTTTCGCCGCGCGCCGGGCGACACGTAGAGCTCGCCGGTCACCAGGTCGTAGTCCCAGGGACCCACCCCCGCCGCGCTCTGGGTGACCCGCAGGCGGGCCTCCGCCTCGGCCCGTTCCTCCCGCGCCTGGGCCAGGCCCCGCATCGCCCCGCGCAGGCCCTCGGCGGCGACCAGCACCATGACCGCGCAGAGCAGGTAGATGACCATGGTGGCCAGCTCGTCCTCGGACATCGGCGCGACGCCCTGGTCGCTCCACAGCCAGGCGGCGAAGCCCGCGCCGGCGGCCATGGGGACCAGACCCCAGCGCCAGCCGGCGTACAGCGTCACCAGCATGATGGGTGGAAAGAAGGGCTGGGTGGCGCCGACGCCGCCGTGCAGGCCGAGCAGCGCAATGCGCATCAGCACGGCCATGGCCACGCCGATCAGCGCAGCGACGGCGCATCGCCACGCCGGCGGTGGAACCGGAGGGATGAGCCAAGCGCTAACTAGAGCATGGATTCGACGGTGCTCGTCGGAAGCCAAGTTCGGGGCGTCTCTCTTCTCCACCTTCGCTCCCCGCAAAGATGTCTTGTCATGAGCATGGACACGCTTACCTAGAGCACGCAACACGGGAGATCAGTGATGGCCGATACCTTGAACACCGGATTGAGCGCCAAACAGCGCGCCGACATCGCCGCGACCCTGAACAAGGTGCTGGCAGACAGCTATGCGCTCTATCTGAAGACGCACGGCTATCACTGGAATGTTCGCGGCCCGAACTTCCAATCCCTGCACGTTCTGCTGGAAGGTCAGTACCAGGAGGAATGGGCGGCGCTGGACGACATCGCCGAACGCATTCGCGCCCTGGGCGAGCTGGCCCCGCAGGGCTACGCCGCCTTCGGCAACCTCTCGAGCATCAAGGACGGCAATCCCGAAAATGAGTGGGAGGCCATGCTGAGCGAACTGAAGGCTGACAACGAAACGGTTATCCGCACCCTGCGCGACGCCTTCCCGGTCGCCGACGAGGCGGGCGACGAGGCCACGGCCGACCTTCTGACCCAGCGCCTCCAGGCCCACGAGAAGCACGCCTGGATGATCCGCTCGACCCTGGGCGGCAAGTAAGCTGACTGGGGACAGGGTGGGGACCCTGGGAACGCACCAGGCCTGGAAGGCCGCCGCGACCGTGCTGGTCGTCGGCGGCCTTTCCGCGTGCGCCACCTATTACGTGCCGTCCGGGTCGGGGCGCGAGGCCGGCCTGATGCGGGTGACCGGCAGCTTCACCGAGCGGGGCTTGCGTCACTATGTCGCGGACTTCGACCCGGCCATGCTGGCCCTTGCCAAGCGTCACGACCCGCGTCCGCACAAGGACTACTGGGGCCGCGTCGAGGGCTGGGAGGTCATCAACCTGAAGGCCATCCCGCGCCTGGGCGACCGCGCGCCGGACTTCGACGAGGCGCGGGTGATCAACGCCCTGCGGCCGGCGGTCCCGGAAGAGCTGGAGGTCGCCAAGCCGTTCGTGCTGACGGGGACCGCCGACGCTCGCGCCAAGGCGCTGAACTGCCTGACCCAGGCGGTCTATTACGAGGCCGGGTTCGAGCCGGGCGAGGGCCAGATGGCCGTGGCCCAGACGGTGATCAACCGCATGCGCCACCCGGGCTATCCGAAGTCGATCTGCGGGGTGATCTACGAGGGCGCGGCGCGCGCTACCGGCTGCCAGTTCAGCTTCGCCTGCGACGGCTCTCTGGCCCGTGTTCCGCCGCCGGTGCTGTGGGCCAACGCCCAGGCCGTGGCCAAGCGGGCGCTGAGCGGCTTCGTGTTCAAGCCGGTGGGCGTGGCCACGCATTACCACGCTGACTATGTCTCGCCGTACTGGGCCCCGACCCTGGTCAAGCTGAAGCAGTTCGGCCAGCACATCTTCTATCGCTGGACGGGGCCAGCCGGCACGCTGAAGGCCTTCAACGGCCGCTATTCCGGCAATGAGACGGTCAGCGCCGACATCCTGATGGCCGCCGATCCGCGCACCCTGGAAGCGGCCACGCCCGAGATCCTGGCCGCCCAGAACGCGCCGGCCGCCCCGGCGGCGACGGGCGCCATGGCCCAGATGCTGGGGGTCTCGAACCTGGCCCTGCCCGACGCCAAGCTGGTCTCAGTGCCGGACGAGAACTCGCCGACCGGCGAGCGCCTCACCATGCAAGGCACGGTGGCGGGGCGACGGATTCCGACGGCCGACGAGATCGCAAGGATCAACAAGGCGCTGGAAGCGGTCAGCGAGCCCCCACCGGCGACCGTGCCGGCCCCGGCCGCACCGCCGCCACCGCCGCCAAAACCGAAGGCGCGGCCGCCGAGCTTGCTGAACCCGCTGAATTGATGCTCCCCCGCGATGCGGGGGAGCTGTCGGCGAAGCCGACTGAGGGGGCGAACTGGACGCATGCCGCGCTGGCCCCCTCCGGCCCTCTGGGCCACCTCCCCCGCATCGCGGGGGAGGATCTAGTTCAGATCACCAAACCCCAATTTTATTGGCCTCGGCATGGCTGATCGGATGGTGTGCGGCCTTGTGGTCTTCCTCGGCCAGGAAGCGCACGGCCTCCAGCGCGGCCATGCAGCCCATGCCGGCGGCCGTCACCGCCTGGCGGTAGACGTCGTCGGTCACGTCGCCGGCGGCGTAGACGCCCTCGATCGCGGTCGAGGCCGAGCCCGGCTTGACCTTCAGATAGCCGCCCGGACCCACTTCCAGCTGGCCGGCGAACAGCTCCGACGACGGGGCGTGGCCGATGGCGATGAACACGCCGTCGGCGGCGATCTGCGTGGTCTCGCCGGTCTTGATGTTCTTCAGGCGCGCGCCGGTGACGCCCATGGGATCGCTCGTGCCGGTGACCTCGTCGATGACGCTGTCCCACACCACCTCGATCTTCGGGTGGGCCAGCAGGCGCTCCTGCAGGATCTTTTCGGCGCGCAGCTCGTCCTTGCGGTGGACCAGGGTCACCTTGCTGGCGAAGTTGGTCAGGAACAGCGCCTCTTCGACGGCGGTGTTGCCGCCGCCGACCACGATGACGTCCTTGTTGCGATAGAAGAAGCCGTCGCAGGTGGCGCAGGCGGAAACGCCGAAGCCCTGATATTTGCTCTCGCTTTCCAGGCCCAGCCACTTGGCCTGGGCGCCGGTGGCGATGATGATCGTCTCGGCGATCCAGTCCTGGCCGCTGTCGGTCTTCACCGCGAACGGACGCTTGGACAGGTCGACTGAGGTGACGATGTCGCCGACGAACTCGGTGCCGACATGCTCGGCCTGGGCGCGCATCTGGTCCATCAGCCAGGGGCCCTGGATGACGTCGGCGAAGCCCGGATAGTTCTCGACATCGGTCGTGATGGTCAGCTGGCCGCCGGGCTGGATGCCCGCGATCAGCACGGGCTTCAGCAGCGCGCGGGCGGCATAGATGGCGGCGGTGTAGCCGGCGGGGCCCGAACCAATGATCAGGCAGCGGGTCTGGCGGGGAGCGGTCGTGGACATGGCGGATATCTAGGCGCGATTCCGCTCCGGCGCTATATTGTGGGGTCCGGTTGAAGCCGTTTGGGTTCTAAATTCCGTGACTGAAATGCCTGTTGGGCGCCGGAATCTTGCGGCCTTCCGCGCGGGCGTGGCTCATCCAGTCTTCGATCGCCGCGCGAACGTTCCGCAGCGCCTCGACTTCGGTTTCACCGTCTGACATGCAGCCGGGAAGATCGGGCACGGTGGCCAGGAACCCTCCACCGTCTTCGATGGAGAGCGGTTCGACAACGATGCTGTAGCCGTCGTCAGGCATCGTTCGCGGGTCCCGTCACACGTCCAAGGTAGGTCACGAGCTGTTTGATGTACACCGGCTTGATCGGACGGCGCGCCGGAATCGTAAGGATTCCAACGCTCGAAGGGTGCGACAGCGTATAGTGAGAACCGCCGGACGGCGCTCTGCAGGTCACGCCAAAATGACGGCAGACCGCTTCGACGTCACCGATACGCCAATCGCCCTTGGGGTTCGCCGCCATCGCCGCCAACAGCTTCGCGCCCTGAGACAAGGTTCCTCCGTCAATACGGAGAACAAATTGAGCACGAAAAGGCTGTTCTGTGCAATTGACTCAATCATGAGTTTTGTATCGCGCCGGCGGCGATTGACGCCTCATCCACCTTTCCGGGGTTAAACTGGCGGCAACCACGTTTTCGGGTGACAGGACCCAAGGACCAAGCCATGTCCGCCCCCTTCATCGAGATCGCCGGCCGCAAGATCGGCGCTGCCTTCCCGCCGTATGTGATCTGCGAGCTGTCGGGCAATCACAATGGCAGCCTCGACCGCTGTCTTCAGATGGTCGACGCCGCCGCCGACACCGGCTGCGACGCCATCAAGATCCAGACCTACACCGCCGATACCATCACGCTGAACGTCGACCGTCCGGAGTTCAGGATCCACGGCGGCCTGTGGGACGGGCGCACGCTCTACGAACTCTACCAGGAAGCCCAGACGCCGTTCGAGTGGCACGCGGCGATCTTCGAGCGCGCCCGCCAGCGCGGGGTGACGATCTTCTCCAGCCCCTTCGACGAGACCGCCGTCGACCTGCTGGACGGGCTGGACGCACCGGCCTTCAAGATCGCCTCGTTCGAGGCTGTCGACCTGCCGCTGATCAAGTACGCCGCCTCCAAGGGCAAGCCGCTGATCATCTCGACCGGCATGGCCAACCTGCAGGAGATGCAGACGGCGCTGGACACCGCTCTGGGCGCGGGCGCGGCGGGCGTGCTGCTGCTGCACTGCGTGTCGAGCTATCCGGCGACCTTCGCCGACGCCAATGTGCGCAATGTTCCGGACATGGCCGCCCGCTTCGGCTGCCCGATCGGCCTGTCGGACCATACGCCGGGCACGGCCGCATCGGTGGCGGCGGTGTCGCTGGGCGCCTGCGTGATCGAGAAGCACTTCACCCTGGCCCGCGCCGACGGCGGCCCCGACGCCGCCTTCAGCCTGGAGCCCGCCGAATTCAAGGCCCTGGTCGACGACACCAAGAACGCCTGGGCCTCGCTGGGCGCGGCCCACTACGACGTGCTGGGCGCCGAGCAGGGCTCGTTGCTGTTCCGTCGCTCGCTCTATGTCACCGTCGACATCAAGGCTGGCGAGACGCTGTCTCGCGCCAACATCCGCTCGGTCCGCCCCGGCAACGGCCTGCCGCCGGGCGAGCTGGACAATGTCCTGGGCAAGACCGCGACCCGCGACATCGCGCGCGGCGAGCCGCTGGACTGGTCGATGGTCGGTTAGGCCGCGACGGTCACCGGGATCCGCAGGAAGACGTTCCCCGCTGCGGTGGGCTCGGGCAAGGCGCCGGCGCGGATGTTCACCTGCAGCGAGGGCAGGATCAGGGTCGGGGCGGCCAGGGTGGCGTCGCGGGCCTGGCGCAGGGCTACGAAGGCCTCCTCGCTGACATCGCCGCCCACGTGGACGTTACGGTCCCGCTCCTCGGCCACGGTGGTTTCCCAGCGATAGTCCGAACGGCCCTCTGGCAGATAGTCGTGGCCGACGAAGATCCGCGTTTGCGCTGGCAGCTCCAACACCTTGCGGATCGAGCGGTACAGCGTGCGCGCGTCGCCGCCCGGGAAGTCGGCGCGGGCGGTGCCGTAGTCGGGCATGAACAGGGTGTCGCCGACGAACGCCGCGTCGCCGATAAGATAGGTCAGGCAGGCCGGGGTGTGGCCGGGCGTATGCAGGGCGCCGATGGTCAGCTCGCCCAGCGGCAGGCTGTCGCCCTCGTTCATCAGCACGTCGAACACCGCGCCGTCGGCGGCGATCTCCGCCTCGAACACCGGGATGAAGGTTTTCTGCACCTCGACGATGCTGGCGCCGATGACGATCTTCGCGCCGGTCTGGCGGCGCAGGTAGTCGGCGGCGGTCAGGTGGTCGGCGTGGGCGTGGGTCTCCAGCACATAGGCCAGGGTCAGGCCCTGGGCCTGGACGGCCGCGAGCAGGGCGTCGGCCGAACGCGTCGAAAGCCGCCCGGCCTTGGGCTCGAAGTCGAGAACCGGATCGATGATGGCGGCCACGCGCGTGGCGGGATCGGTGACCAGATAGCTGACCGTGAAGGTCGCCGGATCGAAAAACGCTTGAACCTCGGGTCGCATCGTTTGAGCCTCCAAATGAGCGGGGCCTTCATATAAGGACTTGCTAATTTAGCATAAGCTAATATATGGCGCTCATGTTTGATCTCTCGCGTTTCGACGTCGGCCAGTTCGAGGCCAGCGCCGCGGAAGCCGCCCGGCTCCTGCGCGCCCTGGCCAATGAGCGGCGGCTGATGATCCTTTGCCAGCTCGCCGAGGGCGAACGGTCGGTGGGGCAGATCCAGCCCCTGGTCGGCCTGTCGCAGTCGGCGCTCTCGCAACACCTGGCGGTGTTGCGGGATGAGGGGGTCGTGGCTGCGCGCCGCGAAGCCCAAACGGTCTGGTACCGGATCGCCGATCCCGCCGCTCTGAAGGTGGTTGGCGTCCTCGCGGAGATCTTCTGTCCCCCAGCAGAGAGCGCCGCCCATGACCTCCCCGATACTGACGTCACTGACGCCTGACGACGTCGCCCAGCGCCTGCTGGACGGCCGAGCCGTCCTCGTCGACATCCGCGAGCCCGACGAGTTCGCCCGCCGACGCGCGCGGGGCGCTCTGTCGCGGCCTGTCTCGACCCTGGACGCCAAGGGCCTGAGCCTGCCGGACGCCCGGGAGGTGGTCTTCACCTGTCGTTCGGGCATGCGTACGACGGCCAACGCCCAACGCCTGGCCACGGCCTGCGGCGCGCGCGCCTATGTGCTGAACGGAGGGCTCGACGCCTGGGACGCCGCCGGCCTGCCGGTCGAGCGGGACCTGAAGGCGCCGCTGGAAATCATGCGCCAGGTGCAGATCGCCGCCGGCCTGCTGGTGGTGCTGGGCGTCGTGCTGGGCCTGACCGTCTCGCCGCTGTTCCTGGGCGTCGCAGCCTTTGTCGGGCTGGGCCTGACCTTCGCGGGCGTCACCGGCTTCTGCGGCATGGCGCGCCTGCTGGCCCTTGCGCCCTGGAACCGCCCGGCGTCGGCGTAAGGCGATGGACATCAGCTTGCTCGCGGCCCTGCTCAGCGGGGCGCTGGTCGCCCTGCTGCTGACCCTGTTCGGCGGCGGCGGGTCGGTGCTGGCCACGCCCCTGCTGCTGTATGTCGTCGGGGTCAGGGACCCGCACGTGGCGATCGGAACCTCGGCGGCCGCCGTGGCGGTCAACGCGGCGGCCGGCCTGGCGGCCCAGGCCCGCGCGGGCAGGGTCAAGTGGCCCTGCGCCCTGACCTTCGGCGCGCCCGGCCTGGTCGGCTCGCTGGTCGGCGCGCACCTGGCCAAGGCTGTCGCGGGCCAGCACCTGCTGCTCGGGTTCGCCGCGGCCATGGCCGCCGTGGGCCTGTCGATGTTCCGCGCCCCCGGCTCGCCCGGCGATCCCGACGTGCGTATCGATCCGGCCAAGGCTGTCCGCCTGGTCCCTATCGGAGCGGCCACGGGACTGGCGGCCGGCTTCTTCGGGATCGGCGGCGGCTTCCTGATCGCACCGGGCCTGATGGCGGCCACCGGCATGACCCTGGCCAATGCGGCGGCCTCGTCGCTGGTGTCGGTCACCCTGTTTGGCGCGGCCACCAGCGTCAGCTACGCCGCCTCTGGCCTGGTGGACGGACGCCTGTTCCTGGCCCTGGTGGTCGGCGGCGCTTTCGGCGTTGTCGCGGGCGCGCGCCTGGCCCCGCGCCTGGCGGCCAGGGCGGGCCTCGCCCGTCGCTTGTTCGCGGCGATGATCGTCGCCACCGCCGCCTATGTCGCCTGGCGGGCCTTGAGCTAGTTCGCGATCAATCCCAGCCGCTTGGCCGTGATCTGGTCCAGCGTCCGCTTCGGCAGGATCTCCGTCATCAGCACCTGCATCGGCGAGGGCGAGACGACGTAACGGACCTTGGGCCTCCGGGCCGTCAGCGCCGTGTGGATGACCTCGCCGATCTTCTCCGGCGCCAGGCCGGACTTGCCGATCGACAGCATATAGGTCCTCAGGCGCTCCAGGGCCGGGGCGTAGACGGTGTTGGCGTAGCGGGTGGTGTCGATCTGGTCGGCCTTGTCCCAGATCGGGGTGGCGACCGCGCCGGGGGCAACGATCACGACGTCGACACCGAAGGGCATCAGCTCGCGGCGCAGGGATTCCGACAGGCCCTCCAGCCCGAACTTGGTCGTGCAGTAGGGGGCCATGAACGGGTTGGCGTTGCGGCCGCCGACCGACGAGATGTTGACGATCCGGCCAGGGTCCTTGACCGGCCCGCCGCCCGCGCCGAGCAGGGGCGCGAAGGTCTGGGTGGCGATGACCACGCCGGTCAGGTTGACCTCCAGCTGCTGGCGCCACTCGTCGACAGGCAGGTACAGCAGCGGTCCGGCCACGGCGACGCCGGCATTGTTGACCAGGCCCGCCAGAGTCGCGCCGGCCAGGGCCCTCTCGACCTGACGCGCGGCGGCCCGGGCCCCGGGGCCGTCGGTGACGTCGAAGATCAGTGGCGTGAAGGCCTCGCCGAACTCGGCCTGCAGCCGGTTGGCGTCGGCCTGCTTGCGGACGCTGCCGAAGACGCGGAAGCCGTTGCCGATCAGAACCTTGGCGGCCGCCCAGCCGATCCCGGTCGATACCCCGGTGATCACCACCGATTTCTTCTGCGCCATGTCGCCCCCTCGCTTGGTTACGGCCAAGATAGGGGCAGGCGAACGCTGTTCGCTAGAGGGTTTGGTTGTCGCATATGGCGAGGAACGCTTCCGCCGCCCGATCCGCGCCCCCTCCGTCGCAGACGGCGGCGCTGGCGGTCGACAGGGCCGCGCGCTTGTCGGCGTCGGCCAGCAGCGCTTGCACCGCGTCGACGAAGGCAGTTTCGAAGTCGAACGCATCGACCGCCAGGCACGGCGTGACCCCGGCGGCCTCCAGGGCGCGCGCGGCGGCGACCTGATTGTCGGCCAGGATCAGGGTCAGGGCGGGCAGGGCCAGGACGCAGCGCTCCCAGGTCGTCGAGCCGCCCGCCCCGATGGCCAGGTCGGCGTCGAAGACCAGTTCCGGCATGTGCTGGGTGTCGACGTGAAGCGCCAGGCGCGGGTCGTCGGCCGCCAGGGCCCAGAGGTCCGCGAGGCTGGGCGCGCCGCCGCCCAGGACGACATCCAGCGTCACCGCCCCGATGATCGGGCGCAGCAGGCCGACCACGCGGCCGGTGATCCCGCCGACGTCGGTCAGGCCCAGCGAGACCAGGATCCGGCGCACGGGCGCGCGCTCGGCGCGGCGGGCCAGGGCGGCCTCCCGCAAGGCCGCGAAGGCCGGGCGGACGGGGGCGTAGCCGGGGCCGAGCAACAGCCTGGCGGCCGGCGGGACAAGGCCGGCATAGTCCTCAGCAGTCCGCGCTGGGCCGGAGTCCAGGACGAGATCGGCGGCCAGCGGACGGTTGGCCAGGTCGTCGATGACCAGGCTCGGGCGACCCTTGGCGACCGCGCGGTGGTCATCGGCGGTGAGGGCGTAGCTGTCGAACACCAGGGCGTCGAAGTCGTCGTCGCTGTTGACCCGCGCCATGTCCGGCGCAAAGGCGTCCAGCACCTTGGCGACCTCGGGCGAGTCCATGAACGCGCAGCCCGCCCCGCGCGCCTCCAAGGCTCGCGCCAGGGTCAAGGACCGCATCACATGGCCGCCGCCGACAGCGGGACCGGCCGCGCAGACGAATAGGATGCGGGTCATGTCAGCGGTCGCCGCCGTAGGAGGCTAATTCCGGATGAGTTGCGCGAAGAGTGGCGAGGGTCAGCGGCGATCGCTGCGCATAGAAAGCCAGAACACCACGAACGCGGCGGCGGCGAACGCCAAGCCCATGAGGGCGAACTGAACGAGAGGGTCCATTTTAGTCCTCCACTTGCCTTAAAATGTAGTGGAGTACGATCTGGAGGGCAACGACCACGGCGCTGATGACAAGAGCGCCCAGCAGGTTGAAACGACCGGCCATGAGCGGTTGAAGGCCCGCCGAAATGAATAGGGCTACAGACAAGGCGTTGCAGGTGGCAGCGAACGCTTTCCGGCGCTCGTTCCGCGCGGCCTTGCTGATCAACCGTGAGTCTTCACTCTCAACCATGTCGCGAACATAACGCGAACATTCGCGCGCTCGCAAGCAGCAAAAATCAGGTTTTTTCTTTTGCCGCCCGGGGCTTCCTAGGCTTCGGCGCGGGTTTTTCGGTGGGCGTTTCCGCACCCCTCTCGACCGTTTTCGCCCGAGGCTTGCGCTTCGGTTTCGGCGCGTCCGCGACCGCTGCGGCCTCCGCCTCGACCACCGGCTGCGGGATCTCCACCCCGATCCGGCCCAGCACTTCCCGCGCCGCGCGGTCGGTCTCGTTGACCGGAGCGTAGGTCCAGCCGTGGAAGGCGCCGCCGTAAGGCCGCGCCGCGCCCTGGCTTTCCAGCTCCTCGTGGAACATGCGGAACTTCAGGCTGGAACCGTCCATCTTCAGCACGAACACCGGCTTGCCCGTCGAGGCCGCCTCGGTGGCCATGTTGGTCGAGTCCTCGGTGACGAGGATGTAGTCGGCGCCGGCCAGGAAGGCAAAATAGGGGTTCGGCCCCTCGCCATCCCAGACCACGCCCGGCAGGTGGCGCAGACGAGCGGTCATCAGGGCGCGGGCCGGCTCGGGCGTGCGCCGCGAGAAGGTCATGAGCAAGGACCCGCCGTCCTGCTCCAGCGGGATCTGGATCGAGTGGGCGATCTGGGCCGCGCGCTCGCTGGAAAGGTCAAAGGCCTTGGACTTGCCGCCGACCAGCACGGCCACGCGCGGATGGGGCAGGGGATCGATGACGTCCGCGAAGGCCGCGTATTCGGTCTCGAGCCGGGCGGCGGTCACGCGGTGCGGCGATCCGGTGATCGGCAGGATGTTGTCGCCGGTCAGGCGGTCGTGCTTGGGCGGAATCACCAGGTCGAACATGGTGGCCGGCACGCGGGGGTCCTGGATCTGGACCACGAAGGTCTTGCCGCCAGACCAGCGTTTGGCGCGGATCGACAGCGGCAGGGTGGCGCGGCCGGCGGCGATCCACAGGTCCGGCCAGTCGCCGTCCTTGGCTTGGGGAATGCCGCTTTCCGGCGTCAGCCAGCGCTTGGGCAACAGGTTCAGCCACCACGGCAGGCGGCCGATATTGCCGCTCCAGCCCACGCGCTTGACGGTGACCTCGCAGGGAACCAGGCGCGCGATCGCCTCCGACAGGCCCACGACCTGGGCCTCGATGCCGGCCCGGCCGTCGGACACGGCCCACACTTTCAAGGGAGGTTTCGGCGTTTCGGCCAAGTGGCGACCCCGGGAACACGCAAACGAAACGAGGCCGCTCTAAAAAGCAGCCTCGCTCCATTGTACTCGATTTATGGCGCAGCTGGGGCGAACCGCCTTACAGCCACTCCACCTTGGTGATCTCGTAGGCCTTGGTGCCGCCGGGGGTGTTGACCTCGACCACCTCGCCGACTTCCTTGCCGATCATCGCGCGCGACAGCGGCGAGGACACGGAAATCCGGCCCGACTTCACGTCCGCCTCGTGCTCGCCGACGATCTGGTAGCGAGCCGAGTCCTCGGTGTCTTCGTCGATCACCGACACGGTCGCGCCGAACTTCACCTGCTTGCCCGACAGTTTCGACACGTCGATCACCTGAGCGCGCGCGATCTTGTCCTCGATCTCGGCGATCTGGCCTTCGATCCAGCCCTGACGTTCTTTCGCGGCGTGATACTCCGCGTTTTCCGACAGGTCACCATGCTGGCGCGCCTCAGCGATAGCGGCGATAACCGCCGGCCGTTCCACGGTCTTCAAACGCTTCAGTTCTTCGTCGAGGGTTTGATACCCACCGACGGTCATCGGCACTTTTTCCATTGCGGATTTTAGCTCGGACGCCTTGGGAGGAAAATTCTTCCGGTCGAGGGCGCTCACAACCGGGGGCTGGGAGGATAGGCGCCCAGCTCCGTAGACGCAAGGGGGGCGGCCAGCTTGTCCCCGAAGGCCGTGCGTCAGGCCCGGCGGCGGATCGGGCCAGCGTCGCGCGGCAGCTCGAACTGGCCCACCAGATCGGCCAGCAATGCGGCGTCGGCGTTAAGGGTCTGGGTGGCGACCGAGGTCTGCTCGACCATCCCGGCGTTCTCCTGCAGCACCTGATCCATCTGGTTGACGGCGCTGTTCACCTGGGAGAGGCCGTGGGCCTGGCTCTGCGCCGAGCTGGCGATCTCCGAGACCAGGGCGTCGATCTCGGCGATCTGGGCCACGATCTTCTCAAGCGCCGACCCCGTGCGGCCGACGAGACCGACGCCGGCGTCGACCTGCTGGGTCGAGGCGGTGATCAGGGCCCTGATTTCCTTGGCGGCCTCGGCGGAGCGTTGGGCCAGGGCCCGGACTTCCTGGGCGACGACCGCGAAACCCTTGCCGCTGTCGCCGGCGCGGGCGGCTTCGACCCCAGCATTGAGGGCCAGAAGGTTGGTCTGGAAGGCGATCTCGTCGATGACCGAGATGATATTGTTGATTTCCTGAGACGAGCTCTCGATGGCGGTCATGGCCGCGACGGCCTGCTGCACCACCTCGCCCGAGTCGCGGACATCGTCCCGCGTGCGGGCGACGACGTCGGCGGCCTTCTTGGCCCCGGAGGCTGTCTGGCCGACCGTGACGGTGATCTCGTCCATCGCCGCGGCGGTCTCTTCCAGGTTGGCGGCCTGGCGCTCGGTGCGGCGCGCCAGGTTGACCGAGGCGTCGGCGATCTGGTCGGAGCCGGCGCGCACGCCGTCTACGCGGCCCTCGATCACGCTCAGGGCGTCGGCCAGCTTGGCGGCGGCGGTGTTATAGTCGGCGCGCAAGGCCTCGTAGGCTTCGGCGAAGCGCTGGTCCAGGCGGGTGGTCAGGTCGCCGCGCGCCATGCGCGAAAGGGCCTGGCCGATCGCAGCGATGGCGGCGTCGCGCTGCGCCTCGGCGCGCTCGCGCGCGGCCGTGTTGACCGCGCGGCTCTCTTCCTCGGAGCGACGGGCGCCCTCTGCGGCGTCATTGGCGGCCCGGGCTTCGCCGACGGCGTCCTCGGCCTTGGCGCGCGCGGTCTGGGCGACGGAGAACATCGAGTTGACGCTGGCGGTGACGGCGATCAGCGCCCCGGCCTCGACGATCAGGATCACCGCGTGGACGATGACGCGGCCCAGGCTGGCCGAGCCGGGGAACACGGCGTTGGGCAGAAGATACGACAGGCCCAGGTGATGGACCGCGACGGTGGCGGCGGCGGCGGCGATGACGATCCAGTCGCAATAGACGACCAACAGAGCCAGGGCCGCGAAATAGGCCATGTGCATGTCGGTCTGCCAGGCGTGGCCGCCCAGGGCCGAGACCAGCAGCGACACTTGCGCCATCAGGGCCACGCCGACCAGCGAGCGGCCGGCCGAGGTCTCGCCGCCGAAGCGCCACGCCAGGGTCGCCCCCGTCGCCGTCAACACCGAGGCGACGGCCAGGCCGACGAGGTTCCCGTGCACGGTGAGGCGCGCGGCCAGCACCACGGGGATCATCAACCAGGCCAGGGTAGAGACCAGCTTGCCGCCAACCCGGCGTTGGGCGTCGAGGTTCGAGAAGGCGAGGTTCATGACGAGGACTTACTCACGGAAAAGGCTTGGATCGGACGCGCGCAGGCGCCGGCGAGAGCGGGATCGAACAGGGCCAGAGCGCCGGCGGACCGGGCGCGCTGGGAGAGGTCGGCGGGCGTCTTGGTGTCCGAAGAGGCGCGCAGGATGACGATGAAGGGAACGGCGCCCACGCCGGCGATGTCGCCGGCCGAACCGGCCGCGCCGATCACGCGGGCCGGGCTCCACCAGGGCGGGAATACGGCGGCGACCCGTCCAGGCGTGCGGGGTTGCGCGTCCACGGCCGCCGCAGCGACCAGGCCAAGCGCGGCGCCGAGGATCGACAGAGCGACCGCGCCAGCGACGGCGGCCGGGTGGCGCGTCACGGGGGGCTGGATCGTCAAGGCGGGCGGTCTCCCTTGCGCCCTGGACTGAAGCAGGTGGGCGCACAGGGAGACTGTTGGGACGGACGTGGTTGGCGAAGTCTTAAGATCGGTTGATGGCGTCGGTTGGCCGCAGGCAGCGGCGCCTCACGCGTAGGCGTAGGGCCCGCCCTTCTGCAGCGCGCGTTGATAGGCGGGGCGGGCGTGGATCTTGGTCAGGAAGGCCTTCACGTGGGGACGGGTGTCCGCGCCGGCGCGGGCGGCGCCGGCTTCCAGAGGGAAGCTCATCATGATGTCGGCGGCGGTGAACTCGGCGCCCGCAAACCACGGGGTCTTGGTCAGCTCGGCCTCCCAGTAGTCGACATGGGCCTTCAGCTGCGGGTCGACGAAGCCCTGCTGGGCCCTGCTGGCGATCGACCTGACCAGGCCCTTCAGCAGGCCCGGCGCGCGGTCGGGCAGGGCGGTGAAGACCAGCTTCAGCAGCAGGGGCGTCATGGCCGAGCCCTCGGCATAGTGCAGCCAGTAAGTATAGCGCAGGCGCTCAGGACTGCCGGCGGCCGGGATCATCCGCCCCTGGCCGTAGGTCTCGATGATGTACTCCACGATCGCCCCGGTCTCGGCGATGACCTTGCCGCCCTCGGTGATCACTGGAGACTTGCCCAGCGGGTGGATCGCCTTCAGCTCCGGCGGCGCCAACATGGTCTTGGCGTCGCGCTCATAGCGCTTGACCTCGTAGGGAACGCCCAGCTCCTCGAGCAGCCAGAGCACGCGCTGGCTGCGCGAATTGTTGAGGTGATGGACGACGAGCATCGGGCGTTTTCCTCATTTGGATAACTTGATGCGAACGATGGTCGCCTGTTCAGCGTTCGGCAAGGTTTAGCTCTTCTTCTCTCGCCCTAGTCGAGTCGGGGGTGCGTAGGATGACCGGAGCGTTCAAGCGGTTGTCTTTGGCGGGGAAGCTGATGGCCGCGGGCGGCGCCGCCCTGGGCGTGCTGCTGCTGGTCGCCTCGCTGTTGATCAGCGTCAGCAGCGGCCAGGCCGTGCGGACCCTGGCCGAGCGCTACGCCGCCAGCCTGACCAGCGAAACCGCCATGGGGGTCAAGAACGACCTCGACGACGCCGATGCGGTGGTGCGCGCCGCCGCCGGCCTGTTCTCGGCCACCTACGCCGCCGGCCAGCGCGACCGCGCCGTCTACATGGCCCAGCTGAAGCCCATGGCCATCGCGTCCAAGGGGATGCTGGGCGGCTGGCTGATGTTCGAGCCCAACGCCCTGGGCGACGACGCCGCCGTGTCGGGCAAGGCCGAGCTGGGCTCGACCCCGCGGGGCCGCTTCATCGGCTACTGGGTGCGCGACGGCGAAACCCTGACGGCTGAACAAGGTGAAGATGGCGAGTTCAACGAGGCCTTCTTCACCACCAGCTTCACCAGCGGCAAGCCGGCGATCCTTGAGCCCTATTCCGACAATGTCGCCGACGGCGGCCAGCAGAAGCAGGTGCTGATGACCTCGATCACCTATCCGGTGGTCGCGGGCGGCAAGACCGTGGGCGTCATGGGCGCCGACCTTGCCCTGGGCGACATCGCCAGCCGCCTGAACGCCCTGAAGCCCTTCGACGACGGCCGCGCCATGCTGGTCTCGCCGGCCGGCCTGTGGGTCAGCCACCCCGACGCGGCCTTGCGGATGAAGGCCTATGCCGATCCTGGTCTCGACGTGGTCAAGCAGGTGATGGCCGACGGCAAGCCGGCCCTGATCCAGGGCGTCAAGCTGAACGGCCACAAGGCCCAGCGCCTGGTGGCCCCGGTCAGGCTGGCCTCGGGCGCGACCTGGGCGGTGGTGGCCGATGTCAGCGAGGCGGCCCTGCTGGCCCCCGCCCGCAAACTGGCCCTGGGCCTGGCGATCGGCGGCTTGGTGCTGCTGGCCGCCGCGCTGTCGGTGCTGGCCATCGCCTCGCGCAAGCTGATCGCCAAGCCGCTCCTGGGCCTTCGCGCCTCGGTGGGCGAGCTGGCCGAGCACCGCTATGACCAGCCCGTGGCCGAGACCGATCGCGCCGACGAGATCGGGGCCATCGCCCGCGCCCTTGAGACCCTGCGCGCCGAGCTGGCCAAGGCTCAGGCCCTGCGCGACCAGCAGGACGCCCTGCGCCGCGCCGCCGACGCCGACCGCGACCGCGCCGCCGCCTTGACGATGTCGATCGACGAGCAGACCGACGTAGTCCGTCAGGTCGGCGAGGCCCTGGCCGCCGTGGCCGAGGGCGATTTGTCCCGCCGCATCGCCGGCCCGTTCGCGCCGGTCTATGAGCCGCTGCGCGCCGACTTCAACACCGCCGTTCAGAGCCTGGAGCAGGCCATCGGCGAGATCGCCCAGGCCGCCGACGCCATCGGCGCGGCCAGCGACACCCTCAGCCGCTCCTCCACCGAACTGGCTCACCGCACCGAGCGCCAGGCCCAGGGGCTGGAGCGGGCCTCCGGCTCGCTGAACGCGGTGACCGGGGCCATGGGCGAGGCCGCCGCCGGAGCGGACGAAACCCGCCGCCTGGTCGCCTCGGCGCGGGGCGAGGCCGACGAGGGCGGCGGCGTGGTCGCCGAGGCCGCCCGCACCATGGGCGAGATCGACGCCTCCTCGCGCCAGATCGGCGACATTGTCGGCCTGATCGACGAGATCGCCTTCCAGACCAACCTGCTGGCGCTGAACGCCGGCGTCGAGGCCGCGCGCGCGGGCGAGGCCGGTCGCGGCTTCGCGGTGGTGGCCCAGGAGGTCCGGGCCCTGGCCCAGCGCTCGGCGGACTCAGCCAGGCAGATCAAGGGCCTGATCGTACAGTCCAACACGCGGGTCGAGGCGGGCGTGGCGCAGGTCGAGCGCACCGGCGCGGCCCTGCACGGCGTCGCGGGGCGCATGGCCGGCATCGACGCGGCCGCCACCCGCATCGCGTCGTCCGTGCGCGAGCAGGCCCAGGACCTGACCTCGGTCAATGCCGAGGTCGCGGCGATAGAGCGCTTCACGCAAGAGAACCTGGCCATGGTCGACCAGGCCCGCGTCGCCGACGCGGCGCTGGCGGGCCAAGGCGCGCGGTTGATGGAACTGGTCGGCCGCTTCCGCCTGGGCCGTGGCGGCGCTCGCCAGGTCGCCTAGAGCGCCGCTCAATCCCCGCGCAGCACCGGCGCGGGACGTTGTGACAGCGCCAGGCTGGCCGCGATCAGTCCGCCCAGGGTCGCCAGGCCTGTTGCGCCGAACAGCAGCGCCAGCACGCCGCTCCAGTCGACGCTCCAGCTGGCCTGGAACACCTTGACCACCACCGGCCAGGCGGCGGCGAAGCCGAAGGCCACGCCGGCCGCGCCCGCGATCAGGCCCACCGCGCCATATTCGATGACATAGGCGACCAGGATCTGGCCGCGCGTGGCGCCCAGCACCTTCAGCGTCGCGGCCTCGCGGGCCCGAGCCCTGGCCCCGGCGGCGATAGCCCCGGCCAGCACCAGCAGGCCCGCCAGGCCCGCGACCGCCGCCGCGCCGCGCACGGCGAGCGCCAGGCGGTCGAACAGGGCCGCCGCCGCGTCCAGCTGCTCGCGGACGCTGATCACGTTGACCCCCGGAAACACCTCGCCGAGCTTGCGGGTCAGGGCGGCTTCCTTGGTCCTGTCGAGGCGGGCGATGGCGACGCTGCGCAGCTCCGCGCCCTCCAGCGTGGCGGGGTTGAAGATCAGGTTGAAGCTGGGGCCGAAGCCGCCGAAGTCGATCTTGCGCAGCACGGCGACCTTGGCCTCGATCTCGCGGCCGAGCATCAGCACGGTGATGGTGTCGCCGACCTTGAGGCCCGCCGCCTGGGCGATCTCGGCGCTGAGGGCGACCTTGGGCGGCCCGGCGTCGTTCGCGGGCCACCAGCGGCCGGAGACGATGCCGGCGCTCTTGGGCTCCTTCGCCAGCAGCGACAGGCTGAGGTCGTTGTCGAAGGCCCAGCGTTCAGAGCTATTGATGGTCTTCACGTCGACCGGCTTGCCCTTCAGGGCGATGATCCGGCCGGTGGCGAACGGCATCCGCAGATAGGCGTCCTCGCGGAGCGGGCCGATCACGCCGGCCACGGCGGCGTCGAAGGCGGTGGCGCGGTCGCCGGGGATCTCGGTGAAGACCATGGCCGGGGCGGTGCGCGGGGCCACGTCGCTGACCTGGGCCAGCAGCGCCGACTGGATCAGCACTACGCAGGCCAGCAACGCCACGCCCAGGCCGATGGCCGGGCTGGCGGTCCGCGCCGCCGAGCCGGGACCCGCCAGATTGGCCAGGCCCAGCTTGACGGGACCGCGCGTCAGGCCGCGCGCCTTGCCCGCCAGCCACGCGGCCGAGCGGCCCAGAACGGTCAGCAGGCCGAAGGCGACGGCGACGCCGGCGATCATGATCGCCGCCGCCATCGGGGTCGGGGCGGTGGCGACCGCAAGGGCGGCCAGGCCCGCGCCGGCGACGACCGCGCCGATCGTCTCCAGGCCCAGCGGCAGGCGGGCCTTGGGCGCGCGGCGGAACAGGGCCGAGGGCGGGGTGACCCGGGCGCGGGCCAGCGGGATCAGCGAGAAGGCCGCCGCCGCCAGGATCCCGAACAGTCCGGCCTTGGCCAGCGGCCAGGGATAGACCTTGAACAGGGCGGGGATCGGCAGGCTCGAGCCGGCCAGCTGGCCCAGCACCAGGGGCGCGACGGCCCCGACCGCCAGGCCGATGGCGACCCCCAGCAAGGCCAGCACCCCGATCTGGATCAGGTGCAGGTCGCGGATCAGGCCGCTCTCTGCCCCCAGGGCCTTGAGCACGGCGATGGCTGGCTCGCGGGTCGATAGATAGGCCGATACGGCGCCCGCCACGCCCAGGCCGCCGGCCACCAGCGAAGCCAGGCCGATGAAGCCCAGGAAGTATTCCAGTTGGTCGATCAGCCTCCGCGCGCCCGGCGCGCTGTCCAGGCGGTCGCGGACTCGCAGGTGGGCGTCCGGCAGCGCCGCCTGCACGGCCTTGCCGATCGCGCGCGGATCCTCGCTGGGCTTCAGCGCCACGCGGACGGTGCGACTGGTGAGGCCGCCCGGCGCGAGCAGGCCGGAGCGCTCCAGCACCTCGCTACGGATCAGCACGCGCGGGGCCATCGAGAAGCCGCGCGACAGGCCGTCGGGCTCGCTGACGAGACGGGCGCGCACGACCAGAGTCATCGGGCCGGCCTCGAACCGGTCGCCGATCTTCAGGTGCAGGCGGTCCAGCAGCGCCGGCTCGACCGCCGCGCCGGGCAGGCCGTCGCGGTCGGCGAGGGCGGCGGCCAGGTTCGGCGCGCCCTCCAGGGTCACCGTCCCGGCCAGCGGGAAGCGCCCGTCGACGCCGCGTAGGCTGACCAGCCGGCGGTCGCCGGTGGGGGCTTGCGCCATGGCGCGGGCCACGGCGGCGTAGGTCGTGACGCCCAGCTTGTCGAAGGCGGCGCGCTCCTTGTCGGTGAAGTCGCGGTTCTCGACCGAGAACGACAGGTCTCCGCCCAGGATCTCGCGCGCCTGGCTGGCCAGGCCCTGGCGGAAGGCCTCGGCCGTCGAGCCGGCGGCGGCGATGGCCGCCACGCCCAGCGCCAGGCAGGCCAGGAAGATGCGGAAGCCGCGCACGCCCGAGCGCAGCTCGCGACCCGCGAGGCGGAAAGAGAGAGGCATGTTCACGAGGCGATGCGCCCGTCGGCCATACGCACGATGCGGTCGGCGCGGGTGGCGAGACTCGGGTCGTGGGTGACCATGACCAAGGCGGCCCCGACCTCGGCGACCAGGTTGAACATCAGGTCGGCGACCGAGGCGGCGGTCGCGCCGTCCAGGTTGCCGGTCGGCTCATCGGCGAACAGCAGGGCAGGACGGGCGGCCAGGGCGCGGGCCAGGGCCACGCGCTGCTGCTCGCCGCCCGACAGCTGGTGCGGATAGTGGGTCAGGCGTCCGGACAGGCCCACGCGGCCCAGCCAGTCGCGAGCGGTGGGCAGGGCGTCGCGGGTCCCGGCGATCTCCAGCGGGGTGGCGACGTTCTCCTCGGCGGTCATGTTGGGCAGCAGGTGGAAGGACTGGAACACCAGCGCCGCCCGGCCGCGCCGCAGGCGGGCCCGGCCGTCCTCGTTCAGCTTGGACAGGTCCTGGCCGAACAGGCGCACCGTCCCGGCGGTCGGCTCCTCCAGCCCGGCCCCGACCGCGATCAGCGACGACTTGCCCGAGCCCGACGGACCGACCACGGCCACGCGCTCGCCGGCGTTCACCACCAGGTCGACGCCGCGCAGGATGTTCACGGGGCCGGCGGAGGAGGGCAGGGTCAGGGCGACGGCGTCTAGAACGAGAGGCGAGGCGTCGTCGGTCATGGTGTTTCCCGCAAGGCCGGTCCTTGTTCGGCCGGCAGCCTGACTACATAGGAAGGCATGACCCTGACCGCACAGCGTTTTCCAAGCCGTCGCCACATTTTGACGGGCTTGGGGCTATTGCCCCTCGCCGCCGCCGCGCCCAAGCCGCAAGTCGTCACCGTTTTGGGCGACTCGATCACGGCGGGCTTGGGCCTGCCGGCGCGCGAGGCCATGCCGGCCCAGCTGCAGGCGGCGCTGGGCAAGCTGGGCGTGTCGGCCGTGGTCCGGGCGGCCGGCGTCTCGGGCGACACCAGCGGCGGCGGGCTGGCGCGGGTCGGCTTCAGCGTCGCGGCCGACACCCGGGTCTGCGTCGTGGCGCTGGGCGGCAACGACCTGCTGCAAGGCGTCGAGCCGGCCCGGACCAAGGCCAATCTGCGCGGCGTCCTCCAGAAGCTTAAGAGCCGCGGCATCGGCGTGGTGCTGGTCGGCGTCGGCGCGCCGCCGGCCATCGGGGCGTCCTACGCCCGCGAGTTCAACGCCCTCTATCCCAGCCTGGCGCGGGAGTTCGGGGTTCCTCTGTACGCCAACATCCTGGCCGGGGTGGGTGGCCATTCGGCCCTGCTGCAGCGCGACGGCATCCATCCCAACGCCGTCGGGGCCAAGAAGATCGGCGAGGCCCTGGCCCCGGTCGTGGCCAAGGCCCTGAAGGGTCGGTGACAACCCGCGCCCGGGCCTGAAACCGCCTCAGGCCTGGATTGAGGCGTCTTGACTTGAGGTTATTTAAGGTTGAGCGTCCGGGCTTGTACTACGAACGCCAATGGGAGAGCGTGGCTTGGGTATTCGGGTGAGATCGTGGGCCGTGATGGCCGCTCTGGGGGTGCTGGCGGCGTCGAGTGCGCAGGCCGCCGACAACAACGCGGCCAAGGGCGCGGAAAAGCTGGCCAAGCTGCTCGAAGGGCGCACCGCCGGCGCGCCGGTCGACTGCATCGAGACGCGCAAGATCATCACCACCGAGATCTTCACCGGCACGGCCATCGTCTACCGCCTGCGCGGCAGCCAGACGCTTTATGTGAACACCCCCACGGTCGGCGCCGAGACGCTGAGCTCGAGCATCCAACTCCAGACGCAAGGCTCGCCGACCCTGTGCGCCCAGGCCCCGCTGCTGGGCATGGACAACGGCGGTCGCGGCGCGGGCCCCAGCTTCAACGGCGGCGTGACGCTCGGGACCTTCATCCCGTACGACAAGCCGTAGCCGGTATCTAAAAGTCCCGTCGCGCGGGTGGATGGGCCAGCGGCTTCAGATCGGGGTCCACCCACCAGCGGCGGGCCTCGACCGAGAACAGCCGCGCGCGCGACCAGTGGGTCAGCGGCCAGTCCTTGTCGCCCAGCGGCGTGGCCAGCAGCAGGGCGACGGCCTCGGCGTCGGACGTGCCGGGCGGCAGGCCCGCCTCGAAGGCGCGGATCGCGGCCAGATAGGCCTGGGTGATTGTCTCGTGATAGCCGGCCGTGTCGGTATTCTGGCCGCCGACCGCGACATTGTAGGTGCGGATCACCCACGGCAAGTCGCGCTCCAGGTTCGCGTCGCGCAGACGGACCAGGCGCAGGGTGGCCGTCAGGTGCGCGGCGTGGGTCCACTGATCCTTGGGCAGGCTGCGGTCCAGCAGCCCCTCGGCCAGGGCGGCGATCTGGGCGTCGGTGTAGCTCATGGGGTCGGGGTTTAGCGGAGTGTGGGCTGGGTGTGTAGCCGGAGGCCAGAATCCCTCTTTCAAAGCTCCAATGTCCGGTTTCGGGCGGCGGCCTGATTTCCGCTCCCGACCCAAGTCGGACGTAGCTCAGCAGTCTGTCAGGTACGACGGCTTAAGTTCAGGATAGGTGTCGATAATCGGAAGCATCAGGTCGGTGAAAATAAGACCGGCGATCTCACCTGTTGCGGCGCGGACCGTTCGCCTCGATGCCGGATCGGCGAGTGTCTCGCAGATTTTCATAATCTCGTTGATTGCCCACGTAGCCTTGACGCAGCTCGCCATCACGTCGGTCGCCTGATCTTGTGTCCACACCGACGGCGTCACGTCACTCATACTTGACCTCATGTATCGAGCTAGAAGCTAGGCCCGAGCTTGTCCGTTGAACGGACATCAACTTCAAGCGGTAAGGTCCGCTCCCCACCCCCTAGCCGACTGCGGGATGGTCCGCTCCGAGGCAGCGAGCGCCGAGATTTTCCCTCTCCCCCTGCGGGAGAGGGTGGCCGCCGGAGGCGGTCGGGTGAGGGGGCGCGCTGCGCTATCTGGACAGGCCTTTCGACCCCTCATCCGTCAGCTCCGCTGACACCTTCTCCCGCAGGGGGAGAAGGACGCCAGACGCCTCCGCCCACGACTCAGAATGCATTGCTCCAACGCACCTGCTCCGGCAGGGGCAGGCTGGCCTCGAACACCAGCCCCTCCGGCCGGAAGTCGAACCTGGCCTGGCCCTTCTGTTCGCGGCGGATCGAGCTTTCGATCAGGCGGGTGCCGAAGCCCGATTGCGTGGGCGGGGTCACGGGCGGGCCGCCGACGTCGCGCCAGGTGAAGAGCAGGTTGTCGGTGACCGGATCGCGCTTCCAGGTCAGCTCGACCCGGCCGCTGGCTGCGGACAGGGCGCCGTACTTGGCGCTGTTGGTGGCCAGTTCGTGGAACACCATGGAGAGGCCCACGGCGGTGTGCGGGGCCAGGGCCACCTCGGGGCCGGAACGGTCGACACGCTCGACGTGCGCGCCCAGGCTGGCCTCGATCAAGGCGGCCATGTCGGCCTCGCGCCAGCCGGTGCGGGTCAGCAGGTCATGGGCCCCCGAGAGCGCGATCAGCCGGTCGGTGAACACCTCGAGCGGCGCGCTTCCGTCCGCGGAATTCGGGGTCTTGGCGAAGGTCTGGCGGGCCAGGGCCTGGACCGTGGCCAGGGTGTTCTTCACCCGGTGATTCAGCTCGTTGATCATCACCCCCTGGCGCTCTTCGCGGGTCTTCAGCTCGTGGGAGGCCTGGCGCAGGGCGGCGTGGACGGCGGCGATCTCTTCCAGGCTGTCGGGATCGGCGGGCGGCAGGGTCTCGCCGCGACCGATGACGCGGGCGTCGGACACCAGGCGTCGGATCTCCTGGTTGATGCGTCGCGAATAGACCAGGGCCAGGGCGACGCCCAGCACCAGCAGCAGCAGGAAGACCCCGGTCCCCAGGGCCACGGCGCGGTTGACCGTGCTGGCCAGGTCCTCGCGCGGGATGGCCACCACCAGCGTCCAGCCGGTCTGGGGCGAGCGGGTATAGGCGACCCTGGTCGGCACGCCTTCCAGGGAGACGCTCTTGCTGACGCCTTCGGTCGAGTGGCGGAGGTTCTCCTCCATGTCCTTGGAGGCCAGGCGGCCGGTGAAGGTCTCGTTCCGCCGTGAGCGGGCGATCACCCGGCGGTGGTTGTCCAGCACGGTGGCGACCCAGCGGTCGGGCACCCGCTGCTGCCGGAACACCGAGGCGAACGAGGCCGCGTCGACCACGTAGGACAGGACATAGAACTTGCCCTTGACCACGATCGGCGTCCCGACCGTGATCACCGGCTTGCCGGCGACGGGGCCGTCCAGCAGGTCCGAGACCTTGCTGCGCCCGGCCGAGAAGGCGGCGGCCTCCTCGCGGGTGCGCTTGATGCGGGGCAGGGACGCGCCATAGGGCTTGAGCGTGTTGACCACCTGCTGGCCGTTCTGGTCGGCGACCACGATCCAGCCGGCGCGGCGCTCGGTGGCGCGCAGGGCGCGGGCGTGGAAGGCGGCCCAATCGCCGTTGATCAGGGCCTGGTCGGTGGCCAGGGTCTCGGCCACCGAGACGCCCACCGCCGCCTGGCGGTCGACGGCGCCGCTCAGGGCCCGGGCGGTGGTGACCAGCTGCTGGTAGAGCTGTCCGCGCGACTCGCGGTCGGCGCTGGCCAGCAGGAAACCCATCGACAGCAGGGCCGGAACCAGCAGGCTGATGGTCAGGAGCACCAGCCGGCCGCGAACCGAGCTGGCGCGACGCCGACGCCTGAAGCCTCGCTGATCCCGGTCTTGCATGCCTGGGCCGGCCCGCCATGACGAGCGCCTCGCCGCTCTTCGAACCTGTATAGCGAAGCGAGTCGCGCCCGGCGTCTCAAAAATCGGAGGTCTCGGTTAAAGCGCGTCAGGCAAAAGTGTGAGCGGTTTTGCCGCCCGGACGCGCTTCAAGACCTTAAGACTAGAGCCTTCCCATGAAGGCTCTAGCGCCTGGCGGTATCCCAGAGCGGGGTTTGTGCGTTATGAACAGCGCCATGAAGAACCTGCCCAATATCCTGACCGGCTCGCGCCTCGTGATGGCGCTGTTCATGTTCGTCGCCCTGGCGGCCGCGGCGGGGGCCGTGCCGTATCTGAGCGAGACCCTGACGGCGGACGCCCAGCTGCGGCTGGAGCGCTGGGCCTTCTATGCCTTCGTGGTCGCCTCGGTGACCGACTTCTTCGACGGCTGGCTGGCGCGCAAGCTGGACGCGGTCAGCGTCTGGGGCGCGATCCTCGACCCGATCGGCGACAAGATCCTGGTCTGCGGCGCCCTGCTGGGCCTGATGGCCCTGGGCCCCAACGCCATGGTCGTGCTGCCGGCCGGCCTGATCCTGTTCCGCGAGTTCGCGGTCAGCGCCCTGCGCGAGGTCGGCGCCGGCAAGGGCGTCAAGCTGCCGGTGACCCTGCTGGCCAAGTGGAAGACGACCTTGCAACTGGTGGCCATCGGCGCGGAGCTGATCCTGGCCAGCTGGGGCGCGTTCGGCCTGCCGCCTGAGCCGAGTGTCATGGGCGGCTTCACGATCGTGGCCCACGGCCTGCTGTGGCTTGCGACCCTGGTGACCCTGATCACCGGCGCGCAATACTGGGAAGCGGCGCGCAAGGCGCTGGTCTAGGGGCCTAAGCGCCCCCTCCGTCACGTCGCCTATCGGCGCCGCGCCACCTCCCCCGCGGGCGGGGGAGGAGAGGGAGCGTCTTCTCCTCACCCGTGAAACGGGGGAGGTGGATCGCTGCGAATACGCAGCGAGACGGAGGGGGCGCTGAACCATCTTCGGCCTTGCCCCGTTCCCCCCCAAGCACAGCTTCGGGGAACTCCACACGTGACACTGCACCAAGGCCTCGCGTTCGCTCTGATCGCGGGCACCATCGCCGCGTTCGTCTGGGGACGGTGGCGCTATGACCTGATCGCCCTGGGCGCGCTGGCGGTCGGCATGGCCATCGGCCTGATCCCGGTGAAGGACGCCTTCGACGGCTTCGCCAACGACATCGTCATCATCATCGCCAGCGCCTTGGTGCTGAGCGCGGCCGTCGCCCGCTCGGGGATCGTCGACCTGGTCATGGCCCCTCTGCTGCCCAGGCTGAAGGACGAGCGCACCCAGGTGCCCGTGCTGGCCGGGACGACGGCGGTGCTGTCGATGGCCACCAAGAACGTCGGCGCCCTGGCCCTGATGATGCCCAGCGCCTTGCAGATCGCCCGCCGCACCGGCGTGTCGCCCGGACGCCTGCTGATGCCGATGAGCTTCGGCTCGCTGGTCGGCGGGCTGGCGGTGCTGGTCGGCACCTCACCCAACATCATCGTCTCGGAGGTGCGCCAGGAGGCCCTGGGCCAGCCGTTCCGGATGTTCGACTTCTTCCCGGTCGGCGGCATACTGACGGTCATCGCCATCGCCTATCTGACCTTCGCCTACCGGCTGCTGCCGCGCGACCGCAAGGCGGCTATCGACGTGGACGCGGCCCTGGCGGCCAGCGCCTATGTCACCGAGGTCGAGGTCCCCGAGGGTTGGAGCTTCCACGCCGGCAGCGTCGGCGCCCTGAAGAAGGCCGCCGAGGGCGCGGTCTTCGTGGTCGCCATCCTGCGCGGACGCAAGCGCATCGAGTCCCCGCACGCCAACCAAAAGATCCTTGCCGGCGACGTCCTGCTGCTGGAAGGCGAGCAGCAGGAGCTGAACCAGCTGATCGTCGCGGCCAAGCTGCGTCTGCGCGACGCCGATCGGCCGGTTGCCATGAACGAACCGACCGAGGAGGTCCGCGTGGTCGAGGCGGTGATCGGTGGGGAGAGCGACCTGATCGGCCAGTCGGCCCGCAGCGTCACGCTCAGCCACACCCACGGCGTCAACCTGCTGGGCGTGTCGCGAAGCGGCCACCGCATGGCCGGCCGCCTGGCGACTATCCGCCTGAAGGCCGGCGACATCCTGGTGCTGCAGGGCGCCGAGCAGTCGCTGCCGGGCGCCTTGCAGGCCCTGGGTCTTCTGCCGCTCGCCGAGCGCGAGGTGCGCCTGGGCGGGGTGCGGCACGCGGTGATGCCGGTGGCGATCCTGGCGGTGGCCATGGCCCTAGTGGCCACGGGCGTCGTCCCCGTCGCGGCCGGCTTCTTCGGCGCGGCGGTGCTGGTGGTGGCCGTCGGCGCCTTGCGGATGCGCGAGGCCTATGCCGCCCTCGAGGCGCCGGTGCTGGTGCTGGTCGCGGCCCTGATCCCGGTCAGCGACACGGTGCAGAAGACCGGCGGCGCCGACCTGATCTCGGCCTGGCTGTCGGGCGCCTTCCACGGCCTGCCGCCGATCGCCACCCTGACGGCGATGATGGCCGTGGCCATGGCTGCTACGCCGTTCCTGAACAACGCCGCCACGGTGCTGATCGCCGCCCCGATCGGCATGGGCGTGGCCCAGCGCCTGGGCCTGTCGCCCGACCCGTTCCTGATGGCCGTGGCGGTCGGGGCGGGCTGCGACTTCCTCACGCCGGTCGGCCACCAGTGCAACACCCTGGTCCTGGGGCCGGGCGGCTACCGGTTCGGCGACTACGCCCGGCTGGGCGCGCCGCTGACCGTCCTGATCCTGCTGATCGCGCCGTGGCTGATCGCCTGGATCTGGCCGTTCGCGACGTAGGGCGCGGGGAAAGACTCTCCTCCCCCGCGATGCGGGGGAGGTGGCCCAGAGGGCCGGAGGGGGCTAGCTGGATCGAGGCCGCATTAGCCCCCTCAGTCACTCCGTGACAGCTCCCCCGCATCGCGGGGGAGCATCCACTGTTCCAGCGCCTCATGCCTCTCAGGCTCGGGCGTCCCGTCCAGCGGCGCTAACCGCTCTTCCGGCTCCCGCTCGGCCCGCATCATCGACGCCAGCCAGCTGGCGCCTGTCTCCCGCAGAACCATCGTCGTCTCCTCGCGATGATGTTCTTGAGAATGAATTGCAATTACGAGTCCCGCAAGGCCGATTTCGCGCTGATGGCGGTCTTGGAGCGGGCGGCGCGCCTGCGCGAGTCCTCGCGCTCCAGCGGCGTCATCACCTCGGCCACCTGGCGGCGCTGGGCGGGGGTGCCGGTGACGTCCAGCCGCCGGGCGTTGGACAGCAGGGTCTTGAGCTCGGTGTCGCTGAGGGTGGGAATCTTCTCGATCAGGGTCATGCCAAGCTCCGGAGGTCGGGCGAACGGTAGGGCCCGCCTGACGAGGCAACGCTTGAAGCCCAACTGGGGTCCGGGATTCCCGTTAAGTAGACCGGAAATTCCGGCCTTGATTTCTGAAATAAAATCGCCGATCATGAGCTATCGAATTCGCTGCCGCTCGGCCTGCTATTCCTTGCTCCCGTGGTGGAGCGCCGGACGCGCCTTCCGAACTTCCAACGAAATTTGATCGTCGATCGGGACGTTTTCGGCCGACGAACACACTTGTCTACAAGGATACTCACCATGGCTACTGGCACCGTGAAGTGGTTCAATTCCACCAAGGGCTTTGGCTTCATTCAGCCGGACAACGGCGGCGCGGACATCTTCGTGCACATCTCGGCCGTCGAACGTGCGGGCCTCGGCTCGCTGAACGAAGGTCAGAAGATCTCGTTCGAGCCGGAAGTCGACCGCCGCAGCGGCAAGACCTCGGCCGGCCAACTGCAAGCGGTCTAATCGACCCTCGCAGTCGGACCCACGGGTTCAACGGAACAGGCCAGCGCTTGCGCTGGCCTGTTTTCGTTTGGGGATTGGCTGGAGTCAGCGCCCCCTCCGTCGCGATACGTATTCGCATCGCGCCACCTCCCCCGTTTCACGGGTGAGGAGAAGCAGCTGTACTCCTCCTGCCCCGCTTGCGGGGGAGGTGGCGCGGCGCCGATAGGCGACGTGACGGAGGGGGCGCTCGCGCTTGAGCCCCCTTGACGCCGCCCCGCTGTGCAGCTTTCCAATCTCCGATGGCCAGGCTTCTCGCCCTTCTCTTCGCCGTGCTGACCCTGGCCGCCTGCGGTTCGCTGCCGCGCGACCGGTTCACGGTCAACGACCTGGCGGGCGAGGCGCCGCAGGGGCTGGCCGACATCCGCTTCAACGCCAGCGACGCCGACGCCAGCATCCGCTTCGCCGACGCCGCCCGCACGCGTCGCGCCCATCAGAAGACCTTCGACGTCCTGGCCATTTCGGGCGGCGGCTCGAACGGGGCCTACGGGGCCGGCGTGCTGGTGGGCTGGACCAAGACCGGCCAGCGACCCGAATTCGACATCGTCACTGGCGTCTCGACCGGCGCCCTGACCGCGCCCTTCGCCTTCCTGGGTCCCGACTGGGACCGTCGCCTGACCGAGGCCTATACCAGCGGGGCCGCCGCCAAGATCCTGGAGCGGCGAGGCATCGACCTGCTGTTCCGGCCGGGCTTCTACGACACCAAGGCGCTGCGCGGCCTGGTGGAGAAATATGTGGACCCGCCGATGCTCTACGCGATCACCATGGAGCAGGCCAAGGGCCGGCGCCTGCTGATCGCCACCACCAATCTCGACACCGAGGAGACGGTGATCTGGGACATGGGGGCCATCGCCGCGCGTGGCGACGAGGCCTCGCTGAAGCTGTTCCAGGACGTGCTGGTGGCCTCGGCCAGCATCCCCGGCGTCTTTCCGCCGACCCTGATCCAGGTCGAGGGCAAGGGCCGGCGGCTGTCGGAGATGCATGTCGACGGCAGCGTGACGATCCCGTTCTTCGTGGCCCCGGAGTCGCTGTTGCTGTGGACCGCGCCCAAGACCGGCGAGGCGCGGCCGGGACGGATCCGGGTGATCGTCAACGGCAAGGTCGGCGGCGCCTTCGGCTTCACCAAGGGCGGCACCCTGTCGGTGGTCGGCCGCTCGTGGCTGACCATGAGCAAGGCCCTGCTGCGCACCCATCTGACCGCCAGCGCCGCCTTCGCCCGGCGCAACGGCGGCGGGCTGGTCTATGCGGCCATTCCCGACGACGCGGCGGTCGACACCTCGGGCCTGGATTTCAGCGCCGACAATCGCCTGACCCTGTTCGAGCTGGGCCGCCGGCGGGCCGAGATGGATGTCGCCTGGACCGAACCGGCGATCCCCGAGGCCGCGACGCCGACCGCTCCCGTCGCCGCCGCGCCGTCAGGGGCGGCGCGCCTTGCGCCGTCTCGTCCTGTGGGCTGATCCGAGACGCGCTCCTTGGCCTCGCGCCCGTCGCTCCGCGCGGCCGCCGACGGGGACGAAATGGCGCGAACCCCGTTCGCTGGGAACCCGTCAGGCTTCATGCCTAAGTTCCGGGGTTGCGCGGGACCGACTCCGTCTCTAAACGGGCGGCTTAACCTGCAAGATGGTCGACAGCGGGCGCGCGGATGTGCGCGACCGTGTCTTTGCGCGAGTTAGCCATGCCCAAGAGAACAGACCTTTCCTCGATCCTGATCATCGGCGCGGGCCCGATCGTCATCGGTCAGGCCTGTGAGTTTGACTATTCGGGCGTCCAGGCCTGCAAGGCGCTGCGCGCCGAGGGCTATCGCATCATCCTGGTCAATTCGAACCCGGCCACGATCATGACCGATCCGGACGTGGCGGACGCGACCTATATCGAGCCGATCACCCCGGAGATGGTCGCCAAGATCATCGAGAAGGAGCGCCCCGACGCGCTTCTCCCGACCATGGGCGGCCAGACCGCTCTGAACACCGCCCTGGCCCTGGAAGCCGACGGCACGCTCGCCAAGTACGGCGTCGAGATGATCGGCGCCAAGGCCGAGGTCATCGACAAGGCCGAGGACCGCCAGAAGTTCCGCGACGCCATGGACAAGCTGGGTCTCGAGAGCCCCAAGTCCAAGGCCGCCCACAACATGGACGAGGCCCGCGAAGGCCTGGCCTTCGTCGGCCTGCCGGCGATCATCCGTCCGTCGTTCACCCTGGCCGGCACCGGCGGCGGCATCGCCTATAATGTCGAGGAGTTCGAGGAGATCGTCGAACGGGGCCTGGACCTGTCGCCGACCACCGAAGTCCTGATCGAAGAGAGCGTTCTGGGCTGGAAGGAATACGAGATGGAAGTGGTCCGCGACACGGCGGACAACTGCATCATCGTCTGCTCGATCGAGAACATCGACCCGATGGGCGTCCACACCGGCGACTCGATCACCGTCGCCCCGGCCCTGACCCTGACGGACAAGGAATATCAGTGGATGCGCGCGGCCTCGATCGCCGTGCTGCGCGAGATCGGCGTCGAGACCGGCGGCTCGAACGTCCAGTTCGCCCTGAACCCGGCTGACGGCCGCATGGTTGTCATCGAGATGAACCCGCGCGTGTCGCGCTCGTCCGCCCTGGCCTCGAAGGCCACCGGTTTCCCGATCGCCAAGGTCGCCGCCCGCCTGGCCGTCGGCTACACCCTGGATGAGCTGAAGAACGACATCACCGGCGGTGCGACCCCGGCCTCGTTCGAGCCCAGCATCGACTACGTCGTCACCAAGATCCCGCGCTTCGCCTTCGAGAAGTATCCGGGTTCGGAGCCCCTGCTGACCACGGCCATGAAGTCGGTCGGCGAGGTCATGGCCATCGGCCGCACCTTCAAGGAAAGCGTCCAGAAGGCCCTGCGCGGCCTGGAGACCGGCCTGTCGGGCTTCGATGAAGTCGAGATCCACGGCGCCGACGATCCCGACACCGGCAAGGCCGCGGTGATCCGCGCCCTGGGCACGCCCACCCCCGACCGCCTGCGCGTCATCGCCCAGGCCTTCCGCCACGGCCTGACCGTGGACGAGGTCAACGCCGCCTGTTCCTACGAGCCGTGGTTCCTGCGCCAGATCGCCGAGCTGATCCGCCAGGAAGGCTGGGTCCGCGCCGGCGGCCTGCCCAAGGACGCCGCCGGCTTCCGCGCCCTGAAGGCCCAAGGCTTCTCCGACGCCCGCCTGGCCAAGCTGACCGGTCAGACCGAGAGCGCCGTGCGCAGCCTGCGCCAGGAGCTGAGCGTCCGCCCGGTCTTCAAGCGCATCGACAGCTGCGCCGGCGAGTTCCTGGCCAGTACGCCCTACATGTACTCGACCTATGAGACCGGCGCCCTGGGCCAGATCCCCGAGTGCGAGAGCGATCCGTCCGACCGCAAGAAGGCGGTGATCCTGGGCGGTGGTCCCAACCGGATCGGCCAGGGCATCGAGTTCGACTACTGCTGCTGCCACGCGGCCTTCGCGCTCGACGCCATCGGCATCGAGTCGATCATGGTCAACTGCAACCCCGAGACCGTCTCGACCGACTACGACACCTCAGACCGCCTCTACTTCGAGCCGCTGACGGCCGAGGACGTGCTGGAGCTGCTCCACGTCGAGATGAGCAAGGGCACGCTGGCCGGCGTCATCGTCCAGTTCGGCGGCCAGACCCCGCTGAAGCTGGCCCATGCGCTGGAAGAGGCCGGCATCCCGATCCTGGGCACCAGCCCGGACGCCATCGACCTGGCCGAGGATCGCGAACGCTTCCAGCAGCTGCTGAACGGCCTGAACATCGCCCAGCCGGAAAACGCCATCGCCCGCACCTGGGACGAGGCCCGCGCCGCTGGCGAGGAGATCGGCTTCCCGTTCGTGATGCGTCCGTCCTACGTGCTGGGCGGCCGGGGCATGGAGATCATCCGCGATCACGAGCACCTGGAACGCTACATCGCCAACACCGGTGAGATCTCGTTCGAGCACCCGATCCTGCTGGACCACTATCTGAGCCGCGCCACCGAGGTCGACGTCGACGCCCTGTGCGACGGCAAGGACGTGTTCGTGGCCGGCGTGCTGGAGCACATCGAGGAAGCCGGCGTCCACTCGGGCGACAGCGCCTGCTCGATGCCGCCCTTCTCGCTGAAGGCCGAGACCATCGAGGAGCTGAAGCGCCAGACGGTGCAGATGGCCCTGGCGCTGAACGTCCGTGGCCTGATGAACGTGCAGTTCGCCATCGAGGAGCCGCACTCGGCCAATCCGCGCATCTATGTGCTGGAAGTGAACCCGCGCGCCTCGCGCACCGTGCCGTTCGTGGCCAAGACCATCGGCCAGCCGGTCGCCGCCATCGCCGCCAAGATCATGGCCGGCGAGACGCTGGCCAGCTTCGGCCTGGTCGACAAACCGTACGACCACATCGCGGTCAAGGAAGCGGTCTTCCCGTTCGCCCGCTTCGCCGGCGTCGACACGGTGCTGGGCCCGGAAATGCGCTCGACCGGCGAGGTCATGGGCCTGGACTGGAAGCGTGAGGGCGAGGCCGACATGGCCCCCGCCTTCGCCCGCGCCTTCGCCAAGAGCCAGCTGGGCGGCGGCGTGAAGCTGCCGCGCAAGGGCACGGCCTTCGTCTCGGTCAAGGAAAGCGACAAGCCCTGGATCGTCGAGCCGGTGAAGCTGCTGCAAGCGGCCGGCTTCACGGTGCTGTCGACCGAGGGCACGCGCGCCTATCTGGCGACCCAGGGCGTCAAGGTCGACCACGTGAAGAAGGTCCTGGAAGGCCGTCCCAACATCGTCGACGTGATGAAGAACGGCGGCGTCCAGCTGGTGTTCAACACCACCGAGGGCAAGCAGGCCCTGGAAGACAGCTTCGACATCCGCCGCACCGCGCTGATGATGAAGGTGCCGTACTACACGACCTCGGCCGGGGCCCTGGCGGCGGCGCAAGCCATCGCCGTGGCGCCTGAAGAGGTCTTGGACGTGCGCCCGCTGCAGAGCTACGCTTGACGCTGAAAGGCCCTCTTCCTTAGCGGGAGAGGGCCTTTGTGTTTCCGGGGGCGACGCGCTCCGGGTGGCGAGACGAGGGGGAGGCCTTAGGCCGCCCGCAGACGCTCAAGGATCAGCGGATAGAGGTCCTGGTTGCTGGCCAGGATCGACTTGCCGGCGACCACGTCGTGGTCGTTGTCGTCGATCGTGGTGACCTTGCCGCCTGACTCCTGGACCATCAGCACGCCGGCGGCGACGTCCCACGCATTGAGGTTGCGCTCCCAATAGCCGTCGAAGCGACCGGCGGCGACCCAGGCCAGATCCAGGGCGGCGGCGCCGAAGCGACGGACGCCGGCGACCTTCTGGCTGACCTGGTGCAGCTCCTTCAGGAACTGGCCGTGGCCCGGCTTGCCGGCGAACGGCACGCCCGTGGCCAGGACGCTTTCGTCCAGGTTCCGGCGGGCGGCGACGCGGAGGCGCTTCTCGGCGCCCAGGAACGCGCCCTTGCCCTTTTCGACCCAGAACAGGTCGTTGGTGATCGGGTTGTAGGTCACGCCGGCCACGACGCCTTCGCCCTCGCGCTGCAGGGCGATGTTGACCGCGAAGTGCGGGATGGCGTGCATGAAGTTGGTAGTGCCGTCCAGCGGGTCGACGATCCAGGTGTGGGTCTTGTCGGTGCCCTCGATCATGCCGCGCTCTTCGCCCAGGAAGCCGTAGCCCGGGCGGGCCTTGGTCAGGATCTCGAACAGGGTCTGTTCGGCCTTGAGGTCGGCATTGGTGACGAAGTCGGCCGCGCCCTTCTTGGAGACCTGCAGTTCCGTGACTTCACCGAAGTCGCGGGCCAGGCCGCGGGCGGCCTTCCGGGCCGCGTCGATCATGACGTTCAGAAGGGCGGAAGGCGTAGCCAAGGCGTGTAATCCTCATGGAATGCCGTCGACGCCCGCCGGAAGGTCCGGCGGCGGAGCGGTAGGTCGACGGTGTGAAAGAACGGGCGCGGAACCTAGTCGTCCACAGGCGCGATGGCAAGATGGGAGCCGAAGCTGTCATCCCGGGTCGACGCTGCGCTCCGCCCGGGATGACAAGCGATGGATCGCTTAAGGCAGCTCCACCTTCGGCAGGGTGTCCTTGGTCTCGCAGAGCAGCTTGCCGGCCTTGCCGACGGCGCCGGAGATGTCTTCGATCTTGGCTTCCTTGCGCCAGCCCTTGGGCAGGCCCTTGGAGCCGTCGAAGTCCATGCCCAGGTCCATCCACTTGTCGACAGCGCAGTCCAGCGCGAAGACCAGGATCGGACCCTTGCTGGCGGGCCAGTTCTTGTAGGGGCCGTTGGGCTTGCCCTCGGCGACGCGGGTCACGATCAGCCCGGTGGCCTGGTCCACGCGGGTGAAGTCCGCGTCGTAATAGGACTTGGTGTCTCCCGGCGCCTGCTTCCAGGTCTCGGTAGTCGCAGCCGTGGCAAGCGCCAGGACCGTTACGCTAAGCAAACACAACTTGAGTCGCTTCATGAGCGTCCTCCCCCGTTTATCGTTGTTCGCTGCGGGGGAAGCTATGCCGTTGTGCGGCGCGTCACAAGGGAACGCCGTTATTTCGCCTTATTCGCCGGTGGCGGCCGATCTGGCGCTCAAGCCCTCGGCGATGGCGGCGTTCAGCGCGGCGACGGCCGCGTCGGGACCTTCGGGATAGGCCCAGACCCCGGCCGAGACGGCCAGGAAGTCCGCGCCGGCCGTGGCCAGGGGCGCGGCGTTGGCTGCGGTGATGCCGCCGATGGCCACGCATGGGATCTCCATCGTCTCCTGCCAGATGGTCAGGATCTCCGGCTCGGCGATGGTGGGGGCGTCCTTGGTCGTGGTCGGGAAGAAAGCCCCGAAGGCGACGTAGTCGGCGCCGCCCTCCGACGCCTCCATGGCCAGGTGGCGGCTGTCGTGGCAGGTGACGCCGACCATCCGCTGGCCCATCAGCTTGCGCGCGTCCTTCAGGGCCATGTCCGACTGGCCGACATGGACGCCGTCGACCGGTAGGCGAGCGGCGAGGTCGGGGCGGTCGTTGAGGATCACGGCGACGTCGTGGGCCAGGGCGATCGGGGCCAGGGCCTCGACGGCGGCGGCGATCACGTCGTCCGGGGCGTCTTTCAGGCGGATCTGCAGGGCGGCGACATCGCCGCCGTCCAGGGCCTTGGCCAGCTGGCGGCCGAAGCCGGCGAGGTCGGTCAGGGCGGGCGGGGTGATCAGGTAAAGGCGGCAGGCGGCGGTCATAGCGGGGGGACATAGCACGAGCGCCCCCTCCGTCACGATGCGTATCCGCATCGCGCCACCTCCCCCGCTTCGCAAGGGAGGAGGAACAGCGTCTCCTCACCCGTGAAACGGGGGAGGTGGATCGACGCGAAGCGGCGAGACGGAGGGGGCGCTGCCCCGCGACGCCGCGCCGCTGCTAGCCAGAGTGAGAGTCAGTTGCAAAAGGCTCTGAGAGTCGCTAATTGAGAATGACACTCAATCGGGTAGGGCGTTCTGTCTTGTACGTCTGCAATTGTAACGGCATCCGCGAGCGCGAAGTGCGCGCCGCCATCGACGCTGGCGCGACGCGCCCGGCGGATATCTTCCGTCACAAGGGCTGCCAGGCCCAGTGCGCCAAGTGCGTCTGCGAGATGCGCCAGATGATCCAGGACAATCGCGAAGCCCTGGCTTTCGCTGCGGAATAACCTCCGAAGCGGGAGCAAAATCAGCGCTCGCGCGGATTTCTGTGAGAGCGCGAGACACTCGCACACATTCAGGTTGAAGCCCCTTTCGGCTTGCCCCAGGTTCCGCCCGAACACGTGACTCTCAAGGAGGCCGCCATGCAGGGCGATCCCGGCATCATCCGACTGCTCAACGCGGTGCTCACCAACGAGCTGACGGCGGTCAACCAGTACTTCCTGCACGCGCGGATGTACGACAACTGGGGCTTCAAGCGCCTCGGCAAGATCACCTACGACGAATCGATCGGCGAGATGAAGCACGCCGACAAGCTGATCAACCGCATCCTGTTCCTGGAAGGGCTCCCGAACCTCCAGGACCTGCACAAGCTGAAGATCGGCGAGACCGTGCCCGAATGCCTGGCCAGCGATCTGGCCGTGGAGGTCGGCGGCCGCGAGACCCTGATCCCCGGCATCATCCAGTGCGAACAGGCCCGCGACTATGTCAGCCGCGAGCTGCTGCGCGAGATCCTCAGCGACACCGAGGAGCATATCGACTTCCTCGAGATGCAGCTGGGCCTGGTCAAGGCGCTGGGCGAGCAGAACTACCTGCAGTCGGCGGTCGGCGAACTGCCGGCCTAAGTCGCTGTTCGCCTTCGGGTCTGCGACGACAATCGGTCGCACGAGGCCCGAAGGCGTTTTAGCTGGCGCGCGGCGCGGATCAGGCCATCATGGGCCAGAGGTCCCGGTCGCGCTGGAACCAAGGTTCAGCTGGGCTGTTTGACCTTGCGAGTTCACGAGGGAGTCCCGCCATGCATATCGCCAACGGAAAGTCGCGCGAGCGCGCCTTGGCTGGACGCGAGGCGTTCGAGCTGGATCGGCGGGAAGGCCACCATCCCGCAGCGCAGATCGCTGTCGGCGCGGCCCTGGCCGGCGGCGCGATCATCGCGGCCATCGTCATGGGGCGCCGCCACGAGCAGGTGCTGGACGACGAGATGTACGCCGTCGAGTTCGCCGAGATGCACGAGCCGGTCGCCCATCAACCCAAGCCGTTGACCAGCCTGCTGCTGCCGCCGCTGTTCATCGCCATGACCCTGTCGGGCCTGCGCACCTGGAACGCGCCGGCCAGCCCCGCCCGCACCCGCGCCCTGACGATCTGGAGCCTGGTGCAGGGCTTCAACGCCCTGTGGCTGGGCCTGGGCGCCAAGCGCCTGGACGGCCAGCTGGGCGCGGCCACGGCCTCGCTGACGGCCTCGGCGGCCTATGCCATCGAGGCCCGCAAGGTCGGCGGCGGCGTCGCCCCGGACTTCGGCTGGCTCGGCATCGCCAACGCCCTGACCTCACAGCTGTGGCGTCGGCCCGTGCCGCGCATGCCCACCATCCATTGACGGCCGGCTACGCGCTGCTCGCCGGCGCGATCTTCCTGATCGAGGTCGTGATCGCGCTTTGGTGGCGTGACGGCTTCGTGCGGCCGTATCTTGGCGACGTCCTGGCGGTGGTCCTGGTCTATCTGGCGCTTCGTGCGACCACGCGTCTGGACAAGATCGGCGCGGCGGGCGTCGCTTTCGCCATCGCGGTGGCCATTGAGTTGGGCCAGCTCATCCATGTGCTGGACGCCGTGGGCCTGGCCGGAAATCGCCTGGCCCGCGTGGTGCTGGGCGGCGTCTTCGATCCTGCCGACTTGCTCTGCTACCTGGTCGGCGCGGTCGTGGCCCTGGTCCTCGACCTGGCCTGGCTCAA
This sequence comes from Caulobacter sp. FWC2, assembly GCF_002742625.1. NCBI lineage: Bacteria > Pseudomonadati > Pseudomonadota > Alphaproteobacteria > Caulobacterales > Caulobacteraceae > Caulobacter > Caulobacter sp. FWC2. The sequence goes on from NZ_PEBF01000001.1 coordinate 924,186, forward strand.
GCGATCTTCAGCACCCGGTCCAGGCTGAACCGGCCGCCGCCGCGCGCGATCAGGAACAGCAGCAGGGCGGCCCACGACAGGTGGGTCGGCCAGGCGTCGGGATAGACGAAGATCTCGATCACCGCCGTCATGCCCAGGAAGGCCAGCGCGGAGAGCCGGGTGAACAGGCCCAGCACCAGCAGGATCGAGAACAGGTGCTCCGAATAGGTCGCCGCGTGCGCCGCCACATCCGGCGACAGCAGCGGCACGTGGTACTCGGTCTCGAACAGGGAATAGGTGCTGTCCTTGATGTGCAGCAGCCCGTCGACCTTGGTGCGGCCCGATTGGAAGAAGATCGCCGCGACGCCGAGGCGGGCGACGAGGGTCAGGATGTCCTCGGGCAGAACCTTGCCGGCGATCCGGGCGAAAGCGTCGAAGGGGGCGCGGAGAGCAGCGGTCATTGGTCGATGTCCATGAAGGCGCCGTCGGCGATCAGGCCGGCGAACAGCGGCGCGAGGTCGGCGGCGGGATGAGTTGTCAGGACGCGCTCGGCGGCCTGGGCGGTCGTCTGGCCTTCGCGACAGGCGCGGAGGAACTCGGTTTCGGCCTCGCCGATCACCTGATGCCGGACCGCGCCGTGGGGGCGGACGCAGAGCAGCGCTTCGGGCTGGTCGGAGAGCTCAAGCTCGTCATGGCCCGCGCGGGCCGCTGCCCACAGGCTGGGCAGGCCGGCCTCGAACGCGGCGAAGCGGACGCTGGGATGCAGGGCCAGGCGCGTCTCGGCCAGGGTCTCGGGCGCCAGCGCGGCCAGCGTCTCGGCGGTCAGGACCGGCGCCTCGGCGGCGAACAGGGCCTCGGTCCACAGGCGGTCCAGATGGGCGACGCCGACCAGATAGGGCAGGTCCTGGGCCGGCGGGAAGCGTCCCAGCCAGGCGGGAAAGGCCTCGCCATAGTCCTGTAGGGCCGCGCCAGTCGGCGGCGCCGCGCGGGCGAAGACGGCGGCGGCGGCGCGGAACCAGTCCTCGCCGACCATCGACAGCACGGTCGGAAAGTTGGCGGCCAGAGCGTCGACGCAGCCCTTGGCGATGGTGTTGCGATAGACCGACAGCCCCGCCTCGCCGGCGCCGGGCGCGAGCCAGGGCGACAGGGCCGAACGCTCGCCGGCCAGCGCCGCGACGAAGGCGTCCTGGAAGTCCAGCAGCTCAGGCATGAACGGGCTCCAGGACAGGCGCCAGCATCGCGGCGGCGCGGTCGCGCTCGGTCATCAGCGTCGCGAAGTCGGGGATGTCGTCGTCGCGCTCGATCAGGGTCGGGCGCGGGCCGATGCGGTCGATCAGGCGGCGATAGAGCGCCCAGACGGGCTCGGCTACCGGCGCGCCGTGGGTGTCGATCAGCAGGTCGGAGCCGCCTTCATCGGCGCCGTGGCCGGCCAGGTGGATCTCGCCGATCGCCTCGGCGGGCAGGGCGTCCAGATAGGTCTCGGCGCGATAGCCGAGGTTGCTGGCGCTGACGAAGACGTTGTTGACGTCGACCAGGAGGCCGCAACCGGTTTTGGCGACCAGGGCCTTCAGGAAGTCGACCTCATCCAGGTCGTGGCCGGTCAGGGGCAGGTAGAGCGAGGGGTTCTCGATCAGCACGATGCGCTCAAGGGCGTCCTGCATTCGGCCGATATTGTCGGCGATGCGGGCGAGGGCGGCGCGGGTGCGGGGAAAGGGCAGGAGGTCGGGCTGGTGCTGGCCTCGGTGCGTCGACCAGGCCAGGTGCTCGGAGACCACGAACGGCTCGAACCGATCGACCAGGCGCTTGAGGGCGGCCAGGTGCGCGACGTCCGGATCGGCGTCGGCGGCCAGGGACAGGCCCACGCCGTGCAGCGACAGCGGCCGGCGCGCGCGGATGGCCTCCAGCGCCGAAAGGCGCGGCCCGCCTGCCGACATGTAGTTCTCGGGATGGACCTCGAACCACAGGCCCTGCGCCTCGCACGCGAGCGCGTCGGCATAGTGCTGGGGCTTGAGGCCGAGGCCGGCGGTGGGGGTCATGGTTGTCATTCAACAAAACCCGATCTTCCCGGCGAAGGCCGGGAAGATCGGAAGAAGAGGGATCAGGCCTTCGGGGTCAGCGAGCCCATGCCGTTCGGGGTCTTCATGGTGACGCACGAGCCCTTGGCGACGTGCTTCCAGGCGTCGCCCTGGTAGTCGACCTTCGAGGTGCCGGCGCACGAGGTGCCCGCGCCCGCCTTGCAGTCATTCTGGCCGGCCTTGGCCACGCCGTAGCACTTTTCCATTTCGACCTTGGCGCCGCTCTTCATGTGCTCGTCGGCGGCGGAGGCCATCGAGACGCCGGCCGAGAGGGCGAGGACGGCGGCGAGGGCGGCGGTGGTGGCGGTGCGGTTCATGGGGTTTCTCCTTGGTGCGTTCTTCGGGAAGACTTGGGATCGTTGCGGCCGAAGCGGCGTGTCGTCGCCCGGTCAGTGGGGAATACGAAGCCTCGGCGGTGAAGGTTACACTGTTCGCCCAACAAAATTTCGGCGCGGCGTTTTCCACCCGTTCCGGCGCGGCGCGACACCGTGTAACCATCGGCCCTTCCCGCGCGAATAGGGGTGTGCGTGACGGATACCGAGACCCGTTTGAAGGCGCTGATGCTGCGCGGGCTGGACGGCGACGCCGCCGCCTATCGCGAGTGTCTGGCCGTTCTTGGCGTCCGGCTGCGCGCCTATTTCGCGCGACGGATGTCCGGCGCGCCCGGCGATGTGGAGGATCTTGTGCAGGAGACGTTGCTGGCGGTGCATCTGAAGCGGTCGACGTGGGACTCGTCCCAGTCGTTCACCGCCTGGGCGCATGCGGTGGCGCGCTACAAGCTGATCGACCACTGGCGCCGGCGAAAGGTCCGCCAGACCCTGCCGATCGAGGACCACATCGAATTCCTGGCCGCCGACGAGCCTGATCCGGGCGTCGGGCTTGAGCTGGACCGCGCCCTCGCCACCCTGCCCGACAAGCAGCGGATTCTCGTCTCCGACGTCAAGCTGACCGGCCTGTCCCTGGCCGAGGCCGGCGCGAAGGCGGGCATGACCGAAGGGGCGGCCAAGGTCGCCCTGCACCGGGCGCTGAAGGCCCTGGCCGAAAGGATGCGCCGTGCGAACGGATGATCTGATCGACGCCCTGGCCTCGGACACGGGTCCGACGCGCGCCCCGCCGAAGCGGTTGGCCACGGTCGGCGGCCTGGGCGCCCTGGCGGCCCTGCTGCTGGTGCTGGGCTGGCTGCACACGCGCCACGACCTGATGCCCGCCATGCGCGGCGGCATGTTCTGGATGAAGGCGCTCTACACCGCCCTGCTGGGCCTGGCGGGCTACCTGGCCGTCGAGCGGCTGGCGAGGCCGACCGGATCGGGCCGGCGGGGCTGGATCCTGGGCCTGTCGGTGCTGGCGGTCTTCGTGGTCGCGGGCCTGGTCCAGGCGATGATGAGCCCCGACATCCAGATGGCGCTGCGGATGCTGCGCGGCGGGTCCTGGCACGTCTGCAGCCGCAACATCCTGGTGCTGGGCCTGCCGATGCTGGCCCTGGGCCTGTGGGCCGTGCGCGGCATGGCGCCGACCCGGCCGACCCTGGCGGGCCTGGCGACCGGGCTGTTCGCGGGTGGGGTGGCGGCGACGGTCTACGGCCTGCACTGCCCGGAGAACACCTTCACCTTCGTGGCGCTGTGGTACAGCCTCGGGGTTCTGGCCCTGGCCGCCCTCGGCGCGATTATCGGGCGTTGGGCGCTGCGCTGGTAGGCAAGGGCGGCCTTGACGGCCTATCCTGAGGTTTAGCGAAAATAAGTTTCGCGTCGTCGCCTTCCGGTCGATTGACAAACCATCGTTCCCCCACTGAAGTGCTGGCGTTTTCGCGAATGAGACGCGATAAGCGTTCCGCCATACGGCTCTTTGGGGAGAGGCGCGTGACCATCGACGACACCGTCGTCTCCCTGAAGGATGGGGGGGCGCCCATCTGGTCGGCCGCGACCCTGCCGTGGCGCCTGGTCGAGGTCGCCGCCGCCGGCGCCTTGACGGGCGTGCTGATCATCCTGACCTGGCTGGACGTGCGTCCGGACCTGCCGGTGGCCGCCGCCCAACCCTTCTTCTGGATCAAGGCCGCCTATCCCGCGGCGGCGGCCGGCTGCGCCATGGTCGCGGCCACGCGGATGGCGCGCTGCAGGTCGGGCGGCGTCTGGGCCCTGGCCGGCGCGGGCGCCGTGGCCTGCGCCATGCTGATCGCCGCCGTCCTCCAGACTCTCGGCATGAGCGGCGCTGCGCTGGCGGCTCTCTATTGGCCGAACGCCGCCGTCTGCCTCGGCAATATACTGGTCATCGCCGCGCCGATGCTGGCCCTGGTCGCGGCGGGTCTGCGCGATGTCGACCTGGAGCGGCCCGCGCCCACTGGCTTCGCCTGCGGCCTGTTTTGCGGGGGCGTCGCGGCGACGGTCAACGGCTTGCACTGCTGGCAGGGAACCTACGCCTTCGTGGGGCCCTGGTTCACCCTGGCCATGCTGCTCTGCGGCGCGGTCGGAGCCGGCGCCATCAAGCTGCTGGCCCGCCGCCGCCGCTTTCTCGCCGCGGCGGAGTAGCCGGCACGAAAAAGGCCTCCCGGATCGCGCCGGGAGGCCTCTTCGTCTTCAAGGGATCGACGCCTACTCTGCGGCGGCCTTGGCCGCGTCGCCGCCGAACTTGGCGTGCAGTTCGCCGGAGGCGTAGCGCTTGCCCATGGTCGCGGTCGACAGCGCCTTGATCTTGTCGGCGTGGCCGGCTGAGCCGAACTCGACGAAGCGGGCCTGGCAGACCTTGCGCATGGCTTCCTTTGCGGGCTTCAGATAGGCGCGCGGGTCGAACTCGCCCGGCTTTTCCATCAGGATCTTGCGGATCGCGCCGGTGATGGCCATGCGGTTGTCGGTGTCGACATTGATCTTGCGCACGCCGTGCTTGATGCCGCGCTGGATCTCCTCGACCGGCACGCCCCAGGTCTGGGGCATCTCGCCGCCGTACTGGTTGATGATGTCCTGCAGGTCCTGCGGAACGCTGGAGCTGCCGTGCATCACCAGGTGGGTGTTGGGCAGGCGGCGGTGGATTTCCTCGATCACGTTCATGGCCAGGACGTCGCCGTCCGGCTTGCGCGTGAACTTGTAGGCGCCGTGGCTGGTGCCCATGGCGATGGCCAGGGCGTCGACGCCGGTCTGGGCGACGAAGTCGACCGCCTGATCCGGATCGGTCAGCAGCTCGTCGTGGCTGAGCTTGCCTTCGAAGCCGTGGCCGTCCTCGGCCTCGCCCATGCCGGTCTCCAGCGAGCCCAGCACGCCCAGCTCGCCTTCGACCGAGACGCCGCAGCTGTGGGCCATCTGGACAACCTTGCGGGTGACCTCGACATTGTACTCGTAGGAGGCCGGGGTCTTGGCGTCCTCCATCAGCGAGCCGTCCATCATCACCGAGGTGAAGCCGTACTGGATCGCCGTGGCGCAGGTCGCCGGGCCGTTGCCGTGATCCTGGTGCATGCACACAGGGATGTGCGGATAGATGTCGACCAGCGCGTCGATCATCTTGGCCAGCATGATGTCGTTGGCGTAGTTCCGCGCCCCGCGCGAGGCCTGGATGATGACCGGCGAATTGACGGCGTCGGCCGCCTCCATGATCGCCAGGCCCTGTTCCATGTTGTTGATGTTGAAGGCGGGCAAGCCGTACTCATGCTCGGCGGCATGGTCCAACAGCTGGCGCAGCGTGATGCGAGCCACGTAGTTCTCTCCTGCAAGCGTTAAGTGGTTGGGTCGTTTCTTGTTTTTGGGGCCGTGACGCTTGTGCGTTCTCTGCCCGGGTCAGTCTCACAGAGGCTAAACGCGGATCTGCACGATCCGCGCCAGCTGAATATCTCAGGATTCGAGCGCCGCGACGCCGGGAAGCGTCTTGCCCTCCATCCATTCGAGGAACGCGCCGCCGGCGGTCGACACGAAGGTGAAATCGGCCGACACGCCCGCGTGGTTCAGTGCAGCGACAGTATCACCGCCGCCCGCGACGGCCACGAGTTTACCCGACTTGGCCAACGATGCTGCATGTTTCGCCGCCGAAACGGTCGCTTCATCGAACGGCGGGACTTCGAAAACACCAAGCGGACCATTCCAGATCAGGGTGACACTTGCGTCCATGGCGGCCAGCAGGGTCTTCACCGTCTCGGGGCCGGCGTCCAGGATCAGGTCGTCGGGCTGGACGTCATAGACATTGCGGGTCTCGGCGTGGACGCCCGGCTTGACGCTCTTGGCCACCACCACGTCGGTCGGCAGCAGCAGCTTGCAGCCGGCCGCGCCGGCCAGGTCGATGATCTCCAGGGCGGTGTCGGCCAGGTCGGGCTCGCACAGCGAGGCGCCGACATCGATCTTGGCCGCGTGCAGGAAGGTGTTGGCCATGCCGCCGCCGATGGCCAGATAGTCCAGCTTGGTCACCAGGTTGCGCAGCAAATCCAGCTTGGTCGAGACCTTGGAGCCGCCGACGATGCCGATCACCGGCTTCTTCGGGTTGCCCAGGGCGGCGTCCAGGGCTTCCAGCTCGCGCTGCATGGCCAGGCCCGGATAGGCCGGCAGCAGGTGGGCCAGGCCTTCGGTCGAGGCGTGGGCGCGGTGGGCGGCGCTGAAGGCGTCGTTGACATAGACGTCGCCATTGGCGGCCAGGGCCTTGGCGAACTCGGGATCGTTCTTCTCTTCGCCGGCGTGGAAGCGGACGTTCTCCAGCAGGGCCACGCCGCCGTTTTCCAGGGCGTCGACGACCTTGGCGGCTTCAGGGCCGATGGCGTCCGAGGCGAAGGCGACCGGCTGCTCCAGCAGCGCCGACAGCGGCTCGGCCACGAAGGCCAGGCTCATCTCCGGCGTGACCTTGCCCTTGGGACGGTCGAAGTGGGCCAGCAGCACGACCTTGGCGCCTTGCTGGGACAGGTAGTGGATGGTCGGCAGGGCCGCGCGCAGGCGGGTGTCGTCGGTGATCTTGCCGCCGTCGACGGGCACATTGAAGTCCACCCGGACCAGGGCGCGCTTGCCGGCGAGATCGGCGGTGTCGAGGGTGCGGAAGGTCATGGCCGGATCCTGAAAGTCTGTGCGTTGAACCTCGCCCTTCGACAAGCTCAGGGTGAGGTTCAAGGGGAAGGCCCAAGAAATCGGGCCTAGTAGTAGCCCTCATCCTGAGCCTGTCGAAGGACGAGGGCGGCCCCACCGGGCCAAGGAAAACCCCGCTCCTTGCGGAAGCGGGGTTTGGTGGTTCGTTCCTTACAGGAACTTCGCCATTTCCAGAGCGGTGTCGCTCATGCGGGTCGCGAAGCCCCACTCGTTGTCGTACCAGCTGAGCACGCGGACCAGCTTGCCCTCGATGACTTGCGTCTGGGGCAGGGCGGCGGTCGAGCTGGCGGCGATGTGGTTCAGGTCCGACGAGACCAGCGGGTCGGTCGTGGTGAACAGCACGCCCTTCATCGGACCATCGGCGGCGGCCTGCAGGGCGGCGTTGACCTCGGCGGCGTCGGTGTCGCGCGTCGGCACAACCTTCAGATCGATGACCGAGACGTTCGGGGTCGGGACGCGGATCGAGCTGCCATCCAGCTTGCCCTTCAGTTCCGGCAGAACCAGGCCCAGGGCCTTGGCGGCGCCGGTCGAGGTCGGGATCATGGAGAGGGCCGCGGCGCGGGCGCGGTAGAGGTCCTTGTGCATGGTGTCCAGCGTCGGCTGGTCGCCGGTGTAGCTGTGGATCGTGGTCATGTAGCCACGCTCGATGCCGACCAGGTCGTGCAGGACCTTGGCGACCGGGGCCAGGGCGTTGGTGGTGCACGAGCCGTTCGAGACGACGATGTCGTCGGCGGTCAGGGTCTCGTGGTTGACCTTGTAGACGATGGTCTTGTCGGCGCCGTCGGCGGGGGCCGAGACCAGCACGCGCTTGGCGCCGGCTTCCAGGTGCAGGGCGGCCTTGTCGCGGGCGGTGAAGATGCCGGTGCACTCGAACGCGATGTCGACGTTCAATTCCTTGTGCGGCAGGTCCTTCGGGTCCCGGATCGCCGTGACCTTGATCTTGCCCATGCCGACGTCGATCCAGTCCTCGCCCGAGGTGACGACGCCCGGGAAGCGGCCGTGGACGCTGTCGTAGCGCAGCAGGTGGGCGTTGGTCTCGACCGGACCCAGGTCGTTGATGGAGACGACCTCGATGTCGCGGCGGCCATGCTCGGCGATGGAGCGCAGGACCAGACGTCCGATGCGGCCGAAGCCGTTGATGGCGACGCGAATAGCCATGGGTCGTTCTCCTGTTATGACCGCGCGATCGAGTTCGATCGGCGTTCCCTATTTGGGCGCCGTTTTGCGGGGGATAGGCGCGAAGTCAAGGCCCTAGAAACTGACACGGCGTCGGGAAATGCTGCTATGGGCTCCCCGCCGCCCAAATGTCGCCCTGACGACTGGCATAGACGGGGCTCATCTATATGTTGCGTCGCATGATTGGAAATCGCCGATGATCCCGGCCGACGGTACGGCCCTCGACCTGGCCGTGCGCCGTCTGGAGCGCGCGGTGGCTCAGCTTGAGCAGCGCCAGGCGGCCCGGGCCGCCGAGGTCGAGCGCGCGCTCGCGGTCGCCGCGGCTGCGCCTGTCGCGTCTTCGTCGCCCGCCGAGCCAGGCCTCTTCGATGACGAAGAGCGCGTCCGCCTGGTCGCCGACCTGGAAGCCGCCCGCGAGCGCGAGAGGGCGCTGGAGGAAGCCGGCGAGCAGGCCTCCGCCGCCCTGGGCCGCGCCATCGCGGAGATCCGCTCCGCGCTCGGCGATGAGTTCGTGGCCAATGACGACCACGCGCATGACGACGAAGCCGAAGAGGCCGACGCGCTGGTCCAGGACGACGACCTGTTCGACGCGCCCAAGGCAGGCGATCCCAAAGTCCGCGATTTGGGGGAGGCCTGACGCATGGCCCAGGTGACCATCCACGTAAACGGCCGGCCCTACATGGTCGGCTGCGAGGACGGCCAGGAGCCGCACCTGTCTGAACTGGCGCGACTGTTCGACCGCCAGGTCCGCCAGGTCAGCTCCGACGTCGGCCAGCTGGGCGAGACCCGGCTGTTCCTGATGGGCGCCCTGCTGCTGGCCGACGAGCTGTCGGACATGAAGCTGCGCCTGGCCCACGCCAACGCCGAGATCGCCCGCCTCAACCAGGACGGCACCAAGGCCGAGATCGCCGCCATCCGCGCGCTGGACGCGGCCGCCGAGAAGATCGAGAAACTGGCGGCGGAGTAGAGGCGCTACGCTCTCGCTATAACTTGAGGTTGTTCTCTCCGCTGTATTCCCTATCGTCGGGACCTGGTTCGGAAGAGGGCTCTCGATGAGATTGCTGGCGACGTTTGGGCTTCTGGGCTTGGCCTGGAGCGGCCCCGCCTTGGCGGCGGATTCCACTGCCGCCGCGTTCGGCGCGCGCGAATATATCCAGCAGATCAGCCTGTCGCCCGACGGCCAGAAGGTGGCGATGATCGTGCCGACCGCTGGGCGCGGCGTCCATCTGGAGGTCGTCGACACAGCCGCTGCCGGCCCGCCCAAGGCGATCCTCGCCTCCAACGGTAGCCCCGAACGACTGACGAGCTGCCGTTGGTCGACCAATACGCGCCTGGTCTGCCAGATCTATGTCGTCGTGAAGGACGCCCAGAACCGGCTGGGCTTCACCCGCCTGATCGCGATCAACAGCGACGGCGGCGACCTGAAGGTGCTCAGCGCACAGACAAACGACCGCTCGTTGCGGATGTCGCAGAACGGCGGCGTGGTGATCGACTGGGCGACCGACGACGCGCCAGGTGGGATCCTGATGACCCGCGACTACGTGCCGGAGCGCGGCACTGGCACCCACCTTGCCAAGGAAGATGACGGTCTGGGCGTCGATCGCGTCGACACAACAACCTTGGCTCGCCGGTCCGTCGAGAAGCCAAACCTCAACGCCATCGAATATATCGGCGATGGGCGCGGGACCGTCCGGGTGATGGGCGTTCGGCCGACGCGGTCGTCGGGCTACGCCAGCGACAAGATTCTCTATTTCTATCGCCAGCCTGAACGCCGCGACTGGCTGCCGTTGGGCCAGCTGACCCTCGGCGCCACGGGCTACAGCGGCTTCAGCCCCGAAGCCGTCGATCCCAAGCTCAATGTCGTCTACGGCTTTGACGCCAAGGACGGCCGCCTGGCCTTGTACAAGACGGCGCTGGACGACAGCCTCAAGCGCGACCTGGTGCTGGCGCGACCGGACGTCGACGTTACGGGCCTGGTGCGGATCGGTCGCCAGAACCGCGTGGTCGGCGTCTCCTACGTCACCGACAAGCGCGAGACCGAATTCTTCGATCCCGACTTGCGCAAGCTGGGTCTGGCCCTGGGCAAGGCCCTGCCGGGTCGCCTGGTCACCTTCGTCGACGCCTCGGCCGACGAATCGAAGCTGCTGCTGTTCGCCGGCAGCGACAGCGATCCGGGCCTTTACTACCTCTATGACAAGACTACCCGGAACCTGCAGGAGCTGATCGCCGCACGGCCCCAGCTTGAGACGTTCAAGCTAGCCACGGTGAAGGCGGTGACCTATCCGGCCGCCGACGGCACGCAGATCCCGGGCTACCTGACCCTGCCGCCGGGCAGCGACGGCAAGAACCTGCCGACGATCGTCATGCCGCACGGCGGTCCCGGCGCGCGCGACGAATGGGGCTTCGACTGGCTCGCTCAGTATTTCGCCCAGCAGGGCTACGCCGTGCTGCAACCCAACTATCGCGGCTCGGCCGGCTATGGCGCGGACTGGTTCCAGAAGAACGGCTTCCAGTCCTGGCGCACGGCGATCGGCGACGTGAACGACGGCGGCCGCTGGCTCGCCCAGCAGGGGATCGCCGCGCCGGGCAAGCTGGCCATCGTCGGCTGGTCGTACGGGGGATATGCGGCGCTGCAGTCGGCCGTGCTGGATCCGGACCTCTTCAAGGCCATCGTGGCGATCGCGCCGGTCACCGATCTGGAGACCCTGCGCGCCGAGTCGCTGAACTTCACCAACTACCTCCAGGTCAGTGAATTCATCGGCAAGGGCCCGCACGTGACCGAGGGCTCGCCCGCCCAGAACGCCGCGAAGATCAAGGCGCCGGTCCTGCTGTTCCATGGCGACCTCGACGCCAATGTCGGGATCGGCGAGTCGCGGCTGATGGAGCGCAAGCTCCGCGACGCCGGCGGCAAGGTCGAGCTGGTCGAGTTCAAGGGATTGGACCACCAGCTCAACGACGACACGGCGCGAACCGAGATGCTGGCCAAGACCGACGCCTTCCTCAAGGCGTCGCTGGGCCGCTGATTGTCGCCTGCGACGCGGGCGCCTCTATCGCTGGGGCGCCCGACCCCCTATATTGATCGACGGCGGGTCTTGCTGTGGCCCTCGTCGAAGATTTCTATTCCCAGGGACCTTAATCTCTCTATCGGGACCTGTTCCCTCCCGTGGCCGTGGCTGCGGGAACACGGGGCCCACCTGTAACTAACAGGTTCGAGTGGATTGAAACGTCTTCACGGTTCTTCGCGGCGCCGCCACCTTTCTTCTATAAGCCGGGGTCTTCTATAAGCGATGGATGACCATCGCCGACCCCCTCGCGGCCAAGATCGCGCTGCGCGTCTTCCTGCGGAACCAGCGCAAGCAGCTGGCCCTCGAACATCCCGAAGCTGACTGGATGATCGCCGAAGTGGCGCGCGGGCCGCTGGCCACGCTGTTCCCGAACCCGGAGGGCAAGATCGCCGCCGTGTATCACGGCCTGGGCTCGGAGGTGTCGCCCCACATCCTGGCCGACCAGCTGGCGGAGGCGGGCTGGGACTTGGCGCTGCCCGCGGTGCTGGACAAGGACGAGGGCGAGATGGTGTTCCGACTTTGGGATCGGCAGACGCCCCTGGTCCATGACGCCATCGGCCTGCGCGGTCCCCCGCCACAGGCCTTGGGGGTTAAACCCGATCTGGTCATCACGCCGTTGCTGGCCTTCCAGCGAGACGGCCTGAGGCTGGGGCAGGGCGGCGGCTATTACGACCGGGCGCTGGAGGCGCTGCGCGCACAGAAAGAGGTCTTCGCCCTGGGCTTGGCCTATAGCGGCCAGCAGGTGGAGAATTTGCCGCACGAGCCGCACGATCAAAGGCTGGACGCTATTCTCACAGAAAAAGAGTATATCGCGGTCAATGACATGAGCCGCTGACGGCTCGATCCACACCTTTCCTTGGACCTATCGATGCGTTTCGCCTTCTTCGGCGATGTCGTCGGCAAGTCGGGCCGTGACGGCCTGGCCGACCATCTGCCCGACCTTCGCCGCCGGCTCGGCCTCGAGTTCGTGATCATCAACGCCGAGAATGCGGCCGCCGGGTTCGGCATCACCGAGAATACCGCGCGCGAGCTGTTCGAGGCCGGCGCCGACTGCCTGACCCTGGGCAATCATAGCTGGGACCAGCGCGAGGCCCTGACCTACATCGTGCGCGAGCCGCGCCTGATCCGCCCGGCCAACTACCCGATCCTGTCCGACGCGCCGGGCCGGGGCAGCCATCTGTTCCAGACCGACTCGGGCAAGACGGTGTTCGTGGTCAACCTGCTGGGCCGGGTGCACATGGACGCCATGGACGACCCGTTCGCCGCCGCCGATCGCGAGCTGGACAAGGCCCCGCTGGGCCAGGTGGCCGACGCGGTGATCGTCGACATGCACTGCGAGGCGACGTCCGAGAAGATGGCCATGGGCCACTATTGCGACGGCCGCGCCTCGCTGGTGGTCGGCACCCACACCCACGTTCCGACCGCCGACTGCCAGGTCCTGCCGGGCGGCACGGCCTACCAGACCGACGCCGGGGCCTGCGCCGACTATGACAGCGTCATCGGCAATCAAAAGGAAGAGCCGCTGCGCCGGTTCACCACCAAGATCAGCGGAGGGCGCTACACGCCGGCCTCGGGTCCGGCGACGGTGTGCGGCGTGTTCGTCGAGACCGACGACCGCACGGGCCTGGCGACGCGCGTCGAGCCTATCCGCGTCGGCGGCCGTTTGCAGCAGAGCATCCCCGAAGTCTGACACGATTGCTTTCGTCATGCGTTGAGGGTTGGCTGTCTTCAGCCAACCCTCAGGAGCTTGCCATGACCGACGCCATCTACACCGCCCACGCCCACGCCGTCGGCGGCCGCAACGGGACCGCCAAGTCCGATGACGGCCATCTGGACGTCAAGCTGGCCTTCCCCAAGTCGATGGGCGGCGACGGTAACGGGACCAATCCCGAGCAACTGTTCGCGGCCGGCTATTCGGCCTGTTTCCTGGGCGCGCTGGGCCTGGTGGCCCGCAACCAGGGCGTCAAGCTGGGCGAGCACAGCCTGGACGCCGAGGTCGACCTGATCAAGGACGACACCAGCTTCCACGTCGGCGTGCGCCTGAAGCTGACCGCCCCGGACCTGGACCGCGAGACCGCCGAGAAGCTTCTGCACGCCGCCCACGAGGTCTGCCCGTACTCCAAGGCAACGCGCGGTAACGTCGATGTGGCGCTGGAAGTCGCCTAGGCCGCCGGGAAGTACTGGAAGAACGGTTCGGCCTCGGCCAGCACGCGCTGGACCGAGGGCCGGGCCTTCAGGCGCTCCAGATAGGCCAGGCTCAGCGGCCAGCGGTCCCCAAATGGCGCTTCTGGCGCCTGGACCTTGTCGGCGTAGAACAGCGCCGGCATGGCCGCGCAGTCGGCCAGGCCGAAGTCGCCGCACATCCAGTCGCGGCCGTCGGCCAGTTGCTTTTCCAGGTGATCGCAGGCCGTGGCCAATTGGGCGTAGGACTCCCGGACGCCGTACGGGTCCTTGCCGGCGTCCGCCGGTCGGATGCGGTCGGCGACGATGCGCTGCATCGGGTGATGGACGTAGTGGTCGAAGAACCGGTCCCAGAACCGCACTTTCCAGGCCAGGTCCGGATCCCGCGGCACGAAGCGCACGGGTCCGGGATAGCGCAGGTCCAGATAGTCGAGGATGACGCTGGTCTCGAGCACCGTCTCGTCGCGGAGCTCATCGCGCAGCGCCGGCATCTTGCCCATCGGCGATAGCGTCAGGAACGCCGCGCGCCCGGCCGGATCGCCCAGGTTGACCATGGCGTTCTCGAAGGCGATGTCGTTCTCGTAGAGGCCGATCAGCACCTTCCAGCAGAACGACGACAGCGGGTGGGCGTGCAGGGTCAGGCTCATCGGTCGCTTCTGGATCGTTGACGGATCGCCCAACTATTGTCGAGCCGGGGCAAAGCACAAGCCTGGGTCGAAGCCCCTTGGGGGTGACAAAACCCGCCCTCGGGGGCTAGAAGCGCCCACACTCCATTTTTCAGATCAGAGACAGAGCCTCCGAATGGCCGGCCACTCGAAATTCAAGAACATCATGCACCGCAAGGGCCGCGCCGACGCCGCGCGCTCCAAGCTGTTCTCCAAGCTGTCGCGGGAAATCACCGTCGCGGCCAAGACCGGTCTGCCCGACCCGGCCATGAACCCGCGCCTGCGCCTGGCCGTGAACAACGCCAAGGCCGAAAGCCTGCCCAAGGACGTCATCGACCGCGCGATCAAGAAGTCGCAGATGGGCGACGCGGCCGACTACTCGGAAATCCGCTACGAAGGCGTCGCCGCCGGCGGCGTCGGCATCATCGTCGAGGTGCTGACCGACAACAAGAACCGCGCCGCCGCCAACGTCCGGTCCTACTTCACCAAGATCGGCGGCAACATGGGCGCCACCGGCTCGGTGACCTTCAACTTCGATCACGTCGGCCAGATCACCTATCCGGCCAAGGCCGCGTCGGAAGACGACATGATGGAAGCCGCCATCGAGGCCGGCGCCGACGACGTCACGTCGGACATGGACGAGGACGGCGAAGGCCACACCATCTACACCGCCTTCGAAAGCCTGAACGAGGTGGCCGCCGCCCTGGAAGCCAAGTTCGGCGCGGCGTCGAACACCAAGATCGCCTGGCGCCCGAAGATGCAGGTGCCGGTCACCGGCGACTCGGTCGCCACCCTGATGAAGCTGCTCGACCTGCTCGACGACGACGACGACGTCCAGAACGTCTATTCGAACGAAGACATCAGCGACGAAGACCTGGCCAAGCTGGGCTGACGCGTCCTTGGGGAGGTCCGATGGGCCTCCCCTTCCTGTTTCCAGTCTTTCCAGCGACGAGGCCCCGGTGACCTTTTCCGCCCCGAACGCCCTGGACGTGGTCGACCTGCCCGGCCTGCCCAACCACTATCGCGGTAAGGTGCGGGACAACTACGACCTGCCGGACGGCCGCCGGGTGATCGTCGCCTCGGACCGCCTCAGCGCCTTCGACCGCAACCTGTGCGCCGTGCCCTACAAGGGCCAGGTGCTGACGGAGACGGCGCGCTACTGGTTCGACGCCACCGCCGACATCTGCCCCAACCACGTCGTGGCCTATCCGGACCCGAACGTGCTGATCGGCCGGCGTCTGGAGATGCTGCCGGTCGAACTGGTGGTGCGCGGCTATCTGGCCGGGACCACCTCGACCTCGATCCTGACGCTCTACAACAAGGGCGAGCGCCAGATGTACGGCGTGACCCTGCCTGACGGCCTGCGCGCCAACCAGCGCCTGCCCGAGCCGATCCTGACCCCCACCAGCAAGGCCGCCGACGGCGACCATGACGCGCCGCTCTCGCCCGCCCAGATCCTGGAGCAGGGCCTGCTGACGGCCGACCAGTGGGACAAGCTCAGCGCCTACGCCCTGGCCCTGTTCGCGCGCGGCCAGGCGCTGGCCGCCGAGCGGGGGCTGATCCTGGCCGACACCAAGTACGAGTTCGGCCTCGACGCCGACGGCGCGATCGTGCTGGCCGACGAGATCCACACCCCCGACAGCAGCCGCTTCTGGAAGGCGGCGACCTACGACGCGCGCTTCGAGGCGGGCGAGCGCCCCGACAGCTTCGACAAGGACTTCGTCCGCGCCTGGGTCGCCCAGCGCTGCGATCCCTATAACGACCCGATCCCGGAAATCCCCGCGGACCTGATCCGGCAGACCTCTGACGTCTATATCGAGGCGTTCGAGACGATCACGGGGCACACGTTCCAGCGGCCGGACGCGGACGAGCCGGTCTTGGCCCGCGTGAAGCGCAACCTGGACGCCTACCTGGCGGGGTAGGGCGGGCGTCGCGAGCGCCCCCTCCGTCACGTCGCCTGTCGGCGCCGCGCCACCTCCCCCGCAAGCGGGGCAGGAGAGAGCGGCCGCTTCCTCCTCACCCGTGCAACGGGGGAGGTGGCGCGATGCGGACACGCATCGTGACGGAGGGGGCGTCTGTCCGTGCTTGCCACCTTCTCGCGGTCACACCGCGCGGCTAGACTGCGCCGCATGGTCCTGCGGGTTCACATCGACACCGATTGCGGCGTGGACGACGCCCTGGCGCTGGCCCTGCTGGCCCGCGCGCGACACGCCGTGGACGTGGTCTCAGTCTCGGCCGTGTTCGGCAACACCTATGTCGATCAGGCCGCCGCCAACGCCCGGGGCGTGCTGCGGCTGGCCGGCTGCGGGGCCGAGGTCTATATCGGCGCCGGCTCGGGCCTGGCCCGCCGCCGGGTCGAGCGGATGCGGCCCGCCCACGGGGTCGACGGCCTGAACGGCGCGGGCTTCTCGCAACGCTGGAAACTGCCCGAACTGGAGCGCGGCCACTCCGCCAACTTCCTGGCCTTCGCCGCGCGTCGCAAGGTGACGGGCCTGTTCCTCGGGCCTCTGACCAACCTGGCCAAGGGCCTGCTGGAGGACCCCGCGGCCTTTCGCGACTGGCGTCCGACGATCATGGCCGGCGCCTTCGAGGTGGCCGGCAAGGCGACCGGCGGCGCGGACTTCAACAGCTGGAGCGATCCGGAGGCCCTGCAGCGGACCCTGGAGGGCGGGGTCATGCCGCGCCTGATGCCGATGGACGCCTCCCACCAGGTGTCCGTCACCGCCGACGACCTGGCCAAGGGCGCGATCTGCTGCGGCTCGCCCCTGTCGCAGCGCCTGACCAAGGCCGCCGGCCCCTATATCGCCTTCCACCAGCAGGTCTGGGGCGGCGAGGGGTGCCGGCCGCACGACGCGGTGGCGGCCGCCAGCCTGGTCGCGCCCGAGCTCTTCACCTTCACCCCCGCGCGCCTGCGGGTGATCATCGACGGCGAGCGCCAGGGCCGCGTCGACCGCGTCGACGGCGCGCCCAACGCCGAGGTCTGCACGGGCCTGGACGTCGACGCCGTCAAGCGCCTGATCCTGGGCGGGCTGTTCGGCGGCAGCGCGGTCGAGGCGGCTTGAGCGCCCTGAGCGCCTTGGGGGGGGGCGGAATGAAGCTGAAGGTGTAGGATGTTTGCCCCAGAGCTTCAGTGCGGCTGGCCCCATTGGGCCGCGCGTTCCCGCACCAGGTCGCGCATGAACTGGTCCAGCTCGGCCAGGCGGCGATCCATCTCGGCCACCGGCACGCCGTTCCAGACGGCGTGGTCATAGGCCGAGCGCGCTTCCCGCAGGTTCTCGCCGGCCTGGTAGCGCTCGGTGATGTACAGGGTCTCGAGAAGCCTGGTGGGTCGGTCGAGCTTCTCGTGCTTCATCGACCAGTAGCTGACCATGTACTCGGTCAGAATCCCATCGTCCGATGTCTCGACCATCGTCCGTCTCCCTATACGCTGGAGCGGAGATAGGGACGCCGCGAGACCGTTCCAGCCCGCGTCGCCAAATTCAAATCCCGCTATCCCGGACGCCTCCGTTCGGCGCCCGGGATAACGGGAAGGCGAGAGATCCGCTCCGTCGGCTGAACCCTATTTCGCCGGGTCCTTCTTCCAGCCCCAGGCGTCCATCATCACGTCGAACAGGTGCGTGTTGGGGAAGTAGCCGCGCACGCGCTCGGCCCCGGGGCCGGTCGCCAGGGCGACGACCTCCTCGCCCGTGTGGCTGCGGTTGACCATGACGTTCTTGAGGCGGATGAGGTCCTCGTCCTTACCACCCGGCTTCTGGCTGGCCTTCCAGGCGTCATAGCCTTCCAGCAGCGGCTCGCCGCGCCGGCCGCCGTCGACCTGCAGGCCGAAGGAGTGGTCGGCGGTGAACACCAGCAGGGTGTCCTTGAGGTCGACGCGCGACTCGATCTCGGCGATGAGCTTGTCGAAATCGACGATGTGCTGGAGGCCCTCGCGCGGGTCGTCGGTGTGGGCGTCCCACTCGACCACCAGCAGGTAGCCCTTGGGCGAGCCCTTCAGCAGGTCCAGGGCCCGCAGCGTCGCGGCGCGGGTGTCGATCTCGCCTTCGGCCAC
Organism: Caulobacter sp. FWC2; assembly: GCF_002742625.1. Classification (NCBI taxonomy): domain Bacteria; kingdom Pseudomonadati; phylum Pseudomonadota; class Alphaproteobacteria; order Caulobacterales; family Caulobacteraceae; genus Caulobacter; species Caulobacter sp. FWC2. Next base: position 942,417 of record NZ_PEBF01000001.1, read on the forward strand.
GACCACGGGCCGCATGTTCGTCGCGGGTGCGTCCTCCAGCCGGGCGTAGATGGGACGCCCATGCGCCTTGGCGATCTGGTCGAAGCCGGTTCCGGCTGCGGCCAGTTGCTGGCCGATCCTGGCGCGGCCGGTCCCGAACAGCACGTCGACCCCGTCGCCATAGCGCGGGGTGAAGGCCTGCTGGAAGATCTCGCCCCATTTCCCGCGATCGTTCGAGTGGGCGTAGGTCGCCGCCGGCGTGGCGTCGGTGATCGGCTGGGACGTGACGACGCCGGTGCGCAGGCCGCGCGCCTCGGCATATTCCAGCAGGGTCTTGGTCGGCTCGCCGTCGGTCTTGCCGCGCACCGCGGCGGGAGACTGGCTGATCACGCCGTTGCGGGTCTTCACGCCGGTCATGATCGCCGACATGCCGTTGGCCGAGTCCGACACGAACTGGTCGACGGGCGAGGTCTCGCTGAGGCCCAGATTGGGCCAGTGCTGGACATGCAGCTTCAACGGTTCGCCGTAGCCCAGCAGGCTGGCGGCGTTCACCGACGCGACGCCGCCCGCGTCCGCAAGGAAGACGATGATGTTCTTTGCTCTTTGCGGTTGGGCTTTCTGCGGAGGCGCGGGCTGCGCCAGGGCGGGTGACCCGATCGCCAGGGACAGGGCGGCGGCGACCAAAAGACCTTTGAACATAGGCGTCTCCCAAGGCGGACATCGTGTCATGGGGACGGCTTCTAGCCGCTACGCGGCGCGGCTTGTGTGAAACAAGTGCGACAGCCGCCGCCTACTCCCGTGCGCCGCCTCGCGTGGTGTAGCAGTGCCGCTTTCCGGCCTCGCTGCCGCAGAAACCCGGCTCCAGGGTTCCCGCGTGCAGGGCCACATACGGGTCGCGGCGGCACTCGAACCAGGCCTTCTGGAAGACGACGTGCTCGACGTCCTGGTGGAACACCGGCTTCTGGTCGACCGTATAGAAGCGCACCATGCTGGAGAGGCCGCCGAAGCTGCCGCGGCCGTTGACCAGGCCGCAGATCTGGCCGGTGCGGGTGGACCACACCGCGCCCAGCTCCAGCGGCAGGGTCTGTTTCAGCCGCGCGTCGAGATTGGCCCGCACGATTCGCCACTCGGCCTCTGCCGCCGGGCGGGCCCGGGCCAGCTCCGGGCCGGACGGCGGGGGCAGGGCGCCCTGGGCCAGCTCGAACCGGGCCAGGTCGAAGCCGGTGAAGACGAAGGCCGCCAGGGTCCCGCACACGGCGATGGAGGTGATGATCAGCGGCGTCCACAGCCGCCGGCTCCTGCGCGTCCCATAGTCCTGCACCGCCATCACGTCTCTCCCTGGGCAACGGAACGAGGTTGGCGGAGTGATGGGAAATTACAAGCATAAACTATAGCTGCAACCTCAGGCGGCGTCCGGGGATGCGCTGCGCCAGGCTTCGATGCTAAGCAGTGCCCTCAACACTCGGGGGAGCGCATGATTCCGTTCAGGGCCGACTTCAAAGCCGATCGGGGCCAGATCCTGTTCGCCCTGGCGGCGACGCTGATCCCCGTCGTTCTGTGCGGCTTCATGTTCGGCTTCGACATCGCTTCGGCCCACGCGGAATTCTGGGGCCGGCCCAAGGGCGACATGGCGGTGATGACCGCCTCGTACGAGGCGTTCATCCGCCAGCCCTGGCATTGGCCGCTGACCACGGTGACGGGGCTGGGCGACAAGCCGATCTCGATCGTCTTCACCGACAGCATCCCCTGGCTGGCGATCGTCCTGAAAGCCACCGGCCTGTCGCATCTGTTCAACCCGCTGGGCCTGTTCCTGCTGCTGTCCTATCCGCTGCAGGTCTGGAGCATGATCGGCCTGCTGCGGGCCCTGGGCGTCACCGACCGCTGGGTGCTGCTGCTGGGCGGCCTGGCGTCGCTGATGCTGCCGGCCTGGATCGCCCGCCAGTTCGGCCATGTGGCGCTGTCGGGGCACTGGATCATCCTGGTCGGCCTGACCCTGTCTGTGCGCTCGATCCGCGAGGGCCTGACCTGGAAGCGCGCGGCCTGTTTCGCGGGCCTGTTCGCCCTGATCGTCGGGATCCACGCCTATCACCTGCCGCCGGTCGCCGCCGCCTTCGGCGCGGCCCTGCTGGCCGAGCTGCTGCAGCGCCGGGCCGGGGGCTTGATCCGCGTGCTGGGCGCGGTCGCCATGGCCATCGCCGCCCTGGCGGTCTCGACCTGGATCCTCGACTACCAGGACGGCCGCGGCCTGACCGGCGGGGCGACGGCCCTGGGCGTCTATTCGATGAATCTGGTCGGCCCGTTCTGGCCGCAGGCCTCGAAGCTGGCCGGCCAGCTGTGGACCGGCTCCTGGTACACCGGCGTGGTCGACGCCAACGGCGCCCAGTCTTTCGAGGGTTACCAGTATCTCGGCGGCGGCTTTCTGCTGCTGATCCTGGCCATGGCCGGATTCCAGCTGGTCGCGGCCGTTCGCCGGCGCGGCGTCTCCAAGGCCTTCTGGGCGCGCTGGACGCCGATGATCCTGGCCATGATCGCCCTGACGGTCTGGGCGGTGGGCTGGTCGGCCTACGCCTTCAAGACCCACGTCTACGACCTGCCCAAGCCCAAGGGCGGACTGGCCGAGATCGTCGGCGGCTTCCGCGCCCACGGCCGGTTCTTCTGGGCGGTCGGCTACCTGCTGCTGGCCCTGGCCATCACCTGGGCCAGCCGCCTGCCGCGTCGGACGGCGCTGGCGGTGCTGGCCGCGACCCTGGCCGTGCAGGCCGTCGACACCAGCCTGCTGCGCCATGGCGTGCGCCAGATCTTCGGCTGGGCCGACCCGCAGGCCTATCCGGTCGCGCTGACCGCCAGCCCGAAGACCGCCAACCGCCACTGGACCTTCGCGCCGACCTACTACTGCACGCCGAACTACGGCGACCTGACGGTCATGCGGCAGCTGTTCCACGCCATCGTCCGCAACGGCGGCTCGGCCAACACCTATCCGACCGCGCGCAGCAGCGATCCGCCCTGCGTGGTCACCCGGCCGGAGACCTTCGTCGACGCCGCGCCCGGCGATCGCCGCATCACCATCGTCATGGCCAACGGCCAGGCGAAGGGCGGCTTCCTGGATCCGATCGCCAAGCGCACCGACTGCTATCGCTTCGGCGCCGGCGTGGCCTGCGGACGCGATCTTGACGGAATCAGCGGCCTGACGCCCGTGAAGGCGGGCGAACTGGCGGGCGCGCCCTGAGGCTTCGGCCACAGGGCTTTGTCATGGACTGAACACCGCGCGTGGGGACGCGCGGTCATTGCTTGAGGGGTGGGGAAGATGGGCGCTAGGAACACCAAGTGGATGTGGGGCGTCGGCGCGGCGCTCTGGTGCCTGCTGCTCGCCGGCCTGCTATCGACCGACCGCCTGCTGTCGCTGTCGGTGGACAGCTCCTACCACCTGCAGGTCATGGAGGTCGTGCGCCACGCCTTCCTGATCCCGCAGAAGGGCCATGAGTTCATGGCCGAGATGTTCATCTATCCCAAGCTCAGCCACCGGTTCGCGGCCCTGTTCGCCACCCTGGGCTGGTCCGAGCTGAACGCCCTGCTGATGGCCGGGGTGCTGTCGGCGGCGGTGGTGTGGATCGTGCTGTTCGACCAGGCGCGGCGGGTGTCGCTGACCTATCTGGTCGCCAGCCTCGGCTTCATGCTGGTCAACATCTTCGCCGTGCGCGGGGCGTTCGGGGCCGAGCTGGTCGACAACTTCTTCTTCCCGCAGATCGTGGGCGAGGCCGTGGCCATGCTATGCTTGGTCGGCGGCGCGGCGCTGCTGCCCCGCTCGCGCCCGCTCTATGTCGTCTACGCCACCGCCGCGGTGCTGTTCTGCGGCTGCTTCCACCTGGTGCCGACCCTGAAGCTGGCCGGCGCCCTGATGGCCATGCTGGCCCTGGCCTGGCTGCGCGACCTGATCCACGCCCGCCGCTTCGACTGGGTCGGCCTGGTCGGCCTGCTGGCCATCGCCGGCGGCGTCGTCGGCAGTCCCTATTTCTGGCGGATGCGCTGGATGGCGGCCAACAACGGCAGCCTGCACCTGGCCAGCGACATGCCACTGAACGGCCTGGCCGCCGCCGCCATCGTGCTGACCCTGCTGTCGGCCTGGGTGCTGCTGGTCGAGCTGCGCCGCGATCCCGGCGCGGTCGAGGACGCCGCCGGCCCGACCGCCGCCACCGTGCTGCTGGCCTGCCTGGGCGCGGCCGCGGCCCTGGCCTCCCTGGCCCAATACGGCATGTACGTGTTCAAGGGCGACGGCTCGGAATACGCCGTCCTCAAGCACAGCTTCGGGGTCTTCACCCTGTTGGCCTTCGTCGCCCCGCTGTGGTTCCTGACCGTGCTGGGCGTGCGCGCGCCTGCCGGCGAGGCCGCCTCCGACAAGATCGCGCCCGCCTGGCTCGCCGCCATCGGCCCGGCCCCGGCCTTCGCCGCCCAGCTGGTGGTGATGCTGTGCCTGTTCCTGCGGCCCAGCGCCCTGGACGTCCACAGGCTGGACGCCATCCTGCACGACGTGCGCGAGGTGCGCCTGACGCGCGGCATCGAGGGCGAGAAGGTGATGTTCTCGGCCTCGGACGTAAAGCCGGTCACCACCTACATGGCCACCATCGCCATGCTGCGCTCGCCCCACGGCGGCAATGTGCTGAGCCTGCTGGGGGACGGTCGACCGGACCGCCCGGGCGACGTGGACTACATCGTCACCCTGCCGGGCGACACCTATGACAAGCCCGGCTGCCGCTCGGGCAAGCCGGTGGGCCTGGTGGTGGTGATGGTCGGCCCGTGCGTCGAGCCGCCGTCGCTGCTGTTCAAGGCTGGTGGGAGCGGGGTGCCCTATCTGCGCGAGGGCTGGTCGGGTCCCGAGGCCGCCGGCGTCTGGTCCGATGACTATCGCGCGACGGTGGAGATCCCGATCTCCCCGGCCCAGCGCACCCTAGCCAGCGCCTCGCTGCAGGTCGCCGCCTTCGGCTTCTTGCCGCCGGAATCGCCGTTCCGCACGGCCACGGTCTCGGCCGCCGGCGTGTCGGAGACCTACAAGCTGGGCCTGACCACGTCCCTGCGCCACGACTTCCTGCTGAACCTGCCGCCCGAGGCGCTGAAGGGCGACAAGCTGGTGGTGACCTTCGACATCCCCGACGCCAAGACCCCGCAGGAACTGGGCCTCAGCAAGGACGACACCCGCCGCCTGGGCGTCGGGCTGGAAGCGATCCGGATCATCCCGACGCCGGTGATGCGGTAGGTGTTCTCGCAACGCCCACAGCCGCCGTCATTCCCGCCGTCGTGGCGGGAACCCCTCTGTCCGCCGCAAGGGCGGGCGGGGCGGATCGCTGGCGATCCGCTTGCATCTCACGTGTCAGCTGAACCAGGGGTTCCCGCCACAAGGGCGGGAATGACGGTGGGTTTGAATCGGTGGCCGCCCCGTCGGTTTCGCTAAACCTTGCGCGCGATCACCGCGATCGACAGGCCGAAGGGCAGGCCGCCGCCGACGGCGAGGGGGGCCTCCAGCGAGAACACGCCGGCCAGGGCCTTGTTGAGCCAGGACGGCGGCATGGCGTCGTCGGCGCTGTTGTCCTTCAGCAGCTTCTTGACGGTGCGCTGCACGGCGGCCAGCGGGAACAGCAGGCTGTTGAAATAGGTCGCGGTCTCGACCTTCAGGCCCGCTTCCTCGAACAGGGCGCGGTACTGGGGCAGCAGGTAGCGGCGCTTGTGGTGGTGCAGCACGTCGTGGTGGCTCCACATCCACTGATAGGCCGGCACCGTGGTCAGGATCGCGCCGCCGGGCTTGACCAGCCGGGCCAGGGCTCTCACCGAGCCGGCGTCGTCATCGACGTGCTCGACCACGTCGAAGGCGCAGACCAGGTCGAAGGTCTCGGGCGCGTAGGGCAGGCCGTCCGGCAGCAGGCCGGTGTCGATCGCCAGGCCCAGGCGCTCGGCGGCGTAGGCGCGCGACTCGTCGTCCGGCTCCAGGGCCTTCACGTCGCCGAACTCGCGCAGCAGCGGGACATTGCCGCCCGCGCCGCAGCCGACCTCCAGGATCCGGGCGCCGGCCGGCGGGGCCAGGCGCTGCAACAGGCCGCGCAGGATCTTGCGGCGTCCGACGAACCACCAGTGGTCGGTCTCCAGCTCGCGGATGCGGTCGTAGATCAGGCGGTCCATGCGGCGTCCCGGTCGGTCGTGGTCGGTTGGTGGGCGAAGACCCAGAAATGGCTCAGCAGGAAGAGCGCGGCGGTATAGCTGGCCACGGCCGCGCCCTGGGCGGCGACGTCGAACAGGGCGCCGTGCGGCAGGATCAGACGCGCCAGGGTCAGCACGCCCTGGTTCAGGGCGAAGGCCACGGCCACGGCCACACCGTAGCGCAGCGGGGCCGAGCGCGCGGCGCGGCGGGCCTTGAACACAAAGAGCTTGCTCAGCGCGAAGCTGACGCAGACCCCGACCGCATAGCCGATGGCGTTGGCGATGTGCGGGTCGACATGCAGCCCGACATCCAGGGCCAGGATGATGGTCAGGCCGACCAGGGTGTTGGCGACCCCCGCCACGCCATAGCGCAGGGCCGAGACCAGGAATTCGCGCCGCGCCGGGGTCAGCAGGGCGCTCACGTCTCGGAAGCCCGGGCGTCGAAGCCGTAGCGGTCCATGATCACGTACAGCGGCCGGCCCTTCACTTCCTGATAGATGCGGGCGACGTACTCGCCTAGCGAGCCGATGGCCAGCATCTGGATGGCGAAGCCCGACAGGATCACCACCATCAGCGACGGGTAGCCGGGGACCTTGTTGCCTTCCAGCAGGGTGCGCAGCACCAGGAACACGGCCGCCGAGGCCGCCAGCAGGCCGGCGATCAGGCCGACATAGCTCCAGATCCGGATCGGGGCGGTGCTGAACGAGGTGATGCCGTCGAGGGCGAAGTTCCAGAGCTTCCAGTAGCGGAACGAGCTGGTCCCGGCCGCGCGCTCGGGGCGGGCATAGGGGATCGGCGTCTGCTTGAAGCCGACCCAGGCGAACAGGCCCTTCATGAAGCGGTTGCGCTCGGGCAGCTGGCGCAGCACCTCGACGACGCGCTTGTCCATCAGCCGGTAGTCGCCGGCGTTGTAGGGCAAGTCGACGTCCGACATCCGGTTGAAGGCCTTGTAGAAGCCCTGGGCCGTCAGGCGCTTGACGAAGGTGTCGCTGCTGCGGTCGACCCGCACGCCATAGGCCACGTCGGCACCGGACTCCCAGGCCGCGATGAACTGGCCGATCAGCTCCGGCGGGTCCTGCAGGTCGCAGTCGATCGGCACCACCATGTCGCCGGTCACCGCGTCCAGGCCGGCCGACAGGGCGACCTCCTTGCCGAAGTTGCGGGCCAGGTTGATGACCTTGATGCGCGGGTCGCGCTGATGGTGTTTCAGCAGCACCGCCAGGGTGTGGTCGCGGCTGCCGTCATTGACGCAGACGATCTCGTAATCGACCCCCAGCCGCGCCAGCTCGGCGTCGATGCGGTCGAAGAACATGTCCAGCACCTCCTGCTCGTTAAAACAGGGCGCGACGATCGACAGCGTCTTGCCGACGCGCGAGCGCGTAGCGACGGGATCGGCTTGGAGCGCGAGGGGGGGCGCGGCGATGACGGACGCGGACGACTGAACCATGAGGCAGGGTTTAGCCGGGTTACGCGCGAAGGGGGAGGGGAAAGCGCGGCCGGCATTTCCACAACGCCGCTCATCCCCGCGAAAGCGGGGACCCAAGCTGATTTTCCCCATCCCCGTCATCCCGCGCTTCATGCGCGGGACCCATGGTTCAGCTTGCGCGTGAGCGATCAGGTCCGCACTTCACTTGCGGCGGACAAATGGGTCCCGCGCATGAAGCGCGGGATGACGGGATATGGTGGGATTGTTCGGATACGCCGTTTGGGTCCCCGCTTTCGCGGGGATGAGCGGATAAAAGGAAGCGTCAGGAAGCCTCGGCTTCCGTCTCGGTCTCGTCGGCCCCGTCGCGGAATTCGTCCGCCGTCAGGAACGCGATGCCTTCCTCGTCCAGCATCCAGGCGCCCAGGAAGGCGGCGTGGCTGGGATCGACCTCTTCGTCGATCAGGTCGCCTTCATAGAGGCCGACATGGCTGTAGTCGAAGTCCAGCGACAGCTGGTTGGCCATGCTGAGCATCTCGTCGGCCATGCGGCGCGAATAGCCCAGGGCTTCGATGTCGCTGCCGAATTCATCGGCCAGCGAGCTGACCTCCGCCGCATCGCTGCCTTGGGTCGCACTGGTCGTGACGATGGTGAAAGCGGGCATGGCAAGGGTCTCTCTTCAGTCTGGAGCCCCACCCCTAACCCGTTCGGCCGGGGGAAGGGTCCAAATTCTGAGAGAACATCGTGCGGCGAGGCGGCCCGTTCAGCGATCGGCGCCGCCGCGCACGTCCTTCTTGGTGGCGCGATAGACCTTTTGCAGCCCGCCCTGGCGGCGGCGCTCGGCGTCCCGGGCCAGGCGCTCGGTCTTCTGCTCCATGGCGGCCAGCTCCAGGCCCAGCTTCTGGAAGTGCGCCCAGCGGTCGGGATCCAGCGCGCCGCTCTCGATCGCCTCGCGCACCGCGCAGCCGGGTTCGTTGGCGTGGGTGCAGTCGCTGAACTTGCAGGCCCCCGTCAGCTGCTCGATGTCGTCGAACACCACGCTGACGCCTTGCTCGGCGTCGACCAGGCCGATCTCGCGCACCCCGGGGGTGTCGACGATCAGCCCGCCGCCGGGCAGCAGGACAAGCTCGCGGTGGCTGGTGGTGTGGCGGCCCTTGTCGTCGCCCTCGCGGACGTCCGCCGTGGCCATGCGCTGCTCGCCCAGCAGGACGTTGACCAGGGTGGACTTGCCGACCCCGGACGAGCCGATCAGCACGCAGGTCTCGCCCGGCGCCAGGTGGGCCAGCAGGGCGTCCAGGCCGACCCCTTGCCGCGCCGAGATGCTGACGACCGGGCAGCCGGCCGCCAGGGCCTCGATCTCGGCGGTCTGGGGTCCGGTCTCGGCGACGAGGTCCGACTTGGTCAGCACGATCACCGGCCGCGCGCCGCTCTGCCAGGCGGCGGCCAGATAGCGCTCGATCCGGCGCGGATTGAGGTCGCCGTTCATCGAGGTGACGATGAAGGCCAGGTCGACATTGGCGGCGATCACCTGCGGCGACTGCAGGCTGTCGGCGGCCCGGCGGATGAAGGCGGTGCGGCGCGGCAGCAGGGCGTGGATGGTGGCGCTGCGCTCGGCGGCGTTGACCGACATCGCCACCCAGTCGCCGACGGCCGGGTGGCCGATCTCGCGGGCCTCGTGGCGCAGGCGGCCGGAGGGCTTGGCGCGCAGCTCGCCCTTGTCGGTGGCCACCAGATAGCCGTTGCGCTGCTGGACGACGACGCGCCCGGGCACATAGCCGGCGCGGGCGTGCGGCTTGAAGGCCTGCGCCAGCGCGTCGGACCATCCGTATTGCGTGATCAAGTCGAGGCTTTCAAACGCCAGGGCTCCTTGAGGCGGTTCTGCGGGTGCGGGTCGTGGTGAACCATTCTAGAGGCGCCGACGGGTAACGGCCAGCCGTCCCGGCACCGCCCCGCAGTAGCGAGCCGCCGCGAAAAGCGGCATACCCTGCGGTATGGCGAAAGACATGACCTACGCGCGCTATCTGGCGCTGGACGAACTGCTCGCGGCCCAGAAGCCGCAGAGCGACCGGCACGACGAACTGCTGTTCATCGTCATCCACCAGACCAAGGAGCTGTGGCTCAAGGAGATCATCCACGAGGTCGAGCTGGCCAAGCGGCTGATCGCGGCCCACGACGTCGAGCCGGCCTACAAGGCCCTGGCGCGGGTGTCGCGGATCCAGACGGTGATGACCCTGTCGTGGGACGTGCTGGCGACCATGACGCCGGCCGACTACCTCAGCTTCCGGGGCGACCTGGGCTCGTCCTCGGGCTTCCAGTCGCACCAGTTCCGGACCCTGGAATACCTGCTGGGCCTGAAGGACCAGAGCTTCCTGAAGTTCCACGAGGAAGGCTCCTCAGCCTTGGGCCAGCTGCAGGCCGCGCTCGATGCGCCCAGCCTGTACGACGTGGCCATCGCCCAGCTGCCTCGCCACGGCCTGACCGTGCCCGACAGCGCCCTGAACCGCGACTTCAGCCAGACCTACGCACCGTCCGAGGGCGTCGAGGCCGCCTGGCTGGAGGTCTATCGCGACCCGCAGCGCTATTGGGAGCTGTACCAGCTGGCCGAGAAGCTGGTCGACCTGGACGACGCCCTGGTCACCTGGCGCCACAAGCACGTGCTGACCGTCGAGCGGATCATCGGCGGCCGGCCGGGGACGGGCGGCACCGATGGGGTGGGGTATCTGGCCAGCACCCTGCGCCGTCGCGCGTTCCCCGAGCTGTGGTCGCTGAGGACCAAGCTCTGATGTCGGCCCGCAAGAACCTGTTCTCCAAGGCCCTGTCCGTGCCGGGCCGGCTGCACATGGCCGCTCACAGCCACCACCTGTGGCCCGACGCCACCCTGGCCGGGCAGGTCGAGGCCTGGGAGGACGCCGTCGTCCTGGCCGACCACAAGTGGGACAAGGCGCTGGGCCAGGTCTATCCGGCCGCCCAGGGCCTGGTGGCCCGCGAGCTGAACCTGCCGTCCCCAGAGAGCGTGGTCTTCGCGCCCAACACCCACGCCTTGCTGGCGGTGCTGATGTCGGCGATCGAGCGCCCATCGGCCAACCAGCCGATCCGCGTGCTGTCCACCGACGGCGAGTTCCACTCGTTCCGCCGCCAGGCCCAGCGCTGGGCCGAGGCCGGCCAGATCGAGCTGACCCTGGTCGAGACCGACCGTCCCGACTTCGTCGAGCGGTTCCTGTCGGCCGCCAGGACCGGGACCTACGACCTGATCTTCGTCAGCCACGTGTTCTTCAAGACCGGCTTTGTCTTCGACCGCGTCTGGGAGCTGGCCGAGCTGGCCCGGCCCGAGGGGCCGTGGATCGTGGTCGACGGCTATCACGGCTTCCGCGCCGTCCCGGCCGACCTGTCGGCGGTGGCGGACCGAATCTTCTACGTCGCCGGCGGCTACAAATACGCCATGGCCGGGGAGGGCGCGGCCTTCCTGCACGCGCCGGAGGGCTATGGCCCGCGCCCGGTGCTGACCGGCTGGTACGCCGAGTTTGGCGACCTGGAAGGCCCGCCCGGCGGGGTCGGCTATGTCCGCGACGCCGGCCGCTTCATGGGCGCGACCTTCGATCCCTCGGGCCTCTACCGCTTCGTGGCGGCGGGCCGGATGCTGGAGGCTGAAGGCCTGAGCACGGCGGTGGTCGTTGCCCATGTCGGGCGCCTGCAACGGCTGTTGCTGGACCAGATCGCCGACGGCCAGGCCGGCCCGCTGAAGGACGCCGTGGTGCTGAACCCGCCGGGCGAGGGACCGCAGGCGCGCTTCCTGGCCCTGCGACACGAAAAAGCCAGCGCCTGGAAACAGGCGCTGGCTGAAAAGGGCGTGGTGACCGACGTCCGCGACGACGTGCTGCGCGTGGGGCTGTCGATCTATCACGACGAGGCGGACGTGGCGGCGTTCTGCGGGGTGTGTCGGGGGCTGACCTAGTCTCCTTCTCCCCTTGCGGGAGAAGGTGTCAGCGCAGCTGACGGATGAGGGGTCGCACAAACGAAAGCCGCCGCGACAGCGGTTAAGCCGTCGCGGCGGATCCTGTCTTCAACCCCTCACCCGACCCGCTTCGCGGGCCACCCTCTCCCGCAAGGGGAGAGGGGAGGGGCTCTAGCCTCTAAGCCGACAGGCGTTCCAGCGCGTGCAGCATCGAGCCCATGGCCTCGTGCACCGGCTTGCCGTCGCGGTCGTAGCTGCCGGTCTCGAAGATCTGGACCAGGTCGGCGCGGGCGCGGCTGACGCGGCTCTTCACCGTGCCGACGGCGACGCCGATGATCTCGGCCGCTTCCTCGTACGAGAAGCCGCCGGCGCCGATCAGGATCAGCGCCTCGCGCTGGTTCTCGGGCAGCATCAGCATCGCCTGGCGCAGGTCGTCCAGGGCGATGGCGCCGTCGAAATTGGTGTTGGCCACCAGGGTGCGTTCGGCGGTTTCCTGATCCAGGCCCACCGAGCGCCAGCTGCGGCGCTTTTCCGAATAGAACTGGTTGCGCAGGATCATGAAGGTCCAGGCCTTCATGTTGGTGCCCATGGCGAAGCTGTTGCGGCTGGCCCAGGCCTTGGCCACGGCCTCCTGCGCCAGGTCGTCGGCGGCGGTGGCGTCGCCGCACAGCGAACGGGCGAAGGCGCGCAGATGCGGAATCAGCGCGACCAGATCGCGCTCGAAGGTCTTTTGGTCCTGATGGTCCATGACGGTCCCCGCTTGAAGATACTCAAGCTATCAAACGGGGCTGGAACGGTTTGGTTGCGCCGGAGAACGGTGTTCTTTGGTGGCGTCTCTTTCAGATGGCGGAGAGGGCGGCGGCGTCGATGGTCACGCGCTCGACCATCTCGACGCGCACGCCCAGGCGATGCTGACGCAGCAGGTCGCAGCTCGCGGTAACAAATCCTTTGAGAATCGGGTCCTAGCTTTGCCGCAGCGTCAAATTGGGGGATGCATGATGCCGCGATTTCAGCCACCGGTATCGGCACGCCTTAGACGACGAAGCTGCCCCTAGTGTCCTGGACATCGATGAACGCCTGTGCGATAGCGCTCCCATGAGGCCGACCTGCATCGATCTTTTCGCCGGCTGCGGTGGGCTTTCGCTTGGCCTGGGCGAGGCCGGCTTCTCCACGCTCTTCGGGGTCGAAGCCCACGCCCACGCCTTCTCCACCTACAAACATAACCTGCTGGACGGTGCGAGCGAGCGTCATCGCTGGCCAGACTGGCTCGAACAGCGCGCCTGGTTGGCGCAAGACGTCCTTCAGGAGCACGCGGCCGAGTTGTCATTGCTCCGCGGCAAAGTCGACCTGATCGCGGGCGGGCCTCCCTGCCAAGGCTTCAGCATGAATGGACTGCGAAGGCCCGACGATCCCCGCAGCCAAATGGTCGACGTCTACCTGCAGTATGTCGCCAAAGTCCGCCCGCGCCTTGTGCTACTAGAGAACGTAGTCGGCTTCCGCTCGATGCGGCACAAGACCGGCGGGACCTATTGCGACTACGTCGTCCGCGAATTCAAGAAGCTTGGTTACGATACTTGGTACGACACGCTGCGCGCGGCGGATTGGGGCGTGCCTCAGCGCCGTCCTCGCTTTGTGCTGATCGCGGCGATCGAGGGATCGCTCCCTGGCATCGATCCGATCCAGCGCCTCCGCGTGATGCGCAAGTCGTTCCTCGAAACACATGGCCTTGGCCCCGGCCCCACGACGGCGAAAGCAGCGCTGTCAGACCTCGAGGAGCGTGACGAAAGCGAACTGCTCCCCGACGCGGAATGGGGAAACCAGGGCTTCAAGGCGCTGCGGCGCGCCCGTCAACCAAAGAGCCCTTACCAGAAATTGATGCGCGCGCGCAGTTCGGACCAAATCTCCGACGTGCGGCTTCCCCGGCACAACGCCACTTCCGCCAAACGCATGCAGGACATTCTAGACAGTTGCGAGCGAGGTGTTTGCCTGCGCGCCGAGGACCGCGCCCGGTTCGGGATCAAGAAGCGCGCCACGACCGCGCTGGACCCCGAGGCACCGTCGCCAACGATCAGCACGCTGCCCGATGACTTGGTCCACTATTCGCGGCCAAGGTCGATGACCGTACGCGAGCACGCGCGGCTCCAGTCTTTTCCGGACTGGTTCTCGTTCCAGGGTCCCTACACGACGGGCGGAAAGCGCAGGAAAGACGCTTGCCCTCGCTTCACGCAGGTTGGAAATGCCGTCCCCCCGTTGTTCGCCGAAGCCATCGGCGAGGTCCTCACCGGCCTACTTCTGGTCCAGAAGCCCAACGAGCTCGCCCATTTCGCGGAAGGCGTCAATATGGGTCGCGAAGCTTTGCCGCAGGTCGGGGAAGTCGTTGACGCTCATCTCGTCGCTGCCCTGTAGCGCCCAACCTGTCGGCCCCTGCACCTCGACAACGTGACCGAGGATGTTCCGCTTGTGCAGGACCCCGGTGTTGTACTGAGCGCTGATCTTCCTCAGTTCCCTAAGACGCTCAACCTGGTCGGCCGTCAGGCCAAATATAGTGGGACCGGCCGCCGCTACCTTCGTGAGCCGCCGGAAATGCTTGAAGAGCTTGGCGCTATCGACCGCCCTCGTATCCAGCCGACCAGCAAGGTCTCCCGTCGTTGCAACCTCATAGCCCGCCTTTAGGCCATCCAGGAAATCGAGCACGTCATCGTCCAGGTCGCCCATCTTGGCGTTGCAGGCCGGATCGCGCGCGCACATCGACAGCATCGCGTCGCGCATGAGCGCATCGCATTCGGCCACCACGCGCATCGCCAGTCCACGCATGCCCGACAGGCGATCGAGAGCGCGGGCGGTCTGGTCGATCAGGCCGCCAGTCCTCTCGATGAACCGCTCCCTGGCGCTACAGTATACGCCTTCAACCTGCTTTTCAGCGATCATCCTCCGGAGTTCGTTTTCCTGGTAATTTCCTGAATAAAACAGGATCGTCGTTGACGGGAATAGAATTCGGATTTTTGGCGCCAACTCATCGCCATCCTCGTCCTTCAATTTGTAGTCGAGGAGGATAATATAGTATCGGTGATATAGTTGATGTTCGCGCGCGAGCTTCTCGATGCCGGCACCGTTTTCGATCGCCTCGATCCGCGCGATGAAGCCCGCATCCCGGACCCGTCGCTTGAGGGTTTCCTCCTCTTCCGGACTAAAGGAGTCTTCAATCCAGAGGATTCCGAAGTCGAGGTTCATGCATCGCCCCCCGGGATCACGATCTCGAAGTCCGCGCGCGTCCCGTCGCCGACCAGCTCAATCGTCCCACCCATATCCTGTATGATCTGCCGGACCGTGTAGAGGCCAAGCCCGGTCCCGTTGGTCGATCCCGAATAGCCCCGCTCGAAGATCTTGGCGGTATCCACCTTGCGTTCATCAATCCCAACGCCGTCGTCCGTCACGCTGATGATGACAGGACCCTGCCCTTTGCGACTGGCCTTGAATTCGATGTGTTTGGCTCTCGCCTTCCTCGCGTTGTCCTGAAGGTTGTCGATCAAGACCGCGACATCGACGGGGGAGAACTCCCTATGCAACGAGAGCCCTGCAGCGTCGAACGTGGCCGTGGGCATCCCCGGGACACCAGCCAGACGCACCTCGAAGTATTCGCCGAAGAACTTGAGCAGGTCGCCGCGCACCTTGTCCGTCTGGAGATCGACGCGAATGTTGGGGGCGAAGGATAGGACTGTGCGTAGGCGTTCACCGGAGAGGTTCGCGCCCGCGATGGAGGCTGATGCCCGCCTCGCGGACTGACGGATGCTCGCCAGAAGATCTTCGAAGTCATCAATGTCCAGGCCGTCCTCCGGCGCAGAAGCCGAGGCGAGCACATTCCGCAGCTCGTGGGACACGTTGGCAATTGCGGACCGCACATGGCCCAGATGGATGGTGGCCTGGTGCATCAACAGCTGCACGCGCTCGACGTTCACGTCCCGGCTGCTGCCGAGAAACGCCGCCTGCTGCTCCAGCCTCTCGATGCGGGCATCCGCGCGCTGCCGCTCCTCGATCGCGCGCTGGGCGACTTCGCGGGCCTCTTCGCGAGACGCGCGCAGCTCATCGATCCGGCGTCGGGCGTCCTCGATTTGCCCGAGCAGTGCGGTATCGCCGTTGCTCTCCGCCACCTCGGCGATGGACTTCAGCGTGTTGTCGGTGATTTGGTCAGGATCGTCCGAGACTCTTACGATATCGGGATCATAGTAGACGATCTCGACATCCTTGGAGCGCGCCAACCCGCCGACGATCGAGAGGATACGTTCACGGGCGCTGTCCGTTTCCAGTCCCTCGGCGGTGTCGCGGTCCTGGTCACGTTTGTCCTTCCAGTTGACGCCGACGACATACCGCTCAAGACGGAAGATCATGTGCCGCTTGATCGCGTCATAGAGCGCCCGGCTGCGGGCGTCGTCGACCAGACCGGCATCCCTGCTGGACACCTCGCGGAACATCTTTGGTCGCGCCGTCACGTCGACCCGCCCGATCAGGTCGCGCGTACCAAGATAACGCGATTGTCCCTGCTGCTTCCGGCGGTTCAAGCCAAGCGTGTCGTCAAGTTCTTCGCCGATCGGGAAAATACGGAACCCGTTCAAGAACAAGAAGACACTACCGAATTCTACGGGGCGGACGCCCATTTGGACTGTAAAATTGTGCTTCGCCGCACGATTCAGGAAATATATGTTCCCCTGTACACGGCTGTCTCCAAGATCTTCGTAGGGCGACGGCTCCTTGATTGAATATATTCTTCTGCCTCGGTCAAACAGGGTTGTTTCGACCATGCCGGAATGAATCACGACGTCGATGCGACTTGTCTTGTCCTGAAGAAGGTCGGCGATCTGGTTCCCGACCGGTCCATCGACGCCCTCGACCTGCGTCTCGTCCCCGTCGGCTAACCATGTCGAAACCACGACATTCTTGGTCGTTCCGAAGGGATCGATCAGCTTCGCAAGATCCTTGCGCAGCTTTTTGATCGTTACCTCATCCCAATGGTGGCGCGTGTCCTTGATCAAGAGAACAGTGCCATGCTCGATGGGGACACTGGCGTTGTGGATCTCGGGAAATTCCAGCGCGTCCCCAAGAGTGACGTCGACGGCCTGGAACTCTTCCTTGCTGTCCTTCTCGAACAGGGTCCAGTCTATCTCGAGCTTGGAGATCTTGCTGGAGCCGCGCGTGCGGCTGTAGAGATCAAGGCTGGAGCCAAGGGTGTCGCAGGCAAAGCGTCCAATACCCTTGCTGCCGGCGAATTGGCCCGCAGGCCGGATTCTGTCGCGGTAGTTTTCGGGCCCCGCGAGGGCCTTTTCCGAATAGGCAACGAAGAGCCACTTGTCCCGAATATCGGCTGCCGACATGCCTTGGCCATCATCGACAATCGCGATGCTGCTTTCGTCGGGATCAAATTCGATGTCGACGCGCGTCGCGCCGGCGTCGAACGAATTCTTGACCAATTCGAAGATGGCCACGAACTCGTTGGTCACGAGATCGCGTCCTATGATGTCCTTGAGGTGAGAACTGACTCGAAAGGTCTCAGGTGCAGCCATGCTTACGCTTTAACCTGTTTTATTCTATGGTGAAATAGATCCTGCAAAGTGAGGTGACTTGCCTGGCCTCAGCCTCAAGCTGAACCTCCGGGGCCTCGGCGATCATGGGCGGCACTTCGCCATTGCCGCACGAACATGACAAGCGCGGCTGTGATCGGGCCTCTCGCCTGCAGGATCCCCGTCGTCGCGGCGTGCAGCCTAACCCCCCTCACCCCTTCCTGAAAAACCCATGGATCCGCTCGGCCAACGCCAAGCTGACCCCCTCGACCTTGACCAGGTCCTCCACGCTCGCCCGGCCGACGCCCTTCGCCGAGCCGAACGCGTGGAGCAGGGCCTTCTTGCGGCCCGGGCCGACGCCTTCGATCTCGTCCAGCGGGTTCTTCTTCATGTCCATGCTGCGCCGCGTGCGGTGGGCGCCGATGGCGAAGCGGTGGGCTTCGTCGCGGAGGCGTTGCAGGTAGTAGAGCACCGGCGACTTGGGCTCGAGCATGAACGGGGTCTGGCCGGGGATGAAGAAGCGCTCCAGACCGGCGTCGCGGTCAGGACCCTTGGCCACCCCAACCACGGCGATGTCGTCGACGCCGAGGTCGGCCATGATATCCAGGGCCGCGTCCAGCTGGCCCTTGCCGCCGTCGACCAGGACGAGGTCGGGGCGGTTGTCGCTGTCGCCGTCCTCCTCCTCCTTGACCAGGCGGGCGAAGCGGCGCTTCAGCACCTCCTTCATCATGCCGTAGTCGTCGCCGGGGGTGAGCTCAGTGCTCTTGATGTTGAACTTGCGGTACTGGCCCTTCATGAAGCCTTCCGGGCCCGCCACGATCATGCCGCCGACGGCGTTGGTGCCCTGGATGTGGCTGTTGTCATAGACCTCGATCCGCTCGGGCGGGGCCTCCAGCTTGAAGGCCTCGGCGACGCCGGCCAGCAGCTTGGTCTGGGCGCTGCCCTCGGCCATTTTTCGCCCAAGGGCCTCACGCGCGTTGGTCAGGGCGTGCTGGACCAGGTCGGCCTTCTCGCCGCGCTTTGGGGTGGCGATTTCGACCTTGCGGCCGCTCTTCAGGGCGAAGGCCTCGGCCAGCAGCGCGGCCTCGGCCGGCTGGAGGTTGGACAGGATCAGGCGCGGGATCGGCTTGTCGTCGTAGAACTGGCCCAGGAAGGCGGTGAGGATGCGCTGCTCCTCGGTGGTGGTTTCGTCGGTCTCTTCCACATTGCCGGTGACGCGCGGGAAATAGGCGCGGTTGCCCCAGTTCTGGCCGGCCCGGAAGAAGAACACCTGCACGCAGGCCTGGCCGCCCTCGACGTGCAGGGCCACGACGTCGGCCTCGTCCACGGTCTCGGGGTTGATCTGGGTCTCCTGGGCGACGCTGGAGAGGGCGCGGATGCGGTCGCGCAGGCGGGCGGCGCGCTCGAACTCCAGCTCTTCGGCGGCCTCTTCCATCTGCTTGGCCATGCTGGACATCACCGCGCGGGACTTGCCGCGCAGGAAGGCCTCGGCCTGGTCGACGAGGCCCTGGTAGTCCTCCTTGCCGATCAGGCCGGTGCAGGGGGCGGCGCAGCGCTTGATCTGGTGCAGCATGCAGGGCCGGTCGCGGCTCTCATAGACGCTGTCGCTGCATGAGCGGAGCAGGAAGGCCTTTTGCAAGGTATTCAGCGTGCGGTTCACCGCCCAGGCGCTGGCGAACGGTCCGAAATAGTCGCCCTTGATCGTGTGGGCGCCGCGGTGCTTGCGCAGCTGCGGGGCGTCGTGGTCGCGGCGGATGACGATCTCGGGGAAGCTCTTGTCGTCGCGCAGCAGCACGTTGAAGCGCGGCTTCAGCTGCTTGATCAGGTTGATCTCGAGCAGCAGGGCGTCGGCTTCGGTGCGGGTGGTGATGAACTCCATCGACCGCGTGGCGTCGACCATGTTGGCGATGCGGTTGGTGTGGAAGCGGCCTTGCGCGTACTGGATGACGCGCTTCTTCAGGCTCTTGGCCTTGCCGACGTACAGCACCTCGTCGGCCTCGCCGATCATGCGGTAGACGCCGGGCGCGTCGGGCAGGCGCGTGACCTCGTCCTTGATCAGGGCGGCGCCGGACAGGCGGGGCGAGGCGGGGGTGTCGGTCGTCGTATCGGTCACGGGGGAGATATAGGCGAGTCCGGCGCGTTCAGCGACGTTCGAGGCTGTGTCGGATGCGCGCGATGACGACGGCGTCCCCGCGGACCAGATATTGGACGACGTACTGGTTCGAATGGAACGCGATGTAGCGTTCGCGATAGCGGCCGTCGCGACTGACGGGCGCGCGTCCCGGAAAATCGATCAGCCCTTCGATGGCGTCTACAAGCTCCAGGCCGAGACCGCGAGCATAGGGTGCGCCGCGCTCGATAAGCCAAGCTTCAAGCCTGTTGATATCGTATCCGCCAGCTCGGTGAAAACGATCCGGCGCACGCGTCAGCGAGGCTGGCCGAAGTTTCGCAGACGCGCCCGCACCTGCTCCCAGGGGACGCCGCCGGTGCGCTCGGCCTCGTCGCAGATCCGCTCGATATAGTCGGAATAGGCTTTGGAATTCTGGTCGAGGTCGTCTTCGGGCGGGCGGGGCGGCAAACGGCTGTCCCATCGGGCTTCGCTCTCCGCGAGGCCTGGCGGGTCGACGTCACGCCGCAGGATATCGTGCGCGTACGCTTCCACGCTCAGCCCTGCCGCCTCGGCGCGAATGCGCAGGCGCTCGGCAAGCGCCGCGTCGAGGGTCAGGATCAGATCGTCGGCGGCCATGTTCCGACTATGTTCCGCCCAGCGGGCGGCGTCAATCACGCCGGGAAGGTGGCCGTCACGGTGTAGGTCGCCGGACCATCATGCACCGCCACCACGTCCGTGGCGCCGCAGGCGCGCTGGATGGCGATGTAGCCGGTCAGCTCTTCTTCGGGAACGCCGGTCCGGACTTCCTGCCGGGATCCGCTCGCGGCGGCGGTCGTCGTGTTGGGCATGGTTGGCTCCTCTAGTTGAAGGACGCATCCTTTTGCTTCACGCAGGCGGCGACGATCGCGCGCTGAGTGGCCGCCTCGGGCGTGCCATCGTTGACGATCTTGTTGAGGTCCGAGAGCGTGGCGGTCGCGCCGCCCGGAGGCGGAACGCAGCTCAGCAGGGTCGCTTGGTGCGTTGCGTTGATCGTCTTCCCGTCGGTCAGCCAGTAGTTGAACAGGCTCTTGTGCGTGGCGTCGACGGCGTACTTGACCGTCGTGACGTTGGTGATGCGCTGCTGAGCGGCGTCGCTCTTGACGCCAGCGTCCTTGGAGATCTGGTTCAAGGCCCCGTTCAAGGTGCCGGAGGTGTAGTAGTCCTGCAGGTCGGCCAGGGCCGCCATCAGCGGATAGCTGGCGTCGGGCTGGGCCAGGCCTTCCTCGATCTTGGCGAGCACCGTCTTGCGCGAGGCGTCCATCTGGGTGACCACGGCCGGCAGGGTCTTGCTGTAGAAGACCTCCTTGTCGACCGTCGAGCGCACGCCCAGCACTGCGCTGGCGTAGGTGGTCAGGTGGGTCTTGGTGGTGGCGCTCTTGGCCAGGGTGGCCGCGCCGGTCAGGCCGGCGGCGACCACGTCCGAGCCAATCGCGAAGGCTTTCTGCTGACCGGTCAGCCCGCGGACGAAGTCGTCGTAGTTGACGTCGATCGCATAGAGCCGCGCGCGGACGATCTGATCCCGCCTGGCTAGCCGCTGAGTGGGGTCGGTGAGGGCGACATAGGCGGTGACCGCTGCCGGCTGGGTGTCGGCCCTGACCATGCCGAGCGCCTGTGCGCGGGTCTCCAGGGGTTGCGGATAACCCTCCAGCGACTGGCAACCGACCAGGCCGGCGGCCAGCAGCGGCATGCAGAGAAAGACGGCGCGCATCCTGGTCCCCCCGGATCATGGATTGAGATGCACATCATGCGTGAATTTAATTCAAATGCAATTATAAAGAGTGAGTTGAGCGCCGCGTTTCCGCCCGCGCCTTTGCCCTCTTGCTCCGCCGGCGCTATGACGCCCCTCATGACCACGCGCAGCCTCTTCGTCACCCCGCTCTATGAAGCCAGCCTCGCCAGCGACAAGGACGCCGAGGCGTTCATCGACGAGCTGCACGACGCCTGCATCGCCATCGCCGAGGACGACGAGGCCGGCCAGGCCTGGGCCTATAACAAGGGCTATCTGGGCTACACCTCCTACGCCTCGCTGAACGACCTGCCGCAGCGAGACAGCCTGTTCGAGACGCTGAAGAAGAAGCTGGACAAGCACGCGGTGGCCTTCGCCAAGGACCTTGCCTTCGACCTGGCCGGCGGCAAGCTGGTCATGGACAGCCTGTGGATCAACATCCTGGAGCCGGGCGGCTCGCACAGCGGCCACATCCACCCGCACAGCGTGATCTCCGGCACGGTCTACATCACCATCCCGCCGGGCGCCTCGGCCCTGAAGTTCGAGGACCCGCGTCTGCCGATGATGATGGCCGCCCCGACCCGCGCCGAAGGCGCGCCCGAGACCCTGGCGCCGTTCATCTACGTCAAGCCGTCGGCCGGCGCGGTGCTGATGTGGGAAAGCTGGCTGCGCCACGAAGTGACCACCAACCAGGCCGACGAGCAGCGCATCAGCGTCAGCTTCAACTACGCCTGGCGGTAAGCCGGACTACCAGCCGCTGCAGCCGGGGGCGGACCCGCAGGAAGCGGACATAGAGCGCCTCCAGGACCTTCAGCGCCCAAGGGCGCCGCGCCAGGACCCCGAGCGGCCGCAGCACCGGAACCGCCCGCCACATGGCCGCGAAGGCCGCCGCGCCTGACAGCAGCTGGCCGTCCTCGCGCGCATGGAAACGGGCCAGCAGCTCGGCGCGGTCGATCGGGCAGGCCGTCTCGCCGTCGGCGACGTCGATGAAGGCGATCGCCCCCCGCCGGTCCAGCCGTCGCATCAGCGCGATCTCGCGCAGGCACAGCGGACATCCCCCGTCGTACCAGACGGTCAGGCGCGGGGCGGGAGCAGCGGCGGTCATGGCGCTGATATGGACCTGCGCGAGGGGAGCGGGAAGGGCGTAGGAGCCCAAGGCGGCTTAGTGCCGCGCCGCCGCTTCCAGGGCCTCGACCGCCCGGCGCGCGCGCTCGGGACCGGCGCAGACCTCGACCAGGGCCAGACCGTCCAGCAGGGCCAGGATCGCCGCCGCCGCGCCGGGCGGGTCGGGCGTCGTCGCCGGGTCCAGCCGGGCCTCCAGCCACGCCAGGAAGCCGCCGCCGATCTGGCGGGCGATGTCGACGAACGGCGCTTCCCCCCGCGCCGCCGCCGCCACCGCTTCGATCCACAGCCGCATGAAGGGCCGGTAGGCGTCGTCGATGACCAGCCGCGCGGCGCGGGCGCTGAGCACGGCGGGCGACAGGCGCTCGGTCTCGGGCAGGGCGGACGCCAGACGGCCCGCCATGTCGGCGGCAAGGCGCGCCATGGCCTGGGCCAGCACCTCGGTCTTGTCGGCGAAATAGTACAGCAGCATCCGGTCGCTGACCCCGGCCGCCGCCGCCAGCTGGCGAAGGCTTGCCTGGGAAAGGCCCGTGCGCAGCAGATGATCGGCCAGGGCAGCCGCCACCCGCTCCCGCTGTTCGTCCCGAACGTTCATGCCGCCTTTCCGATTGTAGCAACTGCTACAATGCGCTATGCCTGTAGCGACTGCTACAGGAGATCTCCATGCCTGAGCCCGTGTACGCCATCCTGCCCGCCGGCGCAGCCCTGGGCCTGCTGCTGGCCCTGATCGTCATGGCCGTTCGCCCCCAGCTTGGCCCGCGCGCCTGGGTCGTTCCCGCCGTGCTGTCGGCGGCGTTTCTGATCGTCAGCCTGGACGTGGTCGCCAAGGCCGGGCCGCTGGGCTTCTGGAACGAGCACCTGCGCGGCCCCTGGGGCGCGCAGATCTGGTGCGACCTGCTGCTGGCCGCGGGAACCGCCCTGGCCATGCTGCTGCCCCGCGCCCGCGCCGTGGGCATGCGCGCGCCGCCGTGGATCGTGCTGGTGGCCGCCACCGGCTCGATCGGCCTTCTGGCCATGATGGCCCGCTGCCTGTTCCTGGAAAGCCGGGCGGCGTCGAGCGCCACCCTGGAAGCGGAGACCGCCCGATGACCCTGTTTCGCCTGTTCCTGCTGGCCTGCCTGCTGGTGATCGCCGGCTACACCAGCGTCACCATCGCCCATCATGGCTGGAATCTGCTGCCGGTGTTCTTCGGCGACATGGCCGCCATGAGCTGGCCCGGGCAATTCAACCTGGACTTCTTCTGCTTCCTGCTGCTGTCGGGCCTGTGGACCGCCTGGCGCGGCGGCTTCAGGCCGGCGGCGATCGGCCTGGGCGTCGTCGCCGTGTTCGGCGGGATGCTGTTCCTGTCAGCCTATCTGCTGATCCTGCTGGCGGCGACGCGGGGCGACATCCGGCGGGTCCTGCTGGGCGTGCGCGCCTGAGGCGCTTCAGGCCGAGGCGGATTCCAGGTCGCCCAGCCGTTCGTGTCGCCAGCCCTTCTCCAGGCTCCAGGCGGCGATGGCCAGCCACAGCAGGCCCAGGAACGCGTGGCCGCGCTGCCAGTAGCCGACGTCATAGCCGGTGCGGACGTTCCACACCCCGGTCAGCAGGGCGAAGACCAGCAGCAGGCCGAAGAACCAGCCCAGCGAGAAGTGGGCCAGCCGCCGGTAGCCCGGCTTGCCCCATAGCGCCCAGGCTGTGAACAGCGGCGCGAACTGCATGGCCAGGCCCACCCCGCAGGCGCGGTGCATGGGATCGGGCCAGTGGAACACCCCGGCGAAGAAGGCCCCGAGGCCCGTCAGCGCCACGAACAGGCCGGCGAAGGCCGAGACCCGCCGCCGGCCGCCGGCCTCTTCCAGCGCATGGGCGAAGCCGGCGCCGGCCAGCAGGCCCGCCAGGCCGGCGATCATCATGCCGTAGTTGAAGATCTCGGGCAGGGGCGCCTTGGGCCCGCCCAGCTCGCTGATGAACTGGGCGCCGGCGTCGAAACCCGGGAACAGCCGCTGGGCCAGCCACACGTCGGCCACCATGATGGCCGGCGCGATCACGCCGATCTTCAGGAAGGCGCCGGTGCGGGCGGTCACGGGGCGAGGATATCCGGTCGAAAACGAGAGAGGGCGGCAGAATCCCTTCCGCCGCCCTCCGGGTCAATAACTCTATCCCGATTTTCCCGGCGAATGCCGGGACCCAGATCTCAAGGCGCTTGGGATGATTGGAAGAGCGCGGCGTTCCTGGAGCCAACGCCAGCGCTCTTCCATCTGGGCCCCGGCATTCGCCGGGGAAATCGGATATTGGAGGACCTACTTCGCCACAATCACTTGGCGGAAGACGGATGCCCCGCCGGGGCGAACGTGCCGCCGAAGAAGTCGCCCTTCTTCCAGACCGGGCGGGCCGGGGTGTTGGCCAGTTCACGGGCGATCTCGTAGTTGACCAGGGCGAACTTGGCGGCCGCCTGGTAGTCGATCGGCTGGTTCAGGTCGTCGCCCGGGTGGTGGTAGTTCCCCTTCAGGAAGCCCTTGAAGGCCGCCTCGCCGCCGTTCTGGAAGCCGGTCATCAGGAACACCGACGGGATCCCCTGCTCGACGAAGCGGTAGTGGTCCGAGCGGGTGAACAGGCCTTCTTCCGGCATCGGGTCGCCGGACAGCGCGATGCCCACGCGGCCGGCGGCGTGCTTGACGGCCTCGCCGATGGTCGAGCGGTCGGCGCCGAACGCGATGACGTCGGTGAACGGGTACAGCAGCACCGGCATGTCCAGGTTCACGTCGGCGGCGATGTCGGTCTTCTTCACCGTCGGGTTGTTGGCGAAGTAGTCCGAGCCGACCAGGCCCTTCTCCTCGCCCGTGACGGCCAGCAGGATGATCGAGCGCTTCGGGCGGGCCTTGCTGTTCTCGAAGCCGCGCGCGACCTCCAGCAGGGTGGCGATGCCCGAGGCGTTGTCGAGCGCGCCGTTGTTGATCTTGTCCTCGCCCGGCTTGGCGTTCTCGCGCATGCCGATGTGGTCCAGGTGGGCCGACAGGATGATGGTCTGGGCCTTCAGGGTCGGGTCAGAGCCCTCGATCAGGCCGACGACGTTGCTGCTCTCGCGCTTCTCGATCTCGGTCTTGACGTTGATGCTGGCCTTGGTCGCCAGGGCGAAGCCCTTGATCGCGCCTTCCGGCTTTTCGGACTCGGCCAGCACGTCGGCCAGCGGCGTCGGGGCGCCGGCGAACAGCTTGGCCGCGCCGGCCTGGCTGATCGACAGCAGCGACGGCGCGCCCGGCGCGCGGATGGCGCCGACGTCGTTGGCGTCGCGCCAGATCACCCGCCAGCCGCGCATCATGCCGGCCCCGGCCGCGAACGGACGGCGCTTCTCGGCGCTGGGCCCCGACATGGTGATCACGCCGACGGCGCCGCGCTTGGCGGCTTCCTGGCGCTTGGTGTTGGGGTTGCTGAAGTGGGCGCGTTCCTCGGTCTGCAGCGACGACGGCGCGCCGTTCAGCATGACGACGATCTTGCCCTTCACGTCCAGGCCCGCGTAGTCGTCGCGGCCCGTGGCCGGATTGACCAGGCCATAGCCGACGAAGACCAGCGGCGCGGCGACCGTCAGGTCGGCCGACTGGGCCTGCGGGTTGGGCAGATAGTCCTCGCCGTACTTCAAGGCGGCGGTCTGGCCGTCGGCGCCGGTCAGGCCGAACGAACCCTCACCGGCCCCGCGGAAGGCGATCAGCGGCACGTGCTGCTGGTACGAGACCCCGGTGGCGGTCTTGTCGCCGGCCGGCTTGACGCCCAGCAGGGCGTATTGGGCGGCGACATAGTTGGCGGCGATGTCGTAGCCGCGCGTGCCGGTCTCGCGGCCCTCCATCAGGTCGTCGGCCAGGAAGGTCATGTGGGCCTTGATGGCTTCGGGCGAAGGCGCGAAATCCGAGGCGGGCGCGGCCTTCTTGCCAGCCTTCTGAGCGGCGGCGGCAGGCTTGGCGGGTGTGGCCGCGAAGACCGGTTGCGCCACCATGAGCAGGGCGGCGCTGGCCAGCGCGATACGACGCGTGAACGACATTTCTAGAGAGACTCCCGGGAAGCGGACCGCCCCCCGGCCCGCGAAGGGGCGAACCATGTCGGGACGATGACAGCTTGTCGATACGGCGGAGTCTGAACGTTTCGTAATGTTGGGGCGAGGGGGCGGACCCCCTCGAAAGGTTAACGGCCGCTAGAAAAGATGACCAAGCCGTGAATTTTACCATTTTCGATGGCGAGGGCTTAACCCAACCGGCCGGATAACCAACGTCAAGACCACCAAGCCCTGACGGAGGCATCCCATGCAGGCTATCTCGATCTCCGCGTCCGGAATGATGGCCGCCGCCGACCGCCTCAGCGCCTCGGCCCAGCGGGTGGCCGCTTCGGACGCCCAGGTGGAAAAGACCTCCGAGACCAAGGACGTCGACTATGTCGGCGAACGTGTCGCCCAGATCGGCGCGGCCACCGACTTCAAGGCCAATGCGGCGGTCCTCAAGACCGCCGACGAGATGAACAAGCGTCTTCTCGACCTCAAGGTCTGAGGTCCGCGTCTCCGACCTCAAGAGCGTGAGCCCGCCCGCCCTCGGTGCGTCACCCGAACCGGCCGGCTCCCCCGCCAGACGCCCGACGCGCCCCCTGTAGAGGGCGTCTGGCCGCCGCCTCCCGCTATGCCCCCTAGTCTTGCGGGAGGCGGCCCCCCACGACAGAAAGACGCCCGCGTCACCGAGTGACGCGGGCTTTTCTTTGTTCTTCCTCCCCCTTTATGGGGGAAGGGGGACCGCCGAACGGCGGTGGAGGGGGGCAGCGCCGCGCCAATAGGCCTGACCAGCCCCCTCCGTCTCGCCGCGCTTCGCGGCGATCCACCTCCCCCAGAAGGGGGAGGAGCGAAGTAAGCGCCTAGGCGCTTACTTCGCCTTGTCCATCAGCCCCGCGAAGCGTTCGAACAGGTACAGGCTGTCTGTCGGGCCGGGCGAGGCTTCCGGGTGGTGCTGGACGCTGAACACCGGCTTGTCGGCCAGCTGGATGCCGGCGTTCGTGCCGTCGAACAGCGAGACGTGGGTTTCCTGCACCGGAGCCGGCAGGCTCTCGCTGTCCACGGTGAAGCCGTGGTTCATCGAGACGATCTCGACCTTGCCCGTGGTCAGGTCCTTGACCGGGTGGTTGGCGCCGTGGTGGCCCTGTTCCATCTTCACGGTCTTGGCGCCCAGGGCCAGGGCCAGCATCTGGTGGCCCAGGCAGATGCCGAACACCGGCTTGCCGCTCTGCACCAACTTCTGGATTTCCGGCACCGCATAGGCGCCGGTCGCGGCCGGGTCGCCGGGGCCGTTGCTCAGCAGCACGCCGTCCGGGTTGCGGGCCAGGATGTCCTCGGCCGAGGTGTTGGCCGGGACCACCGTGGCGCGGGCGCCGACATGGGCCAGGGCGCGCAGGATGTTGCGCTTCACGCCGTAGTCGATGACGACCACTTCGTACTTCGGCTTGTCCAGCTTGGCGTAGCCTTCCGGCCACGACCACAGGCCCTCGTCCCAGGTGAAGGTCTGGGTGGTCGAGGCGTCCTTGGCCAAATCGAGGCCTTCGAGGCCGGCCCAGGCCTTGGCCTTGGCGACCAGGGCGGGCAGGTCGAACTTGCCGTCCGGTGAATGGGCGATGACGCCGTGCGGCATGCCGGTCTCGCGGATCTTGCGGGTCAGGGCGCGGGTGTCGATCCCGGCCAGGCCGATGACGCCGCGCGCCTTCATCCAGGCGTCGAAGTCGCTGTTGGCGCGCCAGTTGGCCTGCACAGTCGGGATCTCGCGGAACAGCGCGCCGCGCGCGGCCGTCTCGGCCACGCCGGTGATCTGCTCGACGTCCTCGACGTTCGTGCCGACATTGCCGATGTGCGGGAAGGTGAAGGCGACGATCTGGGCCATGTAGGACGGGTCAGTCAGGATCTCCTGATAGCCCGTCATGGCGGTGTTGAAGCACACCTCGCCGACCGCGTCCCCGACCGCGCCGCAGCCCACGCCTTGCAGGATGGTGCCGTCGGCCAGGGCCAGAACGCCGGTAACGCCGGGGAGAAGGTCTTGGGACATTCTGTGGAGCGCTCCTAACGCGTGCGGTTGGCTGTGTATTTTCGCAAAAAGGCGGGCCAGGGGTAACCCCCAACCCGCCGCGCAAACGGCGGGGTGTCTAGGGGGTCTGGGGGAGGGGGTCAACCCCCGCTGATCACGCGAATCTGGCTTGTTTCCACATTCCCGTGATCGGCGAACGCGCACCCTCGCGCGAGGGGCTCAAAAGCCCTTATGGTACAAGGCTTCCAGACCCAAACACGCGAAGCGTCAAACGAACACGGGAGGACGGCCCCATGCTCGAACTGCGCCCCAACTGCGAGTGCTGCGACGCGGACCTGCCGCCGGCCAGCGCCGCGGCCCGAATCTGCACCTTCGAACACACCTTCTGCGCCGACTGCGCGGACATCCGCTTCGACGGGGTTTGTCCCGACTGTGGCGGCGGCCTGGTGGCGCGGCCAATCCGGCCCGAGCAGCAGCTGCACCGCTACCCGGCCTCGCTGCGCCGGGTGAACAAGGGCCACCGCTACGCGCCGACTTCGCGCCGGCAACCGGAAGGACCGGCCGGCTGGGTTTAGTTTAAGCGCCGCAGCGCCCCCTCCGTCACGTCGCCTATCGGCGCCGCGCCACCTCCCCCGCAAGCGGGTGAGGAGGGGGTCACCTGACAACTTGTCGCAGCGAGCGGTACGTTCAAGATTCAGGATCATTAACCGGTCAGGGTGCAAGCTACAGCGTGCAAGGAGCACCCGCCATGACGCCAGCCGCCGCCCCGTTCAAGCTGCCCAGCCGCTCGGTCTTCAACCTGACCGAGACCGTGCTGCACATGGCGCTTTCGGCGGCGATTCCGATCAGCGCGGTGGTGTTCGTGGTGCTGAGCTTCTAGGGCTTTCCGGCCCCCAGCCCCCAGCCCCCAGCCCCCAGCCCCCAGCCCCCAGCCCCCAGCCCCCAGCCCCCAGCCCTAGTCCTCGCCCACCAAGGCTCGCCGCAGCGCCAGCACGCGCGTGTTCAGCTCGGTGATCTGCGGCACGGTCAGGCCGGACTTCGCTAGCAGGGTCGAGGTCAGGCAGGTGGCGTCGGCGCGCAGGTCCAGGCCCTTCTTCGACAGCCGCACCCGCACCTGGCGCTCGTCGATCGGGTCGCGCTGCCGGTCGACGAAGCCGGCGTGCTCCAAGCGCTTGACCAGGGGCGTGATGGTGCTGGGCTCCAGCGACAGCCGGGTCCCGATCGCGCCGATCGTCTGGCCGTCGTCTTCCCACAGCGCGCTCAGCACCAGGTACTGCGGATAGGTGATGCCCAGGGCGTCCAGCATCGGCTTGTAGGTGCGGTTGATCGCCAGGGTGGTGGCATAGAGCGAAAAGCACAGCTGGTTATCCAGCGGAATGAATTCGGGGCCGAGGGCGGACGAGGACATCGAGCGCGAACTCCTTGGGCGGCGGGCGTCGTCAGCTTTTATCATCAAAAAGCTTATCGCGATAAGTAGGTTGTTCTGAGGGCGGATCAAGCCCCTCGACGGTCCGGCGAGGCGTTGTGACCTCAGCCGATCGGCGGCAGGCCGTCCATGATCGCCGTCAGGGCCAGCACGGTCTGGGCTTCCATGGCGCTGTGGCCGGCATTGGTCTTGACGTAGCTGGCCGGGGTCGCACCCGCCGCCGCCATGGCCGCGATCAGCCGCGAGGCCTGGGTCAGCGGGCAGACCTGGTCGAAGCGGCCGTGGACGATGTGGGTCGGGATGGCGGCGATCCTGTCAACGTTACCGACGATGTAGTCCGGCTCCAGGAACAGGCCATTGGCGAAGAAGTGGGCCTCGATCTGGGCGAAGCACAGGGCGAAGTCGGCCTCGCCGAACTTGCCCGGGTCGCTGGCGTGCGGGACCATGTTCGAGATCGTCCCTTCCCAGACCGACCAGGCCACGGCGGCGCGCAGCTGGCGGGCGCGGTCGGCGTCGGTCTTGGCCTCCATGTCGAAGATCGCCTTGTAGGCGGCCATCATGTCGCCGCGCTGGTCCGCCGGGATCTCCTCGACGAAGGCCTTCCACTCGTCGGGATAGGTCACGTAGCTGCCCGGCTCGGTCAGGGCGTAGGGCGCTTCGGCGAAGGTCGCCGCATTGCCCTGGTACATGTAGAGCAGGTCCTCGCTCGCCCCCAGGAAGATGCCGCGCAGGATCAGCGAGGCGACCTTGTCCGGGTGGCGGATGGCGTAGACCAGGGCCAGGGTGCTGCCCCAGCTGCCGCCGAACACGTGCATCTTGCCGGTGACGCCCAGAGCGTCGCGGAGCCTATTGATGTCGTCGACCAGATAGTCGGTGTCGTTGCGGGTCAGGGCGACCTTGGGGCCGTGGGTCGCGACCGTCGGCTCGCTCTTGCCGCAGCCGCGCTGGTCGAACAGGATCACCCGGTAGCGCTGGGGATCGAAGAACCGCGACATCACCGGCGCGCACGCCCCGCCCGGACCGCCGTGCAGGAACATCACCGGCTCGCCGTCCGGATTGCCGTATTCTTCCCAATAGAGCTTGTGGTCCGGCCCCTGGTCGACCTGCAGCAGCCCCGAACGATTGGCCGGCTTCAGCGGATACTTCCACTCGGTGGTGACAGTGCTGACGGCCTGCAGCTTCGAGAAATCCATGGGGCTCACCTTCGGGTTCGACAGCTCTGGCCTAGCGCGATGGAAAGCGCAGCGCCAGTAAGGCTCTCCTTCTCCCCTTACGGGAGAAGGTGGCCCGAAGGGCCGGATGAGGGGTTGAAAGCCCTGTCGGAAAGGTCCGTGCGACCCCTCACCCGACCCACTGCGTGGGCCACCCTCTCCCGCAAGGGGAGAGGGCGCCAAATCTACCCCGCCCGGCTCGACACAAGATTGGCGCGCGCGCGGGTGTGGATGGCGTCGGCGCCGTAGACCATGGCCGGGGCGCGCAGGAGCTTTTCGATCGCCCGGCGGGTGGTGGCCTCGCGGTCATAGGCGGCGCGCAGTTCGGCGGCGCGCTGGGCCACGCGGGGCGGGCGGCGCTCCTCGGGGGTCTGGAAAAGACCCAGGAAATCGCCGAGGCGCGGCTGCGACAGGAAGAGGGCCAGCGGGGCCGACAGGATCAGGCCCAGATAGACCGGGCTGGACCACCAGAACATCACCGGGTCCAGGGCGAAGACCAGGGCCGCGGCGACGCCGCCGATGCCCATGTGGGCGCGGTGGACGCGCCAGGCCTCGAGATGGCTCAGGCGGCCGGGGTCGCGCTGCTGCGTCGCCCAGCCGGCGTCGCGGCCGATCAGGACCTGCAGCACCGACACGCTCTGCATCAGCATCAGCACCGGCGCGACCAGGGCCGACAGCACGATCTCCATCAGCATCCCGGCGACGAAGCGACAGCCGCCGCCGAACGCCTGGCGCTGGGCGCGGCGGCGCAGGACCAGGGCGCCGGCCATCAGCTTGGGGGCGATCAGCAGGGCCATGGTCAGGCCCCACAGCCAGGCCGCCGCGTCGGCGCGGATCAGCGCCGTGGCCCCGCCTTGCTCCATCCACACCCCGGCCCCGGCGATCAGCAGGAACAGCCAAAGCGGCGAGGTGGCGTAGGACAGCACCCCGCGCAGCAGGTGCAGGCGGCTGATCCAGTGCAGGCCCTTGGCCCCGATGACGCCCAGGTGCTGCAGGTTGCCCTGGCACCAGCGGCGGTCGCGGATGGCCATGTCGAGGATGGTGGGCGGGGTCTCCTCGTAGGATCCGGTAAGGTCGGTCGCCAAGCCGATCTTCCAGCCGCCCCGGCGCATCAGGGCCGCCTCGACGAAGTCGTGGCTCATGATGTGGCCGCCGAACGGGCGCGGCCCCGGCAGGTGCGGCAGGCCCGCCTGCTCGGCGAAGGCCCGCGTGCGGATGATGGCGTTGTGGCCCCAGTAGTTGCCCTCAGCGCCCGACCACCAGTCCTGGCCGGCCGCCAGCATCGCCCCGTAGGCGCGCGAGGCGAACTGCTGCAGCCGCGCGAACGGCGTCTCGCCATTGATGATCGAGGGCGAGGTCTGCAGGAGGCCCAGCTTCGGGTCGCGCTCCATCCGGTGGGTCAGGCGGATAAGGGTGTCGCCGGTCATCAGGCTGTCGGCGTCCAGGATCACGAACTGCTCATAGGCCCCGCCGAAGCGCTCGACCCACGCGGCGATGTTGCCGGCCTTGCGGTCGGTGTTCTGGACGCGGCGGCGATAGAAGATCCGCGCCTTGGGGCCGAGGCGCGCACGCAGCCGCAGCACACCGACCGCCTCCTCGCGGGCGACGCTCTCGACCCGCGTGTCGCTGAGCACGAAGACGTCGTACAGCTCGGCCACCTCGCGCTGGTCCAGGTCTTCGTACATGGCCTGGATGGCGGCCAGGATGCGGCCGGGATCCTCGTTATAGGTCGGGGCCAGCAGGGCGGTGCGGGTCAGGATCACCGGCTGCGGCTGCTCGCGGCCCTCGGTCATGCGCCAGCAGGTCCAGAAGCCGCCGACCGCGCTCATGAAGGCGAAGGCCACCCAGGCGAACAGCAACACGAACAGACCAAACGCGATCCCGTCCACCAGGCTGAAGCCGCCGGGCGAGAACAGCAGCGCGGTGATCACCGCCGTGACGGCGGTCAGCGCGCCCGAGCCCAGCAACAGGATCCAGCGGCGGCCGGCGATGTCCGGACTGGCCACCGGCGTCAGCCGGCCCTCGCTCAGACTCTGCGCGGGCATGGCCAGGGGCTTCTCCGCCGGCACGAACGCGGCGAACGAGGCGGGCGCGGGCCGGGCCGGCGGCGGGGCCAGCTTCAGCGCGGGGAGGGGGCGGGCGCCGGCGCGCCGCTCGGAGGACAACAAAGCCACTAACTCTGGGTTCGGGGAGGCGGGGAGCCGTCGGCAGGCCAAGCTCGCGACGGCGCGGTTGGTTTCACGGCGCGGACGGAAAAATCAGCGCCGTCCAGGTTTCGCTCAACGCGCGACCCTTCTGCCTCAGGACGACGCGCACATCGGCCGGTTCCGCGCCATCGCACACGACGTCGAAGGTCACGCGCCACAGGGCGTCGGTCTCGGCTTCGTGGCGGGCGCCGGGATAGTGCGAGAGCAAGCGGATCTGGCCGTTGCGGGCGGTGACGTCGGCCTCGATGTCGATGGCCGTGCGCAGGGCCAGGAGGTTCTTGCCCCGGAACTCGATCGCGACCTTGCGGCCTTGCGCGGCGGTGTCGCGTCCCGGCTCGCCCGGGCGGCCCGAGCGGGTGGCCACCACCTTGGCGAGGTCGGTGTCGGGCGCGTCGGCTGTCCAGCGCAGGCGGTAGCTCAGGGTGATCTTGCTCCCCGCCTTGACCTGCGCGTCCGGCGTCCAGAAGGCGACGATGTTGTCGTTGGTCTCGCTGTCGGTGGGGATCTCGACCAGGCGGACCGACCCCTTGCCCCAGTCGCCGATCAGCTCGACCCAGACGCTGGGCCGGCGCTCGGCCTTGGCCTGGTCGTCGTGATAGTGCTCGAAGTCGCGGTCGCGCTGGATCAGGCCAAAGCCCTTGGGGTTCTCGTCGCTGAACACGCTGGTGACCACGCGCCGGGGGCTGGACAGTGGCCGCCAGATCCGCTCGCCCGCGCCGGTCCAGATCGCCAGGCCGTCGGAGTCGTGGATCTCGGGCCGCCAGTCGACCGCCGGGTTGGCGCGGTCCTCGCCGTACCAGAACATGCTGGTCAGGGGCGCGAGGCCCATCTGGTCGAAGGCCCGGCGGAAGAACACGCTGGCCTGCACGGTCTGGGTCAGGGCCAGGCCGTCGCGGTCGTTGACGAACCGGTAGGCGCCGACGATCCCCGGGCTCTCCATCAGGGCGTGGATGACCAGCCGGCCTTGCGCGTCGCGCTCCAGCCAGACCTCGCGCCAGTCGGGAAACTCCTCGGGCTGGACGGCGTAGGTGTCGGCGGCGATGGCGCGGGCCGACAGGCCGTACTGGCCGAACGGCGCGGGCGAGCGGAAGTACGAGGCGCCGTGGAACACCAGCCACTCGCCGCGATCGTCGCGGCTGATGGCGCGAAAGCCCGAAAAGCCGGCCGTGGCGGGCAGGGCGCGCAGCGGGCTGTCGGCCGGCGAGGAGAACAGAGCCGGGTCATAGGCCAGCGGCCGGGCGCGGCCGTCCTCGACCAGGTGAATGGCCACGGTCTTGGAGACGCCCCGGCTGAGCGGGAACAGCTCGATCCCCCAGTCGCCGCCCCACAGTGGGATCTTCTCGCGATAGAACCCCACAGCTTGGGCGGCGTCATAGTCCATGGCCGCGACCTCGGCGGGCGGCGGCGGCGGGGCGACATAGGGGCGGTTGGCCAGGGCGCGGGCGCGCGCCTGCACGGTCTCGAAGGAGAAGCGCGCGGGCCGCGCATGAGCTTGTCCGGGCGCCAGGGTGGCGGCGGCGACGCCCCCGGCCAGGAGCGTCAGGGCGGCGCGGCGATCAAGCAAGGACAATCGAAAACCTCGGGCGGATACCGACGGGTGCGCGGATTTGGGCGCGCCGATTAAACGGAACTTGCGGCGGAAATGGTTCAACCGGGCCGACCAGAATCCGCGCTTCCGGTCAGAAATATCCTCCGGCGGTCAGGCTGACGACCTTGCGGGCGCGGTGGCGCTATCCCGCCACCCAACCCCCGCCCAGCGCGCGGATCAGGTCCACGCTGGCCGCGAGCCGCCTTGTCCGCAGGTCCTGGGCTTCACGCCGCGCTTGCAGTTCCGCCGTCTGGGCCGTGACCACGTCCAGGTAGCTGGCCGCGCCTTCGCGGTAGCGGGTGGTGGCCAGGGCGGTGGTGCGGGCGGCGGCGGCGAGGGCTTCGTCCTGGCGGTCTTGGGCGGCGGCCAGGCGGTTGGCGAGGACCATCTGGTCCTCGACCTCGCGGAAGGCGTCCAGCACGGTCTGGCGATAGCCGGCGGCGGTCTCGTCGAACACCGCGCGGCTGCGGGCGACCTCGGCCTTGCGGGCGCCGCCGTCGAACAGCGGCAGGGCGGCGGCCAGCGGACCCAGGGCCCAGACGTGGTTGGCGGCGCTCAAGAGCTCGCCGCCATTGGACTGGTAGCCACCGGCGGCGGCCAGGGTCACGCTTGGGAACCAGGCGGCGCGGGCGACGCCGACGCGGGCGTTGGCGGCCGCCATCCGGCGCTCGGCCGCGGCGATGTCGGGCCGGCGCTGCAGCAGGGTCGAGGGCGCGCCGACCGGGGTGACCGGGGCCTCCGTCAGTTGCGGCGCGGCGGCCAGGGTGAAGCTGGAGGCCGGCTCGCCGACCAGCACGGCGAGGGCGTGTTCAAGCAGGGCCCGGTCGGCCACCGCCTGCTCATACTGCGCCTGGGTCGCCGCCAGCTGGGTCTGGGCCCGGCCGGTGTCGAGCCCGCTGGCCGCGCCGCCGGCCTGGCGGCGGTTGGTCAGGTCCAGCGCCTGGCGATAGGCCTCTACCGTCGAGGCCAGCACCGCGATCTGTGCGTCGGCCCCGCGCAGGCTGAAATAGGTATCGGCCAACTGGGCCTGCAGGCTGAGCCGCACGCCGGCCAGGTCGGCGGCGCTGGCTTGCGCGTCGGCCTGGCCAGCCGCGACCAGGTTGCGCACCCGGCCCCACAGGTCCAGCTCATAGGCGGCGCTGGCCGCCAGGGTGGCGGTGTCGTAGCGGCCATTGGCCGGGGTGCGCTGGCGCTCGACGCTCCCCTGCGCCCCGACGCGGGGCAGCAGGGCGCTGGAGGCCTGCCGCGACAGGGCGCGGGCCTGGTCGTAGCGGGCCAGGGCGGCGGCGAGGTTGGCGCTGCCTAGCTCCAGCTTGCGCTCAAGGCCATCGAGCGTCGGGTCCTTGAACACGGCCCACCAGGTTCCGTCGCGGACGGCTTCCGCCGGCGCGGCCGGGGTCCACGGGCCGGTGTCGCGGAAGGCGACGGGCGCGGCCGGCGTCGGCGGCGCATAGGCCGGGGCCATGGAACAGCCGGCGAGGCTCAGGCCCGCCAGGATCAGGAGACTAGCCCTTCGCACCGGCGGCTCCCGTCTTGGCCTTGACGACGTTGACGTGGTCGCCGGTGGCGATGGCGTCCGGCGGGCTGGTCACGATCCAGTCGCTGGCGGCGACGCCGCTGGCCAGTTCCAGCTCGGCGCCGTCGTCGCGGGCGATCTTGACCGGACGGATCGAGACGGTGTTGTCGCCGCCGACCACGGCCACGGCCGTGCCTTCCTTGCGGAACAGCAGGGCGTTGGACGGGATCCGCACCGCGCTGGCCGTGGTGGGGCTCGCCGTCTTCAGGTCCAGGCTGACCTGGGCGTAGGCGCCGGGCTTGAGGGCGCCGGCGGCGTTGTCGACCTCCAGCTGGATCAGCATCGCGCCCGACTGGGCGTCGACCGCGTCGGCCGTGCGCACCACGCGGGCGTTGAAGGTCTGCCCCGGCAGGTCGGGCGAGGCGAAGGTGGCGCTCATGCCCGGGCGGATCTGGCCCGCCAGGCTCTGCGGCACGCTGACATAGAGGCGCAGGCGGCGGGTGTCGGACACCGTGAACAGCGGCGAAGGCCGCGCGCCGCCGGCGCTGATCAGGGCGCCCTGGTCGGTGTCGCGGCTGGTCACCACCCCGTCGAACGGGGCGACGATGCGCTTGAAGGCGGTGAGGCTCTCCAGCCGGCGGACATTTGCCAGCGCTTCGTTGCGCATGGCTTCACGGGCGGCCAGGTCGCCGGCGCGCTCGTCGGCCTCCTGTTGCGAGACGGCGTTCTCGCCGACCAGGCGCTTCCAGCGGGCGGCGGTGGTGGCGGCCAGATCGCGCTGGGCCTGGGCCGTGGCGAGGGCGGCGCGGGCGGCGACCAACTGCTGGTCGACTTCGGGGGCGTCGATCTCGGCCAGCACCTGGCCCGCCTTCACCGGCTGGCCGATGTCGACGTACCAGCGGCGCAGATAGCCGTCGGTGCGGGCGTAGACCGGGGCCTCGGCCCAGGCCTGCAGCCGGCCCGGCAAGACGAGGTCGGCGCTCTCGCCGCCGCCCGGCTGGATGACGTGGACCGTGGTCAGGGCGCTGGCCTGGCTGGTCTTCTTCAGGTCCTGGCTGGCCATCAGCCGCGAGGCCGTACCGGCGGCCAGGATCAGCACGAAGCCTGCGCCGCCGATCAGGGCCAGGCGTCGCAGGCTTTTTGGGCTGGTCTTGGGGTAGTCGCCGGCGGGGGGCGGGGGGGACTCAGACATGGGCGACGCCTTCGGGGGAGGCGGCTTCCGCGCGGGGGCGGGCGCCGTGAACGATGGAGAAGATGGTGGGGACGAACAGCAGGGAGGCGCAGGTGGCGAAGATCAGGCCGCCGATCACCGCGCGGCCCAGCGGGGCGTTCTGCTCGGCGCCTTCGCCCAGGGCCAGGGCCATCGGCGCCATGCCGATGATCATGGCCAGCGCCGTCATCAGCACCGGACGGAAGCGGGTGACCCCGGCCTCGAACGCGGCCTGGACCGCGTCGCCGGTGGCCGCCAGCCGCTCGCGGGCGAAGCTGACCACCAGGATCGAGTTGGCCGTGGCCACGCCCATGCACATGATCGCCCCGGTCAGGGCCGGCACCGACAGCGGCGTCCCGGTGGCGAACAGCATCCAGGCGATGCCGGCCAGGGCGGCGGGCAGGGCCGAGATGATCACGAACGGATCCAGCCAGGACTGGAAGTTGATGACGATCAGCAGATAGATCATCACCACCGCGCCCAACAGGCCCCAGCCCATGCCGGAGAAGGCGGTGTTCATGGTCTGGAACTGGCCGCGCAGGTTGACCTTGACCTTGGCGGGCTTGTCCTTCTCCAGCTTTTTCAGGGCCTTCCGGATGTCGGCCGCCACGCCGCCCAGGTCGCGGCCTTGCGTGGCGGCGAAGACATTGACCATCGGCTGGATGTTGTACTGCGACACCACGGCGGCGGTGGAGCCCCGGCTGAGCGTCCCCAGCCCGCCCAGCACCTGCGGCGCCGCGTCGGTGGCGCGGGTGCCGGTGACGGGCAGCGACCGCAGCTTGTCGAAGCTGTCCAGCATGTATTCCGGCGTCTGGGCGACGACGGGATAGGAGACGCCGTTCTTCGGGTTCAGCCAGAACACCGGGGCGGTCTGCTGGCTGCCGGCCACGGCGCCGGCCACGCTGGCGGTGACGTCGCGCTCGTCCAGGCCCAGGGCCTGGATGCGGGTGCGGTCGACCTCGAAGCGCAGCTCCGGCGCGGCGGCCGGCTGCTGGATGCGGACGTCGGCTATGCCCCTGATGCTGCGGATCTCGCGCAGGATCTTCTGGGCGTAGGCCTGGTTGGTCGCCGCGTCGCCGCCGGTGACCTGGATGTCGATCGGGGCCGGGCTGCCGAAGTTGAGGATCTGGCTGGTCACGTCGGCCGGCAGGAACGAGAAGGTCGCGCTGGGGAAGGCCTTGGGCAGCTCCTCGCGCAGGGCCTTGATGTAGCCCTCGGTCGGACGATGGCCCGTCTTCAGGCTGATCAGGATGTCGCCGTCCTGCGGGCCGATGGTCCCCGAGGCGTTGTAGGCGGTGTTGATGCCGCTGGAGGAGAGGCCGATGTTGTCGACGATGGTCTCGACCTCGTCGGCCGGGATCACGGTGCGGACGTGTCGCTGGATGCGGTCGAACAGGGCCGCGGACTCCTCGATCCGCGTGCCGACCGGGGCGCGGACGTGCAGGGCGATCGAGCCGGAGTCCACCGCCGGGAAGAAGTTCTGGCCCAGGAACGGGACCAGGGCCAGGCTCAGCAGGGCGAACGCCAGGAAGCCGACGACGAACACGCCGCGCGCGTCCAAAGCAAAGCCCAGCAGGCCGGCATAGGCGTCGCGCACCTTGGAGAAGCTCCGCTCGAAGCCACGCTGGAAGCGCACGAAGCGGTTGGTCGACGGGGCCTCCTCGTCGTGCGGGACGTGGGGTTTGAGCAGGTAGGCCGCCATGGTCGGCACC
This sequence comes from Caulobacter sp. FWC2, assembly GCF_002742625.1. NCBI lineage: Bacteria > Pseudomonadati > Pseudomonadota > Alphaproteobacteria > Caulobacterales > Caulobacteraceae > Caulobacter > Caulobacter sp. FWC2. Next base: position 981,393 of record NZ_PEBF01000001.1, read on the forward strand.
AGGGTCCGCGACAGCAGGAACGAGGCGATCATCGCGAACACCACCGACAGGGCCATCGGCACGAACAGGAAGCCCGACACGCCCGGCAGGAAGAACATCGGCACGAAGACGATGCAGATGCACAGCAGGGACACGAAGGCCGGGGTGACGATCTGGGCCGCCCCGTCCAGGATCGCGGTTTGGACGTCCTTGCCGTGCTCCAGGTGCCAGTTGATGTTCTCGATGGTGACGGTGGCGTCGTCGACCAGGATGCCGACGGCCAGGGCCAGGCCCCCCAGGGTCATGACGTTCAGGGTCTGGCCGAACGCCGCCAGGGCCGCGATCGCCGCCAGCACGGCCAGCGGGATCGACACGGCGATGATCACGGTCGAGCGCCAAGAGCCCAGGAACAGCAGGATCATCAGCGAGGTCAGCACGGCGGCCAGGGCGCCTTCGTGGACCACGCCCTCGACGGCGGCCTTCACGAAGGTCGACTGGTCGTTCAGCGGCGTAACGGTCAGGGCGGGCGGCAGCTGGGCCTTCAGGTCGGGCAGGGCGGCGCGGACCCCGTCGACGATGGCGATGGTCGAGGTGGCGCCCGACTTCAGCACCGTCATCAGCACCGAGCGCTGGCCGTCGACATGGACGATGTTCTGCTGCGGGGCCGAGCCGTCGCGCACGTGGGCGACGTCGCCGATGCGGATGGTCGCGCCATTGACGGTCTTGACGGGAAGGGCGTTCAGCTCCTCGACCGTGCCGGGGGCGTTGTTCAAGCGAAGGCTGTATTGGAACTCGCCGATCTTGACGAAGCCGGCCGGGGTGATCTGCGTCTGGGCCGCGATCGCCGCCCCGACGTCGGACGCCGACAGGCCCTTGGACAGCAGGGCCTGCGGGTCGATGTCGACCTGGATCTGGCGGGTCCGGCCGCCAAACGGCAGGGGCACGGCCGCGCCGGGCACGGTGACCAGGCGCGTGCGGATGACATTGACGCCGAAGTCCGACAGCTGCTGCTCGGACAGGCCCTGGCCGGCCAGGGCCAGCTGCAGGATCGGCACGGTCGAGGCGTTGTAGTTGAGGATCAGCGGCGGGGTCACGCCCGGCGGCATCTGGCGCAGCAGGGTCTGCGAGATGGCGGTGATCTGGGCGTTGGCCAGGCGCACGTCGGCCCCCGGCTGGAAGTAGATCTTCACCACCCCGACGCCCTGCAGCGAGGTCGCCTCGATATGGTCGATGTCGTTGACGGTAGTGGTCAGGGTCCGCTGGTACGGCGTCAGGATCCGCCCCGACATGTCGGCCGGCGACAGGCCGCCATAGGTCCAGGCCACGGCGACGACGGGCACGCGGATATTGGGGAAGATGTCCGTGGGCGTGCGCAGGATCGCCAGGACGCCGACGATCAGGATCATCGCGGCCATCACGACGAAGGTATAGGGACGCCCCAAGGCCGTCCGCACAAGCGAGATCATACTGAATTCCGTCGTTGCGGAGGGGGAGCTTGGGCCCGGTCTAGCAAGGCCAAGAAGTCCGCAGCCTGACGGCCAACTGACAAGATGGTCAGGGAGGGTCAAGGGCCCTCTCGCGACCGGAGCGCCGGTTTTCCATTCCTGCCCCAATCCGCACCACCGTCGGCTATGGGGTTTCCCGTGCTCGGGGATTTATGGCCAGAGACACGCCCGCGGCGCCGCCGGCGTCGTACGCCTCTGGCGACACCAAGCGGGCCGCGCGGCGCACGGTCTCCAGCTTCAGGTCGAGCCTTTCGAGTTCGGCGTCAACGACCGCCGACTTGAGGACAACAAGATCGCGTCCGGCGTCGTTGTTGGCCCGGTCTCGCCCGGCCTTCATGGCGGTCAGTTTTTCCGCGATGGATGTGACCATGCCCAGGGTGAAGGACGCGTTCGCCATGTGTCGGTCCTGATGCCGAAACCGCTGATAACTGGCGCTCGTCTTGTAGCGGCCAAGCTCGGACCGCACGGCGCTATCGATCAGCTCGGTCAGGTAGTGCGCGGCTTCGATATCGGCGCGGAGACCAAAGAAGACGTATCGCGGATCGCCCGTGGGGGCCTTCTCGCGCCAGACGCGACAGTCGCAGAAGCTGGCGACCGCCCCGATGCACTCTTCCAGCGGTATGCGCTTGTTGTGGCGGGTCTCGTATTCGCGCCGCTCGCACGACGCTTCACGGATCTCGACGTCGGTGAGCGACAGGTCGTAGCGGTCGAGCAACTCCGCGACCTTGGCGGCGGCGGACAAGGCTTCGGCTTCGGTGCAGCCGTTGTCCGTCGTCTTGGCGCGCAGTCCCTGGATGCGCGCCTTGAGCTTATCAAGGGCGGTGGGATCGGGGTTTGGGTTCACGGATGCGTCCGAAAAAGTCGGCGGCTGTTGCGGTCGGGGTCTGAGTACGCGAAAAGTGAAGTCAGGCAAGTCGCTTGATTTTCTTCGCCGGGTTGGCGCGATGCGAACAATAAAAGATCAATGAATACAATCACTACCGTTGGCGTCGACGCCGATGACACCCTGTGGCACTGCGAGAGCAAGTTCCGGCTGTCCCACGCGCGGTTCCTGGACCTGCTGTCCGACCACGGCGACGCCGAGAAGATCGAGCACCAGCTGCTGGCCGTCGAGAAGCGCAACCTTCGGGTCTATGGCTATGGGGCCAAGGGCTTCACCCTGTCGATGATCGAGACGGCGCTGGAGGTCACCGACGGCCGGGTCGACACCCGGGTGATCCGCGAGATCCTGGCCGTGGGCCGCGAGATGCTGACCGAGCCGATCGAGCCGCTGTCGGGCGTCGACAAGGCCCTGGCCGAGCTGTCGGACCGCTACCGCCTGATCCTAATCACCAAGGGCGATCTGCTGCACCAGGAGCAGAAGCTGGCCTCCTCCGGGCTGGGCGACTACTTCGTGGCGGTCGAGATCGTGTCGGAGAAGGACGCGGGCACCTATCGCCGGGTGTTCGACCGCTATGGCACCGGCGCCGAGCAGGCAGTGATGGCCGGCAACTCGATGCGCTCGGACATCCTGCCGGCGCTCGAAGCCGGCTGCTGGAGCGCGCTGATCCCCTATCCCCTGGTCTGGTCGCACGAGGCGGCCGAAGCGCCGGTCGGGCATGAGCGGTATGCGGAACTGGGGAGCATCAGCGAACTGCCGGGGTGGGTGGATCGGATCACGCAGGGCTGATCCCGGCATTTTGAATCCCTCTCTCATGGAGAGAGGGAGGGGCCCACCGCGAAGCGGTGGGAGGGTGAGTGGGTACGCCGGTAGACGGCGTGCCGGCACTCCGTCAGACCTCGTAACCACTCACCCCAACCCTCTCTCTAAGAGAGAGGGAGCTCGCTCAGCGCTTGCCCAGCTTCGCGATCCAATCCCGCGCTGGCCGTTCGAACCCGATCAGCGACAGATACGCCACCGGGATCAGCAGCACGATCCACGCCAGGCACCACAGCCGCATCGCGTCGCCGTTCAGGCCCCACATCCCCAGCCCCACCCAGTTCAGGGCGATCTTCAGCGCGATCGGGTGCAGCAGGTAGAGGCTGAAGCTGAGCTGCGCCCACGGCGCCAGGGCCTTGCTGAACCCGCCCTGGACGCCCGCCGCGTCGGCCGCGACGCCGGCCAGGCCGACGGCGTAGATCAACAGCAGCAAGCTCGTCCGCGAGGCGCCGGCCCACGAGGCGACGAAGAACGCCGCCAGCAGGGCCCACATCACGAAACGGGCGAAGGGCAGCCTGGCCAGCTGGTCCTTCAGCTGGAACGCCAGCATGCCCAGCATGAAGCCCGGCACGGCGCGGGCGACGCCGAAATTATAGGTCCACTGCGAGAAGGTCTCGCCGGTGCGCGAGATCCACAGCAGCAGCGCCAGGCTGCCGAAGGCGACGATAGCAGTCGCCCACCAGCCTCGGGCGGTGATCCAGAACAGCAGCGGCAGGGCGATGTACATCCCCATCTCGGCGCTGATCGCCCAGCTGACGAAGTTCCAGGTCTGGGCGTGGCAGGTCCCCCAGGCGTGGATGAACAGGACGTTCTGGGCGATGCACGAGACGTCGTAGCGCGACGGGTCCCGCTCGTTCAGCACGCCCGCCCAGCCGAGAGCGGCGATGGCCACGAACACCAGCAGGGTCGCCCAGTGCAGCGGTCCCAGGCGCGCGACGCGCTTCTGCAGGAAGTCGCGGTACTTGGCGAAGGTGGTGATCCGGCCGGTATAGATCGCCGCCATCACGTAGCCGGAGATCAGGAAGAACAGGTCCACGATCAGGCTGAAGCTCTTGATCGTATCGTCAGCGGCCTGCCAGCGGCCGTCCAGATTGATGAAGCGGTTGAAGTGGAACACCACGATCATCAACGCCCCGACGATGCGCAGGGCGTCCAGGTGCAGCATCTGGTCGGAGTCGGGTTTCAGGGCGGGTAGCTTCAGCATGGTGAAGGAGTGGCATGGGACGGGCGCGGCGCCCAGATGGATGCTCCCCCGCGTTGCGGGGGAGCTGCCGCGAAGCGGCTGAGGGGGCCTTCACGGCGTAGGTAGAGCTGGCCCCCTCCGGCCCTCTGGGCCACCTCCCCCGCATCGCGGGGGAGGAGCTAAAGCTAAATCGCCACCCTTTTCGCGATGGCGTTCCGTCTCGCCTTCGTCTCCTGCTGGGCCTTCTGTACGGCCTCGGTTTCGGTGGCGTGCAGCAGGTGGTCGATCACCCGTTCCAGGTGGTCGCGCATCGCCTGGCGGGCCGCCGCCGGATCGCGGGCCTTCAGGGCGTCGACCACCCGGCGGTGCTCGACGATGCGGGGCTCCAGCCCCATGCCGCGGGCGCGGGCCAGGATGTTGCGGGCCAGGGACGAGCGGTTGCGCCAGTCCCAGAGGTTCTCGATCGTGGCGATGATCGCGCCGTTGCCGGTGGCCCGGGCGATGGTCAGGTGGAAGTCGCGGTCGGCGTCCTCGCCCCGGATCTCCTCCTCGACGCGCATGCGCTCCAGCAGGCCTTCCAGCTCGCCGATCTGCTCGTCGGTGATCGAGGTGGCGGCCAGGGCGGCGGCCTCGCCCTCGAACAGGCGGCGGGCCTCGATCAACTCGAAGGCGCCGATCTCGAAGTCGATTTCGGCCGACGGGGCCTGGGGGCGGACATTACCGGTGACATAGATCCCCAGCCCGTGGCGGGCCTCGATCATGCCCAGCATTTCCAGGGCGATCATCGCCTCGCGCAGGGTGGGGCGCGAGACGCCGAACTGCTCGGCCAGCTCGCGCTCGGTCGGCAGGCGGTCGCCGATCTTGTACTGCCCCGCCTCGATGGCGTCGGCCACGGTGTCGGCGATCTTGCGGTAGAGCTTGACGTTGTCTGACATGGGAGGCGGAGGCTCGAAAGGACGCGTGCGCCCAGATGGGGCGGTGTCGGGACCCTGGTTTCCTAACACGGAGACCGGGGCGAATTGTCCTATTTTTCGCGCTGTCCGCTCCGGAGGTCAGGCTTGTCCAGTCCGATGGTCTGGTCTCCAAGCCTGACCATGGCCCTCACCAGTCGTGCATCGAGCCGTCCAGGCGGCGGGCGATCGGCAGATAGGCGCGCTGGTAGGGGTATTTGGCCGCCAGGTCCTCGTCGATATCGACCCCCAGGCCCGGCGCGTCGCCCGGGTGCAGCATGCCGTCGCTGAAGGTGTAGGCATGGGGGAACACCGCGTCGGTCTCGGGCGTGTGGCGCATATATTCCTGGACGCCGAAATTGGGGATCGACAGGTCGAAGTGCAGGGCTGCGCCCATGCAGACCGGCGACAGGTCGGTGGCCCCGTGGCAGCCGGTCCGCACGTGGTGCAGGTCGGCGAAACTGGCCAGCTTCTTCAGGTGGCTGATGCCGCCGGCATGGACGACCGTGGCGCGGATATAGTCGATCAGCTGCTCCTCGATCAGCTGCTTGCAGTCCCAGACCGAGTTGAAGATCTCGCCGACGGCCAGCGGGGTGGTGGTGTGCTGGCGGATCAGGCGGAAGCTGGCCTGGTTTTCGGCGGGGGTGGCGTCCTCCATCCAGAACAGGCGGTAGGGCTCCAGGTCCTTGCCCAGGCGGCCGGCCTCGATCGGGGTCAGGCGGTGATGGACGTCGTGCAGCAGGTGCAGATCATCGCCCAGGCGGGCGCGGGCGGCTTCGAACAGGGCCGGGGTCGAGCGCATGTAGCGCTCGGTCGACCAGATCGTCTCCTTGGGCAGGTCGCTGTCGGCCGGCTCATAGAACATCTTGTCCTTGGAGACGCCGTAGGTGCCGCTCATGCCGGGAACGCCCGTTTGCAGCCGGATGGCCTTGTAGCCCTGCTCGGCATAGTGGGCGGCGTTGTCGAGGGTCTCTTCGATCGTCTCGCCATTGGCGTGGCCATAGACCATGACGCCCGTGCGGCAGGCGCCGCCCAGGAGTTGATACACGGGCAGGCCGGCGATCTTGCCCTTGATGTCCCACAGCGCCGTGTCGACGGCGGCGATGGCGGCCATGGTCACCGGGCCTCGACGCCAATAGGCCCCGCGATACAGGAACTGCCAGATGTCCTCGATCTGGTGGGCGTCGCGGCCGATCAGGCAGGGGATGACGTGCTGGGTGAGATAGGCCTCGACGGCCAGCTCGCGACCGTTCAGCGTGGCGTCGCCGATGCCGTAGACGCCTTCGTCGGTGATGATCTTCAGGGTGACGAAGTTGCGCCCCGGGCAGGTGACGATGGTCTTGGCGGCGATGATTTTGGGCATGGGACGCGAGGACCTTGAAGGGCGCTGGGTTTGAAACCGGGGACCAAAGATCGAGCACGCGCTGTCGTCGCGGCGCGGCGTCCATCTTCCTCCCCGCCTATCGGTGTACCGGTACCATAAGGGTTGTCAATCCAGTGGTCTGACCACTATGACTCAGGTCACCCGACCTTTTCGAAGTTGGGGCAGGGAGTGAAACGATGCGTTTTCTGGCGCTGATCCTGGGGCTGGTCCTGATCGCCCCCGCCGCCCGGGCGGAGGACGGCTACGACCTTTGGCTCCGCTATCGGTCCTTGCCGGCGACCCTGCGTTCCGAGCCGCGTGTCGTTGAGCCTATACCCCCGTCCGTCCAGACTCCGACCTTGACGGTAGCTCTGGTTGAGCTGAAACGCGGCCTGACTGGTCTGAACCCCGACGAACCGGGCCTGGATGCGCCGACGATTGTTTTAGGCACGCCGAAGAGCTCGTCCATCATCGCCGCGTCAAATCTGCCGCTAAAAGGCGTTGGCGAGGAGGGCTACGTTATCCGTACCCTGACCGACAACAAGACCACGGTCATCGCCGCCAACAGCGACATCGGCGTTCTGTACGGCGTCTTCCACTACCTGCGCCTGATCCAGACGGGACAAAGCGTCGAGAGCCTCGACCTGACCTCAAGCCCCAAGGTCAAGCTGCGAATGCTGAACCATTGGGACAACCTGAACCGCACGGTCGAGCGCGGCTATTCGGGGCAGTCGATCTTCGATTGGTGGCGGCTGCCCGGCCATGTCGATGCCCGCATGGTCGACTACGCCCGCGCCAACGCCTCGATCGGCATCAATGGGACCGTGCTGAACAACGTCAACGCCAAGGCCGACAGCCTGACCCCGGCCTATATCGCCAAGGCCGCCGCGCTTGCCGACACGTTCCGGCCCTATGGGATCAAGGTCTACCTCTCGGCCCGCTTCTCCGCGCCCATGGAGATCGGCGGGCTCAAGACCGCCGACCCGACCGACCCCGCCGTCGCCGCCTTCTGGAAGGCCAAGGCGAATGAGATCTACAAGGCCATTCCCGACTTCGGCGGTTTCCTGGTGAAGGCCAATTCGGAAGGCCAGCCCGGTCCGCAGGACTATGGGCGCACCCATGTCGACGGGGCCAACATGCTGGCCGACGCGGTGGGTCCCCACGGCGGCGTCGTGATCTGGCGGGCCTTCGTCTATTCGCACGAGCAGCCCGACGACCGCGCCAAGCAGGGCTATAGCGAGTTCAAGCCGTTCGACGGTCAGTTCCGCGACAATGTCGCCATCCAGGTCAAGAACGGCGCCATCGACTTCCAGCCGCGCGAGCCGTTCCACCCGCTGTTCGGGGCCATGCCGAAGTCCAACCTGGGCATGGAGTTCCAGATCACCAAGGAATATCTCGGCTTCTCCACCCACCTCGTCTATCTCGGCCCGCTGTTCGAGGAGACCCTGCGCTCGGACACCATGGCCCACGGCAAGGGCTCGACCGTGGCCAAGGTGGTCGACGGATCGCTCGACAATCGCAAGCTGACGGTGATGGCGGGCGTGGCCAATATCGGCTCCGACCGCAACTGGAGCGGCTCGCAGTTCGACCAGGCCAACTGGTACGCCTTCGGGCGCCTGGCCTGGGATCCGGAGGCCTCGGCCAAGGCCATCGCCGCCGACTGGACGAAGATGACCTTCGGCAATGACCCGCGCCTGGTGAAGCCGGTCGTCGACATGATGATGGGCTCGCGCGAGGCGGCGGTGGACTACATGACCCCGCTCGGTTTGCACCACCAGATGGGGCGCAGCCATCACTATGGCCCGGGTCCCTGGGTGGCCGGCGGCCCGCGCGCCGACTGGACCAGCGTCTACTACGCCAAGGCCGGCCCGGACGGCGTCGGCTTCGACCGCACCCCCTCGGGCAGCAACGCCACGGCCCAGTACGCCCCGGCGGTCGGAGGCTGTTTCGCCGACCTCAAGTGCGTCGACGAGAAGGACCTGCTGTGGTTCCACCACCTGCCCTGGGACTACCGCCTGAAGTCCGGCGACACCCTGTGGGACGGCATGGTCAAGTCCTACGGCCGGGGCGTGTCGTACGTCGACGGCATGGAGAAGACCTGGGCGGGCCTGGCGCCGTACGTGGACGCCCAGCGCCACGCCGAGGTCGCCGACTACCTGAAGATCCAGCGGAACGAGGCCCAATGGTGGCGCGACGCCTCGGTGGCCTGGTTCGGCAGCTTCTCGAAGAAGCCGCTGCCGGCGGGGGAAAAGGCTCCGGCCAAGTCGCTGGAGTACTACGAGAGCCTGGAGTTCCCGTGGGCGCCGGGGAATGGGCAGTAGCGAGGGCCTCTCCTCCCCCGTTGGGGGAGGGGGACCGCCGAAGGTGGTGGAGGGGGACAGCGCCGCGCCATTTTAGGTCCGCCCCACCCCCCTCCGTCACGGCGCGTATCCGCGCCGCGCCACCTCCCCCAAAAGGGGAGGAGAGGAAGAGTAGCGGTTGAGATGGACTCATGCGTCAGTCAGGGGACTCACCGCCCTCGAGACCCCGCATGAAACTCCTCGCTGCCACGGCGATCGCCGCGTTCCTGGCCACCGCCGCCTACGCCGCGCCCCTCAATGTTCCCGCGACGTTGAAGACCATCGACGCCCAGCTGAACCGCGACTACCCGTCGCTGGACGCGCTATACAAGGACATCCACGCCCATCCGGAGCTGGGCTTCCAGGAGGTCGAGACGGCCAAGAAGCTCGCCGCCCAGATGCGGGCGCTCGGCTTCACCGTCACCGAGGGCGTCGGCAAGACCGGGCTCGTGGCGGTGTTCAAGAACGGCGAGGGTCCCAAGATCCTGGTCCGCACCGAGCTGGACGGCCTGCCGATGCAGGAGAAGACGGGCTTGCCCTATGCCAGCCAGGGCACCGCGACCTATCGCGACGAGAAGACCTTCGTCGCCCACTCGTGCGGCCACGACATCCACATGGCCGCCTGGGTCGGCACGGCCAAGCAGTTGGTCGCCCTGAAGGCCAAGTGGAAGGGCACGCTGGTGTTCATCGCCCAGCCCTCGGAAGAGACCACCGGCGGCGCGCGGGCCATGCTGGCCGACGGCCTGTTCGACAAGATCGGCGGCAAGCCGGACTACGGTTTCGCCCTGCACGTCGGCAACGGTCCGGCCGGCGAGGTCGCCTGGAAGGCCGGGGTGCTGACCTCGACCTCGGACGGGCTGGACATCACCTTCAACGGTCGAGGCGGCCACGGCTCGATGCCGGCCACGACGATCGATCCGGTGCTGATGGCCGCCCGCTTCACCGTCGATGTCCAGAGCGTGATCAGCCGCGAGAAGGACCCTTCGGCCTTCGGCGTGGTCACGGTGGGCTCGATCCAGGCGGGCAGCGCCGGCAACATCATCCCCGACAAGGCCCGCATCCGCGGCACCGTCCGCACCCAGGACAACGCGGTGCGCGAGCGGATCCTGGACGGCGTCCAGCGCACGGTGAAGGCCGTGACCGACATGGCCGGCGCACCGCCCGCCGACGTCAAGATCACGCCGGGCGGCAAGATGGTGGTCAATGATCAGGCCCTGACCGACCGCACGGCGGTGGTGTTCAAGGCCGCTTTCGGCAAGAACGCCGTGGTCCAGGACAGGCCGGGCTCGGCGTCCGAGGACTATTCGGAATTCGTGATCGCCGGCGTGCCGTCGGTCTATTTCGGCATCGGCGGCTACGACCCGGCCGAGGTCGCCAAGGCCAAGGCCGAGGGCCGTCAGCTGCCGTCCAACCACTCGCCGTTCTTCGCCCCCACGCCCGAGCCGACCATCCGCACGGGCGTCGAGGCCATGACCCTGGCCGTGCTCAACGTCGCGGGGAAGTAGACGAAGATCAGCTGGCCAGTTTGTGCGCCAGCCCCTGCGCGAGGGGGCTGGCCGCGATCAAGGCGTGGGCCGGCTGGGCCAGGATGATCAACCCCACGCCCCAGAAGTACGCCGGGTGAACCTTGCGGCGCGTGGCCAGGTCGAACAGCGGCCCGACCAGCGCCAGCAGGATCAGCAGGCCGATCGAGGCGGGGATGATGTTGGCCATCCCCAGGCCGCGCAGCGGGATCAGCCGCCCCAGCGCCGGCCAGGTCAGCAGCACCGTGGCGCACAGCATCAGACGCTTGTGCCAGGCGCCTTGCCGCCGCAGCAGGATCGCCGCGACATAGAGCCCGACGAACAGGAAGATGTCGGTGAAGTCGGCCGCCATCATCTCGGCGGGGGTGAAGAACGGCGGCGTCGCGCCCCTCTTGATGGCCAGCAGGTTGGTGGCCAGACCCAGCGGGACCATCGCCACGACCAGGCCGATCGACAGCCAGCCCAGACGCCGGTGCAGGGCCAACGACCGCTTGCTCACCAGCCACGCCTGGACGGCGAACAGCAGGATCCAGGCGGTCATGGCCGCGCCGTGCAGGTGAACCCAGAACGGCAGGCCGGGCGGGGGCAGGCTGGCGGCGTAGCTGGGACCAAAGCCGCTGGCCACGACGACGGCGACGACGCCGGCCATGATCGTGAAGAACCGCCGGTCCGCGCCCGGTCTGGACCAGCCTTGGATATCCACCGTCGTCATGCGTCAGCCCCCGCTGCTCGGCGCAGCTTACACGAAACGCCCCGGACGCAACCCCCGGAACAGGGGGTGTCCCTGTAACGGTGTTCCGTGAAGGTTGCGGCGGCGCCGGTCCTGCCCCAAGGTCCGGCGGTCCTCAACCGTTTCCGTAAAGGCCGCATGCGCGCCTCTTCCCCCACCACCCTGTTGCTCGGCGTCGTCCTGCTGTGCGTGGCGACGGCGCTGATCGGCGTGTGGATGGCGATGACGCCGGCCTGGCTGGGCGCGGACTTCACCGCCAGGCCCGACGGGGCGGTGGTGATCACCCGTCTCACGCCTGGCGGGCCGCTGGACCGCGTCGGGGCCAAGGTCGGCGATCGCTTGGCCGGGGTCGGGGGCGACCGCGCCGCGCCCGCCCTGCGGGCTTCCGAGATCGGCGGCCTCGAGACGGCCGCCACCCAGACCCAGGCGCGCGAGCAGGCCCGCCGCGAGGACGCCTTCGCCCGAGCCCTGAGCGCCGAGCCTCGGGTGCTGCGCCTGGCGGGTCAAGACGGCGTCCAGCGGGTCGTCACCCTGGACAGCCGCGTCCGGCCGCTGACCCGCCTGGGCGCGGAGTTCTGGGCCAATCTGGCGTTCGGCCTGATCGCCGCCCTGATCGTCGGCTGGGTCTGGGCCCTGCGGCCGCGGGAGCTGTCCACCCAGCTCTTCTCCCTGACCGGCCTGTCGATGCTGGCCTTCACCTTCGGCTGGGCGGTCAATTCCAGCGTCGAGCTGGTCATGGACGGGACGCTGGCGACGATCGTCGCGCGGCTGAACATGGCCGGAGCGGTGGCCTATGGCGGGGCGATGATCGCCTTCTTCCTGGCCTATCCCAAGCGGGTCACCAAGCTGCCGATCATGCTGCTGGCGCCGCTGTGGGTGCTGGCCTGGGCGCTGACGCCGCTGTTGCCCGGCAATCCGTCGGTCGAGAGCATGGGCCAGGCGATCACCTCGATCGAGATGGCCCTGATCATCGTGGCCATCGCCGTCCAGGCCTTCGCCAGCCGCAAGGACCCCGCCGCTATGGCCGCCACCCGGTGGCTGGGCCTGTCGGTGATCGTCGGGGCGGGGGCCTTCATCGGTAATGTCGCCGTGCCGATCGCGCTGGGGATGCGGCCGTTCCTGGACCCGCGCTTCTCGCTGGGCTTCTTCGTGATCATCTATGTCGGCATGGCCGTGGGCCTGCGCCGCCACCGCCTGTTCGAGCTGGACCAGTGGGCGTTCCGGATCCTGTTCTATCTCAGCGCCGGCGCGGCCCTGCTGGCGCTGGACGGCCTGCTGATCACGGCCATGGGGACCAGCCCGCAGGCGGCGCTGGGCGTGTCGCTGCTGGTCGTCGCCTTCGCCTACCTGCCGTTCCGCGACGTGCTGTGGCGGCGGACCCTGGGCCGCAAGACCCTGAAGGACCACGAGATGTTCGCCGCCGTGGCCCAGGTCGCCCTGATCCACGGGCCCGAGGCGCGGGCCGACGCCTGGAAGGCCTTGCTGTCCAAGGTCTATGAGCCGCTGGAGATCACGCCGGCCCTGGCGAGCAACGCCAAGGCCGAGATCCTTGACGAGGGCGTGGCCCTGGGCCTGCCCGCCGCCGCCGGGACCTCGGGTCTGACCTTACGCTTCCCGTTCCGGGGGCGAGGGCTGTTCGGCACGGCCCAGGCCCAGTTGGCCGACCAGCTCGTCGGGCTGCTCAGCCAGATCGAGGAGGGCCGCGACGCCTATGCCCGTGGCGTGGTCGAGGAGCGCCTGCGCATCGCCCGCGACCTGCACGACGACGTCGGGGCGCGGCTGCTGTCAGGCCTGCACCGCCAGGACCTGCCCCAGACCCGTGAGGCCGTGCGCGGGGCGATCGGCGACCTGCGGGCCATCGTCTCGGGCCTGTCCGGGCAGGACCTGCCGCTGGAGGCGGCGCTGGCCGACCTGCGCCACGAGACCGCCGAGCGGCTGGAGGCGGTCGGTCTCGCCCTGGACTGGCCGCCGGTCGAGCTGGCCGATCCGGGCGTCACCGCGCCCTATCGCGTCTACAAGAACCTGACCTCGGCCGTGCGCGAGGTGATCTCCAACGCCATCCGCCACGCCGGCGCGACCACGGTGGCCGTCACCGTCCACGAGGACGCCGGCCGGCTGGAGCTGACCCTCAGCGACGACGGCGTCGGCCTGCCGCGCGAACCGGGCGGACGCCGCAGCGGCCTGGCCAATCTGGAGCGGCGCCTGGGCGAGATCGGCGGCACGGTGGACTTCCCTGAAACCCCGAAGGGTACGGTGGTCCGCCTGTCGACGCCCGTCGATGCGAGCGCCCCGGCATGACCCTGCCTCCCAACGCCCCAACGACCGCGCTTGTCCTCGAAGACCAGTCCGAGACTCGCGAGCACCTGCTGGCGGCCCTGTCCGAGGCGTTCCCCGGCGTGGTGGCGCGCGGCGCGGCGGACCTGGCCGAGGCGCGCTCGTTCCTGTCCGACGGCGCGCCGGACCTGGCCCTGGTCGACCTGGCCCTGCCGGACGGGCGGGGCGTCGACTTCCTGCGCGATCTGGCCGAGCGCTCGGGCGGGGCGACGCGGTCGGTGGTGGTGACCATCTATGCCGACGACCACCACCTGTTCGACGCCATCGCGGCGGGGGCGGGGGGCTATCTGCTCAAGGACATGGGCCGCGACGAGCTGGTCCGCTATCTGCGCCGCCTGGAGGCGGGCGAAACCCCGCTGTCGCCGGCCGTGGCCCGGCGGATGCTGGACTACTTCCGCGCCCGGCCGGTTCTGATCCAGACGGTGGAGCCCGAGGCGGCCCTGACCCCGCGCGAGACCGAGGTGCTGCGCCTGATCGGCCGGGGGCTGCGCTCGGGCGAGGCGGCCAAGGTCATGGGCGTCACCGAGCTTACCGTGGCGGGGTACGTCAAGGCGATCTACCGTAAGCTCAACATCTGCTCCCGGGCCGAGGCGGCGCTGGAGGCGCAGAAGCGAGGGCTGGTCTGAGGCTCTCGCATCCAACCAAACTCCGCTCATCCCCGCGAAAGCGGGGAGCCAAGCCGAGTCAGCAGAAAGCCCACGACCGAGCCACATCCTGGACATCAGCTTGGGTCCCCGCTTTCGCGGGGATGAGCGGTTTGGGGAAGGCGAAATTTCGCCGCGAAGTTCCGCTCAAGGATGGCTACGGTGTCGCTCACTGACACCAGCGTTCGAAAGACCCTTGATGCGCCTTCTCGCCTCCATGGCCGCCCCAATGGCTGCAATGACCTTCCTCGCCGCCGGCGCGGCCCACGCCCAGGTCACGCCGACCGCCCCGCCGCAGATGGCCGCCGCGCCCTCGGCCAACGCCCTGGCCGGCAAGACCTTCCTGGCGACGAACGCCAAGGCTCCGGGCGTCGTCACCCTGCCGTCGGGCCTGCAGTACAAGGTCGTGACCTCGGGCCCGAAGACCGGCCCGTCGCCCAAGCTCGGCGACATCGTCAAGGTCCACTACGAGGGCAAGCTGCTGGACGGCATGGTGTTCGACTCGAGCTTCGCGCGCGGCAAGGCGGCGATCATGCCGGCCGACGGCCTGATCCAGGGCTGGCTGGAAGCCCTGCCGAAGATGAAGGTCGGCGACGAGTGGACCCTCTACATTCCCTCGGAGCTGGGCTACGGCCCGCGCGACATGGGCGAGATCCCGCCGGACAGCGTGCTGGTGTTCCGCCTGCAGCTGATCGGGATGCTGGCGGTGGATTAATGAAGATGCTCCCCCGCGATGCGGGGGAGCTGTCACGGAGTGACTGAGGGGGCCTTCACGGCCTAGGCAGAGCTAGCCCCCTCCGGCCCTCTGGGCCACCTCCCCCGCAGCGCGGGGGAGGATCTAGTTGCGCGACTTCATCAGCGGCTGGATCTTCTCCCCGAAGTCCTCGACGCCCTTCACGAAGTCGTCGAAGGTCAGCAGCACGCCGGCCGTGCCCGGGACCGCGGCGATCTCGTCCATCATCCGGGCGATGCTCTCATAGCTGCCGACCAGCGTGCCCATATTCAGGTTCACCGCCGATTCCGGCGCGGCCAGCTGGGTGGTGTTGGTGGTGGCGCCGGCCTTGGCGTTCGGGGCCGCCTGCTGGGTCAGCCAGGCCAGGGCCTCCTGGTCGGCGCCGTCGCGATAGGACTGCCACTTGGCCATGGCCTTCTCGTCGGTCTCGTCGGCGATGATCATGAACAGGATGAACGACTGCACGTCGCGGCCAGTCTTTTCGGCGGCCGCTTCCAGCCGCTTGTTGACCGAGGCGAAGGCGGTCGGCGTGTTGGTCCCCTTGCCCAGGGCGAAGCTGTAGTCGGCATATTGCGCGGTGAAGGCCAGGCCCTCGTCGGACGAGCCGGCGCAGATCAGCTTGGTCTCCTTGGGGTGCGGGCTGACCCGGCAGTCCTCCATGGTGAAGTACTTGCCCTTGAAGTCCGAGACGCCGGTCTCCAGCAGGTCCTTCAGCACGGTCGTGTATTCGGCCAGGTAGTTGTAGCGGTCGGTATAGTGCTCTTCGCCCGGCCACAGGCCCATCTGGCTGTACTCGGCCTTCTGCCAGCCGGTCACCAGGTTGATGCCGAAGCGCCCCGGGGCGATCGAGTCGATGGTCGAGGCCATGCGCGCCACGATGGCCGGCGGGATGGTCAGGGTGGCGACGGTGGCGAAGACCTTGATCTTCGAGGTCACAGCGGCCAGGCCCGACATCAGGGTGAAGCTCTCGAGATTATGCTCCCAGAACTGCGTCTTGCCCCCAAACCCGCGCAGCTTGATCATCGAGAGCGCGAAGTCGAAGCCGTACTTCTCCGCCTTCTGGGTGATCTCCTTGTTCAGCTCGAAGCTGGGCATGTACTGCGGAGAGTTCTCCGAGATCAGCCAACCATTGTTGCCGATGGGGATGAAGACGCCGACCTGCATGGAGTTAGTTCCCCTCTAGAAACCTGATGAGACCCTCGTTGAAGGTCTCGGGATCGGTGACGGTGAAGCCGTGGCCGCCCCAGGCGGCGACCTGGTAGTCGGCGTTGGGCAGGCGGCCGGCCAGGCGCTGGGAGCAGCTCACCGGCACCAGCATGTCGTCGGCGCTGGCGCTGATCAGCACCCGGTGAGTGATCTCGTCCAGACGGGCGTCGACGTCGAAGGCCAGCAGGGCGTTGATCCGCGCCAGCATCACCTCGCGCGGCGGAAAGCCGGCGACATGGTGGTCCTCTTCGGCCTCGAGCTGGGCGTGGTTCCGCGAGATCCAGTCGGCCGGATAGAGGAAGATCGGCTGGGCGTGGACATAGGCTCTGGGGCCGCTGTCCTTCAGCAGGTGGAGGCGGGTGGTAAAACAGCGCCGGATGTGCGGATCCGGCCGCGACCAGCCGTTGACGACCACCAGCTTGCCGAGGCGGTCGGGATGCGACAGGGCCAGAGCCAGACCCGCATTGCCGCCGGCTGCGTGGCCGACCACATGCGCCTGGGGCAGGGCGAGAGCGTCCATGACCTTGACCATGTCGTCGGCCATGTCCTGGACGCTGTAGGGTGAAGGAAGTTCGCGGACGCTGCGCCCCGTGCCGCGATGGTCATACAGCACCACCGGCCAGCGCTCGGTCAGGGCCGCCATCTGCGGCCCCCAGAACGCGCCCGAACCGCCCAGGCCGGACGACAGCAGCACGACCTCGCGACCGGCGACCGGACCGCCGTGCAGTTCGTAGTGGAGGCCGTCGACTGTGCCGGAGGTCATGACCTCACCCCCATCCGCTCTTCCCCGCGAAAGCGGGGACCCAAGCTGACTGTCGGGGTTTGGCGCGGCCGAGCCACGTTCCGCTGACTCGGCTTGGGTCCCCGCTTTCGCGGGGATGAGCGGGGGAGGGAAGTCATTGGTCAGCGCTTCCCGATATGAGCAACGCTAGCGATCTCGACCACGAAGCCGGGCTTCACCAGGCCGCACTGGATGCAGTAGCGGGCCGGTTTGTCGCCGGGGAAGTACTCGGCATAGACCTTGTTCATCGGCGCGTAGTGGGCCCAGTCGGTCAGGAAGATGTGGTTCATGGTCACGTCCTCCATCGTGCCGCCGGCGGTCTCGATCACCGACTTGATGGTCTCCAGCACCTGGCGCGTCTGGGCCTCGGCGTCGTCGGGGAAGGCGACGTTGTTGTCCTTGTCGAAGGCCAGGGTGCCCGAGACATAGACGATCCCGTCGGCCAGCGTGCCGGGCGAGAACGGGGCGATGGGGACGCCCGTGCCGGGCGGGGTGATGACGGTCTTGGGCATCTCAAATCTCCCTAGGTTTCCGGCGCCAGTTGCCCGAACGCCCCCTTGAAATCGGCCGTCGTCGAGACCCAGCCGAAGAAGCTCTCGATGTTGAACAGCGCCGCCTTCTGCACGAAGTCCGGACCCGCCTGGTGGGTGGCGTCCTCCAGCACGGTCCCGAAATATTCGAGGAAGAAGCCGTCCCTCAGGGTCGACTCGACGCAGACATTGGTGGCGATGCCGACGAAGACGAGATGGCGGATGCCGCGCGCCCGCAGCACGCTGTCCAGCTGGCTGTTGAAGAAGCCGCTGTAGCGGGTCTTGTGCAGCTGGATGTCGCCGGGCTCGGGCTTGAGGTCGTCGACCAGCTCATAGTCCCATTGGCCCCGCGCCAGCAGCTTGCCCTGCAGCTCGGGCCGGGCGCGCATGGTCTTCAGGGCGTTTGACTTCCACCAGTTGGGCGAGCCCGGACCGCCGGCCTCGACATACTGGTCGTCCCAGCCGTTCTGGAAATAGATCACCTGCATGCCGGCCGCGCGGGCCACGGGCAGGATGGTCTTGATCTCCTGGATCACCTTCGCCGCGCCCGAGATGTCGAAGCCGGCGAGGTCGAGATAGCCGCCCTTGGAGGCGTAGGCGTTCTGCATGTCTATGACGATCAGCGCGGTGGTTTTCGGGTCCACCGGGATCGGCTCGGGCCGCGCCGGCAGCATGATCGCACCGGGCGAAAGCGGGGTGATGGGAGAGCTCATCGACGCGGCGCCTTGTGATGTCCAGACGGCATGGAATACCATTCGGAAGAACGTTGCAATCCGAACCGTTCGGTCCATGTTTGACCAAATGGTCCAAGTTCGAGAGCGCATGACCGACGCCGCCGCCACCACCGTCAAGCCGCCGCGCAAGGCCGTGGGCAAACAGGCCTCCGGCGCCCGCAAGCTGGTCAAGGCCGCTCAAAGCGTGGGCGCCATCGCGGCGACCGAAGCGCCCAAGGGCCGCCGCGACCCGGGTCCTCGCGAAAGGGCCGGCGAGGCCCGCAAGGCCGCGATCCTGAAGGCCGCCCTCGGCGTGTTCGCGCGCCTGGGCTTGGACGGCGCCAGCGTCGAGGCCATCGCCCAGGCGGCCGGGATCTCCAAGGCCAACCTCCTCTACTACCACCCGACCAAGGACGCCCTTTACCTGGCGGTGCTGGAGCAGGGGCTGTCGCTGTGGCTGGCCCCGCTGAGCCGCTTCACCGAGGGCGACGACCCCGCCGAGGCTATCGCCGCCTTGATCGACGCCAAGCTGGCGCTCAGCCGCGACCACCCCGAGGTCTCGCGCCTGTTCGCCCTGGAGATGCTGCGCGGCGCCCCGCTCCTGAAGCCGGTCCTTGCGGGTCCTCTGAAGGCGGTGTTCGACGCCAAGGTGGCGGTGATCCAGGCCTGGATCGCGGCGGGCAAGCTGAACCGGGTCGATCCGTCGCACCTGATCTTCGCGATCTGGGCCCTGACCCAGCACTATGCCGATTTCGCCGTCCAGGTGCGGGCGCTGAGCGGCAAGACCTTGTCCGACAAGGGGTTCATGGACGAGACCCGCGCCGCCCTGACCGCCCTAGTGCTGGACGGGGTAAGGGTTCGTTAGCCATGCGCTGCGGCGCCGCGTCACCTGTCGGGAAAAGCCATTCGCCCTCAGGGTGGCTCCGACATGGCGCCGCTCTCATCCTCCCTGCAAGCCGATGCGCGGCCGATGCGCCTGATCCACGGGATCGTCGGCGCGGCCGCGGTGCTGGTGGTCGTCTCGATCCTAGGCAGCCTGGCCCTGATGCTGCTGGCCGCCCGCTCGGTGGACCGCAGCGACGACACTCACAACGTCGCCCTGGTCCGTCGCACGGTCTCGCGCACCCTGGACCGCCTGGAGCGCGAGCTGACCTCCGCGACGGTGTGGGACTCGGCCTATGTGGCGATGGGCTGGAAGCCCGACCTGGCCTGGGGCGACACCAATTTCGGGACCTACTACCGTCAGCAGTTCGGCCACGACGTCACCTTCGTCATGCAGTCGGGGCAGGTGGTCTACGCGGCCGAGGCCGGCCAGCGCGTCCCGGTGCGAGCGCTGGGCGACTTCCCGGGTGAGGCCGCCCGCGTGGTCGCCGACGTGGCCGCCAAGGCCCGGATCGCGCGCCGCGAGGGGCGCGTCAGCATTGCCGGGGAAGTCACGCAAA
Organism: Caulobacter sp. FWC2; assembly: GCF_002742625.1. Lineage (NCBI taxonomy): Bacteria > Pseudomonadati > Pseudomonadota > Alphaproteobacteria > Caulobacterales > Caulobacteraceae > Caulobacter > Caulobacter sp. FWC2. Next base: position 1,001,047 of record NZ_PEBF01000001.1, read on the forward strand.
CCGGTCTGATGCGCGCCGACGGCCAGGTCTATCTGGTGGCCATCGCCGCCGTCACGCCCGAGAGCGTGGCCGGATCCCATCGCTACGACGGTCCGCCGGCCGTGGTCGTGACCGCGCGCCGCCTGGACAAGGCCTTCGTGCACGGCTTCGCCACCGACCTCGATCTGAAGGGCCTGGTCTTCGTCGACCAACCGCGCGACGCGACGCCGCGCGTGGCGCTCGACGATATCTACGGCCGCCCGATCGGCGCCCTGGCTTGGGCGGCGGAGCATCCTGGCCTGTCGCTGCTGAAGGGCTTGGCCCCCTGGATCGCCGCCGGCTTCCTGGTGCTGGCCGCCGCCGGCGCCATGCTGACCCACCGGGTACTGGAGGCTCTGCGCAAGCTGGAGGCCGGGCGTCTGGACCTTCTGGCCGCCAAGGACGAGGCCGAGGCCGCCAACGCCGCCAAGACCCGCTTCCTGGCCAATATGAGCCACGAGGTCCGCACCCCGCTGAACGGCGTGCTGGGCATGGCCCAGGTGATGGCCGCCGACACGCTGAGCGACACCCAGGGCCGCCGCCTGAAGATCCTGCAGGAGTCCGGCCAGGCGCTGCTGGCCCTGCTCAACAGCATCCTCGACATCGCCCGCCTCGAAGCCGGCGCGGTGCGGCTGCGGACCGAGACCTTCGACCTGGCCGCCCTGGTCGAGGCCTCGTGCGCGGCCTTCTCCGGCGCGGCCATGGCCAAGAACCTCGAACTGACCGCCGACATCGCCCCCGAGCTGCGCGGCCGCTGGGTAGGCGACCCGATGCGCCTGCGCCAGGTGCTGGGCAACCTGATCGCCAACGCCGTCAAGTTCACCGACGACGGCGGCGTCACCGTCCGCGTCCGCCCCACGGCCAAGGGCCTGCGCTTTGAGGTCGAGGATACGGGCCTGGGCATCGCCGCCCAGGATCTGCCCGAGCTGTTCAAGACCTTCTCCCAGGTCGACAGCTCCCTGACCCGCGCCCACGACGGGGCCGGCCTGGGCCTGTCCATCTGTCGCGAGCTGGTCGAACTGATGGGCGGTACGATCGACGTCAACTCGACGCTGGGGCTGGGGTCCAGCTTCCACTTCGTCGCGCCGCTGATCCAGGCCGCGGCCGACCGGCCGACCTTGCGGGTGGTGGGGTAGGAGGACGGGCCAAGCCTATACCCACCCCTATCGTCATTCCCGCCCCTGTGGCGGGAATGACGAGGAAATAGGAAGCTAGGTGTCGTCTTCGCTGCCTGCACAGTTCGCACGCAGCCGGATCATCCTTATGCCGAGAAATCGAGGTCTTTGACGTCAAGGCTTGCTGAGCACCCCGCCACCCCTCGTCCAAACGCCCACCCCTGCTAGCCCTTAGCCACACCGTCGGATTCGACGGTTCTGTCGGGGACGGGCTTTCAATGGAATTGGGTGCCAGAAACACTGGGGTTGGGGCGCCAACCAGGCGTCAGCTTCTATCGGCCATCGCCAAGGTCGGCGGCACGGCAGCGCTGTACCAGGCCATGACCACGCTGGGCCACGCGGCCGAGACCCAGTTCCATGGCCCGCCCAACCTGCAAGGCGCGCGGCCCGGCGCTTCGGTGATCGTGCTGGGCGCGGGCCTGGCCGGGATGCTGGCGGCGTTCGAGCTGACCAAGGCCGGCTACAAGGTCAAGATCCTGGAATTCCAGAACCGCGCCGGCGGCCGCAACTGGTCGCTGCGGGGTGGGGATACCTACACTGAGCTGGGCGGGGCGACCCAGAAGGTGGCCTTCTCGCCGGGCAATTACCTGAACCCCGGCCCCTGGCGGATCCCGCACCATCACCGCACCCTGCTGCACTACTGCAAGCAGTTCGGCGTGGCTCTGGAGCCGTTCATCCAGTTCAACCACTCCGGCTGGGTTCACTCGTCCCAGGCCTTCGACGGCAAGCCGGTGCGCTTCAACGCCGCCGCCGCCGACTTCGAGGGCAATATCGCCGAGCTGCTGGCCAAGTCGGTCAACGCCAAGGCCCTGGACGACACGGTCACCCAGGAAGACCGCGACAAGCTGCTGGAGGCCCTGAAGGGCTGGGGCATGCTGGACAACAACTACAAATATTCGGCCGGCCTGAAGGCTTCGGGCCATCGTGGCTTCGAGCGTCCGCCGGGTGGCGGCGTCAATGGCGCGCCGATCCCGTCGAAGGAGCTCTACAAGCTGCACGACGTGCTGGACCCGCAGGTCTGGACCTCGATGGCCTTCTTCATGGGCCACGAGATGCAGACCACCATGTTCCAGCCGGTGGGCGGCATGGACATGATCGGCAAGGCCTTCGCCAAACAGGTCGAGAGCCTGATCACCTACGGCGCCAAGGTCAGCAAGATCGCCCAGGACGACAAGGGCGTGGTGGTGACCTATGCCGACACCGTCACGGGCAAGACCACCGACGCCAAGGCCGACTGGTGCGTCTGTACGATCCCGCTGGGCGTGCTGGGCCAGATGGACCTGCAAGTGACCGACGAGATGATGGCCGCCATCAAGGCCGTGCCCTATTCGGGCCAGGTCAAGATCGGCCTGGAGATGAAGCGCCGCTTCTGGGAAGAGGACGACTACATCTACGGCGGCCACAGCTTCACCGACCAGGAGATCGCCCTGATCTCCTATCCGAACAACAACATGTTCAAGGACGGGCCGGCGGTGCTGCTGGGGGCCTTCGCCCGCGAGATGGGGGCCTATCGCCTGGCCGGCATGACGCCCGAGCAGCGGATCGAGGTGGCCCTGGCGCAGGGCTCGGTGATCCACCCCAAGAGCTACCGCCAGGAGTTCGCCAGCGGGGCCTCGGTGGCCTGGAGCCGGGTGCCCTGGACCCTGGGCTGCTGCGCCCGCTGGAGCGACGACGTCCGCAAGGAGCACTACCAGACCCTGGTCGGCATGGACCGCCGGATCGTGCTGGCCGGCGAGCACGCCAGCTATGTCGGCTGCTGGATGGAGGGCGCGCTGCTGTCGTCCATCGACGCCATCACCCGTCTGCACAAGCGCGCGCTGGAGGCTTGAGGATCATGCGGAAGCTCATCTTGACGGCCGCGCTGGCCGTGGCGCTCCCCGCCGCGGCCCAGACCCCGGCCCAGGCCCCCGTCTCTGGCGGCGGCGACACCGGCGGCGGCATCGTCCGGGCGGTCAAGCCGGTGACCGGCGAGCAGGTCTATGGCGCGGTCTGCCAGGCCTGCCACATGGCCGACGCCAAGGGCGCGACGGGGGCGGGGACCATTCCGGCCCTGGCCAACAATCCGAAACTGGCCGGGGCGGCCTATCCGATCATGATCGTGACGGGCGGCAAGGGCGCGATGCCGGGCTTCGTCGGGACCTTGAGCAACGCCCAGATGGCCGAGGCGGTGACCTATGTCCGCACCCACTTCGGCAATGCCTACGCCAAGCCGGTGACCGAGGCGGATGTCGCGAAGCTGGCCAAGCCGCCGAGCGCCGGGGGGCACTGAGGCTTAGATGCTCCCCCGCGCTGCGGGGGAGCTGTCGCGGAGCGACTGAGGGGGCCAATGCGGCCTATTTCCAGCTAGCCCCCTCCGGCCCTCTGGGCCACCTCCCCCGCGTCGCGGGGGAGGATCTTGAAGGCTCCGGCCTAGGCCAGCTTCACCTTCCCATCGACCCGGCGAGCGATGCCCAGCGGATTCTCCGTCCGCAGCTCCGCCGGCAGCAGGGCTTCCGGCAGGTTCTGGTAGCTGACCGGGCGCAGGAAGCGCGCGATGGCCAGGGTGCCGACCGAGGTGGTGCGGCCGTCCGAGGTCGACGGGAACGGGCCGCCGTGGACCATGGCGTTGGCCACTTCCACCCCGGTGCCGAAGCCGTTGACCAGGATGCGGCCGGCCTTCAGCTCCAGCGCCGGCAGCAGGGCGGCGGTGATGGCGTGGTCGGCCTCTTCCAGGTGGATGGCGATGGTCAGTTGGCCTTCCAGGGCGTCGATGACCTTGGCCAGTTCGGCCTCGTCAGACGCGCGGACGACCACCGAGGCGGCGCCGAAGACCTCCTCGTGCAGGTGCGGATTGGCCAGGAAGTCGGCGGCCTTGACGCTGAACAGGGCCGCGCGGCCGGTGTGGCTGCCGTCCGCGCCGGGCAGGCCGCGCGCCACGGTGGTGACCGCCTTGTCCTGCGAGAGGGCGTCGACGCCATGGGCGAAGGCCTGGCATATGCCGGGGGTCAGCATGACGGCGGCCGGGGCGGCCTCCACCACCTTGCCGGCGGCCTCGACGAAGGCGTCCAGCTCGGGGCCGTCGATCGCCAGGATCAGGCCGGGATTGGTGCAGAACTGGCCCGCGCCCAGGGTCAGGGCGGCCACGAAGTCCGGGGCGATCTTGTCGCCGCGCGCCTTGAGAGCGGCCGGCAGCAGGATCACCGGATTGATGCTGCTCATCTCGGCATAGAACGGGATCGGCTCGGGCCGGCCCTGGGCGACGGCCAGCAGGGCCAGACCGCCCCGGCGCGAACCGGTGAAGCCGGCGGCCTTGACGCGCGGATCGGCGACCAGGGCGACGCCCATCTCGTAGCCGCTGTCGTGGATCATCGAGAACACGCCCGGGTGCAGGCCGACCGAGGCGACGGCGGCCTGGATGGCGCGGCCGATCAGCTCCGAGGTCCCGGGGTGAGCCGGGTGGGCCTTGACGATGACCGGGCAGCCGGCCGCCAGGGCCGAGGCGGTGTCGCCGCCGGCCACCGAGAAGGCCAGCGGGAAGTTGCTGGCCCCGAACACGGCCACGGGACCCAGCGGCACGTTGCGCAGGCGCAGGTCGGGACGCGGCAGCGGCTTGCGGTCCGGCATGGCCGGGTCGATGCGGGCTTCCAGGAAGCCGCCGTCGCGCAGCACACTGGCGAACAGGCGCAGTTGGCCGGTCGTGCGACCCCGCTCGCCTTCGAGGCGGGCGCGGGGCAGGCCGGTCTCGGCCATGACGCGGACGATCAGGTCATCGCCGATCGCCTCGATATGCTCGGCGATGGCTTCGAGGAAGGTGGCGCGGGTCTCGTAGGGCAGGGCCCGGTACGGCCCGAACGCTTCGGCGGCCAGGGCCGCGGCCTGGTCGATATCGGCCTTGGTCGCGCCGCCGAACGCGGGCGCCAGGGTCTCGCCGGTCGCCGGATTGACGCCCTTGATTTCGCCGTGGGTTCCCTTGCGGCTTTCGCCGCCGATCAGAAGCTCGCCCGTCAGATGCACGTTCGTCGTCCCGCAGTGATTGGTTTCAGTCGGTATAGATGGGAGCGCTAACATGACAAGTCCATGCGCGCATCGGCGGGATCAGGCGTAGAAGGGGCTGAACCGTGCCGGAGGTGCCCTTGAAAGCCCGTTTCGCCGACGCCGCCAAGGCCTTGTTCGAGATTCCCGGCGGTCCCCACGTGGATTTCACGAAACCGGCGGGCGAGCCGGCCCTGGCCGCGCCGGACTCGGTGTCGTGGCGGGTGTTCAAGAACCCCGTGGCGCTGTTCGTCGGCGGGGTGACGGCGGTGATCCTGGAACTGGCCGAGCCGCGCGTGCGGACAGGGGTGTGGGAGCATTCCAGCTTCCGCGCCGACCCGATGACCCGGCTGAAGCGCACGGGTCTGGCGGCCATGGTCACGGTCTATGGCGCCCGCTCGACCGCCGAGGCGATGATCGCCGGGGTTGGCCGCCAGCACGCGCGGGTCGGCGGTGTGACGCCGGGCGGGGAGGCCTACCAGGCCTCCGACGTGGCGCTGCTGGACTGGGTGCAGGCCACGGCCAGTTTCGGGTTCCTGAGCGCCTATCACACGCTGGTCGCGCCGCTTTCGACTGAGGACCGCGACCGGTTCTACGCCGAGGCGGGGCCGGCCGCGCGGCTCTACGGCGCGTTGGGCGCCCCGGCGTCCGAAGCCGCCTGGGAGGCCCAGCTGGCGGCGATGCTGCCGAGGCTGGAGCGGTCGGACATCGTGCTGGAGTTTCTGCACCTGATGCGCGGGGTGAAGGTCGCTGGGCCGCTGAGCCGCCTGCAGCATCCGCTGATACGGGCGGCCGTGGGGCTCGTGCCGGAGGAGGTGAGGGCGGTGCTGGGGCTGGGGCGGGAATGGCTGCCGAGGCCGCTGGAATTCCCGGTGATCCGCGCGGCGGCGAGGCTCGCTGATAGGACACCGATCCCCGGCGCGCCGCCGTGGGAGGCGAGTGTGCGGATGGGGCTGCCAGGGAACTGGTTGTATCGGCGCTGAGGCCCAATAGATCCTCCCCCGCGATGCGGGGGAGGTGGCCCCGAGGGCCGGAGGGGGCGAGCTCTGCCTATGCCGTGAAGGCCCCCTCAGTCGCTCCGCGACAGCTCCCCCGCAACGCGGGGGAGCATCTCTTAGATCGACTGCCCGTCGTCCACGGTGAACACGCTGCCGGTCACCGCCCGCGCGGCGTCGGAGCACAGGTAGAGGGCCGTCGCGGTCAGGTCCTCCTCCTCCATCAGCCGCCGGCGCGGGAAGCCGGCGACCAGCTTTTGGCCGCCCTCGCTGTCGAACCAGTCGCTGTTCAGCTCGGTGCGGATATAGCCGGGGCAGAGGACGTTGACGTTGATGCCCTTGCGGATCCACTCCCGCGCCAGGCTCTTGCCCAGCATGGCGGTGGCGGCCTTGGACGTGCAGTAGGCCGTCAGCCCCGGCAGCGCCTTGTGCGCCCCGATCGAGGCGACCAGCAGGATCCGCCCGCGCGCGCTCGCCTCCGATCCAGCCTTGATCATCCGCCGCGCGCCCTCGCGGGCGGTCAGGAACACGCCCCGGGTGTTGACGCCCATGACCTTGTCGAAATCCTCGGCGGCGATGTCCAGGGCCAGGCCCTGGATGCTGATGCCGGCATTGGCGATCACCGCGTCGGGCGCGCCCAACCGGGCCTCGATGGCGTCGTAGCCGGCGATGATCGAGCCCTCGTCCTCGACGTCCATGGCGAAGGCGGCCGCGTTGGGGCCGATTTCGGCGACCAGGTCGGCCAGCCGGTCGGCGCGACGGGCGGCCACGGCGACCCGGGCCCCGGCGGCGGCGGCGCGGCGGGCCAGATGCGCCCCGATGCCGGACGAGGCCCCGGTGATCAGCACGGTTCTTCCGCTGAGGTCGGTCATGGTCGCTCCCTTTTTCCCTCAGGGTGGCCGGCCGGCGTGGCTCTGTCGAGCCGCCCCTGGCGTCAAGCACGGGGATTGAAGCCGCTGGATCCCCGGCGTTGGCGAAACGGAAAGCCGTGAAATCAACGGCTTGTCACTTTTATGGTCCGCTGGATCATCGGAGCCCGCTGGCGCCGTACCTTTGTGTCATGGCCGAAAGAAGCGAAGAGATCGAAGCCCTGCTGGTCGCGGTCGAGGACATGGTGGCGGCGTTCTACGCTGTTTCCGTGGTCGAAGCCGTCGACGCCGCCGAGGGCAAGTCGGGCGAGGCCCGCGTGAAGGCCGCCGGGGAGATCTCCAAGGCCGGCCGTTACCTGAAACTGTTCCGTGGGACCGGGACGCGGGCCGTGAAGGCCATCGCCGCCCTGCCGGGTCGCCAGCGCGACACCGCCCCGGACGCCGAGGAGAGCGCGATGAATGATGACGACTCCCGATGGACTCCCGAGCGTATCGCCGAACTTCACGCCAAGGTGCGCGAGCGCATGGACAAGTTTGTCGGATCCCTCGAGTTTAAACGCATGGCTTCTCGCGAGCTCGCCAAGTCTGATCGAGCGGTGGCTGCCGACCCTGCGGTTCAGGGAAAACCATCAACTCCCGCCCCCTGACGCCTGGGCGACCTGGCTGTTCCTGGGCGGACGCGGCGCGGGCAAGACCTTCGCCGGCGCGGCCTGGATGATCGAGCAGGCGGAGACCGGCGGACGACTGGCCCTGGTCGGGCCGACCTTTCACGACGTGCGCGAGGTGATGATCGAAGGCCCGTCCGGTCTTCGCGCCTTGTCGCCGCCGGACGCGCGCCCCCGCTGGGAAGCCTCCCGCCGGCGCCTGGTCTGGCCCAATGGCGCGACGGCCTACGCCTTTTCGGCGGAGGATCCCGACAGCCTGCGCGGGCCGCAGTTCCACGCCGCCTGGGCCGACGAGTTCTGCGCCTGGCCCAAGCCCGCCGAGACCCTGGCCATGCTGCGCTTTGGCCTGCGGCTGGGGGAAGATCCGCGCCTGGTCGTCACCTCGACGCCGCGGCCGATCCGGGCGCTGAAGACCCTGATCGCCGAGCCCGGCGTGGCCATGACCCGGGCCGGAACCAGCGCCAACGCCGGCAACCTGGCGCCGGCGTTCCTGCGAACGCTGGAGACCCTCTACGGCGGCACGCGCCTGGCCGCCCAGGAGCTGGACGGGATCATCGTCGAGACCGACGGCGGCCTGTTCCGGGCCGAGGACTTGGCGCGCTGCCGGGCGGCCAGGCCCGCGCGCTTCGACCGCGTGGTGGTGGCGGTGGACCCGCCGGCCACCGCCACCGGCGACGCCTGCGGGATCGTGGTGGTGGGACGGCGCGACGACCGCGCCTTCGTGCTGGCCGACGAGACCGCGCGGGGCCTGTCGCCCGCCGGCTGGGCCGCGAAGGCGGTGGCCGCCGCGCGCGCCTGGCCCGCCGACGCCCTTGTGGCCGAGGCCAACCAGGGCGGCGACATGGTCCGCTCGGTCCTGGCCCAGGCCGATCCGCCGTGCCGCGTGAAACTGGTCCGCGCGAGCGTGGGCAAGCGGGCTCGCGCCGAGCCGGTGGCGGCCCTGTACGAGCAGGGCCGCGTGCTCCACTGCGGCGCGTTCGTGGCGCTTGAGGAGGAGCTGATGGCCCTGGGCTCGGGGGATCTCGAGCACAGTCCCGATCGGGCGGATGCCCTGGTCTGGGCGGTGAGCGAGTTGATGCTGGGTGGACGGAAGGCGCCGAGGTTGAGGGCGCTCTAAGATCCTCCCCCGCGTTGCGGGGGAGGTGGCCCAGAGGGCCGGAGGGGGCGAGCTCTGACGTACTCCAGTATTCGCCCGGATCCGCCCCCGGTGGATTCCAGTATGTCCCGAGCCGCAATGCGCAGAGTGTCGATCCCTCGCTGGGCGAACCAGGCATCGCGCTTGGCGTCCCGCGCGGGATGCTCGTCGAGTGCGTGCTGTTCGCCATCGACTTCGACGGCCAGCCTCAGCGTCTGGCAGTAGAAGTCCAGAATGTAGGGACCAACTGGATGCTGACGGCGAAACTGTAGGCCATTCAGTCGACGACCTTTCAGCTCTTGCCACAGCAAAACCTCCGGGAGCGTCAGCTCTCGCCGAAAGCGCTGGGCTGTGAGGCGCCGTTCGAGAGGGGGTCTCAAGACTATCTCCTGTGCTCGCCCCCTCCGGCCCTCTGGGCCACCTCCCCCGCATCGCGGGGGAGGATCTGGGTTGCGCGCCGCGCCGAGCGCCACTCTACATTGTTCTCTATTCGTTCTCAATCATTTCGGGAGCATCCATGCCCCTCTTCAAACCCCGACCGCCGGAGCGCAAAGACTCCCGCGCGGCGCGCCTGATCGCCCTCACCACCGGCGGCAGGCCGCAGTGGACGCCGCGCGACTATGGCGCGCTGGCCAGCGAAGGCTTCGCCAAGAACCCCGTGGCCTATCGCTGTGTCCGGCTGATCGCCGAGGCCGCCGCGTCGACGCCGTTGGCGGTGTTCGTCGACGGCCAGCGGGCCGATGATCATCCGCTCAAGCGCCTGCTGGACCGGCCCAATCCGGAGCAGGGCGGGCCGGATTTGATGGAGGCGTTCTTCGGAAGCCTGCAGGTGGCCGGCAACGCCTATCTGGAGGCGGCGGGAGACACCCAGCCCACGGAACTCTACGCCCTGCGCCCCGACCGGATGACCCTGGTCCCGGGACCGCGCGGCTGGCCTCTAGCCTATGACTACCAGGCGGCCGGCCGCACGGTGCGGATCGCCCGCGACGCCGACGGCTGGCTGCCGGTGCTGCATCTGAAGCTGTTCAACCCGACCAATGACCACTACGGCTTCTCACCGCTGGAAGCCGCGGCCTTCGCGATCGACGTCCACAACGCCTCCAGCGCCTGGAACAAGGCCCTGCTGGACAACTCCGCCCGGCCGTCCGGGGCGCTGGTCTATTCGTCGAAGGACGCCGGCGACCGGCTTTCCGACGAGCAGTTCGACCGGCTGAAGACCGAGCTGGCCAACGCGCACTCCGGCCAGGCCAATGCCGGCCGGCCGCTGCTGCTGGAAGGCGGCCTGGACTGGCGGGCCATGTCGTTGACGCCGGCCGAGATGGATTTCACCGAGGGCAAGCACGCCGCCGCCCGCGAGATCGCCCTGGCCTTCGGGGTTCCGCCGCAACTGCTGGGCATCCCCGGCGACAACACCTACGCCAACTATCGCGAGGCCAACGCCGCCTTCTGGCGCGGCACGGTGGTCCCACTGGCCGAGCGGGCGGCGCGGGCCCTGACCGGCTGGCTGGCCGGCAAGTTCCCGGGCGCGAGAATCGCGCCGGACCTCGACGCGGTCCCGGCCTTGTCGGCCGAGCGCGACGCCCTGTGGAGCCGGCTGCAAGCGGCGTCCTTCCTCACCGACGCCGAGCGCCGGCGCATGGCGGGGCTGGAGCATTGAGCCCCGCCGTGAACCGCTGGCGGTTCGACCGGCAGGTGTCGCTGGGTCTCTGCATCACCGTCTTCCTGCAGGCCGCCACCGCCCTGATGTGGGCCGGTCGCGCCTCGGCTCGGATCGACGACATGCAGCGCCGCCTGGAAGCCCAGGCCCCGGTCGCCGAACGCCTGGCGCGGCTGGAGGAGCAGGCCACCGCCACCCGCCAGTCGCTGGACCGCATCGAGGCCAAGCTGGAGCGATCGCGATGAGTGATGACCTGAAGATCGAAGGCTACGCGTCCCTCTTCTGGACCCGCGACCTCAATGACGACGTCACCGCCGCCGGGGCCTTCGCCGAGAGCCTGGCCGCCGGCGCGCCCGTGGCGATGCTGCACCAGCACGACGAGGCCGAGCCGGTCGGGGTCTGGGACGAAGTGGTCGAGGACGCCAAGGGCCTGTTCGTCCGGGGGCGGATCCTGCGCGCGACCCCGAGAGGAAGACTGGTCGCCGCTCTGGTCGAGGCCGGCGCCCTGGACGGGCTGTCGATCGGCTTCCGGCAGGTGAAGGCCCGCACCCAAGGCCGCCTGCGCGTGCTGTCCCGCGTCGAGCTGTGGGAGGTGTCGATCGTGACGTTCCCGATGCTGCCGCAAGCGCGGCTGACGGTGGCGTGAAGATCCTCCCCCGCGATGCGGGGGAGGTGGCCCAGAGGGCCGGAGGGGGCCAGCTCGGCCTACGCCGCGACGGCCCCCTCAGTCGGCTCCGCCGACAGCTCCCCCGCATCGCGGGGGAGCATCTGTTCTTCTCAACGGAGATCCCCATGAAGGAAACCAAACACGCGGCCTCGCCCGAGGCCCGCGCGGCGCTGGCTGACGTCTTGTCGGCGTTCGAGAGCTTCAAGGCCGCCAACGACCAGCGGCTGGCGGCCATCGAGACCAAGCGGGCCGATGTGCTGCTGGAGGAGAAGGTCGGCCGCATCGACGACGCCGTCGCCCGCGCCCAGGACCGTCTCGACCGGCTGATGAGCGACCTGCGCCGGCCGTCTCTTTCGGGTGAAGCGCCGCTGGCGCAGGTGGACGAGCGCAAGGCCGCGTTCGACCGCTATGTGAAGACCGGCGAGACGGCTGCGAGCCTTCTCGAAGCCAAGGGCCTGTCGGAAGGCACGGCCACGGCCGGCGGCTATGTCGCCCCGCCGGAGCTGGAGCGGCTGATCCTGCGTCGCCTGGCCGCGACCAGCCCGATGCGCGAGATCTGCCAGGTCCGCACCATCGGCGCCGGGACCTTCCGCAAACCCGTCAGCCCGACGGGCCTGGCCGCCGCCTGGGTGGCCGAGACCGCCGCGCGGCCCGAGACCACGGCCCCGACCCTGGACGTCATCGACTTCCCGGCCGGCGAACTCTACGCCAGCCCGGCCGCCACCCAGTCCCTGCTGGACGACGCCTATGTCAGCATCGACGAGTGGCTGGCCGAGGAGGTGCAGGACGCCTTCGCCGCCCAGGAGACCACGGCCTTCGTGACCGGCGACGGCGTCAACAAGCCCAAGGGCCTCTTGGCCTACACCGCCGCGCCCGACGCTTCGTACGCCTGGGGCCAGGTCGGCTATCTGGCCACCGGCGTCGCCGGCGGCTGGCCGGCGTCCAATCCGACCGACAAGCTGATCGACCTGATCTACGCGGCCAAGACCCAGTACCGCCAGAACGGCCGCTTCGTCATGAACCGCCGCACGGTCAGCGCGGTGCGCAAGTTCAAGGACGCGCAGGGCAACTACATCTGGAACGCGGCCCTGCAGCCGGGCCAGTCGGCGTCGTTGCTCGGCTTCCCGGTCACCGAGATCGAGGCCATGCCCGACGCGGCCGCCACCACCTGCCCGATCGCGTTCGGCGACTTCGAGAAGGGTTATCTGATCGTCGACCGCGCCGGCGTGCGGGTGCTGCGCGACCCGTACTCGGCCAAGCCCCACGTGCTGTTCTACACCACCAAGCGCGTCGGCGGCGGGGTGCAGAACTTTGATGCGGTGAAGCTGCTGAAGTTCGCGGCGTCGTAGCGGCTTAGCGCCCCCTCCGTCTCGCTGCGTATTCGCAGCGATCCACCTCCCCCGCAGGCGGGGGAGGAGATCAGTCCCCTCTTTCCTCACCCGTGAAACGGGGGAGGTGGCGCGGCGCGGATACGCGCCGTGACGGAGGGGGCGCACCTTTCCAGGACCCCCCCCATGCCCCAGTCCCTCACCCTGGCCGAGGCCAGGGCGTTCCTGCGCGTCTCCGACGCCGCGGAGGACGCGCTGCTGACCCTGCTAATCGAGGCCGCCGAGGCGCGGGTCGCGGCGGCCTCGGGGCTGGCGCTGACGCCGGCCAGCCCCGCCCCGCTGCGGCTCAGCGTGCTGATCCTCGCCGCCCACGCCTACGAGCATCGCGCCTCGGTCGACGAGGCCGAGCCTTCCCTGGCCCTCGTCGAGCCCTGGCTGGCCCCTTACCGAAAGGCGCGGCTGTGAGCGACAAACCCCTGATCGACGCCCTGGTCGCCAGCCTGAAGGCCACCTCCGCCGTCACCGCGATCGCCGGCCAGCGGATTCACGCCAGCCCGCCGCGCCTGCCGACCTATCCCTGCGTCGTCGTCACCCGGTCGGAAGGCCGTCCTGTGGGCGAGAACGACGCCGTCGAGCACCTGCTGACCCTGACCTGCGCCAGCCGCTTCGGCGGGCCGGAGGAGGCGCGGGCCCTGGTGGCCGCCGTTCGCCTGGCGCTGCACGACGCCAGGCCCGCGCTGAGCGGCCGGCAGCTGGTCAATCTGCGCGTGCCCTATGCCGACGTCTTCACCGGCGCCGACCGCGAAACCACCCTCGGGATCGTCCGCGTGCGGGCGGTGACCGAACTTCCTTAGACGAGGAGAACCGCCATGGCCGCTCAAGCCGGCAAGGACATCCTGCTGAAGATCAGCGACGGAGCGTCCGGCTTCGTCACCGTCGCGGGCCTGCGCGCCCGGACCATCAGCCTCAACGCCAAGACCATCGACGCCACCGACAGCGACAGCGCCGGCCGCTGGCGCGAATTGCTCGCTGGGGCCGGGGTGCGCTCGGTGGCCGTTTCGGGCTCGGGCGTGTTCCGCGACGCGGCCTCCGACGCCCAGGTGCGGACCAGCTTCTTCGACCAGTCGGCCCGCACCTGGCGCCTGATCGTGCCAGACTTCGGCCAGCTGGAGGGGCCGTTCCTGGTGGCGGCCCTGGAATATGCCGGCGACCACGACGGCGAGGCGGCCTTCGCGCTGAGCCTAGCCTCGGCGGGGGCTGTGACGTTCACGGCGATCTAAGTCAGCACAGGCCTCCACCTGACCTGCTGGCGCAGGTCTGTCCGCCCCCAAGCGGGGCGGAGAACCACTCTCCTCCCCTCTTGGGGGAGGGGGACCGCCGAACGGCGGTGGAGGGGGACAGCACAGGAAGAAAAATGCAAATGCTCCCTCCCAACTCCGCCCGCGGCGAGGTCGTGGTCACCCTGGCCGGCGCGCCGCGACGCCTGTGCCTGACGCTGGGCGCGCTGGCCCGCATCGAGGCGGCGCTCGGCCTTTCCGACTGGTCGCAGCTGCCCGACCGTATCGCCACGCTGAGCGCCGGCGACCTGACCGCCGTGCTGGCGGCGCTGCTGGACGGCGGCGGCGAGCCGGCGGACATCGCCGCGCGGGCCACAGTCCCCGAAGCCGCCAGTGCGCTGGCCGCCGCCCTGGCCGCGTCCGCATGAGCTGGGGCGAGCCGTTGCGGCTGGCCGTCCGGCTGGGCGTCGCGCCCGAGGCCTTCTGGCGGTTGTCGCTGGTGGAGTGGCGGGCGCTGACCGAGGCGCCGGCCTCGCCCGTCCTGACCCGCACAGGCCTGAAAGACCTGATCGCCCGCTATCCCGACGAGGAGATCCCATGAGTGTTGAGCAAGATGGCCTGTCCGCCGTCCCCGCCCGTGCCGCCGAGGCCGCCGCGTCGCTGGAGGCCCTGAAGGCGCCGGCCGAGCGCGCGGCCCGCTCGATCGACGAGGCCTTCGCCCGCGCCGGGACGTCGCTGGCGCGCTCACTGGCTCGCGCCGCGTCGGATGGCCAGGTGTCGCTGGCGGAACTGGCGAGGGCTGTGCTGGGCGCGGCCGGGGCGGCGTTGAAGGGCGGCGGTCTCGGCGAGGCGCTGACCAAAAGCTTTTCCGGCGCTCGAGCCGACGGCGGGCCGGTGCTTCCCGGGGGGAGCTATCTGGTCGGAGAGCGTGGGCCGGAGGTGTTCCGTCCGGCCGCCGCCGGGAGCATCGAGCCGGCCGGGGCGGGCGGGATCTCGGTGACGGTCAATGTTCAGGGCGGGGAGGTTGGTGGCCTTGTACGGTCTGACGCTCAGTTGGCTCAAGCTCTGGCCCGAGCCGTTTCACTGGGCGCCCAAAAACTATGAACCCTCCCCCTTGATGGGGGAGGGCAGGGTGGGGGTGATAGAGCGGTTGATGCCGGTCACCGCGTCCAACTCAGCGGTCACCCCCATCCCCGACCCTTCCCCCATCCGCCAACGGGAAGGGGGGATTAGATCGCCACTGCCGCGACGTTGATCGGGGCCGCGCCGTACTTGTTCTCGCGCGTTTCGCCGCTGCTGCAGCCGACCCACAGGGTGAAGGCCAGCCACACCGCGAAGGCGATGAAGCACGAGATGAAGAAGCCGCCCAGGGCCGTCAGGGCCGACAGTTCCGGCTCGCCGTTGGTGACGGCCGCGATGGCCGGCAGCACGCCGATCGACAGGGCCGAGCCCATGATCAGCAGGGGGCCGAACACCCAGGGCAGCACCTGCCACCAGCCGGTCTGACCCATGTCGTGCAGGCGCTTGGTGTGGATGCAGACGCTGGAATAGATCGTGCCCAGCGCGATGATGTGGCCCACCAGCGGCACCCAGCCCACGGCGATGTTCACGCCCAGCAGGACGAGCCAGCCGATCCAGAACGACTGCCGGCCGATGCGGCCCTCAGGCGACAGGAACAGGGTCTTCCAATCCATTTCGGTCTCCAATCTCGACCCCATACGTAGGGCCGGGCGACCCGGCGTTGAAGTGAAAAGCGGGTCATGACGCAGACTTAATGGCGTTCGCCCGCGAATAGCTCCGCTTGGCCGCCGGATTTTCCGCAAACCTTTTCCTGGAAGGAGCCGCCATGAGCGAGTTCCATGAGGCGCGCCTGCCCGCGCGCCTGGCGTTCGGCTGCACGGGCGGGATCGAGCGGCGCACCGAGGTCGTCGGCCTGGCGTCCGGCTTCGAGCGCCGGACCAGTTCGTGGTCGCAGGCGCGCCGCCGCTACCTGATCGCCACCGCCGCCCGGCCGCTGGACGAGATCGCCGAGCTGACCGCCTTCTTCGAGGCGCGGGGCGGGCGGCTGGCGGGCTTCCGCTTTCGCGACCCGGCCGACTTCAAGTCGTGCCCGCCTTCGGCCCAGCCCAGCGCGAGCGACCAGCCGCTCGGCGTCGGCGACGGGGCGCGCAAGGCGTTCCAGCTGGTCAAGGCCTATGGAACGGTGGCGCGGACGATCGCCAAGCCGGTGGCCGGGACGGTGAAGGTCGCCGTGGCGGGCGTGGCCGCGCCCTTCACGGTCGATACGACGACGGGCGTGGTGACCCTGGCCACGGCGCCGGCCGTCGGGGCGGCGGTGACGGCGGGCTTCGAGTTCGACACGCCGGTGCGCTTCGACCTCGACCGGCTGGACGTGACGCTTGAGGGCTTCGCCGCCGGCCGGGTGACCGCCTGCGCCCTGGTCGAGGTGCGGGTCTGATGCGCGTGCTTCCGGAAGGGCTGGACGAGGCCCGCCTGTGCCGCGCCTGGATCGTGATCCGGCGCGACGGGGTGAGGCTGGGCTTCACCGATCACGACCGCGACCTGGTGGTCGACGGCGTCACCTGCCGGGCCAGCGGCGGCTGGAGCCCCGGCGCGCGCGACGCGGCCGCCGGCTACGCGGCCGGCCAGGGCGCGGCGCTGGGCGTGCTGGACGACGCGGGGATCACCGAGGCCGACCTGGCGGCGGGACTCTATGACGGCGCGCGGGTCGCCGAACTGCGCGTCGACTGGAGCGCGCCGGGGCGTCTGGTGCGGCTGTGGACGGCGACGATCACGGCGGTCAGCCGCGAGGGCGAGGCGTTCAAGGCGACCCTGGCCGGTCCGCTGGCCGCGCTGGACCGGATGGCGGGGCGAACCTTCACGCGGCTCTGCGACGCCCGGCTCGGTGATGCGCGCTGCGGGATCGCCGCGCCGGCCGGAGCGACCTGCGACAAGCGCTGGGCGACGTGTGTCCGGACCTTCGGCAATGGCGCGAACTTCCGAGGCTTCCCGACCGCGCCGGGCGAGGACTTCCTGACGCTGTATCCGGTCGAGGGCGAGCGGAATGACGGGGGGAGGCGGTGAGTGCGCCGCCAAGCTGCTCCCCCGCGATGCGGGGGAGCTGTCGCCCCCGGGACCGACCGAAGGTCGGCCCGAGGATAAACTCCGCGACTGAGGGGGCGAGCTGGACGCAAGTCGCACTAGCCCCCTCCGGCCCTCTGGGCCACCTCCCCCGCATCGCGGGGGAGGATCTGGTTGCACACGCCCGCCTCTGGCTCGGCACGCCCTACCGCCACCAGACCTCGACCCTTCACGCCGGCTGCGACTGCCTGGGCCTGGTGCGTGGCGTCTGGCGCGCCCTGCATGGGACCGAGCCCGAACCGCCGCCGCCCTATCGTCCCGACTGGGCCGAGACCGGCGGGCGCGAGCTGCTGCTCGAGGCCTTCGCCCGCTGGCTCATCCCCATCGACGCTCCAATCCCCGGCGACGTCCTGGTCTTCCGCATGGCCCCCGGCGCGGTCGCCAAGCACTGCGCGATCCAGTCCGCGCCCGACCGCATGATCCACGCCTACTGGGGCCGGGCCTGCGTCGAGAGCGCGCTAGGCCGCTGGTGGCGCGAGCGCCTCGTGGCGGCGTTCCGCTTCCCCCAAATCTGAAGGAGGCCGCATGGCCCAGGTGATCCTCTCCAGCGTCGGCGCGGCGATCGGCGGTCCTCTGGGGGCCGTGGCGGGCGCGGCGCTGGGCGCGATGGTCGACCAGGCGGCGATCAATGCGCTCAGTCCCACGCGTCAGGTCGGGCCGCGCATTCCCGAACTGCGCCTGACCGGCGCGGCCGAGGGCGCGGCGCTGCCGTGCGTGTTCGGCCGCGCGCGGGTGGGCGGGCAGGTGATCTGGGCCGCCCGCTTCCGCGAGAAGCGGGTCGAGGGCCGCGTCGGCGGCTCCAAAGGCCAGAAGACGGCCAGCTACGCCTACAGCCTCTCCTTTGCGGTGGCCGTTGCCGAGGGGCCGATCGACGGCCTGGGCCGCGTGTGGGCCGACGGCAAGGTCATGGACATGACCGGCGTGACGATGCGCCTGCATCGCGGGACCGAGGATCAGGAGCCCGACCCGCTGATCGCCGCCGTGGAAGGCGAGGCCCCAGCCTATCGCGGCGTGGCCTATGTGGTGTTCGAAGACCTGGCTCTGGACGCGTTCGGCAATCGCCCGCCGCAGCTCTCGTTCGAGGTTTTCCGCCGGCCGCGCGCGCCAGGGACCGTGGGCTTGGAAGAGCGGCTGAAGGGCGTGTGCCTGATCCCCGGCGCCGGCGAGTTCGTCTACGCCACCGAGGCCGTCTTGCGCCGCGACGGCCTGACCCGCACGGCCTCCGAGAGCGTCCACAACGCCGAGGGGCGGCCGGACCTGGTGGTGGCGCTGGACCAGCTGCAGGCCCAACTGCCGGCCGTCGATCATGTCACCCTGGTCGTCGCCTGGTTCGGGACCGACCTGAACTGCGGCCTGTGCGAGATCCGTCCCGGGGTCGAGCAGGCGGCTAAGGACACCCTGCCGATCACCTGGAGCGTGGCGGGCGTCGATCGCGGCGGCGCGCATCTGATCTCGCTGAAGGACGGCGCCCCGGCCTACGGCGGCACGCCGGCCGACGCGGTGGTGCTGCAGGCCATCGCCGAGCTGAAGCGGCGCGGGCTGAAGGTGACGCTGTATCCGTTCATTCTGATGGACGCCCCGACCTATCCCTGGCGCGGCCGGATCACCTGCGAGGCCGGAGCCGACGGGACGGCGGCGGCGACCAGCCAGGTGAACGCCTTTTTCGACGGGGAGTGGGGCTTCCGGCGGATGGTGCTGCATCAGGCGTCGCTGGCCGCACAAGCCGGCGGCGTCGACGGCTTCATCCTCGGCTCGGAGCTGCTCGGCCTGACCACCGTGCGCGGCGCGGGCGGGACCTATCCGGCGGTCGCGAAGCTGAAGAGCCTGGCCGCCGAGGTCCGCGCGGTGGTGGGGCCTGCGACCAAGCTGGGCTATGCGGCCGACTGGAGCGAATATTTCGGCCACCAGCCGGGCGGGGGCCACGCGGTCTTCCATCTGGACCCGCTGTGGGCCGATGCGAACATCGATTTCGTCGGCGTCGACTGGTATCCGCCCGTCACCGACTGGCGCGAGGGCGAGGTCCATCTCGACGCGGACGCCGGGTTCCTGGGCTCGCGCGATCCGGCCTATCTGCGGGCCGGGCTGACGGGGGGCGAGGGCTTCGACTGGTACTACGCCAGCCCCGCCGATCGCGACGCGCAGGTGCGCACCCCGATCACCGACGGGGCCCATGGCGAGCCCTGGATCTGGCGGGCCAAGGACCTCAAGTCGTGGTGGAGCAACCCGCATCACGACCGCCCGGGCGGCGTGCGCGCGGCGACGCCGACGGCCTGGGTCCCGATGTCCAAGCCGATCCGCCTGACCGAGTTCGGCTGTCCGGCCGTCGACAAGGGCGCCAACGCCCCCAACCTGTTCGTCGATCCGAAAAGCGCCGAGAGCGGCCTGCCGCCCTATTCGACCGGCGAGCGCGACGACTTCGGCCAGCGGCGCTATCTGGAAACCGTGCTGGCCTGGCTGGAGGAGCCCGCCGCCAATCCGGTCTCGCCGCTGTATGGCGGGCCGATGATCGAGAGCGCCAGCGCCTGGTGCTGGGACGCGCGGCCGTTCCCCGACTTCCCCGCCCGCTCGGACGTGTGGAGCGACGGCGAAAACTGGACCCTGGGCCACTGGCTGACCGGCCGGGCCGGCATCGCGCCGCTGCCGGAGCTGATCGAGGCCCTGGGCGCGCGGGCCGGCGTGGCGATCGATCCGGGCGAAGCGGGCGGCAGCGTCGGCGGCTATGTCGTCGACCGGCCGATGCGGCTGCGCGACGCGCTGGCGCCCCTGACCGAGGCCTTCGCCCTGGATCCGGTCGAGCGCGGCGATCACGTGAAGATGCTGGCCCGCGCGGGCCGCGCTGTCGGGGCGCTGGCGCAGGACGACCTGGCCCTACCCGACGACGCGCCGGCCGAGACGCAGACCCGCACGCTCGACCCCGCCGCCGAGACCCTGCGCCTGCGGTTCCTGGACGCCGCCCGCGACTATCAGGTCGGGGCGCTGATCGTTCGCCGCGAGGCGGGGCAGGGGACTCGCGACGCCGACGCTCCGATCGTGCTGGCGGCCTCCGAAGCCGAGGCCGTCGCCCACCGGATGCTGGCCGCCGACGCGGCGGCGCGCAGGTCGCGGATTGTCCACTTGTCGCCCTCGGCGGGCCTGCGCTTCGAAGCTGGCGACCGTCTCGCCCTGGACGGCGCGACCTGGCGCATCCAGCGGCTGGACCTCGACGAGCGGCCCCGCGCTACCCTGGTTCCGACCTTGGCCGAGGTCGGCGTCAGCGGTCGCGTGGACTGGACGCCGGCCCCGCCGCGCGAGCCGCCGGCGCCGCCCGTGCTCCATGTGCTGGACCTGCCCAGCGACGGGAGCGACGACGGGCGGCCCCGCGTCGCGGCGGCGGCCGAACCCTGGCGGCCGCTGGAAGTCCATGCCGGCGCCTCGGCGGCCCTGCTGAGCGTTCGCGCGCGCCTGATCGCGCCGGCCACCCTGGGCCAGACACTGGAGGCCCTGGCGCCGGCCTCGCCCCATCGCCTGGACCGCGCGGCGACCCTGACCGTGCGCATGGAGGGCAGGAACCTGTCCTCAGCGCCGCTGGCCGCCGTCCTGGCCGGCGACAACGCCCTGGCGATCCGCGCGCCGTCGGGCGACTGGGAGGTCATCGGCTTCCAGGCCGCCGCGCTGATCGCGCCGGATATCTGGCGGCTTTCGGGCCTGCTGCGCGGTCAGCGTGACGGCGTCGTCGGCCCGGCGACCGTCCCAGCCGGCGCGCCGGTGGTGTTGCTGGACGCGGCGGTGGTCCCGATGGAGGTCGCCGCGTTCGAGCGTGGTATCCCGCTGGTGGTGCGCGCCGCGCCGGCTGGCGGGCCGCCTTCGGGCGCGGCGATGAGCGAGCTCACGACGACCTGGAGCGCCCGCGCCTTGCGACCGCTGGCGCCGGCGCACCTGCGCGCGCGCTGGATCGGCGACGATTTCCGCGTCAGCTGGATCCGCCGGACCCGCGTCGGCGGCGACGTCTGGGACGGTGAGGTTCCCCTGGAGGCCGGGGCCGAGCGTTTCCGCGTCCGGGTGCTGGACGGCGCGGCCGTGCTGCTGGAGGTCGAGATGGCGGGGCCGGCGTTCGTCTACCCGGCGGCCTCGCGCGCGGTCCATGCGCCGTCGCCGGATGCGCGGATCGAGGTCGCCCAAGGCTCCGCCCTCTATGGCTGGGGCGCGCCAGCGACAACAGGGTTGTGGTAAATTAGCCACATCGGGACTTGCGCAGCGCGCTGGACGTTCTAGATGGAGGGCGTTACCCCAACCCACCGACTTCTCAGAGGACCTTCCTTGGCGCGCGACCCCTATCAGGAACTCGGCGTTTCCCGCACCGCGACCGCGGACGAGATCCGCAAGGCGTTCCGCAAGCTCGCCAAGGCCCACCATCCGGACGCCAATCCGGGGGACAAGAAGGCGGAAGAGAAGTTCAAGACGGTCAGCGCCGCCTTCGACATCGTCGGCGACCCCGAGAAGCGCAAGAAGTTCGACCTGGGCCAGATCGACGCCGATGGTCGCGAGACCGCGCGCGGCTTCGGCGGCCAGCCGGGCAACGGTCCGTTCAACGCCGGCGGCTTCGGTCGCGGCGGCTTCCACCGCGACGAGGGCCCGGAGATCGATCTCTCGGACCTGTTCGGCGGCATGTTCGGCGGCGCCCAGGCCGGTGGACGCGGTCCGTTCGGCGGCGGCGGCCAGCCCGGCGGCGGCTTCTCGGCCAAGGGCGCCGACATCAAGGCCCGCCTCGACATCGACCTGGAAGACGCCATCCAGGGCGGCAAGAAGCGCGTGGCCTTCTCGGACGGCCGCACGATCGACGTCACCATCCCGACCGGCGCTCATGAAGGCCAGACCCTGCGCCTGAAGGGGCAGGGCAATCCCGGGCGCGGCGGTCAGGGCGACGCCCTGATCGAGCTGTCGATCAAGCCGCACCCGATCTATCGCCGTGAGGGCGACGCCCTGGTCATGGACCTGCCGATCTCGATCCCCGACGCGGTGCTGGGCGGCAAGGTCGAGGCCCCGACGCCCGACGGCAATGTGATGCTGAACGTCCCCAAGGGGTCCAACAGCGGCCAGACGCTTCGCTTGAAGGGCAGGGGCATGCCCGACGCCAAGGGCAAGCGCGGCGATCTGCTGGCCAAGCTGGTGGTGACCCTGCCGGAAACGGTCGACCCGGACCTGGAAAAGTTCGCCGAAGCCTGGCGAGATCAAAAGCCCTACACGCCGAAGCGGAAGTAGGGCGGTCGCCTGAACTCCGCTCACCCGAAAGGGGAGGAGAGGCGCAAAGCTTCTCCGGCCGTGACAGAACGTCGCGGCCCGTTCATAACCCGCACGTTCAGTCTCCATTCAGCCGCGATCCTTTAGACCGGAGAGCATGAAAACGATCCGCGCCATCATCGTCGCCGCCGCGCTGGCCGCAGCCCTTCCGGGCGCGGCCTCGGCGCAGCATCGTCCTGACTCGCTGGGCGCCGACTGGCGCGCGCAGTCGGACCAGGCGCGGGGCGGCGTGCAGTCGGGTCAGCTGGTGCCGCTGTCGCGGGTGATCGACATGATCGGCCGCCGCGTGCCGGGCCGCGTGCTGGACGCCGGCCTCGAAGGCTCGAACTATCGCGTGCGCTGGGCCGCCGCCGACGGCCGCCGCATCGATTTCATCGTCGACGCGCGGACCGGGCAGATCATCAGCGGCGGCTAAGGAGTCTTCATGCGTATCCTGCTCGTCGAGGACGATCCCGACCTGTCGCGTCAGCTGAAGCTGACCCTGGGCGACGCCGGCTATGCCGTCGACCACGCCCCGGACGGCGAGGAAGCCCAGTTCCTGGGCGAGACCGAGCCCTATGACGCGGTGATCCTCGACCTGGGCCTGCCCAAGGTGGACGGCGTGTCGGTGCTGGAGCGCTGGCGCCGGGGCAATGTCGCCACGCCCGTGCTGATCCTGACCGCGCGCGGCGCCTGGAGCGACAAGGTCGCCGGCTTCGACGCCGGGGCCGACGACTACCTGGCCAAGCCGTTCCACACCGAGGAACTGCTGGCCCGCCTGCGCGCCCTGCTGCGCCGCTCGGCCGGCCATGCCGCGCCCTCGCTCTCCTGCGGCGCATTGCGCCTGGACCCTCGCGCCGCGCGGGCCAGCGTCAATGGCGAGCCGCTGCGCCTGACCTCGCTGGAATACCGCCTGCTGCACTACATGATGATGCACCAGGGGCGGGTGATCGGCCGCACCGAGCTGGTCGAGCACCTGTACGACCAGGACTTCGACCGCGACTCAAACACCATCGAGGTGTTCATTGGCCGTCTTCGCAAGAAGCTGGGCGCCGACCGCATCGAGACCGTTAGAGGCCTGGGCTATCGCCTGACGCCGCTGGCAGGCGAAGAGGCAGTCTAGGCCTTTGCTGGACCTGCGCCGTCGCTCGCTGGTCCGCCGCCTGGTCCTGATCGCCGGGATCTGGACCCTGCTGGTCGTGCTGATCGCCGGGGTGTTCCTGACCGCCCAGTTCCGCAGCGCCGCCATCCGGCGCTTCGACCAGTCTCTGGCCGTGCTGACCGACGACCTCTATGCCGGCTCGACTGTCGAGGAGGGCCAGCTGCGCGCGCCGGTGCTGACCGACATCCGCGCCACCCGCGCCTATTCCGGCCGCTACTGGGTGATCCTGGACAAGTCGCCGGAAGGGGCGATGCGGCCGGTCGAGCGTTCGCGCTCGCTGTTCGACAGCGACCTGATGCTGTCGTCCAAGCAGATCGACCAGCTGGACGCCGCCCCGGGCCAGACCCAGTACTTCAACATGCGCGGCCCGCAGGACAAGCCGCTGCGGGCGGCCGCCATCCTGGCCCGCCTGCCGGGCTATGCCGACCCGGTGGTGTTCCTGGCCGCCGAGGACCGGACCCCGATCGACGCCGACGCCGACCGCTTCGCCGGGGTCACCGCCATCGCCCTGGCGATCCTGGCCGGCGGCCTGATCCTGGCCACGGTGGTGCAGGTGCGCTTTGGCCTGCAGCCTTTGTTCCGCCTGCGCCGCGAGGTGGCCTCGGTGCGCCGCGGCAAGTCCGAGCGGCTGGCCGACGACTATCCCGAGGAGCTGGAGCCGCTGTCTCGTGAACTGAACGCCCTGCTGGCCCATAACCAGGAAGTCGTCGAGCGCCAGCGCACCCACGTCGGCAACCTGGCCCACGCCCTGAAGACGCCGCTGTCAGTCATGCTGACCGAGGCCTCCCAGCAGCCGGGCCAACTGGCCGAGGTGGTCGAGCGCCAGGCCCAGACGATGCGCGAGCAGGTCGATCACCATCTGCGCCGGGCCCGCGCCGCCGCCCGCTCCCAGACCTCGGGCGAACGCACGCCGGTCGAGCCGATCCTGGACGAACTGGCCGTCACCCTGGAGCGGATCTTCCAGGACAAGTCGGAGGGGCGGGGGATCGAGATCGACTGGCGCTGCCCCGAGGACCTCTGCTTCCAGGGCGAGAAGCAGGACTTCATGGAACTGGCCGGCAACGTCATGGAAAACGCCGGCAAGTGGTGCCGGGGCAAGATCCGCGCCGAGGCGACGCCGTCGGGCGAGGCGCGGATGCTGCTGACCGTCGACGATGACGGTCCGGGCCTGCCGCCAGAGGAGCGCGCCCAGGCCCTCAAGCGGGGGCAGAGGCTGGACGAAAACGCCCCGGGGTCGGGTCTGGGCCTGTCGATTGTCGACGAATTGACCCGGGCCTATGGCGGATCGGTGCAGCTTGGTGAATCGCCGATGGGCGGATTGCGCGTAACGCTGGATCTGCCGCGGGCTGAAGCCTAACTTCCGGTTGTTCTCAATTGTTACGGGGCAGGCTTTGTCGCACCAATGATACCGGTGACTTAAACTTCTGGTAGATAAAGGCTTTCCAACCGCGGCATCTGGATGCGGTCCGCGTGAATTTTACGCGATTTCGGAAATCCTTAACCTCGTTCCGAACATGGTTGACGCCTGTCGGAATCGGTTGCGCCGACACGGGGGACCATGGCCGCCATCGCCGCGCATAAATTGCAGATCATCCGGACGCTGGTGGAAACCGCTCCGGACGCGGCCCTGCGCAGTCTTGAACTGGCGCTGTCGGGCGCCGGCGCGACCGGCTCGCTGGCTTCCGTGCGGGGCCTGGTCGAAGACGAGACCGCCAGCCGCTTCGTGCGCAACAACATCCTGGCTCCGATCGTGCCGCTGTGCGCCACGCGCCGCGAAGGCCAGATCCAGTTCCCCTCGGCCGCGCTGCCGCGCCTGTGGCGGGCGCTGAAGGCCGAGGTACCGTCGCGGATCGAAGACGCCGCCGCCAAGTGCAATCCGTGGGATCTCGAACAGGGCGTGCCAGAGGTGTTCGACGATCTGTGCAAGATCGCCGCCACCGGCCTGCGCGATCCGGAGAACGCCGCCTTCGACAGCGTTCGGTCGATCTGCGATCCCGAGCAGCTGGCCATGTGCCTGCAGCTCTCGACCATCACCCGCTCGTGCCTGCCCAAGCTGTCGGAATGGGTCAGCCGCATGTCGGACGAGCGCGGCGCCGCCGCGCGCCTGGCCTACCGCGACGCCTGCCGGATCAGCGAGGACGCCGGACCGCTGTTGCTGGACATCCTGTCGGCCCACCTGCCGGACGACTGGCGCATCCTGCGCGTGATCTCGGCGGTCATGGATCGGCCCAGCGACCGCTATCTGGCCTCGTCCGAGGTCAAGGAATTCGGCGAGCGCATTCTCGCCGAGATCGACGCGGCCATCGTCGAGGTCGAGACCTTCAACTTCTCGGACGGCGAGCGGGTCGGCCGCGCGGCAGCCCAGACCGCCCACAAGGTCCAGCTGCAGATTGTCGAGTTTCAGCAGTCGGTCGACGTCGCCAAGGACGGCCCTTGGGGCAAGCGTCTGGCGCGCCACAAGCAGGCCATGGCCAAGGCCTGCGAAATCCGGATGGACCAGGCCGACAAGGTTCTGGAAGCGGCCCTGCCGCTGCGGTCGATCTCGATGATGTCCAAGAAGGCCAGCAAGGGCGCGGCCCGGCTGACCGAAGAGCCGGACGAGGCGTTGATCCGCCGCGCCCAGTCGGCGCTGGCCTTCATCGCCGAACTGCGCTCCTGCGCCGACAAGGCCGGCTACGGCACGTCGCGCAATAAGGTCCTGGAAAAGCTCAACAGCCGTCTCGACCCCTATATCGAGGACGTCCTGCACGTCGCCCGCACCGGCGACGGCGGCGACTCGGGCCTGGCCGTGAAGTACCTGGACGTCGCCGCCGGCTTCATCGCCTACACCCGCGACGACAAGACCGCCGAGATCGTGCGTCGCCGGGCGGCGGCGGCGATCGCGGCTTAGCGGCTCAAGCCCCCAAACCCCGTTCTTCCCGGCGAAGGCCGGGACCCAGATCCATCCTGAGCGTCTTGGGTGTTCGCGCCTTTCGACGGCGTCCACCTCTCGATCGTTCGTGGGTTCGATCTGGGCCCCGGCCTTCGCCGGGGAGATCGGAGAGGGGATAGGACCCACTTAAGCGCTTTTTCCGCTAACGGCCGGGGCTGGAACACGCTACCACGCGGCCATGATCGCTTTCTGGATCGCTGCGGCGGGGCTGTCGGCCGCGACGGCGGGGCTGGTGCTGCGGGGCGCGGCGCGCGCCCGGCCCGTCGACGACGCCCAGGCCCGGCTTGAACCGCATCGCCGCCGTCTGGCCGAGGTCGAGCGCCTGGCCATCGACGGCCTGTTGGCGCAGACCGAACTCAAGGCCGCCCGCGCCGAGGCCGGGCGAGGCCTGCTGGCCGCCGCCGACCAGGCCGAGACCTGGGCGCGTGATGGCGCAACGCCTCGCAAGGCGGTGGTGATCGCCGTCGGCGCGGCCTGTGTCGCCGCTGTCGGCCTCTATGTCGCCGTGGGCAAGCCCGAGATGGCCGACCAGCCCTACGCCAAGCGCGTGGCGGAATGGAAAGCCGCCGATCCGTCCACGCTCGAGCCCGCCAAGATCGCCGCTGTGCTGGAAGGCGTCGCCGCCGAGCGGCCGACCGATCCCGAACCCCTGGCCTTCCTGGCCAAGGCCCGCGCCGCCGCCGGCGACCTGCCCGGCGCCGAGGCCGCTCTGCGCAAGGCCGTCCGCCTGGCGCCCAAGCGCGGGGACCTCTGGAGCCTGCTGGGCGAGACCTTCGTCATGGAGTCCAAGGGGCAGGTGGGCGCCGACGCCAAGCTGGCCTTCGGCGAGGCGCTGAGGGTCGCGCCGAACGACATTCGCGCTCGCTACTATCTGGGCCGCGGCAAGGTCGCCGACGGCGACGTGGCCGGCGGTGTCGCCGACTGGCGCGCCCTCGCAGCCAGCCTGCCGGCCAACGACCCGGGCCGCGCGGCGCTCGCCCAGGAGATCGCCCAGGTCGAAGCCTCGGGCCGCCTGCCCAGCGACCAGCAAGCCGCGAACGAGAACCCGCAGGTGCAGGGCATGATCGCCGGCATGGTCGAAGGCCTGGCCGCGCGCCTGGCCCAGTCTCCCGACGATCCTGACGGCTGGGTCCGCCTGGTCCGCGCCTATGCCGTGCTGGGCGAGAGCGCCAAGCGCGACGCGGCGCTGGCCTCGGCGACCGCCCGCTTCAAGGACCAGCCCAAGGTGCTGTCGGCCCTGCGCCAGGCCGCCGACACGCCTCCGCAGAAGATCACCACGCCATGAGTTTCTGGCCCAAATCCCGCAAGGCGCGTCGTCGCCTGACCATCCTGCTGGCCGTGGCGCCCGTGCTGGCCCTGGCCGTCGGCCTGGCGCTGTACGGCCTGCGCGACAACATCTCGCTGTTCTACACGCCGGCCCAGGCCCAGGAGGCGCACGTCGCGCCCGGTCGCAAGGTGCAGCTGGGCGGCCTCGTCCAGCACGGCAG
Organism: Caulobacter sp. FWC2; assembly: GCF_002742625.1. Classification (NCBI taxonomy): domain Bacteria; kingdom Pseudomonadati; phylum Pseudomonadota; class Alphaproteobacteria; order Caulobacterales; family Caulobacteraceae; genus Caulobacter; species Caulobacter sp. FWC2. The sequence continues at coordinate 1,028,822 of NZ_PEBF01000001.1, forward strand.
CGTGGTCAAGCATCCCGGCGGCGATGTCGACTTCGTGGTCGCCGACCACAAGGCCACGGCCAAGGTGAGCTATCACGGCGACCTGCCCGATCTGTTCCGCGAAGGGCAGGGGATCGTCGCCGAGGGGACGTTCAATGAAAGCGGCGTCTTCGTCGCCAAGCAGGTGCTGGCCAAGCACGACGAGCGCTACATGCCTCGCGACGTCGCCAAGGCGCTGAAGAAGCAGGGCGAGTGGCGCGGCGAGGGCGCGCCGCCTCCGAACTATGGCGCTCCGAGCTACGGGAGCCAGAAGCCATGATGGCCCTCCGTGTTCCTTCTTCCCTTGCGGGAGAAGGTGGCCTGCGAAGCAGGTCGGATGAGGGGTTGAAAGCCCTATCTGGCAAGGCCTGCGCGACCCCTCATCCGTCGCTGCGCGACACCTTCTCCCGCAAGGGGAGAAGGGGATGATCGTCGAACTGGGCGCCTTCGCCCTGATCCTGTCGCTGATGCTGTCGGTCGCCCAGACCGGCCTCTCGGCCGTCGGCGGCGCGCGGCGTTCGCCGGTGCTGGCCGGGGCCGGACGCGGCGCGGCGGTGGCGACCTTCGTCGCCGTGGCCGTGGCCTTCGCGGCTTTGATCCACGCCTTCGTGGTCTCGGACTTCTCGGTGGCCAACGTGGCCGCCAACTCCCACACCGCCAAGCCGCTGCTCTACAAGGTGGCCGGCGCCTGGGGCAGCCACGAGGGCTCGATGCTGCTGTGGTGCCTGGTGCTGACCGGGTACGGCGCGGCCATGGCTTTCTTCGGCGACAGCCTGCCGCCGCGCCTGCGGGCCTACGCCATCGCCATCCAGGGCGCGCTGGGCGTGATGTTCCTGGCCTACACCGTCTTCGCCTCGAACCCGCTGGCCCGTCTGATCGAGGTCCCGGTCGAGGGGCGGTCGCTCAATCCGCTGCTGCAGGACTGGGCGTTGGCCGTGCACCCGCCGTTCCTCTACAGCGGCTATGTCGGTTTCTCGGTGGTCTATTCGCTGTCGCTGGCGGCGCTGATCGAGGGCCGGATCGACGCGGCCTGGGCCCGCTGGGTGCGGCCCTGGACCCTGGCGGCCTGGAGCCTGCTGACCGTCGGCATCACCCTGGGCGCCTTCTGGGCCTATTACGAGCTGGGCTGGGGCGGCTGGTGGTTCTGGGATCCGGTCGAGAACGCCAGCTTCATGCCGTGGCTGATCGGCGCGGCCCTGCTGCACTCGGCGATCGTCACCGAGAAGCGCGGCGCGCTGCCGGGCTGGACGGCGTTCCTGGCCCTGGCGGCCTTCACCTTCTCGATGCTGGGCGCTTTCCTGGTGCGCTCTGGCGTTCTGACCAGCGTTCACGCCTTCGCGGTCGACCCGACGCGCGGCGTGCTGCTGCTGATGATGATGGGCGTCGCGGCTGGCGCGGGCTTCCTGCTGTTCGGCCTGCGCGCCGGCAGCCTGAACCCCGGCGGCCAGTTCAGACCCGTCAGCCGTGAGAGCGCCATCGTGCTCAACAACATCCTGCTGTCGACGGCGACGGCGGTGGTGCTGCTGGGCACGCTTTATCCGCTGATCCGCGAGGCCATGGACGGCGAGGCTGTCTCGGTTGGCACGCCGTTCTTCAACCTGACCTTCGTGCCGCTGATGATCCTGGCGTTCTGCGTCCTGCCGGCCGGGCCGCTGCTGGCCTGGAAGCGCGGCGATGCGCGCGGCGTGGCCCGCAAGCTGTGGGTCGTGCTGGCCGCCGCCGCAGCGCTGGGCCTCGTGGCCTACGGCATCGTCCAGCCGCGCAAGGCCCTGGCCAGCGCCGGTCTAGCCCTGGGCTTCTGGTTGCTGGGCGGCGCGCTGCTGGAGATGGCCGAGCGCCTGAAGCTGTTCCGCGCGCCCGCCGCCGAGAGCATCCGTCGCGCCAAGGGCCAGCCGCGCGGGGCCTGGGGCACGACCCTGGCCCATGCCGGCCTGGGCGTCTTCGTGCTGGGGGCCTCGTTCGAGACCGCCTGGCGCGTCGAGGCCGCCCAGGCGCTGAGCCTCAATGAAAGCCACGCCCTGGGCGCCTACACCCTGACCCTGACCGATGTCGGCACGGTCGAGGGCCCGAACTACCTGGCCGAGCGCGGGATCGTGAAGGTGCTCAATAAGGCTGGCAATGAGATCTGCCATGCCGAGCCCGAGCGCCGTTTCTATCCGACCGGCTCCCAGACCACCTCGGAAGTCGCCATCTGCCCGCGCATGCTGGACGACATCTATGTCGTGCTGGGCGAACGCCGGGCGGGCGAGGGCGGCAAGCCGGCCTGGCTGGTGCGCGCCTATGTGAACCCGTGGGTGCGGCTGATCTTCCTGGGCCCGCTGATCATGGCTCTGGGCGGGGTGGTGTCGCTGTCCGACCGCCGCGTACGCCTGGGCGTCGGCCGCCGCGCCGGCGAGGTCGTGTCGTGAGCCGCGTCCGCGCTCTGCTGGTGGCCGTCGCCGCCGTCGCCCTGATGGGCAGTGCGTCGGAGCCCACCGAGCGTCTGCCCGATCCGGCGCAGGAAGCCCGCGCCCGCGACCTCTTCAAGGAAGTCCGCTGCCTGGTCTGCCAGAACGAGTCGATCGACGACTCCGAGGCTCAGCTGGCCGGCGACCTGCGACGTATTGTCCGCGAACAGGTCAAGGCTGGGCGCAGCGATGGCGAGATCCGCGCGTTTCTTGTGCAGCGTTACGGCGAGTTCGTGCTGCTGAAGCCGCGCTTTTCGGCCGGCAACGCCGCGCTGTGGCTGGCTCCGGTGGGGGTGCTGCTGATCGGCGGCGTCCTGATGGTCGGCTTGCTGCGGCGTCGCGAGACGGTCGAGACAGAGCTTTCGCGGGACGAAGAGGACCGCGTCGCTAAATTGCTGCAAGACGATTGACACGATTGCGCCGAAATGGAGCCGCAAGAAGCGAGTCCAATGACGCAAAGGTAATCCGAGAACCATTGCACCTTTCGCCGTCACGACTAGGTTCTCAGATCCACAAGGGACCGCGCGTAGGACGCGCGGGTGAGGAAAGCAGAGAATGACCGCTAGGAAGTCGGGTTTCGTTGTGGGCGCCATCGCGGGCGCGGGCGTGGCTTGCGCCGCTCTGGCTGGTGTGGGCATGCGCATGGGAACGGCGGCCGCCGAGGCTCCCGTGGCCCGTCCCGCCGTGGCCGGTGCGCCGTCGTTCGCGCCGCCGCCGGGCGCGCCGATGTCGTTCGCCGACATCTTCGAGAAGGTCTCGCCCGCGGTCGTCCAGATCAACGTGACCTCGAAGGCCTCGCCGCAGGCGCTGCGCATTCCGGGCCTGGAAGGTTTCGACATCGTGCCGCGCGGCCAGAAGGGCAAGCCGGGCCAGGGCCAGGACGGTGAGGACGGCGATTCGCCGGCCACGCCGAAGCAGCAGTCGGCCGGTTCGGGCTTCTTCATCTCGGCCGACGGCTACATCGTCACCAACAACCACGTCGTGGCCGACGCCGACGACATCCAGGTGGTGATGAAGGACGGCCGCGAACTGAAGGCCACCCTGGTCGGCCGCGACGAGGGCACGGACCTGGCGGTCATCAAGGTCATCGACCCCAAGGCCAAGGGCGCGGACTTCCCGTATGTGAACTTCGAGAACCAGGCCAAGCCGCGCGTCGGCGACTGGGTCATCACCATCGGCAACCCGTTCGGCCTGGGCGGCACCGCCACGGCCGGCATCATCTCGGCCTACAACCGCGACCTGGGCGACAACACCTCGTCGTTCGTCAACTACATCCAGATCGACGCGCCGATTAACCGGGGCAACTCGGGCGGTCCCAGCTTCGACATCTATGGCCGGGTGATCGGCGTCAACAGCGCCATCTACTCGCCGTCGGGCGGCTCGGTCGGCATCGGCTTCGCCATCCCGGCGGACATCGCCGAAGCCACCGCCAAGCAGCTGATCTCGGGCGGCAAGGTCGTGCGCGGCTATATCGGCGTCACCATCCAGGACTTCAGCGCCGAGTCGGCCGAGGCCCTGGGCCTGAAGGACGTGAAGGGCGCGATCGTCGCCGAGCTGGTCCCGGGCGGTCCCGCCGCCAAGGCCGGCCTGCTGCCGGACGACATCCTGACCGGCGTCAACGGCGTGACGATCGCCAACCGCTCGGAACTGACCCGCGAAGTGGCCAAGGCCCGTCCGGGCGAGAGCATCAAGATGTCGATCATCCGCGATGGCAAAACGCGCGTCGTCGACGTCAAGTCGGGCACCCGTCCGGCCGAGAACGCCCTGGGCCTGAACGACGACGATGACGACAAGGACGGCGGCGCCGCGCCGACCCCGGACAAGCCCGTCACCCAGAAGGTCGACTCTCTGGGTCTGACGCTCGGCCCCATCGATCCGGCCTCGCGCCAGACCTACAAGATCGACAGCGAGATCAAGGGCCTGCTGATCACCGGCGTGAAGGGCGACAGCGACGCCGGCGAGAAGGGCCTGGCCAAGGGCGACGTGCTGGCGAACATCAACGGCGTGGCGGTGGCCAGCGTCGTCGACGTCAACAACGCCGTGGCCTCGGCGAAGAAGGCCGGCCGGACCAGCGTGCTGGTCAAGGTGATCCGCCAGAACCGCCCGGTCTTCGTGCCGCTGAAGATCGCGCCGTAAGGCCGGCGCACCGCTAGACGACAAAGCCCCGCTTCGGATCTCCGGAGCGGGGCTTTTTCTGTCCAAGGTTTAAGTTACGGCGCTCGCCGAAACCGCTATTGCAAGAGCAACTATCGCGCGATGCGTGGAATCGGGGGAACGTCGATCGTTCCGCCATTCCGCCCGAGCGCATGAGGGGCTCTGACGATGCGTATTCTGATTATCGAGGACGACCTGGAGGCCGCCGCCGCCATGGCCCACGGCCTGACGGAGGCCGGCTACGATGTGCAGCACGCGCCCGACGGCGAGGCTGGTCTGGGCGAGGCCCAGAAGGGCGGCTACGACGTCCTTGTCGTCGACCGCATGATGCCGAAGATGGACGGCGTCCAAGTCGTCGAGACCCTGCGCCGTGAAGGCGACCAGACGCCGGTGCTGTTCCTGTCGGCCCTGGGCGAGGTCAATGACCGGGTGGTGGGCCTGAAGGCCGGCGCCGACGACTATCTGGTCAAGCCGTACGCCTTCCCCGAGCTGATGGCCCGCGTCGAGGCCCTGTCGCGCCGCCGCGAGACCGGCGCTGTCGCCACCACCCTGAAGGTCGGCGAGCTGGAGATGAACCTGATCAACCGGACGGTCCATCGCCAGGGCAAGGAGATCGACCTGCAGCCGCGCGAATTCCAGCTGCTGGAGTTCATGATGCGCCACGCCGGCCAGTCGGTGACCCGCACCATGCTGCTGGAGAAGGTCTGGGAATACCACTTCGACCCGCAGACCAACGTCATCGACGTCCACATCTCGCGCCTGCGCAGCAAGATCGACAAGGGCTTCGACCGGGCCATGCTGCAGACCGTGCGCGGCGCTGGCTACCGGCTCGATCCGTAGGCGATCGCGGGGCGGCGTGGTAGGATCAGACCATGAACAAGCCTGCCAAGCCTGAGGCTGATGATTTCGATGATCTGGAGCCGTTCGATGACGGCCTGGGTCCCATCCCGACCGAAGCCGAGAGGGACGCGTGGTTCGAGCGCAATCGCGAGGCCATCGGCCAACTGGTGGATGAGGCTTGGGCCGAGATCGAGCGCGGTGAATACGACGAACGAAGCTTCGCCGAAATCATTGCTGAAGGTGTTGCGAGACACAGCGCCAAGGGCTGAATGAGGGATCGACGGGTGGGGCGCGTTGTGAAGGCCGGACTAGTTGGTCGCGACCTCGATCGGATTTTCAGCGCTATTTCCGAAAACAACGGCTTGAACGTAGCGACGGCTCAAGTGAGCCGCATCGAGAATGCACTTCAGCGCTTAGGGGCGTTTCCTAATCTGGGCCGAAATCGCTCGGACCTGAGACCGGCGCTTCGGACCTTGTCGGTAAAGCCTTGGACGGTGCTGTACCGCGTGAAGGGAGAGGACGTGATCATTCTTCGGGTTCTCGATGAGCGACCTGATCTCGCCGCCCAATTCGGCAAAAAGACCTGAAGCCCATGCGTCTGCCGCGCCTTCTCCGCACCACGCCGTTCCGGCTGACCCTGCTGTTCCTGGTCCTGTTCGCGGCGGCCGCCAGCGCGTTCCTGGGCTATATCTACGTGGCCACGGCGGGCGAGGTGAACCGCCGCTCGCAGGCCGAGATCAGCCGCGAGTTCGAGAGCCTGGAGGCGGCTTATCGCCAGGGCGGCGTCGACGCCCTGAACCAGACCATCGTCGAGCGGGCGACGGGCGAGCGGCCGTTCCTGTATTTCCTGGCCGATAAGGCCGGTAAGCGCATCTCGGGCTCGATCGAGGAGTCGCCGGTCAGCGACTTCACCGGCGACGGCCCGACCTGGGCCAGCTTCAAGGTCACCGAGACCGACCTGGACGGGGCCGAGGTCAAGGCCGCCGCGCGCGGGGTGCAGCAGCGGCTGGACCACGGCGAGATCCTGTTCGTCGGGGCCGATGTCGACGCCTCCGAGGCCTATGTCCGCAAGATCGTCCGGGCCCTCTGGGGCGCCGCGGTGCTGGTCATTCTGCTGGGCCTGTCGGGCGGCGTCCTGATCAGCCGCAATGTCAGCCGCTCGATGCAGGGGCTGGTCGACGTGGTCAACGATGTCCGCGCGGGGGACCTGCACGCCCGGGCCAAGATCCGCGGCGCGCGCGACGAGTATGACGAACTGGCCGAGGGCCTGAACGACATGCTCGACCGGATCGAGCGCCTGATGGGCGGCCTGCGCCACGCCGGCGACGCCATCGCCCACGACCTGCGCTCGCCGCTGACTCGCCTGCGCGCCCGGATGGAGGTCGCCCTGATCGACGCCGAGAACGGCAAGGGCGACCCGGTGGCGGCGCTGGAGACGGCGCTGCAAGACGCCGACGGCGTGCTGAAGACCTTCAACGCTGTGCTGGCCATCGCCCGCCTGCAGGCCGCCGGCTCGGCCCCCGACCAGCGCGTTTTCGACGCCTCCGAACTGGCCAGCGACATGGCCGAGCTCTACGAATTCGCGTGCGAGGACAAGGGGCTGGACTTCAAGGCCGAGATCGTCCCGGCCCTGACCATCAAGGGCAACCGCGAGTTCCTGGCCCAGGCGCTGGCCAACCTCCTCGACAACGCCATCAAATATACGCCCGAGGGCGGAGCGATCATGCTGCGGGCGCGGCGCACCTCGTCCGGTGAGCTGGAGTTCTCGGTCACCGACACCGGCCCCGGCGTGCCCGAGGCCGACCGCCCCCGCGTGGTCCAGCGCTTCGTGCGCCTGGAAAACAGCCGCAGCGAGCCCGGCGCGGGCCTGGGCCTGTCGCTGGTCAGCGCCGTCGCCGTCTCGCACGGCGGCCGGCTGGAGCTGGCCGAGGGGCCCGGCGAATACAACGGCATGGGTCCCGGCCTCCGGGTGGCCTTGGTGCTGCCCCGGGTGGAGTAGGCAGGCTAGGGCAGCTTCCAGCCGTGCTCGGCGCTTGGGACGTAGAGCGCGTCGGGGGCCATGGCCAGCGAGTCGAAACCGCGCGGCGCCATGGTCCACACGCCTACGAAGGTGGCGATCGCGAGGATCGGCAGGAGCACGTAGCCGGTGATCTGGCGACGGACGCTGGGCTCGCTCCGGCCTAGAAATCCGACGCGCAGCACCAGGGGATGGGTTCCCCAGCCGCAGGCCAGGGGCGAGGCGACGCCGAAGCGCGAGACCTTCAGCAGCGCCCGCGCGTAGTCGGCGCGGATGTCGTTGCGCAGGGCCAGCACTGTGGCGTCGCAGGCCAGCTCCTGGTCGATGCGGACGAAGGCGGCGCCGAGGTGGATCATGGGATTGCACCAGCCCGCCACGCGGCAGCCGGCCACGATGAGGTTGGCGACCGGATCGCCCCGGCGGATGTGGGTGCGCTCGTGCCGCAGGATCAGGTCGCGCTCGCGGGCGCTGAAGCGGGACTCGAAATCGGCCGGCAGCACCAGGCGGGGCCACAGGGCGCCCACGACGGCGGGACCGGCCTGGCCCCGTTCGGCCCGGCGGCGGAAGGCGCGCTCCTGCAGCATCATGACGCCAGCGAGGAGCGCCGCCCCCATCGCCCAGGCCAACAGCAGCTTCAGCGCCAGGCTCGGCCCCAGCGGCTCGGCGGCGACGCCGGCCCGGGTGGTCTCGGCGAGACTGGGAAACAGGCCGGCGATGGCGGCGGTCGGGACCAGCATCCACAGGCCATACGCCAAGCGCGGTCCCAGCAGCCAGCGAACCGGCAGGCGCAGCAGGAGCACGGCCAGCACGCCGACAGCGGCGGCGATCTGCACGCGCATCAAGGCCAGCACCAGCAGATCGATCATCGCTGTTCTCCCCTGGCTAGGGCGCGGCTCAGCGCTCGACCTTCACCCAGATGATCGCGCCGGTATAGGGATCCATCCGCGCCACCACGCCGGGATTGAGGTCGGTGGCGTTGGGGCCGCGCGGGGCGATGCTCCACACCGTGCCCATGGCCGCCAGCGCCAGGAAAGTCATCGTGAGGAAGCCTGTGATGTCGCGGGTCAGGCTGGGCTCGCGGCGGTTCAGCAGCGACACGCGCAGGATCAGCGGGTGGGTGGCCCAGCCGCAGGCCAAGGGCGAGACGGACGCGTTCATCTGGGCCTTCATCAGCGCCTTGGCATAGTCGGCGCGGATATCGGAGCGCAGGGCCACGACCGTGGCGTCGCAGGCCAGTTCCTGGTCGATGCGCACCAGGCCCGACGCCAGGTAGATCATCGGATTGCACCAGCCCAGCACGCCGATCACGGCGACGACCAGGTTTGCGATCGGATCGCCGCGATTGATATGGGTGCGCTCGTGCAGCGTGATCATCTCGCGCTCACGGGTGTCGAAGCGCTCGGCGAAGTCGGACGGCAGGATAATGCGCGGCCACAGGGCGCCGACGACGGCCGGCCCGGCCTGTCCCTGGTCTATGCGACGGTGGAACAGGCGTTCGCGCACCACCAGAACAACGGTGGCGACCGCGCAGCCGGCCAGCCACAGCAGGACGAGCTTCGAAGCCAAGGCCCCCCACGGGCGGGCGGGATCGCCGATCTGCATGGTCTCGGCCAGGCTGGGGAAGAAGGCGGCGGCGGCGGCGGCCGGCACGATGGCCCACAGGCCATAGGCGCGGCGCGGTCCAAACAGCTGGCGCGCCGACGGGCGCAGCAGCACGACCAGCAGCACCGCGGCGGCGGCGGCGATCTGGGCCCGGACCAGGGCGAGGGCGAAGAGCTCGATCATTGTCGGAGCGGTTCCTGCCGTTTCCTCTGGTTGAATGGTTACAACTGTAATTTCCAACGTCAAGGGCGAGTCTTGTTCCTGGGGAAAAGGCGGGTCACGGTGCCGGCATGACTCGCCTTGCTGCCCCCTCGCTTTCTGGCCGCCTCGTCCCCTGCGGCCCGATCCTCGACGCCAAGGCCGCCGAGCGGGCCCATGAGATGATCGCCAAGCGGACCGGCGAGGCCATGGCCGGCGTCGACGCGGCCTGGGAGGCCCTGGCGCCGGTGTTCGGCGCCTCGCCCTATCTGGCCAGCCTGGCGCGGCGCGACGGCAAGCGCCTGCCGATGATCCTGGACGGCGATCCGGGGGAGACCCTGGCCGCGACCCTGGCCGCCGCCGAGGCCGTCGCCGCCGAGCCGGATTTCGAGACCGCGCGGCGGACCTTGCGCGAGCTGAAGGCCGACCTGCACCTGCTGACCGCACTGTGCGACCTGGGCGGGGTCTGGGACCTGGACCAGGTGACCGGCGCTCTGACCCGCTTCGCCGACGCCACCCTGAAGGCCGCCCTAGCCCAGGCGGTTCGCCAGGAGGTCGATCGCGGCGCCCTGACCCACGTCGGCGAGGGGGAGGACGGCCCCGCGCCGGGCCTGTTCTGCATCGCCATGGGCAAGCACGGCGCGTTCGAGCTGAACTATTCCAGCGACATCGACTTCTCGATCTTCTACGCGCCGGAGAAGCTGCAGGTGGCCGACGGCGTCGAGCCCCAGGCCGTGGCGGTGCGGATCGCCAACCACCTGGGCCGGGTGCTGCAGGAGCGGACCGCCGACGGCTATGTCTTCCGGATCGACCTGCGCCTGCGACCCGACCCGTCCTCGACCCCCCCGGCCATCCCGGTCGACGCGGCCATGGACTACTACGAGAGCGTCGGCCAGAACTGGGAGCGGGCGGCCCACATCAAGGCCCGGATCGCGGCGGGCGACCTCAAGGAGGGCGCGGCCTTCCTGGAAGGGCTGCAGCCCTTCATCTGGCGGCGCAATCTGGACTTCGCGGCCATCGCCGACATCCACTCGATCAAGCGCCAGATCCACACCTACAAGGTCGACGACCGCCTGACCGCCAAGGGCGCGGACCTGAAGCTGGGGCGCGGCGGCATCCGCGAGATCGAGTTCTTCGTCCAGACCCAGCAACTGATCCTCGGCGGCCGTCAGCCGGACCTGCGCGGGCCGCGCACCCTGGACGCCCTGCTGGCGCTGGCGACCGCTGGCCACGTGACCCTGGAGGACGCCGGCTGGCTGTCCAAGGCCTATCAGGACCTGCGGGCGCTGGAGCACCGCGCCCAGATGATCGCCGACGACCAGACCCACAAGCTTCCAGAGTCCGACAACGACCGCAAGAAGGTCGCCGCCCTGTGGGGCCAGGACAATCTGCGCAGCTTCGATGCCTCGGTCGGCAAGATCCTCAAGGGCGTCAACCAGCGCTACGGCCGCCTGTTCGCGGGGGAGGAAGAGCTGTCCTCGCGGTTCGGCTCCCTCGTCTTCACCGGCGTCGAGGATGATCCGGAAACCCTGGCCACGCTGAAGCGCATGGGCTTCTCCAGCCCCGAGCGCGTCGCCGCCACCATCCGTGGCTGGCACCACGGCCACATCGCGGCCACGCGCACGGAGCGGGGGCGAGAGCTGTTCACCCGCCTGGCCCCGCGCCTGCTGGACGCGGCCAACGCCACGGGCGCGCCGGACCAGGCCTTCAACCGCTTCGCCGACTTCTTCGCATCGCTGAGTTCGGGCGTGCAGATCCAGTCGCTGTTCCTGGCACAGCCGCGCCTTTTCGAGCTGATTGTCGAGGTCATGGCCTTCGCCCCGCGTCTGGCCGCGACCATGGCCAAGCGGCCCACGGCGTTGGACGCCCTGCTGGATCCCAGCTTCTTCGGCCCCATCGAGACTCCTGCAGTCGCCCCCTGGGACCCGACCGATTTCGAAGGCGCGATGGACGCGGCCCGGCGGCTGTTCCGCGACCAGAGTTTCCGCATCGGTGTGCGGGTGATGAGCGGCAGCGCCGACGCCCGCGACATCGGCCGGGCCTTCGCCGAGCTGGGCGACCTGATCATCGGCGGTCTGGCCCCGGCGGCCCTGGCTGAGACCGAGCGCCTGGGCGGCGCTTTCCCGGGCCAGGTGGCGGTGGTGGCCCTGGGCAAGGCCGGCTCGCGCGAGATGACGGCCAAGTCCGACCTGGACCTGATGACGCTCTACGTCGCCGATGGGCCAGCGGCCCATTCGGCCACAAGAGAATGGAGCGCCGACACCTTCTATGCCCGCTTCACCCAGCGGATGATCGCGGCCCTGTCGGCCCCTACCGGCGAGGGGACGCTGTATGCGGTCGACATGAAGTTGCGTCCGTCCGGCGCCAAGGGGCCCGTCGCGGTCAGTTTCGCGGCGTTCGAGGACTATTACGAACGCGAGGCCGAGACCTGGGAGTTGCTCGCCCTGACCCGCGCCCGGGTGGTCTGGGCCAGCTCGCCGGACTTCAAGGTCCGAGCCGAGTGGGCGATCGAGGCGGCCCTGCGCCGGCCTCGCGACTGGAAGAAGACCGCCGCCGACGTCGTCGAGATGCGCGAGCTGATGGAGCGCGAGCGGCCAGGCAACGGCGACTGGGATCTGAAGCTGGTCCCTGGCGGCCTGGTCGATATCGAGTTCGCCGCCCAGTTCCTGCAGCTGGCCCACGCGGCCAAGGGCGGTCCGTTGCGCCAGAACACCGGCGAGGCCCTGGCGGCCCTGCGCGAAGCCGGCCTGGCCGACGCCGGCGCCCTGACCCGGCTGGAGACCGCCTGGCGGCTGGAGCAGGACCTTTCCCAGCTGATCAAGGTGGCGCTGGAGGACGGTGGCGACCCCGAGGCCGAGCCCAAGGCCTTCAAGGCCCTGATGGCCAGGGCGGGCCATGTCAGCCAGTTCAAATCGCTGAAACCCAAGCTGGCCAAGGCCAAGGCCGAGGCCCGCGCGGCCTATTGCGCGATCGTGAAGGCACCAGGCTAAGTTTCGCAAAAGCTGGCGACGGAATCCCCGCCGTCGCGCGTTCAGTCTGATGGGACGGGCCTTCCCCAATGGAGACCTTGAGACTGATGATCGTACGCACCCTGATCGCCGCCGGCGCCGTTCTGGCGCTGGCCGGCCCCGCCTTGGCCCAGAACGCGCCGGCGAAAGCCGCGCCCGCAGCCACTGACGGCATGACCCTGCAGCAGTTCCAGGCCAGGAACGGCGACAAGCTGTTCGCGCGGCTGGACACTAACAAGGACGGCAAGATCTCGCCCGACGAGTTCGCCGCCTATCGCAAGCAGAACGCTGAGGTCGACGCAAAGGCGTCGGGCAAGGCCGGCAAGCGCGGCCAGAAGCTGTTCCAGCGCTTCGACACCGACAAGGACGGCATGCTGTCGCGCACCGAGGCCGACGCCCTGCTCGCCTGGCGCTTCAAGCGGATGGACACCAACAATGACGGCGTCCTGACGCTGGAGGAATTGCAGGCCAAGCCCGGCAAGGCCAAGGTCGGGGTCTGATGGCGACGTGCGCGGTAGATTGACGGTTGGCCTCCGACGGGAACGACCCCGACGAAGCCTTGCTGGCGGGGGTGGGCCGGGGCGACCCGTCCGCCGTCCGCACGCTGCTGGACCGACGCCTGCCGCGCATTCTGGCCTTGGCCAGGCGCATGCTGAACGACTCGGGCGAGGCCGAGGACGTCGCCCAGGAGACCTTCCTGCGCGCCTGGAAGCAGGCGCGGGGGTGGAAGCCAGGCGCGGCCAAGTTCGACACCTGGCTGCACCGTGTGGCGCTGAACCTCTGTTACGACCGGCTACGACGACGGCGCGAGATCGCGACGGATACGCCGCCGGAGCAGATCGATACCGGTCCGGCCCCGGATGCGGGTCTGATCGGCGCGGACCTGTCAAAACGCGTCGAGGCGGCGCTGGCGGCCTTGCCGTCGCGCCAGCGCGAGGCGATCGTGCTCTGCCACCACCAGGGGTTGGGCAATATCGAAGCTGCGGGACTGATGGGGATCAGCGTCGAAGCGCTGGAGAGCCTGCTCTCTCGCGGGCGTCGGGCGCTGAAGGCGTCGCTGGCGGATCTACAGGGGGCGGGCGGATGAAGGACGCATGGTCATGATGACGCTCGATAGGTTCGAGGACCTGACCGAGATTTATGGCGGCGAGATCGCGCGCTGGCCGGAAGGCGAGCGCGAGGCCGCGCGCGCCCTTCTGGCGTCGAACGCGGCGCGCCTGTCGCCGGTGCTGAGCGCCGCCGCGAAGCTGGATCGCCTGCTGGACCTGGCGCCAGCTCAGAGCGCCGACGCCGCCCTGCTGGGCCGGCTGATCGCCGCCGCGCCGCAAGCGCCCAATACCGCCCGTCGCTGGATCGCCGGCCTGGGCGCCGCCCTGGGCCTGTCGGCCGCGGCCTTCGCCGGGATCGCTGTGGGCGTGGCCGTCGGTCGTCCGCAAGCCGTGGCGCCGATCGTCGTGGCCGAACAGCCCGTTGTCACGGCCGTCGACACCTCGTCGGCCCTGCAGGACGCTCTCGCGGAGCCCTCCGAACTATGACGTCGCAGCCCTGGATCATCGCCCTGGCCGCCTCGGCGGTGGTCAATGTGTTTCTGGTCGGCGGCTTGGCCGGCATGGGCTATGCGCGCCTGACGGCGCCGCCGGTTGCGCCGACCGTCGCGACCGCCCCGGCTCCCCGTATCGTCGCGCCGACCATCCCCGCGACAGCCGCTCCCGTGGCGCCGACCGAGGCGCCGTCCAAAGCGGCGCATCACGCGACGACCAGAGCGCAGCCGGCCGTGCCTGTCATGACTCCGCCCGTCTCGCCCCCCGCCTCGCCCGCGCCCCCCGCCTCGCCCGCGCCGCCCGTCGAGGACGCGACGCCGACCGCCCCCGCCAGGCCGCCCCTGATCTCGGCCGGCGACGTGCTTTCGCCTGACAGCCGCAAGGCGTTCCGAAAGGCGTTGGGTGAGGCCAACAAGAAGAACAAACCGCTGGCTCAGCAGGCCCGTGCAGAACGGCAGGCGGCGCTGGCCGCGCTGGGCTCACCGGGCTTCGACGCCGCCGAGGTGGCCAAGCGGCTGAGCACGGCGCGCGCCCTGGATCTGCAGGCGCGCGGCAATGTGGAGGCCGCCCTGGCCAGCTACGCCGCCACCCTGACCCCGCCCGAGCGAGCGGCGCTGGCCGACGGGCTGGCGCGCGTCTACACCCCGGCGGCGGCGCGAAGGGCGGCCTTCGAGGGACCGCCCCGCTAGAGCACTATTTAGCCGCGACGCTCTTGGCGTAGGCCTGGGCGCCGGCGACCAGTCGCAGCACATTGCCGCTCCAGATCGCCTGGATGTCAGCGTCGCTATAGCCTTCGGCTTTCAGCCGAGCGGTGATCTTGGGCAGGTCGGCCACGTCCTCCAGCCCCTCGACGCCGCCGCCGCCGTCCCAGTCGGCCCCGACGCAGACGGCCTTGGGGCCGGCGATCTTCAGGGTGTGCAGCATGCTGCTCATGAAGATCTCGAAGTTGGCGCGGGCGGGGAACTGATACTTGGCCTTGAGCTCCGCCATCTTGACCATCCTGGCCTTGACCTGCGCCTCGGTGGCCTCGTCGTCGAGCGGACCCAGGGCTTTCAGCGCGGCCATGAGTTCCGCGCTGGGCTGCTCCGAGGCCTTCAGATAGACCGAGTTGATGCAGACCGCGCCGCCGCTGTCGGCGATCTTCTTGATGCGGACGTCATCCAGGTTTCGCGGATGGTCGAAGATCGCCTTGGCGCCGGAATGCGAGGCGATGATCGGCGCCTTGGACAGGGCGATCGACTGGTCGACCACGTCGTCGCTGGCGTGGCTGACATCGACGAGGATCCCCAGACGATTGGCCTCGGCCAGCCAGCGCAGGCCCAGCGGGGAATAGCCGTGCCAGATCTTGCCCTTGGGATCGGTCGAGCTGTCGGCGAACTGGTTGTTCAGGAAGTGGACCGGCCCGGCCATCCGCACACCGGTAGCGTAGAAGGTCTGCAGCAGGGTCAGGTCCTCGCCGATCGGCCAGGAGTTCTCGATACTCTGGAAGACAAAGCTCTTGCCGGCCTTGTTGATCCGCGCGGCGTCGTCGGCCGTGTAGGCCAGCTCGAACTGATCAGGGTGGGCGGCGACCATCTCACGGATCTCGGTCGCGCGGTTCAGGGCGAAGTCGCGGGCCTTGCGATAGCCCTCGGCCGTCAGGTCGCCCTGGCCGGTGTAGATCACGTAGAAGCCGCCATCCAGGCCGCCGGCCTTCATGCGGGGCAGATCGACCTGGGTGCCGTCCTCGGTGACGGCGTGGCGATCGATCATCGACCAGCCCTGACGTGAAAAGTGCTCGGGCGTGTCCAGGTGGGTGTCCAGGGTCAGGAAGCTGTCGTGCAGCGTCTTGATCGCCTTCGGGATGTCGCCGGGCTTCTCACCAGCCTTCTTCGTGTCGGCCGCGTGAGCGACGCCAGTCAGCAGAGCGGCCGAGCCGAGGAGAACGGTGAGCAGGCGACGCATGCGGGGACTCCGGAGCAACAGGAGCCGCGACGCTAAGGTCTGGAGGCAAGCCGTCAAGCCAAGCTGGCTGATCCTGCCGAGAAATGAGTGTCCTGATCCGGTGTCCGCCTCATCTACATCAGTCCCAGCGCCTTGAAGCTCGCCACGCCCTCGCGGCCGACCACCAGGTGGTCGTGGACGGCGATCTTCAGCGCCTTCCCCGCTTCGACGATCTGCTTGGTCATGTCGATGTCCGGCCGCGACGGGGTTGGGTCGCCTGACGGGTGATTGTGGAGGATGATGATGTTGCTGGACGACAGCTCCAGCGCCCGCCGCATGACCTCGCGCGGATAGACAGGCGCGTGGTCGACCGTGCCTCGGTTCATCACCTCGTCGGCGATCAGCTGGTTCTTCTTGTCGAGGAACAGCACTATGTCTTCACACGTTTTCGGAAAACGGGTGTGCGGCGATAAGCTGTTGATTGGGTTGGGAAAAGTCAGGGCATGAAAAAGGCCGCTGCGAGGAGCAGGCGGCCCTAGGGAGTGCGTTTTCAAACGCAATGGAACTGCGACAATATGCCGCAGGAACCATTCATTGTCTTTAGCAAATGGTTAAGGTATTCTGTAAGGTGCATAGACCCAAAAGCAGGCTGCAATCCTGCTCGCGGGTCGCCCCATCAACCCTGCCCACACTCGGGGCTGCGATCGAAAGGAGGACGCCTCATTCACAACGGTGTTCTAAACTACCTTAGTCGGTCGTTATGTCAAGTGTGGGTTTAATTTATGGAACCTACAAACTATGTCCTACCTGACCGACGATCAAAAGCCTGTCGCTAAGTTGGCTCTCGAAATGGGTTACTGGCAGCATGAAATTGCCGCCTACTACTCCATCAATCAGGGTCGCATTTCCGAATTCAAGAACTCCGTGGAGTTCAAGAAGACGGCTTCCGCGCCGGGCTTGCCGACGGACTTCCCTGTCCGTCACTAAGCTGACAGAGGCTCTGACCCCGCTGGTTCCAGCGGGGTCATCCTCGCGGTTTGCGTGGTTTCACCTGGCCTATGACAAAGACCCATCCCGACCCAGGAACCACGCCTTGGATTATTCGCCCGTGCCGCGACCGGCCGCGCTGGAGTTCTGTCAGGTGGGGTAGAGAGTTAGGACCAGTCGAACAGGTCCGAATTCGTGTGGGTCGGTGGATCGAGCTGCGCTGACTTAGCAGCGGTTCGGAACGCGCTCGGGCGCTCACCTTCGAACTTGCTGATCTCGAACCATTCGCCCGCGTAAGCGGCGACGCGGCTGTCTGCATCGACCAAGATGCCGTCATTCGTTTCGACCTTCGCGAAGGGCCTTGGCTGGATCAGGAACGTGATCGCGCCGCAGCCTTGCGTCAGCCCGTAACAGTCCATGCCAACCGCCATGATCGTCGCCACTCGGCTGTACGTCTTGGCGTCGGTGATTTCCTTGGCGAGCGGGAAGACGACCGCGATGGTGTTGCCTGCCTTGCCCTCGGTCTCGATGACATAGTTGGCCCAGGCGATGTCCTGGGCTTCACGCCTGACCTGATCCGCGATGTCGTCGGGGTATTCGAGAACGATGGCGCTGGCGCTGCTGATAGCGTCGCTGCGATGGACCGACTTGTAGTCGCTGAAGCCCCATAGATGCGGCTGGCCGGCGGTGTCGCGCTGCATCTGGACCAAAGCATCCATGCCGTCTTCGATGCTGATGTCTTCGGCCGGTAGTTGGTAGGCGTCGTAAACAGTCGCTGCCTTGTGTGCCTGCTTGAAGCGCGTGAGTGTGATGTTCGGATTAGTCATGTCCGTTCCTCCTGTTAGGTTATGCGGTTCTGTTGCCGCACCTGTATTTAGCGGAATTCAGGAAAAACGGGCTCAAACGGCTGCGCTTGGGCCGCGTGCTAAATAAGTGCGTGGGACTAGTCATCTCCACGCTCTATTAGGTTAGGTTTCTGTTGGGCCCAGATCGTCTCCCGCGATCTGGGTTCTTCCGCGACTAAGTAGGTGGTGGGCGCATTCAACTCGTTTGGTGCTGCTCAAGCCCACAGGCCCCGGCTCAGCGCCGGGGCCATTTTCATGACCCGCCGAACGCGAGCTTGAACAAGAGCGCGTCGGCCGCGCGTGCTGGCGAAAAGAACCAGTACGCCACTGTTATCCGGCCAAGCACGAGAGGGTATTTCTCTTCGAACATGTAGGCGTCATCTGCCTTGAACGTGCGGGTGCGGACCCAATCGACCATCGGCTGGATGGCGTCGCAGTAGGGCTTCACGAGGCCAGGATGCGGGTTGTCCGACGTGTAGTCGTAGGACCAAGGGTGGCACGGCAGGACCGTCGTGATGACCGTATAGCCTTCCAACTCAGAGATCGGCTTGGCGTATGCAGCATCAAGCACCAAGGGCTTCATGCGGCCACTCAGCTTGCGTGCTCGCGTCCAAGACGGAAAGCGGCGGGGCCAGTGAGCGTTCATGCCTGGACGAGCCTTCCCTTGTAGTCAGGAGCCTTCGAGTTGGTGGCGGTGTTCACGGCGAACGTGGCCTCGTAAATGTCGGGGCCGTTGAACAGGACCGCGCTCTTTACCGCTTGGCCCTCCCAGAGCAGCGCCACGAACATCTGCGGAAAAATGCCAGTTTCGCGGTTCTTGGACGTGAAGACCGGCGATGCCGCGAACCGATGGGCGGGGCTGTCATAACTGATCTGGCGACGCGACATCGGGACCACGATTTCTTCCGCCACCCGATCACCGAAAGACCAATCGCCGGGCTCGCGCCGGGCTTGCGACAATCGCTCTTCAGCGCCCAGGACGCCCGAGAAGTTCAGCCAGTACCGCGCGCCGTTGAATTGCAGCTCGCCGCGACATGTGGATATGCCGTCGCACCAGATGTCGATTGCCGCTCCCGTACCCAGCCTCACAGACGCCTGGAGAGGCCCCTGGGGCCGTTTGCTGGTGTCACGTGCGACTGCCTTGTCGCCAAGCTCCATGAGCCCTTGCAGGGCGTTCTCGCGTACCGCTAGGCGCTCTTCCTTGGTCCAGTCCTGCGCCGTGTTGAAATGAGCGCCAAGCGCTCGATCTCTCTGGATCTCTTCCGAAGTGGTGACGCGATCATATCCCAGGCGCGATAGCGCCTCTGCTGCTGGTATCTCTTGGTCTTCACGAAGTGGACTTCCACTTCCAACGATCATTTCCAAGTTCTGATCTGGACCGCGAGCGACGAGCGAGTGGTCTTGTCGTAGAGTTTCGTTCCGTTTCGTTTCGTTTCGTTCCGTAAGGAGGTCACAACCACTTACGGCATAAGGGTTTGAAGGGTCTTCAGGTGTGAAAGCGGTGTGAAAGCGGTGTGAAACAGGTGTGAAAGTGGTGTGAAAAGGCTGCGAAACAGGTGTGAAACCGGGATGATTTGCGTGTGCTTCCTGGACTTCATTTTCGAGGTCTGGTGACGCGCGACGAAGGTAACGAAGCTGGTTCTTGGTGAGGCGGATAGGGCCATGCCACGTGAAGTCGTGGTGGCCGGGTACGCGGCGGCGGATGTTGCCGATGAAGGCTTCCGCCTGCTTCTCGGAGAGGGGCACGCCCTTGTGAAGGGTGCGGATGATGCCTTCCATGACGGACAGCATGGTGGAGTTGGCGCGGACGCTGCGCTGCTCGTTGGCGGCGCTGCTAAGGACCTTGTCGCATAGCTCGATCCAACGGGGATTACGGTGGGGGCTCATTGGAGGCTCCTGAAAGAAAAAGACCCACTGCGCGGGGTCGAAGACGCGCAGCGGGCTCAGGCTTTTTCATCAGGACGAAGACCAGGGACGCTGCCGAAGCGGCAGCTTTCGACCCTGACGCTTCATCCGTATTTATAAAGAACGCCGTTATTCAGCGTCATTATTCATGGGCAGGACGATCAATCCTCGTCGCCCCACGTTCTGCATAGGGTCCAGAACTCGTCATCGTGCTCGCTGAAGCAGTCGAACAAATCGACAAGCTCGCGGACATCGTTGGCGGCATACCGGGTGAACTCAACGCGGGTCTCGCCATCGGCGCAGGGCGTTTCGCGGAGATCGAAGGCCATTGAGCCGTCACCGCCTTCTTTCCGCACAACATCGCGGTCATCGACAATGGCGTAGGTCCAACCATTGGCCGCCGCTGTTTTCTTAAACTCGTCCAGGCTCATCGGAGTCCGGGTCATGTATTCGGTGCTCATATTCAGCTCGTAAATTCGGGTGTCGGGTTGCTCCCGGCCGAAGCCGGGAGCACGGCGGCGCTGTTAGGTCTGGTGCTCGACCTCGCCGAAGAGGCGTTCCAGAACGTCGTACTGCTGCTGCCACGGGACGCACTGGTGTTGCGGCTCGTCTTCCCACGCGGTCTTCATGATGAAGCCCAGCTGGTTCAGCACGAGAGGGTCAGGGATTGGCTTACCCGCCCGCTTCAGCTTCTTGTCACGGGTGAACCGCCAACGGTCCTGCTTCTCGCGCGCTTCTCGCGCGATCTTGAGGCCAGGGATGGACCCAGTGTCGAAGGTCTCGTGGATGGACTGGCGCTTGAAAGCGTCCTTGTCGGGAACGACAGCCCATAGCGGCTTCATGATCAGCTCATGCTTGGCATAGAGCGCCGCCTCCGCAGCGACCTTGGCCTCGCGCTGGGCTTTGTTTCGCTCCGCCATGATCCAGACCTGACCAGCGTCCTTCCAGAATTGGAGTGCGGCCTCCCAAAAAGCCCACGCCTCATCTGTACACGCGACCAGCGCGCCTTTCAGACGTGCCGCCTGGGCGGTCGCGTCTGCAACCGCCTGCTGATAGTCCGCGAAGTCATCGGCGCTGAGTATGCGCCGCATGTCGGACTCGCTGAGCAGGGCGGCTTTTTTCGTCACCGCCTCATATGCGAGGCGGTTCTGAATCGCTGCGAGATCGGGGAAGTCGACCATTACGCCTCCTCCCCACCGGTCACGGAAGCCCGCAGGGCCGCCATGGACGCGGCCTGCTTCTCAGCTTCGGCCATGATCGCGCGAGACACGCCGATGCTCTGAGGCTTGGTTGCGCCGTACTTGGCTGCCGCTGCCTTCGCCGCCTGCTCACTGTTGCTGACCACGCCGCCAAGATGAACCACGCCGTTCTCGACGTAGGCCCAGACCATGCGGAGACCAGTTTCCTGGGCCGCGCCTTCCACCTCGTGAGCCGGTCGGGTCTTCACATCTTCGATGGCGACCTTGACGAACGCCTCACTCGGCTTGGCGCGGGTCTTACCGTTTTTCTTCCGGTCCTCCGCCAGGATGGCGGTCAGGCCGCCCGGAAACGCGAGGATTTTGGCCTCAGCTTCGTCGGGGTGGGTCTGGCTCTGGAAGAGCCAGCGGTGGACGCCTGCATAGCGGCTCCAGCCTTCGTTGCGCCGGAACTTGGTCAGGTCGTCGTGACCGTTGAAGCTGACCTTGGGCGCTGCCGGGTCGAACCGTCCCGACAAGAGGCGCATGACCGGAAGGCATGCGTTGTCATCTGCGCCAGCGCCGGGGATTTGCGCCTGGACGAGGGCGGTAGCGAGTTCAACGGGATCGCCAGCGCCGATGAGGTAGTGGTGGGAAAAGCGGTACTGATAAGCCAGCACGCGGGCGCGGAATTCATCCACGCTGAGGTGGAACTTGGCGACCGCGCCATTGATCGACTTGATCTGCTCCATGATGGGAGCGGCGGTGTCGAACAGGTATTGCATCAAGAAGTCTCCTTGCGGAGACGACTGTCGAGAAGGGCTGGTTGGACGCACCATACACGAGCACCTTCCCTGACTGTCGTCAGGGTTGGTGCTCCATTGCAGGGGAGCGAAAGTGGAAGCAGCGATGACCGCTTCCTACCGGGTCCTAGGGACCCCACCCCGGATAACAGGTGCGCTGTTATCCTTCGGACCGATACCGGCCTTGTCCTTTTCCAGGCGGCGTTCCTGAGCCTCAATTAGCTCATCGGCCATCCAGTGGGCTTCCCGCTCCTGTTAAGGGGCGGCGGACGATTGAGTAATCGCTGGTGCCACTGGTCCAGCGATCTGCAATAACGAACCTGTAGCTCAACTTATCTGCGCTGGCAAGAACTATTTTCTAACTATGCTTAATTCCCGGAAAGCATACTTCGGAATTCTTAGCCTTATCACCACTGTTAGTGAACTGTCGGCGCGTCGAGGCGTTGGAGGAAGCGCAAGATGTCGTTTGCCGCGCGTTCCCAATGCTGGCTCGCTTCTTCCTCGCTCTCAGCGGTCTCCATGTTGGCCGTAGCGATCTCGACCCGAGCTGAAAGCTCAGCGTAGTCGCGGCGAATTTGCTCGTCGCAACGCCCGTGGTCGTAGTCGTCGAAGAAGCGAAGAAGCCGCGATAGCAGCGGGCCGGACTGGATCATGCACCCGCGATAACCCCAGTCGCCGGGTGCGTCCAGATATACTCGCGCAAAAGACGAGTAAGCTGTAGGCTGGGCGCGTCAGGGAGGAAGGAAATGCGTACACGGACAGTCGTCGCGGGCTCTTCAGCTCTGTCCGTCGTCTGCTTTGCCGTGTCTGTCGCGCAGACGCTGAGCCCCTTGCAGGGGTCAACAGCGCCCGAAGCGACCCAGCCAGCAGGCCAAGGCTATTATCTGGAATTAGGGCGCTTCCAGAGCGTCGAGAAAGCCAGCCGCGCTATCGACAAGGGCATGAAGCTCTTGGGCGTGCAGACGGGCTCGATCATCGAAACTGACGGCCGGGGCGGCGTGAACCGGGCGATCATATCGGCCTTTCCAACCATGCCCCAGGCGCAGGCCGCTTGCGCGAAGCTCATCCAGGCCGGTAGGTCTTGTGAAGCTAAGCCGATCTATCCTTAGCGGGGGCAATGAAATGAAGAAGATCGCGTTCGCGCTGGCCATGTCAGCGCTGCTAAGCGGCTGCTCACGCAATCCGGCGATCTTCCCGCTCAATCCATTCCCGACGATGACGGCCATGAGCTGCGAGCTGAAGGCTGTCCATGAAGGCGCGCTGAACCCGGACTATCAGCGTGGCAAGGCGGGCTTCGCGATGAAGCTGACCATCACCAACCTCGACCAACAGTCGGGGACCGCTCAGGTGATCGGCAACGTCGGAACCGCTGAAGTCCGGTTCACTCGCTTGGGTGATCAGATGCAGTTCTTGGAACAGACGCCCGCTGGAAACCTGACCCTCCTGACCGTCTACACGCCGCCCGAAGCTGGCAAACCGCTTCCGGCCGCATACTCGCGCCACATCCTATCAACGCCCGCCAACGTCTCGATCTCGCAGTATGCGGGCTCCTGCCAGCCGAAGGTCTAAGCGCATGAAACTCGTGTCGGGCCTGCTGGCCATCGCCGTCATAGCGGCTGCATCCCAGGCGAACGCCGGAACCATCGCCGCGTGCGGTCCTCAGAAGGGTCACGCCTATTATCCGGCTGCTGGTCTGGTGAAAAAGGGACAGGATGGCTGGGAGGACGACCAGATATCGGGTGGGTCCACCACCCTGACCCAGAACGACAAGGGCGAACTGGACGTGCTGTTCAAGGACAGCCGGGGCGAGATTGTCTCTTCGCGCGACGATGGCGGCCAGATCATTCCGCTGCGGATGAGTTCGAAGGAAATCACGGTACTGGTGGCCTACCCTGAAGGCATCCAAGCGGCCGAGATCTACTCGTTCGTTCGCGAGGTCGATGGGAAGGCGAAGATGCTCCAGCTCTCCAGCAAGAGCGCGGTCATGATCCCCAAGGCGGCAGTCTATGTCGCCGACTGCACGACCCTGAACCTCCCGGAGAAATGACAACGCCCCTCCGGGTGACCGAAGGGGCGCGCATCTGAGCGGAAAAGGGGAAAACCAAAGCCGCCCTGATTACTCCGCGCGGTCGCCCATGGTGGCGAGCGTTTCCGCGACATGCTGCAAAGCCTCGGTGATCTTCAGGAGGCTGTCGCTGTTTTCCCGATTGGTGGCGGTCCAGTCCGTGTTGATCGCGCGCACCTGTTCCTGGGCCTCGCGAACGGCTTCCTGAGCGTCCGTGACCATCTTGTCGTAACGGTCGTCTTTGTCCTTCACCATCGCGTCAAAGCGCTCGGTCGCGGCCTTGCGGTCGCCCGCACCGGCCTTTGCTTCAGTCCACCAACCGAAGCCGCATCCAAGGGTGACGACGAGGGAGAAGTAGACCATTGGGCTCGCCCCCGCGAGACCGCCGATCAGGGCGTTGACGATGCTAGCCAGTGCTTCCATGACGCGGAGCCTTTCGTGCTGAACAGGCTCTTCCCGACTCTTTTAGGCGATTGCACTGTTGGTGAAGCCGCTCGATCGCCGCATCTAAAAGGACGCGCTGCGGGTCTAGAGGGCGGGTTACTAGGGTGAGCGAGGGGTCTGTAATCACGTCGCCCCTTTCGATGTCTGAGACCAAATCCGAGCCCATATTTAGCTTGGCCTCACAGGGGCGCCGGAAGCAGGAGCTTGTGGGTACGGCAGCACGGGCTTGAGGCTTGCCCGCACGGACATGGCCGCGTCGAAGTAGGCCTGGACGCGATCAGCGACGTTCGGATCGTCCTTGTGCATGAACCCGCTGAGCGGCGAATTCAGGATGTGCGTGAGCGTGGACTTGGCTTCGTCGGGCGTCTTGTTCCAGAGCTGCCGATAGAACGCGCTGTAGGCTCCGCGCCCCTCGTTGAAGAAGTTACCGACGTTGTGGATCGGCTTTCCCATGAGGACCGCATAGAGGCCCATTTCGGTAGTCGTGCAGGCGTAAACCCGTTCAGCGCTAACCAGGCAGGCGTCGCCGCTGAGCTTGGGGTCGAGGACGCGGTAGTGGCCGAAGATGCTGCATAGCTCGGCGATCAGCTTCCCGTCGCTCAGCGGGTGCGGCTTGATCACCAGTTCTTCGTCTTCAAACATGGCCCGCGACAGCGCCTCGCGCGACACCATGTCGTGGAACATGTTGGTGCCTGGAATGAACGCGACCGATTTGACGTTCAGCTCGCCGCTGGCCTGCTTGTACTTGTCCAAGGTGCCGCGCTCTTCGCGCTGCGCTAGGACCGCGCTCGCTGCGTCAAAGCCCTGGTCGGAATACTCGAGAGCCATCTGAACGAGACGAGCCGACGCTTCGGGAGATTGAGGGCTGACAAGCAGGCCAGCGCCCAGACATTCCGTGTAGGTGAACTCATGGAAAAAGGGCTGCTGCCCTCGGTTCACGTCGTAGCTCGCGAGCAGCGGAGCCTTCTCGCGGATGATGGCTTCGACGCCTGACAGTGCTGATAGGTGGCCGCCGCGCATGGCCGCGAAGTCGCGGCCGATCTTCTTGTTCTGGATGGCCGGATCGCCCAACAGCTCGCCGGAAAACGGAGGACGAACTGTCACCATGTCGTGTCCCTCGCTGTGATCTGCGAGGTCGTTCGCGACGTGTTGTAGTTGGTCTGCCAGCTATCCGAATACGAGGTGGTCCAGGTGCTCGTGTAGCTCGTTGTCCATGAGCTAGAGTACGTCGTCGTGTAGCTGGTGTTCCAGTAGTCCCACCAATAGCTGGTGTAGCTGACCAGCCAGGACGTGTCGTAGTAGCTCGTATAGCCGACCAAGACCGACGTGGTTTGGGAGTAATTGTTGTAGCCCGACACCGTGGCGCTGGTCTGCTGGGTGTGGGTGATGTCGGTGTTGTAGTAGCCGTCAATGACGAAGAACGACGAGTTGTAGGTAGTGTTGAAATACGTGTCCCAGCCCTCGTCCGAGAACTTGAAATAGGTGTAACGGCTGGTCTCCGATTGATAGGAGACCGTCGTGTTATGGCCGTAAGGTCGGTCGCCGGGACCCCAGGAGTGCCACTCGGTCGTGTAGGATGACTGATAGCTGTAAGGCACGCTCCATTCGGTCGTCCAAGAGGTCCAACGGCTACCCGAAACGCTGGTCGTGCGAGAGGTCCAATAGGAGACATTGGCGCTGCGATAGACCGCTGTCTCGCGCGTTCCCGTGCCCTGCCATGACACCGACGTAGAGCGCGACGCGGGCGCGCTCGTGGACCAATAGGTCACGTAGTTGGTCTGGTGCCCGGTCTGGAACGTCGTGTCCCAGGCCGTCGAATAGTTGGTGGCGTGCATGCCACCCATGCGGAGGCGACGGGAAGCGGTCATTAGACGGTCGCTCCCGAGAAGAACACGTTGACCCGCGAGCCCGCGTTCAGGGTCGCCATCGACATGAAGTTATGAGCGCCCGCGTTGCTGAGCAGGGTTGGCGCGGTGCCGCCTGGGAACTTGAATGTGGTGGTGTTCCACGAGACCGATGAACCGCCTGCACCGACCAGAACCAGCGTCCACGACACCATGCCGCTCGGGCAGTTCGTGACGTTGATCGACGTGATGTTGGCGTTCCAAGAGACGTTGAACACCGATCCCAACGACAGGTCCAACGTCAGGACACCGCCGGTAATCGCCGGGGTGACGATCACCTGACGATCCGACTTCAGGGCGTCGCCATCTGCGACCTTGCCCGCAAGTGCGCTGCTCAGGCCGGTGACTTGGGCCTGGGTGATAGCTGCTACGCCGATGGCCTGAGCCGTCTTCGCAGGGGTCATGTACTTGGTGTCGTCGGTGCCTGCGGTCGCTTCGCCGGCAGTCGCTTTGCTGGAGATCGCCAACTTGGCGTCTAGGGCGGTTTGGGTAGCGGTGCTGATAGGCTTGTTGGCGTCGGACGTGTTGTCCACGTTGCCTAGGGCCACGTCAGCAGCGGTGATGACGACGAAGCCTTTTCGGCCGTTCAGCGAACGAACCGCGTCGGTAAGGTCGAGCTTGTTGTTTAGAGCGGTGTTGAGGCCTGTGATGTCCGTGAAAGCGTGGCCGTGAACCGATGGCGGGAACGTGCTCGGCTTACCGGTCATGAAGTCCCACTGAACATCGAGGAACCCAGCATCGATCTTGCCGACGCCGTTGAGGCCTGCGTAGCCGTCTGGCTGGCCCTTTTGGTTCTTCGATTGGTAGGTACTGAACTTGCCGAAAATCTGATCGCCGAAGGCCTGGAAGTCGGTGATATCGGCGAGGACGTGATTGTGTGCCGAAGGCGTGAAAGTCGATGGCTTGCCGCTGATGCCACTCCAGTTCAGGTCAAGTTGTGCAGCTGGGACCTTGCCGTTGCTGTCTAGGGACGCGAGGCCGTTTGCGACGCCCTTCTCCGTGGCGTCGAGCTTCAGCACCAGAGTTTCGGTCAGGTTCGTCACCTGAGATTGGGTGATGGTCGCGCCGTTGATCGCCGCCTTGGTCTTGGCTGCGGTCATGTACTTGGCGTCGTCGGTGCCCGTGGTCGCGTCGGTGTTGTTCGCCTTGCTCGCGATGTTGAGCTTCAGGTCGAGCGCGGCTTGTGTAGCCGTCGAGATCGGCTTGTTGGCGTCCGAGGTGTTGTCGACATTGCCAAGGGCAACGTCGGCCTTCGTGAGCGTGATGTCGCCGGTCTTGTTGTTGACCTTCAGGACTTGGTTGGTCTGGTCGAGCTTATGCCAGAACTGGCCGTTCGACATGATCAGGTCGCTGACCTGCCAGTCGGTGATGCCATCCACGTTGGTCGTGCCGCTCGTCGCGACGATGAAATACTGACCCTTGTTGGCGATGCTGGCCGCTGGAATGGCTGGCGTGTTCGTCGCCGCGTTCCACGTGCCCTGATAGTTCAGACCGCCCAGGACAGCGGTATCGAGCTGCGACAGCGGCACTTTGCCGTTCGCATCCAGACCCGCGTAACCGTTGGGCTGACCCTTGGCCGACTTGAGCTGATAGTCCGTGATGTCGAAGCCTACCGTTTGAGCGGCCTGTAGCGCTGCCGCTTCAGCAGCGAGCTTCGCGACCACCGCATCGTCACGAGCAGTCTCGCTCAGCGCCTGGGCGTCTTCAGCATCGTTGGCCGCCTCGATGGCGGCGTCTCGGGCGTCCTCGGCTTCAGTGATCAAGCCCTGGACTTGCGTGACGGCTTGCTGGGCCACGATCACGGCATTCACTGCGTCGCGCTTGGCCCAACCGGCTTGCTGCTGGGAGTCGTAAGCGTTCGCTTCAGAGGTTGCCGCGTTGGCGGCAGCGGTTTCGGCCGCTGTCTTCGCGGCGATAGCTTGGTTCTTGTAGGTGTTCGCCAAGTCCCGCGCGTTCATCGCGGCTGTGGCTTCGACGTTGGCTCCGGCCGCGTTTTGCTGAGCCTGCTCGCCATAGAACTGCGCCGTCGTGGCCGACGCAGCGGCCTGGGTCGCGCTCGCTGCTGCTGACGTTGCACTACCGGCCGCCGCATCTGCGGAAGCCTGCGCTTCGGCGGCCTTGGTGACTGCCGTGGCGCGGGCGGTCTCAGCGTCGGTCTTCGCGGACACGGCGGTCGCTGCTGCTGCCTGGGCGATGTTCCTAGAAGTGGTGACATCGGCTTGAACCAGACCCGCTGCATCGCGAGCCGCTTCAGCCGCGATCTTGGCGGCCTCGGCTGCGGTCTTCGCAGTCACCGCGGCTGATTTGGCGCCATCTGCGTCGGTGGCCGATAGGGCCGCTGCATCGCGTGCGGCCTCTGCCGCGAGCTTGGCGGCCTGAGCAGCTAGCTCGGATGCCTTCGCGGCCAGTTCAGAGTTGTGGGCGTTGGTTTCGGATAGCGCTGCTGCGACCTTGGCGGCTTCGGCCTGGGTCTTGGACGTGGCTGCAGCCGTCTCCGAGGCCTTTGCGGCTAGCTCTGAGGCCTTGGCCAGTGCCGCGCTCGCGGCGGAATTGTCGGTGTTCTCAAGGAACGAGGCGAGCGCAGCTTCCGCGCGCTCAGCGTACTCCTTGGCGAGGCTTTCAGAGCCGTACAGCGGGTCGATGATGCGGGCGATACATGGCCACATGACCGTGCCGCCAGTGACCAGCTTGATAGGGTACATGCCGTCATGGTTCGGACCACCATTCACGGTGCCCGTCGCCCAATCGTAGATGCCCTTCTTGAGGTCGTTGCTCTCTTCGATGAACTTGCCTTGCCGGTCGGCAAGGTCGGGGTTCGACACGCCATAGGCGTTGTTCAGGTCGGCCCACTGAGTTTTGAACTCGGGCTGAGTGATCGTCGTGCTGAGTAGCTTAGTGATAAGCTCCGCTGATTGAGCGCTATACTGCGCCTTTGTGACCGCCATTCGTGACACCTACTGTTAGTTGTCACGTATTTATTTTGATGGGTTCAGGTCTCTGGTGAGCCGTACAGCTCGTCGAACTCTTCGACGGTTGCTGGAATGCGGCTGTCGATCACCGAACCAACGTCGGACAAGGGCGTGTCATCCAGAACGCGGATGTAGGTGTCTGGCTTGCCCTCGAAGAGAGGCATGTTGAGTTGGACGTTGAACTCATCACCACTGATAAGCTGGGTGCCATCTGGCTTGTAGATAAGGACGATCATTTCTTCAGCTCCGTGAGCAGGACATACGTTCGGTTCGCGCGGACAGCGCCGGAACCGGGAGTGGCTTGGTAGGCAATGCGGTAGGTGTGGACGCCAACGCCTGGATTGCTCTTCGACGGGATGGTCACGCCTTTCTGACCCCAGAGCGGAGTGCAGTAGTCAGCACCGCTGTTGAGGGCGACGCCGTCGCAGTAGATGCGGTAGACGCCACCAGCGGCGGCGTTCGTCGTCGTGCCGATCTCGCAATAGACGCTCAGCGAGACTGCACCGCCTTCACAATAGTAGTTGAAGGTCAGGTGGTTCATTTCGGAGAAGGCGTCGAAGCTCGTCCACGTACCGGTCTCAAAGATGAGCTGGTTGGTGATCGCGCCGCCGACGATCTTGTCAGCGGTGATAGTGCCCGCACCGATGTTTCGTGCGACCACGTTGTCCATGTAGACGGTGCCGCCCGAGACGTTGAACGGCAGAACCGAAGTGCCGCCGCCGGTCTGGATGATGCCGAAGTTGTTCGCCTCGAACATGACGGTGCCGGTCGCGCCGTTCATCTTCAGGCCGGTCACGCGCCCGTTTACGGCGGCCAAAATGCCGATGGTCGCGGAGTTACCGTTCGTCGCGTTCAGCGCGATGGTCGCGTTGGAATTCGCCCCGTTCGCTGTCGTCTGAACGCTGTTGATCTGCGACGCGATGGACGAGTTGGGACCGGTATAAGCCGTGACTTGGCTGTCCACGTAGGCCACGGACGGCTTGCCGTTCACGCTGCTCTGGAGGTTGGTAAGGCGCGTGGCGAGACTTTCACCGCCACCGATGTTGACCTTGCTGCTATCCAGAATCCAGGCGCTGCCGTTGTTCAGCGTCACGCCCATTTGCTGGAGCGTGGTGACGGCCGACGAGGCGTTTGACGCTGCCGTGTTCGCGGTGCTCAGCAGATAGCTTGAGCTGTTACCGGCGAAGCGGCTTTCGATCAGGCTGTCGCGCTGTGACCAGGTGGTTGTCGCGTCGATATAGACCTTGCTCGTGTTCAGCGTGATCGACTGACCATCGCCACGCATCACGCCCACAGCTTGGTCGAACGAGGCCAGCGCCGAGGTCTGGTTCGACACGTTCGTGAAGTTCTGGGTTGTGGTCGTCTTGAAGCCGTTGAAGTCGGTGACGAGTGCGAACTTGCTGTTCGCTTCCGACTTCACCGCGTCGGTCGCGACCGTAATTTGAGAGATCGCGTCGGCCTTGGCCTGGGCCGTTTCCGCCGACAGCGATGTGAACTTCTGGGACAGGCTCTGCGAGGGCGCGACCAGCACCTTGTCGGTGTTCAGTGTGATCGCCGTGCCCTGAGCGTTCTTCACGCCCAGGATTTGGTCGAACTGCGCTAGGGCCGCGTTGGAACTGGAGTTGGACGTGAAGTTCTGCTGAACCTGCGTCTGATAGTCCGCGAAGTTGGTGAGCAGGACGAACTTGCTGTTCGCCTCTGCCTTGGTCGCGTTCGTGGCAATCGTGATCTGCTGGAGCGCATCGGCCTTGGCCTGCGCTGTCTCCGCCGACATGGATGTGAACTTGTCGGCGAGGCTCTGAGACGGCGTGACCAACACCTTGTCGGTGTTGAGAATGATCGCGCTGTTGGTGCCGTTCTTGACGCCTAGCAGGCTGTCGAATTGGGCGAGTGCCGAGTTGGCATCCGACACCGATTGGAACTGCTGTCCAACCGACGATTGGAAGTCGCCGAACTCAGTCTGGAGGGTGAACTTGCTGTCCGCTTCGGCGCGTAGTTCGCTGGCCGTGAGGGTGATTTGGTCGAGGGCGTCGGCCTTGGCCTGATCGGTCTTGGCCTCCATGAATTCGAGCTTCTGGGCGACGCTAACGCCGTCCTGCACGAACACCTTGTCAGTGCGGAGAATGACCGACTGACCATCAGCCGCCTTCACCGCAATCAGGTTGGTGGTCTCGACCAGATCGTCAGTGCGCGTGATTTCGTTGACGACGACGGAGCCCAGCGGCTTGTCAGCCAGATAGGTCGCGTCGATGCGCTCCGAGGTCTCCTTGACCCCTTGCATCTGGTTTTGGAGGAGCGTTTCGCCGAGCTGTTCAAACTGCTCGCCGAGGGCCAAGCCATCCGCGAGCATGTCGTTCACACGCTCTTCGGTCTCGGCAATCGTCTCTAGGGCTTCTTCGACCCGATCACCGAACAGGTCTTCCAGCTCACCGATCTTGGTATCGACGACTTCCTGAAGCTCATCGACCTCATGTCGGATTTGGTCGAGCTGGTCGAAGACATCCGTCCAGTCGCCGTTGTAGGTCGAGATGGCCTGCGGGGTTGTCCAGACGAGGCTGTCTTTTCCGAACTCGTCGTAGGCAGCGAAGCGAGCCCAATAAGTCTGGACCGCGCTATTGATCGGGACCGTGAACGCATTGCTCGTGCTGTCGAAAATGATGTGGGCTTCAGGGTCGAAAACCTCGACCGGACTGACCGCCATAAGGTAGCCCGCAAGGTCGCCATCAACGGGACGCTGGATCGTGACCGCGACGCTATCGAGCTGCGGAGTAACGACGGGCTGGGTGTTGATGACGGGGGGCGGATTGATCGCCTCGACCAGCGTATAGCGGTTGGAAACGTGACCATCCGCGCTGATCGTTCGGAGCTTCAGCTTGGGCTTACGGGTGATCCCTGCGCCCGACATTTCGCCGTAGGTGAACACCGAGTGGTAGTGACGAATTCCGTCTGCATCTTCGGAGATGAAGTCGGCCTGCGCGGTGCTCTTGATTAGCGTCTTGTCCGCGCACTCGCATTCAATCTGATACCAACCCGCACCGATGTTCAGCGGGTTCTCTTTGAACGCTACCGGGAGGTCTCTACCTACAAATTCTACCTTCGCCACTCATCGCCTCAGAACAGCCCCTCAAAGATCGGCGGTTCAAGGTCGAGAGTGTCGTCGCTGTTCAGGTCGAAGACCGCTTCTGCATACTCGCTTGTTGCGCCGACCGTATTTATTGACCGCACCCTCACGCGGTACTGGCCGGGCTCGCCGTTCTTGATCGTGTAGATGGTCGTATAGACACGCTCCCAAGCGCGGAGCGTTGCGTCGCCTGGACCGCTCCACTGCACTTCGTAGCCCAGCACCTTCGTTGGCGTGCTGTTGACCCCAGCGGGCGGCTGATACGGGAACCAGCTTGCTTCCAGATCGAAGATCGTTCCCAGCACGTCATCTGCGCGGTGATTGGCGCGGATGGATAGGCCTTCTGGTTTCGGTGCCTTGATCGAGATTTCGGTTGTCGGCGGGATGACGACAGGGACGTTCTGTTCGACCCAGCCGAACTTGCCCTCGTGGTAGAGCTGACCCGTGACCGTGTACTGGCCTGGGCTCTTCTCGGCGATGTCGATGACGCGATAGACGACCGGCTGAGCACCAGCGCCGACCTGAACGATACCCACGGGTTGCTCCTCAATGAGGCCGTGGTCATGCAGCGTGATCGTCGCCGTCTTGGTGTCCACCGCGAAGCCCTGAAGGGGCTTCATCGTCTGGCCTTCGTTGTTCGCGATCCTGAGCTTGTAAACGGCTGCGCCCTTGAACTCGAAAGGCGCGTCTAGCTCAAAGGTGTTGGCGTCGATGACGCGCTTAACGGTGCCGACCTTGGACTTGCCGGTCTTGTTCCAGTCGTCGATTTCCATGAGCTGACCGGGGGCGAAGTTCGTCGCGCCAACGGGCATGTCGAAGGTGATCGTCTTGTATTCGTTCTGGCTGATCCAAACGAGGAGACGCGCGTAGTCGTAGGCCTCCTGGGCGTTCGTGCAGCCGATCTTGTAGACCGTCTTCGTGACCACGCCGCCGTTCGGGAAACCGGCCGCTGCCAACTTCGCAATCGCCACCTCATCGCGGTAGACGACCTCGGCTGTCTCATAGTGCTGAGCAGGATTGTCCCACTGGACGACGATTTCGTTGAAGCGGGCCTGGGTCTCAACGGTGTCCTCAACGAACTGCCCGTTCAGGACCATGGCGTTGTTGACGTAGTGATTGACGAAGCCCTGCGGCTTGTCCTGAACGAGCAAGACCTGATCGCCGCCGAAGAACACGTTGGCGCGGAACGTCTTCGCCAAATCGCTCAGCAGCTCGGGAAGCGACTGGTCGTCGGTGAATTGCTTGTTCAGGGTGTAGCGAGGACGGCCGTTGACGAGCTGGTCGCAGAACTTGGCGCAGTCGAGCAGGCTGAACTTGTTGAAGTAGCTATCAGCGATGCCGCCGCCAACAACGGGATCGGTCGCAAGCTCCAGCCAGTGCCAGACCGGATTGTCCGTGTGGGCTCGCTTCCAAGTGCCATCCCAGAACTCGCCGTAGGCGCGGGTCTCAGGGTCGTAGATGGTTGGAACGCGGCACAAGCGGCCTTCCCAGATAGCAGCGACTTCCGGCGGCTGGTTGATATCGAATAGCGAGTTGTCGACCGCCATTGCGAACAGGGCAGTCGCGGGCGCGCCTTGGGTGCCGTCGTAGGACAGCTCCTTGTCGATGGTTTCGGTCCAGCCGCCGAACGAGCTTTCGTTCTGCAGCTTGTCATCGGTGCTATCGGCGGTGATGCGCTGGACTTTGAATTCCCAGAGCTGATCGCCCGCGCCCTCTGGCGCATTGACGATCATCTCCGATTGGACGGCGCTGCTGCTCTTACCCTTCCAGTGCCACGTGCCGTACTGGACCCAGCTACCACCTGGCAGTCGGGTCATGACGGCGATGTCCATGTCCGTCTCTTTTTGGTTGTTCTTCTTGTCGTTAGCGACAAGCGCCATGGCCACGCGGATTTTGACGCGGGCGACGTTGGGGCCTGAGACAGCGCGGATGATCGAACCGTCGGTGCCCGCGACAGTCTGCTTCACCAGAGCTTGGTTCTCGTTGATGACGTTGGAGACGCCGGGCGTAATGGCGATGACCGATTGGCCTGGGACGCCTGGACGCTCAGCCCATGACACGCCGTCGTAGGTCGAGCGGTTCTCAGCCGCGTTCCAAAGAGGCATGCCGTTGATGAAGATGTTGGCCATCTTCTCCTGATCGGTCGTGCCCTTGATGCCTGCGACTGGACCGGCCGCGACAGCGCCCTGCATTTTCATTTTCGCGTATGACATCATGTTGTCGGCACGGGTCTTGCCGCCGCCCTTGGAGCCGAACAGCTCTGGGAAGAGCACGTTCAGGATCGCGCCGCCCTTGATGTCTTCGCCGTACAGGCCGCCGCTAACACCGGCTCGGGTAGCGCCTGGGCCAGGGGTGAATGTCGGAGATAGGCCGCTCTGAAGAACCTCAACGTCGGTCTCGATGAAGTTGCAGCCAGCAAGCGCGGTGCCCGCCAGATAGGGCAGAACGACACCTTCTTGCTGGACGTTCAGGCCGCTGCTGTAGAGCGCGGACTTGCGCTTGTTGCCGCTGGTCTTCTCACCGACTGGAAATAGCGCGTTGGTGATCAGGGTGACGCCAATCGAGATAGCTGACGTGACCAACGCGGTGATGATCATGGCCGAAGTGATTTCGGAGCCGAACACCGCAGGGACGATATGAAGGGTGGCGTCTTGGTCGCCGTTGATGCCGCACAGACGCCCGTTGCTGACTTCCTCCAGCTTGAGCTTGCGGGCTGCTTTGAGGGTCCGACCTAGGCGGAACTCCGCTCCGCTCTTCCAAAGATCGCGGGTGATGGGGAAGAGCTGATCGAGAGCGGCGAGAACTTCTGGAACGCTGTTAGCGTGAAGCTGGAGGCCGTTCTTTTGGTACTTCGCTGGTAGTTGTTCGGCGAGTTTTCCGTACAGTTTAACTCGTAGCATTGCTCCCTTTCAGCCGGTAGAACTTGGCACTCATGTTCGTGTAAAGCGTGGTCTCGTTATTTACCGTCCACTCACTTGAGGCTTGGTCGCGGGGCTGGTGCAGGAGCTTGGAGTTGCCGAGGTAGATGGCGCAGTGGTTGGGGACGTGATCGCGCCAGCAGAGCGTCACGAAGTCGCCAGGGCGTCGGTCCAGCCAGCTATCCAGCGGCTCGAAACCAACTGAAGGCGGGTAGAACCTGAACGGGCTGCTTTGGGGATGGCCTGACGGATAGAGCGACGGGTCACGACTGCGCGGCACGTCCTTCAGCTCGTGTCCCTTGAGCCGGTAGTAGTCGCGGCAGACCGACCAGCAGTCGCGGACGCCCCAGAGGTAGCGACGGCCGAGAAGCGGCGGGATCGGAACCGCATCGCCCCAGAACTCAGGATAGCCGACGCTGAACACCTCGCCGGTCTCAGGCAGGCCATGGACAACCGAAATTCCCCAGGTCCATCCCGTTGACAGTGCTGAGATGGTGTCCGCGTCCGAGGGCTCCTGATTGCCGTTCGGATGGCTGTGGATCAGGGCAAGCGGCGGATTGGTGGCCAGCTCGGCTTTGTCGGCAAAGGACAGGTCGAAGTGCCGTAGAGGGTCAGCAGCGGTGTTTTCAAGCTCCCGCCACGTCATGTCGGGCATGACCGCAACAATGCCCTCACAGGGGAAACGGAGGGCGAATACAGGGGCGATCTGCGCCCACACGTCGTCAGAGATAAGGCCCATGGGCGCTTACCTCTGCGTCGCTGGTCCAAGCCCAGGATAGTCGGTGCGCTTCATGCGGTAGCTTGGAATCGACGTGTTGGTGTCGAGGACGTGGGTCAGCTCCAGCGTGACTTTGAAGCCCGGGACGCTCTGGTGCTTGGCCAGTGTGTAGCGCTCGGTCGAGAGCGGGACGCCAAGTCCGAGGGACTTGTAGCGGGTGATCTGGATGCCAGGGGCGCCATCGTAAGTGTCGAAGGTCGTGGAGATCAGACTTTCCACATCGGGAATGACGATCCTCGGCTTGTCCGACTTCTCACCGCGTCGCCAGGATGCGCTCTCAAGGGGAACAGCCGTCCAGCTTTCACCCTGCCAAGAGACGTTGCCGAAGAACGCGCCCACCGGCTCGCTGTCAGGCAAGCTGCTGTTCACGATGCGATACTGCTGGCCGCCGTAGGGCGTGAAGTCGATCACAACCCACTCCACCAGACCTTCGTATTGGGAGACGTAGAGGTTGCCGGTCATCACAGCTTCCTCACGTCAACGGTCAGCCTGGATTGGTGCCCTGCATGGGCTTCCACGTAGCTGACGTTCTCGCCGGTCGGACGGACCAGGCAGGGGCCTTCTTGGAGGTCCGTGTAGCTGTAGGTCCCGTTGTAGGCCTTGCTCGCGAACTCGGACATGACGGCCTTCGCGTCGTCGCGGTTCAGGCCGAACCACTCAAACGTGGAGGTCCATTCCATCGGGTTGAGGCCGATAGGCTGCGTCAGGCGCAAGCTGCCGGTCTGCATGGTCTCAGCGTTCAGCTTGCCCGCCCAGCGAGGCATCTTCAGTTTGTTTTCGAATGGTAGCGGCGTGGCCATTACCTGATCCCCCTTCTGGAAAGTGCGAGTGAAACGGCGTTGTCGATTTGCTTTTGCTGCTGAGCGACGACCGCCAGACCGATCTTGTTTGGATCCCCGTTCCCCTGGACCGTGATGTGGTTCACGAAGCCGCCCATGCTGATCGACGTGCCGCCAGCGGAGCCGCCGCCGAGTGCGTGGTTCGGGATGATCGTTCCCGAGCGACCTGGGGCGAACAGCTCAGGGCCCTTCTCACCGACGAGGTAGAAGTTGCTGCCGCTGACGCCGCCGCCGCCCGCACGAGCACCGCCGAACGCTGCGCCAATCGCGGTCTTCAGGATGCCGCCAATGCCACCGCCGCCACCGGCCTGAGCCATCGTGTTCTTCAGGATGGTCGCTTGCGCGATGCTCTGGAGAAGGCTGGACAGGAACGACGAGAAGAACGAGCGCATGGCCGCTGTCGGGTCGTCCCAGAGCTGCGTCAACAGGCTCGAAAGCTGCTGCGTCTTCTGGAGCATGGCGTCAGCGTTATCGAGGTCAGCTTGCTTGTAGATCGTCGCTTCCTGGCCATCGGTGCGCTTCTGGTCGCGCGCGTGATCGGCCTTCAGCTCCTCAATGTCCTGAGCTGCCTTGCGGGCCGCTTCCGTGCCGACGCCTAGCAGACGCAGTTCGTCTTCCAGGGCCTTCAGACGGATTTGGAAAAGCGCTTCCTGGTGGGTGCGCTCTTGGTTCACCTCGTCCAGATGGATTTGCTTGATGCGGTCGCGCTTCTGCTGGTCCGTGATCCTGCCTGCCGCCGCTTCCTGCTCGATCTGGCGGATAGCGTCGGCGTTCTTTCGGCTGGTTTCGTCGGCCGCGAGCTGCTGGTCGGCCTCCAACATGCGAGCCTTAAAGTCCGCGATGTCACGGGCGCGCGTGCGCTCCTTGTCGGCGAACTCGCGAGCAGCTTCGTCCTTGTCCTGAAGCGCGCGACGGAACTGTTCGCTGTCCTCGCCGTAGGTCTTCTTGATCAGCTCCGCTTTCTCGTTCTCGATGCGGAGTTGTTCGGTCGCGTTGTCGCGAGCGGCCCTTTGTTGGGCTTCCAAATTGTCGAGCTGTTCGCGTAGCCCGTCCTGGGCGAGCTTCTTTTTCAGCTTGCCGATGTTGTCGATGATCGTGGTTTCGTCGGTCGATCCGGCACGGACCAGCTTCTTCTTGGCCTCCCAGAACGCCAGTTCTGCCTTGGTGCTGTCCTTGAAGTAGAAGGCCTCCGAAGCGAGCATTCGCTTCAGCTCTTCCTCCCACGCCTTCATCGCGTCGGACTTGCCGCTACCGGTCTTCTTCTTTTTGCCGTCTGGAGCCGTGGCCGTCGCTGGACCGGCCTTGTCGCTGACCGTGCCCTTCTGCTCGGCGGCCTTGGCCTTGTTCTGGCGAGCACGCGCAATCGCGGCATCACCAAAGGCCTTTGCCGCGCGCTCGGTCGCGCCTCGGCTGTCGTTCCAGTCCTTCGTGAGACCGCGCACCAGAGCAGCGGCCTTGCCGATGCTGTCGTTCTGGAGGCCCATCATCTTCACGGGCGCAAGCTCGATGCCTGGCACCTTGTTGAGCAGGCCGATGACCTTGTTGACGCCGCCCTCGAACGTGCTGACGAGGTTGTTCACCGCCGAAATGGCGATGTCCTTGATTGCGGGGACCAGACCGTTCCAAACGGTGATGATCGCCTTCACAGCGAACACCCAATTGTCGATGATCGTGGTGACGTAGGTCTTCACGAAGTTGGCGATGGCCACCATGACCTTGCCAACAGCGGCTTGGAATCCGCTGGTCGCGGCCGAGGCGTCGCCCATTGCCGACTTCCATGCGTTGGAGAGGAAGTCCGCGGCGGTTTTGATGTAGTCGCCGATCACGCCGAACGCGCCGCCCACGGCATCCTTGAGCGAGACAGCTCCGTCCGATGTGACCTCGATGTCGTCACCGAACGCCACGAGAGCGACGCCGGCGGCTGCAATGCCGATAGCGAGAAGGCCGAACGGGTTAGCGGCTAGGGCCAGGGTGAATTCGATCACGCCCGCTGTAGCTGCTGCGATGGCCGCGCCGATCTGAGGACCGAACGCAACCAGCATCGCGACGCCAAGAGCGCCAGCCGAAGCGGCTACGACATCCATGTTCTGACCGACGATGGTTAGGGCGTTCGCGACTGCCGTGCTGACGCCTGTGGCCTTGTCGAAGTCACCCAGGAACTTCGTGAAGTTGTTCTTCACGGTGGTCAGGCTGTCGCTGATCGTTGGGGTGAGCTTGGTGAACTCGGCCGCAATCTGGGGCGCTTCCTTCTTCAGGGCGTCCGTGATGGCCTTGGCCGTGATCTTGCCTTCGCCACCCAGCTTGCGGAGCTGACCAACCGAGATGTTCATGCCCGCCGCAATCGCGGTCGCGAGGCGTGGCATGTTCTCGAGGACGGAATTCAGTTCGTCGCCGCGCAGCGTTCCAGAGGCGATACCCTGTGCAAGCTGACGGATGCCGTTGGCCGCCGTCTGCGCGTCGGTGCCTGAGACCTTGATCGCCTGATTGATCGTCTCGGTGATGCCGATGAGGTCTTTCTGGGAAAGGCCTAGCTCTTTCGAGGAGCGGGCGAACGAGCCGTAGAGGTCGGTGGTAGCTTCGAAGCTCGATCGGGTGCGGTTGGAGACGCCAAACAGCGCGTCCATGACGCCGGTCAGGTTCTGCGTGTCAGTGGTGACAAGGCGCAGCCTGTTTTGGATGTTGGTGTATTCGTCGGCGGTCTCGGCAAGCTCTTTGGCCCCGAGTGCGATGCCGAGGCCTGCTGCTGCGCCCTTAAGGCTGTCCAGCGCCTTGCCGACGCCATCAACACCCTTGGAGGTGCCGCTTAGGCGCTCAAGGTCGCGGATAGCGCCGTTGAGGAAGCCAGCCTTTGGGGCTGCGCTTGAGATGCCTTGGAGGGAGGACCTGACCCGGCTGCTGTTCTTGTCAGCGCCGCTAGAGAGGCGAGTGAACGAACTTAGGAGACTGTCGAAGTCGCGGAGAACCGCTTTGATGTTTGTATCAAAGTCGATCCCTAGTGAGAGTGCTTCTGCCATTATCCTCCTGCGAGCAACACGGTTTCTTCGCCGTATTTACTCGCCGTGGAGGTTGGGCTTCTCAGCTCCCAAAGACCTCAGTCCATGCCTTGCTGAAGTCTTCAGCGGTCTCGATGCGTGAAGGTGGTTCCTCGTTAGCGAGGATGATGAGGAGATATTCAGCCCAGGTCATCGCAAGCGCTTCGCTGGGCTGAATTCCACTTCTAACGAGGTTAGCAAAGGCGACCTCAGTCCGGCCTAGACGCCATCCTTTTTTTGGGCGTCACCAGACTGTGGTAGTTGTTCTGCAATGCGAAGGCCGAACATGGTGACAAGCGCTTTAGCGACCTGATCCTTGACCCCTTCATCGTTCTCCATGAACGCTGTCAGATCACCGAACAGCCAGTCGTAAATCTCGTCTGCTGAGTGATCCGAATTGACCTGCATATAGTACAGAAGCTCGGCAATGCCTGGATGCTTCTTCGCTTGTAGCTGGTCGGCCGCTTCGATGCCGTCGCAGCCCTTCTCCAATCCGAGACGATTGAGAGCGCTTAGCGTAGCGCTGACTTCCAGGGTTTCACCGACGTAGTTGATCTTGCCAGTGCCGATACGTGTGCTTTTTAGCATTCTTGTTTTCCCCTTTACGTATCAGCTTACGGCGTGGTGTCTTGGTATGGCTGATAGGCGCGAGCAGCACGCTTCACCTCGCCAGCAGCTTCCAAGCTCAGGGTGACTTCCATCACGCCCTTGGTTTCCGCCTTCACGCTCTCTTCAACGACGATGAAGTCGCCTTCTAGGAGGATCGCTGGTGGCGTGGTCCAGCCGGAGCCGTTTTGGTTTGCAACTGCGCCCGTGACGTCGCGGATTTGCAGCCAGACAGGGTCTTGCGTGCCGACGACGTTACGGATCAATTGGAGTTGCATGTCATTGTAGAGGGTTTGTGCAGTCAGCTTCAGAGTGATCTCGGTGAAGCCTGCGAGCGAGACGTAGTTTGGCGAAGCCTTGGTGGCCGCCTTCTCGCTTTCGGTCTTTGACGACCATTCGAGCGACACGTCATTGACGACGCCAGCTACGCCGAATGTGTCGTCCTTATTTTCTGGAGCAGCGTCGCGCGATGCCGTGCTTGCAGCAAACAGGCGGATTTTGTCACCGCGTTGGATATTTTGGACTAGTGCCATATGTTGTGCCTCGTTAAGTGGTTGAATGGGCACAACTATTTATTATAGGCACTTCGCCGCGGGCTTGGCCTAGCCGAGGTAGGCAACCACGTTGAATAGAGCGCAGTAGAGCTGGGGCTCATTGCGGGGGACGTAACCAGCGGTGCTGTCGAGCAGCTTGGAAGACCTGTTAAGCGCGTCCTTGAGGGCTTCTGCGAGGTTGAGGAATTTCAGGTAATCGCCGTCCTCAAAGGCCCACAGTTTGAGGGTCATCGGGTAGCGCTTCAGCTTGTCGTCATCGAGGTAAGGGCCGTCGATGCGGACCACAGGAGCGTCCACAAGAAGGCCGGGTTCAGGTGGAAGACCGAAGTCCAACCAGTCACCTGAGCCAAGGAGTGTGCTCGCTTCTGGAGACGCTGCTACGGCGTCGTAAATGTCAGCAAGGAGAGGTTCGAAGCGGGTCATTTCAGGTGGTCCTTTAGCTTGGTGCGAATGCGCGCTGACAGCTTGTTTCGGGTCTTCGCAATCGCTGGTGCGAGGTAGGGCTGAGCAGCCATCTTGCTCGTGCCTTCTTCGACCGCTCGGGCATGTTCAGCGGTGGCGAACAGGCGGACTTGCTGCTCGTTGGCAGCACCGCCGATGCTGTCGCGGAGTTCACCGGTTCGGACTGGTGCGAGCTGCTGAGCAGCGGGAATTGCGTCTTGCTCAAGCCACTCTTCACCCGCTTCCTGAAACAGCTCAGGAGCGTTCTCGACGGCACGTCGGATGGAGCCCAGGCGGCGCTTGAATACGTCCGCGCCCTTCATGTCAGCGTCACCTTCTGGAACGCTGCATCGTCGGCAGAACCGCCGATGTTTTCGGACGTGGCGATCTTGCGGGGTAGGCTACCTTTGACGGTCAGGGAAGCGCCGATAAGGCTGCGCTCCGTCGCAGGTAGAATTGCGGTCGTGGTCTGGACGATTGCGCCGTTGATACGCTCCGTCCGGTTCGTGATGATGGTTCGGACGGTCTGTGTCGTCGGTGCGGCGGTCGCACCGGTGCGGCTCAAACCACCGGCCGCAGGCCAGTGAATAATCGCGTCCTGTGCGAAGCGTCCCTTCAGTTGTTGAGCTACAGCCTTGGCGAACGCATTAGCCACGCGCACCGCCCGGCGCGCTCATGTGCGAGCCAATGAACTTGCCCCATGGTGCGAGACGCTGGCGAACCGACATGATGCGAGACACCGCATTCACTTGGTCCACCTTCAGGGTGTCGATTTGGACCTGGGTGTTATCGCCCTTGTTGTCCTCCCAGATGGTCACGCCCTTGGTGAAGAGCGCCGCCAAGATCGCCTGTGCGACCTTCACGTTCCTGGGAATTTCATCGTTTGGCAGGGTTGCTTCGGCCAACAGGCCCGGTGCTTCCCACATCACGTGATGGGCTAGGTCCGCATACGAGGTGTCGAGGTGCGGATAGGCTCGGTTGAACCAGCCAGGACCCGGCTTTTGGCGGCCGAGCGTCACATTCGTTCGCGGCCATGCGAGGTTCTGCAGAGGGTGCGTCTTGTGGCCCAGGAACGACCAATAGGTGCTGATCGCGTGCGCGGCCTCGATGAGCTGAGGAATGTGGGTAGCGTTTAGCTGCGCTGGTCCGTTCGCATCGTTCAGCTCGGGGTCATAGACTTCCAGAAGAAACAGGTTTGCTTCTTCCAGGCTGGCGATGAAGCTGTTCGCGTCTAGACCTTCTGTTGTTAGTTCAACTGCCAATGTCGGATACCTCGATAGCTAATGCTGTCGGGTATTTATTCAGGTCAGCAAAAGACCCCGCTGTTGCCAGCGGGGTCTCTGTTTACGTACCTACAAGTGGCTTAGGTGCCAGCCTTGTTGGTCAGTGCGCGCATTGCTTGGAAGTCGGTCAGACCCGAGCCTTGGCGCATACGTGCGTGGTACTTCACGCGACGCAGGTCGGTGATTGGGTCGAAGACCCACGACACACCAGCCTGTTCGGTGATCAGGTACTTGGAGAAGTCGCCGTACAGGACGGTGACAGCGCCGTTAGCGGCGGTGTTGATGTCGGGCATGAAGTCCGAAACCGCATATTCCTTGCCACGAATGGTAGCTGGACCGCCTGCGATTGCTTGGTTCAGAGCCCAAACGTAGTTGCCGTTTCCATCCTTCAAGGTGAACAGCTGGGTCTCAAGCTCCGAGCCAAACAGGTACTTGGCGTTGCCGCTGTAGTTGCTGTGGAGCGAGGCTTGCAGCTTGATCAGGTCGTCAAAGGTGACGGCCTTGTTCGCAGCCGACATAACGCCGCCCA
Source organism: Caulobacter sp. FWC2 (assembly GCF_002742625.1). Classification (NCBI taxonomy): domain Bacteria; kingdom Pseudomonadati; phylum Pseudomonadota; class Alphaproteobacteria; order Caulobacterales; family Caulobacteraceae; genus Caulobacter; species Caulobacter sp. FWC2. Next base: position 1,071,768 of record NZ_PEBF01000001.1, read on the forward strand.
GCTTACCAACATCGTTGGTGAAGCGGTTTGCGTTGGCGCTGACGCCCAGGGTCAGCAGACCTGAGTTGACCAGGACTGCGGTTGGCGTTGGGCCATACTTGATGGTGTTCTGAGTGGTGCCGAGCAGGTGCTCTTGGGCTTCCAGTTCAGCCAGACCAGCCAGGATGTCCTTCTTCGCTTGAGCGGCGAAGTCGATTGGGCTGTCGCCGTCCAGGGTCCAGATCGAGAGCGCAGCGTTCTCGTAGAATTCGGCCGAACCGAAGGTAATCTCGTTGTAGGTCGAGACCTGACCATCGGTGACAGCGCCGCCTTCAGCACGCTTCGAAGCGGCTGGCTTGCTGTTCTTTGCGAGGTGGACATAACCCATTGGAGCGCTGATGACGCGGGCCATCGAGCGGACAGGGCTGGTCTGACGCAGCAGTTCGCCAATTTCAGGATCGACAACGCGAGGGATGGTGAAACCACCAGCTTCGCCGGTCAGGAAGTTCGCTTCAGCAGCAGCCTTGCGGTGCAGTTCGTTCTTTGGGTCGAAGCCCTTGACCATGAAGTTAGCGAAGGCTTCAGCAGCTTGTTCGCGTACATCTTGTGCGTCGTGACGTGGAGCCGACTTAGCAGCGAGGTCATCACGCAGGGACTTCAGCTCGGCTTGCAGCTCTGCAACACCGGTAGCGTAGGTAGCCTTGTCAACGACATCGGCACTTGCGGCCTTCTCGCGAACGAGGTCGGTCAGTTCGGTCAACTGACCCATGATTTCTTGAGACATTTTCTGCCCTCTTTTTGTTATTGTTTTGGGCGGCAGACGGAGTGCTGGTGAGCGGGTCCTTCTTCCAAGCAGCGGGTCCGGCGTTGCGGAGTGCTGACGTGCAGGCATGGAAAAGCCCGCCGATATTTTATTTATCAGCGGGCTCTAGTAGCTTGGTGTTATGCGCGCTTACGCAGGGTCTTCAGCGCGGCTTCTAGCTTTAGACTGAACAGCGCTTCGCTGAACGCCTTGCTGACCTCATCAACCGTGGTGTCGATCTGCTTTTCCGCTTCGTCATCAGCCGCCGCATCTTCGTCTTCAATCTCTTCGGAAGCCGCATCATCGTTCGCGGCTGCTTCGTCGAGCTGCTTGGTGAGAAGGAATGCGCCGAACTGATCCAGCAGGGCCTGATTAAGTTCGTTGAGCACAGGCTTGTCGCTTTCGGACTTAACAGCGGTGACAACGGCCTGCTCATTTGCAGGGAAGGTCACGAGGCTGAATTCGTATAGCTTCACTTCTTGAAGGCGGTTGATGACGCGGCCATCATCCGTCTTGTCGGCCTTCGTCTTCATCGGAAGGAAGCCGATTGAGAAGCTGTCAAGGACGCCTTCCTTGACTTCAGTCCGAGCCTCTTGGCCTGCGACTGTGCTGGAGAACACGGCTTTGACCCACAGGCCTTTTTCGTCTTCCCTGATCTCCGTGACCTTGCCGATTGGCTGATTGGGGTCGTGGAATTTCAGGAACTTGATGCTGCCTGAACGGGCCTTCAAAGTGCGCGTAAAGGCGCCTTTTTCAACAACGTCGCCATAAGCATCGACGTTGCCAAAGGTGGAGGCGTAACCGGCGACGTAGTTGTCACCAATATCCTCAGCTTTGAAGTTAGCGTACTTGACGTCCTTTGTTTTCATTCGGCTCCTGTCGCATCCGCGTGTTTGTTCTTTTTGTTATTTATTTCGCGAGCGACTTCGAGCCGTTACGGCGTGAGGTATCTGCGTTTGGACTTACTTCCTTCGGCTTGTCGGTCTCGGTGTCCGCGGCCTCCTTGGGAGCGTTCATGGGCTTGGCTAATTCGTCGCCCTTGGCGATGGGCGGATAGCCCATCACGTCGCGGATTTCGTTGATGGTGAAGACGCCTTGCTGGGTCATTCCAGCCGCCTTTTCCAGGCGGTCGTCTTGGAGGTAATTGACCTCCGTCTCATCGATACCGAGTTCCAGGGTGGGGTCGAAATCACGACGCAAGTTCGCTTCAAGTTGCTTCATCAGCCAAAGCGCGCGAGGCTTCACCCAGCCAGTGTAGTAGATGCGGTCAGCGCCACGTTGGTTGGCGTAGCTGCTCTCGCCAGCGAGGTTCAGGAACACGGCTGGAACACCGAAACCGCTCGCGATCGCGCGCGTCAGGCTGTCGATGGTGGCGACCAGATCAAGGTCGGTGAACGACAGTTGCGCGGTGATAAAGTCGGTGTCGACTAGGACCTTAGCATCGCTGCTATTCAGGTCTTCCATGGACTTCTTGTAGGTGGCTCGCTGCTCATCCGTTTCGAGAGGAGGAGCCTTGAAGTAGCCTTCGACCCTACCGTTCGCGGCCATGCGGTCGCGGATCATGCGTGTGGCTTGAATGTAGGCTTCGACGAGGGGCTGAACTGCGTCACCGGCACCGCTACCCTCGGCGCTGGCCAGCGGGTTGTGCTCCATGATGTGGAAGAGGCTTCCGGGCTCGGAAACCCACTTGGGCGACTGCCTTGAACCGTGGTTGCGCTCAACCAGCTTGCAGCGGTCGCCTTCCATGGTGAAGCGCAGGAATGGCGGGGTCTTGTTGTCGAGTTTGCCTGGATCGTAGGTGACAATCGTGCGGCCGGTGCCTCGTTCGGGCTCCTGGCGCATGACGTGACCCCCATTTCTCATCCAGCCATAACGAGAGTCCTGGGTTGATTTGAGCCTTGGTGTTGGTGGGTGGCAAGAGGCCGGTGCGCGGAGCTATCAGCCTGCGCAGCGTGCCGGCCGGTCTCTCCGCAGAAGGCGCTGGCGTACTCCCTGGGCGTCATCCAGCCGAGCTTGGAGTGGGGCCGGTGCTCGTTGTAGTCGCGCCGCCAGGTCTCCAGCACGGCGCGGGCGTGCGGCAGCGACCGGAACAGGGTCTCGTTCAGCAGTTCGTCGCGTAGCCGGCCGTTGAAGCTCTCGTTGTAACCGTTCTGCTGGGGCTTGCCCGGCGCGATGTAGTGCCAGCCCACGCCGCTGTCGTCGGTCCAGGCCAGGATAGCGTTGGACGTGTATTCGGTCCCATTGTCGCTGACGATGGTGTCGGGCCGACGTCCACGCTGGGCGATGATGGCGTCCAGCTCACGCGCCACCCGCCGGCCTGACAGCGAGGTATCGGCCACCAGGGCCAGGCACTCGCGCGTGCAGTTGTCGATCACCGTCAGGATCCGGAACCGGCGGCCGTCGGTCATCTGGTCGGACACGAAGTCCAGGCTCCAGCGCTGGTTGGGCGTCAGCGGGACCTCCAGGGGCCGCCGCGTGCCGACCGCCCGTTTGCGTCCGCCGCGCCGGCGCACGGTGAGCTTCTCCTCGCGATAAAGCCGCTGGACCCGCTTCTTGTTGACCGCGTGCCCCTCGCGCCGCAGCAGCACGTGCAGCCGGCGATAGCCGAACCGGCGGCGCTCCTGGGCCAGGGCCTTGAGCCGCTCGCGCAGGACACCGTCGTCGGGCCGCGTGGCTTGGTAGCGCACGCTGCTGCGATCCACGCCCAGGACCCGGCACGCCCGCCGCTCGCTCATCTCGTAGGCCGACCGCAGATAGGCTGCGGCCTCCCGATGCGCGGCGGGCGTCACCACTTTTTTCCCAGCAGATCCTTCAGCGCGACATTGTCGAGCATCGCGTCGGCCAGCATCCGCTTGAGCTTGGCGTTCTCGTCTTCAAGCGCCTTTAGCCGCCGCGCCTCCGACACGTCCAGCCCGCCGTACTTGGCCTTCCACTTGTAGAAGGTCGGCGAGCTGAGCCCGTGCTTGCGGCACAGGTCCGCCACCGGGACGCCCGCCTCCTGCTCACGCAGGATCCCTATGATCTGTTCTTCCGTGAACCGTGATCGCTTCATTCGTCCGTCCCTTTCCTGGGGCGGACTCTAGTTATTCCTGGAGGAGTTTCAGGGGGTCACGTCAGGTCGAAGTCGGCGTATTGGAGATAGGCACCGGTCGCAGTTCGGGTCAGGTGGCGTTTGGTTCTGATGTCGCTCATAGCCACTCCCTTCCGGTCTTGCCGTGGTAGAAGCGCTTCAGGTCGCGTAGGTCGGCCTTCTGTTGTGCGACGGTTTCTCGGAGGCGTTTGTTCTCCGTTGATCGCCTGAACAGCGCCTTGTTCATCTTCCTGATTTCGGTGTTCTGAGCAGCCTCGTTCGTGACCAATTGGTCGAGGATCGAAATGACCTTATTCAGCCCTTCTTGGAGGTTGTTCAGAGCCGCTGGGGTGTTCTTGGTGGCCTGGAAGAGTGCCTGAGCCTCGGCGGTTTTCCGCTTGTCCCTGAGCGTTCGGACGCGGTTCTCGCCGACTTGCAGCGTGGTCGCGACCTTCTTGATCGACATGCCCTCGGCAAACAGTTCAATCGCTCGTGCTTCCTGCTCTTTCGTCAGCTTGGGCGTGATGGGGTGGCCGTAGAAAGTGGGGACTGGTTTTGGGGCCTGATCGGTCATGCCAGCCCCCATTCCTTGAGGATGGCAGCGCGATCATCGGAGAAATGCTGAGCGTCCCTGATGTAGCTTTCGTGCCTGTCAGAGAACGCTTGCCACGTTGTGACGTGTTCTGGGTTCAAGCAAACTCGGTTCATCGCCAATACGAACGACGCTAGAGCGCTGCTCGTCGGAAGGTCGAGGGCAGAAATCAGAGGGAAGAAGACGTTCAGCAGCTCGTTCAGGTGGAGCTGTAGCTGCTTTTCCATCTGGAAGCCGCGCATGGCGTCTCTCGCGTTCTTGGTGGCCACGATTTCGCGCATGAGGGGCGGCAGGGATAGGCGCAAAAATGAGTTAGGAAGTGAGTGTGCTGGGGTGCTCATTCGGCACCGTCCGTGTCAGCGGCGTCAGCGATATCCGAGACAGCGCGGGCAGCCATTAGAAAGACCTCTTGATAGAGGCTCTTCAGGTGGGCGACTTCTTGTCGGAGGTCTTCAACTTCGGTCTTTGAGGCATAGATGCTCGCGAGCTTTACGTCAGCGAACTTCACCTTGCCTGAATCGATGATGAAGGGGCTCCCGTTGTTCAGCGTCACCCCCATTTGCTTGAGTGTGTTCGCTGCGTCTGTCGCGTTTGACGCAGCGGCATGAGTGAGCGTGTTTGCCTTAGTTTGGTCTTCCATTGGTTTCCCCAATTGTTGTTTTTCTGTGTGAGCAAATTGCTCACACATCTATTTAGCAAGCGGGGTCATTGGAGAGCGCTGTAAGGCTGACCTTCTTCAACTCTGTGGTCGTAATTTCCTACGGTGGCTTTAGAGCGATGGGACAAGGAGATTGTCCCATGAAGGCACCGATCAAGGATCAGGAAGAAGTCACTAAGCTGCTCGATTTTGCAGAGCGCATGGAGCGTCCTGCGATGTACCGCTTTCTGCTCGCACTGAGCTTCGACTACGGGCTTCGTCCTATGGAGCTTGCGGGTCTCGACAGCTCTTGGTTCCGCACCACGGAGCTTCGTATTCCTATCGGCCACTCCAAGCGCAAGTCTGGCCGCTCACTGACTATCGAGCCAAGCATCCATGAAATGCTTGCTGCTCACATGCAGGGCCGCACCGGTCGCGTATTCCTGAATGTGCAGGGCAATCCCTTCACGCCAAGAGGCATTAGCGATGCGTTTCAACGCCTGTATCGCCTCGCCGACATTGAAGGGTCCTGCTACTCCGGTCGTCGTAGCCTAGCGACGAAGATGGTTGACCGGGGTGATAGCATCTTCATCATCCAGAAGGTCCTAGGGCACGCCCATGTTAATACAACCATGGAATACGTCTCTGTCACCGACAACATGATGCGCCGTGCATTGCGTGGTGCTGCCTTCATTGGTTGACGCAGCTTCAAACTGGATTCACTTCGGATCAACAGCGCAACCGCGCAACTCAGGAGAGACAAGATGGACTGGAAGACCTTGGCCAAGCCCGTTTCGGAATTCTCGGAATTCAAGGGTGGCAGCGCCAACAAGAAGACTGCCAAGCAGATCATCGCCGCCAACATCGACAAGCAAGTTGCCCTGATCGGGCAGGCCGAGGGCGGCGGTCGTCGTTGGTTCAAGGTGAAGGGCGAGAACGCCGCTTTCACCGTCCGTCACGGCGGTAAGGCGATCAAGCTGCTCAACGACGAGACGGAACTGGTTGTCCCGACCAAGCAGCTCGCGGGCGTCTATGGGGCGATCAAAGCCGATCTGCTCACCGGCCAATTCGATCCGGCCATCGCCGAGATCGACAAGGAAGTCCAAGCGATGATCCAGAAGCGCGCCGCAACGCGCGGGGCGAGCGCTCCGAAGAAGCGCGGTCGCAAAGCTGCCTAGCAGCGTCGACAAGCCCTCTACGCAAAACGGCCCCTGCAAAGGGGCCGTTTCTGTATCTGGGCACTAGGCCTGTCCGGCGCCTCTTTCGCCCCTGTACGAGCCCTTCTAGGGGCTTGGCTGGGACAGTCGCAGCACTTCGGCTTGGTTCCTCGCCAGGAAGTCACCGAGGGGAGCGACGAGATACTGGCCTGTCGTGGTCTGGTAGGTCGCATGACTGCCGAGCGTGAACGCTGGGTTGGTCGGTAGGGCCACGTACCAGCCTACGCGGTTGATCTTGAAGCACACCAGCGAGAGGTCGTCTGGTCCAGCCGATACGGCAGCTTGCTCCAGCCAGGCATCTAGTTGCGGGCACGCGCTCAGCAGTTGGTGGAATCGGAAGTCCTTGTAGAACTTCGCCTCGATAACAAGGCGGGGCATGTGGTCGGGCGGAATGATATCGCCCTTGGATGCGCGCACCTGTCCCGCTGACATGGTGGCCATCCGGCTCGCGTTTTTGCCGCCCGTGAACGCGCCGCTGTTTGGGACGCGGATGAACGACCCAGCGAAAGTGTCAGCGAGGATGCGGCACAGCTCTCGTTCCCCTGCGTTGCCCTTTGACTTGCTCATGCAGCTACTTAGCTAGTCATGGAGAAGCCCCGACGAGCGGGGCTTCTAAGGGCTGGGCTAGTATTCTTCGCCGAGCATCACCGTCAGGATGCGGTGGCATTTGGCCGGATCGGACGGGTCTTCGCTGCCGTGCTGTAGGTCTGGATCGAAGTAGTCGATCTTCCAGAGCACCGTTTCACCATCGACCTCCATGCGGCCCAGGTCGTGTTCGCGGTGCGGATCGTTGCCGTTGTTGAATTGGTCGAACTCCCTGACTGCGCGGCAAGCTCGCTGCACGAACAGCACGCCCTTGTCGTTGACGCCTCGGGTCATGACCCAGCGCCCCAGGCTGAAATCCATGTCTTTGCGGAAGCGGTCGTTCAGCGTGCGGATAGGCGTCGCATCAATCGTCGTCATTGGTCCCTCAAGAGCCGCGGAATGCGGCCCTCGGACCAACTAATAAGACTTTGAATAGACGTCATCCGAATAGTCTGGTGCGACTTCAGATATTTCTGAGTTAGGTCGTATTCTTCGGTCGTAACCTAGAACACAGGCTGTATCTCCATTGAACAAGGAGATGCACATGCAAACGCAAGCCGAAGACTTCCTGGACGCGCTGGTCGACCAAATGGTTCAGGACTTCTCGCCCGAGGGCGCTTTGGTGCAGCGCAAGTCGGGTGAAACCTGCTTCCGTGGCGTGTGGGTCTACTACAAGCGCCAACGGGACCTGCTGGTGCTGATCGTCAACGAGGAACGCTTCGAGCTGCCGCTGTTCTAAGTCGCGTCCACAGCGCGTGTCGCTTTACGCGGCTTTGCTCTTCCGAGATGTCCTGCGCTGATCTTCGCGCGCGTTTCAGCGCTGAGGCTTCGCCCCGTCAGCTTTGCACTAATCGCTGCCCTGGCCTCGGGGCTTAGGGTCTTACCTTTACGTCGTGCGCTGAGCTTCGCGCGCTGATCGTCGCTCAGGCTCCGCAGTCGCAGCGCACGAACGACGTCCTTTGGCGGCGATGGGATTGAGGCCCTCAGCTCTGGCTTGGCCTCACTGCACCTCGGGGAACAGGCGCGCCAGCGGCAAACGTAAGCGTCTACTTCGACCATTCTTCGGCAGTTCGGGCAGATCAGGAGCAGTTGGGTCATGCTCCTACTTATCTGCGCTGTTATCCCTGCTTCTCGCGCCGGATTAGGTCGGTCAGGTGCTTCTCGGTCTTAGCGTCGCCCCACGCGAAATTCTCCATGTCGTCGTCATCCTCGATCTCATCGAGGAAGTTCTGTTCCATCAGAACCCGACCCTCGTCCGTGATGACCGCGATGTACGAGCTTGAAGTCAGGTGGAGCGCGAACGTCTTGTGTTCCTCGCCCTCCCACTCGTTTGCCCCGTTGCACCACACGACATCGACGTAGCTCTTAAGCGCCTGCATGACCCGGAGCCGCGCAGCCACCCGCGTTTCCTTGTCCTCGTGCGTGATGCTGTCTCGGACCTCTAGGACCCGCCGACGGTGCTCGTCAGCGCTCACAGAGCCCCTTGCACGAAGCAGGCGCTGTTCGGCGTCCCGAAGGGCGCTCTGGGCCTCTGTGAGCCCTTGCTTGAGCCCTGGGATGCGGGCTTCAAATATCTCGGGGTTCGCACCATTGATGATCTGGTCAACAGCGCGGTCGAGTCGGGCCTGCGCTTCGTCCAACTCGTTCTTCCGTTCCGCCACTTCCACGGTCAGCGGATAGGTGTCGTCGGCGCGGCTGAAATACCTGTCGTCCAGAACGCGGGTGAGGATCAGGTCGAGCGCTTTGTCCTCGAACGGCTGATACATGAAGTAGCTGGAGTTCGTGCAGCCTCGTCGGGCTTGCCAGTTGGCGCAGTGAAACTGGTGGACGCCATGGAAGTTGGTCAGGCGCATCGGCTTTTCGCATTGCTGACAGCGCACCACGCCACGGAACAGGTTCACGACATTGCTGGTGTCCCGACCGCCGGTCAGTCTCCGTCCATCCACCGCAGCACGAGCCCTGGCCACCAAGTCGGCGTCCACGATCTCGGGGAAATAGTTGTCGATCCGTCGTCCAGGGTCTTTGACCTTCTTGGGTGCAGCGGCCCCGACCACATAGTGGCCTTCGACCGCTTCGCTGGTCAGCAACCACCTGACCGTCGTGGCGTCCCAACCACCACCTAGCTTGCGACGCGCGCCACCCCACGACAGCACACCACGTTCGTTCAGCTCCTTCGCGATCCAGCGGCTTCCTTTGCCCTCGGCAGCGGCCTCGTAGATCATCTGGACGACCGCGATCCGATCTTCCTTCCGTATCCACGTCATGCGGTCCTCAGACAGCTCCAGCCAGCCGGGGCACTTCTTGCTGATCTTGGGACCGCCGTTACGGGCCTTTTCGATGCTGTCGTTATAGGCCTTGCTCACCCGGTCGCTGATCTTGTCCGAGTGCGCCTTGTCGGCTTGGCCTTCCAGCAGAATGCGGATCACGCTGATGGTGTCGCGCATCGTCTCCTGGGTGAAGACGTGGTTGTCCTGGGTGATGACGTTCAGGCCCTTGCGCGTCATGTCGCGCAGCCAGTCGAACAACTCCTCCCAACCCTGGCGGCTTAGCCGGTCGGTCTTTTCCGCGATCAACCAACTGCCAGGTGCGATGTCCCCGGCCCGAACCCGGTCGCTGAATTTGCCTAGCTCGCCACCATTCAGGTGCTTGCCCTTCCAGGCCGACTTGCCGAGGTCTTCAACCGTCTCGACTAGGGTCCAGCCCTTCTCGGCAATGAGGCCCATGCCGCCTTTGTACTGGCGTTCGTAGCTGTGACCGTCTTCCTGGGAAGGGGTCGAGAAGCGGATATAGATGTAGGCGTCAGTCATGCGTTCCAGCCCAGCTTTCGGGGCGGAAGCTATGTTCAGAAAACGTGTGAGTAAAGCACCCGGAACTGCTCGCGCGACTCATTGGCCAGGGCGACGCGGACATAGCCGAGCAGGGCGCTCCACGAGCTGATCACCGGTCGCTTGAAGATCTTGTCGCGGCCGGCCCGCAGCGTGGCCTCGTGCAGCAGCTTGATATCCATGGCCGCCGTCTCGCCGACGCCGGGCACGGTAGCTAGCTCCTCGATCGTCGCGCCCAGCACCGCCCCCAGCGAGCCGAAGCGGGCCAGCAGGCTCTTGGCCAGCGGTTTGACGTCGCCGCGCGGATAGGTCCGGAAGAGGTAGAGCTCCAGCAGCTCGTAGTCGGGCAGGGCCACGAAGCCGCCGAGCTTGGCGCGTGTTCGCAGCCGCTCGCGGTGGCCAGCGTGGTGGGCGTGGGCGGACTTGCGGGATCGCTTGGCGGCGGCCTGGACGGGTTCGTCCGGCGCGACGTCGGAAACGACCAGGGATGTGACGCTGACCATGCCGCCCCTCGACCTCAGGGGAGCATCTTGGCGGTATCGCGCCAGGGTTGTCTAGAGGGGCAATGCGTCCTTCGAGGCGCGCTCGCTTAGCGGGCCTCGAAGGACGCCGTGAAGCTCAGCCCAGGATCGGCGGCTGGAACAGCCCGGCCGGCGAGGCGGTAAAGATCTCGTAGCCGTCTTCCGTGACACCGATGGAGTGCTCGCACTGGGCCGACAGCGACTTGTCGCGGGTCACGGCGGTCCAGCCGTCGTTCAGCACCTTCACCGCCGGCTTGCCCAGGTTCACCATCGGCTCGACGGTGAAGAACATGCCGGGCTTGAGCACGGCGCCCTGGCCGGGACGGCCGAAGTGCAGGATGTTCGGGGCGTCGTGGAACACGCGGCCCAGGCCGTGGCCGCAGAAGTCGCGGACGACCGAGCAGCGCTGGGCCTCAACGTAAGACTGGATGGCGTGGCCGATGTCGCCCAGCGTGGCGCCCGGCTTCACGGCGTCCAGGCCGCGCTTCATGCCCTCATAGGTGATCTCAACCAGGCGACGGGCGCGCGGACCCACCTCGCCGACGCCGTACATGCGCGAGGTGTCGCCGTGCCAGCCGTCGACGATGACGGTGACGTCGATATTGACGATGTCGCCTTCCTTCAGGCTCCAGTCGCCAGGAATGCCATGGCAGACCACGTGATTGCGCGAGATGCAGACCGTCTTGGGGTAGCCGCGATAGTACAGGCAGGCCGGCAGGGCGCCATGATCCAGGATGAACTCGCGGGCCAGGGTGTCCAGGTGATCCGACGACACGCCCGGCTGCACGTGCGGGATTAGCATGTCCAGGCACTCGGCCGCCAGCTTGCCGGCCTTGCGCATGCCCTCGAAGTCGGCGGCCGTGTGGATCTTGATCTGGCCCGTGCGGGTTTCGGCTTCGATCTCGAGGGTGTCGTCTAGGGTCATGCTCTGCTCGGGCGTCGCCGCCGCGTTTCGGGCGGCGATCTGGTCGGCTGAAGGGGCGTATCTGCCTATCGTAGCACAGATTTCAACCCCAAGCCCGCTTTCAATGGCCCGCCTTCACCGAGGATTGATCCGTCGCACCGTGTCCGTGGCCGGGCGGATCTCCTTGACGAAGGCCGCGTCCAGGGTCGTGGGCTTGTCGCGGCGCACGTGGCAGACGCCCTTGTAGCGCGTCACCCGGCCGGTCTCCTTCTCGGTCAGGTCCGCCGTGAACTTGACGTCCCATTCGCCGGGCTTGCCCGTCGAGACAGGGTCCATGTCGTTGGAGGTGACGCTGGAGATCGTCTTAAGGCCGAAGCGGTCCTCCAGCTTTCCGGTGCAGGCCTTGAAGGCGAAGATCGCCCGCAGACCCGTCATCATGCCGCTTTCGGACTTGCCGGGCTCGCTAGGGCCGCACCCACACAGGGCGAGCGTCAGAACGGCCAGGGCCAGGACAGTCTTCTTCATGCGATCCCCACAGTTCGCGAGCCCGGACGGGGTAGCGAAATGCGAGCGAATTGCAGCTTAAATCGCTGTTAGGTGCGCGTTGCTCCAACGGATCCGCCGCGTGATCCGAACGGCCTCGGTGCTCATGGCGCAGGCGTAGACCAGCACCTCGACGCCCGCCTTGGCCGCGGCGTCCAGGCCGGCCGTGAATTTCGGGTCGAGGTCGGCGCAGGCCTGGAAGGTCTCGCAGTCCTCGCGCTGGACGACGAACAGCACCACGGCGCGGTGGCCTTCGGCGACCTGGGCGGCCAGGTCGGACAGGTGGCGTGTCGAGCGCTCGGCCTTGCAGTCGGGGAACTCGGCCAGGCCCGGCGTGCGGCTGAAGTGACAGTTTTTGACCTCCAGCCAGCAGGGCGGGCGGTCCTCGTGGGTCAGCAGGAAGTCGACGCGGCTAGCCTCGGCGTACTTCACCTCGGGGCGGATGGTCGCGTAACCGGTCAGTTCCGGAATGGCGTCCGCCGCCAGCGCTTCGGCGACCAGCCGGTTGGGCAGCAGGGTGTTGACGCCGACCAGCGCATTGCCTTGCTCGACGCATTGCAGGGTCCAGGCCAGCTTGCGCTTGGGATCGTCCGACCACGACACCCAGGCGCCCTGGCCGGCGTCCTTCACCCCCAGCATGGCCCCCGGATTGGGGCAGTGAGCGGTGATCTCCCGTCCGTCGTCCAGTATGAGGTCGGCGAAGAAGCGCTTGTAGCGACTGACTAGCCGGCCATGAACGAGCGGTTGCGGGAGCAGCATGCTGGGCCTAAGTCGGAGAACAAGAGCGACAGGCGATGTAAGGGATCAAACGCATGACCACCACCCAAGGCAGGGTTGGCGAGCGCGTGACAGCCGCCGTGATGATCATCGGCGACGAGATCCTCTCGGGCCGGACCCAGGACGTGAACCTGTCGGCCATTGCCAAGTACCTGGCGACCTACGGCGTCGACCTGTGCGAGGCCCGCGTGGTCCCGGACATCGAGGACGAGATCATCGCCGCGGTCAACGCGCTGCGGAGCCGCTACGACTACGTCATCACCACCGGCGGCATCGGCCCGACCCACGACGACATCACCGCCGACTCGATCGCCAAGGCCTTTGGCGTCACGGCCCCCGAGCATCCCGAGATCATGGCCATGCTGCGCGAGCGCTGGGGCGAGCCCAACGCCGCCCGCCGCCGCATGGCCCACGTGCCGGAAGGCGGCAGCCTGGTGAAGAACCCGGTCCAGGGTCCGCCCGGCTTCCAGAAGGACAATGTCTTCGTACTGGCGGGCGTGCCGGCGATCATGCGCGGCATGCTGGAGGACGTCGGCCCGCGCCTGCGCACCGGCGCCGTGGTGCTGGCCAAGACCGTGCGCGTCACCGGCACGGGCGAGGGCGCGATCGCCGCGCCGCTGGAAGCGGTGGCCAAGGCCCATCCGGAGATGTCGCTGGGCAGCTATCCGTTCTTCAGCCCGCCGGACGTCTACGGCGCCAACCTCGTGCTGCGCGGCCGCGACGCCGCCGAACTGGACGCGGCGGTCGCCGAACTCATCGCCGCCCTGACCGAGGCCAAGGCGCAAAACATCGAGCTGCTGGCCGATCCGGCCTAAAGGTTAGCGGAGGGCGCTAGTCCTCGCCGGCGATGGCCTTGGCCAGGTCCACCAGATGCTTGCGCATGCCGGTGGACGCGATCGCCACGTAGGACCGCGCCAGTTCCGGGCCGCCGGGCAGCGACCAGAACTGGGCCATCTCGTTGGCCAGGTCGGCGGCGGTGGTGTCCGCCTCTTCCGGATCGTCCAGGCCCTCGAAGAAGAAGCCGATCGGCGTCTTCAGGAACATGGCGGTGGCCTGCAGCTTGCTGGCGCTGATCCGGTTGGACCCGCCCTCGTACTTCTGCACCTGCTGGAAGGTCAGTCCTAGCGCGTCGGCCAGGGATTGCTGGGAATAGCCCAAATCCTTGCGGCGCATGCGCAGGCGACGACCGACATGAATGTCGACGGGATCAGGGGTCTTGTCTTCAGCCATGCTCACAAACTCGGACGCGACGGTGGGGGAGGAAACGACTCATCGAGTGGCGATACGCGAACGCCATGCTGATCTTGAGCGGAGTCGAGGTCCCAAGAAACGTATAATCTATGCGAAATGTCGTATTCACGCACGGCGGGAAGACCCTCGCGGCGTACGCCTTTCGGTCACATCGCGCGGTGCGGGTTTCGAGTTCGAGCTGCAACCGCTCCCGCGCCGGGCGTCTGTCGATGGTAGGGACGGTGGGACTCGAACCCACACGGATTGCTCCAACGGATTTTAAGTCCGGTGCGTCTACCATTTCGCCACGTCCCCATGCCCGTGGCGTAGGGGTTTTCGGCCGCGATCACAAGGCGGTGGCCGATCTGAAGTCCAGGAGCTCCGCGAGCCGTAGATGGGTTCAGCGCCGCCCGTGGGTCTCCAGGAGCGACAGAACGGAGCGGTTGAAGGCCGCCGGCGCCTGCCACGGCGCGAAGTGGCCGCATCCGGCCAGGACCTCCAGTTCCGCCCCGGGAATGGCGCGCGCGATCCAGGCGGCATGGGTTGGAAGGATGAACGCGTCGTGCTCAGCCGGGGCGATCCTGACCGTCGCGCGGCCAGCGCCCTTTGTGCCGGCGGTGACCACGGCGCGGACGCCTTCGAATTCACGGTGATCGGCGGACATCAGGCGATCTCCAGGCCTGAAATGGCCTCGCCGTCCAGCTTGAAGCGGAAGGCGAAGGGGAGGGGGCTGCCCGGGAAATCGCCGGCGGTGGTCCCATCGACGATCAGCGCGCCGTCATCTTCCTCGCGCCAGGCTTCGGGGGTGAAGACCGCGCGCGCGGCGATGGTCGCCGACTGGATCCAGGGCCTGATCTCGGCGTGCCCGCGATGCTCGCGCGCCTCGTCCTTGACGACGGCGTCGGGGGCGAAGGCGGCGAGCATGCCGTCGACGTCAAGGCGGGCGTTGGCTTCCACATAGGCGGCGATGGGGCGGGGGAGGTTGGTGGACACCGAGGGTCTCCGGGTCAAGGTTGCTGTCCGACCCAAACTGTGAACACCCTCCCGAAATGACAAGAACGGACGAAAAAGTAAGGTACGCACCTGAAAGTAAGCGGGTGGCCTATACGGCGGATACCGCGTCGCTGAGCATCCAGAATGTCATCCGGGTGCTGGAAGGGCGGTGGAAGCTGGTGATCCTGTTTCAGCTGTTCGGCGGCCGGGTGCAGCGGTTCTCGGATCTGGAGCGCGCCATCCCCGGCGTGTCCCAGAAGATGCTGATCCAGCAACTGCGACAGCTGGAGGCCGATGGGGTGGTGACGCGGATCGTCCACCCGCAGGTGCCGCCGAAGGTCGAGTACCATCTCACCGCGTGGGGACAGTCGCTGTGCCCCGCTCTGGACGCCCTGCTGGTCTGGGCCGAGACCGCGCCCGCCGAGCAGCGCGCGCGGTTGATCTCCGAGGGTCAGTAGAGGGGCGTCGCCCCGGCTCCGCGACACCGAATTTCTGATCGTGCGTTGACTGGTGTGAAAGCCAGGAGACCTGAACCATGCCCGCCAAATCCGCCGCCCAGCAAAAGGCCGCCGGCGCCGCCCTCTCCGCCAAGCGCGGCGACACGCCCAAGAGCGAGCTCAAGGGCGCGTCCAAGTCGATGCTGTCGATGAGCGAGAAGCAGCTCGAGGACTTCGCCCACACCCAGCGCAAGGGTAAGCCCGAGCACGCTGACGACCGGTGAGGTTGCCGCGCCCTCGCCTCGCCGCCCTGACGCTGCTGCTCGGCTGCGTCGCCTGTCAGCCCCTGGCCGATCTCGGCTTCGATCGCCGACCGGTCTACATCAGCGAGCCGATCGATGGCTCCACGCGCGGGCGGCTGTTGAACGCGGTGGGCGAGCCACAGGCCTGCAAGGCGTGGTTGGCGACGGCGGGGCTAAGCTTCCGGCCGGTCGCGGACCGGACTGAGGGGAGCTACTGCCAGGTGACGGGGGCCGGAAACCTGGTCGACGCCACGCCCAGGATCGATGCTTCCCTGTCCCCGGCGCGACCGATGATGGCCTGTGACCTCGCCGCAGCCGTGGCCATCTGGCGGCGGCAATCGGTAGGGCCGGCCGCCCGGGAACTGTTGGGCTCTGAGGTTCGCCAGATCGACCATCTGGGAGTCTACGCCTGTCGTGGCGTCGGCGATCCGATCACCGGCCGGCCCAGCGCCCACGCGCGAGCCGAGGCCATCGACATCGCCGGCTTTCGCCTGACCAACGGCCGGCGCATCACGGTCGACAAGGACTGGGACGGGCAGGGGGCCGAGGCGGCCTTCCTGCGCCGGGTGCGCGACGACGCCTGCCGGGTGTTCGGCGTCACCCTGTCGCCAGACTACAACGCCGCTCACGCCAACCACCTGCATTTGGAAGCGGGGCGCGGAGCGTTGTGCAGCTAGGTCGCCATCCACCCACGGCGGGAGACGATCCCCCGCAGCGCTGCATCCACAGCGCAAAATCCCGGTTGGCGCGACGAGGCCGTGAACTCCGAAGCCTCTTAGGTGTTCAGCCAGGATGAAAGCTCTTTCCCTCGTTCCCTCCGCCTTGATCGGTGTCGTCGCCAGCGCACGCTCCATGACGCCCATGGCCGCCCTGGCGACCGCCCGGCTGGCGGGGCGCGCCACGCCTGGCCAGCTTGTCCTGCTGGACCAGCCCCTCTTCAAGTTCGGCGCCCTGGCCATGGGCGTAGGCGAGCTGTTTGGCGACAAGATGAAGTCGGCGCCGGACCGGACGGTGTTCCTGGGGCTGCTAGCCCGGGTGATGAGCGCCGGTATCGCGGGCGCCGCTCTGGCGCCCCGGGGCCGCGAACGCGCCGGCGCGGCGATCGCGGTCACGACTGCGGTCCCTCTGGCCTATCTGACCCTGGCCGGTCGCAAGCGTGGCATGGCCCGCATCGGGCAGACGCGCAGCGGCCTGATAGAGGACGCGCTGGTGGTCGCCGCGGGCGCCGCCGTCGTGGCTCTGACCGTCGGGCGCGAGCGTCGCTGGTTTCCGCGCGCCGCCTGAACCCAGTCGAGGGCCGCCCCACACTCGCGGGGGCGGCCTTCGGGATGAGCCCTAACGAGGGCGCGCACACCGCGCCGCTGACGTCACGCGCGCCTTTCGGAGAGTCCCATGCCAGCTTCTCGAGGGATCAGAGCCACGCTGCTCCATCCCGTCCACGCCATCCTCCTCGCCTTCCCCGTCGCCCTGTTTTCAGCGGGGCTCGCCTCGGATGTCGCCTACCTGAAGAGCGCGGCCGTCCAGTGGACGAACTTCTCGTCCTGGCTGATCGCTGGCGGATGTTTCTTCGGCGGACTGGTGCTGGCCTGGGCCATCGTCGCGGCCGTCTTCCCAGGACGCGCGGTGCGCGGGCGGGCGCTGGCCTATCTGGCGGCGGTGGCCGTGATGTTCATCGCCGGCCTCGTCAACGCCTTCCAGCACAGCCACGACGGCTGGAGTTCGGTGGGATCGCTGGGCCTGACCTTGTCGATCGTCTCGACCGTGGCGGCGCTGGTCGCCGGGCTGATCGGCTATTCTGAACAACGCGTCGAAGGACTCGCTCGATGAGCAAACGCTTGCTTCTCCTCGCCGCCGCCGCAGTCACCCTGCAGGCCTGCGGCCGCAGCGATCCGGGCCTCGACCAGACGGGCGCCGGCAAGCCGCCGCTTCCCGATCAGCAGCAGACCCTGCTGCCGCCGATGAAGATCGCCAAGCCGACCGGCTGGGACAACGCGACGCCGGTCGCGCCGAAGGGCTTCATCGTCACGGCCCTGGCCACGGACCTGAAAATCCCGCGCCAGATGCTGGTGCTGCCCAATGGCGACATCCTGGTGGCCGAGGGCTCGGGCGGGGCGCAGGCGCCGAAGGTCCGCCCCAAGGACATCATCGCCGGCTATATCAAGGCCCAGGGCAAGACCAAGGTGAAGGGCGGCAACCGCGTCACCCTGCTGCGCGACGCCGACGGCGACGGTCGGGCCGAGGTCAAGGAGACGCTGATCGAGGGCCTCAACGCCCCCTATGGCCTGGCCTTCGTCGACGGTCAGCTCTATGTCGCCAACCAGGACGCCCTGCTGCGCTTTGCCTTCCAGCCGGGCCAGACCCGGATCACCGAAAAGGGCGTCGAGGTCACCAAGCTGCCCTCGCGGATCAACCACCACTGGACGAAATCGCTGGCCGCCAGCGCCGACGGGACCAAGCTCTATGTCGGCATCGGCTCCAACAGCAATATCGGCGAACGCGGCCTGGACGTCGAGGAAGAGCGGGCGGTGGTCTGGGAGATCGACCGCCTGACCGGCGCCCACCGCACCCTGGCGCGCGGCATCCGCAACCCGACCGCCCTTGCCATTGAGCCACAGACCGGCGCCCTGTGGGCCGTGGTCAACGAGCGCGACGAACTGGGCCCGCAGCTGGTGCCAGACTACCTGACCTCGGTGCGCGACGGGGCCTTCTACGGCTGGCCCTACAGCTACTGGGGCCAGAACGTCGATCCGCGCGTCCATCCTCAGAAACCGGACATGGTGGCCAAGGCCATCGCGCCCGACTACGCCCTGGGCTCGCACGTGGCGGCGCTGGGCGTCAGCTTCGCGCGCGACGGCGGCTTCGGCGGGAACTTCCGTGAGGGCGCTTTTGTCGGCGAGCACGGCAGCTGGAACCGCCAGGATCTGTCCGGCTACAAGGTCGTCTGGGTCCCGTTCGCGGGCGGGCGTCCGAACGGCAAGCCCGTCGACTTCGTCACCGGCTTCCTGGACGGCAAGGGTCATGCGCGCGGCCGTCCGGTGGGCGTGGCCTTCGATCCGGCCAAGCGCATCCTTCTGATCGCCGACGATCTCTCCAACACCGTCTGGCGCGTGGCGCCGGCGCGGTAGCTAGCTCAGCCAGGCCGGCGCCGATTGCCAGAGGATCGCGACGCCGGCCAGGGCCGCCCCCAGGGCGGAGACATGATGACGGAAGGCCGCGCCGGGCTCCTCGGCGCGGCCTTTTCGCCATCCGGCCACCGCCAGGAACGCCACTGCCGCGAGGCAGGCCAGGGTGGTGACGCTGTGGGCGATGGCCAGGGTCGCGGGCGGGGCGGCGCCGATGGCGCCCAGGCTGGGCAGGGCGTAGACGATTGCGAAGTGCAGCAGCCAGATGGCCAGCCCCGCCAGCAGGCCGCGCCAGGCCCTCATGCTGGGATCGCCGCGAACAGGCGCGGGACGGCCAGGGTGATCAGGCCCTGGACAGCCACATAGGCCTGGAACAGCCCCACCAGCTGCACGGTCGCTGGACGGTCGGGGCCGACATAGCCGAACAGCCAGCGCAGCACGACATAGCCGGCCATGATCGCGCCGATCACGACGAAGAAGCCCTGCCAGGCCTGCATGGCGTGGACGATCGCGCCCTGCGCGCTGAGATCCGGCGCCAGGCCCGAGGCGCGCCAGGTGGTCAGGTCCAGGCCCCAGGCCGCCGCGCCCAGCGCGCCGGCCGCGACGGCCAGCAGAACGGTGAGACGCGGGCTGCGGGCCAGGACCCGGCTGGCCAGCCAGGCCGAAGCGATGGCCGCCAGGTTCATGATCGCCACGGCCAGGGTCTCGAGCCCTATCGGCGCGGCCCATGGCGTGGAGGCGCGGCTCCACAGGAAGACGTAGGAGAAGACGCTCATGGTCAGCACCATGCCGGCCACCACCAGGGTGATGACCATCGCCCACCAGCCGGTGCTGGACGGTCCGCTGGCGTAGGTCCGCAGCATCAGGCCGGCGCCGACGTCGACTTCGCGCAGGGGCTGGGGGTGATCCAGAAACCAGCACCAGCGGATCACGCAATAGGTGGCCAGGAGCCCGCTGATCACCGAGGCCGCATAGGCCTGCACGGTCAGCAGCAGGAAGAAGCCCGCCGTGAACACCGCCGCCCAGACATGCCAGCCAGAAGGCTTGGGCATGGGCAGCAGGTGCTGCGGCTCTGCCTCGATCGGACTGGTGACCAGGGTCTCGCGCCCGCCGGTCGGCGCGCCGGGCAGGAAGTAGCGGCCCGCCTCGACGTCGCGCGCCAGGTTCTTCTGGTCCCACAGCGGATACAGCGACGTTACGACCGGAATGCTGCGGACCGAGTAGAGCTCGGACGGCAGCCACTCCAGGCCCGGCCCATCGTGTATGTTCCCCGCGCTCGCCCCGAACGGACGGAAGTTGCGGGCCATGTCGAAGATCCAGACCAGCACCCCGGCGGCGAACACGAAGGCGCCGACGCTGGAGATCAGGTTCGGCCATTCCAGGTCGCGGCCGGGCGCATAGGTCCACACCCGGCGCGGCATGCCCATCAGGCCCGACAGGTGCATCGGCAGGAAGGCGAGATGCATGCCGCCAAACATCAGCCAGAAGGTCCAGCGTCCCAGTCGCTCGCTCAGCGGCCGGCTGGAGACCATCGGCGTCCAGTAATAGATCGCCGCGAACAGCGGGAAGACCATGCCGCCGATCAGCACATAGTGCAGGTGGGCGACGATGAAGTAGGTGTCGTGGGCCTGCCAGTCGAACGGCACCATGGCGGCCATCACCCCGGTCAGTCCGCCCATGACGAAGATCAGCAGCGAGCCCAGCACGAACAGGCCCGGGGTGTTGAACCGCATCTTGCCGCTGGCGACCGTGGCGATCCAGGCGAAGACCTGAACGCCCGCCGGCAGGCTGACCGCCATCGAGGCGGCCGCGAACACCCCGACCGAGGCGCCGGGCAGGCCCGTGGTGAACATGTGGTGGGCCCAGACGCCGAAGCTGATGAAGCCGGTGGCCAGGAAGGCCAGCACCACCATCCAGTGGCCGACCAGCCGCGTGCGCGCCACCGCCGGGACGATGGTCGACATCGCGCCCGCCGCCGGCAGGAAGATGATGTAGACCTCCGGGTGGCCGAAGAACCAGAAGAGGTGCTGCCAAAGCATCGGATCGCCACCGCGCGTGGCGTCGAAGAAGGGCCAGTTCAGGGCCCGCTCCAGCTCCAGCAGCGTCGTGGCCAGGATCACCGACGGGAAGGCGATGATGATCATGCCGGCGAAGACCAGCATGGCCCAGGCGAAGACCGGCAGCTTGTCCAGGCTCATGCCCGGGGCGCGGGTCTTCAGGACCCCGACGATGATCTCGACGGCCCCCGCGATGGCCGAGATCTCGATGAAGCCGATGCCCAGCAGCCAGAAGTCGGCGTTGATCCCCGGCGAATAGGTCGTCGAGGTCAGGGGCGGATACATGAACCAGCCGCCATCGGGCGCCAGGCCGAAGAACAGCGAGCAGAAGAAGGCCAGCCCGCCGATCAGATAGGCCCAGAAGGCGTAGGCCGACAGGCGCGGGAAGGGTAGGTCGCGCGCGCCCAGCATCTGCGGCAGCAGCAGAACGCCCAGCGCCTCGACCGCCGGCACGGCGAACAGGAACATCATCACCGTGCCGTGCATGGTGAAGACCTGGTTGTAGGTCTCCTGCGGCAGCACCCCGTTCAACGGCAGGGCCAGCTGGACGCGCATGACCAGGGCCAGGACCCCGGCCAGCACGAAGAACAGCATGGCCGCGCCGACATAGTAGACGGCGACGAAGTTGTTGTTGATCGCGGTGATCCACTGCCAGCCCTTGGGCGCGCACCAGATCTCTTCCAGCGCCTCGGCCTCGCCCTTGGGCCGCCGGCCCTTGGTGGGAAAACGGTCGTAGAGGGAACGGTCTAAGCCGGTCTCGGAGCCTTCGCTCTTCGGAGGAGGGCTCACTTCAGGCTCTCCAGATAGGCCGAGACGGCCCGCAGGTCCTGGCCGCTCAGCACCGGATAGGCCGGCATGCGGTTGCCGGGCTTGATCGCCTGGCTGTCGGCGATCCAGCCGCCCATCGTTCCGGCGTTGTTGGGCAGCACGCCCGCGCCCAGGGTGCGGCGCGATCCGACATGGGTGAGGTCCGGTCCGGCCACGCCGGTGGCCGAGGTCCCTCGGATCGTATGGCAGGCGCCGCAGCCGCTCCGTTCGAACACCGCCGCCCCGGCCGCCTGCTGGGGAAGAGCAGCGGCTGGACGCGCCGCGCGCTCGCGCCAGCGGACATAGTCCTCGGGCGCGTGGGCGATGACGACGAAGGCCATCAGGGCGTGGGCGCCGCCGCAATATTCGGCGCATTGGCCGCTATAGGTTCCAGGGCGGTCGGCCTGGATCCGCAGGACGTTGCGCCGGCCGGGGATCATATCCAGCTTGCCGGCCAGGCGCGGCACCCAGAAGCTGTGGATGACGTCCGTGGACTCCAGTTCCAGCGCGATGGTCCGCCCGACCGGGACGTGGATCTCATTGGCGTCCTGGAAGAGCTCGCGGCCGGCGGCGTCCAAATAGGCCACTCGCCACCACCACATCTCGCCGGTCACCCGCACGCGCAGATCGCCCGGCTGCGGCGCTTCGGACAGGCGCGACGTCAGGGACAGACCCCAGACCAGCAGCGCGCTCAGCACCACGACCGGAAAACCCAGCCCCGCGATCCAGATCAGCCGCTCGCCCCCCAGGCGCTGTCGCCAGGCGCGCGGCGCGAAGAGCGCGATGGCCAGGGCGACCAAGACCACGGCCATGACCAGGACAGCCATGGCCAGAAGGCCCCAGGTCAGGGTGTTGAGCGGCGCGGCGAACGGCCCGGCCGGATCCAGCACCGGCGGCGGCCAGCCCTTGAAGCTCTCGTCGGCGGCGGTCCTAGTCGTCATGGAGCGTGTAAAGATAGGCCGCGATGTCGCGGGCTTGCGTCTCGGTCAGGTTCGAGGCGGGCATGCCCGTGTCCGGCGATAGGGCCGGCGGGTCGCGCAACCAGCGCACCAACACATCGGGCTGGTTGGGGTGGCGGCCGGCGATCAGGGTCCGATCGGCGAAGCCGGCCAGCGCGCCGCCGACCTGCCCACGCGGCCACGCCACGCCCGGGATCTGGTGACAGGCGCCGCAGCCCTGGGCCTCGATCAGCGCCAGGCCTCGTTCGGGATCGGCGCCGGAGATCGCGCGGACGGTCGGCTTTTCGGCGCAGGCGGCCAGGGTCGCCAACCCGATCATCGCGCCCATCATGTTGGGGCTCGCCGTTCTCGATCCGCTGGTCACGCCATCCCCGAAGCCGCCTTCGGAGGCTCAACCCGTCCGCGCGCTCAAGGTTCCGGGGAACCGCGCTCCCGGCCGCCGGTTTAGCCGCTGTGCGCCGCCTTCCGCTCCTCCTCGCCCTGGCGGCCTTGTCCGCCTGCGACCGCCCCGTCAGCCAGACCGATCAGGCGCTGAGCGCCACCGGCCGGACGATCGCCATGAGCGGCGGCGCGGGCGGCGCGGCCAAGGCCTGCTTCTCATGTCACGGCCTGGACGGGGCCGGCGACGGCGTGTCGACGCCGAGACTGGCCGGGCTGGACGTCGGCTACCTCCAGAAGCAGATGGAAGACTACGCCGCAGGCCTGCGCCTGGACCCGGTGATGACGCCGGTGGCCAAGCCGCTGGACGACCAGGCGCGACGGGCGGTCGTCGCCTACTACGCCGGGCTGCCGTCGTCTGACGGGGGCGGCCTGGCGGGACCCGCACCGGCGCTGTGGCGCGACGGTGATCCGGCGCGCGGCCTGGCGCCCTGCGCCGCCTGTCACGGTGACCAGGGGCAGGGCGTCGGTGGCGGCCAGCCCGCCCTGGCCGGTCAGCCGCCGGCCTATATCCGCGAGCAGATGGACCGCTGGCGGCTGGCCAAGCGGCGCAACGATCCGCGCGGCGCCATGGGCGATATCGCCCGCAAACTCACGCCCGCCGAAGTCGACGCCATAGCGGCCTGGTTGCGGCGGCAACCCGCTTCTCCATCGCCCGCCAGCGACGCTGCCAGCGCGTCCGGCGCGGCGGCAGCTGCGGCGCGATCGGCAGCATCCCGTGAAGGACGTCGTCTCGATCGATGAAGTGGTGCTTGAGCACGGCTCCGGCGTGGATCGGGATCAGCGCCGTCAGGCTGACGACGAAACCCCAGTGCAGCCACTCCGCCGCCGCCTCGATGGCCCACAGCGTCGGATGGGAGAGCTCGCCCAGCGGCATCAGCGGCCAGGGGATGACGCCCAGCAGGGCCAGGTCCGTCTCGCGCGCCGTCGCCGAGACCATCGCCCAGCCGCTCAGCGGCAGGCCCAGCAGGCAGGTGTAGAAGACATAGTGGGTGACATGGGCGGCCACGCTCTCCCAGCCCGGCTTGTCGGCGTCGTTGATGGTGTCCGGCGCGAACAGCCGCCAGCCCAGGCGGCCCAGGGCCAGGACCAGCATCAGGATCCCCACGGCGTAGTGGACCTCATAGGCGGCCGCCATCGTCGCCCCGGCGGGCGCGCGGCCCATCCACAAGCCCCAGCCCAGCTGGAAGAACGCCAGGGCCGCCATCGTCCAGTGGAAGACGATGGCCACCGGCGAATAGCGACCCTCGTCGGCATGGCCGGCGGCCCATTCGAAGATGTTGGCGATCAGCCGGTCGATCATGCGGGGCGCGCCACGGGACGAGGGCGCAGCACCCCGGCCAGGATCGACAGCGCCGAGCCCAGATAGACACCCGCAGCCGGTATCCACATGATCAGGCCGGCGATCTGCTGATCGTCCAAGGGGCTAAGGCCCCAGGCGAGCGTGGTCAGGGCGTGGGGGGCGTAGAGGGCGCGCGGCGCGAAGGTCAGGATCGCGCCCAGCAGGCCCATCAGGACGGTGGTGGCGAGCAGCGCGGTGATCGCGCCGCCCGGCCGCGCCGCCCGAACCGCGCGCCACGCCCCCGTCGCGGTCGCCAGCAGGCTGGCCTGCATCAGGGCGTAGACCAGATCGTTCGACATTGCCGCGGCGTAGGCGGCCGGCGCATGCCAGACCCAGAACACGGCGACGAAGCCGCTCGTCCAGACGGCGAGATGGGGCGCTCGCGCGGGCCGGGGCAGGGCCCAGGCGATCAGCGGCGCGACGGCCGCGACCAACAGCACGTGATGGACGGTGCGGGCCGAAAACAGCGCCGAACTCAAGGCGCAGAGCGGCGAGACGAAGGTGATGGCCAGGATCAGCACGGCCCCGGCCGCGAGCCCCCGGCGCTCTGTCGACACCGCCGCCAGCAGCCCGGCCACCAGCGCCAGGAGCGTCAACGCCACCGGGTCGAGGTTCCACCGCGTCCATAGCTCGGCCGGGATGGGACCCGCGCCGCAATAGGGCGACCAGAGGCGATCGGCGTTGGACATATGTCGGTTCCGGTGGCGTTCCAGCTTGCAAATCCCTAGCGGGCGGCGACGTTCCCAAGCGGCGGCCAAGCCTGAACCGGGCCCCGCCATCACCGAAGCCTCGACACCGCGCGCCCGGGTGCTAGCGTCACCGGCTCAAGTTTGTGACGGGGACGAGAACGACATGCATGTGGGGATCAAGGCTGCGGCTCTTGCCGCGGGTATCGGGGCGGTGGGCGTTCTGGCGGCGGGAACGGCGAGCGCCGCCCAGGTCGAGGCGGTCAGCGCCGCGCGGCTGCTGGACGTGGCCAGCGGCAAGTATGTCGACAATCCGCTGGTGATCGTCACCGACGGCCGCATCACCAGCATCGGCAAGAAGGGCGACGCGGTTCCCGCCGGCGCCAAGGTCGTCGACCTGCCGGGCGCGACCCTGCTGCCGGGCCTGATCGACATGCACACCCACATCGACGGCCTGGCCGAGATCGGCGGCTATAACAGCCTGGAATACAGCGACCGGTTCTGGAGCGTGGTGCAGGTCGCCAACGCCAGGAAGACGCTGGAGGCGGGCTTCACGACCATCCGCAATGTCGGCTCAGCCGACTTCGACGACGTGGGTCTTCGCGAGGCGATCGATGGCGGCTACGTGATCGGGCCGCGCATCGTCACGGCGACCTGGGCGATCGGGGCGACTGGCGGCCACTGCGACTCGACCTTCTTCCCGCCGTCGATGGACGAGAAGGGCCCCTACAACATCGACAGCCCAGACGAGGCGCGCAAGGCGGTCCGGACGCTGAAGAAGTACGGCGCCCAGGTGATCAAGATCTGCGCGACGGGCGGGGTGTTCTCGCGCGGCGACGAGCCGGGCCAGCAGCAACTGACCTATGACGAGATGCACGCCGTGGCCGACGAGGCCCACATGGCCGGCATCAAGGTCGCCGCCCACGCTCACGGCGCGGCGGGCATCCGCGAGGCGATCAAGGCCGGCATCGACACCATCGAGCACGCCAGCCTGGTCGACGACGAAGGCATCAAGCTGGCGGTCCAGCACGGGACCTACTTCTCGATGGACATCTACAACACCGACTACACCCAGGCCGAGGGCAAGAAGAACGGCGTGCTGGAGGATAACCTGCGCAAGGACCGCGACATCGGCGAGATCCAGCGGCAGAACTTCAAGAAGGCTCTGAAGGCCGGGGTGAAGATGGTCTACGGCACCGACGCCGGGGTCTATCCGCACGGCGACAACGCCAAGCAGTTCGCGGTCATGATCCGCTATGGCGCGACGCCGCTGCAGGCCATCCAGTCGGCGACGATCACCGCCGCCGAGGCGCTGGGCCAGACCAAGGACGTCGGCCAGGTCGCCGTCGGCCGCTGGGGCGACATCATCGCGGTGGCGGGTGACCCGCTGGCCGACGTGACGACGCTGGAAAAGCCGGTGTTCGTGATGAAGGGCGGCGCGGTGGTGAAGCAGCCGTAGGGCCCTAAGCCTCCTTCAGAGGCTATGCGGGGCCGCCGGAAGCGCTGAGCTTGCGGCGGTCCCGGCTTTCCGCAGCGCTGCGACCAGAAGGACCGTCAGGTTAGGCCGAAAGCCGAGGTTTCCCGACCGACACGATGTTGCGGTCAAGAAACCGAATTCCGCCGACTTGCGCAAAAAATGGTGCGCGATCTCGGTGCTTGCCGCGAAATTGTGACTAAATTCGGTTCCCTTTCCGCTATGGGGTGCATAATCATGCCTCCCGTTCGGCGCGCCGGTTCAACGCCGCGCCTCAAGTGAGGGGCCCCTGCATGTTCCAGACTTCCTTCCGGCGCCGCGCGATCGCGCTGGCCGCCTCGGTCGCCTTTTCGGCGCTGTCCGTCGGCGCGGCCTGGTCGGCCGATGGCTACCAGACCCCGCCCGCGCCGATCGCCCAGATCCTGGACGCCGCACCGACCCCTGGCGTGAGCGTCAGCTCGGACCGCAAGACCCTGGCCCTGCTGGGCCGCGAGAACCTGCCCTCCATCGCCGCCGTCTCCGAGCCGATCCTGCGCCTGGGCGGCAGCCGCATCAATCCGCGCACCAACGGCCCGATCGAGGCGCGCGCCATGTGGCTGAACAGCCTGTCGTTCGAGGACGTGGCGACGGGCAAGGTCCGCGCCGTGAGCCTGCCCGCCGGCGCCCGTTTCCTGTCGCCCAGCTGGTCGCCGGACAGCTCGAAGATGGCCTTCGTGCTGGACGCCAAGGCCGGCCTGGAGCTGTGGGTTGTCGACGTGAAGACCGCCGCCGCTCGCAAGGTCACCGAACCGGTCGTCAACGCCGTGTTCGGCTCCGGCTATGACTGGCTGCCGGACGGCTCGGGCCTGGTGGTCCAGACCATCCTCACCGGCCGCGGCGCCGCTCCGGTCCAGACCGTCACGCCGACCGGTCCGACGGTCCAGGAGTCCAAGGGGCGCACCGCCGCGATCCGCACCTATCAGGACCTGCTGGCCAACGCCCATGACGAGGCCCTGTTCGACTACTACTTCACCTCGCAGCTGACCCGCTACGACCTGGCCGACGGCAAGGCCACGGCGATCGGCAAGCCAGGCGTGATTTCCAGCGCCTCGATCTCGCCGGACGGCAAGTACATCCTGACCAACCGCCTGAAGCGGCCGTACAGCTATCTGGTGCCGGCGGGCCAGTTCCCGACCGAGATCGCGGTCTCGACCATTGACGGCCAGCCGGTGAAGACCCTGGTCGACCGGCCGCTGGCCGACACCTTGCCGCCGGCCTTCGACGCGGTGTCGACGGGCGTGCGCTCGGTCAGCTGGCGCGCCGACGCCCCGGCCACCCTGGTCTGGGCCGAGGCCCAGGACGGCGGCGACCCGCGCAAGAAGGTGACGATCCACGACAGCGTGTTCTCGCTGGCCGCGCCGTTCAGCGCCGCCCCGACCAAGATCATCGACCTCGAGCAGCGCTATCGCGGCATCGACTGGGGCAAGAGCGACTTCGCCCTGCTGACTAGCCGGTGGTGGCAGACCCGCAACCAGAAGCTCATCGCCATCGATCCGTCCAAGCCCGGTTCGGGCCGCGTGATCCTCGAGCGCAACTACCAGGACCGCTACAACGACCCGGGCCAGGCCGTCAGCCGCCGCAACGCCCAGGGCGAGGACGTCCTGCACTTCACGCCAGATGGCAAGGCGGTGTTCGTCACCGGCGCGGGCGCGTCGGCCAAGGGCGAGTTCCCGTTCGTCGGCCGCATGGAGCTGGCCGACGGCAAGACCACCAAGTTGTGGCAGGCCGAAGGTCCATACTACGAGGTCCCCGTGGCCATGGCCGACGAGGCCGGCAAGTCGGTGATCACCCGTCGCGAAAGCGCCAAGGACCAGCCGAACTACTACATCCATGCCGTGGCCAAGGGCGCCAAGGCCAAGGCGCTGACGAGCTTCCCGGACCGCGCCCCGCAGTTCGCCGGCGTGACCAAGCAGACCATCACCTACAAGCGCGCCGACGGCGTGACCCTGTCGGGCGTGCTCTATCTGCCGGCCGGCTATGACAAGGCCAAGGATGGCCCGCTGCCGCTGTTGATGTGGGCCTATCCGGCCGAGTTCACCGATGCGGCCGTCGCCGGCCAGACGGTGGACGAGGGAAACCGCTTCACCCGTCCGGCAGGCATCAGCCACCTGTTCCTGCTGACCCAGGGCTACGCGATCCTCGACAACCCCTCGTTCCCGATCATCGGCCAGAACGGGGCCGAGCCGAACGACACCTATGTCGAGCAACTGACCGCCGACGCCAAGGCGGCCGTGGACGCCGTGGTGGCGCTGGGCGTGGCGGATCGTGACAAGATCGCCGTCGGCGGCCACAGCTACGGCGCGTTCATGACCGCCAACCTGCTGGCGCACACCCGCCTGTTCCGGGCCGGCATCGCGCGCTCGGGCGCCTACAACCGCACCCTGACGCCGTTTGGCTTCCAGGCCGAGCAGCGCACCTACTGGGATGCGACCGACACCTATACGAAGATGAGCCCGTTCACCTACGCCACGGCGATCAAGGACCCGATCCTGCTGATCCACGGCGAGGCGGACGACAACTCCGGCACCTTCCCGATCCAGAGCGAGCGTTTCTACGCCGCGTTGAAGGGGGCCGGTGCGACGGTCCGCTACGTCACTCTGCCCAACGAAGCCCACGGCTATCGCGCGCGGGAATCCACCGGCCATACCCTGTGGGAGATGTCCCAGTGGATGGACAAGTACGTGAAGAACGCTCCGCCGCGCGCGAAGTAGTTCGGATCAAGGGGTGAATGTCGGAGGGGCGGGCGGTCTTCAAGGAGCGCTCGCCCTTCTTACGTTTGCTTGACCCTTCCGGCCGCGTGAGCGATCACCCAGCCCCGCTTCCAAAGGACCCCTGCGCCCGTGATCGCCTTCGAGGCCGTTTCCAAGATCTATTCCGCCCAAGGCGGCGCCAAGGGCGCCGCCAGCGGCCACGCCGCCTTAAGTCAGGTCTCGCTGTCGGTGCAGGCCGGCGAGGTGTTCGGCGTGATCGGCGCCTCGGGCGCGGGCAAGTCGACTTTGATCCGGCTGATCAACGGCCTGGAGACGCCGACCGGCGGCAAGGTCGTGGTCGACGGCGATGACGTCGCGGCCCTGGGCGTCGAGGGCCTGCGCGCCCTGCGCCGCCGGGTCGGGATGATCTTCCAGCACTTCAACCTGCTGTCGGGCAAGACGGTGGCTCAGAACGTCAGTTTTCCTTTGAGGCTGGCTGGCCGTCCGGCCAGCGAGGTCAAGGCGCGAACGGCCGAGCTGCTGGAGCGCGTCGGCCTGACCGCCCACGCGAACAAGTTCCCCGCCCAGCTTTCGGGCGGCCAGAAGCAGCGCGTCGGCATCGCCCGGGCGCTGGCCACCAACCCCAAGGTCCTGCTGTGTGATGAGGCCACAAGCGCCCTCGACCCAGAGACCACCGAACAGATCCTCGACCTGATCTCGGGCCTGAACCGCGAGCTGGGCCTGACCATCGTGCTGATCACCCACGAGATGGACGTGGTCCGCCGCGTCTGCGACCGCGTCGCCGTGCTCGAAGCCGGACGGGTCGTGGAGGAGGGCGCTGTCGAGCAGGTGTTCCTGCATCCGGCCAGCGACACCGCCCGCCGTTTCGTGCGCGAGGCGGATGGTGAAGTGACGGCCGCCGCCGGCGTCGATGGCCGCGTGGTGCGCCTGACCTTCCGGGGCGAGGCGACCTACAGGCCGGTGCTGGGCGAGGTCGCACGGACCACCGGCGTCGACTATTCGATCCTGGGGGGACGCATTCACCGCCTGCGCGAGACGCCCTATGGCCAGCTGACCCTGGTCCTGACCGGCGGCGACGTCGCCGCGGCCATCGCCCAGTTCCAGGCGGCGGGCGTGCGCGTGGATGAACTTTCCGGGGAGACCGCCCGATGAGCGCCTCGAATATCGACTGGCCCGAGATCGGCCAGGCGACCGTCGACACTCTGTCCATGCTGGGCGGTTCGCTGGTGCTGACCATCGCGCTGGGCCTGCCGCTGGGGGTGATCCTGTTCCTGACCGGCAAGGGCCAGATGCTGGAGAACAAGGTCGCCAACGGCTTGCTGTCGCTGCTGGTCAACGTGCTGCGCTCGGTGCCGTTCGTGATCCTGCTGATCGTGATGATCCCGCTGACCGTGGCCCTGGTGGGCACGTCGCTGGGCGTGGCCGGCGCTATCCCGCCGCTGGTGGTGGGCGCGGCGCCCTTCTTCGCGCGGCTGGTGGAGACGGCCCTGCGCGAGGTCGACAAGGGCGTGATCGAGGCCAGCTTCGCCATGGGCGCCAAGCGGCGTCAGGTGGTGCTTGGCGCGCTGCTGCCCGAGGCCTTGCCGGGCTTGGTCGCCGCCGGGACCGTCACCGCCGTGGCCCTGGTCTCCTACACCGCCATGGCCGGCGTGGTCGGCGCGGGCGGCTTGGGCGACCTGGCGATCCGCTTCGGCTATCAGCGTTTCCAGACCGACGTGATGATCGTCACCGTCGTGCTGATGCTGGTGCTGGTCCAGGTGCTGCAGATGATCGGCGATGCGGTGGTGCGCCGCGTTTCGCACAAGTAGGCTTCAAGAGATGACCGACGATACCGACACCGACCTCCACTGGGACGCCGCCTTCGCCAAGAGCATGCTGGGCAAGACCCTGCTGATGAACCTGACTTTTCTCGACGAGGACGGCGAGGTGGCCGAGCGCCAGCAGTTCTTCGGTGTGGTCATCGACGCCACCGAGGACGAGGGCATCGTGCTGGACCTGCTGGGCGAGCACGACGGCGACACCTACACCCTGCCGCCGCAGACCTCGGCCATCGCGGCGGCCGAAGCCGGCGTCACCACCCTGGCCGGCGAGTCGCCCGACTTCGTGGCCAACTGGGTTGTCCACGGCGAGCCGGACGTGCCGGAGCCCGCCAACGACGAGGACTAGATCTGGTACTAAGCCTGGTCGAAGGGGTGCGGCAGGCGGCCGGCCTTGAACAGGATGTCCGGGTTCTCGTCGTAGTCGCCCAGCTCGACGTCGGCGCTGGCCGAGAAGGCGACGACGCCTTCGCGCAGCGGGGCCAGGCGCTCGGCCTTGCGGCGCGCCTCTTCCGCCGTCTTGCAGCCGATCTGCTGCTCGGCCTTCAGGCCCTTGCCGCGCCCGGCGATGTAGGCTTGGACGATGTGGACGGTTTCTTTGGCCATCCCCACTCAAGCGGCCTGTTTGGAGGCGGGGTCAAGCAAACTCCAGGCGGCGGCTTCGTAAGCGCTCGACGCACCCTCAGGAAATCTGATTTCCTCCAACACGGCTGAGCGGGCAAAAGCCTACCTGTCAGATCGATTTATGGAGCCGTTCATGGCCGCCCGCCGCGCTTTCCTCGTTCTCGGCCTCGCCGCCATGGCCCTCGCTGCCTGCGGTCCGAAGGAGCCCAAGGCCAGCGCGCCGAACACCCTGACCGTGGCCGCCACCGCGATCCCGCACGCCGAGGTGCTGGAGTTCATCAAGCCGAAGCTGGCCGCCGAAGGGCTGAACCTCGAGATCAAGGTGTTCAACGACTACGTCCAGCCCAACACGCAGGTGGCCGAGAAGCGCATCGACGTGAACTACTTCCAGACGCTGCCCTATCTGAACGAGTTCAATCGCGAGAAGGGCACGAACCTGGTGACGATCACCGGCGTGCACGTCGAGCCGATCGGGGCCTATTCGTCCAAGTGGAAGTCGATCGCCGAGGTCCCGAACGGCGCGACCGTGGCCATTCCCAACGACGCCAGCACCGAGGCTCGGGCCTTGATCCTGCTGGCCAAGAACGGCGTGATCGGCCTGAAGAACGCCAGCGACCTGTCGACGCTGAAGGACATCACCAGCAACCCGAAGAACCTGAAGTTCAAGGAGCTGGAGGCGCCGGCCCTGCCGCGTATCCTCAATCAAGTCGACCTGGCGGTGATCAACACCAACTACGCCCTGGACGCCAAGCTGAACCCGTCCAAGGACGCGCTGATCGCCGAGGACAAGACCAGCCCGTATGTGAACTATCTTGTCGGTCGTCCGGACAACAAGGACGACCCGCGCGTCAAGAAGCTGGCCGCCGCCCTGACCTCGCCGGACGTGAAGGCGTTTCTGGCGACCAAGTACAACGGCGCGGTGGTGCCGGCGTTCTAGCTAGTCCACCGCCCCGCTTTGCGGGGGCGGACGTGACTAGAAATGTCTGACATTTCACACTACCTATCAGCGACCGCCGCTCACGGATCGCCCATGGCCTCGCCTTCGCTCAACGCCGCTCGCACCCTGGTGCTGGACGTCGCCAACTCCTCGGGACTCGAGGATTGGTCGCCGGACCTGCAGAAGACCAAGGTCTATGAGCGGATCCTGCTGGACCTGATCCTGGGCGCGCTGCCGGCCGGATCGCGGCTGGACGAGCAGTCGCTGGCCGCGCACTACGACACCGGCCTGGCCGGGGTGCGCGACGCTCTTGGCCGCCTGGCCCTGGAGGGTCTGGTGATCCGCCGGGCCCGCTCGGGCACCACAGTCGCGCCGCTGGACCTGGTCGAGCTGCGCCAGGGAGATGAGGCCCGGGTGCTGATCGAGCCGCACTGCGCCAGCTTGGCCGCCAAGCACGCCTCCAAGGCCGAGGCCCAGGCGATGTACGAGGTTTTCGCCGAGGGCGAGGCGGCCGCCAGGACCTGCGACCTGCCGGCGCTGGTGGCCATGGACCTGCGTTTCCACGCTTTGGTCGCCCGCGCCTCTGGCAACCTGGCCCTGGCCCGGATCCTGATCCCGCTGCAGCACAAGGCCGCCCGTTTCTGGGTGTTCTCGTTCAACGGCGCCACCGAGCAGGAACTGCTGGACGAGATCGAGGAACACCGTTTGGTCGCCCGCGTCATCGCCGGCGGCGACGCCGAGGCCTCGCGCAACGCCATGCTGCGGATCCTGAACGTTCAGCCCGAGGCGCAGACGCGACCGCACGTAGGCGCGGCCTAGCCCCATCAAACCTGCGTCTTTCCTGCCACAGCGCCTTCGCAATCCTAACTGAAATGTCAGAAGACCTTTTGACCAAGATCAAGACATACCCAGATATCGGACCTTGACCGCAGGGCCTTTCCGCCTCGCGGCGTGAAGGCCGAAACTCCGATGTCGTCCAGAAGCGCTCTACTGTCCGCCAGCGTCTTGGCTCTTTCGAGCATGACTGCCTTGGCGGCGCATGCGGAAGACCAGTTGGCCGATCAGGTCGATGCGGTGATCATTGTGGCGCGCGACAAGGCGGGCCTGCTGGAGAAACAGCCAAGCACCACCGTGTTCGGCGTCGCCAAGCCGCTGATCGAGACGCCGCGTTCGGCCAGCCTGGTCAGCGACGTGACCCTGGAGCGCTACGGGGTGCTGACCCTGGACGGCGTCACCAAGGTCTCGCCGGGGACCCATACCGCCAGCTTCTACGGCGTCCCCGGGTCGCTCAACATTCGGGGCACCCTGGCCGAGAACTACTTCCGCGGCTTCAAGCGCGTGGAGAACCGCGGGACCTATTCGACCCCGATCGGCGGGGCCTCGCGCATCGAGATCCTGCGCGGACCGCCAACCCCGGTCTATGGCGCCGGCAAGGTTGGCGGCCTCGTGAACTTCATCCCCAAGTCCGCCCGCGATGAGGGCCGCTTCCTGGCCGAGCCGGAAGGCGAGATCACCGCCACGGTCGGCAGCTACAACAAGAAGCTGATCACCGGCCAGTTCGGCGCGCCGGTGAACCTGGGCGCGGTAGAGGGCGGCGTCCATGTCTATGGCGAGGCCGAGGACAGCCACAGCTACTACAAGGGCATCTATCCGCGCCGACAGATCCTGGAGGTCTCGTCCGACTTCGATCTCGGAAACGGCTGGAGCACGGCGCTGGGCGGCATGGTGTTCCACTCGTCCGGCGACGTGCAGACGCCCGGCTGGAACCGCCTGACCCAGGACCTGATCGACAACCGGACCTACATCACCGGCCGCGACACCTCGCTGGTCGACGCCGACCGCAACGGCAAGCTGACCCCCAACGAGGTGGGCTCCTACCCTTACGCCAGCGCGCTCTACATCCCCTACTACGGCTTCCCCAGCACCGACGCGGCCCACACCCTGGACACCGGCGTCGGCATGACGAAGCTGGATCGCCGGACGGTCTATATCAGCGCGGCCGACTTCTCGAAGACCAACACCCAGACGCTCTATTTCGATCTGGCCAAGGACCTGGGCGAGGACCGCTCGATCAAGCTGCAGCTGTTCCACGATCGCCTGGAGAACCGCCGCTTCGTCTCCTACGGCTACCCGGCCACCACCGACGCCAAGGTCAGCGAGATCCGCCTGACCTCCGCCTTCCCGACCGATGTCGGCGCCGTCCACGCCCGCACCCTGGTCGGCGGCGCGCACCGCTGGTTCGAGGGCCGCCGCCGGGAGAGCTTCAACAGCGGCCTGATCGCTCTGGACCGCCGCGACATCAGCTTCGGCGCCACGCCGACCGACACCATCGACAGCCCGTTCGACATCGAGCCTGGCAATGTCGGCCTGCAATGGGAGAACGACAACCGTTCGACCTGGAAGCAGACCGGTGTCTTCTTCACCTCCGACATCGAGGCCGGGCGTTTCAACCTGGTGCTGGGCGGCCGCTGGGACCACTACAGCGTCGGGAGCCAGGACACCGGCGTTCTCAGCTACGTCATCGCCGGCAAGCAGGCCGACGACCGGAACAAGGCGACCTGGAACGCCAGCCTGACCTACAGGCTGCCGATCGGGCTGATGCCCTATGTCAGCTACGCCAAGGCCGCGGCGCTGGAGATGAGCCAGGCGGGCGACGTCGCGCCGAACTTCGTGGCCGACGGCTCGTGGCTGTCGCGCTCGGACCTGACCGAGGCCGGCGTGAAGTTCCAGCTGCTGCGCGGGACGCTGATCGGCTCGGTCGCCGCCTACAGGCAGAACCGCACCCAGGTGACCGGCGCCATTGCTCCGCCCGTGGTGCAGGGCACGCGCGCCAAGGGCGTCGAGGTCGAGGTTCGCTGGCTGGCGTCGGAGCATCTGTCCTTCACCTTCGCCGGCAACAGCCAGCGCACGACCATCAAGGGTCCGGACGCTTCGTTCCAGTACATCCCGGCCTATACGGCGGGCGTCCCTGGGGCCCAGGGCTATGGCGGCTCCTACGTCGTGTGGAGCTTCGCCGGACTGCCCGGGAGAAGCGGCGACTACGCCTACACCCTGATCCCGAAGTCGGTGGTCAGCCTGTATGGGACCTACACGAGCAAGGGCTATGACTGGGGGCAGGCCGGGGCGACGGTTGGCGTCAGCCATGTCAGTCGCACGGCGGGCACGGTGCAGAACGCCGTGCGCTATCCGTCCTATTCCCTGGTCAACGCTTCAGCTTTCGTGAACCGTGGGCCGTACACCCTGTCGGTCAACATCGATAACCTGCTCAACAAGTTCTATTTTACCCCCGACGCCGACACCTACGCCAACCTCGGCGCCTTGCCGGGCAAGGGGAGGGAGTGGCGCGCCACCCTGAAGCGGACGTTCTGATCGTGACGACACCTTTGTCTGAAGCTCTCCCGCGAGGCGGGCGAGTGGCCTCTGACGACCGCTTCCGCCCGTGGCTGCTGCTTGCGGCGTTCAGCCTGCTGCTGTTCCTGATCACCGCCTCGACCTACGGCTCGCTGGGCGTCGTGCTGCCGGCCATGATCGGCGAGTTGAAGTGGAGCTTCACCGAGGCCTTCCTGGGCTTCGCGGTGCTGGGCGTCTTCACCGGCGCCTCTTCGTGGCTGCCGGCGATCCTGATCCGCCGAATCGGCGTGCGCGGCACGCTGCTGCTAGGCGCGGCGGTGCTGGCGGCCGGGTTCCTGGGCTTGGCCAATTCCGAGAGCCTGCTGAGCTATTATGTCGGCGCGGCGGCGTGCGGCGTCGGCTTCCAGATGGCGGCCCTTATTCCCGGCACCCACGTGCTGTCGTCGCTGTTTCGCAAGCGCGCCCTGCCGTTCGGCGTCTATTTCACCTTCGGCTCGCTGGGCGGCGTGGCCGGGCCGTGGATGACCCTGACCCTGATGGGCATGAGCGGCAATGACTGGCGGGCCTATTGGATCGTTCAGGCGGTGCTGGCCGCCGTCGTCGGCCTGGTCTGCGCCCTGATGGTCGGCGGCTCCAAGTGGCTGAGCGACGCCGCGCACGAGGTCGATCTGGAAGTCGAGCAGGAGGCCCGCGAGGCGCCGGCCAACGCCCGCGTCTACCGCACCCCGTACGAGTGGACCGTGCCCCAGGCCCTGCGCACGCCGCAGTTCTACATTCTGGTCGCCGCCTATTTCAGCCATCTGCTGGTGGGCGTGACCGTGGCCAGCGTCTCGGTGACCCATCTGACGGAACTGGGCGTCGCTGCGGGCGTGGCCTCGGTCACTGCGGCGGCGATCGCCGCCAAGATGCTGAGCCTGGAATCGCTGATGCAGACACTGGCCCGCCTGGCCGGTGGCGCGCTGGGCGACCGGGTCGATCCGCGCTGGCTGCTGATCTTCGCCCAAGGGATGCTGGTCGTCGGCCTGCTGGCCTTGGCCAAGGCCGCGAGCCCAGCCCTGATGCTGCTCTACGCCATCGGCACGGGCGTGGGCTTTGGCCTGACCGTCCTGGCCGTGACCGTGCTGCTGCTGAACTATTACGGCCGCCAGTCGAACCTGGAGCTGTTCTCCCTGACCTGCCTGGTCGGCGCGGTCTCGGCGGCGGGGCCGTTCATCGCCGGCGCGATGCGTGACCGGCTGGGGAGCTTCTCGCCGACCTTCGAACTGTTCGCGGCGGTGACGGCGGTGGTGTTCGTCGCCGTCCTGACCATGCGGCCGCCCAAGGCGCCGGCCTGACCGACAAAGAACCTGGCAGACCAAGAAAAAGCCGCCCCGGCGAACCGGGGCGGCTTCGTCTTTTCGTCTCTAAGCTCGAGCGAGCTTAGAACGCGGCCTTCAGGCTGACGGCCACGCGGCTGTCATAGATCTTGCCGAGGCCATGTTCGTCGGTATCGTGGTAGCGCACGTCGACGGTCAGGTTTTCACCGACCAGGTAGCCGACGCCGACATTCCAGGTGTTGTAGCTGGTGTAGTTCTCGATTTCCTGGTGACCGACGGCGCCCGAGACGGTGAAGCGCTTGGTCAGCGGCAGGGCGGCGTTACCTTCGACGTAGGTCGCGTCGCCACCCTTGCCCGGCCATTCCGGCGAGTAGTAGACGGCGGCGCCCAGGGTCGCCGGACCGAAGGTGTGCGAGGCGGCGGCCTTCAGCTCGGTGTAGCTGTTGGCGCCCGGCGCACCGTTCTTGTCCTTGCGGTAGCCGTAGTACAGCACGCCGAAGTCGAACGAGGTGTCGCCCAGGGTCGGCTTCACGCCGGCATAGATGTCGACTTCCAGGTCCGGATCCTTCACGCCGAAGTCGACGTTCGAGCCCCAGACGCCGGCGTAGAACGTGCCGTAGGTCAGATCCAGGCCGCCTTGGATGGCGGGATCTTCCTGGGTCTGGCTGATGCCGCGGAAGACGTAGTCGCTGGTGAAGGCGATGTTCGGCGAGAGCTTCAATTCTTGGGCCATGGCGGCGCCCGAGAGGGCGACGGTGGCGGCGGCCGCGACGAGCGCGATCTTCATGGTTTTCATTTTCTATCCCCTTATCTGTGTCGTTCCCCCGGGCTGTGGACCCGGAACCCCGACGCGCGCCTGCAAGCGCTTGCGTCCCCAAGGATTAGTTGAGGGCGTATGCTTTGTTGCAACCGAGGGACTCGAAGCGCCAGCAAGATCGGCGCCCAAAGCTCAAAGTTTGAGCGCGGTGTGACGCTTTTGCTTCAGAATTGGCGTATGGAAGTCACAGGTGCTCAAAAAGCAGTTCCGACTTGTCCTGTGTCTTTACCGCATTGAAAGACTTGCGCCGCCCAGGTGCAGACCCGCGTCGACCAGCAGCGTCTCGCCCGTAACGTGCCGAGAAGCGGGGCTCGCCAAGAACACGGCGGCTCCGGCGATGTCCTCGGCCGTCGAGGCGACCTTCAGGGGCGTGGCCGCCGCGGCGCCGGCCCGCAGGCGCTCCAGCGACTCATCGGGCATGTTCTTGAACCAGGGCGTGTCGATGAAGCCCGGATTGACCGCGTTGACCCGGATGCGCGGGCCCAGGGCCCTGGCCAGCGACAGGGTCATGGTCGTCATCGCGCCCTTCGAGGCGGCGTAGGGCACCGAAGAGCCGTTGCCGACCACGCCGGCGATCGAGGCGGTGTTGACCACCGCGCCCGGGGCCGGGGCGGCCTCGAGCAGGGCGCGGGCGGCGCGGACCATCTGGAAGGCCCCCACCACATTGACCGAATAGAGCTTCAGGAAGTCCTCGGCGTTGACCGCGTCGAGGTCGGCGTGGTTCGGCGCGAACTTGGTCATGCCGGCGTTGTTGAACAGGGCGTCGATGCGGCCTGTCGGTTCGGCCGCGGCGACGATCTTCTTGCAGTCCTCGTCGTTGGCGACGTCGCCCTGCACGAGGACGGCCTTCGAGCCCTCGGCCTCGACCAGGCGGCCCGTCTCGGCGGCCTCGTCGGCGCTGCGGGCGTAGTTGACGACCACCAGCCCCGCGCCGCGCCGGGCGACCTCCACCGCGATCGCGCGGCCGAGGCCCGTGGAGGCCCCTGTGATCACAACCGTGAAGCCGTCGAAGTCCCGTCCCGACATGGATCTTTCTCCTAAACCATTTGGCGAACAGTTGTTTGCGACGTTGTAGCGGGGGGCGCGCGGCTTGTCTCGCAAGCTTGGGAAGCCTAAATCGCGGCGATGACCGATCTCAACGTCACCCAACTGGGCCGCGTCGTCGACGCGCCCGACAGCCCCGAAGCCGCCGTCCTTGAGCGCGTGCCCAATCCGCAGCATGACGTGCTGTATCTGGCCCGCTTCGTCGCGCCGGAGTTCACCTCGCTGTGTCCCGTCACCGGCCAGCCGGACTTCGCCCACCTCGTGATCGACTACGCGCCGGGCGACTGGCTGATCGAGAGCAAGTCGCTGAAGCTCTATCTGACCAGCTTCCGCAACCACGGCTCGTTCCACGAGGATTGCACGGTGAAGGTCGCCCGCAAGATCGTCGAGGTCGCCCAGCCCCGCTGGCTGCGCATCGGCGGTTACTGGTACCCGCGCGGCGGCATCCCGATCGACGTCTTCTGGCAGACCGGCCCGGCGCCGGAGGGCCTGTGGGTCCCCGACCAGGGCGTGGCCCCGTATCGCGGCCGAGGCTAAAAAGGCGTCGCCGCACCTTTGAGGCGCGGCGACGAAGTCTGTTTTGGAGATGACCGTCCCGAACGGGGCGTGCTCGTGCGAGGGATTTGCCGGGCGTCGCCTGATGTCCGGGACGGTCGCCTCCTCATCGGCCGGTTGAGCCGCTCTGTCGGGTCGCATGCGACCGGGCCGCCTGCACTGGCGGCGGAGCGACGAAAGCCGACGCCGGCGCGTCCGACGCGGGCTGCGCTTTTTCCGCCTTCGGCTAGACTGCCGGCATGACCGATCCGGACGCCGGCTCACGATCCCATCTCTCGCAGCCGCATCTCTCCAGGCAGGCGGCGATCCTGACCCTGGGCGTCTGGGGTCTGGACACGCTGCTGTTCAGCCTGCCTTACCTCGCGGCTGGCAAGGCCCCGCCGAGCGGCATGATCGCCAGCTTCCTGCTGTTCATGGTCGCCGGCCTGTTCATGTCCGTGCTGGTCTACCGCCGCGCCGCCCGCACGGAGCGGGATGAACAGCCCGCGCGCTTCACGGCCATGCTGCCGACCCTGCTGGTCGCCGCGCTCACCATGGCCGTGTTCGACATGCTGGCGGGCGGCCAGGCGCGCCTCATCCTCGACGGCGCCCATCCCACGGCCCGGCTAATCGCCAGCCGCTTCGCCAGCCAGTTCATGGTCGCCGGCTGGATGTTCGCCCTGCTGAGCGCGCTATATCTGATGATGATCGCCGTGCGGGTGACGCGCGAGCGTGAGCGCCAGCTGGCCGACGCCCGCGCTCAGGCCCTGGCCGCCGAGGCCCAGGCCAGCGCCGCGCGGCTGGCGGCTCTGCGCTATCAGCTCAATCCGCACTTCCTGTTCAACACCCTGAACGCCGTCTCGGCCTCGGTGATCACCGGCCGTAACGACGAGGCCGAGGCGATGCTGGCGCGCCTCGCCGAGTTCTTGCGTCTGACCCTGGCGGCCGATCCCCAGGCGATCATCCCGCTGGAGGACGAGCTGGCCACCTTGCAGGCCTATCTCGAGATCGAGAGCGTGCGCTTTCGCGACCGCCTGGGCGTCGAGTTCTCGTGCCCCAACGAGCTGCGCGGGGCGTTGGTCCCGAGCTTCGTGCTGCAGCCGCTGATCGAGAACGCGGTCAAGCACGGCGTCGCCCCGACCAGCCGGCCGGTGACCATCCGCCTGGAGGCCTCGCGAGACGGCGACGACCTGGTGGTGATCGTCGAGGACGACGGCGAGGCATCAAACCCCGTGGGGACCCACGCGGCGGGCGGCATGGGCGTGGGGCTGACCAATGTTCGCCAGCGGCTGGAGGTGCTGTATGGCGCGCGGGGCGTCTTGCAGGCGGCCCCACGCGAGCGCGGCTTCCTGGTGCTGATGCGCATTCCGCTAGCGATGGAAGCCCAGGCGAGGGCGGCTTGATGCGGCTGAAGGTCCTTCTGGTCGACGACGAGCCCGCCGCCTTGGAGCGGCTGACGGCCCTGTTCGATCAAATCCCCGACACCGAGCTGGTCGGCGTGGCCCGCAATGGCCGCGAGGCGGCCGAGGCCATAGCCGACCTCTCGCCCGATCTCGTGATGCTGGACATACAGATGCCCGAGCTGAGCGGTCTGGCCCTGGCCTCGGAACTGCCGGCCGAACGCCGGCCCGAGATCGTGTTCGTCACCGCGTTCGAGGTCTATGCCGCTGACGCCTTCGCGGTGGAGGCTGCGGACTATCTGCTCAAGCCCGTGCGCTTCGATCGCCTGCGCCAGGCTGTCGAGCGCGCCCGGCGTCGCCACACCTTGCAGAAGGTCTTCGAACAGGCCGAGGCGGCGACCGCGCCGGTCCGCGAGAATGATCTGGACGGCATCTGGGTCGCCACTCGCCACGGCCATGTCCGCGTGGCGGTCAGCGAGATCGACTGGATCGAGGCGGCCAAGGACTATGTCCTGCTGCACACCGCCACCCGCAGCCACATCCACCGCATCACCATGAGCGCCCTGGAGCAGGGCCTGGATCCCAACAGGATGATCCGCGTCCACCGCTCGGCGTTCGTCAGCCCCGACCGGGTCGAGGCGGTCAATCGCCTCGGCAAGGGGCTGATCGCACTGGTGCTGCGGGACGGTGTCGCCGTGCCGGTAGGGCCGACCTATGTGAAGGTCGTGCAGGCGCGGTTGGGGCTGGCGGTCGAGGCCTAGCCCTTGGCCAGGCGCCGCCTGTTGGCCCGCACCTTCTTGCGCAGATGCGCGAGAGAGCGCGCGGCGATCGCGGGCCCGGACGCGCCCAGCTGGCCGGTCATGGCCAGCATCGGCAAGGTCACGCTGGTCGCGACCTTCTCGCCGACCATCAGCTGGGCCTCCGCCTGGGCGGCCGCGCCGCCGGCGGCGAGCTTCATCATGCGCAGGCCGATCACGGTCGAGGCTTCCAGCCCCAAGGACCAGGAATCGAAGGCCAGGCTCGTCCAGGGGTCTCTACGCTTGGCCATGGGGTGTCCTCGTTGTGCGGAAGCAACGCGGCGAGCCTAGTTAGGGCTCCATTCCGTGGTGATCGCCCCCACATCGGGGCGCACGCGCTCCTGCGGCGGCTCGGTCGCCGTGCCCAGATAGAGGTAGCCGGCGACCTGCTCGCCTTCGGCCAGACCCAGGATCGCCGTCGCGCGCGGGTCGTAGCTGTACCAGTCGGTGATCCAGTTGGCCCCCCAGCCGAGCGCGGCGGCGGCCAGCAGCATCTGGTGGCAGACCGCCGAGGCGCTCTGGCGCTGTTCCCACTCGGGGATCTCGCCGGGCATGAAGCGCGAGATCACGGCGACGGCGACCGGCGGGCGGGTCAGCTTGCGCAGGGCGGCGTTCGCCTTGGCCGGGTTGGCCTGGCTGTCGGCCAGTTGGGTGATCTGCTCGGCGAACGTGTTCTTGGCCGCGCCT
The DNA here is from genome assembly GCF_002742625.1 of Caulobacter sp. FWC2. NCBI lineage: Bacteria > Pseudomonadati > Pseudomonadota > Alphaproteobacteria > Caulobacterales > Caulobacteraceae > Caulobacter > Caulobacter sp. FWC2. The sequence continues at coordinate 1,114,141 of NZ_PEBF01000001.1, forward strand.
CTCAGGATCACGAACCGCCACGGGGCCAGCTTGCCATGGTCGGGCACCCGGGCGGCGATGCGCAGGAGGTCGGCCAGTTGGATGTCGTCCGGCCCCGGGGCGGCCAGGCTCATGGCCGAAGCCGAGCGGCGCTTGGCCAGGAAGGCGACGACTTCGGGCGACGCCTCGATCGGCAGCGTCTCGGCGAATTCGGGGGCGGCGGGAACGGAAGCGGCCAAGACGATGTCTCCGAAGCGTTATAAGCCCGATCAACTATGGCCGCCGAGCGGCCGCCACAAGTCGCGAGCCCTCGCATGTCCGAAAAGCCCGGCCCTCCTAAGCCTATTTGGCTGAAGCCGCACGGAAAGCCCTGGGGCGTCTCGTCCCGTCAAGTCGTGTACGACAACCCGTGGATCACCCTGACCGAGTATCAGGCCATCGCCCCGACGGGCCGGCCGGCGCTATACGGCAAGGTGGGGTTCAAGAACCAGGCGATCGGCGTCGTGCCGCTGCACGCGGACGGCACGGTGACGCTGGTCGGACAGAACCGCTTCTCGCTCGCCAACTACAGCTGGGAGCTGCCCGAGGGCGGTGCGCCGCACGGCGAGGATCCGCTGGACGGGGCCAAGCGCGAACTGGCCGAGGAGGTGGGCCTTCAGGCCGCCGACTGGCGTCAGATCCTGCGGATGGAGCTTTCCAACTCGGTGACTGACGAGATCGCCTACGGCTTCCTGGCCATGGAGCTGTCGCCCACCCAGACCGCGCCGGACGAGACCGAGGACCTAGCCGTCGCCCGCGTGCCGTTCGGCGAGGCGCTGGAGGCGGCGGTCGCCGGCCACATGCCGGACGCAATTACGGTGGCGTTACTGCTCCGGACGCACCATATGGCCGTTCGAGGGGAACTGCCGGCCGAGTTGGCGGCTCTCATCCTGGAATAGCCGGCGTTCGTCGCGTCGGGGGAGCATTTCTTATCAAGATGCTCTATGAGTACCGCCTGCTGGGCCTGTCCGGTCAGATGAAATCTGAACCGGATAAACAGGCCCAAGTTTTTAGGTCGGAGCGCATGTCGAAACCGCTCGCGGTTTCGCTTATGCGCTCGGGGAAGGGAGAGCCCGATGGCCAAGCCTCTGGAAGTCGTGACGTCGGAGACGGACACCCCCGTCTGGGTGGCGCTGCGCAACCAGGCCGAACACGCGGCCAAGGCCGAGCCGGCCCTGGCGTCGCTGCTGAACGCGGTGATCCTGAGCCACGATAATCTGGCCGACGCCCTGACCTTCCAGCTTGCCCGCAAGCTGGGCGACCAGGAGATGCGGGCGATGACGGCGCGCGAGTTCGCAGCCGACGCCTTCAAGAGCGATCCCAGCCTGGTCGAGGCCGCCGAGGCCGACCTTCGCGCCGTGTTCGAGCGCGATCCGGCCTGCAAGGGCTATGTCCAGCCGTTCCTGTTCTTCAAGGGCTTCCTGGCCCTGCAGACCCATCGCGTGTCGCACTGGCTGTGGAACGAGGGTCGCGAGACCCTGGCCTTCTATCTGCAGAGCCGCGCCAGCGAGATCTTCCAGGTCGACATCAACCCGGCCGCCAGGATCGGCAAGGGCGTGTTCATCGACCACGGCACCGGCATCGTCATCGGCGAGACCGCGGTGGTGGGCGATGACGTCTCGATGCTGCACGGCGTGACCCTGGGCGGCACCGGCGCCGAACGCGGCGACCGTCACCCCAAGATCGGCAACGGCGTCCTGTTGGGCGCGGGCGCCAAGGTGCTGGGCAACATCACGGTCGGCGACTACGCGAAGATCGCCTCGGGCTCGGTGGTGCTGCGCCCCGTGCCGGCCCACTGCACCGCGGCCGGCGTGCCCGCCCGCCTGGTCAACTGCCCCACCTGCGAGGAGCCGGCCCGGACCATGGACCACACCCTGGCTGAGACCGTCTATTCGTACGAAATCTGATTGGGCGAGATCTCTGTGCGATCCCTCCTGCGTAGCCTGAACGGCCTCGTCCTCGCCGCTGCTCTTCTGGTTGGCGCGCCCGCGCTCGCCGCCACCGCGCCGGTCGGCGGCTACACCGTCGTGAAGGCCTATCCGCACGATACCGCCGCCTTCACCGAAGGTCTGTTCTACCGCGACGGCTTCATCTTCGAGAGCACGGGCCTGAAGGGCCGGTCGTTCATTCGCAAGTGGAACCTGGAGACCGGCGTCTCCGAGCAGGAGCGCATCGTCGACAGCCGCTATTTCGGCGAGGGCATCGTCGACTGGAAGAACCGGCTCTACGAGCTGACCTGGACCGATGAGACCGGGATCATCTACGACATCGACACCTTCGAGCGGATCGGCGAGTTCAGCTATCCGGGCGAGGGCTGGGCCCTGACCCGCGACGACAAGCGGATCATGATGAGCGACGGCACCTCGTTCATCCGGTTCCTGGATCCTGAAACCCTGAAAGAGACCGGCCGCATCGAGGTCACCGACCATGGCGTGCCGGTGCGCAATCTCAACGAGCTGGAATGGGTGAAGGGCGAGCTGCTGGCCAATGTCTGGCAGACGACCCGCATCGCCCGCATCGACGTCAAGACCGGCAATGTCACGGGCTGGATCGAACTGGCGGGCCTGCTGAAGGAGGCCGGGGTCACGGGCACGCGCGACGATGTGCTGAACGGCATCGCCTATGACGCCGCCGGCGACCGCCTGTTCGTCACCGGCAAGCTGTGGCCCAAGCTGTTCGAGATTAAATTGTCGTCGCCGCAATAGCTGGCGGAACCACGTTCGAGGGCTGGCGTTTATCTCATGTCCGCCCCTCTACGCCCCCCCGACCTAGTGGGCGGACCTGGGCCCCGGCAGCGTAACGCGCCGGGGCCCACCCCTATGTGGGGTATGGTTTCTTCTCGATCAGCCCTGCTTGGCGCAGGCGACGAGGGCGGGTTTCTTCAGTGAGATTTCATCGACCTGCGACGGCCGCTTGGCTGTGACGCCGTAGATCACCCCCGTCCAGATCGCCATCAGGGCCAGGACTTGGAGCAGGGTGATGCGGTGCGGGGCGGCGGCGGGCATGGGCGCGACTATCCATCGGTTGCGCGCGCTCGGATAACGACTTATCGGTCGGGCTTCTGTGAGGTTTAATCACATGGCCCGCCGTCAGCTCCCCTCCCTGAACGCCTTGCGCGCCTTCGAGGCGTTTGGCCGCCACGGCCGAATGACCCTGGCCGCCGACGAGCTGTGCGTGACCCACGGCGCGGTCAGCCGCCAGATCCGCCAGCTGGAAGAGCATCTGGGCGTCGCCCTGACCGAAGGGCCGCGTACGCGACTGCGCATGACCGAAGCCGGGCTGAAACTGGCCCAGGCCCTGTCGCCGGCCTTCGACCAGATCGAGGCGGCCGTACCACGTCCGGTCCAGGCCGGCCCCAGGCCGCTGGTCGTCTCCTGCCTGCCGACCTTCGCCATGAAGTGGCTGATCCCGCGCCTGCCGGTCTTTCAGGCGGCGCATCCCGACATCCCGGTGCGGGTGGCTGAGTCCAATGGCCCCTTCGACTTCAAGGGGGACGGCGTCGACCTGGCCATCCGCATGCGGTTCCTGGGCGACCACCATTCCGACGACTCCGAGGTCACGCCCTTCATGGAGCACTTCCACGGCCCGGTCATGGCCCCGGAGCTGGCGCGCAAGGGCATGACCCTGGACGAGATCTGCGCCATGCCGCGCCTGTTGACCCGCACCTTCGTCGAGAGCTGGTCCGACTGGACCCGAAACCGGGATCTCGCATCGATCCCCGATCCGGTCAGCACCCAGGAGTTCGACCACTACTTCTACATGCTCGAAGGTGCGGCGGCTGGCCTGGGCGTTGCCATCGGCCCGTGGTCGTTCGTACAGCGCGATCTGGCCAGCGGACGGCTGGTCGCGCCGCTTGGCTTCACGCCCGGACGGTCCAGCATCGTGGCCCTGACGCCGCTCGATGGGGCGGGTGAGGGAGCCTTGTTGTTCCGCGACTGGCTGCTAGCGGAAGGAGCGTCCACACCTCATCCGCCGGAAGCGCTTGCGCCCCACGCCCCGGACGCTAGTTTCGCCCCGATCACGCGCTCCCGGGCGCACAGCTAGAACAAGAGGCCCCCCGTGGACGCCAACGACATCGCCAAGCTCGAAAAGCACCTGAAGCGCACCTTCGGCAACCCGCACATCGCCGTGAAGCCGCGCCCCAAGCAGAAGGACTCGGCCGAGGTCGAAGTCGCCGGTGAGTTCATCGGCGTGCTCTTCCAGGACGAAGACGAAGACGGCTCGTTCATGTTCGAAATGGCCATCCTGGCCGAAGACCTGGACTAAGCGTCTCTGATCGCCGCGCGCCTCAGGCCAGGGCTGGCTTGGGGACCGCGCGGCGGATCATCAGCGACGCCACGCCGGCGACGAGGCCCGCCGCGCCCGCGATGATGAAGGCCTCGACATACTGGCCCTGGCTGGCGCGGATCATGCCCGCGCCGATGGCCGCCGTGGCCGCGCCGATCTGGTGGCCGGCCGCGATCCAGCCGAACACGATGGGGCCGTCACGCTCGCCGAAAGCCTGGGTGGCCAGGCGCACGGTCGGCGGCACGGTAGCGATCCAGTCCAGGCCGTAGAACACTGCGAACGCCGACAGGCTGATCACCGAGAAGTCCGAGAACGGCAGGTAGATCAGCGAGAGCCCGCGCAGCACGTAGTAGACGAACAAGAGCTTGCGGCTGTCATAGCGGTCGGTCAGCCAGCCCGAAGCCGTCGTGCCGAACAGGTCGAACAGCCCCATCAGCGCGAGCAGGCCGGCGGCCTTGACCTCGGGCATGCCCCGGTCGCCGCAGAAGGCGATCATGTGGACGCCGACCAGGCCGTTGGTGGTCAGGCCGCAGATGAAGAAGCCCAGGAACAGCAGCCAGAACGTCCGCGTCTTGGCCGCCCGCCCCAGGGCCTGGAAGGCGTAGGCCAGGGCGTTGGCGCCGTTCAGCGGGGCGGGGGCCTCGTAGTCGTCCGGCGCGCCATAGGGTCTCAGGCCGACATCGGCGGGGCGCTCGGGGATCAGCAGCCAGACCAGCGGGGCCAGGACCAGGCAGACGATCGCGACGGTGATGACGACCGGCTTCCAGCCGCCGTGGTCGGCGATCAGGGCCATGCCAGGCAGGAAGATCAGCGAGCCGGTGGCCGTCGAGGCGGTCAGCAGCCCCAGCATCAGGCCGCGCCGGGCGACGAACCATCGGTTCACCACCGTCGCGCCCAGCACCATGGCCACCGCGCCGCTGCCAAAGCCCGCCAGTACGCCCCAGGTGGCGACGTACTGCCAGGACGCAGTCATGAAGGCCGAAAGCCCCGTCGAAGCCGCCATTAGCAGCAGGGCCAGGGTCACCGTCTTGCGGAGGCCGAACGACTGCATCAGCGCCGCGGCGAAGGGACCCGTGAGACCATAGAGGAAGATGCCGACGGCGGCGGCCAGCGAGATCACGCCACGGTCCCAGCCGAAGGCCTTCTCCAGCGGCAGGATCAGCACGCCCGGCGCGGCCCGGAGGCCAGCGGCCGCGAGCAAGGCCAGGAAGATCGCGCCGGCGACCACGAAGGCGTAGTTCTGCCCGAACGGGCGGCGGTTGGCCTGACGGCTGGCGGTGGTCATGCGGCGTCTCTATGTAACCGATCGGTACGGGGTTGTTCGGCTACATACGTACCGGTAAGTAACATCGTCAAGAGCCATGTCAGATCGAACGCCCGAAGAAATCCTCAAAGGACCCTATGGTCCGACCCCGCGCGCGGCCGAACGCATCTTCGACACCGCCCGCGAGCTGTTCTATCGCGAAGGCATCCGCGCGGTCGGGGTGGACGAGATCGTCACCAAGGCCGGCGTGACCAAGCCCAGCCTCTATCGCAGCTACAAGTCCAAGGACGAGCTGGTCGCGGCCGTGTTGCGCGAGGTCGAGGTCGGCTTCTGGGAGCGGTTCGAGGCGGCCGAGGCCCTGTATCCGAACGACGCCAGGGCCCAGATGGTCGCCTATTTCAGTGTGTTGTCCGACCGCTCGGGCGGGGACGACTATCGCGGCTGCAACCTGTCCAACGCCGTGGTCGAATATCCCGACCGGCAGCACGCCGGCCGGCAGGTGTCTCAGGTCCACAAGCAGGTGCTGCGCGATCGCCTGCGGGCCAAGGCCGTCGAGATGGGCGCGTCCGATCCCAAGGCGCTGGGCGACGCCATGATGCTACTGATCGAGGGCGTCTTCACCTCCAGCCAGATGTTCGACGGCGACGACAAGCCGGCCAAGGCCGTGGTGGGCGCCGTCAAGGCGTTGATCGCCGCCTATTGTCCCGCTTGAATGGACGCATGACCGCTCACGTCCTGGATCGTCCCGCCATAGCCACCCTGACGGGACGTCAGCAACACCTGGCCATCCAGCGCGGCGGGGCGATCCGGATGCATCCGGACTTTGGCCTGTTCGCCGGGACGCTGGATGACAGCCCCGAGAGCCTGGCCGACCTGGGTGCGCTGGTCCGCGAAATGGGGACCGTCGGCCTGATCGCGCTGACCCCGCCGCCGGCGCCGCCCGGGACGCGGATCGTCTCCAGTTCCCCGTGCCTGCAGATGGTCGCCGAGACCGTCGCGCCAGCCTGGGACGCACCCTTCGACATGCTGCCGCTGGGCGATGTCGACGCCGCCGAGATGCTGGCCCTGGCTACCCTGACCAAGCCCGGCCCGTTCTTTTCGCGCACCCACCAGTTGGGCGACTTCATCGGCGTGCGGGTGGCGGGGCAGCTGGTGGCCATGGCCGGCCAGCGGATGCGGCCCGACGGCTTTACCGAGGCCAGCGGCGTCTGCGTCCACCCCGACCATCGCGGCCAGGGCTACGCCGCCCGACTGTTGCGCGAGGTGACGGCCACCATCCTGGCGACCGGCGAGAAGGCCTTCCTGCACAGCTACGCCGACAACGCCACGGCCATCGGGCTCTACGAGTCGCTGGGCTATCGGGGGCGGTCGGAGGTGATGTTCACGATCCTGGCGGCGGCCTGATCGGCAAGAAAAAGGGCGGGGGCCTGTCGGCCGCCCGCCCTCTGACTTGGTCTCGTTAGCCTAGACCTAAGCCTCGGCCGTCTTCTTGGCCGCGCCGCGCGCCCAGTTGTAGAGCCCGAACACCACGATTGCCGCGGCGACCAGGGACAGGATCATGCCGATGTGCTCGGACGGCGCGAACGGCAGGGCCAGGGGCTCGCCCTTGCCGGAGCCGACGATCAGGCCGGCCAGGGCGACGTTGAACAGGCTCTCGCCGACGATGAAGCCCGAGGCGACCAGCACGCCGAGACGCTTGGCGGCCTCGCCGGTGGCGTCCTTGTCGACCAGCTTGTCATAGACCCAGCCGACGACGGCGCCGACCACGACGGGGGCGGTGACGGAGCTGGGCAGATAGATGGCCAGGCCCACGCCCAGGGCGGGCAGGCTGTAGCGGCCGGCCGAGGTCTTGCGCAGGGTCTCGTCGACAGCGACCAAAGCGAGGCCGATCAGGGCGCCGATCCCCAACAGGCTCCAGTTAAGGTCGCCGCCCAACACGCCCTTGGCCAGGGTCGAGATCAGGGTGGCTTGAGGCGCGGCCAGCGGGTCATTGGCGATGGCGTTCAGGTTCGGGGCGCCGGCGAAGCCGTTCGACAGGTTCAGCAGCTCCAGCACGAAGGGGATGACCACGGCGCCGGAGATGACGCCGATGATCAGGCCAACCTGCTGCTTCCACGGGGTGGCGTCGACCAGCTGGCCGGTCTTCAGGTCCTGCAGGTTGTCGTTGGCGACCACGGCCACGGCCAGGACGACAGTGGTGACATAGAGGGCGAAGGCGACCAGGGCCTTGGTGACGTCCGGGCCGATGAGGCCGCGGCCGACCGCGCCGACCATCAGCGAGGCGCCCAGTACGGTCAGGATGGCGATGCCCGAGACCGGGCTGTTGGACGAGCCGATCAGGCCGGCCATGTAGCCGCAGACGGCGGCGGCCAGCAGGCCGGCGATCAGGACATAGCCGATGCCGATGGCGACCAGCGGGACCGTCAGGTGGGCGATCGGGCCGCCGACCAGGAAGTGGGCCAGGAACCAGCCGGCCGGGGCCAGCAGCAGCAGCGAGACCAGGCCGACGATGGTGATCGGGATGTCCTGTTCGATCCGGGGGATGACGCCACCGGCCTTGCGGGCCTTGCCGGCGTCCAGCGACGAGACCAGACCGCTCCAGATCGGGGCGGCCAGCTTGCCGAGAGTCCAGATGGCGGCCGCGCCGATGACGCCAGCGCCCATGAAGCGCACTTCGGTCTTCCAGACGGTCAGGGCGTGGGTGGCCGCGTTGGCGCCGGGGATCTGGTGGATCGTGGTCATGATCGGGACCAGCACGCCCCAGGCGATGGCGAGGCCGGCGAACATGGCGATGCCGACGGTGATGCCCATCAGGTGGCCCGCGCCCATCAGGGCCAGCGAGCTGGAAGCGCCCAGGCCCGTCGCGCCGGCGCCGGCCTTGAAGTAGCCGGCCACTTCGGCGGCGAAGATCTTGGCGGCGGCCAGGGCGCCAAAGGCGGCCGAGGCCAGGGTGCCCAGGGCGACGGCGACCAGGCCGGCCTTGCCCTCGGCGGCGCCTTCACGCGAGCCGGTGCCGACCTTCAGCACCTCGGCGGCGGCGACGCCTTCCGGGTAGGGCAGGTTGGAGTTGGTGACCAGCGCCCGGCGCAGCGGGATCGTGTACATCACGCCCAGGATGCCGCCGACGGCGCAGGCGCCGAAGGTGGGCAGGAACGGAACGTGCGCCCACCAGCCGATCATCAGCAGGCCCGGCAGCACGAAGATCACCGACGACAGCGTGCCCGCCGCCGAAGCGATGGTCTGGACGATGTTGTTTTCCTGGATGGTCGCCGTCTTGAACGCCCGCAGCAGGGCCATCGAGATGACGGCGGCGGGGATCGAGGTGGCGAAGGTCAGGCCGACCTTGAGGCCCAGATAGACCTGGGCGGCGGTGAAGACGAGCGTGATCAGGACGCCGAGGAGGATCCCTCGCAGGGTCAATTCTGAGCGCGGCGCTACGGGGTCGGCCATGAACGAGTCCGGAAAAGTTAAGACGGCGGACCTTGCACGTCCTGCCGCCTGCAACTCAAGCTCGGATTTCGGGGCTCAAGAGCCCAAAGGCCCCCGTTCCGGATCGAAACGGGGGGCCCCAGGGAAACGTTCGTGCTTAATGAAGGGCTAGAGGACGCCCAGCATCTCCGCGACCAGCGGGTGGCGGACGATGTCGCGGTCGGCCAGGCGGACGACGGCGATATTGGCGACCGCCTCGAACCGCGCCGCGACGTCGGCCAGGCCCGAGATCCCGGGCAGCAGGTCCGACTGGTTCGGGTCGCCGGTGACGACCATGGTCGAGCTCCAGCCCAGGCGGGTCAGCAGCATCTTCAGCTGCATGTAGGTGCAGTTCTGGGCCTCGTCGATGACCACGAAGGCGTTGTTCAGGGTGCGGCCGCGCATGAAGCCGACCGGGGCGATCTCGATCGCGCCTTCAGCCATCAGGGCGCGCATGCGCTTGACCGACAGGCGATCGGTCAGGGCGTCGTAGAGCGGGCGCAGATAAGGCGCCAGCTTGTCCTCCATGTCGCCCGGCAGGTAGCCGATCGACTCGCCGGCCTCGACGGCGGGGCGCGACAAGACGATGCGACCAACCTTGCCGGCCTCCAGCGCCTCCACGGCCTTGGAGATGGCGATATAGGTCTTGCCGGTGCCTGCCGGACCCAGGGCCATGACCAGGTTCTTCTCGTCGATGGCTTCCATCAACTGCGCCTGGCCTGGCGATTTGGGTTTTATGGTTTTCAGGTAGCTCTGATCGCGCTCGGGATTATTCGGCGCGCCGTCATGCCCAAGGGGATTCCAGCTGTTCCCCCGTTCGCGAACATCGATCGGCAGGCGACGCACCTTGGCGTCATCACCATATTGGCCGGTCTCATACGCGCCTTCGCGCGCCATCCGCTTCAGGGCTCGCTTGGTCATCAAAGCCTCCATGAGGGCAATAAAAAAGGACGAGGCCAAAAGGCGTCGTCCTTGGATGTGAGCTGGAAGATAGAGACGAAGTCGCGTGCGCGGCGGGGCGGCCCGGAGGGGCTTCCAATAGGCGGTGCTGTACGCCGGAACGCCAAGAGCTACACCTTCTTCGTCAGCGGGTGGGCCGATGGCGGTGGTCGCCCCCGACCCGTACGAGATAAGAATCATCCCCGCGTGAGGAAGGTTCCCTCTCGAATCGCCTGACTACAATGGCGCATTATGGTTTCCGGGGTGTTAACCGGAAAATGGCGCGCAAGAAAACGAGGCATACGGATGACTGTCTATTCCCTGGGCGCCGTGACGCCGACGCTCCCCCCGCAAGGCGAATACTGGATCGCTCCCACGGCCAGCGTGATGGGCAATGTGATTCTCAAGAAGAACGCCAGTATCTGGTGGGGTTCGGTGCTGCGCGGGGACAACGATCCGATCACGATCGGCGAGAACAGCAATGTCCAGGACGCCTCTGTTCTTCACACCGATGCTGGCGTTCCCTTGACCATCGGCGCCAACGTGACCATCGGCCACATGGTGATGCTTCACGGCTGCACGATCGGCGACGGCTCGCTGATCGGCATCGGCGCGGTGGTGCTGAACGGCGCAAGGATCGGGAAGAACTGCCTGATCGGCGCCGGCGCCCTGATCACGGAGGGCAAGGAGATCCCCGATAACTCGATGGTCATGGGCGCGCCGGGCAAGGTGGTGCGTGAAGTGTCGGAGCACCACACCATGATCCTGCAGGGCTCGGCCCTGCACTATGTCGAAAACTGGAAGCGCTACGTCCGCGACCTGAAGGTGGTCGCGGAGTAGCGCCGAAACCTCAGGGAGCGCCGCCCGCCTTGTTTGGGGGGATGCGATGCGGCGCTCCCGCTCCTCGCGCAGGCATGTAAGCGCGAGAAGAACTCGCCACGCCCAAAGGCGTCGCGTGGCGAAACGGCGCGGGCGAACCCGCTTCCATTTCGTCTCAGGGTAGTATTGGCACGGTTCGGGTTGAGTGTGAACGCACAACAGGCGTTTTCCTTCAACGACGTCGTGAGGGAACCTTGCGCGGCGATCGATCCCGGATCACTCTCTGCCTTAACAATGATAACCTTCCAGGGAGGGCGTCGGGGCCATGGCCAGCGAACGCTTTGATTACGTCGTCATCGGCGCCGGTTCGGCCGGCTGCGTGCTGGCCGCGCGGCTGACGGAAGACCCTAATATCAAGGTCCTGCTGCTGGAGGCTGGCGGCAAGAACAACTCCATCCTGGTCAAGATGCCGGCTGGCGTGGGTCAGCTGATCAAGGACAAGGGCGAGCAGAACTGGGGCTTCTGGACCGAGCCCGAACCCCACCTCGACAACCGCAAGCTCTGGTGGCCGCGCGGCAAGGGCCTGGGCGGCAGCTCGGCCATCAACGGCATGATCTATATCCGCGGCCACGCGCGCGACTACGATCAGTGGCGGCAGATGGGCCTGTCGGGCTGGTCGTACGAAGAGGTGCTGCCCTATTTCAAGCGCTCGGAGACCCATCATGCCGGCGGCGACGCCTATCACGGCGACAAGGGTCCGCTGCACGTGTCGAAGGGCGAGAGCGACAGCCCGTTCTATTCGACCCTGGTCGAGGCCGGCCGCCAAGCGGGCCACAAGACGACAAAGGACTTCAACGGCTTCCAGCAGGAGGGCTTCGGCCCCTACGATCTGACCATCCGCGACGGCCAGCGCTGGAGCGCGGCCATGGCCTATCTCAGCCAGGCGTTGTCGCGTCCGAACCTGACCGTCGTGACCGAGGCTCGCACCACGCGGATCATCGTCGAGAAGGGCCGCGCGGTCGGCGTCGACTACGTGGTCGGCAAGGCCGCCGAGAAGAAGACCGCCCATGCCGACGCCGAGGTGCTGCTGAGCGCCGGCGCGGTGCAGTCGCCCCACATCCTGCAGCTGTCGGGCATCGGCGCGCCGGAGGACCTCAAGGCCCACGGCGTCGCGGTGGTCCACGAGTCCAAGGGTGTCGGCGCCAACCTGCAAGACCACCTGGACGTCTGCGTTTCGTGGACAGCGAAGAACCTCAAGACCGCCTATTCGGCCAACAAGGGCCTGAACAAGCTGGGCGTTGGCCTCAACTACATGATCTTCGGCAAGGGCCTGGGTCGGCAGCAGTTCCTCGAGAGCGGCGCGTTCCTGAAGTCGCGGCCCGATCTGGACCGCCCCGACCTGCAGATCCACGGCGTGCTGGCCATCATGCAGGACCACGGCAAGACGGTGATCGAGAAGGACGGCTTCACGCTGCACGTCTGCCAGCTGCGTCCGGAAAGCCGCGGCAAGGTTGGCCTGCGCTCGGCCGATCCGTTCGACGATCCGACTATCCTGGCCAACTATCTGGCCACGGATGAAGACCGCCGCGCCATCCGCGAGGGTGTGCGCATCGCGCGCGACACCGTCGCCCAGGCCGCCTTCGATCCCTATCGCGACGCCGAATACGCCCCGGGCGCGGATGTGAAGACCGACGCCGACCTCGACGCCTGGATCCGCTCGAAAGCCGAGACCATCTACCACCCGGTCGGCACCTGCCGCATGGGCGTCGCCGGCGATCCGCTGGCCGTGGTCGACGATCAGCTGAGGGTGCAGGGCCTGGCCGGCCTGCGGGTCATCGACGCCTCGGTCATGCCCAATCTGGTCGGCGGCAACACCAACGCCCCGACCATCATGATCGCCGAGCGGGCCTCGGACCTGCTGCTGGGCAAGGCGCCCTTGGCCGCGCTGGACGTTCCGGTGTTCGAGGACGGACGGGCGGTCGCGGCCGAATAGAGGAAGCTCGCATGCGTCATCGCCCCCTCGGCCGCTCCGGCCTTTCGACCGCGCCGCTCGTTTTCGGCGGCAACGTGTTCGGCTGGACGGCGGACGAGGCGACCTCGCACCGGCTGCTGGACGCCTTCGTCGACGGCGGCTTCAACGCCGTCGACACGGCCGACGTCTATTCTGCCTGGGCTCCGGGCCACGAGGGCGGCGAGTCCGAGAGCGTGATCGGCCGCTGGCTCAAGGCGAGCGGCAAGCGCGACAAGGTGCTGATCCTCACCAAGGTCGCCATGTGGCCCAAGCAGCCGGGCCTGTCTGCGGCCAATATCGAGGCGGCGGTCGAGGGTTCGCTCAAGCGCCTGCGGACCGACTATATCGACCTCTACCAGTCGCACCGGGACGATGCCGAGACGCCGATCGATGAGACCCTGGAAGCCTTCGACCGCATGGTGAAGGCCGGTAAGGTGCGGGCGATCGGGGCGTCGAACTTCTCGCTCGAGCGGCTGAAGGCCAGCCTCGACAGGTCGAAGGTCAAGGGCCTGGCGCGCTACGAGACCCTCCAGCCGAAGTTCAACCTGTTCGACCGAGACCAGGTCGAAGGCGCGGTGGCCGAGCTGACCCAGGCCGAGGGCGTGGGGATCATCCCGTTCTACGGCCTGGCCGCTGGCTTCCTGAGCGGCAAGTACCGGACCGAGGCCGACTTCGAGGGCAAGGCGCGGGCGGCGACGATCCGGCGGGACTACTGGAACGACAAGGGCCGTGCGGTGCTGGCGGCCCTGGATGAGGCGGCGGCGCGGGTTGGCGCGTCCCAGGCCCAGGTCGCCCTGGCCTGGATCATGGCCCACCCGCTGATCACCGCGCCGCTGGCCAGCGCGACCTCGGTCCAGCAACTGGACGAACTGATGTCCGCCGCCCGGCTGGAATTGCCGGGTGGGGTGTGGAAACGGCTGGATGAGGCAGGGCGTTAGTTAGTCTTCATCCGTTCTTCCCGGCGAAAGCCGGGACCCAGATCTCGGAGCGCTTGGGCTGATTGGAAGGGCGCGGCGTTCATAGAACCCGCCACAACGCACTTCCATCTGGGCCCCGGCCTTCGCCGGGGAAAACGGTTTCTTGGGGGGCTTTAAGCGATCCGCCGCCCGTCCAAGGTCGCCAGGCGCAGCCGTGGCATGTCGGTGTTGCCGTCGCCCAGCGGCTTGATCTCGCGAAGGCCCAGCTCGTAGGCGGGGCGGCCCATCAGCCGGGCCATCATGGCGATCGGCTGGTAGAGGCCCAGGAACCGGTCGGTCTCCCCGGAAGCCCCTTGCAGTGGCGCGAACAGCACTTCCATGCCGACGCTGGGCACGCCGTGGGCGCGGATGTCGGCGGTGACCACTACCGGCGTGCGACGCTTGCGCGCGACGTCGAGGGCGCTCTTCAGCTCCAGGCGGTGCGCCAGGGCCCACAGCGACAGGGCGTCCTGGCCGCGCAGGTCGCGGGCGTGGAGCTCGGTGACGAAGCCGCCGGCCAGGCGGAACGGCAGCTTGCCGCCGTCACGGCCCAGGACGAAGACCTGGGGCAAAAGCTCGAGGAAATCGCCCGGATTGATGTCGGCGCGGCGGGGCAGGGCGGATTCACCCTTTTTGTCGCGCCAATAGTCTATCAACCGTTCCGTGCTTGGATGGAACATCGTCGTCCCCTGGCGGGTCCTGTCGCGGCTGTTTTCGACCGCATGGACCTTGCTGGGAGAACCGGGCCAAGGGCTCGACCGTCCCATTCTGGCGCAATCCAGGCGGAGCGGCGGGCTCGGCCCGATTCTTGCTTAACCAAAAGCGAGACGACCCGATGTGAAGGGAACCGCCGGATGAAGGCGCCGAAACTGAACCTGCGCGGACTGCTGATCGGCCTGAGCGTGCTGCTCGGCGGCCTGACGATCGGCGGCATCGCGGTGGCCTGCACCACGGGTTGCCCGGCCCCGCCGACCTGCTGCTCGCCGCCTCCGGCCCCGCCGAAGCCGCCCGCGCCGCCGACGGGCTGCTGCGGCGGTGGCGGTGGTGGTCACCACGTCAACATTCCCGGCGTCAATGTGAACATCGGCGCGACCGTGATCGTGAACGCCAATTCCAGCGCCTCGGCGGTGGCCAATTCGGGCGCCAGCTCGGGGTCGAGCTCCGGCGCCGGTTCGCTGGCCGGTTCGGCCGCGGGCGTCACCAACTACTACGGTGGCGGCGGTCACGGCGGCTACTATTCCGGCCCGATGGCCAGCGGCTACATCCAGGGCCTGAACGTCGAGGGCGGCGAGGCCCGTCGGCGTCAGTCCTATGAAGCCACCCGCACCCGGACGCGCCGCGTGATCATCCGCGCCGTCTGCCTGGACGACCGCGACATCCCGCACCCGGCCTCGCAGGTCACCCCCGACCGCGACATCGACGACGCCTATGACGGCGAGCTCTATCGCTGCATCGCAGGCTCGCGCATGCAGTACGTGATCGCCGACTATTCCGGCCAGATCGACATCTCGACCGGCGGCGCCGGCCAGACCTTCATCTGCCAGAAGAACGAGTCGCTCTATCACAGCCCCGGCTCGGGCCTGGCCGGCGGCCCCAACGGCGCCCAGTCGGGCGGCCAGGGCAGCATCTCGTGCCGCCCGCAACGTCCGGCCCGCGACTGCAACGAGCGCTCGCTGCTGCGTCGCTTCGGCGCCGGCGTGAAGATCCTGACCATTCTGACGACCGAGACCTACACCGCCTACCGCGAGGAGACGGTGCAGGAGCGCCAGACTCTGACGACCAGCTTCAGCCTGGATGGCGGGGTTGGCGGGGTGGTCTACTAGGGCGCTCTCACCCAGCCGCAATTGAAAAGGCCCTCCCGATCGGGAGGGCCTTTTTGTTGGGTGCTACTTCGCCGCTGTCGCGGTGGCTTCCGGCTTCACCAGCAGTAGCCACGACTGGTCGTCGCCGAGGTAGGTCCTGGCCGCCTTCTGGACGTCGGCCGGGGTGACGCGGGAGAGGCCCGCCAGCACCGAGCGGGTGGCGTCCAGCAGGCGTGGGTCCTCCTGAGCGCCCGACAGTGCGCCGAGCCAGTACTCGTTGGTCACGCGGGCCTTCTCGATCTGGTCGATGCGCGGTTTCTTGGCCCGCTCCAGTTCGTCGGCGGTCACGGGCTTGTCGCGCAGGTCGGCGGCGATCTTGCGGATCGAGGCGACGACGCCGTCCAGTTTCTCGGGCGGCACTTCCATGCTGACGGCCAGATAGCCCCAGTTCTTGAAGGTGACATTGGCCGTGGCCGAGGCGTTGGGCGAGTAGGTCGCGCCCTGCTTCTCGCGCAGTTCGTCGATCAGGCGCAGCTGCAAGACCTGGCTCAGGATCGAGACATCGCGCGAGCGCTGCAGGTTCGAGAACAGGTCGTCCGTCCGCCAGACCATGAACAGAGCGGCCTGGTCGGGGCGGCCCTTGTGGGTACGCAGCACCGGCTGTGCCGACGGGGCGGGGAACGGGGCCTTGTCGGCGCCGGCCAGCGGCGGTTCGCCCGGACGCTTGGGCAGGGCGCCGAAGGTGTCGGCGACGGCGGTGATGGCCTTGTCGACCGTGGTGTCGCCGACGATGACGATCTCCAGGTCGCCCTGAGCCAGCGGATTGGCGACGGTGGCCTTCAGCTGTTCCAGCGACGCGCCGGCGATCTGTTCGCGTGACGGGAAGGTCCAGCGCTGGTCGCCGCCGTGCATCAGCCCGCCCAGGTCGCGGCTGAGGACGCCGCCGGTCGTGCTTTCCAGCTGGTCATGGAAGGTGGCGTAGCTGGTCTTGACCCGGTTGAAGGCCTCCGGACGCCAGCCGGGTTCGGTCGCATAGGCGGCCAGGACCTGCAGTTCGGTCGAAAGGTCTTCGGGGCGCGTGCGACCGCTCAGCGCGAAGGCGTCGTCCTCGACGCCGAGGCCGGCGTTCCAGATCTTGCCGGTCAGCACGCGCTCCATGTCCGAGGCGCTGATCTGCTTGAGGCCGCCCTCGATGAAGGCGCTGGCTGACCACAGAGGGCTCTGGGCGTCGGACGGCATGTCCAGCAGGCCGTGGCCGGTGCGGACCTTCACCACGACCTGATCGTCGCGGAACTTGGTCGGCTTCACCGTCAGGCGCACGCCGTTCTCGAAGCGCACGAAAACGGCGTCCAGATCGGTGACGTCCTTCTGCTCGACGACCTTGCCGGTGGGGCCGAAGGTGGAATAGGGCCAGACGCTGACGCCCGGCGCGGCCGGCGGGGTGACGGGCTGGTTCCTCAGCTCGTCATAGGCCTTGAGGATCGCCGCCTCGCCGCCGTCGATATTGCTGGGCGCGGCGACGACCAGCAACGGACCCGAGCCGGCGAAGGCGCTCTTCAGCACGGCGTTGACCCGCTCGGCGGTCAGGCCCTTCACCAGGACATCGTAGGCGGCCAGGTTCTGGCTGGGAGAGGTAATGACCTCCGCGTCGCCCAAGGTGTTGAGCAACTGGTTGGCCAGGGCGGGCGTCCGCTGCGTGGCTTCGCCGGCCGCGGCGGCGACCAAGCCGGCGCGGAAGGTGGCGATCTCGCGATCCAGTTCGTCCTGGCGCACGCCGTATTGCACGGCGCGGCGCTGCTCGGCGTCGAGCGCGCTCATCGCCTCGCGCCAGCGGCTCGGCTGCGCGGTGGCGCCGAAGGTCGTCACCCGCACCGCGCCATACTGGTCGCCCTTGAAGGCCCCGCCGGCGATGAACGGCGGCTCGGCCGAGCGGCCGATGGCTTGCAGGCGGCGGTTGATCACCGCGAAGGCCAGGTTCTCGATCATGTCGCGATCGTCGACGGCCTTGGTCTCCAGCAGGCCGTCGGGCTTGCGCATCCAGGTCATCTGCACCGACCACGGGGCGCCGGTCTCGACCAGCAGCTTGGCGGTCGGACCGCGCTTGGCCACTGCGCCGACGTCGGGGTTCTTGCCGGGCTGGCCCTTGCCGGCCCAGTCGCCGAACTTGGCCTTGATCTTGGCTTCCATGGCGTCGACATCGAAGTCGCCGACGGCCACCAGCACCGCCCGCTCGGGACGGTAATAGGCCTCGTAGAAGTCGCGGATGCGCTGGGCCGGAGCGGTCTTCAGGATCTCGGTCTTGCCGATCGGGATCCGCTTGGGCGGCAGTTGGCCTTCCATCTGGGCCGACAGGGTGGCGATGGCGACGCGGTAGCCGGGCGTGTCGCGATTGCGCTGCTCCGACAGGACCACGCCGCGCTCGCGGTCGACGGCGTCGGGGGCGATGGTCAGCTCTCCGGCCGCCTCGCGCAGCAGCATCAGCGAGGTGTCGACCGTGTCGTCGTCGGCCTTGGGCAGGTCCAGCTGATAGGCGGTCTCGTCGAAGCTGGTCTGAGCGTTGGTGTCGGCGCCGAAGGCCAGGCCGTGACGCTCCAGGATCTTGACCATGTCGCCTTCCGGCACGTTCTTGGAGCCGTTGAAGGCCATGTGCTCCAGGAAGTGGGCCAGGCCCTGCTGATCGTCGGCTTCCATCAGCGAGCCGGCGTCGAACCACAGGCGAACGGAAGCCTGCCCGGGCGGGGTGGCGTTCTTGCGGATGGCGTAGCGCATGCCGTTGGACAGCGTCCCGAAGCGCCAGGACGGATCGGGCGCGACGTCGGACAGTTCCTGCGCCCACTGGCCCGGCTTCAGGTCGGCGATCCTGGGGCCGGCCAGGGGCGGGGCCTCCGGGATCTTCGGCGCGGACGCGGCCGGCTTGTCGCCCCCGTCCTTGCTCATGAACGGGATGGAAGGCTTGGGGAGGTGCGAGCAGGCGGCGACCGAGAGGCCGGCGGCGGCGACGAGCGCCAAGCGCGAAGCGCTGATCATCTAGAATCCAGGGCAGGAGAATAAGAGGGCGGCACCTTGGCCGTCGGACATGGCGCACGCAAGGCGCGCGAGCGGCCGGTTTTCGCCTTAATGCTCAAGGTCGGGGCCTTGGGCGGCGGCCCTAAGCCGCGGCGACGTCGCCGGTCGTGCGACGCAGGCGCCAGAAGCGGATCGTGCGCAGAGCCGACTCCCGCGGCAGGGCGGCGTACAGCTCGCCGTACGCCTTGGCCTTCGTCATCACGTCGTCGCTCTGTTCGAGGATCAGTAGCGCGAAGGTCAGGAATAGCGAGCGGTCGAAATCGGCCGCCTTGCAGATCACCGACAGGGCGTCCATCTCGCGCCGCTCCACGATCTTGCGGGCGGTGTGGAAATCGACATCGGCCATGTCGGCCAGGGCCACCAGGAACAGCGTCGTCTTCTTGGCGCGCAGCATGTTGGCCAGGATCTGCGGCGAGATCCGCGCCTTGGCCCGCAGGGTGCGGAATTCCTTCTCGGCCTCGGCGAAGTCGGCGGGCAGGGCGCCGTCCTCGACCGCGACGCGTTTGCGCCCCGCGGTCAGGGCGGCCTCCAGCATGGCGGGATCGACGCCGGCGTTCTTCTCCATGATCCGGTCGCGGAGGCGCGCCTCGACCATGAAGTACATCTCGTTCAGCAGGTCGACCGGCAGGCTGTTGCGGTCGATGACCGCCTCGTGCAGCGAAGGGTTGGCGGCGGCGCGATCGACGACGGTCTCGTGCGCCTCGCGCGACAGCACCGCGCCCTCGTTGCGCAGCAGGACGCCCAGCGTGGTGTCGTCACCGCGTGCGACGATCGCGTCCGAGACGATGCTGGACACACTTTGACGTTGCGAGATGGCGCGAAGGTGGTCCTGCCCCTGGGTGCGGGCCACGTGCAGCAGATCTTCGTCGGTCAGGGCGCTGGAGTTGCGCAGGATCGGAGCGGCGACGGTGATCGTGTCCGAAGCCAGGGTGCGCGACAGGCCGCGCGGCGGAGCCGGCGCCTCGCCGAGACGCTGGGCCAACTCGACCTTGACCGCCTCTTCCATCTCACCGGCCAGCTGGCTCATCACGTCGTCGAACAGGCCCATCTCGACGGCGTTGTGGCCCTCGCCCGAGAAGAACATGTCGGTGACGCCGCGCAGCAGCTCCCGGCGCTTGACGCTGGAGGGCTCGTTGGCGAGCGAGATAAGATCGTGAAGCCGCGACTGCATTATTGCCCGCTCTCCTTCTCGGGCTTGGCCGACCACTCGCCGTTGCCCTCCTCGCGCGGCTTG
Source organism: Caulobacter sp. FWC2 (assembly GCF_002742625.1). Lineage (NCBI taxonomy): Bacteria > Pseudomonadati > Pseudomonadota > Alphaproteobacteria > Caulobacterales > Caulobacteraceae > Caulobacter > Caulobacter sp. FWC2. The sequence continues at coordinate 1,134,005 of NZ_PEBF01000001.1, forward strand.
TCCTCGTCCAGCGTCGGCGGGGCGGTGATCAGGACCACGCGCGGGGGACCGGCGGCGGGGATGGGATCAGGGGCCATGCCGAACTGGCGGCCGACGGAATAGGTGCGCGCGCCGATCTGGCCGTCGCGGAAGCGCGGCGCGGGCTGGGCCGGCGCGGAATAGGCGGCGGGAACCGGCGCGGCTTGGGGCGCGGGGGCGTCGTAGATGTTGCGTGGCAGGGCTGCGCTTGGGGCCTGCGGGGCTTGCGGCGCGTAGGCCGGAGCGGGCGGCTGATAGGCCGCTCGTGCGATCGGCGGTTGCTGGGCTTCCCGCGCTTGCTGAGCCCACCAAGGCTGGACCTGGGCGGCGGCCTGGGCCTGAGGGGCGGCGATCTCGCGCTTGCCGCTCCAGCCCAGGGCGCGACCGCCGTAGGTCGAGCCGGTATAGCCGGGGGCGCGGCCGTTGACCGGCGTCGGCGCGCGTTCGGGCGCGGGGCCATAGCGGCTCTCCTGGCGGGTCTCCGCATGCGCGCCCGCGCACGCCAGGGGGGCGCAGGCAAGGGCGGCGATGAGGAAGGCGGCGCGCATGGACCGTTCCGATGAATTCTCTATCGAACTGCCATGGTAGAGCCCGTCGCCTTAATCTCGCGCTAACGTCCGCGCCAAGAGTTGAGAAGTCGCCGTTCGATCGCTTCCATTAAGGCGTGCAAGGCAACGCCGAGTACAGCCAGAGACACGAGTGCGGCGAAAACCTTGGCGGTCTGCAGGCGATTATAGGCCTCCAGGATACGCCAGGCCAGGCCTTGGGACCCACCGGAACCCGCCACGAACTCGGCGACCACGGCGCCGATAATGGCCAGACCGGCCGCGACCTTGTGGCCTTCCAGGAGGGCTGGCACGGCGGACGGCAGGCGCAACCGGACCAGGCGCTGCCAGGGATTGGCGCCATAGAGGTCGAACAGGCGGGCCAGATCCGGATCGACCGCCTTCAGCCCCGACAGGGCGCCGGAGAAGATGGGGAAAAAGGCCACCACGGCGGCCAGGCCGATCACCGCCCGCTCGGGATGGTCGATGCCGGCCCAAATGGTGACCAGCGGGGCGATGGCCACGAGCGGTGTCACCTGCAGGGTGACGGCGATCGGCCTAACGGCATCTTCCAGAACGCTGTTCAGACTGACCGCCAGCGCCAGGCCGCAGGCGACCAGGCTGGCGATGACCAGGGCCAGCAGGGCGGTCGACAGCGTCGCCCAGGCCGAGCCCAGCAGCAGGGGCCAGGACTCGGCGAGAGCGCGGGCCACGGCGCTGGGTGCGGGCAACAGATAGGGCGGCACGGCCAGGGCGCGGCAGGCGATCTCCCATCCGCCCAGCAGGACGGCGATCAGGATCGCGGGGGCGAGTATGCGCTTCACGCCGCGCGCTCCGTCGCGTGCGCGAGCAGGGAGGACACCGCCTCGGCGGCGGCGCGGAAGGCCTCGGTGGTGCGGAAGCCGGCCGGGCGGACGACGGGTCCGTCGATGGCCACCTCGCCGGCGATGCGGCCGGGACCGGGGGTCATGACCACGACGCGGCGGGCCATGTAGACGGCCTCCTCGACATTGTGGGTCACGAAGACGACGGCGGGCTTCAGGTCCTCGACCAGGGCCAGGACGTCGTCGGCGAGGGCGCGGCGGGTGATCTCGTCCAGGGCCGCGAAGGGCTCGTCAAGCAGCAGCAGGCGCGGTCGAGTGACCAGGGCGCGCGCCAGCGAAGCGCGCATGGCCATGCCGCCGGACAGTTGGGCGGGGCGGGCGTTGAGGGCGGAGCCGAGGCCAACCTGGCTTAAGGCTTCGTCGGCCGCGGCGCGGGCGGCGGACTTGGCCATGCCCGCCAGTTCCAGGGGCAGGGCGACATTGTCCCGCGCCGAGAGCCACGGGGCCAAGGTGTGCGACTGGAAGACGACCGAGGTCTCGCCCTTGCCGGCGGCGCGGGTCACGATCCCGCGCGTCGGCGCCTCCAGACCGGCCAGTAGCCGCAAGGCCGTGGACTTGCCGCAGCCTGAGGGCCCAACCAGGGCGACGATCTCGCCGCCCGCCAGCGTAAGGTCGACCGGCCCCAAGGCGCGGCCGCGCGCATAGTCGACCTCGACGGCCGCGAGGCTGGCGACGGGAGCGCTCATTGGCCCTTGGGCAGGAACTGCAGCGTGTAAGCCTTCTTGAAGTCCCCGTCCTTCGGATAGACGCCCTGCGCCCTGGCGTCCTTGAAGAACGCGCTCCACCGCTCGTCGGTCATCAGGCCGATGTCGCCGTCACCGTTCTTGGCGCTGATCACGCCGTAGGACCGCATCTTGTCGCGCGCCTGGTCGAGGACGTCCTGGGTCATCTCCGGATTGTCCTTCAGGATCGCCGCGTCGCCCGGCTTGGGATCGCCGTAGAGGTAAGACTTCCAGCCCGCCGCGGTGGCCTCGACGAAGGCCTGCACGGCCGCCGGGTTCCTGGCGATCAGGCTGTCATTGACCAGGGCCATCGAGCCGTAGGCCGGATAGCCGCTGTCGGCCAGCAGGAAGACCTTGGGTTTAACCTTGCCTTCCTTCTCGATGAGGTACGGCTCGCTGGTCACATAGCCCTGCTGAACGATGCGTTTGTCGGCCAGGAACGGGGCGGTGGAGTAGTTGTACTTGCGGACTTGATCGTCGGTGAAGCCGTACTTGGCCTTCAGCCAGGCCCAGTAGCCGTTGATCGAGGCGTCGGACAGCAGGACCGGATGGCCCTTGATGTCGGCGATGGTGTCGACGCCCTGGTCGGGGTGGGCGATCAGCGACCAGGGGTCCTTCTGCATGAAGGCCGCCACGGCCTTCACCGGCGCGTTCTCCTTGATCAGGTTCATGACCACGTAGCTGTTGGAGCCGACGCCGACATCGACCGCGCCGGTCGCCAGCAACTGGGGCACGTTCACCGCCGGGCCGCCCTGGATCAAGGTCACGTCCAGGCCGCGCTTCTTGTACTCGCCGGTCGCCAGGGCCTGATAGTAGCCGCCCAGCTCCGCCTCAGCGCGCCAGTCGGTGGCCAGCTTGAGCTTCGTCACGCCGGCCGGGGCGGCCGTCTCCTTCTTGGCCGGCGAGCAGCCGGCCAGCAGGGCCATCAGGCCCCAAGCGGCACAGGAGGCGGCAAAGGCGCGGCGCTGCATGGATGAGGCTCCCCGATTGTTCGCGGTCAAGTTAGGGGGGAGCGGACTGAGTTCCAAGTCTCCATGATCCACGGTTTGGGGCAGTCTAGATCTCGGGCGCCGCCTTGCGGTTCAGCCAGCGCTCGACCTTGGCGTACAGCACCTCGCGCTGGATGGGCTTGGCGATGTGGTCGACCATGCCGGCGGCGTAGCAGCGCTCGACCTGGCGGGGCAGGGCGTCGGCGCTCATGGCGATGATCGGGGCCTTTCCTGGACGGCCGGGCAGCGCCTTGATCGCCCGGGTCGCCTGCAGCCCGTCCATCTGCGGCATGTGAATGTCCATCAGGATGATGTCGTAGTCGCCGCTCGCGGCGCGCTCGACCGCCTCCTTGCCGTTGTCGGCGACGTCGACCTTGCAGCCGACCAGGGTCAGCAGGGCCGCGCCAATCTCCAGATTGATCGGGTGGTCGTCGACGATCAGGATCTTGGCCGCGCCCGGCGCCGCGGCCTTGGGCCGCTCGGAGACGGCGATCGGCTCGGCGGTTGGGGCCGAAAGCTCGATCCAGAAGCAGGAGCCGCGACCGGCCACGCTGTCGACACCGATCTTGCCGCCCATCACGTCGATCAGCGCCCGGCAGATGGCCAGGCCCAGGCCCGCGCCGCCGTGCAGCCGCCTCATCGAGCTGTCGGCCTGGGAGAAGCGCTGGAACAACAGGGCCTGCTTGTCGAGGTCGATGCCGACGCCGGTGTCGATGATTTCGAACCGCAGGCGATCCTCCAGGTCGCCCGGCTCGACGATCAGGCGCGCGTCGATGCGGCCTTGATCGGTGAACTTCACGGCGTTGTTCAGCAGGTTGATCAGGATCTGGCGCAGACGATCGGCGTCGAGATCGTGCAGGGCCTGAACCGGGTCGATGATCTCCAGGGCCAGGGTCAGGCCCTTGGCGCGGGCCTCGGGCTCCATGATCGCCACGGTGTCGCGCAGCAGGCCGGCGGCCGAGGTCGGCTGGGGCAGCAGCTCGATCTGGCCGGCCTCGACCCGCGAGAAGTCCAGGATGTCGTTGACCACGGTCAGGAGGGCCGCGCCGGCGCTGTCGATCAGGTTGACCTGCCGGCGGGCGTCGGGCGGCAGGTCTTCGCGGGCGGCCAGGAGCTGGGCGAAGCCGAGCACGCTGTTCAGCGGCGTGCGGATCTCGTGGCTCATGGTGGCCAGGAACTCGGTCTTGGCCTCGGTGGCGGCGAGCGCCCGGGCGCGGGCGGCGCGGGTCAGCTGCTCGCGGCGCATGAGGAGGCGCTTGAGCCGGTCCTGCTGGGCCAGGGCCAGGCCCGCCGCCAGGCAGGTGTAGAACAGCACCAGGATGAACACCTGGATGGTCCGCGCCTGGGCCGTGGGACCGAGGATCGCATTGAAGCGCGGGGAGGCGCCGGCCATGGCGATCGGTAGCGTGATCACGGCCACGACCAGCGAAGCCATGGCCGCGCCACGCGCGCCCAGGCGATAGGCGGTGATGAGGGCGACCGGGAAGATCAGGAACGGCGGCAGGCCGCAAGCCGGATGGGCGCACAGCAGGGTGATCGCGCCGACCCCGAACATCAGGGCCAACTGCTCGCGCCAGGTCCGGTGGAACGAACGGCGGTGCTCGGCGTCGATCAGGACAAGGGTCGCGGGCAGAGCGATGGCCAGGCCCAAGGCCCCGCGCAGGAACCAGTCGAACAGCACGCTCCAGAACGGCGCGCCGAACCCAAGCGCCAGAATTCCCGCGCAGAGGATAGCGGAGCCGGCAGCGATCGGGGTGGTGATGGCCGGCAGCATGATCAGCGCGCGCAGGGTGCGGATGCGGGGCGTGCCGCCCCAGATCCGCAGGCAGACGGCCCAGACGGCGAGCGCCTCCAGCGTGTCGATCCCGGCGTGGAGCAAGGCGCGCGCGGGGCTGTCGCCGACCAGCAGGTCAAAGGCCAGGTGGAAGGCGACGAAGACCGTGGTCAGCGATACGCGACGCCAGCCGCCCAGGGTGATCAGGCCGGCGGCCAGCAGGGCGTTGGCAGGCCAGAAGGCGGCGACGCCAAGGACAGAGCGGCTCAGATAGTCGCTGAACGCCAGGCTGGCGACGATGGCGACCGACAGACCCAGCAGCAGGGCGGTCTGCCGTCTTTTTTCCTGCTGGGCCAGCCCGTGCGGCATGCCGTTTCCATCCCCCAGGGTCGAGCGTCGAGGGCCGAAGGTTCGGAAGACAACGCCGTGATCACCGCGTCATCCGCAAGCAATCGCCAGGCGAGCTTGAGGATGACGTAACCCTTCAATACGCCCGCGCACGGCCCGGTTGCTGCTCTATCGCAGGATGTGTCGTTTGGTCGCAGGACGACCGCGCGACATCGACACCCCTAAGCGATTGTATTTCCAGGCCTGAGAGCGAGTGCTGCTGAGAATGCATGGCGGGACCCCCAATTCAAGAGGGCGGGGCCGACCTCGGCGTCGCGCCGCCCGCGGGTCCGATGACGCGATCAGCTTTTCGGCATTGCGACGCGCGTGAAGCGATCCCCGGATCAGCCGGCCAGATTTTCCCTCTTCTCTTCCAGTTCCAGCCACTCCATCTCGGCCTGCTCCAGATCGGCGCGGGCCTTGTCGAGGGCCTTCATGGTCTTGTCGAAGGTCGTCGGATCGCGGCTGTAGAGGTTCGGGTCGGCCAGGGTCTTTTCGAAGCCGGCGATGATGGCCGGGCTCTTGGCGATCAGGGCTTCACACTCCTCGAGACGGCGCTGGTCCTTGAAGGTCAGCTTGCCGGCCTTTTTCGCCGGCGGGGCCACGGGCGCGGGAGCCGGTGCGGCGCCCTTGGTGGTCCGCGCTACAGGCGTGAACGACGAGCCGACGCTGGCCCCACGGGCTCCTTTGAAGAAGTCCGGGCTCTGGTCGATCAGGTCGGTCCAGCCGCCGGGGGTCTCCAGCACCTTGCCGTGACCGTTCATGGCGATGGTCGAGGTGGCGAGGCGATCGATGAAATCGCGATCGTGGCTGACCAGAATCAGCGTGCCCTCGAAGTCGGCCAGCAGGTCCTCCAGCAGGTCCAGCGTGTCCATGTCCAGGTCGTTGGTCGGCTCATCCAGCACCATCAGGTTGGTGGGATTGGCCAGCGCTCTGGCCAAGAGCAGGCGGTTGCGCTCGCCGCCCGACAGGCTGGTCACCGGCTGGCGCAGCTGGGCCTCGGTGAACAGGAAGTCCTTGGCGTAGCCGGCCACGTGCTTGGGCTGGCCGCGCACCAGGATGGAGTCGCCGCCCCCGGGGGTCAGGAAATCCCACAGGGTGATCTTGTCCGACAGAGCCATGCGACCCTGGTCGATGTAGGAGACCTCCAGGTTGGTGCCCAGCTGCACCGTGCCGGCGTCGAGCTCGAGTTCTCCCAGCAGCAGGCGGACCAGCGTGGTCTTGCCGGCGCCGTTGGGGCCGACCAGGGCCACGCGGTCGCCGCGCAGGATGCGGGTCGAGAAGTCCTCGACGATCACGCGGTCGCCGAACTTCTTGGTCAGGTGCTTGGCCTCGATCACCTTCTTGCCGGACGTCGTGGCGCTCTCGACGGCCATGTACATCGAGCCGCGTTTGTCGCCCTGCAGGTCCTTCTTCTGGGCGCGCAGGTCCATCAAGGCGCGCCGGCGGCCTTCGTTGCGGGCCCGGCGACCTTGGACGCCGCGCGCCAGCCACGCGTTCTCACGCTCCAGCACCTTGTTGAGGCGACGCTCTTCCTCGGCCTCGGCGGCCAGGACCTGTTCGCTCCAGATCTCGAACTCCGCGAAGCCCTTGTCCAGGCGGCGCACCTTGCGGTGCTCCAGCCAGTAGGTGCGCTGGGTGACGCGGTTCAGGAAGGCGCGATCGTGGCTGACGATCAGGGCCGCGCACTTGGAGCTGGCCAGCTCTTCTTCCAGGGTCTGGATCGCGAAGATGTCCAGGTGGTTTGTCGGCTCGTCCAGCAGCAGCACGTCGGGCTGTTCGGCGAACGCCCGGGCCAGCGCGGCGCGGCGCTTCTCGCCGCCCGACAGGCCTTGCGAGCTCTTCTCCGGATCCAGGCCGAAGTCGGCCAGGGCGGCCTGGGCCTCGTAGTCCTCGGCGCCGCCGGCGGTGCAATAGTCCAGCAGGGTGTCGCCGGTGATCTCCGGCTCCTGGCTGACGAAGATGATCTTGGCGCCCGGTTGCACGGCGCGCTCGCCGCTGTCGGGCTCGACGCCCTGGGCGGCCAGAATCTTCAGCAGGGTGGACTTGCCCGCGCCGTTACGGCCGACCAGGCAGGCGCGCACGCGCGGCTCCAGGGCGAGGTCGACGCCGTCGAACAGGGGCTTGGCGCCGTCTGCGAGACGGACGTCCTTGAGGGCGAGAACGGGCGCGCGGGTCGGGGAGGCCATGATCGTTCAATACTAAAGCGGCGGTATGTCGCGGAGATGAGGGCCGTATAGCAGGCCGCGCGCCGAGGAAACGTCAAAATCGCCGCCTGGTTTGGGTTGATCCCGCCAGGGCCTGACATGGCCCCTCGGCCGCGTCGTTACGCACGCCGGAACCCACCGCTCGGCAGCTTCGTTCAGCGAAGCAAGGCGCGGCCATGGATGCAGAGCGCCCTTTCATTCCCAGCAAGGGGCTTCCCGCCATGCGATCGATCCTACTCGTGCTTCTGGGGGTTCCCCTCCCCGTCATTCTCCTCCTGGCCTTCTGCACGCACCACTTTTGAGCCGGAGGAGCACCGCCATGGCGTACGGAGCCGAACTTTCGACGGCCGACATCCCCGACGAGCACCAGTCGCCCGTCAGCTGGGACTCGATCCTGGCCGGCGCCGCGGCGACGGTCGCCATGCTTTTCGTGCTGGTCTCGCTCGGCGCCGGCTTCGGCCTGAAGATGTCGCCGCGCTGGCCCGCGGGTCTCGAAGCGCGTGACTTCACGCCGACGATCGGCGCGGTCTTCATCGCCTGCCAGGTGGCGGCGAGCATGCTGGGCGGCTATCTGGCCGGGCGGCTGCGCACCAAGTGGCTGCATATCCACGATCATGAGACCTATTTCCGGGACACCGCCCACGGCCTGCTGGCCTGGGCCGCCAGCATCGTCGGTCTCTTGGTGCTGGGCGCGTTGAGCGTCCAAACCTCCGCCGCGCCGATCGGTGAGCCGTCGGCCGCCGAGATGATCCGGGTCGGCCAGATCGGCGCCCAGATCTCGTTGTTCCTGGGGATCGGCGCTCTGACCAGCGCCTTCGCCGCCAGTGTCGCCGCCACGATCGGCGGCATGCGGCGCGACGACATGCATAGGCTGCACCGCGTCGTGAAGTCCTAGGCTCTGTCGTTGGCCGGAGCGGAGCGCATGCGCTCCGCTCAACCTAGTACCCCGGCGAGGTGACGTTGAAGCTGGCGTTGTTGCCGATGGCGGTCGAGATGCCCGTCACCTGCCGGCCGGAATTGACCGTCGTGCTGGAGCTGGCGCCGATGTCGGCCGTGTTGGTCTGGTTGTTGGTCACGGTCATCCGGCCGTTGCACTTCGAGCAGGCATAGCCCGTCACAGCATTGCCCATGGCCGTGGCCGAGGTCACGGTGTCGTAGCCTTCTTGGCCCTGGAAGCTGGCGACCGCTCCGACCCCGCCGCCTTCATTGGTCTGCAGGTTGTCCAGCGTCAGCTCGGGGCCGACATTGTTCACCTGTGAGGAGTTTCCGACCGCGTAGGCGCTCGTCTGTGCAGCGCTGAATTGGTACGAGCTTGCATCCGCCTGGCCGCGAACGCTTGAGGTATTCCACTGGTGGGACGTCACGTCCGCCAAGGGGCCCTCGTTCTGGACCGCCAGGTTGTTGCCGGTCGCCGTGGCCACCGTCGCCGACAGGTAGCTATTCCCATAGGCGGTGACCTTGCTGGCCTGGGTGAGCTCGGCCGTATTGGCCTGGTCGGTGATGGCGCGAACGGCCGACTGATTGCCGCCGTTGATATTGATGTTGTTACCGGCGGTGGTCGCTGTCACCGCGCTGGTCCCCGAGACGTAGCCGACGGACGCGCCGCCGTCGGCCATCACGTTGGCCGTGGTCGACTGGCTGATCCGCACCCCGGCCGAGCCATTGTCGAGATCGACGCCCTGGCTGTTGCCCATGGCCAGGCTGGAGACGGTCAGATCCTTGACCGACGCCTCGCCCGCCTGGACCTGGCCGCGTGCGGTCACCTCGTTCGAATTAACCTGGGCGACGCGGGCCGAGACGGTGCCGTTGGACGCGGAGAGGGCGCCGGAATTGCCGACCGCCGTGGCGCGTGCAGCGGAGGCCGCGCCCGCGTAGTCCTCGATACTCACGATGCCCTGGGCCGAGACCTTGCCTTGGTTTTCCTGGTTCGAGTTCGCCGAGGCGTCGGCATTGGTCACGCCGATCGAGACGCCGTTGGCCTGGGCCGTCGTGCTGGCCGTGACGCCGTCCGACAAAGTCTGAACGTTGAGGCCCTGCTCAGAGAAGATCTCGCCCAGATTGATCTGGTTGTTGAGAACGGGGCTCGGCGTGGTCGCCTGGGCGTGGACGGGCTGGCTAGTAGCGACCGCGCTTAGAATCACGAATATCGGGATCACGCTTAGCGTTCCAGCGAGACGGGTCGTCGCGGGTTTGCGCATTGTTCGTTCCCAGATTGTCGTAGGCCGGAGTGAAGGCGCCGGTCTGGCCGACCGTGGCGTCGCCGAACGGATCGTAGCGCAGGCAGCTTTGCGGACCGGGCATGCCGTAGAGGTTGGCGCTCATCTCGACAACGGCGCGTTCGATCAGCGCGCGCACCGCCAGCTGCATGGGCTCGAGCGCCCCGCGACCGGCCGAGATGTCGAAGATGTTGCCGTTCAGGAAGTCGAAGATGCCGGCGCTGACTTCGCGGCCGACCACCTGCTTCTGATAGGAGATGACGTCCACCACCTCGAGCGTGCGGGTGTTCACCAGCCGCAGGTCCAGCGCGATGTTCATGATGAAGACGCGGCGGCGGAAGTTGCCCTTCAGCCCGTCGGTGTCCTTGTCGCCGACATAGGCGTCCACGCCCTGCGAGCGAATGTTGTAGTTCAGTTCGGTGATGCCGCCGACCACGTAGAAGTCCGAGCCCGGCACTTGGCCGGCCAGGATCTTGCGGTACTCCGCCGGCGCATCGGGCGCGGGGTTCGGACGGTCCGAGATCAGCTTGTTGTTGGCGTATTTCAGCTCGAACTCCGACACCGAGGTGTCGAAACGCTCGACCATCGGCATGCCGGCCTTGGCGAAGGCCGAGGTCGCCATCAGCGAGGCGCCTTGCGTCACCTTGCGGCCAGAGCCGTCAGACTCTTCCTTGCCGGTATAGTCGGCGATGCGGCCGATCGCGATGCGCGGCGCGGCCACGTGGTTGGCGCGGGCGTACTGGTTCAGACAGACCAGGGCGGCCGAATAGTCGGTCGGGTTGGCCGTGACCGGCGCGCTTCCGATCGGCTGGGCGTAGTTGCCGGCCGTCGACGCTACCGGCACGCTGCCGCATCCGGCCAGGGCCGTCGCGCCCATCAGGGCCAGGATCAGGCCTGTAGGTTTGAAGCTCATTGCGGGGTTCCCGCCTTCACCACGTTCGAGCCGGCGGTGACGTTGCCGTTGTTCACCTGGCTGGAATTGACGATGACCGTGTTGTTGTTGCCCTGGGTGATGACCGTCAGGTTGTTGCCGATCGCTGTCGAGCCGGCATAGCCGCCCACGCCGCCGACGCCCGAATAGGCGTCCAGCGAGCCGGACGAACGGCTCGACGAATATACGCTCTGGTCCGAGCCGGTCAGCATGACGCCATCGACGATGACCCGGTTGCCGTTGGCGTCGCGGGTCGAATACTCGACCATGCGATTTTCCTGGCCCGCGCTGCGGCCATAGCCGGCGTTCATCGAGGCCGAGTTCGTCGACATCGATTGCGCGGCGGCGACGCCGCCCACGCCCAGAGAGATGACGACGGCGGCGCCCGTCGTGACGCTCATCTTCTTCTTCCGATGCCAGGCCATGAAAGGCTCCGCGAACTGCAGACACGGAGCGCAAGCAACACCCGTGCCAAAAAGATACAGATCGACGTGTAGACCCCAGGTCGAGAAAAAATGGTTAAGCGCCATTCGGAGCGCTGGCCGGTGGTTCGAATCGCCGTCGGACGCCCTAGATACAAGGTCATGAGCGAGCAGCGTCCCGAGCCGATCTTCAACGCGCCCTGGCCCGCCCTGTTGGCGGCGGCCTCGATCCTGGTCCCGCATGTGCTGCTCCTGCGCGCCAGCGACGCGACCGTCGAGTCGCTGGCCCTGGTCCCGCGCGACTTCTGGAACGGGGCCTGGACGGGGCCCGTAACCATGATGTTCGTGCATGGCGGCTGGGTTCACGCCCTGATGAACAGCGCGTTCGCCCTGGCCTTAGGCGCCCCCGTGGCCCGGCTGCTGGGACTAAACGGCCGGGGAGGGGGCATATTCTGCCTCTTCTATCTAATCAGCGGCGCGCTTTCCGGTGTCGGCTATGCCGCCATCCACCCCGACAGCGCCAATGCGGTGATCGGCGCGTCCGGCGCCGTCTCGGCCCTGATGGGCGCGGCCGCCCGGACCATGGACTACGAAGGGCGGGTCGGGCCGATCCTCGGGCCGCGCGTCCTGTCGCTGGGTCTGGGCTGGCTGATCGTCAATCTGGTGATGGCTGTGACGGGCAGCCTGCTGACCATGGGGACCGGGGCCGTGGCCTGGGAGGCGCACCTCGTGGGCTTCGCCGTCGGCGTCCTGCTGATCGGTCCGTTCGCCCGCTGGGCCGGCGTTCAGCCGCGGACGCCGGAAACTGATTGATCGCACGGTCTCTTTGCGAGACCCTTGTTCCCTAAAAACCATAAGGGAGAGGCGCGGTGCTGGTTTCTCAGATCCTGAAAGACAAGGGTGATCTCGTGTTCACGGCCTCCCCACAGGAGACCATCGGCGCGGCGGCCGCTCTGCTTCATACAAGACGTGTCGGGGCCATGGTGGTGGTCGACGCCGAGGAAGCGGTGGTGGGCATCCTCTCGGAGCGTGACATTGTTCGGGCCATCGCCAAGGAAGGCGCGGGCGCGCTGACCAAGCCGGTCAGCAACTGCATGAGCACCACCGTGGTGTTCGCTCAGCCGGACGAGACGATCGACGCCCTGCTCGAGCGCATGACCGACCGTCGGATTCGACACCTGCCCGTGGTCAGGGGCGGGCGCTTGGCCGGGATCGTCTCGATCGGCGACCTCGTGAAGTACAAGATCAATGAGGCCCAGGCCGAGGCCGAGGGGCTGAAGGCCTATATCGCCGCCGGCTGAACCGTCGGGTCTCTCTACTCTATATGTCCGCTGAAGATGGCCGACCGTCCCTTGGGGATGGGCGGTCGTCTGGCGCCTTGCCCCTGGGGCGAGATCGCGGCCCCTCGCCCCCGTCTCTATAGAGTGTGCGTCTATAGAGAGAGTATCAGCCCTCGATCAGTTCGGCGCCTGCGCCTTGGGCCGCGTCGGCGACGCTGTAACCTTCCAACACCGCGGCGGTCGCGTCACGAGCTCGCAGCAGGGCCTCGCGCAGCGCGCAGGTGACCAGGTCCCGGCAGTCCTCACAGCGGCGGAAGGCGGTGCGGCTGACGCAGGGGGTGAGCGCCAGGGGGCCGTCGACCAGGCGAATGATCTCGGCGAAGCTGATGTCCTGGGCCGGACGGCCCAGTATATAGCCGCCGAACTTGCCGCGCCGGCTGATCACCAGGCCCTCGCGTGAGAGGGACAGCAGAATGGCTTCCAGGAACTTGCGGGGAGCGTCGGCGCGCTCGGCCAGCTCGCCAGCGGTCACCTGGGTATCCGCGCGCGCCAGTTCGATCATCGCGCGCAGGGCGTAGCGGGCCTTTTGAGACAACATGGACGCCGGTCACCTTATGTAAGCGCGCCTATATATAGAGGCGACGCCTTCGAGAGCGTTGCAGCCGAAAGGGGATGCCGGTGTCGGCAACCGCCACGCTCTCAATCTAACGCGATCGAGCCTGCTATCCGTTTCGGATGGGCCACCCGAAACGGACAGGCTCGAAGTGCTCAGCCTTCTGGGGGAGGCTTGGGCCTCGTGCAAGTCCTGGATCACATTGTTCGTGCACAGGGGAATGGTCAGTCTGGGGATGAATCCGCGATTCCCCGCTTGCCGGGTGGGGAATGGGCCTCTAGAAGCCGCCCCTCGCTTCGGGGCCACGGCCCACCGGACGAAACCTTGGCCTTCGGGGCTTGCGTTTTGGAAAGTGGATCGCTAAGTTCCGCAGCCTCAATCGAATCTCTTCTGACTTACGGCGCTCCTAGCGGCGCGCCTCGGTCACCTTTTGCGCTCTGAACTGGCTCTGGCCTCCAAGAAAACAAAAGTGAAAAGGTTGGTTGACCTGGGAGTTCTGCTTCGTTAGAAGCCGCCCTCCAAGAAATGCTAGAGAGTTCTTCGGGGCTTTTGAGTATTTCGGCCGGGATAGCTTCGAAGTTTTCTTCGAGAAATAGCTTGACTGGTTTCGGTGGTTTCTTTAGAAGCTGCCGGCTCTGCCGAAGACCTCCGGGTTGGTTGGCGGTGAGGTCGGAAAGTTTTGAAAAAAACGATTTGACACGGAATTCGAGGTTCGCTAGATAGCCGCCTCCGCCGACACCGGGCGCTAAACGGTGGGGCCGCTCCGGCGGTTCGGGTCTTTGACATTGTTGATTTGGAAAGAGAAACGCAGGCGGCGGCGCTCTGGCGATGGACTGAAAGGTTCATCTTCGACGCTGACAAATGCGGTCTCTTGAAGACACCATGAATATCATGGACTGGAAACTTCGGTTTTCAATTCATCGATGTGATTGGGAACTCGTCAAGATACTATGCAAACCAGATACCTGGTTCTGGGTTTTCCCCCGGGACTGGAAGTCTGATGTCAATGTCAACTCAACCTGAGAGTTTGATCCTGGCTCAGAGCGAACGCTGGCGGCAGGCCTAACACATGCAAGTCGAACGGATCCTTCGGGATTAGTGGCGGACGGGTGAGTAACACGTGGGAACGTGCCTTTTGGTTCGGAACAACTCAGGGAAACTTGAGCTAATACCGGATAAGCCCTTCGGGGGAAAGATTTATCGCCATTAGAGCGGCCCGCGTAGGATTAGCTAGTTGGTGGGGTAAAGGCCCACCAAGGCTACGATCCTTAGCTGGTCTGAGAGGATGATCAGCCACATTGGGACTGAGACACGGCCCAAACTCCTACGGGAGGCAGCAGTGGGGAATCTTGCGCAATGGGCGAAAGCCTGACGCAGCCATGCCGCGTGAATGATGAAGGTCTTAGGATTGTAAAATTCTTTCACCGGGGACGATAATGACGGTACCCGGAGAAGAAGCCCCGGCTAACTTCGTGCCAGCAGCCGCGGTAATACGAAGGGGGCTAGCGTTGCTCGGAATTACTGGGCGTAAAGGGAGCGTAGGCGGACTGTTTAGTCAGAGGTGAAAGCCCAGGGCTCAACCTTGGAATTGCCTTTGATACTGGCAGTCTTGAGTACGGAAGAGGTATGTGGAACTCCGAGTGTAGAGGTGAAATTCGTAGATATTCGGAAGAACACCAGTGGCGAAGGCGACATACTGGTCCGTTACTGACGCTGAGGCTCGAAAGCGTGGGGAGCAAACAGGATTAGATACCCTGGTAGTCCACGCCGTAAACGATGAGTGCTAGTTGTCGGCATGCATGCATGTCGGTGACGCAGCTAACGCATTAAGCACTCCGCCTGGGGAGTACGGTCGCAAGATTAAAACTCAAAGGAATTGACGGGGGCCCGCACAAGCGGTGGAGCATGTGGTTTAATTCGAAGCAACGCGCAGAACCTTACCACCTTTTGACATGCCCGGACCACCAGAGAGATCTGGCTTTCCCTTCGGGGACTGGGACACAGGTGCTGCATGGCTGTCGTCAGCTCGTGTCGTGAGATGTTGGGTTAAGTCCCGCAACGAGCGCAACCCTCGCGATTAGTTGCCATCAGGTTTGGCTGGGCACTCTAATCGTACTGCCGGAGTTAATCCGGAGGAAGGCGGGGATGACGTCAAGTCCTCATGGCCCTTACAAGGTGGGCTACACACGTGCTACAATGGCGACTACAGAGGGCTGCAATCCCGCGAGGGGGAGCCAATCCCTAAAAGTCGTCTCAGTTCGGATTGTTCTCTGCAACTCGAGAGCATGAAGTTGGAATCGCTAGTAATCGCGGATCAGCATGCCGCGGTGAATACGTTCCCGGGCCTTGTACACACCGCCCGTCACACCATGGGAGTTGGCTTTACCCGAAGGCGCTGCGCTAACTCGCAAGAGAGGCAGGCGACCACGGTAGGGTCAGCGACTGGGGTGAAGTCGTAACAAGGTAGCCGTAGGGGAACCTGCGGCTGGATCACCTCCTTTCTAAGGATGCTTCTCCAGCCTCTCACGAGGTTATTGAAGCTCCAATTAGTGCGCTAGACGCACACAAATGAGCGGATCGCCGCCGTCTTCGTTTCTCTTTCCACTTGTTCTGGACCGTCGAGGTTCAGGACACGATCGCGAGCCCTGGAGCGGGTCCTCATTTGAGGGTCTGATCTGAGCGGCCTATGGGCCCGTAGCTCAGTTGGTTAGAGCGCACGCTTGATAAGCGTGAGGTCATAAGTTCAAGTCTTATCGGGCCTACCACTCTTCCATCCTACGGATCCGCAACCGACCAGTTCCCCGCTGGGCAAGCAACTCACACCGAGTGTGAGGGGCCATAGCTCAGTTGGTAGAGCGCCTGCTTTGCAAGCAGGATGTCGTCGGTTCGAATCCGTCTGGCTCCACCATCTCCCTGTCATCGGACAGGTCGAGATATCGCGATCGAGGAATGATCAAGTTTGCGCTGGCTCTTAAGCCAGTTGCGAAATGACATTGTGAAGGCAGGGTTCCTCCGCCAACCGTAGCTCACCCCTGGGATACGGACCTGGTTTAAGGATGGACTTAAGAAGACATCATTGTCTGACTAAGGGTAGAGCTCATGCTCGATCTCTTCTCACGTGAGTGACAAGAGACGATTATGCATGGGTTTTGCTGAGAACGATCAAGCGCATAAGGGCTTC
The DNA here is from genome assembly GCF_002742625.1 of Caulobacter sp. FWC2. Taxonomy (NCBI): domain Bacteria; kingdom Pseudomonadati; phylum Pseudomonadota; class Alphaproteobacteria; order Caulobacterales; family Caulobacteraceae; genus Caulobacter; species Caulobacter sp. FWC2. Next base: position 1,150,174 of record NZ_PEBF01000001.1, read on the forward strand.
TGACGGATGCCTTGGCATTGAGAGGCGATGAAGGACGTGGCACGCTGCGATAAGAGCCGGGGAGGCGCGAGCACCCTTTGATCCGGCTATCTCCGAATGGGGAAACCCACCTTTATGGTCACCCAACTTAGTCTCGCCTTCGGGCGGGGCCAGGATTGGTTGATCAGAAGAGGTATAATGACCTGAATACATAGGGTTCATTAAGCAAACCCGGGGAACTGAAACATCTCAGTACCCGGAGGAAAGGACATCAACCGAGACTCCCGTAGTAGTGGCGAGCGAACCGGGACCAGGCCAGTGCTGTCGTGACATAAAGCTGAATGTGCTGGGAAGCACAGCCATAGTGGGTGATAGCCCCGTAAGCGTCAAATAGCGACAGACTCGAGTAGGGCGGGACACGTGAAATCCTGTCTGAACATGGGGGGACCACCCTCCAAGCCTAAGTACTCCTCAATGACCGATAGCGAACAAGTACCGTGAGGGAAAGGTGAAAAGCACCCCGACAAGGGGAGTGAAACAGATCCTGAAATCGGAAGCCTACAAGCAGTCGGAGCCACCGAGCGTGGTGACGGCGTACCTTTTGTATAATGGGTCAGCGACTTCATGTGCCGTGCAAGCTTAAGCCGTTAGGTGTAGGCGCAGCGAAAGCGAGTCTGAATAGGGCGAATAAGTACGTCGCATGACGACCCGAAACCAGGTGATCTATCCATGAGCAGGATGAAGGTAAGGTAACACTTACTGGAGGTCCGAACCGGTGAATGTTGAAAAATTCTCGGATGACTTGTGGATAGGGGTGAAAGGCCAATCAAACCTGGACATAGCTGGTTCTCCGCGAAAACTATTTAGGTAGTGCCTCGGACGTATTCCTTGGGGGTAGAGCACTGAATGGATGCGGGCGGCGCGAGCTGTACCAATTCTAATCAAACTCCGAATACCCAAGAGAACTATCCGGGAGACACACGGCGGGTGCTAACGTCCGTCGTGAAAAGGGAAACAACCCTAACCATCATCTAAGGCCCCCAAGTACTGGCTAAGTGGGAAACGATGTGGGTTTGCTTTGACAACCAGGATGTTGGCTTAGAAGCAGCCATCATTTAAAGAAAGCGTAACAGCTCACTGGTCAAGCGAACCTGCGCGGAAAATGTAACGGGGCTTAAGCCAGTCGCCGAAGGTATGGGTGTGCACTCTGTGCACGCGGTAGCGGAGCGTTCCGTAAGCCGATGAAGGTGAGGCGTGAGCCTTGCTGGAGGTATCGGAAGTGAGAATGCTGACATGAGTAGCGATAAAGAGGGTGAGAGACCCTCTCGCCGAAAGCCCAAGGGTTCCTGCGTAAAGCTAATCTGCGCAGGGTTAGTCGGCCCCTAAGGCGAGGCCGAAAGGCGTAGTCGATGGGAATCAGGTGAATATTCCTGAACCAGTTGGAAGTGACGGATCTGGTAAATTGTCGGGGCTTATTGGATTGCTCCCGGCAGTGAACAGGTCCCTGGAAATAACTCCAACGGAGACCGTACCCGAAACCGACACAGGTGGGCAGGTAGAGTATACCAAGGCGCTTGAGAGAACTGTGCTGAAGGAACTCGGCAAATTGCACGCGTAACTTCGGGATAAGCGTGACTCTCTTTTGGGCAACCAGATGAGAGTGGCACAAGCCAGGGGGTAGCGACTGTTTATCAAAAACACAGGGCTCTGCGAAGCCGCAAGGCGACGTATAGGGTCTGACGCCTGCCCGGTGCCTGAAGGTTAAAAGGAGGGGTGCAAGCTCTGAATTGAAGCCCAGGTAAACGGCGGCCGTAACTATAACGGTCCTAAGGTAGCGAAATTCCTTGTCGGGTAAGTTCCGACCTGCACGAATGGCGTAACGACTTCCCCACTGTCTCCAGCACAGGCTCAGCGAAATTGAATTCCCCGTGAAGATGCGGGGTTCCCGCGGTCAGACGGAAAGACCCTATGAACCTTTACTGCAGCTTCGCCTTGGCGTTAGCAACAACATGTGTAGGATAGGTGGGAGGCTATGAAACCGGGGCGCCAGTCTCGGTGGAGCCATCCTTGAAATACCACCCTTATTGTTGCTGACGTCTAACCGCGGCCCGTTATCCGGGTCCGGGACATGGCGTGGCGGGCAGTTTGACTGGGGCGGTCGCCTCCCAAAGTGTAACGGAGGCGCGCGATGGTGGGCTCAGACCGGTCGGAAATCGGTCGTCGAGTGCAATGGCATAAGCCCGCCTGACTGCGAGACTGACAAGTCGAGCAGAGACGAAAGTCGGCCATAGTGATCCGGTGGTCCTGCGTGGAAGGGCCATCGCTCAACGAATAAAAGGTACTCTAGGGATAACAGGCTGATTTTGCCCAAGAGTCCATATCGACGGCAAAGTTTGGCACCTCGATGTCGGCTCATCACATCCTGGGGCTGGAGCAGGTCCCAAGGGTTCGGCTGTTCGCCGATTAAAGTGGTACGTGAGCTGGGTTCAGAACGTCGTGAGACAGTTTGGTCCCTATCTGCCGTGGGTGTACGAGACTTGAGAGGATCTGTCCCTAGTACGAGAGGACCGGGATGGACACACCTCTGGTGGACCTGTCATGGCGCCAGCTGTGCAGCAGGGTAGCTAAGTGTGGAATAGATAACCGCTGAAAGCATCTAAGCGGGAAACTAACCTCAAAACAAGGTCTCGCTGAGAGCCGTGGAAGACCACCACGTTGATAGGCCGGGTGTGGAAGTGCGGCGACGCATGGAGCTTACCGGTACTAATAGCTCGATAGGCTTGATCGTTCTTCAGTCAAACCCATGCAATCGCATGGCTCTACTTCAGACACTGATGTCTTCTTCACAATCCTCACCCCAATGGGCTTAAACCCAACGGGATGAGCGATATCCTTTTCGCTGACCTGGTGGCTTTGCCGGGGGTTCCCCACCCGATCCCATTCCGAACTCGGTCGTTAAGTCCCCCTGGGCCAATGGTACTTCGTCTCAAGGCGCGGGAGAGTAGGTCGCCGCCAGGTCCGCCAAAAGGATATCGTCTTCAAGTCCACAAACCCTGCATCACAATCTCACAACACCCTGACGCGGGGTGGAGCAGCCCGGTAGCTCGTCAGGCTCATAACCTGAAGGTCACAGGTTCAAATCCTGTCCCCGCACCCAAGGCCTAGACCGCTATACCACCCACCCTGTCCGCGCGCGGATAGGGCTTTTTTGTATCTAAACGTGCAATCATAAGTGGCATAAACGCAACGCTCGCTGCCTGAAGCGCGAATTTTTGTGGACTTCGCCGCCTTACAGCCGATTTTCTCCGTTCAAAGCCCATAGCGCATGACGCGGTTTTGCGTCATGACTTCCGTCGGAAGGACGCGGGCCGACTATCAGCCCGTCGATTGAGGTGTTTGAGGATAATATGGCGAACGGTGTCGTTAAGTGGTTCAACCCGGCCAAGGGCTTTGGTTTCATTCAGCCCGAGGACGGCGGCCAGGACGTGTTCGTCCACATCGCCGCGGTTGAACGTTCGGGCCTGGCTGGTCTGAATGAAGGTGACCAGGTCAACTACGAGCTGGAAGAAGATCGTCGCTCGGGCAAGACCTCGGCCGGCAACCTGCGCGTCACGGGCCAAGGCGCCGTGCCGGCCGGTGGCGGCGCGCGTGGTGGCCCCGGTGGCGCTCGTCCGCCGCGCAGCTTCGACGCCCCGCGTGGCGGCGGCTACGGTGGTGGCGGCGGCGGTGGCGGCGGTGAAGCCGGCACGGGCGTCGTGAAGTGGTTCAACACCACCAAGGGCTTTGGCTTCATCCAGCCGGACAACGGCGGTGGCGACATCTTCGTGCACATCTCGGCCGTGGAACGCGCCGGCCTGCGCGGCCTGAACGAAGGTCAGCAAGTCGGTTACGAGCTTGAACAGGACCGCCGCTCGGGCAAGACCTCGGCCGGCAACCTGCGCATCCTCTAAGACGCGCTAGCGAAAAGGCCGCCCGGACGGACGGCCTTTCGGACACTTTTGAGGGGCCCCGCCGACGGTAAACGTCGGACGGGGCCTTTCGGCGTTTTGGGTAAGCTTCAGTAGCGGCTTCCCTGGCGCCCTCCGGTCCTGAAAAAGGCCGCCCATCTGGGCGGCCTTTCAGCATTCCGGATCTGGCTTCGGCGGCCGTCAGGTTGCCTGACCCGCCCGTTCCGAAGCCGCCTGATTCACGCTGAGCGCCGTCAGGTTGACGATGCCGCGCGCGGTGACACTGGGCACCAGTACGTGCAACGGCCTGCTCATGCCCAGCAGGATCGGCCCGACCAGCAGGGATTCCGTGGCGGCGCTCAGCAGGGTCAGGGCGATATTGGCCGCGTCGAGCGTCGGCATCACCAGCAGGTTGGCCGAGCCCTTCAGCGGGCTGTCGGCGACCATGCGATCCCGCAGATGCTGGCTGAGGGCGGCGTCGGCGTGCATCTCGCCGTCGACCTCGAGATCCGGCGCCTGCTCGCGCAGGATCGCCAGGGCCTCGCGCATCTTTCGAGCGGTCGGCGAGTTGCTGGCGCCGAACGAGGAGTGCGAAAGCAGGGCGGCCTTGGGCGTCAGGCCGAACCGCCGCACGGCCTCGGCGGCCAGCTGGGTGCATTCGGCCACCTGTTCGGCGGTCGGATCCACGTTCACGTGGGTGTCGCAGAAGAACAGCGTGCCGTTGTCGAGGATCAGGGTCGACAGTGCGTAGACGCGGCTGACGTTCTCGCGGCGCGGAATGATCGGCAGGGCGTAGGTCATGTGCTGCCACCAGTCGCCGCTGCCGCCGACCAAGGCGGCCTCGACATAGCCCGACGACAGCAGCATCGAGGCGGCCACGGTGCGGCGGCCCTCGACGCGGCGCTCGGCGGCCGTTGGCGGGACGCCGCGGCGACCCACCAGTTTCTGGTAGTCGGCGACCAGCGGACCGAACAGCTCCTTGTCGGTATAGGGATCGACGATCTCGACCTTGCCGCCCAGGTCCAGGCGCAGGCCCATCTCGGCGACCTTGGCCTTGATCACTTCGCGGCGGCCGACCAGCACGGGGTGAGCCAGGCCTTCATCGACCACGGTCTGGACGGCGCGCAGCACGCGCTCGTCCTCGCCCTCGGCATAGGCGACCTTGACCGGGGCCTTGCGGGCCCGCTCGAACACCGGCCGCATCAGCTGGCCCGAGCGGTAGACGAACAGCTCCAGCTCGGCCTGGTAGGCGTCGAAGTCGGTGATCGGCCGGGTGGCCACGCCGCTATCCATGGCCGCCTTGGCGACGGCCGGCGCGATCTGCAGGATCAGGCGCGGGTCGAATGGCTTGGGGATGATGTATTGCGCGCCGAACACCGGGGCGACGCCGCCATAGGCCGTGGCCACGACTTCGGAGGCCTCGGCGCGGGCCAGTTCGGCGATCGCCTCGACGGCCGCGACCTTCATCGCCTCGTTGATCTCGCTGGCGCCGACATCCAGCGCGCCGCGGAAGATGAAGGGGAAGCAGAGGACGTTGTTGACCTGGTTGGCGTAGTCGCTGCGGCCCGTGGCCATGATGGCGTCGGGGCGGGCGGCATAGACCAGTTCGGGCAGGATCTCCGGCTCCGGGTTGGCCATGGCCAGGATCAGCGGGTTCGGCGCCAGCAGCGGCAGCCACTCGGCCTTGAACACGCGCGGAGCCGAGAGGCCCAGGAAGATGTCGGCGCCGGCGATCACCTCGGACAGGGTGCGAGCGTCGGTCTGGCGCGCATAGCGGGCCATGTTGTCGAGCATGTCGTCGTCGCGACCGGCGTAAACGACGCCCTTGATGTCGGTCAGGGTGACGTTCTCGACGGGCAGGCCCATCGAGACCAGCAGGTCGACGCAGGCCAGGGCGGCCGCGCCGGCCCCCGAGGTGACGAGCTTGACGTCCTTCAGCATCTTGCCCTGCACGAGCAGCGCGTTGCGGACGGCGGCGGCGCAGACGATGGCGGTGCCGTGCTGGTCGTCGTGGAAGACCGGAATGTTCATCCGCTCGCGCAGGGTGCGCTCGATGATGAAGCACTCAGGGGCCTTGATGTCCTCGAGATTGATGCCGCCGAAGGTGGGCTCCAGCGCCGCCACCACCTCGATGAAGCGGTCGGGGTCGTCGGCGTCGACCTCGATATCGAACACGTCGATGCCGGCGAACTTCTTGAACAGGACGGCCTTGCCCTCCATCACCGGCTTGCTGGCCAGCGGACCGATATTGCCCAGGCCCAGCACGGCGGTGCCGTTGGAGATCACGGCCACCAGATTGCCGCGCGCGGTGTAGTCGCGGGCCTTGTCGGGATCGGCGGCGATGGCTTCGCAGGGCGCGGCGACGCCGGGGGAATAGGCCAGGCCCAGGTCGCGCTGGGTGGCCATGCGCTTGGTGGCCTCGATGGCCAGTTTCCCGGGCCGCGGCAGACGGTGGTAGTCCAGGGCGGCTTTACGGAAATCCTCGTCCATAGATCGTTCCTCTGGGCGGCCTGCGCGGCGCGTTGGCAAGCGTGACGGCCGAAGGGGATATCGGTTTCGGCGGCCGTCACGCGTCTTGGTTTTTGATCGGCGCCTGGCTTTCGGACAGGCCCCAGCGGCTTCATCTCACTGCGAAGCGTCGGAACCTTTGCTAACGGTGTTGGCCCGGCAATTCCAACCCTTCGCCGCCTCACACGCGATTTTTGTTGGTAGCGGTACCAATTGGCACGGTCATTCCAGCGCAATTCCGGCTCTCATAAGTAATAAATCTATTATATATTGCCTGTGCTTCGGGCGCCGTCCGCCCCGTTCCTCGGCGCTCCTCCTTCCTGGGCGGCCTAGAGGGGCATGGTGCTGGACAGGGCGCCCCGAGCAACCGAGCATCGACTCGGCAATGAGATCCGAGGGCGGAGCATGAGCGGACTGACGACACACATCCTCGACCAGGCGGCCGGGAAGCAGGCGGCTGGTGTGACGGTCCGGGTGTCACGGCGTGAAGGCTCTGACCTTTCGCTGCTGGCGGAATTCCGCACCGATACCGACGGCCGTGCGCGGCTTGTCGCCGGCGAGGACTTGGAGGTCGGCGCCTACCGCCTGGAATTCGCGATCGGAGACCATTTCGCGGCCTCCGGCCTGCCGGTCACCGACCCGCCGTTCCTGGATGTGGTGGTTATCGATTTCGCCGTCTCGAACGTCGAGCAGCACTGGCACGTGCCGCTGCTGGTGTCGCCGTACGGCTATTCCACCTACCGGGGCAGCTGATGGGCGAGACGATCCGCTTTCTGCTGGACGGCGAGGCGCACGAGGTTCGCGGAGCTAACCCGACGACGACCTTGCTGGAGCACCTGCGCGGGCCGATGCGCCGGACCGGGACCAAGGAGGGCTGCGCAGAGGGCGACTGCGGCTCCTGCACGGTGCTGGTCGGCGAGGCGGACGGCGACGCCGTCTCCTGGCGGGCGGTGAACAGCTGCATCCAGTTCCTGCCCATGCTGCACGGCAAGGCGCTGCTGACGGTCGAGAGCCTGGCTAAAGGTGGCGCGCTGCATCCGGTGCAGCAGGCCATGGTCGACAAGCACGGCTCGCAATGCGGCTTCTGCACCCCGGGCATCGTCATGTCGCTGTACGGCCGAGCGATCGCGGCCAAGGGAGCGTCCGCGCCGGTCGGTGAGGTCTTGGCCGGGAACCTCTGCCGCTGCACAGGCTATGGCCCGATCATCGAGGTGGCCAAGGGCGTGGCGACCGAGGCGGCGCCGGCGGTCGATCTGTCGGCCGTGCGCGATGAGACGTTGCTGAGCCTCACCTACGGGGACGAGATTCACGGCGTCACCCGGACGTGGCTGTCGCCGCGCACCGTCGATGAGCTGGCCAAGGCCTATCTGGACCATCCGGACGCGACGATCGTGGCCGGCGCCACCGATGTCGGCCTGTGGGTCACCAAGCAGCGGCGTCCGCTGCCGACCCTGATCAGCGTGTCCGAGGTCGCTGAACTGAAGGTGCTGGAGGAGACCGCCGAAGGCCTGCGGATCGGCGCGGGCGTTCGCTATGTGGACGCCATCGAGGCGGTGGCCAGGCTGTATCCGGATCTCGGCGCCATGATGCGGCGGCTGGGCTCTACTCAGGTGCGCAACAGCGGCACGATCGGCGGCAACATCGCCAACGGCTCGCCGATCGGCGACATGCCGCCGGCGCTGATCGCGGCGGGGGCGACGCTCGTTCTGCGGCGGGGCGAGGCGCGGCGCGAACTGGCGCTGGAGGATTTCTTCCTCGACTACGGCAAGCAGGACCGCCGGCCGGGCGAGTTCGTCGAGGCGGTGATCGCGCCGAAGTTGGCGGCGGACCGGATCTTCAAGGTCTTCAAGCTGACCAAGCGTTTCGACCAGGACATCTCGGCGGTGTGCGGGGCGTTCTCGATGGCGATCGCGGGCGGCCTCGTCACCGATGCCCGCATCGCGTTCGGCGGCATGGCCGGCACGCCCAAGCGGGCCAAGGCCTGCGAGGCGGCGCTGGTGGATCAGCCTTGGACCGAGTCGACCGTCGAGGCCGCCATGGCTGCGCTCGAGACCGACTACGCGCCGATGAGCGACATGCGCGCCTCGGCCGCCTACCGGTCCCTGACCGCGCGGAACATGCTGCGCAAGGTGTTCCTGGAGAGCCAGGACGCCGGCGCTGAAACGCGCGTCATTCCAGAAAGTGTCGGGCCGGAGAGCGCCCATGGCTGACTCCGCCGCGACCGCACCTGTGCAGAGCAGCGCCTTCCAAGGCGTGTCCGCCCCGATGCCGCATGACAGCGCCGCGCGGCACGTCGCGGGCTCGGCGGTCTATATCGACGACATGCCCGAGCCTGCGGGCCTGCTGCACGTTGCCTTGGGTATGAGCACGAAGGCGCACGCCAGGATCACGAAGATGGACCTCTCGGCCGTCCGCGCCGCGTCCGGCGTGGTGCTGGTGCTGTCGGCCGATGACATTCCCGGCGAGAACGACGTGAGCCCGGTCCTCCACGACGACAAGCTGTTCGCTGAAGGCGAGGTCTATTGCGTCGGCCAGAGCCTGTTCGCCGTGGCGGCCACCTCGATCGCCGCCGCCCGCGCTGCCGCCGCCAAGGCCGTCGTCGAGTACGAAGACCTGCCGGTCGCCGTCGACATCGCCGCCGCGCGTGCGATGGACCTGACGATCGAGGCCAGCCAGCGCATGGCGCGGGGCGACGCCCAGGCCGCGCTGGCGACCGCGCCGCGCCGCGTCCAGGGTCGGTTCGCGATCGGCGGCCAGGACCACTTCTATCTCGAAGGCCAGGTCGCGCTGGCGACGCCGGGCGAAGATGGCGACGTCCACATCTGGTCCTCGACCCAGCACCCCAGCGAGGTCCAGCACCTGGTCGCTCGCGTGCTGGATCGCCCGCACACCGCCGTCACCGTCGAGGTGCGGCGCATGGGCGGGGGCTTCGGCGGCAAGGAGACGCAAGCCTCGCTGTTCGCCGCCGCCGCCGCCCTGGTCGCGGTGAAGACCGGCCGCGCCGCCAAGTGCCGTCCAGACCGCGACGAGGACATGGTCATGACCGGCAAGCGGCATGACTTCGAAGTCGCCTACGATGTCGGCTTCGACGACGACGGCCGGTTGGCGGGCCTGTCGCTGGAACTGGCCTCGCGTTGCGGGGCGACGACCGACCTGTCGATGGCGATCAACGACCGGGCGATGTTCCACGCCGACAACACCTACTTCCTGCCGGCGGTCGAAATCCTGTCGCACCGCTTCAAGACCCACACGGTCTCGAACACGGCCTTCCGGGGCTTTGGCGGACCGCAAGGCATGCTGGCCATCGAGCGGGTGATGGACGCGGTCGCCGCCGCCACCGGGCTCGACCCGCTGGAGGTGCGTCGCCGCAACCTCTATGGCGGCGAGGGTCGCAACCTGACGCCCTACCACCAGGTGGTCGAGGACAATGTCGCGCCGCAGCTGATCGACGAGCTGGCCGCCTCCTGCGCCTATGTCGCCCGTCGCCGCGAGATCGAGGCGTTCAATCGGACCAGCCCGGTGCTGAAGAAGGGCATTGCCCTGACGCCCGTGAAGTTCGGCATTTCGTTCACGACGACGCACCTGAACCAGGCCGGGGCGCTGATCCACCTCTATGCCGACGGCTCGATCATGCTGAACCACGGCGGGACCGAGATGGGACAGGGGCTGAACATCAAGATCGCCCAGATCGTCGCCAACGCCTTCCAGGTCGAGATCGGCCGCGTGAAGATCACCGCGACCGTGACCGACAAGGTGCCCAACACCTCGGCTACCGCCGCCTCGTCGGGGGCGGACCTGAACGGCATGGCGGCCCTCAACGCGGCCGAGACCATCAAGGCGCGGCTCGTGGAGTTCGCCGCCGCGAAGTGGGGCGTCGCGCCGCACGATATCGCCTTCACGCCGGACGGCGTTCGCGTCGGCGCGGAAACGTTCGAGTTCGGCTGGTTAGCCCGCCAGGCCTATCTGGCGCGGGTGTCGCTGTCGGCGACTGGCTTCTACGCCACGCCCAAGATCCACTACGACCGCGCCACGCATACGGGCCGGCCGTTCTACTACTTCGCCTATGGCGCGGCCTGCAGCGAGGTGCTGATCGACACCCTGACCGGCGAGATGAAGGTCACCCGCGCCGACATCCTGCACGACGTCGGCAAGTCCCTGAACCCGGCCATCGACCTGGGCCAGATCGAGGGCGGCTTCATCCAGGGCATGGGCTGGCTGACGACGGAGGAGCTGGTCTACGACGCGCAGGGGCGGCTGCGGACCCACGCGCCCTCGACCTACAAGATCCCGACCATCGGCGACCGCCCGGCGCATCTGGACGTCCGCCTGTGGAAGGCTGGCCGCAATGTCGAGGCGACAGTGCACCGCTCCAAGGCCGTGGGCGAGCCGCCGCTGATGCTGGCGATCTCGGTCTACAGCGCGATCAACCACGCTGTCGCCAGCGTCGGAGGCTACCGGGTGTTTCCCCAGCTGGACGCGCCCGCCACGCCCGAGGCGATCCTGATGGCCTGCGAGGATGTGCGGGTGAGGGCGGCGAATGCTTAGCGCCCCCTCCGTCTCGCTGCGTATCCGCAGCAATCCACCTCCCCCGCAGGCGGGGGAGGAGAGGAGCGTCTTCTCCTCCCCCGTGAAACGGAGGAGGTGGCGCGGTGCGAATACGCGCCGCGACGGAGGGGGCGCATGAGCCGGAACTGGGCGCGTGCGGCCTTGGCCAGGCTGGATGCGCACGACGAGGCGGCCCTGGTCACCGTGCTGGCCACCGAGGGCTCGGCCCCGCGCGAGGCCGGGACCAAGATGGTCGTCTGGCGGGGCGGGCAGTCCGGCACGATCGGCGGCGGCAATCTGGAATATCGCGTCGCCGACCAGGCCCGGCGGATGCTGGATGCCGGCCAGGCCCATTTCGCGATCCAGGACTATCCGCTGGGGCCGTTGCTGGCCCAGTGCTGCGGCGGCCGAGTGCGCCTGTTGCTGGAGCGCCTGAACGACAACAGCCGCGACTGGTTGACCGAAGCCGCCAGGCGGATGGACGCCGCTCAGCCGTTCGAGGTACGCACCCGCTTCGACCCCGGCCTGCTGACCAAGGTGGTCACGCCGATCCTGGCCACGGATGGCGCAGGACCCGCGGTCTCATTCGGCAAGGCCCCGGCCACCGCGCGCGGGGCGCGACCGGAGCTGGGCGAGGTGATGGTCGAGCGCGCCGACGCGCCGCGTCCGCCGCTGCTGCTGTTCGGCGCCGGCCATGTCGGCCAGGCGATCGCCAGGGCCTTCGAGCCGCTGCCGTTCCGCCTGGCCTGGTATGACACCCGTCCCGAGACCGCCGACATCCCCGGCGTCACGGTGCTGGCGCCCGCCGAGGTGGCCGCCAAGGCCATGGGCGCGAGCCCCGACGCCTACGGTCTGGTTCTCACCCACGACCACGCCCTCGACTATGCGCTGGTCTCGGCTGGCCTGGCCGGCGGCGGATTTTGTTTCTTCGGCGTCATCGGTTCGAAGACCAAGCGCGCCAGGTTCATGAGCCGGTTACGCGATGATGGTTTCTCGGAGGCGGTGCTGACCCGCCTGACCAGTCCCATCGGCCTGCCGCAGTTGAAGAGCAAGGCGCCGGAGGTGATCGCGGTCTCGGTGGCGGCCGACCTTCTGATGCGCCAGGAAGCGGCGCGCATTCGAAACGACGAGAACGCCAGTGCAAGCTTATAGGGCGTCGATCCTCCACCTCGTGGATGATCCGACCAAGAACGCGGAGGCCGTGGCCTTCCACGAGGACGGCCTGTTGCTGGTCGAGGACGGCCGCGTCGCCGGCTGCGGCGCCTATGCCGAGCTGTCGCCGTGGCTGGGCGACGCCGAACTGCACGATCTGACCGGGCATCTGATCACGCCGGGCTTCATCGACACCCACATCCACTTCCCCCAGGTCGACGTCATCGCCGCCCACGGCAAGCAGCTTCTGGACTGGCTGGAGCAGCACACCTTTCCGGCCGAGGCGGCCTTCGCCGATCCCAAGCACGCGACCGACACGGCGGCGTTCTTCATCGACGAGCTGCTGCGCAACGGCACCACCACGGCGCTGGTGTTCGGCTCGGTGCACAAGCTCTCGGTCGACGCCCTGTTCGACGAGGCCTATGAGCGCGACATGCGGTTGATCGCCGGCAAAGCGCTGATGGACCGCAACGCGCCGGACGGCCTGACCGACACGGTCGAGAGCAGCCGCGCCGACATGGAGCAGTTGATCGCCGACTGGCACGGCAAGGGCCGCCTCGGCTACGCCGTCACCCCGCGCTTCGCGATCAGCTGTAGCGACGAGCAATTGGCCATGGCCGGCGAGGTCCTGGCGGCGCATCCCGATGTCTGGATGCAGACCCACCTGTCGGAGAACATCCACGAGATCAAAGAGACGGCCCGCCTGTTCCCGGCGGCCAAGGACTATCTCGACGTCTATGACCGCTTCGGCCTGCTGCGCGAGCGTTCGGTCTTCGCCCACTGCGTCCATCTGAAGGGCGAGGCGTTCCGTCGGCTGGCGGCCAAGGGCGGGGCGGTGGCCTTCTGCCCGACCTCGAACCTGTTCCTGGGGTCTGGCCTGTTCCCGCTGGAGGAGGCCTGCTCGCACGGGGTGAAGGTCGGCATGGGCACCGACGTCGGCGCCGGCACGACCTTTTCGATCCTCCACACCCTGGGCGAGGCCTACAAGGTCGGCCAGCTGCGCGGTGACGCGCTGGATCCGTTCCACGCCCTATACCTGGCGACCCTGGGCGGGGCGCGGGCGCTGGATCTGGGCGACAAGATCGGCAATCTGGAGCCCGGCAAGGAGGCCGACTTCGTGGTGCTGGATCTGGCCGCGACGCCGCTGCTGGCGCGACGGCTGGCCGGGGCGAAGAGCCTGGAGAACAAGCTCTTCGCGCTGACCGTGCTGGGCGATGACCGGGTAGTGGCCCGGACCTATCTGGCGGGCGTGGAGCGGTACAGGCGCTAAGCGCCCATCGTCTCCGCGTAGAGCTTCAGAAGCCGCGCGCCATCGACCGCCACGGTCGCGGCCTGGATCGGCTGGTCGTCCCAGGCCGACGGCCCGAACAGCTCGCCTTCCGGCGCCTGGCAGGTCTGGCCCAGGGCCACGCCCTCGGTCACCACGCGCACCGAACCGCGGCGCACCTTGAACAGCGTCGGGTCGATCACGAAGGCCACCGCCGCGGCGTCGTGCACGCAGCAGCCGACGATGCCGTCGCGACCGCCGTAGAACGCCGCATAGGGCTTGGAGATCGCGTTGAGGAATTCGCCGGCATCGCTGCCCGTGGCGGCCAACGCCTCCATATAGTCCGGCGACATCACCACCTGGGTGGTCACGTCCAGGCTGACGGCGGTCAGGTTCCAGGGGGCGGTGAACACCTGGTCGGCGGCTTCCGGGTCATTCCAGATATTGGCCTCGGCCACCGGCGTGACATTGCCCGGCTTGCCGGCCACGCCGAACGCGCCGCCCATGATGACGACGGACTTCAGCAAGGTCGCGACCTCGGGATCGGCCTTCAGCGCCAGGGCCAGGTTGGTCAGCGGACCGACGGCGCACAACACCACCTCGCCCGGATACTGGCGGGCCAGGTCGATGATCGCCTGGTGGGCCGGCTTGGCTTCCGGCTGGGCGGGGACAAGGCCCGTCAGCTCGACATCGCCCAGGCCATTCTCGCCGTGCACGAAGGTCGGCGACGGATTGCGCGGCCGGGTCAGCGGCTTGTCGGTCCCCTTGTAGACCGGGGCCTTCAGACCGAAGCGGTCCTTCAGGTACAGCGCATTGCGCGTCGTGGTCTCGATGTCGGAATTGCCGAAGATGGTCGTCACCGCGATCAGGTCGAGGGCGGGGCTCGCCTCGATGAACAGCAGCGCCATGGCGTCGTCGATGCCGGGATCGGTGTCGAAAATGATCTTGGTCGGGGTCGTCATTCGCGGGCTCTAGCGCTTTTCTTCGTTTGAGGCGAGACGCTGGTCGGCCCCGCCTTGCATCAGGGACACGTGCGCCGAGGCGACCTTCCAGCCGTCCTGGGTGCGGATCCAGGTCTGGCTCTGGCGGCCGATCTTGCCGCTGTCGTCGCGGCGGAATTCGACATGGGCGACGGCGACGTCCGCGCCGAAGGTGGTGATCTCCGTGCGCAGGCGGGTGCGCGGCGGCGAGCCGCCGGCCCGGCCGACGCGGAAGGCGGCGATCTCGTCGAAGCTCCACAGGTTCTCGGCCACGCCCAGCCGCACCGTGTGGGGCGAGTTCCAGAAAGCGCCGTCCAAGGCCTCGACGTCGTTGCTCATCAGCGCCGCCTCATAGGCGTCGACCAGAGCCGTCACCTCGGCCAGCACGGCGGGATCGTTGACGATCATAGGGCGCCCTTCGGGGGATGGGCGGCCACGACGCCCTCGCGCTGCAGGCGCAGGGCGGCGGCGAAGGCCAGGTCCTCGCGCCAGGCCGGGGCGATGATCTGCACGCCGATCGGCAGTTGGCCCGGCCGGTTCACCGGCGCGGCCACCACCGGTAGGCCGATATAGCTGATCGGCTGGGTGAAGGCGCCCAGGTTCTTGCGCACTGAGACGGGTACGCCATCCATCTCCATGGTCGCCTGGCCGATCGGCGGGGCGGGACAGACCGACGACGGGGCCAGCAGGATGTCGTAGCGCTGGAAGGCCTCGCGAACCTCGTCGCGGAAGATCGTGCGGAAGCGCTGGGCCGCCTCGTGCACGCCTTCCGGCAGCAGGGCGCCGGCCAGCAGGCGGTCGCGGACCGCCGGGTCGTAGTCCATGGCGCGGCGGGCGAGGTCGTCATGATGCAGCTCGCCGCCCTCGAAGGCGGTCAGGCAGAAGGCCGCGGCCCGGGCGGCGACCGCGTTCGGCAAGGTGACGAGGTCATCGGCCTTCAGCGCCGAGCCGACACGGGCCAGGGCCTCGAGCACCTCGGGGAAGGCGCCCTGCTGGAACCAGCCGCCCAGCACGCCGAACCGCAAGGGGCGCTCGGCCAGGTCGTCGAGCCGACCGGCCAAAGGCTCGGCGTCGCGGACGCAAAGGGGGTCGCCTTCGGGATCGGGGCCCTGCAGCACGTCGTAAGCCAGGGCCAGGTCCTCGACCGATCGCGCGAACGGGCCGACATGGTCCAGGCTCTCGACGAACGGGAACACCCCTTGGCGCGACAGGCGGCCATAGGTGGGCTTCAAGCCGAACACGCCGCACAGGCTGGCAGGGATGCGGATCGAGCCATTGGTGTCCGAACCAAGGGTCAGGGGAACCAGCCCCGCCGCCACCGCCGCCGCCGAACCGCCCGACGATCCGCCAGCGATCCGGCTGGGGTCGTGTGGGTTGTGAACCGGCCCGTCATGAGCGTTCTCAGTGACGAAGCCGTAGGCGAACTCGTCCATGTTCAGCGCCCCGACCAGGATCGCTCCGGCGGCGGTCAGGCGTCGGACCAACGTCGCGTCGTGGGCGGGCGGCGCGGCGGCGCGGCGGATCTTCGAGCCGGCCAAGGTCGCCAGACCCTCGATGTCGAACAGGTTCTTCACCGCCACGGGCACGCCGGCCAGCGGACCGACCGGACGGCCGGCGGCGATCTCGGCGTCGACCGCCTCGGCGGCGGCCAAGGCGCGCTCGGCGGTCACGGCGGTGAAGGCGTTGATCCCCCCGTCCAGGCGCTGGATGCGCGAGAGGGTGGCCTCGGTCACAGCCCGGGCGGTGACGCGGCCGGCGCGGACTTCGCCGGCGATCTCGACGACGCTGCAGAAGCTCACGGCTGGAAGGTCTCCGGCGGCTCGCCGGCGAGCTCACCGAGCGCCGACACGAACAGGGACGCCTGGGTGCGCAGCAGGGCGACGTTGTCGATCACGTTCGGCAAGACGTCCGGCGACAAGGTCAGCTCACGCGCGGCGGCGCGGGCGGCCGTCCAGGGCGCGATCTCAGGATCTTTGAGGTCCAGGAAGGCCTTTGTGTCCGCGTCCAACGCCATGCGGTCTCCCCCTCGAAAGGCAGCAAGTAAGAAAAAACTTCATACACCCGTGTTCGCGGGAGTCGCCAGCCCCGGCGGCTCCGGAAGGCCGCAGCGCCCAAGCCCGCGTCATCCGAGGCCAGGATCGCCCGCGTCGCGAGCAGGCAGGGACGATCGAGTCTCCCACCGTCCGTCAGCCCTAGCCGCTGAGCCCCTACCGAAGCGAGATGCGCTTGTAATAAGGAACTTACTTGATGGCGCATCACCGGCTGGCTTCCACCCCCGACACCGTCCGCTTCGGCATGTTCGACGCGGCCTTCGATCCCGTGCTGACGGTAAACTCGGGCGACAGCGTCACCTTCGAGTGCGTCTCGGGCGGCGTCGAGGTCATGCCGCCGCCAGGTTCGCCGCTCGTTGTGCCGCCCGCGCTTCGGGCGATCCACGACAGCAATCCGCCGAGGATCGGCCCGCACATCCTGACCGGCCCCGTTGCCATCGCCGGCGCCGAACCGGGCGATACGCTGGAGGTGCGGATCGAGGCGATCGCGCCGAACAACGACTGGGGGTACTGCGCCGTCCGCCCCCTGGCCGGGACGATCCCCGAGGATTTCCCCGAGCGCTATGTCAGCCACATCGCCGTCGATCGCGCCGCCGGAACCTGCAAGCCCGAGTGGGGCCCAGAGCTGCCGCTGGCGCCATTCTTCGGCACCATGGGCGTCGCCCCGCCGGCTAGGTACGGCCGCCTCTCCAGCCGCGAGCCCCGTGAGCACGGCGGCAATATGGACAACAAGGAGCTGGTCGCCGGCTCGACTCTCTATCTGCCGGTGTGGGTCCCGGGCGCGAACTTCTCGGTCGGCGATGGCCATGGCCGTCAGGGCGACGGCGAGGTCTGCGTCAACGCGCTGGAGATGGGCCTGACCGGGACCTTCACCTTCTTGCTGCACAAGGCTGGCGTGCTGCACAAGGCTGGCGAAACCTTCGAATGGCCGCGCGCCGAGACGCCGACCCACTACATCCTGATGGGCTTCAACGAGGATCTCGACCTGGCCATGAAGCAGGCCCTGCGCCAGACGATCGACTTCATCACCGCCCGCTCGACCCTGACGCGCGTGCAGGCCTATCAGTTCTGCTCCCTGGCCGTGGACTTCCGCGTGACCCAGACCGTCAACGGCGAGAAGGGCGTCCACGCGCTGCTGGCCAAGGGGCTGTTGTTCTAGAACGAAACGACCGCGCCGTTCTGGCACAGCTTTAACCCTTAATATTCCCGCAAAGGCTGAAAGCGCTCTGGCCCGCACCTTGCACTCGCTAGATCGCGCTGAGGTTGCAGTGTGTGGCGAGGGGTTGAGGCAATGGACTTTCGGGGCACGGAAGGCGCGGACGTTCTGAACGGGACCAGCGGGGATGACGTCATCTACGGCTTCGGCGGCAACGACACCCTGAAGGGCGGCGCGGGCGACGACGTCCTGGCCGGCAACGACGGCGCCGACATCCTCCAAGGCGGCGACGGCGACGACTACCTCCAGGGCGGCGCTGGAAACGACACTATCGACGGCGGCGCCGGCAGCGATTGGGCGGGTTACGATGACGCCACGGCCGGCGTGAAGGTCGACCTCAACATCACCGGCGCGCAGAACACAGGTGGCTCCGGGACCGACAAGCTGGGCGGGATCGAGAACCTCCACGGCTCGGCCTTTAACGACACGCTCATCGGCGACGCCAAGGACAACGTCATCATTGGCGACGCCGGCGCCGACACGATCAGCGGCGGCAAGGGCGACGACACCCTGTGGGGCTCGGCCGGCGCCGACGCGCTGGACGGCGGCGACGGCGACGACTGGCTGGTCGGCGGGACAGGAGACGACGCGATCAAGGGCGGCGCGGGCGTTGACTGGGCCTCCTACGAGGACGCCACGGCGGGCGTGAAGGTCGACCTGACCAAGACCTCGGCCCAGGACACGGTCGGCGCGGGCAAGGACACCTTGAGCGGAGTCGAGAACCTATGGGGCTCGGCGTTCGACGACACCCTGACGGGCGACGCGGGCAGCAACACCCTGTTTGGCGCGGCGGGGAATGACATTCTGACCGGCGGCGTGGGCGACGACTATCTGTCGGGCGGCGTGGGCGTGAACGTGCTGAACGGCGGCGACGGCAACGACACGATCGACTATGCGATGAGCGCCGTCGGGGTCGAGGTCGATCTGTCGCGCAACACCGCCACCAGCCGCACCGACGCGACGATCAAGGACACACTGTCCTCGATCGAGCTGGTGACGGGCTCGACGCACGACGACACCATCGTCGGCAACGACGCCGATAACTATCTGTTCGGCGATGCGGGCAACGACGTCCTCACCGCAGTGGGCGGTCACGACACTCTGGACGGCGGCGATGGCGACGACATCCTGCGGGGCAGCTTCCGCAAGCCTGGCGACATGCTGCTGGGCGGCGCGGGCAATGACACTGCCATTGTGTGGATCGGGCCGGGCAGCGAGGGTCTGACGACGGCCGACGGCGGCGCGGGCGTAGACCTCCTGTCGTTCGCGGCTGTTTACGACATCACCTTCGACCTGGGGAACACCGGCGATCAGCTGATCGCGCCGGGCGTTCACATGGAGGCGCGGAACTTCGAGAACGTCACGGGCGGCGCGGGAAACGATCGCCTGACCGGCGACGCGGGCGGCAACATTCTGAGCGGCGGCGCCGGCAATGACGTGCTGGACGGCGGCGCGGGCTTCGACATCGCCTCGTACGAGGGCGGCCCTGGCGTCAGGGTGGACCTTTCCAAGGCCGGCGCGCCGCAGGACACCCACGGCGCGGGCATGGACACCCTGATCAATATCGAAGGGCTCCGGGGCTCCAGCCTGGACGACATCCTGATCGGCGACGCCAAGGACAACACGCTGGAAGGAAGCTCGGGCAACGACATCCTGGACGGCGGCGCCGGTGTCGACACCGCGATCTTCTGGGGCGAGGCGAAGGACTACACCTGGACGCTGAACACCAACGGGACCTGGACGGTGAAGGGTCTGGACGGCGTCGACACCCTGCTCAACGTCGAGAAGCTGCAGTTCAACGACAAGACGGTGACGCTGTCGCCGTCGGCGACGACGGTGACGGTGGATGATCTGATCGCCGGCGCGAAGGTGCTGACGGTGTCGGAAGCAGGCGTCAAGGACGCTATTCTCTCGGCGGACGGCCAGACCGCCTATGTCGCGACAGCCGACGGCCACGTCAAAGCGATCGACACCATCACAGGCAAGGTGCGCGCCGACATCAGTGTCGGGACCCAACTGGGCGGCATGGATGTCTCGGCCGACGGCCGCTATCTCGTCGTTACGGAAGGCAAGGTCATCGATCGTGGCTCGGCGTCCCCGATGGCCGCCATACACGTGGTCGATCTGACGACGGGCGTGGTCAAGGACTACACGACGTTGGTGAACGAGTGGGTAACCAACTTCGTGGACGCCGCCTTCACCAGCGACGGCAAGATCATCCTGACGCAGAACTTCGACGTGTTCGGATATACGCCGACCACGGTGCTGGATACGGCGACGCAAACCTTCACGCGCGGAACCTACGGCTATACGGAAAGCGGCGTGCTGTCGGTCACCGACAATCATTCGAAGGTCTTACTGGCGCCAGTCGGCAATGTCTGGGGCGAACTCTTCGTCCTGGTCCCGGGTGCGGTCCAGACGGCCCAGCACAACGCGTCCGGCGCCGATGCCCCGCCCAGGGTCAACACAGGCATTCAGGCCATCGCGGGCGACGGTTCCAAGATCGCCCAATTCATCACCTCCGGCCAGATCAACCTCTATGACGGGGCGCTGAAGTATCTGGGGCAGCTGAACGACTACATTCCGTACACCATGAACGTGCACGGCATGGACTTCAGCGCCGACGGCAAGCACCTGTTCATCGTCGATGCGGTCAAGGACCAGATCCTGGACGTCTCGACCGAGACCTGGTCGCTGAACGAGGTCTATGCGATCGGCGCGGACATCACCGAAGCCACAGGCGCCCTGACCGCGGGCGCGGCCTATGGTGATCGCGTCACGTTGAGCAACGACGGCCAGCGCATGATCATCATGGACGACAACAAGGTCGTCTCGCTTAACATGTCGATGCTGAAGCTCGCCGGCGGGACCGATGCGGCCGACACGCTGCAAGGCGGCTACGGCGCCGATCTCCTGCGCGGCTACGGCGGCGACGACGCGATCAAAGGCGGCGGCGGCGCCGATACTCTGATCGGCGGCGCGGGCGCCGACAAGCTGACCGGCGGCGATGGCGACGACACCTTCGTCTTCGCCAAGGGTGACACCACCTGGTCGCCCAACGGCGATGCCGGCGTCGACGTGATCACCGACTGGGAGGCCACTGACAGGCTGTCGTTCGGTCCGCACAGCGAGTTCATCCACTACGCCGAGCAGACCTCGAGCAGCTGGCTCGCGGCCGCGACCACCGCGCCGCAGATCATGGGCTCGCAGCACCTGTCGTACCTAGCCATGCAGGTCGGCCCCGACGTCTACGTGTTCGCCGCCACCAGCGGCGCGCAGAACGGCGCGGTCGAGAACGTCGTCAAGCTGGCTAACACCACGCTGGACAAGATCAGCGCCGACAACTTCGTGCCGGTCGGCGACGACAGCGCCAACATCCTGGTGGGCGGGGCGCTGAACGATACGATCTATGGTTACGGCGGCAATGACACCATCAAGGGCGGCCAAGGGCCGGACGTCCTGTTTGGGGGCGCGGGCGCCGATACCTTCGTCTTCGAGGTGGGCGATACGACCCTGACGACTTCTAACAATACCGGCATTGACGTGATCATGGACTGGGAGGTCGGCGACAAGCTTTCGTTCACGTCGCTTGGCGGAGGCTTCGAGCTTCGCAAGGGGACGGCAAGCGCTTGGCAGGAGGCCGTGTCCGACGCCGGGCAGTCCATTGGAGCCGGGAATCCGGCTTACCTAGCCTACCAGGTCGGAAACGACGTCTATGTGTTCTACAAGCCGAATGGTTTGTCGGGAACTATAGAGAACACTGTTCGGTTGGCGAACACCGCGCTCGACGAGATCGATGAGAAGACCTTTAGCCCCGCCGCGACGGTCCCCCTAAGAGGCGACGACAGCGCCAACATCCTGACGGGCAGCGCGCAGGACGACCTGATCTACGCCTATAGCGGGAACGACATCATCACGGGCGGCAAGGGCAACGATGTCATGGCCGGCGGTCCTGGCGCGGACGTGTTCAAGTTCCTGGCTGGCGATGGCCTGTTCAACCCGCAGCTCCAGAACTTCGACACGATCACGGACTTCGGCTCCGGTGACAAACTGGCTTTCAGCAATGCTCCGACGGTAGTGACGGGAAACGACGTCCTGCACTTCAACGCGTTCATGAATCCGGACGGCACGATGAGCGCTTCGTCCCAGTTGACGATCGAGGCCTACAACAACGGAGCCCTGAGCGGCACCTATAGCCAAAAGTACCTGATCGTCGGCGCTGGCGCGGACACCTATATCGTCGCCAATACCGACGGGGTCGCGGGGTTCGACCAAGTCGTCCTGCTCAAGAATGTCTCTTCGTCCCTGGTGACGGACGACATGTTCATGGCCGCCTAGCCCGCACCTTCCGCAACCGCTGTCGGGTCCCCTACGTTGACGTTTCGTCGGCGTAGGGGCCTCTTGCTCCGGTCAGACGCCCGGCGCGACGATCGGGCTGCTTGGAGGGAAGCGTATGAAATCGATCCTGCCCGTGGTCGCGCTGCTCGCGGTGGCCGCCTGTTCGCCGCAGCCCGCGGCCGACAAGAAGGCCGACGCGCCCGTCGTCGCCGCCCCGGCGGCGACCGCGCCCAAGCCGCCCAAGGCCGACGTCCCCGCTGGCGCCTACACCCTGGACAAGTCGCACGCGACGCTGGTGTTCCGGGTCAGCCACCTGGGCTTCTCGAACTACACGGCCGCCTTCGCCGACTTCGACGCCAAGCTGAATTTTGACCAGAACAACGCCGCCGCCAGCACGCTGGAAGCGACGATCAATCCGAGGTCGCTGACCCTACCTGCGCCGCCGGAGGGCTTCCTGGCCGAGCTGGTCGGGCCACAGTGGCTGAACACGGCGACCTATCCGGTCATCACCTTCAAGTCGACCAAGGTCGAGACCACCGGTCCCGACACCGGCAAGGTCACCGGCGACCTGACCCTGCATGGCGTCACCAAGCCGGTCGTGCTGGATGTGACCTATAACGGCGGCTATCCGGGCCACCCGATGGATCCTCACGCCCGCATCGGCTTCTCGGCCAAGGGCGCGTTCAAGCGCTCGGACTTCGGCATCGCCTATGGCGTTCCCGCGCCGGGCACGACCATGGGCGTCAGCGACGAGGTCCTTGTAACGATCGAGGCCGAGTTCAGCGGTCCGCCGCTGGCGAAGGCTCCGGCCGCCGCCGCCGCGCCGAAACCTTAGCGCGCGCCACGCGTGAGATAGGCTTCGAGCAGTCCCAGGGCGTGGTCCAGCCGCGCCTTGCGCCACTCGGGGGCGCTCATGTCGGTGTCCAGCGTCGCCGACAGCGAATAGCCATTGGCCAGGTGGAACCGGCTCATGGCCGCGATGGTCACGTAGATCTGCACGGGGTCGAGGTTCGGACCGAAGATCCCTTGCCGCTGGCCGCTCTCGATCAGCTTCTCGATCGTGCGGCGCAGAGGGAAGGCGGTCTCGGTGACCACGCGCGACTGGGCGGCGAACTTGCCGTGCTGCAGGTTCTCGTTGCGCAGCAGCCCCTCGAAGCGCGGGTTCTTCTCGAAATAGTCGAAGGTGAAGCGCTGCAGCTCCAGAAAGCCGTCGAGCGGCTTTTCGAAGTCGATCTTCAGCTCGGCCTCGCGGGTGCGCAGGTCCATATAGGCGCTTTCGAGGACGGCCATGTACAGGCCCTTCTTGTCCCCGAAGTAGTGGTACAGCATCCGGATGTTGCACTTGGCGGCCTTGACGATCCGCTCGATGCGCGCGCCCGCGAAGCCAGCCTGGGCGAACTCCTTCAAGGCCGCGGCGAGGATCGCCTTGCGCGTGCGCTCGGCGTTGCGCTTGCGAGGCGCGTTCTCCGCGTCGGTCTTCGTGGTTGCGTCCAGGACGGCGTCGGTCACGGGATCTTGGCTCCCTGATTGATCCAGGCGCCCAGCTGGGCGCGCTCCTCTACAGTCATGCTTGTCTCGTTGCCAAGGGGCATGCCGGTCGAGAGCACCGCCCGTTCACGGATTTTCGGCGCGTAGGTCTGGATATGCTCAGGTGTGTCGAAGGTCGCGCCCAACGGGGGCGCCGAAAAGCCCGCGTGCGTCGGCGAGGCGCTGTGGCACATGACGCAGTGCTTCTGGACGATCGCCTGGGCGGTGGCGAACGGGACCGGGGTGGTGATCTCGACCTTGTCCTTCGGCTTCATGCTGGCAACGACCGTGGCGGCGAACACCAGCATCGCGCCGTAGAAGAGGAAGTCGTGGCGAATCTTGCCGTGGTGCTTGAGCAGGAAGAACTGCCGGATCGAGATCCCGCCGGCGCTGATCATGGCCAGCAGCAGCCAACTCAACGGATGGCCGGTGACCATCGGATAGTGGTTGCTGATCATGATGAAGATGACCGGCAGGGTCATGTAGGTGTTGTGCACCGATCGCTGCTTGCCCATCGCGCCCAAGCGCGGATCGACCGGACGACCGGCCAGCATGTCGGCGACGATCTTGCGCTGGTTGGGGATGATGACCAGGAAGACGTTGGCGACCATGGCCGTGCCGATGATCGCGCCGACGTGGATGAAGGCGCCGCGGTCGCTGAACAGCTTGGACAGGGCATAGGCGGCCGCCGTCAGGGCGCCGAACCAGACGATCCCGAACCACAGGCCCCGCTGGCCCAGCGGCGAGCGGCAAAGGGCCTCATAGGCGGCCAGCCCGCCGAAGATGAAGGCCAGGCCCGCGCCGATCGCCGCCGGCTGGCTGAAGGCGTGCTTGGCGGTGTCGATCAGATAGACCGGCGCCTGCCAGTAGTAGAGCACGATCAGCAGGGCGAAGCCCGAAAGCCAGGTGGTGTAGGCCTCCCATTTGAACCAGTGCAGGTGGTCGGGCATGTGCGCCGGAGCCACCATGTACTTCTGCGAGTGGTAGAAGCCGCCGCCGTGCACGGCCCACAGCTCGCCCTTGACGCCGTCCTTCTCAGGGACGGGCGCGCGCAGATTGTTGTCCAGCCAGACGAAGTAGAACGAGGCCCCGATCCAGGCGACGCCGGCGATCACGTGAAGCCAGCGCAGGCAAAGGTTCAGCCAGCCGGGAAGGTCGTAGTCCATCTTATTGCGTCACCGCGTCGAGCAGTCGGAGTTTGGAGATCAGGCCGATCTGCAGAATCGCCTCGGCGATCTCCTCGGCCTCGTCATTGGCGAGGCGCGCCTGTATGGCGGCCAGGATCGCGGTCTTGTCGTTCAGCCGCACGGCGATGATGAAGGGGAAGCCGAAGCGCTGGCCGTAGGCGGCATTGAGCGCGTGGAAGCGCGCGAACTCGTCCGGCGTCAACTTGTCGAGACCGGCGCTGGCCTGTTCGGCGTTGCTCTCGGCGGTCAGCTGCTTGGCGATCGCGGCCTTGCCGGCCAGTTCCGGGTGGGCGCGGATCAAGGCGAGCTTGTCGGCGGTGGTCGCTGCGTCGAGGACGGCCATCATCGCGCCGTGCAGGGCCTCGACGCTGGCGAAGGGCCGCTCATTGAAGGCGCGCTCGACGACCCAGGGGGACAGCTCGAAGGCGAAGCCCAGGGCGGTGGTGAAGCCGGTCTGGTTCATGCTGTTCAGCCGAGCCAGGGTCAGGGGCGGTGCGCCGCTCATGCCGTTTCTCCGGCGTAAGGGTGGGTCGCGATCCAGTGGCGAGCGATGTCGATGCGCTTGGCCACCCAGACGCGGTCGTGACGGGTGATGTGCTCCAGGAACCGCCGCAGGGCGCCGATGCGGCCCGGCTTGCCGACCACGCGGCAGTGCAGGCCGACGCTCATCATCTTCGGCGCGGTCTCGCCTTCTAGATAGAGGGCGTCGAAGGCGTCGCGGAGGTAGGTGAAGAACTGCTCGCCGGTGTTGAAGCCTTGCGCGGCCGTGAAGCGCATGTCGTTGGCTTCCAGGGTGTAGGGCACGATCAGCTGGGCGCGGCCGTGCTGGTCGTCCCAATAGGGCAGGTCGTCGGCATAGCTATCGGCGTCGTAGACGAAGCCGCCTTCCTCGGCGACCAATCGCGCGGTGTTGGGGCTGGTGCGGCCCTGGTACCAGCCCAGCGGGCGCTCCCCGGTCAGGCGCTTCTGGATCTCGATGGCCCGCTGGATATGTTCCAGTTCCTGCTCGGGCGTGAAGTGCTGGTAGTCGATCCAGCGATAGCCGTGGCTGGCGATCTCCCAGCCGGACGTCATCATCGCCTCGACGGCGTCGGGGTGGCGCTCCATGGCCTGGGCGACGCCGAACACGGTCAGCGGCAGGCCGAAGTCCTCGAACAATCGCCGGATACGCCAGAAGCCGGCGCGCGAGCCGTATTCGTAAAGGCTCTCCATCGACATGTTGCGCATGCCCTGGATGGGCTGGGCGCCGACCATTTCCGACAGGAAGAACTCGCTGACCGGATCGCCGTGCAGGATCGACCGCTCGGCGCCCTCTTCGTAGTTCAGCACGAACTGCACAGCCACGCGGGCGCCGTCCGGCCAGTGGGCCTGGGGCGGGTGTTCACCATAGCCGATGAGGTCTCTCGGATAGCTCATGCGAAGATCTTCGCCGCCGCATCGACGCCCGCGCCAGCCGGGGCCTTGAAGCCCTCCCAGCGCAAGACCGCTTCCAGCGCCGCCAGGGTCTGCAGCACCGCGTGCTTGCGGGCGTTCACGCCCATGGTCCCGATACGCCAGATCTTGCCGGTCAGCGGCCCGAAGGCCGAGCCGATCTCGATCTCGAAATCGGTCCGCATCCGCGCCTTGACCCGGTCGTAGTCGACGCCGGCCGGGACCCAGATGCCGGTCACATTGCTCATCTTGTGGGCCTGATCGCCATAGAGGGAGAGGCCCATGGCCGCGAGGCCGGAGGCCATGGCGGCGCCGGCCTGGGCGTGGCGGGCGACGCGCGCCTCCAGCCCTTCTTCCAGCACCAGACGGGCGCATTCGCGGGCCGCGAACAGCATCGGCGCGCATTCTGTGTGGTGGTTCAGGCGCTTGTCGGACCAGTAATCCATGATCATCGCCAGGTCGAAATAGTTGGAGGCGATGCGGCGGCCGTTGCCGGTCACGGCGCTTGCCCCGGCCAAGCCTTTCTCGACGTGCCGGCGCGAGAAGATGTGTTCGGCGGCCTGGTCGCTGATGGTGATCGGGGCCGAGCCCGAGGGACCCGCCAGGCACTTCTGCAGGCCGGCCGTGACAATGTCCGCGCCCCAGGCGTCTACGGGGACATCCATGCCCGACAGGGTGGCGGTGGCGTCGACATACATCAACGCCCCGTGGGCGCGGCAGATCGCGCCGATCTCGGCGAGCGGCTGGGCCATGGTGGTCGAGGTGTCGCCGTGCACGCAGGCCACCAGGCGAGGCTTCACGCGCTTGAGCGCATCCTCGACCGCCTGCGGATCGACCACGGTTCCCCACGGGGCCTCGACGAAGGTGACCTTGGCGTCGCAGCGCTCGGCGATCTCGGCCAGCAGGAGGCCAAAGCGCCCGGCGTTGACGACCACGACGTCGTCGCCCGGCGAAAGCGTCGAGACCAAAGCCGCCTCGATGCCGGCGCGCGAGGTGCCGTCGATCAGGAAGGTCCACTGGTTCTTGGTCTGGAAGACGCCGCGATACAGCGCCATGACCTCGTTCATGTAGCCGGTGAATTCGGGGTCGAACTGGCCCAGCAGCTGCACCGACATGGCCCGCAACACGCGCGGGTGCACGTTGATCGGGCCAGGCCCCATCAGCAGGCGGGCGGGGTGGTCGAGTTCTTTGAAAGTGCCGGTGGCGTCTTGGGTCATGCGCGTTCGCGTCGTTCTAGCTTGTCGATGAAAAGGAGCATGGCCTGGGCCGCCAAGGCGCAGTCGGCCTCGGTGACGGCTTCGGCCGGGTTGTGGCTGATCCCGCCCTCGCAGCGGATGAACAGCATGGCGACCGGACAGAGCTCGGCCATCACCATGGCGTCGTGACCCGCGCCCGAGGGCAGCCGGCGGGCGGGCAGGGAGAGGTCGGCGAGGGCTTCGTCCAGCAGTCCCATCAGCGACGGATCGCACGGGCTCTCGGCCAGGGCCTGCATCAGGGTTACGGTCGCCGAAAGGCCGCGCCTGGCGGCGATGGCGTGGATCTCGGCGCTGATGGTGATCACCGCCTCGTCGCGCGTCGCGGAGGTCTCGGCGCGGATGTCCATCGAGAACTCGATCGCGCCGGGGATAACGTTGAACGCGCCGGGCAGGGCGGTCATGCGGCCGACCGTGCCGACCAGGCCATCGGTCCCGGCGCGGCAGATCCGCTCCAGGGCCAGGATCGCCTCGGCGGCGGCTGGACCGGGATCCTTGCGCAGGTTCATCGGCGTGGTGCCGGCGTGGCCGGCGGTCCCCTCGATGCGGACCATAAGCCGCTTCTGCGCGGCGATGGCGGTGACGACGCCCAAGGCTAGGCCCTCGGCTTCCAGCACGGGGCCCTGCTCGATGTGGACTTCGAGGAAGGCCAGCACCTGCTCTGGCTTGCGCGCCGCGCTAGCGATACCCGCCGGATCGCCGCCGAACGCGGTCAAGGCCTCGGCCACCGACACGCCGTCGGCGTCCTTCATCTCCAGAGCGCTGGCGTCCAGCGTCCCGGCGATCGCCCGGCTGCAGCTCATCGAGGCGGGAAAGCGCGAGCCTTCCTCGTCGCCGAAGGCTGTGACCTCGATCGCGAACGGCAGGCGGCGCCCGGCGCGGGCCAGCGCCTCGACCACGTCGATGCCCAGCATGATCCCCAGCGGTCCGTCATAGCGGCCGCCGTTGCGGACGCTGTCGATGTGCGAGCCGATGATCAGGGCCTTCGCGCCGGTGCGCTCGCCCTCGTAGCGGCCGATCAGATTGGCGGCGGCGTCGCGGCGCATGCTCATGCCGGCGTCCAGCATCCAGCCGCTGACGGCGCTCAGGGCGGCCTCGTGCGCCGGGGTCAGGAACCGTCGCGTCAGCTGGCCCTCGACCTCGCTGTAGGGCGGCGCGCCCAGCAGGTCGCAACGCGCCTTGGCTCTCGCGCCAATGTCGATTGCTTCCGCCACGCCCGATTCGACCCCGCTCTGCTCGCCGTCGAGACGCCAGCGATAGCAGGAGAGACCCTCGAAGCCTCGTTCCGCAACCGTCCCCGCGTGCTCATCACGCGCGGGCGCCTCGACACGCGCCATCCGTCGAGGGGCGGCGCCTGTTGCTAAGTCATAAATGACTTACTTAGCGACGGCGAGAGTGGCTATTCCGTCTGGGCCACGAACTTACCCGCCGCGCGGACCTGGCCGGTGGCGACACCGGTGGGCGCGCCGCCCGGCGGTTCGTCGGTGATGGCCAACAGGGCGGTGTAGGTCCCCGCGCCGGTCAGACCGGCGGGCAACGGGATGGCCTTGGGCGCGTCGCTGGGGAGGACGCCGAGGGAGACGGCCTTCTGGCCTTCGGGGATGATCCACAGCTCGGGTTCGCGGCCGGCCGGCATCTTCATCGCGACGGGCGTCAGGATCAGCTTGCCGGCGGCGTGGTCGAGGGTCGCGACCAGGGCGGGCTGCTTGGTGGTCGGATCGGCGATCAGCGCCACCTCGGCGGCGGGCGGCGGCTTGGCTGGAGCGACGACGGGCGGCTGGGCCGGGCGCGGCGTCACGACCAGGGCGACGACGCTGGCCGCAGCAAGCGCCAGGGCGCCAGCGGACGCGCCACGCCACAGGCGGACATTGTTCCAGGCCGAGGGCTTCTGCGTCGCGGCGGCGCCAACCAGGTTGGCGATACGCGGCCACACCGTAGCCGGCGGCTCGACGGGCGGAATGTGTTCGGCCAGATGCGCCAGGCGGCCTTCCCACCATTCGACGGCGCGGGCGAAGGCCGGTTCGGCGGCGATGCGGCGTTGGGCGTCGGCGCGCTCGTCGGCGTCGAGAACGCCCAGGGCGTACTCGCCGGCCAGAGGACGGTCTTCACCTTCGGGAGGCAGGGCGTCGGTCATGCTTCGAGGCACGCGCGCAGGCTGATCAGGCTGCGCCGGATCCAGCTCTTCATGGTGCCCAAGGGCATGCCCAGCATCTTGGCCAGCGCCTCGTAGGTGACGCCCTCGAAGAAGGCCGTGCGCACTGCGCTGGCGTGCTTGGGATCCAGCTGGTTCAGGCAGCCTTCGAGGCGGCGGCGGTCGTCTTCGTCCTCGACGAGGGTCGAGGCCAGCGGCGCGCGGTCGGGCAGGGCCTCGGCTTCCTCGACGCCGGCGGTTACGCGGCCGCCTCTGGCGCGAATACGGTCGATCGAGCGGTTGCGGGCCAGGCTGACCAGCCAGGTGATCGGGCTGGCGCGCTCCGGATCGAACCGGTCGGCCTTGTTCCAGACGGTGAGGTACACATCCTGAAGCACGTCTTCCGCCTCCTCGCGGTCGTTCAAGATACGGAGGCAGACGCCAAACAGTTTCGCGGAGGTATGGCGATAGACGTATTTCAGCGCGTCGGAATCGCGGTTGGCCACCCGCGCCATGGCGCGCGACAGCAAGGCCCGGCTGGTGTCGGCGTCCATCAAGCGTCCCCGCGAGACCCCAAGGGGCGGGGCGCTCGTATGGTCAATTCCGGCTGACAACGGGACTATTTCCCCATCCAGCGCATCACCGCGTAACCGGCCGAGGCGGCGGCGGTGGTGACCAGGGTTCCCCAGACCATGTCGACGACGGTGATGGTCGTCGACCAGGTCTTCAGCGTCGCCTGATTGGTCAGGTCGTAGGTCGCGTAGGCGACGAGGCCGAAGACGACCGCATGGATCAGCAGGCGTCGCCAGCCGCCCTCACGCAGGGCCGGCTGGACGGCCAGCACGACAATGGCGGTGACGTACAGAAAGTAGAAGACGACGGCCGGCGCCAGCGACGGCTTGTCGGCCAGCAGCTCGCCGATGCGTGGCTTGTAGAGGCGGGGCGTGGCCAGGGTCAGCCAGAAACCGTCGAGGACCAGCATGGTCAGGGCGGCGGACGCGTAGCCGGCGGCGAGGCGGATCATCGGACGGTCTCCTGGACAGGACGCATGCGGTAGTGGCTGACGCCCCATTCCTCGCCGCCCCGATGGCCAAACAGGCCTGCCGTGGCCAGGAAGAACAGTCGCCAGCGGCGCCGCCAGACGGCGGCGTCCTTGCCGTAGACCTCGGCCAGCACCGGATCGAGCTTGGCGCGGTTGGCGTCCATATTGGCCAGCCACTGGCGGGCGGTGCGGGCGTAGTGATCGCCACTCCAGCGCCAGTCGGCCTCGACGGTGAACAGGTCGGGGAACTGCCGCGCCAGGTCGTGACTGGGCATAACGCCGCCAGCGAAGAAGTATTGGGCGATCCAGTCGGCGGAGTCGTTGGTATCGAACCGGTAGGGCGTCGTGCGGTGGGTGAAGACGTGCAGGAACAGCAGGCCGTCGGGCTTGAGCCAGCCGCGCACCCGTCCCAGCAGGGCGCGCCAGTTGGACATGTGCTCGAACATCTCGACCGAGACCACGCGGTCGAAGCGGCGGTCGGTGCTGAAGTCGTTCATGTCGGCGGTGACGACGGTCAGGTTGGCGAGGCCGCGTTCGGCCGCCCGGCCCTCGATGAAGGCGCGCTGGGAGGCCGAGTTGGAGACGCTGACGATCCGCGAGTTCGGATAGCGCTGGGCCATCCACAGCGACAGCGAGCCCCAGCCGCAGCCCAGCTCCAGCACGTCCTGGCCGTCGTGAAGGTCGGCGTGGGCGGCGGTCTCGCGGAGGGCCTCGGCCTCGGCGTGCTCCAGCTTGGTCGCGCCCGGCGGATAGAGGCCGCTGGAATACTTCAGGTTCGGGCCCAGCACGGTTTCGAAGAAGGCGGCCGGCAGTTCGTAGTGCTGGGCATTGGCGTCTTCGGTGTGGGTGGCGATCGGATGGTGGTCCATGTCGCGGGCGAAGAGAGCGGTGGCGTCGGCCGGGGCGTAGGCCAGACGGCGGCGTACGTCGCCCACCAGCATGTCGATCGCCGTGCGCGACACCAGGTCAGGCACCGGCGCGTCCTCGAAAGCGTGGATCGCCGCCTTCATCAAGCTCATGGGCCGTCCTCTTGCCTGTTCCCGGGGATAGTTACGCGCAGAGGGGCGGATCGGATGCGTCCGTTTGTCTCGATGACCCGTAGCTGTTCCCGAGGCGTCGCTCCGGCGCTGTTGGGAGACCGCCTTGGCCACCGTCGCACCTCGCCTGTCTGTCGCCGTGATCGGCGCCGGGATTTCGGGACTTTCCGCCGCCTGGCTTCTGTCGCGCGGCCACGACGTGACGCTGTATGAAGCCGACAACCGGCTCGGCGGTCACGCCCACACGGTGCGCGTGGACGGGACGGCGATCGACACCGGCTTCATCGTCTATAACGAGCCGAACTATCCGAACCTGACGGCGCTGTTTCAGCACCTGGGCGTCGAGACGGCGGCGACCGACATGTCCTTCGGCGTGTCGCTGGACAACGGCGCGCTGGAATATTCCAGCACCAACATCCTGGCCCAGAAGCGCAACGCCCTGAACCCGCGTTTCCTGAAGATGCTGCTGGACGTCATGCGGTTCTATCGCGAGGGCCGCCGGATCCCGCCGGATCTGGAGAGCGGCGGTCTGTGCCGGCTCGACGAATATCTGCGCCAGCAGGGTTTCGGGCGAGCGTTCCAGGAAGATCATCTGCTGCCCCAGGCGGCGGCGATCTGGTCGACCTCGATGAGCGATATCCGCGAGTTTCCGGCCGCCGCCCTGCTGCGGTTCTTCGACAATCACGGGCTGATGCTGCCGGTCGACAAGCGGCCGATCTGGCGCACCGTGGCCGGCGGCAGCGCCCGCTATGTCGAGAAGCTGGCCGCCGGGATCTCGGGCGACATCCTCCCGGGCCGGCCGGTGAAGGCGATCCATCGTCAGCCGGACAGGGTCTCGATCGAGGATGCGGCCGGCCAGACCCGGACCTACGACCAGGTGGTCATCGCCTCCCACGCCGACCAGGCGCTGCGGATGCTGGCGTCCCCCACGGCCGAGGAGCGCGAGCTGCTGGGCGCCTTCCGCTACAGCCGCAACCGCGCGGTGCTTCACACCGACGTCGCCCAGATGCCGCGCCGCCGTTCCGCCTGGGCAAGCTGGAACCACGTCGGCCGGCGCGGCGAGGATGGCGGGGTGACCTACTGGATGAACCGCCTGCAGCCGATCGGCGAGGCGCCGATCTTCCTGTCGCTGAATCCTGAAGAGACGCCGGGCGGGCTGCTGCACGATCAGGTCTACGAACATCCGCTGTTCGACAGTCCCGCCATGCTGGCCCAGCGTCGGCTGTGGTCGCTGCAAGGTCGCCGTCGGACGTGGTTCTGCGGCGCCTATTTCGGCTCGGGCTTCCATGAGGACGGCCTGCAGGCGGGCCTCGCCGTCGCCGAGCAGCTGGGCGGCGTGGATCGTCCCTGGCAGACGCCGGATCCGTCGGGCCGCATCTTCCTGAAGTCGCCGGCGATCGAGGCGGAGCGGGAGCTGGTTGCATGACCGTCCGCTCGGCGCTTTACAGCGGCCATGTCCTGCATGAGCGCATGCGGCCCAAGCGCCATCGGCTGCAATATCGGGTGTTCATGCTGCTGCTGGATCTCGACGAGATCGACGCGCTGGACCGGTCGCTGAAGCGGTTCTCGCGCGGGCGCTGGAACCTGATCGGCTTCCACGATCGCGACCACCTCGACGAGTCCGAGACGTCGCTGAAGGACACCGTGCTGGCCAAGCTGGCGGCGCGGGGCCTGGCGCCGGAGGGCGCGCGGATCAGCGTGCTGGCCATGCCGCGCATCCTGGGCAAGGGCTTCAATCCGCTGACCGTTTTCTTTTGCCACGATGCGGAGGGCAAGCCGGTCGCCACGGTCCACGCCGTGCGCAACACCTTCGGCCAGCGCCACGACTATGTGCTGCCGGCCCGCCGGACGGTGGGTGGCTGGATCGAGCAGGACGCCCGCAAGGCGTTCTATGTCTCGCCCTTCCTGCCGATGGACCTGCGCTACGGTTTCGAGATCGCGCCGCCCGGCAAGACCGTCCACGTCGGCGTCGACGTGCTGGACGAGGAAGGCCTGGTGCTGGCCGCGACCTTCTCGGGCGAGCGACGCGACCTGACCGACGACGCGATCCTGAAGGCGCTCGCCAGCCATCCCTGGCAGGTCGCCGGGATCCTGGCGGCGATCCATTGGGAAGCGGTGAAGCTGGTTCTGAAGGGCTTCAGGATCTTCCCGCGGGATCGCGCTACGCGCGGCCTCAGGCGACCGGCTTCGACGCCTCCGACCACGCGTCCAGATCCTTCAGCGCCCGCAGGCTCATCAGCCGCTTCTTGGCCCGGCCGCGCTCCTTGAGCGGGATCTTCTTGCCGTCCTCATCGACCTTCGGAGCTTCGAGCGGCGGCAGCAGGCCGTAGTTGATGTTCATCGGCTGGAAGCTGCCGGGGCCATTGCCGGCCTCCAGGTGGCCGCCGGTGATGTGCTCGACCAGAGCGCCCAAAGCCGTCGTCGGCGGCGGGGCGTCGATCGGCGCGCCCTTGCGGTCGGCGGCGGCGAAGCGGCCGGTCAGCAGGCCCATGGCGGCGCTCTCGACATAACCCTCCACGCCCGTGACCTGGCCGGCGAAGCGCAGGCGCGGCTGGACCTTCAGGCGCAGCGACTTGTCCAGCAGCTTGGGCGAATTGATGAAGGTGTTGCGGTGCAGGCCGCCCAGGCGGGCGAACTGGGCGTTCTCCAGGCCCGGGATCATCCGGAAGGTCTCGGCCTGAACGCCGTGCTTCAGCTTGGTCTGGAAGCCCACCATGTTCCACAGCGTGCCCAGGGCGTTGTCCTGGCGCAGCTGGACGATGGCGTAGGACTTGACCGTCGGGTCGCGAGGATTGGTCAGGCCGACGGGTTTCATCGGGCCGTGGCGCAAGGTCTCGCGGCCCCGTTCGGCCATCACCTCGATCGGCAGGCAGCCGTCGAAATAGGGGACGTTCTCCCACTCCTTGAACTCGGACTTCGGACCGGCCAGCAGGGCGTCGATGAAGGCCTCGTACTGCTCCTTGTTCATGGGCAGGTTGATGTAGGCGGTCGCGTCGCCGCCCGGGCCTTCCTTGTCGTAACGGGACTGGCGCCAGGCGACGTCCATGTTGATGGACTCGAAGTGGATGATCGGCGCGATGGCGTCGAAGAAGCTCAGCTGGCCTTCGCCCGACAGCTCCAGGATAGCCTCGGCCAGCGCCTGCGAGGTCAGCGGGCCGGTGGCGATGATGACATTGTCCCACTCTTCGGGCGGCAGGCCGGCGATCTCTTCACGGACGATGGTGACGAGCGGGTGGGCCTCCAGGCGGCGGGTGACCTCGGCCGAGAAATTGTCGCGGTCGACGGCCAGGGCGCCGCCGGCCGGCACCTGGTGCTGATCGGCGCAGGACATGATCAGGCTGTCCAGCTTGCGCATCTCGGCGTGCAGCAGGCCCACGGCGTTGAACTGCCAGTCGTCCGAGCGGAACGAGTTGGAGCAGACCATCTCGGCCAGGCCGTCGGTGTTGTGGGCGTCGGTGATGACTTTGCCTGTGGCGTCATCCTTGCGCATCTCATGCAGGACAACGGGAACGCCGCTCTGGGCGATCTGCCAGGCGGCTTCGGAGCCGGCGAGGCCGCCGCCGATGACGTGGACGGGCTGATGAGGAGAATTCGTGGTCATGGGGCGGGCCTATACCCCCGGCTGTCGCTCGGCGAAACCTGCTGTTAGAGCCTGTCCGTTTCTGATGGAAACATCAGAAGCGGATAAGCAGGCTCTATCTCAAGCATTTAGGGCGTGGCAGGCGCCGAAACCGCTCACACTTTTGGCTGCCACGCTCTAGGGTCGCGTGACTGGGCGGGGCCCTTCGCGCCTGGCGAGCATGGGTGGGAACATGGCGAGCTTTTCCGTGGGCGAGGCCGCGACGGCCGGCTTCGGCGTGATCGGGCGCAAGCCCTTGGCGGTGCTGGCCTGGGGGCTGGCCATGGCCGTGGCGCTGGCCGCGCCGGTCTACCTGCTAACCTGGGTGATGGCGCCTGACCTGGCCAGCATGATGGCGATGGGCGAACGGGGCGGCGAGCCCAGCGATCCCCAGTTCTTCGCTCAGGTCATGCGGATCCAGTCCAGCATGATGCTGTTCCAGCTACTGATCTGGCTGTGGTCGACAGCGTTGCGGGCGGTGTTCTGCTCGGCGGTATTCCGAGTGGTGCTGGAGCCTAAGGAGTCGCGCTGGGCCTATCTGCGCCTTGGTCCGCAAGAGGGCTGGCTGACTCTGCTGTTCCTGGTCGAATACGTGCTGGCCTACATCGCGTGTTTCGTCATCGTGCTGCTGGGGGTCATTGTGGTGGCGATCGTTTCGGTCGGCGCCGGCGGACAGGCGACGCCGACCACGGTCGGGACCGCCATCGTCGTCGGCTTGGCGGCGCTGGTTCTGATCCTGTGGGTGGCGATCAAGCTTTCGATGGCCGCGCCCATGACCTTCGCCCATCGACAGTTCCGACTGTTCGAGTCGTGGAACTTCACGCGGGGCCATGTCGGCAAGCTGGTGGGTGTGGGCCTGCTGCTGGTGATCTTCCTGATCGGCATCGAGGTGTTGTTCGGCGCCTTGGCGCTCGGCGGAGTGTTCGCGCTGGGCGGCTCGATGAGCTGGCTGTTCCAGCCGGGCGCTCTCCAAGACCTGGTGCGCGAACCGCCGATGGAGATCGTCCGCAAACTGGGACCGGCCATCACCGTCGTGGGCACGCTGATGATCGTCTTCTCGACGATCGTCACCACGGTGTTCTGCGCGCCATGGGCCGTGGCGTACAAGGGCCTGCGCGGGGAGGCCGAGGCGCTGGCGTAGCGGCGACGCTACGGCTCCCAGAAATCCGCTCAAGGCCGCGCGGCGCCATCGCCAGAACCGTGACGAGGCCATAGATTGCGCGGATCACGGCGACTCGCCGCGCGAGAGGGACTTGATCGGATGACGGACGGATCGGCGGCGATCGGCGCGACCTTGCGCGCGGGGCTTTCCGATGTGACCAGCGCCGTGCGCGACTGCTGGGCGGCCCTGGCCGTCGCTGCGGTGGTCAGTATCGCAGCCGATTTCCTGCCGCCGGGCCTGAAGATCATCGGCGCCCTGTTGCCCATCGTCATCGCCCAGGGCGCGCTGTTCCGGCGCGCGTTCGGCCGCGAGGCGGGCCTGAAAGGCCTGCGCTGGGGTCGCGACGAGTGGCGGTTGCTGGCCGCTCAGCTGATGATCCTGGCCCTGCTGTGCCTGATCGGCGCGATCCTGATGATCATCGTCGGCAGCGTCGCCATGGGCGTGGCCCGCACCGCGGCGCCGAACTTCGATCCCGGCACGATCGCGGGCTGGCAAGGCGCCTTCGCCACCGCCGGCCCGGCCGGCTTCATCCTCATCTTGGCCCCGCTGGGTAGCCTTGCGATTCTGATCTGGCTGAGCCTGCGCTTGTCGCTCTCTGCGCCGGCCACGGTTCAGCAGTCGGGCGTGCGGGTGTTGAGCGCGTTTCCGCTGACCAAGGGTCGCGTGCCGCTGCTGTTCGTCGTCGGCCTGGCGATCGCCATCCCGCTGTTCGTACTCGCCGCGCTGCTCAAGCTCGCGCCTGGCCAGGGCCTGATCGTGGCTGTGATCTCTGCAGCGGCTTCCTATTTCTACGCCATGCCGGCCTGGGTCGGTTCGCTGGCCCATTTCTACCGCGCGAGCGCGGTCACGCAGGACGCCTAGATGTCTGTTCGCCCCGTCGACGCCGCGCTTGAAGGCCTCCAGACCATGCGGCGCAAGCCGCTGGCGGTGCTGGCCTGGGCGACCTTCTCCCTGGTCATGCTGCCGATCCTGGGGCTGTTCGCCAAGATCGTGCTGGGCGAGGAAGGCCGCGCGGCCCTGGCCGGGCGCGCCGGCTCCGCCGACCCGCGCGAGATCCTGGACCTGGTCACCCACCTGGGCGGCGTGATGGTGATCCTGATCGCCGTGGCCCTGTTCCTGGCCTCGGTGCTGCAGGCGGCGATCATCCGCTCGGTGGTCGACCCCAGGAACGATCGCTTCGCCTATCTGCGCCTGGGCAAGGAAGAGCTGCAGTTGCTCGTCGTCTCGCTGATCACCTGGGCCGCGGCGCTGGGTGTGACGGTGATCCCGTCGGGCGCGGTGGTGCTGGGGGCTTCGCTGCTGTCGGGCGCGGCGGCGGGCTGGTTCGCTACCCTGGGCGCCCTGGCGGTGATCGGCCTGTCGCTATGGGTGGCCGTGCGCCTGTCGCTGCTGGGGCCGCACGCCTTCTCGCATCACCACATCGACATCCGCGAAGCCTGGGTCCAGACCCACGGTCAGTTCCTCCGCCTGCTGGGCATGTACGTTCTGGCCATCCTCCTGTCGGCCTTGGTCTCGATCATCGGGGCGACGATCTCCAGCATCATTGGCAATGTCGTCGGCGGCGGCGTGGATCCCTTGAGCGGCGGCGACGTGGTGGCCAGCCATCCGCGCCTGATCCTGGTGCTGCTGGCCAACCTGCTGCTGGCGCCGGTCTTCCTGACCCTGCAGACCGTGATCCTGGTCGCTGCGCCGGCCCGCGCCTTCGCCCAGCTGAACCAGGACGAGATCGACGCGGGCCTGCACGACTAAGCGCCCGCGCTGGGCCTCGCCGCCATCCGCTCGCGCCAGGCGATCACGTGCTTGGCCTCGGCCGGGGTGTGCAGCCCGGTGAAGTCCGCGAAGTCCAGCGTCGTCTGCCCCGCGATGTCGGCGATCGTATAGGTGTCCCCGGCCAGGTATGGACGACCGTCGGCCAGCTCGCGGTCCACCCACAGCTGGGCCTTTTCAACGACCTCGCGGTTCGACTCGCCGAACTCGACGTTCTGCTTCAGCAGCCGCGCCGTCAGCGGATGGGCGTGGCGCCAGAACAGGCCGACGGGCACCATGACGCGAAACTCGATCCGCCGCGTCCACATCTCGACCATCGCCTGTTCCAGGGCCGAGGCCCCGAACAGCGGCGGCTCTGGATGCAGCACCTCGAAATAGCGGCAGATGGCGACGGTCTCGCTGATCGTGGTCCCGTCGTCGAGCTCCAGCACCGGCACCTGGCCCAGGCTGTTGCGCGCCAGATGTTCCGGCGATCGGTGGCCGCCCTGGCGCATGCCGATCTGGATTTCCGGAACCTCGACGCCCTTCTCGGCCAGGAAGATCCGCACGCGGCGCGGATTGGGCGCGGGCATGGCTTCGCCATAGAGCTTCATGATGTTCTCCCCCTATTCAAACGAATGTTTGACGCGTCCGGCGTCGCGCCGCAAGGGCGCGCGAATTAAAGCCGGTCTCGGCCCTGTCGAAGCGGCGCGAACCTGTTTAGCCTTAGGGCGTCCATTCTTCGAAGAGCACGACATGTCCAAGTTCTCCGCCTCCGACGCGGCCTTCTCCGGTTTTCGGCTCGTGCGGGAGAACCTGAAGACCGTCGCCATCTGGACGCTGGGCATGACGGTGCTGTCTCTGATCTCCAACGTGCTGGCGATCCGCTTCTTCGGCGTGCAG
Source organism: Caulobacter sp. FWC2 (assembly GCF_002742625.1). NCBI lineage: Bacteria > Pseudomonadati > Pseudomonadota > Alphaproteobacteria > Caulobacterales > Caulobacteraceae > Caulobacter > Caulobacter sp. FWC2. Next base: position 1,189,195 of record NZ_PEBF01000001.1, read on the forward strand.
ATGCAGGCCTTCGCGGATTACCTGGCCGACACCAGCACGCCGGACCCGGAAACCTTCGCCCGCCACTTGGCGAGCTTGGCGCCGCTGACGCTTTGGTCGCTGCCTTACAGCCTGATCCTGAACGGGGTGGTCTTCGCGGCCTTGAACCGTCTGGTGCTGCGTCACAACGACAGCGGGACGGCCTATGTTCGCCTGGGCGCACAGGAACTGCGGCAGGGCGCGGTGTGGCTGCTGCTGAGCCTGGTTATTATGGGCGTGATGTTCTTCGGCTCGCTGCTCGCCGGCTTCCTCGGCGCGATGGGCGGCCCCACGGGCGCGTTCCTGGGCCTGCTGACCTTCGTCGGTGCTTTCTGCGCCATGGTCTATCTCGCGGTGCGCCTGTCGTTTGCCTCATCGGTCACCTTCGACACCGGCAAGATCACCCTGTTCCAGTCGCTGCCGGAGACCAAGGGTCTCTTCTGGCAGCTGCTGGGCGCCTATCTGCTGGCGGCGGTGATGAGCGTGATCGTGGTGCTGCTGATCTGGACCATCGTCTCGGCTGTCGGCCTGATCGCCTCGGGTGACCTGGCCGCCACCGGCAAGATGCTGCGCGCCGACACGACCTCGCTGAAGGCCTACTTCACCCCAGCAGGGATCGTCCAGACGCTGTTCGCAGGTCTGATCACCGTCCTGACGACCCTGATCGTGTTCGGTCCCGCGCCGAGCGTCTATCGCGAACTCAAGGATCGCCGGAACGGCGCAGACGCCAACGGCGGCTGGTAAGATAAAGGCCCCGGAGATCGCTCTCCGGGGCCTTCGTCTTTCTTGGGCATCGGCTCTATCCGAAAACCGGTCCCACTTTTCGGGCCGCTGCGCCGTCTAGAGCATTTTCCGATCCAATTGGATCGATGAAATGCTCTAGGTTCTTGTTTTGACGCATTTTCTGACGACGAACCGGTATCCACTTCGTCGGAAAATGCTTTACGCCCGCTTGGCCTTCTTCAGCTCCGCCACCCGCGCCTTGCGGCGGTCCTCGTGGCGATCCAGCAGCTCCTTCAGGTAGCGGCCGGTCCAGCTGGCTTCCACCTTGGCCACGTCCTGAGGCGAGCCCACGGCGACGATCTCGCCGCCGCCATCGCCGCCCTCGGGGCCGAAGTCCAGCAGCCAGTCGGCGGTCTTCACCACGTCCAGATTATGCTCGATGACGACCACCGTGTTGCCCTGGTCGACCAGCTCGTGCAGCACCTCGAGCAGCTTCTTGGTGTCCTCGAAGTGCAGGCCGGTGGTCGGCTCGTCGAGGATGTACAGCGTCCGGCCGGTGGCCCGGCGCGACAGCTCCTTGGACAGCTTCACGCGTTGCGCCTCGCCGCCCGACAGGGTCGTGGCCTGCTGGCCGACCTTGATGTAGCTGAGGCCGACGCGCTTGAGCGTCTCCATCTTGTCGCGGATCGGCGGCACGGCCTTGAAGAAGTCGGCAGCCTCCTCGACGGTCATGTCCAGGACGTCGGCGATCGTCTTGCCCTTGAACAGCACGTCCAGGGTTTCGCGGTTGTAGCGCTTACCCTTGCAGATATCGCAGGTGACGTAGACGTCGGGCAGGAAGTGCATCTCGATCTTGATGACGCCGTCGCCCTGGCAGGCCTCGCAGCGGCCGCCCTTGACGTTGAAGCTGAAGCGACCCGGGCCGTAGCCGCGCGCCTTGCTCTCCGGCAGTTGGGCGAACCAGTCGCGGATCGGGCCGAAGGCGCCGGTATAGGTGGCCGGGTTCGAGCGCGGGGTGCGGCCGATCGGGCTCTGATCGATGTCGATGACCTTGTCGAACTGCTCCAGGCCCTCGATCCGCTCGTGCGGGGCGGGGGCGTCGCTGGCGTTGTTCAGGCGGCGCGCGGCGGCCTTGTACAGGGTCTCGATCGTGAAGGTCGACTTGCCGCCGCCCGACACGCCGGTGATGCAGGTGAAGGTCCCGACCGGGATCTCGCCCGTGACGTTCTTGAGGTTGTTGCCGGTCGCGCCAATGACCTTCAGCACCTTCTTCTTGTTGATCGGTCGGCGCTGTTCGGGGACCTCGATCTCGCGCACGCCGGTCAGGTACTGGCCGGTGATGCTGGCGGGATTGGCCATGATGTCGGCCGGCTTGCCCTCGGCGATGATCTGGCCGCCGTGGACGCCGGCGGCCGGACCCATGTCGATCACGTAGTCGGCGGTGAGGATGGCCTCCTCGTCGTGCTCGACCACCAGCACCGAATTGCCCAGGTCCCGGAGGCCCTGCAGCGAGGTCAGCAGGCGCGTGTTGTCGCGCTGATGCAGGCCGATCGACGGCTCGTCCAGCACGTAGAGAACCCCCGTCAGGCCCGAGCCGATCTGGCTGGCCAGGCGGATGCGCTGGCTCTCGCCGCCCGACAGGGTGCCCGAGCCGCGCGACAGGTTCAGGTAGTCGAGGCCGACATCGACCAGGAACCGCAGGCGGTCGTTGATCTCCTTCAGGATCCGCCGGGCGATCTCCATTTTCTTGTCGGAAAGCTTGGCTTCCAGGCTCGCGAACCAGTCACGCGCCGGACGGATGGCCAGCATCGAGACGTCGGCGATGTCCATGGCGTCGATCTTGACGGCCAGGGCTTCGGGCTTCAGGCGCTTGCCGTGACAGGTCTCGCACGGGGTGTCGGACTGGTAGCGGCCCAGTTCCTCGCGGACCCAGCTCGAGTCCGTCTCGCGCCAGCGGCGCTCGAGGTTGGGCAGCACGCCTTCGAAGGGCTTCTCGACCTCGTACTTGCGGGCGTTGTCGTCGTAGATGAACTTGATCTTGGTCCCCTTGGACCCGTTCAGCACCACCTCGCGCGCGTCGGGCGACAGCTTGTACCAGGCCTCGTCCATCGAGAAGCCGTAGTGCCGCGCCAGGGCCTGCAGGGTCTGGGTGTAGAGCGGCGAGGGACCCTTGGCCCACGGGGCGACCGCGCCCTTGTGCAGGCTCTTGTCCTTGTCGGGGATCACCAGGTCGGCGTCGAAGGCCAGTTTCGCGCCCAGGCCGTCGCAGACCGGGCAGGCGCCGGCCGGATTGTTGAACGAGAACAGGCGCGGCTCGATCTCGGCGATCGTGAAGCCGCTGACCGGACAGGCGAAGCGTTCCGAGAACAGGATCCGGCGCGGCTCCTTCTCGCCTTCCTCGATGGTGGCGAACTCGGCGACCGCCAGACCGTCGGCCAGGCGCAGGGCCTGCTCGATGGAGTCGGCCAGACGCTGCTCCATGTCGGGCTTGGTCACCACGCGGTCCACAACCACGTCGATGTCGTGCTTGAACTTCTTGTCGAGCGCCGGGGCGTCCTCGATCGGATAATATTCGCCGTCGATCTTCAGCCGCTGGAAGCCGGCCTTCTGCCACTCGGCGATCTCTTTCTTGTACTCGCCCTTGCGGTCGCGAACGACCGGGGCCAGCAGATAGAGACGCGTGCCTTCGGGCAGGGCGGTGATCTTGTCGACCATCTGGCTGATGGTCTGGCTCTCGATGGGCAGGCCCGTGGCCGGCGAGTAGGGCACCCCGACCCGCGCCCACAGCAGGCGCATGTAGTCGTGGATCTCGGTCACCGTACCGACGGTCGAGCGCGGATTGCGCGACGTGGTCTTCTGCTCGATCGAGATCGCCGGCGACAGGCCCTCGATCAAGTCGACGTCGGGCTTGCTCATCAGCTCCAAGAACTGACGCGCATAGGCCGACAGGCTCTCCACGTAGCGGCGCTGACCCTCGGCATAGATCGTGTCGAAGGCCAGGGACGACTTGCCCGAGCCCGACAAGCCGGTCAGCACGACCAGCTCGCCGCGCGGGATGTCGACGCTGACGTTCTTCAGATTGTGCTCACGCGCGCCGCGAACGCGGATGAAGTTCAGTTGCTCAGCCATGTTTCCCGGAACGTTGGGCCGCGACATTGGTCGCAGCGCAGCGGCTATATGTAGGGCTCGACGCGCGAATTAACACAAGAACAACATGCGAACAAATGTCGCGCACGCGAGGCGGCGCTCCTGCTGACAGAGGATGTCAGCAGTGAGCGGCGGGAGAGGCGCTGAAGCCGCAACCTCTCCTCAACCCTGTTTGGAAGCGGGTTCTTCAGTTCACGCATGATCTAAAGCCCAGGTTCGGGCTGAAGCTCGACCTTACGAAGGAACGAGCCATGGCCAAGAAAGAGGCCGGGAACGCCAAACAGGACGCCAAGCAGGAGGCGTTCGACGCGCTGAAGGCGCCCAAGCCCCGCTCGATCATCATCGACATGATGGTCTTCTGCGGCGGGATCGGCTCGCTCATCTGGGTTCTGCGCGAGATGGCGCCAACCTAGACACCCCGCTCACGCTTGCCGCCCTGGGCGCGCACGCGTAGTAACTCGGCTCCCAATCGATGGAGGCTCCCATGATCAGCAAGACGGAAGACCGCTTCGTCCTTCCCGTTTCCCTGACCGTGGGTTCGCATGTCCTTCGTCACTCTGGATGCCGTCTCCGCCGCCACGCCTGACGGCCGGCGCCTCTTCGAAAATCTGAATCTCGCGATCGGGGCCGAGCGTATCGGCCTCGTGGGACGCAACGGCGTGGGCAAGAGCACCTTGCTTGCGTTGATCGGCGGATCCCGTTCGCCGTTGGCTGGAACGGTCACGCGGGCGGGAACCGTCGCGACTCTGGATCAGACGCCGGACGTTTTGGAAGGCGCCCGGCTGGCCGACCTCTTGGGTGTCGGCGCGGCCTGGGACCGCCTGGCGCGCATCGAGCGCGGGGAAGGCGACGCGCTCGACCTGTCCGAAGCCGACTGGGACCTGCCGGCGCGGCTGGATCAGGCGCTGGCTGATGTCGGCCTGACTGGCTTCGATCCAGAGCGGCCGGCGGCGGCGCTGTCGGGCGGTCAGGCGACGCGCGCCGGCCTCGCGCGGCTGTTGATCGCCCGGCCCGACGTCCTGCTGCTGGACGAGCCGACCAACAATCTCGACGCCGAGGCCAGGGGGATCGTCGGCAAGGTGCTGGCCCGCTGGCGCGGCGGGGCGGTGGTGGTCAGCCACGACCGGAGCCTCTTGCGCGGCATGGACCGTATCGTCGAGCTGTCGTCGCTGGGCGCGCGATCCTACGGCGGTGGTTGGGACCTCTATGTCGAGCGCAAGGCCGGCGAGGTCGACGCCGCCCAGCGCGACCTCGACCACGCCGAGAAGGAGGTCCGCCGCGTCGCCCGCGAGGCCCAGGTCGCCCGCGAGCGCAAGGAGCGCCGCGACGCCGCCGGCCGCAGGTTCGCCGACCGGGGCGGGACACCGAAAATCGTCCTGGGCATGATGGCCGAGCGGGCCGAGGTGAGCGGCGCGCGCGAGGGTAAGCTCGCCGACAAGCTGGCGGCCGAGGCGGCCCAGGCCAAGGTCTCGGCCGTGGCCCGCGTCGAGCGCGCCCGGACTCTGGGCTCCGACCTGCCGTCGTCGGGCCTGCCGGAAGGACGTGGCGTGCTGGCCTTCGAGGACGTGACCTTCGCCTGGCCGGACGGCCCGCCGGTGATCGAGGGCCTGTCGTTCCGCATCGCCGGGCCCGAGCGGGTGGCGATCTCCGGACCGAACGGGACCGGCAAGACGACTCTGATCCGCCTGGCCACCGGCGCCTTGGCGCCGACAGTGGGTGAGGTGAAGCTGTCCGTCCCCTTCGCCCTGCTCGATCAGCGGGCGGCGCTGCTGGCCGACGACGAGACTATCCTGGAGAACTTCCGCCGCCTGAACTCGGCCGCCAGCCAGAACGACGCCCACGCGGCGCTGGCGCGGTTCCTGTTCCGCAACACCGCCGCCCACCAGGTCGCGGGGACCTTGAGCGGCGGCGAGCGCCTGCGGGCGGCCCTGGCCTGCGTTTTGAGCGCGGCCGCGCCGCCACAACTGCTGATCCTGGACGAGCCGACCAACCACCTCGACCTGGCCTCGATCGAAGCCGTCGAGGCGGCGCTGTCGGGCTATGACGGGGCGCTGCTGGTGGTCAGCCACGACGCCGATTTCCTGGATGCGATCGGCGTCGAGAGAACGATAAGCTTGGGCGGCAAGCCATGACTACCGATCTCGAAGTCTTCATCCTGGACCGTCTGCCGCTGGAAGCCGTCCCCGGCGTCCCGGAAATCCGCCTGCATCGCGCCGGACCCCGCAGCGGCCTTATGCGCCTGGCCGAGGCCGATCCGGACTTCGGCTCGCCCTACTGGGCGCGGCCGTGGGGCGGCGGCCTGGCCCTGGCCCGGCACGTCCTAGACCATCCGGAGATCGTCGTCGGCAAGCGCGTGCTGGACCTCGGCGCGGGCTCGGGCCTGGTGGCTATCGCCGCCGCCCTGGCGGGCGCGGGCGCGGTGAGGGCGGTCGACATCGATCCCTACGCCGCGACCGCCACGCGCCTGAACGCCGTCGCCAACGGCGTGGTGGTCGAGGTCATGCAGTCCGACCTCACCGGTGGCGATCCGCCGGAGGTCGACCTGATGCTGGTGGGAGACCTGTTCTACGACCCTGACCTGGCCGAGCGGGTCGAGGGCTTCCTGCGGCGCTGCCTGGCGGCGGGGATCGTGGTGCTGATCGGCGACCCGTTCCGGGCCTTCCTGCCGACCGAGCGCTTGCGCGTCGTGGCCGAGTATCCGGTCGCCGACTATGGCGACCCGGATGGCGCCGCCCGGGCCGCGGCGGTGTTCGAGTTCTCTTAGGCCTTGCGGTTCAACGTGATCGCCGCGCCGTGCTGCGGGCGATCGGTGACCATGCCGCCGGCGCCGTAGGTGGCGGGGGCGGCGGCGCGCTGGCTGGCGATTTCCTGGGCCACGGCGTGAACCAGGCCCTCGGTGACGGTCTTGGCGGCGTTCACGGCGCGCGCCTGGCGGGCCAGGACGGCGTCGAAGGCTTCGGTGGCGCGGATCAGGCGCTGGCGCAGCTCTGGGCGGGCGCTTTCGAGCAGGGCGGGGTTGTGGCGCACCCGCATCGATTCGTGCCGGTAGACATTGGCCAGCTTGGCCGTCTCTTCGACGTACTGCGCCGCCTCGTGCGGGCGGTGGCTTTCGAATGCCGAGGCCTCCCGTGCGATTAAGTCGGTCAGGCGTTCGGTCAGCAGGGTCAGCTGATGGACGCGATCGTCGGCGTCGACGGCGGCGATGGCCATGGGGTTACTCCTTCAGACCTTGCATCTTCAGCATTTCGCGCTGGATCGTGGACGCCAGGCCGATGCCGCCGGCCTTGGTCACTTCCTTGGACATCGCGTCGGTCAGGACCGACTTGAACATCGCCTCGCCGTTGCCGCCGCCAAACGGTTCGGAGGTTTTCACGCCCTCGAACATCTGCTGCATCATCACGGACATGAACGAGGACTCGAAGGTCTTGGCCGTGTCGGCGATCCTGGCGCGCTGCTTGGCTTCCTTGGCCGCGCTGGCGGTGTCCTCGACGGCGCCCTGAACGGTGGTCGCGGCGGACTTCACCGCCTGGGCGGCCGTCTTGATCGTGGCGGCGGTCGCGCCGAACGACGGGACATAGGTCGAGATGGTCGAGAGGGCGCTCATCACATCACCTCGATGTCGGCTTGCAGGGCGCCTGCGGCCTTCACGGCCTGCAGGATCGAGATCATGTCGCGGGGCGTGACGCCCAGGGCGTTGAGGCCGCCGACCAGGCTCTTGAGCGACGGCGAGCCGCCCAGGGTCAGCAGTTGCTTGCCCTTCTCCTCATCGACGCTGACGGTCGACTGCGGCACGACCTTGGTCTGGCCCTGGCTGAAGGGCGCCGGTTGGCTGACGGCGGGGTTTTCCTGGACGGAGATGGTCAGGTTGCCCTGGGCGATGGCCACCTTGCTGATGCGGACGTCGTCGCCCATCACGATGACGCCGGCGACTTCGTCGATCACCACCTTGGCAGGGCCGTCGGGCTCGACCATCAGGTTTTCGATGTTGGTCATGAAGCTGATCATGTCCATGCCGGCCGGGGCGCGGGTGGCGATCACCGTGGGGTTCTGGGCCTGGGCGCAGCCGGGGAACTTGGCGTTGATGGCGTCCGCGACGCGGCGAGCGGTGGTGAAGTCCGGATTGCGCAGCGTCAGGCGCATGATGTCCATATTGACCATCTGGAAGCCGGTCTCACGCTCGATGATGCCGCCGCTGGCGATGCGGCCGGCGGTCGGAACGCCCTTGGTGACCGAACTGCCCGAGGCGCCGCCGGCCGAGACCGAGCCGGTCTGCACGGTGCCCTGCGCCACGGCATAGGTCTGGCCGTCCGCGCCTTGCAGGCTGGTGACCAGCAGGGTGCCGCCCAGCAGGCTCTTGGCGTCGCCCAGGGTCGAGACGGTGACGTCGACCTTCGAGCCGGCGGCCGAGAAGGGGGGCAGGGCGGCCGTGACCATGACGGCGGCGGTGTTCTTGGTGTTGAGATTGCCGTCGCGAACGTTGACGCCCTGGCGCTCCAGCATCGCCTCGAGGCTCTGCTTGGTCATCGGCGCGTTACGCAGGCTGTCGCCGGTGCCGTTCAGGCCGACGACGATGCCGTAGCCGATCAGCTGGTTCTCGCGAACGCCTTCGAAGGCGACGATGTCCTTGATCCGCGACTTGGCGAACGCCGGCGCGGAGACCAGCGCCGAAGCGGCGACCACGGCGGTCAGCAGGATGCGAAAGAATGAACGCGGCATGGCAATCTCGTCGTGGGGAACCGTCCCCGCGCCGCTCCATGCCAGAAGCGGGCCAGTTTTCTGATGGTGCTCAAGGCCTTGTGGCTCAAGGGATTCTGGATTTGGCGGCCGTCCGCCAGGCGCCTCGCGGCAGAATCTGCCCGGCATTAACCATACTTCAAGCGCGCCGATGGATATTGAAGACGCTGCGGGATAAGTGACTCGCGCGCACAGGCTTTTGGAGCTGTCGGATGAAGGTTTCCAGCACGGGGGGCGTGGGGTCGACTGGCGCGTCGCGGGCCAGGCCGTCCGGCGGGTCGACGGGCTTTTCGCTGCCGTCCGTGAACGCCGCCAGCGGCGCGGCGAGCACCGCGTCGGTCGGCGGTCTGTCCGGCGTAGGCTCGGTCGACGCCCTGCTGGCTCTGCAGGCGATGGGCGAAGTCGGCAATCCGCTGGAGCGCAAACGTCGCGCCGTGCGTCGCGGCGAGCAGATCCTGGACTTGCTGGGCGATGTCCGAATCGGGCTGATCGACGGGGACATCTCGTCCGACACCCTGGACCGCCTGACCCGGGCCATCCGCGAGCAGCGGGAAAATACCGACGATCCCAACCTCGAGGGGATCCTCAACGAGATCGAGACGCGCGCCGCCGTCGAGCTGGCCAAGCTTCAGGCGCCTAGCTGACATGGCCAGGGCGGGGATCGAAAACTCGGCTTTTCCCTGCCACGCTTGTCTTTCTCGCGCGTTTTGTATCTGTCGTCGCCGTGTTCACGGCCCTTTTGCGGGAGGCGCGCGACCTGAACGCGCCGCTCACGCGAGGTTCATTGAACCCGGCTCACCTTTTGCTATAAGCACGCAGCCCTTAAGGGCTGAGTTCATTGGGGCGTGAGGCGTTGATGCAAACGGCCACTGTTCTTGTAGAGAAGTCTGGCTATCGTCCTTCCGACGACGAGCCTTTCATGAATGAACGGCAGCTTGAGTATTTCAAGGACAAGCTGCTGGCCTGGAAAGAGGAGATCCTTCGCGAATCTCGCGAAACGGTCGCCCATCTCCAGAAAGAAACCGAGAATCACGCCGATCTGGCTGATCGCGCGTCCTCGGAAACCGACCGGGCTCTCGAGCTCCGTACCCGCGATCGTCAACGGAAGCTGATCTCCAAGATCGACCAGGCCCTGCGCCGCGTCGAGGATGGCTCCTACGGCTATTGCGAGGAGACGGGCGAGCCCATCGGCCTGGCTCGACTGGATGCTCGCCCCACGGCGACCATGAGCGTCGAGGCCCAGGAACGCCACGAGCGCCGCGAACGCGTCCACCGCGACGACTAAGCGCTGCTCGCCAAGGAAACTTGGGGCGACTGATGTGTTTCAAGCGGCCTTGGGTGGGGAGCCCAGGGCCGCTTTTGTTTGGGCCGCTTTCGTTTTGGGACCGGGCGCGTAAGGTCGTGCGCCGCCCCGGAGACACCGCGCTTGAGCTTTTTCGAGAGCCTGCTCGTCCTGCTGGCCGCCGCCGTCCTGCTGCTGCAGGTCTCGCGCCGGTTGAAGGCGCCGTATCCGGCCCTGCTGGCCGCTGCCGGCGTGTGCTTCGCCCTCGTCCCGGGTCTGCCGAAGATATCCATGGAGCCGCACACGGCCCTGGCCCTGTTCCTCGCCCCGGTGCTGGTCGACGCGGCCTTCGACTTCCCGGTCGCCGATGTGCGCAAGATGTGGCGGCCGTTGTTCGCCCTGGCCATCGTGGCGGTGATCCTGAGCGCCGCCGCCGTGGCTTGGCTGGGCGTGGCCATGGTCGGCCTTCCCATCGCCGCCGCCTTGGCCCTGGGCGCGATCGTCGCCCCGCCCGACGCCGCCGCAGCCACCGCCATCCTCACCAGCGTGCGTTTGCCGCGCGGTTCGGTCGCCGTGCTGAAGGGCGAGAGCCTGCTGAACGACGCCTCGGCACTGCTGCTGTTTTCGGCGGCCCTGGCTTTTCAGGCTCGCGGCGGCATCGACGCCGCCCTGGCCGTTAAGCTGACCCTGGCCGCCCCCGGCGGGGTGATCCTGGGGATCGTCCTGGCCCGGGTGCTGCGCTTCGTGAACCCGTTCGTGACTGGCACGCTGGGCGGCAACATGGCCGAGTTCGTCGCGTGCTTCGGGGCCTGGATCATCGCCGAGCGCCTCGGCCTGTCGGCGGTGCTGTGCCTGGTGGCGTTCGCCATGACGATCGCCCGCACGGCCGGTCTGCGCACGCCGCCCCGGATGCGCATCCACAGTTTCGCCGTCTGGACCTCGTCGGTGTTCCTGCTGAACGTCCTGGCCTTCCTGCTGATGGGTTTGCAGGCGCGGACGATCGTGGCGGACATGCCGCGCGACCGGCTGATGGAGGCGGCGGTCTTCGCCGCGGCGGTGGTTGGCTGCCTGGTCGTGGTGCGGATGGTCTGGGTGCTGACCTATATCCGGCTGTCCCAGATCTTCCCGCGCTTGCGGGGCGACGCCTATCCGACGCCTAGCCTGCGCCACGGCGTGCTGGTCGGCTGGTGCGGCATGCGCGGCCTCGTCACCTTGGCGACCGCCTTCGCCCTGCCGGCCGACTTCCCGCAGCGCGACCTGATCGTGCTGACCGCCTTCGCCGTCGTTCTGGCCACGCTGGTGCTGCAGGGCCTGACCCTGTCACCACTGGTCCATCTGCTGGGCCTGGACGGCGAGAACGGCCTCGACGAGGAACTGGCCCGCACACGCGCCGACATGGCCGGCGCCGCCCTCAAGGCGCTGGAGGGCAAGACGGGCGCGGCCGCCGACCACTGGCGCTACCGCTTCGCTGCCGTCCCGACCACGATCCCGACGAGGGCCGGCGAACTGGAAGCGCGGCGAACCCTGGGCCTGAAGGCCCTCCGCCGCCAGCGTGAGCGGCTGGAAGAACTGCGCGACAGCCAGGCCGTCGGCGCCGACGCCTTTCTGGTCCTGCAGGAGGAGCTGGATTTCGAGGAGGTCTCGATAAGCCGCGAGGACGAACGGCAGATCGAGGAAAACTGAGCGTCACCACATCGTCTTCGCGGCGCGATCCGGCCATTCACGGTCGTAGGTCTCGCCCCCGACCTCGCCGGCCGTGACCGCCGCCAGCATGGCGCCGGGCGTGGGCAGGGACCTCGGGTCGACCTGGCTTTCCGGCTTCCAGAGGCCCGAGCGGACGATGGCGCGGGCGCACTGGAAATAGGCTTCCACGACCGTGACCACCATGACCGTGCGCGGCGCCTTGCCGTCGACGGCGAAGCTTTCCAGCAGATCGGGATCGACGCTCAGCACCGCCCGGCCATTGACGCGGAAGGTCGTGCCCGAGCCCGGGATCAGGAACAGCAGCGCCACGCGCGGATCGCGCACGACGTTGCGCAAGGAATCGATGCGGTTGTTGCCGCGCCGGTCGGGCAGCATCAGCGTCCTGGGATCGGCGATGCGGACGAAGCCGGGCAGGTCGCCGCGCGGGCTGCAGTCCAGGCCTTCGGGCCCGACGGTGGCCAGGGCCACGAATGGCGAGGCCTGGATCAAGGCCGCGTAGTGCGGGGTGATGTGGTCGGTGACCTTGACGGTCGAGGCGGGCGCGGGCTGTGGCTGATACAGCGTCTCAAGCGCCTCAACGGTAGTGATCTCGTACATCGCGTCCTCCCGTCACCAGAGCCTAGGGCCTTGGCGGACGGCGGACAATCTCAGGATAGGGCGGCGCGGGCGCAGGCCTCGCGCAGGCGGCGGGCCGAGATCGGCTTGTCGACGATGGGGGTGAGGCGACCCTGCAACTGGTCGGCGTTGCCGGTGACATAGACGACGGGGATCCGGCCCAGCTGGCGTTGGATCGCCTCGACGGCCTCCTCGCCGGTGCCGCCGACGATACGATAGTCGGCCGTTATCAGATCTGGCGGATTGGCCATGGCCAAGGCCAAGGCGTCCGACAGGCTGTCGGCAATATCGAAACTCGTGAAGCCCTGCTCCGCCAGGAGGGCTTCGACCTCGAACGCGACGAGGATTTCATCCTCGATAATCAACACGTGTCGGGCCTTCCCACGCTCGGTCATTCGCCGCAGCCTTCGTGATCGTCCCTGTCTCCAGTCAATGTCGCCACGCGTCGCCACGCCAGTCGCGTTTTCGTGATCTCCCTGAACGCAAAGGTTGTATTGGCCTGTTCGGCTGCGCTGCGTGGGAAAGCAGGCTATGGAAGGAAAAAATCAGAATTCGCAGGAGCGCCACCCTTGTCCCTGATCCTTACCGAGAAGCGCGGCCACGTCGCCATCCTCACCCTGAACCGCCCTGAGGCGATGAACGCCCTGGGCGCGCCGGGCGACGGCGACCAGGTGGCCGCCGCGTGCGAGGCGATCAATGACGACCAGGACATCCGCTGCGTGATCCTGACGGGCGCGGGCAAGGCCTTCTCGGCCGGCGGCGACGTCAAGGCGATGAAGGCGCGCGAGGGCGCGTTCGGCGGCAACGGCGTGGCCGTGCGCGACGGCTATCGCAAGAACATCCACCGCGTCGTGCGGGCCATCTATGGCCTGGAGGTTCCGTCTATCGCGGCGGTGAACGGCGCGGCGATCGGCCTGGGCTGCGACGTGGCCTGCATGACCGACATCCGCATCGCCGCCGACACCGCCAAGTTCGGCGTGACCTTCCTCAAGCTTGGCTTGATCCCCGGCGACGGCGGCGCCTGGCTGATGCCGCGCACCATCGGCATGAGCCGCGCGGCGGAACTGCTGTTCACCGGCGACGTCATCGACGCGGCCAAGGCCGCCGACTGGGGCCTGATCAGCAAGGCCGTGCCGGCCGACCAACTGATGGACGAGGCCCTGACGCTGGCCAATCGCATCGCCCAGCAGCCGCCGCACGCCCTGCGCATGGCCAAGAGCCTGCTCAAGCACGGCCAGACGGCCAGCTACGACACCCTGATGGAGATGAGCGCGGCCGCCCAAGCCATCGCCCACCACACCGAGGACCACATGGAAGGCGTCGACGCGATCCTCGAAAAGCGCGCGCCCGTGTTCAAGGGCGCTTGAGGTCATGGGTAAGGAAGCGAGCGGCGTCTGGGGTCAGCTGTCGGACGGCGACAGCGAGGGCAAGCTGCTGTGGGAGCCGCCGAAGCTGATCTTCCGCGGGGCCTATCGCGGGATCTATCAGGGCCACGCCCTGAAGAACCTGCGAACGGAAGGCGATGACCTGGTGCTCAGCGACGGCACGCGCTTCACGCTGGCGCCCGGCCAGGCCGACAAGTGGCTGCACGCCATCCAGAACCCGCCCTCGCGCCTGGACAAGCTGGGCGTCAAACCGGGCATGACCGTGGTGGTCGACGGCGTCGAGGACGAGGACTTCCTGGCCGAGCTGTCCACCCGCGTCGAGCCCGTCGACGCCGACGAGGCCGATGGCGTCGACATCCTGTTCCTGGCGGCCGACGACCTGGCCGATCTCGATCGGCTGGAGGACCTGATGTGGACCCTGGGCGAGAAGGGCGCGATCTGGATCGTCTCCCAGAAGGGCAAGGGCGCGCCGCTCAAGGATACCGACGTGCTGACTGCCGCGCGCGGCTTTGGCCTGTCCGACACCAAGGTCTGCGCCTTCTCCAAAAGCCACACGGCGCTGCGCTTCGTCAGGCGCAAGAGCGCCTAGAGCGGAGCGGGGCGATGTTCGAGGTCCGCAGCCTTCGTCCATCGCCCCGTCTTTCGGCCTATGTCCGGGCATTCGAAGCCAGGACTCAACGCCTGGACGCCCAGGTCGTCCTGCGGCCCCTGCCGGCGCGGCCCGAACAGTTTCTCGAATTCTATCTGGCCGACCGCTATCGCGTCCGTGACGCAGCCACGGGCGCGGTCGATACGACTCCGGCGGCGGTGCTGGTCGGACCGCAGACCTTCCGGCGGGTCGACGTGCTGCTGGCCGGCGACCTTGATCTGTTCACGATCCAATTCACCCCGACGGGTTTCCACGCCCTGTTCGGCCATCCCGCGACCCTGCTCACCGATCAGGCCCACGCCGCCGACGCCGTGCTGGGGCGAGAGATCGCCGAGATTGGAGAGCGTCTGCAGGAAGCGGGAAGTCTCTCGCGCCGCGCCCTGATCGCCGAGGCCTGGCTCAACCGACGTCTCGACACGTGCGCGCCGGACCCGATCGCCTGGGCGGCCCGGCGGATGGAGGCCTTTCATGGCGGGGTTCGGGTCGCGGATCTGGCAGCCGCCGCGGACTTGGGCGAGCGGCAGTTCGAGCGGCGGTTCACCACCGCCGTCGGTGTCTCGCCCAAGCGCTATGCGCGCATCCTGCGGTTCCGCTCGGCCTTGCGGCTCAAGGGCGAGGAGGCCGAGAGCGGGTGGGCCGCCATCGCCCAGGCCGCCGGCTATGTCGACCAGGCTCACATGATCCACGAGTTCCGGGCCCTGTCCGGCGAGACGCCACAGCAGCTCATGCGCGCACTGGCCCCGGCGCGGGAGCGTCATTCGCCGGAGGTCGGAAATCTACAATCGACCGGTTCACCCGTCGCCTAGCGTCAATCGGCGGCGCGGGAGGCGGGCATGATGGACAGGCGGACGATCCTGGCGATGGGAGGCTTGACGATGGCGGCGGAGATCTTGGGGATGACGACGAGCGCGGCTGCGGGGACGCCGGAGATCGAGGGCCTGATCAAGGCCTATTTCGACGCCTGGAACGCCAACGCGCCCGAGCGGTTCGCGGACATCTTCTGGCCCGATGGTTCGTGGGTCAATGTCGTGGGCATGCACTGGCGGGGGCGCGACCAGGTCGTGTTCGCGCACGTCGCCTTCCTCAAGACCATCTTCAAGGACTGCAAGCAGACCCTGGTTTCGACCGAGTCGCGCCTGGTGGCGCCGGGCGTGGCCCTGGCGGTGGTCACCCTGATCCAGGACGCCTATGTCACGCCCGATGGCCATTCGATGCCGCGCGCCCACGACCGCCTGACGCTGATGGCGGTGGAGCGCGAAGGGGCCTGGCGGTTCATCCATGGCCACAACACGATCGTCAACGATCAGGCCGCCAACAACGACCCCGTCTTGCGGATGAAGGTGGGCTAGCGGATCAGGCCGGTTCCATCGCCTTCACAGGCTTGGCTTTCGCCTCGGCCTTACGGCCGAACTGCATGACCCCGTCCTCGACCTTGCCCAGGCGCAGCGCGGCCAAGTCCAGGGCGTAGTTCTGGTGGACCTTCCACGGCTTGCGCAGCCCCTGCTTGGGGAACTGGCCGATGGAGCGGGTGACGTAGCCTGACGAGAAGTCGAGCCACGGCGCAACCTCCATCTCGCCGTCGACGCGGGGCACGCAGAAGTCGGTGCGCGTGCGGGTCATGTGGTTCAGCAGGCGGCAGACATATTCGCTGGTCAGGTCGGCCTTCAGCGTCCAGCTGGCGTTTGTGTAGCCGAACGCCGAGGCCAGGTTCGGCACGTCGCTGAACATCATGCCCTTGTAGCTCATCGACTGGGACAGATCGGCGACCTTGCCGTCGACCACGACCTCCATGCCGCTCAGTAGCTGCATCTGCAGGCCCGTGGCCGTGACGATGACGTCGGCGTCGAGGGTCTTGCCGGACCTCAGCTGGATCCCGGTTTCAGTGAAGGTCTCGATGTGGTCGGTGACGACAGAGCTGGCGCCCGACTTGATCGAGTCGAACAGGTCGGCGTCCGGCACCAGGCACAGGCGCTGGTCCCATGGATTATAGCGCGGCGTGAAGTGCGTGCCGATGTCGTAGTCGGGCCCCAGGTGGTCGCGGACCATGCCCAGCAGCCGTTCCTTGACCTTTTCCGGCTTCTTGCGGGCCATGTTGAAGAACAGCATCTGGAAGAGGACGTTCTTCCAGCGGGTGAGGCCGTAGGCGGTCATGGCCGGCAGCTTGGAGCGCAGCCAGTTGGCGACGCCGTCCTCGGCCGGACGCGAGACCACATAGGTCGGCGAGCGCTGCAGCATAACGACGTGGCTGGCCGTCTTGGCCATCTCGGGCACCAGGGTCACGGCGGTGGCGCCGCTGCCGATCACCACGACCTTCTTGCCGGCGTAGTCCAGGCCTTCCGGCCAGAGCTGCGGGTGGACGATCTTTCCCTGGAAGCGATCCACGCCCGGGAAGTCGGGCGTATAGCCGGACGAATAGCGGTAGTAGCCAGAGCACATGTAGAGGAAGCCGCACGTGAACTGGACGATCTGACCGTCGTGCTCGGCCTCTACGGTCCAGGTCGCGGTCTGCGTCGACCAGCTGGCCCGCTTGACCATGTGCTTGAAGTGGATATGGCGGTCGACGTCGTGCTCGCGGGCGGTTTCGCGCACGTAGCCCAGAATTGACGGCCCGTCGGCGATGGCCTTGGCGGCCTTCCACGGCTTGAAGCTGTAGCCCAGGGTGTACATGTCGCTGTCGGAGCGGATGCCGGGATAGCGGAACAGGTCCCAGGTGCCGCCGATCGCCTCGCGTCCTTCCAGGATCGCATAGGTCTTGCCGGGGCAGTGCTTCTTCAGGTGATAGGCCGCGCCGATCCCTGAAAGCCCCGCGCCCACGATCAGGACGTCGACATGTTCGATGGTCATCCGCTTCCGCCCATTTGCTCCGCCCGCCGGTTGACCCGGCGTGGTCGTATGTGAACAGTGTTCACCAACAAACGACCGTTTTGACCGAACGTCAACCGCGGCCTATCGGATAGTTCATGTCTCTTCGCGACTTCGGCCTGCTGGTCCTGATCTGCCTGGTCTGGGCCAGCAACAACATCATCTCCAAGATCGTGGTCGCCCACTGGGGCGTGCCGCCGCTGTTCTATGCGGCCGTGCGCTTCTCCCTGGTGGCGCTGGCGACCTTGCCCTGGCTGCTGCCCGCGCCGAAGCCGACCTGGCGGATCGTGGTGGTGGCGCTGCTGATGGGGGCGGGGAACTTCGCCCTGCTGTTCATGGGCTTCAAGACCGCCTCGCCCTCGGCCGCCTCGGTGGTGATCCAGCTGGGCGTGCCGTTCACAACCCTGCTGTCGATGCTGATGCTGGGCGAGACCATCCGCTGGCGGCGCGGTCTCGGCATCGCCCTGACCCTGGCCGGCGCGGTGACGGTGATGTGGAGCCCGCACGGCTTCGTGCTGTCGCCCGGTCTCTGGCTGATCGTCGCGGCGGCCTTCGCCGGTTCGCTGGGCGCGGTGATGATGAAGCAGGTCGAGGGCGTGCGACCCCTGCAGTTCCAGGCCTGGGTTGGCTTCTCGTCGATCTGGCCGCTGGCGGCGATGAGCGCGGCGATCGAGCCCGGGCAGGTCGCGGCGGGGATCGCGGCCGGCTGGCCGTTCGTGGCGGCGGTGGTGTTCTCGGCCCTGGTTGTTTCGGTCGTGGCCCATACGGCCTATTACGGGCTGATCCAGCGCTACGAGGCCAATCTCATCGCTCCGCTCACCCTGCTGACGCCGCTCTTCACCATCCTGCTGGGCGTGCTGGTCACCCACGATCACTTCGACCTGCGGATGGGCGTGGGAGCGGGCCTGGCCCTGACCGGCGTCTTGATCATCGCGCTTCGGCGGAATCAGGTCATGCCGTTGCTGATGTCGATCCGGAACCGCGCCCAATGAGTCTGAGCCTTATCGAGGCCCCGTCGCCGAACTTCGACGCCCGCAAGGCGGCGCCCGATACGATCGTCCTGCACTATACGGGCATGGAGACCGGCGAGGCGGCGGTCGAGCGCTTGCGCGACCCCGAGGCCAAGGTCTCGGCCCACTATTGCGTCGAGGAAGACGGCCGCATCTACCGTTTGGTGCCGGAGGAGCGCCGCGCCTGGCACGCCGGGGCCGCCTTTTGGAAGGGCGTCAAGGACATCAACTCGGCCTCGATCGGCATCGAGATCGTCAATCCCGGCCACGAGTTCGGCTATCGCCCGTTCCCCGAGGCCCAGATCGCTTCGGTGATCAACCTGCTGGCCGAC
This sequence comes from Caulobacter sp. FWC2, assembly GCF_002742625.1. Classification (NCBI taxonomy): domain Bacteria; kingdom Pseudomonadati; phylum Pseudomonadota; class Alphaproteobacteria; order Caulobacterales; family Caulobacteraceae; genus Caulobacter; species Caulobacter sp. FWC2. Next base: position 1,207,656 of record NZ_PEBF01000001.1, read on the forward strand.
GTGCGCTCGCGCTGGATGATTTCCGACAGCCGGATCCTCGGCCACTCCGACATCGCCCCGGCCCGCAAGATCGATCCCGGCGAACTCTTCCCGTGGAAGCGCCTGGCCGAGAGCGGCCACGGTCTCTGGATCGAACCACCCCCATCGCCCGGCGCGCCGCTGGGGCCGGGCGAGGAGGGGACCGGCGTGTTCGCGCTGCAGGCGGGCCTGACCCGCCTGGGCTTCGACTGCGCTCCGACCGGCAAGTACGACGATTGGACCATGACGGTGATCTCGGCCTTCCAGCGTCACTGGCTGCAGAGTCGCTTCGACGGTATCGCCGACGGCGAGACCCGGGCGCGTCTGGTGGGGCTGCTGCGCGCGGCGGCCGACTGATGCACCCGGACGGCCGCTTTCGCGTCGAGGATCGCGCGGTCCTGCTCGACTTCATCGCCGCGCATCCGTTCGTGACGATCGCCGCCGCGGTCGGCGGTCGGCCGTTCGTGGCCCAGTCGCCAGTGGTGATCCGGGACCTGGACGGTGAGATCGCCCTCGACTTCCACCTGTCGCGCGGCAACGTCCTGACGCCGCACTTGACCCAGGGTTTCCGGGCGGTGGTGCTGGCCACGGGGCTGGACGCCTATATCAGCCCCGACTGGTATGAGAGCGCCGACCAGGTTCCGACCTGGAACTACCAGTCCGTCGAGGCCGAGGGCTCGGTTGCGCCGCTGAATGAGGCCGAGCTGATCGCGCTGCTCGACGACCTTTCGGCCCAGGAAGAGGCGCGGCTGCTGCCCAAGAAACCTTGGACCCGCGACAAGATGAAGCCCGGCAAGTTCGAGTCCCTGCTGCGCGGCATCCAAGGCGGACGCCTGTTCGTCGAGCGGCTGGACGGGACGTTCAAGCTCTCGCAGAACAAGGGCGACACTGATCGGCTAGGCGCGGCCAAGGGGCTGGGCGAGCATCCGATCGCTGAGCTGATGCGAGACGTCTGACGCTCAAGCGTTGACGTTTGGGCTCCGCACCGTCAAACACCGTCCCGGACCAGATGATCGGGCGGTCGCGTCGTCTTCGGACGCCGAGGAAAGTCCGGGCTCCACGGTGACAAGGCGGTGGGTAACGCCCACCGGGAGCGATCCCAGGGATAGCGCCACAGAAAGCAAACCTCCTCCCTACGGGGCGGGAAGGGTGAAAGGGTGGGGTAAGAGCCCACCGCGGACCTGGCGACAGGGACGGCATGGCAAGCCCCGCCTGGAGCAAGACCGAATAGGGACCCCGCGCCGACCTCGCGTCGGATAGGCCGTCACTGGCTGAGAGGGTCCGGGTAGGTCGCGAGAGCCGTCCAGCAATGGCCGGCCTAGAGGAATGATCGTCGCCGTCGCTTTCGAGCGGCGGAACAGAACCCGGCTTACAGATCATCTGGTCCGCAACCTCCCCGTTTTGGCGGGGAGGCGACAGAGAGCGTTCCTCCGAAGCGCTCCGGAGTCTTCCGCCAGCTTGGGGAAGGCGACAGAACTCGAAATTCACATCCGATGGGACGAACTGGGGCGGGCCAAGGCGTTGCTCTATCTAGTTCTGTGTATGTTCTGTGGATTAACTTCCGCGCCCAGTGAAGAAGGGGTGCGACACCTTTGAATTGTCGATGAAATGGCAGTCGGTGTCATTGTTTCCCAGTTCATCCCATGTTAACCCAATTTGCGTCGGGGCGAGGTGTTGCAGCTCGCCGACCGGCTTGGGCTTGGGCGGGGTTGGCTTCAGTGTTTCTCTCGACGTTCGAGAAACAGCTCGACAGCAAGCGGCGCATCGTTGTGCCGCAGGAATTCCGCGCGGCCGTCTCCGGCATGTTCGACGGCATCTTCTGCTTCCCCTCGATCGAGGCCGATTGCCTGGAAGCTGGCGGAAAAGCCTTGTTCGATCGTTACTTGGCGGTGATCGAGGAGATGCCGTTCGGCGATCCGACCCGGACGGCGCTGGAAACCAGCGTCCTGGGCGGCATGGCCAAGCTTTCCTTTGATACAGCTGGTCGCATTACGCTCCCCGATCACCTGTGCGACATGTGCGGCCTCACGGATTGGGTCGCTGTCGTCGGTATGGGTGAGCGTTTTCAGATCTGGTCTCGCGAGGCCTTCCAGGCTCATCGCGCGGCGCAGCGTGACTTGGCGCGCGAAGGCCTGGCGGCCCTGCGCGCCCAGCAGCGCGTGGCCAAGTTCGGGGCCGCGTCGTGAGCGAAGCTCCGCACATCTCCGTCCTGTTGAACGAGGTGGTCGAGGCCCTGGGCGCCCAGCCCGGCGAGACCGTAATCGACGGCACCTTCGGGGCGGGCGGCTATACCCGCGCGATCCTGGCCACCGGCGCGACCGTCGTCGGTTTCGACCGCGACCCGACCGTCCAGAAGTTCACCGAAGGCCTGCCGGCGGACCGCTTCCGCCTGATCCAGGACCGCTTCTCGCAGATGGCCGAGCATTTCGAGCCGCAGTCGGTCGACGGCGTGGTGCTGGATATCGGCGTGTCGTCCATGCAGCTGGACGAGGCCGAGCGCGGCTTTTCGTTCATGCGCGACGGTCCGCTGGACATGCGGATGAGCGACACGGGGCCGACCGCCGCCGACCTCGTCAATGAGCTGGACCACACCGAGCTGGCCCGCATCCTCTATGTCTATGGCGAGGAGCACGCCTCGCGCCGCATCGCCAGCTTCATCGTCAAGCGCCGTGAGGAGCGTCCGTTCGAGCGAACCCTGGATCTGGCGCACGTGATCGAGCGCGCCCTGGGTGGCCGCAAGGGCGCCAAGGTGCACCCGGCCACGCGCTCGTTCCAAGGCCTGCGCATCGCGGTGAACGAAGAGCTGGCCGAGCTTGAAGCCGGCCTTGTCGCCGCCGAGCGGATCCTGAAGCCGGGCGGTCGGCTGGCGGTGGTGACGTTCCACTCGCTGGAAGACCGTATCGTCAAGAATTACCTGGCCGAGCGGGCCGGGCGCACGCCGGGCGGCTCGCGCCACCTGCCGCAGGCGCCGACTGGCGCGCCGGCCAGCTTCCAGCTGATCGCCAACAAGGCCATCGCGCCGGGCGAGGCCGAGCTCGCCGTCAATCCGCGCGCGCGCTCGTCCAAGCTGCGCGCCGCCGTGCGCACGACGGCGCCCGTGTGGGAGGCCGGCGCATGACCAGCGTCGGCCTGTTCGATCGTCGCATCCGGGGCTTCCGCATCGTCGAGGTCGCGGGGATGGGCGTGCTGCTGACCCTGGTGACCAGCGTCTATCTGGCCAAGACCTTCGCGGGTCGCGAGCGCCAGGAGATCAGCCGCATCGAACAGGAGATCGGCGACGAGGGCGTCCGCAAGCGCCTGCTGGAAGCCGAGGTCGCCCACCTGGAGCAGCCGCGTCGCATCGAGCAGCTGGCGCAGATGATGCAGCTGAAGCCGATCGCGCCGGACCACGAAATCTCCGAGGACGCCTTGATCGACGTCGCGCGCCGTCGCGAGCTGCCGCGCGCGCCGATCTCGGCGGCGCCGGTCGCGCCCGAGGCCCTGGCCGCCGATGCGCCGGAAGCCGTGCCCGACGACCTCCCGCCGCCGCCGCAAGCCGAAGGGGCTCAGCGATGAGCCTCTCGAATCTTGGTCCCGGCGGCTTCCAGTCGCCGCTGTGGCGGTGGCTGATCGAGCGGGTCTGGCGGCTGGAGCACGCCTTCGAGCGGTCGCGCGCTGCAGCCAAGCCCGAAGACGACACGCGTATCCGCATCTTCCTGGTCATGGGCTTCTTCAGCCTGTGCTTCGTCGGTGTCGGCCTGGGCGCTGGCTGGGCGGCGCTGTTCTCGGACGCCGGGCGTGGCAACGGCTACGCCCAGGGTGCGGAAGGCGCGCGCGGCGATGTGGTCGACCGCAATGGCAAGCTGCTTGCCGTCGACCTGGCCCACTACGCGCTCTATGTCGACCCGCGCGAGGTCTGGGACGCCCGGGAAGTGCGCCGCGCCCTGGGCAAGGCCCTGCCGCAGGTTCCGGCCAAGCGCCTGGACAAGGCCGTGTTCGGCGATCACCGCGCCTTCGTCCTGGGCGGCCTGACGCCCGACGAAAAGGACGCCATCTTCAATCTGGGCCTGCCCGGCATCTCGTTCGAGGAGCAGGAGCGTCGGATGTACCCCATGGGCCCGACGGCCGCGCACCTCGTCGGCTTCGTCGACAGCGGCGGCAGGGGGCTGGCCGGCGCCGAGCGCGCCCTGGACGATCCGATCCGCAAGGCCGCGAGCGGCGAGGGCGGCCCGACTCAGCTGTCGATCGACGTGCGCGTGCAGGCGGCCCTGGAGGACGAACTGCGCAAGAGCGTCGCCGAGTTCACGCCGAAGGGCGCGGTGGGCCTAGTCACCAATGTCCACACCGGCGAGATCCTGGGTCTGGCCAGCTGGCCCGACTACGACGCCAACAAGGCCGGCGACGCCACCGACGAGCAGAAGCTGAACCGCGCCGCCGCCTCGGTCTACGAGATGGGCTCGACCTTCAAGGCCTTCACGGTGGCGATCGGTCTGGACACCGGGGTGGCAACCCCGTCCTCGACGTTCGACGCGCGCGAGCCCTTCAAGCTGGGCTATCGCACGATCCACGACTATCACGCCGCAAAGGCCATCCTGACCCTGGTCGAGGTGTTCAAGCACTCGTCGAACATCGGCACCGCCATGCTGGCGGAGCGGATCGGCGGCGAACGGCTGAGCCAGTACTTCTCCAATCTGGGCCTGACCAAGCCGGCCAAGGTCGAACTGCCGGAATCGGCGCGTCCCCTGACCCCGCGCAAATGGGACATGGATGCGGTGGCCTCCACCTCGTTCGGCCACGGCATGAACGTCAGCCCCCTGGCCCTGGCCCAGGCGATGAACACCCTGGTGAACGGCGGGGTCTTCCGGCCCCTGACCATCCGCAAGCTGCCTGACGGCGTGCGCCCCGAAGGCCGCCGCGTGATCTCGGAAAGCACCTCGGCCGAAATGCTGAAGATCATGCGGGCCAACGTCATCCCGGGCGAGGGCGGCAGCGGCGGCAAGGCCGACGTGCCGGGCCTGTCCGTCGGCGGCAAGACCGGCACCGGCGAGAAGTACGACCCCTCGATCCGCGGCTACAACCACCAGCGCCAGGTCTCGTCGTTCGCGGCGGTGTTCCCGACCGATGGCCCGCTGGAAGCGGACCGCTACTTCGTGCTGATCCTGATGGACGAGCCGCACGGCACCGCCAAGTCGTTCGGCTTTTCGACCGGCGGCTGGGTCGGGGCGCCGCCCGCTGGCAAGGTGATCGAGCGCATCGCGCCGTTCCTGGGCGTGAAACGCAAGACCGAGCTGGTAACTATCGCCAGTCAACCCAAGAGCGCCGTACCGGGGGCAGGGCTATGACAAGACATCTGTCGGAACTGTTCAACCGCCCCTTCGCCAACGATCCGGTGATCGCCGGCGTCACCGCCGACAGCCGCAAGGTCACGGCCGGCTGGCTGTTCGCCGCCCTGCCAGGAACCAAGGTCGACGGCCGCGACTTCGCGCCGGGCGCGGTGTCCAAGGGCGCCGCGGCGATCCTGGCGCCCGAGGGCGGGCTGGAGGGCCTGGGCGTTCCGGTGGTCCGCTCCGAGGACGCGCGCCGCGCCTACGCCCTGGCCTCGTCCGCCTTCTGGGCCAAGCAACCGGCCATGTGCGTGGCCGTCACCGGCACCAACGGCAAGACCTCGGTCGCCGGCTTCTGCCGCCAGATCTTCGCCAAGCTGGGCCACAAGGCCGCCAGCATGGGCACCCTGGGCGTGGTGGTGAGCGAAGCTGGCCAACCGGATCAGCAACTGACCCCGCCGGGCCTGACCACGCCGGACGCCGGCGACGTCGCCGAAATGGTCGCGCGCCTGGCCGAGATGGGCGTCACCCACCTGGCCCTGGAGGCCAGCTCGCACGGCGTCGACCAGCGCCGCGTCGACGGCGTCAAGCTGCGCGCCGCCGGCTTCACCAACTTTACCCAGGACCACCTCGACTATCACGGCTCGATGGAGGCCTATCGCGCCGCCAAGCTGCGCCTGTTCGACACGCTGACCCCCGGCGGGGCCATGGCGGTGCTGAACGCCGACAGCGAGGCCTTCCCGAACTTCGCCGCCGCCGCCATCACCTCGGGCCAGAGCGTGTTCTCGGTGGGCGAGGACGGCCAGGGCCTGCGCCTGATCTCGCGCACCCCGACCCCGGCCGGTCAGGACCTGGTCATCGAGGCCGACGACGTCGTCCACCACATCAAGCTGCCGCTGGCCGGCGCCTTCCAGGCTTCGAACGTGCTGGTCGCGGCCGGCCTGTGCGTCGCCGCGGGCGAGGACGTCGCCAAGGTGCTGAAGGCGCTGGAGAGCCTGGAAGGCGCCGCCGGGCGCCTGCAGCGCGTCGGTCGCGGCCCCAAGGGTGGCGAGGCCTATGTCGACTACGCCCACACGCCGGACGGTCTGCAGACCGTGCTCGAAGCTCTCCGTCCGCACACGCGCGGCAAGCTGATCGCCGTGTTCGGGGCCGGCGGCGATCGCGATCGCGGCAAGCGTCCGCTGATGGGCGCGATCGGCGCCACGCTGGCCGACATCGCCATCGTCACCGACGACAATCCGCGCTCGGAAGACCCGGCCTCGATCCGCGCCGCCATCCTGGAAGCCGCACCGGGCGCCCGCGAGATCGGCGACCGCCGCGCCGCAATCCGCGCCGCCGTCGACCTGATGGGCGATGGCGACGTGCTGGTCATCGCCGGCAAGGGCCACGAGCAGGGCCAGATCGTCGCCGGCGTCGTCCACCCGTTCGACGACGTGGCCGAAGCCCTGGAAGCGCTGGAGGGCGTGGATGCCTGAAGCACTTTGGACCGCTGACGAGATCGCCAAAGCCGTCGGCGGCAAGGTCGTCGGCGACTTCGCCGTGACCGGCGTTTCGATCGACACCCGAACCGTTGAGGCTGGCGACCTGTTCGTGCCGCTGGTCGGCGTGCGCGACGGTCATGACTTCGTCCCGCAAGCGGTCGCCAATGGCGCGACCGGCGTCTTGGCCGCCAAGGCGGTCGACGCTCCGGCGGTGATGGTCGAGGACACCTTCAAGGCGCTGGAACGCTTGGGCGTCGCCGCTCGTGAGCGCGCGCCGCAATGCAAGCGCGGGGCGGTGACCGGATCGGTCGGCAAGACCAGCGTCACCCGCGCCGTCGAGGCCGGCCTGCGCCTGGCGGGCAAGGCCCACGCCTCGGTGAAGAGCTACAACAATCACATCGGCGTGCCGCTGACCCTGGCCCGGATGCCGCGCGACACCGAGCGCGCCGTGTTCGAGATCGGCATGAACCACGCCGACGAGATCACGCCGCTGTCGGGCTTCGTCCAGCCGCACGCGGTGGCGATCACCACTGTGGGTCCGGTCCACCTGGAGAACTTCCCCGACGGCGAGCAGGGCGTGGCCCGCGCCAAGGCCGAGATCTTCGCCGGCCTGCGGCCTGGCGGCATCGCCGTGCTGAACGCCGACAACCGCTGGTTCGAGTTCCTCAAGGCCGAGGCCGAGAAGGCCGGCGCCACCGTCTGGAGCTTCGGCGAGGCCCCGGGCGCGACCGCGCGTCTGACCGGTTTCTCGGTCGAAGGTGAGGGCGCCACGGTCTCGATCGATCTGCGTGGCGAGGCCTTGAGCTTTCCGATCCGTCAGACCGGCGTCCACTGGGGTCCCAACAGCCTGTGCGTCCTGCTGATGCTGGAGGCTCTGGACGTGCCGCGCGAGACGGCGCTGGCCGCCCTTGCCGCTTTCGCTCCGATCGAAGGGCGCGGCGCCGAGAAGACCGTCCGTATCGACGGCGGGGCCTTCACGCTGGTGGACGAGAGCTACAACGCCAATCCGGTCTCGATGCAGGCCGCCCTGAAGACCCTGGGCGCGCGCAAGGTCGCCGGTCGCCGGGTCGTGGCCCTGACCGACATGCTCGAACTGGGCGAGGACAGCGACCGGTTTCACGCCGAGCTTGCAGGCCCGATCGACCATGCAAACGTTGACGTCGTTTTTGTCGCAGGCGTCCACATGAAATCGCTGTGGGAGGCGCTTCCGCCGACTCGGCGAGGCGGCTACGCGGAAGTTACTGAAAAGTTAACGGCGCAGCTGGCGGGGGCTATCCGGCCTGGCGACGTGGTGATGGTGAAGGGGTCGAACGGCTCCAAGGCCGGGGTTCTCGCCCGGGCCCTGGCGGCGCTCGACCTTGGGGAACAGGGCTGATGCTGTACTTCCTGTACGAATGGCTGGCGCGCTCGCAAGAGCATGTTCCGGCGCTGAACCTGTTGAAATACCTGACCTTCCGGTCCGGCATGGCGATGCTGACCGCCTATATCGTCGCCGTGGCCATGGGCTCGCGCTTCATTCGTTGGATGAAGGCCAAGCAGGGCAAAGGCCAGCCGATCCGCACCGACGGCATCGCCCGTCACGTCACCGAGAAGGCCGGCACGCCCACGATGGGCGGCTTCATGATCCTGGCCGGCCTGTTCGTCGGATCGCTGCTCTGGGCCGATCTGCGCAACATCCACGTCTGGGTCGTGCTGCTGATCACCGGCAGCTACGGCCTGCTGGGCTTCATGGATGACTACGCCAAGGTCACCAAGCAGACCACGGCCGGCCTTTCCAGCGTCCAGAAGCTGGTCGCCCAGTTCGCCGTGGCCATCGTCGCCGCCGTGATCCTGATCCTTTGGGCGCCCAAGTCGCCGATGACGCCGGGCATGGAGACCAGCGTGGTCTTCCCGATCTTCAAGGCGCTGGTGATCAATCTGGGCTGGTTCTACGTGGTGTTCGCCGCCGTGACGATCGCCGGCTTCTCCAACGCCGTGAACCTGACCGACGGCCTGGACGGCCTGGCCATCGTGCCGGTGATGTTCGCCGCCTCGACCTTCGGCCTGATCGCCTACCTGGTCGGCAACTACAAGTTCGCGGACTATCTGAACCTGCACTTCGCGCCGGGCGTCGGCGAGCTGGCGGTGCTGTGCGGCGCGATCATCGGCGGCGGCATGGGCTTCCTCTGGTACAACGCCCCGCCGGCCAAGATCTTCATGGGCGACACCGGTTCGCTGGCCCTGGGCGGCGCGCTGGGCGCGATCGCCGTCTGCGCCAAGCACGAGCTGGTCCTGGGCATCGTCGGCGGCCTGTTCGTGGCCGAGGCGCTGAGCGTCATGATCCAGGTCGCCTACTTCAAGAAGACCGGCAAGCGGGTCTTCCTGATGGCGCCGATCCACCACCATTTCGAGAAGCTGGGCTGGGCTGAATCTACCGTCGTGATCCGGTTCTGGATCGTGGCGATGATGCTGTCCTTCGTCGGCCTCGCCACGCTGAAGCTGCGTTAGGGAGCCCGAGTATGATCCCCGTCCGCGGATTCGAGGACAAGACCGTCGCAGTGTTCGGCCTGGGCCGAACCGGGCTGACGGCCGCGCGCGCCTTGATCGCGGGTGGGGCGAAGGTCGCCCTCTGGGACGAGAAACCCGAGAGCCGCGAGGCCGCGGCTGCCGAGGGGTTCCCGGTCGTCGACCTTCAGGCCGCCGACTGGAGCCAGTTCGCCGCCCTGATGCTGTCGCCGGGCGTGCCGCTGACCCACCCCAAGCCGCACTGGACCGTCGGCAAGGCCAAGGCCGCCGGCGTCGAGATCCTGGGCGACGTCGAGCTGTTCGCCCGCACGGTCAACGCCGCGCCGGCGCACAAGCGCCCGAAGATCATCGCCATCACCGGCACCAACGGCAAGTCGACCACCACCGCCCTGATCGGCCACCTCTGCGCCTCGGCTGGCCGCGACACGCGGGTCGGCGGCAATATCGGCCTGGGCGTCCTTGGCCTGGAAGACATGCACGGCGGCGCGGTCTACGTGCTGGAGCTGTCGTCCTACCAGCTGGACCTGACCTCGAGCCTGAAGCCCGACGCGGTCGTGCTGCTGAACATCTCGCCCGACCACCTGGATCGGCACGGCGGCATGGACGGCTATATCGCCGCCAAGCGCCGGATCTTCCTGAACCAGGGCAAGGGCGACACCGCGATCATCGGCGTCGACGATCCCTGGTGCCAGCAGATCTGCACCGAGATCACGGCCGCCAACCGTCGCACCATCTGGCCGATCAGCGCGGGCAAGGCGATGGGCAGGGGCGTCTATGCCCTGCAGGGCGTGCTCTATGACGCCACGGGCGAGCGGGTGGTCGAGATGGCCGACCTGCTGCGCGCCCGCAGCTTGCCTGGCCGCCACAACTGGCAGAACGCCGCGGCCGCCTACGCCGCCGCCCGCGCCATCGGCATCCCCGCCCACGACGCGATCGAGGGTCTGATGACCTTCCCGGGCCTGGCGCACCGGATGGAAACCGTCGGCAAGATCGGCAGGGTCCGCTTCGTCAACGACAGCAAGGCCACCAACGCCGACGCCGCCCGCCAGGCGATGTCCAGCTATCCCAAGTTCTACTGGATCGCCGGCGGCGTCGCCAAGGCCGGCGGCATCGACGACCTGAAGGACCTCTTTCCGCGCATAGCCAAGGCCTATCTGATCGGTGAGGCGGCCAACGTCTTCGCCGTGACCCTGGCCGGCAAGGCCGACGCGAAGATGAGCGGCACGCTGGAAAAGGCCGTTCAGCAGGCCTATGCCGACGCCGCCGCCAGCGGCGAGGACGCCGTCGTCCTGCTCTCGCCCGCCTGCGCCTCGTTCGACCAGTTCAGCGACTTCGAGGCCCGGGGCGAAGCCTTCCGCGCCGCGGTCAACGGACTGACGGTCAGCGGCGGCAAGTCGGCCGTGGCCTGAAGGCCGTATCACCCAAAGACTCCGCCGCCGTCCGCGTATCGGGCGCGGCGCGCTGAACTTAGCCTTGGCTTCGGCGTTCAACCGTCATGCGCCGCTGAGGGGGCTGGCGCGTCGTCCACGGAGCGAACATGTCTGAAGCCAGGGTCGAGACGGAAGGCGCCCGCGTCAGCACAGGGGTGCCAGGGCTTGACGACATCCTGGGCGGCGGCTTGACGCGCGACCGCATCTACCTGGTCGAGGGTACGCCCGGTTCGGGCAAGACCACCCTGGCGCTGCAGTTCCTGCTGAAGGGGCGCGAGCTGGGGGAGAGCGGGCTCTACATCACGCTTTCCGAAACCGAGCATGAACTCAAGGCGGCCGCCGCCAGCCACGGCTGGTCGCTGGACGGTATCGACCTGTTCGAGCTGGTCAGCGAAGAGGGTCTGGACCCCGACAGCGAGCAGTCAGTGCTGCACCCGTCAGATGTCGAGCTGGGCGAGACCACGCGCGGCGTGATGAGACAGGTCGAGCAGACTAGGCCGCTCCGCGTGGTCTTCGACAGCCTCTCGGAGATGCGGCTGCTGGCCCAGAACCCGCTGCGCCACCGCCGCCAGATCCTCGCGTTGAAGCACTTCTTCGCCACCCGCCGGTGCACGGTACTGCTGCTGGACGACCAGACCGCCGAGGATGGCGACCTGCAGCTGCACAGTATCGCCCACGGGGTGATCAGCCTCCGACGGATGACCCAGGAATATGGCGCGCAGCGCCGCCAGCTGGAGGTCGTCAAGATGCGGGGGATCAAGTTCCGCGGCGGCTTCCACGACTTCTCGCTCGACACCGGCGGCATTCAGGTCTTCGAGCGTCTGGTGGCGGCCGACCATCCGGCCACCTTCGTTCAGGAGAGGGTGTCCACGGGCTCGCCGGGCCTTGACTCGCTCATGGGCGGCGGGCTGACGCGCGGCACCAACACCTTGATCAGCGGCCCTTCGGGTGTTGGCAAGACCACCACGTCGGTGCGCTGCGCCCTGACCGCCCTCGAGCGCGGCGAGACGGTGGCCTACTACCTGTTCGACGAGGGCCTGACGACCTTGCTGGCGCGCTCCAAGGCGCTGAGCATGGACCTGAAACCCTATATCGACAGCGGCCAACTGGCGGTCCGCGCCATCGACCCGGCCGAGCTGTCGCCGGGCGAGTTCGCCTTCCTCGTCCGCGACGCGGTGGAGAGGCTGGGCGCGCGGACGGTCGTCATCGACAGTCTCAACGCCTACCTCCAGGCCATGCCGGGGCAGAAGTTCCTGCTGCTGCAGATGCACGAGCTGCTGACCTATCTCAACCAGCAGGGCGTGGTGACCCTTCTGATCCTGGGCCAGCACGGGTTCATCGGCGAGGTCCGCAGCGATATCGACCTCAGCTATCTCAGCGACGGCATCCTGCTGTTCCGGTTCTTCGAAGCCGCCGGTTCGGTGCTGACGGCGGTTTCGGCGGTCAAGAGCCGCACGGCCGAGCACGAAAAGACCATCCGCGAAATCCGCCTGACGGAAAACGGCATCCAAGTTGGCGAGGCGCTGACCGACTTCCAGGGCGTGATGTCCGGCCTGCCGTCGTACCAGGGCAATATCGTCATGCTGGGCGGGGAGAAAAGTCGGCCGGCGGATGCCTAAGCCCATCCTCATCCTGGCGCCGCGAGGGCGCGATGCGGCGGTCATCGCCGAGACCCTGGCCCATGTCGGTCACGCCTGTCAGATCTGCGCCGACCTTGAGACGCTCACTCGGGCGCTGGGCGACGAGGCTGGCGCGGCGATCCTGACGGAGGAGGCGCTGGCCCAGGGCGCGACCAACGCCCTGACGGACTGGCTGGACCATCAGCCCAGTTGGTCGGACTTTCCGTTCATCGTGCTGGTCACCAAACAGGCCGGCAAGCGGGCCCAGGCTGACGCCGAACGTCTCAAAGGCATCGGCAACATCGTGCTGCTGGAGCGGCCGATCAACGCCGAGACCCTGGTCAGCGCGGCCCATTCGGCGATCCGCGCCCGTCATCGCCAGTACCTCGCCCGTGACCATCTGCACGCCCAGACCAAGGCCGAGGAGCAACTGCGCTTCGCTCTGGAAGCCGGCAAGCTCGGCGCCTGGGACCTGGATCTCGACAGCGGGGCCCTGACCACCTCGGCGGCGACGCGCGCGCACTTCGGCCACGCGGCCGAGCAACCGCTGACGCTGGCCGCCATCGAGGCGGCCGTTCATCCGGAGGACGAGGCGTTGCGCGCCACCGCGCTGGCCGCCTCGATCACACGGGCCGAGGACTACGACGTCGAGTACCGGATTTTCTGGCCGGACGGTTCTCTGCACTGGGTGCAGGTGCGGGGACGCCTCAACCTGACCCTGCCTGGCGAGCCGCGGCGGATGTCGGGAATCAGCCTCGACATCACCGCCCGCAAGACGGCCGAGGCGGAGCTGCGGCTGCTCAACGAGACGCTCGAACAGCGCATCGCCGACAGCATCGGCGAACTGCGGCGCGCCAACGAACGCCTGCTGGCCGAGATCAGCGAGCGCGAGCAGGCCCAGGCCGCCCTGGTTCAGGCCCAGAAGATGGACGCCATCGGCCAGCTGACCGGCGGTATCGCCCACGACTTCAACAACCTGCTGACCGCCATCGTCGGCAATATCGACATGATCGAGCGGCGCAGCGACGACGAGCGCGTCAAGCGCATGGCCGCCAACGCCCGCGAAGGCGTCGAGCGCGCCACCAAGCTGACCGCGCAGCTCCTGGCCTTCTCGCGCAGCCAGCAACTGGACCTGCAACCCGTGGAGGTCGACGCGCTGATCGCCGGCATGGACGACCTGCTGACCCGGACCCTGGGGCACACGGTCGAGGTCCGCATGGCGCTGGCGGCCGGACCGGCGCGGGCCAATGCGGACGCCAACCAACTGGAGCTGGCGGTACTGAACCTGGCCATCAACGCCCGCGACGCCATGGGCGAGGGCGGAACGGTGACCATCTCCAGCCGGATCTCCGACGAGTGGCACGAGGGCCTGCAGCCTGTCGGCCACGTCGTGATCGCGGTCGGCGACACCGGCCACGGCATCCCCGAGGCGCTGCTGCAAAAGGTGTTCGATCCCTTCTTCACGACCAAGAGCGTGGGCAAGGGGACCGGGCTTGGCCTCAGCCAGGTCTATGGCATCGCCACCCAGTCGGGCGGCACGGTGCGGATCGACAGCACCGTCGGGGTCGGCACGACGATCGAGATCTGGCTGCCGGTCACCGAGGCCGGTGATCGCGTCCGGCCCAGCGACATTCCGCCGAACGAGACCCCGCTCAGCGAGGGCGAGCGCGTCCTGGTGATCGACGACGACCCCAGCGTCCGCCGGTTTCTGGTCCAGTGCCTGCGCTCCCTGGGCTACCGCGTCACCGAGGCTGCGGGCGGGCAGGAAGGGCTGGCGCGGCTGGTGGAGGACCGGCCGGACCTGATGGTCGTCGACTTCGCCATGCCGGGCATGGACGGCGCCCAGGTGGCCAAGCGCGCGCGGCAGGTCATTCCCAAGCTCGGGATGCTGCTGATCACCGGCTACGCGGACGCCGGCGCCATCCGGGAGCTGGTCAATTCCGAAGCGGTCCTGCGCAAGCCGTTCAAGGTCAGCGATCTGGCTGTCGCTGTCCGCAAGGCGTTGGGCGAGCGCGCCGCGGTGGTCAGCTAGGTCGCGAAAGCCGTCAGCCCAGCGGCATGAACGCGTCGACCTTATCCAGCGCTGCCAGCGGCGAGCGGATCGAGCACCTCAAGCCCTCCGAGCGGTAGTCCACCGCCACCGCGCCGCCCAACTCGTTAGGAAGGGCGGTCTGGACGATGCGCGTGCCAAACCCACGCCGCTCGGGCGGGCGCACGGTTGGCCCGCCCCGTTCAGCCCATTCAATGACCAACTGGTCGTCGGGATCGATCGACCAGTGGACGTCCACATGGCCGTCGGGGGCTGAGAGGGCGCCATACTTCAGGGCGTTGATCGCCAGTTCGTGGAAGGCCAGGGCCATGACCACGGCGGGCTTGGGCGAGACCTGCAGGTCCTTGCCGGTGATGGTCAGCTGGCGGGGGTGGGTGCTGTAGGGCGCGACCGAACCGTCGACGATCTGGCGCAGGCTGGCCGCAGACCAGTTCTGGTCGGTCAGCACGTTGTGGGTGGCGGCGATGGCCATCAGCCGGCCTTCCAGGGCGTCGCGCACCGACGGTTCCACCCCGGCGTTGCGCAGCGATTGGTTGGCGATCGACTGGATGGTCGCCAAGGTGTTCTTGACCCGGTGATTGAGCTCGTTGACCAGCAGCTGCCGGTGCGCCTCGGCTGTGCGCTCGCCGGAGACGTCGCGCGAGGTGGCCAGCACCCGGATCACACGGCCGTTCTCCAGAATCGGCGAGACGGTGGTCTCCCACCAGCGCGGCGCGCCACGCGCCGTGGGGCAGAAGGCGCGGAACGCGACGGCGTTGCCGCTGAGCGCGGCGCGCAGAGCCTGCTCGACGGTTTCGCGGCTCTCGGACGGCCACATATCGGGCCAGTAGCGCAGGCGGTTACGGCCGTCGAAGTCGTCGATCTCGAGCAGCGACTGGCCCTGGGCGTTGATGTACTCGACGTGGCCGGCGGCGCTGATCACGCGGATGCAGTCCTGGCTGGCCTCGACGATGCTGAGGAAATAAGCCCCCGCACCCTCCAGAACGGCCTTGTCTGATCCTTCGTCGGCCACACCGCGCCCCTGCCACACAGCCCATGATCACCGGCTGGCGCGGGAATTCAAGCAAAGCCTGTGCGACATGGGGCGCCTTCGCGCGTCTTGCGCTGGTCCGGGCGTCAAACCATCTGAATTCGCTTGGCGCCTTGGTGGAACGGCGCGCTTTCGCGGCTGTTTCGCAAGTCAGGGCTTGAAGGAGTTTCGATGTCCCAGGTCGTCTGTGTCGCCTGCGGGGCGGGCAATCGCCTGCCGGAGGATCGCGATCCGCTGTCGGCCAAGTGCGGCCGTTGCAAGTCGCTGCTGTTCACCGGCGGACCGACGGCCGTGACCGGCGCGGACCTTGACCGTCACCGTCGCCTGACAAAGGGAACGGCGCTGCTGCTGGATGTCTGGGCGCCGTGGTGCGGGCCCTGCGTGAGTATGGCGCCGGCCTTCGCGGCGGCCGCCCGTCAGCTGGAGCCGACGATGCGCTTGTTGAAGCTTGATTCTGAGGCCGAGCCGGCCGCGGCGGGCGCGCTGAACGTCAGCAGCATCCCGACCTTGGTGCTCTATCGCGATGGCCAGATCGTCGCGCGCCAGACCGGGGCCATGACCGCGCCGCAGATCGTCGACTGGGCGCGGCGCGCTCTCGTTTAGCCGTCGTTCGACGGAGACGGGTCATCCGAAGCGGGACGCTTGGCGGCGGCTTTCTCGGCGGCCTTGGCCGCCTTCTGGCGCTCGCGTTCCTTGCGCTCGAAATCGTAGTTAGGTTTGCGAGCCACCGGTCTAGTTCCGGGCCTTGCGGGCGGCGTATTTGGCGTCGCGCTTGGCTTTGGCTTCAGAGGCTGAGAGCGCCTTGCGTTCCTTACGCTCACCGCGCTTGGCGGACAGGGCGTCGGCGTCCAGAGCGGCTTGCGCCTCGATCTGTGCGGCTTCGGCGTCGGCGGCGGCCTGCTTGATGGCGGCCTTGGCGTCGGCGCGGACCTTGCGGACCTCGACCAGCTCCTGGGCGCGCAGCGAGGCGCGCTCGGCGAAGAGCGGATCGATGCTGGCGACGCGCGGCTTGAACTTGGCCAGCAGGGCGGCCTTGGCGTCAGCGGCGGTCTTCAGGCGGTCCGAATGGCGGATGTCTAGTGGGTTCATGGTCGCTTTCGTATCCGGACGCGAGATCGCGGACCGGCGGGAAGGTAAACGAACGCCCGGCCCGGATGATCCATCCGGGCCGGGCTAATTCCTAGGCGGCGGTCAGCTGACCGGCCGACATCTTGCCGCTGCGCTGGTCGCGTTCGAGTTCGAAGTTGATCTTCTGGCCTTCATCGAGCGAGCCGAGGCCCGAACGTTCAACGGCCGTGATGTGCACGAACACGTCGGCGCCGCCGTCGTTGGGTTGAATGAAGCCAAAGCCCTTGGTGGAGTTGAACCACTTCACGGTGCCGGTAGCCATGGATGTATTCCTTGCATGACATGAAACGCGCGGCCCGAATACGAGCCGCGTGATCAAATTTTCGGAGAGGATTTGGAGAGGCTCGGGGCTCGATCCGAAGAGCAAGCGTGGAGAGCGGCCGAACCAGTTCGATATTCGATGAAATATACCATGCGCCGGAAGATGGAAATCCGCAAGCAATTTCTGAAGATTATTCTACATGCGGCGATTTGGTTCTGTAATAATGCGGCATGCTTTTCAATTTCGTGTCTCGTATTCGATGCCAGTAGCCAAGGTTCAGAAGCTTCCCCGCACCGGAGACGGCGTGCTGACGGTCGCCCGCCAGGATAGCGCCGTGGCCTTCTCCCTGCTCCTCGCCAGCGGCCCCGCAGGGCGCAAGAGCGGCAAGGGCAGCGTCACGGGCGACCCTGACATCCTGCGGCAGGCCTTCCGGGCCGGCGAGTGCCGGCTGACGCTGGATGACAGCGAGGCGATCAACATCGCCGTGGTCGCCCATACCGAGGGCGGAGAGGTGGCCTATTTCGAATTGCGCTGATCGCGGCGGCTTGCCCGCGCTTTTTGACGCATGTCCACTGACGTAGAACGGCGCGGCAAGATTTGATTAACCCTGCGGTCCGACTCTCCGGCCATGGCCTCTAACGCGACACACGCCTTCGCCCGCACCGACCGCACCGCGCTCGGCATCTGGTGGTGGACGACCGACAGATGGCTGCTGGGCGCGACGGCCCTGCTGGCCACGCTGGGCATGTTGCTGTCGTTCGCGTCCAGCCCGGCCGCGGCGCAGCGGATCGGCATTGACGACCAGTTCCATTTCGCGATCCGCATGTGCTTCTTCGCCAGCGCCTCGTCGGTGCTGATGCTGATCGTGTCGATGCTGTCGCCCAAGGGGATCCGCCGCACGGCCTTCTTCATCTATATCGGGGCGATCGCGATCATGATCGCCTTGCCGTTCATCGGCCACAACGCCAAGGGCGCGACCCGCTGGCTGCAGTTCGGCGGCTTCACCCTGCAACCCTCCGAGTTCATGAAGCCGGCCCTGATCGTGCTGGTCTCGTGGATGTTCGCCGAGGGCCAGAAGGGCGAGGGGGTGCCGGGCGTCTCGATCGCCTTCCTGCTCTATTTTATCGCCGTCGCCCTGCTGCTGATCCAGCCGGACGTGGGCCAGACCGTGCTGATCACCATCGCCTTCGGGGCGGCCTTCTGGATGGCCGGGGTGCCGATCTCTTGGATCATGGGCCTGGGCGCGGTGGCGCTGGCGGGCCTGGCCTCGACCTACTTCCTGTTCGACCACGTGCACGCCCGGGTGCAGAAGTTCCTCAGCCCCGACCAGGCCGACACCCACCAGATCACCCGCGCCGCCGAGGCCATTCGCGCCGGCGGCTTCTTCGGTCGCGGTCCGGGCGAGGGCGTCATGAAGCGCCACGTGCCCGACCTGCACACCGATTTCATCTATTCGGTGGCGGCCGAGGAATACGGCCTGATCTTCTCGTGGGCCCTGATCGCCATCTTCGCCTTCCTGGTGGTGCGCGGGCTGTACAAGGCCATGAAGCTGAACGACCCGTTCGAGCAGGTCGCGGCCGCCGGTTTGTTCGTGCTGGTGGGGCAACAGGCCATCATCAATATCGCCGTGAACTTGAACATGATCCCGACCAAGGGCATGACGCTTCCGTTCATCAGTTACGGGGGCTCCTCGATGCTCGCGATGGGTTTGACTTTGGGCATGGCCCTGGCCTTGGTGCGCAAGCGCCCCGGCGCCTATGGGGCGAGCGGCGAGTTCGGCCACGACGGCGCTTTCGCCTGAGATGAGCAAGCTGGCTGTCGTCGCCGCCGGAGGAACCGGCGGCCACATGTTCCCCGCCCAGGCGCTCTCTGAAGCCCTGTCGGCGCGCGGCTGGCGTATCGTGCTGGCCACGGACGATCGCGGCGCGCTGTACGCCGACAAGTTCCCCGCCGAAGAGCGGCTGGCGCTGTCGGCCGCCACGGCCAAGTCCAACGATCCGCTGGGTATGATCCGGGCCGGCTTCACGGTCATGCAGGGCGTGCTGGAGGCCCGCGCGGCCTTCAAGCGCCTGGACCCGGCCGTCGTCGTCGGCTTCGGGGGCTATCCCGCCCTGCCGGCCTTGCTGGGCGCGCTGAGCCAGAAGCGCCCGACGGTGATCCACGAGCAGAACGCGGTCCTGGGTCGCGTGAACCGCTTCCTGGCCCCGCGTGTCGACGAGGTCGCCTGCGCCTTTCCGACGCTGCAGATGGCCAAGCCGGCCGTTAACGCACGCGCCCACGTCGTCGGCAATCCTGTGCGCCCGCCGGTGCGCGCGCTCTACGATGTGCCCTATATCGCGCCGGAAGTGCAGCTGCGGATCCTCGTCACCGGCGGCAGCCAGGGGGCGCGCCTGCTGTCCGAACTGATCCCCGAGGCGGTGGCCAAGCTGCCCGAGGATATCCGTGGCCGCCTCAAGGTCTTCCAGCAGGCCCGCGCCGAGAGCATGGAAAGCGCCCGCAAGATCTATCGCAACGCCATGGTCGACTGCGAGGTCGCGCCGTTCTTCCGCGATATGGCGGGCTATCTGCGCCAGGCGCACCTGGTCGTCGGCCGCTCGGGCGCCTCGACCTGCACCGAGCTGGCCGTCGCCGGCCGGCCGTCGATCCTGGTGCCGCTGAAGATCGCCGCCGACGACCACCAGCGCTTCAACGCGCTGCTCTTGGAAGAGGCCGGAGGCGCTGCCGTCTGTCTCGAGGACGAGCTGACCGTCGACGCCATGGCCGGGGCCCTGAACGCCCTGCTCAAGAACCCCGAACGCCTGGCCAAGATGGCGGCCGGCGCCCGCTCGGTGGCCACGCCGAACGCGGCGGAGGAACTGGCGGATCTGGTGGAGCGGACAGCGCGCTAAGCGCGGGCGCCGCAAGCACGCCCGCGCCGCGCTAGAGTGCTACTGGCGCGAGAAGGCCAGCATGTCCTCGGGCTTGATGGCCGTCGGGGCCTTCTTGCCGCTCAGGCCTTCCCACCAGGGGCAGCCGAGGGTCGAGTAGTAGTCGAAGCACTCGCCCCATTCCGGCGTGTTGCGCGGGAACTCCGGGTCACAGTTGTGCCAGGCCCATTCCACGCAGATCGGCGGCCGGGCGGCGGCCGGCGTGACCAGGATCACGCCGTTGGCCAGGGCGGCCGAGGCGACCGCGGCGCAGATGGATTTCCAACGAAGGCTAGACTTCATCTGATGTCCTCCTTCCTCACCATGAGGATGGCGGGAGCATCCGCCCGCGTCGCGTGGCGATTCAATCTCAAGATGTGAAATGGATATTTCTATCCAAGGTTAAGCTTAACATCGCTTCGGCGTTAAGGTGAATCCTGAAATTGTAATGCGTAAAATGCCCTCAAAGATTGATTTGAGCGGCGATGTGGCGGACGGTCGGACCGCGCGCTTTTCGCGCGCTCAAGATGGGAGAGTTTCGATGACCATCCGCATTCGAGCTGTTCTGGCCGGCGCCGCCGCCTTCATCGCCCTGGGCGCTCCGGTCGCCATGGCCGAGGATCCGCTGACCGCCTACACCTACACCTACTACGCCGACGCGGAGAAAACGGTGTACCTGGGAGAGGTCAGCGACCGGGGCTGCGGCCAATCGGGCAGCTACATCTATGTCCTCCGCGCCCAGGTGCCGTCGCCGTATTACGACGCGACGCCGATCTATGTCTGCACGGGCGGTGGCCCTTACCTTCCGCCGGAGTGGTAGGTTCAAAAGGGTCCGGCGCGGAACTCAGGGCTCCGCGCCGGTCTCGATCAGCGGGCGCGCGAGCTTGACGGCCTCCTCGACGCTGCTCGCCACGGGAACCTTCGCGAAGGGCTTCCAGCCGTCGCAGACGACCTTCAGCACGGCCTCGTCGGTTCCCCCGCTGGCGGGGACCCCAGCCGGGCGGCGGTCGCCCATCACCGGACCCTCGCGGCCGGTGGCGCGCAGGCTGGAAAAGCCGGCGTGAGCCAGGGTGCGGGCCGGGCAGTCGATGACCTCGTTACGCCAGCCGCCCCAATAGGCCTCGCCGGCCACTTGGAAGTCGGCCTCGGCCACCTGCAGCACACGGACGTGTACGGCCGAGCCTTCAGGCTGGCGGCTGGTCATGTCCACGAAGCTGGCGAAACGGCCAACATCGGCCAGGCGCAGCTCAAGCGGGGCGGGAGAGGGCGCCTGGGCCAGAACGGGCGCTGTCCACACCATGAGGGCCAGGAGGGCGTTTCCCACCGCGCGGAATTGGTCTAATCGGCTTTTCATGATCCAGCGTCGACGCCCCGTCCCCTTCGAACTCGGCCCCGTGCACTTCATCGGCATCGGCGGCATTGGCATGTCCGGCATCGCCGAGATCATGCTGCGTATCGGCTACACCGTTCAGGGCAGCGACGCCAAGGCCAGCGCCAACACGGAGCGGCTGGAAAAGCTGGGCGCGCGCATTTTCGTCGGCCATGACGCGGCCCACGTCGAGGGCGCCTCGGCCATCGTCTATTCCACGGCGGTCAAGGCGGATAATCCCGAGATGGTCGCCGGCCGCGACAAGCGCCTGCCGCTGGTCCGTCGCGCCGAGATGCTGGCCGAGCTGATGCGCCTGCAGTTCTCGGTCGCCGTCGGCGGCACGCACGGCAAGACGACGACGACCTCGATGGTCGCGGCGCTGCTGGACGCCGGCGGCCTTGATCCCACCGTGGTCAACGGCGGCATCATCAACGCCTACGGCACCAACGCCAAGGTCGGCGAGGGCGACTGGATCGTCGTCGAGGCCGACGAGAGCGACGGCTCGTTCCTGCGCCTGAAGTCGACGGTGGCCATCGTCACCAATATCGACGCCGAGCACCTGGACCACTGGGGCGACTTCGACGCAGTCAAGAAGGGCTTCCAGGACTTCATCCAGAACATCCCGTTCTACGGCTTCGCGGCGGTCTGCATCGACCACCCGGAAGTCCAGGCCCTGACCTCGCGGATCGAGAACCGCCGCCTTGTCACCTACGGGACCAATCCGCAGGCCGAGGTGCGGGTCTCCAACATCGAGATGGGTCCGGAAGGCAGCAAGTTCGACATCCTGATCTCGCCTCTGTCGGGTGACCTGGTCCTCTACGAGGGCCTGAAAATGCCGATGGCCGGCCACCACAACGTGCTGAACGCCACCGCAGCCGTAGCTGTGGCCCGCGAACTCAGCGTGGACGCGGAGTCGATCCGCAAGGGTCTGGCGGGCTTCGGCGGGGTCAAGCGCCGCTTCACCACCACGGGCGTGGCCAACGGCATCCGCGTTGTGGACGACTACGGCCACCACCCGGTCGAGATCGCCGCCGTGCTGAAGGCCGCCCGCGCGGTCTCGACGGGCAAGGTCATCGCCGTGGTCCAACCGCACCGCTACACCCGCCTGCGTGACCTGATGACCGAGTTCAGCAGCTGCTTCAACGACGCCGATACGGTGATCGTCGCCGATGTCTACACGGCCGGCGAGCAGCCGATCGAGGGCGTCGACCGCGACCATCTGGTCGAGGGCCTCAAGAAGTTCGGCCACCGGCGCGCCCTGCCGCTGGAGAGCCCGGCGGCCCTGCCGGCCTTGATCGCGGCCGAGGCGACCAGCGGCGATCTCGTCGTCCTGCTCGGTGCGGGCGACATCACTTCGTGGTCCTACGCCCTGCCGGGGCAGCTGGAAGCGCTGGCCAAGTGAGGATCAACCGCTGGATCGCGACCAAGGCCGCGATTGTCGTCGCGGTGATCGCTTACCTGGCCGGAAGCTGGTGGTTCACCAAGCTGCTGACGACGGAGCGCCCCAAGGCGCCCGACGGTCCGTTCGTCGTGGCGCTGAAGCAGCCCGGCGGCGTCACCTATGTCACGCCCTTCGAGCACGGGGCGCACGTCGGCCTGATCGTCGTCGGCATCCTGCTGGTCTTGGCCTGGTGGATGGTCGAGCACTTTGAGAAACGGTCCAGGACGCGCTAGAGGCTCTCGCATGAGCTGGAAAACCAATCTCCCGACCGTCCGCGGCAAGCTGCTGATCAATGAGCCCCTGGCGCCGTTCACCTGGTTCCGCGTGGGCGGCCCGGCTGACGTGGTGTTCCTGCCGGCCGACGAGCAGGATCTGTCGGACTTCCTGAAGGCCCTGGACCCGGCCGTACCGGTCTTGGCCATCGGCGTGGGCTCGAACCTGTTGGTCCGCGACGGCGGTGTCGAGGGTGTGATCATCCGGCTGGGCAAGGGCTTCAACGGCGTCGAGCCGTTGGGCGACAATCGCATCAAGGCCGGCTCGGCCGTGCCGGACGCCATCCTGGCCCGCAAGGCGGCCGAGGCGGGCATAGCGGGGCTGGAGTTCTACGCCGGAATCCCCGGCACGATTGGCGGCGCGGTGATCATGAACGCCGGCTGCTACGGCTCCGAGACCGTCAATGTCATCAAGTCCGCGCGGGTGATAAACCGCCAGGGCGAGGTCAGCGAAATCTCAGGTGAGGGCTTCGGCTATACCTATCGCCACAGCGACCTGATGGGGGCGGACCTGATCGTGCTGGACGCGATCTACGAAGGGACCGCCGACGAGCCAGAGGCGATCAAGGCCCGCATGGCCGAGATCACCAGCCGCCGCGAGACCACCCAGCCGATCCGCGAGAAGACCGGCGGCTCGACCTTCAAGAACCCGCCGGGCCACTCGTCCTGGAAGCTGGTCGACGAGGCCGGTTGGCGCGGTAAGCCCTTTGGTGGCGCGATGTTCTCGCCGCTGCACAGCAACTTCCTGATCAACACCGGCGAGGCGACCGCCGCCGACCTGGAAGGCCTGGGCGAGGCCGTTCGCGCCGACGTCAAGGAGAAGACCGGCGTGCAGCTGGACTGGGAGATCAAGCGGATCGGGCGCCCGTCCTAGAACCCTTTAGCTTTAGATGGAAACATCTAAAGCGTTCAGAAGGGCTCTAAATGTTTGAATCTAGAGCCTGTTTATCCGGTTTAGATGGTCCCATCTAAACCGGACAGGCTCTAGCGGCGCCCCTCGCCTGTATGACAGTTCGGCGCAATGCTGACTCCCCCTGGCGTGGAGCGGTGCTATGACTCCCGCGCCATTGGGGAGAATCCTTGCTCATGTACCGTCGCTTACTGGCCGCCACCGCAGCGCTCGCCCTGCTTTCGGGCGCCGCCCACGCTGAATCTTCCAAGTCGGCCAAGGCTGCGACCGTCGCGCCGAAGCCCGTCGATCCCGTCGCCACGGCCGAGGCCCTGCGCGACAAGGCCCTGCTGGACCGCACCGCCTGGGACGTCACCGAAGACCTGACCACCACTATCGGTCCGCGCCTCGTCGGCTCGCCAGCCATGGAGCGCGCCAAGGACTGGGGCGTGGCCAAGCTGAAGGCCCTGGGCTTCACCGACGTGAAGGTCGAGCAGTTCGCCAAGTCGTCGTGGACGCGCGGTGAAGAAAGCGCCGAGCTGGTCGGCCCGTATCCGATGAAGCTGTCGATCGTCGGCCTGGGCCGCACGGTCCCGACCCCGCCCGAGGGCATCGAGGCCGACGTCGCCCTGTTCCGCACCTTCGCCGAGCTGATGGCCGCGCCGGAAAGCGCCGTGAAGGGCAAGATCGTCGTCATCACTCAGCCGATGGTCCGCACGCAGGACGCCTCGGGTTACGGCGTGGCCGGCATTTCGCGCCGCGCCGGCCCGACCGAAGCCGCCAAGCGCGGCGCCGTGGCCGTGCTGATCCGCTCGATCTCGACCTCGGACTCGACCGTGCCGCACACCGGCGTCACCGCGTTCGGCGACGGCGTCTCTACCGTGCCGTCCGCCGCCCTGGGCGTGCCGGAGGCCGAGCAGCTGGAGCGCCTGGCCAAGAAAGGCCCGCTGCGCATCAAGCTTAAGCTGGCCTCGACCGTCGATCCTAACGACGTCGCCTGGAACATCTCGGGCGAGATCAAGGGCTCGGAGAAGCCGGACGAAGTCATCGTCATCGGCGGCCACCTGGACAGCTGGGACGTCGGCACGGGCGCTCTGGACGACGCCACGGGCATCGGCATCACCACGGCCGTCGGCAAGCTGATCGGCGACCTGCCCAAGCATCCCAAGCGCACCATCCGCGTCGTGATGTGGGGCTCGGAAGAGAGCGGCGGTTCGTCGGAAGCCTATCTGGCCGCGCATAAGGACGAGGTCGCCAAGATCGTCCTGGCCGGCGAGAGCGACGAGGGCGCGGACAATATCTTCTCGCTGAAGCTGCCGGCCGGCGCTCAGGGCACGCCGTTCGCGACCACGGTCGCCAACGTGCTGATGCCGCTGAAGATCATTGTGGCGCGCGAAGCGGCCCGTGGCGGCGGCGCCGACATCTCGGGCCTGGAGGCCGCCGGCGTGCCGTCGGTCGAGATGCGCCAGGACGCCAACCGCTACTTCGACTACCACCACACCATGGACGACACCCTCAACAAGGTGCGTCCGAACGAGCTGGCGCAGAACGTCGCCGCCTGGGTCAGCCTGATCTACCTGGTGGCCGAGACGGACGTGGACTTCCGCGCCCTGAAGGCCGCTGCGCCTGCCGCGCCGGCGGGGCGGTAAGCGACTGACTCCGCTCTTCCTTCCCCCTTGATGGGGGAAGGGTAGGGATGGGGGTGTTGGCAGGGCCTTTCCGCCTCTCTAGGAAGGGCTTCCAAGGCGTCCGACGCGGCGCCGCACCCCCACCCAACCCTCCCCCATCGAGGGGGAGGGCTCATCGAGCGCCTCCATGACCCAGCCGACTTCCAACGCCCCTTTGGCCGGCCGCCATATCGCCGTCCTGCTCGGCGGCCCTTCTTCGGAACGGCAGGTCAGCCTGGTGTCGGGCCGCGAATGCGCCGATGCGCTGGAGCGGCTGGGCGCCAAGGTCTCGCGGATCGACCCGGGCGCCGACGTCGCCCAGGTGCTGACCGCCACAAAGCCCGACATGGTCTTCAACGCCCTGCATGGCGAATGGGGCGAGGACGGCTGCGTCCAGGGCGTGCTGGAAACCCTGAAGCTGCCCTACACCCACTCGGGCGTGCTGGCCTCCGCTCTGGCGATGGACAAGGCCAAGGCCAAGGCTGTGCTGGCGGCCGCCGGGGTGATCGTTCCGGGTGGCGGCCTCTACAACCGACACGATGTCGCGCGCGACCATGTGTTGCAGCCCCCCTATGTCGTGAAGCCCAATGCCGAGGGTTCGTCGGTCGGCGTCTTCCTGGTGTTCGAGGGCGCGAACCGTCCGCCGGTAGAACTTTCCGCGCCGACCTGGAGTTTCGGCGAGGAAGTGATGGTCGAACCGTACATCCGGGGATTGGAATTGGCCGTCGCGGTGTTGGGCGAGTCAAAAGGTCCCAGGGCGCTGGCGGTAACAGATATCCGTGCATCCACAGGTTTCTACGACTACGAAGCCAAGTACTCCGAGGGCGGTTCAATCCACGTTCTACCGGCCCCAATCCCTGATGGCGTAAGGGATCGCGCCATGCGGATGGCCGAGCTGGCCCATACCGCTCTTGGTTGCCAAGGGGTGACTCGGTCGGACTTCCGTTATGACGACATTAACGACCTTCTGGTCCTTCTAGAGGTCAACACGCAGCCCGGCATGACGCCGACCTCGCTCGCTCCCGAGCAGGCCGCCCACGTCGGGATCCCGTTTGACCAGTTAGTTCTATGGATCGTGGAGGACGCTTATGCCCGCTGTAGTGCGGGGGGGACCGCCTAAGCCTAGGCGACCCCGGGCCGAAGCGCCCGCAAGTCCGAGCAAAGGCAAGCCGGCGCCCCGGGGGGCGCAGCCGGCCGCGAAGTTGCATGCCGCAAAGGGCGTGGGTTTGTCGCCCACGGTGGCCCTGAGCGTGGCGGGCGCGGCCTTGGGTCTCGGTCTTGTAATCATGCTGGCGACCGGCCATCGGGCCGAGCGCATCGGCGTGTCCATGGTTCATGGCGTCGACAACAGCTTCGCCTCGGCGGGCTTCAAGCTGAAGACGGTTCACATCCGCGGCGCCTCGGCGACCGCGCAAGGCGATATTCTGGCGGCCTCTGGCCTCTACCTGAACCAGCCGACGCTGGGCATGGACCTGAACGATGTCCGCGCGCGGGTGCAGGGCGTCGGTTGGGTCAAGGACGCCAAGGTCGTGCGCATGCTGCCCGACACCGTGCTGATCGCGGTGGAAGAGCGGCCGGCGCTCGCCGTCTGGCAGAACCAGGGCCGGATGAAGGTGATCGACGGCGAAGGCCGGGTAATCAGCGAGGCTGATCCGGCCCGCTTCCCCGGCTTGCCGCTGGTGGTGGGGCAGGGCGCTGACCAGGCGGCCGGCCTGATCCTGCCGGCCGTGGCCTCGCGGCCGCGCCTGCGGGATCGTCTCGAAGCGCTCGTGCGCGTCGACGATCGCCGCTGGGACTTGAGACTGAAGGACGGTTCGCTAATCCAGCTGCCGGCCATTGACGAAGAATCCGCGCTGATTCAATTGGATCAGCTCGACCAACGACAGCGAATCCTCGACATGGGTTTTGCGCGGATCGATCTGCGCGACCCCGAAATGGTGGCTGTGAGACCTCGCGACGCGGCGCTGCCTGGGCAGCCCGTGGCCGGCGGGGCATAACGAGTTTTGACTGAGGTGACGATAGCGATGTCGCGATTGGAGGAACGGAAGCAAGCTCGCGAGGGCCTGAAGGCCACGCTCGTGCGCCAGCCCGCCATCGCGGCCGTCGACCTGGGCGCGTCCAAGGTCACGTGCTTCATCATGAAGGCCGACGGCGTTCACCGCGACAACCGCACCCTGACGACCGCCGGTGTCGGCTACGTCCAGTCGCGCGGCGTGCGCGGCGGTGCGATCGTCAATCTGGACGAGGCCGCCCAGGCCATCGCCCAGGCCGTCGAGCGTGCGGAGACGGTGGCCGGCGTCAACGTCCAGGGCGTGTCGGTCTGCACAGCCGGCGGCCAGCTGGCGTCCAACCGCGTCCACACCCAGGTTTCGCTGGGCGCCCGTCCGATCGGCGACGGCGACCTGTCGCGCGCCATTTCCGCGGCCCTGGCCCAGGTCCGAATTCCGGGTCGCAAGCCGATCCACCTGCTGCCGATCGCCTGGTCGGTCGACGGTCAACGCGGCATCCGCGATCCGCGCGCCATGTTCGGCCGCTCGCTGGGCCTGGAGCTGCTAGTGGTCTCGGTCAACGAGAACATCTTCCACACCCTGGCCCACTGCGTCGAACGCGCTCACCTGTCCTTCGAAGGCGTGGTCGCCGCGCCGTTCGCCTCGGCCCTGGCGGCCCTGGAAGAGGACGAGATGGATCTGGGCGCGGTCTGCATCGACATGGGCGGCGGCTCGACCTCGGTCGCCGTGTTCAACAATGGCGCGCTCTGCCACGTCGACAGCCTGGCTGTCGGCGGCGCGCACGTCACCCAGGACATCGCGCGCGGCCTGCAGACCTCGGTGGTCGGCGCCGAGCGCATCAAGACCCTGCACGGATCGGCGATCGCCTCGGCCAACGAAGACCGCGAGATGATCGAGGCCCCGCCGCGCGGCGACGATCCGGGCGCCGGTCCGGTGATCGCGCCGCGTTCGCTGCTCAAGGGCATCATCCAGCCGCGCGTCGAAGAGACGCTGGAACTGCTGCGCGAGCGCTTGAAGGCCTCGGGCGCGCCGGTCGAGCCGGGCGCGGGCATCGTCCTGACGGGCGGCGCCAGCCAACTGGCCGGCGTCCGCGAAGTCGCCGTGCGCGTGTTCGATCGTCCGGTTCGCCTGGGCCGCCCGCGCCGGGTGCCGCACCTGGCCGACGCCGCCTCGGGCCCCGCCTTCTGCGCCGCCGCCGGCACCTTGCACCGCACCGCCTTCGGCCCGCGCGAAGCGGTTTCTAGCAAGGCCTTGGCCGGCAACGTGTCGCGCAAGCGTCCTCTGGATCCGAACGCCAGCCCGATGGCCAAGGCCGCCGCCTGGCTGAGGGACAACCTCTAAAACGCCGCCCGTTCGGCGCTCGAAGTTAAAGCGTGAGTAACTCTACAGTTTAACACCTTGGGCCCGGTCGATTGTCTCGACCGGGCCTTTTGCTGCCCGAGTCAGCCTATAGTCACCGGAATTGGCGTTCAGCGGCGTTCGGTCGCACGCGCCTGTGGATCCCCAGCGGAACCCTTGGTTCGCCAGGAGATTCTGTTGATAGACCACAATTTATCCCACGGTCGCGCTCGACCAGATCACGACTCAGATTATGCAGTTAACTGCCGATTAACGATGGTGGTTGTTCTGTTAACACGATCGTCGAGGCAATCCTGGGCGATCGGGTGTCGCCGAGGTCTAGTTCGACGATTTCGGCGTTAAGGACGCGAGGGTCCCATGGCTATTTCTCTTTCCGCGCCGCGTACGACTGAGCTGAAGCCACGTATCGTGGTGTTCGGCGTCGGCGGCGCTGGCGGCAACGCTGTGAACAACATGATCGAGGCTGGCCTCGAAGGTGTTGAATTCGTGGTGGCCAACACCGACGCGCAGCAGCTGCAGTTCGCCAAAACGGACCGCCGCATCCAGCTGGGCGTGCAGATCACGCAGGGCCTTGGCGCTGGCGCACATCCTGAAGTCGGCATGAGCGCCGCTGAAGAGAGCTTCCCGGAAATCGGCGAGCACCTCGACGGCGCCCACATGGTCTTCATCACTGCCGGCATGGGCGGCGGCACCGGCACCGGCGCGGCCCCGATCATCGCCAAGTGCGCCCGTGAGCGCGGCATCCTGACCGTTGGCGTCGTGACCAAGCCCTTCCACTTCGAAGGTCGTCACCGCATGCGCCTGGCCGACAGCGGCATCCAGGAGCTGCAGCGCTACGTCGATACCCTGATCGTCATTCCGAACCAGAACCTGTTCCGCGTCGCCAACGAGCGCACGACCTTCGCCGAAGCCTTCGGCATGGCCGACCAGGTTCTGCACTCCGGCGTCCGCTCGATCACCGACCTGATGGTGCTGCCGGGCCTGATCAACCTCGACTTCGCCGACGTCCGCACGGTCATGACCGAGATGGGCAAGGCGATGATGGGCACCGGCGAGGGCGCCGGCGAAGACCGCGCCCTGATGGCCGCTCAGAACGCCATCGCCAACCCGCTGCTGGACGAAGTCTCGCTGAAGGGCGCCAAGGCCGTGCTGGTCAACGTGACCGGCGGCATGGACATGACTCTGCTGGAAGTCGATGAGGCCGCCAACGCGATCTCGGACCAGGTCGATCCGGAAGCCAACATCATCTTCGGCGCGGCCTTCGATCCGTCGCTGGAAGGCGTGATCCGCGTGTCGGTGGTCGCCACCGGCATGGACGGCGCCTCGATCGCCCAGATTGAGCCCAAGCCCGTCACCCGCAACACCACGACCCAGCCGCTGATCGCCGACACTGCGCGCGCCCCGGCGCCGCAACCGGAACCGGCCCGTCCGACCGCCCGCTACGAAGCTGCTCGCCCGGTCGAGCGCCCATCGTCTGCCTTCGCGCCCGAGCCCGCCCAGGAGCCCGAGGTCGTCATGTCCGCGCCTCAGGAAGCGGAAGCCGAGCTCTATTACGACGAACCCCGTGTAGCTGAAGAACCGCGTATTTCCGCGCCTGCGGCCCGGGTGACCCGCATCGTTGACCCGATGGTCGATGAGGTCGCCGAAGAGCCGCTGTTCCCGGAGAGCAACTACTACGAAGAACGTCGCCCCCAGAAGCAGGGCGGCGGGTTCTTCTCGATGTTCGGCGGTGGCCGTCAGCGCTACGAGCAGCAGGCTTCGTCGGCTCCGCAGCCGCAGGCCCGCTCGGCCCAGAGCGCCCGTCCGCAGCTGCAGCCGATCGAGGCCCCGCAGACCGACGACGGCGAGGATCTGGAAATTCCGTCGTTCCTGCGTCGCCTGGCCAACTGAAAGGAAGACCCCAAGCGGGATCCTTCCAAACGGCCCAAGTGACCTGAAACGCACTCGAAACGCCCTGGGAGAAATCCCGGGGCGTTTTGCTTTGCGGGCTTGCTTGCGACTCCAGGTCCGCTTGGCCAGAGTGCCGCCTTCGATCGCGACGTTCGCGACGGGGGAGAGCGCATGCGGAAGTTCCTTTACGGCCTGTCGGGCCTGGCGTTGTTGGCGGCCTCGGCTTCGGCCGCTCCGGCGGCGGACAAGGATCCGGGCGCCAATGCGCCGGTGCAGTACGAGGTCTCGTTCGAGAACGCCCGCCACCACGAGGCCCAGGTCGTCGCCACCTTCCGCAACGTGCCCAAAGGCCCGCTGAAAGTGCGCATGTCGCGCTCGTCGCCGGGCCGCTACGCTATCCACGAGTTCGCCAAGAACGTCTACCAGGTCAGCGCCGTCGACGGCGCGGGCAAGCCGCTGAAGCTTGAACGCAGCGAGCCCTACGGCTGGACCGTGGCCGGTCACGACGGCACGGTTAAGGTGACCTATACGCTCTATGCTGACCGCGGCGACGGCACCTATTCACAGGTCGACACGACCCATGCGCACCTGAACATGCCCGCCACCTTCCTGTGGGCCCAGGGCTATGACGACAAGGCGATCCGCGTGCGTTTCAAGCGCGCCGATCCTAACTGGAAGATCGCCACCCAGCTGCCCGCCGTCGCCGGTGAAGCTGATGCGTTCTGGGCCCCGAGCCTGCAGTACTTCATGGACAGCCCGACCGAGATCAGCGCCCTGACGGTGCGCGAGTGGCAGGTGACCGACAGCGGCCGCACCTACACCTTCCGCCTGGCGCTGCATAATCCGGGCACGGACGAGGACGCCGACAAGTTCGTCGAGAAGCTGAGGGCCATCGTGCCCCAGCACATCAAGGTGTTCGGCGAACTGCCGAAATTCGACCACGGCGAGTACACCTTCATCGCCGACTACATGCCGCAGATCACTGGCGACGGCATGGAGCACCGCAACTCGACCTTCATCAGCCAGCCGCGCTCGCTGTTCCGGGGCAATTTCAGCCAACTGGGCACGGCCAGCCACGAGTTCTTCCACGCCTGGAATGTTGAGCGCATCCGCCCGGCCGAGCTGGAGCCGTTCGACTTCACCAGGGCCAACCCGACCCCGTCGCTGTGGCTGGCCGAGGGCTTCACCCAGTACTACGGCCCGCTGCTGATCCGCCGCGCCGGCCAGTCGACGGTGGACGAGTTCCTCACCGGCCTGTCGGGCACGTTGAATGGCGTGGTTACGGGTCCGGGACGCCTCTACGGTTCGCCGCAGGAGATGAGCCTGCGCGCGCCGTTCGTCGACGCCGCCGCCGCGCTGGACCCGACCAACCCGAACATCTTCACCTCGTACTATCCGTACGGGGCGGTGATCGGCCTGGCGCTTGATCTGCAACTGCGCGGGCGCGAAAAGCCACTCAGCCTGGACGACTTCATGAAGCAGATGTGGCGCACGCACGGCGTCACCGAGAAGGCCTACAAGCCCGCCGACGCCCGCGCGGCCCTGGCCAGGACGACCGGCGACGAGGCCTTCGCCGACGGGTTCTTCAAGGCCAGCATCGAGGGCTCGGCCCTGCCGGATTTCGCCCCATTGCTGGATCAAGCCGGCCTGAAACTTCGCCCGAAATCGCCGAAGAAGGCCTGGCTGGGCGCGTCGCGCGTCAAGGTCAGCGGGAGCGACGTGATCCTCGACGCCCCGCCGGCGCCGAACAGCCCGCTCTACGCCGCCGGCGTCGAGGTCGGCGATCGGATCGTCAGCATTGGCCGCTTCGAGTTCGCCAATGAAGGCGACTGGACCGACGCCCTGGACCGCCTGAAGCCCGACGAGGCTGCCACGGTGAAGTTCATTCAGCGCGGCCAGACCCGTGAGGCCTCGCTCAAGGTCGCCGCTGACCCGACCCTGGAAGTCGTCCGCTACGAAAAGGCCGACCTGAAGCCGACAGAGGCGCAGCTGGCCTTCCGCAAGGCGTGGCTGGGCGAGGATACGCCCAGCGCCAAATAGGAACCAAAGCCTAAGCTCACACGCTCGCCTCCAGGAACAATCCTGGAGGCGGCCATGAGCTTTGTGATGCGTGCGACAACGGTCCTGATGCTGACTGTCGCGGTCAGCGGCTGCGCGATGGGCGGCCGGATGGCCAGCGGCGGACCCAGCAGCGACGAGCGGATGTTCGCCACCACCTTCGCCTCGTGCCGCGATCAGGTGCGGGCCGGCAAGACCGACAACTTCAAGATCTCGTCGGCTTCGCCCGCCGCCCAGGCCACGCCCGGCGGCGACACTGGCCTTCGCTTGAAGGCGCCCTATGACCGCGCCAAGGGCAAATATCGCCACGGCCGAAACGCCGCGATCGAGGCGGCGACCGACCGCTGCCTGGCGGCGAATGGCTACAAAATCTAGTCGATCTTCACGAACGGCGTCGAGCCGCCGGTGACCTTCGGCAGCTCGCCGTTCCACTTCTCGATGGCCAGCTGCTGCAGGACCTGCGGGTTGGCGCGCAGGGCTTCGCCCTTGATACGGATCGACTCGGCCTCGCCGCGCGCGCGGGCGATGGCGGCGTTGGCCAGGGCGGTTTCCTTGGCTTCCAGCGCCTTGGCGGCCAAGGCTTCCTGCTCCAGCTGGGTCTTGGCCTGCATCTGCTGGATGATGGCGGCCGGGTAGCGGATGGAGCCGATCCAGTCGAGCTGCGAGACCGT
The DNA here is from genome assembly GCF_002742625.1 of Caulobacter sp. FWC2. NCBI lineage: Bacteria > Pseudomonadati > Pseudomonadota > Alphaproteobacteria > Caulobacterales > Caulobacteraceae > Caulobacter > Caulobacter sp. FWC2. Next base: position 1,241,013 of record NZ_PEBF01000001.1, read on the forward strand.
CACGCCATGCCGCGCCCACTTGGTGGCCACGCGGGCATAGGCGCGCTGGATCACCTGTTGGCGACCGCCGCTGTACAGCGTCTCGACCCCGACCTTCTCGGCCTCGGCGGCGACGGCCGAGCGGACATCATTGCGGATCGGCCCATCCAGCAACTGGTCGAACGACAGGCGGTAGGTCTGATAGAGGTTCGGGGCCGAGGCAGGATTGACCTGCAAGGTCACCGAGATGTCGGCCGTCATCGGCAGGCCGGTATTGTCCGAGAAGGTGATCTCCTCGTTCTCGTTGCCGCGCTCGTCCTTCTCGCGGGTGTAGCTGTAGGTGCGCTGGATCACCGGGTACTGGATGATCCGCTCGCCGATCCCGCGGAAATACCAGCGGGCGGGCAGGGGCTCGGGCGCGACGCCAGCCGACGAGCCCAGGGTGCGGATCTTCACCCCGACATTGCCCGGCTCGACCGTCGTGCTGTGCGACAGCACGCTGCACGAGCCCAGCAGCAGGATCAGCACCGCGACGACGCCAAGCAGGATCATCTGACCCTGCTTTTGGAACGGCGCCTTCAGCTTGCGCGAGGGCGAGGCGAACGGACTGTCGGTCATTCGGGATCCTTGGGCGATGTCGTCATGGTCTTGGAAAGGTCGCGGAGCAGAAGCCGGGCCAGCCAGCCCAGCGCCAGGACGCCCATGGCGAAGGCGGCTGGCGCGGCGATCAGACCAAGGTCCGTGCCGGAGCCCCACAGCGGTCCGACGACCACCCGCATCAGCACGATGGCCAGGAACATCCAGCCGACCAGATAGGCGGCGGCCTTGGCGTAGATCACGGCGGCCCTCCCTCGGCGATCTTCGTCTCGCCCCATGGTAGAGCCTCAACCGGCGCCGCTGGCAAGGCTCGTCTCCTCTCGGACCGGAAAGCGCGCTAGACTGTCACGATCTGCCAACGCCTAGCCTGAACCGGTCACGATGAAGCTCACCCGCGCCGATCGGAAGATTCTCCAGATCCTGCAGGAGGACGGCAAGATCTCGAACGTCGACCTGGCCGAGCGAGTGGGGCTGTCGCCCAGCCCGTGCCTGCGCCGGGTCAAGCAACTGGAGGCGTCGGGCCTGATCAGCGGCTATGTCGCCCTGTTGGACCGGCGCAAGGCCAAGCTGGACGTCCTGGCCTATGTCGAGGTGCAGGTGAACCACGTCGAGGGCGCGGCCGAGGCGTTCCAGCAGGCCGTGCTGCGCCAGCCAGAGGTGGTCAGTTGCCACGTGATGACCGGCAGCTTCGACTACCTGCTCAAGGTGGCCGTGCCCAACCTCGACGCCTATGCCGACTTCACCATGAAGCGCCTGCTGAAGATGCCCTCGGTCAAGGACATCCGCTCGTCGTTCGTGCTGGATACGATCAAGGATTCCACCGCCCTGCCGCTGGACTATCTTGAGTGATCATAATCGGCCGCGTTTGATCCAGATTATTGGCATGATGTGACCATAGCGGTACTTATGATGGTCATCATTGCCACGTTCTGACTTCAGGTTCGCGATAAACTGCCTTCCGACATCCATCCGGAATGCGCCATGACCTCCTCCGTGTTCACCGGCCTGACGCCCCAGGCGCCGGACTCCCTGCTGTCGCTGATCGGCCTTTATCGCCGCGATCCGCGCCCTGGGAAGATCGACCTCGGCGTGGGCGTGTTCCGCGATGACCACGGCGCAACGCCGGTGCTGGAGGCCGTCAAGGCCGCTGAGCAGATCCTGCTGAACACGCAGACCACCAAGTCGTATCTCGGTCCGGAGGGCGACATCGGCTTCCTGGATCTACTGAAGCCGATCATCTTCGGCGACGCGGTTTCCCACGAGATGTTCGGCGTCCAGACGCCCGGCGGCACCGGCGCGGTCCGCCTGGCCTGCGAGCTGCTGAAGGCCGCCAAGCCGGACATCCGGATGTTCATCGGCGCGGCGACCTGGCCCAACCACACCCAGATCCTGGACCAGCTGGGCATCGAGACCGTCACCTTCCGCCACTACGACCAGCGCGCCCAGCGCATCGGCTTCGACGACATGATGGCGGCGCTGGAGACGGCGCGGGCCGGCGACGCGGTGCTGCTGCACGCCTGCTGCCACAACCCGTCGGGCGCCGACTACAGCCTGGAGCAATGGGCGGCGATCGCCGACGTGGTAGCGCGCAAGGGGATCGTTCCGCTGATCGACCTGGCCTATCAGGGCCTGGGCCTGGGGCTTGAGGAAGACGCGGCGGGCATGCGCCTGGTGCTGGCGGCGGCCGAGGACGGCCTGCTGGCCTATTCCTGCGACAAGAATTTCGGCCTCTACCGCGAGCGGGTCGGGGCGCTCTACACCCTTACCCGCGATGCGGCGACGCTCGATCTGGCCGCCAGCAATATCCGGGCCCTGGCGCGCACCAACTGGTCCATGCCGCCGGATCACGGCGCGGCCGTGGTGCGTATCATCCTGGAATCCGAAGCGCTCACGACGCTCTGGAAGTCCGAACTGGATGCCATGCGCTTGCGCGTGGCCGACCTGCGTCAGCGCCTGGCGACGGCGGTTCCGCTGCTGGCGCCGCTGGCCGGACAGCACGGCCTGTTCGCGCTGCTGCCGCTTTCGCCGACCCAGGTCACGACACTGCGCGACGACCACGCAATCTACATGGCAGGCTCCGGCCGCATCAATCTGGCCGGCCTGACCGTTGACACCATCGACACATTCGCGCGGGCGCTGAACGCCTGCCTGCAGGGAGAGCCGGCATGACCCAAGTCACTCAAGAGAACCCCCTGGGCCTCGACGGCTTCGTCTTCGTCGAGTTCACCAGCCCCGAACCCGCCGCCATGAAGGCTCTGTTCGAGCAGATGGGCTTCGTCGCCGCTTCGACCCATCCGACCAAGGCCGTGACCCGCTACAAGCAAGGTAGAATAAGCCTGCTGGTCAATGACGAGGCGACCGGCCAGGTGGCCGAGTTCCGCGCCGCCCACGGCCCCTCGGCCAACGGCATGGCGTTTGGCGTCGCCGACGTCGAGCAGGCCTATGCCGAGGCCCTGAAGCGCGGCGCCGTGGCGGCCGACGCCTCGGCCACCGTGCTGGGCGAGGGGGCGCGGGTGCTGGAAGGCATCGGCGGCTCGATGCTGTATCTGGTGGAGGGCGCGGACGCGGTGTTCGCCAGCTGGACCCCGGTGGCCGGCGCGGCCGAGGCCGAGGCGGCCAACAATGTCGGCCTCGACCTGCTCGACCACCTGACCCACAACGTCAAGCGCGGCCAGATGCGCACCTGGTCGACCTTCTATCGCGACGTCTTCGGCTTCGAGGAGCAGAAGTATTTCGACATCAAGGGCCAGGCCACGGGCCTGTTCAGCCAGGCGATGATCGCGCCCGACAAGGCCATTCGCATCCCGCTGAACGAGAGCCAGGACGACAAGAGCCAGATCGAGGAATTCATCCGCCAGTACAACGGCGAAGGCATCCAGCACCTGGCCCTGACCACGGTCAATATCTACGACACCGTCGAGCGCCTGCGCGCCCGGGGCGTGAAGCTGCAGGACACCATCGAGACCTACTACGAGCTGGTCGACAAGCGCGTCCCGGGTCACGGCGAGGACCTGGAGCGCTTGAAGAAGAACCGCATCTTGCTGGACGGCAATGTTGGCGAGGAAGGCCTGCTGCTGCAGATCTTTACCGAGAACCTGTTCGGCCCGATCTTCTTCGAGATCATCCAGCGCAAGGGCAACCAGGGCTTCGGCAACGGCAACTTCCAGGCCCTGTTCGAGAGCATCGAGCTGGACCAGATCCGCCGGGGGGTGATCACGGTCGAGGCTTGAGGGGCCACACCTCGTCCTTCGACAAGCTCAGGATGAGGTGTTTACTGCCAACGTTGAAGTCACCCTCACCCTGAGCTTGTCGAAGGGCGAGGGCGGTCCCTCTCACGTCGAACGATCCAGGATCCAACCATGGACCTCCGTTACCAAACCGGCTTTGGCGCCCACTTCGCCACCGAGGCCGTGGCCGGCGCACTGCCGGTGGGCCAGAATTCTCCGCAGCGCGTGCCATTCGGCCTCTATGCCGAGCAACTGTCCGGCACGGCCTTCACCGCGCCGCGCCACGAGAACAGGCGCAGCTGGCTCTACCGCCTGCGCCCCAGCGCCGGGCACGGCCCGTACCAGCCCTACACCCAAGACAAGCTGGTCTCGGCGTTCCACGGCCCGGTGACGCCCAACCGCCTGCGCTGGAACCCGCTGGAGATCCCGGCCACGCCGAGCGACTTCGTCGACGGCCTCGTCAGCCTGGCGGGCAACGCCGACGCGGCGACGCTCAATGGGATCGGGGTGCACCTCTATCTCGCCAATACGTCGATGAAGAACCGCGTGTTCTACGACGCCGACGCTGAACTGCTGCTCGTGCCGCAGCAGGGCGTGCTGACCCTGGTCACCGAGCTGGGCGTGCTGACGGTGGGACCGGGCCATATCGCGGTGATCCCGCGCGGCGTGCGGTTCCGGGTCGAGGTCGACGGCCCCTCGCGCGGCTATGTCTGCGAGAACTACGGCGCGGCCTTCAAGCTGCCGGACCTGGGGCCGATCGGCTCCAACGGCCTGGCCAATCCGCGCGACTTCGAGACGCCCGTGGCGGCCTTCGAGGACGTGGACGAGCCCACCCTGGTGATCCAGAAGTTCCAGGGATCGCTGTGGGCCGCCGAGTGGGACCACAGTCCGCTGGACGTCGTGGCCTGGCACGGCAATCTCGCGCCCTACCGCTACGACCTGTCGCGCTTCAACACGATCAACACGGTCAGCTTCGACCATCCCGATCCGTCGATCTTCACGGTCCTGACCTCGCCCAGCGATACGCCGGGGACGGCCAATTGCGACTTCGTGATCTTCCCGCCGCGCTGGATGGTGGCCGAGCACACCTTCCGCCCGCCGTGGTTCCACCGCAACGTGATGAGCGAGTTCATGGGCCTGGTCCACGGCGCCTATGACGCCAAGGAGGGGGGCTTCTCGCCTGGCGGTTCGTCCTTGCACAACTGCATGAGCGATCACGGTCCCGACGTCGCCAGCCACCGCAAGGCGACAGAGGCCGAGCTGGGTCCCCACAAGATCGACGGGACCATGGCCTTCATGTTCGAAAGCCGCTGGGTGATCCGGCCGACGAAGTTCGCTCTGGAGACTTCCGCGCTTCAGGGTGACTATGACGCGTGCTGGACGGGCTTTCCCAAAGCTCGCCTGCCTTAACAAGAACGAGAATAGAGGAAGCGCCCATGAAGCTCGCGTCTCTCAAGGGCGGCCGTGACGGCCGGCTTGTGGTGGTCTCCAACGACCTGGCCTGGTTCACGGACGCCGGGACCATCGCGCCGACCCTGCAGGCCGCGCTGGACGACTGGGAGCGCTGCGGGCCGATGTTGCAGGGGCTGGCCGACAGCCTCGAGCACGGTTCGGTGCCGAAGGAACGATTCCACGAGCACGACGCGCTGAGCCCGCTGCCGCGCGCGTTCCAGTGGGTCGACGGCTCGGCCTATGTGAACCACGTGCAACTGGTGCGGCAGGCCCGCGGCGCGGAGATGCCCGAGACCTTCTGGACCGACCCCCTGATGTATCAGGGCGCGTCGGACGGTTTCCTGGCCCCGCGCGACACGATCCCGCTGGCCGACGCCTCCTGGGGCTGCGACCTGGAGGGCGAGATCGCGGTGATCGTCGATGACGTGCCGCTGGGCGCGACCCGCGAGGAGGCCCTGGCGGCCATTCGCCTTGTCATGCTCTGCAACGATGTCTCTCTGCGCAACCTGATCCCGGGCGAGCTGGCCAAGGGCTTCGGCTTCGTGCAGTCCAAGCCCGCCAGCGCCTTTTCGCCGGTGGCGGTGACGCCGGCCCTGCTGGGCGACGCGTGGAAGGATGGCAAGCTGCACGGCGCCCTGCTGGTGTCGCTGAACGGTGAAGACTTCGGAGCGGCCGACGTCGGCGTCGACATGACCTTCGACTTCGGGACCTTGGTCGCCCACGCGGCCAAGACCCGGTCCTTGAGCGCCGGCACCATCGTCGGCTCGGGCACGGTCTCCAACCGTGGCGAGGACGGCGGCCCCGGCAAGCCGATCAGCGAAGGTGGCGTCGGCTATTCCTGCCTGGCCGAACTGCGCACGGTCGAGACCATCCTGACCGGCGCGGCCAAGACGCCGTTCCTGCTGGGCGACGACACCATCCGCATCGAGATGAAGGACGCCAAGGGTCACTCGATCTTCGGCGCCATCGAGCAGACGGTGGAGCGGGTTTGAGTCCAGAACTACCCGAAGAAGACGTCGCCACTTTAGGCCGGATCTGGGAAACGCGGGCCGGGATCAATCTCGGCCCGCTGGACCTGATCGCCGATGGCAAGGCGCGAAACTACGTTCTCCAGATCGGCGCGGCGCGCTTCCACGGCTTCGTGGTGCGCCGGGGCGAGGCGGTGTTCGGCTATGTCGACCGCTGCCCGCACGCCGGCCTGCCGCTGGCCCAGGAACTGGACCGCTACCTGACCCCGGACGGCGACCTGATCCTGTGCTCCTGGCACGGGGCGATGTTTACGGTCGAAGAGGGGGCCTGCGTCGGCGGACCCTGCGTCGGGGCGAAGCTTACGCCCTGGCCAGTCGAGGCGAGGGATGGCCGGATCATCACGGCCTGAGGGTTAACTCTGTTTGGTCAGGTCCGCTTAGCACTTGCCGACCAGATTGCCGTCGATCCACAGAGGAACGCGCCGTGCAGATTTCCGCCGCCAACGCCGCCCCGTACACGCCACGTCCGGCCGCTTCGAACCAGGCCGCCGCGCCGATCGTCGACCTGACGCAGCTGGCGGTGGCGCAGACCAACGCCAAGGCGACGGCCTCGGCGGGCGCTGCTCTCAGCCAGGCCACGGGCGAGCTGACGGGCGTGTTGGTCAACATCTCGGCCTGAGCCGAGCCCCAGACAAAAGAACGGCCGCCCTCCAGGAGAAGAAGGCGGCCGAGTCATTGGGAGGAAACGCCCGAAAGGGCTGATTTCCATATAGCTGTTTGAATCGCGCTTGACAACGTTGTCACGAAATTAATTTCGCGTAACGGTGAAATTGAAGCGCCGGGGCTGGCCCTACTTCTTCTTGGCCGCCTGGACCTCGATCTCGACCAGCATGCCGTCCTGCACCAGCGAGGTGATCTGGCTGGTGATACGCGAGGGCTTGTTGGGCTGGGTCGCGGTGCCGAAGTAGGTCTTGTAGCCTTCCATCATGCCCATGAAGTCCATCTTGCCCTCCTTAGCCGGGTCGCCGACCAGCAGGACGCGCATCATCACGACGTCGGCCATGGTCGCGCCCTGCGTCTTCAGAGCGGCCTCGATGCGGCCCAGCACGCCCAGGGTCTGGGTCTTGGTGTCGCCGAACTTGGCCACGCCGGTGGCCTTCTCGTCGATGACCGGCGGGGTCATGCCGCTGACATAGATGGTGTCGTAGCCGGCCGGGACGGTGACGACGCTGGCGATGGCCGACTTGGGATCTCCGCCACGGACGATTTCCTGGGCGTGGGCGGCCCCGGCGAGGGCGGCGAGGCCGACGGCGACGGCGATGAGGCGTTTCATGAGGTCTTCTCCCTGTGGAATTCAAACATTGGCGCGTGACGGGCGCCGAAACCGGTATCCACTTTCGGCTGCCACGCTTCGGTTAGTGGGCCTGCAGGCCGCGCGCCTTGGCGGCGGCCTTGGCGGCGTTGCGAGCGGCCACGACGTCGGCAGGCTTGATGGCCGAGGCCTTGTTGCCCCACGAACCGCGGACATAGGTCAGGATGGCCGCCAAGTCAGCGTCCGTCAGGTCATCCTTGAACGCCGGCATGCCCGCGCGGCCATTCAGCACCGTGGTGATGACGATCTTCGGATCGCCCTGCACCAGCGGCGAGCCGGCCAGGGCCGGGAAGGCGCCCTTGACGCCCTTGCCGGTCGCCTGGTGGCAGGCCGAGCAGTTGTCCAGGAACTGAGATTGCGGCGTGGCCGCCGAGGCAAGCGCGGGAACGGCGAGCGCCGCAAGGAGGGCGGCGAGGTGGATAGCTTTGCTCATCATCTTTTCTGGTCTCAGGCTTGCGACACGCGGGCGTGGATCTTACCGATCTGCTGCCAGGCGGACTCGATGGCCCCGGCCTGCCAGCCACCCAGATAGCTGAGGTGCTCGCCGGCCAGGTAAAGGCGCCCGTCCGGTTCGCAGAGCGTCGGATAGCTGTTCTTGCGGCCGCCTTCGCCCCATTCGGCCCAGCCGCCGAGATTGTACTCGGCCAGGTGCCAGCTGAAGGAGAAGGCGTTGTCGAAGTTCTCGGCGTATTCCGGGAAGATCTTCTGGCCCGCCGCCACGGCGAAGGCGGCGCGCTCGGCGGGAGTCTTGGCGCTGATCCGCGCGGCCTCGCCCCCGAAGGCGTAGTAGCCCAGGAGCACGCCCTTCTGTCCCTGCCAGCCGTAGGAGGGCAGGGTGATCGTGTTGATCCCCGGGATGTCGTTGTAGATGTGGCCGCCGTAGATGTGGTGGTTGTCCTCCCAGAAGCGGCTCTTCATCTGCAGGCCGATCTTGTTGACCGGGGCGTAGGCCACGCCCTCCATCGCCGCCTTGAAGGGGGCCGAGGCGTCCAGGTCGATCTGCTTCAACACGCTGAGCGGGATGGTGCACAGGCAGTAGTCGGCGGTGACCTCGGCCTTCTTGCCGTCGGCGCCCTTGTACGAGACCGTGACGCCGGTGGGCGACTGCTTGATCTTCTCGACAACCGCTCCGTAGCGGATCATCGACCCGACCTGCTTCTCGAAGGCCTTGGCGATCTGGTCCATGCCGCCGATCGGCTGCAGCATGGTGCGCTGCTGCTCGTAGCCGGTGACCGAGCTCAGCACCCGCCAGGCGTTGCTGTCGAGCACGTCCTTGAAGGCGAAGGGCGGCAATTCCTTGCCGGGGCCGGGATTGACGCCCGCTCCGGGATGGACGGAGAAGCCGCGCCCTTCGGTGCCCTTGTAGGCAAGGTCCTTGGACAGCCGGCCTTCGGTGACGAGGTAGGAGACGAACTTCTCACGATCGACGCCCGTCAGCGGCGCGTCTAGCTGGCCCTGGCTGGCGGCCTTGGCGACCAGTTCGGCGGTGTAGCCTCGGATGTCGGCGGCGATCTCACCCTTGCGCACCGGCTTACCGGCCAGAGGCCCCGACGCCTTCTCGAAATAGACATAGGACGCGTCGTTGTCGTTGACGAAGCTCTCCAGCGGCACGCCGAACTTCTTGGTGTAGTGCAGGGTTGAACGGTGGTGATACGGGATCCGCCACGGGCCGTGGTTGATATACTGGCCCTCGTCGAACTCGCAGGTCTGCTCATGGCCGATCAGGTCGGTGTGCTTGAAGCCCTTGCGCGCGGTCTGGCAGCGGCCACCGGCGAAGGAGCGCGCCTCAAGCACCTGCACCTGATAGCCGGCCTTGCTCAATTCATAGGCGGCGGTCATGCCGGCCAGGCCCGCGCCCAGGATGACGACCTTGGTGTTCTTGGCGCCGCCCGTCATCTCGGGCGGCAGCTCGGTGGCCGAGGCCATGCCGTAGCCGAGGGCTTCCATGCCCGATAGCACCAGCGACATGCCGCCGACCGCGGCCAGGCTTTCGAAGAACCGACGGCGTGTGAGAACTCCACCCGCTAAAGACGCGTCCAATCCACTCATTACCATCCCCGCCCGTCTGTTATCGCCGGCGCCTGAAGGCGTCGGGCTCTAGGCCGGCGGACCCTGCCGCGCCGGAACGCCGCCATCTCGAAATCATGGCCCCGCTGAAGCAATCCGTTTTCAGTCGAGACGCGGACTGACATGTTAGACGCCTTGCCATTGGGCGCCTGAGGCGGTCAGTGAACGATCGGTGAGCGGGGGCGGAACATTGTCCGACGTCACGCCGAATCCCTGTTTTCTCTAGCCCCGTCACGCCGCGATGGAGTCGCTATGAATTCGTCCGAACACGACGCCAAGAGCGACCTGACCCTACGTTTCGCGGTCCAGGAGGACATGCCCGCCCTGTCGGCCCTCATGGACCGCGCGATCGGTGAACTGCTTGGCGCGTTCCTGCCGCCGGAGGGCGTGAAGGCCTCGTTCGAGATCATGGGTCTGGACACCCAGCTGATCGCCGACGGCACCTATTTCGTGGTCGAGGATTCCGGGGAGATCGCCGGATGCGGCGGCTGGAGCCGGCGGGCCACTCTGTTCGGCGGCGATCACTCGGCTGGGCGCGATGCGGCGCTGCTGGATCCGCAGGTCGACGCGGCGCGGGTGCGGGCGATGTACACCCACCCGGACCATACCCGCAAAGGCGTCGGCCGGCTCGTCCTGGACGCCTGCGAGGCCGCCGCCCGCGCCGAAGGCTTCAGCCGAGTGGAGATGGCCGCCACCATGGGCGGCGTCCCGTTGTATCGCGCCTGCGGCTACCACGACATCGAGCCGTTCGAAGCGGTGACCTCGACCGGCTATCGCGTACCGCTGATCCGGATGGGCAAGGCGCTCTAGGGGCTAAAGTAGGCCGCGTTGCCTACTGAGCTTCACCCAGGCGATCACCAGGCGCTCATAGTCGGGATACTGAATCCGCCCTGGATCTAATCTCGCATCACGAGCCAGTTCTGGCAGGGCCGCAACGAAATGGTCGTAGCAGTCGAGAACGGCCTGTGTGCCGGGTATTGAAGCCCGTCTTGATGCGGTCATGAGCCAATTCCGGGCGCATTCCACCATCCTGCGGGGATCAGATTCATGCGCAACGGGGTCTATTCCGCCCAGATCGGAAATGAACTTCTGAAACCTGTACGCTTCACGGTCCATGACCAATGCGGACTTCTTCTTCTGCAGCGGCCCGCCGAAACGTTTTGCGCCGAGGAAGATTCCTAATTCCAGGGGCATGTTGAACCGAGGAAGGCGGTTTACGTCGTCCAACTCGGTCCGGGAGATATCGTGGATGCCGTATCGGCACTGCTCGACAATTCGATAGATCTTATCGATTCGGTTCTCGGCTGCATCCGCGGCTTCGCGTGCGCACCTAGCTCTGAATCCGCATGCGATGACGGAGAAGACAAGGGCCTGAAACCCTTGAGCGAACTCCGGGTCGAACGGGCAATTAATGAAGACGTCGCGAGTGGAGCTTTCAGTCACTTGCGAGGCGGGGTCGGCCTAGTGGGTGGCGCTGGATGCGTCGAGCCTTTGGGGTCGCGGCTTCCAAAGTAGGAGCCCACAACCTTTGTCGCCTCAGTCAGGGTGATCTGTCCGCCCTTCGAGACAGGGCTGCCCCATGCCCCTGTCGGAGAATGCGATGGACTGGAGCTAGCGCGCTTGGTCATGGCTAATCTTATCAAGCCGTGCGGTGAACAACCATGATTTTCGTTCCCACGAAAAGGGGCGGACCTCGCGGCCCGCCCCTTCGTGTTTCAGTCTGAGTCCAAGCCTTAGAAGGCGTAGGTCAGTCGGCCGTAGTAGTAGCCGCCGTTGATGCCGTACGGCGAGAAGCCGGGGTACTGGGTCACGCAGCCGCCGCCCGAAGCGATACAAGCGGTCTGGAACGCGGCCGTGAACTTGTCCGGATACTTGTTGAACAGGTTGTTGGCCCCGATCGCGGCGGTGACGCCGACCGGGAACTTGTACGAGATCTCGGCGTCGGTGATCGCCGCGCTGCTGGCCACGGTGTCCAGCAGCGGACCGGTGCCCGGGTCGGACAGGGCCGAGGCCTTGCCGTAGAAGGTCTCGGTCAGCGACAGCGACAGCTTGCCGAAGGTGTAGAGGCCGTTGACGCCGATCTTGTACTTCGGCGCGGCCTTCTCGAGCAGCGAGGCGGCGTTGCCGGCGAACAGGACCTGGCCCGACGGGAAGGCCGTGCTGGTGGTCGCCAGGGCGGTCGGCGCGGTCTTGACCTTGGTGATCTTGGTCTTGTTGAAGTTGCCCGACAGCGTCCAGTCGATGCGGCCCATGTCGCCCAGGTCGGTCGGATAGGCGACCACGAAGTCCAGGCCGCGGGTGCGGGTGTCCAGGCCGTTCGAGAAGATGTTGATGCCGGTGCTGGCCACCGTGCTGTCCAGCACGTTGCCGTTGGCGGCGATCGCGGCGTTGACGTTGCTGTTGACGACGACGCCGTTACGCAGGCCGTAGACCGAGCTGGAACCGAAGATGCGGTTCTTCAGGTTGATCTGGTAGGCGTCGATCGTCGCCGTCATCTTCGGGATCGGATGGGCCACGACGCCGAGGCTGTAGTTCTTCGACTTCTCGGGTTTCAGCGCGTCGATGCCCAGCAGGCGGGCTGCGGCGGAGTTCGGGGCCAGCTGCACGAAGGCGCTGGTCGGCGAGACGTTGGTGGCCGAGTAGTAGGACTCCGCCAGGGTCGGGGCGCGGAAGCCGGTCGAGGCCGTGCCGCGGAGGGCGAACATCTCGTTGAAGTCGTAGCGGCTGGTCAGCTTGACGACGGTGGTGTCGCCGAAGTCGCTGAACTTCTCGTAGCGGACGGCCGCGTCGATCTTCCACTCCGGAACCGGGGTGGCGGCGACGTCGCCATACAGCGCCCAGCTGGTGCGGGCGTGGCCGCCGGCGTCGGTGCTCTGGAAGCCCGGATAGGACTGCGAGCCTTCCTTGTAGGTCGAGGCGGCGTCGCCTTGGCCGATGCGGTAGGTGTCGCGACGCTGTTCGTAGCCGAGGGCGACGTCTACCGGCGCCGACAGGCCGACGTCGAAACCGCGACGCAGGTCGATATTGTTGGTCCACTGGGTGGTGCGCCAGCTGCCGGCATGGAACGAGGTCGGGGTGAAGCCCTTGGTCGTCAGGGTCGAGGTGTCGGCATAGAGGCTGGCGTTGGCCGAATCCTCGACGCGAACCTCGATGTCGTCCTTGCCGTAGGTCGACGAGACGTCCAGATCCCAGCCGACCAGCTTGCCCGAGACGCCCAAGGTCAGGGCGTAGTCGTCCTCGATGATCCGTTCACGCGGGCTAAAGCCCAGCGGGAAGGGCCTGTCGGCCGCGCCCTGCTTGCCCTGGATGCGGTTGTAGCGGCGGTAGTTTTCGTAGGCCGAGGCGTCCTTGTGGCCCAGGGTGCCGAACGAATAGACCTCGAAGTCGGCCGGCAGTTCGACGCCGGCGTTGAAAGCCAGGTTGTTCAGGCGATACTCGGCGTCGCCGGAGATCAGGTTCAGGTTCGGATAGCCTGGAATCTTGCTTTCGACGGCGTTGTTGGCGGCAGAATAGCTGGGGCTGGCCGGGTTGGCGACGCGCTGGTCGGCCAGGCCGCGGTTCGAGAAGCCGTGGTATTTGCTCTCGACCGTCAGGTTCAGATAGCTGTTCTCGGTCGGCGCCATGCCGATGTTGATCGAGCCGCCGGCCGTCTTGCCGCCGCCGTCGAAATATTCGCCGCCCGTGGCCGAGATCGAACCGCCCGATGGGTTCTTCTTCAGGATGATGTTGACGACGCCGGCGATGGCGTCGGTACCGTACTGGGCGGCGGCGCCGTCCGTCAGCACTTCGATGCGGCCTATGCCGGCCATCGGGATGAAGCCCAGGTCGGCCGCCGCGGCGCCCTGATAGACGCCCGAGAGGACGGCGAGGTTGCCGGTGGTGTGGCGGCGCTTGCCGTTGACCAGCACCAGGGCCTGGTTGGGCGAGAGGCCGCGCAGGCGGGCCGAAAGGGTCAGGTTGGCGGTGTCACCGCCGAACGCCTGGGCGTTGAACGACGGGACCAGGTTGGCCAGGCCAAGGCGCAGGTCGACCGCGCCCGTGCGTTCCAGCGTGCTGGTGTCGACGACCTGGACCGGGGCGGGGCTGTCGATCACGCGCAGACCCGTCTGGCGCGTGCCGGTGACGATGATGGTGTCGACTTCAGTCTGATCCGGCGCCTTGTCAGGCGCGCCAGCAGCATAGGCGGCCGCTGAGTATCCCAAAGTAACCGATAGCGCAGAAATACCCGCCAACAAGGCAGGTTTGAAACGCTGAGTCATTATTAGCCCCCTCTTTGTATTTATGGACGCGCGATGATTCCCTTCTCCATGACGTTTTTCTCCCCGTTTTTTTATTTTTGACGCGGGTACTAAAAATATATCGGGTACTGACCGATCTATTCATGGGGATCGAAGTTGCGATTTTGGGCAATGGGGCATTGAAATAAATCCGCAACACAAAGTTCGGCGCCCAGCGGGCGCCGCTTTGCGCGGCGGCTGATCTCGTATTTTGAGCAGATGGGCGCGTTTTTCCGCACGCGGAGGCGGTAGGGGCGTACTCGGCGCGGTCAGGTTCAGGCGACGAGGCGCATCGGCTCGGCCAGCTCGTCGGTCTCTTCGGTCTCGAACAGGTCGAAAGCGTCTTCCCAGGCGGCCATCCGGGAATCACGCAGTTCGGCGTCGTCGGTGATGCGGACGATCTGGTCTTCGCGATCGTTCCAGACCAGGCCGATGTCGGTGACCCGCCCGGCGTCGCGTCCCAGCAGCAGGAAGATGTCGGCCCGCGCCGCCCGCTCGTGGCTGATGCGGCGCAAGGTGCGGCCGCCGCCCAGGTCGCGATGGATGTCGGCGAAGTCCAGCACGGCCGAGATCATGGCCGAGTTCACGGGCGCGGTGGCCCAGGGGCTGCAGGCAAAGCGCGACATACAAGGCTCCTCTGGGGCTTCTCCAGTCTCGACATCCGCAGAATGTGCGGGCATTGCGACAGAAACGGTCGTAAGCTGCGGGTCTGTTTGGGGAACGCATGAGACACGAGAAAGCAACCCGCCTGCTGGACCTGGCCCGGATGTTGGCCGGCTCCGCCGAGGGCCTGACCCTGGACGAGATGGCCCAGGCGCTGGACGTCGGCCGTCGCACCGCCGAGCGGATGCGCGACGCCGTGTGGGCCGCCTTTCCGCAGATGGAGGCGATCGACGACCCGCCGACCAAGCGCTTCCGCATCCCGTCGGGCCTGGACAGCCTGTTCCAGACCCCGACCGCCGAGGAGCTGGCGGCTCTGCGCACGGCGGCGGACTCGCTACGCGCGTCGGGCGCAGAGAGCCGGGCGGCCTCGCTCCATGCCCTCGAGGCCAAGCTGCTGTCGGCCCTGCGCGGTTCGGCCCGCCGACGGGTGGCCCCGGACGTCGAGGCCCTGGTCCAGGCCGAGATGATCGCCGTCCACGCCGGCCCGCGTCCCTTCGAGGAAGAGTCGGTGCTGGCCACCATCCGCACGGCGATCAAAGGCCTGTCGGCCCTCTCGTTCCGCTACGAGGGCGGCAGCACGCCAGGGCGGACCCGCGAAGTCACGCCTCTGGGCGTCCTGTTCGGCCGCAGCAACTACCTGGTGGCGCTGGAGGGCAAGGGCGGCAAGCCTCGCTCATGGCGCCTGGACCGGATGACCGACCTGAAGGCGCTCGATAAACCGGCGCCTCCACCGGAGGGATTCTCGCTGCAGGCCTTCGCCGATGAGAGCTTCGGCATCTATCACGACGAGATCCAAGACGTAGTCCTGCGCATCAAGCCCAAGGGGGCCGAGGACGCCCTGCGTTGGCGCTTCCACCCGACGCAGAAGGTGACGCAGGAAGCGGACGGCTCGGTGACGGTGACCTTCCGCGCCGGCGGCATGCGTGAGCTGGCCTGGCACCTCTTCACCTGGGGCGACTCCGTCGAGATCGTCGCGCCGCAGGTGCTGAAGGATAAGATGGTCGAGGAGCTGCGCGAGGCTGGCCGGGCGCACGGGGCGTGGTAGGAGCGGTCGCATGAATTACCGCCACGCCTTCCACGCCGGCAACTTCGCCGACCTGCACAAGCACGCGATCCTGCTGGCCATGCTGTCGGCCTTGCAGGACCAGAGCGAGTCGCTGTCGGTGATCGACACCCATGCGGGGGCGGGCGGCTATGACCTGTCCGGCGAGATGGCCCGCCGCTCGGGCGAAGCCCAGGCGGGGATCTTCCGGCTGACGGCGGCGCGCGATGCGCCGACGGTGTTTGGTCCGCTGCTGAAGGCCGTGGCCGACATGAATGGCGGCAGGGAAGGCGACCTCTATCCCGGCTCGCCGCTGCTGATGGCGCGCGCGCTGCGCAAGGGCGACCGCTATGCTGGCTGCGAACTGCGGCCCGACGATGTGGCGCTGCTGCGCAAGAGCCTGGCGCCGTACGCCAGCGCCCAGGCCCTGGAGGCCGACGGCTACGTCGCCGCCGTCAACCAGGCCGGCAAGGGCGGCCGCCCCTTCATCGTCATCGATCCGCCGTTCGAGCGGCCGGACGACTACCAGCGGATCGTGACGACGACACGCGACGTCCAGGCCCGCGCTCGCGACGCGGCCCTGGCCATCTGGCTGCCGATCAAGGACCTGGAGACCTTCGACGCCTTCCTGCGCGGGATGGAAACCGTCACGGATAGGCTGCTAGTCGCTGAGCTTCGTCTCCGCCCCCTGACGGATCCCATGAAGATGAACGGCTGCGCGATGGTTATGATCGGCGCGCCGGCCTCGGTCGACGAGGCGTCGGCGCAAGCGGGCGACTGGATCGCCGCGCGCCTGGGCGAGACCGGCGGCCGTTCGCGCGTCTGGCGGACGTGACTCGCGGCCCGCCCAGCTTCGCAGAGGCCGTCCGCGTCTGGCTGAAGGTCGGGCTGCTGGGCTTCGGCGGTCCCGCCGGCCAGATCGCGCTCCTGCATAGAGAAGTCGTCGAGACCCGCGACTGGCTAGACGGCGACGAGTTCGCGCGGGCCCTGAGCTTCTGCATGCTGCTGCCGGGCCCCGAAGCCCAGCAGTTGGCCACCTGGCTGGGTTGGCGGCTCCACGGCATCCGGGGCGGCGTCGCGGCGGGCCTGCTGTTCGTGCTGCCGGGCCTGGCGGTCATGCTGGGCCTCTCGGCGCTCTACGTCGTCCATGGCCGATCGGACTGGGCAGGACCGGTTCTGCTGGGCCTGAAGGCGGCGGTGGTCGCCCTTGTCCTGCAGGCGTTGCTGAAGATTGGCCAGCGCACGATCAAGGACCGCGCGGCCGCCGCCGTCGCCGGCGCGGCCTTCGCGATGATGGCTTTCACGACCCTGCCGTTTCCGCTGGTGATCATCTGCGCCGGCGCCGTGGGCTGGCTGACGGCCAAGGGCGGGCAGGGCGAGGCTGTTCCACCCGCGCCGCCGCTGAAGGGGCAGGCGAGAACCGCGTTCATTTGTCTTGCGCTGTGGCTGGCGCCGATCGCCCTGGCCTGGCTGGTCGCGCCCAACTCCGTCCTGGCCTGGATGGGCCTGACCTTCGGCAGTCTCGCGGCCATCAGCTTTGGCGGCGCCTATGCGGCCCTGGCCTATGTCGGACAGTCGGCCTCGGCGCTGGGCTGGCTGTCCGCGCCGCAGATGCTGGATGGCCTGGGTCTGGCCGAAACCACGCCCGGCCCGTTGATCCTCGTCTTCGTGTTCGTCGGCTTCGTCGGCGCCTTCCAGACCGCGCCGGTCGAGTGGGCCTGGGGCTTGGCCGTGCTGGGCGGGTTGATGGCGGCCTGGACGACCTTCGCGCCGTCCTTTCTGTGGATCTTCGCCGGCGGGCCGCTGTTCGAGCGCTGGGGGCGTCGGCCCAAGCCCGCCCGCGCGCTCGCCATGATCTCGGCCGCCGCTGTCGGCGTGATCGGTCAGTTGGCCCTGTGGTTCGCCATCCACCTGCTGTTCCGCAGTGGGCAGACGATGGAGGTGGCGGGTCTGCTCAGCGTGATGCTGCCTGATCTCGGAAGCTTGAACGTGGCGGCCCTAGGCCTGACCTTACTGGCCCTGGCGCTGACCTTCGCCACGCGTCTGCCGATGCTGGCGATGATCGGTGTGATGGTCGCGGCGGGCGTGCTGTTGAAGGTCGTTGGAGCAAGTTGACCTAAGGTCAAATTTTTGCGCTTGCGAACGAATTTTCCGTGTTATGCTGCATTGCAATAGATCGCGATTGCCAGCCCAACGGAGCGCGCCATGGTTTCGATCTTCTCCTTCCTTCCCACCTACAAGACCGACAAGGTCGAGCCCGAGACCGCGCCTCACGTGGTGATCGGCGCCGCCTCGCCGCTGTGGTTCATGTTCGGCGGCGCGGCCGCGGCCGGCGCCACCTACTGGTGGTGGGCCAATCGTTGGCGCGAGGCGGTCAATCTCGAGTCGCTGATGGCCCTGGCGCCCGAGCCCGTCGCCCCGCCGGTCGAGTCCTTGGCTGTGCTGGACGCGCAGCCGGAGCCTGTGCTTGAGGCCGTGACCGAACCGGTCGTCGAAGCCGTCACCCTGGTCGCCGAGACCACCGAGACGGTCCTCGATGCGACCCAGGAGACCGTCGAGGCCGCCGCCGACTCGATTGTCGAGACCGTGGTCGCCGCCAACGAGGACGTGGCCGAGGCGGTGGTCGAGCCTGTCGTCGCGGCTGAACCGGTCGTGGCTGAAGCCGCCGACACCGTCGCCGAGGCCGTCGAGGCGGCGCCCGCCGCTGTCGAAGCCGCGCTCGACGACCTAACCAAGCTGGTCGGCGTCGGCCCCAAGCTGGCCGCCTCCCTGGCCGAGCTGGGCGTGACCAAGTTCAGCCAGATCGCGGCCTGGACACCGGACGAGCTGGATTCATATGACCAGCTTCTGAACCTGAAGGGCCGCGCCGTGCGCGAGGCCTGGATCGCTCAAGCCCAGCGGTTCGCGGCGCCCGCCGAGGGTTAAAGAACGACGGCCGTCCCGGACACCGAGACCATCATCATCTGGGCGTTCGGGCCGACGGTGTTATAGTCGAGGTCGACGGCCAGGATGGCGTTGGCGCCGAGCTTCTCGGCTTCCTTGACCAACGCCTTCATGGCGTCCTCGCGAGCGCGGGCCAGCACCCGCTCGTAGGACTTGGAGTGGCCGCCGATGAAATCGCGGATGGCCGCCATCAGGTCGAGCACGACATTCGCGCCCAGGATCGACTGGGCGTAGATCGCGCCCTTGTACTCCTGGACCGGGTGTCCCTCGATGAACGGCGTGGTGGTGATCAGCATCCGGGATTCCTGGCGCGTCCTATGGTTAACTTAGGCGCAAACGTCGGCGTCCGCGAGGGGCTCCCCCGAAAAGCGAGCCTTTCGATCACGACGTTCGCTCAAAAGGGGAATCTGGCGGTGAGCCCTTCCTGCGCGGCCGTGCTTGGGGCAGATTGCCCGCGTTTACCGCGTCCGGAGCCGCCTGGTGATCTTCGCGAAATCGCACGTCGAACTGCACAACATCCGCAACAACGTGGAGCGGGTGAAGAAGCTGTCCGACAATGTCGTGGGCGTCGGACCCCTGGGCATCGGCCTGGACGGCCTGTTGACCTGGATCCCGGGGGCGGGCGAGCTCTACAGCCTGGGTGCGGGCGGCCTTATCGTGTTCGACGCCGTGCGGGCTCGCGCCGCGCCGATGATCGTTATCCAGATCTGCGCCATCATCCTGATCGATACGGTCGCCGGCTCTGTCCCTGTGGCCGGCAAGGCGCTGGACGTGCTGTTCACGGGTCACAAGTGGTCGGCCGACATGCTGACCAAGCACATGGATGACACGATCTATTTCGAGGGCTCGCGCAAGGACGTGCAGGGGACCCAGGAGTATCGCGACCTGCTGGCCCGTATCCAGGCGGGCAAGGAAAAGCGCCGCGTGGTTTTCCTGGGTTAGGCAACTTCACAACCAACTTGCGGGCGGAGCGTTCAGGGAAACATGACCGACGACATCTCCGCCTCATCCGCCTATGCGGACAGCCACGCGGGCCGTCGCGCCAAGGCCCATCGCGCCTGGCGATCGGCTGAGACGATCAAGCGCATCTCCGACCGACTGATCGGCATTGGCCCCATTGGCCTGGGCCTTGACGGCGTGCTGGCCTGGGTGCCGGGCGCGGGCCTGGTCTACGGCTTGGGCGCGGGCGGCCTGTTGATGTTCCACGCCGTCCAGGGCGGCGCGTCGGCGGGGACCTTGCTGCGCATGGGCGCCTATCTGGCGATCGACAACGTCTCGGACACCGTGCCCGGCCTGGGCTGGGCGATCGACACCCTGTTCCCCGGCCACCTGATGGCCGCCAAGGCGCTGCAGAAGGACATCGAAGCCCGCCACGGCCTGCCCGAGGAGATCGCCTTCGAGCGCTCCCAGAAGAAGCGCGGCCTGTTCGGTCGCAAGAAGGCGGGCTAGCACGCTTCCGAGTCAGCGGATCGGCGGAAGGTTCGCCAGGCAGAGTTCGATGTTGGGCAGGAGCAGCGCGGTGACGGTGTCTTGCGCCGAATACCGTACAATATCGCGATAGACGCCATCGACCGGGTCGCGGTGGACGATCAACGTGTCGGTGTTGACGTCCACGACCCAATAGTCCCGAACGCCGTGTTGCGCGTAGAGTTCGACCTTGAAGGCCAGATCGTACCTGACGGTCGAGTGGGAGACCTCGATGACGAGGCCGACATTGGTTCCGTTGACGGAAGCCAGCGGGAGGTCGGCGTCGTAAACGTAGAGATCGGGATCCGGTGCGTTAGTCGGCGAAAGCCGCAACGTCGAGTCGACCACGACGATCGCGCTACCCATGCCCTTGGCGATGAAAGCGTAGGCGATCTGCATCTTTACGCGCGTGTGCGGTGCGCCTTCGGGGGCCATTTCTAGCAGCGCTCCGTCGATCAACTCGATGCGGGCGCCCTCCTGGAGGATCCCGGCTTCCTGCATCCGCAGCACGTCATCCAGCGTGAAGCGGTGCTGTTGCGACGTTTCCAGCGCTCGGACGAGGGCGTTCATGGCTTCAGGATAACACGAGCCCGCTGGATCGCTACGCCGCCGTTTCCTGGCTGTAGCCGAGTTGGATGTTCAGCTTCTCCAGTACCTCAATGGCGGCTTCGGCGATGACCGTGCCGGGGGGGAAGATGCTGGCGGCGCCGGCGTCGAGCAGGGCCTGGAAGTCCTGCGGTGGGATGACGCCGCCCACCACGACGACGATGTCGGAGCGGTCGCGCTTGGCCAGCTCGGCCTTCAGTTCCGGCACCAAGGTCAGGTGACCCGCGGCCAGCGACGAGGCGCCGACCACGTGGACGCCGGCCTTGATCGCCTCGTCGGCGGCCTCGGCGGGGGTCTGGAAAAGCGGGCCGATCTCGACCTGGAAGCCGAGGTCGCTGAAGGCGCTGGAGATCACCTTCTGGCCCCGGTCGTGGCCGTCCTGGCCCATCTTGGCGACCATGATGCGCGGCGGGCCGCCGTGGGCCTCGCGAAAGGCGGCGACCATGGCGCGGGCGCGGGCGGCCTTGGGGTCGGCGCCGGCCTCCTTGCCGTAGACGCCCTCGATGGCCTGGATCACGGCGCGGTGGCGACCGAAGACCTTCTCCAGCGCGTAGCTGATCTCGCCGACCGTGGCGTGGGCGCGTGCCGCGTCGACGGCCAGGGCCAGCAGGTTGCCGGTTCCTCGGGCGCCGTCCTCCAGCGCCTTCAGCGCCGCCTCGGTAGAGGCCGGATCGCGCTCGGCCTTGAGCCGGGCGAGCTTTTCCAGTTGCTGGGCGCGGACCGAGCCGTTGTCGACCTTGAGCATCGGGATCACGTCCTCGACCTCGGGCTTGTAGCGGTTGACGCCGACCACGCTCTGGCGATTGGCGTCGATGCGGGCCTGGGTCTTGGCGGCGGCTTCCTCGATGCGCAGCTTGGGGATGCCGCGCTCGATGGCCTTGGCCATGCCGCCGGCCGCCTCGACCTCTTCGATGTGCGCTAGCGCCTTTTGAGCCAGATCGTGGGTCAGGCGCTCGACATAGTAGCTGCCGCCCCAGGGGTCGGCGACGCGGGTCGTGCCGCTCTCCATCTGCAGGAACAGCTGGGTGTTGCGGGCGATGCGAGCCGAAAAATCGGTCGGCAGGGCCAGGGCCTCGTCCAGGGCGTTGGTGTGCAGGCTCTGGGTCTGGCCGTTTACGGCCGCCATGGCCTCGACGCAGGTGCGCGAGACGTTGTTGAACACGTCCTGCGCCGCCAGCGACCAACCGCTGGTCTGGCTGTGCGTGCGCAGAGACAGCGATCGGTCGTCCTTGGGCTCGAACTCGCGCTTCATCAGCCGCGCCCACAGCAGGCGGGCCGCGCGCATCTTCGCGACCTCCATGAAGTAGTTCATGCCGATCGCCCAGAAGAAGCTCAGGCGCGGGGCGAAGACGTCGATGCTCATGCCGGCCGCGACGCCGGCCCGAGCGTATTCGATGCCGTCGGCCAGGGTATAGGCCAGCTCCAGGTCGGCCGTCGCGCCGGCCTCCTGCATGTGATAGCCGCTGATCGAGATCGAGTTGAACTTGGGCATGTTCGCCGAGGTGAAGGCGAAGATGTCCGAGATGATCCGCATCGAGGGCGCGGGCGGATAGATGTAGGTGTTCCGCACCATGAACTCTTTGAGGATGTCGTTCTGGATCGTCCCCGACAGCTTGTCGGGCGATACGCCCTGTTCCTCGGCCGCGACGATGTAGAGCGCCAGGATCGGCAGCACCGCGCCATTCATGGTCATCGACACGCTCATCTTGTCGAGCGGGATGCCGCTGAAGAGTGTGCGCATGTCGAGGATCGAGTCGATGGCCACACCGGCCATGCCGACATCGCCCTTCACCCGTTCGTGGTCGCTGTCATAGCCCCGGTGGGTGGCCAGATCGAAGGCGACCGACAGGCCCATTTGGCCGGCCGCGAGATTGCGGCGATAGAAGGCGTTTGAGTCCTCGGCCGTCGAGAAGCCCGCGTACTGCCGCACCGTCCAGGGGTTGGTCACGTACATGGTCGGGTAGGGGCCGCGCACATAGGGCGCGACGCCGGGATAGCCGCCGGTGAAGTCCAGGCCTGCCACATCCTCGGCGTCGAAGGCCGGGGCGACGGCGACGCCCTCGGGCGTGTTCCAGGCCTCGCCTTCCGGCGCGGGCGCTGACGCCACTTCGGCGAAGTCGACGATGGTGAAGTCTGGGAACTTGCTCATGGCTTACGCACCCTCGAACGCGGCGGCGAAGCGCACCGGCGTCAGGGCCGGGCAGTGACTGTCGGGACCGGGCAGGCGGACGTCGGGACCGGCGACCGCGAAAGCCGCCGCGTCGGGCGTCTCGACCTCCGGCGTCTTGTCGTCGGCGTTGAGGAAGACCGTGACGCCCAGGATCTTGCGGCTCTTGTCGGCGAAGTCGGCTTGCTGCGCATCGCAGGTCTTGGCCACGGCGTCGGCGATCAGGCCGCTCTCCAGCGCCTTGACGATGCCGCCTGCGCCTTCGATGGCCTGGAAGCCGTCCCAGGCGGCGCGGGCCATCTGGTCGGTCAGGCTGTCCAAGTACCAGGCCCCGCCGGCTGGATCGGCGACACGGCCCAGGTTGCTCTCTTCCATCAGGACGAGCTGCGTATTGCGGGCCTGGCGCCGCGCGAAGGCGGTGGGCAGGCCGATGGCGTCGGTGAAGGCGTCCAGCAGGATGACGTCCGCCCCGCCGACTGCGCCGGCGAACCCGGCCGAGGTCAGGCGCAACAGGTTCGTCCAGGCGTCGGCCTTGGCCAGCATACGCCGTGAGGAGCGGGCTTCGATGGTCGGGGGAACGGTGACGCCACAGGCTTGCGCCAGCCGCGCCCAGATCGCCTTGGCCGCGCGGACCTTGGCGACGCCGGTGAAATATTCGCCGTCAAGGCTGACGCCCAGCACGATGCGACCGAAGGCGTCTTCCATCGAGAGGCCTTGGCGCACCAGAGCCTTGGCGTAGGCGAGGGCGGACGCGGCCATCATCGCCAGTTCCTCGGTGTTCGAGCCGCCAGCTTCGTAGGCGGCGCGGCCGGTGGCCAGGAACAGGCTGGCCCTGACGTAGGTCTGGGCCAGGCGCGAGCCGACGGTGGCGGCGCTGAAGACGTGGCTCTCGATCGGGCCGGGGCTGGCGCCCGACTGAGCGAAGGCGGTCAGGGGATCCAGGTGAAACGCCAGCGGCGCATTCGGCGCGGCCTTGGCAAGAGCGCCCAGCCAGTCGGCGGCCTTCGGGCCCAAATAGCCCGCGTCCAGGGCGACGGGGGCCAGGTCCAGCATCACGCCCGACAGGGCATTGGAAAGATCGTCCGCCGAGCCGACGGCGACACCGTTCACGCCGGCCGGATCGATCTGCAGCAACACCGAGGCGGCGCCGTTCTCGAGATCGGTCAGGACGTCCTTGGCCGTGTGCAGCGGATCCGGATGGGCGGCGCGTGTGCGCAGGTCCCAGGGGCGGTCGGGATCGCGGGCGCGCAGGTCACGGGCCACGGCGACGCCGTCTTCAGCAGTGTAGAGCGGCTGGATCGTCAGGCCGTCGGGCGTCTTGACCGTCAGGGCGTCGTCGAAGCTCTGGCCCTTCAAGGTCTTCTCGACCAGGGCCATCCAGCGGGCGCGGGTCGCCGCGTCGCCTTGGGCGCCGAAGTCCTCGGCCAGGGGCGTCGTCGCCACGGTCAAAGCGTCTCTCTCCTGCGGTGCAGCATTTTTATCTTTTGAACGGTGATGCGCTCCTGCCCTTACGGCCGTCAAGCCTCGCAACCGGTCTTCTCTCGTCTTGCATCCGAGCCAAACGAGCGTTTAATCTGATCGGTGATCACATATTCGGCGCCTCAAGCCGATCTCCAAAGGGGAACTTGTCCATGGCTCTGCCGCCGATCCTGCGCGACCGCCTGCGCCTTCCGGTCATCGCCTCGCCGCTATTCATCATCAGCAATCCGGACCTGGTCATCGCCCAGTGCAAGGCCGGCATCGTCGGGTCGTTCCCGTCGCTGAACGCCCGTCCGATCTCGCAGCTGGACGAATGGCTGCACCGCATCACCGAGGAACTGGCCGCCCACGACAAGGCTCATCCCGAGGCGCCCAGCGCGCCGTTCGCGGTCAACCAGATCGTCCACAAGACCAACAACCGGCTCGAAGAAGACATCGAGCTGTGCGTCAAGCATAAGGTTCCGGTGGTCATCACCTCGCTGGGCGCTCGCGAGGATCTGAACCAGGCGATCCACTCGTACGGCGGCATCACCCTGCACGATGTCATCACCGACCGCTTCGCCCGCAAGGCCATCGAGAAGGGCGCTGACGGCCTGATCCCGGTCGCGGCCGGCGCGGGCGGCCACGCCGGCACCCTGTCGCCGTTCGCCCTGATCCAGGAGATCCGCCAGTGGTTCGACGGGCCGGTGGCGCTATCGGGCTCGATCGCCTCGGGCCGCTCGATCCTGGCCGCCCAGGCCATGGGCGCGGACCTGGCCTATATCGGCTCGGCCTTCATCGCGACCCAGGAGGCCAATGCGGTGCAGGGTTACAAGGACATGATCGTCGACAGCAAGGCCGACGACATCCTGTATTCGAACCTCTTCACCGGTGTGCACGGCAATTATCTGCGGCCGTCGGTGATCAAGGCCGGGCTCGACCCTGAGAACCTGCCCGTCAGCGACCCGTCGAAAATGAACTTCGGCTCGGGCGGTAATCAGGACGCCAAGGCTTGGCGCGACATCTGGGGCTGCGGCCAAGGCATCGGCGCGATCGAAAACGTGCTGACGGCGGGCGAACTCGTCGCCAAGTTCGCGGCGGAGTACGAGCAGGCCAAGGCCGAACTGGCGGCCAAGACGGCGCTGACCTCCGGAAATCACTTGGCTTTCGCCGCCGAATAGGCGGGTGAAGCACGGGGACGGAGCAGGCTTCGTCCCCGGCCTTCGCGGCGACGTGATGCTGGGAGCGACCTTAACCGCTCCCGGAGCCGCACATGCCCGATCCTGTTTTCAGCGACATCACGCCCCGCCTCGGCCTGCCCTATGTGGTGGCCGCACAGGCGCAGAAACACATTCCGATCAACGAGAGCCTCGCCCGGCTGGATGGCCTGGTGCAACTGGCCGTCGAGAGCTGTTCGGTCTCAGCGCAGCCGGCCGGTCCGCAGAATGGCGGCGTCTGGATTCTGCCGTCTGGCGCGACAGGGGCGGCCTGGGCCAGCCAGCCTGCCGGCGTTCTGATGCGCTTCGAAGCCGGCGCCTGGGAGGCGCTGGCTCCGGCGGAGGGCGTGCTGGCCTGGGTCAAGGACGAGAACCAGATGGTCGCTTTCGACGGCGCGGTTTGGACGCCGCTGTCGGCCACCTTCCGAAGCCTCACCGCCGCTGCCTCGCCGGGCTTGGCCAACACTCGGCTGGAAATCCTGGAGCAGGAGGTGACGCTGTCGGGCGCCTCGACGGCGACCAGCATCGCCATACCAAACCGCGCCATCGTGCTGGCGGTCTCGACCCGGACCACGGCCGCGATCACCGGCGCGGCCTCGTACAACTGCGGCGTCTCGGGCGAGGCGAGCAAGTTCGGTGGCGCGCTGGGCGTGGCCAAGAATTCCAGCAACATCGGGGTGGTCGGGCCGACGGCGTACTACGCCGATACGCCGGTGCTTCTGACTGCCGTTGGCGGCAGTTTCGTTACCGGCAAGGTGCGGGTGGCGATCCACCTTCTGAGGTTCGACACGCCGGCCGCGGTGGCTTGACGCGTTGACGGCGGGGGACTGAGCGGCTACACGCGCCTCACCTTTGGGGAGTAGCCGCCCGCACCTATCAGCGGGCCCCGCCGTCAACACACTTGCTTCCTCGGAAGCATGGCGCGGGGAATGGAAGCGAATTTGAGCTTCCTTGGCGAGACCAATGGCGCCGATTTTCATCCGGGCCGGGTGGACGTCGACGCTATTGGCATGCGCCCGGCCCGGAGGATTATTTCAGTGGAAGCCCTGCTCGTCTCGACCCTGGTCGTGGCCATCGCCGAAATCGGCGACAAGACCCAATTGCTGGCCATCATCCTGGCCACGCGGTTCAAGAAGCCCGTCCCGATCATTCTGGGCATCCTGGTCGCCACCCTGGCCAACCACGCCCTGGCCGCCACCGCCGGTTACTGGGTGTCGGACTTCCTGAGCGGCGCCTGGTTCAAATGGGCCATCGCCATCTCGTTCATCGCCATGGCCGCCTGGGCGCTGATCCCCGACAAGGCGGATGATGAAGAGGGCCAGAGCGCGGGCCGCTACGGCGTCTTCGTGACCACGGCCATCGCCTTCTTCCTGGTCGAGATGGGCGACAAGACCCAGATCGCCACCGTCGCCCTGGGCGCCAAGTTCCACTCGATCTTCTGGGTCGCCGCCGGCACGACGCTAGGCATGATGCTGGCCAATGTGCCCGCCGTGTACCTGGGCGAGGCCGCGACCAAGATCGTGCCGCTGAAGTACGTCCGAATGGGCGCGGCGCTGATCTTCCTGTTGCTGGGGATCTGGCAGGTGGCCGAGCTTACGGGGCTGTTGAAGTAGGCTTCTCAGCCGCTATGAGGGGACGGAGCCAAGGAGTTCCGTCCCCTCATGACCGCCAACC
Source organism: Caulobacter sp. FWC2 (assembly GCF_002742625.1). NCBI lineage: Bacteria > Pseudomonadati > Pseudomonadota > Alphaproteobacteria > Caulobacterales > Caulobacteraceae > Caulobacter > Caulobacter sp. FWC2. The sequence continues at coordinate 1,268,189 of NZ_PEBF01000001.1, forward strand.
CTGATGTTCCGCGCGGCTGGGAATTCTGGATCGACCGGGGCGGCACGTTCACGGACATCGTCGCGCGGCGGCCGGACGGGTCGCTGGTCACCCACAAGCTGCTGTCGGAAAATCCCGAGCACTATGCCGACGCCGCCGTGGCGGGCGTCCGGGCGCTGCTGCCGGATGGCGCGACCATCGACGCGGTGAAGATGGGCACCACGGTCGCCACCAACGCCCTGCTTGAGCGCAAAGGTGAACCGACCGTGCTGGCGATCACGGCGGGTCACGCCGACGCGCTGCGCATCGGCTACCAGGCGCGGCCCAAGCTGTTCGAGCGCCATATCGTCAAGCCGGAGGCCCTCTACGACCGCGTCGTCGAGATCGACGAGCGGATGAGCGTCGAGGGTCAGGTGCTGCGTCCGCTGGACGAGGGCGCTGCGCGGACCGGTCTGCAGGCGGCGTTTGATGAAGGCTTTCGGGCCATCGCCATCGTGCTGCTGCACGGCTTCCGCTTCACCGACCATGAGGCGCGGGTCGCCGCGATCGCGCGCGACATCGGCTTCAGCCAGGTCTCGGTCAGTCACGAGGTTAGCCCGCTGATGAAGCTGGTCGGGCGCGGCGACACCACCGTGGTCGACGCCTACCTCTCTCCGATCCTGCGTCGTTACGTGGATCAGGTCGCCGGGGCGCTGGGCCACGACACCCGGCTCCTCTTCATGCAGTCCAATGGCGGCCTGACCGATGCGCGGGCCTTCCGGGGCAAGGACGCCATCCTGTCCGGCCCGGCCGGCGGCGTGGTCGGCATGGCGCGGACGGCGGGAGAGGCCGGGTTCGAGCGGGTCATCGGCTTCGACATGGGTGGCACCTCGACCGACGTCTGCCACTATGCCGGCCAGTACGAGCGGGCCTTCGAGACGGTGGTGGCCGGCGTGCGGATGCGCGCGCCGATGATGAACATCCATACGGTGGCGGCCGGCGGCGGCTCGATCTGTTCGTTCGACGGGGCGCGGCTGCGCGTGGGTCCGGCCTCGGCCGGCGCGGTCCCAGGACCGGCGGCCTACCGCCGGGGCGGGCCGCTGACGGTCACCGACTGCAACGTCATGCTGGGCAAGCTGCGGCCGGAGTTCTTCCCCAAGGTGTTCGGCCCCAACGCCGACCAGCCGCTGGACGCCGAGGCCGTCACGCGCGGCTTCGAGGCCGTGAGCGCCGAGATCGAAGCGGAGACCGGCAGGGCCATGACACCTCGGGAGGTGGCCGAGGGCTTCGTCACCATCGCGGTCGAGAACATGGCCAAGGCCGTGCGGCAGATCTCGATCCAGCGCGGCTACGACGTCACCCGCTACGTCCTGGCCTGCTTTGGCGGCGCGGGCGGTCAGCACGCCTGCCTGGTGGCCGACGCCCTGGGCATGACCAAGGTGATGATCCATCCCTTCGCGGGGGTCCTGAGCGCCTACGGCATGGGCCTGGCGGACCTGCGCCTGATCCGCGAGGAGACGGTCGAGCGGCCGCTTGACCAGGCGGGCGACCTGGCCGACCGAGCGAAGGTGCTAGCTGCCGAGGCGGAGGCGGCTCTGCTGGCCCAAGACGTGCCGATGGCCTCGGTCGAGACCGTCGCCAGCCTGCGGGTGAAGTACGCCGGCACGGACACGCCGCTGGTTGTGCCGTTCGGGGATACTGTGCGTGAGGACTTCGAGGCGCTGCACCAACGCCGCTTCGGCTTCACCTCGCCGTCGACGCCCCTGGTGGTCGAGACCCTATCGGTCGAGGCGATCGGACATTCGGACGCCGGTGCGGAACCGGAGTTCGCGTCCGGCGCGTCAACGGGCGAGCCCGCGCCCCTGGCCACCGTCCAAACGCGGATGGCCGGCGCCAGCCATACGACGCCGGTTTTCGACCGCGAGGCCCTGGCCATCGGCGCCGAGATCCTCGGCCCGGCCATCATCCGCGAAACCACCGGCACGACGGTCGTCGAGCCCGGCTGGCGCGCGACCGTTGACGCTCATCTGAACCTGATCCTCGACCGCGTCGTCGCCCTGCCGACCCGCAAGGCCATCGGGACCGAGGCCGATCCCGTCATGCTGGAGGTGTTCAACAACCTGTTCATGGCTGTGGCCGAGGAGATGGGTTTCGCCCTCCAAAACACCGCCTATTCGGTCAATATCAAGGAGCGGCTGGACTTCTCCTGCGCGCTGTTCAGCCGTGACGGCGACCTGATCGCCAACGCCCCGCACATGCCGGTGCACCTGGGCTCGATGGGCGACAGCGTGCGGGCCATCCGCGATGCGCGCGAGCATGACGGGCGCGGGATGAAGTCCGGCGACGTCTACATGCTCAATGCCCCCTATAACGGCGGCACCCACCTGCCGGACGTGACGGTGGTCATGCCGGTGTTCGACGCGGCGGGAACCCTGCTGTTCTACGTCGCCGCGCGGGGGCACCAGGGCGATATCGGCGGGATCACGCCGGGCTCGATGCCGCCGACCAGCAAGACGGTCGAGGAGGAGGGCGTCCTGATCGAGAACTTCCTGCTGGTCGAAGCAGGGCGGTTTCTGGAGGCCGAGACGCGGGCTCTGCTGGCCTCGGGCAAGTGGCCGGCGCGCAATCCCGACCAGAACATCGGCGACCTCAAGGCCCAGATCGCGGCCTGCGCGCGCGGCGCCGAGGCCCTGACCGGCATGGTCGCCGAGTTCGGCCAGGACGTCGTTGAGGCCTACATGGCCCACGTCCAGGACAATGCCGAAGAGGCCGTCCGCCGCGTGTTGGCTACGATGCAAGGCGGATCTTTCGCCTATGAGTTGGATGACGGGGCGGTGGTCCGCGTGGCCATCACGGTCGACCGCCAGGCGCGCACCGCGCGCGTGGACTTCACCGGCACCAGCGATCAGGTCCCGACTAACTTCAACGCCCCAGCCTCGATCTGCCGGGCGGCGGCGCTGTACGTCTTCCGCACCCTGGTCGATGACGAGATTCCCATGAACGACGGCTGCCTGCGGCCGGTCGAGCTGGTCATTCCTGAGGGCTCAATGCTGCGGCCGCGCTATCCGGCCGCCGTGGTGGCCGGCAATGTCGAGACCAGCCAGGTCGTCGTAGACGCCCTCTATGGCGCACTCTCCGTCATGGCCGGCGCGCAGGGGACGATGAACAACTTCACCTTCGGCGACGAGCGGCGCCAGTACTACGAGACCATCTGCGGCGGTTCCGGCGCGGGGCCGGACTTCGACGGGACCGACGCGGTCCAGACCCACATGACCAACAGTCGCCTGACTGATCCCGAGGTGCTGGAGACCCGCTATCCAGTGCTGGTCGAGGCGTTCTCGATCCGGCGCGGGTCGGGCGGGCAGGGCGTCTATCGCGGCGGCGACGGCGTGGTGCGCAGGATCGGCTTCCGCGAGCCGATGACCGCGACCTTGCTGTCCAACCGCCGCCGCGTGCCGCCGTTCGGTCTTCGCGGCGGCGGGCCGGGCGCGGTCGGAACAGCGCGGATCGAACGCGCCGACGGTCGCGTTCAGGCCATGGCCGCCACTGACCTCGTCGAGGTCGCGGTCGGTGACGCCATTGTCATCGAGACGCCAGGCGGCGGCGGTTGGGGAGAAGCGTGATGGCCAAGGCGTCCGTACTGTTCGTCTGCATGGGCAATATCTGTCGCTCGCCCCTGGCCGAGGGGGCGTTCCGGGCGGAAGCCGAGCGGCTGGGCCTGGAGGTCACGGTCGACAGCGCTGGCACCGGCGGCTGGCACAAGGGCGACCCGCCAGATCCGCGCGCCATCGCCGTGGCGCGGCGTAACGGCGTCGACATCAGCGGCCTGAAGGCGCGCCAGGTGAAGCCCGACGACTTCCGGATCTTCACCCACATCTACGCCCTCGACCATGACAACCTGCGGGGCCTGCTGCAGGTCGCCCCCTCTGACGCGACCGCCGAGGTCGGCCTGTTGCTGGATCTGGTCGAGGGGCATCGGGGCCGGGCCGTGGCCGATCCGTACTATGGGGACGACGCAGGGTTCGACGTGACCTGGAGCGATGTGGTCCTGGCGGCGCAAGCCCTGGCGCGGCGACTGGCAGATGAGGGCTGGGCCAGGGTCTGACCCTTATCCGTTCATTGCCGCGCCGCAGGGAAGGGCGGCTTGGGATTTAAGGCCTAGGTGGCCGGGTGGCTCTTCGCCCAGCCCTCATAGGCCTTGATCGCCTTGGCCGGCGCCGTGCCGAACCAGGAATAGCCGTTGCGGCGCTCCAGCGAGAGCTCGTTGGCGTTGTCGCGCAGGGTCTTGTCGCGTTCGCCAAAGACCGGCTGGCCAGCGGTGTCGTAGTAGCGCGACCAAAGCGGACCCGCGCCCGGCTGGTCGACCAGCCGGCGGCCTTCGGGGTCGCCTTTCCCGCCGGTCCAGGCCTTGCCCATGATCGCAGCGCCCTTCAGCCAGGCTACGCCCGCATGGACGGCGGCCACTTCCGCTGGGGTCGGGTCGGGCAGGCTCATCAGATAGACCAGCAGGTCGGCGCTCTCGCCCGTCGAGAGGGCCGGCGGCTCGAAGTTGCGACCGGCGACCGGGGCCAGGGTGAAGGGGTCGGCCTGCTGGCCCCAGATCGTCAGCTTGCCGCCGACGCGGATCTGCGAGGCGACGATGACCTCGCGACCCTTCCGGGCGGCGACGCCGGCCTTGGCGCGCAGGTCGGCGGGCACGAAGGCGAAGTCGGCCTTGGCTTCGAAGACCTCGGTCAGCAGATCGGCGGCTTCCGAAACGGCGTTGTCATTGAAGGTGACCGCATCATGGTAGCCCCCTTCCAGCGGCCAGACCTGCGGCCAGCCGCCGTTCGGAAACTGCGCGGCCAGCAGGTAGCGCACACCCTTCAGGAAGCTCGTCCGATAGGCCTCGCCCTCCTTGCCCGGGAGCTGGCCTGCGACTTTGGCGAGAAAGCGCATCTCGGTGATGGTCGCGTTGTTGTCCAGCGTGCCGACATAACCCCAGGCGGGGTCGCGGGCGGCGTCGAAATCGGCCTCGCTGAGGTGCTTGGAATTGTTGTCGGCGTGCCAGGGTTGGCCCGGCAGGCGCAGGGCTCCGGTGCGGTCCTCGTTCTTGCTCCAGCCGCCGGACGGCGTCTGGAAGCTGACGATAACGTCGGCGATGTGGCGCGCCTCGGGCGAGGCGTACCAGGCCGCATCCCTGTCCAAGGCCATGCCGTTGTCGCCATGACCGGTCGGCGGCGACGGCGGCGCGGCCTGGTCTGGCTCCAGCTCGGCGGCCAGGGCGGCGCGGTCGGCCTTTTCCTGGGCGGTCGATCGCTCGAGATAGGCCTTCCACGCCGGCTGCTGGGCGGCCGGCAGCTGGGCGATCCGCTCGGCGGTGATCGGCTGGGCCGGGACGTTGGTCCCGATCACGCTGGCGGACCCCGGCGCGGCCAGCAGGCTGGCGGACAACAGAAGGCCGATCATGGCGGTGCGGTGGGTCATCTGGACGTCTCTCCCCGGCAGGCGTCGTTGTCGTTGACCGCCTCGTCTCACGGGAATGATACCGGTTTCCTACCGCTATGAAACGGGTTGAAATCAGCCCTCGATGATGTGCGGGATGAACCGCGAGCGGTCCCGAGTCACTTGGCCGCGATCCTCGCGCACGCCGATGCCGGCGGCTTGGTCGCCGATCACCCAGGAGCCGACCACCGGATAGTTCACGCCGAACTTGGGCGGCGGCTTCAGTTCCTGCCGGATCCAGCCTTCCTGGCCATAGCCCAGGTCGAGCACCCGGCCCCGGCGGCCGTCCTTCCAGAGCTCGACATTGGCGCCCTCGCGGCTGAACAGCGGCTTGCGGGCGTAGCTGTTGCCCAACCGCTCGACCTTGGGATCGTCGTCAAAATAGGTCTCGAGCAGGTTCGGATGGCCCGGGTGGCGCTCCCACAGCAGCGGCAGCAGCGCCTTGTTCGACAGCACCGCCTTCCACGGCGGCTCGAGGAACAGGGTCTTGGAGCCGGCGATATTGGCCGCGTACGGCTCGCGCAGCATGTCCTCCCAGGGGTACAGCTTGAACATCGCCCCGACGATGTAGTTGTCCTGGTCAACGAAACGGCCGTCGGCGTCGAGGCCGATCGCCGTCATCGGCACGAACTTCGGCTCCAGCCCCGCCAGCCGCGCCATGTCCTCCAGGAACCGCACGGTCTGGCGGTCCTCGACGAAGTCCGGATCGCTGGCGAAGTGGACGAAGCCGCCGTTCGGGAAGATCGCCTTGAAGCGATCGGACAACTGGTCGTGCAGGCTGTTGAACTGGTCCGTGCTGTCCGGCAGCAGGTCTTGCTGGATCAGGTCCTCCAGCCACAGCCACTGGAAGACGCCAGCCTCATAGATGCTGGTCGGCGTGTCGGCGTTGTACTCATAGAGCTTGGGCGGGCCCGCCCCGTCGTAGAAGAAGTCGAAGCGGCCGTAGAGCGAGGGATCGCGCGCCGCCCACGAGGCGGCGACCAGATCGCGGGAGGCCTCGGGAATTCGCAGACGCGCCATCACGGCGTCGCTCTTCACCGCGTCGTCGACGAGGTCGAGACACAGCTGGTGCAGCGTCTCGGTCGCGGGCTCCAGATGGCCCTCGACCTCCTCCAGCGTGAAGGCGTAAGCGGCCCGTTCGTCCCAATAGCGACGGCCGTCAGCGTGGTGCCAGGTGAAGCCGACCGCCTCGGCCTTGGACTTCCAGTCGGGCCGAGGCGTCAGGGTGAGACGGCGCATCAGGCGTCCGAGCCGTCCTTGTGGACCTTCTGCTTGTCCTCGATGGCCAGCATCGGGGCGGGCAGAGCCTCGTCCTTCGGGGCCATCAGGCGGGCCAACACGTCCTCGGCGCCGCCACCGCCCGGCAGGATGCCGGCGGCCGCCAGCTTGGCGTCGAGATCCGCGCCGGTCTTGCGGTCTTCCGACTCGCTGTGCAGGCGGAACTGCTCCTCGCGGACCGACTGGCGCTCCTTGATGCGCTTGAGGCTGTCGGCGGCCGAGCCGACGACGCCGCTGGCCGAGCCCGAACGCGAGATGACCGCAGCCTGGGCCTTCTGGACGCTCTCGTTGACCTTCACGATCTCGATTTCGCGGCGCAGGGCTTCGACCTTGGTGTCGGTCTGGGCGATGATCGTGCGCAGCTTGTCCTCGGCCGTGCGCAGTTCGGTCATCTGCGTGGCCTTCTGGCCCGCGTCCTTCTCGAGGTCGGCGATGCGCTGGGCCACTTCCAGGGCCAGGGCCTGGTCGCCCTTGTTCATCGCCGCGCGGGCCGAGGACTCGTACTTGCGCGACTGGTCGGTGAGCTGGGCGACCTCGGTCTCCAGGCTGCGGCGGCGGGCGACCAGCTTGGCCAGCTCGTCCCGGGCCTTGCCCTGGGCGTTGTCGGCGTCGCGGATTTCCTGGTCCAGGATCCTCAGGGCGTTGGCGTCCACGATGGTTTGCGCGCCGTCATGCGCGGTCCCACGGAACAGGGCCGAGAGCTTGCTCCAGATCGACATCAGTAAGTCTCCAGGTCCGGTTCTTTAAGCGGCCGACGCGCGGCTTTTTTCGAAGGTGTCGCGCAGGTCGCTGGCGGCGGCGATGGCGTTGTCGGCCAGGGTGCGCAGCTCGATGATCAGCGTCTGCAAGGTGGTCTTGGACGAGATCTCGCCCATCAGCTCGTAATAGTCACGGCCGTCGACGCTGGTGATGCCGAAATTCGACAGCGGCACGATCTTCTGGGCCTTGAGCAGGAATTCGTTGAAGGCCGCGCGGTCGTTCTGCTCGTCGCAGGGCCACAGCAGGGTCGAGACGACCAACTGCAGCGCGCCGCCGCTGACATAGATCGGCAGGTCGCCGAATTCATTCATCACGACCTGCAGCACGGGCTCGACGCCCTCGACGACGGTGACGGTCATCTCGTCCGGGCGCACGAGGGCGCTTTCCACCAGCGCGTCGCGCAGGCTGTGGATCGTCCAGGCGGTGTCGATAACGGAGTCCATGTGTCTGACGCCCTTGGGGGGATGGGGGTTGGTTGCCAGGGTCGGCCCGCGGACCGACTCGACGACGATCGCTTGAACGGCCGAAAGGATGTCGGGCTTGCATGCCGCCGGCGCCCAGACTTCGATCTTGACGAAGCCGGCGTTCCGGCGGGCTTCACGCCACGCTCGGGTTCTTTCAGCGGCCTGGGCGCTTCGGGTCGATTTGGCAGGCATGCGTTACATGTACGCATAACATGTACGCTTGACAAGGCGTGGTTCGGCGTCATCCTGCGACCGACTTCACCCGAGGGCAAGTAGCGTTCGGGCGCTTTTGGCGTCGCACCACAAATAGGCGATGCGACCAGGATTTTGAGGGCTCGCGCACCGCGATGTTCGGAAAGCTTTTCGGCAACAAAGGCGGCGAGACCAGGTCCGCTCTGCCCGTGATCCGCAATGTCACGCTCGGTCGGACCGTGGTGCTGGATCCGCTGGCCTGGCGTCGGTTCGGGGCGGAAACCAAGTTCGCCCTCGACCGCGACACGCTGGAGATCACCGCCCAGGGGCTGATCCAGCTGAACGACGGCGCGTTCGTGCACCGCTTCTATACGGACGACGAAATCCTGTTCCAGGTCGTCTCGGACGACCGCGAGGGCCAGAAGGCGAACGACTTCACCGTCTTCATGCCTTGGGCCAGCGAGTATCCGGCCGACCGCGCCGATCGCGACCTGTGGGCCCAGCGCCTACGCGCTCGCACCTTTCAGCCCGAGGGCCTGCCCGCCTATACCCGCCTATGGTTCGGCGAGGAGGCCGGCGAGCAGGATCCCGTGACCCTATGGGAAGACGTCTACTACAACCGCGACGCCGAGCGGCCCGACCGCCGCCTCTTTCAGACCACCATGCTGTTCAACCGCGACCTCGCCGGCGGCGACGGGCGCGAGCTGCTCCTGGCCCTGACCTTGGAGCCCGAGGACAGCAAGGATGTCAGCCACGAAATGATGATCGGCCTGCCGCTTTCGGTGGGCGAATTCCGAGCCTAGGTAGGGGGCAAGCCAGATGTTCGACTTCACCGGATTCCAGGAAGGCGCGACCGCGTTCCTGCTGGCCTTCGTCGTGGCCGGCCTGTTCACGATCGCCTTCAAGTACATCTACCAGTGGGTCACGCCCTACAACGAGAAAGCCCTGATCCGCGCGGGCAACAACACCGCGGCCCTTGCCCTGGCTGGCGCGCTGATCGGCTACGCCCTGCCTCTGGCCTCGGCTCTGAGCCATACCGTCAGCCTGCCGGAGCTCGCCGCCTGGGCGACCCTGGCGGGGATCATCCAGATCGCCGCCTTCACAGGCGTGCGCCTGGTCGCCTTGCCCGACGTCAAGGCGCGGGTCGAGGCCAACGAGGTCTCGATCGGCATCTATCTGGCCGGCATCTCGATCGCGGTCGGCCTGCTGAACGCCGCCTGCATGACCGTCTGAGGATCAGAGCGATGACCATGCGCAAGCGCTCGAACTCCCTGAAGCTGACCACCATGCTGGCCGGCGCCACGGCCCTGACCCTGTCCGGTTGCGACGACCCCGGCGGCCAGGCCAGTTGGGATCCCAACAAGGGCGAGCAGGTCGAGGCCTTCAGCTACAAGACCCTGGAGGAGTGCAAGGCGGCCAACGAGGTCTCCGACGCCCAGTGCGACACCTCCTACGCCGCCGCCCAGAAGGACGACGCCAAGGACGCCCCGAAGTACGAGGCCCGCGCCTCGTGCGAGGACGTCTATGGCGTCGGCAACTGCGTGCCGCGCAGCCAGGCAAACGGCGGCGGCAGCTTCTTCACGCCGCTGCTGGCCGGCTTCGTGATCGGCCAGATGCTGGACGGCGGCTATCGCGGCACCGGCCTGTATCGCCGCGACGACCGCTATGGCGGCGGCTACTACTCGACCTGGGGCGGACACCTGGGCCGCGACTACAGCACCGGCCGCACGGTCATCAGCCGCGAGAGCATCGACCCGCCGGACGCGATCCGCAACGCTCCGCCCAAGGTCCAGACCCGCACCTCCGTCGTCTCGCGCGGCGGCTTCGGCGGCGGCCGCAGCTATGCCCATAGCGGCAGCTACAAGGGCGGTTTCGGCGGCTAGATCGGATCGATGCGTTTTTGCAATTGACTCGCAACTAGACATCCCATCTAGTTGCGATGTGTTCGCAAGAACGCGTCGGGCCGCTCACCGAGATCGGTTCGCCACGGCGGGTGTCGGCCCCCTGCTTGGCGAGGAGATTTCCGGCGTGCGGCCCGACCCTTTCTCAGAGAACCACCTGAACCATTGCGGCCCGGTCGGCCTGGCCGACGGCGAGCGGATCCTGCTCTGGATGCTCCGCCAATGGGTCACCGCCCGCGTGCTGGGCGAAGAACCCGGCCAACGGCTGTCGAAGAAGGCCGGCGCCCTCGTCTCGGCCCGCGTTGCCACCGCCTTCATCCTGATGATGAGCGCCATAGAGGGCCAGGTGCGCCGTCCGCTCTGCGTCTCCGCGCCCTGCTGCAAGGGCTATGCGGACGACGAGCAGCGCCTGATCACCGCTTGCGGCGTCTGCCCCGCCTCGCCCGAGATCGCCGGCCGCTTGATCGAGGGCCTGGTGATCACGCCCGAGAGCGTGACGGTGATGGCGCGGTTTCTCAATGCGGCCCTGGCCAATGACGGGATGGCGCTGCCGATGCGGTTCGATGAGCCGGAGGTTTCAGCATCTCAGACACGCCCGCCGACCCTGCAATGAACACCGGCTAGAGCGCTCTGAGAATCCGCGCCGCTTCAGCCACCGCCGCCTCATCCGTATCCCGCAGCTCCGGCGGCACGAAGCCCATCTCGTTCAGCTTCGACCCGGGCTCGGCGCCCGGGATCGGCCTGCCAAACGAGCCGTGCACCTCGCGCACGCCGGTCCGCTTCACCAGTTCGGCCACGTTCGAGGGCCGCACGCCGGCGCCGGCCAGGATCGCGATCCGGCCGTCGGCCTGCTGGACCAGCTCGGCGAGCTGTTCCGCGCCCGCCTGAGCCGTTAGGGCGCCGCCCGAGGTCAGGACCCGCTCAAAGCCCAGGGCGATCGCCGCCTCCAGCGCCACCGCCATGTCGGGAACCAGATCGAACGCGCGGTGCAGGGTCATGCCCAGCCCTCGGCTGTGCTCGACCAGCACCTCCAGCGCGGCGAGATCCAACTGTCCGTCGGGCAGGTTCGCCCCGATCGTCACGCCCGCGAGCCCGTATCGCCGCACGGCGTCGATGTCGCGCCGGATGTGGTCCAGGTCGCCGGCGTCGTAGCAGAAGTCGCCATTGCGAGGCCGGATCATCGGATAGATCGGGATCGGCGCCTCCGCCGCCAGGGCCATCAGCCCGGGGGCGGGGGTCAGGCCCTGCAGCGCCAAGGCCGAGCACAATTCGATGCGATCCGCGCCACCGGCGATCGCCGCCGCCAATCCAGCAGGCGTGTCGACACAGACTTCCAGAAGAATACGGTCGACGCTCATGGTCTGGCTCCAGGTCGTGCTAGGGATTCGGCGCGGTCTTCTTGGAGCATATGGATGTTGAATCGTAGAGGCCTGATCGGCGCTTCCCTGGTCGGATCGGCGATGCTGGGCGCCAAGGCGTCCGCCGCGGAGACCGTTACCAAGCTGGACGGCCCGTGCGTCATTTCCACCTGGGACTTCGGCGTCGCCGCCAACCAGGCGGCTTGGGCCGTGTTGTCCAAGGGCGGCCGGGCGCTGGACGCGGTCGAGGCCGGGGCGCGGGTGCCCGAGCAGGACCTCAAGAACCACAGCGTCGGCCGCGCCGGCTATCCGGATCGCGACGGCCACGTCTCGTTGGACGCCTGCATCATGGACGAGCTGGGCAACTGCGGCGCGGTCGCGGCCTTGGAGCACATCGCCCACCCGATCTCGGTCGCTCGCAAGGTCATGGAGAAGACCCCGCACGTGATGCTGGTCGGGGCTGGCGCCCTGCAGTTCGCGCTGGAGCAGGGTTTCCCTCGCGAGGAGCTGCTGACGCCTGAGTCCAAGATCGCCTGGGAGGCCTGGAAAAAGGACGCCAAGTACCAGCCCACGGCCAACAGCGAGAACGCCGACTACGGCAAGACCTCCGGTCAGCTGGGCACGCCGGGCGGGGCCAACAATCACGACACCATCGGCATGCTGGCCATCGACGCCAAGGGCGACATTTCCGGCGCCTGCACCACCAGCGGCATGGCCTGGAAGATGCGCGGCCGGGTGGGCGACAGCCCGATCATCGGCGCGGGCCTCTATGTCGACAACGAGGTCGGCGGCGCCACCTCGACCGGCGTCGGCGAGGAGGTGATCCGCAATGTCGGCAGCTTCCTGGTCGTGGAGCTGATGCGCCAGGGCCGCTCGCCCGAGGCCGCCTGCCGCGAAGCCGTCGAGCGCATCCTGAAGAAGAAGCCGAGCGCCAAGGCATTCCAGGTCGGCTTCCTGGCGGTCAACAAGAAGGGCGAGGTCGGAGCCTGGGCCATCCAGAGTGGCTTCAGCTACGCCCTGTGCGATGGCAAGAAGCAGGACCTGCTGCTGCCCGGAAAGGCGACCTATCAGCTGACCTCGTAAAGAGGACTGCTTGGAAAGAGGGTAGGCGGCCGGCGAGCGTGGTTATAGCGTGCCGGCCCAACCACTCGGAGGAGACCGCCATGTGCGATGACGACATCCACCCAGGCCTCGTGCACGATCCCCGCCTTTCGCGTCGCGCCTTCGGCCTGCTGACGGTCGCGGCCACCGGCGTCGCCACGGTCGCCCGCGCCGACGACACGGTCGAGGAGAAGGACGTCGAGGTGAAGACGCCGGATGGCGTGGCCGACGCGGCGCTGTTCTATCCGAAGGCCAAGGGCAAATGCCCGGCGGTGCTGCTGTGGCCCGACGTCATGAGCCTGCGCCCGGTGTTCCGCGACATGGGCCGCCGCCTGGCCTCGGCCGGCTATGTCGTGCTGGTCCCGAACCTCTATTACCGGATGAAGAAGGCGCCGGTGATCGAGGGGACGTTCAACTTCGCCAACCCCGACGACCGCGCCAAGCTGACGCCGCTGCGCGCCTCGGTGACGACGGAAGGCACGTTCAAGGACGCGGCGGCTTACATCGCCTTCCTGGACGCGCAAGCCAAGACCAACAAGGCCAAGAAGGCCGGCGTGCAGGGCTACTGCATGGGCGGTCCGCTGTCGTTCCGCACGGCCGCCGCGGTCCCGGCCAGGATCGGCGCGGTCGCCAGCTTCCACGGCGGCGGTCTGGTCACCGACAAGGAGGACAGCCCGCACCTGCTGATCCCCAAGACCCAGGCCGCGTACCTGATCGAGATCGCCGACAACGACGACAAGCAGGACCCCACCGCCAAGGACAAGCTGAAGGCCGCCTTCGAGGCCGCCAAGCGGCCGGCCCAGACCGAGGTCTTCGCCGGCGCCGCCCACGGTTGGACGGTGAAAGGCAGCCAGGTCTACAACGAGGCCGCCGCCGAGACGGCCTGGAGCAACCTGCTGGCGCTGTACAAGAAGGCGCTGGGCTAGGAACGTCGCGGCGCGCCTCTCTCGCCGGACGGGGGAGGCGCGCCGAACAGCCTCGAAATCGCGCAGAGAACAGGCAGGACCTGTCCTGGCGACTGGAACGCCGCCGCCACGTCGTCGTGGACGTTGACGCCTCCGGACGATGCACCGATAGCGTCGAGCCATGACTGACACCGCTGCCCGACAGGACATCCAGATCGCCGGAGCCAAGGCGTGAGGCTGCTGGCCGCCGTTCTCGCCGCGCTCGTCCTCACGGGCGGCGCCAAGGCGCAGGTTCCCGCCCCCGCCACTGCCCCGATCAAGGTCAAGGTCTTCGTCGCCGCCATGTTCGAGATCGGCGAGAACACCGGCGATCGCGCCGGCGAGTTCCAGCCCTGGTACGAGCGCTATTGGCGCCAGAGCCCGCCCAAGATCGTCAAGGGCGCTCTGAAGCCCGTCTACTGCAATCCCGAGGGGGTCTGCGGCTCGACCCTGGGCATGGGCAAGGTCAATGCATCGGCCTCGATGCAGGCCATTCTGCTGGATCCGGCCTACGACTTTTCACAGACCTATTTCGTCCTCAGCGGCGTCGGCGGGACGCCGCCTTCGCGCGGGACGATCGGCGACGTCTCCTGGGCGACCTGGCTGGTCGACTATGACCTCGGCCATCGCTGGGCCCCCGAAGAGAACACGCCCGGCGCGTCGACCTTCATGCCGCGCGCCGGCTACGAAGAGTACCGCCGCTTCAAGCTCGACCCGACCCTGGTCGGCTGGGCCGTGCGATGGTCCAAGGGCGCTCCCATGCAGGACAGCGACGACGCCCGCCGCTATCGCATGCGTTATGCCGACGCCCGGGCGCGCGCGGCGCCCTCCGTCATGGTCGGTACGCACATGACCGGCGACACCTTCTTCCACGGCCCCGGCCTGTCGAAGGAGGCGCAATCCATCGCCAAGCTTTACGGCGCCGACGACTATGTGATCACCGAGATGGAGGCCGCCGCCCTAGCCCTGGTGATCAAGCGCCAGTGGGGAACCGGGCGCATCCTGAGCCTGCGCGGGGCGGTCAACTTCGACCAGGGCGCGCCGGGTGAAACAACCCTGCAGCACCTCGACCCGGCGCCGGGCCAGACGGCCGGCGGCTTCGCCGAGACCGTCGCCAATATCGGCGTGGTTGGATCGCGCGTCGTGGACCACATCGTCGCCGAATGGCCGCGCTGGCGGGACGGCCCGCCGCCTCCCCATGAGGGGTGCAAGACTTGAGCGGCGTGCCCTTGCGACGAGATAGGTAGGATGCTATCTAATTTAGATAGGAAGCTACCTATTTAATCGATCGTTGTTCCATGACCTCTATTCGCACCCTCGACGAACGCGCCTTCGCCCAAGGCCTGCTGCGCCTGGCGCGGATCTATCGGCGCGAGGTGAACCGCGCCCTGGCCGCACATGGCATCTCGGACGCCAAGGCCATGCCGGTGCTGCACATCGCCCGCGCGGGTGGCGGCATGCGGCAGGGTATGCTGGCCGAGGAGATCGGGGTGGAGGGGCCATCGCTGGTCCGGATCCTCGATCAACTGAGCCAGGCGGGCCTGGTCGAGCGGCGCGATGATCCTTCGGACAAGCGCGCCAAGACCCTGCACCTGACGACCGACGGCCAGGCGCTGGCTGCGGTGGTCGAGGACGCCGTCCAGGTGGTGCGGGCTCAGCTGCTGGCCGACGTTGGCGACGCCGATCTCGCCGCCGCCGTTCGCACGTTCGCGGCCTTCGAGGCCGCCCTGGACGCCGCGGCCGGGCAGGGAGCCTAGAGCGCTTCCACCATGCTTCCCAAGTTCGATCGGCACACGCTGCTGTTCTCGGCGAACAGCTTCGCGGCGGCGATGCTCGCCCTCTATATCGGCTTCGCCCTGGGTCTGCCTCGCCCGTACTGGGCGATGACCACCGCCTACATCGTCAGCCAGCCGCTGGCCGGGGCCGTGCGGTCCAAGGCCGTCTATCGCGTGCTCGGCACCCTGCTGGGCGCGGCGGCCGCCGTCGCCTTCGTGCCCGCCCTGGTCAATGCGCCGGTGTTGCTGAGCCTGGTCCTGGCCCTGTGGGTCGGCGGCTGTCTGACCGTCTCGCTGCTGGACCGCACGCCGCGCAGCTATCTGCTGATGCTGGCCGGCTATACCGCCGCGATCATCGGCTTTCCCAGCGTCAACCAGCCTGGGGCGATCTTCGACATCGCCGTCTGGCGGGTGGTCGAGATCGGCCTGGGCATCGTCTGCGCGACCCTGACCCACAGCCTGATTTTCCCGCGTCCGGTCGGCGCCGTTCTCAAGGCGCGCCTGACGACCTGGCTGGGCGAGGCTGATCATTGGGCCTTGGATGTTCTGAAGGGCCAGGACGCCAAGGCCATCGCCCGCGATCGTCGCCACCTGGCCGCCGCCGCCAGCGAGATCCGGATGCTGGCTGTCCACCTGCCGTTCGACACCTCGCGTCTGCGCGAGACGACCGGCGTCGTCCGCGCCCTGCACGAGCGCATGCTACTGCTGATCCCGCTGCTGTCGGGCCTCGCCGACCGCATGGAGGCCCTGCGCGAGGTGCGCGACGCGCGCGTCCGCGCGGCCTTGAACACGGTGGTCGCCTGGATCGAGGCGGGCTCGCCCCGAGAACAAGGCCTGGATCTGATCGAGCGCCTGAATGACCTCGCCGCCCATCGGCGCGGCGCGAGCTGGTCGAACCTGCTGATCGAGAGCCTGCTGGTGCGTCTGTCGGAAACCGTTCGCGCCCTGGCCGAGGGCCACGCCTTGATGGCGCGTCTCGACAATCCCGACGCGCCGCTGTCGCCGGGGCTGGATGCTTCCACGCGCGCCAAGGGGATGCGCCCGATGCACGCCGACCTGCCCCTGGCCTTGCTGTCGGGTGGGGCGGCGGTGATCGCCATCCTGCTGTCCAGCGCCACCTGGATACTGTCCGGCTGGGGCGACGGCGCCTCGGCCCCGGTCATGGCGGCGGTGTTCTGCTGCTTCTTCGCGGCGATGGACGATCCGGTGCCGGCCATCAAGAGCTTTGGCCTGTTCACCCTGGCCTCGCTGCCGCTGTCGGCGCTCTACATGTTCGCCATCCTGCCGGCGATCGACGGCTTCCCGATGCTGCTGATGGTGATGGCCCCGCCGCTGCTGTTCCTCGGCCTCTATATTCCTGACCCGAAGCGCATGGGCGCGGCCCTGGCCATGCTGATCGGCTTCTGCAACGCCCTGACCCTGCAGGAGACCTTCAGCGCCGACTTCGCCAGCTTCCTGAACGGCAATCTGGCCCAGTTCGTCGGCCTGCTGTTCGCGATCATCGTCACCGCCGGCCTGCGCTCGATGGGCGTGGACGCCAGCGCGAGGCGGCTGCTGGTCCGCACCTGGCGCGGCCTGTCCCGCCTGGCGCGCGCTCGCCAGGCCCCGGAGCCAGCCGCGTTCGCCGCCATCCTGGTCGATCGGCTCGGCATGCTGACGCCCAAGCTGGCGGAGGCGGGCGCTCACCAGGACTTCGTCGGCGTCGACGCGCTGCGCGACCTGCGAGTGGGCATGAACCTGGTCGCCGTCCAGACCGCTCGCCCGGATCTGCCGCCCCAAAGCCGGGACCAGCTGGACGCCGCCCTCGACGGTGTCGGCGACCACTTCGCCGCCCTGGCCGCCGGCGAGGCCCGCAAGCCCAGCGCGGACCTTTTGACGCGCATCGACGCCGCTCTGCTCGGCCTGTCGATCGCCCCCGGCGCCTCGGCCGTCCAGGGCCTGTCGGGCCTCGTCGGCCTGCGCCGCAACCTGTTCCCGGAGGCCCCGGCCTTCCTTCCGGAGATCGCCCGATGATCGGCGAATTCGCCATCGACGGGGTCTTCCTGTCGTCCGTCCTGGTCTCGGCGGTGATCGCCCTGGCCGCCTCGTTCGTCCTGCGGCGCGCGCTGTCCAGGGTCGGAGCCTACCGCTTCGTCTGGCACCCGGCGCTGTTCGACACCGCCCTGTTCGTCATCCTCTGGGCCGTCGTCGTGACGGTCCCATCCCCGCTGAAACCGTGATCATGCCCCCGCTGAAGACCCTTCCGCCGACTATCGCCCGCGTCGCCGTCACCGGCGCCGTCGTCATCGCCGCCCTGGTCGGCGGCAAGGCGCTGTGGACCCACTACCAGGTCGATCCCTGGACCCGCGACGGCCGCGTCCGCGCCGATGTGGTGCAGGTGACGCCCGACGTCTCGGGCCTGGTCACCCGCGTCGACGCCGTCAACGACCAGGCGGTCAAGGCCGGTCAGGCGCTGTTCTATGTCGACCGCGATCGCTACGCCCTGGCTTTGCGTCAGGCCGATGCTGCAGTGGAAGTCCAGCGCGTGACCTTGGCCCAAGCCCGCCGCGAGCTGGCGCGCAACCGCGCGCTCGGCGAGCTGGTCGCCGGCGAGGTCACCGAGCAGAGCCTGTCCAAGGTCGAGCAGTCGCAAGCCGCCTTGTCCCAGGCCGTGGCGACGCGCGACGTAGCGGCGCTGAACCTGCAACGAACAGTCGTGACCGCCCCGACGGACGGTTTCCTGTCGGACCTGACCTTGCGCACCGGCGACTACGTCACCGCCGGCAAGCCGGTGCTGGCCCTGATCGACAGCCGCTCGTTCCGGGTCGAGGGCTATTTCGAGGAGACCAAGCTGTCGTCCTTGCGCATTGGTCAGCCGGTCACCGTCAAGGTGATGGGCGACGGCCGACCGCTGAAGGGCCACATCCAGTCGATCGCCGTCGGCATCGAGGACCGCGACCGCGCCGCCAGCGGCAATCTTCTGCCCAACGTCAACCCGACCTTCAGCTGGGTGCGCCTGGCCCAGCGGGTCCCGGTGCGGGTCGCCTTGGACCAGACGCCGCGTGACCTGCGCCTGATCGCCGGCCGCACCGCCACCGTTGCTGTGGTGGGAGCCGGTCGATGAGCCCGCTCAAGGCCTTGGCGGTCGCCAGTTCGCTGCTGGCCTTGACCGCCTGCACGACGGTCGGACCAAATTACAAGCTGCCGGAAGACGCCAAGATCAAAGCCCCGACCGCGCAAGGCGCGTTCATGGGCGCGGCGTCGAAGGCCGTCAGCCAGGACCCGGTCCCGGCCGGCTGGTGGAAGCTCTATGACGACCCGGTCCTGAACGGCCTGGTCGAGGAGGCGCTGAAGGCCAATACCGACCTGCGCGTCGCGGCCGCCAACCTTGCGCGGGCTCGCGCCATCGCCGGCGAGGCCGACCATGCGGGCGGCTTCAAGGTCGGCGCCTCGGCGGCCGCCATGCACAGCCGAGAGTCCGGCGAGCAGTTCCTGAAGGCCGAGCAACTGCCGGTCGAGAACCTGGCCGATGTCGGGGTGAAGGTCTCGTATCAGGTCGATCTGGTGGGCCGCATCAAGCGCGTCGCCGAGGCCGCCCATGCCGACGCCGAGGCTTCGCAAGCGGCTCTGGATCTGGCCCGCGTCAGCGTCGCCGCCGATGTCGCCCGCGCCTATGTCGAGGCCTGCGCCAATGGCCACGAGCGGGCCGTCGCCCAGAGGACCTTGGATCTTCAGAGCCGTAGTCTGGCGGTCACGCAGAAGTTGGTGAAGGCCGGTCGCGGCACTGCGGTCGATGTCACCCGCGCCCAGGCCCAATTGGACCTGTCGCGCGCCAGCCTGCCGGCCTTCCAGAGCCGCCGCCGTGCGGCGCTCTATCGCCTGGCGACCCTGACCGGCAAGCCGCCGGCCGAGTTCCCCAAGGCGGTCGAGGCCTGCGTGGCGCCGCCGATCTTGGCCAAGCCGATCCCAGTCGGCGATGGCGCCGCCCTGCTGAAGCGTCGCCCCGACGTGCGCCAGGCCGAGCGGGCCCTGGCCGGCGCCACCGCTCGGATAGGCGTCGCCACCGCCGCCCTCTATCCGAACATCACCCTGGGCCTGGGCGCCGGCTCGACGGGCCTGCTGGCCGACATCGGCCAGGCGCCCGCCAACCGCTGGGGCCTAAGCTCACTGATCAGCTGGACACTGCCGGGCGAGGGCGAGCGAGCCCTCATCCGCCAGGCCGAAGCCGGGGCCGACGGCGCTCTGGCCCGGTTCGACGGTGTGGTGCTAACGGCCCTGCGCGAGACCGAGACCAGCCTTGACGCCTACGCTCATGACCTGCAGCGCCAGGCTGCCTTGAGGGCGGCCCGGGATCAGGCCGCCTTGGCCGAGACCCAGGCCCAGACCCTGTACCGCGCCGGTCGCAGCCCGTACCTGATCGGCCTCGACGCCCAGCGCACTTTGGTTCAGTCCGAGGCGGCCCTGGCGGCGACCGACAGCCAGGTGGCGATCGACCAGGTGAACCTGTTCCTCGCCCTGGGCGGTGGCTGGGAACGATAGCGGCGCGGTGCGGCTTTGGGCTAAGCATAGCCCTTCGCCACAGTAGAGTTCGCCCGTGCCGCTTGACGCCCCGCCGCCCTCTGTTTCCACGGTCGTCGTCGAGGCGCCGCGGCTGCTGCCGCTGGCCGGGCAGGAAGCCTTCTCCACCGCCTACTATGACGCCGCAGAGCTGGGCGCCCGGGCGCGGCTGGACGACGTGCTGAAGACCACGCCCGGCGTCTCGCTGTTCCGCCGCACAGGCAGCGACGGCGCCAACCCGACCATCCAGGGGCTTTCGCTGCGCTCCGTCGCGCCCTCGGGAGCGGGCCGGGCGCTGGTCACCCTGGACGGCGCGCCGCAGAACGATCCGTTCGGCGGCTGGGTGATCTGGACCGCGCTGCCGGGCGAGGGTCTTTCCGGCGCGACGATCGTGCGCGGCGCGGGGGCGGGCCCCTATGGCGCCGGCGCCCTGACCGGCGTCGTGGCCCTGCGCGAGCGGGCGGCCGGCGGCGGCCTGACCAGCTTCACGGCCGAGGCCCGCGAGCGCGACGGCTGGCGCGCGGCGGGGACGTTCGGTACCGAGCATCTGCTGCTGACCGCCAGCGGTTCGCGCACCGACGGCTATCGGCCTGTGCGGGGGGCGGCGGCTGGGGCGGCCGATACGCCTACAACCTTGGAGGACGGTTCGATCGCGGCCAGGGTCCAGGGCGACCTCGGCGAGGTGCGATGGGCGCTCCGCGCCGGGGCCTACCAGGAAAAGCGCGACGCCGGCCTGGTCGGCGCTCAATCGAACGCCACCGGCGCTTCGCTGGCCGCGACCGTGGCGACCGACACCTGGCGGGTGCAGGCCTGGGTTCGCCGCAGCGATCTCGAAAACACCTCCGCCGCCGTCGCCGCCGGCCGGGCCGGCACGACCCCGGCCAACGACCAGTACTCGACCCCGGCCAGCGGCTACGGCCTCAACGCCGCCTGGCAGGGCGCGCTGGGGGAGTGGACGTGGGAACTGGGCGGCGACGCCCGCATGACCGAGGGCAGAACCCACGAGCTCTTCCGCTATATGGCCGGCAGCTTCACCCGCCAGCGTACGGCTGGCGGCCGGACCCTGGTGGGCGGGGTCTACGCCGAGACCGCCTGGAACCGACCGGACTTCTCCCTGGTCGCCGGGGCGCGGCTGGACGGTTGGCGCTCCTATAGCGGCGTCCGGCGCGAGCGGGACACGACCACCGGCGCCCTGACTCTGGACTCTCCGCCGGCCAACGCCGCGGGCGCGACGCCTACGGGGCGCATCGGCGTGCGTCAGCGGCTGTCGGGCGAGACCTGGGCGCGGGCGGCGGCCTATGCCGGCTTCCGACCGCCGACGCTCAACGAGCTGCACCGCCCGTTTCGCGTGGGCAACGATGTCACCGAGGCCAACGCCGCCCTGAAGCCCGAGACCCTCTACGGGATCGAGACCGGTCTTTCGGGTAATGGCGTCGCCCGGTGGAACCTCGGGGTCTTCTACAATCAGGTCCGGGATCCGATCACCAACGTCACGATCGGCACAGGCCCGGGGACCTTCCCGGTCGCGGGCTTCATCCCGGCTGGCGGCGTGCTGCGCCAGCGCCAGAACGCCGGACAGATCAACGCCTATGGCCTGGAAGGCGACATCGCCGCCGACCTCTCGCCGGCCTGGACGGTGCGCGCGGCCTTCTCCGCGACCCATGCCCGCGTCGATGGCGGTGCGGCGGCCGCCCAGCTGACCGACAAGCGTCCGGCCCAGGCGCCGGCCCTGACGGTCACCGCCGGCGCGCGCTGGCGGCCGCTGGAGCGCCTCAGCCTCGATGCGGACCTGCGCTACGAGAGCAAGCGGTTCGAGGACGACCTGAACCAGCGCGCGCTGAAGGCCGGGACCAGCGTCGACTTGCGCGCGGGCTGGAAGCTCTCGCCCGCGGCCGAGGTCTACCTCGCCGCCGATAATGCGCTCGACGCCAACCTGGCGGTTGGTCAGACGGCGGACGGTGTCACCAGCTATTCTGCCCCGCGCACGGTCTATGTGGGCTTCGCGCTCAGGCGATAGCCCGAGGCGCTAGAGCTCGCCGCCGATCCGCTCGATCTCTGCGGCAAGGGCCGGCAGGTCGAGGACATGCAGGGTGCGGCCGGTCTGTCTGACGATCTCCAGGCTGGCCAGGCGATTGAGCTCGCGCGTCACCGGCTCGCGCTGGCTGCCCAGCAGGGCGGCGAGTTCGGCGTGGGTGGGGCAGGGGTGGATGACGCCGGTCTGGCCGTCGTCGCTGCTGGCCGTGGCCAGGCGCAGGATCTCGATATCGACCCGGCAGGCCACCGAGACGGCGGTGAGTTCGAACAATCGGTCCGTCAGAGCGCGGGTCAGCCCGGCCATGTCCTCCAGCAGCGCCCGCATGAAGCGCGGCGAGTTCTCGAATAGGCGGCGGACCAGGCTCTGGGGCAGGCGGGCGAGCCGGGAGTCCTCGACGGCCACGATATTGGCCGAGCGCGGCAGGCCATCGATGGCCGAGATCTCGCCGAAGTAGCCGCCGGGGGTGATCCGGCGATAGCCGACCTCCCGCCCTGATTTGGCGTACTGATTGGCCAGCAGCACGCCGTCGAGCAGCAGATAGATGCCGCCGTCCTGGTCTCGACGCTGCAGGATCATCTCGCCCTTGCCGTAGGACCGATGCTCGATCGACGGCGCCAGGGCCTCGATCTCCTCGCGCGACATGTGCCGGAAGATCTTGTTGGCGCGATAGTCTTTGGACGGTTGCTCGAACATCGTATGGCTGACGGTGCGTGGGGGCGATGATGGAATCACGGTCATCGGGTACGCTCCTACCGTCGACGGGGCGACGCATGAACAGCCGACAGCGGTACAAGGCCTTTATCAGCTATAGTCATCGCGACCGCAAAGTGGCCGAGTGGCTACATCGGGCGCTGGAGACCTATCGCGCGCCGCGCGCTCTGGCGAGCGCCGGTGGCGGTCTGCGGCCGATATTCCGTGATCGGGACGAACTGAGCGCTTCGGCCGACCTCAACCAGGTCATTCGCGACGCGCTGGACCTGTCCGACGCGTTGATCGTGCTGTGTTCGTCCGCCTCGAGCGCCTCGCGCTGGGTGGACCAGGAGGTGGCGCATTTCCTGACGGGGCGAGGACTCGAACGTATCGTCTGCGTGATCACGCCGGACACACCATCGACGACAGCATTGGCCGACATCCTGCCGCCCGCGTTGCGCGCGGCGTTGCCGGAGGGCGTGGAGCCCCTGGCCGTGGACCTGCGCCCCGACGCGGACGGCAGGCGCCTGGCCCGGCTGAAGATCGCCGCCCGTCTCCTGGGCGTCAGCCTGGACCGGCTTGTCCAGCGTGACGCCCGCCGGCGGCTGCAGGTGATGGCCGCCTTCACCAGCCTGGCCATGGTGGTAACCCTGGGGATGGGGGCGATGACCGTCGTGACCCTGAAGTCCCGCCAGATCGCCCGGGAGCAGCGCGACGAGACCGAAGCCCTGGTCGCCTACATGCTGGGCGACCTGCGTGAGCAGCTGGAGCCCGTCGGGCGCCTGGACGTGCTGGATGGAGTCAGCGCCAGGGTTCTGGCCTATTACGGCAAGGCGCGCAGCGACCGGCTAGACGACAAGGCCCTGGCCCAGCGCGCCAAGGCCCAGACCCTGCTGGGCACGATCCGCGAGCAACGCGCCGACCTGGCCGGCGCCCAGGACGCCTTCGGCCAGGCGGCGGCCACCACCCACGCCCTGGTGGCGCGTGACCCCAGGAACGGTGAGCGTATCTTCGACGAGGCCCAGAACGTCTTTTGGCTGGCCTACATGAAATGGCGGCGCGGCGACTTCGTCGGGGCCGAGCAAGGGCTGAAGCGCTACGACGCACTGGCCCAGCAATTGGTGAAACTGGACCCGAACCGCGCCGAGTGGCGGGTCGAGGTCGCCTATGCCCGCAGCAATCTCGGCACGCTGCAGTTCGAGCAGGGGCGGCCGGCGGATGCTTTGGCGGCCTTCCGCGGCGCCTCCAGCGTGTTCGAAGCAGAGCTGGCCCGCACGCCCAAGGACAAGACCCGGATCAAGGACGCGGCCAACAATCACGCCTGGATCGCCGACTCTCTGCTGCGGCTGGGCCGGACGCGCGAAGCCTTCGTCGAGCGCGAGCGGGCTTCGAACCTGCTGGCCCGCGCCGCGGCGGACGATCCCAGCGACAAGCGCCTGGCGGCCAAGGACGTGGCGACCCAGCTCGCTCTCGCGCGGCTTGAAGTCGACTTGGGCCACATGGCCCAGGCTCGTGCTCGCTCGGAGGCCAACCTGCGCCGCCTGCATACGCTGGCGGCCCTGGATCCGACCAACGCCCGGTGGCGGGAATATCTGGTGGTCGGGCAGCTGGACGCGGTCGAGATCGCTTGCTGGTCGGACCGCCTTGCCGAGGCTCGGACGGCGCACGCCGACGCGGCGGCGGGTCTCGCCCGGCTGAACGCCGGCGAGAAGGACAAGGTCTGGCGGGCGGACCTGGAGGGGCGCTTGGCGAAACAGGGAGTCATCCTGGCTCAGCGGAACGGCGATGAGGGCGGAGCGCGCAAGCTGGCCTTGGCGCTCCTGCAAGCGCTGAAGGCCAGCAAGCCGGACGAGACCGCGGAGCTGGAAGGCTTCGCGCGACTGGCGGCGGGACAGCCGTCCGAGGCTGTGGCGGTGCTGACGCCGAAGCTCGGCTCGATGTCACCCGGCAGCCGGGATGTGCTGGCGCGCGCCTACCTGGCGACGGGGCGTCGCAACCAGGCCGAGAACATCGTGCTGGAACTCAAAAAGGAAGGCTACGCGCATCCCGCCATGCTTGCCTTTTGGCGAGATTCACCTGCAGGTCGAAATTCAACGTCGGAGGGAAACTGATGTCTGATATTACGCCTAAAACGATCATCGAGTTCGTCATCGGGTTGGACGCCAACTTCAATTTCGTTAACGTCGTGGACCCCGCAAACCCGGTTCCGCTGCGTACGCGGCTGACCGAGCGCAGCTTGCTGGTGTTCACGCTGAGCGACCAACTGATCAAGGCGGGCTGGGCGTTCCAGAGCCGTCCGATCGAGGTCGATCGCGATTTCGGGGTCAATTTCTCAAGCTTCGTCTGGGTGCAGCACACCTATGACGACAAGCTCGCCGTGCACTCCAGCTTCAAGCTGGTCTACGAGTGCGCTCGCATGGGCGAATATACCTACAGCCTGTTCATGCAGGACGCGCACGAGCAGAAGATCACGCTTGATCCGGTCTTCGACAACGGCACGGGTCACGTTCCCTGATCGCGAAGGCGGTGTTCGACCGGGAGCAAGTCGCCGCGCTGATCCGGCGCGGCGAGATCCTGGCCGCCTACGACATCGCCCACGCCGCCCTTGAGGCGGGGGAGGGGGCGCATGAGATCGCCTATACGGCCGTGCTCTGTCTGGCCCGCGCCGGGGCTGTCGATTTCGCGCGCGCCGAATATGTCCGTCTCGGCCTGGCCGAGGCTGAGGATCAAGCGGACGCCGTCGCCCTGGGCGCGCGCCTTCTCAAGGACGTGGCCCTGGCGGCGCGCGGACCGCGCCGCGTCGCTTTCGCAAGGGCCTCGCTGCGCCGATACGAGGCGCTCTCTCGCCGCTTCGGGGGACTCTACGGCGCCATCAACGCGGCGACCCTGACCCTGATGGCCGGCGATCGCGCCGGAGCCGCCGCCCGGGCCGCCGCCGTGCTGGCGACGCCGCCGACGCCGGGCCTGGAAGGCGAGGGCGCCTACTACGAAACCGCCAGCCGCGCCGAAGCCTGGTTCCTGACCGGCGACCAGGGCGCCGCGTGCGAGACCCTGGCGACCGCCATGGCGTCCGCGCCCCGCGCCTACGCCGCCCATGCCTCAACTCTGCGACAGCTGGAGATGCTGTGCCGCGAGACCGGCGCAGAGTCCGGCTGGCTGGCGCCCTTCCGGCCGCCGGTCTGCGCGCACTTCACGGGCCACATCACCAACGTGCCCGAAGAGGCCTTGCGCCAGCGGATCGACCAGGTGCTGCGCGAGCAGCGCGTCGGCTTCGCCTACGGCGGCCTGGCGGCGGGCGCGGACATTATCTTCGCCGAGGCGCTGCTGGACGCCGGGGGCGAGCTGCACGTCGTCCTGCCTGTGAACCGGGCCGCGTTCGTCGAGGTGTCGGTGGCCCCGTTCGGCGAGGACTGGGTCCCGCGCTTCGAGCGCTGCCTCGCGCTCGCCACCTCGATCCGCTACGCCTCGCAGGACCCCTATCTCGGCGATGAGCAGGTCTTCGCCTATTCCAGCCAGTTCGCCATGGGTTGCGCGGTGCTGCGCGCCGAGACCCTGTCGACCGAGGCGATACAGCTGGCCGCCTGGGACGGTTACGACGCGCCTGGACCCGCTGGCGTCTCCGCCGACATGGCCTATTGGGCGGGCAGCGAGCGGCGGCTCGCGGTCATCGAAGTCCAGCGTCCGCCGCCCTGTCCGTCGCGCTGGACGTCGCCGTCGGCGGGGGCGGAGCGGCGAGCCATGAAGGCGATGCTGTTCGCCGACGTCAAAGGCTTCGGCGCCCTGCGCGACGATCAGATCCCGGCCTTCATCGAAGGCGTGATGGGCCGCATGGCCGAGACGGTCGAGAGCCTGGCCGAGCGGCCTTGTCATATTGAGACGTGGGGCGACGGCGTGTTCCTGGTCTTCGAGCAGCCGATCGACGCGGCGTTGGCGGCGCTGGCGCTGTTGGAAGCCCATCGGGCGCTGGACCTCAAGGCCCTGGGCCTGCCGCGTGGCCTTGGCCTGCGCATCGGCGGGCACTATGGCCCTGTCCATCTGAGGACCAATCCGCTGACCAAGGCTCCCGCGGTGATCGGGGCCCACGTTGTGGTGGCCGCGCGCATCGAACCGGACGTCGCACCGGGCTCGGCCTATGTCAGCGAGGCGCTGGCTGGAGCGCTGGCCACCTTCCACGGTGATCGCGTCCGCTGCGGCTATGTCGGCCGCACCCAAGGGCGCAAGGGCTTCCCCGCCACGCCGATCTTCAGCCTCGCGCGCGCGCTTTAGAGGCCGCCAGGTCGCGCCTGGAGCGCGCTGGATCCGATCGTAAACTTTCCCGAGAGAAACGGTAATTTTTTCCGATGTGCATATCCGCACATCCAGATCGCCCCCTCACCGAACATGGTTCGGCTGTCGACCGCGATAGGCTGCAACCCATTCTCTGGATCAAGCCTTTCGCCGGCCGCGTGAACCGACTGGGGACCCGGCCACCCGCCGGTCGGGTCCTCTTTTTCGAAGCCTTACCCTGGTCGGAGACCCGACCTCAGAACAGGAGCCGCGCCGTGCACTTCGACGACATCTTCTCCGACGCTTCGTCCTCCCCGGAAACTGGCAAGACCTTCCTCCGCCACGCCCTACGCGTCTGGGCTCGCGAGAACGGCGTGGCCGACGACCAACTGCCCGGCGTGGTCCACAACATCCTGGACTTCGCGGTTGGCTCGTTGCGCGGCCAGCCCCAGCAAGGCCTCAACGCCTGACCTTCCGCCTGTTTGGCGGCGCGACCTTGTCGTCCCGGTGTGGGGCATTGGGGACGGCAGGCAGACGGAAGCCCGTCGTGCGGACCACAGGGCTTCTGTCGCGAAGGACCTGAGCGGTTGAACCGCTCGGGTCCTTCTCAACGTTCGATACTGAAACGCACCGGAGCCAAGACATGATGGCCTTGCTGAGCCTCTTCGACAGCCCGATCTTTCGTCTGCTGGCGGAGATTCTCGCGGTGGCGCTGCTGCCGACGGTGGCGTTCCTGGTGGTGCGCCTGCTGGACGCCGAGGTCCGTCTGGCGCGGTCCCGGCAGGTCGCCGGCGACCTCTCCGCCGAGCGCGATCGAATCCTGGCCGAGCTGGCTCTTACCCGCGAGCGCCTGGCCGAGGCTCGCCAGGCGGCGGGGCGAGCCCAGGCCGAAGCCGCCGAGCGCGAAGTGCGGCTAAAGGCGCTGGCCAACGGCCAACGCGAGCTGAGCGAGCGCCCGATGATCGTCGCCAGCTTCCGCGACCACGGCGTCTGACGGGACGCCAACCCAACGTTAACGCCGCCGGGCGTTATCTATCCCTGCGTGGAGTGGACCGCGCGGGGGCGGCGCTTGAACTGTCTTTGGAGCCTGGAACGGGACGGCCGCATTCAGCATATGAATGACGGCGCGGAAATTTGCTCCGGCGCCGCCCTGGTCGAGTCGCGCGGCAAGCCCTGGCGAGACTATTGGCCCGAGCAGAATCGTTTCTCAGTCGACCGCGCCGTGGCCTCCGCCGCCGGTGGACGGGTCGCCCGCTTCCGCACCTTCGATGCTCGCAGCGGCGCGGCGCGCACCTATCAGGACACCACGGTCACCCCGGTCTGCGACGCAGACGGGACGGTGACCGCGCTGGTGGCCGTCTCGCACGATGTAACGGCCGAGGTCGAGGCCGAGGCGCTGATGCGCTCGGTCGTCCAGTCGCTGCCGTCGCCGCTGACGGTGACCTCGGCGCGGAGCCGCCGCTACGTCCTGTGGAACCGCGCGGCCGAAACCCTTTTCCGGGTCGACGCCGACGACGCCCTGGGGCGCACGCCCGAAGAGCTGTTCGATCCCGACTTGGCCAAGGCGATCGTGGTCGATGATCCCGAGGCCCTGCGGACGGGCGAGACCCACATCGCTGCGGGCGTCGCCATGCCGCCGGCTTTGGGCGGCGGTGTGTTCGACATCAAGTCGCTGGCCACCTTCGACGACCATGGACCGCGCCACGTCATCTGCCTGGGCGAGGAGATCACGGAGCGGCTGGAGCAGGCCAAGGCCTTGCGCGCGGCGCTCGACGCCGCCGAGCGAGCCAGTCAGGCCAAGAGCGCCTTCCTGGCCAATATGAGCCACGAGGTCCGCACGCCGTTGCACGGGATCGTGGCCGGAGCCGACATACTGGCGCGCGCGGCCCTCGACCCGAAGGCGCGCGAGCTGGTCGATATGATTCGCGGCTCTGGCCGGACGCTGGAGCGCCTGCTCGACGACCTGCTGGACGTCGTGCAGATCGAGGGCGATCGCGTCCGCATCGTCGATGGACCCTTCCATCTGGGCGAGCTGCTGCGGTCGATCGGAGCCATGGCGCGGTTGAGCCTGGGGGAGGGCGACGTCAGCTTCTCGGCCGTGCTGCCGCCGGAGCTGGACGGCGAGCTGATCGGCGACGGCGTGCGTCTGGGCCAGGTGATCGGAAACCTGGTGCGCAACGCGGTCAAGTTCACTGAGCGTGGCGCGATCACGCTGACGGCGACTCCTGGGACGGGCGATCGCGTCCGCTTCGAGGTCGCTGACACCGGTATTGGCTTCGACGCGGCCGACAAGGCGCGGCTCTTCGAGCGTTTCCAGCAGGCCGACGCCTCGATCACCCGCCAATTCGGCGGCATGGGTCTGGGTTTGTCGATCTCTAGCGACCTGGTTTCGCTGATGGGCGGGGTTCTGGACTGCGAGAGCACGCCAGGCCAGGGCGCGCGGTTCTGGTTCGAGCTTTCGCTGCCGTCCGCCGTGGCCAGCGGCGTGTGCGGATCTGCGCCGGCGGTCCCGGAGCGGGCGCTGAGGGTGCTGGTCGCCGATGACCATCCGGCCAATCGCCGTATCGTCGAGCTGATGCTGGCCGAGGCCGCAGAGGTCACTTGTGTCGAGAACGGCCTCGAGGCCGTGCGCGCCTACCTCACCGAGCGGCCCGACGTGGTGCTGATGGACATGCAGATGCCGGTCATGGATGGCCTCTCGGCGGTCACTGAGATTCGCCGCCTGGAAGCGGTCGGCGGCCAGGAACGTCGGCCGATCTTCATGCTGACAGCCAATGCCGGCGACGAGCACGTCCGGGCCAGCCTGGCGGCCGGAGCGGATCGCCACCTGCAGAAGCCGATCACCGCCGCCAGCCTGTTCGGCGCCCTGCAGGCCGTACTGTAGGCGAGCATCGTCACGCGCGCGGGAAACCTCTCGTTGTGGACACAATGTCGCAGCGCTTCGGGTTGCCTAGTTTACCCTAATTTAAGTCTGGCCGTCGCACTCTAGATTGTAGGTATAGATCCGTTCTGCCAACGGACTATATTTGCGCGTAGGGGTGAATATGTCAGGCGAACTCGAGAGTTCAGTTATCCAATTTTCGGATAACGTGACTATTTCAAATATTTCGGACGCGCGCGATATTTTGCTCGACGCTTTCGAGAGCAACAATTCAATCACGATTGAAATCGCCGGCCTCGAAGAGGCGGATCTGACCTTCATTCAACTGATCGAGTCCGCTCGGCGCTCCGCCGCGGAAAGCAACCGTTCGATCCAGTTGCGAGAACCCGCTCAAGGCGCGGTTCTGCAGGTCCTGCAGCGAGGCGGTTTCCTGGATCCCGACGACCGGGATCGGATGAACTTCTGGCTTCAAGGGGCGACTGAACAATGACCGCGATCCTCACTGTCGATGACTCGGCCTCCATTCGCGCGGCGATCAAGATCGCCCTGACTGGCGAAGGCTACGGCGTCACCGAGGCGGCGCACGGCGCCGAGGGGCTGGACAAGGCCTCGGCCGGCGGTTTCGACCTGATCGTCACCGACCTGAACATGCCGGTCATGGACGGCCTAACGATGATCCGCGAGCTGCGCCAGCGCCCCGCGGGCGCGGGCGTGCCGATCCTGTTCCTGACCACGGAATCCGACGCCGACGTCAAGGCCCAGGCCAAGGCGGCCGGCGCCACCGGTTGGCTGACCAAGCCCTTCGATCCAGAGCAGTTGGTCCGCGTCGTCAAGAAGGTCCTCGCCAAATGAGCGGCCTGGATCCCATCGAGACGTTCCGCCAAGAGGCCCAGGAACTGCTGGAGCAGATCGAGCAGGGTCTGCTCGATCTGGCGCGTCGTCCGGGGGATCGCGCGCTCATCGACACTATCTTCCGGGGTCTGCACACCCTGAAGGGCTCGGGCGCCATGTTCGGCTTTGACGCCCTGGCCGCCTTCACCCACCACTGCGAAACCGCCTTCGACCGCGTCCGCAAGGGCGAGGTCCCGGCCTCGCCCAGCCTGGTCTCGGCGGTCCTGGCTGCCCAGGACCACATGCGGGCGCTCGCCGAAGGATCCCCGGTCGTCGAGGGCGCTGGCGAGGCCTTGCTGGCCGACCTGCAGGCCGCCATCGACGGCGGCGAGGCCGCCCCGGTCGCCGCACCGGCCGAACCCGGCATGAACACCTTCCGAATCCGCTTCAGCCTGCCCGCCGACGCCCTGATCAATGGCGCGCGCCCGTTGCCGCTGCTGGACGAACTGCGCGACCTGGGCGATGCCCGCGTGCGGGTTATCACCGACGACGTCCCGCCGCTGGCCCAGCTGATCCCCGCCGAGTGCCGCCTGGCCTGGGAAGTCCTGCTGACCACCAAGCACGAACGGGACGCCATCGATGACGTCTTCATCTTCGTGATCGACGAGATGACGCTTGAGGTCGAGGATCTCACGGCGGTCGCCGTCGAACCGGAAGTCGACGCGCCGGCCGCCGCGGCCGCCGCCGTTCACGAAGACGTCCCGGTCGCCGCCAACGCTCCGGCCGAGGCCGGCCGCGCTGCTTCAAAATCCGGGGACACGGTCCGCGTTCCCGCTGAGCGCCTTGACGAGATGATGGACCGCGTCGGCGAACTGGTCATCGCCCAGTCGCGCCTGAAGCAACTGGCCGCCTCGTCGTCTGACGTCGCCCTGCGCGCCGTGGCCGAGGAAATCGAGCGCCTGGCCGGCGAGATGCGCGACACCATGATGGTCGTGCGCATGGTGCCGATCGCCCAGCTGTTCGGCCGCTTCCGTCGCCTGATCCACGATCTGGAGCGCGACACCGGCAAGCAGATCGAGCTGTCGACCGAAGGCGAGACCACCGAGCTGGACAAGACGGTGATCGAGCGCCTGGCCGACCCGCTGATCCACCTGATCCGCAACTCGGCCGACCACGGTCTGGAAGGCGCCGAGCAGCGCGCCGCCGCCGGCAAGCCGACCGTCGGCAAGATCATGCTGGCCGCCCGCCAGTCGGGCGCCGAGGTGGTGATCACCATCACCGACGACGGCCGGGGCGTCGACCGCGACCGCGTCCGCGCCAAGGCCGAGGAGAACGGCCTGATCCAGCCGGGTCAGGTGCTGAACGACAACGAGCTGCTGCAGCTGATCTTCGCGCCCGGCTTCTCGACCGCGGCGGCGATCACCAACCTGTCGGGCCGCGGGGTCGGCATGGACGTGGTCAAGAAGACCATCGAAGGCCTGCGCGGTTCGATCGAGATCAGCAGCACGCCCGGCGAAGGCTCGGTGGTGTCGCTGCGCATTCCGCTGACCCTGGCCATCATCGACGGCCTGCTGATCCGCGTCGGCTCGGGCCGCTACGTGATCCCGCTGTCCACCGTCGAGGAATGCGTCGAGCTGACCCCGGTGCAGGACCTGCGCTCCACGGGGCGCAGCCTGATCACGCTTCGCGACGAGCTGGTGCCGTTCATCCGCCTGCGCGAGCAGTTCATGACCGGTACCCAGCCCGACCCGCACCAGAAGATCGTCGTGGTCGCGACCGGCCAGGACCGCGTGGGTCTGGTCGTCGACCAGATCCTCGGCGACCACCAGACCGTCATCAAGCCGATGTCGGCCTTCCATCAGGACGTCGGCGCCTTCTCGGGCGCGACGATCATGGGCGATGGCGGCGTGGCCTTGATCCTGGACATCGCCGCCCTGGTCAGCCTGGGCCAACGCCACGACGCGCAAATACGCGCGGCCGGGTGAGGGGAAAGACGATGACTCACGAAACCATCGAGGCCCTGACCTTCGACCTGCAGGGCGAGACCTTCGCCCTCGAGGCCGGCTATGTGCGCGAGGTCCTGGACCTGCTGCCCGAGACGCCGGTCCCCGGCGCCCCGCCGTTCGTCGGCGCCGTGATCAACTTTCGCGGCCGGGTGATCCCGCTCGTCGATCTTCGCATGGCCTTCGGCATGACCGTCGGCGAGACCACGATCGACAACCGCATCGTCGTCATCGAGCACCCGTTGGACGGGGAACCGACCTTGATCGGACTGCGTGCGGACAAGGTTCACGAGGTGACCTCGATCACCGCCGACACCACCGAGGAGGTTCCGCGCGTCGGGATGCGCTGGCGGGCTGACTTCATCCGCCGCCTGGTCCGCCGCAACAGCGACGTGATCGTGCTGCCGGACCTGGACCAGATTTTCGCCACCCGGGGCCAATCGGCGCCCGTCACCGCCCTCCACACTGCTCAACGTTGATCGCCCGGAGCTCACCATGCGACTGACCATCAAACTTCAGCTCGGCCTGGCCTTCGGGTTCGTGATCGCCCTGCTGCTCATCGGCAACGTCTTTGGCGTCACCAATCTGTCCAAGACGAACGCGGCTCTCAACGACATGGTCGACGGACCGGCCCAGCGCCTGGAGATCGCCCAGCAGCTGAACATCCACCTGCTGAACGCGGTGCGCGCCGAGAAGAACATGATCCTCGTCGGCTCGCCCGAGGAGGTGAACAAGCTGGAGGCCTCTATCGAAAAGGAGCGCCAGGCGTTCGACACCCTGCTGACCAAGGCCGAAGGTCTGGCCACGGCCGAGGGCAAGCCGAAGTGGCAGGCCCTGGGCGGCGCCTTCGATCAGATGATGGACATCCACGGCCGCGTGCTGTCGCTGGCCCTGGCCGATAACGACGCCGCCGCCACCGTCCTGTCGATGGGCGACGGTCGCAAGGCCGTCGTCGAGGCCGGCGCCCGCGTGGAGGAACTGGTCGAGCTGTCGAAGGCCCAACTGGAAACCGCGACCGCCAAGGCCGACGCCGATTTCGCCACCACTCGCAACATGCTGATCGGTCTGTCGGTCATCTCGCTGCTCGGCGCGGTCGGCGCGGCGCTCTACATCTCAATGGCGGTCAGCAAGGGCCTGAACCGCGCCTCGGAGGCCGTGAGGATGGTGGCCGATGGCGACCTGACCAACTCGGTCGAGATCACCACCCGCGACGAGATCGGCGACTTGCTGGGCCACGTGAACATCATGATCGAGCGCCTGCGCGGCGTGGTGTCGGACGCGATCTCGGCCTCGGAGAACGTGTCGGCCGGCAGCCAGGAGCTTTCGGCGACCTCGGAGCAGATGAGCCAGGGCGCCACCGAGCAGGCTTCCGCCGCCGAACAGGCCTCGGCCTCGATGGAAGAGATGGCCGCCAACATCAAGCAGAACGCCGACAACGCCACCCAGACCGAGAAGATCGCTCGCCAGTCGGCGATCGACGCGGAGACCTCGGGCGCCGCCGTCAGCAAGGCCGTCGACGCCATGCAGACGATCGCCGAGAAGATTACCATCGTGCAGGAGATCGCCCGCCAGACCGACCTGCTGGCCCTGAACGCGGCGGTGGAAGCGGCTCGCGCCGGCGAACATGGTCGCGGCTTCGCGGTCGTCGCCTCGGAAGTGCGCAAGCTGGCCGAGCGGTCGCAAACCGCCGCCTCTGAGATCAGCGCGGTGTCGTCCGACACCGTCAAGGCCGCCCAATCGGCCGGCGAGATGCTGACCAGCCTGGTGCCGAACATCCGCAAGACCGCCGAACTGGTCGCTGAGATCAGCGCCGCCTGCCGCGAGCAGGACATCGGCTCCTCGCAGATCAACGAAGCCATCCAGCAACTGGACAAGGTCACGCAACAGAACGCCAGCGCCTCGGAAGAGATGTCGGCCACCTCTGAGGAACTCGCCGCCCAGGCCGAGGAGCTACAGGCCTCGATCTCCTACTTCCGCACGGACGCGCACGGCGGCCATCGCGCGCCGGTCCGCAAGGCCGCTCCGGTCAAGCGTCCGGCCTCGACGGGCGCGGTCCGCAAGGCCCCGGCCAAGCCCGCCACCCGTCCGGTCGCCGCCCAGCAGGCCCGCGCGGCCGGCTTTGCGCTGGACCTGACCAATGGTGGTCCGGACGCCGACGACGCCGACTTCAAGCAATACGCCTGATCCGTTCCTGAACTCACGGACCGGCGGCTTACTGAGCCGGTCCCGCCTTTCCACCCAGACCCAGTACCCAGCGTAGGCAATCTCCACCAAACCTAGCGGACCGCGGCCAGTCCTCGGGACCGTCATATCGATCTCATCTTTCAATCCTGAGCCGAAGCGGGGGCTTCTCCATGCGTGCAACTATCAAGGTTAAACTGGCTGGCGCCTTCGCCACCGTCTTGTTGATCTTGGCGCTCATGGGCGTCGTCGGCATCATGAAGATGAGCTCGATAAACGAGCAGTCGACGGTTATTTCCGAAAACTGGATGCCGAGTATAGATGCGATCCACAGCATCAATACCGCGACTTCCGACCTGCGAGTCCTGCAATATGTCCACGTCGCAACGACTGATCCGGCGGCAATGGTCAATGTCGACAAGGAGATCAGCGCAACGCTTGAAATGATCAAGAAAGACCGCGCGCGCTACGAAAAGCTGATTTCTTCCGACAAAGAGCGGGAAATTTATGATCGCTTTTCCGGAAAGTACGCAAAGTATATTTTAGACTCGGATCGCATGCTCGTTCTGTCGCGAGGCAATCAGAATGTCGCTGCTGTTCAAGCCTTGGGTGACACTAAGGCGCTGTATGACGACCTGTCAGCGGACCTTCTCACTCTGGTCAAACTGAACATCGATGGTGGCGCGGCCGCCAGCGCTGAGGGCGACAAGGTTTTCGCCGATGCACGGGCCTTGTTCATCGGACTGGTTGTCCTGGCGCTGGCCATCGGTTCGATCGCGGCCCTGTGGATTTCCAGGACCGTCACGATGGGCCTGCGCAAGGTCAGCGTGGCCATAGACGCGGTGGCGATCGGCGACCTGGAAAAGGACGTCGTGGTGACGACCAACGATGAGATCAAGGATCTGGTCGATACGGTCAACCGGATGACCGCGAACCTGCGCGAGACCGCGTCTCTGGCGGACAAGGTCGCCGACGGCGACCTGACCGTTCGCCCCAAGCCCTTGTCGGACAAGGACACCCTGGGCCTGGCGCTGGAGCGCATGGTGGAGCGCCTGCGCGGCGTCGTCGCCGACGCAGTCGCGGCTTCCGAGAACGTCTCGTCCGGCAGCCAGGAGCTTTCGGCGACCTCGGAGCAGATGAGCCAGGGCGCCACCGAACAGGCGACGGCCGCCGAACAGGCCTCGGCCTCGATGGAAGAGATGTCGGCCAACATCAAGCAGAACGCCGACAATGCCGCCCAGACCGAAAAGATCGCCCGCCAGTCGGCCGTCGACGCCGAGACCTCGGGCATGGCCGTGAGCAAGGCCGTCGACGCCATGCAGACGATCGCCGAGAAGATCACCATCGTGCAGGAGATTGCTCGCCAGACCGACCTGTTGGCCCTGAACGCCGCCGTCGAAGCCGCCCGCGCGGGGGAACATGGCCGTGGCTTCGCGGTCGTGGCCTCGGAAGTGCGCAAGCTGGCCGAGCGCTCGCAAACCGCCGCCTCCGAGATCAGCGCGGTGTCGTCCGACACCGTCAAGGCCGCCCA
Organism: Caulobacter sp. FWC2; assembly: GCF_002742625.1. Taxonomy (NCBI): domain Bacteria; kingdom Pseudomonadati; phylum Pseudomonadota; class Alphaproteobacteria; order Caulobacterales; family Caulobacteraceae; genus Caulobacter; species Caulobacter sp. FWC2. Next base: position 1,304,357 of record NZ_PEBF01000001.1, read on the forward strand.
ATCGGCCGGCGAGATGCTGACCAGCCTGGTGCCGAACATCCGCAAGACTGCCGAACTGGTCGCTGAGATCAGCGCCGCCTGCCGCGAGCAGGACATCGGCTCCTCGCAGATCAACGAAGCCATCCAGCAACTGGACAAGGTGACCCAGCAGAACGCCAGCGCCTCGGAAGAGATGTCGGCCACCTCTGAGGAACTCGCGGCCCAGGCCGAGGAGCTGCAGGCCTCGATCTCCTACTTCCGCACGGAAACCGCCGACCGTTCGGGCCAACGTCGACCCGTCCCGCGCCCCGTCGCCGCCAAGCGTTCGGCAGCGCCTGCCGCGCGCAAGCCGACGCGGAATGCGGTGGCCGGCCAACAGGCCCGCGTCGCCGGCTTCGCCCTCGACCTCACCAACGGCGGTCCCGACGACGCCGACGCCGATTTCAAGGAATATGCCTGATGAGCGGCTCGACCGAACAGTTCGTCACCCTGGGCCTGGGGGCCGAGGTCTTCGCGGTTCCCGTGGCCTATGTCCGCGAGATCCTCGACTACGCCAAGCCGTTCGGGATCCCCGACGGCCCGGCCTATCTGCTGGGCCTGACCGACGTGCGCGGTCGCGGCGCGCCGACCCTGGACCTGCGCCTGAAGCTGGGCCTGCCCGCCGTGCCGCCCGACGGCGCGACGCGGATCCTAGTGGTTGATGTGCCTGTCGGGGATCGCACCCTGTCGCTGGGCCTAGTCGCCGACCGGGTGATCGAGGTGATCTCGTTCGCCGAAAGCCAGATCGAGGCCTCGCCGGACATCGGCGTGCCGTGGCGCTCGGACTACATCCGCGGCGTCGTGCGCCGCGACGCCGCCGCGGGGAAGGGGGGCTTCGTGGTCATCTTCGATCTCGCCCGTCTGCTGACCAGCCAGGACGCTGCCTACATCGCTCAAGCCGCCTGATCGGATCCCTTAGTGTCGCAAGCTGCGCTCGCCCTCCAACCCGTCACGACCAGCGAACCGCTCAGCGCCCGTAACTTCACGCGGCTGGCCGAGTTCATCCACGGCTACAGCGGCATCAAGATGCCGTCGAACAAGAAGACCATGCTGGAAGGGCGTCTGCGCCGCCGGATGCGAGTCAATCGCTTCGACAACGTCAACGACTATTGCCGCTTCCTGTTCGAGGACGACGGCCTGGAAACCGAGACGATCCACCTGATCGACGCGGTGACGACCAACAAGACCGAGTTCTTCCGCGAGCCGGTGCACTTCGATTTCATGGAAAAGACGGTCCTGCCGCAGTTGGCCAAGACCCGTCAGCACTTCCGTGTCTGGAGCGCGGCGGCCTCGACCGGGGCGGAGCCCTACACCCTGGCCATGGTGCTGGACGAGTTCTGTTCCGCGCGGCGCGGCCTGGACTATTCCATCCTGGGCACGGACATCTGCACCGAGGTGCTGCAGCAGGCGATCGCCGGCCGCTTCGTGGAGTCGATGATCCAGCCCGTCTCGATGTCCCGTCGCCAGCGCTACGTAATGCGGGCCAAGGACGCCTCGCGCGGCGAGGTGCGGATCGTTCCCGAACTGCGCAGCAAGGTTGCGTACGGCCGTCTGAACCTGATGGACGAGCACTATCCCGTCGAACAGCAGATGGACATCATCTTCTGCCGTAACATCCTGATCTATTTCGATAAGCCGACCCAGGCCAAGGTGCTGGGGCGGCTCTGCCGCCACCTGGCGCCCGACGGTTACCTCTTCCTGGGGCACTCCGAATCCATCGTGGGGCTGGACCTGCCGCTGCGGCAGATCGCCAACACCGTCTTCCAGAGGGGCTAGGCCTTGGCCCGCAAGATCCGCGTTCTGATCATCGACGATTCCGCCACCGTCCGGCAGACCCTGTCGGCCGTGCTGGAGTCCGACCCGCAGATCGAGGTGATCGGCGTCGCCTCCGACCCATTCGTGGCCGCCAAGCGGATCCGCGACGATATCCCCGACGTCATCACCCTGGACGTCGAGATGCCGCGCATGGACGGCATCACCTTCCTGCGCAAGCTGATGAGCCAGCATCCGATCCCGGTGGTCATGTGCTCGTCGCTGATCGAGGCCGGCTCGGAGACCCTGCTGCAGGCCTTGGAGGCCGGCGCGGTCGACATCGTGTTGAAGCCGAAGATCGGCGTGGCCGATGCCCTGATGGAGTCGCGGATCCGCATCTGCGACGCGGTTAAGGCGGCCGCCAGCGCCCGCGTCGCCGGCGCGCGACGCCCTCCAGTCTCCGTGCCGCGTCCGATCCACGAGCCCGAGAAGAAGCTGACCGCCGACGCCATGCTGCCCCCGCCCTCGGGGAGAGCCATGGCCAAGACGACCGAGGCCATCGTCTGCATCGGGGCCTCGACCGGCGGCACCGAAGCCCTGCGCGCGGTGCTGGAAAGCCTGCCGCCGGATTCGCCCGGCATCGTCATCGTTCAGCACATGCCCGAAAAGTTCACCGCCTCCTTCGCCAAGCGGCTGGACAGCTTGTGCGCGGTCTCCGTCAAGGAGGCCGAGGACGGCGACACGGTGCTGCGCGGCCGGGTGCTGATCGCGCCGGGCAACAAGCACACGATCCTCGAGCGCAGCGGCGCCCGCTACTATGTGACGGTCAAGGACGGTCCGTTGGTCACTCGCCACAGGCCGTCCGTGGACGTGCTGTTCCGCTCGGCGGCGCGCTCGGCCGGCTCCAACGCCGTGGGCGTGATCATGACCGGCATGGGCGACGACGGCGCGCGCGGCATGAACGAGATGAAGCAGGCCGGCGCCTACACGATCGCCCAGGACGAGGCCACCTCGGTGGTCTTCGGCATGCCCAAGGAAGCCATCGCGCTGGGCTGCGTCGACCGCGTCGCGCCGCTGCAGGCGCTGGCCAAGGAAATCCTGAAGGCTTCGAACCGGTAGGGGCGCCTACGATCTGATCGTCCAGAACTGTGTCATCCCGGCCGCTGCGAAGCGAAGAGCCGGGATCCAGGGCAAACTTCCGCGCCAGCTCCTGGGTCCCGGACAGCGCTAACGCTTCCGGCATGACAAGTGTTGGTGGCCTTCGCGAAGTGTAAGCTGGCGCCCTAGAACAGCAGGTCGTCGTCCTCGACGGCTTCAGCTTCGGCCGGCTCCTCGATCCCCGCCATGTCCAGGCCTTCCGTCAGCGCGGCGTGAACCTCGCGTTCCTGGGCCATGGTGTAGCTGCGCGCCAAGTCGGTCAGCAGGGGCGACAACGCGCTCATCAGGTCGTCGACGGGAACGTCGTCGGACAGGCTTTCCAGTTCGGCGACGGCCTGGTCGAGGTGGACGCCGACCTGACGCTGGAAGTCGAAACGGGCGGCGGCGCGGCGGAGCATCTCCACGACGTCGGCGCCCTGGCGGGCCGCGTCGACAAGGTCGCCTTCGACGGCGTCGCCTGTCTTGCGGATGCGACCGACGGCTTCACGCAGGGACTTTGCCGCGCCGGCCGCGCCATCCTGGCCGTCGGCGCAGGGCTGTGCGTCGGCCGACTCCGAGAGGGATTTCAGCGCCGTCAGGGTGCGGGCGGCCGAGGTTTCCAGATGGCCGGCATGGGCGCGCAGCTCGACCGCGATGACGCCCAGCGGCTTGCCGGTCTCGCCGATGCGCGAGCACTTCAGCGTGGTGTTCAGCGCCATCATCTGCACGTCAGCGCGCATGTTCTGGATGGCTTCGATCTGGGCGGCGAGGTCGCGGGCCGAGCTGGCGGCCGAGCGGCTGACCGTCTCGGCCTGCCGGGCGCCGGCGTCGATGTCGTCGACCAGGGCAAAGGCTTCGCCGACGCTGGATTCCAGGCCGCGCAGGAAGCTGCCGTCCTTCTCGGAGCCCCCTTGGGCGTGTTCACGCAGGCGCAGGATCTCGCTGGCGTCGCCGGCGATGGCGGCGACGCTCTGGCTGATACGCGAGACGTCACGGTGGAAGTCGTCGATCGTGGCTTTCAGCTGGGCGGCCAGCAGACGGTGCACGAAGGCGTCCAGCCGCTCGCGCGCCTCGACGGAGAAGGCGCGGGCCGGGGCCGAGGTCCGCAGCAGCATCAGGCCGTGCTGGACGTGCTCGATGCGCTGGCGGGTGATGTCGCCGATCTGCAGGGCGGCGAGGGCCGAGCCGATCTTCTTGCGGACGTCGCGGACCAGCTCGCCGACGCGGGTGGTGATCTGAGCGATCTTGGCCTGATGGTCGGCGATGGCGGCGGTCTGGCCGACCAGGGCGTCGGGCACCGCCGGCAGCAGGCCGTCGCAGCGGCGGCGCAGCTCGTCCTCGTGGCCGAGGGCCGCGCGCAGGGCGCCGTCCATGCTGGAGAGGTCGCTGCGAAAGGTGTCCAGCTGAGTGCGGCCCAGCTCGATGCAGTCGCAGATCTCCTGGGCGAAGATCGCGAACTCCGGACCGGCGGCGGCGATGCCGCCCGAGGTGATCTTGATGTTGACGCCGAAGACCCGGAGGTAGGCCAGGTGCTGGCGCATGTCCTCGATGCAGGTGGTCAGGGCGTCGCCGGCGCTGACCAACGCGCCCAGGCGGTCGCGGCGCGCGTGCAGGGTCGTGGGCAATTCCCGCAGCTGGTTGGAGGCTTCGCCCAACTGGCGGGTTGCGGCGGCGACTTCCTGGCCTTCCAGGCCCTCGCGCATCCGGTCCAGGGCGGTGATCAGGGCGCTGGTTCCGTCCACGACCTGCGAAAGGACGTCGCCGACCTCGACGAAGCGGCCTTCGATCGCGCCACGCGCGGTTTCGAGGCGTGCGTGAGCCCCGCCGTCACCCGCATGGGAAGCCGAAAACGCCAGGGATGAGAGGGCCATGAGCTCGCCGTGTGAACCGTGACCCACAGCATCGGCCATAATGTGCGAATTTGGCGTAAAGGCCCGCCATGGTGGCAATTTCCCGTCCCCAAAAGAAGGACGGCGGACGGCCAGAAGCCGCCCGCCGCGAGAGGTGGGAACAGGGAAGCGCCTTACCTAGAAGGCCTTCTTGACGCCCAGTTCGATGGTCCGGCCCAACGGGTTGCCGGTCCATGGGTCGTAGCCGAACTCTTCCTGGGCCGGCGGCGGATCGCGGTCGAAAATGTTGGCGACCGTCGCGGTCAGGGCCATGTCGTCGCCTAGTTGCAGGCGATAGGTGAAGTCGGTCGTCACCCAGGCCTTGCCGTTTTCGCCATACTGGACGCCGGCCCGCTCATCGACGACCGCCGAGACGTAGTTGACGCCCAGGCGGAAGTTCTGGCGGCCGAGGCCATAGTTGACGCCGAGGTTGGCGCGCAGCTTGGGAGCGGCCTGGGCGAAGGTGGCGAAGTTCAGCGTCCCCAGGCGGTCGTCCCCGGTCGAGATGGTCACGCCGTCCAGGGGCGTCGGGCCGGTCTTCAGCTCTGTGACGCGGGTGGCGGTGAGGTTGACGTCGAGATCGCCCGGGCCGATTGGCAGACCGTAGTTGGCCTGGATATCGAAGCCCTTGGTCGTCTGGCCCGGGCCGTTGCCGTAGCGGGTCGAGACGGCCGAGAAGGTCCCGACGCCGCTCATGCCGACCGCGCAGCCGGTGTTGAAGGTGATACGGGCCAGCAGGGGCTGCTTGGCGACATCGCAGGTGGTGATCGTGCCGCCGGCGCCGTTGAAGACCAGGCTGGCGATCTGGTTGGGGTCGGCGACCTGGCCGATCTGATCCTTCGTCCTGATATCGAAGTGGTCGACGATCAGGCGGAACTTGTGATCGTCGCGGAAGCCTCGGCTTGCCCAGATCGCGCCGATATTGGCGGTCTTGGCGGTCTCGGGCTTGAGGTTGGCGTCGGTGACGAACTGGGCCGCCAGCCAGTTGCTGGCCGCTACGGTGTAGGTGCGCGCGGCCACCGTGATGGCGCCGGGCGTCACGCCCAAGGGCGGGGTCTGGTAGTTGGTGCCGTAAGAGCCGCGCAGGGTCAGCGGACCCAAGACCTTCCACTTGCCCGACACCTTGTAGACGGTGGCGCCGAGGTCGTTGGAGAACTTCTCCTTGCGGGCGGCCAGCTGGATGTCGACGGTCGAGAACAGCGGGATCTGCAGCTCGCCGAACAGCGAGTACTGGCTCTGGTCGGCCTGGGCCGGCAGGGTCGGCGCGAACAGGACGAACGGGCCTGGCGCGTCCGGCGTGCAACCGCGGAAGTTCGGGTCGTTGGTCGGCAGCGGATTGGCCGGAAGGTTCGGCGAGCCCGGGCCATTGGCGCTGGTCGTGCCGGCCGGCCACTCGCACTGGACTGTCCCATTGTTGAACGGGCTGGAGACGATCTGGCGGCTCTCGAACGAGCGGTACTGGGCGCCCAAGGCCCAACCCACTTCGCCGCCGGGCAGCTTCAGGCCCGACAGGCCGTTGAACACCAGGTCGGCGGTGAAGTTGTTTGACTTGGTCTCGACGGCGCGCGGATCGAACATCCAGAGGGACAGGTCCTCGGGGTTCTCGTGGCCGGCGATGTAGTTGGGGTTGGCCAGGCCGCGCACCGGCTGGCCCTTGAACGAACTGGAGAAGGGGTTCCAGTACTGGCAGCCGTTCTTGCCGGCGGCGGCGGCGTTCTGGGTGCCGAAGCGGGTCGGGTCCAGGTCGACGGCGTGGCAGTTCGAGCCGCCGAAGCCGTTGAGGGCTTCCTGCAGGCGATAGCCGATGGTGTCGGCGTGGGTGTTGTAGTTGTAGGCGTCGTTATAGGTCAGGGCGAAGTCGTAGCCCACCGCCTTGGCGAACGGCGCGAGGTCTCCGAGGTCGCCGGTGATCCCGGCCGAGACGCGCCAGACCTTGTTGTCGATCTTGTCGGCCACGCCGAAGCCGTCGCCGCCGGAGTAGTAGGGGTTTCCGCCGTGGCCGAAGAGCCGGTAGGTGATCGGGGTGAAGCCCGAGGCGCCGACGATGCCGTTCTTGGCGGCGAACTCGGCCGCGAACGGGTTGCTGATCGGCACGTAGAACTGGTTGACGGCGCCGGTCGTCAACGCCGGGCCTCGCGACACCGGCTGGGCCGGCGAACCCATCACCTGCGGCAAGGTCACGCGCCCGTACGAGGCGTCCATGTGGAACTTCATGCTGTCGGTGATCTGCGCCTTCAGCTGGGCGTAGAGCCGATAGGTGTCCTGGTTTTCCACCAGCCGGTAGTACGGGATGTAGTTGTAGGCGCAGGTATAGGCGTTATCCATGCGGCCGCCGACGGCGGCGCAGCTGGCGGGCGTGAAGTCGGAGACGATGCCGCCCAGGTTCGCGCCCCACTCGCCGGTGTCCGTGGCGGTGGGAACGGCGGGCAGGGGGCCGCGCGGCTGCCAGCCCGTCAGGTTGGTCAGGGTCGACCAGGGCGCGGGGTTGTAGCCGGCGCCCGGCGTCAGCGAGGCCTTGGTGAAGTCGCGTTCCAGCGTGTTCAGACGCGAGCGGTGCTCGTACTCGGCCGAAACCAGCAGGTTGACGCGGTCCTCGCCGATCCCGCCCATCACGCCGACCGAATGGTCGCCTTTCGAGCCCCGGATCTGCTTGTACTGGGCCTGGGCCTCCATGCCGACGAACTTGTCGCGGGTGATGAAGTTGACGACGCCTCCGGTGGCGTCGGCGCCGTAGATCACCGCCGCGCCGTCCTTCAGGATCTCAGTGCGAGCCAGGGCGATAGAGGGGACATTGGCGGTGTTCTGGTTCATTCGCCGGCCGTTCAGCAGGACCAGCGTCTTGTCGGCCCCCAGGCCCCGCAGATTGTAGTTCACCGAGCCAACCAGGGCCGGGCCGCCGAAATAGTAGGACTCGCCCGTCGTCGGGCCCGAGATGGTCAGGCTCTTGGCGAATTCGAGCGCCGTCGGCGAGCCCTGCTTTTCCAACTGCTCCTGGGAATAGACCTCCACGGGGAGGGCGGCGTCCAGCGCCGAGCCCCGGATGTTGGAGCCGGTGACGATGACTTCCTCGACCTGGGTGGAGGGATCGTTGGTCGTCTTTTGCTGACCCGCCAATCCCTGACTTTGGGCTGGGGCGCCGAGGCCCGCGATCCCGATTAGCAGCGCGACGCCCGACGCGCTTGTAAGCCCAATTCTCATGTGGCGATCCCTCCCGTGGAACGAGTCTCTAATGCTCATTCTCACAAGAGTGAGTATTGTGGCGCCGCTTCGATCTCGTCAATGATCATTGTTCGCTGACTTCGAGGCGCAGGCTCAGACACGACGATTGCCGTTATGGGAACGATTGACAGGGGCGCGCTGCGCCGACTACGCGGCGAACGGTAGGACCAGGAGGACGGTTTGGCAGGAGCCACCGCGGAAGAGGCCAGGGAGCGCCCGCGCACCAAGGCCGAGCAGCGCGCCCAGATGCTGGAGCAGATTCTGGACGCGGCCGAGTACCTGTTCTCGCAGAACGGACTCTATGGCGTGACCCTGCGCGACGTCGCCGTGCGGGTGGGCATACACACGACGCTGCTGAACTACTACTACAAGGACAAGGCCCACCTGTTCGAAGCGGTGTTCGCGCGGCGGGCCGGCGTCACATCCGGACGGCGAATGATCGCCCTGGACCAGTATGAGCAGGCGGTCGGCGACAAGCCCACGGTCGAGGGCGCGCTGCACGCCTTCCTCGATACCGATCTCGATCTCTACTACCAGGGCGGCGAGCACTGGATGAACTACGGGGCCTTCTGCGCCCGGGTCAGCAACACGCCCGAGGGCGCGGCGCTGATGGACGAGCACTTCGACCCCGTCGTCCTGAGGCTGGTCGGCATCCTCAAGCGCGCCCTGCCGGACTATGCCGACGAGGAGATCTTCTGGGGCTACCACTTCGTGTCGGGCGCGCTGATGAACACCCTGGCGCGGACGGGGCGGATCGATCGGCTGTCGAGCGGCCTCTGCCACTCCGACGACTTTCCGGCGATCAAGAAGCGGATCGCGAGGTTCATGGCGGCGGGCTTCATCGCCCTCAAGGAATGAAGCCCGCGCGCGGTTGTTAAGCCTGCTCGGCCCTTCGGAAGATCCGGGCCAGCCACAGGAACAGCCCGATCGCGATCACGTAGAAAGGGACCAAGGTGTAGAGCGCCATCTGCAGCGAGTTGTGCGGGTGGCTGGCTTTGAAGAAATCGCTGGCCGCGCCGACATAGGTGGGCCCCAGGCCCAGCCCGATGAAGTTCATGACCAGCAGCAGCAAGGCGCCGGACATCACCCGCTGGTCGGGCCTGACCTCTTCCTGGACCAGCGCCACCGAGGACGACAGGTAGAAGTAGTTGAGGAAGGTCGGGCCGATCAGCAGGGCCAGGGCCAGCGGCCAGGTCGGGGCCCAGACGAAGCCAATATAGAACGGGATCGCCAGGCTCAGGGAAACGACCGGGGCCATGGCGTAGACGACCTTGGACTTCTTGCGGAAGCGATCGATCACCCGGCCCGAGACGAAGATGCCGGCGCTCATGCCGATGCCGACGACGAGGGCGTACCAGACTGCCACTTCGCCGAGCGCCATGCCCTTCTCGCGCATCAGGAACAGGGTGGTGAAGTTGCCCAGGCCATAGGTGACGAACTGGGTCGCGCCGCTGCCCAGCGCGGCCAGCACCAGGGTCGGGCGCGAGAAGAACATCCTCAGCGTCGACCAGAAGCCAGCCCTGGCGACCTTGATCTCGGTCCCGTCCAGGCCGCCGCGCGGAGGCTCTTTGACCAGCAGCGGCAGCACCACGGCGGCGACCAGGCCGACGACGCCCAGGATCACGAAGGCGTAGCGCCAGTTGAACGCCGCCGCGATCGCCGCGCCGAACGCGATGCCCAGCGCCGCGCCGACGGGCGGGCCGAGGTTGTAGATCCCCAGCGCCGTGCCGCGTCGGCTGGCCGGGAAGTAGTCGGAGATGATCGCGTAGGAGGGCGGCACCCCGCCGGCCTCGCCGAAGCCGACCGTCATCCGCGCGACGGCGAACTCACCATAGCCGCGTGACAGGCCGCAGGCGACGGTCGCCGCGCTCCAGACGCCGCAGGCCAGGGACAGCACCGCCACGCGGTTGGTGCGGTCGGCCAGCCAACCGACCGGAATGGCGATAAAGCAGTAGAACATCGCGAAATAGAGGCCGCCGATCAGGCCCAGCTGGCTGTCGCTGACATGCAGTGTGTCCTGGATCGGCTTGGCCAGGATCGACATCAACTGGCGGTCAAGGAAGTTCAGTACATAGACGAACCACAACATGCCCAGCACCAGCCAGGCGCGGCCGCCGACGGGGGCGTGGGTCGCGTTCGACGAGAGAGCGGGGGCGTTCATCGAGCGGCCGTCCGGGCGTGCGGACAGGGCCGCGGCGTCATCGCGCGCGTGGTCTTCAAGGCATCCTCCCAGCGGCCGTTCTTGAGCTTGGCCTGTTTCGGAGCATGCGCCCAACTTCGAAGCCTCGTCAATGTTCACGCTCGAGAGAGTGAATATTGACAGCGGCCCGGATCTCGCTCACCGTGCGCCCATAAACGTCGACGCAAAAACGATCGACGCTCGTTCGGGGAGGAACGACATGAAGGCTTGTCTGCTGGCGTCGGCATGCGCCGTCGCGCTCGTATCATTCGCCACACAGGCCGCAGCCCAGGCGGCCGCTGACAATCAGGGGAGGGGCGACGCCGCATTGGTCGGAGAAGTCATCGTCACCTCGACCCGCCGTCCCGAAAAGCTACAGGACGTGCCGCTCAGCGTCACCGCCTTCGACCAGAAGGAGCTGACCGCCAAGGGCATTGTCGGCTTCGAAGGCCTGGCTCGCCAGACGCCGGGCGTGGTGCTGAACCGCGCCACTGCCAACTTCAACAACTTCACCGCCCGGGGCATCGCCACCAACGGCTACGGCGCCAACCTGCAGAGCACGGTCGCCGTCTATGTGGATGAGCTGCCGATCTCGACGATCGGCAACACCACGGTGCTGGATCCCAACCTGTTCGACGTCGAGCGGGTCGAGTTCCTGCGCGGTCCCCAGGGCACGCTGTTCGGCTCGGGTTCGCTGTCGGGCGCGCTGCGCATCCTGACCAAGGCGCCGAACCTGTCGAGCCGCGAGGGCGCGGCCCTGGTTGATTTCGGCCTGACCGGCTCTGACTCGCTGCGCCAGCGCTACAACGGCATGCTCAACATGCCGATCATCCAGGACAAGCTGGCCCTGCGCGTGGTCGGCTTCTACCGGCACGAGGAAGGCTATCTCGATAACCTCGGCACCGGCGTCCACAACTCCAATACCCTGGTCGACTGGGGCGGTCGCGCGACGCTGCTGTGGAAGCCCAACGACCGCCTGTCGGTGAAGGCGCTGTTCTCCTACGAGGACAGCAACCCCAAGGACTCGTCGATGGTCAATCCGGCCCTGGGTCGGAACAAGCGGATCTCGGACCGGCCGGACCAGTTCGTCGGCGAGATGCGCAGCCACAATGTCACGATCGACTACCAGTTCGACGGCGCGCACTTCACCAGTTCGTCGACCTATTCGAAGTTCGACCAGAAATTCTATGTCGACCTGGCCGGCACGTTCAAACAGGCGATCGCCTTCGCCCTGGACGCCGGGGGCTTCCAGAAGACCTTCGTCGAGGAGGCGCGGCTGGCGTCGGATCCGGGCGGCAAGCTCGACTGGGTAATCGGCGGCTTCTATCTCGATCGCCGCCTGGACGTGGACTACTTCTACCGCTCCAGCCCGGCCTTTCTGGCCTCGCACGGCATTACCGGCCTGCCGGACGAGTACTACCAGCGCCAGTACACCCACATAAATTCGCAGGAAAAGGCCGCCTTCGGCCAGCTGACCTACCACTTCAACGACAAGGTCTGGCTGACCGGCGGGATGCGTTACGGTCGGGTCGAGGCCCAGGGCTTCACCGAGGCCGGCGGCTACAGCAGCGCCTATCTGACCAACGCCCTGTTCGGCATCCGCGGGCCGTTGACCCTGACCCCGTTCGCGGCGGCCAGCGGCGTCAAGGCGACCGGCAGCAAGCCCTCGTTCAAGGTTAGCCTGTCGTACAAGCCGTCGCCCACCCTGACGACCTACGCCACGGTGTCGACCGGTTTCCGCACCCCGGTGGTCAACGCCTTCGCCGGGCGGCCCAGCCTGGTCAATTCCAGCGACCTGATCATCCCGAACGGCGCTTCGTCGGACGACCTGACCAACTACGAGGTCGGGGCCAAGGGCCGGTTCCTGAACGGTCTGGTCTCGGCCAATCTCGCCGTCTACCTGATCGACTGGAGCAACATCCAGGTCCAGGCCAATCGCGTCTCCGACAGCGTCCAGTTCGCCACCAACATCGGCGCGGCGCGCAGCAAGGGGATCGAGCTGGAGCTGCTGGCCTTCCCGGCCAAGGGCCTGACCATCGGCCTGAACGGCTCGTTGAACGACGCCAAGGTCACCGAGCTGACCCCGGCCGAGGCGGCGATCTCCGGCGCGGTGGTCGGCGCGCGCCTGGCCTCGCCCAAGGTGCAGGGCTCGCTGTTCGTCAACTATGGCTGGGACGTGACTCCGAAGGCCAAGGCCAACCTGTCGGTCGTGCTGCAGCACGTCGGCTCGTATCCGGGCTCGTTCCAGCACGTGCCGGGCCAGCCCAGCGTGACCAGCGCGACCTACGGCTTCACGGAAGCGTATCAGAACGTCAACGCCACCTTCGCCGTGGCCATGGGCGACACCACGATTGGGGCCTATGTCGAGAACCTCTTCGACGACCACTCGATCACCTACGTCCACCCCGAGGCCTTCATCGCCAGCCGGTTCGCCACCATGCGGCCGCGCACGGCCGGCGTGCGGCTGGGCTATGCGTTCTAGGGGATGGCGATGAGCAGCTTGCGCAAGCGTCTTCTCATGTCGGCCCTTGCGGCCCTGGCGATGGCTCCGGCCGTCGCCAGGGCCGAGGCTCCTGTCGTCAAGGCGCCCATAGTCAAGGTTGGGGCCGGCGCCGTTCGAGGCGCCGCCCAGGATGGCCTTGCGGTGTTCAAGGGCATCCCCTACGCCGCGCCGCCGGTCGGCGCGCTGCGCTGGAAGCCGCCCGTCGCGCCGGCGACCTGGAGCGGCGTCCGCGACGCTCTCGACTTCGGCCCGTCCTGCCTTCAGCCCAAGCCGCGCCCGGGCAGCATCTACGCCTCGCCCTTGAAGAGCTTCAGCGAGGACTGCCTGTCGCTGAACGTCTGGACGCCCACGAAGGCGAAGAAGGCGCCGGTGCTGGTCTGGATCCACGGCGGCTCGCTGATCGGCGGCTCCAGCGCCGAGGGCATGTATGACGGCGCGGCCCTGGCCAGGCGCGGGATCGTGGTCGTCTCGATCAACTACCGCCTCGGCGTGCTGGGCTACTTGGCCCATCCCGAGCTCAGCGCGGAATCGCCCGACCATGTGTCCGGCAACTACGGCCTGTTGGACCAGATCGCGGCGCTCAAGTGGGTGCGGACCAACATCGCCGCCTTCGGGGGCGATCCGGCCAATGTCACCATCGCGGGCGAGTCCGCGGGAGGCTTGAGCGTCATGTACCTGATGGCCTCGCCGCCGGCCCGGGGGCTGTTCAACAAGGCCATCGCCCAGAGCGCCTACATGGTCTCGACGCCGGACCTGCGCGAGCCCAAGTACGGCCACATCCCGGCCGAGACCATGGGCGCGGCCACCGCCGCCAAGCTGGGCGCCAAGTCCCTCGCCGACCTGCGGGCCATGGACGCCGAGACCCTGACCACCGGCGCCCTGATGGCCGGCTTCCAGACCTTCGGGGCGGTGGACGGCAAGCTGCTGCCCAGGCAACTGGTCGACACCTTCGACGCGGGCGAGCAGGCCCATGTGCCGATCCTGGCCGGCTTCAACAGCGGAGAGATCCGCTCGCTGCGCATCCTGGCCCCGCCGCCTCCGGCCGATGCGGCGGCCTATGAGACGGAAATCCGGGCGCGCTACGGCGACCTGGCGGACGATTTCCTCAAGCTCTATCCGTCCAGCGATGTCCCGGAGAGCGTGCTGCTGACCACCCGCGACGCGCTCTATGGCTGGACCGCCGAGCGTCTCGTGGCCAAGCAGACCGCCGCCGGGCAAGCGGGCTATTTCTACCTGTTCGACCACGGCTATCCGGCCGCGGAGACGGCGGGTCTGCACGGCTTCCACGCCAGCGAGCTGCCCTATGTCTTCGACACCGCCAAGGGCACGCCGCCGGCCTGGCCGAAGAACCCGGAAACCCCCGAGGAAGCCAGGTTGACGGCTGCCATGGGCGACTACTGGGCCTCGTTCGCCAAGGACGGCGGGCCCAAGGCCGCCGGCCAGCCAGATTGGAAGGCGTACGGGGCCGAGCGCGCCTACATGGCCTTCGTCGCGGGACCCCAGCCGGGCGTGCATCTGCGCCCCGGCATGTACGAACTGAACGAGGCGGTGATGTGCCGCCGACGCGCCCGGGGCGACACGCCCTGGAACTGGAATGTCGGCGTCGTCGCGCCGCCGCTTCCGCCTGGAGTGCCTCAGTGTCGATAGTTGACGGCGAGATGCAGGCGTTCGCCCTGACGCTCGACAAGTTCCTGGACCACGCCGCCAAATGGTGTCCCGACGGCCAGGTGGTGACCGCGCGCGAGGGCGGACGGATCGACCGGGTTGGCTATGCGGATCTGCGCGACCGCAGCCTGCGGGTGTCGTCGGTGCTGGCGGGGCTCGGCTTGGGCAAGGGCGACCGCGTCGCCACCCTGGCCTGGAATACACAGGACCATGTCGAGGTCTGGTATGCGATCATGGGCATGGGCGCGGTCTGCCACACTCTGAACCCGCGCCTGACCGCCGAGCAACTGGGGTCGATGATCGTCCAGTCCGAAGCCCGCGTGCTGATCGCCTCGTCCGACCTCGCGCCCTTGGCCCGCGAGATCATGGACGCCGCGCCGGGCGTCGAGCGCCTGCTGATCATCGACGGCGAGGCCGCCGAGGGTGAAGCCTTGGCGCCACTGGTCGCCGCCGCCAAGCCGGACGTGGTCTGGGGCCAGTTCGAGGAGACCGCGCCCAGCGGCCTGTGCTTCACCTCCGGCACGACGGGCGCGCCCAAGGGCGTGACCTACACCCACCGCTCCAGCTATCTGCACACCCTGCGGGCCCTGCAGGTGGACGTGATGGCGATCTCGGGCGCTGACGCGGTGTTGGCGGTGGTGCCGATGTTCCACGCCAACGCCTGGGGCCTGCCGTTCGCGGCCCCGGCGGCCGGGGCCAAGCTGGTCCTGCCGGGCCGCAACGCCGACGGCGCCAGTCTCGCCCGCCTCATCGCCGCCGAGGAGGTCTCGGTCGGGGTCGGTGTGCCAACCGTCTGGCTGGGTCTGGTCGAGCACCTGGAAGCCACCGGCGAGCGCCTGCCGTCGCTGAAGCGCATCATGGTCGGCGGCGCGCCGATGCCGCCGGCGCTGATGGAGCGGATCGAGCAGGGCCTGTGCGTCACGGTCCAGACCAGCTGGGGCATGACCGAGCTGTCGCCCTCTGGCACCGTCGCCCCGCTGCACGCGCCGCCGCGCGCGGCGCTTTCCGGTCGACCGGCTGTCGGTGTGGACCTGCTGCTGACCGACGCGGACGGCGTGGCCTTGCCAGAGCAGCGCGGCGCCGAGGGCCATCTGCGGGTGCGCGGCGCTGCCGTGGTCGAGCGCTATTTCGGCCATGAGACCTCGGCCACCGACGCCGACGGCTGGTTCCCGACCGGCGATCTGGCGCGCATCGACGCGGCGGGCAATCTGATGATCACCGGCCGCGCCAAGGACCTGATCAAGTCCGGCGGCGAATGGATCAATCCCGCCGAGATCGAGGCGGTGGTCGCCTCGCTGCCCGAGGTGTCGCTGGCCGCCGTCATCGGTCGCTCCGATCCCAAGTGGGGCGAGCGACCGATCCTGCTGGTCGAGACCCAGGGCGAGGTCACGGACGAGGCCTTGCTGGATTCGCTGAGAGGGCGGGTGGCGACTTGGTGGATCCCCGATGCCGTCTACCGCCTGCCGCGCATGCCCCTGGCGTCGACCGGCAAGATCGACAAGATAAGGCTGCGAACGGAATACGGCGGCGGTTGACGCCTCATTCGTCCACGCCTCTCGCCCCAACGCCAGAAAGTCCCGCTCAGTGTCCGAAGCCGCCCCGACCCGTCGACGCACCACCAAGGCCGAACAGCGCGCCGAGAAGATGGAGCAGATCCTCGACGCGGCCGAGGCGCTGTTTTCGAAACACGGGCTTTATGGCGTCACCCTGAAGGACGTGGCCAAGCAGGTCGGCGTGCACCACACGCTGATGAACTACTATTTCGACGACAAGAAAGCCCTGTTCGACGCGGTCTTCGCGCGCCGGGCTGTGGTGACCAGCGAGCGCCGGATGCGGGCGCTGGAGGCCTATGAAGCGGCCTCGGCCGGCAAGCCGACGGTGGAGGGCGCTCTCCGTGCGTTCCTGGACACCGACCTTGATCTTTACATCGAGGGTGGGGAGGGCTGGAAGAACTACGCCGCCCTCGGCGCCCAGGTCGCCAACACGCCCGCATGGGGCGCGGACCTGATGGACGAGCATTTCGACCCTGTGGTGCTGCGCCTGATCGACCTGCTGAAGAAGGCCCTGCCGGACTGTCCGGAGGCCGACATCTTCTGGGGCTACCATTTCGTGACGGGGGCCCTGATGCTGACCCTGGCCCGCACGGGCCGGATCGACAAGCTTTCGGGCGGGGTCTGCAAGTCCGACGACTTCCACGCCGTGAAGGAACGGATGGCCGCGTTCATGGCCGCTGGCTTCATCGCGGCCTGCGAACGGCGCAAACCGCAGACCTAGTGGCCGCCGTCATCCGGGATCAATCCGTCAAAGAAATTCACTAATAGTCTAGTGAGCAAGGGGGTTCTATGATGCTGCAAGGACGCGTCGCGATCGTCACGGGCGCTGGCGGGGGCCTGGGCCGCACCCACGCGCTGTATCTGGCCGGGCACGGCGCCAAGGTGGTCGTCAACGACCTGGGCCAGGAGGCCGCCGACCGCGTGGCCGCCGAGATCGTCGCCCAGGGCGGCGAGGCCTTCGGCGTCGCCGCCTCGGTCACCGATGAGGCCGCCGTCAACGCCATGGTCGAGCTGGTTGTGGCCCGCTGGGGGCGGATCGACATCCTGATCAGCAACGCCGGCATCCTGCGCGACAAGACCTTCGCCAAGATGAGCCTCGACGACTTCCGCCTGGTGGTCGACGTCCACCTGATGGGCGCGGCGGTCTGCGCAAAGGCCGTGTGGGGCCTCATGCGCGAGCAGGGCCATGGCCGTATCGTCATGACCACCTCGTCGTCGGGTCTCTACGGCAATTTCGGCCAAGCCAACTACGGCGCGGCCAAGATGGCGCTGGTCGGGCTGATGCAGACCCTGGCCATCGAGGGCGAGAAGTACAATGTCCGGGTCAACTGCCTGGCCCCGACGGCGGCCACGGGCATGACCGAGGGCGTGCTGTCGGCCGAGAGCCTAGCCTTGCTCGATCCCGCCTTCGTCAGCCCGGGCCTGCTGGCCCTGGTCCAGGACGACGCCCCGACCCGCACGATCCTGTGCGCCGGCGCCGGCCACTTCGCCACCGCCAACATCACCCTGACCAACGGCCGCTACATAGGCGGCGGCGCGGACGCCAGCGAGCAGGTGATCCGCCAGTGGGACGGCGTCAGCGACCGCGCGGGCGAGATCGTCCCGGCCTACGGCTTCACCCAGGCCGAACGCGAGGTCGCCAGCGCGGGCCTGATGGCCAAGGTCGCTGGAGGTCGCGCGTGACGCGCCAGGCCGTCCTCGCCCTTCGACACGCTCAGGGTGAGGACTATTGCCAGCGTCTGAGTAAAAACCTCATCCTGAGCTTGTCGAAGGACGAGGTTTCGCCCCCTCAGTCCTTGGTCCCGAACGCCGCCAGGAACGTCGCGACCGCCGCGCCGACCTCGGCGTCCACTTCGGCGGCGCTGGGTTCCCCGACATAGTTGACCAGCCGGGCCTTCAGCAGGCGGTTCTGACAGAGGCCGATGAACTGGTGGGCCGCGGCCAGCGGGTCCTCGGCGTGGATGCGGCCGTCGGCCTTGGCCCGCGCCAGAAAGTCGCCCAGGATCTGCGCGCCGCGCATCGGCCCGGCCTCATAGAAGGCGCGGCCCAGGTCCGGCGTGCGCTCAGCGGCGGCGGTGATCAGCCGGAAGTGGCGCATGTTGCGGTCGGACAGCACGTTGGTCAGGTAGCGCCGGCCGACCTGAGTGAGCGTGGTTTTCAGGTCGCCGCCGTCGTCCAGCAAACTGAACATCGCCCCGCTCTGCCAGGTGCAATAGCGCTCGATATGAGCCTGGAAGATCTCTTCCTTGCTCTTGAAGTAGTTGTAGAGCGTGCTCTTGGAGCCGCCGACCTTCGACGCGATGGTCGACATCGAGGCGGAGTCGTAACCCTCGGCCAGAAACACCTCGGCGGCGATGTCGAGGATCGCCTCGCGGCGGGCGTCACGGTCCAGGCGGGGCTTGGTCTCGGGCAGCATATCTTTTTCCGACCGTACCGTACGGTCGCCTTGACTATAGCGCAGCTGACGCCTAATTGCACGGCACCATATGACTATACCGTACGGTCACATCAAGGCGCCTGTCCATGACGACCCTCTCTCCCTGCCGTAGCGTCCCTTTCTTCGCCGCCGCCAGCGCCTTGGTGCTGACCGCCTGTGCAAGCCTGCCGCCGGCGCAGCCCGCTCGGATCGCAAAGGCTCCGCAAGCCTACGAGACCGCCCAGACCCTGGCGGCCCCGACTGCCGACTGGCCGGCCGACGCTTGGTGGACCGCCTACGGCGACACCCAGCTGAACGCCCTTGAAGACGAGGCCCTGAAGGGTTCGCCGACCCTGGCCGCCGCTGAAGCCCGCCTCCGCCGCGCCCAGTCGCTGGTCGCCCAGGTCAAGTCCGTCGACCTTCCGCAGGTTTCGCTGGGCGCGTCGGCCGCCGAGAGCAAGCAGAGCTACAACGCCGGCATCCCGCCGGACTTCGTGCCCCATGGCTATAACGACATCGGCCGCCTGGCCCTCGACTTCAGCTGGGAGCTGGACTTCTGGGGCAAGAACCGCGCGGCCGTCGCCGCCGCGACCTCGGAAGCCAAGGCGGCACAGGCCGATGCCGCCCAGGCCCGCCTGACCCTGTCGACCGCGATCGCCTCGACCTATGCCGAGCTGTCGCGCCTCTACGCCCAGCGCGACGTCGCCGCCCAGGCCGTCAGCCTACGCCAGCAGACTTCAGATCTGGTGTCGAAGCGCGTCGCCAACGGCCTCGACACCAAGGCCGAGAGCGAGCAGGCGGCGGCCGGGCCGCCGGCCTCGAAGGCTGAACTGTCGGCCATCGATGAGCAGATCGCCTTGACCCGCAACGCCTTGGCCGCCCTGGTCGGCGCCGGTCCTGATCGCGGCCTGGCCATCGCCCGTCCAGCCAACGTGTCGATCAAGCCGTTCGGCTTGCCCACGAACCTGCCCGCCAATCTGATCGGCCGTCGTCCCGACGTGGTCGCCGCCAAGTGGCGGGCCGAGGCCGCGACCTCGCGGACCAAGCAGGCCAAGGCCGCCTTCTATCCGGACATCAACCTGACCGGCTTCATCGGCGCCCAGTCGCTGTATCTCGACAAGCTGTTCTCCAGCGGCTCGGACATCGGCCAGGTTGGCCCGGCCCTGCGCCTGCCGATCTTCGAGGGCGGCCGCCTACGGGCTGGCCTGCGCGGCGCCGAGGCCGATCGCGACGCCGCCGTGGCCAGCTATGACGGCGCCCTGACCCAGGCCCTGCGCGAAGTGGCCGATGTCACCGCCAGCGAGAAGGCGCTCACCAGCCGTCTGGCGGACGCCCGCGCGGCCCTGAACGCCAACGAGAACGCCTATCGCATCGCCCGCCTGCGTTACGAAGGGCAGCTGTCGACTTATCAGACCGTGCTGCTGGCCGAGCAGTCGGTCCTGGCCCAGCGCCGGGTCGTCGCCGACCTGGAAAGCCGCGCCTTCGCCCTCGACATCGCCCTGATCCGCGCCCTCGGCGGCGGTTTCATCGGCGCCTGAACCCCAATTCTCAAAGCATCCGCTCGCTAGGACTTGCACCTATGTCCGATCAACAACCCGCTGCCTCCCAAGCCGCCGCCAACGCCAAGCGCCGCCGCAAACTGACCCTGCTGGGCGGCGCCGTCGCCATCGGCGTCATCGCCTATGGCGCCTGGTGGCTGGCCTTCGACAGCCACTTTGTCGAGACCGACGACGCCTATGTCGGGGCCGAGACCGCTCAGGTCACCGCCCTGTCGCCCGGCCCGGTCGCTAAGATCTTCGTGGTCGAGACCCAGGCCGTGAAGGCCGGCGACCCGCTGGTCATCATCGATGACGCCGACGCCCGCATCGCGGTCGCACAAGCCGAAGCCGCCCTTGGCCAGGCCGAGCGCAAGGTGAAGGGCTATTTCGCCAGCGACACGGCCCTGGCCGGCCAGTTCGACGCCCGCCAGGCCGACGTGCAGCGCGCCGATGCGCAGATCACGGCCGCCAAGGCCGACGTCGACCGGGCGCGTCTCGACCTCTCGCGCCGCCAGGCCCTGGTGGGGCAGGGCGCTGTCTCGGGCGATGAGCTGACCAGCGCCCAGAACCGCTTCGCCAACGCTCAGGCCGCCCTGACCGCCGCCCAGGCCGTCCGCGCCCAGGCCCTGGCCAGCCGCGCAGCCGCTATCGGCACGCGCGAGGTCAACACGGTGCTGATCTCCGGCGTCTCGGTCACCGAGAACCCGGAAGTGAAGGCCGCCCAAGCCCGGCTCGACGCCGCCCGCCTGGCCCTGGCCCGCACCGTGGTCCGCGCCCCGACCGACGGCATCGTCGCCCGCAAGTCGGTGCAGGTCGGCCAGCAGGTCGCCATGGGCACGCCGATGATGGCCGTGGTCCCGACGGCCCAGGCCTATGTCGACGCCAACTTCAAGGAAGTGCAACTGGACAAGGTGGTCCCCGGCCAGCCGGTGGTCCTGACCTCCGACCTCTACGGCGGCGGTGTGAAGTTCCACGGCAAGGTCCGCGGCCTGGCTGGCGGCACCGGTTCGGCTTTCTCGTTGATCCCGGCCCAGAACGCTTCGGGCAACTGGATCAAGGTCGTCCAGCGCGTGCCGGTGCGCATCACGCTCGATCCCGCCGAACTGGCCAAGCACCCGCTGCGCGTGGGCCTTTCGATGAAGGTCAAGATCGACGTCGCCAAGGGCGCGAAGTAGTCCGTTACTAGGAGCCGCCCCATGGCGTCCGAACAAGCACAAGCGGCAGGCCCGCCGCCGATGACCGGGATGCTCCTGGCCGTCACCGCGATCGCCCTGGCGCTGGGCACCTTCATGCAGGTGCTGGACGGCACCATCGCCAACGTCTCGATCCCGACCATCGCCGGCAATCTCGGCGTCAGCTCCAGCCAGGGCACGTGGGTGATCACCGCCTTCGCCGTCGCCAACGGCGTCTCGGTGCCGCTGACCGGCTGGCTGATGGGCCGCTACGGCGTGGTGAAGACCTTCGTCGCCTCGGTGATCCTGTTCACGATCGCCTCGCTGCTGTGCGGCCTGTCCTGGAACCTCGAGTCGCTGATCCTGTTCCGGATCCTGCAAGGTGCGGTCTCCGGGCCGATGATCCCGGGCTCGCAAGCTCTGCTGATCATGATCTTCCCGGCTAACAAGCGGGGCACGGCCCTGGCCATCTGGTCGATGACCACCCTGGTGGCCCCGATCTGCGGGCCGATCCTGGGCGGCTATATCTCCGACAACTTCTCCTGGCCGTGGATATTCCTGATCAACATCCCCGTGGGCATCGTGTGCGGCGTCATCTGCTGGCGCAACATGGCCAGCCGCGAGACGCCGACCCGCAAGCTGCCGATCGATCGCACCGGCTTTATGCTGCTGCTGGTCTGGGTCGGCGCGCTGCAGGTGATGCTGGACACGGGCAAGGAGGCCGACTGGTTCGCCTCGCCCGCCATCGTGGTCGAACTGTGCATCGCCATCGTCGGCTTCATCGCCTGGGTGATCTGGGAGCTGAACGAGAAGCACCCGATCGTCGACCTGTCGCTGTTCAAGTCCAGCAACTTCGTCATCGGCACGATCGTCTTCTGCCTGGCCTATGCGGTGTTCTTCGGCAACAACCTGCTGCTGCCGCTGTGGCTTCAGACCCGGATGGGCTACATCGCCACGTGGGCTGGCCTGGTGGCCGCGCCGAGCGGCGTGGTGGCTGTATTCCTGACCCCGTTCATGGCCCGGTTGATGAACAAGGTCGACGCCCGCTGGATGGCGACCCTGTCGCTGGCCGCCTTCGGCCTGTCGTTCTGGATGCGCTCGGGCTACACGCCCGACGCCAACTTCTGGGCGCTGGTCATGCCGATGCTGGTGCAGGGCGTGGCGATGAGCACCTTCTTCATCTCGATGGTGACGATCTCGCTGAACGGCATCCCGCCGAACCAGACGCCGCAGGCCTCGGGCCTGTCCAACTTCTCGCGGATCACCGCGGGCAGCTTCGCCGCCTCGCTGGCCACGACGATCTGGGACCGCGGCGAGGCCGTACACCAGACCCGGCTGTCCGAAGTCATGAGCTCGGGGAGTCCGGCCTGGATCGACGCGGTGAACAAGCTTCAGGCCACGGGCATGAGCCACCTGCAGGCGGTCGGGGCGGTCACCCAGCTGGTGATCAACCAGGCCTATACGCAGGCGGCGCTGGATTTCTTCCGGGTCTCGGCCTGGCTGTGCGTGATCCTGATCCCGCTGATCTGGCTGACCAAGAAGGCCAAGGCCAGCGGCGCGGCCCACGCGGCGGCCGACTAAAAAGGAGGGGCGCTAGCCGAGCCGGCTAGCGCCCCTTTTTCGGTTCAGGCCTGAGCCTCTTTCGTCAGTTCAGGTCGAGGCGGTCGGCGTTCATAACCTTGGTCCAGGCCGCCACGAAGTCCTTCACGAACTTTTCCTGCGAGTCCGAGCAGGCATAGACCTCCGCGAAGGCCCGCAGCTCGGCGTGGGAGCCGAAGATCAGGTCGACGCGGCTTGCGGTCCAGCGGGCTTCGCTGCTCTTGCGGTCATGGCCGGCGAAGGCGTTGACCGCCGTCGGGGACCAGGTCGTGCCCATGCTCAAGAGGTTGACGAAGAAGTCGTTGGTCAGCGCGCCGACGCGGTGGGTGAACACCCCGTCCTTGCTGCCGCCGGCATTGGCGCCCAGCACCCGCAGGCCGCCGACCAGCACCGTCATTTCCGGCGCCGAGAGGCCCAGCAGGTGGGCGCGGTCGACCAAAGCCTCTTCCGGCGCCATGAACTGCGTGCCGCTCTTGCGATAGTTGCGGAAGCCGTCCGACATCGGCTCCAGCGGCTCGAATGACTCCGCGTCGGTCTGCTCAGCCGAGGCGTCCATGCGGCCCGGGGCGAACGGGACCTCGATGGCCGTGCCGGCGTCGGCGGCGGCCTTCTCGACGGCGGCGTTGCCCGCCAGAACGATCAGGTCGGCCAGCGAGACCTTCTTTCCAAAGCCCTGCTGGATGCCTTCCAGGGTGGCCAGCACCTTGGCCAGGACCGGCGGATCATTGACCTCCCAGTCCTTCTGCGGGGCCAGGCGCACGCGGGCGCCGTTGGCGCCGCCGCGCTTGTCCGACTTGCGGTAGGTCGAGGCGGAGGCCCAGGCGGTCGAGACCAGTTCGGCGACCGACAGACCCGAGGCCAGGATCCTGTCCTTCAGCGCCTTGGCGTCGGCGGCGTCGATCAGCGGATGGTCGACGGCCGGGATCGGGTCCTGCCAGATCAAGGTTTCCTTCGGCACGAGCGGGCCGAGGTAGCGGCTGATCGGCCCCATGTCGCGGTGTGTCAGCTTGAACCAGGCGCGGGCGAAGGCGTCGGCGAACTGGTCGGGGTTCTCGTAGAACCGGCGCGAGATCTTCTCGTAGGCTGGGTCCACGCGCAGGGCCAGGTCGGAGGTCAGCATCCTCGGGCGCTGGGTCTTGGACGCATCGAAGGCGTGCGGGATATCGGCCGGCGCATCTTTGGCTTCCCACTGGTGGGCGCCGCCAGGGCTCTTGGTCAGCTCCCACTCGAACTTGAAGAGGTTGTCGAAGTAGTGGTTGCTCCAGCGCGTCGGTGTCTGGGTCCAGGTGACTTCCAGGCCCGAGGTGATCGCGTCGGCGCCGAGGCCCGTGCCGTGCTTGCTGCGCCAGCCCAGGCCGCCGTCCTCGATCTGGCCGCCTTCCGGCTCGGGACCGACGAACGAGGGATCGCCCGCGCCGTGGGTCTTGCCGAAGGTGTGGCCGCCTGCGATCAGGGCGACGGTCTCCTCGTCGTTCATCGCCATGCGGGCGAAGGTGGCGCGGATGTCGTGGGCCGAGGCGAGGGGATCGGGATTGGCGTTCGGGCCTTCCGGATTGACGTAGATCAGGCCCATCTGCACCGCGCCCAGGGCCGGATGCAGCTCGCGCTCGCCGCTGTAGCGCTCGTCGCCCAGCCAGGAGCCTTCCGGACCCCAGTAGAGCTCCTCGGGCTCCCACTGGTCGGCGCGGCCGCCAGCGAAGCCGAACGTCTTGAAGCCCATAGACTCCAGGGCAACGTTGCCGACCAGCACATAGAGGTCGGCCCAGGAGATCTTGCGGCCGTACTTCTGCTTGATCGGCCAGAGCAGGCGGCGCGCCTTGTCCAGGTTGGCGTTGTCCGGCCAGCTGTTCAGAGGGGCGAACCGTTGCTGCCCGCCGCCCGCGCCGCCGCGACCGTCCGACGTGCGATAGGTGCCGGCGCTGTGCCAGGCCAGACGGATGAACAGACCGCCATAGTGGCCAAAGTCGGCCGGCCACCAGTCCTGAGAGTCTGTCATCAACGCGTGCAGGTCGCTGATGACCGCATTGAGGTCGAGGGTCTTGAACTCCTCGGCGTAATTGAACGCCTCGCCCATCGGATTGGAGCGGGGCGAATGTTGGTTGAGGCTCTCAAGGCGGAGATTCTCCGGCCACCAGTCGCGGTTGCCTCTGCCTCCGCGCCCCTTGCCCATCGGGCACTGACCTTGCACGCTGTCGTCGACCTTGGCGTCCATTGTGGTTTCCTCCGCGCTGCATGCGCCTGGCTGTCGTTTCCCCCGACCGCGCCTTAGGAGCCGCCGTTTCTCGCCATTGGTAAAATTGATTGTTCCTATCGTTGCGATAGGTTGAATCTTTGCCGTGCCGTATCCGGAGGAATGACGGGCTTCGAGCCGCGCCCCGCGATCGCATCCGGCGATGTATTTCATTGAGGACGATCCTGGGACGCGCGTCGTAAGAAAAAGCGCTGTCTCGATGGACGGCCCGCATAGCAGCCGAAGAGCCGCGAAGGGGAGGTCGGTATGTTTCGGCGCGTCGTCCGCGCTCGTCGTTCAAGTCGTCTGGGCGTCTTGCTGGGGCTCGCCATGCTGGCTCCCGCGACGGCGATGGCTGGTAGCGCTCCCTCCCGCTTCGACCAGGACGCCTCCAGCCTCAGCCTGGCCCTGCAGCGCTTCGGCCAGGCCACGGGCGCCCAGCTGCTCTACGCGCCGGAGCTGACGGCCGACCAGCGCGCCCCTGCCCTGCGCGGCCGCATGAGCCCCGACCGCGCGCTCAGCACGCTGCTGGCCCGCACGGATCTGGCGTTCCGCAAGACTGCCTCGGGCGTCATCGTCCTCTATCGCGTCAAGCCGGCCGCGCGTTCGGAGCGCGAGCTTTCGCCGGTGACCCGCCACGTGGAGGAGATCGAACCGGTGGTGGGGCTGGAGGCTGTGGTCGTCACCTCGGGCAAGCGGATCGAGACCCTTGGGCTGTCCGACGCCTCGGTGCAGGCCCTGTCCAGCCAGATGATGGACCGCGCCGGCGTGCGAGACTTCGACGACCTGACCCGGCTGACCCCGACCGTGACGATCTCGAAGACGACCCAGCCCGGCAACAACAGCATCAATGTGCGGGGCGTTGGCACCTATTCCTATTCGATCGGCACCGAGCCCAGCGTTGTGGTGGTCATCGACGACGTGCCACAGGCCTTCCAGGCCATGGCCTTCACGGCCCTGGCCGACGTCCGTCAGGTCGAGATCCTGCGCGGGCCTCAAAGCACCCTGTTCGGCAAGTCGGCCTCGGCGGGTGTCATCTACATCACCACCAATCCGGCCAGCGACGTCTTCGCCGCACGAGCCGAGACCCTGCTGACCGACGATCACGAACGGCGGCTGCAGGCCAGCGTCACCGGACCGGTGAGCCAGGACCTGAACTTCCGGGTTTCCGCCGCCTACAGTCGGTATCGCGGCAATGTCTTCAACCTGGCGACCCGGCAGTGGCTGAACGGCCAGTCGGACGTCAACCTGCGGGGCAAGCTGGTCTGGACGCCAGGCGACAACTGGACAGTCGCGCTCAGCCCTTACTACACCCGCTCGCTGTCCTCGTGCTGCGTCGGCGCCGACACCTACATATCGCCTCAGGCGACGTTGAGCCGGGCTGAGCTGCCGCGCGAGACAGTGCTGCGCGGCATCGCGCCCGGGCCCGACAACCACTTCGCCCGTTACGACATCAACGCCCGCGGTAACGCCAGCGACAAGGGCGTCAACCTGCGCGTGGCCGGGGCCGTTGGCTCCTGGCGGCTGACCGCGATTTCGTCTGTGGATCGCTACTACCTCTACGACCGGCAGGACACCGACGCCACCGACCTCGATTACAGTCTGTTCGCTCCCCAGGCCCCGCGCGGCGGCTCCGCCAATGGCGGCTATTTCCGCATCCGCGCCGAGAGCCAGGAGGTGCGGCTGAACAGTCCCACGGGCGGACGCTGGGACTATGTCGCCGGCGTCTATGTCGGGCGGACGCGGTCGGAGCGCTACTTCGTGCGCGGCTCCAATACCTTGAGCGACTACAACGGCCTGGCGTCCCTGCCGACCACCAACAGCACGGCCTATTCGCGCTACAGGGCGCGGACCTTCAGCCGGACGATCGCCGCGTTCGGGCAGGGCGCCTACGCCGTCAACAGCCGGGTCTCGATCCTGTCCGGACTGCGGCTCAGCCACGAGAACATCGGCTACCGCTTCGACGACCTGGGCAACGGCGTCACCTACGGCGCGCCGCGCTGTTCGCGGTCCAGCCCGACCCTGCCGGTCGACACCTGCCATAGCGACACGGCGCTGAGCGGGCGCGTCGGTCTGCAGGGCAAGGTCACGCGGGACGTCACAGCCTATGCCAGCTATTCGACCGGCTACAAGGGACGCGCCTACGACCTGACCAGCAGCCTGACCACGCGCACCCGCCTGACTTCCGGACCCTATGCCGGCCTGCCCATCGCCGACGCCATCGCCGCCCAGCAGCCGGTCGACTCCGAGACGGTCGGCAGCTACGAGGTCGGCCTGCGGGCCGTCTCGCCAGACCGTCATCTCAGCCTGAACCTGACGGCCTATCAGGAGCGGTTCTCGGGCTTTCAGGCCCAGAGCCGCGACGACGCCACGGGGCTCAACGTTCTCAACAGCATCGGCAGCATGCAAGCCGAGGGGATCGAAAGCGAGTTCAGCGCCCGCCTCGACAATCGCCTGACCCTCGGCGGCGCGGTCGCCTATAGCCACGCGATCATGACCGACTTCGACAGCGCCGCTTGCTATTTCGGCCAGACTGCGGCGCAAGGCTGCGTTGGCGGACGCCAGGACCTCTCCGGCAAGACCCTGTTCAACGCGCCGCGCTGGTCGCTGACCCTAAGCACCCTCTATCGCAAGCCGCTGGCCGGCGACCGTCTGCTGGAGCTCAACGTCGGCTACCGCTGGCGGTCGAGCGTGTTCTACAGCCTGCTGCAGGATCCGGCCTCGATCGAGCCGGCCTATGGCGTACTCGACGTGTCGGCGGGCCTGAGCGGAGAGGGCTGGCGCGTGACCGGCTTCGTCGACAACCTGCTGGACCAGCGCTTTGGCGTGACGCGGGGCCGGGACACGCAGTGGAACCTCGTGGGGGCCGACGGTCAGCCGGCCATGGCCACCCACTGGAAGCCGGCGCGCGACAGCGGCCGCCACCTGGGCCTGCGCCTGGCCGTCGACTACTGAGAATGAGCATGCGCGCCTTGAGGAGTTCGTCGGCTGGCGCGTCGGAACCCAACGGGCGCGGCGAAGATCCGTGCTCCCAAAAAATGCGGATCAGGGAGGACTTGTCGTAGGGATGGCCGCGCAGCCGAAACTCGATCCGCGCGAACAGGCCTTCCTCCGGCGCCTGTCGGAGGCCTATCGCGGGCCTCTGACCGCCTATTTCGAGCGGCGTGTGCGGTCGCGCGACGAAGCCGAGGACCTGGTGCAGGAGGTATTTCTGCGCCTGGTTCGACGTCCTGACGGCGCGGACATCGACAACCCGGAGGCCTTCGTCTTCCGGACGGCGGTCAATCTGCTGCGCGACCGGTCGCGACGTCAGAAGACGTTTCGCAGCCACCTCGACGAGACCGAACTTCGTCAGGACCGTTTTGAGGGTATTTCGCCCGAGCGCGTCTTAGGAGACAGGCAGGCCTTGCGGGCGGCGATGCGGCGGTTGTCCGAACTGGACGAGCGCACGCGCGACGCCTTCCTCCTGCACCGGCTGGAAGGCTGGAAACATGCCGAGATCGCCAAGGCGTTCGGCGTTTCCGTCAGTTCGGTCGAGAAGTACATCATCAAGGCCCTGGCGCACCTGATGCGCGGGGCCGATCCGTTCCAGAGCTGAGTCCCGTGTCCAACGCGCCGCGACAGACCCTGATCGACGAGACCGCCGCGGCCTGGGCCGCGCGTCGGCTGGGCGGCGCTGTGTCCGACGAGGTCGGCTTCGCGCGATGGCTGGCGGAGGACGCCGCGAATGAGGAAGCCTATGCCAGGGCCGAGGGGGTCTGGCGTTTGATGGGCGAGGCCGCCGGGACCGACGGCCTGCTGGGCCTGCGCCGCGAAGCCCTGCAACGCGCCCGGGCGAGGCGTCCGCGCCCGACGGGATGGGACCGCCGGGCGGTTGCCGCCGGGATCGTCGCCGCCATCGCCGCGCCGGTCTGCGGCCTCTGGTGGATGCGTCATCGCGCGGAGCAGGGGGACATGTTCCAGACCGCTCTCGGCGAGCAGCGCACCCTGACCCTGTCCGACGGCAGTCGCGTCACGATGGATGCCCTGACCGTCATGCGGGTTCGCTACACGGCCGGCGTGCGGTCGATCGATCTCGCACAGGGCCGCGCCTATTTCGAGGTCGCGCACGACGCCAACCGGCCGCTGCGTGTCCACGCCGGCCCGCGCACGGTGACGGCGGTCGGCACGGCCTTCTCGGTCCGCCGTGAACCGCGCGAGACCACCGTCGTGCTGGCCGAGGGCAAGGTCGCGGTCAGCGATCACGAGAGCCCTGTGACCTTGGCGGTCATGCGTCCGGGGCAGTCCATGCTGCTGGTCGATGGGGTGCGTGCGGGTGGACCCATGGACGCCGACCTCGGCCGCGCCCTGGCCTGGCGCCAGGGGCAGGTGTTCTTCGACAACGTCGCCCTGGCCGACGCGGCGGCCGAGATGAACCGCTACTCGACCCTGCAGGTCGTCGTCGCCGACCCAAGTCTTCGCAAGCTGCGGATCAGCGGCGCGTTCAATGCGGGCCAGAGCCGGGCCTTCGTCGAGGCGATCCAGTCCTACTTCCCCGTGCGGGCCACGAGCACCGCCACGACGGTCGAGCTGCGCGCGGCTCAATAAGAGCCCAGGCGAAGTGTGAGCGGTTCGCCGCCCGACGCGCTCGCAAGCAAAAAGTCTCAGAAACTTTCGATTTCGATTGAGGACGTCGCGGGCGAGCGCGTCGGAACGGTCAAGAGCAAGGTCGAAACGACCACTCGGGGAGGACCGTGGACTTGTATCTGACACCGGTTACCAACGTCGCGCGCGGCGTTTCGATCGCGACCTTGATCCTGCTGGGCTCGGGCCTAGCCGCCCGAGCGGCCGAAGCGCCCGGCGCCGCCATTCCGGCTTACGACGTCACGGTCCGCGATCGCATTCAGCCCCAGACCGAGCAACTGCTGCTGAAACTGGTCAAGGACGGCCGCAAGCTGGAGCTGGACGGCACGCCGGTCTTCAACGGCAGCGACAAGTTCCTGCCGGGCAAGATCGCGATGGGCCTGGTCGACTTCCTGATCACCCTGCCGGACAACGATCCGCGCCTGCCGGCCTACCTCGCCGACTTCCGCAAGATCGCCAAGCTGACGGTCGACGACGCCAACGACAGCTGGGGCGCCTACTACTACCTGTCGTCGCTGAACAAGCTGCGCGAGGCGGGCCGCCTGAAGGACGCGGTCGACCCGCTGACCCTGGCCAAGCTGCGCGTGCGGCTGGACTGGCGGATGTTCGTCGACGTCGACACCTACGCGCTGATCGATCACCCCAACAACTACTACTGCGTAGCCTTCGCCATCGCCCGCCTGCGCGCGCGCATGGGCTGGGAAGACGGCGCGCCGGCCGAGAAGCTCTACGCCAAGATCGCCGAGCACTACGATCTCTACTCCGGCCAGTACGGCTTCGCCGACGAGACCGATGGGGAAGGGCGCTTCGACCGTTACAGCGTGCTGCTGGCCGGCGAGATCGCCCAGCGCTTCATCGAGACCGGGGGCAAGCCGCCGCAGCAGGTCCTGACCTGGCTGCGCAAGTCCGCCGACGTGATGCTGATGCGCCTGGACGCCGGAGGGCAGGGCTTCGAATACGGCCGCAGCATCGGTCCTTATGGCGAGACGGCGATCATCGAGGTGCTGACCGCCGCCGCCGTACTGGATCTGCTGACCCCGCGGGAAAAGGACCTCGCCTACGCCTATTCCGCCCGCGCGGCCCAGCGCTACGCGGAGTTCTGGCAGGATCCCAAGACCGGCTCGGTGAACCTGTGGGACGGCGGCCGCCGCACCGACGACTATCGCGGCAAGTTCCGGATCCTGGGCGAGAACCTCTCCCTGGCCCACCAGTACGCCTACACCAGCGCCCACTGGTCGCGGATGGGCTATGGCGGCAAGGCACCCGCCGCCGACTGGGCCAAGGGTCTGGCCAGCCTGCCTCGGCGACAGGTCACCTGGTTCCAGCGCGGCGACTATGACCGCCTGCTGGTCTCGGTCCGTGACGGCGCGCGGCTGATCAGCCTGCCGGTGATCAACGGCGGCGAAAGCCAGCACATGCACAATCCGTATTTCCCGATCCCGTTCTCGCCTGGAATGCTGGCGGGCTCGCCGGACGGCGTCGCGCCGTTCCTGACGCCCCGGCTGACCCTGGACGACGGCTCTGCCCTGATGCCGCTGGCCTATTTCAAGGACGCCAAGGTCGAGGCCAAGGGCGCCGAGACTACCGTCTCCTGGCGCCAAGACGAGCTGGACCGCATGGGCGAGCGCGCCCCGGTCGCCGACAAGCGCGTCTCGGTCAGGACGACCTACGTCCTCGAGCCCGGCCGCATCACCCGCACCGACGTCTTCACCCCGGCCGCCGGCGTGAAGGTCAAGGATATCGAGCTGCAGCTGGGCTCGTTCTCGGGCGGCGCCAAGCAGGTCGGTGGGACCACCACCTTCGCGGACGGCGTCGTGCGCCGGTTCGCCGTCGAGGGCCTGAGCGCCTGCCAGACCGGTCCGGTGGGCCAGGACAAGGAATACCGAACCGCGACCGGCGCCATGACGACCAAGGTCGTCTGCCATGGCGCGCCGACCGACGCAGCGGCGCCTTTCAAGATCACCTGGCGTCTCGACTACCGCTGAGGGGAGGACCTCGGCGCGACAAACAAGAAAATGGAAGGGGAAACCTATGAAATCAACGTTCTATCGTAGCCTGCTGCTGAGCGCGGCGATCATCCTGCCGGCCCAGGCCCTGGCTCAGACCGCCCCGGCGAATCCGCCGGCTGACGACACCATCGACGCGATCGTCGTCACCTCGGCCCGCGCCACCCAGCGCAGCTCGATCGAGACCAAGCGCACCGCCAGCGTCATCGTCGACGGCATCGTCAATGACGAGATCGGCGCCCTGCCGGACAACTCGGTGGGCGACACGCTGGAGCGCATCACCGGCGTCACCGCCGACCGCTTCAAGGGCAACGCCAACGAACTCAGCGTCCGGGGCCTGGGTCCGGCGCTCAGCTTCTCGACCTTCAACGGCCGCGAGGTCTCGACCGCCGGTCCCGACCGTTCGGTGGCCTTCCAGCAGTTCCCGTCAGAGCTGGTCAATGGCGTGCTGGTCTACAAGAGCCAGCAGGCCGACTTCCTGGACGGCGGCATCGCCGGGGTGATCGAGCTGAAGTCGATCCGCCCGATCGACTACGGCAAGCGCCGCATCCAGATGGAAGTGCGCGGCGCCTACCTGCCCAAGGATGACGATATCCGCGGCCACAACGGCCTGGGTTATCGTGGCAACGTCTCCTACACCGACAGCTTCGACACCAAGTTCGGCGCGATGGGCGTCAGCCTGGGCTATCAGCGCCTGGATCAGGCCACGCCCGAGGATTACTACATCACCAACTCGGCCTTCGTGCCGTGCACTACCTATGCTGCGGCGCCGGGGACTTCGACAGCCAACTGCTCGAACGCCACGACCGCGCCGACCGGCTCGACGGTCGGTCCGCGCTACTTCGCCACCAGTTCGCGCACCTTCCAGTCCAAGGTCACGGACGAGAAGCGCGAAGCGCTGATGGGCACCTTCCAGTGGAAGCCGAC
This sequence comes from Caulobacter sp. FWC2, assembly GCF_002742625.1. Lineage (NCBI taxonomy): Bacteria > Pseudomonadati > Pseudomonadota > Alphaproteobacteria > Caulobacterales > Caulobacteraceae > Caulobacter > Caulobacter sp. FWC2. Next base: position 1,336,783 of record NZ_PEBF01000001.1, read on the forward strand.
CTCCAACCTCGACATCAGCCTGGACGGCCAGTACTCGACCCGCAAGAGCGGCGAGTACCGCAACCAGCTGTCCATTACCGAAGGCCTGCGCGGCATCCAGCCGCTGATCGTCGGCGGCCAGTCCAATGACTTCAGCGACGGCGCGCTGATGAAGTACAGCGGCAACTCCAACCTGGAGATCCAGGTCGAGGATCGCCAGCGCAACGAAAAGTATATCGGCGGCGGCGGCAATGTGACCTGGACGCCGACCGATCGCCTGACCATCAGCGGCGACCTGTCATACTCGCAGTCGCACCGCACCGAACTGCAGAAGGCCACCAACATGCGCTCCAAGGCGCGCGTGGCCTATACGCTGGACGCTACGACCGACGAGGTCCCCTCGGTCGCCTTCACGGGCTTCGACATCGCCGATCCGAGCAACTTCCTGTTCGGAACGCCCGTCAGCAACAGCAACTACGCTCGCTATCGCCAGGTCACCGACCGCTTCGACAAGATCGGCGCGGTGCGCGGCGACGTGACCTATGAGCTGGAAGGGAGCTTCTTCCAGAGCATCAAGTTCGGCGGCCGCCTGTCGGATCACCGCCGCACCCAGGACGCCAACAACAACAGCGACCTGGCCATCCCGGTCGCCTATGACGGCCGCACCCCGACCCAGTTGGTCGCCGACGCCAACGCCAACTGCCGCGTTCCGTTCTCGACGTCCAATTTCATGGACGGCAAGACCAATGTGAAATCGTGGGCGCTGTTCGACAACGACTGCCTGTTCAAGACCTACACGGGCAAGGACAGCTTCGCCCTGCCAACCAACGCGCCGGGGCCGGAGGACTCCAACATCCGTGAGCGGATCAGCACCGCCTATGTGATGACGAACTTCCGCACCCAGCTGGGCGACACGCCCGTCTCGGGCAACGCCGGCGTCCGCTACGTGCGCACCCGGGTGCTGTCGAAGGGCTTCCGCGGCGAGGTCACCGTGACGCCGTCGATCGGCGGCGCGGCCGCGACCGTGGTCCGCACGCCGGGCACGCCGCTGCAGGAGATCGAGGGCACGGGCGGGTACGAATACTTCCTGCCCAGCGCCAACGTCGCCTTCGACCTGACCGACGTCGTCAAGCTGCGCCTGGCCGCCTACAAGGCCCTGTCGCGCTCGGGCATCGAGGACTTCAACGTCGGCATCACCCCGGTCGCCGACACCACCGCCACGACGGTGCAGGGCGTGCTGGCCAACAGCACCACGGGCAACCCGAACCTCAAGCCGATCCGCGGCTGGAATCTGGACGCCTCGCTGGAGTTCTACGTCAACCGCGACACCTCGTTCGCGATCGCCACCTACTACAAGTGGCTGAAAGGCGCGTCGTTCGACGCCCAGGAGCCGCGCGAGACCAGCATCGTGGCCAATGGCGGCCTGGTGACCTTCAACGCCGTCGCGCCGGCCAATGACCCGGAAACCCGCGAGCTGTACGGCGTCGAGTTCTCGGGCAACCACGCCTTCACCTACCTGCCGGGCTTCCTCAGCGGGTTCGGCGTGCAGGGCAGCTTCGCGATCACCGAGGCCAATTTCGAGATCCCGGACCCATCGACCGTCAGCCCCTACACGGACGCGGCCAACCTGAACGGGCTGTCGAAATATACCGGCAGCGGTTCGGTCTACTGGGAGAACGACAAGCTCTCGCTGCGCGCCTCGTACCGCTACCGTTCGAGCTACTTCAAGCCCAACAGCAGCACCAATCGCAACGCCAAGGGCTCGGGTTATCTGAACCTGTCGGCGTCCTATGACCTGACCAAGCAGGTGCAGTTGAAGCTCCAGGCCTTGAACGTCACCAGCACGCGCGACGTGATGTACAAGACTGGCGAGGACTCGATCACCGAGGTCTCGGACAACGGTCCGCAGATCTACTTCGGCGTCCGCCTGCGCTTCTGATCCTCATCGGTCCGGCGGGTCCTTCACCAAATCCCCCGCCGGATCGACCACTGTCCCGCCGCCTCGTCGCGGTCCGTTGGTCGCCAGGATTCCCCCTTCGCCTCCCAAGCGCGGAGCTCCTGACCGACAGATGATCCCCCGGCAAGGCGCCGCGGGGACGCGGGACCCTTTTATCCGTCGCGCACGCCCTCGTTCGGAGCCCATCCATGAACCGACGCGACTTCTTCCTCGGGACAGCCCTGGCGCTGACGGCGTTCGGGCGCGCGCGGGCGGCTCCGCTCGACATCGCGGTCATCGACCGGGCCCGGATCGTCAAGGCCGCCGAACGCTATCTGGGCGAAGCGCCGCTGACGATCACCGCCTTCGCCGCCCCGCGCAGCCCCGGCGGTCGGCACGACTACTATTCCGAGGCCGACTACTGGTGGCCCGACCCGGCCCATCCGAACGGGCCGTACATCCGCAAGGACGGCTACTCCAATCCCGACAAGTTCACCGCCCACCGCGACGCGGTGATCCGGCTGGGCGTCCAGCTGCCGGCCTTGGCGGCGGCCTATAAGGTGACCAAGGACCCCCGCTACGCCGCGCATGCCGAGAAGCATCTGCGGGCATGGTTTGTCACGCCCGAAACCCGGATGAACCCGAACCTGGAACACGCCCAGGCGATCATCGGCGTGAATACGGGCAGGGGCATCGGCGTCATCGACACGCTGCATCTCGTCGAGGTCGCGCGGGCGGTCTCGGTGCTTATGGCCGCGCGGCCCAAAGTGAGCGTCTACGCCCCGACCGTCGCCTGGTTCGACGCCTACCTCAGTTGGATGGCTAGTTCGGCCAATGGCGTCGACGAGCGCAACCAGAAGAACAATCACGGCACCTGCTGGGCGCTGCAGGCGGCCGTGTTCGCGCAACTGACAGGCCGTGAGGCCGAACTGGACGTGGCGCGGGGCCGGATCAAGGCGTTGGTCCCTGGCCAGATCGCCGCCGACGGCGCCCAGCCGCTGGAGCTCGCCCGCACCAAGCCCTACGGTTACTGCCTGTTCAACCTGGATGTCCTGGCCGCCTGCGCCTGGGTGATGTCGACGCCGGGCGACAACTTCTGGACCTTCAAGGGTGAGACCGGCGGCTCGATCGCCGATGCTCTGGCCTACATGGCCCCATTCATCGCCGACAAGACGACTTGGCCAAAGCCACCGGATGTCGAGGCCTGGGACGGCTGGCCGGTCCGCCAGCCCAGCCTGCTGTTCGGCGGCCTCGCCTTGAAGCGTCAGGACTACCTCGACCTCTGGAAACGGCTTGATCCGGATCCGACGGAAGCCGAGATCATCCGCAACTATCCGCTTCGTCAGCCGGTGCTCTGGGTCGATGCCTGATCTCGCTAAGCGTATAGGCCGCACGGGCGCGGCGACGGCGCTGATCGCGATGCTCGTGATCGCCGGCGCGGCCCACGCCGCCGAGGTCCGTCGCATGCCTTTCGGCAAGACCCGGGACGGCGTCGCCATCGTCAAGACGGTGCTGCGCAACGACCTGGGCATGAGCGTCGCGGCGATCGACTTTGGCGCCACCTTGACCGCGATCGAGACGCCCGACCGGGAGGGCAAGTTCGTCAATGTCGTGCTGAACCGTACCGACATCGGCGCCTACGAGACCAATCAGCGCCGCTACGGCGCGGTGATCGGCCGTTATGCCGGGCGTATCACCGACGCGCGCTTCACGCTGGACGGCGAGACCCACGCCCTTGAGGCGGGCCGCAACAACATGACCCTGCACGGCGGCTCGCATGGCTATGACAAGCGGGCGTTGTCCAGCGCGCCGATCTCGGATCGACAGTCCGTCGGTGTCCGCTACCTCCTGCTGAGCCCCGCCGGCGACCAGGGCTTTCCTGGCGCGTTGCGGCTGACGGTGACCTATCGCCTGATGCGCAAGTCCAACGAACTGCGTATCGAATACCTCGCCGAGACCACCGCGCCGACGGTCATCAACCTCACAATCACGCCTTCTTCAACCTGGCCGGAGCCGGGGCGGGAACTATCGCGGATCATCGCGTCCAGATCGACGCCGACCGCTACGCCGAGGTCGACGCGCGCAAGGCGCCGACTGGCAAGCTGCCGTCAGTGGCGGGCACGGTGCTGGACTTTCGCACACCCAAGCGGCTGGGCGACGTCCTGCGGCTGGACGATCCCTTGCTGGCCTCGTCGAACGGTCTAGATCACAGCCTCGTCGTGCGCGACGCCGTGACCGCCAAGCCGACCCCCGTCGGCTGGATCGATGATCCCGCCAGCGGTCGGCGCATGATGGTGCTGACCACCGAGCCGTCGGTGCAGCTCAACAGCGGCAACGGTTTCGACGGCAGCGAAACGGGTTCGGAAGGCGTGGCCTATCCTCGCTATGCGGGCCTGGCCTTCGAGACCCAGCACCTGCCCGACAGTCCCAACCAGACGGCCTTCCCGTCAACGGTCCTGCGGCCTGGGACCCCGTTCCGATCGGCGACCATCCTGCGCTTCTCGCGCCAGGGTTGGGCGGGGGCGCTGCATTAAAGATCGGACAGGATCGCGCAATATCCCGGGAGTCCCCTGGCATCGCGCGATAATGCTTGTCAGAAATGTGTCTGACTCGGCTGGGCGAGCAGTAACATTACAATTATTTCATGATAGCGGCGAGCAAGACGCGGTGGGTGCAAGTGCTCATCGGCGAGAACCACTGGAAGGATGCTGTTATCTCACAACTTGAGACCGGCGACGTCTTCCGTTTGGCCGAGCCTAATGGAACGCTCGCTCATGGCGGAAAGATCTACGTGGTTAGACAAGCGCCCCAAGTCATCGCCCAGGAATGGCCGGCGGAAGGCGATGCGGCCGTGGTCGCGTTCGGCGCGAACGCCGAACCGCGAAAGGCGGAATAGGCGCGGAGCGACCTTGGCCGTCCGGCGTTTTAAGGCCGTACAGTCAGGGGACCGTGATGAACGCCCGAAGCCCAAGCTCAGTCGTTTCCGGCCCGGTCGCGCCCGGTCGACGTGTCTATCTCATTGATGGCGCGCGGACGCCGTTCCTGAAGGCCCGGGGCGCGCCGGGGCCGTTCACGCCCGTCGACCTCGCCGTCCAGTGCGGACGGCCACTGCTGCTGCGCCAACCGTTCGCGCCGGACGCCTTCGACCAGGTGATCCTCGGCTGCGTCAACGTCATCGCCGACGAGCAGAACCCTGCGCGGGTGGCCGCCCTGCGCCTGGGCTGCGGACCCGAAATGACCGCCTTCACCGTGGCCATCAACTGCGGCTCTGGCATGCAGTCGATCGACACCGCCTATCGCTACATCCGCGAGGGCTCGTCCGACCTGATCCTGGCCGGCGGCGCCGAAGCGCTCAGCCACGCGCCGCTGGTCTTGAAACAATCGGCGGTCGAGTGGTTGTCGAGCCTGCAGGGCGCCAAGGCTCCGATCGATAAGGTCAAGGCCATGGCCGGCTTCCGACCCGACATGTTGCAGCCCGTCGTTGGACTGGAGCGCGGCCTGACCGACCCGATCACCGACCTCGACATGGGCCAGACCGCCGAGGTGCTGGCGCACTATTTCGACCTCAGCCGCGAGGCCGCCGACGCCTATGCCGTCGAGAGCCACCAGCGCTTGGCCAAGGCCCAGAGCGCCGGCTGGCTGTCGGGCGAGGTCGAACCCGCCTTCGCCCGCGACGGGACAATCTACGACCACGACGACGGCGTACGCCCTGATAGCAGCGTCGAGACGCTCGCGACTCTGAAGCCGGCCTTTGAGCGCCCCTTCGGCAAGGTGACGCCTGGCAACAGCTCGCAGATCACCGACGGCGCGTCCTGGGTGATCCTGGCGTCCGAAGAGGCGGTGCGGAAGCATGGTCTGAAGCCGCGCGCCGTGATCCTCGACAGCGAATGGGCAGCGTTGGATCCCTCGATCATGGGCCTGGGGCCGGTGCTGGCTTCGACGCCGCTCCTTCAGCGCGCGGGGCTCCAATTGCAGGACATCGAGCTCTGGGAGCTGAACGAGGCCTTCGCCGTGCAGGTGCTGGCCTGCCTGGCTGCGTGGGAGGACGAGGGCTTCTGCCGGGAGGTGCTGGGCCTGCCAGGCGCGGCCGGGGCGATCGACCGCGACCGCCTGAACGTCGATGGCGGCGCCGTCAGTCTGGGTCACCCGGTCGGGGCCAGCGGCAACCGCATCGTGCTGCACCTGATCAACACCCTGGAGCGCCTGGACCTGAAGCGCGGCATCGCCACCGAGTGCATCGGCGGCGGCCAGGGCGGCGCCATGCTGATCGAGCGGGTCTAGAGGAAATCGTCATGCAAGACCGCGCCCTGACCCTCTTGAAGCCCCGCGACCTCGACCTGGGGCCGGCGGCGATGAACGACTATGGCCTGACGCACTGGCGAATGGCGCGAGACTCGGACGGCGTCGCCTGGGCGGTGCTAGACAAGGCCGAGGTCAGCGCCAACACGCTGGACGACGCGGTGTTAGGCGAGTTGGATCAGATCCTGGACCTGATGCAGGCCGACCGCCCCGTCGCCCTGGTGATCCGTTCGGCCAAGCCGTCGGGCTTCATCGCGGGCGCCGACGTTAGCCAGTTCCGCGGCGCCAATGACGTCGGCGAGGTCGAGCAGCGCATGGCCCGCGCCCACGCCATCGTGGATCGCCTTGATGGCCAGCCCTACCAGACCATCGCGGTGGTCCACGGCTACGCCCTGGGCGGCGGTCTGGAGGTGGCGCTGGCCTGCAAGGTCCGCATTGCCGTCGACGGCGCCAGGTTCGGCTTTCCGGAGATCCAGCTGGGCTTGCATCCAGGCCTGGGCGGCACGGCGCGGTTCACGCGGCTGATCGATCCGCTGCAGGCCATGAGCTTCATGCTGACCGGCAAGACCATCGCGGCCAAGAAGGCCAAGGCCCTGGGCCTGGTGGACGCCGTCGTGCCCGAGCGCCACGTCCGCGCGGCGGTTAACGCGGCCATTCGCGGCGATCTGCGCGGTGACGGCCAGAGCCTGATCGCCCGGCTCAAGGACAGCGCCCCGGCCCGTCGCCTGGCCGCTGGCCGCATGCGCGACGAAGCCAGGAAGCAGGCGCGGCCCGAGCACTATCCGGCCCCCAGCGCCCTGATCGACCTCTGGGAGCGCCACGGCGGCGACTTCGAGACCATGAAGGCCGCCGAGATCGGCTCGTTCGCTCGGCTGATAGTCTCGGAGACGGCCCAGAACCTGATCCGCGTCTTCTTCCTGCGCGAGACTCTGAAAGGCTTGGCGGGGGAGGGCGGGCAGATCTCCCGCGTCCACGTGATCGGGGCGGGGGCCATGGGCGGCGACATCGCCGCCTGGTGCGCCTGGAGCGGTCTGACCGTCACCCTGACCGACGTGAAGCCGGAGCCGATCGGCGGGGCGATCAAGCGCGCCGCCGAGCTGTACGGCAAGGTCGGGCATGATGATCACCTGAAGGTCCGCGACGCGCTGGACCGCCTGATCCCCGATCTGAAGGGCGAGGGCGCGCGCTCGGCCGATGTGGTCATCGAGGCCGCGCCGGAGAAGGTCGACCTCAAGAAGAGCCTGTACGCCAAGATCGAGCCGCTGATGAAGCCGGGCGCGATCCTGGCCACCAACACCTCGTCCATCCCGCTGGAGACCCTGCGCGAGGGCCTGCAACGCCCCGAGCGGCTGGTCGGCCTGCACTTCTTCAACCCGGTCTCGCGCATGCAACTGGTCGAGGTGGTGCGCCACGATGGTCTCGACGCTGAGGTGGAGAAGGCGGCCCGGGCCTTCGCCGGGTCGATCGATCGCCTGCCGGCCCCCGCCAGGAGCGCGCCGGGCTTCATCGTCAACCGCGCCCTGACGCCCTACCTGGTCGAGGCCATGGCCATGCTGGACGAAGGCGTGGCCAAGGAGACGATCGACAAGGCCGCCGAGCGGTTCGGCATGCCGATGGGGCCGATCGAGCTGGCTGATCAGGTCGGTCTCGATATCTGCCTGGCCGTGGCCGACATGCTGAAGCGCGAGCTGAAGTGGGACATGCCCGACGCCCCGCAATGGCTGCGTGACAAGGTCGAGCACAAGCAGCTCGGCAAGAAGACGGGCGAGGGGCTCTATGTCTGGTCGGGCGGCCATCCGGTCAAGGCGCCCAACGCCGCCGAGCACGATCCGGACATGGCCGACCGCTTGATCCTGCCCCTGCTCAACACCTGCGCGGCCTTGCTGGGCGACGGCGTCTCGGAGGATCCGGACGTGATCGACGCGGCGATGATCTTCGGGGCCGGCTTCGCGCCGTTCCGAGGCGGTCCGCTGCGCTATGCGCGCCAGCGCGGCGTCGCCGAGGTCAAGGCGAGGCTGGAGGATCTCGCCCGTAAGTACGGCGAACGCTTCCGGCCGGCGGAAGGCTGGTCCAAGCTGGAGGCATGACGGACCGCTTCACCGACCCGGAAGTCCTGGCCGACGCCATCATCGCCAAGGTGGGCCGACGCATCGTGCTGGGCCTGCCGCTGGGCCTGGGCAAGGCCAACCACGTGGTCAACGTCCTGTTCGCCCGGGCTATGGCCGATCGGTCGCTGCACCTGCACATCTTCACCGCCCTGACCCTGGAACCGCCGCGCCCCAAGTCGGAACTCGAGGCGGCCTTCCTTGGACCGGTGATCGCGCGGACCCTGGGCGGCTATCCGGCCCTGGCCTATGCCGAGGTCCAGCGCCGCGACGCCCTGCCGGACAATATCCAGGTCGACGAGTTCTTCTTCCAGGCGGGCACACGGCTGGGCGTCGAGAGCGCCCAGCGCAGCTACATCTCGGCCAACTATACCCACGCGGCGCGCTATCTTCTGGATCGGGGGGTCAATGTCGTGGCCCAACTGGTGGCCAAGGACGGCGATCGTTTCAGCCTGTCCTGCAACACCGACATCACCTTGGACCTGCTGGCCGCGCGCCAGGCGGGCAAGGCCGACTTCCTGCTGGTCGGCCAGGTCAATGACGCGCTGCCATTCATGCCGGGCGACGGCGACCTGCCGGCCTCGGCGTTCAGCCACCTGCTGGACGGGCCGGCCGTGCAGTTCCCGCTGTTCGCCCCGCCCAAGGAGCCGATCACCGACGCCCACTACGCGATCGGTTTCCACGCGGCGGGCCTGATCCCGGACGGCGGCACGATCCAGATGGGCATCGGCTCGATCAGCGATGCCGTGGTGCAAGGGCTGATCGTTCGTCATCGCGACCCTGACGGCTTTCGCGACACCCTCAAGCGCCTGTCACCCGCCGCCGCGCCACCGCAGCACGGCGAACCGTTCGAGCGGGGGCTGTACGCCGCCACGGAGATGTTCGTCGACTGCCTTCTCGACCTCTGGAAGGCTGGCGTGCTGAAGCGCGAGGTCGACGGGGCGGTGCTGCACGGCGGCTTCTTCCTGGGTCCGCGCGCCTTCTACGAGGCCCTGCGCGTGATGCCGGCGGCGGATCGCGCCAAGTTCCAGATGCAGGCGATCTCCGGAATCAACGAACTCTATGGCGACGAGGCCGCCAAGCGCATCGCCCGCGTCGACGCCCGCTTCATCAACACCGCCATGATGGTCACCCTGCTGGGCGCGGTGGTCTCGGACGGCCTGGAGGACGGCCGCGTCGTCAGCGGGGTGGGCGGACAGTACAACTTCGTGGCCCAGGCCTTCGCGCTGGAGGACGCGCGCTCGGTCATCACCCTGGACGCCGTACGCGGCGCAGGGAAGGCGGCTCGCTCGAATGTCCTGTGGTCATACGGCCACGGCACCATCCCGCGCCACCTGCGCGACATCGTCATCACCGAATACGGCGTCGCCGACCTGCGCGGGCTGACCGACCGCGACGTGATCGTCGCCCTGTTGAAGGTGGCCGACAGCCGCTTCCAGTCCGCGTTGCTTGAAAAGGCCAAGGCCGCCGGCAAGCTGGAACGCGGTTACGTCCTGCCAGCCGAGGTCCGCGACAACTCGCCCGAGCGCATCGCCGAGGCGCTGGCGCCGGCCAAGGCGGCGGGCCTTGCGCCGCTGCTCCCGTTCGGCTCCGATTTCAATCCGCTCGAGGAGAGCCTGCTTCCGACGCTAGGCCGGCTAAAGGCGGCGCAGACCGAGCCGAACGCCCTGCTCGGCCTGGTTCTGGAAGGCCTGCGGGCCAAGGGCGACGATGGGGCGGCCTTGAAGCGCCTTGGCCTGGACAGGCCCAGAGGTCTCCGCCAGCGCCTGACCGCACTCGCCTTGCGCGGCGCGCTGCGTCGCTAGGGCGTGTCGAGCAACGAGCTTCGTCCAGCCGTCATACGTTTCACGCGTCGGCTTCGAACGGTTTGAAATTTCAGGGAATGGTGGGGATCCAAGCTATGCTTGGATCCCCATGGTGCCACGACAGGGACTCGAACCCTGGACCTCAGCCTTACCAATGTTGAGCGCCAATCTCGCGAAACCTTATAGCATAAGGCGTTGCGTGTGGTCTAAAAATCGACCTCCCTCAGACCTCCCAAATCTCCTCAACGCCGGCCATTGCGCGGAGTGATCTCCCAGCCCGCCCGCTTGACCGCCTGCGCCAGGTCCGGGCTCGCGGTGTGGGCGTAACGCATGACCATGGCCACAGACTTCCACCCACCCTGCGACATAAGCAGGGTCAGGTCGCGGGTCACGGCATAGGCCCAGGTTGCCCAGGTGTGGCGGAAGAGGTGGCAATGCACCGGACGGAAGGTCGGCCCGTCGTAGTTGGCGCGCTCCTTGAACGGGATGAACTCGCCGTTCGGCTTTCGCCTGGAGCAGTGCTTCTTGAGGGTCGTGTTGACGGAGTCGTAGGCCGACCACGGCTCGCCGTCGCTGTTGAGCCAGACAAAGCCCTCGCCGCTCTCCGGCCGCTTCGGCAGTGCGGCGCGCGCCCGGCGTTGGAGGTCGACGCCGCGCGCGTAACCACCCTTCGTCTCCCAGAACACGACGCGCTGGCCGTCCGGCGACACGTCCCGCCATTCGAGGTTCAGGGCTTCCGTCGCTCGGCAACCGGTCGCGATGTAGAAGGTCACTAGATCCCGAAGGTGCGGCGGCAGGAAGCCGAGCATGATCTCGACCTCAGCCGGAGACATCTGGTCGACGCGAGCGCCGGCCCCCTTCGGCTTGGCGAACTTCACCGGGTCACAGAGCTTGGGCGCCACGAAGTTCATGACGGCTGAAATCGGCGTATAGATCTGCCGAATAAGGGTGGCCGGTGCCGCGCCTGGCTTCATCCGCTTGGCTAGGCGATCGACGAAGTTCTGGTCGATGTCGGAGAGCTTCGTCAGGCCGATCTCGGAAATCAGGGCAGCGAGGTGATCTGTGGGACGCCCGGCCTCCATGTAGACCGTCGCCGCCTCAGCGAAGGTCGCTACCGACTTGTCGCCATAGACCGCGCGCTTGAAGAGGTCCGCCTCGAGCTGCGCCCTGATAGCTTCGGCTTCGGAGCGGATGCGAGTGCGAGCGCTCTCGTCAACACGTCTCCCCTGGACGGTGCCCCGGATGTGGTAGATGCCGTTCGGCCTTTCGTAGAGCTTGAGCGGCATATCGGGGTAAGAACCTCTTGAAGTGCTTGGAACTGGGTCGGCGTTAGGCGCCGGCGGCGGCCGGCCCGCAGGCACAGTCCGTTTTTGTCGATGGCGGCGCGGATCGTCCGCAGCGGGAAGCCCAGACGCTCGGCGGCCTCGTGGTCGCTGATCGTCGAGAGCGTGAAGGTCTCAGCCCCCATGTCCGCTCTCCTTGGTCTGAAGGGCGCGGAGAAGGACAGCGCAGGCCGCCGACAGGGTGGCGTGGCTTTCGATGCGCGCCGTCTCCTTGGCGCCCAGCTTCTCGCCCTTGACGATCCGGTGGCCGACTTCCCAGCGAGCGCCAGTCAGGCCCCGCGCCCCCACTTCCACCACCTCATCGCTTAGAAGCGCGTCTCGGAGGGTGGCGATGATGGCGTCGGCGTCTTTGAGGTAGTGCTTCCAAAGCGGAACGCGAATGCCTCCCGCCATGACGATGATGCGTTCAAGGTTATGGTGGCCCTTAAGCACCGCCAGCTGTCGCGCCACCTTCTCTCTCAGCTCAGCGTGCATCGGGCGTCTCCTGGGTAAGAGCGGCGCGGCCGGCGGGCAGGCCCCGGGCTTCAAAGGTTCCGAACTCGGACCTTTCTCCGGTGATTTTGATCAGCCCGCGCGCCTCAAGCGACTTGGCAGTCCGCCATTCATGGCGGTGGCACTCGACAAACGGATAATCGGCATCCTCGAACAAGTCGGCGAGAAAGCCCTTCTGGATTTTTGTCAGGCTCACGGCTTCACCCTGCATCAGCATCCCCGCATCGCTGCGGTTTTGGTAGTTGTCGGTCATGCCGCAACTCCTTTGGTTGACGCTTCAGCGGGCCGCCTACGCGCACCCTCCACGTCCAGACACGCCGTGCTTCGGCGCAGGATCTCCTTCGCCGCCCCCACATCCGCGTGTTCACCGTGGCCGCATGCGACGCACCTGAAGACCGCTTGGCTTTCGCGGCTCCTGGCGTCTACGACCCCGCACGCGGAGCAGGTTTGGGAGGTGTAAGCGGGGTTCACGTAGACCAGCAGGCCGCCGCGTTCCTCGACCTTGTATTCGAGCTGACGGGCGAAGATGCCCCAGGCTTGCTCAAGGATCGCCCGGTTCAATCCGCGCTTCTGCGCTACGTTACGGCCTGGCTGTTCGACCGTGCCCTTAGCGCTCGCCGTCATGGCTGTCACGCGCAGGGCCTCCAGGGCAACGTGGTTGAAGCTGGTCGAGATCTTGCGGGTCTGGCGGTGCAGCCAGTCATTGCGGACTGCCGCGATGCGGCCGGCAAGCGCGCGGACGCGCTCGCGCTGGCGGGCATAGCGCTTCGATCTCCGCACCTTGCGGGAGAGTGCCTTCTGCGCACGCTTCCTGCGCTCGACTAGGCGCGGAATCTCTCCCGGTAATTGGGCAAGTTCGCCGGTAGACAGCGCCAGAGTATTGGCGACGCCCCTATCGATGCCGATCGCGGCCTTAGGCGCGGACGGCTTGCTCGCCGTCTCACAGGCGATGCACAGGCGCCATTGGTCACCACTTCTTGAGACAGTGACACTCTTGGCGACTTCGATCATCCTGGTGCAGCGAAATTTCACCCATCCAATTTTGGGCAGACGGATCTCAGACCACTTTGCATTCAGCGCCCTGATCGGCGTCTCGCGCCCTCGCACGCGGAATGAGACGGTCTTCTCTTTGCTTCGAAACGCCGGGTAACCTTTCTTCCCCGACATAAAGGCGGCAAACGCAAGATGAAGATCACGAAGGGCTGCTGAGGTGACGTCCGTTGGTACTGCCGCGACCCAGTCTATCTCAGCGCGCAGTTGGGTGACTTCCTTGTCCTGCGTAACGTAGCTGATATGCGTGCCGGTGCTTCTGAGGTATTGGCGCCAGAAATTAGTCCTCTGCTCTAAGGCAAGATTGTAGACCAACCGCGCGACGCCAGCGAACTGTTCGAACTTTTCGGCCTGTCCATCGGTGGGGTGCAGAGAAAATGACCGGCTTCTAACAAGCCCGCTGGGCAGCGATCGCTTGGGCATCACAGAGCTCCAGTCTCGGAGAACAGCGCCAAGATGTCGTCGGCGCGCTCCAGCGCGACCTCGCGGACGAGATCCGGGTAGATGAAAGAACCGTCCGGTGCTCTGGCGAATGCCTCGGGCTCTACCTTCTTCGCCACAGCTTCCAGCCCCGGCCGCTCGGCTGAGACAGCGGGGGCGCGGCGGTTCCAGGCGATAGCCGCCTCGTCTTGGTCGCCGAGGCTACGAACGAACGGTCCATTCGTCCCACAGTCGACGCACGTGACGTTTTGACCGACGCGCGCCGTTTCGGAAATCTTCAGATTCGTGCCGCCACAGAACGGGCAAGGCTTCAGTTGGTCTTCGGCCATTGGTCAGCCCTCCTCGTGTTCATAGATGAGCCGGCAGCGGTCGCGGATGACGCTGGCCTCGTCGGTCTCGCCGTAATCGCTATCGCCGCACTTCTCGCAGACGTGGACCGGGACCGAACACGAGCACGTGTCGTTGCAGCCCGCGTTCTTGCCGCCCACGAACTTCCAGGCGTGGCCCGCCTCGATGCACGGGCCTTGCGTGATCTGGAGCTTGAGGCGCTCGACGGTGGCTTCGGCATCGTCGAGTTGGCGCTGAAGGGTGGTCGCCATTGGTCAGCCTCCGGTCTTGGGGTTGGTGAGGGCAGATGGAGGCTTGGCGCTGCGGATCTCGTAGAGCCGATCCTTGGTCACGTACTCGGTGAAGACGCCTGGACAGGCGTTGCAGTGCCAGTTGATGAAGTCGAACCCTGCGCTATGGCCCGCGCCCCAGTCGAAGAGCGTTCCACCACAAGCGCATGGCTGATTGGCCCGATGGCCATGGACATCAGCATTATTGCGCTCGACGCTGTAGTTGATGGGGCGGCCGCCGGGCGTGGGATCGTGCCGGATCAGCTTGCCCATTTCGGGGTCTGGCATCTTGCCGGCCAGGGCGTCGGCGATGATCGGCAAGCATCTGTGGGGATATTTAGACCACCAATCCCAGACGTCGTGAGCTGCGCGTTGGGTCAGGCCGTTCCGGACCATCACCGCCACGGCCCACTCTTTGGCGTAGTGCCATGCGTAGCGGACGCCAGTCGAATTGCCGCCCCGTCCGACCTTGAACACCTCGCCGCAGACCGCGAGTTGTCGACGCGGACCGAATGTCGGAACAAAACGGCCGTTCTCGTGGGCAGCGCATATCCGCGCTCCAGCCTCGACGATGGCCTTTGAAATCCTGCTCCAGGTGGGTCCTCGGAAGGGGTTTGCGAAGGGAGCCTGGATCGCCGCCTCCAGTTCGGCGGCTGTCATTGCCGACGCCATCCCGGCCAAGTAGTCGGTGAGTTTCATCGAAGCCGCCATCTACCCCTCCCTATCGGTCTGTTCGGCCACAGCAGGGGGAGGGGCGGAAACCGGATAGGCCGAAGATGCGAGATCTGCCTGACGGTTGCCTTCAGGGAACGTCACTTTGGCCATGCCGCGCGCCTCCAACTGGAAGACCTTCAGCGCGTGCCGGAAGATCGTTCGCGGCGTCATGTCCTTGGCGCTGGCGATCTCTTCCAGCGCCGCCATCTCCTCGTCCGTCAGGGTGAGGGTCATGGTCTTCTTGGCCGACGTGGAGCACTTGGCATGAACTCGGCCTTCGTCGCAGTTCGCCAAACACTCGGCCGACCCGCAGGCCACCACGTCGGCCGGCAGGGAGGGCGCAGCCGGTTGACCGGAGAGCAGGCGTTGGGCGCAGTAGAGCGCCGCCGCCACGTCCGACGAGCTGTCCATGCTGTACCGACGGTCGAAGTCGGCCATGTGCTCTGTATGGCGCCGTCGCTCCCCCTCCAGTTCCTTGATCCGCTCTGCCTGGGTGGCGATAACTGCTGAAGCGGTCTCGTCGTGCGAGAGGTTGGCGGCAAAGGCGAGGGCCGTCTTCTCATAGGCTGATTGGCTCGCAGGCGTGAGCGCGCCCCAGGACATACGGTAGGGCCGCGATGCTTCGCACAGCTTCTCGCCGAGGGATTTCTGCTCTACGGCGGCCTGGGTGGTGTCAGAAACGGCGCTTTTGATCGCAGTAGACAGCGCCTTGGTGACGGGGCTGTCGGGGCCGTGGACAATGAACGTCATGGCTCTAGGCCTCCTTCTTGGCGTTGAGATCCGACAGGGCGCGTTTGGCGATCACGCGAGCGCGGTCCAGGGCCGACCAGATGTTGTCGACGGACTTGTTCACGCGTACGGCGTCGATGGCCTTCAGCGCCTCTTCCGCCATCCTGGCGCGGGCCTCAGCGGCTTGGGCGCGCTCCAGCAGGGAGAGGACGAAGGCGGGGTTGAAGGTGGCGATGAAGTCGTCATGCCAAACCGTGCATGGCTCGGATTTCTTCGCCGCCTTCGCGATAGCCAGCAGTTCTTCAAGGGTGGGTTCAGTAGTCATGGGAGGGTCCGATTTGTTTGCAGCCCGGAGAGGCGATTGATCGACGGCTTCGCCGCGACCCGCCGACCTGGTAGCGTCATGGAGGGGGCTCATGCGGCGGCCCTCATGGTTTCGAGCATGGCTTCAACGGCAGCGATGCGCTGGCCGATCCAGGTCATGACAGGAACGGCCATGCTATTGCCGAGCGCTTTGCCGCGCGCGCCATCGCTGGCCTTCCGGCCGTTCCAAATGATGTTGGTGTACTGGTCCGGAAATCCTTGAAGACGCTCCTTTTCCAAGGGTGTCAGGCGCCGGATCGCCCACCAGAGCTTGGTGAAAAAGGCCAGATAACTGCTGCTGCTTCCGCCAGTCGCCGCTCGAATGTTGGCGCTGTCGTGCGGACCTTCCAGTTGCGCTCCACCTTCCCGGCCGCGCCGGTCGAAGGCCTGCACGATGAAAGTTTCGCTGTCGAAATCCAGCCGTCCGTGTGGTCCGCCGTGGGCGGTCACGGCGGTCGCGACGTCGATAGGCCCGGCCGTGTTGTTACCGCCAAAGGCAACGGGGATCAGGTTGAAGTCGTCTTCCTGGCGTCGGCCGGCATATCCGCCTTTCCCACTGCTCTCAGCACCTCGCGTAAGAGTGTGGGCAACCCGCGATCCCTCGTCTCGCGACGGCGCAAAACACCGCGACAGGCTTTCGCGCTCAAAAAGTACTGCGGCGGCAGGTCGCCAGTCTCCAAGATGTCCGACAACGAAGATGCGACGGCGGCGCTGTGGAACTCCGGCAAACTGAGCGTCAAGCACTCGCCACGCCACCCCGTAGGCGCCATCGACAGGCCCGGAAGCGAGAACTCCAGAGTTCTTGAAGCTGCCTTCTGGGACTTGGACGGACCATCGGACGAGGGTCGAGAGAAAAGCTGCAAAGTCTTCGCCGGGGATGGCGTCGTCATCTTCGTCGTCCCGGGTTGTGAATGCACCGGGCACGTTCTCCCACGCCAGCCAGCGGGGCCGCAGGCGGTCAGCCAGGAGAGAATATTCGAGGGCCAGGACAGAGCGGTCATCTCGAAGGCCCCCGCGTCGTCCAGCGACGGACAGGCCTTGGCAAGGTGTTCCTCCGACCAGAAGGTCGATTGGGTCGTAGTCGCCGTCTTGGATCGTCGTGAAGTCGCCATGGAGGGGAACGTCCGGATAGTGGTGGGCGAGGACCGCGCGCGGAAAGGCGTCGATCTCGGAGAAGAAGGCGGGTTTCCAGCCGAGCGGATGCCAGGCGACCGTTGCCGCCTCGATGCCGCTGCACACGCTGCCGTAGGTGAAGGTCTTCTCCCCCATGGCTCTACCCAACCTCCGCCGGGCCGCTTGGGGTCTCCGCCCCTCCTGCCGTCTCAGGGGTAGGGGTGGGACCTTTGAGGACGGGCCGATCGTCATGGTATCGGCCGTCGAGGTCGCGCGTGGCGCCGCCCTTGTTCTGCTTGTGCTGATAGGGGACGCGCGCCGCCGCGCACTGGTCGCGGACAGCCTGGAAGGCTCCGACCGGCGTGTCGCGGGCCTTGTGCTTGCCCTGGTCGGTCTCGCCGCCCGTGATCGCCCAGAAGCGATCGCCCAGCGCCAGCAGCCCGGCCGCTACCATGATGCTCTCAAGCAGCGGCTCGCCGGACCAGAAAAGGAAGGCCGGGCGAAGCGCAGCGAAGGCGGCCAGCGCATGGCGGCTGTCCCGGTCCATTTCCGCCTGGGTCACGGCGGTGAAGCCGATCGCGGCGTTGCGGGGCCACATGTCAGGCAAGTACCACTCGCCCTCTTCGTCGTCAGGACCATAAGCAGGCGGCAACGTCGCCGTGAACAGCTTGACGATCATGCTGGGACGCTTGGTCAGCAGCAGGAACGTCAGGCTCTCGCATTCGCGGATGAGAGCGAAGAGGTCGCGCCGCCACTCGGTCGGCACGGCGTTGTCAAACACGTCGGCCAGCGAAGCGCAGAACACGAAGCGGGCGGGCGTGGCCGGATCGGAAGCCAGGGCGGCTCGCTGCTCACGGTTCCACTTCCTGACCTTGGCCCAGGTGCTCGGCGCCGTGCGGTCGCGCGTGCCTTCGCCCTGGCCCGGCGCACCCCACTGGACGCGAGCCGGACCGAAGCGCCCGGGCATCCCCATGAGCGCTTCGGCATAGCAGCCGTCGCAGGCCGGGGAGACCTTCGTGCAGCCGATCCACGGATTGAACGTGTCGTCCGTCCAACTGATCTTCGAGTTCTCAGCCATCTAAGCCACCCCTCTAGAAGAGGGAGTAGGGGCAGCGACACGGGCCTTGGGCCGGCGGTGTTCTTCGACGAGCCGGGCGGCCTCCTCGGGCGTCTTGCCTCGGAAGATGTACCAAGCCTCCAGGTCACCGAACGCGATGGAGGCCGAGAACTCGGCTTCGCCTTCCTCAAGGCACCAGCAGCCGCCGTACTTCCCGCCCGGAAAGTCGAATTGGATGCGGACCTGCTTGGCTGCATAGAGGCCGCCGACGCGCTGAACGTAGGCGTGCAGGCAGAAACTATCGGGGCGAGTGCGGATCGTGACCTCGGGATAGCGGGCCATCAGGTCGGCGGCGGCGATGGCCGTGCACCACTGCTCGGCAACACGGCGCTCCATACGGTCCTTCACGTCGGCGTCGTGGCAGTCCTGCGAGCACCAGATGCCCTGGCCAATTTCCACGGGCGCCGTCTCGTGCTCATCCCGGTCGCCATGGTCGTCGTGGACGTAACCGCCCTCGATCCGGCGCTCGCAGCCGTGGCAAGTCATCCACCAGCCATTGTCGAGCAATGCCAGCTTCGGCACGGGGCCGGGCGCGTAGCTGTCGAACTCCTTGGCGCGGCAGCAGGAAACCTCGCCCCACTCGCAGTCGATCTCGTTCGCGCCTTCGCGACGGGCGATGCGATTCTGGGTGGCGAACACGACCGTCGCCTTCTCGTCCTCATCGGTGACGTAGAACGCCTTCAGGGCCTCACCCATGGGAGTTGTCCTCCTGCTGGAGGGCGGCGACCTTAGCCACGATGTCAGACAGGACGACGAATTCCTGGCACTCGTCGCCTTCCAGGCCGGTCTTTTCCGTCATCTCGTCAAGACGCTCGTCGACTAGGGCTCCGATAGCCAAGATGCGCTCGTGCTCCGGGTCGGGCCTCTTGAACCTCATCCCCAGCGCATTGCGGCGGCCTTTGTGCACCTTGTTGGCGTGCGTCTGGGGTTGGAACTGAAAGTCCACCGGCAGGCCAGTAAGTTTCGACAGCCGTTCGGAAATCGCCACGGTAAGCAGGATCCACTTAGGATCGAACTCCCATGTGCCGTTCTTCATCGTATGAGGAAATTCGGCGTCGAACTCTTCGTCGTCCATAATCAGGCGCACGTCGACGTCGCGCCAATCGGGGCGCTCCAGAGCCGATCCGACAAGGTAGCAACCGAAGCCGCCGAAAGCCCGGTTGATGTCCTGGCAAGCCGACTCCAGCGCAAAGCAGGCGGGCGCGCCGATGTAGGTCGCCTTGGCTCGCTTCGGGGTGAGCGCCGCCGTCGCTTCCACGCTGGCGAAATCCCGCGAACCGCTGCCCACGGGTCCACCGTTCCGGGAGGCCACACCCTCTTCTCGGATCTCTTCCATTTAGCGTTCACTCCTGGGGATGGGGGATTGAGCCTGGAAGCCTCGGCTCTGGATCTTGCGGGGCGTGGCGGGCTTCTCGAACCCGCTCGACTGGATCGGCCGCGAGCCTGACTGCATCTTCCGCTTGGGGATCTTCGCCTTGGGCCGGGTCTCGATGACCGGCGGCGGCGTGGGAACGGGGCTGACGATGAAGTGGCCGCTCTCGACGAGGTACCGCATGGTGGCGCGGTGACCGGCCTCCCAGAAGGCGACCGCCTCGTCCTGGTCCTTGCGCCCAGCGTCAACGGCGTGATGGCAGGCTGCGCAGAAATAGGCGATGGCCGCGTCCGAAGCCTTTATGCTCGCGCCCTTGCCATCACGGCCCTGGTTGGAGTGGGCAGCAACGACGTCGCCCTCGTTGGATTTTCCGCAGCCGAAGCAGTGCGGAGCCTTGGCGGCGAGGCGGAGGAGGAGAGGGTGGCGGAAGGTCATGCCGCCACCTGCACGCGCGCCAGCACCGCCGGCGCCACGTCGAGCAGCTTGGCGACCCACTCGATGATCGCCGTCTTACTGGCCTGGAAGTCGCCCTTGTCCATGGCGCGGCGCGATTGGCTCTTGGCCTTGAAGACCCGCACGACGGTGCGTTCGATTTGAACGATCGCGTACTCGTCCACCTCCTTGCGAAGGAACGCCGCCCAGCGCATGGCCTCGGCACGCGAGCCGCACGGATAGTCCGTCACGGTGCACCAGCCTGTGGCGATCAGGGCTCTCTTTCGGAGGTGCTCCGGCGACGGATAGTCGCTCGCGATGCTCTCCGGCAGGGACAGCCACGCTTCCTTCAGCCAGCCGAATTCGTGGTTGTGGCTGACCTCCGAGCGCTCCTCCTGCTCAACGAGCCGGTAGGATTGGCCGATGACGAAGTGCTTGGCGGCCTCGGCATGGTGGCGCCGATGCAGCAGCATCGAGAGGCCGTCCCAGCGGAAAAGCATCGGAGCGGCCATGGCTACGCCGCCTTCCGGTCGTTGATGATCACCACGCCGGGGAGCGTGCGCTTGCCCTGCAAGACATCCTGGCGAGCTAGTTCAAGCGCGGCGGCGACGAGGGCGGGCTTGTTGACCGTCCAGTAGTGGCGGAGGAGCGCGGTTTCGCCCTCGACCACCCCGCCGGTTTCCTGGCCGTTGGCATCCATGACCGGGACGGGCACGAAGCCGGTGATCACCCAGTTGTCGCGCAGGCTCATCGCCCGGCCATAGCCGCGCGCCTGAGGTCGGGCGTTCTCGACACGAGTAGCATTGCGGTCGAGCGCCTTGGCCTCAACAATCGCAACTTCGGCCTGCTCACGGGTGGCGAGGTCGCCGGTATCACGCGCCTCATTAATAAGGGCCTGGGCGTCGGCGATGGCCTTTGCGGCTATGTCGCGTTGGCGTTGAGCCTCAGCCTCGCGCTCCGCGTCGAGTTTCTTCAGCCAGTCTGTTCCGACCTTGCGCAGCGCCTCTATGGCCAGGACGGCGACGCCCTTGCGCGACTTATTGTCGGCGATCAGCGGGGCGTACTTGTCCTGGACGGCCTTCGCGGCTTCATCGTGTGGGCGCTTTTCCTCGTCGCGCGACTTGTCGGCGGCGTTGTACGCCTCCTGCGTTTTCCGCAGCAGCTCCTGTACCTTGTCGGCCTGCTCTTGGCTCTCGATCGGCGTTCCATCGACCCAGTTCTTGGCCTCAAGGAACAGGTCTTCGATGTTGGCCTTGTGGGCGTCGAAGGGCGTGATGACCGGAGTTTCTTCCGGCGGGTTGTTGGCGCCGATGGCGTGGCGCTCGTCGAGGGCGGTGTCGGTCACGCGAACACCTCCTCGGCCGGGGTGTCTTGACGGGCGACGGTAGAGCCCTTGGCAGCTTTCGCGGCCTTGGCGATCTTCGCCCAGTGGACCTCGTAGTGGTCCTTGACCTGCCCAAACAGGTCGTCGGGCAGCATGTCAATGTCGCGCTGATTGTCGGGCCACCACGCGCGGATGCCTTCTTCATCCGAGACGTCGCTGATCGAGCCCATCAGGCGCATAGCCTCAGCCTGGAAGCGCTCGCGAGCCGATTGCCCGTCGTGCTGCTGCTGGCCGTCCCGTTGCGGCGTGACGTTGCGCGGCTCGCTATGGAAATCGTCGCTGAAGCCGCCGTAGGGCACTTCTTCTGCCGGCGTGGTTGAAAGGTTGCTGTCGATCAGCACCACGACATGGGCGAAGGCCGATCGGCAGGCGCGGCTAATCGCGCGGGTTTGGGCCATGGCGCGGATAGCGTAGTCGGCGCGCTTGGGGAGAACGGTCTGAATGACCTTGCCGGTCTTGCGGCGGTTGCCCTTAGGGCCGGTCCACTCGTCCTTCTCGACGATGCCGCCGTACCACGTCGGCTCGTCTTCTCCAACGAAGCCCTCGGCCTGGGCGATCAGGGCGCCGTCAGACATACGGCGGATTTCACCGATGGCGCGGACGCCGCCGGGAACCTGCTCCACGTCGCGCGCCGAGCCAGTGCAGCCGTGGGCGATGGCGATAGCCTGCCAGCCCTCGACCTTGACGTACTTGCGGTTCTGGATCTCCATTGCGGTCTGCATCACGATCTCGCGGCAAAGGCTCGCGGCGTCGGTGCTGGCGCGGTAGAGATCAGCGTTCGTGAGCGGCTGGGCGACCAAGGCGTTCATTGGAACACCTCGGCGCTCTCGGCGGCCTTGGCAGCTCCCGCCTCGGCAAAGGCCTCGTTGTTGGCGGCGATCTGGCGCGCCATGGCCTGGCGCTCGGGTTCGCGCTCCGGGTCGGCTTCGCGGACGAGTTTGTCGTAGGCGTTCGACAGATAGCTGTGCGGCATGGAGGCGATCTCCATGTCACCGCGCGAGCCGCGATAGTGGGTCGGCAAATCAGTCACTTCGATCTCCCTTCAGTTGGAGGAGCCGCCGCGCAAAGACAGCGCGAGCAGCGGCGTAGGTTGGCGGGTCGAGACCCTGGAAAGCGGAGGCGTTGACCGCTCCGAAGGCCTGGAGGTCGGCTTCAGTCCGAGCGAGGTCGCAGGCCATTTCGATGAGAGCGACGGCGCGGGCATCAGGAAGGGCGGGCTCATCGGCCATGCCCCTGCCATGGGTCTCGACCTTGGAAGGCGAGCCAGATCATCGCGGCCAGCAGCAGCCCAAGGGCGGCGAGGTAGGCGGTGACGGCCAGGGCGACGGCGAGACCGGCGCTCACGACAGCACACCGGCCAGTTGCAGGCCGTAGACGGCGAGCGTTGAGAGGAAGCCCAGCAGAACAAAGCCGCCGACCACGAGGAAGCCTTCGCCGATCGAGAACGGCTTGAGGTCCCGGCCGAGGGGCTGGCGCGACGCAGCCTCCTCAGCAGTTGCCGTAGTCGTCGCGCGGCGGGGGTTGGTGGGGGCCATGGCTAGGCGGCCTCAGGCATGGGCAGGGCGTCCAGCTCAAGCGGCGGCGCGTCAGGGTCGATACCCATCGAAGCGCACCAGTCCAAGGTCCACTCCAGCGCCATGCGCGCCGCGTAGCCGCCTCCCGTCTCCTTGCCGTCTTCGCCGGTCAGGCCAGCCTTGTCACCGACCTTGATCATCATGAACCAGCGCTCGGCGGGGCGGGTGCTGTCGTGGTCCAGGGCGTTGCCACTGACGCCACGCGCCCCGCCGATCGTTCCGACCAGGCAGGCGCAACGGTTTCCGCCGTGGTCGCCGTAGGTCGAACCATTGACCTCGCCAGCGCGCAACTTTTGCACCAGGTGGACCGCTTCAAGCGGACCGGCGCGAAGTTCTGAAAGCGTGAGGAAGAGGTCTGCCTTGAAAGGGCGAAGGGCGCTTTCCGACAGGTTGGCCTCCGACAGGTAGGCCCCCGACAGGTTGGCCCGCGACAGGTTGGCCTCCGACAGGTTGGCCCCCGACAGGTTGGCCCCCGACAGGTCGGCCCCCGACAGGTAGGCCCCCGACAGGTTGGCCCCCGACAGGTCGGCCCCCGACAGGTAGGCCCCCGACAGGTTGGCCCCCGACAGGTCGGCCCCCGACAGGTAGGCCCCCGACAGGTTGGCCCCCGACAGGTTGGCCCCCGACAGGTCGGCCCCCGACAGGTAGGCCCCCGACAGGTTGGCCCGCGACAGGTTGGCCCCCGACAGGTTGGCCCCCGACAGGTCGGCCCCCGACAGGTAGGCCCCCGACAGGTTGGCCCGCGACAGGTTGGCCCCCGATTTCACCGCCCAGCGGATCGCCAAGCCCAGCTTGAAGCTGAAGGTGGCGTCGGGGCTGCAAGTGATTTCAGCCGTGACCTGAACCGCGTCGGTGTAGCGGTTTCGGATTTCGAACTTCTCGATGGATTTGGACATGTCTCTCGCCCCTCAGGAAGCCGCGCGTTAAGGCGTCGGCGTGGTTGTTTCCGCTCTAGGCGGCGTGGTTGCGGGATTGGTCGACCGGCTTGGCCAGGACGGCCTCAAGCTCTTCGGTCGGGGTGTTGCGGATGGCCTCGTCGAGGTCGCGAAGGCGGTCGAACTCGTCGAAGTCCTTGCGATCCCAGGCGGCGTTGGCTTGGCGAGCGAGGGTCATTGGTCCGCACCTGCCGCTCGCGACAGGACAACGCGAGCGACCCTGAACGGCCCGGGCAGATTGTGTCGGTCGATCCCTGTGGCGTCGGCCATGCAGACGAACACGTCTTCAGCCTCGGTCAGCAGCGCCTCAAGCGCGTCGCGCATCTCAGGCGCTAACGCGATCAGCCGAGCGTTCGCCTCGTGTACATCGCCGGGCAAGCGATGGCGCTTTGCAACGATGGCAAAGTCATCATGAGTGCGGACCAAGGCGTTGACGCCGGAGCCTTCCACGAACCACGGTCCAGGCGTGCCTTTGAAATCGGTCATCAGATCCCCCACAAGAAGGCGCTGAACGACCCGATGAAGGTCACGGCCAGGGTGAATTGGAGAAGGCGGAGGGCGCGCATCAGGCGGAAGCCTTGGCGAGCGTGTCGGCCAGCATCTGCTTAGCCTTGCTGCCCCAGAACCACGCCTGCATGGTCGGCTTTCCGATGCCGAACTCGCCGACCGTATCGTAGTAGGCGCCGCCGACGAAGGCGATGCGCGGGCCATCCATGCCGGTCGTGATTTCCAAAACCAGCGGGCGCATCTGCGCTTCGTGGTTGGGGGTGATGGTGGCCATTGGCTTAGGCCTCCGCGGCGACGTTGACGGCGACGGCGGTGAAGTGCCTGTCGCTCCGTCCGCGCTCGACCGTCATCGGGTCGAAGCCGAGCCGGCCACCGAGTTCGGCCCAAGCGTCGTTCGCGACTTCCTGAAGCGACCGAACGGGGCCGCACTGAAGCATGATCAGCGGCGCGGAGCGGGCCGCATTGATCTTAGCCATGATGCCGTCGAGGTCGGCTTGGCTCATCTCGAATTCTTGACGGGCCATGGTCCTACTCCGCCGCAATAGCGAAGGAGGGGGCCGAAGCCGGGGCGCTGCGCTCGCGGTCGACGCGGACGGCGACCTGGGCCACCGTGGCGACCTTCTCGACCTTGCGGACGACAACCGGAGCGACCGGCGCGACGCCAGCGGTGAACACCTTCACGCCACGGGTGAAGTGGCCCTTGCTGTTGCGGCCCTGGACGGTCTGGCCAGCACGGGCGCGGGCGTCGAGGTCAGCACGGGCAGCGGCGTACTCTGCTTGCGTCGTATGCAGCTTGCGAGCGACCGGCGCGTGCGAGGCAGTCGCTTCGGCCATCGCGGCTTCTAGGGCGGAGGTGGTGGCCATGTCGGCGCTTCCTTCAGCGAGACGCTTGCGCGCGCTGGCGCTTGTGATGTTCACGGTGATGAGTGGTGCATAGCCACCGGACACTCAGCGGCCTGGAGTAGTCGTCATGGTGAGCCTCGACGTCGGAGGCGCCACAGACCTCGCAGGCTTGACGAACGAGGTGGCCAGACCGGATCGCGCGGCGCGTCTGCGCCCTGACAGCTAGCTTTCGCTGGAAATCATCGTCCCGCACACGCCGGGCTGCGCGGTAGACGGCTCGCTTGGCCTTCGACTCAGGAGTCGCGTCGTAGGCGGCTTGGTAAGCAGCCTGCCGCTCGGGATTCCTTGAGACGCGGCGATCAGGCTTACGCGAGTAGCGAAGCTTGGCTGCCGCGTCGCGGGCGTTGGTGCAGATGCGGCAGGTGTGATCGCTCTTGGCGATCTGCCACGGCCTGGGCGAGAACACCTGTCCGCATTTCCGGCATTTACGTTCGGCGGTTTCCATTGACCTGCTCAAGAAGCTGTCGATGGAGAATATGTCACACAGACATAACCGATGGTCAAATGGAAAATGCCACTGGGACATATTTTAGGGGCGCGCTATATTCCACGCACGAAAAAGCCCGCCGATGTGGCGGGCTGAATGTCCGATTATGGCGTAGCTGGCGGGGAGCGTGTGGCCATGACCCTCGCCATCACTCTCACAGCCCTATCCTGGATCCGTCCGCCCTGGCTGAAGAGGATATGAAAAAGCCCCACCGGTTAGGGTGGGGTCGCTAGGGTCAGACACGTCGAACGACAATCAGCTCCGATCGCGTTTGTACGTACGTGCTTTAAAGTGCCGCATGTACGGTGCCTGTAACGCTTGTTCATTTGTGAGTAGGGAACGAGTGTGTATATACGATGTTTATCCAGGTGGCCCGAAAGGGTGCCGGGGTGGGCATAAGGGAGACAGTATGCGCACGACCGTAGCCAAGTGGGGCAACAGCCTTGGCATCAGGTTGCCTCGACAAATGATCGAAACCGTGAGGATGGCCGAAGGCCAAACCGTAGACCTTGAAATCCAAGACGATGCTATCGTGATCCGCAACGCGCGTAAGCGCTTCAAACTGGCCGACCTGCTGGCCGAGATGAAACCTGAACAACGCCACGAGGAGCAAGACTTTGGCGCTCCGGTTGGCAAAGAGGAATGGTGATTGAATGAGGGGGGCGGTCTATCAGCCGGAACGCGGCGACTTTATCCAGATTAACTGCACCCCTCATGCAGGAACCGAACAGGGCGGGCATCGGCCCGCCCTGGTGCTATCGCCCCGCGACTTCAACATCGCCACTGGACTGATCTTCGCCTGCCCCGTCACCAATCAGGTCAAGGGAAGTCCGTTCGAGGTCAAGATCCCCGCTGGGGCAAAGGTGACCGGGGTGATCCTGGCCAGCCACGCGCGCACCTTCGATTGGATCGAGCGCGGCGCCACCTTCCACAGCAAGTGCGATGAAGACACCATGTGTGAGGTGCTTGGTCGCATCGAGGCGATCCTCTCTATCGAGTGCTGATCTGGAAGTTGCTTCCGACCTTCAGCCTCCAGGTAAAAGTATGGGCGGCTAGGCCTCGGTGTCAGGCGATGTCCCGGTAGCAGCGCCGGCACACCTTCGCCGCAGCCGGGATCATCGAGGCGCAGTACGGGCAGTTCTTGCGGGCGAGGGCCTTCAGCGGCTTCAGAGAGTCCCGCATCAGCCGTCCGGCGATGAAACCGACGTCGGCCACCAGCGGCTCGGCCCGTTCGCTCGTGGTGGCTAGCGGCTTTTGCTCTAGCGGCACCAATGATGTTCGAGGGGCGAGGGGGTCGTCTTCAGGCATTGAGCATCCAGGTAAAGTAAGGGGCGGCTCACCCCTCCTAGGGGTAAGGGGAGGGGCTAGAGATAGCGTTTCTTGCCGCCGGCGCTGACGCAGTAGTGGCCGCCTCGCGGACCGACACAGTAGTTGTGGCCGGCGCAGCCGCAGCTGTTCGGCGTCTCGACCCGATGCGAGCGCGGCGTGAACCCACGGAGGCGCTTCTTCCGGGCGCCGGCGTTGGCAGGTGCGGTCATTGCTACCGCCAAGACCAGGCCGAGAATCAGGGCTCGCTTCATTCGCCCCTCCTAGGGGGATAAGGGGAGTGGCGGCCTCCAAGAGCGTCAGGGAGGCTAGTCTTTAGACCTGAGCGCGATCAGCGCCTTGATGACGCGGTCAGCCTGCCCCTCAACAGACCAAATAATCCAGAACGCCAGGGTCAGGGCGGTGAAAAACCAATGCCATGGAGAATGCGGACCAGTGGCGAAAACCGCAGTTGCGACGATGGGGAATGCCATCGAGGCCGCGAAGTCGTTGCGTGACATTCCACCCGCCTTCCAGCCGCTATGCGGCGCTAGCTGACCTTGAGTAGGGCCTTGGCGATCTCGACGACCTGAGCCTTCTGTGTGCTGCTCATCTTGTCGTAGAAGTCCCAGATCTCTTCCGAGGCCTGGGCTTTCGGATCGACCTTCAGAAGGTCAGCCGGTTCGCAACCGAGCGCGTCGGCGGCGCGCTCCAGGAATTCTTGATCGTACTTCCGGGTGCCCTTCTCGATCCTAGACAGGTTGCCCTGGTTGATCTGGACACGCTCGGCGAGCTGGACCTGCGACAGGCCGCGGTGCTTCCGCCATTCGCGAATGAAGTGAGATTGTCCCATGGGCATATTGTGCCCGTGGCGACGTTCTGCCCCGATATCTCGGCTGACATATTCCGCTTGCATCAAAATATGTCCATGTGACATATTCCGAGTATGACGCTCGACCAGCATATGACCGACCACAAGCTCACCGATGCGAAGCTGGCCGAAATGGTCGGCGTGACCCAGCCGCACATCTGGCGCATCCGAAAGCGTAAGGCCAGGCCGTCGCCCGACGTAGCCAAGCGCATCGAGGGCGTCACGGGAATTCCTGCGTCCGAACTCGTGTTCGTCGACGTGGCGCGGTGAAGGCAAGCTAGATGCCCCTGCACCCCCCACAAGCCTCGCAGGCCCGTTCCAACTCCTTGATCGCCATGATCGGTGAGGGCGCTCCCTCGCGGGGTCGTAGCGCCTTCAAGCTGGCGACGGCCCGCCGCATGTTCACGCCGCAACGCGCGGTGTCGAGCTGCGTTGGCCGGTTGGTGGCCAGGATCGACGCCAGCGCCAGCCGCACGGCGGGCGCTTCGGATCGGTCGGAGGGGAACTTTAGAACGGTCGCGGCGGGTTCTGACATGTCCCAGACTCGCGGCTCTGGTTGCGCCAATTCCGGACGTGACGGCGTTAACGAATTCACTCGTTTTGGGTTCGCTGGGGCCTTGGTCCTGACAGGCACGATGTCGAATACGCTGACGCGCGGCATTGCTTCCCCCAACCCGAAGGCGAGCGAGCAACAGACCAGTCGCAACCAATACGGTCAAGCCTTCGCGGTTTCGGCCAGCTTCGTGAAGAAGGCCTGGAGCACGTCCTTCACTTCGGAATGGGTTTCGGAGGCGGTGTTGGCCTTCTCGCGGGCCTCGATGTCGAGGACGTGGCCTTTGACGTTCATCGCCGCGACGGCCTGCCGCGATTTCGGCAGTGCGCGGATGATGGAGTCGGCCAGCGCCGTCACGACGCCTAGCGCGATCTCGTCTCTCTCGGGTTCTTCGGTCATGGCGCCGCTTATTGGCGCGAGCATTGCCGAAAACAACGCACCTGACGTGGCCGTTCATAGTGAACGACAACCCACCGTCGAAAATGGCCGTTTCGCCGCACCTTCGCGTCCCGAGATCGGGGCCTGACGATGGGCAGGGGGCAATCACACAACCAGATCGACCGGAAAGCCGCTCCCCCGGCTGGCTGCGTCGCGGCGCGCGGGGGCTTGGCCTTACCCGCTGGGAATGGACCCCGCGCGTCTTCACCCTCCAACACCTTTGCCGGCGTCGCCTTCCCTCTGACGACGGCAATTGCGCGCGGCCCGATTGGTCCCTCCCGCCGCGTCCGGGTCGCGCGCACCCACTTCAAAGGCGGCTCCCATCAGCCGGCTAGCCATGACGCGGCCCGCATGGGCGCGAGCGGCCAGCTCGTCGGAGCGTCGCTGATCCTCGGCCGCCTGGGTCGCGTATCCGATGACCCTCAGCCAGTCCCCACCACTCATCACCATCCCGCCCACACCGCGCGGCCCGCCTGCCGCGACGGGGGGACAATCCCCCTTTTGAGTTTCCGCGTCGCGTTCGAACAAAAACCCAAAATGAACAGGCTCGCCTAGATGACGAAAATCCGCGAACCGCTGTCGGTCGCCGATGCGATCACCGAGATTGCTAAGACGGTCGGCTGGGAAGAATCCGCCGCCATCGTCGGCCTCACCGTCCGTACGATCGCCTACTGGTCGGACCCGGAAGATCCGCGTGAGCCGAAGCTTTCGCAGGCCCTGGCGCTAGACGCTGCCTATCGCGCCAAGACCAAGAGCGACTATGCGCCCGTCCAGGCCGCGTACGCCTATCAGCTCGACGTGCTGCAGGCGCCAGTCGGCAATCGTGAGCAGCTTCGCCAGATCGTCGGCGAGTTGGTCAAGGAGGCTGGGGAGGCCGTGTGCGCGGTGCTCCACGCCAGCGACAACCCCGATCCGAAGGCTGAGCGCGAGGCCATTCGCGAACTCGATGAAGCCGCCGAAGTCATCGGCCGCGCCCGCGCCGCCATCGTGCCGTTCCCGAAGGCCGCTGCGTCATGACCCCGGTAGCCGTCACCGTCACCCGCCACGCCAAGAAGCGCGTGCATCAGCGGTTGGGCCTGCCGAGCCGCGCCGTGGTTCGCGCCGCCGCCCGCGCCCTCCGCGCCGGCCTCTCCAGCCGTGAAGTCGGCAAGGAGCTTCGGATCACCTCGACGCCAAGGCTGGCCAGAACGCTGAGATTTTCCGGGTCTACAGGGGCGCTGTCTTCGCGTTTGCCGTCGTCGGCGACACCGCATCGCTCATCACCGCTTGGCCCCTGAGCAAGGAGCTTCAGCCGTGAGCCGCATCCGCTGGTCCCGCATAGCCGCGATCGCCGCCGCCATCGGCCTCTGGATCCTCATCGTCATCGCCGTCCGACACTTCGTCTAGCGGCCAGGCCCAAGCGCTCGGGGGCCTTCAAGACCGACGCACAAGGAGAGGGGCTTTCTCTCATGTCTGACGACACTACCCCGCACGCCGACGTTCTCGGCCAAACCGCCCAGGCGCAAATCAAGTCCATCATCGACCGCGTCGAGCGTCTGGCCGCCGAAGAGGCCGAAATCCGCGAACAGAAGAAGGAGGTCTACGCGGAGGCCAAGGGTAACGGATTCAACGTCCAGATCCTGAAGGCCGTGGTCCGCCTTCGCAAGGTCGATCCGGCCAAGCGTCAAGAGGCTGACGCCATCCTCGACCTTTATCTCAGCGCCATCGGGGAGATCTAGGTCATGACCACGATCGCATACCGCGACGGCGTCCTGGCGGCGGACACTCAATCCACCTGCGGCAACCATCGTCAGCCTGGAGAGGCAATAAAGGTGGCCGTCGGGCCGATGGGCCTCGGCACCGCCTGCGGTAGCGCCGCCTTCTGTGAGACTTGGCTGGCCTGGGTTCGTGGCGATGAGCCTGAGCGCCCGGTTCCGGAACGCGCCGATGAGCACGGCGGTGACTGCGGCATCCTAATCCATCGGGACGGACGACTTCAGCTGTTCGAGCACAACGGCGCGCATTTTCCGGCGGGTGCCTACTTCGCCGAAGGCACGGGCATGGGGCCTGCCCTCGGCGCGCTCTACCATGGGGCCACCGCAGAGCAGGCGATCGAGGCGGCTATCGCGCTGGACGTCTTCTCCGGCGGTCGGGTCATGGCTGTTCGCCTAGCCGATATTCCGGCCACCCAGGCGGAGGCCGCATAGATGTCCGCCGCCGTCCACACCACTCCCAAGGCCGCCGTCGGCGTGGACGGCGCACAGCAGCGTTCATGGCTTTCGGCGGTCGGGGAGGAGCTTCGCCTTCTCTTTGGTCGCCGGACTCCGACGCCGCACGAGGCGGCTCAAGTTCTGGGCCGAGCCGCCGCTGCAAAGCGCCAGCGCGACAACCTCACGCTTGAGGAGCGTAAGGCCGACAAGATCGCCCAGCTTCGCGCCGAATGCGACGCGGGCTTGGTCTGTGGACGGCCGCGCCAATGATCACCTTCAGCCTGCCGTTTCCGCCCGGCGTCAACAACCTCTATCCACAGGTCAAGACCAAGACCGGCTTTCGGCGGATCACGTCCAAGGAATACGCGGTCTGGCAGAAGGCGGCCGGCTTGATGGTTCCTCGCCAAGCGAAGGGCGCAGCGCCGCAGTGGTTCCGCGTCGCGCTGTCCTTCGACCGGCCCGACAAGGGCAACCGCGTAGACCTGGACGGCAGGATCAAGGTTGTCCTCGACCTTCTGAAGAAGACCGGCGTCATCGCCGACGACCGCTGGAACGACGGAATGACCGTCGCGTGGTCCTCGCCCTGCACGGCGCCCGTCTATCCCACCCAACCCATGGTCCAGGTGACCATTGAGCCCCTGGAGGCCGCATGAGCCCCGAACTTCGCAGCTTCATGTACCAGAAGCGCGGCGCGGGTGTGCCGTGGCATCACATCGCCGTCATGGCCGGAAAGCCGCTTTCGCTCTTCGCACCGTACATCGCCCTAGAGCGCGGCTACGCGGCCACGAAGGCAAAGCGCGATGCTGAGACCGAGGAGGCCAAGGCTAAGAAGCGGACTAAGGCTCCGGTCCCCGGCGAGATCTTCGTTCCGCCGCCCATCATGCCTGCACTCGCTGAGGAAATCGCGGGCCTCTACGGCGTCACCGTGAGCGACATCATGGGGATTAAGCGCGTGCGAGGCATATCCCTCGCCCGCCAACACCTCATGTGGGTCCTGACCCAAGACGCGAAGTTCTCGACGTCCAAGGTTGGGCAATTCCTCGCCGGCCGCGACCATTCCACCGTCCTGTATGGCGCCAAGAAGCACGCCGAACGCTTGGCTGGCCTTGGCAAGGGGAGGGCTGCGGCTTGAAGTCCGTCACCATCCACCACGGCGACAGCCGCGACGTCCTGAAGGGCCTCGCCGACAACTCGATCGACAGCGTCGTGACGGATCCGCCGTACGCCCTGGTTTCGATCGTGAAGCGCTTCGGCGGCAAGAACGCTTCGGCCGCCAAGAGCGAGGGGGCCAGTGGCGTCTACAAGCGCGCGTCTGCTGGCTTCATGGGCCAGACCTGGGACACGGGCGAGACCGCCTTTGATCCCGAGTTCTGGGTCGAGGTGATGCGCGTGCTCAAGCCGGGCGGCCACCTGATCGCGGCCAGTGCGACGCGCACCTATCACCGCCTGGCCGTGGCGATCGAGGACGCCGGGTTCGAGATCCGCGATATGATCAGCTGGCTGTACGGCTCGGGCTTTCCCAAGTCCCACGACGTCAGCAAGGGCATCGACAAGGCGAATGGTGACGCCCGCCCGGTGACCGGCTCAAGGCTATCGGAGGGCGGTCGCGGCGGCTCTACAGCATCGGTCGGCCAGTCGCTTATTGACGCCGGCCGCGTGATTGAGATCACGGCGGCGGCCTCGGCGGCCTCGGCGGCCTCGGCGGCTTGGGAAGGCTGGGGCACCGCCCTCAAGCCCGCCTGCGAGCCTTGGGTTCTAGCCCGCAAGCCGCTGGGCGGTACGGTCGCGGCCAACGTGCTCGAGCACGGAACCGGCGCGCTCAACATCGACGCGTGCAGGGTCGAAGCGCCGCAAGGCCTGACGGGCGGTGGAAGTCGTCACGGATCTCCGCTCCACATGGACCGCGCGGCTGGCATCAATCGGGTTAACGAGCGCTCTGAAGCGCACGTCGCCGGGCGCTGGCCTGCCAACGTAATCCACGACGGCAGCGACGAGGTGGTTGACGCCTTCCCGGACGCTCCTGGTCAACAAGGCGATCTAAACCCCACCGGCCGCGCGCGGCCAACGAAGACCTGCCTTGGCGATATGGCGCCCCCGCTGGCGTCCGCCGCGCGCGGCGACAGCGGGTCTGCAGCCCGCTTCTTCTACAGCGCCAAGGCCGATGCAGACGACCGCCTGGGCTCCAAGCACCCGACAGTCAAGCCGATCGACCTGATGCGCTACCTCTGCCGGCTGGTGACGCCGCCCGGCGGTGTCGTGCTGGATCCGTTTGCGGGTTCGGGCTCAACCGGCGTCGCCGCAATGCTGGAGGGCTTCGAGTCCATCCTGATCGAACGCGAGGCGGCGTACGTCGCCGACATCGAGCGCAAGGTCGCCTTCTACCGGGGCGAGGGCCGGCTGGCCGCCCAGGAGAAGGGAAGGGTTGGATCCGAGTCCGCCGATGCGCTCCCTCTCTTCGCTAATGGGACAGGAGAAGCGGCATGATCGTCTACCTGTCGCTCTGGCGCGGGAAGGTGTCCCTAAAGCGCTCCATGCGAGACATCGCTCACCAAGTGTCCGCTGCCTACGGCTTCACGCTCGATGAGCTGCGGGCCGACACCCAGCGGCGAGAAATCGTCCACGCACGTCAGGAGGCCATGGCTTCCATGGCCCAGCAGCCGGGGGCCAACAAGTCGGCGATCGGCCGTTTCTTCGGACGCACTAGTTGGACGGTGCTGCATGCCATCCGCGCTCACAAGGCCCGCATGGGCGAGCTGGAGGCTGCGTGAGCGCTCCGCCCTACATGAAGCTCTATGTCGCCGACTACCTGGGCGACACACACCACCTCGGCGCCCTGGAGCACGGGGCTTACCTGCTGCTGCTCATGGGCATGTGGCGGGCTGGCGGCTCACTCCCAGCGGCCGACGCCAACCTGTCGCGCCTGGCCCGCTGCACCCCTGCCGAATGGGATGCGATCAAGGGCGTGATCCTGCCGTTCTTCACCCGGTCACGCGGCAAGCTGACCCATGGGCGGCTGGCGGCGGAAATCGCCAAGTACGAAAGCACTTCCGGTAAGCGCTCGGAGGCGGGAAAACAGGGTGCATCCAAAAAGTCCAATAAGAACAACGCGCAGTCCCAAGCAATTGCTTCCGAAGATGAAGGCAATTGCCGACATAACCAGAACCAGAACCAGAACCAAAACCAGATAGAAGTTGTTGCTGTAGTAGAGGCGCGGGCGCCGCTCGACGTTTCGGTCGACGATTGGCCGAAGGGCGACGCCAGTGCGCTGGCCGGCGACCTGAAGGCGCTTGACCGCAACATCGACCCCGATCGGAAGCAAGGCCTGATCCTCACGGTCGGCGAGATCTCCCGCTGGAGGTCGCTCGGCTATTCCTGGTTCCTCGACGTGATCCCCGCTGTCCAGGCCCATGGGGCAAGGGCGGGTCCAGACCCCGTGAGCACGTGGAAATTCTTCACGCCTGCCATCGAGCGAAACCACGCCAACCGAACCCGCCCCATCGACCCCGTTCAGCAGAGCCGACCCCATGAACGCCATGACGCCAGTTCAGCAAAGTTCGCCGCCAAACAGCGAAATCTCGCTGTCGCCGCAACTGTCGAGCCTGCTCGACGGGAGCGGTTCATCGGATGAGGCTGTCGCGGCGATCGCGGCAAACCCGGTGCTGCTGACGGAGGCGGCAAGGGCGCTTCCGGCGCTGAAGGCCAGGGCGACCGATCCGGCAGGCTACCATGGCGTCAAGCGTGTCATCGGACGGCGGTTCGCGCTGTTCCCGCAGCCGGAGCGCTCGGACGGCGAGTGGGCGGAGTTCTGGGCGGACTATACCGACGTGCTGGGCGACCTGACCGAGGGTGCAGTTGAGGCGGCGATGGCGGCATGGGTTCGTCGGCCGGATGCTGAATTTCTGCCCAAGCCAGGCAAACTGCTGGAACTGGCCAGGACCACGCCAAACCGCGCCGTTCGGTCGTACGAGCGCGCCAAGGCGGCGATGGACTACAAGCCGCCGCGCCGGCCGCACCCTGCGGACTCGGATCCGAACTACATCGACCCGTCCATACGCCCGCTGCTTCAGACCTCAACCGGCCGCGTAGAGCCCACGGCGGAGGATAAGGCCCGCGTCCGCGCCCAGCTCGCGCATTATCTCGCCAAGGACGACGAGCGCCGAACCCGGTCCAAGTCGGTCCAGGCTCCTCGCCCTGACGTGTCTGGACGTGTCGACGAGAGCGGCATCACTCCGCAGCTTCGCTCCCTTCTCGAACGCCAAGCCCAAGCCTGACCTCAAGACACCCGGGGAATCCACTATGACCAACATCACGAAGACTGAGGTCGATGACCTGACCCACAAGTTGAGCGACGATGGCCTGATGGCCCGCCCCGCGCTCGGCATGGGCTGGTACGCGATCAAGGCCAAGCCGACCCGCGAGGCCAGCTTTCTCGCCGGGCTGAAACGCCTGAAGCTGGACACCTATCGTCCCGTCTCGACCCATTTCGTCCGCAAGCGGTCGGGCAAGGTGACGATCAAGCGGCCGATCTTCCCCGGATACGTGTTCGTCTGCTGCTCGATCGCCGACCACTATGAGCCGATCCGCGATCTAGACGGCTTTGGGCGCTTCGTTCATCGCGCTGGCACGGTCAATCCGTTCCGCTTCCCTGACATGAAGATCGGTGACCTCATGATGCGCCAGCGCTTCGGCGAGTTCGACGACCCGACTCCGAAGGAGGGGAAGTATCGTCCCCAGAAGGGCGACCGCGTCCTAGTCGTGGCGGGCAAATGGTACGGCTATTTTGCCGAGGTGCTGGGCTTGGTCACCAAGAAGAACCGGGCCAAGCTGCAGTTCGACCTGGGCGGCGCGCCGCAAGAGGTCGAGTTCACCCAGATGACGCCCGAGGCCGTCTGATGCGCGCGCTGATCATCGCTGCCGGCCTGGCGCTCACCGCTGGCGCCGCCCATGCCGACCCGTGCGAGGCCCCGGTGAGCGGCTATCGCGCCGGCCAGGTCATCGCTGGGCCGGTGATCTACGCTGGCGATGGGGATTCGCTTTGCGTCGCCTTGGGCCGCGACCGGGCGCAATGGGTCGAGATCCGCGAGGCCCGTTGGTTCGCCCCGGAGCTGCACGAACCCGGCGGTCGGGAGGCGAAGCGCGTCATGGATCGCCTCGTCGGCCGGCGTGCCGTCTGCATCGTCGAGCGCGGCCAGAACGGCCGGACATCCAGCTACGACCGAGTCATTGCCGCCTGCAGTGTTGACGGCAGGCCTATCGCCGAGCACATGAGACGCGACGGTATCGCCGAGGGCGGGCGAGGGCGCTGAACACCACCCCTTGCGCCAAGCCGCGAACCAGGGCACAACATAGGCAATGGCCTTCGCTTCGGCGTGGTCCTGGACGAGGGCTGAGGGCCTAGGCCCGATAAGACGGTAGCTCGCTAGACGGGCAGGCCCCCCAGACGGAAAGCCGGTTAGGCCTGATGGCCGTCCGCGCTTTTCATATCTCAGAAAATGCGCCCCGGCGCCCGTATTTCCCGCCCTTCCTCATCCCCTCATCTTGTGAAGCCCCCACGACGAGCCGGGGAGGGGCGGGAATTCACCTTCGCGCCGCCGCAACAACGCCACCCCATGCCCGGTAGACCGAGGCCTCAGCAAAGAGGCGGCAGGCGCGAAACCCATAGGAGGCCGGCATGAGCTTGATCGCCATCTTAGGCCTGCTCGCCGCCGGTCTCGTCATCGGCGCCTTCCTGGTACTCTTCCTGGTTTGCGCCACGGCCAAGCACGTCATGGGAAAAGCCCTTGGCTGGTAAGTCCGACGCCGACCATATCGTATGGATCGAGCGTGGATGGCAGCCAGTCAGCATCGGCTTCTGCCCTAGCAAGAAGGCCTGGCGCCGCGAAATGCGCCGCATTGGCCAGAGCGAGCCGTACCCGAACACCGCCGGCCGGGCGAGCTTCTATCGCCACAAGGGCAGCGCAGGCGCCATCGTCACCCTCGGAGACCATCTTGAGGAGGCTCACAGTCGCATCGAGATCGCTGGTGTCTTGGCTCACGAGGCCACGCACGTCTGGCAACATGTCCGCGAGGAGATCGGCGAAGAGAAGCCGTCGCCTGAGTTCGAAGCCTACGCCGTGCAAGCGATTTTCCAGCAGCTCTATCAGGCATGGCTCGACACCCGCGCGCCCGACGAGATGAAGGCCGCCTGCGCCAAGCGTATGAAGGCCAAGAAGTAAATCCCGACCGCCAAAAATCCCGCATGTGTCTGGAGCTACGGCCAGGGCCAGCGTTGGGATGGCGGAAAGGCCTAGGAGATCCGAGACATGTCCGACTACGTGACCCAGGCCCTTCAGCTTCGCCTCGCCGACCTTGAAGGTAAGCTCAAGGCCAGAAAGGGCCAAGCCGGCTTTGCCGAGAACGTCGAGGAGCTGAAGGCCGCTATCGCCGCGCTGAAGGCCGAAATCGCGAGCCGCGAGGGCTAAGACGTGGGGCGGCCATCAGACTACACGCCGGAGATAGCAGAGGAACTCTGTAACCGCCTTGCCAAGGGTGAAAGCCTTCGCGCCATCTGCCAGGGCGACCGCCAGACCGATGTCGGGTTCCTTCCGTCTGAGACGACGGTTCGACGATGGCTCGCCGGTAATGAGGAATGGAACGAGGACTTCCGGCGGCAATACGCGCAGGCGCGCGAGGCCCAGGCGGACTTTCAGTTTGATCGAGCCATGACCATCGCGGATGGGGCGACAGTCGATAGCGTTCCTGTCGCTCGGCTTCAAATCGACACCATCAAGTGGCAGACCGCTAAGTTGGCTCCCAAGAAGTACGGCGAGCGCGTCGTCGCCGAGATTGGCGGAATCGACGGGCGGCCCATAGAGACAAACGACAGCTTGGTCGCCGCGAAACTTGCGGCAATCCTTGCTGTTGCTGAGGCCAGAAAGCGCAAAGCGGAAGATGGGGCTGATGCGGGCGACTGATATCGCCGATCTACTTCCCTACATGACCGACGATGAGCGTGCCGAGGTCGGCAAGCTCCTTTCGACAGACAAGGCGCTCTGGCGCCCTCAGCCGGGACCGCAAACCGACGCCTACTTCTCAGAGGCGGACATTACTGGCTACGGCGGCGCAGCGGGCGGCGGCAAAACCGATTTGATGTGCGGAACGATGCTGACGCAGCACGAGCGCGGCATCATCTTCCGTCGGGAAGCCACTCAGCTTGTCGGGATCATCGACAGGCTCGCCGAGCTGCTCGGCTCGCGCCATGGCTACAACGGCCAGGACAAGATCTGGCGCATCCCGGGAAAGCAGGTCGAGTTCGGCTCGTTCCCGCATGCCGGCGATGAGGCGAAATACCAAGGCAGGCCGCACGATTTTATCGGGTTCGATGAGGCGACGAACCTCTTGGAGAGCCAAGTCAGGTTCCTGCTGGGGTGGTTGCGGACCACGACTCCTGGCCAGCGATGCAGGGCTCTACTGACGTTCAATCCGCCCACGACTTCGGACGGCCGCTGGGTCATCGACTTCTTCGGCCCTTGGTTGAACGCCCAGCATCCCAACCCGGCCAAGCCAGGAGAGTTGCGCTGGTTTGCCACCATCGCCGGAGCAGATGTCGAGGTCGAGGACGGCCGCGAGTTCGTGATCGCCGATGGTGAGCCCCGATACGAATTTGATCGAAAGCGGTATCGGCGCGAGGAGATCATCAAGCCCTTGTCGCGGACCTTCATTCCGTCGCGAGTGACAGACAATCCGTTCCTGACCGGTACTGGCTACATCGCTCAGCTTCAGGGCCTGCCTGAGCCGCTTCGCTCACAGATGCTCCGCGGCGACTTCATGGCCGGCGTCGAGGATGACCGATGGCAGGTCATCCCGACGGCTTGGGTCGAGGCAGCGCAAGCGCGCTGGACCCCGAAGGATGCCAAGGGGCCGATGGATAGCCTTGGTGTGGACGTGTCGCGTGGTGGGCGAGATGAGACGATCATAAGCCCGCGCCACGGCGCTTGGTATGACGAACTCACCGTCATGCCTGGTACGGCGTCGCCTGACGGCCCAACTGTCGGCGGCCAGGTTCTGATGAAGCGTCGCGACAAGGCGCCTGTCCACATCGACATCGTAGGTTGGGGCTCAAGCCCTTACGACTGGCTGGTCGGGCAGGAAATCCAAACCATCGGCGTCAACGGCGCTGAGGGTACCGACGAGCGGACAAAGGATGACACGCTCGGCTTCTACAATGTCCGCGCCCGAGATTGGTGGCGCCTTCGCGAAGATCTGGACCCGGAAAACCCCGACCCGATCGCACTTCCGCCCGACCCAAAACTGAAGGCCGATCTCTGCGCGCCTCGTTGGAGGCCCACGCCGCGCGGGATCCTGATCGAAAGCAAAGAGGAAATCCTAAAGCGCCTGCGCCGCAGCCCTGACCGGGGCGACGCGGTCGTGCTCGCGCGTCGGATGACTGCCAAGCGCGCCCTGGAGCGCCGCGTAAGACCGCAGCGCAGCGGATCAACCTGGATGGGAGCATAGACATGGCTGAAGACGCCAACGCCTATACCATCCCGGATGGCTTCGAGGACGAAGACGCTTTCTGCCAGTGGGTGCGTGAGGAATTTCAGGCTGACCTTGACGCCGATCGCCTGAACCGCGACGCGACACTTGAAGACATGGAATTTCACGTCGGCAAACACTGGACCGACGCCGACCTGGCCGCTCGCAAGGGCAAGCCCTGCCTGACGATCAACGACCTCCCGCAGAAGGTGGCGCAGGTCACGGGCGACATCCGTATCAACCGCCCGGCTATCAAGATCTCGCCGGCCGAAGAGAACGACAAGGCAGAGGCCGATATCCGCGAGGGCCTGGTCCGCCAGATCGAGCGCGAGTGCGATGCTCAAGGCATTTACGTCGGCGCAGGCGAAACCCAGGCCATCGGCGGCGTCGGAGCGTTTGAGGTCGACATCGATTTCGCCGACCCACGCAGCTTTAACCGCGTCATCCGCCTCAAGAGCATCCCGAACCCGCTCAGCGTGGTCTGGGATCGCATGAGCGTGGAGAAGACCGGCCGCGACGCTGGGCATGTCTGGGTCAGCGACGTCATGACCCGCAAGGCCTTCGACAAGGCCTATCCGGACAAGGTTCCGTCCGACCTGACCTCCGACATGGCGCAGGCCGATTGGTGCACGACGGACACCGTCCGCGTCACCCGCCTGTGCATGATGAAGGAGACCAAGGTCGAGATCGCCCTTCTGGAGGACGGCTCGGTCGTTGACGCGGACAAAGTACCGGAGGGCGCAACGGTTCTTCGCAAGCGCGAGACGGTGCGAAAGTCCTGCTGCATCTACCTGACCAACGGTCACAGCATCCTGGCCGAACCGGTCGAGTGGCCCATCGACCGCGTTCCGGTGATCAAGGTGACGGCCAACGAATTGTGGGTCGGTGATCGCCGTGTACGCTGGGGTCTCGTGCGCTTCGCCAAGGACCCGGCGCGCCTCAAGAACTACTGGCGTTCGGTCTCGGCAGAATCCCTCGCCCTGGCCCCGAAGGCGCAGTGGCTTATGCCGCAGACCGCCGCCTCGCCCAACGACGACTTCCGCGACGCAGCGGAGAACGGCGACACCGTCCTTCCGTACGACGCCAACAATAGGCCCGAGCGCGTCAACCCGCCGCCGATCTCCGCCGCCGTCCTGAACGAAGCCGCCATGGCTTCACAGGACATGAAGGACGTCACGGGCATACATGACGCCAGTCTGGGCATCCGCTCGAACGAGACTAGCGGCAAGGCGATCCTGGCCCGCCAACGCGAAGGCGACGTTGCGACCTACGTCTATGGCGATAACCTCCGTGCTTCCATCAGGGCAGGTGGCGACGTCATCAACCAGCTTCTGCCGATCACCTATGACACCAAGCGGATCATTACGATCCTGGGTAAGGATGAGGTGGCCAAGGCCGTCAACCTGAACGACCCGAACGATCCGCAGTCGATCAAGTTTGGTGACAGCAAATACGACGTGGTGATTGACACCGGTCCTTCGTACACCACTCAGCGCGTCGAAGCCGCTGAGACCCTGACCAGCCTGGCGCAGTCCATGCCGATCCTTGGCCAGGTCGCGCCGGACCTCATCATCAAGTCGCACGACATTCCGCTGGGCAACGAGATCGCTGAGCGCCTTCACAAGAGCCTGCCGCCTCAGCTCACTGCGGATCCAAACCAGCCGCAACAGCCGCCTCCGCCGAACCCCGCCCAAGAGCAGGCGCAGAACATGGCGCTCCAGAAGGCGCAGCTTGACCTGCGCGAACAGAACGCCAAGGCGCGCAAAGCGGAGGCTGACGCCGACAAGGCCGAGGCCGATGCTGCTGTCGCCATCGCCCAGGCTTCGATGACCGGCGTCAACCCGCACGAGCACGCTCCGCTCTCGGCTCCGCTGGAAATGCCCGGTGCGCCGCCGCAGGACCAATTCGCTCCGGCGCCGCCGATGAGCGCGCCCATGTCATCGCTGGCGACCCAGCCTGCGCCGACTTTCGAGCAGGGACCGGCCAGCCCTGAACAACTCGCCCCCGGCCAAGGCTTCCAGGCGGCCTAAGCCCTGAACCCGCCGTAAGGCGCAAACCCCACCATGACCGACACGACCAACGGAGCGGACCTGTCCGCCTCTGACGACTTCGCCGCGTTCGAAGCCTCGATCGACAACCCTGCGACCGAAGTTCCGGCCGAGGAGCCCAAAGCCGCCGATGCCGAACCGGAGCCCGCTCCGTCGGCAGAGGGAGACGGGGACAAGCCTTCGGATCCTGCTGAAGGCGATGAACCCCAACCCGAACCGGAAGCCGCCGCCAAGCCGAAGAAGACGGCGCAGCAGCGCATCGACGAGCTCACCTGGAAGGCCGCTGAGGCCGAACGCCGCGAGCAAGCCATCCAGAAGCGGCTGGAAGAGGCTCTTGCCGGCAAGGCCCCTCCGACCGATCAGCGCCAGGCCCAGACCGACGGCGCGCCCGACCCGAACGACTACGAATTCGGTGACGAAGACGCCGCCTACATCCGCGACCACGCCCGCTTCGAAGTCCGGCAGGAGATGCGCCGCGAATTCGACGCGGAGCGCCAGCGCGAACAAGCCGACCAAGCCCTCGCCAAGTCCCGCGAGGCCTTCTCTCAACGCAAGGCCGAGGCGTTCCCCGACGGCGATCCTGACGGCTTCACCGCCTTCTGCGCCCTACCGGAAGTGCCCACCGGCCTGAACGACATCATCATGGTGTCCGAAGTCGGACCGCAGCTCGCGGACTACTACGGCGCCAACAAGAACGAACTCGAACGCCTGTCAGCCTTGCCGCTGCACCTTCAGGTCTACGAGATCGCCAAGGTCGAGGGCCGTCTGGCCGCCACGACCGCCGCACCGGCTCAAGCCGAGACCACGCCCCCACCGAAACCCAAGATCGCGACCGATGCGCCTTCTCCGGCGCCGCAAGTCCGTGGATCCGGCGGCCAGTTCAAGGTCTCGCCCGACACCGACGACTTTTCGGCGTTCGAAAAGGCCTACTAGCGGCTTCGCGGTCCTTCCCTGACAGCGCCGGTGCGCCGGCAAGCAAGGACCATCTCACATGGCCAATGGCTTTCTCTCCCCCAAGGTCTTCGCCAACGCGGGCCTTAAGTTCCTCAAGAACAACCTCGTTCTCGCCAAGCTGGTCGACAACGAGGGCGTCGACAAGACGTTCGATCCGGGCTCCGGAACGGGCCTGACGGTCTACGTCAAGCGTCCGCCGGAGTTCATCGTCCGCGATGGTCGCACCGCTTCGCCGCAAGACGTGATCGAAGGCGAAATCGCCGTGAACCTCGACAAGCAGAAGGGCGTGGACGTGCAGTTCACCTCGGTCGAGGAGACGCTGAACGTCAACAAGCTGCTGAAGTCGCGGGTCCTGAACTCGGCGATGGGCCAGCTCGCCACTCAGATCGACCTCGACCTGATGGACCAGACGCTGGAGTTCCCCAACTGGGTCGGCACGCCGGGCAACACCCTGTCGAGCCCGACGCAGTTCTTCGCCGCTCCGCAGCGCCTGGACGAGCTGGCCATCCCGGCCACCGATCGCTATGCGGTCATGACCCCGGGTGACGGCTATGGCGTCGCCGGCTCGCTGCTGGCCAACGCGGCCATGTCCGACAACGACATCGCCACGAGCGCCCTCAAGAAGGCCAAGATCCCGATCATCGGGAACACCGAGCCTTACATGAGCCAGACGGTCCGCACACTGACCACCGGCACGCGCAACGCCACCGGCACGGTCAACGGCGCCTCGCAGAACGTCACGTTCCTGTCGGTGCGCTCGGGCTACCAGCAAACCCTGATCGTCGCGGGCCTGGGTAACGCCGGCACGGTCAAGCGCGGCGAAATCTTCACCATCGCTGGCGTCTTCGCCTGCAACCCGCGCACCAAGGACACGCTGCCCTACCTGGCGCAGTTCGTGAACCTGGCCGACGTCACCGCCGACGGTTCGGGCAACGCCACCCTGACGATCGCCAATCCGATCA
Source organism: Caulobacter sp. FWC2 (assembly GCF_002742625.1). Taxonomy (NCBI): domain Bacteria; kingdom Pseudomonadati; phylum Pseudomonadota; class Alphaproteobacteria; order Caulobacterales; family Caulobacteraceae; genus Caulobacter; species Caulobacter sp. FWC2. Next base: position 1,380,314 of record NZ_PEBF01000001.1, read on the forward strand.
TCACGAGCGGCGCCTACCAAAACGTCTCGGCCGCCCCCGCCAACGGTGCGACCATCACCTGGCGCGGCACGGCGAGCACGTCGTACGCCCAGAACACGGCGTTCCACGCGACTGCCCTGAAGCTGGTCAGCGCCAAGATGATCATGCCCTACACCGGCGAGGCGTCTTACGCGACCGACCCGGATACCGGCCTGACCATCCGCTACTGGCGCTATTCGGACGGCGCCAGCGACACCCACAATCACCGTTTCGACGTGATCTACGGCGTCAAGAACATCGATCGCCGCCTGGGCACCCGCTTCAGCGGCGCGTGATCGACCTGGGCGGCCTTCGGGTCGCCCACCCCCATCCCCCAAGCACGAAAGGACTCCCCATGGAGTTCATCGAATACCCGAAGATGCTCGTGCGTGAAGGCGTGGAGCGCATCGTCGAAACTGCTGAGCAAGATGCCGCCGCCGTCGCCGAAGGTTTCAAGTTCGTCGGGGCAGGCAAGCTTCCCGAGGGGACGCCCGCCAGTTCCGCAGATGCCGTCTCGCCGCCCAAGGCCTTCGAAGAGTACCCGAAAATGCTCTTCAAGGGCGAACAGCACATCATCGTCGCTGGCGAAGACGAGGAGCTGACCGCCCTGGAGGCTGGCTACGCCGGCCACGATCAAGACCCGCTCGACCACGATGGCGACGGCAAGAAGGGCGGCTCTCGTGGCCGCAAACCGAAGACCGAAACGACCGAGGCCTGATCCCCACCTCGGCCCAGCGTCCGGCCCTTGATCAGATCTCACGGCGCCGGACGCGCCCCTTTCTCCGGGAGGTGACCGCATGTCGACTTGTCGCGACATCCTGACCGACGCCTACCGCGAGATTGGCTCCTATGCCAACGAAGCGATGAGCGCTGCTGACGAGCGCAACGGCATGCGCCGGTTCAACGCCCTGATGGACGACTTGGCGGGCCTTGGGGTCGGCGAGAAGCTGCGAGACGTCGATCTTGCGCTCTACCCCGAGATCGACGCGGCCTGCATGCCCAACAACCTGCGCCTCCTGGCTTCGACGGGCGGCATAAACCTCTCGTTTCCGGTGGCGCCAGAGAACGGCAGCCGCTTTTCGGTCGTGGATGTCAACGGCATGTTCGCGGCCTCGCCGGTCACGATCAGCCGCAACGGTCGTAAGGTTGAGGGGGCGGTGGCGGACCTTACCGCTAACACCGCCGGATTCAATCGCACTTGGATGTACCGTGCTGACCTGGCCGACTGGCGCCGCGTCACCGAGCTGTCCAGCAACGACGAATTCCCGCTCGCTCGGGACTGCGAAGACGCCTTCACTGTCATGCTGGCGATGCGCCTTGCGCCGACGGATGGCGCATCGGTCCAGGGTGAGACGACCGTCGCCTTTCAGCGCGCTCAAGGCGCTCTGCGAGCCCGTCACCGTCAGGTCCGCAACGTCTACGTCGATCCGGTGCTTACGCGCCGTGGCTATCAGGCCTTTCCGCAGGGGCTCAATCCTTGGCCGCGATAGCGCTTGCCAAGGGGCGATATGTCAGGTCGGAGAACATTCCGGCCCGGCCGCTGAACATGATCTTCGAGGCTGACCCGACGAACGTTGACGATCAGGTGTCAATGATCAGCCGGCCAGGCCTTAGCTACCTGGGCAATGCGGGCGGTGGCTTCATCGCCGGTCTCATCCGCCGCGAGAATGCCAACGACGACGTTTTCGGTGTCTCGGGTGAGTTCTATTTCGCGGTCTCGTCAAGCGGCGCGGTCTCGGTCGGCAGTGGCGGGATTTCTGGATCAAGCCGCGTCCGCATGGCCACCGACGGCGCAAACACGATGATCGTCCGCAGCGGTACGCTCTACTGCAAGCCTGGAAGCGGCCCCCTGGACGTTGTGGCACTACCTGACACCTCGCAAGCGTCGGATGTCGTGTACCTTGCCGGCCGGTTCTGGGTTTCGATCAAGAGCACCGGCCGGGTATACTTTACCAATCCTGGCGAAACGACGATTGACCCGCTGAACTATTTCACGGCCGAGTCCTCTCCGGACGCCATCCAGGGCCTTGGCGTCGATGACGACCAACTGATGATCCTCGGTCGCTCCTCAATTGAGTGGTGGACGCCGACCGGTGACCCCGACCTTCCGGCGCAGCGCGTGGTGGGGCGCCATTCTCCGGCTGGCCTCGCTAGCGTCTTCAGCCTGGCCACGACAGACGCGGGTTTGGCCTGGGTAGGAGATGACGGGATCATCTATCGGTCGGGCGGCATTCCGACGCCGATCAGCCAGCCGGACATAGCCGAAGCGATAGCGCGCGGCCGATTGATTGCTAACGACAACGACCCAGCCACCACGCTCAATGGCTGGTCCTTTACCCTGGAGCAGCACGTCTATTATGTGCTCGATGTGCCGGGTGAGGGGACGCTGGCATACGATTTCACGACGGGTCAGTGGTCGGACTTCGGCACGAACGGCAAGAGCCTGTTCATGGCCGGCTGCGGGGCCAAACTGGCCAAGGGCAAGTGGATCACCGGCGGATCCTTCGACAGCAAAATCCGCCAGATCACGCCCACGGCCCTGACAGATGACGGCACGCCGCTGGTGCGCGAGTTCTTCGGGCTGACCCGATCGCGCACCACCCTACGGTTTTCAAACGTCTTCACCGAGTGCTCGGTTGGCGGCGCAGGCTTGGCCTATCCCAGCGACGATCCAAAGCTGGCGATGCGATACAGCGACAACGAGGGCAAGACCTGGTCGGAATGGCAGTACGCCTCGCTTGGTCGCCAAGGTCAGTACAACCGCAAGCCCACCTTCAAAAACCCGACGAAGATGCGCTTTGGCACTCGCATCTGGTGTTGGCGAATGTCTGACCCTGTACCGTTCACGGTGCACACCGCCGGCTACAACGAGAAGCTCACCTGATGGCGGCAACCTTCAAATTCCCCGCCTTGGAGCTATCGCGCGCCATCGTCCAGCGTGACGGCACGCCGACGCCTGGCTTCCAAATCTTCTGGCAGAACCTGGGCAAGGCCATCGAGACCCAGGAGGGTGCTCAGGATGACCTGCTAACCATGCTGCAGGCGGCCATTGCCGACATTGCGGCGCTACAGACCAGCCAGAGCGATCAGATCGACTACCTGAACGCGTTCGCTGAGTGGATGACGGACTTCGTCAACGCCACCACCTCGCGCACCGCCTACCTGCAAATCTGCGTCGCGGTTCTCGCTACAGCGACCAGCACGACCCTCCCGCCGCCCGATCCGCCACTTCCGGACTATCCAGGGCCGGCGCCAACGCCGCCAACGCCATGATCGAACGCACGAGCAGCGCAGACTTTCTCAATGACGTCGCCAATCACCCCGATGTTCGCTCCGCGCTCGGTGGCCATGGGATCATAGACCTCTCGGAACTTCTGCGAGACGAGAGCAACATTGCCCTTGTCGCTCCGGAAGGGGGGTTCGTCTACGTGCACCTTGGCGGGCACGTCTACGAGGTGCACAGCATGTTCTTGCCTGGCGCGAAAACTGCTGTCGCTGCCGCAAGGGCAAGTCTGGCCTACATGTTCACCCAGACCGAGTGCCTGGAGGTCGTGACCCGCGTTCCCGCCCCGAACCTGTCGGCTCTTGGCCTCGTCAGAGCGTGCGGTTTTGACAAACTATTCACGCGGCGCGGCGGCTGGACGGACGGGACTGACTTCACGGTCTACGGCCTGACGCTCGATCGCTGGGTTCAGCGCTCGGACGTTTGTCGGCGCGAGGGCGAGGCTTTCCATGAGCTGATCGAAGCAGCGCTTGGGCATGAGAACCATCCCGAGGACGAGGCGCACGACCGGGCGGCGGGTGCGACGGCTTTGATGTTCAAGGCCGGCAAGGCGCTGAAGGCGGCCTGGACTTACAATAAGTGGGCGTTGATCGCGGGCTACGGCCTGATCACCCCCATAGGCGCGGACCAGATGGACATCGGGAACGCTGTGATTGGCTTGCGCGGAGACGTGCTGGAGGTTGTGAAATGCCAGTAGGCGGTGCAATTCTGGGTTCAGCCGTTGTTGGCGCGGGCGCGAGCGCGTACGCGTCAAGCAAGGCGGCCAAAGCCTCACAGAGCGCGACCGACGCGACGCTTCAAGCCAATCGCGAGGCCCTGGCGACGCAACAGGCCAATACCGCCGTAGCGCGTGCTCAGGGTGATGCTGCCCTCGGCCAACTCGGTGACCGCCTCGGTGTCAATGCTCCCGCCGGCCCCAAGGCGGGCGACCAGAACTGGACTGCCTATCTCGCCGCGCATCCAGACGTCGCGGCGGCGGTAAAAGATCCGAACGGCGGCTTCAATGGCGCGACCGAAGCCGAGCGCGCCGCCGACCACTTCAGCCGCTATGGCCAAGCCGCCGGCTACAGCGTGCCGGCCTATACCGCCGAAGAGGCCGCATCGGCGGCGCCCAAGACCGACGTTCAGCTTTCGGACGCGGCGAAGGTCGGAACCTACACGCGTCCGGCCGATCAAGCCGCTCCAGCCGCCTACACGCCGGACACCTACACCGGCCAGGAGTACAAGGCCCCGACCTATGCCGCGACTTCATACGCGGCTGGCGACTACACCCGCCCGGACTACAATCCCAAGCTTGACGTGTCGCTGGAGGCCTTCAAGAGCTCGCCCGAATACCAGGCGGCCCTCTACGACATCAACAGGCAGTCCGGAGCCGCTGCTTCGGCGCTGGCGGCGACTGGCGGCCTGCAATCCGGAGCGGCTTTGAAGCGCCTCCAGGAGATCGGCCAGGACAACACCGTCAAGTACTACGGCGACTATCGTGACTTCACGACCGGCCAGTACAATACGGACCGCAATCGGTCGGACTCGAACTTCAACTACGACACCGGTCTGAAGTCGTCGAACGCGCTGAACTACGACCAACTGAACGCTCAACAGCGTCAAGCCTACGACCAGTTGAACAGCGGCAACGCGCTGAACTATGCGCAGCTCAACAGCGGCAACAAGCTCAACTACGACCAGTTGAACTCCGGCAACAAGCAGAACGCCGCGACCATGGCAAGGTCCGATTACCAGTACGGCCAGGGCCGCGCCGATCAGAATTTCAACACCGACCGCGCCTACGGCACCGATCTGGCGCTGAACAATCGCACCTATGAGACCGGTCGATACGACGTTGGCACCAACAACCTCTTCAACCTCGCCAACATCGGCCAGGGCGCGGCGGCGCAAACCAACACCGCCGTCCAGAACGGGGTGAACACGACTTCGAACGCGCTGTTCTCGAACGCCGCCAACCAAGGCAACGCCGCGCTGTCCAGCGCCAGCAACCTCAACGGCCTGCTGAGCACCGGCGTCAATGCCTTGAGCTACTACAACGGCCTGAAGGCCCCCGCCGCCGCCCGCACGGGCGCCTACGGCCCCAGCGTCTAGGAGATCGACATGGCTGGACAGATCGACTTCGGGATGTTGACGACGCCGAATTTCCTCGGTGATGCCGTTCGCTATCAGAAGGCGGGCCAGGAGCGCCGCGACGAGGAGGCCCTGCGCCTCGCCCGCGCGAACGGCGACATGGCCACGCTGCGACGCCTTGCACCGGATGAGGCCTCGGTCCTGGAGCGCACCCAGCGCGACGCCACCGACCGCGCCGCCAAGGTCTCCGGCGCCCAGGCCTTCGCCAAGGGCGACTATCAGGCCGCCAAGTCCGCGTATGCCGACATCGGCGACGTCGCAGCGGTCGGCACAGTTGACGAAGCCCACGACGCGCAGACGAAGAAGATCGCGACCGAGGCGGCCTATCTCCAAGGTATCCTGAAGGACCAAGGGCCTGACGCAGCGATCGCCGCTTACGACCAGCGCGCGGCGACCTATGGCAGCAACCCGGAGCAGATTGCGCAAATCCGAACCGCCCTGGTCGCCGATCCCGCCAACACTCTTAGCCGCCTGGCCGGCGCGACCACCTACAAGTACCAGCGCGACCCCAACACCGGCGCCATCATTGGCATCAACGAGGCCACTGGCGAGGCGAAGGAAATCTATAAGGGCACGCCCCGCGCCGCGAGCGGCTACGCCTACGACGAAGACGGCAACATGACCTATGTCCGGGGCGGCCCCCGAGATCCCGAAGTGATCGCGCGAGAGGCCGGCATTCGTCGGGATGCTGTCGTGTCACGGCCTGCGAAGAAAAGCGCAGGCAGGGCCATTTCATCGATCCCCGCGCCGCCGCAAGGCTGGTCGAAGGCTGGAGGCTGATCATGGCGCAGCAAGGCTACGAAGTCCGCGGCCCGAACGGTGAGCGCGGATGGTGGGACGGAAAGAAAATCACCGTCCTGGGAAGCAACGGCGCGCCGCAGAAAGCCCTTCGCCAAGGCGATCAGACGGCTGAGACGGGCGATATCGAAGCCATGCAGAGCGCCAATGCGCTGAGCGAGCAGCTGGCCGGCTATCACGAGAAGATCGATGGCGGAAAGCTGAGGCTCAGCCCTGTCGCGAACGCGGTGAATACCGTGCGCAACGCCGTCGGAGCCAGCACTGACGAAAGCCGGAACTATGGGTCGTTCAAAGCCGGCCTTGAGAAGATGCGCAACGACAGCCTGCGCCTGAATAAGGGCGTCCAGACGGAAGGCGACGCTCAGCGCGCCTGGAACGAACTGATCGCCAACACCGGCGACCAAGAGTTCGTGAAGCAGCGCCTCGCTGAGATCCAGGCGATCGATGACCAGGCCGTTCGGCTTCGCGGACAGACCATCAACGCGCGCCGCTCGGCCCAAGGTGTCGACCCCCTCGACACGCGCCAGTTCACCCAAGGGTCCATCCGAAAGCCGTTTGACCTGAGTGGCGGTCAGCCTCGCTCGACGATCCCTTTCGGCGCCCACTACATCGACCCGCAAGGAAACCTCCGCCGTAACGACAATGGCGACGCGGGCAATCCGGTTGTGCGCCCGGCCAAGAACCTTGGAGAGCCGGTCAAGCGCACCGGTGGCCAGGCCAAGACGTCCTCCAACCGCCCTTCGCTCGACAGCATTTTCGGGAACTGATCAATGGCCGACAAAGTCGCGCCGTACGGCGTTTCAGGCATGATCGCGCAGGGCGTCGTTGCTGCCCCCAAGGCCGCGTCGTCGGACGTCGGCGCTAAGATCGCCAAGGCCAAACAGGCCGGATACAGTGACCAGGAGATTGCGGATTTCCTTGGACGAGACGCCGCTATCGGCCCCAAGGTCGCCGCTGCTCGTTCCGCCGGCTATGGTGCAGCCGAGATCGTCCTTCACCTTGCTGGCCAACCGTCCAGCGGCAAGGCAAAGGCCCTCGCTGAACAGCGTGAGAACTACCGCCGCATCCGCGACATTCCCGTGCTCGGTGGGTTCGCGGAGGGCCAGCTTGCGCAGGGCAGGGGAGCGCTGTTCGGCTGGGGTGACGAGATCCAGGGCGGTGTCGCCGCCGCTGCGACCATGGCTCGGAACGCGCTCGCCCCGATCACCGGCAAGCCAGCCGGCTACACCGCTAAGGATGCCTACGACGCCGCTCGTCAGGCCTCCCTAGAGCAGGAGAAGGACTTTGCCGCGCGGAAGCCGGTGACGAACGCCGTTCAGCAACTGGCGGGCGGGGCATGGGTACCCGGCGGCAAGTATGTGGAAGGTGCTAAAACTCTAGGTGGCGCGGCATTGCGGGCTGCTCAGGTGGGAGCTGCAGCCGGCGCGATAACTGGATCCGGATCGGCAGACGAGGGCAAGCGCGTTCCCGGAGCCGCGCAGGGCGCTCTTGTGGGTGGCGTAGTAGGTGGCGCTGCGCCGGTCCTCGCCAAGGGTGGGATGGCAGTCGCCAAGCGCGCATGGTCTGCGGCGCGCGAGGCTGGTGACCGCGTTGTGACCGGCCTTGGTCGCGACCTGCCTGAACCGACTGCCAAGCAAGTCGCCAAGGGCGCCGAGAAGGGCCAGGAGTACGTCGGTAACATCGTCAGCCGATCAAAGCGGGCGCTCTCGGGCAATGAGGTTGAATCGGTGGGCAAGCCGATCACCGCTGCCGAGGCCCTTGGTCGTACTGGCATATCGCAGCTCGCCGCGACGGCGCGACGTTCTGGCGCTACCGGCGACAATCTTGAAGCCCTTCTGACCGCGCGCAAGGAGGCGGCGGGTGAGCGCCTGCTGAACGATCTATCCGAGGTGACGGGCCTCTCTCCCGATGCGGCTTTGGGTGACATCGAACATATTGTGAAGGTGGGTCAACAAGAAGCCGCTCCGCTGTTCCGCGCCGCTTTTGATGCGGCGCCAGGCCCGCTCCAGACTGAAGGGCTAGCCCAGCTATCGCGCCGTCCGGTGATCAAAAAGGCGCTATCGACCGTGGCCGCCGATATGCTCAACACTGGACAAGATCCACAGGCGGCGGGTTTTGTGGTAAAGGGAATGACCGAGGGCGGTTTGCCGGATGTTGTGGAGGTCCGAGGCGCGACGGCGGAGACGTGGGACGCGGTGCGCAAGGCGATTGGTCGCCAGGTCGAGCGGCATCCCATTTCCAATAAGCCGCTGCCCGATGCTCAGTCCCAGGGGAACTATGGTATCGGCGTGGCAACGCGAGACCTCACCACTGAGCTGAAGCAGGCCATTCCTGGCTATTCGGAAGCCCTAGATAGGTCTTCGGACTATCTCAAAGCCGACACGGCCTTCAAGAATGCCAAGAAGCTCATGAACCCGTCTGTTCCTGTTCCCATGTTCCGCGAGCGCTACGCTAGCCTCTCGGATGCGGAAAAGCAGGCTCACTTGGCCGGCTTCGTGAACGATACGCTGGAGAAGGCCGCCAATGGTCGCCTGAACCTGAAGGCCCTGCGGACGCCGGCAACGATGCAGAAGTTGGCCACGATGGTTGGCCCCGCCAAGGCCCGCCTCCTCGCAAATCGGTTCGCCCAAGAGGCAGAGATAGCTAAGACCGGCTCGCGCATGATGCCTGGCGCCGGTTCCGCGACGATGGAGCTCTCGGCGGCAGATGCGGAGCAGAAGGCGGCGATGGGCAGCCTCAAGGGGGCCGCTCGCACTCTGGCCGAAGGGCGTCCAATTCGTGCGGCTATCCAAGCCATGACGTCGCCGTTGGTTGGCGCATATCGCGGCGCCCAAGTACCGATCGACCAAGCTACCCGCGATGAAGTCGGGCGTCTTCTGCAACTCTCGCCGAGCGAGCTGGACGCGGTTCTGAAGGCGGCTGCTGCTCGGCCGAGGTCGCCCGCTGTTGGTCGCTCTACGGCGACGACTGCGAATGCGCTAGCGCGAGGAGCGGCGGGCCTCGCAGCGCAGAACTAACCGTGGCGGGTGCCGAAAGCTGTAGTCTTTGCCCAGAACGCTAGCGCTAGGAGGGCTGACATCCACGCGGCGGTGAAAATCGCCCACACTAACTGTGCATACCAAGGCGACTCGAAAATCTCTTCATCAGCACCCGCAGCCCTGGCGAGTAACCACCAGTAGTGAAACAGTCGCGCCTTCAGGCTCGGATACGGCGGGATCGGCTTCCCAGGCTCAACCTGCCAGGCCTCAAGCTTGCCCGTCGAGCGATCGGGGCCGTGAAGAACCTCGAACTCGGCATCGACGATGCGAGGTGCATCATTCATCGCCTGCTCCGTCGCAAGGCCACTTCTCCGACATAGCTACAACGTAGGCCGCAACTCCAAGCTCCATCTGCCTAGGCGTAAGGGCACCGGCGTTCCGCTCGAAGTATGATATGTAAGCGTTTGCCATTGCCATGGCCGTGCTGGCCCTGAGTTCGGATGAAAGGGGCAAGCAAAACCGGAATTGATCTCCATTCTTCTTTACGGTATTGGCGTCGACGGCGACTATACTCATTGCTTCACAGGTTTCAGGGTAAATCGAATTGTTATTCTTGCCGTCATTGCGGACGAAAAGATAACAACTGACGTACATGTCGCTAGCACTGGGGGGCTTGCGCGCAAGCTCGGCATCTTGGGGGATGGTCGACAAGAGCAGAGCTGCGGTAAGTGCGGAAAGCATCTAGTTGCAGATCCGCCCGTAGCCCGAGCCTGTGCAGACCTGTCCGGTCCCGTAGTTCATGTAGGTCTTGGTCTGGGGGTTATAGCGCCACTGGTTGCCGTCAGCGTCGGTCCCGCGTTGTTGACCGTCGGGCTGGATCGTAGTCCGCCATTGAGTGCCGTTCTGATAGTTGTTGCCCCGAACGGTGGCTGTTCCATCGGGCGCCGTCGTCGTCGTGTAGTTGTTACCGCTGCGCCAGTCATAGGTGCTCGTCGTGGACGGCTGCTGGGGCTGATAGGGCTTGAAGGTCTGATACTGCGCCAGAGCGACCGAAGCGGTCATGGCGATCGAAATTCCAAGGATCAACGCACGCATAGGGTTCCCCTCCTGGGCGGTGCAAGCTGCGGACTATCCCACAACTCCTTCGACAGGCCTAGCCGTCACCACAGCCCGCCATGCGCGGGCCTTTCCGCGAGGTCCCTATGGCCGCTGGCCTTCTCATTTTCCCAGGCTCGACCCCGGCTTTGGGCCAGAACGGCGAGCGGATTGCCGCTAAGCTCTGGTACTTCGTGAACAACGCGCCGGGCACGCCGAAGACCGTCTATGCAGACGCCGGCCTGACGACGCCTCTGGCGCAGCCGATCGAGAGCGACGCGCTGGGAAACTTCCCGGAGATTTGGGCGAACACTGCCGACACCTATACCGGCCTGTTCGTTACGGCTGATGGGTTCAGCGACACCCTGGACGACATGAGCGCGTCTACGGCGGCGAACCAGGGCATCTACGACGCTACGGTTGGGATCTACGACGACACTGTCGTGATCAAGGGCGAGACCCAGGACATCTACGACGATGCGGTGGCGCTGTACGGTAGCCTGACGGCGATCAACACGGCTGTCACCGCTGCTCAGACGTCGGCGACCAATGCCGCCAACTCGGCCACGGCGTCGGCGAACTCGGCAACCAGCGCGGCCAATCAGGTCACGCTTGCGGCGGCGCAAGTTACCCTGGCTACGACCCAGGCCGGTAACGCGGCGACCTCAGCGACGAACTCTGCCAACAGCGCCACGGCGGCGGCGGGCTCGGCGACCGCTGCGGCGACCTCAGTGAATCAGGCCAAGGCCGCGACCGCCGCTGTCCTGATGACGTTCTCGACCACCACGACCGACGCCGATCCCGGCGCGGGCAACATGCGCCTGAACAACGCCACTCCGGCGTCGGTCACCTTCATCTACGTCGATGACCTCGACCAAGATGGCAACAGCCAAGGCGTGTTCTGGGACAGCCTCGACGACAGCACCAGCGCAATCAAGGGCCGCGTCACCCTTCGCGAAGGCGTGACGGGCAAGCTGGCGATCTACAACGTCAATGGCGCCGTCGTGAACGGAACCGGCTATCGCAAGATCCCCGTCGCCTATGTCTCCGGTACCGGCACGGCCTTCACCAACGCCGCCACAATCGGTTTCAACTTCTCTGCGACCGGAGACACCGCCAGCACGGCGAGCGTGGGGTACCTAGCCAAGACCGGCGCCTACACGGTCATCGCAGGCGACTGGGGAAAGGTGATTGAGGCTACGTCGGGCACCTGGGCTCTGACCTTGCCGACTGCTGCGTCCGTGGGCGCGGGCTTCAATTTCACATCGAAGAACTCTGGCGCCGGCCTGATCACCTACACCCGTAGCGGCTCGGACCTTCTCGACGGCCTGACCAGCTACGTCGGCTATCCTGGCGAGGAGCGACGGTGGGTCTCGGACGGCTCGACCTGGCACTCGTTCGTCGTCAACCCCTTCAGCTACACCTATACGGCCTCGGGAAGCTTCATCTGGCCGCCGGGCTACAAGGTGATCGGCGGCGAAGCCATCGGCACGGGCGGCGGCGGCGGCGGCGGCCAGAACAACGGCACGGGCGAGCATGGTGGCGGCGGCGCTTCTGGCATCTCGCAGCCGTTTAATATCGCCTCGACCCAATACACGGCTGGCGCCACGGCGACGGTGACAATCGGCGCGGGCGGAACGGGCGGCGCTGGATCACCGAGCGCCGTGACTGTCGGCAGCGATGGTGGAAGCACCTCTCTGGCCTCTCTGGTCGTCATTCCCGGCGGCAAGGGCGCATCGACCAGTACCAGTTCTGGCGCCACGAACGGCACGCAGAACGCGGTGATCAGCGCGAACGGAGCTGCGGCGCGGACAAGCGCGACGACGGCGGTCTCCGGAAGCCCCTCGACGCTTGGGCCTGGCGGTGGTGCATCCGGCGGCGGCACCCCGGCCTCTGGCGGAACCTCGGCGCGCTTCGGCGCGGGCGGCGCCAGCAATTCCAACGGCGCGGATCCTGGCGGCGGCGGCGGCGGCGGAACCGGTACCAGTACCCCCAACGCGATCAATACAGGCGGAACCGGCGGTCGCGGGGAAATTCGGCTTTGGGGCGTGGCCTGATGAGCGAGATCGAACCCACCTACGCCCGCATCGAAGCAGGGAAGGTCGTCAACCTGGAAGTCTGGGCGGAGCCGCCGACGATCTCCGGCGTCACCTTCGTGAAGTCGGCCGCCGCGCGCATCGGCGACCACTACAGCGCCGGGGCCTTCTCGCCCGAAGAGGTTGCTCCGACCGCGCCTGCTGAAGTCGCCATGCACCGGATCAAGAAGGCCGCTTTCCTGACCCCCTGGAGTGACGGAAACCTGAAGGACGCGATTGAGGCGGCTCTGGCTTCGCTCCCGGCCCCGAAGGACGAACTCGGCCTGATCGAGTGGAACACCGCGCCGAACCTCCAGCGCGACGGCCTCACCACCCAGGCCGTCATGACCATCCTCGGTATGACCGAGCAGCAGCGCGACGATCTCCTGATCTTCGCCTCAAGCCTCCCGTAGAAGGAACACATCCATGGGCGCAGAAGTCTCGGCGGGCAAGCCGTCGTTCATCGACATCATCATCCCGGCCGGCGCGTCGATCAGCGATGGCCACCGCATCAATGGTAAGATGGTCGGCCTCGCCATGCCGGCCGCCTGGACCACGGCGGCGATCACCTTCCAGGGCGGCCACGAAACGGCAAGCGCTCTCGACATCTATGACGATGGAGTCGAAAGGACCATCCCGAGCGCCCAAGCCGTGGTCAATCGCGCCCTCTCACTGGACCTGAATGACTGGTTGCCTTTCAGCGTCATCAGGATCCGCTCCGGCACATCGGCCGCGCCGGTGAACCAAGTCGCCGAAGCAAAAATCCGCGTTTTTCTGGCAGGCTGACGGATGTCCCTAACCATCGCAACCCGTCGGGCTCTCCTCTCCCCTGGAAAGGGTGGGGGGGCTTGGTGCAATGATCCGCGCTACCTCGCCGACGGCCAACGTCCCGCAGCGATCGCGAACTTCCGAGATTGGCGGTTCGCCATCACCACTGTAGCAGCAGGATCTATACCTTCAGCTACGGCCATGGATCTTGGCGTCATGCGCGAAGCGACCTTTGCCGAGTGGTTTTCTCTGACGGCCGGCGGATACAACTATATCGCCCAGGACGGGTCTGAGCAGACGGCGGCTCCGAATATCCCTCGCCAGGATTGGACCAACGGCGTCCGTCAGTTCAAGCTTAATGGTTCAACGACCAACCTGCTTCTGAACTCCGCGACGCTAGCAACACAGTCTGTCTCGACGTCCGGCAACATCATGACGCTGTCGTTCTACGGCACGGGGACCGTGACCTTGAGCGGGGCTGTCACAGCTGCCGTAACCGGGACTAGCGCGACCTCTAGAACCACTTACTCAATGGCCACGCCTGGTGGCAGCTCCATTACATTCACGCCTTCAGGAACAGTGACTAGGGCCCAATTCGAGGCTCAGGCCTTCGCGTCACCGTATGTCGGGACGGGCGGGGGTGTCGTAGCGCGACCAGCGGAAGTCGCGCAAATGGCGACTGTCCCGACAGCTCTACTTAACCGCACGACTGTGACAGCCGTGGCGAGGATGCGCCCGCAATTCACGGTCCCCGAATTTCCCTACCGCGCCCTCATTGGGACGGCCGGCACCTACCAGAGGATCGGCACGTCCGGCGCAAACAACTCCCTAGCCCAAGCGTATGACGGCAAGGCTGACTTGACCGCGACCCTAGGCTCGGGAGGAGCCTGGATGGCTGGCGTCGGTGTGGCTTGTGCCTGGGACGCCGCTGGCAAGTCGCTTTGCGGAAACGGAGGAACGGTCACCAGCGACACGGCGATCCCTCATGCCTGGGCAACTAGTTGGTATCTGGGAACTGGCACCGCCGCGAATACCGCCGACGGTTGGTACGATGAGGTAGTGATTTACCCCTTCAGGGCCTCCGACGCCGCCCTTGCTCAGATCGCGAGTAAATACCCATGACTCCGACTTATCTTCGCTTCGGCAGCCGAGCCGATGCACTGGAGGCTTTCCGGCAGCTCCTTGGTCTTGCGGTAGTGCCCGACGCCATCCCGCCGATCGTCCTGAGCGGCGCGGACCAAGTGCAGGTCGATGTGCTCTTCGGATCGGGTGTTGTGTACAAGGATGGCGCTCCGGTTCCCGGCTTTCACGTCAACCTTCTCACGACCGGCGGCATCGCGCTCCCGAGCGTGCTCGAGGCCGCTAGAATTACACCCAAAAGCCCAACTTGCGGCTGGGCATTCTAGATCCGTCCTCGCCACGCCCCCGCATCATCTGAGGCCGGCCTAGCCGCCTAACCACCATCCCAACATCGGAGGTCCGCATGGAGCCTGTCCGCCTCAAGAAGGTCGGCCGGACGGGCGGCCTCTTCGGTGAGGTCTTCACCCGGCCGCTTTACCGGACGCTAGACCCCTTCGAGGTTGACGGGGTCATGGTAGAGCCTGGGTATCTGACCGACCTGGTGAGCGCGCCGTGGTGGGTCCGGCCATTCATGCCTCTCCGCCACCTTCGAGAGCCAGCCCTGAAGCATGATTGGCGCCGCAGAAGCCGCGCCGATCTGTCGCTCGTAGCGATTGACGACCTCTTCGCCGCCGACATGCGCGCCGCCGGCGTCGCCCAGCCCTGGCGCTTCCTCTGCCGATGGGCCGTCGGGACGAACACTAACCGCTAAGAGCGGCCTCTTCAGATTTCAGTTTCAGGAGCCTGCCAATGGCGGATGGGGTGACGGTCGCCTGGGTGGCCGGTGGATGCACGCTCGCGGGCGGGGTTCTGGTCAAGATCCTCGACATGATCGCGACGGGACGAACCGCGAGCGCAAAGGCTCCGGCCGACATGACGCACGCCCTGGCTGATTTTCAAACGGCCCTGGGAACCCAGACCGACCTCTTCATCAAGGCCCTGCAGTCCGAGCGCCAGATGCTCCAAGGGGAGATCGCAGACCTTCGCCACCGGGTTAGCGAGCTTGAGGCCGAAAACCAGCAGTGCCGCGGCGATACCGCCCAGATGCGCCAGCACATCGAGAGCCTCGAAGAACACCTCCGCCGAAAGGGGATCGACATCCCAAAGGGCGCCCGTCCGCGCGGCCTAACCGTGCTCTCCGAGGGTCTGACAACCGTCTTCACACTGGACGATCCCGCGAAGACGCCGCGCCCGCGCCGCAGGAAGGCCGCCACATGACCCGAGACTACCGCACCCTCGATGCCATCGTCGTCATAGGCGTGAACTGCCGTGTCGAGGGCTGAACCCATGCTTAGCATCAGCAGCAGCGCGGGCGGCGATCGCCTCCTCAAGTGTATCGAAGCGGCCAAGAGCGATGCTCCGCCCTTCGGATTTGATCCGAACCTGCCACTTCTTTCGCGCCTTCTCGTAGTGGATGCCGTTCACGCCGCTCGTGTTGCGCGGGGAAATGATCTTGTTGCGATGGTTCTCGAACCCAGAGACGTCGCGGAGATTAACCCAGCGGTTGTCGTCGCGGGCGCCATTGATGTGATCAATGTCGTTTGCCGGCCACTCACCGGTCTGGATAAGCCAGATGATGCGGTGGGCGCGATAGTCGCGCCCGTTGATCACTCCCTTCCTGTAGCCCCAGCAGCTACTAGTAAAGGTCTCCCTGCCAGCATATTGCGTGTTCCAGCGCTTCCATTCTCGATCCGACGAGCACAGTTCGCGCGGCCGCAAAAGCCAGAACAATCGACCTGTCTCAGGCTCGTATCTAAGCAGCGACCTGACGTAGTCGGCAGTCAGGTCGGTTTTAGGCCAAGGTCTAGCCACTTCTGTACTTCCAAGATCGTTTCAGGTCAGGCAGATCGCGGTAGCAACAACGCGCAAGCCGTTCGCATTTGTAGCAAAAATGCTGGGCACTCTCAAACGAGACCGGCATGATTGGCCGCATCTGGAAGGCCATGCTCGCCGCCGGATCCATCCGCCAGTGGTCGATGATCCTCGGCGCCATCCCCATGACAGTCATCGTCGGGGTTGTCATCCGCGTGGTGTCGGACAAGTCGTGGGGTCAGCCGGTCCTACAGCTGAACATCCTGGCGAACCTCGGCTACGGGCCGCTGATCATCATCGCCATCATCTTCGTCGCACTGACCGGTACGTCGATCGCCGCGAGCGTCGGCAAGGGCGGCGCGAACATCTCCCTCCATTCCGACGACGAGCTAGAGGCCTTCACCGCGAAGGTCGAGGGCGACGTCGTCATCACTCCGGAGACCAAGCCATGAAACCCAGCCCGCGCTGCATCGCCTTCATCAAAGGCTACGAGAAGTGCCGCCTGACCTCCTACATGCCGACCGCGAAGGATCGTCCGACGATCGGTTGGGGCTCGACCGGTCCCGACATCAAGATGGGCATGACTTGGACCCAGGCGCAGGCCGACGCCCGCTTCGACCGTGACCTCGCCATGTTCGCCGCCGGCGTCGAGCACCTGCTGGCAGGCGCGCCGACGACCCAGGCGCAGTTCGATGCGATGGTCTCGTTCGCCTACAATGTCGGCCTGGACGATGACGCCGACGCGATCGCCGAGGGCTTCGGCGACTCCACCTTGCTGAAGAAGCACAAAGCGGGCGACTTCGCCGGCGCGGCCGAGCAGTTCAAGTTCTGGAACAAGCAGAAAGGGACCGTCTTGGCGGGCCTGACGCGCCGTCGCGGCGAGGAGGCGGCGATGTACCGGAGCGCGTCATGATCGCAGCCGCCGGCATCGCCCTGAAGGAATGGGGCCTTGCCCTGTGGTCCTTCGCCAAGTCGCCGCTCGGCCGCCGGGTCGCCGTCGCCCTGGCCGTTGCCCTGGCGCTCTGGGGCATTCACCACGCTGGCTACTCGGCTGGCGTGAAGCACGAGCAAGCCCAATACGCCAAGGCCCTCGCCAAGGCCGAAAAGAAGGCCGCTGAGACCAAGAAGAAGTCCGACGCGATCACCGCGAAGGTCTCGACCGATCTGGCCACAGCGAACGCCCGCATCGCCACCCTCTCAACCCAGCTGAAATCGGAGATCCCCCGATATGTCACGCCTCAGGCTGATCGCCGCTGTATCGTCAGCACTGGCTATGTCGAGCTGCGCAACGCAGCGGGTGTCGGTCGTCCCGCCGTTCCCGAAGGCGCCGGTCGATCTCTCGACGCCGATTCCGGTCTGGTCCTCTCTGACCTTGCCGAAAACGACATCACGAACGCCACCGCCTTCAACTCCGCCGTTGCGGAAATAAAGGCCTGGCGCGACTGGTACACGCGTCAGGCCGATCTCTGGAAACAGAACTACGGGGCTTCCACGCCCTGACGGCTCGCCTCACGGCTTGAGCCTACATCAAGGCCCGGTTCGCTTCGGCGGCCGGGCCTTAAACTGTTCTGAGGAGCAGCGCAGCACGCCCCTCGTTCGTAACTACGTATTTCGTTGAGCGATGGTCGATCGACACCAACTTCAGCCAGCCCCGGCTATAGGCCTCCATAACTGCACCGGCATACGTTCCGGGTATGCAGTTCATGTACGAGCTGGTGGTCGCGCCGCCCTCTCGCAAGACATCAAGCACGTTCTCCGCATGAAGACGCGCGATCTCTTTGCGCCACGTCTCTGCACTTGGCTCCTCGCGCAAGGGTGCCAGCGGGTCGGACTTGCCGGTAAACAAAGCGCCGAGCGCGGCGAGCCACTTCATCCCCTCTCTCCTACTCCTGCCCTTCAGGGCTTCACGGCTGGCGCGCCGGGCCTTTCGCGTTCTAGCGCCAATGCGTCGGCGTGTAGTAGACGTACATGTCGCCAGCCCACCAGAGATTGCCGCGACGCTTGAGGCGCTGAACATTGCGCTCGCCATCGGCGTCGTCAATCTTGGTATCGACCTCGCGGCCCTCGGGCGGAAGGTGATCAGTCGTTCTAGTCCAGGGTCTCATGGTCTCTCGCTCTCCTTCAGGGGCTCACCCGCCAAGATCCGCCGTACCTCCGCCGTTGCCTCTGCATCTGTAGGCTCTCGACCCAGGCGCGCGGCGAGGCGATTCCAGATCGTGTCCGGGTTGTCGTTGCGCCATGTGGTGGTGATGTGGATCACGCGTTGCCCTTCACCGCCGACCAGATCTTGTCCTCGGCATGGTCCTGCGCCCAGAGCTTGGCGCCCAGCTTCTGGAGCGCGGCGACGGCGTGGCCCCGGCGCTCCCACGTCAGGCTCTCCACGACCTGACTGAGCATCCACCCAACCTCGCGAGCGCACTCCGCAAGGTCTCCGTCCGTTTCGACCGGAGCCGCAAAGGCCGCGCCGCGCATGAAGCACGCGCCAACGCGGTAGGAGAGGGCGGCATTCTCCATGCCGATCAGGCCTAGGGCCGTCTCGACCTCATCGGGCGTCGCAACGCCGTAGTCGACCACGGACCAGTTCTCGCGCACGTCTTCAGCCATTATCGTTATCTCCCTGTTGGGCTAGGCGAAACGATCGGCGGCTTCGCGGAATTCGGCGCGCAGGGCGCGAAGCTCTTCGAAGTCGTCACCGACCATGACCCCTTGAATTTCATCCACGGCAAGCTCAACAAGGCGATCGACCTTGTCTAAGATCGCTAGGAGGTCGGTCGCGCCTGACGCCTTCAGGACGCCTTCAACGATCGCGACGGAGGCAGTCTCATCGGGCTTTATGCGGGCGCGGACGTCGGTTCCACCAATAGTGAACGAGTCGTCCCACCAAATTTCCTTGGCGGCTTCAGCAACTTCAAAACGGGCCATCTTCGGTCTCCCTGTTGAGCTAGGTGGTCGCCTGCGGATACAGCGGGCGCACGATCAGGGCGTTGGTTTCCGCCCGCGATTTGGCGCCGCCCCAGAAGTATTCGCCGCTGTCAGCGCAGTAGGCGTCCGGGTTGTTTCCGACAGTCCAGCGCACTTCGGGGCCAGAAATGTTCGTCGGCCCGACCGTTTCCATGGCGCCGTACTCGGACTTGAAGCCGACGTTGCCGTTGAAGAGGAAAAGCCCAGGCTCGCATTCGGCCAGGGTAACGGGCTCGCCGATGTCGTAGCTTAGGGTCAGGGTCTCGCTCATCTGTTCCTCGTCTAGTACGGCTAGAGGTGGGGGTGGTGGAGGTTAGGCGGCGGCTCGTGCGATGGCGTCGGCCAGCGCCGCACCCTCCGCGTTGGACAAATTCGATGCGGCCTGCAAACGGCCGAGTAACCCTTGCAGCACTTCCGCTTGCTCGCGCCGCTCCTGGGCGGCGATCTCGGCTTGTCGCTGAGCACGAGCGGAGGCGTCGGCTTTTGCTGAGGCCTCGCGCGCCCACCGAGCCTTCTTCTCCGCCTCTTCCTTGTCCTCCCGGGCCTGCCAAGCGATGACAGCGTCGGCCTGCTGAGACTTGGTCATGACCTTGCCGGACGCGGCCCACTCAGGGATGCTCTCGGCAATGGCGGTGAAGCTCTCGACGGTGAGCGGCGAGAGTGATCGGACCTGCGTCGGCGACGGCCACGACCGGTTGACGTTCATGCGCGTCCAGCCGATCCCGTTCGTCATGAGGTAGTGCCCGGCACGAACCCCGCGCTCGTATTCAATCCAGGCCACCTCGGCCCCATTCAAGAACACTCGATAGATGGGGTACTTGCTCCCACGCCAACCGCCGCGCTCGTAGACAAACGGCGCGAAAACAACCACGTCGTCACCAACCTTGATCTCTCGGCGACGCTTGGTTGGGACGCTCATCTGGTCGTTCTCCATATCGGCAGATGCCGCGATAGGGGTGGGGTTAGGGGCGCCAAGCTTCGCAGACTTGGCTAGGAAGGGTGACGCCGGCCGATCCATTCGACAGGTCGCCGTCGAGGCGGTCGCCCGACCAGCACTCGCCACCCTTCCAATCGGCGCAGGTGCCGCAGCGCTCGGGGACGATCTTGCAAAGCGTCTTGTCGATGGTGACGGGGCCAAGGGCGCCAGCGAGGCGCAGGCTCTTGGTGTTGACCTTCTCGACGCGCCGGACGCCATAGATGCAGTCGACGTACATGCCAGGCTCGATGATGCTGTCCAGGGCGGCGCGATAGGCCGTCTTGCGTGCCTCGGCGTCGCCAGCGTTGGTCGAGGCCATGCGACGCAGCTCGGCGGCCTTCTCGCGGTGAGCCTTGGCCTTCGCCTGCAGTTCCCAGGCGCGGACCTCGCGGTCGTTCAGGCGGGCGCGAGCCTTAGCAACGCCCCGGCTGCTCCGAGCGGGCTGCGTCTGGAAGGCCGGGTCGCGGGCATAGGCGGGCTGGCTGGCGAAGATGGCGCTTGCGGCGGCGTCAGCCTTGGCGGCCCAAGCTTCCAGGCGCTCAGCTTTCGCGGCCCATGCCTCTTTCGCACCCATTGTCATCTCCCAGCGGCCCGATGCCGCCCTTATGTGTCTCACTATAATTCCGTGAGAAACCTACGCAAGCACTTTCTCGCTTTCACTCACGATATTTTCGTGAGAAACAGGCTCATGGTGTATGAGAAGTCCGATAGCCGCTGGCGCGCATGGTTGACCGAGGAGGAGGCCGCTCGCGTGGCCGAGATCGACGCGGCTGAGGAGGCGTTGAAGCCGCTACGGATCGAGCGCCAGATGATCGCCAACCGCGCGGTCCAGCGCGCGCGGTATCACGAGAAGAAGGGCGCGAAATGATCGCCAGCGTCCTGCTGCCAGGGGAAAAGCGCCTCGCCTTCATCCGCGAGGCCATCGACCGAGAGATCAAGCGCCGCGAGCGCTCCAAGCCCAAGGCTGGCCAATGAGCGAGTGGATCGCCTACGACGGCAGTGGCCCGCCGGTCGGCCCCCAGGTCAAGGTGAAGGCCGAATACAACTGCGGCGTCGTCACCAAGTGGCTGGCCGCCAAGTTCATCCCGTGGAACTGGCGCACCGACGCGCCGGGCTACAACGTGCGGCGCTACCTGATCCATCAGCGCCAGAAGCCCAAGCCCTAACGCCAGGGATTCCCTTCCCCTATGGCTGTGGTAGATTAGCGGGGCTGTAGAGCGTATGAGGGTCCGACCACGGAACCACGCGCATCGGGGACGCCCGGCCCGCAGCATCAGTAAGCGTACAGCCCCCAGGAAACTCATCGCGCGGCGTGCCAAGCGATCAAGGGGCGACAAAGTGGTCTGACCCGGCTTGAAATGCCGACGTAGGACTGCACCGGGCGGCCGATGGGATTCACTCGTCGGCCACTCCCTTCCACCGCCAAATCGCCTCGCTCACCATATGCGCTGAGACCGAGATAAACCCGGCCGGCGCTCCGCAGCGAGAGCACTTGAACGCCCCGGCCTCGGCTAGATCCTGAAGCGTCCGCTCGCGCCACGGTCCAGGCCGTGAGCAATCCAGATCACGCCCATGACACCGACCTACGCACCAGATGGTCACGCTATGGCCTAGGCGGGCGCACGCGGCGGGGGTGAGGGCGTCAGGCCCGGACAAACGGCAGCACGTTGGCGTTCGGCGGCATGGTGGCGAATTGCTCCCACGCCTCCATGAGGGCGCGGCGCTTGACCAGGGCTATGCTGCCGAGGCCAGCATGGAGGCCTGGGCTCCCTTGCACCAAGCCATCAAATCCGGTTGTCGGATCAATCGTGGCGCGCCACGTCCACGACGACCCGTTCGCGTGACGAATGGTAGGCTTCCATCCTTCAGGGCGGCCCAAAAACGAGGCGATGGCACGCTGTACTCCGCCACGACCAGAAGGGCTTCGGTGGTGGTGTAGATGAGGTGGCTGAGATCGGGTTCGGGCTGAAGGACAATCGTCTGGTGAATTACCTTCTCAGCCTTCGTCTTTCCCGATCGGTTTTGCGCCGGCTGCATGGCCTCAATGAGAGACTGCTCAACCCAGCCCATGTCATGCTCTGGGCACGGCATCACTGTCGCGTAGTCAAAGACGCGACCCTTCGTACGGTGCTCGTCGATGCGGGCGTAGACGCTTCGGCTTTTCCCTACGTAGACGAGCTTGTGGTCTTTGAAGAGGCAATAGACGCCAGAAACGACGGGGTGAAGCATCCCACAAATCTCCCAGAACGAACGCGTTCGAGCGTGAACGAAACGCGAAAGAATGACAATTCGGAGATTGGAGCTTTTGGATGGACGGGGCTCCAAATCCCTTACGGAATAAGGAGCCCCGATGGTGCCACGACAGGGACTCGAACCCTGGACCTCAGCCTTACCAAGGATGCGCTCTACCACTGAGCTACCGCGGCGAAGAGGAGGGGCGTATAGCGAGGTGAATCGCGAACGCCAAGCCCAAAATCGTCTTGACCGCCGATCTTTGTCGCCGCACCCCCGACGCATGGCGATCAGCGACGACAAATCCACCCGCGAGGCCAAGCTGGCCGAAGCCCTCCGGACCAACCTCCGCAAGCGCAAAGCCGCCGCCCGTGGGCGTTCTGACGATTTCGATCCCGCGATCGCGACGGCCGAGGCCGCGCCGCGGCCCTATAACGTCGTTCGAAAACTGCTGGGGATAACTCATCGCGACGGCGAGAGGGTCGCGCTTGCGATCGAGATGTCCGCGCCGTTTCCGAATCCTGACGGGCAGGGCTGGGCGGTCGCCGTGCGGCTGACGGGCGACGGCGGCCAGTTCGACACCGAGGTGGGAAAGGCCGCTCTGGGGCGCGACGGACTGGCGGCGACCCGCAAGGCGATCGAGCTGGCCCAGGTGGCTCTTGACCTCGCCAGCACGACCCACGACCTGCGCTGGCCGGACGATGAGCGTCCCTACGATCTTTCGGCTTCAATTTAGAGGCGCGGCCCTTGCAAGCCCCCTTGCAACGGATAGAACCCGCCCCTCACATGTTGAACCGCGCGGCGACCCCCACCCCCGCGCGTTCGAGGGACTTGAATGGATCGCATCGCCATCACCGGCGGCGCGCGGCTGAACGGATCGATCCCGGTCAGCGGCGCCAAGAACTCTGCCATCAAGCTGATGGCGGCCAGCCTGCTCACGGATGAGCCGCTGCGCCTGACGAACATGCCGCGCCTGGCGGATACGCGCTTCCTGGGCAAGCTGCTGTCGCGCCTGGGCGTCGAGGTCACCGAGAGCGATGGTCCCGACGGCCAGCAGACCCTGCTGCACGCCGCCGAGATCACCAGCGGCTTCGCGCCCTACGATCTGGTCCGCCAGATGCGCGCCTCGTTCAACGTGCTGGGGCCGCTGGTCGCCCGTTCGGGCCAGGCCAAGGTCTCGCTGCCCGGCGGCTGCACCATCGGCGCGCGTCCGGTCGACCTGCACCTGCAGGCCCTCGAGGCTCTGGGCGCCAAGATCGATCTGCACGAAGGCTATGTCTACGCCCAGGCCCCGCGCGGCCTGAAGGGCGCGGAGATCGTCTTCCCGATGGTCTCGGTCGGCGCCACCGAGCACGCCATGCTGGCGGCCGTCCTGGCCGACGGCGTCAGCGTGATCCAGAACGCCGCATGCGAGCCGGAACTGGTCGACCTGCAAGAGTGCCTGAACGCCATGGGCGCGAAGGTCGAAGGCGCGGGCACTTCCACCATCACGATCACCGGCGTTGCTCGCCTGAACGGCGCGACCCATGCGGTGATCCCTGATCGTATCGAGATGGGCACCTACGCCGTCGCCGCCGCCATGGCCGGTGGTGAAGTCCGCCTGACCAACGCGCGTCCCGGCCTGATCGACAACCTGCTGCTCAAGCTGGAAGAGGCCGGCGCCGGCGTCGAGCACACCAACGACGGCTGCATCATCCGCCGCAACGGCGCGCGCCTGAACGCCGTCGACATCGAGACCGCGCCGTTCCCCGGCTTCGCCACCGACCTGCAGGCGCAGTTCATGGCCCTGATGACCACCGCCAACGGCGAGAGCCGCATCCGCGAGACCATCTTCGAGAACCGCTTCATGCACGCCCCCGAGCTGATGCGCCTGGGCGCGGACATCTCGGTCTCCGGCGGCGAGGCCCGGGTGCGCGGCGTCGAGCAGTTGGAGGGCGCCGAGGTCATGGCCACTGACCTGCGGGCCTCGGTCAGCCTGGTGATCGCCGGCCTGGTGGCGCGCGGCGAGACCACGGTCAGCCGCATCTATCACCTTGATCGTGGCTTCGAGCGCTTGGAAGAGAAGCTGGGCGCCTGCGGGGCCCAGGTCCGTCGCATCAAGGGCGACGGCGAGCCGGAGCTCTGAAGATGGCCGAAACCGCCAAGCCGCTCCGCCTGTTGGCCCACGACGCCGACGACCTCGGCGTGCTGTCGGCCGCCTTGCAGGACGCCGTGGCCAAGATCGGCGACATCCGCTGGGACGCTCAAGGCCGTACCCTGACGATCGCCTGCAACCGCTTCCGCTGGGAGGCGGCTAAAGGCAAGCAAGGCGAGCGCGTGCGTTCGGCCCTGCAGTTCGGGGACGTCACCGGCGTGCAGGGGCGCAACCTGCGTCGCGACGCCAAGGGCGCTGTGGTCGAGTTGCTGTCCATCGGCTTCACGCCGGCCGAGGAAGCCCCGGCCGGCGTCGTCACCCTGACCTTCGCCGGTGGCGGCGACCTGCGGGTCTCGGTGGACTGTCTGGACGTGGCCCTGGCCGACGTTTCCGATCCCTGGACCACGCCGCGGACACCCGGGCACGCCGACTGAAGCGCTACCGATCAAAGCGACAGAATTAGGCGTCTGCTCAATTCCTGAGCGGCGCCTTTTTTCTGATCTGATGGCGGGCAGGCAGTCAGCCCGGGAATCGTCCCACGCGGTAGTGATCGGCCGGCCAATTCTCCTGAGGCGCGAGCGGGAGTAGGTTACTCCCATGCGTCCGACAGAGGCGCGCTCGTCAGGGAGGCCCGAAGATGGCCCGGAAGTCGTCCTATGCGGCTGGGGAAGCCCAGCCGGTTTTCTTCCGCTCATGTGACATCACCAAGCCCGAGCCGCCGGTGCTGCGTCACGGCGGGCCGTGCTTCGACTGGGGCCGAGCGACCCTGGTGGCGCTGTGTGTTGTGTTCTTCGCGGGGCTGGCGACCCTGGCCTACGCGGCGATGGGCTGAGCCGCCGAACGCTGTTCCGCTGATTGCCTCGGGCTGACAAGCGCGCCTAAGCTTTGGCGCATGAGCACGCCCGACCGCGACCTGTGGAACGAGGACCTGGCCCCGACCAGCCAGGCCCAGCGCACCTGGCGATGGTGGCACTTTGCGGGCCTGTGGCTGGGCATGGTCATCTGCGTGCCCGCCTACATGCTGGCCTCGGGCCTGATCGAGCAGGGGATGTCGGCGGGGCAGGCGGTGCTGACCGTGCTGCTGGGTAACCTGGTCGTGCTGGTCCCGATGCTGCTGATCGGCCACGCTGGCGCGCGCTGGGGCGTGCCCTATGCGGTGCTGGCGCGGGCCTCGTTCGGCTGGAAGGGCGCGCGGGTCCCGGCCGTTGCAAGAGCGATTGTCGCCTGCGGCTGGTACGGCATCCAGACCTGGATCGGCGGCGGGGCGCTGCTGACCCTGCTGGGCGTCATCGTCGGGCGGAAGCTGGAGGGCGCGCCGCTGCCCGTGCTGGGAATCGGCCTGGGCCAGCTGCTGGCCTTCTTCGCCTTCTGGGCCATCCAGCTGTTGTTCGTCACCAAGGGCCTGACGGCAGTGCGCAAGCTGGAGACCTGGACCGCGCCGATCAAGGTTGCGATCTGCGGCCTGATGGTCTGGTGGGCGGTCAGCAAGGCCGGCGGCCTGGGACCAATCTTTCACCAGCCTTCGGCCTTCGTCGAAGGCGGCCCCAAGGCCGGCCAGTTCTGGAGCGTTTTCGCGCCGGCCCTGACGGCCATGGTCGGCTTCTGGGCGACCTTGGCGCTGAACATCCCCGACTTCACCCGGTTCGCCCGCACGCAAGGCGACCAGATCCTCGGCCAAGCCGTGGGCCTGCCCGCGCCGATGGGCCTGTTGGCCCTGGTCAGCGTGGTGACCACCTCGGCCACGGTCCTGGTCTTCGGCAAGGCGGTCTGGGACCCGGTGCAGCTGGCCGGCGACGTCGGCGGGATCGCGGTGGTCGTGGGCCTGCTGATCATCAGCCTCGACACCGTCTGCTGCAACATCGCCGCCAATCTCGTCGGGCCGGCCTATGACTTCTCGGCCCTATGGCCCAGCAAGATCAGCTATCGCACGGGCGGCTGGATCACGGCCGGCATCGGCGTCGTCATCATGCCCTGGAAGCTGCTGGAGACGACCCAGGGCTACATCTTCACCTGGCTGGTCGGCTACGGTGCGTTGCTGGGGCCGATCGCCGGCATCCTGATCGTCGACTACTGGATCGTTCGGAAGGCGGCCCTGGCCATCGACGATCTCTATGTCCGCGATGGGGCCTATGCCTACAGAGGCGGCTGGAACCCGGCGGCGATCATCGCCCTGGTCCTGGGCGTGCTGCCGAACCTGCCGGGCTTCCTGGCGGCCGCCGCGCCGCACCTGTTCAGCGACGTTGGCGCGTTCTGGACCGGGCTCTACACCTACGCCTGGTTCGTGGGCCTGGGGATCGCGGCGATCGTCTATGGGCTGATGATGCGCGGCAGGACGGTTTAGGCTCCGTCGTCGCCCTCCTCATCGCGAGGGGCTACGGGGCTGAAAGCCCTTGCCTACCGGCGCAAAAGCCGCATTTAGACCCCATGCGCCGTTTCTCCTTTACCGACCCCAGTTTCCCGGCCGCCTTCAAGGCCTTTCTCGATGAGCGCCGCGGCTCGCCGGCCGATGTCGACGCCGCCGTCGCTGAAGTGCTGGAGGCCGTGCGCACCAAGGGGCTCGAGGCGCTGCTCGACTACGCCCGTAAGTTCGACAAGGTCGAGCTGACCGCCGAGACGATCCGCGTCACGGCCGAGGAGATCGAGCAGGGCGCGGCCGACACCCCCGCCGACGTGCGCGAGGCCATCGCCTTCGCCGCCGCCCGCATCCGCGCCTATCACAGCCGCCAGCGCCCCGCCGACCAGGCCTGGACCGACGAGGCCGGCGTGGAACTGGGCTGGCGCTGGACGCCGTTGGAGGCCGTGGGCGTCTATGTCCCCGGCGGCCGCGCGGCCTATCCCTCGACCGTGCTGATGAACGCCGTGCCCGCCCAGGTGGCCGGCGTCGACCGCATCGCCATGGTCACGCCGCCCGGCAAGCTGCAACCGGCCGTGCTCGCCGCCGCCAAGGAAGCGGGCGTCACCGAGATCTGGCGCGTGGGCGGGGCTCAGGCCGTCGCCGCGCTGGCCTATGGCGCGGGTCCCATCCAGCCGGTCGACAAGATCGTCGGCCCCGGCAACGCCTATGTCACCGCCGCCAAGCGCCGGCTGTACGGGGTTGTTGGGATCGACGCCCTCGCAGGCCCGTCCGAGATCGTCGTGGTGGCGGACAACCAGAACAATCCGGACTGGATCGCCGCCGACCTGCTCAGCCAGGCCGAACACGACCCGGCCGCCCAATCTATCCTGATCACCGACGACGAGGTCTTCGCCGCCAGGGTGGAGGAAGCGGTCGCCGTCCGTCTGACGACCCTGGCCACCGGCGAGGACGCCGCCGCCTCGTGGCGCGACCACGGCGCGGTGATCATCGCGCCGCTGGACGAGAGCCCGGCTCTGGTGGACGCCATCGCCCCAGAGCACGTCGAGTTCGCGCTGGACAATCCCGAGCGGCTGTCCGACCGCGTCCGACACGCCGGCGCGATCTTCCTGGGCCGCGTCACGCCAGAAGCCATCGGCGACTACGTGGCCGGCTCCAACCACGTGCTGCCGACCAGCCGCGCGGCGCGCTTCCAGTCGGGCCTGTCGATCTACGACTTCATCAAACGCACCTCGATCGTGAAGTGCGACGCCGCGTCGTTCGGCATACTGGGTCCGCACACCGTGGCTCTCGCCAAGGCCGAGGGTCTGCCGGCCCACGCCTTGTCGGCGTCCATAAGGTTGCCTTCGGGCGACTGACGCGCGAACGTCCGCGACAGATGAGCACCGCCGACTCCGCCCGCCACAAGATCAAGTCGATCGAGATCGACGAGGACAGCCTCGCGGCCGCCTCGCGCGACCAAGAGCAAGAACGCCAGGTCGCGATCTTCGACCTCCTGGACGACAACTATTTCGAGCCCGCCGAGGCGTCGGGCGGGCCATACGACATCAAGCTGTCGCTGATCGAGAACCGCCTGGCCTTCGACATCGTCGGCCAAGGGCCTGAAGGGACGCGCTACGCCAAGCGCCATCTGTTGTCGCTGTCGCCCTTCCGGGGGGTGATCAAGGACTATTTCATGATCTGCGACAGCTACTATTCGGCGATCCGCAGCTCGACGCCGCAGCAGATCGAGGCCTTGGACATGGGGCGGCGCGGCTTGCACAACGAGGGTTCGAACCTTCTGCGCGAGCGCCTGGAGGGCAAGGTCAAGACCGACCTCGACACCGCCCGACGCCTGTTCACGCTAATCTGCGCGCTGCACTGGCGAGGTTAGGGGGCGCGTTCCGTGAAAGTGGCCCCGGTTTCGCGATGAGAACGCGCCCCAGCTTTAAGTTGGTAAAGCCTCCTTATCCCGATCGGACGAAGTCCGCTCGGGGGAGGCTTTAGCGTGGGTGGCCTCCCGGACGCGGTGTTGTTCACCTGCAACTACAACCGCGTGCGCTCGCCGATGGCCGAGGGCCTGTTCAAGCGATTCTACGGCACGCGCGCGTTCGTCGATTCCTGCGGACTGAAGCCGGACCCGGCCGGGGAGGGGATCGATCCCTTCGTCGTGGCGGTGATGGATGAGCTGGGCCTGGACGTCTCTGGCCACAAGCCCAAGACCTTCGCCCAGCTGGAAGACGACAGCTTCGACGTCGTCGTCTCGCTGACGCCGGAAGCCCAGCATCGCGCGGTCGAGCTGTCACGCGATCGCGCGGTCGAGATCGAATACTGGCCCACCCACGATCCCACTCTGTCGGATGGCTCGCGCGAAGCCCGGCTGGAGGCCTATCGCCTGGTCCGCGACGCCCTGGCCGAGCAAATTAAACGACGTTTCGGGGCGCCATCGACGTTTGGGGGGTGAATGCGTTATAGAGGCGCCTCGCCGCGAAGGGCCTCGTGCTGACTCACTGGTCAGCGCGCCCTCGTGGCTATTCGATTCGCTCTATTTGAGAGGCCTGATGGCTAAGGAAGAACTGCTCGAGTTTCCCGGTACGGTCAGCGAACTGCTGCCGAACGCCACCTTCCGGGTGACGCTTGAGAACGCACACGAGATCATCGCCCACACCGCCGGCAAGATGCGCAAGAACCGCATCCGCGTGCTGGCCGGCGACAAGGTTCTGGTCGAGATGACCCCCTACGACCTGACCAAGGGCCGTATCACCTACCGCTTCAAGTAGGACGCCCGTGGCTCCTGAGATGGCCGTCCAGCCGTCGCTGGTCCTGGCCAGCGCGAGCCCGCGGCGCCTCGACCTGCTGGCCCAGGTCGGCGTTACGCCCGACCGGGTCGACCCCGCCGACATCGACGAAAGTCCGCTGCGCGACGAGACTCCGCGCCGCCACGCCTTGCGCCTGGCGCAGGAGAAGGCGCGCGCCGTCGCCGCGCGCGCGCCTGGCGACTTCGTCCTGGCCGCCGACACGGTGGTGGCCGTCGGCCGGCGCATCCTGCCCAAGGCCGAAACCGAGGCCGATGTCCTCTATTGCCTCAAGCTGCTGTCCGGTCGGAACCATAAGGTGCTGACCGGCGTGGCCCTGATCGCACCCGACGGCCGCATGGGCTCGCGCCTTGTCGAGACCAGGGTCGGATTCAAGCGCCTGTCCGACGCCGAGCGCGACGCCTACGTCGCCAGCGGTGAATGGAAGGGCAAGGCGGGCGGCTACGGCGTCCAGGGCCTGGCGGGCGGCTTTATCACCGAGCTGCAGGGGTCTTACCCCAGCGTCGTCGGCCTGCCGCTGTACGAGACCCTCAACCTGCTCAGCGGCCTGGGCTATCGCGCATGACCGGCAAGCCCCACGCCAAGCCCGCCGGCGCCAAACCCCCCAGTGAGCGGCGCGCCTATCTCTACAAGGGCGTCGGCGAGACCGTGGGGGTCGTGACCCTCGACGGCCGCCCCGAGCGCCTGTTCGTCGCTTGGCCCTCCGACGACCCGCTGGACGCCGAGGGCGTGCGGGGCGTGGCGCGCATCAAGACGATCGAGAAGACCTTCAACGCGGCCTTCGTGGCCCTGCCGGGCGGCCAGGACGTGATTCTGCCGCTGCGGCCCGACATGCCCAAGCTGGTCGAGGGCGGGCTCGTCGAGATCGAGATCAAGACCGCCTCGCGCGCCGACAAGGCCGCCGTCGCCCGCTTTGTCGCCGAAGGGCAGGGCGAGCCGCGCGTGCTGGAGGCCGCGCCGACCGTCGAGGAGCGCCTGCGCCAGGCCGTGAAGGCCGGATCGCCCACGACGGGTGACAAGGCCCTCCTGGCCGTCGAGGAGGCCGAGGCCGACGCCCTGACCACCGTCTTCGCCCTGCCGGGCGGCGGCGACATCGCCGTGGAGCCCACGCGAGCCCTGACGGCGGTCGACGTCGACCTGGGCGGTCGCGAATCCGGCGATTCGAAGCGCGCCGCCCGTCAGGCCAACATGGCCGCCCTCAGCGTCGGGGCGCGTGTGCTGAGGCTGAAGGGGCTGGGCGGCATCGTCGTCTTTGACCTGGTCGGGCGCGGCCATGATGGCCAGGCTCTGACCACCGCCGCTCGCAACGCCTTCGCGTCGGACAATCCGGGCGTGGGAATCGGGGCGATCAGCAAGTTCGGCACGCTGGAGATGATCGTCCCGCGCCGCGCGCCGCCGATTCTCGACCGCCTGCTGACCCGGAATGGGGCTGCGAATCCCCGCTACGTCGCCCGTCGCCTTGCGCGGGCCCTCGAGCGCGAGGGCAGGGCCGATCCTGGCGGCCGCCTGACCGCTCGCTGCGCGGCCGCCGTGGCCGAAGCGTTCGCGGCCGAGCTGGACGCCGGCGTCGCCGAGCGTCTGGGGCGTCGCTTCGTCATCGAATCCCGATCGGACTGGCCGGTCGACCGCCTTGAGGTGTCCGCAACATGAACACGGGGTGCCCCATCTGCGGCAAGCCGGTCGAAACCGCCTTCCGCCCGTTCTGCTCCAAGCGCTGCTCGGACGTCGACCTGCAGCGCTGGCTGAGCGACCGTTACGTCGTCGCCGGCGGCGAGTACGACGACGAAAACCCGCCTGGAAACCTTCCGTCAGAAGACATCCACAACGAATGAAAAAGGGCTATGGACTTCCCGTTCGGCCTCACTTATAGACCCGGCTCCTCGCTGCACAGCGAGGTCGCCGAAGCGGTTTCGACCGCCGAACGCAAGATGCCTGAGTAGCTCAGTTGGTAGAGCAGCGGATTGAAAATCCGCGTGTCACTGGTTCGAATCCGGTCTCAGGCACCACTTCCCCCTCGGAAGCCAGAGCATATCCGGGCCGCCTGAAACATGGCCGGCCGCGTTGTCGTTTTCCCGTCATGATGGCGGTTGCGCCGCCGCTCCGCCGCTCCATCTGCCGCGAGGGCAGGCGCCTTCCTTCATCGACCGGCGTTTTATTGTTATGCTGCAGTGCAGCATGGTTTTTCTCGTTGCCAGGGAAAAACCGCCCCTTTTTCCGGAAAACCCTTTTGTGCGCTGCGGTGAGCCTGGGGGGCAGGGGGTGTCGGCGATGAATTTGTGCCCAAATGATCCCCTTGACGGTGCGAAAAGGGGTTGCCAAAGGACCACAGCCGCAATTCTAACATTGCGGTAAGACCGGAGCCCCAAAAGGGCGTCGGTTGCCCGCGCTTCGAAACGATCCTTCTGGAGGGCTTGGTCCTCGTGAGGGGCGTAACGGGTCGAGCGCAGCGAAGCGGGTCCGCCAGGTTGGAAGAGAAATCGACCTCCAGGTGGGCTATTCAGAGTTAGGGTGGAGACGCTCTCGCGCGACGACCCTCGGTCCAAACGTGCTAGACCAATCAGGAACTGGCGACAGATGCTCGACATTAAACGGAAGACCCCCCTCATCGCTCTCGTCGGCGCCATGGCGCTGATGGCGAGCGCCCCGGCTTTTGCCCAGGACGCTGCCGCTCCGGCCGCCGCCTCCTCCACGCAAGCCGCTCCCGCCGACGCCGCCGCCGCTCCGGCCGCGACCCCGGCTCCTGAAGCTCCGCCGGCTGACGCCGCCGAAGCCGAAGGCGAAAAGAAGGGCGGCCACTCGCTGACGCCCGTCGGCATGTTCCTCGCCGCTGGCGCCGTCGTTAAGGTCGTCATGATCGGCCTGCTGCTGGCCTCGGTCTTCTCGTGGGTGCTGCTGCTCACCAAGATTTTCGAGTTCGCTGGCCTGAACAAGCAATCGGACAAGTTCCTGGAAGCCTTCCGCGGCGCTCGCTCGATCGCCGACATCGCGCGCATCAGCTCGTCGGAAGAATTCGAAGGCAACCCGATGGCCGACATGGCCGCCGCCGCCTCGCAGGAAGTTGAGCTGTCGCGTCAAGCTGGCCTGGCCGTCGGTGGCGAACACCGCGACTCGACCATCGCTCGCGCCACCTACGCCATCAACGCGGTGCAAGCCTCGCTGGTTAAGCGTCTGTCGGGCGGCATGGTGTTCCTGGCCTCGGTCGGTTCGGCCGGTCCGTTCATCGGTCTGTTCGGTACGGTGTACGGCATCATGACGTCGTTCATCGGCATCGCGAACACCAACACGACCAACCTCGCCGTCGTCGCGCCGGGTATCGCTGAAGCCCTGCTCGCCACCGGTATCGGTCTGTTCGCCGCTATCCCGGCCGTTATCTTCTACAACTACTTCCAGACCCGCATCTCGGGTTACGGCACCCGCTCGGAAGGTTTCGTTGCTGAACTGATGAACGCCATCTCGCGTCAGCTCGACAAGGGGGCGTAACACCCATGGCCGCCAAACTCTCAGGCGGTGGGGGCGACAGGTTCAACGTCGAACAGAACAGCGAGATCAACGTTACGCCCTTCGTGGACGTCATGCTGGTTCTCCTGATCATCTTCATGGTGGCGGCTCCGCTGGCCTCCGTGTCGATCGAAGTGAACCTGCCCGCGGCGGTGGCGAAAGCAACTCCCAACCCGCCGAAGCCGGTCTATATCTCGATCAAGTCGACGGGGCAGCTCTACATCGGTGACAACCAGACCTCCATCGACGAGATGGGTCAGGATATCGTCAAAGGTATGGGCCGACGTGACCCGTCTAAGGAGCGCATCTTCATCCGGGCCGACGAAAAGGTTCGCTACGGGGCTTTCATGGAGGTTATGAACACCCTCCAGGATAACGGCTTCTACAGCGTCGCTCTCGTTGGCCGGGATGATAGCTAAGGTAGGGGTGCTGCATGGCTGAACAACAAACGCCCGAGCATCGCCACTACGATCCGCTCACCTCGGAAGGTCCGCGTCGCAAGAAGGGTATGGGGCCGTTTGGCGTCGCTCTTGTCGTCGTCTGCGGTCTGCACGGACTGCTCTTCGCTTACCTGGCGAAGCAGAAGTTCGAAGCGGTGATGCAGCAGTACTCGGACGAGGCCGTGGATGTGGAGCTGCCTCCGCCGCCGCCGCCGCCGCCTCCGCCGCCGCCGCCGCCGCCGCCGACCAACGAACCGCCGCCGCCTCCGGCAGTGGTGCAACCGCGTCCCCCGGTGGCTCCGCCCCCGGACGTCGCGCCGCCGCCGCCGCTGCCGATCCCGCCCGTTGAAAAGCGGGTCGAGACCACGGCTCCGCCGGTGATCTCCGCGGTTCCTCCGGTGCCGACGGCTCCGCCGGCTCGCGCTTCGGTCGTGACCCGTCCTGACTGGGCCCGCAAGCCCAGCGCGGACGACATGGCCCGCTACTTCCCCGACCGCGCTCAGCGGATGGAAGTTAGCGGCAAGGCCACGATCTCGTGCACCGTCACGGCGAAAGGCACTCTCGAGAGCTGCTCGATCGTTTCGGAAACGCCTGCGGACATGGGCTTCGGCGATGCGGCTATCCGCTTGTCGCGCCTGTTCCGAATGAAGCCGAAAACCCTCGACGGCGCGCCCGTCGATGGTGGACAGGTGACCGTCCCGCTGGTGTTCCAAGTCCCGCAATAGGGCCTGGATCCAAGCGACACCAAAAGAAGCGCCCCGGAGTTTCGGCTCCGGGGCGTTTTCTTTGAAAAACGCCAAAAACGAGGGTGAGCGGGTTTTCCTTGGAAAAACGCGTCGCCAATGAACGTGCGCTTTCTTGTGAAAAGAGCGTGTTTCGGCGCTTGATCCGGGGAGCCTGTCCGACTAAAGACACTCCCTCGCGATGCGCCGCCTTAGCTCAGTTGGTTAGAGCGCTGGTTTGTGGAACCAGAGGTCCTCAGTTCAAGCCTGAGAGGCGGTACCATCGCAGACATGAAAGCCCGGGCTTCGCCCCGGGCTTTTTGCTTATCTACCCCCTGCGCTGAAAGGCCTCACGGGCCTGCCTCCAAAATGTCATGGGGATGGGATCGAAACGGTCGTGCTTCGCGTTCAAACCGCCGAGGGGGACTGGCGTATGGTCTTGGGCTTCCCGCCGTGCGCCCCGGGGCTGACCCCTGGATGGCGCTATTTGCCGTTGCGCCTGATCGCGACGGTAGGCGTACTGTGCGCCATGGCTGGCGTGGCCGGGGCGGCCGAGCCTCTCCCGGCTCCCCAGGTCGAGAGGGCTCGTTCGACGCCGAAGGCGGAAGGCCGCCAGGCGCCGCCGATAACCGAAGGCCGTAACGCCAACTATGCCCTGAAGGCCGGCTATCTCTACAAGTTCACGCCCTTCGTCGACTGGCCCGCGACCGCGTTCGAGGCTCCCTCCAGCCCCTTCCGCCTATGCATCGCCGGTCATGATCCGTTTGGCGGCGTGGTCGATCACGCCGCGCGCGGCGCGCGGGTCGGCGAGCATCCGGTCATCGTGGTCCGCCTGCCGGCTGTCGCCAGGAGCCCGGACTGTCACATGTTGTTCCTCGCCGCCTCCCGGGGGCAGACCCCGCAGCAGGTGATGGCCATGGTCGCCGGCCAGCCGGTATTGACGGTGGCCGACGAGGGGTTGGAGGCGCCCGGCGCCGTGATCCAGTTCGTCATGATCGACAGCCGTCTCCGCTTCGAAATCCGGGCGGACGCCGCCCAGGCCGCCGGGCTGACCGTAAGTTCCAAGCTGCTGGCCCTGGCCGCGCAGCCCAAGGAGAGCGGCAGATGAAGACCGCGAGCGGCCGTGTGACTTGGCGCCCGGTCCTGACCGTTTCGATGGCGGTCGGGCTGGCGATCGCCATCGTCGCGGCCGCCTTCGCCCTGGCCGTCTACAACGAGCGCCTGGGCCAGCAGGAGCGTTTCCGGCAGGCGGAGGTGCAACTGCGAATCCTGGCGGGCAGCATGGCCGCGCCGCTGGCCTTCGACGACCGCTCAGCGGCGCGCGAATATGTCGGCGCCCAGAGTTCCAATCCCGATGTCGAGGCGGTGGCCGCCTACGACATGCAGGGCCAGCTGGCGGCCAGTTACGTACGGACCGGGGCCCCGCCGCCGCCGACCCGCAACGTCCTGGGACAGCCCCGCAACGATGGCGCGCGCCTGGTCCTCACCTCGCGGGTCAAGGAGGGCGAGACGGTGCTGGGCTCGGTCTATCTCCGCACAGTGCTGGAATCGCCTGGCCGCCGGGCCATGCGCTATGCCGGTTTCGCGCTGCTGATCGTCATGGCGGCGCTGCTCGTCGCCGTGTTGGGCGCGGCCAGCGCGCGTGAGGCCGAGGCCTATCGCCGCCTGAGCCGCGAGACCCGCGAGCGCCAGAAGGCCGAGGAGGCCCTGCGCCAGTCGCAGAAGATGGAGGCCATGGGCCAGCTGACCGGCGGCGTGGCGCACGACTTCAACAACCTGCTGATGGTCGCCTCCAGCGGCATGGACCTGCTGGAGCGGACCACCGATCCCACCCGCCGCGAGCGCCTGCGCCAGGGCATCCGCCAGGCCATCGATCGCGGCGCCAGCCTGACCCAGCAACTCCTGGCCTTCTCGCGCCGCGCGCCGTTGAAGCCCGAGGTGGTCGACATCGGAAAATGCCTGAACGGCATGCACACCTTGCTGGATCGCTCCCTGCGCGAGGACATCAAGGTCGAGATCCGGCTGGCCCACGACCTGTGGCGGGTGGAGGTTGACGCCT
Organism: Caulobacter sp. FWC2; assembly: GCF_002742625.1. Classification (NCBI taxonomy): domain Bacteria; kingdom Pseudomonadati; phylum Pseudomonadota; class Alphaproteobacteria; order Caulobacterales; family Caulobacteraceae; genus Caulobacter; species Caulobacter sp. FWC2. The sequence goes on from NZ_PEBF01000001.1 coordinate 1,416,563, forward strand.
CGCAGCTGGAGGTGGCGGTGCTGAACATCGCCATCAACGCCCGCGACGCCATGCCGGACGGCGGCGCGATCACCATCGAGGGCCGCAATGAGCCGTCCGGCCAGCCCGACGGGGTGGGCGACATGGTACGGCTATCGATCCGCGATACTGGCGTCGGCGTGGCGCCCGAGGTGCTGAGCCGCCTGTTCGAGCCGTTTTTCACCACCAAGCCTGTCGGCAAGGGCACGGGGCTGGGCCTGTCTCAGGTCTACGGCTTCGCGCGCTCGTCCGGCGGCGAGGCGGGGATCGAGAGCGTCCTGGGCGAGGGGACGACGATCTGGATGCGGATACCGCGCTCGACCAAGGCCATGGCGCAAGACGCGGCGCCCGTCGCCTTGCGTAAGGTCGGTCCGGAGGCGCGGCGCATCCTGATGGTCGAGGACGATGACAGCGTCGCCCAACTGGTCGAGGAGATGTTGCGCGAGCTAGGCTACGACGTGGTCCGGGCCAGCGACGCCCTGTCGGCCCTGGAGATCCTGCGCCAGGATATCGCCTTCGATCTGGTGTTCAGCGACATGGTCATGCCGGGCGACATGGGCGGGCTGGACCTGGCGCGCGACATTTCGCGGCTTTGGCCCGACCTGCCGGTCGTCCTGACCACCGGCTACAGCGCCGCAGCGGCCGCCGCGACCAACGAGGGCCGGCGGGTGCTGATTAAGCCCTACCGGATCGAGCTGCTGAGCACGGAGCTCGACGCGGTGTTCTCCAGCGTGAAGCGAGCGAGCTAAGTCAAATTAGTCCGGCCAGTCGCCCCGCCAGCCGCAGATCGTCCACGAAGTCCGCATAGGCCCGCGTCATGGCGTCTTCGTCCGGCACGCGCAGCAGGAACGACGGGTGATAGGTGACGACGCCCTTGGCCTGGTCCGGCAACGGCAACGCCTTGCCCCGATTGGCCGCGATCGGCGTCGGCTTTCCGACCACGCCCAGCGCCGCCGTGGCGCCCAGCATGACGACGACCCGCGGCTTCACCAGCCGCCGCTCGGCGTCCAGCCACCATCGACAGGCTGTGACCTCGCCGCGATCGGGAGTCTTATGAATGCGCCGCTTGCCGCGAAGCTCGTGCTTGAAGTGCTTCACGGCGTTGGTGACATAGGTCCGGTCACGCGCCACGCCGGCTTCCGCCAGGGCCTGGTCGAACACCTGGCCCGCCGGTCCGACGAACGGGCGGCCGGCCAGATCCTCCTGGTCGCCCGGCTGTTCGCCGACGAACATCAACAGCGCATGCGCCGCGCCTTCGCCCGGTACGCCTTGCGTGGCGTCGCGCCAGAGATCGCAGCGGCGGCACACCTCGATCCCGGCGGCGATGTCGTCCAAGGCGGTGGGCATAGACTCGTCGTACGACGCGTCCCGAGCGTGGCGCAGGGCGGCCTTCAGCTTCCGCTCTGGCGGTTTGGATGTCGGGGCGGCGACCATGGTGGCGGCGCGTTCCTGGGCTGTTTCGATCAGTTCCGGAATGAGCGCCGCTTCGGGCAAGTTCCGCCAGTAGCGCTTGGGCATCTCCTGACGCATCTGCCTGGGGTTCAGGCGGGCCGGATTGAAGATCGAGGCGTAGTAGGTGCGCCAGAGTTCCTCCTGAGCGTCCTCGGACGGCGCGTCGGCTGGATCGGCGCCTTCGGACACCATCAGCCGCTCGCGATCCCAGGCCACGCAGGCGTCGGGCGTCAGGATGGTCCAGTCCATGTTGGTGAAGCGGCGGACGAAGAACGGGGCGGTGGCTTCGGTCACCCGATGGGCGGGCTCGAACCAGGCGGCATAGGTCTCGGTGGCCGCGCCCTCGATCAGGCGAAAGCGGACGAAGGCCTTCATCTTGTGCGCCGCGCGGCTGACGGCCTTGGCCATGTCGCGCGCGCGGGCCATGTCGGGATCGGCCGGGTTGTCGATCAGCCTAGGCTCTCGCTCCAGCCGCCAGAGGATGCGGTAGAGCAGGGCGAAACGGTCGGCGCTGCGGTTCTGGATCACCTGTTCGGCCAGTTCGACGAAGGTGGCGGGAACGGTGAAGTTGGCTGGCTTGTCGGCCGGTGCTGGCGCGGCGTCGAGGCCAAACAGCTCCCGCTCCACGGTCCAAACCACCGCCTGCGGCTCGACACCCTCGGCCCTCAGTGTCCGTGCGGCCGTGCGCCAGCCGGCGAAGTCGATCTCGGACGCCAGCCGCACGACCCGCATCAGAACAGGCTCAACTGCTGGGGCTTCACCAGGGCGGCCTTCAGGTTCTCACCATCGGTCAAGGCCCCGGGTGTCCAGTCGGCAGTGACCACGAAGGCCCTGGCGCGCTTCAGGACAGCGCCGATCCGCTTGAGGTCATCCAGGGTCAGGCGCGTCACCCTGCGGGCCGTCAGGATGCGTCCCACGGCCTTGGCTCCCAGGCCAGGGACGCGCAGCAGCGTCTCCCTGTCGGCGGTTTGGACGTGGACCGGGAAAGAGGCCCGGTTGCGCAGCGCCCAACTGGTCTTGGGATCGACGGTGAGGTCCAGGTCCTCGCCCTCGGCGACGATCTCTGGCCGCTCGAAGCCGTAGAACCGCATCAGCCAGTCGGCCTGGTACAGGCGATGCTCGCGCAGCAGCGGCGGCCGGGCCAGGGGCAGGCGGTGGCTGGCGTCGGGGATCGGACTGAAGGCGGAGTAGTAGACCCGGCTCAGGCGGTAGGCGCCGTAAAGGTTGGCGCTGCGGGCCAGGATGTCCCCGTCCTTGGCCGCGTCGGCTCCGACGATCAGCTGGGTCGACTGGCTACGCGCGAAAGTGCGTCGGCCGGCCTTCTTCGCGGGTTCGGCGTGGTCGTCGATTGCCAGGCGCATGCGGCCCATGGCGCGCTTGATGCCGGTGGGGCTCTTTTCGGGCGCGAGCTTGGCCAAATCGTCGTCGCGCGGCAGCTCGATATTGATCGACACCCGGTCGGCATAGAGCCCGGCCTCGGCCGCCAGCTCCGGCGAGGCTTCGGGGATCAGCTTCAGGTGGATATAGCCGCGGAAGTCGTGATCCAGCCGCAGCGACTTGGCCACCCGGACCATCTCCTCCATCGTGTAGTCGCCCGTGCGGATGACCCCCGACGACAGGAAAAGCCCCTCGATATAATTGCGCTTGTAGAAGTTCAGGGTGAGGTCGACGACCTCCTTCACCGTGAACCGCGCCCGGGGCGTGTTCGACGACACGCGGTTGATGCAGTAGGCGCAGTCGTAGATGCAGAAGTTGGTCAGCAGGATCTTCAGCAGGCTGATGCAGCGACCGTCGGGGGCGTAGGCGTGGCAGATGCCCATGCCCTCGGTCGAGCCGATCCCTTGGCCGCCTACGGAGTTCCGTTTCGCGGCCCCGGACGAGGCGCAGGACGCGTCGTACTTGGCGGCGTCGGAGAGGATAGCGAGCTTACGTCTGAGATCGAGAACGGCCATGCGAAGCACGTTATCGTTCTTATTTTGTTCTAGATAGTCTTCACGCGCGACAAGGGCATGAGGCTCAACGTCGCGCGTGAATAGAAGCGTCGGGGAGCAGACTTTGCGGCCCGCTCCCCGCTGAAAGCTTAGCCGTTGACGGCGTCCTTCAGTTGCTTGGCCGGCGTGAAGGCGACCTTCTTGCTGGCGGCGATTTCGATGGTCGCGCCCGTGGCCGGGTTGCGGCCGGTGCGGGCCGGCTTGGCCTGGACCTTGAACTTGCCGAAGCCCGGGATCGAGACTTCTTCGCCCTTCACGGCGGCGTCGGAGATCGACTTGAAGACGCCGTCGATGATGGCCTTGGCTTGGGTCTTGGTCAGCTTGTCGTCAGCGGCGACAGCGGCGTCGACCAGATCGGAAACGTTCGTCATCTCTAAGCTCATTCCTGTGAATCAGGGAAATGCGAGCCTGACGAGACCGATCGCGTTTGTCACCCGTTAGGGAAGGTTAAAACGCCGATTCATGGGGGCAAAACGCCCGTGCGACGGGGATTTTTTCGGAATCGTCGCCTCCGGAACGGTCAAGTTTGGGGCAAAAGGCTTAATGGTGGTCTCGGAAGTGGACCATGTGGCGACTCGCGTAGTCGGTGATTCTGCACGGGAATCGGGGCGATCTGCGCCCTGAGGCATGAGCGCTCATCCTTCTCCCCGTTCGGGAAAAGGGGATCTGTTGCGCGTCCGGAACGCCGCCCGTCTCCAACCATTTCTCCTTCAGGCACAGGAGAGACCGCCATGACCGACATCGACAACGGCTACGACGAACAGGACGGCGCGGAGGCCATGGACGATGATGTCATCGGCAAGGACGGCGAGTTCCGCACCTTCGAGGAGCTGCCCGACGTGCTGGACGTCACCCAGGCCGAGGGCGACGAGGATGACGACGACGCCTTGATCGGCGAAGATCTCGACGACGACGAGATCATCGACCTCGAGGAAGAAGCCGACGCTGGCGATGGCGTCGACGAGGATGACGTGCGCCCGCAAGTCTTCGACGGCGAATAACCGCCATGCCCGCGCCCAAGCTGGCCGCCTATCAGGCCAAACGCGACTTCCAGCTCACGGCCGAGCCCTCGGGTGAAGCCGAGGTCGCGGCTTCGGCGCGGGCGCGGTTCGTCATCCAGAAGCACGACGCCACCCGGCTGCACTACGACCTGCGGCTGGAGCACGAGGGCGTCTTTCTCTCATGGGCGGTGACTCGCGGACCGTCGCGCGATCCGCACGACAAGCGCCTAGCCGTCCATGTTGAGGACCACCCGCTGGCCTATGGTGACTTTGAGGGCACGATCCCGGCGGGCCAGTATGGCGGCGGCACGGTGATGCTGTGGGACCGAGGCTGGTGGGCGCCGGAGCCGGGCTTCGACCTGGAGAAGGGGTTGAAGAAGGGCGAGATCAAGCTGGTCTTCGCCGGCGAGCGGATGAAGGGCGGCTGGGTCCTGGTCAGGATCAACAACGACAAGTTCGCCAAGGGGAAGTCGGGGGGCGGCAAGCGCGAGAACTGGCTGCTGATCAAGCACCGCGACGCCTTCGCCATCGAAGGCGACCTCGACTTCCTCGAAGACACGTCCTTCTCAATCGCCTCGGGGCGCAAGATGGAAGACATCGCGGCCGGCAAGGGGAAGGCCCCGACCCCGTTCATGACCAAGGCTGGTCCGACACCGGACGCGGTCTGGAGCAGCACGAATTCGCCTGAAGCCAGCGCCGAGAAGGCGGCTGAAGAGACTGGCGCGCTGAAGGCCAAGCCTGCCAAGGCCAAGTCGAGCGCGAAGCCGACGAAGTTAGCGGCGCCCAAGGCGGCCATACCGGACTTTGTCCCGCCGCAGCTGTGCAAGCTGGTTGATCGGCCGCCCAGTGGCGATGGCTGGGTGCACGAGATCAAGTTCGACGGCTACCGGATGCAGCTGCGCGTCGAGGGCGGCAAGGCGACCCTGCGCACCCGGACGGGCCTCGACTGGAGCCAGCGCTTCCCGCGACTGATCAAGGACGCCAAGGCCCTGCCCGACGCTCTGATCGACGGTGAGGTCGTCGCCCTGGATGAGGCCGGTTCGCCCAGCTTCGCGGGTCTGCAGGCGGCGTTGTCGGAGGAGAAGACCGACGACCTGATCTTCTTCGCCTTCGACCTGCTGCACGCCGACGGCCAGGACCTGACGGGCCTGCCGCTGTCGGACCGCAAGACCCGGCTGAAGACGCTGCTTCCAGTGGATGGCGAGCGCATCCGCTATGTCGAGCACTTCACCAACGGCGGACAGGCTGTGCTGCAATCGGCCTGCCGCATGTCGTTGGAAGGCGTGGTTTCCAAGGCGCTCGACGGGCCGTACCGCTCGGGCAAGGGCGCGACCTGGACCAAGGCCAAGTGCCGCGCTGGCCACGAGGTGGTGATCGGCGGCTGGACCACGACGGGCGACGCCTTTCGCTCGTTGATCGTCGGCATCTACAACGACGAGGGTCAGCTGGCCCATGTCGGCCGGGTCGGCACAGGCTATGGCCGCGACAAGGTCGCCAAGCTGATGCCGGCCTTGAAAAAGCTGGCGCGCAAGACCTCGCCGTTCGGCGGCAAGGGCGCCCCGCGCGGCGGCGCTGGCATCCACTGGGTGGCACCAGAGCTTGTCGCCGAGATAGAGTTCGCCGGCTTCACGGGAGACGGCTCGGTGCGCCAGGCGTCGTTCAAGGGACTACGCGAGGACAAGCCCGCCAAGGCCGTCGCGGCCGAGGCGCCGGCGCCGGTAGAGAGCGTGGAACTGGCCCAGCCGCAGAACGCCTCCAAGACGGCGGCCGCGCCGAAGCGCGTCGGCGGCAAGGCCTCGGTGTCGGGCGTGGCGATCTCCAATCCCGACAAGCCGCTGTGGCCCGACGCCGGCGACGGGACGCCGGGGACCAAGCTGGATCTGGCCGAGTATTTCGAGGCCGTCGGACCCCGGATGCTTGAGCACGTCAAGGGCCGGCCCTGCTCGGTGATCCGCATGCCGGACGGCATCGGCCACGAGACCTTCTTCCAGCGCCATTCGGGCAAGGGCGTGTCGGCCCTGATCGACGAGGTCACGGTCAGTGGCGACCGCAAGCCGTATCTGGTGTTCAACACCGTCGAGAGCCTGGTCGCCGCCGCCCAGTGGGGCGCGACCGAGCTGCATCCCTGGAACTGTCGGGAGGGCGCGCCGGAGGTCCCAGGACGTCTGGTCTTCGACCTCGACCCGGCCCCGGACGTCCCGTTCGACGTCGTGGTCGAAGGGGCGCGCGAGATCCGCGACCGGCTGGAGGCGCTGGGCCTCGTGCCGTTCTGCAAGACCACCGGCGGCAAGGGCCTGCACGTGGTCACGCCGCTGAAGGGGACAAAGGTGGACTGGCCCACCGCCAAAGCCTTCGCCCGCGAGGTCTGCGCTCGCATGGTCGCCGACAGCCCAGACCAGTACCTGATCTCGATGGCCAAGAAGGACCGGGGCGGGAAGATCTTCCTAGACTACCTGCGCAATGACCGGATGAGCACGGCGGTGGCGCCGCTGTCGCCGCGCGGTCGGCCGGGCGCGCCGGTGTCGTGGCCGGTGGCGTGGACTCAGGTGAGGAAGGGGCTAGATCCAGCGCGGTTCAATATCCGGACAGTTCCGGGGATGGTGAAGGACTTGGACGCCTGGGACGCCTATGGCGAGAGCGAGCGGGACCTGGCGGCGGCGATCAAGAAGCTAGGTTCAGCCAAAGCCAAATGAAACTCGACCACGTCATCCCGCACTTTATGCGCGGGACCCATGGTTCAGCTTTTACATCAGTATTCCATTCCGCTCCGCCCTTGCGGCGGACAAATGGGTCCCGCGCATAAAGCGCGGGATGACGTGGAAGAAATGAAGCTAACCCGCCTTCTTCCTCGGCGCGGCCTTTTGCGCCGCCGGCTTCTTGGCCGACGCCCCAGCCTCCGCCGGGGCCTTGCCCAGGCTGCTCCGCAGGGCCTCCATCAGGTCCACCACATTGGTGTCCTCCGGCTCCGTCGGCGCGGAGACCTTGCGGCCCTTGCCCTTCTGCTTTTCCTTGATCAGCGCCCGCAGGGCGTCCTCGTAGCGGTCGTTGAACTGCTCGGGATCGAAGGGGCCTTCCTTCTGCTCGATGATCTTTTGGGCGATCTGGATCATCGCCGCGTCGGGCTTCTTGTCGGGGATGGCGTCGAAATAACTCGCCGCTTCTCGAACCTCCCGACGGTTGCGCAAGCTCCAGGCGACCATGCCGTTGTCGCGGGGCTCGATGGCCAGCAGGCGTTCGCGCTGGTGCATAACCACGCGGCCCAGGGCGACCTGGCCCTCCTTCGTCATGGCCTCCCGGATCACGCCATAGGCCTCGGCGGCCAGCTTGCCGTCGGGGACCAGGAAGTAGGGATTGTCCCAGTAGAGCCGGTCGATGTCGGCCGCCGGAACGAAGGTTTCGATGTCGATGGTGCGGGTGCTTTCCAGCCGCACGCTGTCGATCTCGTCCTGGGTGATGACGACGTATTCGCCCTTCTCGTACTCGTAGCCCTTGACGATGTCTGCGCGCTCGATCGGCCCCAGGTCCGGGTCGGTCGGGATCATCCGAATCCGGTTGTGGGTCTTCTTGTGAAGCATGTTGAAGTGCACGTCGCTGCGCGCATCGGTGGCGGTGTACATCGCGACGGGGCAGGTCACGAGCGACAGGCGCAGGTGGCCCTGCCAGGTGGGACGGCCGGCGGCCATGGGCGTTTCTCCGTTCGAGCCGACTCAACGACGCTCGGCGCGGGGGCGTTCCGCTAAGCTTCGGCGCACGAGGCCTGGGCGGCTTCCAGAAAGCGGATGGTGGCCAGTTCGAAGGCGCGTTCCGACCGGCCGGGCTTCAGCGGCAGGACGCCTTGCTGATAGGATTCCAGCACCAGCGGGTGGATGTACGATCCCCGGCAGACCGCGGCGGTGTTGCCCAGCAGGCCGGCCACCGCCTTCACGCAGGTGTTGACGTTGCGCTTGGCCTCGGTGGCGCTGGCCGCCTTGGGGGTCAGGCACAGGGCGCGCGCCGCAGCCAGGGTGCCTGCCCAGGTGCGGAAGTCCTTGGCCGAGAAGTCCTCCCCCATCGCCGCGCGGATATAGGCGTTGACGTCGGCGCTCTCGACCGAGCGCCGCTGGCCGTCGTCGTCGAGATATTGAAAGAGCCGCTGACCCGGAACGTCCTGGCAGGCCTTGACGATGCGGGCCAGGCGCCGATCGCGAAAGCCGGTCGTGTGGACCACGCCGCTCTTGCCCTTGAACTGGAATGTGCCGCCGACGCTGGACAGCTTGGCGTGCCGGTCGCGCAGGGTCGTCAGGCCGAAGGTCTTGTTCTCCTGTGCGTAGGCTTCATTGCCGATCCTGATCAGGGTCAGCTCCATCAGCCGCACCACCGCGGCGATCACCTTGTTGCGGGGCAGGCCCCGCAGGACGAGGTCCTTCTCGACCTTGGCGCGCAGCTTGGGCAGGGCGCGGCCGAAAGCGATCATGCGGCCGAACTTCAGTCCGTCACGGTCGCGCCGCCAGCCGTCGTGATAGCGATACTGCTTGCGGCCCCGCTGGTCGCGGCCGGTGGCCTGGATGTGGCCGCGCGGCGAGGGACAGATCCAGACCTCGGTCCAGGCCGGCGGGATGGCCAGGGCGCGGATGCGATCGAGGGTTCCTGCGTCGTCGACCCGGGCGCCGTCTGGATCGCGATAATCGAAGCCCGCGCCGCTCTTGATCCGCCGCAAGCCGGGATCGTCGTCGTTGACATAGAGAAGGCCGGGTGAGACCGGCTGAAGCTCGACCGTGTCGCGTGGCATGTCCTTGGCCCCTTCACCGCTCCGTCGCCGGATCAACGGCGGGCGAGAGGGGGCGGTTCCAGACGCGAAAAGGCCCGCGATTCACACGTCGCGGGCCTTTCGAAAGCGGTACTGAGCGGCGGCGGTCTAGGGCGCGTCGTCGTCCACCATGGCGCGGACCAGATCGACGACCCGGCGGCGCAGGCGGCGGTCCGACAGGCGAGGGAAGAGGCTGGCCAACTCAAGGCCCTCGGGCGTGGAGACGAACTCGGTCATGCGCTGGGCGAAACCGTCGTCGATGCCGCCGTCGGTGTCCTCGAGGCCCTCGAAGAAGTAGGAGACAGGCGCTTGCAGCAACTTGGCGGCATCATAGAGCTTGCTGGCGCTGATTCGGTTGGCGCCACGCTCGTACTTCTGGATCTGCTGAAAGGTGATGCCCAGAGCGTCTGCGACTTGGGTCTGGGAAAGTCCCATCATCTTGCGGCGAATTCTCAGCCGGGCGCCCACATAGAGATCAACGGGGTGGGCTGGTTCGACTGCGGGTCGATCGTTCATCCGCCTCTATTCCATCTGCGCCGCTCGGCGGCCTTCATGCCAATGTTAACGGGTATAGACACAGCTTGGCTGCATCGTCACGTCCGGACGTGCACGGAACGGGTCTTCGCGCCAAAGTGTCGCGCTCGATTTACTATCGTTAATGATGAATAGATCGAGTAACCAACATGGTCGTTCCGGACTTGACGTTCACGCGTCTGGAAGGTGTTTGCGCGCCATGAAACTTCATTCTGGCGCGCGTGTCGCCGTGGCCGGGGCCGGCGCCTTGGGAACCGCCGTGGCGCTGCGCCTGGCGCGGGCCTGCTTCAAGGTCACAGTCTTCGATCCGGCCGCGCCGGGCGACAATGCTTCGGGCGTGGCCGCCGGCATGCTGGCGCCGGTCAGCGAGGCGCTGTTCGACCCCGCCTCGCGCGGACACCTGGCGATCATGCGCCGGGCGCGCGATCTTTGGGCGACGTTTGCTCTGGAGCTGAACATCCCCCTGGCTCGCGCCGGCGTGCGCTTCGAGGGATCAGAGGCCTGGCGCGGCGAGGTCGGCGCGCGACTCGCAGCGCTCGGTCTGCCCGATACCGACGTGACGACCGAGGACTGGCGCCTCGAGGCGCAACCCGCCCTGGCGGCGATGCGCGTGGCGGCGGAGGCGGCGGGTGCGCGGTTCGAGACGGGAGTCGTCGAGGCCTTCGCGCCGGGCGCCCTGACGCTGGCCGACGGCCGCACCGAGGCGTTCGACGTCCTGGTTCTGGCGACCGGCCCCGGCCTGCGCGACGGCCACCTGGCGCCTGAGACCAAGGTCCTGGCGCCGATCAAGGGCCAGATTTTGAGAGTCTCCGGCGAAGTCGGTAACGTGGTGGTCCGGGGCGAGGGCGTTTATCTGGCGCCGGGCGAGGATCTGGCCATCGGCGCCACCATGGAGGTTGGCCGCGACGACCTCGCGCCCGACGCCTCCGCGACTCGAGGGTTGCGCGCGGCGGCCTGGGGGTTGCGCCCGGACCTGGATCTCGACGCCGCCAAGGTCGAGGTCGGCGTCCGCGTCACCACGCCTGACGGCCTGCCGCTGGTGGGCTGGAGCCGGACCCCCGGCGTCATGCTGGCCGTCGGCGCGCGGCGCAACGGCTGGCTGTTCGCGCCGCTTGTGGCCGACATGGTCGCGGCGTATCTGAATGGTGATAACCTGGATCCGGACGCCATCGCGATGGACGCGCGTCGTTTCGAGAAGTCCGAGGCCTAGAACAACAAAACACGCAGGGGAGGAGCACCGGATGTCCGGATTCTGGTTGACCGAAGAGCAGGAAGCCATCCGCGAGGGCGTCGCCAAGGTGTGCGCCGCGTTCGACGACGAATACTGGCGCCGCACGGACGAGACCGGCGTCTTCCCCGAGGACTTTGTCGCCGCCATTGCTCAAGGGGGATGGCTGGGCGTGGCCATGCCGGAAAGCGTCGGCGGCGCGGGCCTGGGCCTGACCGAGGCCGCCGTGATGATGCAGACCGTGGCCCAGTCGGGCGCGGGCTTTTCGGGCGCCTCGGCCATCCACCTGAACATCTTCGGCCCGATGCCTCTGGTGAAGTTCGGCACCGACGAACAGCGCGAGCGCCTGCTGCCGCGGATCATCTCGGGCGAGGACAAGATGTGCTTCGCGGTGACCGAGCCGAACTCGGGCCTCGATACGTCCAGCCTGGAGACCCGCGCCGAGAAGGTCGACGGCGGCTATCGGCTGAACGGCCGCAAGATCTGGACCACCGGCGCCCAGCGCGCCAACAAGATCCTGATCATCGCCCGCACCACGCCCAAGGATCAGTGCGCCAAGCCGCACCAGGGTCTGTCCCTGTTCTACACCGACGCCGACAAGATCGAGGCCAAGCCGATCCCGAAGATGGGCCGCAAGGCCGTCGAATGTAACATGCTCTTCATCGAGGACCTGTTCGTCCCGGCCGAGGATCTGGTCGGTGAGGAGGGCAAGGGCTTCGCCTATCTGCTGCACGGCCTCAACCCCGAGCGGGTGCTGTTCGCTGTCGAGGCCATCGGCCTTGGGCGCGCGGCTCTGGCCAAGGCCACCACCTACGCCAATGAGCGGATCGTGTTCGGCCGACCGATCGGCAAGAACCAGGGCGTGGCCCATCCGCTGGCCAAGTCGTGGGCCGAGCTGGAGGCGGCCAACCTCTTGGCCTTCAAGGCCGCCGCCCTCTACGACCAGGGCAAGGACTGCGGGGCCGAGGCCAACGCCGCCAAGTACCTGGGCGCCGAGGCCGGCTTCCACGCCTGCGAGAACGCCGTCCTCGCTCATGGCGGCATGGGCTACGCCAAGGAATACGACGTCGAGCGCTACTTCCGCGAGGCGATGATCGCCCGGATCGCGCCCGTCAGCCGCGAGATGATCCTGAACTTCATCGCCGAGCGCGTGCTGGGACTGCCGAAGAGCTACTAGGCAAGCAGAGAAAAGGCCGGGTCGCGGAAGGCTGGCGACCCGGCCGCCGGTTCAGCGCCGGGGGGGGGCTTCAAGCGCCCGCGCTGAACCGGATCGGGATGCGGACGGTGGCGCCGTCCACGGCCTGGCCGTCCTCCATCTGCGGCTTCATCCTGAAGAAGCGGGAAACCTTGATGGCTGCATTGCCAAAGCCCTCGTCGGCCGGGGTTTCCGACAGGACCGAGCAGTCGCGGACCGCGCCGTTGATCGCCACTACGCAGTTCAGGGTGGCCGAACCCGACAGGCCGCGCCGCTGAGCGCTTTCTGGATAGTAGCGGGCCATGTCGTCGGCCGAAGGCAATTTTAGCCAGTTGGGACGGCTGATCATCTTTGCCTGCGGAGCGGGTGGAGCCGAAGGCGCGGGCGGAGTCGGCGCCAGGGTGGTGATCGGGCCGGTGGCCGGCGGTGCTTCGACGGTCGGATCGGCCTGTAGAGGCGGGGGCGTTTCGAACGGTGTCTGCAGCGGGATGTGCAGCCTTGGAGCGCTGGCCTGCGGCGGCGGCTGGTCCGTCGGCGGGGGAGGGGGCGGCGGCTTCGGCGGCGTATAGGGCAGCTCCAGCCTGAAGCCGGGGTCCTCCTGCGCCATCGGCAGCGGCGTGACGTACTTGGTGTAGGCCAGGTAGCCGATCAGGGCGAGGTGCGCGGCGGCCGAGACCGCGATGCCGATGACCAGCACCTTCGAGGGCTTGCGCGGGGTGTCGTCCAGGCCGGGAATGCCGGAGCCGTTGGGATGGAGAGCCAGGTTCATGTCGATCTCCTACGCTGAATTACAGTTGTAGGATCAGGTCAGCACGAACCTGTGGGGCTGTAAATTGACAATCGTAATCCGAAGGGCGATTTATCTTACGCTTGTAAGAATGGGTGCGGCATGTCGTCATCCGGGGACGGCTGGGTAACGTGGTTAATCGCGAATTAACCATAGTCGCCGACTCCTGAGGCCCATGCCCGCCGTCAGTTCCATCCGCAGCGTCGTCGAGTCGGCGATCCAGCGCGCGTCCAGCGCGACGGGGGTCGACTTCACGTTCCTGATGGGCACGGCCAAGCGCGAAAGCGGCTTCAACCCGGCGGCCAGGGCCCGAACCTCTTCGGCGTCGGGCCTCTTCCAGTTCGTCGACCAGACCTGGTTGTCTACGCTGAAGAAGCACGGCTCCAAATATGGCTACGCCCGCTATGCCGATCTGATCTCGCAGGGACCCGACGGCCGCTATCGGGTCGACGGCGACGAGGCCCGCAAGGCCGTGCTGGGCCTCAAGGCCGATCCGCACGCCGCCTCGCTGATGGCCGGTGAACTGACCTCGGACCACGCTTCGTATCTGCGGGGACGGGTGGGGCGCGACCCGACCGCCGGAGAGCTCTACGCCGCCCACTTCCTGGGCCCGGCGGGTTCGGCCCGGCTGATCCAGGCCGCCACCGCTTCGCCTGGCGCCAGCGCCGCCGCCATGTTCCCGGACGCGGCCCAGGCCAACAAGTCGATCTTCTACAAGGACGGCCGCGCCGCCACGGTGGGCGAGGTCTACGCCAACCTGACCAGGACCGGCGGCGCGACCCGCGTCACCGAGCAGCCGGGCACAGTGCGTCTGCCCGAGGGGGACCAAGGCTTCACGCAATATGCCGGTGGTCGCCGTCTGGAGCGGATCCGCCAGCAGGAGGCGATGGTCGACCTGATCCTGCGCGGTTCACAGGACGTCGGCAATCCGTTCGGCGGCTCGGACAATTCGAGTATGGGCGGCGGTCAGCGCCTGGCCAGCTCGATGTTCTCAGCCGAGATGTTGCGTGTGCTGGCCGAGGCCAACGACAAAATCAAGCAGCGCTGATTTTGGTCAGCTCGGTGATCCGATCGTCTGACCACCCTAATTCCCTGAATACAGCCTCGGTGTCCGCGCCCAGCTTCGGCGCGGGTCCGCGCGGGCCGTCTTGCGCGCCTGGGAAGCGAGCCGGCGCGGCGGGCGCCTTGAACGTGCCGCCCGCGCCGTCGGGTGTGTCGACGAAGCAGCCGGCGGCTTCGGCCTGCGCATCCACGGCCAGCTCGCGCGGCGTCTGGTAGGGCGCCCAGGTGATGTCGCCGGCGTCCAGGGCCTCGGCGGCGTCGCCATAGGCCATGGCGCCGAAGGCCTCGTCCAGGATATCGACCAGCGCCTGGCCGTTCTCGCGGCGGGCCTTGGCGTTGGCGAAGCGCGGATCCTCGACCAGCTCGGGTCGTCCGGCGGCGGCGGCGATGCGCGGCCAGTCGACCGAGCCCTGGCGAGGAAGCAGGCAGATCCAGCGGCCGTCGGCGGTCTTGTAGAAATTGGCCAGCGGCTGCAGCGCCTCGCGTCGTCCGCGCGTGGAGGCCAGCTTCCCGAACCGCAGCTGGATCGCCATGTCCGAGCCGATGGCATAGACACCGGTGCGCAGCAGCGAGGTCTCGACTAGCCGGCCGACGCCGGTGTTCGTGCGCTCGTGCACGGCCGCCAGGATCGCCGACACCGTGGCCAGCGAGGTGACGTGGTCGCCCATGCCCGTGCGGATCGGGAACGGCTCTGTCCCCTTCGGCGCGGTGATCGATCCGACCCCGGCGCGCGACCAGAAGGCCGCCACGTCCATGCCGGGCTTGTCGCGGTCCGGACCCGTCAGGCCGTAGCCCGTCAGGCTGCAATAGATCAGGCGCGGATTGATCGCCTTCAGCGTCTCGTAGTCGACGCCGGCGCGCGCCAGGGCGGCGGGGCGGACATTGGTCAGGAAGATGTCGGCGGTGGCCGCCAGGGCCTTTAGGGCGTCGCGGCCCAGGTCGGAGCGGATGTCCAGCACCACGGCCTTCTTGCCGCGGTTATCGAGTTCGAAGATCGGGTTGGCGTCCTGGTCCGAGCCGATGGTGTCGAAGAACCGCCGCATCGGGTCGCCTTCAGGCGACTCGACCTTGATCACCTCGGCGCCCCAGTCGGCCATGATCCCGGCCGCGCCGGGGGCGGCGATATAGGTCGCCAGCTCGACGACCCGCAGTCCCTCCAGCATCGCTCTCTCCCTTTTTCTCGTTGGGAGGAGCATGGGCGAGGGCGGGGGCTGGGGGAAGGCTTACCTTGGGGTAGACGGCCGTCAGGCGGCGGCGCGATCGGCGCGGCGGTCCAGCGCCGAGGCGTCGGCCAGGGCGCGGGCGACGCCGGCCACGGTGACCGGCTTACGCAGCATGATGTCGGCTCCGGCCTCCAGGAAACCGGTGGTCTCCTCGCCATCGCCGTCGATGATGGCGACGATCGGGGCGTGGCGGTTGGGGCCTTCGCCCTCGCGCAGGCTGGCGGTGGCGGCGGGGCCGTCCATGACCGGCATGCGGTGGTCGAACATCAGCAGGTCGAATTCGGCGATCTTGGCCAGATCGGCGGCGCGGCGGCCGTTCTGAGCGTGAACCACCTGGTGGCCCAGCTGCTCGAGGATAGCGCGCAGCATGGCCGCGTTCAGGGCGTCGTCCTCGGCGATCAGGATGCGCAGGGCGCGCGGCGCGCCGGAGGTGTCGGCGACGGCGGCCTCCATCTCCCCGGCGTCGAGCGCGCACTGGGCGTCTGGGTCGAACGGAAGGGTCAAGGTGAAGCAACTGCCGACGCCCACGGCGCTGCGCGCCTCAAGCGCGCCGCCCATCAGACGGGCCAGCTGACGCGACAGCGACAGGCCCAGTCCGGCGCCGTTGACGCCGGCGCCGGTGCGCTCGATGCGGCGGAAGGGCTCGAAGGCTTGCTCCATCTCCTCGGCAGACAGGCCAGGGCCGGTGTCGGCGATCTCGATGGCGATCTGGCCTTCGCGCAGCTCCAGGCGAACCTCGATGCGGCCACGCACGGTATATTTGACCGCGTTGCCCAGCAGGTTGGTGATGATCTGGCGGGTGCGCAGGGCGTCGGCGACGATCGCGCCCTTGTCGCGCAGGCGCAGCAGGGGATCGATGTGGACGGCCAGTTCCAGGCCCTTGATCGCGGCGTTGGGCTTGTCCAGCAGGGCCAGGTCCTGGACCAGGCGCACCGGATCGAAAGGCTGGGCCTCCACGCTGAGGCGGCCGGATTCGGCGGTCTCGGAATCAAGCGTGGCGTTCAGCACGGCGATCAGGTCCTGGGCCGCGTCGAGGGCGGCGTTCAGTTGCTCGCGTGACGGTGCGGCGCGGCCGCCCTTGCCGGCGGCGGCGGCCAGAACGTGGGTGACGCCGGTCAGGCCATTGCGGATCTCGTGGCTCAAGGTGGCGACGATATCGGACTTGGAGCGGGCGGTGCGCTCTGCGGCCTCCAGCACCCGCAGGCGCTCGTCGACCAGGTGCTCGTGCTGGACGGCCAGGTCGTGCTGACGGCGGAACATGCGGTTCAGGATCAGGGCCAGGGTCAGCGCCAGGGCTGTCGCGCCCCAGGTCAGCTCGCCCAGCTGGCGGTCGCCGGAGAAGGACGCGACCAGCGGACCGGCCGCCGCGATCGGCGCAACGATCAGCAGGCCCACCAGATAGGGCGCGGCGAAGAAGGCGCACAGCACCGCGCCGGCCGTGGCCAACAGCAGCAGGGGCTCGCGCGCCGGTCCCGCGCCCAGGGCGAACATGGAGACCTGCACCGAGGCCAGAGCCCAGAGCACGCCGCCCATCACCTGGACTCGGGCCCTACGGTTAAGATCTTGCGACGCTTGGTCGCGCAACCAGTTCACCACCGCGTAGAAGGCGCCCCAGTTGATCGCGAACACCGCGAAGCTGGCGGTCATCCACACGCGGTTGGCGGCGAACGATCCGATCCACACGAAAAGCGGCAGGCTGACCGCGAAAACCCCAAGTGCGTAAGGCAATAGCGCGGCCTGGGCGTCCAGCGCCTTGGCGAGGTGCGCGCCGTCCGTCGAGATATCTTTAGGGCGGCGCTCGGCGAGCAAGATCGCACTCCTCGTAATTGAGGGCGCACCTTAGGGCGGCGTGGTTTGTACCCGGTTACGGGGTATCGTTAATCCACAGGTACGATATTCAAACAATCATTAAGCCTAACCGTCGAGGATAGGGCTCCAAGCACCAGGTCCCGGCAAGCGAACATGGCCACCACACGCGCCGCACTCACCGATTCCGACATCCGCATGCTCGTGAAGGGCGCGACGCCTGACGAGCGCGCGCTGGCGGCGCACAAGCTCTGCCGCAGCATCGACCGTGGCGCGCTGAGCGACGAGGACCGCCAGGTCGCGCACGAAATCCTGCGGGTGATGGCCGCCGACGCCGCCGAGCTGGTCCGCCGGGCCATGGCGGTGACCCTGAAGAACTCCACGGCCCTCCCGCCGGACGTCGCCAACCGCCTGGCCCGCGACGTCGAGAGCGTCAGCCTGCCGATCATCAGCTTCTCGCCGGTGTTCACCGACACCGACCTGGCCGAGATCGTCCGCGTGGGCGGTTCGGTGCGTCAGAAGGCGGTGGCCAAGCGCCCCAAGCTCTCCAGCCGCATCACCACCCTGCTGGTCGAGCAGGGCGACGAGGACGTGGTCGCTACGGCCTGCGCGAACGACAACGCCCGTTTTTCGGAAGTCGCGCTGCAGAAGGTCCTGGACCGCTTCGCCAAGTCCGAAAGCGTGCTGCAGGCTGTCGCCTATCGCACGGCCCTGCCGCTCTCTGTCAGCGAACGCCTGATCGACATGGTCGGCGAGCAGCTGCGCGATCATATCCTTGCCAGCCACGCCCTGTCGGCCGAGCGCACGATGGAGCTCATCCTGGGCGCCAAGGAGCGCGCCACGATCGACCTGGTCGACCAGGCCGGCCGCGCCGCTGATCCCAAGGCCTTCGTAGCGCACCTCAGCAAGGTCGGCCGCCTGTCGCCGTCGCTGCTGCTGCGGGCCCTTGCCCACGGGCACATGACCTTCTTCGAGTGGGCCGTGGCCGAGTTGGCCGGAATTCCGCACCACCGGACCTGGCTGATGATCCATGACGCTGGTCCGCTGGGGCTTAAGGCGATCTGCGAGCGGGCCGGCCTGCCGCCGCGCCTCTATTCGGCCTTCCGCGCGGGCGTCGACGCCTTTCACGGCCTGGAGTTCGACGGCGGCGCCCATGATCGCGAGCGCTTCCAGGAGAATATGATCCAGCGCTTCCTGACCTCGTCGCACACGGTCTCGCGCGAGGACAGCGAGTACCTGATGGAGCGCATGGATCGCAGCAGCGGCCGCCGCCGCTCCGATCGCGCCAGGGACCAGGGCGCGGCCTAGCCGAACGATTGTTCGAAAGGGGTCTGGGCAAGGGCGCGAGCCTGCGCCAGACTTCGCGCCATGTCTGACTCTCCGCCGGGCGAGACCCGTCTCGCCGCCACCGTACTGCTGCTTCGAGACGCGCCTTCATTCGAGGTGCTGATGGTCAAGCGGCATCATCAGATCGACTTCGCCGCCGGGGCCTTGGTGTTCCCGGGCGGCAAGAGCCACCAGGGCGACAGCGACCCGCGCTGGCGCGAACTGGCCATCGGCTTCGACGAGGTTGGCCAGGATGGCGTGGCCCTGCGCATCGCCGCGATCCGCGAGGCCTATGAAGAGGCCGGCATATTGCTGGCCCGCGACGGGGATGGGGCCTTCTACGCCGGAGAGGCGGCCAAGGACGTCCGGGCGGCGGTGGCCGAGGACAAGGTGGCCTTTCTGGACGTGGTCCAGGACCTGGGCCTGAAGCTGGATCTCTCGGCCCTGACGGTGTTCGCCCGCTGGATCACGCCCAAGCTGATGCCCAAGCGCTTCGACACCTGGTTCTACGTCGCCCACGCGCCGTTGGCCCAGCAGGCGATCTGCGACGGCCACGAGGCGGTCGACGCCGAGTGGATCGCCCCAGGCCTGGCGTTGGACCTGGCGGCCTCAGGGCAGCGCAAGGTGATCTTCCCCACGCGCATGAACCTGCAGATGCTGGCCGAGAGCGCCAGCCCAGCCGACGCCGTGGCGCGAGCTGTCGGGCGCGAGCTGGTCACCGTCGAGCCCTGGGTCGACGGCAGGGTGCTGCGGATCCAGGAGAACGCCGGCTATGGGCCGGTGACGGAACCCCTGGACGCGCTTTGAGCAGGCCCTCTAGTTCTTGGGTCCCGGCCCAGCCGCGTTAACCCAGGCCACCACGTCGCTCAGCACCTTGGCGTTGGCCTGGTCGAACGCCGGCACGATGGCCGAGACGCGGTTGTCGGCGGCCTTGACCTTGGCCTCGAAAGTCTGATCGCCGACCAGGGTGCGATCGCTATTGCGATTCAGGACGCCGCGGACGCGGACCACCACCTCGGGCGCGGACTTGGGACCGTTGACATAGTCGGCCTCGAAGGTCCGCACCTCAAGGCGCAGCACGAGGTCGGCCTTCGCCACCTCGCCCCTACCGATCAGGCGAGCGCGGCCCGGATCGTTCTCGAACGCGCGGGCGACGGCTTCCTCGAACAGGATGAAGGCCGGGGACACCCAGCGCGCGTCGGCGATATAGGCGACCTCGCCATTGGTCACGGTCAGGATGCGGTCGCCCGCCGCGGCGCGGGTGAAGGCCGACGGGGCCTTCTGCACGCCGAACATCGCGCCTGTCGGGGCCTTGGTGACGCTGACGTCGGCGTCGCCGAAGCGATACATCGTCGCCGGCTTGGTCTTCGGAAAGACGCTGATGCAGCCGGAAAGGGCCACGGCCAGGGTCGCGACGGTCAGGCCTCGGGCAAGGTTGCGCATCATCGGGCTCACGGCTTGACCTCCACTTCCTTGGCAGGGGCCTTGCTGACCACGCCACGGGGGTTCTGTTCGACGTCGCCGACCAGGCGATCCAGGGACTCGGCGGCCGACTGCAGGGTGACGATGGCCGCTGACAGCTGCGGCAGGCCGGTGCTGGCGAAGTCGCTGGTCGGACCTTCCAGCTTCGAGATCATCGAGCGCGCGTCCTTGGCGGCGGCCTTCAGTTCGGCGGCGGCGTCGCCGGCCTCCTTCAGGGTGCGCTTGGCGTCGCCCTCGACCAGCCCATTGGCGTTGTTGGTCAGATTGGTGATCGACTGGGCGGTCGCATCGATGCTCTGCAGCGCCTTCTGGGCGTCGGCGATGATCTCCTTGCGCTCGCGCAGTTCGGCGGTGACCGCCTGGACGTCGCTGAGCGAGGCGCTGAAGGTCTTGATGTTCTGGTCGGACAGGACACGGTTGACGCGGTCCAGCGCCTCAATGGTGCGGGTCAGCACGGTGCCGCCGCCTTCCAGCAGGTCGGAAAGGGCGCTGCGCTGGCTGCGCAGGACGGGGACCTTGCCGTTCTTGACGGTGTCCTTCAGCAGCTCCTTGTTCGGCGAACCGGCGGTGATCTGCACGTAGTTGACGCCCGTGATGCCCTGCGGCTCCAGCGTCGCGTAGCTGTCGACCTTGACCGGCACGTCCGAGGTCATGCGGACGCGGGCGATGACGCGGTTCGGGTCGCTCTTGTCCAGCTCGATACGGGCGACCTCGCCGACCTTGATGCCGTTGAAGTGGACTTCGCCCCCCGTCGACAGACCGCGCACGGGGCCGATGAACAGGATATCGTAGAGGTCGTAGTCCTTGTTGAAGCTGACCTTGGCCAGCCAGACGACGAAGATCACCAGCCCCATGAACAGGGCGAGGGATATGGCCCCGACCAGGGCGTAGTTGGCGTTTCTTTCCATCAGAAGTCCGTCCTTGCCTCGGCCGGATCCTCGGCGGTCGCGGCGGCGCGACCCCGGGGGCCCAGGAAGTATTGCTTGATCCAGGGATGATCCGAACGCTCGAGTTCGCGAACGGGCGCCACCGCGACGACCTTTTTGTCGGCCAGGACGGCGACACGGTCGGTGATGGCGTACAGGCTGTCCAGGTCGTGTGTGATCATGAACACCGTCAGGTCCAGGCTGTCCGACAGGTCCTTGATCAGGGCGTCGAAGGCCTCGGCCGCGATCGGGTCGAGACCGGCGGTGGGCTCGTCCAGGAACAGCAGTTCGGGGTCCATGGCCAGGGCCCGGGCGAGGCCGGCGCGCTTGCGCATCCCGCCCGACAGCTCGGCCGGCTTCAAGAGCGCGGCGCGGGCGGGCAGGCCGACCATGGCGATCTTCAGATCGGCGATCTCGTCGATCTCGCGGCGCGGCAGCCTGGTGTGTTCGTGCAGCGGCGCGGCGACGTTCTCGCGCACCGTCAGGTTCGAAAACAGGGCGCCTTGCTGGAAGAGAACGCCCCAGCGGCGCTCGACCGACGACCAGCGCCGGCGCGAGGCCACGCGCATGTCGCCGCCAAACAGCCGCACCTGGCCGCCGTCGGGCGTCTTCAGGCCGATGATGGTGTTCAGCAGCACCGACTTGCCGGTGCCCGAACCGCCGACCACGCCCAGGACCTCGCCGCGCTCGACCTTCAGGTCCAGGCCGTCATGGATGATGTTGTCGCCGAAACTGGAGACCAGGCCCCGGACATCGATCGGATGCTTCTCGGCCTCGGCGTTGTCCTCGGCCGGCAAGGGCGCGACCTCAAGCTCATGTTGCTTCTTGGTCGTCGGAGCGCGGGTCAAATGTCCAGCTCCATGTAGACCAGGGCGAAGACCGCATCGATCAGGATGATGGCGAAGATGGCGTGGACCACCGACGCCGTCACGCGACGGCCCAGGGACTCGACGTCGTTGCCGACCTCCATGCCCTGGCGACAGCCGATCGCGGCGATGACCGCGGCCATGACGGGCGCCTTGGACATGCCGATCCAGAAGTGGGTGGCGCCGACGAAGTCGATGATCCGCTGCAGGAAGAAGGTCGGCGACAGGTCCAGCACGACCCAGACCACCAGCATGCCGCCCGCCAGGCCCGCGATCGTCGCCACGAAGACCAGCAGCGGGATGGTGAACAGCAGGGCGGCGAAGCGGGGCAGAACCAGCGCCTCGTAGGGATCCACGCCCATGACCTGCATGGCGTCGATCTCCTGGTTCATCTTCATCGAGCCGATCTCGGCCGCGAAGCTGGAGGCCGAACGGCCGGCCAGCAGAATAGCCGTGATCAGGATGTTGAACTCGCGCATCACCGAGATGCCGATCAACTCGACCGAATAGACCTGGGCGCCGAACTCCGTAAGCATGTTGGCGCCCAGCAGGGCCACCACCGCCCCGATGAAGAAGGTCGTGGTCGCCACGATCGGCAGGGCGTCCAGGCCGGCGCGCTCGCACAGGGCCACGACCGGCGCCCAGCGGATGCGGCGCGGATCGGCGACGCATCGGGCCACGGCGACCAGCAGGTGGCCCAGAAAGACCAGGGTGCCGTAGGCGTCCTGGAACAGGCCAAAGACGCCTCGGCCGATCCGCTCCAGCAGGGCGTGGAAGCCGCCGGGACGAATCTCCGGCTCAGGCTCGACCTGGATGGCGGCGCGCACCAGTTCCAGCAAGCGCAGCACTTCGCGGCGCGCCTGGACGTTCCCCGGCTCGAGGTTCTCGCCGCCCGCCCGCAGAATCGCATAGGCGCCGGCGGTGTCGCAGCGATTGATCCCGGTCAGGTCCATATCGAGCGCGCGTTTGCCGGAGAGGTCAGCGTCCAGGCGCAGGCCCGCGTCGAACAGCCCCCGCGCGGTCCAGTCCCCCGTCAGCACGGCCGTCGTGCGGCCGTCCTGATCGTTTAAGGTGAAGTCCGCCGGTAAAGCCATGAAGTCCTGGGGGCTCGTTTCCTGGTTATATCCAAGCCCCGCCATGGGCCTGACAAGCCCAAAACGCGCCAAGGCGCAGCTTGTTGCCGAATAACGTTCCGCGCCTTGAAAACCCGCGCAACGAGGCGCCTCGACATTGTAGTGCGGCGGGTGCGCGCAGGCGTCCAAATTTCAGTCTTGGTTAACGGATTCCCGTCACGAACATGGTCAACGAAATCTTATCGTCATGACCGGAGCCCCAACGCATGAGCGCGCACGCCAAGCTTGATCAGCGGATGGCCTTCATGCGTTTCGACGAGCGCTCGCGCACGGCGCTGCGCGCCCTCAAACCCTTGATCGACTCTGAGATCAAGGGCGCGCTGAACAAGTTCTACAGCCAGGTCCGCACGTTCCCCGAGACGCGCGTCAAGTTTGGCGACGACGCCCACATGGCTGGCGCCGAGCGCGCTCAGGCGGCCCACTGGAGCCGGATCGTCCAGGCCGACTACAGCGACACCTATGTCCGCGACGTCGAGCGGATCGGTCGCGCCCACGTCCACGCCGATATCCAGCCGCAGTGGTACATCGGCGGCTACGCCCTAGTGGCCGAGGAGTTGATCCGCGCCGTCGTCGCCAAGCGCGCCAAGGGCCTGTTCAACAACGCCGCCAAGTCGGACGCCGATCTGGCCGACGGCCTCTCCGCCCTGACCAAGGCCGTGTTCCTAGACATGGATCTGGCCATCTCAAGCTATCTCTCGGTAATGCAGGAAGAGCGCGAAGCGGTTGAAGCCGAACGCCGGGTCGCCGAGCAGCGCCAGGCCCAGGCCGTGAAGGCCGTCGGCGAGGCTCTGTCCCGGCTGGCCGCCGGCGATCTGTCGACCCGCGTCGAGGGCGATCTGGCGCCCGAATTCCACAGCCTGAAGGTCGACTTCGAGCAAGCCGTAAGCGCCCTGGCCGAAGCCATGCGTTCGGTCGAGCACTCTGCCGGCGGCATCCGCTCGGGCGTCGACGAGATCGCCCGCAGCGCCGAGGACCTGTCGCAGCGCACCGAACAGCAGGCCGCCACGCTGGAGCAGACGGCCGCCGCCGTCGAGCAACTGACCAGTGCAGTCGGCAAGACCGCAAAGAGCGCCCGCGAGGTCTCCTCGCGTGTCAGCGAAGCCTCGACCGAGGCCGAACGCTCGGGCGACATCGTCACCCGCGCCGCCGAGGCCATGACCAAGATCGAGGCGCAATCCTCGCAGGTGAACCAGATCCTGGGCATGATCGACGAGATCGCCTTCCAGACCAACCTGCTGGCCTTGAACGCAGGCGTCGAAGCCGCCCGCGCAGGCGATAGCGGCAAGGGCTTCGCCGTCGTGGCGCAGGAAGTGCGGGCCCTCGCCCAGCGCTCGTCTAGCGCGGCCAGCGAGATCAAGTCGCTAATCACGGAATCGAGCCGCCAGGTCAGCGAAGGCGTCGACCTCGTCGGCCAGACGGGCGAGGCGTTGCGCGGCATCCACGAGAAGGTCGGCGGCATCGACGAGCTGGTGAACGCCATCGCCGCCTCGGCCAGCGAGCAGGCGACGGCCCTGGGCCAGGTCAATTCGGCCGTGACCCAGCTCGATCAGGTGACTCAGCGCAACGCCGCCATGGTCTCGCGGTCGACCGAAGCCACCCACGCCCTGCGCGTCGAGGCCGCCGATCTCTCGAACCGCGTCGGCGCGTTCCGCCTGGGCGGGCGTGCGCAAGGCTTCCAGCCGACCGAGCGCGAGCAGCCGGCCGAGAACCTCGTCCACGCCGCCCGCGCCCGTGTCGCCGCCTTCGCCCGTCCGGGCCGGTAAGGCTTATCTCGGCGGCGGGGCCGTCGAGGCGCGGTGGATCAGGGCGAACGGTAGAAGCTCATCCACCGGTCGTTCGGGCGGATCGTTGCTCTTGGCCTGGGCGATCAGCAACTTGGCCGCCACCGAGGACATCTCCGCGACCGGCTGGCGCACGGTCGTGAGCTGCGGGCGACTGAAGCGTGAGCTGGGGCTGTCGTCGAAGCCCGCCACCGACACGTCGCCGGGCGTCATCAGTCCGGCCTCGGCGATCGCCGCGATGCAGCCCAGGGCCATGTCGTCATTGCTGGCGAAGATCGCCGTCGGGCGATCGGGCAGGGCCAATAGCGCCTTGGCCTGCTCCAGGCCGGACTGGAAGGTGAAGTCGCCCTGGCGCACCCAGTCGCCGACGACGGACAGGCCGCGCGCCTTCATGGCCTCCAGATAGCCCTGACGCCGCGCCTGGCTGGCGCCGTAGCGCGGCTCGCCGACGATGAAGCCAATGCGCTTGTGACCAAGCTCGGCCAGGTGTTCGGTCATCTCGCGCGCGGCGGCGACATCATCCATGTGCACGCGAGAGCCCGGGCCGTCCGCCCGCTCGGGTCCGACGGGGACATAGGGCGTGGCGGTCTTGTCCAGAATCTCCAGCACACCGGGATTGTCGGAGGAGGGGGGCGTCAAGATCACGCCGTCCGGCTTCAGCGCGGCGATGAAGGCGGCCACGTCCTGGCGCACATTCGGGCCGTCATTGTCGATCAGCTCGATCAGCAGGTGATAGCCGGCCTCGCGGCACACCAGGGTCGCGCCCAACTGAATGCGGCTGAGATAGTCGGCGCCGCGCTCGCTCTGCCAGTGGTCGATGGTCAGGGCCGCGTCGACGAAGACGGCGATCACGAACGAGCGTGAGCCGGCCAGGCTACGCGCCGACAGGTTCGGACTGTAGCCCAGGTCGCCGGCCGCCTCGAGCACGCGATCGCGCATGGCGGGCCGAACGTTCGGCTCCTTGTTCATCACCCGCGAAACGGTCTTGATCGAGACGCCGGCCCGCGCGGCGACATCGTAGATCGTCACCGAGGCCATCAGATCGTCCCGACGCTGTTCTGACTCATGTTCATCGAGCCAACCTAGAGCGTCCGCGAGGGATAGGGAAACTCCCCCTTGTCTCGCAAGGAAGGCGCGGCCACTGTCGCCCTTCGACGCGGCGTAAGATCGCGGCGAGTCCGTTTCGTGAAACGGGCTCAATCTAAAAGTCTTAGAGCGGGGCGCTGGCCATGCTCTTGGGGGAGGTGAGTAGAGTGCGGCCTGACGACGGAGCGCGGCCCAAGGAGCCGGTGCGCGCGAACTTCATCGCCGCCTATACCCTGGCCCAGGTCGGGGCCTTCGTCTCGTTCCAACCGCTTTTGCAAGTCCTGCTGCCGTTGAAGGCCGAGTCGATCGACGCGGCCTCCAAGGCGGTGGTGCTGAGCCAGGTCGCCTTCTATGGCGCCATCGCGGCCAGCATCGCCAACCTGCTGGCCGGGGCGATCAGCGACCGCACCACCTCGCGCTTCGGCCGCCGGCGACCCTGGATGGTGGTCGGCGCGCTGGGGGCGTCGCTGGCCTATCTCGCCATCATGCACGCCAAGACCCCGCTGGCCCTGATCGGCGGGGTGATCCTGTTCCAGCTGACCTTCAACCTGTGCTTCTCGGCCCTGGTCGCGGTGATGCCCGACCGGGTGCCGGACAATCAGAAGGGGTCGGTGGCGGCCTTCCTCAGCCTTGGCAATCCCATCGGCACGGCGGTCGGGGCGGTGGTGATCGGCGGGCTGCTGGTCGTTGAATGGCAACGCTACGCCGTGATCTCGGCGGCGCTGCTGCTGGGCCTGGCGCCGTTCGTCATCCGGCTGCGCGATCCGCCACTGCCCAGGTCGGACGTACCGCCGTTCCATCTCATCGAGTTCATTCGAGGCTTGTGGGTCAGTCCGCGCAAGCACCCGGACTTCGCCTTCGCCTGGGTCGGGCGCTTCATGGTGCTGGTCGCCTTGAGCTTGGTGCAGAGCTACATGCTCTATTTCCTGCAGGACGTGGTCGACTATCCCAGCCTGTTCCCCGGCCATCGCTCCGAGGAGGGACTGGCGATCCTGGCGACCATCTCGACGGTGTTCAACGTCGCTTGCGCCATGCTGGGCGGAGTGCTTTCGGACCGGCTGAAGCGGCGCAAGCTGTTCGCCTTCGGCGCCGCCCTGACCATCGCCTCGTCGATGCTCGTCTTCTCGCTGTCGCCAGCCTGGCCGGTGCTGGTCGGGGCCTATATTGTCTACGGCTGCGGCGCGGGCTGCTTCTCCGCCGTCGATATCGCCCTAGTCACCCAGGTGCTGCCCTCGCAGCGAGACGCGGGCAAGGACCTGGGCGTCATCAACCTGGCCAACACCTTGCCCCAGGCTCTGGCTCCGGCGCTCGCGGTGTGGAGCCTTGGCTCGACCCAGGAAAACTTCCAGGTCTTCTTCTGGGTGGCCGCGGCGCTCGCGCTGGCTGGCGGTCTGGCGATCCTGCCGATACGAGGGGTGCGCTAGCCGCCGCCTCAGAGGTCTCCTTGCCGCAGTTCCATGTCGTCACCGATCCCGACGATCCCGCCGTCGCCCCGTTCCGGGCGATCAAGGAACGCGACCTGGTCGGGCGGGAAGGGCTGTTCATCGCCGAGGGGGAAACGGTGCTGCGCGCCTTCGTTCGCGATGCGCCGGAGCGCGTGGTCTCGCTGATGATCGATCCGAAACGCAAGGACAAGCTGGCCGACGTCTTCGCTGGCCTGCCGGAGGACGTCCCCATCCACCTCGCTGACCAGGCGGTGGTCGACGCCATCGCCGGCTTCCACCTGCATCGCGGCGTACTGGCGGTGGGGAGGAAACCCGACCCGATCCCAGCGCGTGCGTTGCTGGCCGGCTTGCCGGCGCGAGCGATCGTGCTGGTGCTGTGCGGCATCGCCAATCATGACAACATGGGCGGGATCTATCGCAACGCCGCCGCCTTCGGGGTCGACGCGGTAATCCTCGACGCCGACTGCTGCGATCCGCTCTATCGCAAGGCCATCCGCGTCTCGGTCGGAGCGGCCCTGTCGATCCCGACGGCGAAGCTGGAGCGCGGTGAGGACATCGCCGGCTTGCTGGCGGCGACCGGCTTCGAGGGGCTGGCGCTCAGCCCCTCGGCGACGGAAATCCTGGCGCGGCTGAAGCCCGCGCCTCGGACGGCGGTGCTGCTGGGCGCGGAAGGTCCCGGCCTGACGCCCGAGGTGATGGCCAGCGCGCGGACCATCGGCATACCGATGGCGGGCGGCTTCGACTCGCTCAACGTCGCCACCACCAGCGGGATCGTGCTGCATCACCTTCGGTTCGCCGAGGGCTAGGAAACCGGTTTCTATGCCTCTAGGGTCCCGCCACAACATCCCGTCAGAAGGCTAGATCCATGCTGAACCGTCGCGGCGCCCTGGCGACCTTTGTCACCGGCTTCCTGGCTTCGCTGGCGGCCAAGAGCGTCGAGGCCGCGCCGATGGAGCCCCTAGCCGATCCCACCGAGTCCATCGTCCTCTGGCCCGCCGGCCCGCCCGGCGGCGAGACGGTCACGGTCGAGGAAGTGATCATCGAGCGAGGGGACCCCAAGGGCGTGCGCGACCGGGCCATGGCCCACACCCGCAAGCCGGTGCTGCAGGTGTTCCGCCCCAAGACTCCGAACGGCGCGGCGGTGATGCTCATCCCCGGTGGCGGCTATGTGCGCGCGGTGCTGGACAAGGAGGGCTACGAGATGGCCCGCTGGCTGAACCAGCACGGCTACACCTGCTTCGTGCTGTTCTACCGCATGCCCGGTGACGGCTGGGCGGCGGGCGCCGACACGCCGCTGCAGGACGCCCAGCGCGGCATCCGTCTGATCCGGGCCCGCGCGGCCGAGATGGGCTTCAGTCCCGACCGCGTGGCGATCATGGGCTTCTCGGCCGGCGGCCACCTGGCGGCCAGCCTGACGACCCGCTTCGCCGACAAGACCTACGATCGGATCGACGCCGCCGACGACCTGCCGGCCAAGCCCAGTCTGTCGGGCCTGATCTATCCGGTGATCAGCATGGACCCGGCCATCGCCCACGGCGGTTCGCGCAAGGAGTTGCTGACCGCCGACGCCTCGCCCGAGCGGGCCGCGGCGATCTCGCCAGAGCGCCTGGTGACGGCCGGCCTGTCGCCTGTGTTCCAGTTGCACGCCGCCGACGACAAGACCGTGCCGGTCGAGAACAGCCTGGTGATGTTCGCGGCGCTGAAGGCCAAGGCCGTGCCGACCGAGCTGCATATCTTCGAGGAGGGCGGCCACGGCTTTGGCCTGCGCGGTACGCCGGGCAAGCCCGTGGCGGCCTGGCCCAGCCTGTTCGAGACCTTCGCAAAGCGGCACGGGATCTAATCCAGGTCTAGCAATCGGCGCGTTCCTTCAGCTTCCAGGCGGCGATCTCGGCGTCGCGGAACCTGATCCACTCGCCGCGCAGCACCGCCGGCCGCTTGCCGTGGCGTTCTTCCAGGAACTCCGCGCCGACCACGCGATCGGTGCGGAAGGTGCGGAACGCCTCGCGCAGTTCGCACCAGGCGATGATCATCCGGATCGTCTCACGATAGCCGACGGTCACCGGCCAGATCACCCGCGCGCTCACAGTTCCGGCGCCGTCGCTGTAGTCGAGGCGGATCTTGCGGCCGGCGTGGATCCAGGCGCGGACCTGGGCGACGTCGATGCGGTCGGTCTCGGGCTTCCAGGCCGGTGAGGCGCCGATCGCCGGCTCCAGCACATAGGGCCGCAGGCGGTCGGGCACGGCGGCGGCGATCTTGCTGATCAGGTCGTTGGCGGCCTTGGCCAGGACCGGGTCACCGCGTCCGGCCACCCACTGCGCGCCCAGCACCGCCGCCTCGATCTCGTCGGGGGTCAGCATCAGGGGCGGCATGTCGAAGCCGGCCTCCAGCACATAGCCGATCCCGGCCTCGCCCCGGATCGGCGCGCGCTGGCCGACCAGGGCGGCGATGTCGCGATAGACGCTGCGCTTGGAGGTCTCCAACTCGACGGCGATGGCGTCGGCGGTCACCGGCGCTCGGCTGCGGCGCAGGATCTGGATGATCTGGAAAAGGCGTTCGGCGCGTCTCATGGCCTCGAATATCGCTGATCGCTACTGACAGCATGCTGTCAGTAGCCTGGCGGTAGCAAGTCGTCACCACGACATTCGTGATGGAGAGGGACGATGATCACGCTATTCGCCGCCGGAGCCGGGTTCGGGCTGCCCGAGATCAGCCCCTATGTGACCAAGACCGAGGTCCAGTTGATGATGGCTGGCCTCGACTACAAGAAGACCCAGGGCAGTCGGGAGACCGCGCCCAAGGGGCAATTGCCGTGGATCGAGGACGCCGCCGTTGCGATCGGGGACTCGACCTTCATCCGCGCGCACATCGAACAGAAGTACGGCATCGATCTCGACATCGGCCTGTCGGGCAAGGAACGCGCCCAGGCCTGGGCGATCGAGCGCATGATCGAGAACCAGCTGGGCTGGGTGTCGGCCTATTTCCGCCACCTCGATGCGGCCAACTTCGCCAAGGGCGCCGCGCGGTGGTTCGATCAGGCGCCGGAGCCTATGCGTGAAGACCTCAGGCGGGGTCTGCAGGAAGCGATCGCGGCTAATGTTCGCGCGGTCGGCGTCGGCCGGCACCTGCGCGAGGAGGTCGCCTGGCTCGGCGGGCTGTCGCTGCGCTCGCTGGACGAACTGCTGGAGGACAAGGCCTATCTGATGCGCGACAGCCATCCGGTCGGCGTCGACGCCACGGCCTTGGCCATGCTGGCGGGGATCATGACGCCGCACTTCGACTCGCCGCTGCGTCGTGAGGCCGAAGGCTATCCGCGGCTTGTCGATTATGTCGGCCGGATGATGGCCCAGTTCTATCCGGCTCATCCTTGGGGATTGAAGCAGGCGGCTTGAAGCAAGATAACGCTGTCAAATTGGTCGTATGAGTTCAGCCGGTCGCTAGATGATTGGTAAGGCCATTTTCAATTGCATGGCTGGCCAATTTCGTTAGGTTGGGGGCGCGCGACGGACGGGGCTTTACCCTTGTTCGATCGCTTGCTCGTCGACCAAGGCGCTGCGTACCTTGCGCCAACCTCCTCCCGGGGCGGACGACGATGGCGGCCGGAGTCCTCCCTCCGGTCGCTTCGCCGGGACTTGATGGTAAGGCCACTCCGAGGGGCGTCGGCCCGCGAGTGCTTGTGAGCCGGCGGGACGCAGGCTAGTTCTGTGACGCGCCGATCGTGGCGCCTGTCCGTGGCCGCTCTTGATGTCGACCCCTTCGCCGGATTCCAGGCTCTACCAGCAGGTGGCGGCAACGATCAGCGGCGCGATCGCCGACGGCGTCTATCAACCGGGCCATCGCCTGCCATCCGAACGCGACCTGGCCGACGAGTTCGGCGTTTCACGCCCCACCGTCCGCCGCGCCGTCATCGCGCTGGAGATGCGCGGGCTGCTGGAGGCCCGCCAGGGGTCAGGCGTCTATGTGCGTCTCGACCAGCCGCCGCCGCCGGTGAAGGACCTCGACATCGGGGCCTTCGAGCAGGCCGAGGCCCGTCGCCTGTTCGAGGGCGAGGCCGCCGCCCTGGCCGCCACCCTTATCACCGACGAGGAGCTGGCCTATCTTGAGACCCTGGTCGCCGAGATGAACAGCGACGCCTCGACCAAGGAGCAGTCCGAGCTGGCCGATCGCCAGTTCCACATCTCCATCGCCCAGGCCACCCGCAACAACGCCGTGGTGCGCATCATCGAGAGCGCCTGGGACCTGCGCTACCGCTCGCGCCTGTGCATGCAGATGCTGGAAAAGGCCCGCCATGTGCGCAAGCGGCCGTTGAACGACGAGCACCAGGAAATCATCGAGGCCCTGCGGACGCGCGATCCCAAGGCCGCGCGCGCGGCGATGCAGACCCACCTGGGCGGCCTGATCGAGAACCTGCTGCTGACCGCCGAACTGGAGGCCATCGAGCGCACCCGCGAGAGCCTGGCGGCCAAGCGCGAAGAGATCGCCCTCAGGGCCGCTAGCGCCGCGAAATAAATCCTCCGCCTTCCAAAAAAGGAGGCCGGATCCGCAGGTGGGATCCGGCCGCAGGAGGGGGGCCTTGGAGGCGGGGCTGGACCCGGCCTCTAGAAGTTCACGTCCAGGCGAGCGCCCACGTAGCGGAAGGCGTCGCGACCGGGGAACCACGTCTTGCCGAGCGCGGTCGGGATGGCCGGATTGCTGTAGCCTGACGTGCCGTTGCCCAGGCCCTGGGCGTAGCGCTTGTCGAACAGGTTGTTGGCGAAGACCGAGATCTTGTAGCGATCGCTCAGGGCGTTGACGCCCAGCTTCAGGTCGACAATGCCGTAGGCCTTCTGGATCGTGCGCGGGTCCTGGCTCAGCGAGAAGTTCACGTCGTCCTGCCAGCGATAGGTCGCGCCGACGAAGCCCTTGAAGGGCATGCCGGGCAGATCGATGTCGTACTGGCCGCCGATGTTGAACTTGAACTTCGGGGTGTTGTTCAGGCGCTTGCCATGCAGGTTCTGCACCCGGCCGTTGGTGGTCGGGGTGCGGTAGCACTCGCCCGGCTTGCCGACATAGCCCGCGGGCTGCAGCGGCAGGTCGGCCGTGGCCGGTTGGGCGTTGTTGCAGGGGCCGTTGGCGAAGTCGACGACGGTCGCGTCTGTGTAGGCGAAGGCGCCGTTGATCCTGAAATTTGAGCTCAGGCGCGCCACCCCGTCCAGTTCCAGGCCCTGGGTGCGCAACTGACCGACGCTGTTCAGGAAGGTCAGGAACGTGCCGTCCGGCAGGAACGACGTCACCGAGGTCTGGAAGCCCTTGTAGTCGGCCCTGAACAGGGTGGCGTTGAAATAGGCGCGGCGGTCGAACAGGCTGCTCTTGAAGCCCAGCTCGTAGTTCTTGGCCGTTTCGGGCGGCACCGGCATCTGGGCGGCGATCCGGGCGTCGAAGGTGCTGACCAGGTCGTAGGCCTGACCCTTGTAGCCGGTCGAGAAGGTCGCGAACGTCATGATGTCCGGCGTCACCTTGTATTGCGCGCCGATCTTGCCGGTGAAGGCGTCGTCCTGGTCGGCCTTGCCGAACAGCTGGTGTGTCGTCGCCGCGCCGATGGCGGTGCTGGCGAAGATGGTCTTGTCGAACTTGTAGCTGATCTTCTGGCGATTGATCCGACCGCCGCCGGTAAGGCTGAGCCGATCGGTGAGGTCCCAGGTGGCGTTGGCGTAGGCCGAGTAGTTCTCGTTGGTGCTTTCGGCCAGGTAACGGGCCAACTGCAGCACGGGGCCGCGATTCAGGAAGCGGTCCAGGTCGTTCTTGGCGTACCAGAGGCCGGCCACGTAGCGCAGCCGTGTGTCCCCCGGCGAGGTCAGGCGGAACTCCTGGGTCCAGCTGTCGGCGTGGAAGTAGCCATTGATGACCGCGCCGCTGTTGACGCCCGAGGGGTTGGCGACGGGGAAGCCCAGCAGGAACGGTACGTCGGTGCCGTCGATGTCCTGGAAGTCGGTCATCTTCCAGCGATCGTGCGACGTGATCGACGACAGGGTGTGGCCCTTCAGCGCCGAGCCGTCGCCGAAGGCGTAGTCGAGGCGGGCGGTCGTGCCGAACACATCCGAGTTGCCGCCGCCGATACGGTCGTCGGCGCGCAGGAAGTGGTTGTTCTTGTCGATCGTGATGCCGCGCAGCGTCGTGCTGGCGGGGAAGCCCGGCTCGCCCTGATAGAACAGGCCCGGCGTCAGCTCGCTGATCACGCTGGCGCAGCAGCTGCTGACATTGTGGTTGTAGCGTGGGGCCAGGCTGAGGGTCAGGTTCTCGGTCGGCGTCCAGACCAGCTTGGCGGTGGCGGTGAAGCCCGAGCTGCCGTTGACGTTCTTGCCGGTGGTGAGGTTCTTGACGTTGCCGTCATAGTCGCTCTTGGCGGCCGTCAGGCGAAACAGCAGGTTGTCGCGGATCGGACCCGAGACGGTGAAGGCCAGGCGACGCTCGGCGTCGTCGGTGGCCAGCGCCATGGCCTTGCCGGAGAATTCCTTGGTCGGAGCGGCGGTGACGATGTTCAGTACGCCGGCGATGGCGCTCTTGCCGAACAGGGTGCTTTGCGGGCCGCGCAGCACTTCCACGCGCTCGACGTCGATCAGGTCCTTGAAGGCGGCGGCCTGGAAGCCGACCGGCACGTCGTCGATGACCACCGCGACATCCGACTCGACGGCGATGCCGTTCGAGAAGGTGCCGATGCCGCGCATGTTGATGCTGAAATTGCCCGGCTGGCTGCCGTAGTTGATCACCAGGCCCGGCGACAGTTTCACCAGGTCGCCCAGCTCGCGGACGTTGTTGCGGTCCAGCACGTCGGCGGTGACGGCGGTCACCGAGACAGGCACGTCCTGCAGGCGCTCGGCGCGCTTGGTCGAGGTGACGATGATCTCTTCGAGCTGTGCGGAGTCGGTGTTGGTCTGCTGAGCCAGAGCCGCGGCGGGGGCGGCGAGCAAGGCCGTCGCCGTGGAGGCGAGCAGCAGCAATCGGATGCTGGTCATGGTCCTGGTGTTCCTGCGCCTGCCGCTGGCTCACTGTCCCGCGGCTAATTGGTATGCCCAACTGATGACTTATGGTCAGACCAGTTGTCAAGTAGCGTCGTTCGGCGAGCGGATATGGTCTGGGTGGTTGTTTTCACTGTCAATTCGGCGAACAGCTTGGCGAACAAGGGCTAATGACAACGTTGGACATGCAATCGGCGCGCGTTCGGCCTTTACGGCGTCACCATCGGATTGGTAATGTCGGTTTCGCAACCAGCGAAAAACGGGGGATGGATGCGCGCCACGGAGCGACCGCCGGTGAATGCCGCGGCTGGCCAGCGCCCTCCCCGAAGTGGAGGCCAACTCGGCCGATGAGCGTTCAGATGGACTATCGTGAGAGCACCGATCGCGCGGGCATGAGCCGCATGACGGGGCGCGAACTGCGCGACACCTTCGTCATCGACAAGCTGTTCCGGCCCGGCGAGCTGTCGCTGAGCTATCTGGAGATCGAGCGGGCGGTGGTCGGCTCGGCCGCGCCGACCGATACGCCCCTGACCCTGCCGACCCACAAGGAGCTGGCCTCGCGGTTCTTCTGTGAGCGGCGTGAGGTGGGCGTGATCAACATCGGCGGTCCTGGCGTGGTGACCCTGGATGGCGAGGGTCTCGACCTAGCGCGCCACGACAGCCTCTATGTCGGCCGTGGGACGCAGGCCGTCAGCTTCGCGAGCGACGATCCTGCCAACCCGGCCAAGTTCTACTTCGTCAGCTATCCGGCTCACGCCAGCCACCCCAGCAAGCGGGTGCGGCGCGACGAGGCCAGGACGATCCAGGCGGGGGAGGCGACGACCGCCAATCGTCGGGTGATCCGTCAAGCCATCCGCCCCGGCATCGTCGAGACCTGCCAGCTGGTGATGGGCTTCACCGAACTGGCCGACGGCAATGTCTGGAACACCATGCCGCCGCACACCCATCGCCGGCGCAGCGAAATCTACATGTACTTCGACACCGACCCTGGCCGGGTCATGCACCTGATGGGGGAGCCGTCCGAGCCCCGCGCGGTGTTCATGGACGAGGGCGAGGCGGTGTTCTCGCCCAGCTGGTCGATCCACAGCGGCGTCGGCACCTCGAACTACACCTTTGTCTGGTCGATGGGCGGGGAGAACCTGGAATTCGACGACATGGACGTCCTGGCGGTCTCACAGCTCGGCCCCAATACCTAGGCCTAGCGCCTGGACCAAACCCATAAGAACAAGACGGGAGAAAACGGACCCATGACCTTCAAGACGCTCCTGACGGCGGCCTTGGCCGCCGCGATCCTGGCCGGCGGCGCGGCGCCGACCATCGCCGCCCCCCGAATGTCTGCGAAGGCCGCCGTCGTCAGCGTCACGGCCTCTTCGGTCGACGCGGCCGGCCGCAAGGTCGCGGCCTGGCAGCTGGCCCACATGGACAACTTCGACTACGTGCCGGTCGCCGCGTTCCGAAAGGACACCGAGGCGCCCCGCGACTGGATCCAGGCGGCCTTCTATATTGGCCTGTACACCTTCGCCGACGCGACCCAGGACCCGTACCTCACCACCGCGATCCTCAAGCACGGCGAGGCGCAAGCCTGGGGCTTCGACCATCGTCCGCGCCACGCCGACGCAGACGCCACCGGCGCGGTGTGGGTCTGGGCCGCCGGTCGCACCAAGGACCAGAGCAAGCTCGCGCCGATCCGCGCGCGCTTCGACGCGGTGCTGGCCGATCCGTCCACCGTGTCGCTGGACTTCGCGCCGAAGCCGGCCAAGGGCGACCCCTACTGCCAGGCGCGCTGGTGCTGGAGCGACGCCATCTTCATGGCCCCGCCCGCCTGGGTCAGCCTCGCCAAGGTCACTGGCGACAGGCGCTACCTGGACCACGCCGACAGCGAGTTCTGGGCGACGACCGACTATCTCTACGACAAGACCGACCATCTCTATTTCCGCGACAGCCGCTTCATCACGCGCCGCAGCGACGCGGGCGCGAAGATCTTCTGGGGACGCGGCAATGGCTGGGCCTATGCGGGCATCGCGCGGATCCTGCAGGACCTGCCGGCCAATCATCCCAGCCGTCCGAAGTACGAGGCGATCTTCAAGCAGATGTCGGCCAAGATCGTCACCCTGCAGGGCGCCGACGGCTACTGGCCGGTCTCGCTGCTGGAGCCGCAGAAGACGCCGGAGACCAGCGGCACGGGCTTCTTTGTCTACGGCCTGGCCTGGGGCGTGAACCACGGCCTGCTGCCCCGCGCCAAGTACGGCCCGGCGATCGACAAGGGCTGGAAGGCGCTGGACGCGGCCATAGAGCCGGACGGTCGTCTGGGCTGGGTGCAGCGCGTCGGAGTCGCGCCTGACCAGGTGGGTCGCGATGATACTCAGCTCTATGGCGTCGGCGCGTTCCTGCTGTCGGCCAGCGAAGTTCGCAAGCTCGCGCAAGGCTCTGCTTCCAAAGGCCTGACCTCGCGCTAAGATAGATTCTCTCCATCCAAGCGAGGTTTGATGCGCACGGCGCAGGATCCCCAGAAGCTGTACCAGCAGGTGGCCCGTTCGATCGCGGCCTCGATCGCCGAGGGGCGCTATGTCCCTGGCGACCGCCTGCCGTCCGAGCGGGGACTGGCCGACTCGTTCGGGGTCAGCCGGCCCACGATTCGTGACGCGATGATCGCCCTGGAATTCCAGGGGCTGGTCGAGGCCCGCCAGGGCTCCGGCGTCTATGTCACCACCCGGGGCAAGCCCGAGGAAGACGTCACCGAGGCCGAGGTCAGCGCTCTGGAGCTGACCGAGGCTCGCCGCCTGTTCGAGGGCGAGGCCTGCGCCCTGGCCGCCGCGGTCAGCGACGAGCATATCGCGGGGCTGGAGCGCATCGCCCGCGACCTGACCAACCTGGCCGCCACCGAGGACGGCGAGCGGCTGGAGCACGATTTCCACCTCGCCGTGGCCCACGCTACCCGCAACGCCGCCATCGTCGCGGCGGTCGAGGAGATCTGGACGCTGCGTCGGCAGTTTCCCGACTGCTCCAGCCAGTTGCGCCGCGTGCGCCTGGCCGATCCGAAGAACTTCGCCGAGGATCACCACCGCATCGTGGCCGCCTTGCGCGACCGTGATCCCAAGGAAGCGCGCCGCGCGATCCATGATCACCTGAACCGCACGGTCGAGACTCTGTTGTCGATGGCCGAGCGCGATGCGCTGGAGCGGACCCGCCGCGAGATGGCTGAACGCCGCGACGAACTGTTGCGCCGCACTACCATCTGATGTTGTCCCTGGCTGGCTCCGACCCAGCCGCGATAATTCGTCGCACAAATCATGGGGTTGCCGTCACAGGCCTGCGCGTGCTGACCTCCCCTTAGGGAATCAGGGGGTTACTGATGTCGGATAAACTCGCGCCTGCGAGCGTTGAAACGGTGCTGAAGGCGATCTCGACCGAGATGTCGATCGCGGCGGTGGCGTGCGGGCATCTCGACGTCGCCCTCGGCAAGATCCTGGAAGTGGTTCCGGACGAGCATCGCCTGTCGGTGATGCAGGAGCTGCACACCGTTGACCTGTTGGCTCAGCACATCACCGCGCTGACCGACTTCACCGGCAATCTGTCGCAGCAGCACGGGCAGGGTGTGCTCGAGGTCAACGACTCCCTCGGCGCCATCACCCTGGGCGATGTCGCCGGCCGCCTGCGCGCCTCGATCTCGGGCGAGTAGAAGACCGGCGGACCAAGTTGCCGGATCAGGGCTGGGCGGGGATGGTGTTGATCATCCACGGGATACCGAACTTGTCAGTGAGGCTGCCGTAGCCCGGCGACCAGAACGTCGCGGCAAAGTCCATGCCGACCTTGCCGCCTTCCGAGAGCGCGTCGAACACGCGCCGCGCCTCGACCGGGTCATCGGCGTGATAGGTGACATCGAAGCCGTTCTTGGGCTTGTCGATGTTCGGAGCGAACTCGGGCGGCATGTCCGCCCCCATGATCGCCTGGTCGCCGACCTCCAGCCACGCATGCATCAGCCAGTCCTTGTACTTCGCATCGACCGGCATGTCGGGCGGGCCGTCGCCGAACGGGTAGGCGGCGGTGACCTTGCCGCCCAGGACCTGGGCGTAGAAATCGAACGCCTGGCGGCACTCGCCCTTGAAGCTGAGGCTGGTGACGATCTTCACGGTAGTCTCCTCGCTGTGTCCTGGGCGCTAGGACGGCCCTTTGCGGCCGACCCTAGCGCATGACCATGACGGGAGACAGACAGGCTACGCGGCCCCGATCTTGTTGCCGTAGCCGATGACGATGGTCGCCACGATCAGCAGGGCGATGCCGCCCCAGACCGTGGCTTTCACGCCCGGACGGGCGTCCTTCCACTCCCGCAGGGCAAAGCCCCAGACGGTGCCGAAGATGATGATGCTGGCCATGTGCAGCGTCCAGCTGGAGAAGCCGAACTTGCCCATCTGGCTCTCGCCCATCGTGTAGAAGAAGAACTGGAAGTACCAGGCCGTGCCGGCCAGGGCGCACAGCAGGTAGTTGGCCAGCAACGGCGGCTTGGCTTCGCCAGCGTCTTTGGAAGCCGCGTCCTCGGCAGGCGCGGCGCCGCCCAGCCACTGGCCGGCGCTCTTGTTGCGCACGATCAGGAAGCCGCACCAGACGCCGTTGGTCAGCAGGCCGCCGAACATGACCAGGCACAGCACCGGCAGGCCGGTCCACAGCGGGCCGGTGCCAGCCGCCGCCGACAGCGCCTTGATCGGCTCGCCCGCCGCCAGACCGAAAGCGAAGCAGGCCGACATGATCCCGGAAAAGATCGCCACGGCGACGCCCTTCTTGAAGTCGAACTCGGCGATGACCGCTTTCTTGGCGTCCTCGGAGAGTGCGGCGTCCTTGCGCGCCCCGGCCAGGGCTACGACGACGATGCCAGCCAAGGTGATGACAAGGCCTAGCAGGATGATCCGGCCCGAGGCGTTGTTCAGCAGCTTCTCGGCGAAGTCGCCCTGGACGATCGGCGGGATCAGCGTCCCGAACACCGTGCAGAGGCCTAGCACCACCGCCATGCCAAGCGACAGGCCCAGATAGCGCATGGTCAGCCCGTAGGTCAGGCCGCCGAAGCCCCAGAGCACGCCGAACAGGATGCAGAGGCCGGCGATATTGCCCGGCACCTGGCTCATCACGCCCATCAAGTCGCGGGTCTGGATCGCGGCGAAAAACCACGGCGCCAGCAGCCAGGAGAAGATCCCCCCGGTCAGCCAGAAGATCTCCCACGACCAGCGGCGCACCCCGCGATAGGGCACGTAGAAGCTGGCCGAGGCCAGGCCGCCCAGCCAGTGGAACAGCACGCCGAGCAACGGGTTGGGCGTCATGGTCTTCTCCCTTTTCTTCTTGTCTTGGATGCTGTCAGGCGAGGTGGAACAGGGTGTCCAGCGCGACGCTGACCGGCGATTTGTCCGGATTGACTTCCATCAGCGGCGCCATGGATCCCCACCAGCGCCGCATCACCGGATGGGCGGGCAGGTCGTCGAGCCGCTCGGGCGTGGCGCACCACATCACGGCGAACAGGGCGTTGGTCTCTGGGTCATGGTGGATGGAATAGTCGGAGATCCCGCAGCTCTTCAGCAGCGCCTCGAGTTCCGGCCACAGGGCGTCGTGCCGGCGGCGGTACTCGTCCAGCCGGCCGGGCTTGAGCCGCATGCGGGTGGCGATCTTGCGCATCAGAGGTCCAGGCCCAGGCGATAGAGGCGGTTGGCGTTACGGCCGAACAGGTCGCGGCGCTCGTCCTCGCTGAAGCCGGCGGTGATGGCGGCATAGGCGGTCAGGTGTCTGTCAAGGCTGCCGAACAGCTTGTCGGTCGGCACGTCGCTGGCGAACATGCAGCGGTCGGCGCCGAAGATGTCGATGGCCTCCAGGATGTAGGGGCGGATCTGATCCTGCGTCCACCGGCGATGGACGAAGCCGAAGCCCGAGAGCTTGGTCGAGACCTGGGGCAGGGCGGCCAGGGCCTTCATGCCCTCGCGCCACTGGGTCTTGCCGGCCTCGTCGGTCTCCACCGGCATGCCGGCGTGGTTGATCATCACCGGCGTGTCGGGATGGGCGGCGAACAGGTCCACCAGGCCCAGCATCTGTCCGGGATAGCACTGCAGGTCGAACGACAGGCCGTGCTTTGCCAGCAGGCCAAAGCCCGCGCGCCAGGCCGGGTCGCCGGTCACGTCGCGCTGGGTGTAGGTGCGCTGCGGATCGGCGTGCCAGTTGACGATGTGGCGAATGCCCCGGACGCTGCGATGGGCCGCATGGGCCTCCAGCAGCGCCTCGACGTCCGGCGCGTCCAGGGCGGCGAAGGCGACGAGGCCGCTGGGCAGGCCGCGCGCGTCCGACAGCGCCTGCAGCCAGCGGGTCTCTTCCAGCGCTGACGCGCCTTCCGCCCCCGCATCCGCATGCACCGCCCCGACGACGTTCCAGGCCTTGGCGTCGGCCAGATAGTCGTCCAGCAGATAGGTGTGCGCGATCGCCTCGACGCTGCCGTTCGGACCGGTGTCGTCGAACGGCGGCGTCAGCCAGGGATAGCGGATGCGCGTGAGGTCCCACAGGTGGATGTGCGCATCGACGAAGGGCAGGGCGCCCATGGGTGTCCTCTCCTAAGATGCGCCCGGCATTCCGGGTCGCGCCGCGATCAGAAGGTGGTCCGGCCGCCGGAAGTGTCGAAGGTGGCGGCGGTGGTGAAGCTGCATTCCTCGCTGGCCATGAAGCAGACCATCGCGGCGCTCTCGCGCACCTCGCCCAGGCGACCCATGGGGATCTTACCGCGCATGTAGTCGACCTGGCTCTTCGGCAGTTGCTCCAGGATCGGGCTCTCGAAGGTGGCGGGAGTGAGGGCGTTGGCGATCACGCCCTTGGTGGCCAGCTCCTTGCCCAGCGACTTGGTGAGGCCGATGACCCCGGCCTTCGACGCCGAATAGGCGCTGGCGTTGGGGTTGCCTTCCTTGCCGGCCACCGAGGCCACGTTGACGATCCGGCCGTAGCCGCCCGCCAGCATGTACGGCACCGTTTCGCGGCAGCAGTAGAAGATGCCGTTCAGGTTGATGTCGATCACGCGCTTCCAGCTGTCGACCGGGAACTCGTGCACCGGCACGGTGGCGCCGGTGATGCCGGCCGAGGCGACCAGGATGTCGATCTTGCCCAGGGCTTCGTTCGAGGTCTTGGCGGCCTCGGCGACGGCCGCCTGGTCGGAGACGTCGAGCGCCACGGTGTGGCTGGCGCCGATCTCAAGGCCAACCGCTTCCAGGGTCGTCGCGTCCAGGTCCCACAGGGCGACCTTGCCGCCCTCGGCGACGATGCGCGCGGCGACCGCCTTGCCGAGGCCGGAGGCCCCGCCCGTCACGACCGCGCAGCGGCCGGCGAAGCGGCCGAAATAGGGAGAGGCGTGGGTAGTGCTCACTGCACGCCTTCCTGGGTCCAGGCCACGACGATCTGGCGTTGCTCGCCCAGCTTCTCGATGCCCAGGCGGATCTCGTCGCCGGCCTTAAGATAGACGGGCTCGGGCTTCTGGCCCATGCCGACGCCGGGCGGGGTGCCGGTGGTGATAAGATCACCAGGCTCGAGAGTCATGAACTCGCTGATGTACGAGACCAGCTTGCTGATCGGGAAGATCATGGTCTTGGACGAGCCGTCCTGCTTGCGCTGGCCGTTGACGTCCAGCCACATGCCGAGGTTCTGCGGGTCGCCGACCTCGTCCGAGGTGACCATCCAAGGACCGACCGGACCGAAGGTGTCGCAACCCTTACCCTTGTCCCAGGTGCCGCCGCGCTCGATCTGGAAGGCGCGCTCGGAGACGTCGTTG
The DNA here is from genome assembly GCF_002742625.1 of Caulobacter sp. FWC2. Lineage (NCBI taxonomy): Bacteria > Pseudomonadati > Pseudomonadota > Alphaproteobacteria > Caulobacterales > Caulobacteraceae > Caulobacter > Caulobacter sp. FWC2. Next base: position 1,458,463 of record NZ_PEBF01000001.1, read on the forward strand.
ATCAGGACATAGCCGGCCACGTAGTCCAGGGCCTCGGCTTCGCTGACGTAGCGGGCGCGCGTGCCGATCACGACGCCGAGTTCGACCTCCCAGTCGGTCTTCAGCGAGCCCTTGGGGATCATCACCGGGTCGTTCGGACCGGTCAGGCAGCTGACGGCCTTGGTGAACAGCACCGGCTCCTCGGGGATCGGCAGGTTCGACTCGGCGGCGTGGTCGGCGAAGTTCAGGCCCACGGCGATGAACTTGCTGACGCCGTTGACTGGCACGCCGTAGCGGGGCGAGCCTTCGACGAGCGGCAGCGAGGCCGGGTCGATGGCCGCCAGGGCCTTGAGGCTGGCCGGCGACAGCTGGGCGCCGGTGATGTCGGCGACGTGGCCCGACAGGTCGCGGATCTGGCCTTCAGCGTCGAGCAGGCCGGGCTTTTCGGCGCCCTTGGGACCGTAGCGGAGCAGTTTCATGGGTCTAGTCTTTCGAGAGGATCAGCGGGCGTAAGGCCGGTGCAAGCCGACCTCGCGATTGAGTTCGACGCCGAAGCCAGGCGCGTCGGAGAGCTTGAGCTTGCCGTTGACCGGCACCGGTTCGCCGATCAGCTGCGGGTGGAACATCGGCACCACCTCGTCGGCCTTCGGGGCCATCATCAGGAACTCGGCGAACGGGCTGTTATGGCGCGTGATGACGAAGTGGTAGCTGTAGACCGACGAACCGTGCGGGATGCAGAGCACGCCCCGGCTGTCGGCCAGGTTCGAGATCTTGATGATCTCGGTCATGCCGCCGCACCAGCCCACGTCGGGTTGGATGATGTCGCAGCATTCCATCTCCAGCAGCATGCGGAAGCCCCAGCGGGTGGCTTCGTGCTCGCCGGTGGTGACCAGCATGCCCTTGGGCGCGTTCTTCTTCAGGTCGCGATAGCCCCAGTAGTCGTCGGGGCTGAGGGCCTCCTCGATCCACTTGAGGCCATACTCATGGGCCTTGTGGGCCAGCTTGGTGGCGTAGTTCAGGTCCAGCGCCATCCAGCAGTCGAACATCAGCCAGAAGTCCTCGCCGCAGCGCTCGCGCATGGTCGCCAGCTCTTCGAGGTTCTTGCGCAGGCCTTCCTCGCCCTCGGCCGGGCTGTGGTGCAGGGGCATCTTGCCGCCGATGAAGCCCATCTGCTTGGCCAGGTCCGGACGCGCGCCCGTGGCGTAGAAGGTCAGCTCGTCGCGAACCTTGCCGCCCAGCAGATGATAGACCGGCTCCTGGCGCAGCTTGCCCAGCAGATCCCACAGCGCCAGGTCGACGCCGGAGAGGGCGTTCACGACCAGGCCCTTGCGGCCGTAATACTGGGTGGAGAAGTACATCTGGTCCCAGATCTTCTCGACCTCGGCCGGGTCGCGGCCTTCCAGGAAGCGGGCCAGGTGCTTTTCGACGATGTAGGCGGCCGGCTCGCCGCCGGTGGTCACCGCGAAGCCGATCGTGCCGTCGGTGGCCTCGATCTCGACGACCAGCGTGCCCAGCACGTTGATGCCGAAGCTTTGGCGGCTCTGGCGATATTCCGGGTAGCGCGACATCGGCGTGGCGATGTGATCGTCGATCCAGTGGCCGTCACCCTGGTCGTGATAGTCGGCCCCGCCGCCCCGGACGACATAGGCCCGCACGGCGCGGATCTTCGGAAAACTCATCGGCGTCGACTCCCCGAGGCAGGCTCTGTTTTGGCCCAAATGCACGCTAGTCCCATATTTCGGGAACGCTCTGGCTATTCGTGGCCGTGATCTGCAAACTGACGTCCAAAATGAAGGTCCTAAGTAGTGGACTTTCACAATGTGAGAGGTATGTCTAGAGAATGGAACAAGAGGCGTCAATCAAGCGCGGCGATGCGGATGCGGACGGAAAACCGTCGGGCAGCCAGACCCTGCTGCGCGGCTTGGACGTGATCGAGGCCGTCGCCAGCGGTCCGATCGCCCTGACCGAACTGGCCGAGACGCTGGGCCTGACCCGCAGCACCACGCACCGCCTGGCCGCCGCCCTGGTCGACCGGCGGATGCTGACCTTCCGTCCGCGCGAGGGCTATGCGCTGGGGCCGAAGCTGCTGGAGCTGGGTTACGCCGCTCGCGAGCAGATGCACCTGCCGCAGGTCGCCCGTCCGCACCTGGAGCTGCTGTCCCATGCGACCAGCGACACCGTCCACCTTGGCATCTTGGAGGGCGATCTGGCCCTCTATCTGGACAAGGTGCCGGGCCGTCGGCGGGTCGAGATCGGCTCGCGGATCGGCGAGCGCCAGCCGCTGTCGTCGACGGGCCTGGGCAAGGCGCTGATCCTCGACCTGGGCGAAGAACGCTGGAAGCAGCTCTTCACGGCCGAGACCGGGCCGCGCGCCCTGGGCCTGCCGGTCTGGCTGGAGCGGATGCGCGGCTACGCCGCCGCCGGCCGCGCCTTCGACCTTGAAGAGAACGAAGACCAGATCCGCTGCGTCGCCGCGCCCATCCGGGGCGTCGACGGCCAGACGGTCGGCGCCATCAGCCTCTCCAGCGCCGCGCAGTACATGGACGACGCCCGCATGGAGGCGCTGTCGGACGATGTCCGCAACACCGCCAACGCCATCAGCCGCGAACTGGGCTGGAGCGAGCGGGCCACACGCAAGAAGTAACGCGTAACGGGCCAGCCCCGGGAAGGAAGCCTATGTTGTTGAAGGATAAGGTGGTGCTGGTCACCGGCGCCTCTGGGGGCATCGGCAAGGCCGCGGCCATCGGCTGCGCCCAGCACGGCGCCGACGTCGCGATCAACTACCACTCGGACGAGGCGGGCGCGGCGGACGCGGTGCGCGAGATCCAGGCGCTGGGGCGTCGCGCGATCGCCGTGAAGGGCGATGTGGCCGAGGCCGCTTCCGCCCCGGCCTTCGTCCAGGCGGCGGTCGAGGCGTTCGGCAAGGTCGACGTGTTCGTCAACAATGCCGGCATCTGCCCGTTCCACAGCTTCCTGGACATGCCGGCCGAGGTCATGGAGCGCACCATGCGGGTCAACCTGCACGGCGCCTATTACATGGTGCAGGCGGCGGCCAACCAGATGGTCCGCCAAGGTCACGGCGGCGCGATCATCGCCGTCAGCTCGATCAGCGCCCTGGTCGGCGGCGGCATGCAGACGCACTACACCCCGACCAAGGCCGGCGTGAACTCGCTGATGCAGTCGACCGCCATCGCGCTCGGCCCCTACGGCATCCGCTGCAACGCGGTGCTGCCGGGGACGATCGAGACGGCGATCAACAAGGAAGACCTCGCCGACCAGAAGAAGCGCGACTACATGGCCGGCCGCATCCCGCTGGGCCGTCTGGGCCAGCCCGACGACCTGGCCGGCCCGATCGTTTTCCTGGCCTCGGACCTGGCCAAGTACGTCACCGGCGCGGCCCTGCTGGTCGACGGCGGCGCCTTCGTGAACCTGCAATAGCGATGACCATCGTCTCCTCGACCACGGACTTTCGGGAGGCGGCGCGTCGTCGCCTGCCGAGGTTCCTGTTCGACTATATCGACGGCGGCGCCTATGCCGAGCGAACCCTGGCGCGCAACGTCGCCGACCTGGCGGATCTTTCGCTGCGTCAGCGGGTCCTCAAGGACGTCTCGCAGGTCTCGACCAAGGCGACCCTGTTCGGGGTCGAGCAGGCCATGCCGATCGCCCTGGCGCCGGTGGGCCTGACAGGCATGTACGCCCGGCGCGGGGAGTGCCAGGCCGCCCGCGCGGCGGCCAAGAAGGGCGTACCGTTCTGCCTGTCCACCGTCGGCGTCTGCGATGTCGACGAGGTGGCCAGGGCGTCCAGCGCGCCGATCTGGTTCCAGCTCTATGTGTTGCGCGACCGGGCCTTCATGCGCGACCTGCTGGCCCGCGCGGCGGGCGCAGGGGCGACGACCCTGGTGTTCACGGTCGACATGCCCGTGCCCGGCGCCCGCTATCGCGACGCCCACTCCGGCATGAGCGGCCCCAACGCCGCCGCCCGCCGTGTGATGCAGGCGATGTTCAAGCCCAGCTGGGCCTGGGACGTCGGCGTCATGGGCCGTCCCCACACCCTGGGCAATGTCGCCCCGGTGCTGGGCGACAACTCCGGGCTGGAAGACTTCATGGGCTGGCTGGGGGCGAACTTCGACCCGTCCATCCAGTGGAAGGACCTGGAGTGGATCCGCGAGGTCTGGAAGGGCCCGCTGGTTATCAAGGGTGTGCTGGATCCCGAGGACGCCAAGGCCGCCGCCGATATCGGCGCGGACGGCATCGTGGTCTCCAACCACGGCGGACGGCAGTTGGACGGCGTGCTGTCCTCGGCTCGCGCCCTGCCGGCCATCGCCGAGGCAGTAGGCGACCGGCTGACGGTGCTGGCCGACAGCGGCGTACGCTCGGGCCTCGATGTCGTGCGGATGCTGGCCCTGGGCGCGCATGGCGTGCTGCTGGGCCGGGCCTGGGTCTACGCCCTGGCCGCGCGCGGCGAGGCGGGCGTGACCCAACTGCTGGACCTGTTCGAGAAAGAAATGCGCGTGGCCATGGCCCTGACCGGGGTCAACAGCGTGGCCGAGATCGACCGTTCGATCCTGGCCTGAGCGCCCGCGACAACAAGACGACTGGGAGTAGACGATGAAGCGCGTTCTGATGGCCGGCCTCGCGGCCGCTTGCCTTGCCACATCTGCATTCGGCCAGCCGATCGACCGCCACGCCCTGGTCAGCCGGCATGACGTCAGGCTGACCGCCGTCGATCCCAGCTCGCCGTTGATGGTCGGGAACGGCCAGATCGGTTTCACCGCCGACATCACCGGCCTGCAGACCTTCCCCGAGGCCTACAGCAAGATCGCGCCGCTGCTGACCGAGGCCCAGTGGGCCTGGCACGCCTTCCCCAATCCGAACCATTACACCTATGCCGACGGCACGGTTCCGATCGACGTGAGAGGCAGCAAGCAGCCCTACGCCTACATGGCCGACTGGAACGAGGGCGAGAAGCGTCCGGCCCTGCTGTGGCTGCGCGAGAACCCGCACCGCTTCTCGCTGGGCCGGGTGGCGCTGGACCTGCGCGACAAGGCCGGCAAGCCCGCCAGGTTCGAGGACCTGAAACAGACCGAGCAGACGCTGGACCTGTGGACCGGCATCCTGACCAGCCGCTTCACCTATGACGGCGAGACCGTGACGGTGCGCACGCGGGTGCATCCGACGCTGGACATGATCGTGGTCGACGTAGACTCCGCGCTGGTCGAGCAGGGCCGTCTGAAGCTGTCGGTGAAGTTCCCAGGCGTCTCCAAGACCCTCAACCCAGACCCGTCGGACTGGGATCATCCGGAACTGCACACCACCAAGGTGACCGGCGAGGGCGCGACCCGCCTCGACGTCTCGCGCCAACTGGACGAGACCCGCTACGTCGCCGCCTTGCAGGCCGACCGCGCGGTCGACTTCACGGCCGCCGGCCCGCACGCCTTCGTCGTCGCGCCCAAGGCCAAGGGGCGGGCCCTGGGGCTGGAAGTCGCCTTCTCGCGTGCGCCGCTGCCGAAGCAACTGCCGACCGTCACCCTCGCCGACCAGGCCACGCGGGCGCATTGGAAGCGCTACTGGACGCAGGGCGCGGCCGTCGACTTCTCGGGCAGCACCGACCCGCGCGCGGCCGAGCTGGAGCGCCGCGTGGTGCTGTCGCAGTACCTGATGGCCTTGAACGGCGCGGGCGAGGTTCCGCCGCAGGAGGAGGGGCTGTTCTCCAATAGCTGGAACGGCAAGTTCCACCTCGAGATGCACGCCTGGCACGCGGGCCATTTCGCCCTGTGGAACAAGCCTGAGTACCTTGAGCGCAGCCTGCCCTGGTATGTGAGCCACCTGAAGGACGCCAAGGCTCGCGCCGCCAGTCACGGGGTGAAGGGCGCCTGGTGGCCGAAGATGGTTGGACCCGACGGTGTCGACAGCCCCAGCAAGGTCTCGCCCTTCATCATGTGGCAGCAGCCGCATCCGATCTGGATGTCCGAGCTGATCTGGCGCGACAAGCCGACCAAGGCGACCCTGGCCAAGTACGGCCAACTGGTTTCCGAGACCGCCGACCTGCTGGCCAGCTTCCCGCACAAGGACGACAGGGGCCGCTTCATCCTGGGGCCGCCGATCATCCCGGTGCAGGAGAACTACGATCCGCTGACCACCTTCAACCCGGCCTTCGAGCTGGAATACTATCGCTGGGGCCTGGAGAAGGCCCAGCAGTGGCGCACGCGCGCCGGCCTCAAGCGCAAGCCCGAGTGGGACGCGGTGATCAAGGGCCTGGCCCCGCTGGCGACCAAGGACGGCCTCTACCTTCCGGCCGAGTCCGGGCCGGACTTCTGGAAGGTGGCCAAGAGCGCCGCCTGCTCCAAGCACGCCGTCGATCCCAAGTGCATGAACCGCGACCACCCCTCGTTCCTGATGGCCTACGGCCTGATCCCGGGGAAGGCCGACCCGGAGACCATGCGGCGCACGCTGCGGGCCGTGGAAACCGACTGGGACCTGCGCCAGACCTGGGGCTGGGACTATCCGATGGTCGCCATGACCGCCGCGCGTCTGGGCGAGCCGGACAAGGCCGTCGACTGGCTGTTCTACGAGGCCAAGAACAACAAGTTCGGCGTCTCGGGCATGACGCCCCGCGTGCACCAGGACGAACACGCCCAAGCCTTCGTGCCCTCTACCGTGGTGTCGGGTGGCCAGATCGTGCCGGCGGGCGAGGCGGTGGGGCCTGACGGCCCGGGCTATCGCCGCGCGGCCGAGACCTATTTCCCGTCGAACGGCTCGCTGCTGGCGGCCGTGGCGATGATGGCGGGGGGCTGGGACGGCTCCAAGGGGCCGACGCCGGGCTTCCCGAAGGACGGCAAGTGGACGGTGAAGGCCGAGGGCTTCAAGCCGTTGCCGTAGCCTCCACCACCGATCTCCCCGGCGAATGCCGGGGCCCAGATCGTAGGGCTGTGAAGCTCACGCAAAACGCCCGCGTTCCTGACTGGGACGCGGGCTCTCTTGCATCTGGATCCCGGCATTCGCCGGGAAGAACGGGTGGTTAGCGGACCAGACCGTTCACGTACTCTTCGATGTTCGTATAGCCGTTGCCATCGCGATCCTTGGCGGCATCCGAGGCGTCCTTCGGGTTTAGCTTGTGCGCCGTCTCCCAGGCGTCGGGCATGCCGTCGCCGTCGCTGTCCTTGAGCGCGGCGGTCGAGGCGGCTTCGAACCAGCCGCCGACCTCTTTCTGGCTGTTGATGATCTTGCCGGTGCGGTCGACCACGCTCTTGACCACGCGGGCGTCGATCGGGTCGCGCTTGCGCGAGGCGCCGGCCTTGGCCAGCACCGCCTTGTAGGCGTCGGGCGCGCTTTGGGTGACGACGGCGCCGAACGCGAAGGGCGTGTCGACCACGTGTTCGCCGGGAGCGTTGGACGAGGCCAGGACCAGGGTCTTCTGATCGGCGACCAGCTTGTCGTCCATGTAGTTGCCGGCGAAGTGGGTCAGGCCGCTCTTGTTGCGAATGTAGAGCGCAAGGGGGCCGCCGGTGTTGGCGCCCTGGATGTAGTAGTTGCTCACGAAGTTGGAGTGGGTGGTCGAGTTGGTGTTGAGGTCCTCTCCTGCCGCGAACTTCGAGGCATTGTCGGGACGGCCGTAGAACGGGTCCATCGAATAGCCGCGGCTGACGCCCGGCTCCCAGTTGTAGAAGTCCGTCGTGGCGCCCTGGCCCCAGTTGTAGAAGACGTTGTTGCGGAAATCCAAGGTGATGCCCTCGGCGTCGTCCTTCGCGCCGGCGTAGTTGCCGATGCGGGGCATCCGCGCCTCGTGGTGGGCCCACAGATTGTGGTGGAAGCTGTATTTGGCGCCGAACGAGCCCTGGATCAGGCTGCCATAGCCGTGCTCGCCCTTCTCGTGGATCGAGTGGTTCAGGCTCTCGGCGATCAGCGACCACTGGATCGTGACATTGGTCAGGTGCTTGACCTCGGGCGTGACCTTCTGGGTGACCGACAGGCTCTCGTCGATCGACCAGCCCGACGAGATGTGGTCGAGGATGATGTCCGAGCCGCCGCCCAGCGATATGGAATCGTACTCCTTGCCGGCCACGTCGCCGACGCGGACGCGCAGGTAGCGGACGATCACGTGGTTGGCGTGGATCAGGAACTGGGCGTCACGAAGGGTGATCCCATAGCCAGGCGACGTCTGGCCGGCGATGGTGATGTGGTCGTTGGCGATCTTCAGGTCGCTCTTCAGGCGGATCACGCCGCCGACGTCGAACACCACGATGCGCGGACCGTCGGCCTCGACGGCGGCGCGCAGCGAGCCGGGGCCTGAATCATTCAGGTTGGTGACCTTGATCACCTTGCCGCCACGGCCGCCCTCGGCGAAACGGCCGAAGCCTTCCGCGCCCGGAAACGCCAGCGGCTTGCCCGTCTCAGCCGCCATCGCTGAATTGGTAACTCCAGCGAGAAGGCCAGCAAAAACAAACGCCTTTTGCCAGTTCATGGTCATTTCCTCGTTTCACCTAGTTAGCCGGATGCGCTGAAAACGCATCGGATTGGTAATACCAGAGTTGCAGCTTTTCGCGTTCTGTTGCAAGGTGTGGGTAACAGTTCCACATTCTGATATTTTGTGGAGCATCAAACGACACCGGTATCAAACCGGTTGAGGGGAGAAACCATGACCTCGGCCAAATTTCGCAAAAGCCTGATGGCCAGCGGCGCCTTCGCCGTGTCGCTGCTCGCCGCCGCCGGTGCGCACGCCCAGACCGCGCCCGCGCCCGCCGCCGAAGGGGCCTCTGAAGTCGAGCAGATCGTCGTCACGGGCTACCGCTCCAGCCTTAGCAAGGCCCTGGGCGTCAAGCGCACCAGCATCGGCGCCGTCGACGCGATCCTGGCCGAGGATATCGCGGCCTTCCCGGACCAGAACCTGGCCGAGGCCATCCAGCGCCTGCCGGGCGTCACCATCGACCGCGTCGGCGGCGAAGGTCACCAGATCACCGTCCGCGGCCTGAACGCCGACTTCACCCGCGTCCGCATCAACGGTGTGGAAGCCATCGCCACGGGCGGCGGCAACCGCAGCCGCGGCTTCGACTTCAACGTCTTCGCCTCGGAGCTGTTCAACAGCATCACGGTGCGCAAGACCCAGTCGGCCGACATCTCGGAAGGCTCGCTGGGCGCCACGGTCGACCTGCAGAGCGGTCGCCCGTTCGACTACAAGGGCTTCAAAGCCGCAGCCTCGGCCGAGGGCAGCCTCAACAGCATCACCGATCGCGTCCTGCCGCGCGTCGCCGGCCTGCTGAGCTGGTCCAACCCCGACCAGACCTTCGGCGTCCTGGCCTCGGTAGCCTATTCCAAGCGCCAGCCGGTGGCCGAGGGCTTCAACACCACGCGCTGGCAAGGCGCCGATACGACCGACAATTTCGCCAGCTGCAGCAAGTGCGCGACGCCGGACGAACTGGCCAAGGTGCAGAATGCCTTCTACCCGCGTATCCCGCGCTACACCGCCTCGAAGATCGACTCCGAGCGTCTGGGCGTCACCTTCTCGACCCAATGGCGTCCGAACGCGAAGTCGGAGCTGTCGCTGGACGTCCTGTATTCGGACCTCAACCAGTTCACCGAGAGCCCGAACCTCGAGGCCATCTCGTTCAGCCGCTCGAACGCTGCCGGCGTCGGCGCGACGATCGTCCGCGACTACGCGCTCAACGACCGCAATACCTTCACCTACGGCGTGTTCGACAAGGTCGACGTCCGTTCGGAGAACGGCACCCAGCGCGACCACACGACCTTCACCCAGGTGACCCTGGCCGGGAAGTACGAGTTCACCGATCGCCTGCGCGGCCAGGTTCGCGTCGGCGTGGCCAATTCCGACTACCGCATGCCCGAGCAGATCTCGTTCCAGCTCGATCGCAACGACGTCAACGGCTACGTCTATGACGCCCGCGCCAACGACCGCACGCCGATCATCACCTACGGCTTCGACGTCGCCAATCCGGCCAATTTCACCCTGACCGAGATGCGCTCGCGCGAGAGCACGGCGCTGAACATCGTGCGCACCGTCAACGGCGCGCTGGAGTTCGACGTCGACGAGCACCTGAAGCTGCGGGGCGGCGTCGACGCCCAGCAGTACGTGGTCAAGTATCGCGACGCGAGCCGTAACCAGACCCTCACCGGCGCCAACCAGATCGTCGGCGTCGGCGCGTTCTCGAAGGTCGTCTCGTTCGGCCGCGACTTCCCGTTCCCCGGCGGTGACCGCAGCTACGTGGTGGCCGACATCGACAAGGCCGTCGCCTACACCAAGCTGCTCAGCTATCCGCTGATCGTGCAGACGGGCGACACCCGCGACGTGTCCGAAGACGACCTGAGCGGCTTCGGCCAGGCGGTGGTCGACGCGACCATCTTCGGCGGCATGCCGCTGCGCTCGGACTTCGGCTTCCGCGTGGCCCACACCAGGGTCACGGCCGGCGGCTTCGTGAACAACAACACCAACTACGTCACGATGAAGAACGACTACACGGACGTTCTGCCATCGATGAACATCACGCTGGAGCCGCGTGACAACTTCATCCTGCGCGGCGGCATCGCCAAGGTCATGGCCCGCCCGACCCTGGGCAGCCTGACGCCGGGTGGTTCGGTCAGCGCCACGACCCGCACGGTCAACTTCGGCAATCCGGACCTGGAGCCGTTCCGGGCGACCAACTTCGACCTGGCGGCCGAGTGGTACTTCGCGTCGGAGTCGCTGCTGTCGGTGGCGGTCTTCTACAAGAAGATCGACAGCTTCATCGCCAGCCAGACCAGCCGCGCCGTCTACAACACGCTGGGCCTGCCGGAGAGCATCATCACCAGCGCCGGGGCGGTGGGCTCGGACATCTTCGACGTGACCCGGCCCTACAACGGCGACGGCGGCTGGCTGAAGGGCGTCGAGTTCCAGTACCAGCAACCGTTCAACTTCCTGCCCGACTATCTGCGCGGCTTCGGCTTCATCGGCAACTTCACCTATGTCGACTCGAACGTGAACTACGGCACCAAGGACAAGCCGAACTACAACACGCTGACGGGGCAATCGAAAACCACGGCCAACGCCACCCTCTATTTCGAACGCGGCAAGTTCAGCGCCCGCACCTCGCTGGCCAGGCGCTCGAAGTTCCTGACGGCCTTCCCAGGCTCAAACGGCAACAACATGGGCGGCACCCACGGCAGCACGTACTACGACTTCTCGTCGAGCTATAAGCTGCGGGACAACTTCGTCATCACCCTGGAAGGCATCAACCTGGGCGACAAGTTCACCGACGCCTATGTCGACACCGCCGACCGGGTCAGCGACTACCGTCACACCGGCCGCGAGATCCTGCTGGGCGTCCGCTGGACCTACTGACCGCTTTCTTCTTTCTAGGCCTCCTCCTAGGGCCTGGGGCGGTCCTTTCCCCGCCCCAGGCCCATCTTTTTGGAGCATTCGACGTGATCGATCGCAGAAGCATCCTGGGCCTGGCGGCGGCCGCTTTGGCCACGCCGGCTCTGGCCGGGCAAACGGCTGACGCGCCGACGCCGCCCGCGCCGATGACCAATCCTCCCAAGGACTGGATCGACCCGAAGACCGGCCACCGCATCGTGCGGCTCTCGGAGGAGGGGGGCAGCAAGAACCTCTATTTCCACCAGAACGGCTACACGCCGCAGGGCGACAAGCTGGCGATCACCACGCCGGCCGGCATCGCCCTGGTGGACCTGAAGACCTTCACGCTGACGCCGCTGGCCAACAGCAAGGACGCCGACCTGCTGTTCTTCGCCCGCAAGTCGCGGCGGCTCTATTATTCGGTCACCGCGCCCGGCGAAGGCCAGCCGGTGGACCGCGCCAAGACGATCTACGGGCTCGACATCGACAGCGGCAAGGCCAAGGTCGTGGGCAAGCTGGCCCAGGGCCAGATCGTTTCGGTCAATGCCGACGAGACCTTGCTGCTGGGCATCGTCACCTATGGCGGCAAGCCGCTGCAGCCCAAGACCGCGGACGATCTCAAGCGCTTCGGCCAGGCCGAGTACGCGGCCAACGGCCCGGACGGCAAGCCGCTGTCCTTCGCCAAGGCCAAGGGCGTGCGGATGACCGAGCGCTTCGAGACGCCGACGCCGATGGAGATCTTCACGCTCGACCTGAAGACCGGCGAGCGCAAGGTCGTCCATGCCTCGGACAAGTGGCTGGGCCACGCCCAGTTCTCGCCGACCGACCCAACCCTGGTGATGTTCTGCCACGAGGGGCCCTGGCACCGCGTGGACCGTATCTGGACGATCCGCACCGACGGCTCGGCCCTGACCAAGATCCATACTCGGACCATGAACTTCGAGATCGCCGGTCACGAGTTCTTCGGCGCCGACGGCAAGTGGATCTGGTACGATCTTCAGACCCCACGCGGTCAGGTGTTCTGGATCGGCGGCTACGAGATCGCGACCGGCAAGCGCCTGTGGCGCCGGGTCGAGCAGAACGAGTGGTCGGTGCACTACAACGTCTCGGCCGACGGGACGCTGTTCGCCGGCGACGGCGGCGACGCCGATATGGTCGCCCACGCGCCGGACGGCAAGTGGATCTATGTCTTCAAGCCCGAGACCCCGCGCGACGCGGCGACCCAGTACTATACCGACGACCTGATCACGCCCGAGAAGATGGCGTCCGAGCGTCTCGTCGACATGTCGGCTCACGACTACCGGCTGGAGCCGAACCTGACGTTCACGCCCGATCAGAAGTGGATCGTCTTCACCTCGAACATGCACGGCGCGAACCACGTGTATGCCGTCGAGGTCGCCAAACACTAGAGGCTGTCATCCCGGCCAAGCGCGTAGCGCGCCGAGCCGGGACCGTCTGAAGCTCTGAGTCTCTTGCGGTCCCGGGTCTTCGCCCGGGATGACAAGAATAGCTACAGCCCGACCACGCCCGAGCTCTCCACCACCTCGGGCTTCTTGCCATCCAGGGTGTCGATCCGGCAGCGGGTGAAGCGCCAGTCCTTGGCGTCGGCGATCTTGCCAGCGGCCTGGACGTCGAGATCCAGATCCTCGAACGCGAAGCGCTCCAGCGGCGCCTCGGCGAAGGCGGCGACCTCGAAGGCGGTCTTGGCGCCGACCGACCTGATCTTGCTGACCCGCACGTCGCTCAGGCGGCACAGGCCCAGCGCGCGCGGCACGGGCTGGGTCATGACCCTCCAGTAGGGCGGCGCGTCGGTCATGCCCGCCGGGATCTCGGCGTAGCTGTAGGACGGGTTCCAGTTCAGGTTCACGCGAAACACCGTGGGCACGTCCTGCAACTGCATGTCGCTGATGTCGATGTTCGAGATCGCCCCGCCGCGCGTGTGGGCCGACTTGAACAGGATGCCGACGGGCGTGGGATGATGCACCTTCAGGCCCGAGACCTTGATGTCGTGGAAGCCGCCCGAGGTCTCGCTGCCGAAGGTGATGCCGGCCGAGGCGTCGCGGATCACGCAGTCGCGGATGATGATGTCGCGGGTGGGCCGCGCCACGCGCAGGCCGTCGGCGTCGCGGCCGGCCTTGATGCACAGGGCGTCGTCGTTGCAGGCCACGTCGACCCGCTCGACCAGCACGTCGTGCGAGGAGTCGATGTCGACCCCGTCGGTCGACGGCCCGCGCCCGCCCTCGTTGTTGCGGATCTCCAGGTCGGCGATGTGGATGTCGTGCGAGTAGCAGACATGCACCGTCCAGAAGCCGGCGCGGCGCAGGCGGAGCCCGGCCAGTTCGATCTCCTGGCTGTCGAAGATCTGGATCAGGCGCGGGCGCTTGCAGTCGTAGTCGGCGGCCCAACGCAGGCCCTTGGGATCATACTTCCGGCGCAGGGCCCAGTAGCTGTCCCAGAACACCTTGCCGTCGCCGTCGACCGTCCCGTCGCCGACGATGCGGACATTCTTCTGCCTGTAGACATTGATCAGCGCCGCCGGCCATGTCAGCTCGACGCCAGCCACGCGGGTCGGCAGCTCGGGATAGTCGGCCAGGTTCGTCGAGCCCAGCAGGGTGACGCCCTTGTCCAGCCGCAGCGTGACGCCGGACTTCAGGAAGATCGAGCCGGTGCGGTAGACGCCGGGCTTGAAGGCGATGGTCGCGCCGGTCTTGGCGGCTTCGTCAATGGCGGCCTGGATGGCCTTGGTGTTCAGCGTCTTGCCGTCGCCGACCGCGCCGTGGGCGTTGGCCAGGATCGCCTTGCCGGCGGCCAGGGCGAGGGTGGGCGCGGAGGCGGCCACGAGACCGAGCTGGAGGAGGGCGCGTCTCTGCATGGAAAGCCTCAGGCGCTGAAGGTGAAGGTATGTGAGCCCGAACCGATCTCGACGACGCGAGAGGGCAGCTCGACGCGAGCGGTGGTGTTGGGCGGGATGGTGACGTCCAGTCGGATCCCGCCGGTCGTGCGCTTCCAGGCGCTGGAGATCCGGCCGACCACGGACTCGTAGTCGCCGGCGGCGCCCGGCAGGCGCGGGTCGATCAGCGGTCGGATGGCGATCTTGCGGAAGCCTGGCTCAAGCGCGTCGATGCCGATGATCCGTCGCCAGATGAAGCCGCAGACGGCCCCGAAGGCGTAGTGGTTCAGCGAGCCGGTGACGACGCCGTCCTTCAGCCCGTCCCAGCGCTCGAACACCGTCGTCGCGCCCTGTCCGACCTGATAGCCCCACGAGGGCAGGTCGGTCTGTAGCAAGAGGCCATAGGCGAGGTCGGCGTGGCCATGGTCGGCCAGGGCGTCGAGAATGTAGGGCGTGCCGATGAAGCCGGTCGACAGCTTGGTTTCACGCCGGCGGATGTCTGCGGCGAGGCGGTTGGCCGAGGCTTGGCGCAGGGCCGGCGGGACCAGGGTAAAGCGCAGGGCCAGGATGTGGCTAGTCTGGCTGTCGTTGCCGACCCCGCCATCGGAGCGCACAAATTCGCGGGCGAAGGCCTGGCCGATCTTGCTGCGCAGGGCGGTCAGGCGACCGGCGTCCACCGCCCGGCCGGTCGCCTTGGCCATCTGGGCCATCAAGTCGGTCGAGTGAGCCCAATAGGCGGTCGAGACCAGTTCCTTGGGCGTGGTGATGTCAGAGCGGCTCTTGGCGTCGACCGACAGCCAGTCGCCGTAGTCCATGCCTCGCGCTTTGCGCCAGACGTGATCGGGATTGAGGTCGAGCAGCCGCCGGCTCCAGCGGTCCATGGCGTCCCAGTTCTCGCTGATGATGCTGGTGTCGCCGTAACGCCGCCAGACCGTCCAGGGCAGGATCACCGCCGCGTCGGCCCAGCCGGGGGTGTTCTGGCCTAGGGCCCAAAAGGGCGCGGTGTCGGGCATCTCGCCGGTCGGCGCCTGGCCGGCCCGCACGTCGCCCATGAACCGGCGGGTGAAGGCGTCGAGGTCCATGTTGAAGGCCGCCGCGTCCCAGAAGATCTGGGCGTCGCCGGTCCAGCCCATCCGCTCGTCGCGCTGCGGGCAGTCGGTGGGAATACCCAGGAAGTTGCCGCGCTGGCTCCACAGGGTGTTGTTCACGATGGCCTGAACCATCGGGTTGTCCAGCCGCGCCGCGCCGGTCAGGGCCGCGTCGCTATGCGCGACGACGCCCTCGATATCGGTCAGCGGGCCGGTCACCTCGACATAGCGGAAGCCATGGAAGGTGAAGCGCGGCTCCCAGATTTCGCCGGCTGGATCGCCACGCAGGACATAGGTGTCGGTCTGCAACGCCCGGCGGTTAGAGGTCGTGTTCAGGGTCCCGTCCAGCTTCAGCGCCTCGGCGTGACGGAGCGTGACTTGTTCCCCCGCCGCGCCTCTTACGCGGATGCGGCACCAACCCGAGAAATTCTGCCCGAAGTCGACGATGCGAATGCCGGCTCTTGGTGTGGTGGTCTGTGTCGGCTTCAGGATCTGGATGGCGCGTATGCCGGGGCCGGGCTGGGCGGGGACATGCACCGGCGGCGCATCGCCTTTGCGCGCCGGGGTCCAGACACGATCGTCGAAGCCCGGCCCGTCCCAGCCGGTCTCGTCCAGGCGCGCATCATGGGTTTCGCCGTCATAGATCTCGGCCTTCAGCACGGCCGAGGGCGCCAGCTTCCAGCCGTCGCCTTCGGTGGCGATGCGTGTAATCGCGCCGTCGGGATGGCTTACCTCCAGCAAGCCCGAGAACCGGCGCGGCGGCGGGCCGAAGGCGTAGCGCAGATCAAGGAACCCGAACGGGCTGCCGAACCAGCCGTCGGCGACGAGCGCGCCCAGCACGTTGTCGCCGGCTTTCACCATGTCGGTGACGTCGTAGGCCTGGCTGAGGGCGCGACTGCGGAAGTCGGTCGACTCCGGCGTCAGAAGGCGATCGCCGACCTTCTGGCCATTCAGACGCGCCTCATAGGCGCCAAGGGCCGTCGCGTAGAGCCGGGCGCTGGCGACGGGCTTGTCCAGCCGGAAGGCGCGGCGCAGGCGCACGGCCGGGCCGGTGACCCACGGGTGGCAAGGCGGGATGGTTCTCGCGGCGACGGCCGCCGGCCAGGCCGCGTCATCGAAATTCGCTTCGCGCCACCCGTCGGGCGCATCGAGCGCCGTGCGCCAGCCGTCCGTGGCGTGGATTCGGACGACCGAGCCGTCGGCCCTGGTGATGATCAGTCGCGCGGCCAGGGCGCCGCCCAGCACGGGACGCGGCTCGTCCAGGCGCAGGCCGGCCTCGACCGCCAGCACGTGCGGCCCGGGCGCGAGGCGGGGCAGGGTGAAGCTGGGGCCCTGGCCCCAGGCGGTGCGGTCGCCCGGCTTGATCAGGTTCGCGCCGTCGACCCACAGGCCGTTCAAGCTGTCCTTGGCGCAGACGCTGACGACGGCCGAGACCGCGTCCGCCGGCATGTCGAAGCGCCAGCGGAATTTGCGGGGCTTTGTGTCGTCGGTCGCGCCCCAGATCCATTGCATCCCCTCCAGACGCTCTTGGCGCATGGCCGGGGTCTCGGCCTCCAGCCAGCCGGCGGACCAGGGCTCCAGCAGGCCCATCTCGAACCACGCGGGCGTCGAAGCGCGGATCGACTTGCCCGCGCCGTCCCACGCCTCGACCCGCCACCAGAGGCGCTGACGCGAGGCCAGGGCCGGGCCGGCATAGGCGATATCGAAGGTGGCGTCGGACGACACCTTGCCGCTGTCCCACAGGAACGGACCGCCCGTCAGCGACGGGCGGCTGACGGCGACGCGGATCCGATAGGCGCTCTGCTTCACACCCTTCGCGCCGAACGCCTCGATCGTCCACGAGAAGCGCGGCGTCGGGTTGTCCAGTCCCAGGGGGCTATGGATCTGGTCGACGCGCGGCGTGGCGACGCGGGCCGTCCCCCGAGCGGCGGCCTTGGCCGCGCCGGCGGTCAGGCTGGCGCCGGCGCCCGCGACGGCCAGAAACTGGCGGCGGTCCATCGCCTAGTGACCCGGGTTGAAATCGGGCTTCTGCGCGAAGACATAGGTCTCCCAATCGGCGCGCGAATGGAAGTCGAGGCCTTTGTCCCAGGCCGCGCCCATATAGTAGACGAACGGCTTGCCCGGCTCGACCTTGACCAGGATCAGCCAGTCACTCTCGGTCTCGGTGACGCCGACGATCTGCCTGGGATCGACCAACAGCGCCACGCCCATCGCGCCCTTGTCGGTCTCGGTGACATCCCAGAACGAGAACACGCCCTTGGCCTTGTCGGCGCGCAGGTCGCCGGCCTGCTTGGCGGTCGGCTTCTTGGTGATGCCCAGGGCGACGGTGATCGGTCCCTTGGCGTTCGAGCCGAAGGTCGAGACCATGCGCGTGAAGTTCGTGCCCATCGGCAGGGTGAAGGTCCGGCTTTCCCAGACCTCGCGCTTTTCGCCCACTTTCCACGGTGCGTAGCTGACCTTGAACGAGGCCGCGTCGGGGCCATCCTTCAGGATTTTGTAGTCCTTCCAGTTGCGCGACACCCACAGCTTGCCGCCGTCCCAGACGCCCAGGCCGCCCGCGCCGCGGAAGGTCCCGACGTTGTAATAGTCGATGCCCTCGCCGTGATAGGCGTGCTGGTCGCCGGTGCGCAGCTGCCGGGTCATGAACGGGTAGCGGACGCTCTTGCCCCAGGCGTCGATGCCCGAGGTCGAGGGCGGTTCGAACTGCTCCAGCGCCGGGCCGTAGATGCGGTGGGCCGTGCGGTCGTTCTCCCACAGGATGTCGTCATACCGCTCGGGCGCGTAGCGGACGCTGGCGCGGGGCTTGTCCTGGCCGGTCGGCGGTGGGGCCATGCGGTAGATCATCTTCGGCGGCGTTGGCTGGCCCGGCGCGGCGGGCGGAACCTGGGCGGGCGCCAGGCCCGGACCCTCGATGGCCGGATCGTAGGCGAGGGCGGCGACGGCCTTCATCTCGGTGGCGTGGCGGGCTTCCTCCTCGGGACCGCGCACGGTGCGCGGCACGGGCGGGACGGGCGTCGAGGCGGCCACGAAGTCGGCGGCGTCCCGCGACGGCTCGGCCAGGGGCAGGGCGGTGGTCGGCTTGCCGAGGTTCATCACCTCCAACCCGGCCAGCAGGAAGGCGCCCGTCCCGTAGGGGCCGATGTCGTCGGCGGCTGTCGGCACCGGCTGATCGCCGGTCTTCTGCACCGAGCCGATCATGCCGCTGGGCAGCACCTGCTTTTGCAAACCGTGCCAGCCCTTGACGACCACCGGCTGATAGGTCGCGCGGTCCAGGATCCCGTGGTTGATCCCCCAGGCCAGGGCGTAGACGAAGAACGACGAACCCGAGGTCTCGGCCTCCGGGAACGTCTCCGGCTGCATCAGGCTAGACGCCCACAAGCCGTCGGCGCGCTGCAGGCCCGCGACCCGCTTGGCCATGGCCTGGAAGACGGCGACGTAGCGGGGCCGCGAGATGTAGTCCGCCGGCATCGACTCCAGCACACGGGCGGTCCCGGCCATCACCCAGCCGTTGCCGCGCGACCAGAAGAGCTTGCGGCCCTGCGCGTCGCGGCGCTCGATGAAGCGCTCGTCGCGGAAATAGAGGCTGTCGTCGGGGCTGTAGAGGCGCGCGAAGGTGCGCCACCACTGCTTGTCCATGGCGTCGAGATATTTCTTGTCGCCGGTCTGGGCGCTCATCCGCGCCAGCACCGGCGGGGCCATGAACAGGGCGTCGCTCCACCACCAGACCAGATGCTCGGGGATCGGTTGGCGGGCCAGGTGTGGCAGGGCCCAGTCCAGGCGCTGGCGCAGGGGCATGATCACGCCCTCCTGACCGCGACGGGCGTAGAGCTCCTCGTAGAGATCGCCGATCGCCATCTCGTCGGCGTTCAGCATGGCCTTGCCGTTCTTCGCGCCGCGCAGGGCGTAGTTGTAGTGCTCGGCCGCGTCGGTCAGGAACTTCAGGGTCTCGGCGTCGCCGGTGGCCCGCGCCAGGCGCGCCGCGCCGACATAGTAGGTCGCCGACACCCAGTTGGAGGACATCTCACGCACCGCGCCCCCGGTGGTGACCGGGATCGGCTCGGCCCGCATGGCGTCGATCTGGGCCTTGTTGGCGCGGTTGAGCACCGCCAGCACGTCCGCCGGAGCGGGGAGCACGGCCACCGCCGCCGGGCGCTTCGGCGCGGCCATCACCGGCGCTCCGACGGCGCACAGGGCCGTGGCGCACAGCAAGGCGGCGAGGCCGGCCTGACGGATGGGCTTTGAACGCGGGGTCACGGGCACTGGCGATTTCCTCGACGCGCCGACGCTCATGGGGTCAGCGATATTCATTATTTGGAATAGAATGTCAGATTTTGAAAAGTTGTCCACCAGCCGCGCCACTGGGTTTTGGCGGTGTCACAGCATAGGCGCACCCGCCCATTATTCCGCCTGTGGGCTTGCAAAAAATGGAAACCGATCGCAGCATGTGAAGACAATGATACCGGTGTCATCAAGAACACCAACCTGGGAGGGTACGAGATAATGGCTTCATCCAAGAGTTTTGCCCTGCGTGATCGCCTGCTGACGGGCGCCGCGGGCCTAGTTTTCGCCCTGGCGGCCGGCGCGGCGCAAGCGCAACAGGCCACACCGGCCCCGGCGGGCGATGACACCGTCGAGGCGGTGGTCGTCACGGGTTTCCGCAACAGTCTCCAGCAGGCCCTGAACGTCAAGCGCTCCTCGGCGGCGGCGATCGACGCCATCTACGCCGAGGACATGGCCAAGTTCCCGGACCTGAACCTGTCCGAATCCATCCAGCGCATCCCGGGTGTCGCGATCTCGCGTGACGCCGGCGAAGGCCGCCAGATCTCGGTCCGCGGCCTGGGCGCCCAGTTCACTCGCGTGCGCATCAACGGGATGGAAGCGCTCACCACCTCGGGCGGCACCGACGCCTCGGGCGGCACCAATCGCAGCCGCTCGTTCGACTTCAACGTCTTCGCTTCGGACCTCTTCAACCGCATCACGGTGCAGAAGACCGCCTCGGCCGAGACGGAGGAGGGCTCGCTGGGCGCGACCGTCGACCTGAACACCGCCCACCCGTTCGACAAGCGCGGCTTCAACTTCGCGGTGTCGGGCAAGTACGGCTACAACGATCAGGCCAAGAAGGCCTCGCCGCGCATGGCGGCCCTGATCTCGAACACCTGGCGCGACGACACCATCGGGGCTCTGTTCTCGATCGCCTATTCCAAGCGCGACCTGCTGGACGAAGGTACGAGCACGGTGCGCTGGCAGACGGGCACGGCGACGGCGCCGGGCTTCCGCAGCGTGAAGGGCGTGACCTGCGCCACCAACGCCGCCGCCTGCGCCGAGGCCAATGGCGCGGTCCACCCGCGTATCCCGCGCTTCGACTGGTACAAGAACAAGCAGGACCGCCTGGGCATGACCGGGTCGCTGCAATGGGCGCCGGACGACAAGACCACGGTCTCATTCGACGTGCTGTACGCCGACTTCAAGGGCGAGCGTAACGAGGACTTCCTCGAGACCTTCACGCCCCAGACCGCCGGCGCCTGTACGGCGACCTCGGCGCCCTCTTGCGGCATCAACCAGGTCGACGTGGTCGACTACACGGTGGCCAGCCCCCGTTCTGGCCTCTCGGTCATGACCAAGGGGACTTGGAACAATGTCGACCTGAAGACCGAGCAGCGCCACGACGAACTGGAGACCGAGTTCCGCCAGTTCACCCTGGCCGGCGAGCGCCAGTTCACCGACAAGTTCAAGGCCAAGGGCGTGCTCGGCTTCTCGAAGTCGACCTTCTCCAACCCGGTTCAGAACACGGTCCAGTGGGACCAGTACAACGTCCAGGGCTACAGCTTCGACTACAGCGCCGGCGACGCCTATCCGGTGATCAAGTACGGCACTGGCGACACCGTGAACGCCGACGCCTGGACCCTAGCCGAGATCCGCATGGTTCAGGGCTATGTCGACAACAGCTACAAGACCGGCCAGTTCGACCTGGCCTATGACTTCAGCGACGCCTTCAAGCTGAAGGGCGGCCTGTCCTATAAGGCCTATGGCGTCGAGAGCACGGCCTTCGCCCGGTCGAACGGTACGACGGCGAACATCAACCCGGTCAATTCAACCGACCTGAAGAACGTGCCGCGGTCCAGCTATGCCGAGACGATCGACTTCTCCAGCCTGAAGATCCCGGGCGGCAACGTGACCTCGTGGATCACGCCGGACCTGAACAAGGCCATCGCGGCCCTGCACATGGACGACGCCAGCTACGGCAAGACCGTCACCACCACGCCGGGCACCGTCTGGGTCAGCCCGTTCGGCAATACGTGCTTCACCCAGGGCTGCGGCATCTACAACCTGGGTCGCGAGCCCAGCCTGGGCAGCAACTACTCGATCGATGAGTGGGACACGACCGGCTACGTCCAGGGCGACTTCAAGTTCGAGGTCGGCGGCGTGCCGGTGCGCGGCGACGTGGGCGTCCGCTACGTGAAGACCCGCCAGAAGGCGCTCGGCTATGGCGTGGTGCCCTCTACCGTCAACGGCGTGAACTACCAGACGATCTCGGCCACGACCGCCACGCGCGCCTATACCGACGTGCTGCCGGCCATGAACGTGGTCGTCGAGCCGCGCGAAGACCTGCTGCTGCGCTTCGGCGCCGCCAAGGTCATGTCGCGTCCAAACCTCGGTTCGCTGACGCCGGGCGTGAACATCGGCACCGGTTCGACCAAGTCGGTGACCTCGGGCAACCCGTTCCTGGATCCGTACCGCGCCAAGACCGCCGACGCCGCCGTCGAGTGGTACTTCCAGCCGGGCGGCCTGCTGTCCTTCGCCTACTTCTATAAGGACATCTCGACGTTCGTGCAGAGCTACACATCGGCGCTGTCGACCTTCGACCAGAACCCGTTCGGCCTGCCGGACAGCGCGGCGGTCGCGGCCTGCGGCACCACGCCGGGCTGCTCGCCCAGCCTGCCGGTCTGGCAGTTCAGCACCTCGGTCAACACGCCCGGCGGTCCGCTGAAGGGCTTCGAGATCAACTACCAGCAGCCCTTCACCTTCCTGCCGGCGCCCTTCGACAAGTTCGGCTTCCTGGGTAACTACACCCACGTGACGTCGAACGTGACGTACCTGTCCTCGACCGGCGCGGTGGCGGCCATCGGCCCGCTGACCAACCTGTCCAAGGACAGCTACAACGCCACGCTCTACTTCGAGAACAAGAAGATCAGCAGCCGCGTCTCGGCCGCTTATCGTTCCAAGTACCTGACCCAGATCCCGGGCCGTAACGGTTCGGACGTCGAAGGCACCAAGGCGACGCTGAATTTCGACGCCTCGCTGACCTACACCTTGAACAAGAACTTCGCTTTCACGCTCGAGGGGGTCAATCTGACCAACGAGAAGCAGGACCAGTATTACGACAGCAGCCAGCTGGTGTCGTTCTACCACGAGACCGGCCGCGAGTTCTTCGCCGGCTTCCGCTACACCTTCTAAGTGCTCGTGCGCGGCGCGGTTCTTCGGAGCCGCGCCGTTTCGCTTTTGGAGGGGGCGGACCTATACGGTTCCGAAGTTGATATCGGGCTGGCGTCCGGTTTGAGGAGTAGAGTGATGGGCGGTTTGCGGCGACGCGAAGTCCTGGTCGGCGGCGGCGCCCTCGCGGGCGGTCTGTTGGCGAGCGGCGCGGAGGCGATGACCCGGCTCCCGGGGCCGACCCGCTGGGTCTTCGACCGTCTATCCAACATCGGCGGCGTCGGCACCACGGTCGAAGGCGAGCCGACGCTGGTCGACAGTCCCTATGGCAAGGCCGTTCAGTTTGACGGCGTCGACGATCGCCTGGTCATCGGAAAACATCCGCTGGCCGGCATGAGCCAGTTCACCTTCGAGGCCCTGTTCCGCCCCGACGGCGGGGTCTTCGCCCAGCGCTGGTTCCACCTCAACGAGGAAGACGTAACGCCCGGCGCGCCGCCCTCGGTGACGCGCATCCTGTTCGAGATCCGGGTTAAGGACGGCGCCTGGAGCCTGGACGCCTTCGCAACGGGGCAGGGCTACAAGCAGACCCTGCTGTTCCTGGACAAGACCTATCCGATCGGCCCCTGGTACTGGGTGGCCCAGAGCTATGACGGCAAGACCTATCGGTCGTTCGTCAACGGCGAGCTGCAGGGCGAGGCCGACATCGCCTACGCGCCGCAAGGTCAGGGCCGCAGCTCGGTCGGCGCCCGCATGAACAAGGTCGACTACTTCAAGGGCGCGATCCGCGAAGCCCGCTTCACGCCCCGGGCGCTGGCGCCAGCGGCGCTGCAGAAGACCCGCTGAGGGGCGCTTGATCGTCACACCGGCCTGAGTCCTGGTATCGCGTCGCGCTGTCCCGTGTGCCCGTCAGCGACTTGGCGCTGCACATGTCACTGCCAAACATATCCGTGGATTCCGGGAAGTAACCTCCGGCCGACCCGGCTCGACTCGCGTATCGCCAACCCATGAAGCGCGAAGACATCGACCATCTGCTCGACATCATGGCCAAGGAGGCGGCCGACAAGGGCGATGCCGCCTACCTGCCGGCCGCGATCACCTTCAATTCCGACACCTGGGTGAAGATGTCGAAGAAGGACCTGCCTACGACATGCGTCAGCACGGGCGTGGGCATCCGCTATCGCGGCGTCCAGGTGCTGATCAGCGCGGCCCGTGATGACAAGGTTCTGAACCGGGCGGAGGACGGCGGCGAGGGCAAGCCGCACTTCGACCTGGAGCCGCGCGGCTAGGCCTGCGCCGGTTCTGAAGGATCGGCCGGCGGCTCGACCCGCCGGACCGCACGCCACTAAGGCAAGGCGCCAGCAAACCCAGGCCGAATTTAAGGCGGGGCCTTCTTCGTTATCTGGCCGAATTTGTGGGAAGAGGAGAGTGGTGGATGCTGCAGGGATTGAACCTGCGACCCCCTCGGTGTGAACGAGGTGCTCTCCCGCTGAGCTAAGCATCCGCCTTGTCGGTTCGGGCCGCGAGGGACCGATCCGCGAGAGGAGGGGGCCTATAGCCCGGTGTTCGGCGCGGGGCAAGAGGCCAAAAGCGTCTTACAGGCCTCGGGGACGTCCAAAAAGCTGTGGATGACCAGATCGGCGCCCAGGGTCTCGACCGGATCCTCGGTGTAGCCGAAGGACACCAGCACGCTGGGAACGCCGGCGTTGCGGGCTCCAAGGGCGTCGTTGATGCTGTCGCCAATCATGACGGCGCGAGCCGGATCGCCGCCGACGGCGGCGATGGCCGCGGCCACGTGGCGGCCGTCGGGCTTGGCGGCGGGGGCCATGTCCGCGCCGATCACCGCGTCGAAGAACGACGTCAGCGCCACGGCGTCCAGCAGGGCGACCGACAGGTTGGTCAGTTTGTTGGTGCACACGACCAGCTTGGCGCCGGCGGCCTTCAGCTCGCTGAGCACCTCGACCACGCCGGGGAAGGGCGCGCTTTCGTCGGCGATGCGCTCCAGGTAGACGGTGATGAACCGCTGGACCAGCGACGGGGCGTGCTCGGCGTCCATGGGCGCGCCGGCGGCGGCGAAGCCGCGCTCCAGCAAGGCGCGCGCGCCGCGACCGACCATCAGCCGCACCTCGTCGAAGGGGAGGGGCGGCAGGGTTTCCTGGGCCAGGATGGTGTTCAGCGCGCCGACCAGGTCTGGCGCGGTGTCGACCAGGGTTCCGTCGAGGTCGAAGGCGATTGTCGCCCCGTTCAGGTCATGAAGCTCGCTCATGGGTCTGGCCTTTCCGCCAATTGGGCGGCTAATGCAACGCTGGAAGCGTCCCAGGGAGTCGCCAGTCCATGACTGATTCCGTTTCGAGCCTACCCCGTCCGCGCGCCGCCGTGATCCTGGCCGCCGGCCAGGGGACGCGGATGAAGTCGCCGACGCCCAAGGTGTTGCACAAGGTCGCCGGCCGCACCCTGCTGGACCTGGCCATCGACGCCGCCGAGGGCCTGAACTGCGAGCGGATCGTCGTCGTGGTCGGCGCGCACAGCCCGCAGGTCGGCGAGAGCGCCCGCAAGCGCCTCGGCCCGAACGCGACCGTGATCCAGGATCCGCCGCTGGGCACCGGCCACGCCGTGCTGGCGGCGCGCGACGCCCTGGCCGATTTCGACGGCGACGTGGTCGTCACCTATGCCGACTGCCCGTTGACCACCGCCGGAGTGATCGCGCCGCTGTTCGACCTGATGGCCGCCGGGAC
Organism: Caulobacter sp. FWC2; assembly: GCF_002742625.1. Taxonomy (NCBI): domain Bacteria; kingdom Pseudomonadati; phylum Pseudomonadota; class Alphaproteobacteria; order Caulobacterales; family Caulobacteraceae; genus Caulobacter; species Caulobacter sp. FWC2. The sequence continues at coordinate 1,483,927 of NZ_PEBF01000001.1, forward strand.
CGACGTCGCGGTGCTGGGCTTCGAAGCCGCCAACCCGACCGGCTACGGCCGCCTGATCATGGCCCCCGGCCACGTGCTGCTGCGCATCGTCGAGGAGAAGGACGCCGACCTCGCCACCAAGCAGGTCAAGCACTGCAATTCCGGCGTGCTGGCCGCTGACCGCGCTACGCTGTTCAGCCTGCTGGCCGACGTTCGCAACGACAACAGCAAGGGCGAATACTACCTGACCGACGTCGTCGGCCTGGCGCACGACCGCAAGCTCTCGACCCGCGCGGCCTTCGCGCCCGAGCCAGCGGTGCAGGGCGTCAATTCCCAGGCCGAGCTGGCCGCCGCCGAGGCGGTCTGGCAGCGGGGCCGCCGCAACGTCCTGCTGACCGAGGGCGTGACCATGTCCGCGCCCGAGACCGTGCACCTGTCGTGGGACACCAAGATCGCCGGCGGCGCCATCGTCGAACAGTTCGTGGTCTTCGGCCCGGGCGTCAGCGTCGAGACCGGCGCGGTGATCAAGGCCTTCAGTCACCTGGAGGGCGCGACCGTGGGCGAGGGGGCGCTGATCGGCCCCTATGCCCGCCTGCGTCCGGGCGCCGAGATCGGGCCCGAGGCCCATATCGGCAACTTCGTCGAGGTGAAGAAGGTCAAGGTCGGAGCGGGCGCCAAGGCCAACCACCTCAGCTATCTGGGCGACGGCTCGATCGGCGAGAAGGCCAACATCGGGGCCGGCACGATCTTCTGCAATTACGACGGCTTCGAGAAGTTCGAGACCCATGTCGGCAAGGGCGCCTTCATCGGTTCCAACAGCGCCCTGGTCGCGCCCGTGCGGGTAGGCGACGGGGCGATGACCGGCTCGGGCTCGGTGATCGTCAAGAACGTGCCGGCCGAGGCCCTGGCCCTGGGGCGGGCCGAGCAGGTGATCAAGGCCGGCTGGGCCGCGAAGTTCCGCGCCGCCAAGCAGGCGGCCAAGGACAAGAAGAGCAAGAAGGACAAGACATGAGCGCCGACGACCAGAAGCGCATCTCCGGCGAAGCCGCCGCCCAACTCGTCGAGAACGGCATGGTGGTGGGCCTGGGCACCGGCTCGACCGCCGCCTGGTTCGTCAAGGCGCTGGCGGCCCGTGGTCTTAGCGATATCCGTGGCGTGCCGACCTCGGACGCCACCGGCGCCTTGGCTCGCGAGCTGGGCATTCCGCTGGTGGCGTTGGACGACGTCAAGACCATCGACCTGACCGTGGACGGCGCCGACGAGGTCGGCCCCGGCCTGTCCCTGATCAAGGGCGGCGGCGCGGCCCTGCTGCGCGAGAAGCTGGTCTGGGAAGCCTCCAGCCGCTGCGTGGTCATCGCCGACGCCGCCAAGAAGGTCGACGCCCTGGGCAAGTTCCCGCTGCCGATAGAGGTGGTCCGCTTCGGCCACGTCCACACAAGCTGGCGCCTTGCCGACATTGCCGCCGAGTTCGACCTGCCGCCGCCGCGCCTGCGCATGGCCGACCGGGGCGTGGTGGTCACCGACGGGGGCAACCTGATATACGACATGGCCTCCGGCGTGATTGCCGAACCCACGGCTCTTGCCGCGGCGCTGAAGAGCGTCACCGGCGTGGTCGATCACGGCCTGTTCCTCGATCTGGCCGACGAGGCCCTGTTCGGCACGGACGAGGGTGTGGTGCGCCTGGTCCCCTGACGTCCTACATAAGCCCACCCGTTAAGCTTGCCGGAGGCCACCGTGGCTGACTACGACTTCGATCTCTTCGTCATCGGCGCCGGTTCCGGTGGCGTGCGAGCGGCCCGTTTGGCGGCCATGAGCGGCGCGAAGGTGGCCGTGGCCGAGGAATATCGGGTGGGCGGCACCTGCGTGATCCGCGGCTGCGTGCCCAAGAAGTTCATGGTCTATGCCAGCGAGGTCACCGGCCAGCTGAAGACCGCCAAGGGATATGGCTGGACGATCGAAGACGCCAAGTTCGACTGGAAGGGCTTCCTGCACGACAAGGACGTCGAGATCGCCCGCCTGTCGGGCATCTACGTCACCAACCTGCAGAAAGCCGGCGCACACCTGCTGCACGGCCGCGCCCAGATCGTCGACGCCCACACCGTCGAGGTGCTGCCCAAGGAAGGTAGTCAGGACGCCGGGACCTATACCGCCAGGAAGATCCTGGTCGCCACCGGCGGCCGCCCGGTGAAGCCCGACTTCCCGGGCGCGGAGTTCGGGATCACCTCGGATGAAGCCTTCCACATTCCGAAGCTGCCCAAGAGCATCCTGGTCGTCGGCGGCGGCTACATCGCCGTGGAGTTCGCGGGCATCTTCAATGGCCTGGGCGTCGAGACCACGCTGCTCTATCGCGGCGCCAACATCCTGCGCGGTTTCGACGACGACGTCCGCTCGCACCTGGCCGAGGAGCTGGAGAAGCGCGGCATCAAGGTGGTGCTGGGCTGCTCGCATACCAGTATCGAGAAGCAGCAGGACGGCACGCTGCTAAGCACCCTGACCAGCGACCTCACGTTCGAGACCGAGGCGGTGATGTTCGCTACCGGCCGCGAACCCTATGTCCACGGCCTGGGGCTGGAGAAGGCCGGCGTGAAGCTGAACGACAAGGGCGCGATCGCGGTCGACGCGCATTCCAAGACTAGCGCCGCTACCATCTGGGCCGTCGGCGACGTCACCGATCGCATCAACCTGACGCCGGTCGCCATTCGCGAAGGCGCGGCCTTCGCCCAGACCGAGTTCTACAACAACCCCACCAGCTTCGATCACGAACTGGTCGCCTCGGCGGTGTTCTCGCAGCCGCCGGTCGGCGCGGTCGGCATGACAGAGGCCGAGGCCCGCCACGCGTTCGGCACGGTCGACGTCTACCGCTCGGTGTTCCGGCCGATGAAGATCACCTTCTACGGCGGTCAGGAGCGTTGCCTGATGAAGCTGGTAGTCAAGTCCGATGACCAGAAGGTGGTCGGCGTCCACGTGGTGGGCCCGGACTCGCCCGAGATCATCCAGATGGCCGCCATCGCCGTGAAGATGGGCGTGACCAAGCCCCAGTGGGACTCGACCTGCGCGGTGCACCCGACCCTGGCCGAGGAACTGGTCACGATGCGCGAGAAGTACGTGCCGGTCGAAGTCGGCGGGGTTGGATGACGCTGGCGGTGGCCTCTGCCGAGAGTCCCGAGCGCCGCACGCGGTGGCTGGGGGCGCTCGCCGTCTTCCTGATGGTGATGACGCCACTGGTCGGCTACCTGGCGCCGCTAGGCTTCGCGCCGCTGCTGGCCGTGGTCGGCCTGCTGGCGACGCCCAGCCTGGCGCGCTCGCGTCCGCCGCTGCTGCCGCTGTTCGCCCTGATGCTGCTGGTGCTGTGGGCGCTGGTCAGCCTGAGTTGGAGCCCGGCCGCGCCGGCCTTGTCCGAGCTCAAGCGCGACAAGGACATCGGCGCCTTCACCGCCCTTAAGCTGGTTCTGGAGCTGGGGCTCTACGGGACCGCGGCCGCCACGCTCGGAACCCTGTCGCACCGCTCGGCGCGGCTGGCGGGGCGGGTGATGCTGTTCGGCATGATCGCCCTGGCGGCGCTGACCTTCCTCGACGCCGCGATGCAGGCCAGGATCTACCAGGCGATCCGGGCCGCGACCCACGACCCCATTCGGCCCGACCTGGCGGTGGTGAAGGTGTCGATGCCGATCTATCCGCTGGTGCTGCTGTTCTGGCCCTGCGTGCGGCTGCTGGACGCCTGGGGCTTCCGCGGTCGCAATGTGCTGATCGCGACCCTGGCGCTGATGATCCTGGCGGCCTCGCACTTCACCAGCGCCGACGCCTCGGGCGCCGCCCTGCTGCTGGGCGGTGTGGCCTGGCTGGGGGCGCGGATCATCGGCAAGCCGTTCGTGCGCGGCATGATCCCCGCCGTCTCGACCCTGTTCATCTTCGCGCCGATGGTGGTGCTGTGGGGCGTGCGCTCGGGCCTGTTCGCGTGGCTGCACGCCATAGCCCCGCCGTCGTGGGACGCGCGGCTGAACATCTGGGCGTTCGCCGCCAACAAGATCGTCGAGCACGCCCTGCGCGGCTGGGGCATCGACGCCAGCCGGGTCTTCGGCGCGGCCATCCCGCTGCACACGCACAACGCCGCCCTGCAGCTGTGGCTGGAGCTGGGCGCCCTGGGCGCGGCCCTGGCGGCGGCCTTCTTCGCCTGGGTGCTGTATCGGATCGTGGCGTGGACCGGCGAGAACCGCCGAGACGGCGCGATGGCGGCGGCGACACTGACGGCCTATGTGATGATCGGCGGGCTCAGCTTCGGCGTCTGGCAGGAGTGGTGGCTGGCCCTGGGCGTCATCGCGGCCGTCGGTTGTTCGATCGCGCAAAAATCGAGCGCCGCACGGCGTTAGCGCGACCACGACTTTCTCACCTTGGCGGATCTACGGTGTTCAGCCGCACGATTTTGCCTTTTAGTTCCTTTCGCGGTATCTACGCCGCCCTCTCAGTTATCGAGCTCCGTCATGACCGCCCGCTGGACACCCGCCGCCTGGAGAGCCAAGCCCGCCAAGCACATGCCCACGGATTATCCGGACAAGGCCGCGGTCGAGCGGGTCGAGCAGACCCTGCGCCAGATGCCGCCGCTGGTCTTCGCCGGAGAAGCGCGCCGCCTGAAGAGCCTGCTGGGCGATGTGGCCGAGGGTCGGGCGTTCCTGCTGCAGGGCGGCGATTGCGCCGAGAGCTTCAAGGAATTCCACGCGGACAACATCCGCGACACCTTCCGCCTGATCCTGCAGATGGCGGTGGTGCTGACCTTCGCTGGCGGCAAGCCGGTGGTGAAGGTGGGCCGTATCGCCGGCCAGTTCGCCAAGCCGCGCTCGGAGCCTATCGAGACGATCGGCGAGACGACCCTGCCGTCCTATCGTGGCGACATCATCAACGGCATGGACTTCACGTCCGAAGAGCGCGTGCCCGATCCGGACCGCCTGATGAAGGCCTACGGTCAGTCGGCCGCGACCCTGAACCTGCTGCGCGCCTTCGCCAACGGCGGCTACGCCGACCTGCACAACATCCACCGCTGGACCCTGGGCTTCGTCGGCGACAGCCCGCAGGGCGCTCGATATCGCGAGCTGTCCGACAAGATCACCGAGAGCCTGGCCTTTATGGCCGCCATCGGCGTCACCCCCCAGAGCCATCCGGGCATGCATCAGGTGGAGTTCTTCACTAGCCACGAGGCCCTGCTGCTGGGCTTCGAGGAAGCCATGACCCGCGTCGATAGCACCTCGGGCGACTGGTACGACACCAGCGCCCACCTGCTGTGGATCGGTGAGCGCACCCGTCAGCTGGACGGGGCGCACATCGAGTTCATGCGCGGCGTGAAAAATCCGATCGGCCTGAAATGCGGCCCGACCATGGAGGGCGACGATCTCCTGCGGCTGATCGACGTGCTGAACCCCAACAACGAGCCGGGCCGCCTGACCCTCTACGGGCGCTTCGGTTCGGACAAGATCGCCGACCGCCTGCCGCGCCTGATGAAGGCCACCAAGTCGGCCGGCCGCTCGGTGGTCTGGGCCACCGATCCGATGCACGGCAACACGCTGAAGGCCTCGACCGGCTACAAGACCCGTCCGTTCGACCGCATTCTCGCCGAAGTGAAGAGCTTCGTGGAGATCGCCCAAGCCGAAGGCGTCCATCCGGGCGGCGTGCACCTGGAGATGACCGGCCAGAACGTCACCGAATGCCTGGGCGGCGCCCGGGCGGTTTCGGAGACGGATCTAGCCGATCGCTACCACACGCACTGCGACCCGCGTCTGAACGGCGAGCAGGCGCTGGAGCTCGCCTTCCTGGTGGCCGAGAAGCTGAAATCCGATCGCGACGACCAGCGCCGGCAAGCGGCGGGTTAAGCCTGCGGCTGGCGATCGTCGCTGGTGCGGCGATCCTGAGTGATCGCTGTTCAGCTTGAGCGAACATTGAAAGGTTTGCGATGCGGCGCGACGCGTCTTGACCCGTCGCGCGGCGCTCTCCAATGGTTGCTTAAGGGAGAGATGAATGCGTTTGCGTCAGAAGATTAAGCGGGAAATCCGCTTCCTGAAGGGCCTGTCCCGGACGCTGAAGCGCGTGAAGTCCATCGCTCCCGACAGTCCCAACCTGATCTGTGACGATCTGGAAGCGGCCGTCGACAAGTGGCGTGATCGCCAGGCCATCACCTTCGAAGGCAAGTCGGTCACCTACGCCGAGCTGGACGCCATCGCCAATCGCTACGCCCACTGGGCCAAGGGGCAGGGCCTGACCAAGGGCCAGACCGTGGCGCTGTTCATGCCCAATCGTCTTGAGTACCTGGCGATCTGGTACGGCCTGACCAAGGTTGGCGTGGCGACCGCGCTGATCAACAACCAGCTGACGGGCGCGGCCCTGGCGCACTGCCTGAACATCTCCCAGGCTCTGCACTGCATCGTCGATCCCGAGACCTCGCCGTGCTTCGAGGACGTGAAGGGGCAGCTGGAGCGCCACGTGCAGCAGTGGGTGCTAGGCCCTGCGCATGGCGAGCAGCGCGACCTGGTCAAGGCGCTGAAGAGCTGCAGCCAGCTGCGTCCCGACCGTGAGACGGCCCGCGATGGCATCACCGCCAGGGACACCGCGCTCTACATCTTCACCAGCGGAACCACCGGCCTGCCCAAGGCCGCACGCATCAACCACATGCGCGCCCAGCTGTACATGCGAGGCTTCGCCGGCTCGACGGGCTCCAACCAGAACGACCGCATCTACGTGACCCTGCCGCTGTACCACGCCACCGGCGGCCTCTGCGCCATGGGCGCGGGCCTGCTGAACGGCGGCTCGATCATGCTGCGCAAGAAGTTCTCGGCCACCCACTTCTGGCCCGAGATCGTCGCCGAGAAGTGCACGATGTTCGTCTACATCGGCGAGCTGTGCCGCTATCTCGCCAACCAGCCCGAGCACGAGCTGGAGCGCGCCCACAAGATCCGCATGATCTTCGGCAACGGCCTGCGTCCGGACGTCTGGAACGACATGCTCGATCGCTTCAAGGTCGGCGATGTGCTCGAGTTCTACGGCGCGACCGAAGGCAATGTCTCGCTGTTCAACTTCGACGGTCGCCGCGGCGCGATCGGCCGGATCCCCGGCTATCTAAAAAAGAAATTCAACATCCGCATCGTCAAGTTCGACGTCGAGGCCGAGATGCCTGTGCGCGGCCCCAACGGTTGCTGCATCGAGGTCGCGCCCGGCGAGGTCGGCGAGTGCATCGGCCATATCGGCAGCGACGCCCGCTCTAACTACAGCGGCTATGCCGACAAGGCCGCCACCGAGAAGAAGGTGCTGCACGACGTCTTCCAGAAGGGCGACGCCTGGTTCCGCACCGGCGACCTGATGAAGGTCGATGGCGACGGCTACATCTACTTCATGGACCGGATCGGCGACACCTTCCGCTGGAAGGGCGAGAACGTCGCCACCAGCGAGGTCTCGGAACGCATCGCGGGCTTCGACGGCGTGCAGGAAGTCAATGTCTACGGCGTCAAGGTCGGCGACCTGGACGGCAAGGCCGGCATGGCCGCGCTGGTCGTGGAAGACGGCTTCGACATCGAGGCCTTCGGCAAGTATGTCGACGATCAGCTGCCCAGCTACGCCCGCCCGCTGTTCGTGCGCCTGCAGCAGCAGATCGAGACGACCGGCACCTTCAAGTACCGCAAGATCGACCTGGTCAATGACGGCTTCGACCCGGCCCACACCAAAGATCCGCTGTACTTCCGAGATCCTGCCAAGGGCTATGTGAAGATCACCAAGGCCCTGCACGCCAAGATCGAGAGCGGTGCTTTCAAGCTGTAGGGCAGGCGAAGACCGGCGCTGCGCGTTGGCCGCGGGCCGCGCGTGAGCGTCCGAAAGCTTCGCGCGTTCGTAGCTTTAGCGGTGAACAGCAGCGGAGGCGCGGCGTGGCGGGAATGCGGGTGACGAGACGTGTGGGACTGGCCGCCCTGACGGCCGCGATGACCTCGGCGTGCTCGCCGCTGTCGCTGTTCGCGACCTTTACGCCCAAGGATGCGGCCAGGGTCGAGGACAAGGGCGCGCGCTACTCGACCGGATCGCGCGGCGGCATCGACGTCTACGCTCCGCCAGTGGCTCAAGGCCCGGCGCCGGTGGCGATCTTCTTCTATGGCGGCTCGTGGGACAGTGGTCGCCGCCAGGACTACGGCTGGGCCGCGCGGGCCATCGCCGCCCAGGGCTTCCTGACCCTGGTCCCGGACTACCGGCTGTATCCGGAAGTGCGCTATCCCAGCTTCATCGACGACGGCGCCCAGGCCGTGCGCTGGGCCGTCGAGCATGCCGCGGCCCTGGGCGGCGATCCCGGTCGCATTGTCCTGATCGGCCATTCCGCTGGGGCCTATAACGCGGCCATGCTGGCCCTGGACATGCACTACCTCACGGCCGCGGGGGTGAAGCCGGGAGTCATCAAGGCCTTCGCCGGCTTGTCGGGTCCGTACGCCTTTTTGCCGCTGGATGGTCCGATCACGCGCCAGACCTTCGGCGAGGCGCCGGATCTCGAAGCGACGCAGCCCACCCGCTACGCCCGCGCCGATGCGCCGCCCGTCTTCCTGGCCACCGGCGACAAGGACACCACCGTTCGCCCGCGCAACACCCGCAAGCTGGCCGCCGCCCTGCGCGACAAGGGCGCCAGGGTCGAGGAGCGCCACTATGCGGACCTCGACCACGCCGGAACCGTGCTGGCCCTGTCGCGGCCCTTCCGCCGCAAGTCGACCCTGTTCGCCGACATGACCGCCTTCCTGAAGGCAGCCGTAAGCTAGCTCCCGCAGGCCTGTCCGTTCAGCTTGCGCTGGTAGGCTTCGGCCAGGCTCAGATAGGGCGGCACGAAGGTCAGCAGGGCGATTGGCTTGCCGTCGGTTGTCGCGCCCGTCACGCCCGCCCGCAGCTCGAAATGCAGGTGGATGGTCGTCGGCGTGCCACCGAAGTCATTCGACACCTTGCCCAGCTTCTGGCCCCTGACGACCTGATCGCCTTCCTTCACCGCCAGGGTCGACATCTGCATGTGCAGGTAGCGGTAGGTGTAGTGCGGCTGGGCCTTGGCCACGAGGGTGACACTGTAGGAGCCGATGTCGGTGATCGTGCCGGCCTCGGCGGCGACGGCGAAGTGTTCGTTCTTCTTGCAGGTGGCCGGGCGGATGTCCTGGCCCTGGTGGCCCGTGCCGGACCCGGCGCACAGCGGGTTCGTCCGCGAGCGGGCTTCGCAGAAGGTGTCATGCCAGGGCAGGCTGTAGTTCAGCGTGTCGCACTGGCTGGGCTTTCCAGCAGGACCCATGCCGCCGCCGGGACCGTAGACCTGCGAATTGGGGAAGCCCGCCTCGGCCAGCGGCCAGCACATGTTGGGCGACCAGACCGTGCGGTCCAGATAGCCCGGACCTTGGCCGGCCGGGATCGCGCCGGCCGGCGCGTGGTCGAAGGTGGCCTGTGTGGGAGCAGGCGGATCGGCCGGCTGCGGCGCGGGATTGGGGCTGGGTGGCACGGGCTCGCTGGAGGGCTGCTCGGCCCCGCCGTCGGCTGGCGTGTCATCGGGCTGGGGCGGGCCGGGCTCGGGCGACGGCGGCTTGGGCGTCTCGCCGGGCGCCGGAGGCTTGGTGGTGTCGTCGCAAGCGGCCAGCGGCGCCAGGGCCAGGGCGGCGATCAGTAGGAGCCGGGTGAGGCGCATGGTCAGCCTCCCAGCCCGGCGGCTTCGCGGGCGGCCTTGCCCATCACCACCGCCGTGGTCTTGCCGACCAGGCCCAGCACGTAGTTGTCGTCGGCGCAGCGCGGGTCGCTGGCGGCGTCGCAGCGGATCTCCACCGAGTAGAGCACGCCGTAGCGCACGAAGCTGGCCAGCTGGCCGTCGACCGTGCGCTGCACGGTCAGCATCTCCGGCCCGGTCTCGATCTTCAGCGGCTTGGACGCCGGCATCGGCACCGTGGCGGTCGTGCCGCTCAGCGAGACGCGGCCTCCGGTGGTGTTGCTGGTGATCGTGTAATAGTCGCCGAAGCTGTAGATGCGCGCCCCGGCGGTCAGCTTGGCGTCCTGGGGCAGCAGGATCGGCACGGCGGTCTGGTCGACCTGCTCGCGGTTCAGGTTGGTCGCCAGGCTCTCGCCGACATTGGCCGACTGGCGCAGGCCGCCGACGGCGCCTTGCCAGTCCACCCGGCCGCGCGGACGGGCCACCAGCGCCGCGATCCCGGGACGGATAGCCGCCGCACCGGGAGTCGGCGCGCCGGTCGCATCCCGCGTCTGCGCCTTTCCGGTTGTGATCCAGGCCGCGCCCGCGAGCACGCTCACGGCGACGGTCCCCGCCATCGCCCACCCTCTTGAATGACGCATGGTATCCCCCACAGAACCGCGTTCTTTCAAACCCTAGCGCGAAAAGCGCGTGGTGTTAACCATTGGTCTCGCGCCCAGGTGCGATTGAACGGTTGTGGGTTCGTGTCTATATGGCGTGACCTGTTTCGGGCCTTGTGTGTGGCGGCCCTGAAAGTTCAATTCAGTTCAAAGGGATAAAGTCCCCCGCCATGCTGCTCACCATGCTGAAGGCCAAGCTTCACCGCGCCACGGTGACCCAGGCCGACCTCGACTATGAAGGCTCGATCGCCATCGACCGCGACCTGCTGGACGCCTCGGGCATCCTGCCCAACGAGCAGGTCGACGTTCTGAACATCACCAACGGCGCCCGCTTCACCACCTACGCCATCGAGGCCCCGCGCGGCTCGAAGGTGATCGGCGTCAACGGCGCCGCCGCCCGCCTGGTGCAGAAGAACGACCTGGTGATCGTCGTCACCTACTGCCAGATGGCCGCGGAAGAGGCGCGCAACTACGCGCCGACCGTCGTGCTGCTGGACGAAGGCAACCTGATCAAGAAGGCCGCCTGATGCGTCGTATCGCGCTCGTTGTTCTGGCCGCCGCGGGCCTCTCGGCCTGTTCGCCGAAGCTGCCGACGGGTGTGGACGAGGCGGTCCTGACCCAGTCGGTCGGCAAGTCGATCGGCTCGCCCTCGACCTGCGTCGTCATCGCCGACGCTGGCGGTAAGCTGGTGTGGCGCGGCGGAGGCTATGTCACCTGCTCGCGCAACCTGCCGTCCTGCGACGGCGCGCAGACCACGGCCGAGACCCTGCTGAAGGCGAATGTGGGCAAGCCGGCCCGCTTCCTCAGCTGCGCCAGCGGCGGCCCCGCCGGCGCCACGGTGGGCTGGTCCATCGGCCCGGTGCCGACCGGCGAGGGCAAGCCGCCGCGCGACCTGACCTATGTCGCGGTCATGGAAGGCGACAAGGCGCTGCCAGGGCTGGAGATCAAGGAACGCGTCGAGCAGGCCTTCAAGAAGGCGGGCTTCTAAAAACATCAAAGCCGCCGCCGGGATCCCGGCGGCGGCCTTTTCTTAGGCGCGGGTCGGAGCCCTACTTGGCGGCTTCGTACGTCGCGCTGATATCGATGCGGACCTTCAGTTCGCCGGCCGCGATGCTGGTCGAGTCGGACATCTCGCGCTTGGCCATGGCGAACACCGGCATCGGCGCGGCCGGGGGCGAGTAGCCGCCGCCCTCGCTCAGATTGACCAGGCGCACGGCCTTGTAGCCGGTGGCGCGGCCATAGAGCTCGGCCTTGGCCTGCAGGGCCTTCACGGCCTCCAGGCGCGCGGCGTCCTCGGCGGCCTGCGGGTTGATGAGGCCGAAGCTGATGCCGTTGACGGTGTTGGCGCCGGCATTGACCGTGGCGTCCACCGTGGCGCCCAGTTTGGCCAGGTCACGGACGGTGATCGTCACCTGGTTCGACGCCTGGTAGCCGGTCAGCTTCGGCGGCTGGTTCTGCTCATAGGCGTATTGGGCGTTGAGGTTCAGGTTCGAGGTCTGGACGTCGCGCTCGGCGATCCCGGCCTTCTTCAGGGCGGCCATCACCTGGTTCATGCGCGCGCCGTTGGCCTTGAGGGCCTCGCCGGCGGTCAGGGCTTCGGTCTGCACGCCCAGGGTGATGGTGGCCATGTCCGGCGCCACGCGGGTCTCGCCATAGGCCGACAGGCTGAAGGTCGTGGCCTTGAACGCCGAGTCGGCGCCGGTCTGGGCCAGCGCCGGAGCGGCGGCGCCCATCAGCAGCACGCCACCGATCAGGGCAGCCAGGACTGGGGATTGGGCGATCGAAGTCAGGCGGCGAGCGGTGTTGGTCATCGTTCTTTTCTCCAGGGCCGTCGGGACAGGGAAGCGTCGCCGGACAGCTATGCGTTCTCTGATGACAGCTTCAACCTGAACCGGAGCTTTAAGCCGCGTTCGGCTCATGCTAATCCGCCGCTCTCGCGTACGTTCACCCGTATCCGCGCGGGCCTGTAGCTCAATGGTTAGAGCCGACCGCTCATAACGGTCTGGTTGGGGGTTCGAGTCCCTCCGGGCCTACCAAAACCTTCAATCGGTCCTTCTGACACCACCGGATACGCGTCCGCGATCTTCACGGCCGTCTTGTAGTGAACCCCCGGCTGGGCGACGAAGCTGACGTTGGACTTGGCTTCGAACAGCACGATGATGTCCGAACCGCCGAACTGGAAGTAGGCCAGTTCTTCGCCCTTGCGGACGGTGACGCCGACCTCGGCGGTGACGATCTCCGACGAGACCTGGCACACGCCGATCGGCAGCACCGCGACCAGGCCGATCGGGGTGTCCAGCACGATCAGGCCGCGGGCTTGGGCGAACTGGTAGCCGGCCGCGTCGGGGGCGTCGCGGGCGCGCAGGGGCTTCAGCGTGTGGACGCCGTTCTCGTCGCCGGCCACCGGCTCGGCCACGACCTCCAGTTAGACTTGGCCCAGGATGACGCGCGACTCAGCACCGCGCCGCCGGCGGGCGCGTGCTGACGGTGATAGTCGTTGGGACCCAGGAAGGCGTGCATGAACAGGTCTTGAAGCTCTGTCGCGGCGCGCCGATTTGCTGCCCATGCAAATACGCGGAAGAGGCGACAATTTGCCTTCAGTGCAAAAATTAACCTGCGTCAAACGCGGACGCATGTGCGGTCGCGACCGGTCGACTCATCCGAAGGAGGCGTGCAGAGTAGGGGTGTTGAAGGCGGAGGTTGTCGTGTTCTCGGTGACGCGTTTCTGCGTACAGGCCTTCGGGCGGCGGGGTGGACTGCTCCGGCCGACCGAGGTTCGGGAGTGCTATTTCGAAGAGGAGGCGCGGCGTGAGATGCAGGTTCTGGCGCGGCGATCTTCGGGCGTGGCGCTCTATCGGGTGCGCGGCGAGCCGCTATCGGGCCTTTGGGGAAAGCCCAGGCTGATTGAGCGCCAGGGCGAGATTCTGGCGCTGGACTGAGCGGGAATTACCCAGCTTTCTTGAGGGTTTGGCCGATCTCGACAAGTTGGCTCCGCTGCACGGGCTGCAACTGGTCCCAGATCGACCAGATCGCTTCCCCGGCCGCGGGATCGCGCATGATCAGGTCGGCGGGCTCGCAGCGATAGATGGTCGCCAACGCCTCCAGCACATCCTGGGAATAGCCGGTTTCGCCGCGCTCGACGCGCGAGAGCTGGGCGACCGAATAGGGATATCCGACCTCAAGCTCCAGCCGTTCGATGGCTTGCTCCAGGTTCATGCCGCGATGCTTGCGCCAGGCGCGGATGAAGGTCTTCGCGCGCTGCTTCGCCTTGGCCTGCCGGTCGGGGGTCATGCAAATCCGGGAGTGAGTGCGAAAGGGAATGTCCACGCATTAAACACAAAATTTGCTTGCCATGCAAATTTGCATTTGGTACAAATTGGATATTCCGAGAACTCCGCCCTGGCGACGCGAGCCGGGCGGCTTTCCACGAAATTCCCTTCATCGGCCTAGCCGCAGGAAGTCCCAGATGATTTCGCTCCACGCGACCGGTCACGCCGGTCATGCGCCTGTCCACGCCCCTGTGCCGGGCTATGTCGCGCGCCGCACCGAGGCCGACCGCCGTCCGCCGCGCGCCGTCCTGACCGCTCTGCTGATGGGCGATCCGCGCCCCTGTCGCTACGCCGTGTCCGAAGCGATCCGCACCCGCCTGTTCGGGACCGCGCCCGCCGAACCCGTCCCTCCCGCCAAGGTCCTGGCGGTGCTGGAGGCGCTGGTCGACGGGCCCCTGACCCTGGCCGACCTGGCCGACGAGATGGCTGTCAGCCTGTCGGCCGGCAGCGACCGCGCCCAGGCCGCCCGTCTGCTTGGCCTTGTCGAGCGCCTGGGCGGCCGGCCTTGCCGGATCGGCCTTACGCCGGCCGGCCGGACCGCGCTGGAAGCCTAGACCCATGGGCGGGCTCCAGGACGAGATCGCCGAGGGCGCCATCGACAAGGCCGTCCGCGCCTGCGGGCCGCGCAAGCCGATGCTGTGCGCGATCATTCGCGCCGCCAGCCGGATGCTGGCCGAAAGCGAAGGCCACGATTTCGTCGCCCAGGTCTGCGCCGGCGAGGCCCGCCGCCACGCCCTGGCCGACAGCCGACGCGGCGTCCGTTTCGGGCGCTGACCATCTAGAAAGGGGAACCATCATTTCCGTCCAGTTCATCCGGCCCGAGGGGCTGACCTCGGCCGAGCTTCGAGACCTGGCCCGCGCCGACCGCGCGGCGGGCCTGGCGATCAGTCCCGCCGCCCGTCAGGCGGCGCGCGAGGCCGTGCTGCGCATCGCCGGCGTCCAGCGGGCGAGAACCGAAGAGTCCGAGATCGCCGCGGGCCTGGTCGAGACCGCAGCCCTGGCGCGGGCGCGGGGCGAGGCGGTCGAGGTCGACGGCGGTTCGTTGCGGATCTCCAGCCGCGACGGCCTGCGTAGCTTGCGCCAGAGCGGCCACATCAACGACGCCCACTACGCCGTCGCCTTGCTGTACCGCGCCGGCTTCGAAGCCCGGGGCCGTGACCTGCGCGTCGCCGGCCTGGAGCCAGGGAGCGGCGGCGGTCACGACAACGACCGCTTCGTCGCCGCGCGGCTGCGGCGCGCCCGCATGCTGGACTTCGTGGCCCGCGCCGACAGGGCCGTGGCGATGAGCCTGGCCGACACGCCGATGGCCCTGCGCCTGCTGCGCTCGGTGGCGGGCGAGGGGAACAGCCTGTCCGTATGGGGCGCCGGCCGCGCTTTAGCTCGTAATCGCGAAGTCCTGATCAAGGCTTTGGATCTCGTCGTGGCCATGGCCAAGCAGATCGCGCGCGATCGTCAAATCAAGAACATTTCATGAACAAATAGATTTACGGCCGGGAAGGTAAAGGGTTTAATCAAAACAGTCTCGGAGATGCGCCTTCAGCGGCGATCAAGACCTCCGGAGACTGAACTCCAGACCTTCCTGTTCTTCCGAAACGGCGCGCTCGATGAAGCGTGAGCCGGTCGGCCCCGTGAACCCGCTCTTCCTCCCCGGAGGGCGGGTTCTTTGTCTCGTCCGCTGATCCAGGGACCTCCGACATGATCCTCGTCCTCGCCGCCGGGAGCCCCATGGCTCCCGTATCGCCTCCGCGCGCCGCGATCCCGCCAGTCTTGATGGGGGAGCGCCGCCGATGAGCGTGCTGAAGATCCGCGCGGCGCTGGAAACGGCGTTGGCCGCCATGAGCCCCGCCCTGGCCACGGCCTGGGAGAACACCACTTACACGCCGGTTTCGGGAACGCCCTACCAGCGCGTCTCCATGACCTTCACCGAGCCGGTCAACACCGAGTACGGCCGAAGCTTCCAGCAGGGCGGCCTGTTCGTGGTGACCCTCTGCTACCCGCAGGGCGCGGGTCCGGCCGACGCCGCCGCGCGCATCGAGCTGCTGCGCTCGACCTTCTATCGCGGCGCCGCCTTCACGTCCGACGGCCTGACCACTGCGGTCGCCCGCACGCCCATCATCCTGGCCGCGATCCTGGAGGGCGACCGCTACCTCGTCCCTGTCCAGGTCCCGTTCCTGGCCACGATCACCAGCTGACGGCGGTCTCCGCCCGAAGGGACAGGCCCCAGGTCGCCTTCTTTGGGAGCCTCGTCTGATCCACCCATCCCGATAACGTCTCAGGAGAAGACCCCATGGCAGTCGCCCAGGGCATCAATAAAAAGACCGTCTACAAGAAGCAGACCGGCCTCGGCGCGCCCGCCGCCGGCTCGGGCGGCCAGGTCGTCCGCCGCACCAGCTCGGTGTTCCAGGCCCCGCCGGACACCTTCGAAAGCAACGAAATCGTCAGCCACCAGCAGTCGACGGGCGTCGGCCTGGGCGTGGTCAAGCCGGCCGGCAAGATCGACGGCCTGCTGTCGCCGGGCACCTACGGCGCCCTCATGGGCTCGCTGCTGCGCAAGGACATGACGGCCGGCGTCTCGGCCACCGGCGCCACGATCAGCGTCGCCGCCTCGGGTCAGAACTGGACCCTGACCCGTTCGGCCGGCTCGTACCTGACCGACGGCTTCAAGATCGGTGACGTCATCCGCCTGACCGCCGGCGCTTTCAACGCGCTGAACACCCAGAAGAACCTGCTGATCATCACGCTCACGGCCACGATCGCCACGGTGCGTGTGGTCAACGGCTCGGCCATGTTCGCCGAGGCCAACATCGCCAGCGCCACGGTCGCGGTCACCGGCAAGAAGTCGCTGGTCCCGCTGTCGGGCCACACCAACGACTACTACACCTTCGAGGAGTGGTATCCGGACCTGGGCCGCTCGGAAGCCTATTCCGACCAGCAGGTCGGCCAGGCGGCCCTGAACCTTCCGGCCACCGGCAACGCCACCATCAGCCTCGACACTGTCGGCCGCATCCGCACGCTGGGCGCGGCCCAGGTGCTGACCACGCCGACGGCCGAGACGGTCACCGACATCCTGACAGCCGTGAACGGCGTGGTCCTGGTCAACGGTGTTCCCGTCACCAACGTGACCGGCGCCCAGGTGACCATCAACGGCAACGCCGCCCACAGCGACGCCGTGGTGGGCTCGAACGTGGTCGACGACATCCAGCGCGGCCGCCTGGCCGTGTCGGGTTCGTTCACCGCCAAGTTCGACAACGTGACCCTGCAGACCATCTTCGAAGGCCGCTCGACCACCTCGCTGGTGCTGGCGGTGACCGAGGACGCCACGCCCAACGCCGACTTCGTGGTCATCAACCTGCCGATGATCAAGCTGACCGGCGATACCCCGGACGACGGCGAAAAGGCGGTGATCCGGACCTATCCGTTCACGGCCCAGATCAACGGCGCCGGCGGCGCGGCCCTGGCCACCGACCAGACCATCATCGCCATCCAGGACAGCGCCGCCTAACCGGCGCGGCTCTTCTTCTCTCCCTCCCGAAGTCCCCCCTCGACTTAGCGGCCGGGTCGCGCCCGGCCGTCCTTTTCCAAGGACAGACCCATGACCAAGTTCTCGACCGAAACCCTGTTCGACCTGAATGACCTCGACGCCGTCTCCGCCGGCGACACCCCGTTCGAGGTCGAATATATCCGCGCCGACGGCTCGGGCTCCGGCGTCTTCCTGCAGGTGCTGGGCGGCCAGTCCGAGAAGGTGCAGTCCGAGGTCAACCGCCTCGTCAACGACCGCCGCAAGAAGCAGGCCGTGGCCGCCGCCATGACGGGACGCAGCAATCCCGAGAAGGCGGAGTTCACCCCGATCGAGGACGACATCGCCTTCGGTCACCGCCTGACCGCGGTCCGCCTGGTCGGCTGGCGCGGCATCAAGCAGGAGTGGTCGGCCGAGAACGCCTTCCGCCTGGTCAGCCGCAATTCCGAGATCGCCGAACAGATCACCACGGCGTCGAACACCCTCGGAAATTTTATGCCGGGCAAGTCCGCGGCCTGATCGCCCACGCCCGCGAGCAGTTCGAGCTCGCCGCGCGCCAGGACGACGGCGAGCCGCTCCGGACCCACCTCGAGAGCCTAGCTCGCCAAGGCGATCCCGAGGCCAGCTGGCGGCTCGCCAACCCGCCGCCGCTGTCGCCGCACGTGGCCCACCTTTGGGCCTGGTACGCCGACCTCTGCCAGACCCGCCAGTCAGGCGGGTTCGGTCCCTCCCGCCTTTCGCGCCTGGAGATCCAGGCCTGGGAGCGCGACGAGGGCGTCCGCCTCGAGCCCTGGGAACGGCGCGCGGTCATGACCCTCGACGCCGAACACCTTCTGACCATGACGGCCCCCAGCAAGGGCTGACCACTTTCCGGGCTGCTCCTTCGCGAGGAGGCGCGGCCCGAACTTTTTGGGGAGAGCTGCCTTGTGTGACCTGAAGGAACTGATCCTCGAATGTAAGAAGGCTGCGGCGGCGGCCAACGAGCTTGCGGGCGCGCAGAAGAGGCTGGACGCGCAGACGGCGTCGGGCGCTCAGGCAGCCCGTGTCTCCACCGAGCAGATGGGTAAGCTTAAGGACGCGACCAAGGGGTTCATCTCGGCGGTCTCGTCGGGAGAAAGCCCGCTCAAGGCTCTGGCGGCGCAGGGGCCCGCTCTCACGGAGGTCTTCGCCAAGGCGGTCTCCAGTGGCGCGCCCTTGAAGCAGCTGTTGGGCGGCATCGCCGAGGCGGCGAGCCCGATCGCCGGCGTCAGCGCACCGGTCGCCGGTGTGGCTGTCGCTCTGAGCGCTGTGGCCTCGGCCGCGGCCGACGCCCAGAAGCAGGCGGCGGCGTTCAACCAGCTCGCGCAGGGGGTTGGTCGCGACGTCGGTATGACCGGCGGGCAGCTCCAGGCGCTTGCCGCCACAGCGGCCAACGCCGCCCATGCCTCGATCGCCGACGCCGAGAGCTGGACCCAGGCCTATGTGCGGATGGGCGTCAGCAATTCGGCCGTCCTGAGTCAAGCGGTCACGGACACCAAGGGTCTGGCCCAGGCGATGGGCGTCGACGGCGCGCAAGCTTCTCAGCTGCTCGGCGCAGCCCTGACCAATCCGATCGCCAACCTGGATGCGCTCGCGAGGGCGACCGGAGGCTTCGACTATGCGACGAGGGACAGCATCCAGAGCATGGCGCGGCGCGGCGAGATGGCCCAGGCCGACGCGCTCATTCTGAAGGAGGTCGAGAGCCGCACGGCCGCGACGACGGGCAAGGTCACGACGCTCAGCGGCGCCTACGATCGCGCCACGACGTCGATCGGCAGCTACCTGCAGAAGATGGCCAAGGTGCTTTTCACCGAGCCGGATGCGGCGGCGGTCGAGGAGACCTATGCCGGCATGGGCTACAACCCCGCCGCCGAGAAGCGCAAGGCAGGGCGGAAGAAGGCCGAAGACGCCGTCGCCGATGGCGCGGTCGGAGCCGCAGCGCGCGCCGCGCACGAGATCGCTGATCCAAAAGATCGCCAAATCAAGGAACTGACGGACCTGAGCGCATCGCTGTCGAGTGCGATCAGAAGAGGCGCTGGCGCGCTGAAGGAGGCGGGCCTAACCAAGTCGCAAGCTCAGCAGGACATCCAGACGCTGAATGGGAAGATCGCGGAACTGCAAAAGGGAGGCGGTTCAAGCGCCGCCGCCCGTACGGTCTCCACGCACGCCGCTTCCGCGCCCCCTCCGGAATATCGAGGCGGTGACGCCATGCAGGCGGCGAAATCGGCGGAGCTGTCGGCTCAGCTGGGTGTGACCAAGAACGTCGAGAAGATTGCTTGGCTTAAGCGCGAACAGGTCGCCGTCGAGTTCAAGACGCAGCAGGACCGCCTGAAGGCTCAGATGAAGAGCGGGGAGATCAACCAAGCCGACGGCGCGTTCATCCAGGAGAAATATAAGTCCATCGCCGGCGCCAAGGAGGAGGCGATCGAGCAGGAGCGGAGCGCTCAACTGCTCCAGGCCGAGATCGCGCGCCGGCAGGGTCACAACGCGTACCTCGATCAGATGGACAAGTTCACCGCCGACACGGTGGGCGCCGCGGAGGAGCGCAATCGCATCGAGCTGGAGGCGCTTAAGCGTCGCCAGGAGCTCGAAACGTTCACTCTGCAAAGCAGCAACACGCAGAAGATCAAGTCGGGCGAGATCAATTGGCTACAGGGCCTGGTGCTGGCGATCGAGCAGCACGGGGTGCAGCAAGCTGAGATCCAAGCAACGATCCGCAAACAGACGATCGACTCCGAGAAGCATGCTCTGGATGTGCGCGTTGCCGGGCTTCAGAGCACGATCGACATCGCAGATGGCCAGAAGGTCTTGGCCCGCTCGGTCGGCGCCACGCGGGCGATCGATGCGCGCATCCTGGACCTGAAGCATCAGCAGGAGATCGCGGCCCAGCAGGCGATCGTCAACGGGACAGGGTCCAATCCCGAGCAGAGGCGCGACGCCGAGAAGCGGATCGCGGTCCTCAATCAGAACTACGCCAATCAGATCGAAGCGGCCCAGCGGCTGGACGTCTCGTACGGCGACATGTCCTCCGCGCTCAAGACCGCGGCCAGCGCCTTGGACCAGAAGGATTGGCTGGGCGCGACGAAGAGCCTGTTCGACGCCTTCGAGACCTTCGCACTGAAGATGCGCGACAGCGGCGCCAGCCTTGAGTCCAAGATCGGCGCGATCGCCGGCCTGGCGAATGGCCTGGGCTCGATGATCGGCGGGAAGACTGGCGCGGCGCTTTCGGGCGCCGGCTCGGGCGCGGCCGCAGGCTTCCAGATGGGCGGGCCATGGGGCGCGGCTGTCGGCGCGGTGCTGGGTAGCGTGTCAGGGCTGCTGGGCGCCTCGAATGCCAAGGCTCAGGCTAAGATCGACGCGCTGATGAAGGCGCAGCAGGATCTGCAGGCCAAGCAGAAGGAAAGTTCAGGCGCCATCGAGAAGTCGCTGGGGCTGGCGAGCCAGTACCAGAACACCGACCTCGACTATTCCAACGCCATGTTGGCGTCGTTGCGGTCGATCGACGCCCAGATCGGCGCGGTCGCGGCGGGCGTCGCGCGGAGCATCGCGAGCGGCGGACTGATGAGCACGTCCGGCCTGGGTCTGGGGACCACCACGTCGAAGGCCGGCCTGGGCGGCGCTCTTGTCGGCGGCGCTCTTGGTGGCATTGCCGGCTTCGGCGTGGCCAACGGCATCACGGCGCTAGCCGCCGGCGGCATGATGTCGGCCGGTGGAATCAGCCTGGGTCTGTTCACTCAAGCGCTCAGTCTCGCCGGGCCTATCGGCATCGCAATCGGCGCCGTCGGCGCCATCGTCGGGGCTCTTACCAAGACCAAGAAGACGGTCGAGGTCCTGGACCAGGGTCTGACCTTCACGGCCCAGACCTTCGGCGAGATCACCACCAGCGGCCTGGCCGGCAGTCAGTACGCCGATCTGTTGACCACCAAGAAGACCTCGTTCGCGGGGATCGGCCTGTCGACCAAGGTCAGCACCTCGACGGTCACCAGCGGCCTCGATCCGGCCTTGTTGGCCCAGATCGGCGACACGATCGAATTGCTGGGCGAGGGGGTCATCACGGCGGCCAAGACCTTCGGCGAGGATGCGGGCGCGGCGGCCAAGGCCGCGCTCCAAAGCGTTTCGATCGATCTGGGCAAGCTGTCGCTGAAAGACCTCAAGCCCGACGAGATCGAAGCGGCGATCAATGCTCTGTTCAACAACGTGGCCGACGACCTCGCCGCAGCGGGTCTGCCCGGCCTTCAAGCCCTGGCCAAGGTCGGGGAGGGCGCATTCGAAGCGCTGACGCGCCTGGCGACCGAGTACAAGACGATCGACGCGGTGTTGGCCTCGGTCGGCATGGACTTCAAGTCCAGCGGCGCTGGATCGCTGGAGGTGCGCAAGGGGCTACTGGACAAGTTCGGCGGCCTGGATGCGTTCGCATCGCAGACGGCGTTTTTCGGCGAGCACTTCCTGACCGACGAAGACCGGCTGAAGCCGCTGAAGGCCTCGGTGGCCAACGGGCTGGCGGCGATAGGGCAACCCACCGACCTGTCGCGCCAAGGCTTCGCTAGCCTCGTCCAGAGCCAGAACCTGTCAACGCCGGAAGGGGCGGAACTCTACAAGACCCTGATGGCCCTTGCCCCGGCCTTCGACAAGGTCGCAGCAGCGGCCGAGAACGCCCAGAAAGCGGTCGCTGACAAGAAGACCTCGATTCTCGACCAGATCGACGAACTGGTCCTGACGCCGGCTGAGTTGCTGACCAAGTCGCGCGCCGCCGAGATGAAGGCGGTCAAGGATCTGGACGCGACGCTGGTCCCCTTCCTGGAGAAACTCTGGAAACTTCAGGACACCGCCGAGGCTGCCAAGTTGGCCACCGACCGGTCGAACATGCTGGCCGGCCTGATGGAGGCCCAAGGGCGGACCGAGGAAGCCAAGCAACTGCGTCGCAGCTTGGCATTGGCGCAGATCAAGGATCCGGTCCAGCAGCTGTACCAGCAGCAGACCTGGGCCGCCGAGGACGCCGCCGCCAAGGTTTCGGCCGCGCGGGATGTGCTGACCCAGGCCTATCAGCGCGAGCAGGACGCCATCCGGGCCACCAAGGACAAGTTCAAGGAACTTTCCGGGTCACTGCGGGCCTTCAGCGCCAGCCTGACCGACACGATCGTCGGGACCGATCCCGGCGCGCGGTATCGTCGGACGCGGGAGGCGTTCCTGTCGACGGCGGCCATGGCCCGCCTTGGCGACCCCGACGCCATGGGGCGGCTGCAAAGCGAGGGCGAAGCCTTCACGGCGGCCTCGCGCGACTATGTCTCGACCAGCCTGGACTACCTGCGCGACGTCGGTCTGGTCCGGTCGGCCGTCGACGAGGCGGCCGATACGGCCGACCGCCAGGTGTCGATCGCTCAGCGACAGCTCGATGCGCTGGACGCCTCGGTCCAGGGGCTGATCGAGATCAAGGCCAGCGTCGTCTCGGTCGAGCAGGCGATCCTCAGCCTGCGGGGCGCGCTTGGGGAGGCGAGAGCCGCGGGCGTGGTCTCCGTGGGCGGCTCCAGCCTGGGCCTGGCCGATCCGGCTCCAAGCCCGGCTGGCTCGGGCAGCGGGACCCCGCTGCTGACCCAAGCTCAGAAGGACTACAACAACGCCGCGTGGAACTGGATGCTTGTCAACAGCGAGGCGGGCAAGGCGGGCGCCGACCTCAAGGACCCTGTCATCCAATCCATCTACGCCAGCGCCGCCCACTACACCCCAGGCTACATGGACATCGTCAGCACCCAGGGGATCGAAGCCGCCAACGCTTTGATCGCGGCGGGCAATCTGTCCTACACGCAGGGCGGTTCGCTGAAGCTCGCTACGGGCGGCAGCTTCGAGGTCGGCGGCTCCGGTCCGCCCGACTCCAAACTGTTCAACCTGGCGCTCAGCCCCGGCGAGGCGGTCAACGTCCGTCGTCGCGAAAGCCCGGCCGATCAGCCTCTCATCACCGAACTGCGGCGCCTGCGCGAGGAACTCGCCGACCTGCGCGCGACCAGCGTCCGCATCGCCACAAGCAACGACAAGATGGAGCGCACCTTGACCAATGTCACCGAGGGCGGCCGCGCCATGCAGACCCAGGCGGCTGCCTGATGCGCGCGCTTCCGCCTATCACGATCACGCCGGCCATCCTGACCAGCACCACCTGCGCCGAACCGTCGGCGGGGGAGGCGGCCTGGAGCGCCGCCACGGCCTACAAGAACGGCGACCGCGTGTTCAGCGCGATCACCCATCGCCTGTACGAGGCCATCGCCCGGAAGAGCGCCACGGTGACGATCGCCAATTCCGGCAGCGCCCTGATCACCTGGGCCAGCCATGGCTTGGCGGCGGACACGCCGGTGGTCTTTTCGACGACCGGCGCGCTGCCTTCGGCGATCGCCTCGGGGACGACCTACTACGTCCTCGCCGACACGGCGAACACGTTTCGGATCGCCACGAGCGCCGGCGGCTCGCCCGTGGCCGGCACGGGCACGCAGAGCGGCGTCCACACCGTGGCGACCACGGCCAACCTGGGCCAGAACCCCGCCACGGCCGGCGACAGCTGGTGGGTCGATGTCGGACCCACCAACCGCTGGGCCATGTTCGACCTGCTGCGCAACACCGGCACGACGACGGCCTCGCCGCTGACGGTGTCGCTCACGCCCGGACAGCGCGTGGACTCGATCGGCGTAGTCGGCATCGTCGCCGACACCGTGACCGTGGCGGTGACCGTGTCAGGCGCGACCGTCTGCGCCGCTTCGGCCAACCTGCTGAACCGGCCGACCAGCGGCTGGTACGACTACTTCTACGGCGCCTTCCGATACCGGCAGGAGTTCGCGCGCTTCGACCTGCCGCCGTACACCGATGCAGTCATCACCATCACCCTGACCAAGGCCAACGGCAACGTGACCTGCGGCGGGGTGGTGCTGGGCTCGTCGGTCTATCTGGGCGCCACGCAGCACCAAGCCGAGAGCGACGCGCTGAACTTCTCGAAGATCGACCGCGACGACTTCGGGACGGCCACCCTCGTGCCGCGCCGCTCGGTGCCGCGCACCGTCCAGACCCTGCGCTGCCGCAAGACCGACGTCGATCGGATCCTGCAACTGCGCGACGACCTCAACGCCATGCCGGCGCTGTGGTCCGGGTTGGACGACCAGGAGAGCGGCTACTTCTCGGCCCTGCTCATCGTCGGTGTCTACAAGCGGTTCACGATCTCGATGGACCAGCCGGAAGACGCCCTGATTTCCCTCGAACTCGAAGAGGTCTGACCCCGTGCCTGCACAGATCACGGCGCTTCCGACGCCGCCCTCCACCAGCGACCCCACCAACTTCAACACCCGCGCCGACGCCTTCCTGGGGCAGATGCCGACGTTCGTGACCGAAGCGAACGCGCTGGCGGGCGAGGTTTACGGGCTGGCTGTCCAGGTCACCCAGGACAAGGCGACCGCCGTGGGCGCTGCCAGCACAGCTACAGCCAAGGCCGCGCTCGCTGCAGATCAGGTGACGCTGGCCGCCGGCCAGGTGACCTTGGCCGGCGTCCAGGCCGGCGTCGCGACCACCAAGGCTTCCGACGCGGCCGCGATCCTGACGCAGGTCCAGAACGTGGCCGCGGGGATCTCGTTCTCGACCAAGTCCGTGTCGTCGAACACGATCGGTACGGGTCCGAAGACCTGGACCGTCGACGCCGGCGAAAGCTTCGTCGAGGGCATGCCGATCTATGTGGTCGCGCACGGCGATCCGACCCGGTTCATGGTCGGCGTCTGCACCGGGTATGCCGGCACGATCCTGTCGGTCGCCGTCACCCAGATCTCGTCGGCGGGCGGGACCCTCAGCAACTGGGACATCAGCATCGGCGGCGTTCCGGGCGTCCCGGGGGCGGGTTTCCCCTCCGGCGGCGTCGCGGGCCAGTTCCTGCGCAAGAGGTCGGGAGTCGATTTCGACACCGAATGGGCCGTGGACCCCGCCAGCTACCTCTTCCTTTGGCAACAACAAGGAGCCTGAACCATGGCCATCGCGCCCAACTACGCTTCCAATCCCCTGGCGCCCGACATCGTCCAGCTGACCGCCGCCAACACCAATCGCGACGGCACGGGGACGATGGTCAAGGTCGCCACCGGCACCGCCGCTGGCATCGTCACCGAGCAGCTTCGCGTCACGGCGACCGGCAACACGACCGCCGGCATGATCCGCTTCTTCCTGTCGCTGAACAGCGGCTCGACCAAATCCTTCCTGACCGAGGTCCCGGTGGTGGGGATGACCCCGGCCGGCACGGCGCAGGCTTTCACCACCGTGGTCGACGCGCTGACCGGCCTGACGCTGCAGGGCACGACCACCGAGCTCTACGCGGCGACGAACAACGCCGAAACCTTCAACGTCTTCCATCACAAGGCGGGCCTCTAACATGCCGATTCCAAGCAGTTCAAACCGCGGCGTCCTGGGCCGCATTGGCTCGACCCAGGCCGCCGGCGCCGCTTCGGCGTCGACCATTCAGTCCGCCGCCGCCTCGCCATTCATCATGTCCACGACGGTTCCGCCGCTGGGTTGGCTGGGTGTGTTCAATACCGGGCGATACGTGACCTTCCTCGACAACGGGACGTTCACCGCGCCGGTCTCCGGCTACTACCGTGTCCGGGTGCTCGGTGGCGGCGGCAGCGGCGCCTGGATTGTCGATGGCGGTAATGCTGGGCGTGCGACCGGCGGCGGCGGTGGCGGCTATGCGCTGGGGCTCGTCTGGCTGACACAAGGGCAAACCGTTTCGGTCGCCGTCGGTAAAGGTGGCGTCGCCGGCGCCAACGGCCAGCCCGGCAGTGCGGGTGGGACGTCGTCGTTCGGGGCCTATCTGTCCGCGACCGGTGGCGCTGGTGGTTCTTGCGCGTCTGCCGCCGCGCTCGTCGGCGCTTCAGGTGGGGTCGGTACGGGCGGGAGCTTGATCAACGCCAATGGCGGCCGGTCGGGTTCGATCGACGCCAATGGGCCGTCCTCGGCGACTGGTGGTGGCGGGGGCGGCTCCCAGCTCGGCAATGGCGGCGATTCGGGATCGATCACCGGCGTGGGCGGCTCCTATGCCGCGACCGGCGGCGGCGGCGTCGGCGGAGCTTACTCGACCAGCATCGCGCGCGGCACGAATACAGCGACCGGTGGCGCGGGCGTGGCTAGCGCCTCAACGGCGTTTTCTGGTGGCTTCGATCTTTTGTCCGGCGCGGCGCTCACGCCCAACAACGGGACAGTTAATTCCAGCAGCGCTGTGTTTCGCTTTCCCGGTGACGGGTTCGCGGGCGGAGGCGGTGGCCCGAACTACTCGAGCGCCGCCAACGCCGGCTCCGGCGGAACCGGCGCGGGCGGCGGCGGGTCGCTCTCGTCGAACGGCGGCTACGGTCCCGGTTCGGGCGGCGCCTTCGGCGGCACGGGGGGCGGCGCCAATGGCGCGGCCAATTTCAATGCTCTCAAGTCGGGATTCGGCGGCGGCGGCGGCGGTCTGGCGTGTGGCGGCGCCACCCAATCAGCAGGCGGCGACGGTCTCGTGGTCGTCGAGTGGTAGGCCCGGTCCCCGTGGCCGAAGATAGGAGCTTACACTGGACATCCCCACCGCCATCGCCAAGTCGTGGCCCTACGCCGTGGTGGCCGCGCCGGGGGTCTATGCGGTGATCAAGGACCTCCTCGGCCGGCGGGCGATGGCCCGCAAGGCCGAGGCGGATCTGATGCAGATGGCGCAGGACGCCGCCTCGGGGGTGATCCACACCCTGCGCGAGGAGGCCGAACGCCTGGCCCAGCGTCTCGAACAGGTCGAGGCCGAGCTGGGCGACCTGCGCCGCGAGCACAGCCGCATGATCTCCGACAAGGACGCCCGCATCGCAGCGCTCGAGGGCGAGAAACGCCAGCTCGAGGCCAGGGTCGCGGCCTACCGCCGGATCCTGGCGGCCCACGGTCTGGCCGACGAGCCCGCGCCCGCGGTCGCCTGACCGCCTGACCCCCAACACAAGGAGAACCACCATGTCCACGCCCCTGGCGCGGGACGTACCCGCTTGCGCGCTCGCGCTGATCCAGCGGTTCGAGAGGCTGCATGACGGGGATCGCAAGACCGCCGTCCTGGAGCCCCAGGCCGATCCCGTCGGCATCTACACCGTCGGCTGGGGCCACGCCCTGTTCGTCGGCGGCAAGCCGGTCAAGGACCGCGAGACCGCCTGCCGCCTGTGGCGGGCGCGGTGGCCGGCCGGGATGGTCCGGGGCGACGCCGATGCGCTGCTGAAGGCCGACGCGCAGGCCGTCTGCGACAAGGTCGTCGCCCTGTTCCCAAGGACGCCGCTGAGCGACGCCCAACTCGGGGCGATGACCAGCCTGGCCTACAATATCGGCGTCGGCGAGATCGGCGGCGCCGCGGACTTCGCCGACAGCAGCGTGTGCCGGCGGCTGATCGCCGGCGACGTCCAGGGGGCGGCGGACGCCTTCCGGATGTGGCGCTTCGCCGGCGGCCGCGAATTGCCGGGCCTGGTCGCCCGGCGCGAGACCGAGCGGGCCGTGTTCCTGAAACCCTAGAAGGAGCTTTCCATGAAGCGCGTCGTCGGCCCGATAGCGGGCCTTCTGCTGACCGTCTGTTTGTCCGCTTGCGCGGGCATGGCTGTCGATCCGGTCACCCTGGCCCAGGCGGTGAAGATCCTGAACGAAGGCTGCGAGCGGACGGTCGATCTGAATCTCGACAAGAGTCAGCCCGGCGGGGGTTCGTTGAAAGTCGTCCGGACCTGCGCGCCGGCCGAGGCTCAGCCGCCAAAGCCTTAGCCGAAACTAGAACTGGCTCGGAAAGGCCTTGGCCGTCTTGGCGTCGTTGTAGCGCGCGCCGGGGCAGTCGACGGCGTAGGCGCCGGCGGTCTCGGCCAGATAGGGGCCGCGGTCGCTGTCGCCGTTCAGGGCGCGGCACGAGACGGCCGTCTTGTAGACCACCGAGCCGTTGTGGCTGAGCTCGTTCATGAAGAGGTCGAAGGCCAGGTCCATCAGGCCGCGCGTGGCGGCGAGGCGCCGGTCGCGGCCATTGAAGGCGGTGGTGACCTCGCCCAGTTGCGACATCTCGCGACCTGCCGGGACGGGACCCGCCGCGGCGCCGGCCGCGCTGATCACGCCGCCGGCCAGCATGGCCTCCAGGTCCTGGAAGCGGCCCGAGGCCGTGCCGACGGCCAGGGCTGTGCTGAAGGCAGCGTCGAAGCCGGGTCCCAGGCGGCCCGGACCGCCGATGGCGGCGGCCTGGGCCGCGCCGACGAGACCGGCATAAGGGGCGTCGTAGATCGAGACGATCAGGTTCTGATTGACGTAGTAGCCCAGCGCGATGCCGCCGATCGCGCCGCCGGGCAGGGCCAGCACGCGGTCGCGCGAGACGCCCAGCGGGCCGGCGATGGCGGCGCGGGCGATGTCGGGCGTGATGCCGGTCCAGCGCGCCTCATAGGAGGCTTCCAGGGTCTTCTCGCGGACCACCTCGCCCGTGCGCCAGCGCACCAGGCGGAAGGTCACGCGGGCCGAGGCCAGCTTGTCTGTTCCCCACCAGACATCGGGGCCGCGCAGGTCTTCGAACGTCGTGTAGAGCATGTACTCGGCGTCGAGGCGCGTGGGCGCCCGCATCTCGGCGCGGCGCAGGTGGTTGTTCAGGCTCTCGACGACCTGCACGCGGGTGGGGCGGGTGGTGACGACGGCGCCGCCATCGAACCAGCGGAACTCCGGCGCGCCTTCGACGGCCTGGACGGCGACGTTGCGATAGAAGGCGCGGGCGGGCGAGGCCTTGGCCACGGCGACCGGCGGCAGGGCCGGCTGGCGCAGGGCCGCGACCTCCTCGCGGGTGGCGCAGGCGCTCAAGCCGGCGGCGGCGCTCGCCAGCAGGACGGCCAGACGGATGGACTTGGTCAGCATGGTCGCGCGCTCCCCCAGATGGGTCGCACTATCGGGCGCAATCCTAAAGAGAGCTTGAAAGGTGAAGCTACAGGCCAAAAAAGAGCCCCTGTCGGGCAGGGCCGACAGGGGCGCTATAGGCTCCTTGGGGAAGGATGGGCCGGCTTAGAACCTGTAGTTCAGGCCGACGAGGTAGGTGCGACCGTAGTTCTGGTAGTCGATGACCTGACGCGGGTCGTTGTTCTGGTAGGTGGTGAAGGGCTCGTTGGTCAGGTTGTTGACCTGAGCCAGGACCGACAGGCCTTCCATCGGGCCGTCGCTGAAGGTGTAGCCGATCTGGCTGTCGACGACGGACTCGCCCTTGACCATCCGATAGTTGCGGCCGTTGCCGAAGCCGGTGACCTCGCCCAGGAACTTCGAGCGGTAGCGGTCGCTGACGCGGAACGAGAAGCCGTTCTTCTCGTAATAGACAGTCAGGTTGGCGACAGTCTTCGACAGGCCAGGGATCGGCTGGGTCGCGTCGCTGGGGTTCGGCTGGATCGAGCTCTCGGTGTACGAGGCGCTGAACGTGGCGCCGAAGCCGTCCAGCAGGTCGGTAAACAGCGCGCCGGGGATCGAGGCGGCGAATTCGACGCCCTTCAAGTTGCCGCCCTTGCCGTTCTGCGGCGTGGTGACAAGGCCCAGGCGCGTGGCCGGGGTCGGACCGCCATTGGTCGGGAAGCCGGTGAAGTCGAACACGACGCTCTGGTCGTAAACGTAGGTCTTCAGGTCCTTGTAGAAGGCGGCCAGCGAGACATAGGCCTGACGGCCGAAGTACTTTTCGTACGACACGTCATAGGCGTCGGCGCGCCAGGGCTCGAGCTCCGGATTGCCGCCCGAACCGCTCCACGGCGAGAAGTTGATATTGCTGTTGCCGGCCTTGGACGGGTCGTAGCTGAAGGTCTTCGAAGCGCGCATCTGGTCCATCCGCGGGCGGGCCAGGGTGCGGGCGACGGCGAAGCGCAGGGTCTGCTCGGCCGGCAGGTGGAACTGCAGGTTCATGCTGGGCAGGAAGTCGGTATAGGTCTTGCCGCCCGACAGGTTGGTGCGGGTGACGCCCGTTCCCGTGCCGCTGGCGCCCAGGGCGGTCGAGCTCTGGTCGGTGTTGACGATCTGGAAGCCGAAGTTGCCGGTGACCGGCACGCTGCCGACGGCGGCGTCGATATTGGCCTTCACATAACCGATCGTGACCTTTTCCTCGACGTCCCAGCTCTTGACCAGCACGTCGGCGTTCGGGTTGCGGACCAGGTCGTACGTGCCGTTCTTGATCAGGGCGAACGGGTCGTAGCTGACCATGCCGGCGATGCCGATGAAGGCCAGCGAGGTCGTGCCGACGATGGCCGACGACGGGATCGCGACACTGGCCGGCGAGCCCTTCACGCGCAGGAACCACTCGTCATTGACGAGGCTCTTGGAGCGTTCGCTGTAGTTGAAGCCGACCTCGAAGCTCGACAGGCCGTCGCCGAGCGCCTTGGTCGCCGAGAAGCGGGCCGCCTTCAGCTCGTCCTCGATGTGCGGCTGGTTCAGATAGCCGTCCTGGCCGCCGGTGATGATGTCGCCGCCCCAGCCTTGCGGGCTGGTCAGCTTGATCACGTTCGGATCGGCGTAGTTCAGGGTCGACTTGAAGATCGCCACGCCGTCGTCGTTCATCGCGAACGTCATGTTGTCGGTGGCGCCCACGCCCGAGCGGCCGGTGCCCGAATAGCTCTCGACCACCTGGTCGGTGCGGTCGACCTTGGACCACGACAGGTCGCTGACCAGGGTCCAGTCGTCGCCGACATTGAACTTGTTGTTCCAGCCGACCGACTTGATGGTCGCGTCACGGTCGTTGCCGTCGTTGCGGACCACGCCCTTGACGCCGTTGAAGGCGCCGCTGTTGACGAAGCCGCCCGAGGCCTGAGCCCCGGTCAGCGGCACGCCGCCCCAGACCAGCGGCAGTTCGATGCCGCGCTGGATCTGGTGGTTCTTGAACTTCGAATAGAAGACGTCCAGCGACGAGCTGAAGGTGTCGGTGGGCTTGAACTCCAGGACGCCGATGACGCCGTCGCGCTTCAGCATGCTGGACTGCACGTACGGCTTGGCGCCGCCGATCACCAGGTTGCCCGAGGCGTCGTTGGGATAGCCCCATGCATTCCAGCGCTCGGCCTGATAGGGCGACTCCATGTGAGCGTAGCCCAGGGCCAGGCCCAGCTTACCGTCCATGAACTGGTCGATGTACGAGATCGAGAAGCGGTTGCCGTGGGCCTTGGTGCCGGCGTTCAAGGCGCCGATGTCGTTCCACTCGTAGCGAGCGCCGACGGCCAGGGCGCGCTTGCCGAAGGCCAGAGGACGGACGGTGCGCATGTCGGCGGTGCCGGCCAGGCCCTGGCCGATCAGGCCGGCGTCAGGGGTCTTGTAGACCACGACCGCGCTCAGCAGTTCCGACGGATACTGGTCGAACTCGACGCCGCGGTTGTCGCCGGTCGAGACCTGTTCGCGGCCGTTGAGCAGGGCGGTGGTGAAGTCGGGGGCGAGGCCGCGGATCGAGATGACCTGCCCGCGACCATCCAGGCGCTGTGCGGTCAACCCAGGAAGACGCGCGATCGACTCGGCGATCGACATGTCCGGCAGCTTGCCGATGTCCTCGGCCGAGACGGCTTCGACGATCGAGGTCGAGCTCTTCTTCAGCGAGATGGCGCCTTCGATGCCGCGGCGGATGCCGGTGACGACGATCTCTTCGACCTTGCTGTCGTCCTGGGTCGCGGCTGCGGTGGTCTGGGCCTGGGCCGAGCCGGCCACGGCGAACGCCAGGGCCAGGCCGGTGGCGCTGCCCGCCATCAACCACGCACGACGACGCGAAAATTGGGTGTTCATAGAAGCTCCCTCCCTGTCCGGCTCTGCGCTCTTGCAAACTTGCGATCGGGCCGTTGCTGCAAACTACCGCAAATTAACGGGCTGTAATCAACCCAAAAAATTGCAAATCCGGCATTGGGTACGCTGAGAAGTCACCGGAATGGGGCTTGGTGTGGCCTCAATGCTCCACCTTTGGCGGTTAGATTGGCTGGGCTGGGCTGCAAATCGGGTCAGTCGAACGGATTGACAGGTTGGCGATGGTTCTGCAAATTCTTGCAAAGAATTGCATTAGCGGTTGCGAACCGGCAGCAGGGGGAGGGAGCGATGTCGGCGTGGACGCCTTGGCGACGAACGCTGCTGGCCGTGACGGCCTTGGGCGCGCTGGTCTCGGCCGCGCATGCTGCTCCGGAATCGTACCGCCTGCGAAAGCCCCAGGACGAAGTGATCTATTTCGTCCTGCCTGATCGCTTCGAGAATGGCGACGCGACCAATGACCACGGCGGACGCAATACAGGGCCGTTGGTCGACGGCTTCGACCCGACGCGGACCGGCTTCTACCATGGTGGCGACCTGAAGGGCGTGACCCGGCGGCTGGACTACATCCAGGGCCTGGGCGCGACGGCCGTCTGGCTGGCGCCGGTCTTCAAGAACCGCGCGGTGCAGGGCTCGCCAGGCCACGAGTCGGCGGCGCATCACGGCTACTGGATCACCGACTTCACCGATGTCGATCCGCACCTCGGGACCAGGGCCGACTTCAGGGCGCTCGTCGACGCGGCTCATGCCCGGGGCCTGAAGGTCTATATGGACATCGTCGTGAACCACACGGCCGACGTCATCCAGTACAAGGAATGCCCTGACGGCGACTGCGCCTATCGCGGCGTCGCCGACTATCCCTATGTCCGCCAGGGCGGCCTAGGCGGCGCGCCGATCAATGCCGGTTTCGACGGCAAGAACTTCACCAGGCTCAAGACGCCGAGCTGGGCCTACAGCCCTTTCGTCCCGGCCGGGCAGGAGCATGCCAAGAAGCCGGACTGGCTGAACGACCCGATCTACTACCACAACCGGGGTGACAGCACGTTCGCGGGCGAGAGCTCGCTGCTGGGCGATTTCGCGACCCTGGACGACGTCTTCACCGAGAACCCGCGCGTCGTTGCAGGCTTCATCGAGATTTACGGCCAGTGGATCGACGACTTCGGGATCGACGGCTTCCGCATCGACACCGCCCGTCACGTGAACCCGGCGTTCTGGCAGGCCTTCGTCCCGGCCATGCTGGCCCGCGCCAAGGCCAAGGGCATCCCGAACTTCCACATTTTCGGAGAGGTGTTCGACGCCGACCCGGCGATCCTGGCCAGCCACACCCGGGTCGACAGACTGCCGGCGGTGCTGGACTTCGCGTTCCAGTCGGCCGCGACCGACGTCGCCCTGGGCCGGACCGGAACCGACCGCCTGGCCCGCGTCTTCGCCGCCGATCCCGTCTACCAGGGCGGCGAGGCGACCGCGCGCCAGCTGCCGACGTTCCTGGGCAATCACGACATGGGCCGCATCGGCTGGTTCGCGCTGAAGGCCAAGCCGGGGATCGGCGACGACGAACTGCTGGCCCGCGTCACCCTGGCCAATGCCCTGATGCTGACCGCGCGCGGCGTTCCGACGATCTACTACGGCGACGAGCAGGGCTTTACCGGCGACGGCGACTATGCCGACAGCCGCGAGGACATGTTCGAAAGCCAGGTCGCCAGCTACAACGACAACCGCCTGGTGGGCTCGAACGCCAAGGGGCCGAGGTCGGCCTTCGGGACCGATGGCGTGCTCTTTGGCCGGATCACCGAACTCTCGAAGCTGCGCGTCGCCACGCCCGCTCTGCGCGAGGGCAGCCAGGTGACCCGCGTCGCCAGCGACAAGCCGGGCCTGCTGGCGTTCTCGCGCATTCTGGACAAGACCGAGGTATTGGCTGTCTTCAACACCGGCGACCAACCGCTGAAGGCCAATATCCCGGTCGAGGCCGGTTCCGTCGCCTGGCGGGCGCTGCACGGCGCCTGCGCCGGGACCGCCGCCGCGCCGGGCAGCTATTCGATCGAGCTGAAGCCGCTCGACTACATGATTTGCGTTTCCGAGGGACGATAGTGACAGTGCAGGTTCTGGTTCGCCCCGGTGCGGAGACGTCGATGAGCGGTGAGTGGTGGCGCGGCGCGGTGATTTATCAGGTCTATCCGCGCAGCTTCGCCGACTCGAACGGCGACGGCGTCGGGGACCTGCCGGGGATCACCGCGCATCTCGATCACATCGCCTCGTTGGGCGTCGACGGGGTGTGGCTGTCGCCGTTCTTCACCTCGCCGATGAAGGACTTCGGCTACGACGTCTCGGACTATCGCGATGTCGATCCGATCTTCGGGACCCTGGCCGATTTCGACGCCCTGATCGCCAAGGCCCACGATCTGGACCTGAAGATCATCATCGACCTGGTGTTTTCCCACACCTCGGAAGAGCATCCCTGGTTCGCCGAGAGCCGCCAGGACCGGACCAACGCCAAGGCCGACTGGTTCGTCTGGGCCGACGCCAAGCCCGATGGCAGCCCGCCCAGCAACTGGCAGTCGGTGTTCGGCGGTCCGGCCTGGACCTGGGACGCGCGTCGCGGCCAGTACTACATGCACAACTTCCTCAGCAGCCAGCCGCAGCTGAACCTGCACAATCCGGCGGTGCAGGAAGCCCTGCTGGCCGTCACCCAGTTCTGGATCGACAAAGGTGTGGACGGCTTCCGCTTCGACGCCATCAACTTCTCGATGCACGACCCGAAGTTCACGGATAACCCACCGCTGCCCCCAGGCGGCAAGCGCACGCGGCCGTTCGACTTCCAGGACAAGATCCACAACCAGAGCCATGCCGACATCCCGAAGTTCCTCAGCCGCCTGCGGGCGCTGACGGACGCGGCGGGCGGCCGGTTCTCGGTGGCGGAAGTGGGCGGCGACCATGCCGACCGCGAGATGAAGCTTTTCACCGCCGGGAACGATCGCCTGAACAGCGCCTACGGCTTCCTCTACCTCTACGCCGACAAGCTGACAGCCGACATGATCCCAAAGGGCGCGGCCATGTGGCCGGGCGCGGACGGGGAGGGCTGGCCGTCCTGGACCTTCTCAAACCACGACGCCCCTCGCGCGGTGTCGCGCTGGGCCGAGGGCCGCGACCGCAAGGCCTTCGCCGAGATGTGCCTGCTGCTGCTGACGGGCCTGCGCGGCAATGTCTTTGTCTATCAGGGCGAGGAACTAGGCCTGCCGCAGGCCAATGTGCCGTTCGAGCGCCTGCAGGACCCCGAAGCCATCGCCAATTGGCCCCAGACCCTGGGTCGCGACGGCGCCCGCACGCCGATGCCGTGGGTGGCTGGCGCGATCAATGCCGGCTTCTCCGGCGTCGAGCCCTGGCTGCCGGTCGATCCAGAGCACCTGCCGCTGGCGGTGGACGCGCAGGAAGCGGATCCGACCTCGACCCTGCATGTGGCGCGCCGACTGATCGGCCTGCGCAAGACCTATGCCGCCCTGCGCACCGGCGCGATCAGCTTTGTCGACACCAACAGTTCGCTGCTGATCTTCCAGCGCGGGGAGGGGGCGGGCGCGGTGCTGCTGGCCTTCAACCTGGGCTTCGAGCCGGTGACCTGGTCGCTGCCGGAAGGCTGGGCGATGGTCGACAGCGTCAACCTGGGCGGCGAGGGCGAAATGCCGCCGTGCGCTGGGTTGATCGCGCGGCGGGCCTAGGTCGCCGGCGCTGCCGCGTGCCGTCCGCTCCGCTGTGGCAGGGCGATGATCAGCAGCAGGATCGCCGCAGACAGCACCGCCGAGGCGATCGGTCGGCTGAACGCCAGGCCGCCATGGTCATGGGGTTTGTCCAGAAAGTCGCCGACGGCCGCGCCCAGCGGCCGGGTCAGGATGAAGGCTGTCCAGAACAGGACGATCCGGCTGACTCGGGTCCTGAAAAACAGCGCCGCGACAACGACAAGCATGCCGCCGAAGATCAGGGCGGCGCCGACATAGCCCAGGCCCGCCGTGTCCGCCGTCCAGTCGCCGAGAGCTGTCCCCAGAGTCTGCGAGAAGGTGATGGTGATCCAGTAGAAGGTCTCGGCCTTGCGCGACTGGATGTCATCGGCGTCGATCGCGCCCAGGCTCACTCTCCAGGCCGCCAGCGTCGCGACCACGCAGGCCAGCAGCAGCAATGAACCGCCGGCATAGCCGATGCCCAGCGAGCGCGTCGCGAAATCAGCCATGGTCGTGCCGGCCGTGGTCGAGGCGATGATCGTCGCCCAATAGAGGAACGGGTGAAAGCGCCGCGCGGTGATCTGGCCTGCGGCCAGAGCCAGCAACAGTGCTAGGAAGATGGCGGAGCTGACGAGATAGCCGAGCTCGAAAGTCATGCTCAGCGTATCGCCGCCGGTCTCGCCCAGTGTCGTGGCCAGGACCTTGATAAGCCAGAAGGCCAGCGTGACGGCGGGGACCTTACCGGCGGCAGCTTCGAGATCGGTCTTTGGCGTCATTCTGGGTCTCCAGGTCGGCAGCGCGCCGACACCGTAAAGACGGCAGGGGCGGCCGTGTCCCTCAGTGGTCGCTAGCCGCCGCAGCTTTCCCGAATGATCAGGTCCGTCGGCACCCGCTCCGACCGGCTCGCGCGTTCGCCGCTGTCGAGCAGCTTCGACACCATCAGGCGCCCCGCCTTGTTGGTGTCCTGGGCGATGGTGCTCAGCGCCGGGCTGGCGTAGCGGCTGAAGGGGACGTTGTCGAAACCCATCACCGAGACATCGCCGGGAACCGACCGGCCGGCGTGCTTCAGGGCGCGCATGGCGCCTAGCGCGATCAGGTCGGAGGCGGCGACGACGCCGTCGAACGCCACGCCGTGGTGGATCAGGCTGTCGACGGCGGCCTCGGCCGACTCGACCTCGAAGTGGGCCGGGACGATCAGGTCGGGATCGACGCCCAGCTTGGCGTGATCAAGGGCGTCCAGATAGCCGCGATGGCGTTGCATGGCCTCCGGCGCCTCGGTGTCGCCGAGGAAGACGATGCGCTTGCGGCCCAGCCGCTGCAGGTGGAGCGTGGCGCGGCGGCCGCCCATGACGTTGTCCGAACCGACCGAGCAGTAGTTCTGGTCCGGCAACTGGGCGCCCCAGACCACGAAGCGATTTTCGGTCTCGGCCAGGCGGTTGAAGGCCGCGTGCAGCGAGCTCTGGCCGAGGAAGATCACACCCTCGGCCCGGCTGGTGGTCATGGCCGAGGACAGGTCCTCGAAATTGGTCGGGGCGATGTGGCTGAGGATCACGTCGCAGCCGCGCTCGCGGGCCGCTTCGCCGACGCCGGCCAGCAGCTCTAGGAAGAAGGGGTCCGACATGCTGCTGGCGCGGCCCTGCGGACGGGGCGTGACGATGGCGATCGTCGCCTCGGCCCCGATCGGGCCGGCGGGCATGTAGCGGCGGAAGGGATAGTCCATTTCGCGCGCCAGCTTCCAGATCAGCTGCTTGGTGCGCTTGTTGACGGCCGGGCTGTCATTGAGGGCCCGTGACGCGGTCGAGATCGAGACCCCCGCCAGCTTGGCCAGGTCCTCCAGTCGCGTCGCCCCCTTGCTCACCTTACGCTCGTCCCCGTCCGACTGTTGTTGCTGCAAAGATTTCTGCAAACTTTTTCAGAAGACCCATAAGCCGCTGTTTGAGCGGCTTTGCAAGTCGGTCAAGGTGAAAAACGAGCATGAAAACTGTTGCAAATTGTGGCGCTATCCTCGCTGATTTTTCTGCGGGTAGGATGAGGTAGGTTGGGAATTCGCCTGCGTCGAAGCCAATAAATCCTGGATTTATCGTTGCGTCTCGTGCCGGCGCATGCGCAAATGCTCGCCACCACGTTTTATGAAAAAACTTGCGAACCAGTCGGGCTAACCGGCGGTCGGATCAGGGCGGAGGACCGATGGGCAGGCAGAGGCTCAGTTTCCTGCAGATCTGGAACATGTGCTTTGGCTTCTTCGGAATCCAGATCGGTTTCGGCCTGCAGAACGCCAACACCAGCCGCATCTTCCAGACTCTGGGCGTGGATGTGAACCACCTGGCGATCCTGTGGATCGCCGCGCCGGCCACAGGCCTTCTAGTCCAGCCGATCATCGGTCATCTGTCCGACAAGACCTGGGGCCGCCTGGGCCGCCGCCGGCCTTACTTCTTCTGGGGCGCGATCCTCACCACCCTGGCCCTGTTCGTCATGCCCAACGCCCCGGCGCTGTGGGTGGCGGCCGGCGCCCTGTGGCTGATGGACGCCTCGATCAACATCACCATGGAGCCGTTCCGGGCCTTCGTCGGCGACAACCTGCCCGACGAGCAGCGGGCGACCGGCTACGCCATGCAAAGCTTCTTCATCGGCCTGGGCGCCGTGCTGGCCTCGGCCCTGCCGTGGATGCTGACCAACTGGCTTCACGTGTCCAATACGGCCCCGGCGGGGCAGATCCCCGACGCTGTGCGGATCGCCTTCTATGCCGGCGGCGCGGTCCTGCTTCTCGCCGTGATGTGGACGGTGTTCACCACCAAGGAATACTCGCCCGAGCAGCTTGAATCGTTCGAGGCGGCCGAGTTCGACAACGGCGTCCACGAAAACCCCGAGCCCTCGGTCAACGCCTACATCGGCCTGGCTCTGGGCGGCTTGCTAGGCGGGCTGGCCCTGGCCCTGATCGTCTGGGCCGCGAAGCTGGAGAAGGAGCTCTATGTCCTGGCCGGCCTGCTGGCCGTGTTCGGCGTGGCGGGGATCGTCGGCGTCCGCCTCAAGCGGCGCGGCATGACGCAGAACGGCTTTTCCGAAGTGCTGGACGACTTCTTCCGCATGCCCAAGACCATGCGACAGCTGGCGGTGGTGCAGTTCTTCTCGTGGTTTGGCCTGTTCGCCATGTGGATCTACACGACGCCCGCCGTGGCGGCGGTCCACTTCCACGCCGTCGACGCCACGTCCAAGGCCTACAATACGGGCGCGGACTGGGTCGGCGTGCTGTTCGCCGTCTACAACGGCGTCGCGGCCCTGGCGGCCCTGGTCATCCCGCTGATGGTCAAGGCGACCAGCCGCAAGGTCAGCCACGCCGTCTGCCTTTTGCTCGGCGCCCTGGGCCTGCTGTCGTTCCTGCTGATCCGCCAGCCGGGGATGCTGTGGATCGGCATGATCGGCGTCGGCTTCGCCTGGAGCTCGATCCTGTCGGCGCCGTACTCGATCCTGGCCGGCGCTCTGCCCGCCCGGAAGATGGGCGTCTATATGGGCATCTTCAATTTCTTCATCGTCATCCCGCAGCTGCTGGCCGCGACGGTGCTGGGCCTGCTGCTGAGGAGCTTCTTCGGCGGCCAGGCGATCAACGCCCTGGTGCTGGGCGCCGCATCCTTCGCCATCGCCGCCGCCACGACTTTCCTCGTCCGCGACCGTGTCGGCGGCGAGCCCGCCTGATCCTTCCCTTTCCCTTCCAGCCTGACGAGGTCCTCGCCATGCGCCGCCTGAAACTTCTCGCCCTGGCCTCGGCCGCCGCCTTCACCGCCAGCGCGGCGCAGTCCGCGCCGGCCACGACCTGGGCCTATTCCGCCAAGACCGGGGTTGGCGCGTCGTACGAGGCCTATGTTGACGGCGCCTACAAGGCCGGCGGCAAGACCGGGGCGGTGTCCAAGGTCTGGTTCTCGATCGCCGACGGCGTGCTGACAGAGACCATGTACGGCCTGATCCACGAAGCCCAGATCAAGCAGATGCGCATCGCCGTTGAGACCACGACGGGCCTGGCGGTCGAGGGCGCGGACACCACGTCGAAGACCGAATATCTGCACCTCGACGGCATGGGTCGTCCGCTGTCGCCGGCCTACAAGATCACCACCACCGACAAGCAGGGTCGCTTCGTCATCGAGAAGCGGATCTTCACCGATCCCGACCGCAACAGCCTGTTCGTGCGGGTGACCGTCAAGGCGCTGAAGGGCGCCGTGACGCCGACCCTGGTGCTGGAGCCGCACATGGCCAACACCGGCGGCGGCGATACGGGCGCGGCCTCGGCGGCGGCGCTGACCGCCTTCGAGGGCAAGGCGTTCCTCAGCCTGAAGGGTACCAAGCCCTTCGCCAAGGCCTCC
The DNA here is from genome assembly GCF_002742625.1 of Caulobacter sp. FWC2. Lineage (NCBI taxonomy): Bacteria > Pseudomonadati > Pseudomonadota > Alphaproteobacteria > Caulobacterales > Caulobacteraceae > Caulobacter > Caulobacter sp. FWC2. The sequence goes on from NZ_PEBF01000001.1 coordinate 1,523,924, forward strand.
GCCAGCGTGCTGAAGGACAATGACGCGCTGTTGAGCTTGAAGGCCGCGACGGCTTCGGCCAAGGGCGCCATCGTGCTGACCGGCCAACTGCCAACCGTGGCCAAGGAAGCGACCTTCGACTTCGCCATCGGCTTCGGCCCCGACGCCAAGGCCGCAGACGCGACGGTCGCCGCCACGTTGAAGACCGGTTATGCCGAGGTGCTGGCCCGCTACAATGGCGAGGGCGCGCGGGTGGGCTGGGAAGATTATCTGGCCTCGCTGACCGAGCTGCCGCGCCTGCGCGAAGCGTCCGAAGACGGCGGCAAGCTGGTCCAGGCCTCGGCCTTGATGCTGAAGGTTCAGGAGGACCGCACCCACGCCGGCGCCCTGATCGCCTCGCTGTCCAACCCGTGGGGCGACACGGTCGACGCGACCCAGTCCTCGACCGGCTACAAGGCCGTTTGGCCGCGCGACTTCTATCAGTGCGCCATGGCCCTGGCGGCCCTGGGCGACAAGGAGACGCCGCTGGCGGCCTTCCAATACCTGCCCACGGTGCAGGTCGGGGCCAAGACGCCGGGCAATACGGGCGACGGCGGCTGGTTCCTGCAGAAGTCGCATGTCGACGGCGCGCCCGAATGGGTCGGCGTCCAGCTCGATCAGACCGCCATGCCGATCATGCTCGGCTGGAAGCTCTGGAAGCTGGGCTGGCTGTCCGACGCGGACCTAAAGACCTTCTATGGCAAGATGCTGAAGCCCGCCGCCGACTTCCTGGCCAAGGGCGGCAAGGTCGACCTGGGCTGGAACCACAGCACGATCACCCCGCCGTTCACCCAGCAGGAGCGCTGGGAAGAGCAGGGCGGCTATTCGCCCTCGACGACCGCCGCCGTGATCGCGGGTCTGGTCGTGGCCGGCGACATCGCCGAGGCCGCTGGCGACACGGCGTCCGCGCAGACCTATCGCAAGACCGCCGACGACTATTCCAGCAAGGTCGAGGCGCGCATGGTCACGACCAAGGGCGCGTTCGGCGACGGCCACTATTATCTGCGTCTCAACAGCGACCAGGACCCGGACAACAAGAGCCCGGTCGAGGAACGCAACGGCCAGGCAGCGGTCCCCGAGGACCAGATGCTGGACGCCGGCTTCTTGGAGCTGGTCCGCTACGGCGTGCGCCGCGCCGACGATCCGGCCGTCGTCGCGACCCTGCCCAAGCTGGACGACGAGTCGATGCAGGATCTCCATCGCGTCCGCTACAGCTTCACGTTCCCGGGTGTCGAGGGCAGCTTCCCCGGCTGGCGGCGCTACGGCGTCGACGGCTATGGCGAGGACATCAAGAGCGGCGCCAACTACGGCGCGGGCGGCAAGATGGCGCCGGGTCAGCGCGGTCGCGTGTGGCCCATCTTCACCGGCGAGCGCGGCCACTACGAACTGGCTCTCGCCGGTGTTTCGGGCAAGCCTGACGCGACGTCCATCAAGAGGATCCGCGACACCTATGTCCGCGCCATGGAGCTGTTCGCGAACGAAGGCCTGCTGATCCCCGAACAGGTCTGGGATGGCGTCGGCGCCGACAGCCCGCACGGCTACACGCGAGGCGAGGGCACCGATAGCGCCACGCCGCTGGCCTGGAGCCACGCCGAATACGTCAAGCTGCTGCGCTCGGTCAGCGACGGCCAGGTCTGGGACAGCTACGCCCCCGTGAAGGCGCGCTTCTCACGCTAAAGGGCAGGCATCCAGGGTGCGCGGATTGTCGCACCCAAGGGTGTTCCCTGCATGGTTAACGCGCCCTTTAGGATTCGGCCGCGAGAGATGGCCAATCGCCCTTCTCGCGGCCGGAGACCTCTCAAATGACCGCCTTCCGTCGTTTGACCATCGCCTGGAAATTGATCCTGGTGGCGGGTCTGGCGATCGGCTTCCTGCTCATCGCCGCGGCGGTGGCGGTGTCGTCGCACACCAGCGCGATCGTCTCGGGCCTGACCAACCAGTATGCCGACGCGGTCGGCGGGGAAGCGATCGACCAGGTCAGGACGGATATCGCCTCGGCGGCGGCCGCGTCGCGGGCCATGCGGGGTTCTATCGCCGCCGCGCACGAGGCGGGCCTGATCGAGCGCGACAAGTTCATGGCCATCGTCAAGCCGAACGCCCTGGCGACCACCAGCGTCATGGGCGCCTGGTTCATGGCCGAGCCCAACGCGCTTGACGGCAAGGACGCCGAGCACATCGCCGACGCGGCCACAGCGTCCAACAAGGATGGTCGTTTCTCGGTCTACTGGGTGAACAACGGCGGCCGGCCGTCCCTGGAGCTGCAATCCGACGGCACCGACTTCGCCGAGGACTATTATACCCTGACCGCCAAGAGCGGACAGCCCAGCCTGACCGAACCCTATTTTGACAGCATCGGCGGCGCCAACGTGGCCATGACCTCGGTGGCCTATCCGGTGCTGTCGGGCGGCAAGCTGATCGGCGTTGCCGGTCTGGACATGTCACTGGACAATCTTTCCAACGCCCTGGGCAAGCTGCGCCCACTAGGTGGCGGCCGGGTCATGCTGCTGTCGTCCAACGGCCAGTGGGTGGCCCACCCTGACGCCCAGCAGCGCATGAAGCCCTATGCCGACGCCGACGCCCAAGCGGTTCGCGCGGTGCTGGCCGGCGGTCCGGCCATAGAGGTCAAGGGCGTGAAGGACGGAGACGTGGCGATGATCCGCATCGTCCGTCCGATCGCCATCCCGGACCTGAACACCACCTGGGCCCTGGTCATGGACGTGCCGACGGCCGCCATCACCGGTCCGGCCGACCGCCTGGCCAAGATCCTGTTCATCGGCGGCCTGATGATCACCGCCGCCGTGCTGGCCGCGCTGTTCTTCGCCAGCGCCGCCCTGGTCAAGAAGCCGCTGACGGGCCTCACCCGCAGCGTCGATAAGCTGAGCGCCGGCCGCTACGACGAGGCCGTTCCCGGCATCGACGGCGGTGACGAGATCGGCGCCATCGCCCGGGCCCTGGATGGTTTCCGTCACGACCTGGCCGACGGCCAGCGCCGGCGGTCCGAGCAGGAGGCCGAGCGCGCCGCCGCCGAGATCGAGCGAAAGCGCCACGAGCAGGAAGCCCAGGCCTTCGCGGCCGCCCAGGCCAAGGCGGTCTCCAGCCTTGGCGAAGGCATGGAGCGCCTGGTCGACGGCGACCTGATCTGGCGCATGCGCGAAGACGAATTCCAGGGCGAAGCGGTGAAGATGCCGCGCGACTTCAACGCCGCCGTCGAGAGCCTGCAGGCGACCATGGCCGGCATCCTGACCGCCGCCCGCAGCATCCGTGGCGGCTGCGCCGAGATCAGCAGCGCCGCCGACGATCTCTCGCAGCGGACGGAACGGCAGGCAGCCGGCCTGGAGCAGACCGCCGCCGCCCTCGATCAGATCACCGCCACGGTGAAGCGCAGCTCGGAGGGCGCCGAGCGCGCCCGCCAGGTGACGATCAGCGCCAAGGCCGCAGCCGAACGCAGCGGCGCGGTGGTCAAGGAAGCCGTCCAGGCCATGGGCGGCATCGAGAAGTCCTCGCAGTCGATCACCCAGATCATCGGCGTCATCGACGAGATCGCCTTCCAGACCAACCTCCTGGCGCTGAACGCCGGCGTCGAGGCCGCGCGCGCCGGTGACGCCGGTCGTGGCTTCGCGGTCGTCGCTCAGGAAGTGCGGGCCCTGGCCCAGCGCTCGGCCGACGCGGCCAAGGAGATCAAGGGCCTGATCCGCGCCTCCAGCGACGAGGTCGGCAAGGGCGTCAAGCTGGTCGGCGAGACCGGCGAGACCCTGGCGCAGATCCTCACCCAGGTGGCCGAGATCAACGAGCTGGTCGGCGAGATCGCCTCGTCCTCCAAGGAGCAGGCCGTGGGCCTGGCCGAGGTGAACCAGGCCGTGAACCAGATGGACCAGGTCACCCAGCAGAACGCCGCGATGGTCGAGCAGTCGACGGCCGCCAGCCACGCGCTCTCGACCGAAGCGGCCGAACTGGAACGCCTGATCGGCCGCTTTCAGGTCGGCGCCGTGGTCCACGAACTGCCCGCCCGCGCCGAGCGCCGCCCAGCGGCTCCCGCCGCGCGTCCGGCGGCGGCTCCGACCCGCGAGAGCTTCCGTCAGCGCTACGTGCAGGGGGCGAACGCTTTGAAGGTCCAGCCGAACTCGCGTCCGGGCGAGTGGGAAGAGTTCTGACCTGCAAGCGGCGCATGAGGTCCTGGCGTCGAGGTCGTTAGACCGGGTACTCCTTGGACCCAAGGTCTATCCCCGGAGCGCCGATGTCGACGAAGTCCTGGCTCGTTTCCCTGCCGATCCTGGCGCTGGCCGCGTCGAGCGCGCTGGCCCAGACAGCGCCGACCGTGAAGTCGGTGGGCGACGGCTATCAGTTGAGCCAGGGTCTTGAGGACTTCTACGACACCGCGTTCGTGATGAAGGACGCCAAGACCGGCAAGCCCCGCGTGGTCAGCTTCGCCGAGGCCGCTGAACTGCTTTCGGGCTACGACGTCGTGTTCTTCGGCGAGAGCCACCGCCATCCCGGCGTGCATCTGCAGCAACAGAAGCTGTTCCGGGCGCTGGTCGCCAAGAACCCACGCTACATCCTGTCGCTGGAGCAGTTCGAGCGCGACATCCAGCCGGTGGTCGACGCCTATCTGGCTGGCAAGGTCGGTGAGAACGCCCTGAAGGAAAAGGGCCGGGCCTGGGACAATTATCCGACCTCTTACCGGCCGCTGGTCGAGTTCGCTCGCACGCATGGCCTGCCCGTGGTGGCCGCCGAGGCGCCGACCTGGGCGATCTCGTGCATTGGCCAATGGGGGCCCGAGATCCTCAGCCAGTTCACGCCCGAAGAGCGGGGCTGGGTCGCCCGCGATCTCAATCCGGGGACCGGCGCCTATCGGGCCAAGTACATGCGCTTCCAGTCGGGCGCCTCTGCCCATGGCGGCGGCGCCAGCCAGTCGCCCGAGGCGCTGCTCAAGGCCGAGCGCAGCCTGGCCGGCCAGACCGCCCGCGACGACACCATGGCCGAGGCCATCTCTTTGGCGCTGAGAGCCCATCCGGGCTCAAAGGTCCTGCACCTCAACGGCAATTTCCACAGCGCCGCCTTCCTGGGAACCGTCGAGCGGCTGAAGCTGCGCGATCCCGCCCTCAAGATCGCGGTCATCGATCCCCTCGAGGTGGACGACGCCAAGACGCCGGCCTTCAAGGCCTCGGACCTGGAAAACGGCACGCTGATCCAGCTGATCTATCCGAGCCCGCCGGCTTTCGTGGACGGCGAGGACACCAGCGAATGGGTTCGAGGCCTGATGGCCAAGCGCAAGGCCAGCACCTGCAAATACGCGCCGCCGGGGACCGTGGAGCCCGCCAAGCCTTAAACCGCGCCGCCCCCTCTGACATCCGCCGCCGGCCGCGCTATATCCCCGCCATGGCCGAAGCGTTCAACGACATCACCCTCTCCGCCGACAAGGCGACCCGCTATGCCGAGGTCGCCGACGAGATCGCGTCCGTGCTGGACGGCGAGCCCAACGTCACCGCCCGCATGGCGACGGTGGCCTCGATGCTGGCCAACAGCTTCGACCACTATTTCTGGACCGGCTTCTATGTCGTGGATCCCACCAAGGAACGCGAACTGGTGGTCGGGCCTTACCAGGGCACGCTGGGCTGCCTGCGCATCGCCTACGGGCGCGGCGTCTGTGGCGCGGCGGCGGCGACCGGCCAGACCCAGCTTGTGCCGGATGTCCACGCCTTCCCGGGTCACATCGCCTGCGACAGCCGCTCGGAGAGCGAGATCGTCGTGCCGGTCTTCGGTCCGGACGGCCAGTTGATCGCGGTGTTCGACGTCGACTCCGACAAGCCGGCCTCGTTCGACGCCACCGACCAGCTGTGGCTGGAGAAAATCCTCAAGACCACGTTTGCATAGGCTGGGCGCCACCCTGTCGGGAACCCTTCCCATGGCCCGCTGATTGCAGGCCCCGGTCCATCTTTCCCTAACCCGAGCCGGAGTAGGACAGGTGGACATGTTGGACGTCGAGACCCTGCACCCGAGCCTGCTGAGCGCCGAAGACGTGGCGCTGTGGCGGAGTCTGGCCGCCGCTCAGGCGGGCTTCGGCAATCCGTTGCTGGGTCCTGACTTCGCGCAAGCCATTGGAAGTGTTCGCGAAGATGCCCGCGTCGCGGTGGTTCGCCGCGCCGGCCAGACCCTGGGCTTCCTGGCCTATCACCGTCGCCCCGGCGGCCTGGCGCGACCGATCGGCTCGCCGCTGTCGGACTATCACGGCCTGGTGGCGCGTCCCGATGCGGGACTTGATCTGGGACAGGTGCTGCGCGCCGCCGACATCTCGGTGTTCCGCTATACCGGCCTCATCGATCCGAACGGCCTGTTCCCGGCCTCGCCGGAGACCGATCGCACGGCCTATCTGATCGACCTCTCCGGCACGACCGCCGAGGCCTATCTCGAGGCCATCCGCGCCGCGAGCCCCAAGAAGATCAAGAACTACAGGCGCCTGGACAACAAGCTGGACCGCGAAGTCGGACCCGTGCGCCTGGTCGCCGGCGACGTCTCGCGCGAGGCTTTCAACCAGCTGATCGACTGGAAGCGCGAGCAGCTGGAGCGCACCGGCGCCCACGACTTCCTGCGCGCCGACTGGACCCGCGAGCTGATCGCCGACCTGTTCGCGCGCCGCTCGGGCGACTTCCGCGGGCTGATGATCAACCTCTATGCCGGCGACACGCTGATCGGCGGTCACTTCGGCGTCCGCCTGGGCGATGTCTATCACCCGTGGATCGCCTCGACCTCCCCCGAGCACGCCGCCTGGTCGCCGGGCCAGATCTTCTTCCTGCGCGCCATCGCGGCGATGCCGCAACTAGGTCTCAGCCGCTACGACCTTGGTCCCGGCCATGACCACTACAAGCGCGCCTACGGCCTCAACACCGTGACGATCGGCGAGGGCGCGGCGACGGCGGCCACGATCGGCGGGCGCATGGCGCTGTCGATCGAGAACGCCTGGGCGATGGCAGGCGCCCATGGCGCGGGTCCGGTCGGGCGCCTGCGCCGTCGGATGGACGCCATCGCCACCACCGAACTGACCATGTCCGGCCGCGTGCGCGACTTCGTCGGGGCCGTGGCCTCGCGAGCGCATCGTCGCCAGGGGGACCATCCGGAGGCCTGATGCCGCGCGTCACGATCATGATCCCGACACAGCGGCGCCCCGACGGCCTGTCCGTCGCGGCGCGTTCGGTGCTCGGCCAGACCGGCGTCGACTTCGCCGCGCTGGAACTCGTGATCGTCGACAATGACCAGGTCCCGTCCGCCAAGCCCGTCGCCGACGACCTCGCCAAGACCTCGCCGTTCCCGGTGATTTACGTCCATGAAAAGCGCCCCGGCGTCGCCTTCGCCCGCAACGCCGGCATGGCCCGCGCCTCGGGCGACTTCATCGCCTTCCTGGACGATGACGAGGAGGCCCCGGCTGGCTGGCTGGCGGCCCTGTTGGCGGCCCAGGTTCGCTACGACGCGGACGTGGTGTTCGGACCGGTGAAGACCTGCGCGCCGGACCACATCGTCGCGCACCGCGACTATCTGGAGCGCTTCTTCTCGCGCGAAGGCCCGGCCGAGCCTGGAATCCTGGATCACTATTATGGCTGCGGCGACAGCCTGATCCGCCGCGCCGCCCTGCCGGATCCGGTCGCGCCGTTCGCGGTCGAGCGCAACCATATCGGCGGCGAGGACGACATGCTGTTCGGCCATATGAAGGCCGCCGGCGCGCGCTTTGCCTGGGAGCCCGCGGCCTGGGTCTGGGAAGAGCCTGTGCCCAGCCGCATGAACCTTCGCTACACGATCGCCCGCGCCTTCGCTTATGGCCAGGGCCCGACCTCGCACTGCGCGGCGGCGACGCCGCGCGACACTCTGGGCGTCGCCCGCTGGATGGTCATTGGCCTGGGCCAGGCCGCCGCCTTTGGCCTGCTGGCGGGCTTCAAGTGGCTGACCCGCGCCAAGGATCGCGCCGAATGGCTGGACCGCGCCGCGCGGGGCCTGGGCAAGACCCTCTGGTGGGGCCCCTTCAAGATCCATTTCTACGGGAGGACCGCATGAGCGTGATCACCGACTGGACGGCGGACAAGGCCAAGGCCTTCGGCCGCGAGAACCTGATGTTCAAGCACGCCCTGCACGAGCGTCCGATGTTCGACGACGAGGGTCTGGCGCGCCTGCTGGACCAGTATCCGCGCGACAAGCTGGGCGTCTTCACCATGGGCGAGGACCCCAAGGCCTGGACCACCTGGCGCAAGGGCTCGGCCGGCAATCTGACGGGCGACCAACTGCTGGAAGGGGCCAAGACCGGCCGCATCTGGCTGAACCTGCGCCAGACCAACGACCTCGTGCCGGAATACGCCGCCCTGGCCGACGAAATCTTCGCCGACAAGGAAGCCCACGTCCCAGGCCTGAAGACCTTCAAGCGCGACGTCGGCATGCTGATCTCCAGCGCCAACGCCCAGGTCTTCTACCATCTGGACGTGCCGCTGGTGTCGCTGTGGCAGATCCGCGGCGAGAAGAAGGTCTGGGTCTATCCGGTGGCCGACCCCTATGTCGGCGACCTGGCCCTGGAGAAGATCGTCCTGCGCGAGACCGCCGAGCAGTTCGCCTTCGAGCCTGAGTGGGACAAGGGCGCGCACGAGGTGAGCCTGACGCCGGGCAACATGGTCACCTGGAAGCAGAACGCTCCGCACCGGATCGAGAACGGGCCGATGCTGAACGTCTCGATCTCGATCGAATTTATGACCCCGCCGGCGCTGATGCGGGCCAATGTCATCTACGCCAACGGCGTGCTGCGCCGTCGCATGGGCATGAGCCCGCGCGTGCAGAGCGGTTTTGGACCCAAGGCGCTGGGCAAGCTGGCCGTGGCGCGCGGGGCCAAGGCCTTGGGTCTGCAGACGCCGCACGTGCGCCACCTGCCGATCACCTTCGGCCTGGATGCGGCGCGGCCGGGCGTTTTGGTCGAGCGCTGAGGATCCTGCCCCAGCAGGGGGGATCTAAGTCTTGCCGACCGTCGATCTTTGCCGCACTGCTTAGCCAATGAGTAAAGCGGTTACGATCGAATTGGGCGAGGGCGCCGAGCACGACGCCCGGGCCCTGCGCGACGCCTTTGGATGCTTCACGACCGGGGTGACCGTGATCACCACCATCTGCGACGACGGGCGCAGGGTCGGGCTGACGGCCAATTCCTTCACCTCCGTGTCGCTGGACCCGCCGCTGGCGCTGGTCTGCGTGGATCTGAAGTCGTCCAGCCTGTCGTCTCTGGACGCGGCCGGCCGCTGGGCGGTCAATGTGCTGCACGCCGAGCACCAGACCCTGGCCCGCCAGTTTGTCCAGAAGGACACCGACCGCTTCGCGGGGATCGAGACCGAGACCTGGCGCACGGGGGTGCCGATCCTGCCGGGCTGCATGGCCAATTTCGAGTGCGAGACGCACCACGTCTTCGACGCCGGCGACCACCGTGTCTATGTCGGACGGGTGGTCAAGTTGCGCTACGACCCCGACCACGAGCCGCTGGTCTATCTGCAAGGCCGGTTCCGTCGCGTCCACGTGGACGCCGAGTAGGATTTCGCGCGATACGGCGCGAACCTTGGATGCTATTGACGCGCAAAACAGCGTTAGGGAGCGCATCATGCGAGATATCGCCCATTTCGTGAACGGTCAGACCCTGACCGGGGCCTCCGGCCGCTTCGGCGACGTCTTCAACCCCAACACCGGCGAGGTCCAGGCGCGCGTCCAGTTCGCGACCGACGCCGAACTCGACGCCGCCGTGCAGCTCGCCGCCAAGGCGCAGATCGGTTGGGCCGCCACCAACCCGCAGCGCCGCGCCCGGGTGATGTTCGAGTTCAAGCGCCTGATCGAGCGCGACATGAACACCCTGGCCGAGATCCTGTCGTCCGAGCACGGCAAGGTCATCGCCGACAGCAAGGGCGATATCCAGCGCGGCCTGGAAGTCATCGAGTTCGCCTGCGGCATCCCCCACATCCTGAAGGGCGAATACACCGAAGGCGCGGGGCCCGGCATCGACGTCTATTCGATGCGCCAGCCGCTGGGCGTCTGCGCGGGCATAACGCCGTTCAACTTTCCCGCCATGATCCCGATGTGGATGTTCGGCATCAGCATCGCGGTGGGCAACACCTTCATCCTCAAGCCTTCGGAGAAGGATCCGACGGTGCCGGTCAAGCTGGCCGAGCTGATGATGGAAGCCGGGGCGCCCGCCGGTGTGCTGAACGTCGTGCATGGCGATAAGAGCGCCGTTGACGCCATCCTGACCCATCCGCTGATCCGCGCGGTCAGCTTCGTCGGCAGCTCCGACATCGCCCACTACGTCTACCAGACCGGCACGGCCCATGGGAAACGCGTGCAGGCCATGGGCGGCGCCAAGAACCATGGCATCGTCCTGCCCGACGCCGACCTGGACCAGGTGGTCAAGGACCTGTCGGGCGCGGCCTTCGGCTCGGCCGGCGAGCGCTGCATGGCCCTGCCGGTGGTGGTGCCGGTGGGCAAGGCCACCGCCGACGAGCTACGCGAGCGCATGGTCGCCGAGATCGCGACCCTGAAGGTCGGCGTCTCCACCGACCTCGACGCCCACTACGGCCCGGTGGTCACCGCCGCGCATCGCGACAAGATCGCCGACTACATCCGCATCGGCCAGGAAGAGGGCGCCGAACTCGTGGTCGACGGCCGCGACTTCCAGCTGCAGGGCTTCGAGAAGGGCTTCTTCATCGGCCCGTCGCTGTTCGATGGCGTCAAGAAGGGCATGAAGACCTACCAGGAGGAGATCTTCGGCCCGGTGCTGCAGATCGTCCGCGCCGACAGCTTCGAGGAGGCCGTGGCCCTGCCGTCGGAACACCAGTACGGCAACGGCGTCGCCATCTTCACCCGCAACGGCCGCGCCGCCCGCGAGTTCGCCGCCAGCGTCAATGTCGGCATGGTCGGCATCAACGTGCCAATCCCGGTGCCGGTCGCCTATCACACCTTCGGCGGCTGGAAGCGCTCGGCCTTTGGCGACACCAATCAGCACGGCGTCGAGGGCGTGAAGTTCTACACCAAGGTCAAGACGGTGACTGCCCGCTGGCCCGAAGGCGAGGTGGGGGACTCCAGCTTCGTCATTCCAACGATGAAGTAGGTCTCTAGGGGGGCGGTGATGCGCGGTCTGGTTCGACGATCCTTCCTGTCCATCGCCGCCGTCGGGCTCCTGGCGCCGGTCGCTCTGGCGCAGACGCCCCTTTTGGCGAAAGCCGAGTGGGCCGCTATCGGCCAGTACGGCGACAAGGCCGCGCCCTTCACCGTCTTCGAGAAGGACAAGGCGCTGTACATCGACGGCGAGGGCTTCAAGTCCGCACGGCTGACGGCGTCGGGCGGGGGTCGCTACGCGATCGTCGGTGGAGGGGAACTAGCGCTTGAGAGCGGTGCGGTGCGCCTGAACGGCAAGATCCTGGCCTTCCACGACTTCGGGGCCGAGACGCGCGAGCGCATCCACAAGGCGGTGCGCGCCGATCCGGTCAGCCTTCGCCAACGGGCCCTGGCCGCTGCGCCGCCGGCCGAGCCGGGCGAGTTTCTGCCGTCCGACCTGGTCGACGTGACGACCATCGATCCGGGCATAAGGCTCGACATCCGCTATGCGGGTCCGGACAACTTCATGGGCATCCCGCTCTACGAGACGCCAGCGGCCTATATGCAGCGGCCGGCCGCCGAAGCCCTCGGGCGGATCCACAAGGCGCTGGCGGCCAAGGGCTATGGCCTGCTGATCCACGACGCCTACCGGCCCTGGTACGTGACCTGGATGTTCTGGGAGGCCACCCCGCCCGAGGACCACGTGTTCGTCGCCGATCCAGCCCAGGGCTCGCGGCACAATCGCGGCTGCGCGGTCGACCTGACCCTGTACGACCTCAAGACCGGCCAGGCCGTCGAAATGCCCGGCGGCTACGATGAGTTCTCGACCCGCTCCTACGCCGACTTCGTGGGCGGCACGACGGCGCAGCGGGCCCGGCGGGCCATCCTGCGCCAGGCGATGGAGGCCGAGGGCTTCACCGTCTATCCCGAGGAGTGGTGGCACTTCGACTACCGCGACTATCGCCGCTACCCGATCGGCACGAAGACCTTCACGGAGCTGGGGGCGGGGCGCTAGGTCCGCTTGTGACGAGTTTCAGTCCCTCGGACGCCAAGCCAATACATCGGCGCTGTGGCCGACCCCGGTCTTGGCGCACATCGACTTGATCGGGCACGCGCCGCATTTCGGACCCTCATGCGGGCACAGCATCTGGCCCAGGCCGCGCTTCAACAGCCAGTGCAGTTCGAACAGGTCGTCGGCGGTCCAGGTGTCCGGCGCAAGGGCCATCAGCGTGTGGTAGGCCTGGGTCGTGTCGCCCGCGCCGACCAGGCCGACGCGCTTGGCGACGCGGTGGACGTGGGTGTCGACCACCAGGCTGCGCATCGCCAGGTCGCTGAAGTTCAGCACGCAGGCGGCGACCTTGACGCCCACGCCGGGCAGGGCCTGCAACTCCCAGCGGGCCTGGTCGACCTCCAGGGTCTTGAGGTGGTTCAGCGACAGCCAGCCGACCTTGGCCTGGATCATCTTCAGGGCGGTGGTCAGGTGGCGGGCCTTGTCGGCGGGGAACGCGACGTCGTCGATGATCCGCGCCACCGCCGCGACCGGCGCCTGGGCCAGATCCTCCCAGCACTTGAACTCGGACCGCAGGCGCAGGAAGGCCGCCCACGAGACAGCGTCCTGGGTCCGGCCGCTGATCGACGACTTCACCAGTTGCGAGATCGGGTCCATGCGCGCCACCGGCCGCTGCGGGCCGAATTCGCAGAGCAGGGCGTCGCGCACGCTTTCCAGCGGCGACCGGGCCAGGCCTAGGGACAGTTGCATGGGACCTCGCCGCGCAAGAACATAATGGGAACATTATGCGCAGCGAACGGCGTTGTCCACAGGCGACGTGTTAGGGGCGGTAGCGACCCCACAGCGCCGTCACGCGGCGGCGCAGACGCTGGAAGGCCACGCGCGCGGGCGTCGGCGCCGGGTCGGTCGCCGGGCGCTCTTCCTCAGGCAGGGCGATGCCGACGAAGTTCGCGATCAGGTCGCGAAGTTCGGGTTCCTGCACGGCGAGGGCGGCCTCGACCGGGGTCATCCAGTCCAGCGTGCGCTGGCCCTTCTCCGGCCAGGCCTCGAGTTCGCCGGTGACCTCCATCGGATAGACGTCGACCTTGACCAGCCGCGCCGCGCCGCTCTTCAGCTTCTTGAGGTACTCGTACTCGCCGATCGGCTGATCGTCGATCACGCCCACGAGGCCGGCTTCTTCATAGGCTTCCTGGGCGGCGGCGGCGTGGTCGGCCTTGTCCTTCATCGGCCAGCCCTTGGGGATCACCCAGCGGCGGGTCTCGCGCGACGAGACCAGCAGGACGCGCAGGGCGTCGCCCTCGCCCCGCCAGGGCAAGGCCGCGACCTGGCGGCGCTTGCCGCCGCCGCCCGGCTTGCCTGATCCCGTATTGCCACTCGCCCTTGCCACGTCACCCAATCCCAAGCCCGCGAACCGCGTAGTCCGCCTGTTCCGCGAATTCCAGCCACGCAGGATAGTGGCCCCTGTCGCCCGAGTCGTCGCGTTGAACGTTGGTGCGACAACTCGAGCGCGCTCCGCGTGCGGAGTCGCGTCGATGGATATCGTCTGTGAACGGATCGACTCCCCAGGGTCGAGGTGAAGACCACGCGCGGGCGCGGGTGTCAAATTCGTTTGCCAGTTTCGCCGAACAGGGGTCGCGCGCCAAGTCTCGCTGAGGCAGGATCGCGCCCGTTCACTAGGGATCGGAGCCGCGTCATGGCCTTCACGCTGACCGTCAACGGAGAGACCCGCACGGCCGATGTCGATGGCGACACCCCCTTGCTGTGGGTGCTGCGCGACACGCTGGGCCTGGTCGGGGCCAGGTTCGGCTGCGGGGCGGCCCTGTGCGGGGCCTGCACGGTGCATCTGAACGGCGCGCCGGTCCGGGCCTGCGTTACGCCGGTCAGCCGGGTGGGCGAGCGGGCGGTGACCACGATCGAGGGCGTCGGCAAAAGCCCGGTCGGGGCCAAGGTCCAGGAGGCCTGGAAGGCGATCGACGTGCCCCAGTGCGGCTACTGTCAGGCTGGCCAGATCATGTCGGCCACGGCGCTGCTGACGGCCAAGCCCAAGCCGACCGACGCCGAGATCGAGGCGGCCATGAACGGCAACCTCTGCCGCTGCGCGACCTATCTGCGGGTCAAGAAGGCGATCAAGGCCGCGTCCGGCCAGGTGGAGGTCTGATCATGGACGGCGAACTCGTACGCGATCCCACCCGTCGCTTCGTCCTGAAAAGCGGCGCGGCCGTCGGCGGCGGCCTGTTGCTCAGCTTCACCATGGCTACTGAAGGCCGCGCGGCCGGCGGTCAGGTCAACGCCTATGTCCGCATCGCGCCGGACGGCAAGGTGATCATCGCGTCCAAGGTTCCGGAGGTGGGGCAGGGCATCAAGACGGCCCTGCCGATGTTGATCGCCGAGGAGCTGGACGTCGCGTGGTCGTCGGTGACGGTCGAGCAGGCCCTGGCCAACGCCAAGGTCTATGGCCGCCAGGTGGCCGGCGGTAGCATGGCCACGACCCTGGAATATGACGGCCTGCGCCGGGTCGGCGCGACCGTGCGGGCGCTGCTGATCCAGGCCGCCGCCACGCGCTGGAACGTGCCGGTCGAGAGCTGCTCGACCGAGCCGGGCTTCGTGATTTCGGGCAAGAACCGCGCGGGCTATGGCGAGTTGGTCGAAGCCGCCGCCGCCCTGACGCCGCCCGATCCCAAGACCCTTGTCCTGAAAGACCCGAAGGCCTTCCGGATCATCGGCCAGAGCCACAAGAGCCAGAACCTCGACGCCATCACCACGGGTCAGTCGCTGTACGGGATCGACGTCGTCGTGCCGGGCATGCTGTTCGCGACCTTCGTCAAGGCGCCGGTCTACGGGGCCAAGGTGGCCAGCGTCGACCTCGCCCCGGCCAAGGCGGTGAAGGGCGTGCGCGACGCCTTCGTCATCGAGGGCGGGACCAACCTGAACGGCCTGCTGCCCGGCGTGGCGGTGGTGGCCGACAGCTGGTGGGCGGCGCGCAAGGGCCGCAACGCTCTGGAGATCCAGTGGGCCGAGCACCCGACCGCCGCCCAATCCAGCACCGGCTTCGCCGCCAAGGCCGCCGAGCTGGCCAAGGCTCCGCCGCAACGCACCGACCGTTCGGACGGCGATGTCGACGCGGCCCTGAAGGGCGCGACCAAGGTGGTGTCGGCGACCTATAGCTATCCCTTCATCGCCCACGCGCCGCTGGAGCCGCAGAACTGCACCGCCAGCGTCAAGGATGGGAAAGTGGAGATCTGGGCTCCGACCCAGAACCCGGAGCCCGGCCGCAAGCTGGTCGCCGCCGCGCTGAACGTCCCGGAAGAGGCGATCATCATCCATCTGGTCCGAGGCGGCGGCGGTTTCGGCCGGCGGCTGAACAACGACTACATGGTCGAGGCGGCGGCGATCGCGGCCAAGGCCGGCGCCCCGGTCAAGCTGATCTGGACGCGCGAAGACGACACGCGCCACGACTTCTACCGGCCAGGCGCCTGGCACAACCTGACCGCCGGCCTCGACGCCTCCGGCAAGGTCACAGCCTGGAAGGACCACTTCGTCAGCTTCGGCGAGGGCGACAAGTTCGCGCCCAGCTGCGGTTTCAACGCCACCCAGTTCCCGTGCCGGGCGGTGGACAATTACCGCGTCGACGTCTCGGTCATGCCGCTGGGGATGCCGACCGGACCGCTGCGGGCGCCGGGCAACAACGCCTTCGGCTTCGTGCTGCAGAGCTTCACCGACGAGCTCGCCGTCGCCGCCGGCAAGGACCCGATCGCCTTCCGTCGCGAGTTGCTGGGCGAGCCGCGCCTGCTCGGCGAGGCGGGCAAGGGCGACAGTTTCCATACCGGCCGCATGCGCGGGGTGCTTGACCTGGTGGCCGAGAAGTCCGGCTGGGGCCGCAAGCTGCCCAAAGGCTCCGGCATGGGCGTCTCCTGCCACTACAGCCACCTGGGCTATGTGGCGGTGGTCATGCAGGTCACGGTCAAGGACGGCGCGCTGAAGATCGACAAGGTCTGGGCCGCCGCAGATGTCGGCCGCCAGATCGTCAATCCGAACGGAGCCGAGCAGCAGATGCAGGGCTCGATCCTGGACGCCATCGGCTCGACCCTGCGCCAGGAGATCACCTTCGAGAACGGAGCGGCCAAGCAGGGCAACTTCAACACCTTCCCGCTGTTGCGCATGGCCGATGCGCCCGAGGTCGAGGTGCATTTCAAGCTCTCGGACAACAATCCGACGGGCCTGGGCGAGCCAGCCTATCCGCCGACCCCGGCGGCGCTGTGCAACGCCATCTTCGCCGCCACCGGCAAGCGCATCCGCAGCTTGCCGATCGGCGACCAACTGGCCTAGGAGCGGAGGGTATTTCTCAAGCGAGCGCCCTCATGTCCCAGGTCACCGTCGTCAGCCACCCGCTCGTCCAGCACAAGCTGACCAAGATGCGGGACAAGCAGACCTCGACCAAGACCTTCCGGGCGCTGATGCGCGAGGTTGCGACCCTGATCTGCTACGAGATCACCCGCGACCTGCCGATGGATGCGGTCCAGATCGAGACCCCCGTCGCCCCGACCACAGCCTATGAGATCGCCGGCAAGAAGCTGGTCTTCGCCCCGATCCTGCGCGCGGGCCTGGGCATGTGCGAGGGGATGCTGGACCTGGTCCCATCGGCGCGCGTCGCCCACATCGGCCTCTATCGCGACCACGAGACGCTGGAGGCGGTCGAGTACTACTTCAAGGCGCCGGAAGACATCGCTGGGCGCCTGGTCATCGTGGTCGACCCGATGCTGGCCACCGGCCACTCGGCCATCGCGGCGATCACGCGCCTGAAGCAGGCGGGCGTGACCAGCCTGCGCTTCGTCTGCCTCCTGGCGGCGCAGCCGGGCGTCGAGGCGCTGCAAGCCGCGCACCCCGACGTGCCGATCTGGACCGCAGCGGTCGACGCGACGCTGAACGAGCACGGCTACATCGTGCCGGGCCTGGGCGACGCCGGCGACCGGACGTTCGGGACGCGTTAGCGGCGAGATCTACTTCTTCGCGTCCTTGACGGCGTCCTTCAGCTCGCCCTGCTTCAGGTTGCCGGCGACCTTGTCCTTCTTGCCTTCGTTCTTCAGGTCCTTGTCGCCGACGACCGTGCCGACGCCGGACTCGACCTTGCCGATCGTCTCCTTCTTGCGGCCGGCCTCCTTGTCGCAGGCGCTCAAGGTCGTCAGCGCCATCATCGAGACCAGGGCGAAGGCGAGGGGACGTTGCAGGGTCATGGGTAAAGCTCCGTGTTGTCCGCAAGGAACGCAAACGGAGCCTTAGCGATCCAGGCCTAGTTCGGCAGCGCCCTGACGAAGGCCTTCACCACGGTCGCGGAATTGTCCGAGGCCAGGGCCATGAAGGTGTGCATCTCGTTGGCGCCCGCGCCACCGCCGGCCAGGTCCGAGAGGCTGCGGAAGGCGATGAACGGGGTCGCGTTGACGAGGGCCACGTGGGCGACGGCGGCGCTCTCCATGTCCACCACGCGAGCCTCGAACGTCGCGCGCAGATATTTGCGGTAGCCGGCGTTATCGAGGAACACCGGGGCCGAGACGCCTTTGCCGCCGACCACGACCTTGGGCGGATGCACCAGGCACTTATCGGCGCTGCAGCGTTGCAGGGCGACCTCAGCGGCGACCTTGCGGGCGGTGGCCAGTAGGGCCGGATCGGCGGGGAACCACACGCGGGCCGGCGACGACAGATCGGTACCGGGCAGAATGATAGCGCGCGGATAGATCATGCCGTAGTTGGCGAGCGTGCTGTTGCGGATGCTGGGCGAGACCTCGAAACCCTTGTCCGTCTCGCGGGCGAAGGCGCTTTCCAGGTTCTGGGCCCACTGGTCTGCGACCACGACGTCGCCGATGTCCAGGCCCTCGTCGACGCCGCCGGCGATGCCGGAGAAGACGATGCGGGTGATGTTGAAGCGGTCCAGGGCCATCTGGGTGGTCATGGCCGCATTGACCATCGAGACGCCACTGAGGAACACCACGACCGGCTTGCCCTCAAGCTTGCCGGTCACGAACCGGACGCCATGAACGTCGAAGGTCTTCTGCTCGCTGGTCGCGGCGTTCAGCGCCCCGATCTCTGGCGGGAAGGCCGAGATCACCGCCACGCGGGGGGTCTCGTCCAGGCGCTGCGCGAGGGCGGGCGAGACGACGAGGAACAGGCAGGCCAGGATAAGGGCAGCCAAGGAAGGAAAGGAAGGGCGCATGGCGACTCCGAGGCGGGACAGCCTCTGCTTAGCCGTCCGGCCGCGCGGCCCCTAGCGCGCAGGCTCGTTCCAGCTGGAAAGTCTTTCGAACGCCTCCAAAACCGCGTAGGCGGTTGGCGCGATGTCCAGACGCGTGCCCCTGATCTATGTCGCCGATGACGACGAGGCGACGCTCGAGCTGGTCGAGGCCTATCTGGCCCGCGACGGGCTGGAGGTGGTGGGCTTCCCAACCGCCGATCGGTTGATCGCGGCGATCCCTGTGCGCCGGCCCGACGCGATACTGCTGGACGTGCGGATCCCCGGCCAGAGCGGTCTCGACGCCCTCAGGGCGCTCAAGGACTCCGAGGCCGCCGACATCCCGGTGCTGATGCTGACCGGCGAGGGACGGCTGGACCGCATCGTCCAGGCCATGCAGCTGGGCGCCAAGGGCTATGTGATGAAGCCGTTCGACGGTCCCAAACTGGTCGCCGAAGTTCTGGCGATGCTGGAGTCCGCCTAGGGTCAGCCGATCAGGCTTTTCAGCCAGGCCACGACCTCGCCGCACCAGGCCAGGAAGTTCTCGAACAGGCTGACCGGCTTGGGCGGGGGAGGCGGCTTGATCTCGACCGGCGTGAACCAGCTGGGCGCGGCCGGCGGGGCGCAGTTCATCCGCATGCCGACGCCCTTCAGATAGCCGCGCCGCACGCCGCCGGACTGGATCGCCTTGGCGATGGCCTTGTCGTGCTTGGCCGCGCCGGTCAGGCGGCGGATCCAGCCGCGGAAGGGCAGCAGGTCGTGGGTCGTGTCGCGCACCCCGGCCACGCCCTCGCGATAGGCCGCATCGGCGACCTTCTTGCCGCGCGAGCGATTGTCGGGCGGCGGGGCTTCGTCGAGGTCCGGACCCAGGGCGGCGTCCAGCCGGCCGACCTCGGCGGCGATCGGTTCGCAGCGGGTCAGGCCCGTCAGGTCGTAGGGATCGGTGACCGCCCGGGCCAGGACCGGCGGGATCGCCTTCCGCTTGAGGTTCAGGTCCTCCAGCGGCGCCGTGGCGGCGTCGCGGAAGGTGTCGTGCTGCTGCAGCGTGCCCGGGTCGGTCTCGGCGAACGCTGGGCCGGCAAGGGTCAGCAACAGCAGGGCGGGGACCAGACGCATCACGGCCGCCGCACGACCTGGCCGCCCTTCATGACGAAGACGACGTCCCTGGTCGCCTCGATCGTCTGGGTCGGGTCGCCCTTCACGGCCACGATGTCGGCCAGGTAGCCGGGCTTCAACTGACCCAGGTCATTGGCCCGGCCCAGCACCTTGGCGTCGACGGCCGTGGCGGCCAGCAGGGCTTGGGCGGGGCTCATGCCTTCCTTGACCAGCCAGACGAGCTCGCGGGCGTTGTCCCCGTGCTTGAAGACGCCCACGTCGCTGCCCATGCCGATGGTGACGCCGTTCTTGACGGCCAGCTTGAAGGCGCGATCGGCATTGTTCATCGCGGCGGTCGGCGGCGTCTTGCCGGCCACATAGCCGCCGAAATAGCTTGAGGTGCTCTCGACCGCCGTCAGGGTCGGGAAGAACACCACGCCCTTCTCGGCCATCAGCTTGAAGGTCGCATCGCTGCCGCCGTAGCCGTGCTCGATGGTGTCGACTCCCGCCACGACCGCCCGGCGCATGCCCTCGTCGCTGGAGGCGTGGGCCGAGACGGGGCGGCCGCTGGAATGGGCCGCGTCGACCAGGGCCTTCAGCTCCTCGATCGAGAAGGTCGGCTGGGTGGAGCCGTCGGGTCCCACGCGGTAGTCGGCATAGACCTTGATCCAGTCGGCGCCGGCCCCGGCCTGCTCGCGCACGGCCTTGACGACTTCGGCGACGCCGCTGGCTTCCTGAGCGCCCTGGGGCAGCTCGGCCTCGGGATTGTAGTTCTTGCGGGCCGGGCCGTATGCGCCGGTGGCCACGATCGCCTTGGTCGCCACGAACAGGCGCGGACCCGGGATCAAGCCGTCGTTGATCGCCTTTTTCAGCGGAACGTCGGCCGCGCCGACCCCCTCGGTGCCCAGGTCGCGCAGGGTGGTGAAGCCGGCCTCCAGCGTCGCCTTGGCCTGCACCGCCGCCCGCAGCGAGCGGTAGGTCGGGGTCTCCTTCAGCACCTGATCGTCCCACAGGCTCTCGTTGTAGGGATGCAGGAAGAGATGGCTGTGCAGGTCCATCAGGCCCGGAATGATCGTAGCTCCAGGCAGGTCGACGACCTCGGCGCCTGTCGCGTCGATCTGGCCCGCAGGACCCACGGCGGCGATCTTGCCGTCCTTGACCAGCACGGCCCAGCCCTCGCGCGGCGGGCCGGCGGTCTCGGCGGTCCACACCCGGGCGGGCTTCAGCAAGATCGGCTGAGCGGCGAGCGCCAGGCCGGGCGCCCAAGGTGAGACCAGGATCAGGGCGAGAGCGGTGAGCAGACGGCGCATGGGACGACTCGCGATGGGACGCCGTGCAGCTAAGCCGAAAACTGGCTCAGACGCCAAAGCGCAGATGGATCAGCGGGTAGGGGCGGCCCTGGCCGTCGGTCGCCGACCAGCCGGTACGCTCAAAGCCCATGTGTTCGTAGAAGCCGACGGCCTGGCCGTTCTGCTCGTTGACGTCGGTGGTCAGGACCGGATGAACCGCCAGCGCGTAATCAATCAACATGGCGCCGACGCCCGCCCCGCGATGTTCGGGATCGATGAACAGGGCTTCCATGTGGCTGCCGACGATCAGCATGAAGCCGAGAGGCCGATCGCGGTCGTCGACAGCCAGCATCAGCGGCGCGGCGGGGAGGAACGCCTCGACCTCGCGACCGAGCGCGGCGCGGTCCTCGGGGGTGAGGAAGTCATGCGTGGCGTCGACGGCCGCTGCCCAGATCGCGACGACGCGATCACCGTCCTCGGGCCGGGAAGGGCGGAGCTTGATCATGGGCGGTGACTAACCCGCCGCCGTATCGCGCGCCAGCCGATTGGCTGGCTCAGGCTTATTTCGCCGCGCCCCTGATAAACTGGGCCTTGGCCCCCCATCTAAGGATTCAGTCGCCGTCGGGAGCGAACCGCATCGCGGTCAACGCTCGGGCTTGGCGACACTTGAGATTTCCCAAATGGACTGGCTCTTCCAGCTGTCGGCGGCCTGCGTGGTCGGCGCGGCGCTCATGCTTCCTGTTTTCCGCTTCTTCGTCGCGACCCCGAGCCGCGCCCGCGCGCCCTACCGCCCGTCCAAGTCGACGCCGCGATGAAAACCTATTCAGGCACGCTGCCATCGCCCCTGCGCGGACTCAACGATCCCCGCTCGACAGGCGGCCCGCCGCCGCTGAGGCGCGTGGACACGCTCGCGCACCGGGGCACCAAGACGTCTTAGTCAGGACGTCTGATCCCCGGCGGTTAAACGTCCAAAGACAAAGGGCCGGCGCTGATGCGCCGGCCCTTTCTCGTTCAGCCGTTCGAACCGGATCAGATTTCCTGATTGTACTTGCCGACGCGGTCGCCCAGTCGCGGCTTGACCTCTTCGCGGAAGAGGGCGCGCATGTCGTCCTCGGACTGGGTGCTCTCGACCACCACCACGACCTCGGGCTTGTTCGACGAGGCGCGGACCAGGACCCACGAGCCGTCTTCCAGGTGGACGCGGACGCCGTTGACGGTGATCACCTCGGTGATCTTGCGGCCCAGGATCGAGCCGCCGGCGGCGAACAGGTCCTGATATTCCTTCACGATGTCGTCGACGACGCCGTACTTCACCTCGTCGCCGCACTTGGGGCTCATGGTCAGCGAGGTGAAGGCCACCGGCAGGGCCTTGCGCATATCCGACAGCTTCAGGCCAGGATTGCGGTCCAGCATGGCCAGGATGGCGGCTGCGGCGGTCAGGCCGCAGTCATAGCCGTAGCCCAGCTCGCCGTTCATGAAGAAGTGGCCGCTCTTCTCGAAGCCGGCCAGGGCGCCCAGCTCGGCGCTCTTGCGCTTGATGTAGCTGTGGCCGGTCTTCCAGTAGATCACCTTGCAGCCGTGGGCGGCCAGGATCGGGTCGGTGGCGTAGAGGCCCGTCGACTTGACGTCGACCACGAAGGTCGCGCCCGGATGCAGCGGCGCCAGGTCGCGGGCCAGCATCAGCCCGATCTTGTCGGCGAAGATCTCCTCGCCCTCGTCGTCGACCACGCCGCAGCGGTCGCCGTCGCCGTCGAAGCCGAAGGCCAGATCCGCCTTGGTCTCACGGACGGTGTGGGCCATCGCGTGCAGCATCTCGGCGTCTTCGGGGTTGGGATTGTACTTCGGGAAGTTGAAGTCGAGGTCGGTGTCCATCGGCACGACTTCGGCCACGCCCATCTTCTGCAAGGCCTCGACGACGAAGGCGCCGGCCGTGCCATTGCCGCAGGCGGCCACGACCTTGAGGGGGCGGGTGATGCTGGCGCGCTTGGCGACGTCGTCGATATAGCGCTGGGCCTCGCCCTGCACGCGGATCAGCTTGCCGCCGTCGCGCTCGACAAATTCGGCGCCGAGAACGATCGCCTTCAGGCGGCTCATCTCGTCCGGGCCGAAGGTCAGGGGCTTCTGGGCGCCCATCTTCACGCCGGTCCAGCCGTTCTCGTTATGGCTGGCCGTGACCATGGCCACACACGGGATGTCGAGGTCGAACTGGGCGAAATAGGCGGTCGGCGACAAGGCCAGACCGATGTCGTGCACCTCGCAGCCGGCGCTGATCAGGCCCAGCATCAGGGCGTTCTTGATCGAGGTCGAATAGGAACGGAAGTCGTGGCCGACCACGATCTTCGACTGGCCCAGCTCGTGGATATAGGTCCCCAGGCCCAGGCCCAGCGCCTGGACGCCCAGCAGGTTGATCTCGGGCCCGAACAGCCAGCGCGCGTCGTACTCGCGAAAGCCGGTCGCCTTGACCAGCGGTTCGTTCTCATAGGCGGCGGTATTCGGGACGAGGTCGGCGCGGGGCGCGGAGAACATCGAAAGCTCGCTTCAGTTTAGGTGTGGTGGCTGTAGCCGCCCGGAGGCCGGGCGACTAGCGCGTTCACATGACAAAGTTCGATAAAGTCGAATGTGACCTAGATTACGCCAGCGCGGAGCAGGTCGTGAACATGCAGCACGCCGACCGGGCGTCCCGCATCGACGACGAACAGCACGGTGATGCGGCGCTCATTCATGACCTTCAGCGCCTCGGCGGCCAGGGCGCCGGGGGCGATGGTCAGCGGATGCTGGGTCATGACCTGACCAGCCGTGTGCTGAAGAAGGCCGTCCATGTGGCGGCGCAGGTCGCCGTCAGTGATCAGGCCGGTCAGCAGGCCCGCGCCGTCGACGACGCCGACCGCGCCGAAACGCTTCTCGCTCATCACCAGGAGGGCGTCGGGCATGGGCGCGTCGGCGCCGATCAGCGGCAGTTCGTCCTGCCCGTGCATCAGGTCGGCGACTGTGCGCAGCATGGCCCCAAGCTTGCCGCCCGGGTGGAAGACGCGGAAGTCGCTGGCGGTGAAGCCCCGTCGTTCCAGCAGGGCCACCGCCAGGGCGTCGCCCAGGGCGATCTGCAGGGTCGTGGACGTGGTCGGCGCATTGACCTCGGCCGTCGCCTCCGGCGCGTCGGGCAACAGCAGGACGATGTCGCCTCCGCGCCCAAGCTGGCTGCCTTCGAAGGCGGTCATGGCGATCAGCGGGATCGAGAACCGCTTGGCGTAGGCGATAAGATCGGACAGCTCCCGCGCTTCGCCGGACTTGGACAGCGCCAGGACAACGTCGTCGGACCCGATCATGCCCAGGTCGCCGTGCGAGGCCTCGGCGGGATGGACGAACATGGCCGAGGTCCCGGTCGAGGCCAGGGTGGCGGCGATCTTGCGGGCCACGTGGCCGGACTTGCCCATGCCGGTGCAGACGACCCGCCCCTTGGCGTTGAACACGGTCTCGACAGCCCGGACGAAAGTTTCGCCCAGCGACCCGGCCAGGGTGTTGAGCGCCTCGGCCTCGGCGTTCAGCACGCGGCGGCCGACCACGATGGCGTCGAAAGCGCTCATTGCGGGGGCGAGGTCTGTGGCGAGGTCTGGGGCGTCGCGGGGGGCGGAGCCTGAGTCGGCATCTGACCCACGGCCTCGACGGCCTTCTTGGCGGCTTGGTCGCGACGGATCGCGGCGTCCTTCTCCTTTTGGATCCGGGCCTTCATCTCAGGCGTCTGCTGCACCGGCGTGTGGCCGAAGGGGCCCCAGGAGCGGTCGCCCTGGCCTTGCGGCCAGGCGAGGGACAGGGCGATCAGCGCGGCGGCGACCAGTCCCATCAGCGGCATGAAAAAGCGATCAGGCATGGCCCGCCTATAGCATGCGGCGCGGCTTGGGGGAGGGGGAAGAGGGGCCGTGCGGTCGGATCGCGCTATGCTCGGTGCTTGACCCCGCGGGCTTGGGGCCTTAGCCCGCGCCCCATACCTCCCGATCCGCGAAGGAAGCCGCCCGATGCCGACCCTCGTCCTGCTCCGCCATGGCCAGAGCCAGTGGAATCTGGAAAACCGCTTCACGGGCTGGGTCGACGTCGACCTGACCGCCGAGGGCGAGGCCCAGGCCAGGAAGGGCGGCGAACTGATCAAGGCCGCCGGCATCCAGATCGACCACGCCTTCACCTCGGTTCAGACCCGCGCCATCCGCACGGGCAACCTCGCCTTGGACGCCGCCCAGCAGAGCTTCGTGCCGGTAACCAAGGACTGGCGCCTGAACGAGCGCCACTACGGCGGTCTCACGGGCCTGAACAAGGCCGAGACGGCCGAGAAGCACGGCGTTGAGCAGGTCACCATCTGGCGCCGCTCCTACGACATCCCGCCGCCGGAACTGGCCCCAGGCGGCGAGTACGACTTCAGCAAGGACCGCCGCTACAAGGGCGCCGACCTGCCCTCGACCGAAAGCCTGGCGACCACCCTGGTTCGCGTTCTGCCCTACTGGGAAAGCGACATCGCCCCGCACCTGAAGGCGGGCGAGACCATCCTGATCGCCGCCCACGGCAACTCGCTGCGCGCCATCGTCAAGCACCTGTTCAACGTGCCGGACGACAAGATCGTCGGCGTCGAGATCCCCACCGGCAACCCGTTGGTCATCGAGCTGGACGCGCAGTTGACGCCGACCAGCGCGCGCTACCTGGACGAAGGCCGCGCCGAGGCTCTGCCCAGCGTCGGCTAAGCGACTCCAAACTTCATCGGAAGCTGTTGGAAACACGACGTTAATTTTGGTCTGCGCATGGTTACTCCCATACTCGGGATTCCATGCCAGACATGAGCGCCGCCGCAGCAGCACAGGAATACAAGCGCCTGACGCAGCATGACGTAGACGTCATCTGCGCCAAGCACGATCGCCTGTGGTCGGCCCGCCTTGGCGGGGCGCGCGCCGTGTTCGCCTTCTGCGACCTGTCGGGCCTGTCGGTGACCGGCCGCAATCTGTGCGACGCCGACTTCACCGGCGCCATGATGGTCGGCTGCGACCTGCGCAAGACCAAGCTGGACAACGCCAATCTCTACGGCGCGGACATGCAGGGGGCGGACCTGACGGACGCCTCGATGCGTCGCGCCGACCTGCGCGGCTCCAGCCTGCGCGGCGCCAACCTGACCGGCGCCGACATGTTCGAGGCCGATCTGCGCGAAGGCACGATCGCCGCCGCCGACCGCAAGGAAGGCTACCGCGTCATCGAACTGACCCAGCGCGAGGCCTACGCCACCGGTGCGAATCTCTCGGGCGCCAACCTCGAACGCTCACGCCTGTCGGGCATCGTCGCCACCAAGGCCGACTTCAGCGACGCGATCCTCAAGGACGCCAAGCTGGTCCGCGCCAACCTCAAGCAGGCCAATTTCAACGGGGCCAATCTGGCCGGCGCCGACCTTTCGGGCGCCAACCTGACCGGGGCCGACCTGCGCAACACCGTCCTGGTCGGCGCCAAGACCATGTCGTGGAACATCAGCGACACCAACCTGGAAGGCGCTTTGACCGACAAGCCGTCGGGCACCAGCGTCTCGGACCTGCCGTACGAGCAGATGATCGCCGACCATGCGCGCTGGATCGATACCGGCGGCGCCGAGGGCAAGCCGTCCGTGTTCGACAGGGCGGACCTGCGGAACCTGCGCTCGATCCGCGGCTACAACCTGACGGCCCTGTCAGCCAAGGGCGCGGTTCTCTACGGCCTCGACATGGAGGGCGTGCAGATGCAGGGCGCGCAGCTGGACGGCGCCGATCTGCGAGCCTGCAACCTGCGCCGCGCCGACCTGCGCGGCGCACGGCTGAAAGGCGCCAAGTTGACGGGTTCGGACCTGCGCGACGCCCAGTTGGGCCCGCTGCTGATCGCCGCCGACCGCGTGCTGCCGGTGGACCTGACGGGCGCGATCCTTGCCAATGCCGACCTGGCGCGCGCCGACCTTCGCCAGGCCAGAATGGCCGGCGCGGACGTGTCGCGCGCCAACTTCACCGGGGCCCAGCTCAAGGACGTGGACCTGACCGGCGCGATCCGCCAGGCGGCGCGCGGCCTGGACGATGTTATTTGAGAAAATATCGCGACAAACGGACGCAGGGTTAACCGTTCGCTCGTCCCTCGTCGCTAGAGTGCGCGTAGCTCAGAAAAGAACCTAACGGGGAAACAACGTTATGAACGCCGCGCAAAGCGTGGCCGGGCGTCGCCGCCTGAGCCAAGCCGAGCTCGACATGATCGTAACGGCGCACGAGAAATTCGTTACCGGCAAGCAGGGTGGCAAACGCGCCTCCCTACGCTTCATGCAGCTGTCGGGCCTAGATCTGTCGTTCCGAAATCTGATTGACGCGGACCTGACCGCTTCGGTCCTCGAGAATTGCCGCATGGTCCGCACCAAGCTGGATCGCGCGAGCCTGTTCGGCTGCGACCTGCGGAAAAGCGACATGCGACAGGCCTCGCTGGTCCGCGCGGATCTGCGCGGCGCCTGCCTGCGCGGCGCGAACCTCGCCCAGGCCGACCTGACCCAGGCCGACTTTCGCGAAGGCCAGATCGCCATTCCGCACCCCCGCAAGGGCCTCGAAACCATGCGCCACGAAACCCGTCAGGGCGAAGTGGACGAGGTAAACTTCTCGGGCGCCACCCTGGACGGCTCGCAGTTCGAGGGCGTCTCGGCGTTCAAGGCCGATTTCAGCGATTGCTCGCTGAGGGGCGCCAAGCTGGCGGGCGCGAACCTGAAGGAAGCCAATCTGGTCGGGGCCATGCTGGACGGGGCCGACGTCAAGGGCTGCAACCTGGAAGGCGCGAACCTGTCGGGCGCGGTGATGGCGGGGGTCGACACCTCCACGGCCCGCATCAGCGGCGCCAGCATGGCCGGCGCCGTGGTTACGGTGACCCGCGAGGCGATCGACAAGGCCCAGGAGCTCTATCGGCGTTGCCTGGATAATCAACGGTGGTGCCAGACCGGCGGCAAGGAGGGCGCTGCCGCCCGCCTCGACGGCGAGGACCTGCGACCGCTGGGCGACAGGCTGAAGGGCCTGCGCCTGACGGCCATGAGCGCCAAGGGCGCCTGCATGGTCGGCTTGGATCTCTCCGGCGCCCAGTTGCAGGGCGCCAACCTGCAGAACGCCGACCTGCGCGCGGCCAACCTGCGCGGCGCGGACCTGCGCGGCGCCAAGCTGACCGGCGCCAACCTGACCAAGGCCGACCTGCGGCAGGTCTTCCTGTCGCCGCTGCCGCTGGGACCCGACCGCCAGACCCCGTCCAATCTGCAGGGCGCGCGCATGCGCTACGCCATGGTCCAGACCGCCGATCTCAGCGAAGCCGTCTTCGACGGCGCCGACCTGCGCGGCTCGGACTTCACGGGCGCGCGGGTGGCCAAGGCCAGTTTCCGCGATGTGGACTTGAACCAGGTCCAGGGCCTGGATTTTTCACTGCCCTAACCGGGCCCAGATCTGAAAAAGGCGGCGCATCGCTGCGCCGCCCAAGTTCAGAGGGGATCAGGGGAGACTAAGGAGAGGCGCGCGGGTTAAGCGGCCTTTTCGCCTTCGATCAGGGTCGAAGCGGCGCTCGACTTGATCTCCACCGTGCGGGGCTTCAGCGCTTCGGGCAGCTCACGCTTCAGCGCGATCGACAGCAGGCCGTTCGACAGGTCGGCGTCGCCCACGATCAGGTAGTCGGTCAGCTGGAACTTGCGCTCGAAATTGCGCTCCGCCAGGCCGCGATGGAGGTACTGCTTGGCGTCGCCATCGTTGGCGGCCTTGCGACCGGTGACGGTCAGCAGGTTTTCCTTCACCTCGACGGTCAGCTCATCCGGCTTGAAGCCGGCCACCGCGATCTCGATGCGGTAGTCGTTTTCGCCGGTGCGTTCGATATTGTAGGGGGGATAGCCCGAGGCCGCTTCGGTGCGGGCGGCGGCGTCCAACTGGTCGGCGAGGCGGTCAAAGCCGACGAGCGAGCGGTACAGGGGCGAAAGGTCGATCGTACGCATAGGGTCAGATCCTTCTTATCAAGCAAGGTCTTTGATGTTCGTCCCGTCGGCGACCCGAAATCGGCGTCGCCAGGTGGTCCGGAAGGCCCGGGTGTCCAGCGCCTTCGTGAAAGTAGTTGGTGAGCGGATTTTCCGGTTCAAGGGGCGCCAAACTCATCGAACGTGAATCGTTTGACGCGCCGTCAGCCCCCGCTAAGGTCGCGCTCCAATTCCGCCCATCCGCCGAAGGACACGTCCCCCATGCCGCTTCGTCGCCACGCTCTCCTGCTCGCCGCCGCCTTCGCCCTGGTCGCGCCCGCCGCCCTGGCCGCGCCCGACGCGGCGCTGAAAGCCGCCGTCGCCTCGCCGAACCGTCCCGCCGGCGATGTCGCCCGCGACGGCGCGCGCCATCCGTATGACAGCCTGACCTTCTGGGGCGTGAAGCCCAAGCAGACGATCATCGAGATCTCGCCCGGCGGCGGCTACTGGACCGAGATCCTGGCCCCCTACGCCAAGGCTACGGGCGGGACCTATGTCGCTGGTGTCGCCGATCTGTCGAACCCCAAGATCTCGGAAGGGGCCAAGAAGGGCCGCGCCGACTTCGAGGCTCGGTTCGCCGACGCGGCCAAATACGGCAAGCCGCAGTTCGTCAACTTCGGCGCTGCTTCGGGTCCGCTTGGCGCGCCCGGCTCGGCCGACATCGTGCTGACGGCCCGCAACGTCCACAACTGGACCCAGGCGCCGGGCATGGCCGACAAGGTGTTCGCCGACTTCTTCGCCGTTCTGAAGCCCGGCGGCGTGCTGGCGGTCGAGGATCACCGCGCCGACCCGCGCTCGGAAAAGGACGCCGGCGCCGACGGTTACCTGAACACCGCCACCGTGGTCGCCCTGGCCGAGAAAGCCGGCTTCAAGCTGGACGCCAAGTCCGAGATCAACGCCAACCCCAAGGACACCAAGGACCACCCCTTCGGCGTCTGGACCCTGCCGCCCGTCAAGCGCACCGCGCCGGGCGGCCAGCCGGCCAATCCGAACTTCGATCGCACGAAGTACGACGCGATCGGCGAAAGCGACCGCATGACCTTGCGCTTCCGTAAGCCAGCCTAGGTTTGCCCTGCCTGACTTTGGTCAAGGTCGGCCCGCAGGTTGGCTGCATTACGGGGGAATGATGCTTCCAGCTCAGTATTGGTCGCGGCGAGGAGTCCTGGCGAGCGTCGGCGCGCTAGGGCTCTCGGCCTGCGGCAAGAAAAACGACCCCGCCAAGACCGAGGCCATAGCAGCCCCGGCCGGGCCGGCGACCATCGAGACGGTCGTGGCCGGCGACTGGCGTCCGCCCGCCGACCGCGCCCGCGACTTCTGGCGCCATCCGGTCGAGACCTTGAAGTTCTGGGACCTGAAGCCCGGTCAGACGGTTGTCGAGTTCTGGCCCGGCGCCGGCTGGTACACCGACATCCTGGGTCCGTTCCTGGCCGACACCCACGGCAAGCTCTACGAAGCCGAGCTGCAGACCGACGACCCGTCGGAGCCGGCCGCGGCGGAGATCGTCGAGGCCTACCGTCGCAAGCTGTCTGAAAAGAAGAAGATCTACGGCGAGGTGATCTTCACCGCCTTCGGCCCGACCAGCGGCCCGGTGGCGCCGGCGGGAACGGCCGACCTCGTGCTGTTCCTGCGCAATCTGCACAACTGGATGGCCGGCGGCATCGCCGAGAAGGCCTTCAAGGACGCCTTGGCGGCCCTGAAGCCGGGCGGGATCCTGGGCGTCGAGGAGCACCGGGGCCAGCCGGGCAGGGTGCAGGACGTGCTGGCCGCCGATGGCTATGTGCAGCAGGACTACGTGATCCAGCTGGCCAAGGAGGCCGGCTTTGTCCTGGCCGGAACCAGCGAGATCAACGCCAATCCCAAGGACAGCAAGGACCACCCGTTCGGCGTCTGGACCCTGCCGCCGACGCGGCTGTCGGCCCCGCGCGGCGAGCCGTCCGAGTCGGGCTTTGACCATTCCAAATATGACGCGATCGGTGAAAGCGACCGCATGACCCTCAAGTTCGTGAAGCCCAAATGAAACGCGCTCTGATCCTCGCCGCCGCCCTCGCGGCCGCCGCTACGCCCGCCTTGGCCGAAAAGACCGCCCCGGCCGACAAGGTCTTTCCGTTCCTGGACAAGTTCCTGAAGGTGCCGCCGACGGAGCGCTCCCGGGTGAAGCTCTCTTACGCTATCCGCCAAGACGGCCAGATGATGCCAAACCTGAAGGCGACTCTTGTCGAGAAGAGCGGCGCGCGCACGCCGCTTCCGATCAATGCGGAAGGCTATTTCGACCGTCTGCCGACCTTGGCCCAGCTCCAGGGCGATGCGACCCTCATTCTGGACGTGCCGGCCGACATGAAGCTGGGTACGGCGATGAATTTCGGCACACAGCTGAAGCCTGCGGCGGAATACGACGCGCGCGAACTGACCGCGACCGTCAACGAAGCCAACACCGTCATCGGCAAGGCCGCCGGCCCTATGTCGTTCATGGCCCCGAAGATGACCGGGATCGTTTTTCCGAAAGCGGAGGGCGGAACAATCGTCTTCGCTGACGGCCACACCGCGCCGCTTCCGGAAGCCAAGGATGTCCCGTTTTTCCGTCCGGCCGATCATCAGGGCGCCGTACGGGTAAAGTTGACAAAAACCCCAACTAAGGTCGGGTTCTACGACGGGAAGAAATAAGGCCCAGGGTCGTCTGAACGGTGTTTACTTAACCAGACGGCCCGGTCTAGCTATCCGCCACACTTTTTTCGCGCAGAGGGAGATCGCGCTCATGGCCACGCTTCAGGAAATCACCGATCGCATCAAGGGCGCCGTCGGCGACGACAGCGGTCTCGGCAAGAGCCTCAAGTTCGACCTGAAAGACACCGGCGTCATCCATATCGATGGTGGCGCGGTGACCAACGAAGACAAGCCGGCCGACCTGACCATGACGCTCAGCCTGGACGACCTGCTGGCCATCGGCGCCGGCTCGCTGGACCCGACCATGGCGGTCATGACCGGCAAGCTGAAGCTGTCGGACATGGGCACGGCCATGGCCCTGCAGCCCAAGATGGGCGCTCTGTTCGCCAAGATGCGCTAACGCATTTTCTCGCGAGAAAATGCGTCAAGCTGACAAACTGAAGGCTGTTTCGGTCCATTCGGACCGAGACAGCCTTCGGGCCGCGATGACGGAAGAACTGGCGCGTCTGGTCTCGATTTCCGAGGCGCCGGTTCCCGACAGCGGTAAAGCCGAATGGTTTCGCGGCGCGGATGGGGCGACCCTCCGCGCCGCGACGTTTTTCCCGCAAGGACCCGCGCGGGGTTCGGTGGTGCTCAGCCCCGGACGCAGCGAGCCGATCGAGAAATATTTCGAGGTCGTCGAAGACCTCCTGGGCCGCGGCTTCGCCGTGCTGCTGCATGACTGGCGAGGGCAGGGGCTGTCGGCCCGGGGCCTCCCGGACCGCCTCAAGGGCCATGCCCAGGGCTTCAAGACCTTCATTTCCGACTACAAGACGCTGCTCGACACCTTCGAGGCGCGCATGCCCAAGCCGTGGATCGCGGTGTCGCACTCGATGGGCGGCTGCCTGACCATGCTGGCCCTGGCCCATGGCGAGACGCGCTTCGCCGCCGCCGTGCTGTCCGCGCCGATGCTGGGCCTGAACACGGCCGGCGTGCCGCCCTGGCTGGCCAAGCCTCTGGCCTGGACGATGTCGCGGGTCGGCCTGGCTGGCGACTATGTGTCGGCCGCCTACGATCCCCTGACCCAGACCTTCCAGGGCGACGGCCTGACCCATGACGAGACGCGCTACGACCGCTACCAAGCCCAGCTGAGGGCCGATCCGCAGATCGCCCTGGGCGGCATGACCTGGGGCTGGGCCGACTTCGCCATCTCGGCCTGCGCCTGGCTGCGGCGCAGCAAGGGCGTCGAGAAGATCCAGATGCCCGTGACCATCGTCGGGGCCGAACTGGACAACCGCGTGCTGAATTCGGACGCGGAATCGATCGCCGCCCGCATCCCCAAGGGCCGCTATGTCGAGGTCCCGGGCGCGTTCCACGAGATCCTGGTCGAAACCGACGGCCGCCGGGCGGTGTTCTGGAAGGCCTTCGACGAGACGGTGGATCCGGTCGCTCCGCGCGAGCCGCTTACTTCGCCGAACGCTTCAGACTGACCAAGGCCTCGTCCAGCGGGCGGCGGTCGCCGGAGATCACCATCTGGCCGCCGTTCGGGCCGACGGGCTCGCCGCGCCAGTTGGTGACGATGCCGCCGGCGCCTTCGATCACGGGGATGGC
The DNA here is from genome assembly GCF_002742625.1 of Caulobacter sp. FWC2. Taxonomy (NCBI): domain Bacteria; kingdom Pseudomonadati; phylum Pseudomonadota; class Alphaproteobacteria; order Caulobacterales; family Caulobacteraceae; genus Caulobacter; species Caulobacter sp. FWC2. The sequence goes on from NZ_PEBF01000001.1 coordinate 1,556,902, forward strand.
GGCCTCGATGTCCCAGGACTTCAGGCCCGCCTCGATGACCATGTCCATCTTGCCCATGGCGACCATGGCGTAGGCATAGGCGTCGCAGCCCAGGCGGGCCAGCTTGGAAGCCGCACGCACTTGCAGCCAGGCGCCGCGCTCGGCCCCGTCGAAGCAGGCGTCGGGATCGGTGGTGGCGATGACGGCGTCAGTCAGGTCGGCGCATTCGCGGACCCGGATCGGCGTCTCCTGGCCGCGCGCCAGCAGGCGTGAGCCGCCCGCGTGGCCAATGAAGATTTCGCCGACATAGGGTTGGCCGATCGAGCCCAGCAAGGGGCTGCCCTGATGGCGCAGGCCGATCAGGGTGGTCCACAGCGGCAGGCCGGAGATGAAGGCGCGGGTGCCGTCGATCGGGTCCAGCACCCAGACGAACTCGGCGTCCGGGCGGTCCTCGCCATATTCCTCGCCGATCACGCCGTGCTCGGGGAAATGTTCGCCGATCAGCTTGCGAATCGCCGCTTCCGCGCCGCGGTCGGCCTCGGTCACGGGGTCGAACGCCGCGTGGGAGTCGCGCGGAAGGTTCTTGCCGGCCCCCTTGTCCTCGAGGCCATGATCGGCCCGGAACAACGGCAAGATCGCGTCCGCGGACGCGCGGTTCAGATCGATGGTGAAGGCGTCGAGCGCCGCGAGCCGTTCAGCGGAAAGCGTCATGGGCGGGGTTTAACGCCCCCGCCGCAGGTACGCTACCAATGACTTACGCGTCGGCGTGCTCGTGAGCGCCGCCGTTCAGCGACTTGGCCAGGTCCAGCAGGCGACGGCGCGGACGCTCGCCCAGCAGGTAGTAGGCGCGGATCAGGTCCAGCGTCTCCTTGCGGGCGAACATCTCGCCGCCTTCCGCCGCCTCGCCAGCGCTCTCGCGGCGAACGTCCGACAGGCCGTCGTAGAAGTAGCCGACCGGCACTTCCAGGGCCTCGGACAGTTGCCACAGACGCGCGGCGGAGATGCGGTTGGCGCCGCACTCATATTTCTGAATCTGCTGGAAACGCACGCCGACGGCGCCGGCCAGTTGTTGCTGGGTCAGGCCCAGCAGACGGCGGCGGCGACGCAGGCGCTTGCCCAGGTGCGTATCAATGTCGTTTCCCATGGAAGCAGTCCCCACTAGCTCTTCCCAACCCGTCCCGAAACGGAACGGTCTGGGTTGACGGTCGCAAGTCGCGTGCCGGGCGAGGCGACGTTGCATGAGGCGTGTCCGCGAGCCTAAGAAGAACCCATGTCGGATAAGCGTCAGCCCTGGGTGCAGGACCTTCTATGGCGGTTGGAAGCCCTGGGCTTCGACCTCTTTATCGGCGTCGTGCGCCTGATGGGCGTGGATCGCGCTTCGGATTTCGGCGGCTGGCTGGGTCGCACGTTCGGACCCATGAGCGGGGCCCACAAGGTCGCGACCCGGAACCTGAAGCTCGCCTTCCCGGACAAGGACGCCGCCTGGCACGCGCGGATCCTGGACGAGCAGTGGGAGGGCCTGGGCCGCTCGTTCGCTGAGTTTCCCTTGATGGACAAGATCCTGCCGTCTACCGGGCGGGTCGAGGTGGTCAATGCCGAGCGCCTGGCGCAGATCGCCGAGCAGAAGGTCCCGGTGGTGTTCGTCTCGGGGCACCTGTCGAACTGGGAGGTGATGCCCGCGGCCATCGTCGACAGCGGCGTGATCTGCGAGATGACCTATCGCGCGGCCAACAACCCCTATGTCGACAAACGCATCCGCGACAGTCGCTTCCGCTATGGCGTTCGCCTGTTCGCGCCCAAGGGCGGCGATGGATCGCGTGAGCTGCTGAAGGGCATGATGGAGGGCCGATCGGTCGCCCTGATGAACGATCAGAAGTTCAACAGCGGCGTGGCGGCCCCGTTCTTCGGCCACGACGCCCGCACCGCGCCGGCGCCGACGCGGATGGCGATCCGTTTTGGCACGGTGCTGCAGCCGATGTCTGTTCAGCGCCTGAAGGGCGCGCGGTTCCGGGCGGTGGTGCACGACCCGATCGTCCCGCCCAGCACCGGCAATCGCACGGCCGACATCGAGGCGGGGGTGCGGATGATCAACGCCTTCATGGAAGAGCGCATTCGCGAGCGGCCGGCGGAGTGGTTCTGGGTCCACCGTCGCTGGCCGAACGAGGTCTATGCGGCGCTGGCCGAGCGCGAGCGCGCGGCTGCCCAGGCTTAGAGTCGGGCGCCTAGATTTCCAGCGTGTCCGCGGTCGCGTCCTTCTCGCCGGAGCGGCGGAAGGGGCCGTGGTGATGCGGGTCGACGCGGCGACGGCGGCAGGGGCCAAAATAGTCCGATGATCGAATGAATGGCCGCGGGTGGAAGATCACCGTGTTGATCCGATCCAGCAACGACCGGGCCGTCACCGGTTTGACCACGACCTCGGTCACGCCGGCGTCGCGCGCTTCGAACACGCGGTGACGCTCGGCGAAACCGGTCAGCATGATGATCGGCAGGAACGGGTCGACGCTGTCGGGCGAGTTGCGGACCAACTGGGTGAACTGCACGCCGTCCAGCGGGCTCATCTTGAAGTCGACGATCGCGATGTCCGTCTGCCAGTCGCGCAGGATCTGCAGGCCCTCGGCCCCGTCCATGGCTTCACGAATGTGGCGAACGCCCACGCCTTTCAGGATCGCCGAGACGATCGACCGGATGTGCTGGTTGTCGTCCACCAGCAAAAAGCGCAGCTTTTCCAACGCCGCCGACATGCGGGAGCCGCCTCCTTAAAAATCTCGCGGAAACACCAGAACGCGGGCTGCTCCCACAAGCGACCGCCCGTCCCAATAGCGGCGGCATAGCTAGCGAATGAATGAAAATCGCGCCAGAGGCGAATTGTAAGATTTTAAGCACGGAAGGGACCCGCGCCGACCAGCAGGGACGGGTCCAGATTGCGCCCGCGCCATTTCATGCGCCAGCATAGATGCGGTCCGGTCGCGCGGCCTTCCTTGCCCGTCTCGGCGATCAGCTGGCCCTGAGTGACGTAAGCGCCCGTCGGGACAAGGATTTTCGACAGATGAAGATAGGCGGTGACCAGGCCCTGGCCGTGATCGACCAGGACGAGACCGCCCTCATAGTGCAATCCGGTCTCGGCGAAGCACACCAGACCGCCGGCCGGCGCGCGCACCGGCGTGCCGACGGGTGTCGCCAGATCAACCCCATAATGGGGACGCTTGGGCTCGCCATTGAGTATCCGCTGGCCGCCGAAGCGGGCCGAGCGCCTCGCCCCGACGACCGGAAGGATGAAGCCGTCGCGGAATCCCTCCAGGTCGGCCTGGCTGGCGAAGCCGGCGACCTTGCGGAGGTTCTCGGCGGTGATCCGCTCCAGCAGCACCGGGTCAGTCGGCGTGACCTGCTCGGGCGGCAGGCCGTCGATGCGCTGGATGTCGAAATCGCCGACCGCGATGGCGCGCTCGTCCGTAGCCGAACCGTCGGGCGTGGTGACTGTCAGTTTGCTGATCGGCGGCGCGTCGCGGTCGAAGCCGATCACGAACCAACCATTGGCCGAGGCGGTGGTCTGCGCCAGGCCGTCGATATCGATCAGCGCGCGCGGCGTTGTGCGCCCCACGGCGTAGCCGCCTTGGATGAACTTGCCCGTCATCGACAGGCCCGGCGCGGCGGCGCGGGCCGTCGTCGTCAGAGCGGCGGAAAGCGGCAGCGCGGCCAGGACCGCGCGGCGGCTCAGGCCGCCTGCCAACGCTTCAGAGCTTCGGCGGGACCGGCATAGGCTTCCTGGTGCTCGGGGCTCCAGTAGCGCAGAGCCTCCAGCGGGATCTGCTTGTTGGTGATGGCGCACAGCACGAAGCGGCCGGGGCTGAGCACGGCGAACTCGCCGTCGCCATAGTGCAGGACGGCGAGGCCGTCGGACTTACCGAGATCACGATCGAAAGCGTTCATGGCTTTTACTCTACGCCAAACCGGGGCTTCAGAACAGATCGCCTTGATCGATCGGCGGCGCTGCCGGCTTGGGGCGAGGCTTCGTCGCGGGCGCGGCTGCGGGCGTGGGCGGCGGGACAAATCCGCCTTCGCCGTCGATCACTGCGTCGCGGTCGCCGCTCTTGAACTTCAGGTTCACGCGTTCGCCGGAGACAAGGTCGGCCGCCGAGCGGGCCAGCGTTCCGTCGCCCTTGCGGACCAGGGCGAAGCCCAGCTCCAGCGGGCGTTCGGGGTTCAGCGACTGGCGCAGCTTTTCCAGGCCGGACAAGCGGTCGACATCGCGCTGCAGGCGACGTTCCCCCGCCGCGTTCAGGCGATGCCAGAGGGCGGGGAGGCGGGCGTGCTGAGCGACGCGGTCGGGCGCGCGGCGGGCGGCAAGGTCCAGGCGGCGGCCAAGGTCGGTCACGCGCTCGGCCTTGGTCGCATGCTGGCGGCGCAGGGCGTCCGGCGTCAGGCGCGCGGTGACCTTCAGCAGTTCCTGGGCGTGGACGGTGGTGTTGCGGTGCAGAGCCGCGTCCAGGCGTCCCGACGCGATGTCGAACCGCTGCTGGGCCAGGGCCAGGATGTCGTCCGGACGGGGCAGGCCACGCGCGGCGCTGACCAGGCGCGTGCGACGGTCCTCGATCAGGCGCGCGCCCGATCGGTTCAGGCGGCGGTCCAGATCCGAGATCAGCGCGCGCAGCTCGGCCAGCACCGGCGTCGCCATCTCGGCGGCGGCGGTCGGCGTGGGCGCGCGGCGGTCGGAGACGAAGTCGATCAGGGTGGTGTCGGTCTCGTGGCCGACGGCCGAGATCAGGGGGATGGTCCCCTCGGCGACCGTGCGGGCCAGGCCTTCGTCGTTGAACGCCCAGAGGTCCTCCACCGAACCGCCGCCACGGGCGACGATCAGGATGTCGGGGCGCGGCACGGGACCGCCGGGCGCGATGGCGTTGAAGCCGCGAATGGCCGCGCTGACCTGGCCGGCGGCGGCGTCGCCCTGGACGACGCACGGCCAGACCAGCACCTGGCACGGCCAGCGGTCGCGGATGCGGTGCAGGATATCGCGGATCACCGCGCCGGTCGGGCTGGTGATGACGCCGACGACGGTCGGCATCGAGGGCAGGGGCTTCTTGCGCTCCGGCGCGAACAGACTCTCGGCGGCCAGCTTGGCCTTCAGCCGCTCGAGTTGCGCGAGAAGCGCGCCGACGCCGGCGGCCTCCATGCTGTCGATGACGATCTGGTAGCGCGAGCCGGCCGGATAGGTGGTGATCTTGCCGGTGACGATGACCTCGAGGCCATGCTCGGGCCGCACGCCCAGGCCCCGGACATTGCCCTTCCAGACCACGCCGTCGATCGCGGACTTGTCGTCCTTGATGGTCAGGTAGACGTGGCCATTGCCGTGGTGGGTGACCTTCGACAACTCACCCCGCAGCCGCACGAAGCCGTACCGGTCCTCCAGCGTCCGCTTCAGGGCGAAGGCCAGCTCGGAGACCGAATAGGGCGGGGCGTTGGAATCGTTCGGCGCGAGGTCCGTCATCCGCTCTATCTAGAACGTCCCCCAGAAATGGAAAATCCCGGACGGTCTTTTCGACCGTCCGGGATCCGCCGCCTGAGAGACTATTATTCTTCTTAGATGTAGCGGCGAAGCGAACGGGCGAGCTCGGTGGCGCCGCCCTTCTTCTTGGTCTGCTGCGGCTGGTAGGCCACACGGGCGTGCTCGACGCAGTAGGGGCCTTCCGACGAGCGGCGGCCGCAGAAGGTGAAGCCGTCCGTCGAAGGATCGCCGATCGGCCACTTGCACATGTGCGCGCCCAGGGTCAGCACGGTGGCCGAGCCCGGCTCTTCATGGCGGAAGGCCGGCAGCGACGGAGGCGTCGAGTTCGAGGCCGAGACTGCCGGAACCGACGACGGCGCTTCGACCGGCGTCACGCGACGCGGGGCCGATGGCATGGCCTGGGCGGCCGGACGCGCCGGACGCGGAGCCTTGAAGGCCGGACGCGCCGGTTGCGAGGGAGCCGCGCGGCCCGAAAGGCCCAGGCGGTGCACCTTGCCGATGACGGCGTTGCGCGTTACGCCGCCCAATTGCTTGGCGATCTGACTGGCCGAAAGGCCGTCCAGCCAGAGCTTCTTCAAGGTCGAAACCCGTTCGTCGGTCCAGCTCATAACCCGTCTCCGCCGTTTCGATGGAGGTGAAGCGCGTCCCCACGCTCCTCACCCCATATCTGGTGATCAAACCGCCCCGCCGGCGGTCGTCCTACTAGATATCGTAAAGAATGTGTTAAGGCGCACAATAGGCGGTAACGACTCTGTCCACAGAAACAAGATGTTGATTCAGGCAAGCCCAAGCTTGCGGAAAGGCGCCCCAGGGCGCACATGGCCAAACAACACAACGGGTTGAGCGTATGAGAGACATGGCCAACAGCGTCATTCCGCCGCAGCCGCGCGACTATCACGGCTGGAATTGGTCCGGGTTCGTCACGCTGTATCAGCGCGAAATCCGCCGGTTCTGGAAGGTCGGCACCCAGACGGTGGCCGCGCCGGTGGTGACGACGCTGCTCTACATGCTGGTCTTCGTGGTCGCCGTGGGCGCCAGCCGGCCGGCCGTGGGCGGGGTGACCTTCGGCCATTTCGTGGCCCCGGGCCTGATCATGATGGCGATCCTGAACAACGCCTTCGCCAATTCCTCTTCGTCGCTGATCCAGGCGAAGATGATGGGCCTGACGCCGGACTTCCTGACGCCGCCGTTGTCGGCGCTGGAGCAGGTGCTGGGCTTCGCTTTGGGCGCGGCGACGCGCGGTGTCGTGGTCGGGGCGGTCACCGCCCTGGTCATCGGGGTGCTGCCGGGCGCTGGGCTGCAGCTGGCTCACCCCTGGGCCATTACCTATTTCGCCGTGACGGCGTCGCTGATCCTGGGCCTGGCCGGCATATTGGCTGGCCTGTGGGCTGAGAAGTTCGACCAGCTGGCGGCGGTGACCAACTTCGTGATCATGCCGATGACCTTCCTGTCGGGCACCTTCTACCTGGTCGACAAGCTGCCCGAGCCGTTCCGTTCGGCCAGCCATTTCAACCCGTTCTTCTACCTGATCGACGGCTTCCGCTACGGCTTCATCGGCCATGCCGACGGTTCGCTCCTGATCGGCGTGATCAGCATGGGCGTGCTGACCATGGGCATGTTCCTGTGGTGCTGGCGCCTGTTCGTCACCGGCTATCGCCTGAAGAGCTGAGGCCCCGCCGCCGACGATCCGGAAATTCGTCGGTTTTTCAGCGGCCTTCACAGTCCCTTGATTGACAGGACGGCGTTCCACGGCGACAACCTGCGGCCTTCCGGTCCCCGTGCTCACGCGCGGGGGCTTCTTTCCTTTTTGGGAGGCCGGTCTTGAGCACCGCGACGTCGTCCAACCCCTCGCAGCACCACATCATGGGCGTCTATAACCGCGCCCCGCTGGCGTTCGAGCGAGGCCGAGGCGCGCGCCTGTTCTCGACGGACGGCGGCGAATATCTGGACTGCGTGGCCGGCATCGCCACCGACGGCCTGGGCCACGCCCACCCCGTCCTGGTCGAGGCGCTGAAGACCCAGGGCGAGAAGCTCTGGCACGTCTCCAACATCTATCGCATCCCCGAGCAGGAAGAGCTGGCCGACAAGCTGTGCGCCCATAGCTTCGCCGACGTGGTGTTCTTCACCAACTCGGGCACCGAGGCGATCGAGTGCGCGCTGAAGACGGCCCGCAAGTATCATACCGCCAACGGCCAGCCCGAGCGGACCGAGATCTACGGCTTCGACGGCTCGTTCCACGGCCGCTCGTACGCGGCGGTCAACGCCTCGGGCAATCCCAACTATGTGGAGGGCTTCGGCCCCCGCCTGCCGGGCTACAGCCAGCTGACCTTCGGCGACCATGACGCCCTGAAGGCGGCGATCGCCAACCCGACTACGGCGGCGATCATCGTCGAGCCCGTGCAGGGCGAGGGCGGCGCGCGCTCCATCCCCGAGCACTGCCTGGTCAGCCTGCGCCAGCTCTGCGACGAGCATGGCGTCCTGCTGATCTATGACGAAGTGCAGTGCGGCATGGGCCGGACCGGCAAGCTGTTCGCCTACGAATGGGCCCCGGGCGGCGAGCCGCACATCATGGCCATCGCCAAGGCCCTGGGCGGCGGCTTCCCCATCGGCGCCTGCCTGGCCACGAATGAAGCGGCCAAGGGCATGGTCGTGGGCGTCCACGGCTCGACCTTCGGCGGCAACCCGCTGGCCATGGCCGTGGGCAAGGCGGCCTTCGACACGATCAATACGCCCGAGATCCTCGACAACGTGAAGGCCGTCGCCGGCTACTTCACCCAGCAGCTGAACGGCCTGAAGGATCGCTTCCCGGACGTCATCGTCGACATCCGCGGCAAGGGCCTGCTGATCGGCGTCAAGCTGGTGCCGAACAACCGCGAGTTCATGGTCCTGGCGCGCGATCAGAACCTGCTGATCGCGGGGGGCGGCGACAACTGCGTGCGCCTGCTGCCGCCGCTGAACCTGACCATCGAGGAAGCCAGCGAGGCGATCTCCAAGCTGGAAAAGGCTTGTGAAGTCGCGCGCGCCAAACTGGCGTCGGCTTAAACCCTCACTTCTTTCCGCTCTTCCCGGCGAAGGCCGGGATCCAGATCAAGCCCGCTGAATTCCCGGATGTATCTGGGCCCCGGCTTTCGCCGGGGAGAGCGGGCAGGGGGACGGCAATGACCCAACCTAGGCACTTCATCGACCTGTGGAAGCTGGACGGCGCGACCCTGCGCCTGATGCTGGACGACGCCCACGCCCGCAAGGCCGCCCGCAAGGGCTGGCCGCAGGGCAAGGTCGACGCCGACGCGCCGGCCAAGGACCGGGTGCTGTCGATGATCTTCCAGAAGAACTCGACCCGCACGCGCTTCTCGTTCGACGCGGCCATGCGTCAGCTGGGCGGCAGCGCCATCATCTCGACCTCGTCTGACATGCAGCTGGGCCGGGGCGAGACCATCGAGGACACCGCGAAGGTGCTGTCACGCATGGTCGACGCGGTGATGATCCGCGCCAACAGCCACGCCGACGTCGAGCGCTTCGCCCAGGTCGCCACCGTGCCGGTGATCAACGGCCTGACCGACAAGAGCCACCCGTGCCAGATCATGGCTGACATCCTCACCATCGAGGAGCATCGCGGCCCGATCGCCGGCAAGACCATCGCCTGGGTCGGCGACGGCAACAATGTCTGCTCCAGCTTCATCCACGCCGCGCCGCTGCTGGGCTTCGAGCTGAAGATCGCCTGTCCGGCGGTCTATCACGCCGACCTGCACGACCTTGCCCGCGCCGAGGGCCTGCAGGGCAAGGTCAGCATGACCACCGACGTCAAGGCGGCCGTCGCCGGCGCCGACGTGGTGGTGGCCGACACCTGGGTCTCGATGGGCGACACCGACCACGACGAGCGTCTAGCCGCGCTGGAGCCCTATCAGGTCGACGACGCCCTGATGGATCTGGCGGCGGGCGACGGCGTCTTCCTGCACTGCCTGCCGGCTCACCGCGGCGAGGAAGTCACCGACGCCGTGCTGGATGGACCGCGCTCGCTGGTCTGGGACGAGGCGGAGAACCGCATCCACGCCCAGAAGTCCGTGCTGGCCTGGGTGTTCGGGGCGATCGGGTAGGGCGGTGCTCTCGCAATTCTTGGCGTGTGACCCTATCTAGCCTCCCCATGACCGACATCGCCCCCACTCCAGGCGTCCTCGACGACGTCGTTTCCGCATTCCAGATCGAAGGCCTCCCCGTGCGCGGCCGCGTGGTCCGCCTGGGCGACGCCGTCGACCAGGTGCTGACCCGCCACGCCTATCCGGAACCCGTCGCCAACCTGCTGGGCGAGGCCTGCGCGCTGGCGGCCCTGGTCGGCTCCAGCCTGAAGTTCGAAGGCCGGCTGATCATCCAGGCCCAGGGCGACGGTCCCGTGCGCTATGTCGTGGTCGACTATGACACCAGCGGCGGCCTGCGCGGCTACTGCCGGTTCGATCCGGAAGAGGTCGCGGCCCTCTCGGAAGGCTTCACGCGTCCGGGCGCCAAGACCCTGCTGGGGGGCGGCGTGTTCATCATGACCCTGGACCAGGGCGCGGACATGGATCGCTATCAGGGCGTCACGCCGATCGAGGGCGAGACCCTGGCCCTGTGCGCCGAACAGTACTTCGCCCAGTCGGAACAGACCCCGACCCGCGTGCGCCTGGCCGTCGGCCAGGTCGACACCGGCGAAGGGCCCAAGTGGCGCGCCGGCGGCATCCTGATCCAGATGATCGCGGGCGATCAGTCCCGCGGCGACACCCAGGACGCCTGGACCCACGTCCAGGCCCTGTTCGAGACCACGGGCGAGGACGAGCTGGTCGACCCGACCCTCACGACCCCGACCCTGCTGTGGCGGCTGTTCAACGAGGACGGCGTGCGTCTCCTCGAGGAGAAGCCGATGCGGGCCTTCTGCCGCTGCTCGGACGAGCGCATCGCCGTGGTGATGGACTCGTTCTCGGCCGAGGAAGTCGCCGACATGGTCGAGCCCGACGGCAAGATCCACGTGACCTGCGAGTACTGCTCGCGCGTCTACAAGCTGGACGCGCCGGCGGCGGCTTAGCCGCCGGGCCTGACGTCGTCACTCATAGACGACGGTGTAGGCGCCGTTCGCTTCCTGGATCACGGTGGCGGTCGTCTCCGGGCGGCCGGTGAAGTCGATCGCTGCGTAAGCTGGCGGCGCCGCATCCACATCGCAGACAGGGCTAGACGCATCGGCGCTGTCGGCGACGTAGAATTTCACGATGGGCGTGATGGTGTATTGCTCGTCTGGCAGGCCCGCGGAGGCCTTTATGGGCGAGGGGATGCTGCTGCCGTTCTCGCTGGCCGAGCCGAAGACAAAGTTGCTCGCCGGCGTGAAGTTGGTGTTTGACCCGATCGAGAAAGATCCGTTCTGCGGTTGACCGGGACTGCTCATGCCGACGAAGGCTGGCTCGCCGGCGCCAGCGAAGGCTAGCGTGTCGTTGCTGCTGGAATCCCCAGCGGTCACGTCGCGGGGCTCCGGTATCGCGCCTTGGTCCAGAGGTTCGGTTTGCTGGATCTGATAGGCATAGGCGCCTTCGGTATAGGTCACCGTGTCAAAGGAGCCATGTGTGAGTCTATCGACGCTCGCCCAGGCGTTCTCATAGACTTGCTGTAATACGCCCCGGTCCTCGATGTCGGGCGGCTGCAGGAACGCCACGTACGACTTCATGGCTCCTGACTGATTGAGAATCTTAATGGTGTAGGTGGCCACGTCGTACCTCCCTCAAGGTGTGCGCTTCTTCATAACTCATGTCGCTGCGGATGGTGATCGCGGGCGGGCTCTTGTCGGGCCGCTGCTTCATGCGGGTGTCAGCTGTAGCTCACCGCGAAGCTTCCGTCGGCGTGCTGAAGCACGGTCGCGGTGCTGTAGGGCGTGCCGGTGAAGTCGACGGCGGCGCTATTCGAAACCTGAGCCACGTCGATCACCTCGCCGGCGGCGTAGGCCCCGTCGGTGACGTAGAACTTGATGACGGGCGTGACGTTGTAGGTCTCGTTCGGAAGGGCCGAGAAGGTGGCGACGGGCGCGGGGATCGGCGAGCCGTCCGGTTGAGCCAAACCGAAGACGAAGCCGTTCAGCGGCGTGAAATCGGTCCCGGCGACGATCGAGAACGAACCGTTGCTCGCCTGGCCAGGGCTCGTAAGGGACTTGAACCCCGTCATGCCCGTATTGGTGAACGTCACCGTATCGCAGGTCGCCGTGTTCACGGCCATGACGCCGCCGGAATCCACCACGGCGCCCAGGCTCAGCCTGTCCACCGAAGACCAGTAAGCGTAGGAATTCTCGGTGTAGACGACTGAGTCCCAGCTGCCTGGCGTAAGGTTGGCGAAGGTGACCCAGGCGTTGGCGAAGACTGGTGTCGCCCCGCCCGTGGACGCCACCGCTGGCGGCGCCATGAAGATCACATAGCTCTGAGCAGCCGCAGACTGGTTGTAGATCCTGATCGTGTAGGTCGCCATGGCGGACTCCCGAGGGTTCGGGCGAGGCTGCGCACGCCGCGCAATAGCGTCGCCGCCCTCCCAAGCGGCGCCATTAGGAATCGAAAATCCAGCACATTGCAATCTATGATGTTAAGTCAGTTTGTTTCTCGTTCGACGCGTGAACGCGAAAGGCCGGCGCCCTTCGGGCGCCGGCCTTCGAGGACCGCGATAGGGCTTCGGCGATGGAAGCCTAGTTCAGCTTCGCCGCCGCGCCGGGCAGGTGCAGGGAGAACTCGGGGATCTCGACCTCGAACATTTCGCCCTGGTCGGTGACCATCTGGTAGCTGCCCTTCATCGCGCCGGACGGCGTGGGCAGGGGGCAGTTGGAGACGTAGCGGAAGGCCTCGCGCGGCTTCAGCTCCGGCTGCTCGCCGACCACGCCCGAGCCCTCGACGTCGTTGACGCGGTTGAAGGCGTCGGTGATCGACCAGCGGCGGGCGACCAGGGTGACGATCTCGGCCCCATGGTTCTCGATCTCGACCGTGTAGGACCACAGATAGAGGCCCTGATCCGGCGAGGACTCTTCGGCCGCATAGACCGGGAAGACGCGCACGAGGATGTCGCGCGTGCGGGCCTCGTAGGCTCCGGCGTCCTGGCCGCGACGGCGGCGCATCCGCTGCATCGGCGGGGAGGTTTCACGCCTGATCGAGCGCACGGATCACATCTCTCTGAAGGTCGGCCAAGCTTTCCAGGCCCACGGACAGGCGGACGCCGCCCTCGGTCACGCCCAGGGACGGACGCTGCTCCTCGGGCACCGAACGGTGGGTGGTGGTCGGCGGGTGGGTCGCCATCGACTTGGCGTCGCCCAGGTTGTTGGAGATGTCGACGATCTCCAGCGCGTTCAGGAACTTGAAGGCCGCCTCGCGCGAGCCGAGATCCATGGCGATCACGGTGCCGCCGCCGCTCATCTGCGCCTTGGCGACGTTGTGGCCCGGGTGGTCGGTGCGGAACGGGTAGAGCACCCGCTGCACCTTCTTGTGCTCGGCGATGGTGTTGGACAGGGCCAGGGCGCTGTCGGCCTGACGGCGGACGCGCAGGTCCAGGGTCTCCAGACCCTTCAGCATCACCCAGGCGTTGAACGGCGACAGCGACGGACCGGTGTGGCGCAGGCTGTCGCGGTAGAATTCCTCGTTGATCGCCTCGCTGGTCAGGATGGCCCCGCCCAGCACGCGGCCCTGGCCGTCGATGTGTTTGGTGGCCGAGTAGACGACGACATCGGCGCCCAGTTCCAGCGGCTGCTGGAAGATCGGGGTGGCGAAGACGTTGTCGACGATGACCTTGGCGCCGACCGCGTGGGCCATTTCCGAGACGGCGCGGATGTCGGTGATTTCCAGGACCGGGTTCGAGGGCGTCTCGATCAGCACGGCCTTGGTGTTCGGGCGGATCGCCGCTTCCCATTCCTTGAGGTCGGTGGCGTCGACGAAGGTGGTTTCGACGCCGAAGCGCGGCAGCCACTCGCTGATGATCCAGCGGCACGAGCCGAACAGGGCGCGGCCAGCCACCACGTGGTCGCCCGCGCGGACCAGGCCCATCAGAGCGCTGTGGATCGAGGCCATGCCGGTGGCCTGGGCGCGGCACACCTCGGCGCCTTCCAGCAGGGCCAGGCGATCTTCGAACATCTTCACGGTCGGGTTGTTGAACCGCGAATAGACGAAGCCCGGATCCTCGCCGGAGAAGCGGCGATCGGCGGCCTCGGCGCTGTCGTAGGTGAAGCCTTGCGTCAGATAGAGCGCCTCGGCGGTCTCCATGAACTGCGACCGCGCGATGCCCCCACGAATGAGCTTCGTCGCGACGTCCCAGTCTTTTGGATCCTCGGCCACGGGCCTGCCTCTCTACGCTTGAAACCGCCGGCATAAGGAGCGGCGAGGGGGCCTTGGTCAAGCCTGAACGCCCCGTCCGCGAGCGGAGAATTGTCACGGGCGAAAATCACATTGTCACGGGCGAACGGGCGTCTCTCCCGCCTTGCCTTTGTGGCGCGGTTTCGCGAGTGTCGCGCCGATGACCGACGCCCACGCCGCAGGGATTCTGCCCTGCCAGACCATCGAGGACCTGATCGCCGAAGAGGCGATCACCTCGGCCACGCCTTTCGACACCGATCAGGTGCAGCCCGCCAGCCTTGACCTGCGGCTGGGCGCGCGCGCTTGGCGTGTCCGCGCCTCGTTCCTGCCGGGCTTGGGCCGCCGTGTGGTGGAGCGTCTGAAGGACGTGGCCATGCACGAGCTGGACCTGACCAAGGGCGCGGTGCTGGAGAAGGGTTGCGTCTACATCGCCGAGCTGCAGGAAAGCCTGGCCTTGCCGGGCAATGTCTCGGCGCGGGGCAATCCCAAGAGCTCGACCGGCCGGGTGGACGTCTTCGTGCGCCTGCTGACCGACCACAGCCGCGCCTTCGACGATGTGGACGCCGGCTATGACGGCCCGCTCTATATAGAGATCGCTCCGCAGACCTTCTCGGTGCTGGTGCGCTCGGGCACGCGGCTGAACCAGCTGCGTCTCAAGCGCGGCGAACCGGCCAAGCTGTCGATCAAGAGCGTGGGCGTGGACCTGACGCCGGGCCTGAACGGCCTGGTCGGCTTCCGCGGTCGCCGTCACGCCGGCGTCGTCGACCTGGATCACGAGGACGGCCACGACCCGCGCGACTACTGGGAGCCGCTGGAGGCCCGTCACGGCGAGCTGCTGCTGGATCCCGGCGAGTTCTACATCCTGGCCTCGAAGGAAAACATCGAGATCCCGGTGCTGGAAGCGGCCGAGATGACCCCGATCGACCCGTCGGTCGGCGAGTTCCGCGTCCACTATGCCGGCTTCTTCGATCCGGGCTTCGGCACGGAAGAGGCCCTGGCGACGGGCTCCAAGGGCGTGCTGGAAGTGCGCAGCCACGAGACGCCGTTCCTTCTGGAGGACGGGCAGACCGTGGCCCGGCTGGTCTATGAACCACTGACCGCGCGACCGGTCCGCCTCTATGGCGAGGGCGGCTCGCACTACCAGCGCCAGGGTTTGAAATTATCCAAGCATTTCAAGGCTTGGAGCTGACCTCCAGCGCCTTGAGGCGTTAGGTCGCGGACCCCGTTCACTCGCGCCTTACCAAGCTAGCGCTTACCTGAAGGTCCGATTTGATAGGGCCTTGGAGTACGCGCGTCATGTCTGGAAGCGCCTGTCGGTCGAGGGCTGTCTGCCCCTGTGAAGGCGCGCGACCATGTCGTCCGCAGGCTGCCGCGAGGGTGTCGCAGCCGCGCCGCGCGGCAACGCGCCGCACCACATCTAGTGGACAGTCGGTGCCGTTACACAAATTCTAGTCCTCGTCCTCGCTGGCAGCGACTCACTGAGTCGCCGGGCGGCGAGACCGGTAAACTCTCCACGGAGGCCACCTTGGCCCGCATCGCACATGATCGGTTCCTGATCCTGCAAGGCCGCGTCGAGGCCTGGGAGCGGTGCGCGCGCATCCCCGGCTGCGACAAGGCTGTCTGGCGCCAGGACGCCGAAGGCCGGGTGATCCGCTGGGCCGACTTCGGCGATCGCTTCTCGCGCTACGGCTGGGAAGTGGTCAGCCGTCCGCGTCCGGGCGTACTGGGCCGGGCCCTGGCGGTCAAGCGCCTGGAGGCCATCCACTGGCGCGGCCTGACCCGCGACGGACTGTCGGCTGACCCGTTCCTTGACCGCAAGGCGGCCTGAGAACCTTCCGGAACATCAAGTGTCTCCGTCATTTAGTCGTGTTCGCGCGACAAAATGACAACCTTGCTTGACATGATTGCGCTCCGGTGTGACAAGTTCGCTTGTCAAATTGCGAGGGGTGCTTGTCATGGATGACGACGCAAAGCCGAAATGGACCAAGTGGGCCCTGTTCGCTGTCGGCGCGGTGGCGCTGTCGGCGATTCCGTTGTGGCTGGGCTTGGCCCGCCCGCTCTCGGGCACGCCGATGCTGGTGGCCATGTTGGTCTGGGTCTTGGTCTACATGGCCTATGTCTATGTCGGCTCGTCGCGACTAAAGGCCGGCAAGATCGGGCCGGTCATGAAGCGCTATCGGCGCCGCCTGGCTGTGGCGATGCTGGCCTACACCGTGATCCTCGTTGGCTCGCTGTCGCTGTTGCGCGGCGACCATCTCACCGGACCGCTGCTGTGGATCGTGGCCGCCGCGCCGGCGATCCCGATCCTGGGCGTGCTGGTCGTGATGGGTCTCTACCTGAAGGAAGAGCCCGACGAGTTCGAGCGGAGGATCCACGTCGAGGCCATGCTGTGGGGTCTGGGCGCGGTCCTGGGCGTCAGCACTGTCTGGGGTTTCCTGAGCAATGCCGGCGTCATTCCCTCGCCGCCGCTGTTCCTGGTCTTCCCGCTGTTCTGCCTGGCCTGGGGCTTCAGCCAGCCCCTGATCCGGAGGCGGTACCAATGAAGAACCGCCTGAAGGTGCTGCGCGCCGAACGCGACTGGAGCCAGGCCGACCTCGCCGAAAAGCTCCAGGTCTCCCGCCAGACCATCAACGCCCTGGAGACGGGCAAGTACGATCCCAGCCTGCCGCTGGCCTTCAAGATCGCCCGGTTGTTCGAACAGCCGATCGAAGCGATCTTCCAGGACGACCTCTAAGCCGCGCCCTTTAGGCCGGCTCCCCCACCGACTTTCCTTTCACACCGCGTCCGGCGCTGAGCGCCGAGCCTTTCGCACGTCCCTATTCAAGGAGAACACACCATGTGCACGCCCATGCCGCGCTTTCGTTTCTTCGTCATGCTGATGGCCATCATGGCCGCCTGCGGTGTCTTCGGCGGCAATCATGCCCACGCCGCGGATCGCATGACCGTCACCGTCACGGGCAAGGGGCCCGACGTCATTCTGATCCCGGGCCTGGCCTCGTCCGCAGCAGTCTGGGACGAGACCGTCAAGCAACTGGCCCCGACCCACCGGGTCCACGTCGTCCAGGTCGCGGGCTTTGCCGGCGCGCCGGTGGCCGGCAACGCCGAGGGGCCGGTCGTCGAGCCGTTGGTCGAGGCGGTCGACGCCTACATCAAGACCAATCACCTGAAGTCGCCGGCCGTCATCGGCCACTCGATGGGCGGCTTCACCGGCCTGATGCTGGTCAGCCGTCACCCGGAGGACGTCAGCCGCCTGCTGATCGTCGACAGCCTGCCCTTCTTCGCGTCGCTGTTCTCGCCGACCGCCACGGCCGAGAGCATGAAGCCCCAGGCCGCCGCCATGCGCGACGCCACGACCTCTATGAGCGCCGATGCTTTCGCCAGCCAGCAAGCGATGACCGCGCCACGCTACGTCAAGTCGCCGGAAGGCCAGAAGCTGATGGTGCAATGGTCCGTGGCCTCGTCGCAGTCGGTCGTCGGCCGCGCCATGTACGACCTGCTGACTACCGACGCCCGCGGCGCGCTGCCGGCCATCAAGACGCCGACGACGCTGCTCTATCCCTACGATCCGGCCTTGGGCGCGCCGACGGCGATGATCGACAAGACCTATGCCGACGCCTATGCGGGCCTGCCGGGCGTGACCCTGAAGCGCATCGACGACAGCCGCCACTTCATCATGATCGACCAGCCGAAGGCCTTCGCCGACGCGGTCCAGACCTTCTTGAAATAGGCCGCCTTGAAGTAGATCGCGGCGCGGTCCAAGCATGGGGCCAACGGTCAACGGGGGTCCCATGCCGCGCAATCTTTACCGGTCGGCCCGTCGCGTCGCGGCGGGTCTGATCTCTGTCCTGGCGCTGGGTTTCGCCGGGACCGCCCTGGCCGAGCCGGCGCTGTGGAAGATCCACGACGCGGACTCGACCATCTATCTGTTCGGCACGATCCATGTGCTCAAGCCCAGCACGGTCTGGCGCTCGCCCAGGATCGACAAGGCCCTGAAGGACAGCGGCGACCTCACCCTGGAGATCTTCGGCGCCGACGACCCAGCGGTGATGCAGCCGCTGGTGCTGAAATACGGCCTGGACCCGAACAACCCTCTGTCGGGCAAGATCGACGCCGCCGCCTTCCAGAAGGCCTCGGGCCTGGCCCAGGCCGGCGGGGTGCCGCCGCAGTTGCTGAACGCCATGCGGCCCTGGCTGGCGGCGGTGCAGCTGTCGCTAATCCCGGTGATCAAGGCCGGCTACGATCCCAAGAGCGGCGTCGAGCCGATCCTGGCCGCCGAGGTCAAGGCCGCCGGCAAGCCGGAAGGCGCCTTCGAGACGCCGGAGCAGCAGATCCGCTTCTTCGCCGACCTGCCGGTCAAGACCGAGGTGGAGTTCCTCAGCTCGACCCTCGACGAGGCCGATGAGGGCGTGGACAAGATCGACAAGATGGTCGCCGCCTGGGCCGCCGGCGACACCGCCGCGCTGGAGACCGAGTTCGTCACCGAGATGAAGGGCCAGTACCCCGAACTCTACGACCTCTTGATCACCAAGCGGAACCAGAACTGGGCCGGCCAGCTGAAGACCAAGCTTGCGGGCAAGGGCGTCAGCTTCGTCGCCGTCGGCTCGGGACACTTGGTCGGTCCGGACAGCGTCCAGGTCCAGCTGGCCAAGCTGGGGATCAAGACCGAGCGGGTGGAGTAGGGGGAAAAACCTTGGAGCGGGCGGGGGGAATCGAACCCCCGACATCAAGCTTGGGAAGCTTGCGTTCTACCTCTGAACTACGCCCGCCAAAGGGACGCTCCGTTTAGCCTGGGATGTCCGCCTACTCAAGCCGCCTTGATGCGGTCGAGCTTCGGATCGCGCGGTCAAGCTGACCCAATTGCGCCGCACAGTTCGTCTTCCTGTCCGGCGTGAGACGGACAGGGAGTTGATCGCCGCGTGGAAGTCCCTACGGAAATCGCTCGGAAAGCAGAACCGAGCCGAAGCCCGCCGCGCCTGGCGTTCGGCGAGGTGACGGTCGATATCGAAAGCCGCCACGTGCGAACCGCCACGGACTCAAGCAGACTGGAACCGGGGGCCTGTGATCTGTTGCGGACCCTGGTGGCGCGGCCGGGACTGACGGTCTCGCGCGAGCATCTGATCGAGACGGTGTGGGGCCAGGACGAAGGCTCCGCCGGGATCCTCAGCCACGCCGTCTCCACGCTGCGCCAGGCCCTGGGCGACGACGACCGCGCGCCACGTTTCATCGAGACGGTGCCTGGGCTCGGCTATCGCTGGATCTTCGAGGAGCCGCCCGAGCGCTTGCGCCCGCTGTCCTCGCGCTGGGTGGGACGGGTCTGGGCGGCCGGTGGCGCGGCGCTCGCGGCCGTCGTGGGCGGACGTGATGGGACAGGCGCCCGCGCCGTCGTCGCCGGGCCGCGAACCGGCCATCACCGGTGAGATCGTCGAAGCCTCAGTGCTTGGCCCCGCAGCGGGTCAGCATGTGGGCCAGGGCCGAAGCCTCGATAGGCTTGGGCAGGACGTCGTCCATGCCCGCGTCGCGGTAGCTATCGGTTTCCTCTTCCAGCAAACTGGCGGTCACCGCCACGATCGGCACCCTTGAACGGCCGGCGCGGGTTTCTTCCTCGCGGATCGTCCGGGTCGCTTCGATGCCGTCCATCACCGGCATGTGGACGTCCATGAAGATCGCCGTCCACGGCTCGCGACGCCACGCCTCGACGGCTTCCTGGCCATCGGCGGCGAACGCGCAGGCGACGCCGAACGACCCCAGAAGGGCCTCCATGATCCGACGGTTGGTGGCGTTGTCGTCGACGACAAGAAGTCGCGGCGCGCGCCCTGCGACGCCCTCATCATGTTCCGTTTCCGCAAGCGTGTCCCCCTCCTCCGCGATGATCGGGCAGGGGACTACGAGGCGGAAAACGGAGCCCTTTCCTGGAGTCGAGGAAACGGTCATTTCGCCGCTCATCCGGCTGACGAGGCTCTGGCAAAGCGCCAGGCCGACACCCACGCCGCCAATCTCCCGCGTGGACGAATCGTCGCCCTGGCTGAAGCGCTCGAAGATCGCCGCCAGTTTTTCGGGAGGCACGCCGTCGCCCGTGTCGCTGACTTCGATGAGGAGACGGTCGCCCTGTCCCGCGATGCGACAATCGACGCCGCCCTCGCGGGTGAATTTCAAGGCATTGGTCAGCAGGAGGCCGATCGCCTGGCGGAGGCGGTTGATGTCCCCGCTTCGCGTCTCGCGCTCCGCCGCTTCCAGCAGCATGGTCAGTCTCAGATGCTGGGCTTCCGCCGAGGGGCGGTGCAGGTCGTCGAGGGACTGAACCAGGGTCGCCAGGGGGAATGGCGCGGTCTTCAGCTCCAGTACGCCGTCGTCCAGCCGCGACAGGTCCAGCACGTCGTCGATCATCTGGCGCAGGCGACGCGCGGAGTTCTTCATCTCCAGCACCTGAGCCCGCTGCGTTTCGATCAGTTTCGACCGGGTGAGGATCTGGCCCACGCCGAGGATCGCGTTGAGGGGGGTGCGCATCTCATGGCTCACGGTCGCCAGGAAGCGGGACTTCGCCCGGTTGGCGGCTTGGGCCTGATGGGTCGCCAGCTCCAGTTGCCGCGTGCGGAGCGCCACGCGTTCCTCCAGCGCCCGGTTTAGGACGTTCAGGTCCGAGCTTCGGCGCGCCAGGGCCTCCATCAGCTCATGGTTTTCGTCGCGAAGTTGAATGGCGTCGACCAGCAGGCGGTGGTTGTTGCGATGCCCCGCCAGCATCACCAGGCAGAACATCGCCCCCAGCAACCCCAGCGGCGTCTCCGAGCGTGAGGCGAAGAGCATGGTCAGGGAGGCGGGTAGAAGGATCAGGCAAATATAGAGCCGCCCCGTGATCTTCATGGGCGATAGAACCCCCGTCGCGCCGCCGGCCAGGGCCGACAGCACCACGATCGTCACGTACCGGGTGCGCTCGCTGTCGACCGGGAAGCGCGCGCACGCCAGGAGCGCCCATAACCCGGCGCTGACCAGAAGGCCCGCCGAGAACATCGCCGAGATCACATCCAGTCGTTCGGCCAGGACGCCGCCCCGCAAGGCGGAGATCAGAAGCAGATCGACGACGAGCCTCAGCGCCAGGACGGCCAAGGCGACGCCCAGCCATATCCGGTAGAAGCCCGCTTCCGTCGGCGCGGCCGCCAGGGTGACGCCGATCGCCGCCGCGGCCTGCACGGCCATGGTCGCCTTGCTGTTGCGGGAGGCATGGCCAAGCAGCGCCAAGCCCATTGGGTTGTCACGGATGGGGACAGTAGCTTGCGCGAGGGGCATCGACCGCCTCCGTAGAACAACGTTTTCTCCGCCCTCCTATGGTCAAGTTCCCCGGATGAGTCACGGCGCGGGGCGAGCGACATAGCGACGCGCTAGACGGCAAACGGCCCGGAAACCATGTTCCGGGCCGTCGCTGGCAGGACAGGCGTTGGCGCTCAGGCTCAGGCCTTGATGAAGGCCAGCAAGTCCGGATTGATGATTTCCGGATGGGTGGTGGCCATGCCGTGCGGCAGCCCGGGATAGGTCTTCAGCGTGCCCTTCTTCAGCAGCTTGATGCCCAGCCGGGCGCTGTCGTCGATCGGCACGATCTGGTCGTCCTCGCCGTGCATCAGGAACACCGGCACGTCGGCCTTCTTCATGTCCTCGGTGAAGTCGGTCTCCGAGAAGGCCTTGATGCAGTCGTAGTGGGCCTTGGTTCCGCCCATCATGCCCTGGCGCCACCAGTTCTCGACCGTGGCTTGCGACACCTTCGCGCCCGGGCGGTTGAAGCCATAGAACGGGCCCGCCGCCACATCGTGGAAGAACTGCGAGCGGTTGGCGATCTGGGCGGCGCGGAAGCCGTCGAACACCTCGATCGGCAGGCCGCCCGGGTTCTTGTCGGACTTGACCATGATCGGCGGCACGGCGCCGATCAGCACGGCCTTGGCGACGCGGCCCGGCTTGGCGCGGGCGACGTAGTGGATCACCTCGCCGCCGCCGGTCGAGTGGCCGACGTGGACGGCGTTCTTCAGGTCCAGATGGTCGGTCAGGGCCGCGACGTCGGCTGCATAGGTGTCCATCTCGTTGCCGGTGTCGGTCTGGGTCGAGCGACCATGGCCGCGGCGGTCATGGGCGATGACCCGGAAGCCCTGGCCCAGGAAGAACATCATCTGGTTGTCCCAGTCGTCCGCGCTGAGCGGCCAGCCGTGGTGGAACACGATGGGCTGGGCGGTCTTGGGACCCCAGTCCTTGTAGAAGATCTGCGTGCCGTCCTTGGTGGTGATGAAGCCGCTGCTCATGTTCGAAGCTCCTGGAGGAATGGCGGCCGCCGCGACGGCCGGATTGGCGAGGGTAGGGAGAGCGGCCATGGCGCTGAGCGCCAGCCCGCCGGCGAGCACGCCGCGACGCGAGGTTTCGATCGGTTCTTTGGCGTCCATGGTCTTGCCCCTGGTGTGTGACCGCCGCGCGAAGCGGCGCGCCGTCGTTCTGCGAGACGGACATTGGCCCAGGAGGGCGAGCCGGGATTGGACAGCCTGGACGTGGTTTGAATGTTCATGAGGCTAGTCGGTCGAAGCGTGCGTCGACCGGGAACGCAAAACGCCGCCCGGCGAACCGGGCGGCGTTCGAAAGCGTCTCGGATGGGAGCGCCTAGTTGCCTTGCGGCGGGCCTTCCGGCGGCGGGCCGGGAGGCGGGCCGCCGTCTTGCGAACGGCGGGCGCGCATCTTTTCGAAGGCGGCCTTCAGCTCTTCCAGGGTGACCTTGCCGTCGTTGTTGGCGTCGATCATGGCGAAGCGGTCGGCCGGACGGCCCGTGGCGTCCCACTCGGCCTTGTCGACCGCGCCGTCGCCATTGGTGTCCCAGCGCTTGAAGATGTCTTCCGGCGCCGGCATGCGGCCGGGCGGCGGGCCTTCCTGAGCCAGGGCGGCGCCGCCGGCCAGGGTGGTGAGCGAAGCGAGCGCGACGAGAAGCGTGCGGCGCATGGTGGGTTTCCTTCCCCGATAGATGTCCCTGCCAGCGTGGATGAGCCGCGATTGTTGCGGCCTTATTTCGGGATTGGGGCGGGAAAGGGCGGGGCTTAACGCGAAACGCCGCCCGGTCTCGCGACCGGACGGCGTACGCTATCCCTTCACGCACACGACTTGGCGCAGCGTGTGCACGATATCGACCAGATCGGCCTGGGCGGCCATCACCGCGTCGATGTCCTTGTAGGCCATCGGCGTTTCGTCGATCACGTCGGCGTCCTTCCGGCACTCGACGCCGGCGGTGGCCGCCACGTGGTCGGCGAGGGTGAAGCGCCGCTTGGCTTCGTTACGGCTCATCGCCCGTCCGGCGCCGTGCGAGCACGTGCAGAACGAGTCCGGGTTGCCCTTGCCGCGCACCATGAACGACTTGGCGCCCATCGAACCCGGGATGATGCCCAGCTCTCCGGCCTTGGCCGACACCGCGCCCTTCCGGGTCAGGTAGACGTCCTTGCCGAAGTGCTTTTCCCGCGACACGTAGTTGTGGTGACAGTTCACCGCATGCTCGGTCACGGTCAGGTCCGGGAACGTCTTCTTCAATACGCCCAGCACCTGCTCCATCATCACTTCACGGTTGGCCAGCGCGTACTTCTGCGCCCAGGCCACGGCCCGCACGTAGTCGTTGAAGCCGTCGCTGCCTTCCGCGAAGTAGGCCAGGTCTTCGTCGGGCAGGTTGATGAACCACCGGCGCATCTCGTGCTTCGCCCGTTCGATGAAGAACGTCCCGAACCGATTGCCCACGCCCCGGGACCCCGAGTGCAGCATCACCCAGACATCGCCCGCCTCGTCCAGGCACAGCTCCACGAAGTGGTTGCCGGTGCCCAGCGTGCCCAGGTGGCCATAGCCGCGGTGGTGAGCCGCCTTCGGATTGCGCGCGACGATGTCGTCGTACCCGTCCTTCAGGCCCGCCCACTTCTCGGCCGCGATGGCCGGCGGCTCGACTTGCCAGGCGCCTTTGTCGTTGCGCCCGCCGTTGTCGGTCCGGCCGTGCGGTACGGCGGCTTCGATATCCGACCTAACGCCGAACAGGTTGTCCGGCAGGTGCTCGGCCCGGATCGAGGTGCGCACCGCCATCATGCCGCAGCCGATGTCGACGCCCACCGCGGCCGGGATGATCGCCTTGTAGGTCGGGATCACCGAGCCCACGGTCGCGCCCATGCCCCAGTGCACGTCCGGCATGACCGCCACGTGCTTGTGGATGAACGGCAGGCTGGCCACGTTGCGCAGCTGCTTCAGGGCGGAGTCCTCGATCGGCACGCCTTGGGTCCACGCCTTGATCGGCGCGCCGTCACTTTCGATATGCGTGAAGCCACTCATGGGCTTCTCTCCTCTTGCTCCCCCTCCTGGCGGCGGGCCGGCAAGTGTTTCCGCACAAACGAAAAACCCCTCCGGCTCAGGCCAGGAGGGGCTTTTTCGGACTTCCCGAGTTCAGTCGAACCCTAGACCGTGATCCCCTCCAACGCGCACGCTTCCACGTACTCGACCTGGCGGTCGAGCATGGTGAACAGCTGCGAATTGGTTGGGGCTTTGTGCGCCACGGTTCTCTTCCTTCGGGAGGCGGCCGATTACAGCGTTCGGTGATCGCGGGCTAGTGGGCCGACGCGGAAGTTGAGCTGGTGTGGCTGGACGGGCACAGGGGGCTAGTCTCCCGCGTGGGGGAGGATATCCGCCTCAGTGCTTGCCGCGATCGCGGCCGAAGTTCGGTTCAGCGCTTTCCTGGCCGGCCGCGACGATGCCCCGGCGGATGGCCCGCGTTCGGGTGAAGTGGGCGTGCAGGGTGTCGGCGTCGCCCCAGCGGATGGCGCGACTCATGGCCTGCAGGTCCTCGGTGAAGCGGCCCAGCATCTCCAGCACCGCGTCCTTGTTGGCCACGAAGATGTCACGCCACATGGTCGGGTCGCTGGCGGCGATGCGGGTGAAGTCGCGGAAGCCCGAGGCCGAGTACTTGATGACCTCGTTCTCGGTGACGTTCTCCAGGTCCGCCGCGCTGCCGACGATCGTGTAGGCGATCAGGTGGGGCAGGTGGCTGACGACGGCCAGCACCAGGTCGTGATGCTTTTCCTCCATCAGCTCGACCTGGGCCCCGAAGGCGCGCCAGAAGGCCGACAGCTTGGCGACGGCGGCGGCGTAGTGCTCGTCGTCGCTGTCGAAGGGGGTCAGGATCGTCCAGCGGTTCTCGAACAGCTCGGCGAAGCCGGAGTCGGGACCCGATTGCTCGGTCCCGGCGATCGGGTGGCCGGGGATGGCGTAGATCTTCGACAGGTCCTGGGCGCGGAAGGCCTCGCCGACATTGGCCTTGGTCGAGCCGACATCGGTCAGGGTGGCGCCGGCCTTCATGGCGGGGATGACGACGGCGGCCAGTTCAGGGATCGAAAGCACCGGGGTGGCGATGACCACCAGGTCGGCGTCCTTCACCGCCTCGGCGATGTCGCCGGTGACGTGCTCGGCGATGCCCAGTTCGACCACGCGGGCGCGGTTGGCCTCGCTGGCGTCGACCACGGTGACCTCGCCGACGACGCCGTGCTCACGCGCCGCGCGGATCACCGAACCGCCGATCAGGCCGCAGCCGATGACGGTGAGCTTGGGGTAGAGGAGACCGGGGTTAGACATGGACAAGGCTCACTTCAAACCGTTCCTCGGTCGGTTCTTCCCGGCGAAGGCCGGGACCCAGATTCATCCGGAGCGGCTGGGGATGACGCGCCATAGAATAGCGCCCATCAAAGGGGCGTTCGCGGCTTCGATCTGGGCCCCGGCTTTCGCCGGGGAGAGCGGAAAAAGAAGGAGTCACCGCCCCATGAACTCGGCCAGCAGATCCACAACCGCCCGGTTCTGCTCTTCCAGGCCGATGGTCACGCGGATCGCGTCGGGCAGGCCGTAGTT
The DNA here is from genome assembly GCF_002742625.1 of Caulobacter sp. FWC2. Taxonomy (NCBI): domain Bacteria; kingdom Pseudomonadati; phylum Pseudomonadota; class Alphaproteobacteria; order Caulobacterales; family Caulobacteraceae; genus Caulobacter; species Caulobacter sp. FWC2. Next base: position 1,582,591 of record NZ_PEBF01000001.1, read on the forward strand.
GGCCACGGCGCGAACCAGATAGCCCTTCGACGCCAGGAAGGCCTCGGCTTCGCCGGCGGTCTTGCCCGGCGTGGTCGGGAAGGTGGCCAGGACGAAATTGGCCGCCGACGGCGTCACTTCCAGCCCCAGGCCGCCCAGTTGCTGGGTCAGCCACGGACGCCACTGCTCGACCAGGGCCAGCGAGCGGGCCTGGAAGTCGTCGTCGAACAGGGCCGCGACGGCGGCTTCCTGGCCGGGGATCGAGGTGTTGAACGGCGGGCGAATGCGCTCGATCGGCGCGATGATGTGCTCGGGCGCATAGCCCCAGCCCACGCGCAGGGCGGCCAGGCCGTGCAGCTTCGAGAAGGTGCGCGTGACGATCACGTTCTCGGCGGTGCGGGCCAGGTCCAGCCCGTCCTCGAAGCGGGGATCGCTGCAGAATTCCGAATAGGCGCCGTCCAGCACCAGGATCACCGAGGGCGGCAGGGCCGCGTGCAGAGTGCGGATCTCCTCGCCCGTCAGCCAGGTGCCGGTCGGGTTGGCGGGGTTGGCGATGAACACGAGGCGCGTGCGCTCGTCGACGCATTTCACCGTCTCGTCGATGTCGATGCGGTGGTTGATCTCCTTGGCCATCCGCACCTCGCCCTGGCAGGCGCGGGCGCCGATGGCGTAGGCGGCGAAGCCGTGCTCGCCCTGGACGATGTTGTCGCCGGGCTCGAGATAGACCTGGCACAGCAGGGCGAAGATCTCGTCGCTGCCGTCGCCGAAGGTCAGGCGCTCGGGCTCCAGCTTATAGCGCTCGGCCACGGCGGCGCGCAGGATGTTGGCCTTGCCGTCCGGATAGATGTGCATCCGGTCGACGGCGTCGCGATAGGCCTGCTTGGCCTTGTCGCTGCTGCCCAGGATGTTCTCGTTGCTCGACAGCTTGATGGGGTGCTCGACGCCCTCGATCTTCGACTTGCCGCCGACATAGGCGTGGATGTCCATGATCCCCGGCTTGGGAACGGGACGGGGCGCGGCGAAGCGATCGGTGGGAGCGGCGGTCATCGGACTACTCAGCTGACGGACGTCTGGTTTGCAGACGGCCGCTTCTTACACGTCGAACTGCTCGGGTGCAGCCCCGATGACGCCCGTAAGTTGGCCCGGCGCGCGGGCCAGGCGCTCGTCGTGGGGCTGGAAGAAGCCCGACAGCGAGAACAGCTTCAGCCCGCCGGCCTCGGCGACCTGCTCGGCGGCGACGCCGTCCTGGCTGAGGGCTTCGACGATGGCGGCCGTGCTCTTGGCCGAGTCGGTGACCCAGAAGGTCTGGTCGTGGCCGGTGGGCTCGACCTCGACCTCGGCCACGGCCAGGGCGGCTTGCGGTCCCCAGGTGGCGAGGCACGGCAGGGCGGCGAACACCTTCAGCTTCGGCTCGGCCAGCAGCCGGCCCCACCAGGGCGTCTCGGCGGCCAGCGGCAAGACGGCGACGCCCCAGGGGGCGCGGGCCAAGGCCAGGGCGTCCTGGGCGGTCGGGACGATCGACAGGCGCGGGGCGGTCCCGAAGCGCAGGCGGGTCAGCTCGACCGCGCGGGCCGGCTCGCGACCGCCGAACACGGCCAACTGATAGGGACCCTGGCGCGCCAGGTTGTCGGCCATGATCTCGCGCCAGATGCGGATGACCAGGGCGTTGGAGGCGCCGGTGCGCGGCGCGTCGAGAAGCTTGCGGACGATCTGGGCCTCGCGGCCGGGGCGCAGGCCAAAGCCCGTATCGCCCGAGGCGCGCTTGGCGGCCGCGACGGCGCTGGCCAGGCCGGCGCGCTCGTCGAGCAGCTTCAAAAGTTCACCGTCGATGGCGTCCAGTCGCCATCGGACCTCTTCGAGAGACGGTGTGGCGTCCGTCGCGTCGCTGCCCATGTTCTTCCCCGAAATTGGAGGGCGGACCATAGTCCTTGCCGCCGAACACGCAATAGCCCGCCCTGTTGGGGAAGAAAATTGCGCGCTCGGCGATCAGCGATCGATCACTCGGGCTCAATACACCTTCGGCGCGGGGCCCGTATCGATCACGCCCAGGAAGGTGCGGCCGTTCTGGAATTTCAGGTCGGCCTCGATCACCGGCTCCTGGCCGGCGGCCTGGGCGACGGCGGCCAGGGCCTGTTCCGGCGTCCGGATCGGCTGGCCGGGGACTGCGCGTTCCTTGAGCGCCACGCTCAGCGAGCCGGTCACCGCGCCATCGGCGTCGACCGACAGCACGCCAGACTTGGCCTTGCCCTCGGCGTCGCCGGCCAGCAATTGGCTCTGTTGCACGCTGATCTGGCCGCCCGCCTCGCTCCAGCGCTTGACGGCCGCCTCCCAGTTGCGGCCGCGCAGGTACGAGACGTGCGACAGGCGGGTCTCCAGGATCATCGAGGCGGTCTTGTCCTGGGCCAGGCGGCCCAGCAGGCCGGTAAAGGCGGTCTTGGCGCCGTCGGCCTTGAAGAAGATCGCGCCCTGGTCGTCGGGACCGCCGCGCGTGTGCAGCTGCATGTTGTCGGCCGAGACCAGCTGGAACGGCTTCGTCCCGGGGGCGGGGGTGAAGGTCAGCTTGGCCCCCTCGACCGAGATGCGCGGCGGGTATTCGGTCACGTGCGAGATGCTGGCGCGCAGGGCCTGGCCGGTGATCGTCACGTCGCCGGCCTCGGGACGGGTCAGCACCACGCCCTGCGGCGCGACCAGCACCCAGTGGGTCAGGTTAAAGATCTCGGCCTCGCCCTTCAGGACCGGCGCGCGGACGGCCCAGCCGGTGGGTTCGGCCATGCGGGCGTTGGTCAGGTCGACGTTCATCCGGAACGGGAAGCCGTGGAAGGTGCGGGCGCTCCACGACAGGTCATAGCCGCGCGACTTCAGGTCGGCCGACTGGGCGTCCATCCGCTGCTCGGCCTGACCACGAAGCCAGAACCAGCCATAGCTCCAACCGCCTGCAATGACGGCGGCGAGGATGAAAGGCGTGAACAGTCTGCTGCGGCGGGCTTTGCGGGACGGGCGGGCGTCGGTATGGGTCATGGATAGGGCGCGTCCAGTCGGGATCGGTAATGGGTTTGTCAGGCGACAGTGAAGATCGCTGGGTGTTCGGATACGGATCGCTCATGTGGCGGCCCGGGTTCCCGTTCATAGACCGAAGAACGGCCGTGCTCCACGGTCGCCGGCGGGCCTTCTGCATCTATTCCGTCCACCATCGCGGCACCTATGAGCGACCGGGCCTGGTGCTGGGCCTGGCCCCTGGCGGCGCGGTGCGCGGCATGGCCTATCGCGTGGCGGCGGCAGAGTGGGAAGAGGTCTACGCCTACCTGCGCGAACGCGAGCAGCCGACCGAGACCTATTTCGAGACCTGGCGCGACGTGAAGATCGATGGGGGAGACAAGGCCCCCGCGCTCGTCTTCCTGTCGGACATGAAGCACAGCCAGTGGGCCGGGGCGTTGAGCCTTGAGCAGCAGGCCCAACTGATCGCCGGCGCAAAGGGCCTTTCGGGCCGCAATATCGACTACCTCTCCGACCTCGTTCTGCACCTGCGCGAGGACGGGGTGCGCGACGTGGCGATGGAGAAGCTGCTGAAGATGGTCGAGGCGATCGAGGGCGCGTTCTAGGTGATTGGACTGAAACCCTCGTCCTTCGACAAGCTCAGGATGAGGATTTCTACTGAACCGCCATCGGCAATAGCCCTCATCCTGAGCTAGTCGAAGGACGAGGGCGACCGCACGGCGACTACACCCCCGAATCCTCGATCGCCTTGGTGGCCGTATCGATGCGGGTCTGCAGCTCGCGCATGAACTCGCCGCGCTTCAGGCCGGCGGGGATGGGCTCGAGATAGTCGAAGACGATCGTGCCCGGCTTGACCAGGAAGCCCTTGTTCCAGTGACTGCCGCAGTTCAGGGCCAGCGGCGTGACCGGCATGTTCAGTTCCCGATACAGCGCGGCGATGCCGGGCTTGTAGTCGCCGGGCTGACCGACCGCCCCGCGCGTGCCTTCCGGGAAGATCACGATCTGGCGCGTCTCCTTCATGCGTTCGACGGCGTCGCGGACCAGCTTCTTCAGCGCGGTCGAGTGGCCGCCGCGATCGACGACCAGCATCCCGGCCTTCAGGCCGTGCCAGCCGAACAGCGGCACCATCAGCAGTTCCTTCTTCATCACGAAGCAGGCGTCGGGCAGCAGGGCGAACTGGCTGAAGACGTCGAACATCGACTGGTGCTTGGGCGCGACCAGGGCGTTTCCGGTCGGGCGCTGACCGCGCACCTCGACCTTGACGTCGGCCAGCCAGCGCAGGCCCCAGATCAGGCCCGTGGCCCAGGTGCTCAGGCACCAGGTGTTGGCGACGCGGGGCAGCGGATAGGTCACGATCATGCCCACGGCCCAGACGATGGACCACAGCCAGAAGAACAGCTGGAACAGGAACGAACGCAGATAGATCAAGACGCTTCCTTCGCCGCCGGGGCGGCCTTTTCTTTCGGACCTAGCCCAAGGAACGCTTCACGTCCCAGGATCGCCAGGTACTTGCAGTATTCCACGATCATCCGCCGAGCGCTGAGGCCGGTCTTCCACCAGCGGTGGGCGTTCAGGTCGGTCTTGACCGGGTAGGGGTACAGTTCGACGTTCGGCATGGCCGCCCGCAGTTCCAGCATCGAACGCGGCATGTGGTAGTCGGCCGTTACCACGATCAGGCTCTCATAGCCCTTGGACTTGGCCCACTCGGCGGTCTCGCGGGCGTTGCCGACGGTGTTGGCGGCGGCGAAGCCCAGGTCCACGCAGCAGTCATAGATCGGCTTGACCGCCTTGGTGACGGTCTGGACGTCGGCGCGGGTGGCCTCGCGGTTGACGCCGGAGATCAGCAGGCGCTGGCCCTTGCCTTCTTCCAGCAGCTTGGTGGCCGCCTCCAGGCGCAGGGTCGAGGCGCCGGTCAGGGCCACGACGCCGTCGGCGATCGGCGGCTCCTTGGCGGGGGTCGACTGGTCCACCCGGCCGGTGAAGGCCAGCAGGCCCAGGCCCCAGATCATCAGCGCGATCAGCAGCGCGGCTAAGGTCTTCACGGCATCTCCCCCACGATGCGCGACGCGGCCAGGCGGGCCGAGAGCCCGGCGATCAGCGCCGCGACCACCGGAGCGGGCAGGGCGGCGACCAGATCCATCCAGGCCAAGGGCAGAACCGGCGCAACCCCCGCGCCGCCGCCGAAGTAGCGCGCAACGGCGCCGATGATGGCCGCGCCCGTCCCGCCCAGCAAGCCCGCCAGCGCGCCCATGGTCGCGAAACGGTTCTGGAACAGGCTGACGATGAAGCCCTGCTCGGCCCCGGAGAAGTGCAAGACCTCGATCACGTCGCGACGGGCGGCCAGGCCCGCCCGGGTGGCGAAGGCGATGACGGCAGCGGTGGCGGCGGCGATCAGGGCGAAGACGCCCAGGGCCGCCAGACGCGCCAGGTCGGCGGCGCGTTCGATATCGGCGATCCAGCGGCTGTGGTCGTCAACCGTGGCGTCGATGCCGGCCGAGCGCAGGGCCTTGTCCAGCACCTGGGCGGTCGGCGGGGTCTTGGGATCCAGCTCCAGCGTGACGAGGCGCGGGGTGGGCAGGTCGTCGACCAGGGCCTCCTTGCCGATCCAGGGCGCCAGCAAGGCCTCGGCCTTCTCGCGCGGCAGGGCCTGGGCCTCAGCCACGCCCCTGACGCCGGCCAGGGTCTCGGCGGCGCGGGCCGCGGCGCTGTCGGGCGTCTCATTAGCGCGCGCGCGGACCACCACGGTGGCCGAGTTGACCAGCTGGGACGTCCAGCCATCGGCGGCGCGGTTGGAGGCCAGCGCCGCGAAGGCGGTCAGGCAGGCCAGGAAGCACAGCACGGCCACCACGAACACCAGCGCCCCGTCGCGGGCGTCACGCGGCGGCAGCAGCGGACCCGGCTTCCAGCGGGCGACCTGAAAGAACTCGCTCATCGCGGGCCTCCCCCTGGTCCCGTTACAACGTCGACCAGTCGGCCATGGTCGAGGTGCAGGGTTGGGCGGGCGGCGCGGGCGACCAGATCCTCGTCGTGGGTGGCGATCAGCACCGTGGTGCCCAGGCGGTTGAGCTCCACGAACAGCCGCAGCAGGCGCAGCGACATGGCCGGGTCGACATTGCCGGTCGGCTCGTCGGCCAACAGCACGTCGGGACGGTCGACCACGGCGCGGGCGATGGCCAGGCGCTGCTTCTCGCCGCCGGACAGGGTGGCGGGAAGCGCATGCATGCGTTCACCAAGTCCGACCCAGCTCAGCAGTTCGGCGACGTCCTCGCGGTAGGTGGCGGGCTTGCGCTTGAGAATCCGCAGCGGCAGGGCGGCGTTGTCGAACACCGACAGGTGCTCCAACAGCCGGAATTCCTGGAACACCACCCCGATCCGGCGGCGCAGGAACGGCAGGTCCGAGGTGTGGGTCAGGCTGACATCGCGCCCGAACAGCTCGACGCGACCCCGTGACGCACGGTGCGCCAGATAGATCAGCTTGAGCAGGGAGCTCTTGCCCGCGCCCGACGCGCCGGTCAGGAAATGGAACGAGCCAGGAGCCAGGGAAAAGCTGATATCCCTCAGGGTTTCGGGCGCGCGGCCGTAACGCATCGAGACGCCATCGAACCGGACCACCGGAAGGGCGTCATCGCCCTGTTCTGTGTCGATCCGCAAGGCGCGTCACTTGGGTTTCTGGACATCAGGGTTAAAATCAGCGACCCCCTTAAGGTGTGTGGGGAGCGTTCGATTCGCGGCCATGATACTGACCTGTCCGGAGTGCGCCAGCCGCTATTTCGTCGACGACTCCAAGGTCGGTGCGGCTGGCCGCGTCGTGCGCTGCGCTTCGTGCGGCCACCGCTGGAACGCGCGCAACGAAACCGCTGACGACCTCTTCGACGAGCCCGAGGCGCCGACTCTGGCCAACCAGGCCGAGGGCGCCGAGCAGACTTCCGAAACCGTGGCCGAGGGCGCGGGGCCCGACGGCGAGGAACCGCCGGTCAGCGCCCTTCCGGGCGAAGAGCTTCCCAAGGTCTTCCGGGCTCGCGCCGACGCCGAGCGTCGCCTCCGCGAAGCCACCGCCACGGGCGTCATCTGGGCCGGCATGGCGGCCGCCATGGCGGTGGTCGTGGTCGCCGCCCTGATCTTCCGCATCGACGTGGTCAAGATCCTGCCCGGTTCGGCCGGCGCCTATGCGGCCGTCGGCCTGCCGGTGAACACCATCGGCCTGGTGATCGACCGCGGCAGCATCAAGGCCCAGCCCGTCATGCTGGATGGCCACGCGGCCGTGACCGTCACCGGCTCGATCCGCAACATCACCGAACACGAAGTGCTGGCCCCGCCGCTGCGGGTCGAGTTGCTGAACAAGCAGGACAAGCGCGTGGCCGGCCAGCTGGCCGCGGCCGCTGACGCCAAGATCCCGCCGGGCGAGGTGCGCCACTTCTCGATCACCTTCCTGAACCCGCCGCGCACGGCCAAGGATCTGCAGATCGGTTTCGCCACCGAAGCCGGCGCGGCCAGGGCGGTGAAGACAGCCCTGAAGAAGCCCGAAGGCCACGGCGGCGAGCCCCAATTGGACCTTCGCGGCGCCCAGGAAGCCCCTGTCGAACACGAAGCGGCTGGACAGGAACCCCCGGGACATGAGAGCGGGGACCAAACGCCTCCCCCTTCGGACTCTCATGAACCCGCCCACCATGAATGACACCCAACGCCCCGAAGTCCTGATCTCGGAAGCCGAGATCGCCGAACGGGTTCAGAAGCTGGCCGAGGCCATCGCGCCGCGCATCGACAACGACACCGTCGTGATCTGCCTGTTGACCGGCGGTCTGTGGTTCGCCGCCGACCTGACCCGCGCCCTCTATAGGGCCGGCCGCGACGTGCGCTTCGACGCCCTGTGGCTGGCCTCTTATCACGACGAGCGCAAGAGCACCGGCCGTTGCGAGGTCCGCGCCGACCTGCAGCGTCCGCTGGTCGGCCGCCGCGCCCTGGTCGTCGACGACGTGTTCGACACCGGCCTGTCGCTGTCGGAAGCCGCCCGCCTGGTCAAGGACGCCGGGGCCAGCGAAGTGCTGACCGCCGTCTTCGCCCGCAAGCCCTGGCCGAAGGATCGCGGCATGGAGCCCGACTTCGTCGCCTGGGAAGCGCCCGCGCGCTACCTGGTCGGCTATGGCCTCGACGACGAGGGCAAGAGCCGCGGCCTGCCGTACATCGGCGCCCTGGACTAAAATGGACTGACGATCGCCCCGGGACAGCGTCCCGGGAGCGACCCATTTTGGGCTTAGCGGCGATTTATCCCTGCCGAGCCCCATGACGTGCTAGTGTGCACGTAAGGCGCTACGAAGCGCCATTGGCGGTCCGCCTTATCCTGCGGAACAGCTCGCCAAGCCCTCCGAATGAAGGGGGGCGCATATTCCCTAGACACGCCCGCTGGCGCTCCAGCCCCAAGACATCCTGATCGCGACCTCTCATGCCGGGCTTTTGCCCGCGCGATGACGCGCGTCGGATGATCTCTCCGCAAAGGAAAGTCCGTTGTCCAAAGGCAATCGCGAGACCCGTAAGCCCAAGACCGTCAAGCCGAAGGTGATCGCCGCCGCCGCGCCGACCCTTCCGGTCGCGTTCGCCCGCAAGAAATAGCCGATCCGTCGGCCGCCGAAGGCGCCGCCGCGCCGGCCAAGGCCGGTCCCTCTTCATCGCCATTCGACGAGGTCGCCGCCGCGAGCGGCGGCTCGTCAGGGAGTGCTCGCTTGATCGCCTATCTTCTCCTGGTCCATCGCTTTCCCCAGCAATTCAAGCGGCTCTTCCGGGCCATCCATGATCCGGACAACCACTATGTCGTCCATGTCGACGCCAATGCCACGCCGGCTGTCGAGGCTGAGATCCGCGACTTCCTGAAGTCCTATCCCAATGCCGCGATGCTGGAGAGCCAAAGGGCGCTGTGGGGCGGCTACAGCCTGGTCGACGCCGAGCTGCGGGGCATGGAGAAGCTGCTCGAGATGAACGCCGACTGGGAGGTGTTCATCAATCTCAGCGGCCAGGACTTCCCGCTGATGACCCAGAAGAGCATCAAGGCCTTCCTGGCCCGCCATCGCGGCCAGGAGTTCATCAAGGTGCTGGACCAGGCCGTGGCGCGGCCCGACACCCTGGATCGGGTGCGCAAGTATGTCGTCGAGCTGGGCGGGCGCATCGTCAACACGCCCCTGACCCGCCGCTTTCCGGAGGGCGCCAAGCCCTATATCGGCAATCAGTGGATGATGGTCAGCCGCGCCTTCTGCGCGTTCGTCTGCCGAGATCCCGCCGCCGAACGGTTCAAGGCCTTCTATCGCAACACCTTCATCGCCGACGAAGGCTTCTTCCAGACGGTGATGATGAACGGCGCGCCGCACGGCCCGATCGTCAGCGATGACAAGCGGATGATCGACTGGATCCCCGACGGCGACATCAAGCTGCGGCCGCGGACCTATACGGCGGAGGACGCCGCCGCCCTGATCGCTAGCGGAAACCTCTTCGCCCGCAAGTTCGACGCCGAGGTCGACAGCAAGATCCTCGACATCCTCGAAGCGCACCTGCTGACGCAGGACGCGGCGAACACCGATGAGGCCAGGCCCGCCAAGCCGCGCGAAGCGGCCTTGATCGTGGCCTAAACCCAGTCCGGGATGAGATCCCGGGCCAGGATCTCGTCGTAGGTCGGCCGCTTGCGGATCACCGCATAGCGGTCGCCGTCGACCAGGACCTCGGGAACCAGGGGGCGGGTGTTGTACTCGCTGGCCATGGCGGCGCCGTAGGCGCCGGCCGACATGAAGGCCACCAGGTCGCCGGCCGCGAACGGCGGCAAGGCGCGATCTCGCGTGAACGTGTCGCCCGTCTCGCAGACAGGACCCACCACGTCATAGACCGTCTCGCCGGCCCGTTTCACCACCGGGCGGATGTCGTGGAAGGCGTCGTACATGGCCGGGCGGACCAGGTCGTTCATGGCCGCGTCGATGACCAGGAACTTGCGGCCTTCCGGGCGCTCGTGGATGTGCATCACTTCGGCGACCATGACGCCGGCATTGGCGGCGATGACTCGGCCCGGCTCGAAGGCCAGCCTGACCGGCAGGCCCTTGGTGACCTCGCCGACCATGGCGCCGAACTCGGCGGGCGAGGGCGGTTCGGGATTGTTGAAATAGGGCACGCCCAGGCCGCCGCCCAGGTCCAGGCGCTCGACCGACAGGCCTTCGCCCAGCAACTGCTCGACCAGGCCCCGCATCTTGGTGAAGGCCGCGCGCATGGGCGCAAGATCGGTGATCTGGCTGCCGATGTGGCAGGCCACGCCGACGGGGTCGAGATTGGCGTTGTTGCTGGCGTTGGCGTAGAGGCGCGCGGCCTCGGCGAACGAGACGCCGAACTTGTTCTCGGACTTGCCGGTGGCGATCTTGGCGTGACCGCCGGCCGCGACATCCGGATTGACCCGGAAGGCGACTTTCGCACGAACGCCCAGTTCGCCGGCCACCTGAGCGATCAGGTTCATCTCCGGCTCGGACTCGACATTGATCTCGGCGACGCCGGTCTTGAGGGCGAATTCGATTTCGCGACGGGCCTTGCCGACGCCGGAGAAGACGATGCGCTCGGCCGGGATGCCGGCCGCCAGGGCGCGACGGACTTCACCCTCCGAGACCGTGTCGGCCCCGGCGCCCAGATCGCCCAGCACCTTCAGCACCGCGACGTTGGAATTGGCCTTCACGGCGTAGGCGACCAGCGGGTCGACGACGCCGCCGGCGACCAGGGCGTCGCGGAACACGGTGAAGTGCCGCTCCAGCGTGGCGCGGCTGTAGACGTAGACGGGCGTGCCGACCTCGGCCGCGATCCTGGCCAGGGGCACGCCTTCGCAGGCCAGGCCCTCGGGGCCGTACTCGAAGTGATTCAACGGAGTCTCTTATTTAGGCGTGGCGCCGGGGAAGCCGGCTTGCGACGGACCGCCGAACGGATCGTTGGTGCCGGGCAGGGGCGCTTCACGGATGGTGCGGTTGCTGGAGGCCGGGTCGCGGATCTCCTGGGCGCCTCCGGCGCGGGCCGGCTGGTTGGCCTGGGCCGAGGCGGCGCGGCGTTCAGCGTCCCAGGCGGCCTTCTTGACCGGATCCCAAAGCGGCGCGGGACGCTCCAGATTGCCTTGCTTGCCACAGGCGGCGGCCGTGAGCGCCAAGGCGGCCAGGGCGAGCAGGGTGACGGGGCGCGAGGCGATCTTACGGCGGGTCATGCGAGGGCTTCCTTCCAACGCGCGATCTGGGCGCGGACCTGGGCGGGGGCGGTCCCACCGTAGCTCATGCGGCTGGCCGCCGAGGCGGCCGGAGTCAGAACGGCGTAGACGCCTTCCGTGATCCGAGGCTCGATCGCCTGGAACTGTTCCAAGGTAAGATCGGCCAGATCGACGCCAAGGCCCTCGGCCGTCTTCACCGCGGAGCCTGTCACGTGGTGGGCGTCGCGGAAAGGCATGTTCAGCGTCCGCACCAGCCAATCGGCCAGGTCGGTGGCGGTCGAGAAGCCGGCGCCGGCGGCGGCGGCCATCTTGTCGGTGTTGGGGGTCAGGTCGGCGACCATGCCGGCCATGGCCAGCAAGGAAAGTTCCAGGGCGTCGAAGGCCTCGAAGGTCGGGACCTTGTCTTCCTGCATGTCCTTCGAATAGGCCAGCGGCAGGCCCTTCATGACCACGGTCAGGGTGGTCAGCGAGCCCAGGATGCGGCCGACCTTGGCGCGGATCAGCTCGGCTGCGTCGGGGTTCTTCTTCTGCGGCATGATCGAGCTGCCGGTCGTGAAGGCGTCGGTCAGCTTGATGAAGCCGAACATCGGCGTCGTCCACAGCACGATCTCCTCGGCCAGGCGCGACAGGTGCGTGGCGGTGATCGAGGCGGCCGACAGGGCCTCCAGGGCGAAGTCGCGGGCCGAGACGCTGTCCAGCGAGTTGGCGGTCGGGCGGTCGAAGCCCAGGGCCGCGGCCGTCTGGTGACGGTCGATCGGGAAGGGCGAGCCGGCCAGGGCCGCCGCGCCCAGCGGGCACTCGTTCATGCGGGCGCGGGCGTCGCGGAAGCGGCTGGCGTCGCGGCCGAACATCTCGACATAGGCCATCAGGTGGTGGCCGAAGGTCACCGGCTGGGCCGGCTGCAGGTGGGTGAAGCCCGGCATCAGGGCGTCGGCATAGGCCTCGGCCTGGGCCACCAGGGCCTTCTGGAGGGCTTCCAGCTGGGCGGCTGAGCGGTCGGCGGCGTCGCGGACCCACAGGCGGAAGTCGACGGCCACCTGGTCGTTGCGCGAGCGGGCGGTGTGCAGCCGGCCGGCGGTCGCGCCGATCAGCTCGCGCAGCCGCGCCTCGATATTCATGTGGATGTCTTCGTATTCGTCGCGGAACGGGAAGGCCCCGGCCGTGATCTCGCCCTCGATGGCGTCGAGGCCTTTGAGGATTTCCTCGCCGTCGGCGCTTGCAATCACACCTTGGCTGATCAACATCCGGGCGTGGGCGCGGGAGCCTGCCAGGTCTTGCGCCCAGAGGCGCTTGTCGAAGCCGATGGAGACGTTGATCGCCTGCATCAGTTCCGCCGGCTTGGCCGAGAACCGACCGCCCCACATGGCTTGGCCCTGGCCGTTTTCGGCCTTGGGCGTATCGGAGGCGTTGTCGGTCATATGAGCGAAGTCCAATCGGAGGCGGCGGCCAAGAAGCGCAACCCTGTGAGGCTGGCGCTGGGTGGCGTCGTCCTCGTCGGCGTGGCGGCGGTTCTATACGTCATCGCCAGTGCTTCGTTCAAACCCCATGGGCCCGCTGACCTCACAGAATTCAAGAAAGGCACGCTGGTAAAGCTCGACGTGCCCGCCACGCCGCGTCCCGCGCCCGACACGGTGTTCACCAGCCTGGACGGCAAGCCCGCGACCCTGGCCGACTTCAAGGGTCGTGTGGTGGTCATGAACCTTTGGGCGACCTGGTGCGCGCCGTGCAAGGCCGAGATGCCGACCCTGGCCAAGCTGCAGTCCGTCTACGCGACCCAGCCGGTCACCGTGCTGCCGATCAGCGTCGACCGCGACGGCGACCTTAACCTGGTCAACGAAGAGATGGCCGCCAACCCGCCGCTGAAGACCTATCGCGACCCGGGCTACAAGCTGTCCTTCGCCTTGGAGCCCAAGGCGGCCGGCTATCCGACCACGATCATCTACGACCGCCAGGGCCGCGAGCGCGCCCGCATGGCCGGTCCGGCCGACTGGTCCAGCCCGGAAGCGCGCGGCATCGTCGAGAAGCTGCTGGCCGAGAAGTGATCGACCCGGCGATACTCGAGCCCCATATCCTCGAGCCCCATATCCTAGAGCCATTGGCCGACGACGCCTGGCCGGCCCGCGAGCGGGCGCGGCTGGGGGGCTGGCGGCTGAACGCCTCGTCCGGCCAGTCGATGCGGATCAACGCCTGCTGGCCCTTGGCGGCGCCGGATCGCGATCCGGAAGCGGCGCTGGATGCGGTCGAAGCCTGGTTCGCCGAGCGGAACCTGCCGCCGCGCTTCAAGCTGACCGACGGCGTCGTCGCGCCGGTCGATCTTGCCCAGCGCCTGGCTGCGCGCGGCTATGCCGCCTGCAAGACGACCCTGGTCATGCTGGGCCAATTAAGGGATGTGGCGGGCGGGGAGGGCGACGCCGCCATCCGCCTGTCGGACACGCCCGACGCCACTTTCGAGGCGGTGTTCACCGCCACGGCCGGCAACCCGGAGGACGGCCGCGAGCGGTTGGAGGCTCTCGGCCGCATTCCCGCGCCGGCCCGGTTCGCGCGGCTGGACATCGACGGCGTCCCGGCGGCGATCGGGGCCAGCGCCATCGGCGGCGGCTATGCCGGGATCTTCGGCATGCGCACCGTGCCCGACCATCGCCGTAAGGGCCTAGCCCGCCGGGTGTTGCGCGCGCTGCTGGCCGAGGCCAAGACCCTCGGCGCCGAGCGCGCCTGGCTGCAGGTCGAGGCCGACAACGCGCCGGCCATCGCCCTCTATGCCGATGAGGGCTTCGAGCCCGGGTATCGCTACAGCTACTGGGTTCGCTGAGGCGCGACGCAATCGCCCTAACGGTGCGAGGCGTAACGTTGATAGACTAGTTTACAAAACAAACTTGTTGATCCATCTTGCGGCGACCTCAAGGGGGAGACCCAAGTCATGCACGCGCCCCTCAGCGCTTCCGAGCGATCGACGCTCGCCCAGATCGGCGGCCGCAACGCCCCGATCGGCGCCTTGCGCGCCTTCGTCACCCTGCTGGTGGTCGCCCACCACGCGGTGCTGACCTATCACCCGTACGCGCCGGCCCCGAAGGCGTTCGACGCCCAGCCGATCCTGTGGACGGCGTTCCCCATCGTCGATCCGCAGAAGTTCGGCGGCTGGGGCCTGCTGACCCTGGTCAACGACCTCTTCTTCATGTCGCTGATGTTCTTCATCTCGGGCCTGTTCGTCGCCGACGGCCTGCGGGCCAAGGGCGCGGGCGGGTTCCTGAAGAGCCGCGCCCTGCGCCTGGGCGTTCCGTTCGTCCTCGCCGCCGGCCTGCTGGCGCCGCTCGCCTATTTCCCGGCCTGGTTGCAGTCGGGCGGCGCGCCTTCGTTCACGGCCTTCGCCGAGGCCTGGACGCACCTGCCGTTCTGGCCCAGCGGACCGGCCTGGTTCCTTTGGGTCTTGCTGGCCTTCGGCGCGCTGTTCACGGCGGTGTACGCCATGTGGCCCGGCGTCACCGACGCCCTCGGCGGCCTGGCCAGAGGCGCGGACGCCAGGCCAGGCCGGTTCTTCTCCGGCCTGGCGGCGGTGAGCCTGATGGCCTATCTGCCGCTGGCCATGACCACGCCGTTCGGCCACTGGACGATGGTGGGGCCTTTCGTGGTCCAGACCGCGCGCATCGGTCACTACTTCGTCTATTTCCTGGCCGGGATCGCGGTCGGCGCGGCCGGTGTCGGCCAGGGCCTGATCGATCCGGACGGCAAGCTGGCCCAGCGCTGGTGGCTCTGGCATCTGGCCCCGATCCTGCCGATCGTCGGCGCGGTGGCGACCATGATCATCGCCTTCTCGCCGAACCCGCCGCCGAGGACGTTGCTGGACGCCTTTGGCGGGCTGATGTTCTGCCTGTCCTGCGCCACCTTGTCGTTCGCGGCCCTGGCGACCTTCCTGCGCTTCGTCCGCAAGACGGGGCCGATCGGCGCAAGCCTGCAGGCCAACGCCTACGGCATGTACCTGACCCACTACGTCTTCACCGCCTGGCTGGGCTGGCTGCTGCTGCCCCAGAGCTGGGGCGGGCTGGCCAAGGGCTGCATCGCGTTCGGCGGGGCGGTGGCGCTCAGCTGGCTGACGACCATGGTCCTGCGCCGCATGCCGCTGTTGGGGCGAATCCTGTGAGCCGTCATGATGCAGCGCTGAAAGGGATCGGCATGCCAGAAGACCAACCTAGCAAGCTCAAGAGCGCCCAGGACGACCTGGCCTTCCTGCGCGGCCTCGCCGAGGGCAGCAACGAGCGCGGCGGGCTGGGCGTAGCCGGGGGCGCGCTCTACGGATCGGCGGGCGTACTCTACGGCGTCCAGACCCTGAGCTATTTCGTCCAGGAGAAAGGCCTGCTGAGCCTGGGATCGACCGGGAACATCGTCATGGCGTGGGCGCCGACGGTGATCTTCCTGATCCTGATGACCATCGTCATCATCATCGATCGCAAGAACCCCCAGCGCGGCGTCACCAATCGCGCCGTCAACGCCGCCTTCGCGGGCACGGGCATCGCCAATCTGGCGCTGGTCGTGGTCTTCGCCTCGGCCGCCGCGCGCAACCACGACTTCCGCTATTGGCTGTTCCATCCGGCGGTGGTGTTCATCCTCCAGGGGGCGGTCTGGTACGTGAGCTTCGTGCTGCGCAAGCGGATATGGATGGCGCTGGTGGCGATCGGCTGGCTGGTGTCAGGCGTGGCCATGGGGATGCTGATCCATCGCGCCGACCTCTATCTGGCGATCGCGACCTTCGGCCTCTTCGCGTTCATGGGGGCCCCGGGGTTCTTCATGATGCGCCAGGCCCTGCGGCCGGCCGCCTGAGACGATCGTGGCGCCCAGGTTCGACATCAGCGGGCTGGACGACGTCATCCATGGCCGCGTGCGGCTGGGGATCGTCGCCTACCTGGCCAGCGCCGAGGTGGCCGACTTCACCGAGCTGAAGGACGTGCTGGAGGTCACCCAAGGCAACCTGTCGATCCACCTGCGCAAGCTGGAGGAGGCGGGCTATGTCTCGATCGACAAGAGCTTCGTCGGCCGCAAGCCGTTGACCCGCGTGCGCCTGACCGAGACGGGGCGGGCGGCGTTTGGGACCTATCTGAAGGCCATGGGGCAACTGGTCGAGCAGGCCGGGGGCTCTTCATAGTCCGATCTCCCCGGCGTACGCCGGGAAGATCGGAATTCAGGAGAATCCAAGTTCTTTCCTGAGGTCGGCCGCGCTCATGCCCGCGGCCCTGAGTTCACGCAGGGTCTGGGCCTTGTCGCGCTTGGCGTAGCGCTTGCCGTCCGGGCCGACCAGCAGGCCATGATGGCGGTAGGTCGGCGTCGGATAGCCCAGCAGCGCCTGCAGCAGGCGCTGGATGTGGGCGGCCTCGAACAGGTCGACGCCTCGGATCACGTGGGTGACGCCTTGCAGCGCATCGTCGTGGACCACGGCCAGGTGATAGGCCACGCCGACGTCCTTGCGGGCCAGGACGATGTCGCCCGCGGTCTCGGGTCGCGCCTGGATGACGCCGGTCTCGCCGTCGGGGCCCGCGCCCTCCTCGACGAAGGTCAGGCCGTCGAAGCCGCCGAGCGCGTCACGCGCCGCCGCCAGTGACAGCCGCCAGGCGAAGGCCTCGCCGCGTTCAAGGCGCTCGGCTTCCTCGTCCGCCGAGAGGGGGGCGCCGATATAGGCAACCGCCGGCCCATGCGGCGCGCGGCCGATGTCGATCTCCTTGCGGGTCTTGAAGCAGCGATAGACCAGGCCGCGTTCGCGTAGAGCCTCGATGGCCGCGTGGTAGTCGGCGAGATATTCGGATTGCCGGCGGACGGGCGTTTCCCAGGAAAGGCCCAGCCAGGCCAAGTCCTCGAAGATCGCCGCATCGTATTCGGGCCGGCAGCGGGTGGCGTCGATGTCCTCGATGCGCAGTAGAAAGCGCCCGCCGGCCTCTTGCGCGGCGCGAAAAGCCGTCAGCGCCGAGAAGGCATGGCCGCGATGCAGATAACCCGTCGGCGACGGGGCGAACCGGGTGACGAAGGTCACGCTGGACCTCAGTCCTGAGGGGCGGTCAGCTTCGCGAACATGCCCAGGTGCTCGAACACGGCGCGGAGGAAGGCTTCCTCGCCGCCCAGCTGGGCCTTCAGCGTGGTGAACTGCTTGAAGCCGATCATCTCGGCCAGGCCGTGGCCGGCGCACCAGGCGGCGATCGTCGCCAGCTCCAGGTCGATACCGCTCACGTCGCCGCCACTGTTCTCGTTGATGGTGTCGCGGACCTGGCAGTAGGCGCCGTCGTCCTTCAGCTGGTCGGGCAGGGCGTCCTTGTCGCGCGAACGGTCGTACATCACGCGATAGAGCGCCGGGTTGTCGCGGGCGAAGCAGACATAGGCCACGCCGATATTGGTCATCCGCGAGCGGGCGTCCTGGGTCTCCGTGCGCGCCTGGGTCAGCGCGTCATTGAGCTCGTGCCAGCCCTCGTGGGCGACGGCTTCCAGCAGCTCGGCCTTGTCCTTGAAGTGGTGATAGGGCGCGGCGGGGCTGACCCCGGCCTCGCGCGCCACGGCCCGCAGCGACAGGGCCGCGGGACCCTCGGTCTCAAGGATCTTGCGGGCGGCGTCGATCAGGGCGCGGCTCAGGTCGCCATGATGATACGGGCGGGATTCGGCGGTCGCGATGGTCATTGATCCTCACTGTAACAGCACCTTTCCAAATTTTCATCCAAACACTGTAAAGATCATCTTGACGTCGTTCAGATAGGTGCTATCTAAGCATCGTCCAGATTGGTTCGGCGCAAGCCCGGCCAGGGCCCATCGGGGCAGGACAACAAACCGAGGGACTTCCCATGCAACGTACGCTCGCCGCTCTTGAAAACGCCTTCGACCGTCTGGCCGCCGGCTATTTCCTCGTCATCGCCCTTGGCGTCGCCGCCGCTGTCGCCGGCGTGGTTCTCTGATCAAGACTGACGGTTCGCTGTCGGCGGGGTCGCCTCAGAGCGCCCGCCGCCGCGTTCGGCTTGAAGCTTTGCTTTAGCGGAGCTAACCAGAACCGGACGCGTTAGCCTTCTCGACGCTTTAATCCGTACGCGTCGCAGGCTTTCTCCATGATCCAAGACATCGTCCGATGAGCGTCGCCTTCACGAAGGAAGGCGACAGCGAGGCCTTCGCGGCTGATCTGCCCGATCGCCCGATCTCCACCCATCCCAATCTCGTCACGTCGGAAGGCCTGGCCCAGATCGAGGCCGAGCTGGCGTCGGCGCGCGCCGCGTATAGCGCGGCCCAGACCGCCGGCGGGGCGGCCGATGGCGATCGCACGGCCATGGCCCGCGCCACCCGCGACCTGCGCTACTGGTCGGCCCGCCGCGCCACCGCCCAGCTGATGGAGCGTGACCCAGCCAAGACCGTCGTGCAGTTCGGCGACCGCGTGACCTTCGAGCGCGAGGACGGCCGCGTGCAGACCTTCCGCATCGTCGGCGAGGACGAGGCCGACCCGGCTCAGGGCTCGGTGTCGTATGTCGCGCCGATCGCCCGCGCCCTGCTGGGCAAGGTCGTCGGCGATACCTCGCCCGCCCCCGGCGGCGAGGTCGAGATCACGTCCATCGGATAGTTCAGCAAGTTCCGGATTGTCAGCGGCCGCGGGGCGGGTTCCCTTGCGGCCGATGTTCGTTCCGCTCACCGCCCAAGCCCTTCTTGAAGCCCGCAGGCATCTTGCGTCCGTCGACCCGGCGCTGGCCGCGATCGAGGCCGTCACGCCGTCCTTCGAGTGGCGCGTCAGCACGGGCGGCTTTGCCGGTCTGCTCAAGATGGTCGTACAGCAGCAGGTGTCCTTGGCCTCGGCCGCCGCCATCTGGGCGCGGGTGGAGGCCGGCCTTCCTGACATGACTCCCGACGCGGTGATGGGTCATGAGGACGCCTACCTGCTGTCGCTGGGTCTCTCGCGGCCCAAGGCGCGCTATGCCCGCGCCCTGGCGCAAGCGCATCTCACCGGCGCCTGCGACTTCGACGCCCTGCCGGGGCTGTCCGACGACGAGGCCATCGCGGCCCTGACCGCCATCACGGGCATCGGCCGCTGGACCGCTGAGATCTATCTGATGTTCACCCAAGGGCGGCTGGACATGTTCCCCGGCGGCGATATCGCCCTGCAGGAAGCCATGCGGTGGACCGATCGCGCCGAGGTTCGTCCGACCGAGAAACAGGCCTATGCGCGAGCCGAACTCTGGCGGCCCTATCGCGGTGTCGCCGCCCATCTGCTGTGGGCCTGCTACGGCGCCGTCAAACGACGCGAGATCGCGCCTTTCTAAATCCCGTCGGCGAGATGTCTTGGTTCTGTCGCTGACATGGCCCATCCTTTCCATGCGTTCGGGAATGAATGGCGATTCCCTGAATAGCGTAGGAAGGAGGCCCGTCTTCAGTCCTGTCGCGTACCACATCAGCCGAGGTGCTGAACGCTCAGCCGTTCGCCTCGAAGGGGGGATCTGATGCAGGTCCTCACACGCCCGCCCTCGGGCATGCCGGCCCTCGTGCTCAACGCCGATTTCAGGCCGCTCAGCTATTATCCGCTGTCCCTCTGGCCGTGGCAGGAGGTGATCAAGGCGGTGTTCCTGGATCGCGTCGACGTCGTGGCCAGCTACGACCAGGTCGTCCATTCGCCGTCGTTCGAGATGCGACTGCCCAGCGTCGTGGCGCTGAAGCAGTACGTGCCTCAGGAGCGGCCGCCGGCCTTCACGCGCTTCAACCTGTTCCTGCGCGACAGCTTCAGCTGCCAGTACTGCGGTTCGCCGGAGGATCTGACCTTCGACCATGTGATCCCCCGCTCGCGTGGCGGCCGGACCACCTGGGAGAACATCGTCACCGCCTGCGCGCCCTGTAATCTCAGCAAGGGCGGCCGCACGCCGCGCGAGGCGGGCATGCAGCCCTTCCACAACGCCCGCCGTCCGTCGATGCATGAGCTGCAGGAGCGGGGGCGCCGCTTCCCGCCGGGCCGGCTGCACGTCAGCTGGCTGGACTATCTGTACTGGGACATCGAGCTGGAGGCTTAAGAGCCTCTGGCTTCAGACAGCAAAACGGCCCGGGTTGGGCGCGAGGGGATAGCTGCCTCGCGCCGTTGCCATGCAACCCGAACCTGGAGCGGCGGGTTTTTACTCCGAGGCCAAAAAGCCACGGGAGACTAAGCCATGAGCCGACAACCCAATACCGACGGCGACCAACGCCACTTCACGCACGGCACCGCCGCGTCCACGGCCGACATGGCCTCGGAGAGCAAGGCGCGTCCGGAAGACCGCCATATCGACGCGCCGCACGCGCGCGAGGCCAAGCGTCCGTTGGCCGACAACGAAAAGCACGACCAACTGGCCAGCAAGGTCGCCAACTCCGAAAGCCGTCAGGAAGCCCTGCTGGACGAAGGTCTGGAAGAAAGCTTCCCGGGCAGCGACCCGGTCAGCGTCAAGCGCATTACCTGACGGGAAACCGACGGGCGGCGCGCTCGGCGAAGCTGGGCGCGTCCGTCTGCGTCGGTGAGAAGGCCGTCGCGCGCTGGCGGCGGCCGCGACGCCGATCAAGCGCGGCGATCTGGGCGAAGGTCAGGTCGCCCTGTTCGCGGGCCAGCTTGCGAACGGTCTCGATCATGCTGGCGCCATAGATCGTCAGGATGCCGGCCGCGTCGGCCAGCCAGTCGGCGATATTGCCGTCGCGGTGGGCGATGATCTGGGCGACCTCGACCGCCGCGCCCAGCACCAGGGCCGCGATGGCCAGGTCATTGCGGCGCATGCGGGGGAAAGCCAGGAACGACACGGCAAGCAGGCCGCCGAAGGCGATGGCGTGCGCTTCCTTGTCGGTGAGGCCGAAGTGGCCCTCCGCCCCCTGGAACGGACCTAGAGTCAGCACCACCACGGCCAGGGATCCAGCCACCAGCGTGAAACGCGCGGCGGCGACGAAGTGGACGGGCTTGAACATGGGACGCGACCTCCGGAAGGACATGCGGGTCCTAACCTGGAAGGTCGCGCCATCCGGTGAACGGACAGGGTTAGCGGAAGGTGACCGCTATTTCTTCGCGCCTTCCGCCGCTTTCTTGGCTTCGGCCTCGGCCTTGGCGGCGTCGTCCTGGGCCTTCTTCCAGGCCTGATAAGCTTCCAGATAAGGCTGCCGGCGCAGGACCTTGGAGGCCGGGTCGACGATGATCGGCACGGTGTCGCCGATGCTCACCCGGCCTGTTCCGTCGGCCATCGGCAGGGTGACGATCCTGTCGCCGACCTTGACGTCCACCGGCATCGGGAAGGGTTTGTTCTTGGGCGTCTTCCAGGTCAGCACCAGGTCGCCGCCCTCGCGGCTCTCGACCAGTTCCGGCGGCGCGGCCTCATAGAGATAGACGTCGAAGAACCAGCAATAGTCCTTGCCGGTCACCCGGTTTACGATCTTGATATAGTCCTGGGTGCCCAGGTAGCGGGTCGTGAAGTTGCCCGGCTTGGGATCGTCGCGGCCGTAGACAGCGATGCGGGTGATCTTGAAGAAGGCCTCGTCGCCGACCAGGGTCCGCAGCGTGTGCAGGACGTTGGCGGCCTTGTAGTAGATGTCGTTCCCCGGCCCGCGCTCGCCGTTATAGACCTCGTCTTCCTTCAGCTGTTTGCCGGAGACGATCGGGAACCTGTTCTTGGTGTCGACCCGCATCTGGTTCAGGCGCGCCATGTACTCCATGTCGCCGTGCAGCCACTGGGACATCAGCGGCTGCATGTAGGTCCCATAGCCCTCGTGCAGCCACATGTCGTCATTGTCGCTGTTGGTCAGTTGGTTGCCGAACCACTCGTGCGCGAACTCGTGCTGCAGCAGCCAGTCGAAGCCGTAGACCTCCTTCTTGTACTTGTTGCCGTAGGCGTTGATCGTCTGGTGCTCCATGCCCAGGTGGGGGGTCTCGACCACGCCCATCTTCTCGTCGCGGAACGGGTAGGGGCCGATCATCTGCTCGTAGAAATCCAGCATCGGCGCGAACTCGGCGAACAGGCCCTTGGCCTTGTCGGCGCTGCCTTTCAGATACCAGAACGACATCGGGAAGCTGTCGCCGAAGCGGCTCTTATAGGTGGCCGTCATCTCCTCGTAGGGGCCGACATCCAGGGCGATGGCGTAGGTGTTCGGGTTCTTGGCCCGCCAGTTGTAGGTTCGCCAGCCGTCCTTCTCGGTCATGCCCATGAAGACGCCGTTGGCCGGGGCGACCAGAGGGGCGGGGACGGTGATGTGCAGGTCGACCAGCTTCGGCTCGCCCGTCGGATAGTCGATGCAGGGCCAGAAGATGTCGCAGCCGTCGCCTTGTACGGCGGTCGCGATCCAGGGCTCGCCGGTCGGCGCCTTGCTCCAGACGAAGCCGCCGTCCCACGGGGCGCGCTTGGCCTCCAGCGGGACGCCGTCATAGTTGACGACGACCGTCACCGACCTGCCCTTGGCCACCCTCTTCGGCAGGGTGATGGTCATCCGGCCTTCGGGATTTGTCCAGGCCGTGGGTTTCAGCGCCTTGCCGTCGATGGTCAGCTTGCGGATCATGAAGACGCGGTCGAAGTCGAGGACCAGCTTGTCCAGCCGCGCCTTGGCCGTGAAGGTCAGGGTCGCTTCGCCCTCGATCGCCTTCTTGTCGGGCAGGATCTTGAACTTGAGGTCGGCGTGCTCGAAGTCCAGCGCCCGCTGCTCGGCGGGCATCGGGCCGCCGGTCTGCAGGCTGAGTTCGCTGGTCTTCAGAGGCTCGCTAGCGTGAGCCGTCGACAGGGCCAGCAGCGACGCCGCGCAGGCGGCGAAGATACGGAACGACAAGAAGGCGACTCCCAACGCAAGGTCTTGTGGGGAGCATCGGTAGGCCCGCGCGCGGCGGGCGCCAACCCGAGGGCCTAGATCTTCTCGCTGATCTTGATGGCGGCGCGGCAGCCGGCCTGGATCACGGCGGTCAGCAACGGGTAGGCGACGGCTTCATGCGCGCCTTCCTCGACGGCGATGTCGCGGTGTCCAAGCTCGTCGTCGCGGAACTGGGTCAGTTCGGCGGCCAGGGCCGGGTCGCGGTCCTTCAGCTCTTCGATTTGGCCGGCATAGTGCTTCTCGATGACGTTCTCGACGGCCTCTGTGCAGGCATGGGCGGCCTTGTCGCCCAGCAAGGCGGTGCCGGCGCCAAGCGCAAAGGCGGCGGCGCGCCAGACCGGCGACATCAGGGTCGGGCGGACCTTGCGCTCGGCAAGCAGTTCGTTGAAGCGGCTCAGGTGGACCTGCTCGTGGCCCTCCATCTCCTGCAGTTGGCTGGCGATGCGCTCGCGGCCCGGCGCGGCGCGCATGACCGCCGCCTGGCCACGATAGATGTGCACGGCCGCCAGTTCGCCGGCCTGGTCGACGCGCAGGATCTCGGCGAGGCGCGAGCTCAGCGCGCCCTGGCCAGGGCGAGAGGGGATCGGACGGGTCATCACAGCGTCTCCGTCTTGCGCAGGCCCGCCAGCACCGACCAGACGGTCAGCTTCAGCGAGACCAGGGCGTTCCAGCCCGCCATCGACAGCCCCAGGAACACCCAGGCGGCCTTGTCGCACATCGGCGGCTTGATCTTCAGCGAGCCGTCCAGCATGGCCGAGAGGTTGACCGCGCTGGCCGCGCCCGTGCCGGTGCAGGTGGTCGGACCCGGCCACCACTTCCACTCGACGCCCGCGTGGAAGGCGGCCAGACCCGTCCCGTACAGGAAGGTCGCGCCCAGCAGCAGGTTCACCGGTAGACGTAGGCGAGCCCACAGCGGCGCGCGCTGCAGGACGGCGCCGATCAGGCCGACGGTCCCGGCCACCCAATAGACCTCGCGGGCCTTCAGGCAGAGGTGGCAAGGGGCGAGATGGCCGAAGGTCTCGAACGCATGGGCGATGGCCAGCATCAGCGCGCTGGACAGGAAGGCGACCAACGGCCAGTGGCGCGTCACCAGGTCGTAGACGACGCCGATGAAGGTCGGGGCTTCGGCCGCCGCGGGCGCGGGACCGCGCACTGGCGTGGCGGCGGGCGTCGCGCCGCCGGCCGGGATTTCAGTCTTCGGATCGTCGTTCGTCACGCGGCGCAAGCTCCAGCATGTCCGCCCCCGCCGATGAAGTGGCTGGCCGTCAGGCCGATGACAAGGAGGGCGATCAAAATTCCGGCGAACAGGGCCAGGCGGCGCTCGACGATCGGCAGCAGGGTGGGGCCGAACTTCTTGACGATGAAGGCGACCATGAAGAAGCGCGCGCCGCGCGTCACGGCCGAGGCGGCGACGAAGATCGGGAAGCTGAAGGCCGCGACACCAGAAGCGATGGTCACCAGCTTGTAAGGGATCGGGGTCAGGCCCTTGGCCAGGATCACCCAGACGCCGTACTTGCCGTACCAGCACTGGAACTGCTCGAGGCCGCCGGCGTGGCCGGTGGCCGACATCATCCAGAGGCCGAAATCGCGCAGGAAATAGCCGATGGCCCAGCCCAGCATGCCGCCCAGCACCGAACCGAGCGTGCAGATCAGGGCGTAGCGCCAGGCCTTCTCCGGCTTGGCCAGCACCATCGGGGCCAGCATCACGTCCGGAGGAATCGGGAAGAACGAGCTCTCGGCGAACGAGACGGCGAAAAGGCTCTTGGGAGCGTGGCGGGAAGCGGCCAGGCCCATGACCCAGTCGTACATACGGCGCAGCATGCGAACTCCGAAGAAACCTGTTGCGCGTTGCTAGCAGGGCCAAGCGAGCTTGTCCGCAAGGATGTCGGCGCGCGCGGCTTCCCGGCCCACGCGCGCCGCTCCTAAGCTAGCCCTAGCTCTAGAACTTCAGCGCGAGGGAAACGCTGTAGTTTCGGCCGGGCTGGCTGTAGCCGTCCTTGACGGTCGAGCTGTCGGCCAGGCCGCGCGCGTCGCTCCACCACCAGTACGTCTCGTCGGTCAGGTTGAAGACGCCGGCGCGCACGGTCACCGCGTCGGTGACGGCCACCCAGGCGGTGGCGTCGACGACGGTGAACGCGGGCGGCGTGAAGCAGCCGCCGGTGCAGGTGACGCCCGCGCGGCTAGCCGACTTGCGGTCGGAGTGAACGACGCTGAGATCGCCGCCGAACCGCCCCGTCGGCGCGCGATAGGCGATGCCGCCGGTCAGCTTGACCGGGTCGATCGAGACCAGCGGCGTGCGGACGCCATTGGTCTTGGACGAGCCCTTGGAATACGAGGCCGCGGCGCGGGCCGTGAAGCCCTTGCCCAGGTCGAACGAGGCCTTGGCCTCGGCGCCGCTGATCTTGGCGTCCGACAGGTTGATGTACTGGTAGACGGCCGGATTGGCGGCGGTGAAGTTCCCGCCGACCTGCACCTGCTCGATGAAGTCGTCATATTTGCCGGTGAAGCCGGTGACGGCCACCCGCCAGCCGTCTCGGTGCAGGCGAACGCCGCCTTCCAGGGTCTTGCTGGTCTCGGGCTTCAGGTCCGGGTTCGAGATCGACTTGTAGTTCGAGACCAGGTTAGCGAAGCCGGTGTTGATCTGGATGGGGGCGGGGGCCTTGAAGCCGGCGGCGGCGTTGGCGAACACGGTGACGAGGTCGCTGGCCTCCCAAACCAGGCCGAGCTTGGGCGAGACGTGCGAGTCGTGCTGGCCTGACGCGCTGGTCGTGAACAGCGGGTCGGCCTTCGGGTCCAGCTTGTAGTAGTCGAAGCGAACAGCCGGATAGATCGTCACCGGACCCGCCGTGATCTCGTCCTGCACATAGAGGCCGGCCAGGGTGAAGTCGGTGGTCGGGAAGGCCTTGCCGGGGAAGGTCTCGCCGGCCGGCGGAACCGTGCCGTCGCGCGTGCCTTGCTGGCGGGTGAGCGAGGCGTCGCCGCCCCAGACGATCTCGTGCTTCAGCGCGCCGGTGTCGAAGACGCTGTGCAACTCGACGCTGGCGCCCAGGACGCGGTTGTTGAACGTGGCGTCGCGGGTACGGTCGGCGGCCGTGTTGCGGTCCTCGGCCGAGAACTGCCGGGTCGTGCTCTTCTGCCAGTAGACGGTCGAGCGGGCGGCGTTGATCAGGCCTTCGCCGCCGTCGAAGCGGTGGTCGGCGCTGACCCGGTTGCGCTTGATCTTGTCGAAGGCGGTCAGACCGACGACGCTGGTCGCGGCCAGCGGCGGCTTGGCGATGGCCGACAGCACGGTCCAGTCGACGTCGCGATCCATGTGGTCGACCGTCAGGCGGAAGCGATTCCTGTCATTGGGGCTGTAGATCAGCTTGCCCAGGAACGAATTGGACTGGTTGTCCTCGGGATTGGCGGTGGTGCGGTCGGTGTTGGCCGAGTCGTTGGTCCCGGCCGTCTTCTGGCCCTTGCCGTCGCGGCGGGTGTAGGCGGCCAGGGCTTCCCATCGGTCCGACTTGCCGGCCAGCAGCAGGCTTTCGGTCCAGCTCTTGTCGGCCGAGGCGTAGCCGACGCGGGCGCGGCCGGCGAAGGTCTTGCCGTCCTTCAGGATGTCCGACGGATCCTTGGTGATGAAGCTTACAGAACCCGCCAGGCCATCGGCGCCGTACAGGGCCGAGGCGGGGCCGCGCACGATCTCGACCGACTTGAGGATATCGAGGTCGACATAGTCGCCGCGCCCGGTCGACTGGGCCCCGAAGGCGAAGCCGTCCGGCACGCGCACGCCGTCCACGACGATCAGCACGCGGTTGCCTTCCAGCCCGCGGATGTTGAAGCCGGCATTGCCGTCGCGGCCGGTCGAGGAACCGGCGGCGGTGAAGCGGGCAGGGGCGCTGCGGACCGACACGCCCGGCTCGTCGCGGACCAGATCCTTGATGTCCTTGACCAGGCCGTCCTCGATCTCGTCCGACGAGATGACGGTCACGGTGGCCGGGACCTTGGCGACCGACTTTTCCGAGCGCGTGGCGGTGACGGTGACCTTGTCGACCTCGACCGCGTCGGCGGTGTTGTCGGCGGCCCAGGCTTGGGAGGAAGGCGCGGCGGCGGCCAGGAGCGCGGCGGTGGAGGCCGCTGCGAGGGTGGCCAGCTTCAGGCGAGACATCGATATCCCCTTCGATGGTTGTTGCGACTTATTCGCAATTGGATGGCGGTGGCCTAAATCGACCCGTTGGACCGGTCAAGCTATTTGCAATTGATTCTCAGAACTAATCGCAATATCTCAAGCCTCGCCGCGACTGGAGCGGCGACCGGGATGTTGCCGATGATCCGTTCTCTCCGCGCTGGCCTGCTGGGCGGCGCGCTCCTGCTCAGCCTGGCCGGCTCAGCCGCCCAGGCCCACTCGCCCTATCTGCTGCCGACCGTGTTCGACGCCTCGGACCGCAAGCTCGTGACGGTGCAGGGGGCCTTCACCGAGAGCTTCTTC
The DNA here is from genome assembly GCF_002742625.1 of Caulobacter sp. FWC2. Taxonomy (NCBI): domain Bacteria; kingdom Pseudomonadati; phylum Pseudomonadota; class Alphaproteobacteria; order Caulobacterales; family Caulobacteraceae; genus Caulobacter; species Caulobacter sp. FWC2. Next base: position 1,610,034 of record NZ_PEBF01000001.1, read on the forward strand.
ACGCCCGAGGTGGCGATGAGGTCCGACGCCTATGCCGTGATCGGTCCCGACGGCGTGCGCGTCGCGCTGACTCCGGTCTACACCCGCGAACTGGCGCTGGTCGAAGCGGTCACCGAGAAACCGGGGACCTATCGCATCACCACCGGCCTGCGCGGCGGTCGCACCGCCAAGGCCGCCCTGGTCAAGGGCGAGTGGCAGTTCTTCGAGGGCGACAAGGCGCCGGCCGACGCCATCGACATGCAGAGCCTGACCCTGGCCGACGTCTATGTGACGCGCGGCGCGCCCAGCGACGCGGCCCTGGCCCCGATCGGCAATGGCCTGGAGTTCCACGCCATCACCCACCCCAGCAAGATCGTCACCGGCCAGGACGCCGTGTTCGAGGTGCTGTTCGACGGCAAGCCGCTGGCGGGTCAGGACATCACCTTTCAGGGCGCCGACGACCGCTACGCCGACACCAAAGCCGCGCCCAGGACTGTGAAGAGCGACGCCAAGGGCCGCTTCGCCCTGAAGGTCGACAGGTCGGGAATCTACCAGGCCCAGACCCGCTACCGCGTCGCCCCGGCGGCCGCTGGCCAGCCCGGCCAGAGCTTCACCTACGCCCTGACCTTCGAATCTCTCCGCTAGGACATCCCATGAAGACCCGCACGATCCTCGCCGCCGTCGCCGTCCTTTCGTTGAGCGCCGGAACCGCCTTCGCCGCCTCGCACGCCCGCGACACCTTCATCAAGGAGCAGGACCAGAACGGCGACGGCGTCGTCACCAAGGACGAGTACGCCGCCACCCGCGCCGTGCAGTTCGCCGCCACCGACGCTGACAGGAACGGCGCGCTGTCACGGTCCGAATATGTCGGCGAGTTCAAGGCGCGCCTGGAGAAGAAGCTGGCCACGGACGCGCGTACGCCTGAGAAGAAGGAAGAAGAGCGCGAGCGCCAGATGCGCCAAGCCGATGTCCGCTTCGACGTGCTCGACAGCGACAAGAGCAGCGCCATCACCCGCGCCGAGTTCGACTATTCCGGCTGGCGGATGTTCGTGACGCACGACACCAACAACGACGGCGCGGTGTCGGCCGCCGACCCCGTGAAGGAAGACCCGCAGGCCTAAAAGGACGGGCGGCGCGTCGCCGGATTTGGATTTTCAGCGTTTCGTGGCTATCACCGCCGGCCAAGACATGGGCCGCGCTGCCCCGACCGAAAGCTGAAGACCATGAGCGACACGCCTCCCGACCGCCTCTCCGTCAATCCGGCCAGCCCGTACTACGACGCTGACCTGCTGGAGCGCGGCATCGGCATCCGCTTCAAGGGCGTCGAGAAGACCAATGTCGAGGAATACTGCATCAGCGAGAAGTGGGTGCGGGTCGCGGCCGGCAAGACCGTCGACCGCAAGGGCAACGCCATGACCCTGAAGCTGCAGGGCGAGGTCGAAGCCTATTTCCGCGACACCGCCGAAGGCTGAGGCTTTCGGTGAGCAGTCCTGTGGGCGATCCCGACCTGGAGGCCATGGCGCGCGACGAGCTTTCGCGCGCCGTGACCCTGCGCTGGCAGGAGCTGCGCGGGATCGTGCCTTGGGGCGACACCTTCGAGGGCATTTCCCCCGCCGGCCGCTATGTCGAGGTCGAGCGCAGCTACATCTGGGCCTCGGCCGAGGGCGGCGACATCCTCTGCGAGGTGAGCGTCTTTGGCGGTCCGTCGCGCTATGAGGCGGGCGCGCGGGTCTCCAGCATCATTTCCGCCCCGCGATAAGAACCTTGGCCGTGCATAGATAACGCTGTTGCGTTAACCATAGGCCGCGCTATTCGACGCGTGGCGTATGGGGCCAAGGGGGATCGCCGTGTACCAGTCTGAATTTCCGGTCGAGCAGCCGGTGCCGGTCTTCGACCCGACCCTGGTCTTCCTGCTGATTCTGGCCGGCGTCGCCATCGCCGCCCTGGCCTTCTTCGCCGGCCGCCTGACGGGGCGCGACGAGAAGGGCGAAAAGACCAGCGACGTGCCCAAGAAGATCCACGAGGCCATCAAGGCCAAGTGCGTGGCCGCCTCCAGCGCCCATTCCGGCGAACTGGAAAAGAAGGCCCACGAACTGCTCGACGAGGTCAGGCGGCTGATCGGCCCGCTGCTGATGTTCGGCGGCCCCTGCGCCAAGGCGTTCAAGCACCTGTCCGACGCCATCGACGGCAAGCCGCCCGAGGAGAAGCCGAAGGACGGCCACAAGGACGGCGCCGCGCACGGCAAGGACGACAAGCATGACAAGCACGGCGAAGACGCCGTCTGCGCCGTCCACGGGCCCGAAAAGCACAAGTGCGACGACAAGTGCCGGGGCGGCGGGGTCGAGGTGCTGAGTCGCAACGTGACGATCGTCGGCTCCCAGACCGTGCTGCTGGCGTCCTACAAGCCGGACGCCAAGCACGACGACCACCACGAGGAGCCCAAGGGGCCTGACTCGAAGGAATTCAAGCAACTGCTGCGCCTGGCCGTGGCCGAGTTCGCCGACTTCTGGAACCGTCCCAACTGCCTGCGCGAGCTGGAGGACTGCCAGAAGTCGCTGACGACCCTGCCGCCCATGCCCAAGGAAAAGCTGCACGGCGCCGACCATCACTGACATCCCGAGGCATAAGAACGCCGTTCAGGTGGGCGAGACGGCTATTCTCTGCCCAAGGGGCGTGCGAAAGTGGCTCTTCGTTCGAGTGAACTCGCCCCGCCGTTGAGGCGCGGGCCGGGGACGCTCACACCAAGACGACGCGTGGGCCAACGCCATGGTCCGACCAACGCGCAATGGATTGGCGAAGGCCGCTCCTTCCAAAGGCGGCTGCGCCTGGGAGGACGAAAGGAAGGGTATGACCGCGACGGTCTCTCCGATCACGTCTGGCGCGCCCGAAGCGCCCGAGGCTGGTGTCAGCCTCATCGACTACGTGCCCTATCGCCTGGCCACGGCGTCGGCGGCGGTCAGCCGCCTGATCGCCCGCGCCTACGAGGACCGCTTCGGCCTGACCATCCCGCAGTGGCGGCTGATGTCGGTGCTGGCCGAGGGCTCTCTGACCCAGCACACCGCCGTCACCCGCACGGCGATGGACAAGGTCCGGGTCAGCCGCGCCGCGCAGGAACTGGTCGTCCGCCGCCTGGTGGCGCGTACGACGGTCCGCTCGGACCGCCGCTCGCACACCCTGGAACTCACCGCTGCTGGACGTCGCCTGTTCGCCGAGATCGCCCCGCTGGCCCTGGCCTATGAGGCGACCCTGCTGGCCGGCCTGGCCCCCAGCGAAGTGGCGATGTTCAAGCGCCTGCTGGACCACCTCGAAACCGCCGCCGTGCAACTGACCGGCGGCGAGACGATCAGCCCGCCGTAGCCGTTTCACGGGCCGTCGCTAAACCGCGTTCTGAAGACTGGAAATCGCCGGCGACGCCTGTTAGGAAGACCACCCTTCGCGGAGACGCGAAGCCTGCGGGCGTGGTGAAACTGGTAGACGCGCCGGACTCAAAATCCGGTTCCGAAAGGAGTGTCGGTTCGACCCCGACCGCCCGCACCAATTCTTTCTTTTCGATTATTTGAATTCAAGAACATCCTCGGTCAGGCCAAGCTCATTGCTGCAAGCTAGAGCGGTGGAGGGGGAATGCTCGGGATCATCGATACATTTTGGGATGTGGTCCGGCTGTTAGGCGGGATTGCCATCGTGGGGAGCTTTGTTGTTAGTGCCTCGGTCTGGCTAACTAAGAAGTTGATCGAAAAGGGCTTCGCCAAGGAACTGGAGACCCATAAAGCTGATCTACAGCGTGTGAACGCGGCGGAAGTGGAGCGCTTGAAGGTAGAGCTATCGACGGACCTGGGCCGTAGAACCCGACTACTGGAGCGCGAGTTCGTAGCTCTACCGGAGATTTGGGACCGGGTTCACAACGCAGTTTCTGCTACCCAAGCAGTTGCTTCCCGCTTTCGTCCGGGCGCGAACGTCTACGGTATAAATGCAGCCGCGCTTGAAGAAGTTCTCGCGTTTCTCGACGTCCCTGAGCATGCGAAGGATGAGGTGCGCCGGGAGCAGAACATGAACCGGAGACAGGATCTTTTCACCAAACTCGAGAACGTCTCCAAGCTGAACCACGCCTACAAGACGGTTCACGATGCGCGCAATTATCTGATCGGGCACAGCATTTTTCTGGATCAGGAAACCGGTGCGTCGATTCGAAATCTGTTGGATTTGGCTCGAAGAGCCGTCGATCAGGCAGTCCACAATCACCAGTATCCGCCTGAACCAGGACAGCGAATGGATCTCACAGATACAGACGCATTTATGGCGGACGCCGGGGGGTTACTCCTTGCTGCGGAAGTCAAAGTAAGAGAACGGTTGGGTGCCCACCAACCGGGGACGCAAAATTTGGTCGCCGTCGCTGCTGTGTCCTAAAGCCGCTCAGCGGCCGCCACCCGCTGCACCAGCCCCCGCAGCAGACCGCGCCCCTTCACCCACGCCCCGTGCCCCGACTCCACATTGATGTGCCCAGCGCGGCCGAGGTCCACAAACTCCGACCCCCAGCTCCGTGCGAACGCCTCGGCCCGCTCGATCTCGACATAGGGGTCGTCGCGGCTGGCCACGACCAGGCTCGGAAACGGCAACCGCTGGCGGGGTATGGGGGAGAAGCCGACCAGCAGGCGGCCGGCCGGACCCTCGCGATTGACGTCGGCCGGGGCGACCAGCATGGCGCCGCCGACGCCGCGTCCGCCGGTCACCTGGGCCAGGTGGCAGATCAGGGCGCAGCCCAGGCTATGGGCGACCAGGATCGCGCCGGGGTTCTGGCGGATGGCCTCGGCCAGGCTGATGGTCCAGTCGCCCAGCAACGGGCGCTCCCAGTCCTGCTGCTCGACGCGCTGGGCGTTGGGCAGCTCGCGTTCCCAATGGCTCTGCCAGTGGTCGGGGCCGGAGTTGTAGAGACCCGGCACGATCAGGATCGGCGGGTCATCGCGGTCGCGGCGAGGCGCTTCGAAGAGGGAGGGCGTTGGGGTCATCAACTCAACTCTGGCTACCCGACGCAGATGCCCCATTCCGCCGTCGCGCCACAATTCATATCAATTCGATAGGAATTGAGAAAAGCTGGGGCGAGACGATGGTTTCGCCCGTGCGCATTGGGGATGCACCTATTCGTAAGCGATCCCAAAGCTTGTCATCCCGGCCGCAGCGAAGCGGAGAGCCGGGACCCAGGGGCGACCGCGTTGCGCCGACCCCTGGGTCCCGGACAGCCTCTGCGAGGCTTCCGGGATGACAAGGGAAGGGGGCGACCTCTACGCCGCGATCTTGTCGCCGCGATGCAGCGGATCGGGGAGGGGGGCGCCCGACTTCACGAATTGCAGCGACACCGAGTTGATGCAGTAGCGCAGGCGCGTCGGGGCCGGGCCGTCCGGGAAGACGTGGCCCTGGTGGCTGTCGCAGCGGGCGCAGCGGGTCTCGATGCGGACCATGCCGTACGAGTCGTCGCGGATGCCCAGCACGTGGTCCTCGGCGAACGGGGCGTAGAAGCTGGGCCAGCCCGTGCCGCTCTCGAACTTGGTCTCGTGCTTGAACAGCGGCAGGCCGCACAGGCGGCAGGCGTAGACGCCGGGGCTCTTCTCGCCCAGCAGGCCGCCGCAGAACGGGGCCTCGGTGCCGTGATGCAGAAGCACGCGCGCCTCTTCGGCCGTCAGGTCGGCTTCCAGACGTTCGCGTTCGGCTTCCGTCGGCGCGGTGAGGTCGAAGCCGGCGGTTGAAAGGGTGGCTGTGTCTGTCATGACAGCCAATGTAAGGGCTTACGCGTTGAAGCGGTAGGACCCCGAGGAGCTCTCTATGACCGTAGCCGTCGCCTTTTTGCAGCCGGGCTGGGCCGATTGGGAAGCCGGGAGCGTGCTGGCCCTGCTGCGCCGCGAGCTGAAGGTCCAGATCGAGATCGCCACGCCGGACGGCGCGCCCGAGACCTCGATCGGCGGCGTGCTGGCCGCGTCCGACTACCGCTTCGACGATCCGGTGCTGAACGACGCCGACGTCTTCATCCTGATCGGCAGCGACGCGTGGGCCGAGGGCGAGAACAAGGCGGTCAGCGGCCTGCTGCGCCAGGCCTTCGCCGACGGCAAGGTGGTGGCCGGCATCTGTGCCGGAACCACGGCCCTGGCCCATGCCGGCCTGTTCGAGGGGCGCAAGCACACCTCGAACGGACAGGACTGGCTGGCCAAGACCGTCACCGACTATCCGGGCGCCGAGCACTATGTCGACACGCCCAGGGCGGTCAGCGACGGCAAGGTGGTCAGCGCCTCGGGCCTGGCCCCGGTGACCTTCGCCGCCGCCGTCGCACGCCTGATCGCCCCGGAAGCCGAGGAGGCGATCGCGGGCTACGAGGCGATGTTCGGGCGGGAGTTTTCGGCGGAATAGGCCGCGGAGCCGAAAACCTCGCCCTTCGACAAGCTCAGGGTGAGGTTTTCTACTGAGCGACCGTTGTCCTCACCCTGAGCTTGTCGAAGGGCGAGGACAGGTGCGCGGGCGTTCGCCGCTACTTGATCGCCGCCACCCCCACGCGCGCCACCTGACCGTCCTGGACGGCCGTGCCGCCCGAGACGCCGATGGCGCCGACGATCTTGCCGTCGACCAGCAAGAGCTCGCCGCCCTCCAGCGCCATGGCGCCGGTGAAGATCGCGTTCAGCGTGCCGGCCTTCACCGCGTCCTGGAAATAGGACGAGGGGCGGCGGAAGTTGGCGGCGGTGGCGGCCTTCTTGTGGGCGACTTCGCCCGAGCCGTATTGGGCGCCGTCCATCTTCTCGGTCAGAACCGGCTGGCCGTTCGACTCCAGCACGGTGAAGACCATCGTCCAGCCGTTCTTGCGGGCCTCGGCCTCGGCGGCGGCGACCACGGTCTTGGCCTCGGCCAGGGTGATCACGCGGCTGGAATAGGCCGGGGTCGGCGCGGGGGCCGGAGCGGCCGACGCCGTCTGGGCCAAGGCGGGCGCGCCGGCCAGCAGCAGGCCCCCTTGTAAGGTAAGGCTGGCGGCGATCAGGGCGATGGTCTTCATGGCAGCACGACCTCGTCGTTCAGAGCGGTGTTCTGGGGTTGAGCGGTGACGATGCGGACCCGCAGGCCCTGGACCTTCACCCCGGCCGGGATCTTCAGCTTCACCGAAGCGGTCTTGGGCAGCAGGTCCAGCGGCGCCTTCAGGGCCGGCGTCGCGGCGCTGGCCAGCACCTTGCCGGCCGCATCGACCAGCTCCAGCCTGGCCGGCGCGGCGTCCTGGGCGCCCAGGCTGTGGACCTTGGCGGTGATGGACGCGCCCTTCACGGTCACGTCGCCGCGACCGACGCCAAGGTCGGCGCGCTTGGCCGGATCGTCGCCGGCCTTGATCAGCTTCATGTCGATGACAGTGGTCTGGCGCGGCGATAGGGCGATCTTGGTCCCCAGGCTGCGTTCGAATTCGATCGAGGCCGTTTCGGGCGTGCCGTCGATCTGGTCGTCGCCGTTGGCGTCGAAGCCCTGGCTCACGCGCCAGAGGCCCGGCGCGACGTTCCAGCCGGTCATGGTCGCCGTCACCGGCTTGTCGGTGGTGTTGTAGGCGATGACCTTGAAGCCGGTCTTGGTCGCGTCCTTGACCAGCACCGCCACGTCCGTGCCGTCGACGCCGTCGAAGCGCCACGAGACGGTGTGGCCTGGGGTCATCTGGGTGCGCTTGTTGGCGATGCCGCCCAGGCGCGAGCGCTGCAGGATGTCGGACGGCAGCTCCACACGGTCCGACCACCAGTGGCCTTCCGTGTGCATGTACATGTGCTGGGCGTTCCACTGGATCTCGTCGGCATAGAGGCCTTCGAGGTAGGTCTTGTCGCCGGTCAGGTTCCAGGCGTTGTAGCGCTCCAGCGCGCCGCCCTTCTTCGTGGCGGCGATGATCTGGTCCTTGTTGGCGTCGGCCAGACCCATCTCGGTCACGGCGTTCTCGTTGATGCTGGAGAGCGACTTGAGGCCGTTCTTGCTGATCCGCCAGGTGATCGGGGCCAGGTACTTCCTGTCGCCGGTCAGGCGATAAGCCTGCCAGAACACCTGGAACGGACCGTCGGCGCCCGAGCCTTGCAGCACCGTGCCGCCGCGCTCGGCGTCGCTGCGCCAGTTGATCTCGTTCGGATACGAGCCGTCCTTGCCGACGTGGGCCAGGTAGCCGTCGGCCAGGCCGATGATCGTGGCCTTCGCGGTCGGATCGCCGTTGAAGTCGCTGATCAGGATCGAGGGATGGGTGACGCCGAACGAATAGGGCTTCTGCCACTCCCACGGGCCTTCGCGGTACGCGATCTTGCCGCTGTACCAGTTGGTGTTGAAGTGGACGTGGCCGGCCGGGTTCTTGTCCACGACGCGGGGCAGGGCCTTCACCGTGGTGAACAGCCGCTCGACCGCCAGCGGGTCGCCGTAATTGACGTACATCGCCTCCGAGTTGGAGTTGATGCCTTCCTCGTAGGCGTGCAGCTCGTCGGTGACGATGGTCGAGAGGCCATCGGTGAACATGCCGTTCTTGTAGACCGCGTCGGTCAGGCGATTCAGCGAGTGGGTGATCTTGTCCGGCTGCACGCCCATCAGGGCCAGGCCCGGCCACTGCTGCAGGAGGTCGGTGTCGTCCGACAGGCCGCCGCCGAAGTCGCCGAAGTCGGCCTGGCGCTCGTCGATCCACCAGTTGACGAACTTGGAGACCAGCTTGAGGTCTTCCAGCTGGCGGAAGGCCCACAGCGGCGTCGCGTCGGTGGGCTTGGGCTGCTCGAAGGCCGGCCAGCCCTGGCTGCCATAGGTGATGTCGCCCCAGTACTCGCGGCCGATCTGGTTGTCGGGATCGACCTTCAGCAGGTCCGAGATGTCGGCATAGAGGCGGCGATACAGGCCCTGGCGCTTGGAGGTGGTGTGCTCCTCGACCAGGAACGCCCAGTTGTCCTTCACCTGGTTCAGACGGTCCTGGATGTGCTCGACCTTGGCCTTGTCGCGGTCCTTCAGCACGAGGCGGATCTTGGCGCCGTCAAGCGCCTTGGGGCCAAAGTCGGTGCTGTCGGCGGCGATGGTCAGGTACAGGCTGTCTTGTGTCAGGATGCGGTCGCGCATGTCCAGCCAGACGGTGCGGGCCTCGCCGGACTTCACCGAGACGCTGACGTCGATCATGTTGCGGCCCCGCCAAATCGGGTCCTTGACCTGGATGTTCAGCGGGATCGTGGTCCCGGCCGCACCGGGCAGGGCGGGGATGTCGATGGCGATGCCGTCCAGGCCGTCGCGGGCGTTCTCCCAGCCATAGGCCCAGTTGCGGGCCAGGGCCTGGGCGGCCGGCGCGTCGCCGAAGCCCGACGGGATCAGCACGTGGACGATCGGCAGGCCCCCAATGGCCGGCGAGCCCGAGAGGTCGCCAGCGGGACGCTTGCGGCTGGGCGCGCCCTCGGGCAGGGCCACGACCGTGGCGCGCTCGCCGGTCGGGTGGCGGCCGGTGATGTAGGCGTTGAGGCTGGCCAGGTTCAGGTAGTCCGGCGCCACGTCGGCGCGGACCGTGTAGCTCATCTTGAACGCGTCCTTCGGCTCCGCGCCGGCGGTGACGTTATAGGCCCAGATCTCCTGGATCGGGGTCTCCTGGGCGACGTTGGTGAAGGTCAGGATGCCGCCGGTGATCGGTTTCGCCCAGGCGCCGACCGTGCGCTCCTGATCCTTGAGACGCGTGCCGATGACCGCGCCCTTTTCCCCGGCCTTGGCCGCCCACGACAAGTCGCCATAGGCGGGCCCTTGGATCTCGATCCGGTTCACCGGCTCGTCGGGCAAGGTCAGGGTCAGGGCCTTGCCGCCGTCGACATAGACGTTCCAGTCCGGGAGCTGGAAATAGTCGTCACGGCCGGGCAGGCGCGAGCGGTTATAGACGCCGGGCCAGGTGGTCTCGGCGATGCCGTCCACGCCCTTCCACATCCACTCCTTGATGTCCTTGGTGTCCTTGAACTCGACCTTGCGGATCGTGGTCTTCTCGTCGGTCAGGAGCGGCGGCAGGTCCGCGTTCCAGCCATAGCGCTGCTTCCAGGCGGCGTGGATGGCGGGATCGTCCAGCGTGGCCACCGGAGCGGCGGTGGTCGGCGCTTCGTTGCGCGACAAGGCCGCGATGGCGTCGGCGGCCAGCGGGCGATCGTAGACGCGCAGTTCGTCCAGGTCGCCGCCGCGCGTGAAGTTGTAGCGGCTCTGCACCTGGTGCGGCGCGATCACGCGGCCGGCGACGCCGAACTGGTCGAGACCGGCGTCATAGACCGCCTTGGTCTCCTTCTTCGCCGCCAGCTTGCCGTCGACGAACAGCTGCACGCCGGTCGTCTCGTCCCAGGTGAAGGCCAGGTGCGTCCAGGCGTCGGCGGCCGGCCTCTTGTCGACCTTGAACGAGACGCGGGTGCGCGAGAGGCCGTTGTCGGTGACGAAGGCGTCGAAGCCGTGGCCGTTCCAGTCGATGCGCAGGAACGCCATGTCCCAGCTGGAGTGGTCGGCATAGCCGACGCGGAAGATCACGAACGGCGCGACCCCGACCGGATAGCCCGAGCGCCAGAAGAAGGAGAGCGTACCGCGCTGGGCCTGGATGTTGCCGGGCGCGTTCCACGAGACGACGCCGTCGTCCTCGGCATGGAAGCCCTTGCCCGCCCTGCCGTCGGCGATGGGCGTGACCTTGTCGGCGAAGTTGGGGATCGGGTCGCCGGCGGCGACATCGGCGACCAGGCCCTTGTCGCCGGAGACCTTGAACAGCAACGCGGGCTCATTGGTTTGCGCCGCGACGGCCGCGTTGGCGAGGATCAGCGCGCAGGCCGAGCCCAGGAAAATCGCCTTCATCATGTCTCCTCCCGGTGGCGTTCCATCTCAGCTTCCGCACTAATGGAAACCGGTGTCATGCCTGAGCTCCGGTTTAGCGCCCTAAGGGCAAGCTTGCAAACCCGAGCGGGCCTGATAGGCCGTGCTGCAAAGCACAAAATCTTTGGGCGGAAGTTGCGATGTTTTCCAAGATCCTGATCGCCAACCGGGGTGAGATCGCCGTCCGCGTCATCAAGACGTGCCGCCGCCTCGGCATCAAGACCGTGGTCGTCTATTCGGACGCCGACGCCGGTTCGCTGGCCGTCGAGATGGCCGACGAGACGGTGCACATCGGCGCCTCGCCGGCCAATCAGAGCTACCTCGTCGCCGACAAGATCATCGCCGCCTGCAAGCAGACGGGCGCGCAGGCCGTGCACCCCGGCTTTGGCTTCCTGTCCGAGAACGCCGGCTTCGCCCAGCGCTGCGCCGACGAGGGCGTCGTCTTCATCGGTCCCAACCCCGGCGCCATCAGCGCCATGGGCGACAAGATCGAGAGCAAGAAGTTCGCCCAGGCCGCCGGCGTCTCCTGCGTGCCCGGCCATATCGGCGAGATCGACGACACCGCCCATGCGATGACCATCGCCGAGCAGATCGGCTACCCCGTGATGATCAAGGCCAGCGCCGGCGGCGGCGGCAAGGGCATCCGCGTGGCCTGGAACCGCAAGGACGTCGAGGAGGGCTTCCCAGCCGTCCGCGCCGAGGCCAAGGCCAGCTTCGGCGACGACCGGATCTTCATCGAGAAGTTCATCGAGAGCCCGCGCCACATCGAGATCCAGGTGCTGGGCGACAAGCACGGCAACGTCGTCCACCTGTTCGAGCGCGAGTGCTCGATCCAGCGTCGGAACCAGAAGGTCATTGAGGAAGCCCCGTCGCCGCTGCTGGACGAGGCCACCCGCGCCGCCATGGGCGCCCAGGCCGTTGCCCTGGCCAAGGCGGTGAACTACGACAGCGCCGGCACGGTCGAGTTCGTCGCCGGCCAGGACAAGAGCTTCTTCTTCCTGGAGATGAACACCCGTCTGCAGGTCGAGCACCCGGTCACCGAACTGATCACGGGCCTCGATCTGGTCGAGCAGATGATCCTCAGCGCGGCCGGCGAGAAGATGGCCTTCGAGCAGAAGGATCTCTCGATCAACGGCTGGGCCATCGAGAGCCGCATCTACGCCGAGGATCCCTACCGCAAGTTCCTGCCGTCGATCGGCCGCCTGGTCCGCTACGATCCTCCGGCCGAGGGCGAGAAGGGCGCGTACAAGGTCCGTAACGACGCCGGCGTCCGCGAGGGCGACGAGATCTCGATGTACTATGACCCGATGATCTCCAAGCTGTGCACCTGGGCCCCGACCCGCCTTGCGGCGATCGACGGCATGGGCCGGGCGCTGGAGGACTTCCACATCGAGGGCCTGGGCCAGAACATCCCGTTCCTGGCTGCGGTGATGGACCAGGAGCGCTTCCGGTCCGGCAAGATCTCGACCAACTACATCAAGGACGAGTTCGCCGACGGCTTCCACGGGACCGAACCGAACCCCGAGCAGATCGACATCCTGACCGCCGTCGGCGCGGCCATGCAGCGGGTCTACGCCGCCCGCGCCCGCTCCTACGCCTCGGGCCTGGCCGGTCCGCCGCGCGCCGACTGGATCGTGGCCGTCGGCCACGCCAAGCGCCGCGTGAAGGTCAGCGGGGATGGCGACGTCTGCGTCGAACTGCTCGACGAGGGCCGCACCCTGACCCTGACCGACATCGATTGGCGTCCCGGCAAGCCGGTATTCAAGGCCGCCCTGGACGGCAAGGTCTTCACGGTGCAGGTCGCGGCCGCCGCCGAGGGTTTCAACATCCGCCACCGCGCCGCCAAGGCCCGGGTGCTGGTGCTGACCCCGCGCAACGCCGAACTGCACGACAAGCTGCCCGAGAAGCAGGCCGCCGACACCTCCAAGCTGGTGCTCTCGCCGATGCCGGGCCTCGTGGTCTCGATGGACGTCATCACCGGCCAGCAGGTCCGCGAGGGCGAGGTGGTCTGCGTGCTCGAGGCGATGAAGATGCAGAACATCATCCGCGCCGAGCGGGATGGGGTGGTCAAGGCCGTCAACGCCAAGGGCGGCGATCCGGTCGCGGCGGACGAGGTGCTGGTGGAGTTCGCTTAAGGCGACTTGCGACCTCAGGTGGAGTTGATAGCTTCGTCTTATGGCGAAGAAGAATCAGTTCCTCATTGACGGCTTGTTCGGGTTCGACGGGCGCTTTCGGCGCTCGGAGTACTGGATCGCCAGCATTGGCCTGACGATCGTACGAATGGTGGTCCTGCTCGTGATCTGCGGCGTGCTGGGCAAGGGGCTGGTCGAGGCGTCGCGGATGCCGTTGGTGCGGCATGGCCTGGACCTGCTTTTCCTTTGGCCCGCCGCGGCGATCACGATCAAGCGCGGGCACGACCGCAACCGGTCGACCCTCTTCACCAGCGTCATGCTCGCCGTACTGTACGGTGCTGGTGGGGTGATCACGTTCCTGGGCCTGAGCGGAAATCAGCTGGCGGTTGGCGCGTTCAGCCTCCTTATGCTCCCGTTCATGCTCTACATGTTCATCGACTACGGGCTGATCGACGGGACCAACGGCGACAACCGCTATGGCCGCTCGCCCAAGGCGACCAGCACGAATACGACCCTGACCCTCGACTAGGGGCTCTTTCTCCCTCGCGACCTAGGCTCTAGATTGCCCTCGTCGGCGAGCGGCCGACTCGAAGAGAGTGGGCATGAGCGATCGTAGCGAATGGGCGGAGCTGTTCCTGTCGTCGAACGGCAGGCTGTCGCGGACGCCGTTCCTGATCGCGGCCGGCGTGCTGATCGGCGTGGCGGTGCTGTATGAGGCCATCGCCGGCTACACCCTGCACTGGCTGACTGGCTGGCTGGTCTATCCGGCCCTGCTGTTCTCGGGCGCCTGCGTGCTGTCCAAGCGCCTGCACGACCGCGGCCGTTCGGGCTGGTGGTCGCTGCTGGTGCTGGTGGCGGTGATCGCCGTCTGGCCGCAGCCCGAGCACTTCCTGGACTTCATGTTCTGCCTGGTGATCGTCTGGGCGATCGTCGAGCTGGGCGTCATGGGCGGCGAGCAGGGCTCCAACCGCTATGGGGCGAACCCGCTGAGGACGATTTCGATCTAGGGTCCTCTCGCCCGGGATCGCGCACCGGAAACTCTCTCTCAAAGAGAGAGGGTTTCAAAATGCGCCCTCGCGGGGATTGGGCGGCCTCTATCCTCGGAATTGGCGACATCGAATCCAGCGAAATCAACCGCTTCTCACTTTTTCGCGCCCCTGGATCATCGGCGTTCAACACCGCCGCATACTCAGAGCTGTCCCCGTCGCGGGGGAGGGCGTTTGGATCCGGCCCAAGACGGCGGCGGGGGTAGGTTGAGCGGGGCCGCTGGCGGTTCCCGGAGGTTCGAAAGTCGCCCCGTCTGTACTCTTTAGGCAGATCGGTTGGCGAACGGGCAGTCTTCGGGGTTCAAGCCATCAGCGGAGCGACAGGGCGGTGATCGTACAAGCCGCCTATCGTGGATCGTCGGGGTCGAGACGGATGTAGCCGATCGACTTGGTCCGCGCCCGTCCGGGGGCAAATGGGGTCCCGAGCTGAAATACGCTCACGCCCCCCATCCTCACGGGCAAGAACAGCCTGGCGGAGCGGTCTGCGAGCCGAAACACAAACAAACCCTACGGTCCCCGGGTTCGCCCGGCCGCTCCGTCGCCTCCCCAACACCTTCAGCGGCTTCGCCGCGTGAGGCTGAGAACATATGACTCTAGACCGGCGCGTTCGCCGCCTCGACCGGGCCGAACACCGTCTCGAAGCTGGCCTTCAGGGCCGCGTCGGCCTCGTCCAGGGTTACCGGCAGGCCCAGGTCCACCAGGCTGGTCACCCCGTGCTCGGTCTGGCCGCAGGGGATGATGCCGGAGAAATGGCCAAGGTCCGGCTCCACGTTCAGGCTGATGCCGTGGAAGCTGACCCACTTGCGCAGCTTGACGCCGATGGCGGCGATCTTGTCCTCGCGGCTCCAGCCCACGCCCTTGCGCTCGACCCAGACGCCGACGCGGCCGTCGCGCAGCTCGCCGGTGACGTTGAAGGCGGCCAGGGCGTCGATGATCCACGCCTCCAGCGCCGCGACGAAGGCGCGCACGTCGCGGCCGCGCCTGGTCAGGTCCAGCATGACATAGGCCACCCGCTGGCCGGGCCCATGATAGGTGAACTGGCCGCCGCGGCCGCTCTCGAACACCGGGAAGCGATCGGGCTGGATCAGGTCGCCCGGCTTGGCCGAAATTCCGGCCGTATAGAGCGGCGGATGCTCCAGCAGCCAGATCAGTTCGCCCGCCGTGCCGTCGGCGATCGCGGCGGCGCGGGCCTCCATGGCGGCAACGGCTGCCGGGTAGGGCACGTAGTCGGTCGAAACCGCCCACCCAACGCTTGCCGCGTCATCGCGTCCCATGGTCGGAAGCCCAGTATTTTCAGCGCTTAACGGGAGAGCAAGCATACGGCCCTAATCTTGCAATCGAGACGGTTGCGACCCGGTCGGTCGCGTGTGTCAGTTCAAGGGTCTTACTTCGTGAGCCAGGTCAACGCCGTCAATGTCGAGATCTCCGTTCTGCTGGGGCGCTCGATCCTGCCTATGCAGCAATTGCTGCGCATGGGTCGCGGCGCGGTTATCCCGCTGGACGCCAAGACCAATGACGAGGTCTGGATCCTGGCCAACAATCACCCGATCGCCCGGGGCGAAATCCAGATCAGCGACGACCGCATCGCCATCCAGGTGACCCGCGCGGCCGACGTCTACGACTACATGGCCGGCGGCGCTTAACGCGTCACAGGGGGTAAGTTCGCCAGACGCGAACTTCCGACTTCCCAAACCCGATTCAGTTTGCTACCTGCCGCCCCTCACCACGATGCGGTCGTGGCGGAATTGGTAGACGCGCAGCGTTGAGGTCGCTGTATCGCAAGATGTGGAAGTTCGAGTCTTCTCGACCGCACCAGTGTTGAACACAGACTAGAGCGCTCCCGG
The DNA here is from genome assembly GCF_002742625.1 of Caulobacter sp. FWC2. NCBI lineage: Bacteria > Pseudomonadati > Pseudomonadota > Alphaproteobacteria > Caulobacterales > Caulobacteraceae > Caulobacter > Caulobacter sp. FWC2. The sequence goes on from NZ_PEBF01000001.1 coordinate 1,625,865, forward strand.
CGAAATCGGTTTCCGACTCGCTAGGGGCGCTCTAATCGTTTCTGGCCTTGGTTTCGCCCCAAGCGCGCTTCATCGGACCCAACCGCGACGAAACCAGCAGCTCTTGAGCTCAGGAGGCCCCCATGACCCGGGAAACCGCCGAACTGACTGACGAAATGCTGGGCGACATCCCGCTGGCCAAGTCCGAGACCCCCGAGGAGCTGGAAGATCTCGCCCTAGGCGACGACTACGCCCTCAATCCCGACTATGTCGAGATGGTGATCGACGCCGCCGACAGCGGCGACACCAAGCGCCTGCGGGAGCTGGTGGGCGCCCTGGACCCGGCCGACGTCGCCGACCTGATGGGCTTCCTGACGGCCGACTATCGCGAGCAGGTGATTCCGCTGCTCGATCCCGAAGCGCTGGGCGAGATCATCTCGGAGCTGGAAGACAATATCCGCGAGGAGGTCCTGGAGGCCACCCCGTCGGTGACCCTGGCCCGGGCGCTGGAGGAGCTGGACACCGACGACGCCGCCGACGTCATCGACGACCTGGACGACACCAAACGCTTCCAGGTGCTGGCCGCCATGGGCGAGACCGATCGCGCCGCCATCGAGACGACCCTGTCCTACGAGGACGAGACCGCTGGCCGCCTGATGCAGCGGGAGTTCCTGGCCGCGCCGGAGTTCTGGACCGTCGGCCAGACCATCGACCACGTCCGCGACTCGGGCGATCAGCTGCCTGAGCTGTTCTTCGACGTCTATGTGGTCGACCCGACCTACAAGCCCGTCGGCGCCATCCCGATCAGCATCCTGCTGCGCAGCCGCCGCGAGACGCCGCTGGCCGAGCTGATGGAGGCGGCGACCGAAATCGATGTCGGCATGGACCAGGAAGAGGTCGCCTACATCTTCGACAAGTACCACCTGATCAGCGCCCCGGTCATTGATCAGGGCGGGCGCCTGGTGGGCCAGATCACCGTCGACGACATCGTCGAGGTCATCCGCGACGAGGCCCAGGAGGACATCCTGGCCCTGGCCGGCGTGTCCGACGCCGGCCGTGACGCGACCGTGGTCGACATCGTCAGGTCGCGCCTGCCCTGGCTGCTGCTGAACTTGGTCACCGAGACCATCGCCGTCTCGGCGATCGCGATCTTCCAGGACCAGATCGCCAAGCTGGTGGCCCTGGCGGTGCTGATGCCGATCGTTTCGTCGCTGGGCGGCAACGCCGGCACCCAGACCCTGGCCGTGGCCGTGCGCGCCCTGGCCAGCAAGGAACTGACCGCCGCCAACGCCCGCCGCATCATCACGCGGGAGGTCCTGGTCGGCCTGATGAACGGGCTGAGCCTGGCCCTGGTCATGGGGCTGGCGACGTTCCTGTTCTACCACAACGCCCGCCTGGCCTTCACGGTCGGTGCGGCCCTGATCATCAACATCTTCACCGCCGCGTTGGGCGGCATCCTGGCGCCGTTGGCGCTGGAGAAGATGGGCCGGGATCCGGCGGTCTCGTCGTCGGTCTTCGTGACCTTCCTGACCGACTTCATGGGTTTCTTCGCCGTGCTGCTGATCGCGGCCCTGTTGCTGCCCTGAGGTAATGTTCGCTTAAGCCGGGAAACTGGCGCCGACCTTGCGCCGAGACAGGCGAACGCATCCGCGTCTGTCTCAAACTGGGTCAAACTCCGCGATGAAACCGCGCCATCAGGTCACCCGGACGGCCGTCGATCTCATCAAGAGATTCGAAGGCTATCGTCAGAAGGCCGCACAGCTCCCCGATGGGCGCTGGACGGTCGGCTATGGCCACACCCTGACCGCTCGCGAGGGCGCCTCCGTCTCCGAAAAGGACGCCGAGGCCCTGCTCATGTACGACCTGATCTCGGTCGCCCATTCGGTCAACGAACACACCTACGCGCCGCTGAACCAGAACCAGTTCGATGCGCTGGCCTGCTTCGCCTTCAATATCGGTCTCGACAACTTCCTCCGCTCGGGCGTGCTACGCCGGATCAACGAGGGCTCGTTGTTGCAAGCCGCGTGCGCCATGGAGATGTGGCGCAAGGCCGATTTCGAGGGCGAGCGGATCGTCATCGACGCCCTGGTCCGCCGCCGTTCGGCCGAAAAGACCCTGTTCCTGACGCCCGCCAACGGCGAATGGGTGCCCGCGCCCAGCCCCGTGCTGCGCCCGAAGGTCGACTACGACGCCAGCTGCGCCGTGCCGAAACAGACTCCCGTCGCCGTCAATGCCCGTACCGAGGGTGACCGCGTCGTCGCTCAGCGCGAGGAAGGCCTGCCGCTGACCGTGGTCGTCCCGGAAGAGGACGGTCCGACGGCCACCGAACAGTCGGCCGCCGCGGTCGCCGCGCGCCTGGAGGCCATTCTCCCGGATGCGCCGCGGGCCGCCATGACGACGACCACGACCGCGCCCCAGCCGGTGCGCCAGGACGATCTGGGCCTGCCGGAACCCCCGGCGCCGGCCCAGCCAGCGGTCACCGAGCCCGCCCCGGTCCTGTTCCAGGACGAAACGACCACGACGTCGGTCGAGCCGGCGACGGCGCCCGTCGAGTTCACGCCGTTCCGCCTGACGCCGCAGCCGGTCGAGGAGGTCGAAAGGCCGACGCCGGTCGAAAGCTTCGCGCCGGCCTCGCAGCCGGTGCAGAGCGAGCCGACCCTGTTTGGCGGTCCGGCCGCCAATTCGTCGGTGTTCAACCTCGGCGGCTTCTCGACCAGCGAAGAGGTCGACCTGCGCCCGATGGACGTCTCGATGGTTCCGGCCGAGGCTCCGCGCTTCGGCAACACCAGCCTTCTGGTCAGCCTGGGCATCCTGGGCCTGGCCCTGTTCGGCGGCGGCGTCCTGTGGATCCTGACCGTGGCCGCCGGCTCGGACACCGGCGTCAAGATGTTCGGCTACGGCGCCAGCATGATCGGCGCGATCTGTTTCGTGGTTTCGGCCTATCTTCTGCTCCGCCGCCTTGCCGGTCCCGATGCGAGCGACGAAGAATAGTTTTCTTTGCTTCCCTCGGGGAAACTGAGCAAGAACGCCCGCAGGTCGTAAAGACCGGCGGGCGTTTATGCTGTGGGAGGAGCTAACATGACCAATTTCGCACCCTCGATGGATTTCGCGCTGGGCGAGACGGCCGACGCGATCCGTGAGACCACCGCCCGCTTCGCTGCTGACAAGATCGCACCGCTGGCGGCCAGCATCGACGAGACCAACGAATTTCCGCGCGGCCTGTGGGTCCCGATGGGCGATCTGGGCTTGCACGGCATCACGGTCGAGGAGGAGTTCGGCGGCCTGGGTCTCGGCTATCTCGAGCACGTGATCGCCATGGAGGAGATCTCTCGCGCCTCGGCCTCGGTGGGCCTGTCGTATGGCGCCCACTCCAACCTCTGCGTCAACCAGATCCGCCGCTGGGCCACGCCCGACCAGAAGCAGCGCTACCTGCCCAAGCTGATCAGCGGCGAGCATGTCGGCTCGCTGGCCATGAGCGAGGCCGGTTCGGGCTCTGACGTCGTGTCGATGAAGCTGCGCGCCGAACAGCGCGGCGACCGCTACGTCCTGAACGGCACGAAGTTCTGGATCACCAACGCCCCGCACGCTGACACCCTGGTGGTCTACGCCAAGACGGGGGAGGGCAGCCGTGGCATCACGGCCTTCATCGTCGAAAAGGGCATGAAGGGCTTTAGCGTCTCCAAGAAGCTGGACAAGATGGGCATGCGCGGCAGCGACACCGCCGAGCTGGTGTTCGAGGATTGCGAGATCCCGGAAGAGAACATCATGGGCCCGGTCGGCGGTGGGGTCGGCGTGCTGATGAGCGGCCTGGACTACGAACGCGCCGTGCTCTCCGCCGGCCCGCTGGGCATCATGCAGGCCTGCCTCGACGTCGTCGTGCCCTATGTCCGCGACCGCAAGCAGTTCGGCCAGGCGATCGGTTCGTTCCAGCTGATGCAGGGCAAGATCGCCGACATGTATGTGGCCCTCAACTCGGCCCGGGCCTATGTCTACGCCGTGGCTCGCGCCTGCGACGCCGGCAAGACCACGCGCTTCGACGCCGCCGGCGCGATCCTGATGGCGTCCGAGAACGCGGTGAAGGTGTCGCTAGAGGCTATCCAGGCGCTGGGCGGCGCCGGCTACACTAAGGAGTGGCCCGTCGAGCGCCTCCTGCGCGACGCCAAGCTCTACGACATCGGCGCGGGCACTAACGAGATCCGCCGCTTCCTCATCGGCCGTGAGCTGATCGGGGCCTGATCCTCGCCTACAGGCCTCAGGCATGAAAAAAGGGCCGCCCCGATTGCTCGGGACGGCCCTCCATCGTCGTGGCCGCTTTCGCAGCGCGTGACTTGGAAACCTTGGGCGCTCAACGCCTAGGCGGAGACCTCATTCGTAAGGCTTCAGGTCACGACTTGCGACCGCGGTTGGAGACAATGAGACACTGGTCACCTCCTTTCAGTTGGTTGAACAACACAACTCGAATATGGACCCGATTTCACGGATGAAAAGGGGTAACCGACCGCGACGAGGCGTCGCGCTGCTTGTGCCTAAGGGGCGTGCTCAGATCGTCAGAAGCTTGAAGCCCACCAGGATGGCCGCCCATAGCGCGAAGGCCGCGCCGATGGCCAGGGGGCGATTGAGGTTGATACGACGAGCACCAGTCACCCGGGCCGGATGGCCGTTCGGGGTGAGGTTTATGGGCGTAAGCATGCCGTGTGAATCCTTCCCTTTAATCCCTCTGTCGGGGATCTGACTCGGACCGTATGGTAAATCCTCGCCTTTGAGAAGAATTCTTCACAAAAGCCTTGATTGCACGCCCGCAGATTGTCGCAGGGGCGACATATTGGAGCGCCGATGGCCAGCTGGGATCCGGACGTCTACGCACTCTATCGCCGCTATCGCGAGCGGGCGGCGCTGGATCTGCTGACGGCTATTCCCCGCGACCTGGAGCCGCGCGAGATATGGGACCTGGGCTGCGGCCTTGGCGAGCAGGCTGCCCTGTTGGCCGCGCGGCATCGGGCGGCGCGGGTGCGGGGCATGGACTCCAGCCCGGAGATGCTGGCGCGGGCCAAGGCTCTGCCGGCGCCGGTCGAGTGGGTGCTGGGCGATATCGCCAGCTTCGCGCCGGACGTTCCGGCCGACCTGATCTTCAGCAACGCCGCCCTGCAGTGGGTGGATGACCACGCGACCTTGATCCCTCGCTTGGCCGCGACCCTGGCGACCGGCGGCATGCTGGCCGTGCAGCTGCCGGTGGCCGACGGGCTAGCCTGGCGCGGTACGTTGACCGAGATCGCCGCCGACGGGCCGTGGGCGGCGCGGCTGACCGGCGTCGAGGGCGTGCGTCCCGCCAATGCGCCCGAGGACTACTACGCCTGGCTGGAGCCGACCTGTCCCGAGGTCGACATCTGGACCACGACCTATCTGCACGCCCTGCATGGCCAGGACCCGATCGTCGACTGGACGATGGGCACGACCTTGCGCCCCTATCTGGACGCGCTGGCGGATGATGAGAAGAAGCCCTTCCTCGACGCCTGGCGAGCCCGGCTGGCGCTGGACTATCCGCGGCGCGAGGACGGCGCGACGCTGTTTCCGTTCAAGCGTCTGTTCATCGTCGCCCGAAAGGCGTGAGCCCTAGCGTCCTGGGTGCAGTGTGGCGTCGGCGCGTTTCTCGGCCAGGCTGGGCCTGCGGCGCAGTTCATCGACGGGCTTGTGCAGGGCGTCCAGCGCCTGGCTGGCGGCCATGTAGCCGGCCTTTACGGCGGGCTCAAAGGCGCGCCAGTCGCGGATATCGACGCCCTCCAGCTTGGGCGTGATCAGCACGTCGGTGGCTTCGCGAGCGGCGGCGAGGTCGCGGCCGGTGGTGACCGTGGCGGCGCGCATCAGCAGGGCCACGATCGGCGGACCCTTGCGCCACTCGCCCGACACGATCCAGCTCCACAGCGAGGGGGGCACGACGATGTCGTCGGCGGTGATGCTGCGGCCTCGCGTGACGTCGACTCCGACGATCGGTCCCAGTTGGAACGATCGCATCACGTCAGCCGGGAAGTTCTTCATCACCGCCCCGTCGACCAGCACCTGGCCATTTTCGGTGGCCGGCGGCATCACGCCCGGCAGCGAGATCGACGCTCGCAGCGCCGCCTGGAGGTCGTCGGTGCGATGCAGCTGGTAGGCGCCCGAGGTCAGGTTCGACGACACGCAGAAGAACGGCAGCCAGAGGTCGCTGATGTCGACCGTGCCGAAATGCTCGTCCAGCCGCGCCCTGACCTTCTCGCCGCGGGTCATGGCGATCAGCGGGAAGGCGATGTCGTCCAGCGGGCTGGTGTCGACGAAGGCCTTGCGGATGCGGTGCTCCAGTTCGCCGTCGTCCCAGCCCATGGCGATGCCGGCCGCCACGATCGCGCCCATCGAGGCGCCGCCGACGAAGTCGATCGGTACGCCGCGCTCGCGCATGGCCTGGATCGCGCCAATATGGGCATAGGCCCGGGCGCCGCCGCCGGAAAGCACTAGGCCTACCGATTGTCCGGTCAGCACCCGCGCCAGGCGCTCCATATCGGCCACGCCGTTCTCGCGCAGGTGGAACAGCCGTGCGGCCTGAGTCGCGGCCATCCAGGCCGCCGAGCCGCTGGGCCGCGCCAGGCTGGCCGACTGCAGCAGGATCAAGTCGACCAGCCGTTGGGCCTGCAGCGGACCCGAGGCGTAGGAGGGGATTTCGGCCGGCGGCGTACGGTCGCCGCGTCCGATCCGGAACAGCCGGTCCACCTGGCGGCCGACCACGTGCTTCCAGGCGGTCTCGTCGGCCTCGGCGACATAGAGAACGAAGTCGTGCTCGCGCTCGACATTGCTGAACCATTCGGTCGGAGCCAGCAGCGACTCGCAGCCCTCGACGGTGACCGAATAGCTCAGGGCCTCAATGCAACGGGCCAGGCGCTCGACGACCGGACGGATCGCCGCGCCGGACTCGACCGCGATGAAGCCGAACACGGAGGGGTCGCCGATCGCCGCGTGGGTCTGAGCCTGGCGGGTGCGGCGGATCATCAGCCGCGACAGCTCCAGCATCACGTGCGGGTCTTCCTCGGCGGCCTCGAAGAAGTCATCGCGGGGCAGGGACAGGACCTCGCTGTCGCGCAAGGCGACCATGTAGGCCGAGTGCGCGCTGCCGCCGACCAGGGCCATCTCGCCGGCGGGTTCACCGGGGCGGATCACGCCTAGGAACTGCTGCTCCTGGCCCTCATCGTGGCGGAAGGCGCCCAGACGCCCGGTCTTCAGGAAATAGAGCTGGTCGGCGTCCTCGCCGGGCCGGAAGAGGGTCGCTCCGCCGGGTAGCGAAAACCACGCGGCTGTCCCGCTCCGCCGTTCTCGGGCGAACAGGCGAGCCAAAGCCGAGTCGTCGGGTAGGGGCGTTTCCACGGCGCGGACGCTAGCGGTTTCAGGCAGGCTTGACCACGGGGGAGCGATCAGGCGCAACTGTTGATCCCGAAGCTGAAATGTCCGAGAACGGATTTGGCCCAGAATCTTCTCTTCAGGGTCCAAAAAACTACGACTTCCGGGATGGGGTGGAAGAGGCTAATCGTCGGTCATGCCGAAGTTGAACTCCGCTATCGACGCGTCCGGTGACGCTTTCGCCCGCAACGCGGCCCACAACCGCGCCTTGGCCGAGGAATTGCGGGTCAAGGTCGCCGAAGCGGCGTTGGGCGGTCCCGCGAGTTCGCGTGAGCGCCATGCCTCGCGCGGCAAGCTGTTGCCGAGGCAGCGCGTCGAGCGCCTGCTGGATCCCGGCTCGCCCTTCCTGGAGATCGGCCAACTGGCGGCCTGCGACCTCTATGGCGGCGAGGCGCCGGGCGCGGGGATCATCTGCGGCGTCGGCCGCGTGTCGGGCCGCGAGGTTATGATCGTCGCCAACGACGCCACGGTGAAGGGCGGCGCCTACTTCCCGATGACGGTGAAGAAGCACCTGCGGGCCCAGGAGATCGCCGCCCAGAACCGCCTGCCGTGCGTCTATCTGGTCGACAGCGGCGGCGCGAACCTGCCGCACCAGGCTGAGGTCTTCCCGGACCGCGACCACTTCGGCCGCATCTTCTTCAATCAGGCGCGGATGAGCGCCGTGGGCATCCCGCAGATCGCCTGCGTCATGGGCTCGTGCACCGCCGGCGGGGCCTATGTCCCGGCGATGAGCGACGAGACCGTCATCGTCCGCAACCAGGGCACCATCTTCCTGGCCGGTCCGCCGTTGGTGAAGGCCGCCACGGGCGAGGTGATCAGCGCCGAGGAACTGGGGGGCGCCGACACCCACGGCCGCCGCTCGGGCGTCGTCGACCACGTGGCCGAGAACGACGAGCACGCTCTGGAGATCGTCCGCTCGATCGTCGCCAACCTCAACACGACCAAGCCCGAACAACTGGTCATCACCGAGTCCGAGCCGCCGCTGTACGATCCGGAAGAGCTCTACGGCATCGTCCCGACCGACGTCCGGGCGCCCTACGACGTCCGCGAGGTCATCGCCCGCATCGTTGACGGCAGCCAGTTCGACGAGTTCAAGGCGCTTTACGGCACGACCCTGGTCTGCGGTTTCGCTCGCATCTGGGGCCAGCCGGTGGCGATCCTGGCCAACAACGGCGTGCTGTTCAGCGAGAGCGCCGTGAAGGGCGCGCACTTCATCGAGCTGGCCTGCAAGCGCAAGATCCCGCTGGTGTTCCTGCAGAACATCTCGGGCTTCATGGTCGGCGGCAAGTACGAGGCCGGCGGCATCGCCAAGGACGGCGCCAAGCTGGTCACGGCCGTCGCCTCGGCCGAGGTTCCCAAGTTCACCGTCCTGATCGGCGGCAGCTTCGGCGCGGGCAACTACGGCATGTGCGGCCGAGCCTATAGCCCCCGCTTCCTGTTCACTTGGCCCAACAGCCGCATCTCGGTGATGGGCGGCGAGCAGGCCGCCAGCGTGCTGGCCACGGTCCACCGCGACGCCGCCAAGTGGACGCCGGAGGAAGCCGAAGCCTTCAAGACGCCGATCCGCCAGCGCTACGAGGATGAAGGCAATCCGTATCACGCCACGGCGCGGCTCTGGGACGACGGCATCATTGATCCGGCGCAAACCCGTGACGTGCTGGGCCTCGCAATCTCGGCGTCGCTGAATGCGCCGATCCCGGAAACCACCTTCGGCGTTTTCCGGATGTAGCGCTTAGACAGGAACGAACCACCATGACCAACCCGATCGCCGATCCCATCGTTGAAGTGAACGACACCGAGACCATGACTCCGCTCGTCCACATCGACAGCACGCCCGACGGCGCGGTGACGGTCTGGATCAACCGGCCCGACAAGAAGAACGCCTTCGACGCCGAGACCATCTCGGGCCTGCGCCAGGCCTTCGAGACCCTGCACGGGGCCGAGGGCGTGCGGATCGTGTTCCTGCGCGGCGTCAGCGGCATGTTCAGCGCCGGCGCCGATCTGGACTGGATGGCCGCGTCCATCGAACAGGACGAGGACGACAACCGCGCCGACGCCCTTGAGCTGGCCCACATGCTCAAGGCGCTGCACGACATCCCGGCCCTGACCGTGGCTCTGGTCGAAGGCCCAGCCTTCGGCGGCGGCGCCGGTCTGGTGGCCGCCTGCGACCACGCCATCGCCCTGATGGACGCCAAGTTCTCGTTCTCCGAGGTCAAGCTGGGCCTGACCCCGGCGACCATCAGCCCGTACGTCATCCAAGCCCTGGGTCCGCGCATCACCAAGCTGCTGTTCGCGACCGGTCGGGTGTTCGACGCCGACGAGGCCTGGGGCTTTGGCCTGGTCGACGAAGTGTTCGAGGACGTCGCCAGCCTGGAAGTCGCCCGCGACGCCCTGATCGAGGAAATGGCACCCTGCGCTCCGGGCGCGATCGGCGACGCCAAGGCCCTGGTCAACGACTTCGCTGGCCAGAAAATCGACAAGGGCCTGATCGAAGAGAGCGCCAAGCGCATCGCTCGCCGCCGTGTGTCGGAAGAGGGCCAAGAAGGGGTGCGCGCCTTCCTCGCCCGTCGTAAACCCTCCTGGGCTGAGTAAGACTCAACTTCTGGGGCTTGAGGGGGCGTGATGACGGCGGCGGATCTGGAAGCAGGGGTAGCGGACTCGGCGGCGAGCTTTATTCGTCCGAAGAAGAAGCCGTTCACTCATCAGGGTGAACCCTGCAAGAATTGCGGCACGCCTCTGGAGGGCTGGTACTGCCATTCGTGCGGCCAGAACGCCGACACCCATCACCGGTCGATCCTGCACCTGATCTGGGAGGCCATCGAGGGGATGTTCCACCTCGACGGTCGCCTGGCCAACACCCTGCCGCTGCTGTTCTTCAAGCCGGGCAAGCTGGCCAAGGACTACATGGAAGGCCGGATCGTGCGCCACGTGCCGCCGTTCCGGACCTTCCTGGTGGCCCTGCTGCTGTTCATCTTCTCAGCCGAGCACGCCATCCATGGCTTCCGCCATCAGCAGGAGCTGAAGGAGGAGAAGGAAGCCGCCGAACTGGCCACGCCGGCGGGCCGCAAGGTCAAGGCCGACCTGATCCGCAAGGGGGCGACCGAGGATCGCGACGGACGCCTCATGAGCGCCGCAGCGCAGCGTGACGAAGACCTGAAGGAAGCGGGCGCCGACAAGGCCAAGATCGCCCAAGAATACGCCGACGACGTCAAGGAGGCGCAGGATCGTTACGCCAAGCTCGTCGCCGAGGCTGACGCGCTGGAGAAGAACCCCAACGCGGCCGCCGAGGCCCTGGCCAAGCTGCACAACCGTGGCTCGGAGGTCGCCGAACAGATCCGCGACATGGACTTCCAAAGCTCCGACAAGCTGGAGGCCAGCGCCAACAAGATCGCCGACGCCCAGATCGCTGGCCAGCACTTCAACGTCGTCGCGCCCGACGAGACAAAGCGGGCGGAGATCAAGGCCGCCGTCGCCGAACAGGGCCATGGCGCGAGCGGGAAGCGCGACTACGGCGCCGAGACGCTGGGCAGCTGGAAGAAAAACCTGGCCAAGGCCGTGGCCAATCCAGACTATTTCCTGCTGGTGATGTTCGGCTGGGCGCACCGCCTGGCGGTGCTGCTGCTGCCGATCACCGGCCTTTCCCTGGCGCTGGTCTACGTCAACAAGCGCCAGTACTTCATCTACGATCACCTGCTGGTCGCCACGAACCTGCTGTCGTTCTCGTTCCTGATCTACGCGATCCTGTTCGTGCTGCCCGGGGCGATGATGCCGTGGTTCCTCGGGATCGTGCAGCTGTGGGCGCCGATCAACCTCTTCCAGACCCTGCGCGGCGGCTACGGCTCCAGCATCATTGGCGCGCTGCTCAAGACGTTCATTGTCTGGATGATCAGCATGACCTCCTTCGGCCTCCTGGTCGGCGGCCTGATGGTCTTCACCCTTTCCCAGATGTAGGCCCTGACCTTGATCTCCTCCGTCCTGATCGCCAACCGAGGCGAGATCGCCCGTCGCATCATCCGCACCGCCCGTGAGCTGGGCGTGCGGACGATCGCGGTCTATTCCGAAGCGGACGCCCATGCGCCCTTCGTCATGGAGGCCGACGCCGCGATCCTGATCGGCCCGGCGCCGGCCAAGGAGAGCTATCTGGATCCGAAAAAGATCCTGGCGGCGGCCAAGCAGATGGGGGCCGAGGCCATCCACCCCGGCTACGGCTTCCTGTCCGAGAACGCCGACTTCGCCCAGAGCGTGATCGACGCCGGCCTGGTCTGGATCGGTCCGCCGCCCTCGGCGATCCGGGCCATGGGCCTGAAGGACGCCGCCAAGAAGGTGATGATCGAGGCGGGCGTGCCGACCACGCCCGGCTATCTGGGCGAGGACCAATCGGTCGAGCGTCTGACGGCCGAGGCGGCCAAGATCGGCTACCCCGTGTTGATCAAGGCGGTGGCCGGCGGCGGCGGCAAGGGCATGCGCAAGGTCGACAAGGCCGAGGACTTCGAAGCCGCCCTCGGCTCGTGCCGCCGCGAGGCCGCCGCCAGCTTCGGCGACGACCGGGTGCTGCTGGAGAAGTACGTCACCCGGCCGCGCCACATCGAGGTGCAGGTGTTCGGCGACACCTTCGGCAACGTCGTCCACCTGTTCGAGCGCGACTGCTCGCTGCAGCGCCGCCACCAGAAGGTCATCGAGGAGGCTCCGGCCCCCGGCATGGACGAGGCCACGCGAGAGGCCGTCTGCGCCGCCGCGGTCAAGGCCGCCCAGGCCGTGGGCTATGTCGGGGCCGGCACGGTCGAGTTCATCGCCGACGCCTCCGAGGGGCTGCGCGCCGACCGCATCTGGTTCATGGAGATGAACACCCGCCTGCAGGTCGAGCACCCGGTCACCGAGATGGTCACCGGCCAGGACCTGGTCGAGTGGCAACTGCTGGTCGCCTCGGGCGAGCCCCTGCCGCTGGAGCAGGACGAGATCACGCTGGATGGCTGGGCCATGGAGGCCCGCCTCTATGCCGAGAACCCGGCCACCGGCTTCCTGCCCTCGACCGGCAAGCTGAAGCACTTCCGCCTGCCGGAGGGCGATGTCCGCGTCGACAGCGCGGTGGAGGAGGGCGGCGAGGTCACGCCCTTCTACGACCCGATGATCGCCAAACTGATCGCCCACGGCGTCGACCGCGAGGACGCCGCTCAGCGCCTGGCCGAGGCCTGCGCCCTGGTCGAGGTCTGGCCGGTCAAGACCAACGCCGCCTTTCTGGCCAAGTGCGCCAGCCACCCGGACTTCATCGACGGCGCCGTGGATACCGGCTTCATCGAGGCCCGTTTGGACGAACTGGTCGAGCGCAGCTTCAGCGACGAGCCGGCCATGGCCGCGATCGGCTGGCGGCTGGACAGCTTCCTGGAGGCCGAGGCCCGCCGCGACCCGTGGGAAAGCGCGCCGTCCAAGCTGCTGGGCTTCCGCATGAACGCCCCGCGCGCCCCGATGCATCTGCCGATGTCGGCCGACGGCAAGGCCATGCCGCTGCAAGTCGCCCTGATCGGCGGCGGCTCCGAGGACTGGTCCTGGGACATCCGCCACGCCGACGGCGCGACCTTCGACGAGGTCACCCGCCTGCCGACCACCTATGGCAAGGGTCCGATCCAGGTGTTCGAAGGCGGCGACGTCCAGACCTTCGATTTCGAGGCCCAAGTCGGCGGGGCGGGCGAGGGCGCGGCTTCGGACGGCGTTATCCTGTCGCCGATGCCGGGCAAGATCGTCTCCGTCGCTGTCGAGGCCGGCCAGACGGTGACCAAGGGGCAGACGCTGCTGACCCTGGAAGCCATGAAGATGGAACACGCCCTGGCCGCGCCGTTCGACGGCGTGGTCGCCGAACTCTCGGCCACGGCCGGTGGCCAGGTCAGCGAGGGCGTGGTGCTGGTGAAGCTGGAGGCTGCGGCCGGCTGAGGCCGCTATCGTCTCCCTTCCCCCTGGATGGGGGAAGGGCCGGGGATGGGGGTGACCTGCTGCGCTGGCCGCCCCGCGCTGCATCGACCGTCGTATTCACCCCCACCCCTGCCCCTCCCCCATCCAGGGGGAGGGAACGTGTTTCAGCATCCTCGCGCCGTGCGGCTGCGAGTGGGTGAAAGGGACGCGGAGCGCCGGACAGCGTCCGGAGTGTGAGGAGAAGAATACCGTTTCGACGAAGTCAGACGCTCCGCGCGGTCGTTATCCGAAAGCGTGACGTCCCGACGCTGTTCGCGCCTGTTCGCCCTTGAAGCCTCCGACGGGCGGGCCGGATCGCGAGATCCAGGTCCCGGTCAGGAGCCTTTCGACTCCCCTGTCGCCTCCTCGGCCCGACATCCCACATCGTTTCTGTGTTCCAGGGCCGACCGCCGCCAGAGGGATGCAGTTGCGGAGCTTCCCCCGCGCCGACGAGCGCGCCCGCTCGATCGCCCCCCGCCGCCGCAACGGTCGCTGGCCATGCGCCCTTTCCTCGCGACGAGGTGCAAGCATTGTGCGGCCGTTCTGAACGCCGATCATTCAGCGGCGTGTAAAATCGACAAGTGTCTGATTTCGTGGGATTGGACGCTGCGAACGCCGGGGATGGACGCCGTCCAATCCCCACAAACAGCCGTCATTCCCGCCCTTGTGGCGGGAACCCCTGGTTCAGCTGACACGTGACAAGCTTTGGCGGGCTGGCCCGCCACACCCCCGCCCTTGCGGCGGACAGAGGGGTTCCCGCCACAAGGGCGGGAATGACGGGATGTTTTAGGATCGGTAAGAAGACCTTCCGCATCGGTAGAGCATCATCCTACATCTCACGGCGAGACGAGCTCAGGGCTGCGGCCTCCAAGAGATTTAAGGATCGCACCGACCAAGGTCGGCTTTCGGCGCCGGTAGTTGAGACGAATTTCGACCCGTAGCGGACGTTTTAGCGCCCCCTCCGTCACGTCGCCTACCGGCGCCGCGCCACCTCCCCCGTTTCACGGGTGAGGAGGAAGCCGCATCCTCCTGCCCCGCTTGCGGGGGAGGTGGATCGCTGCGGACACGCAGCGAGACGGAGGGGGCGCTTCTAAGCCAAGGTTCTCCAACCACCCTTCATAGCCCCTCGCGACGTCCGCTGTCCGGCTGACGTCGGACTGCGTGGCTCGGGCTGAAGCCGAGTTCCCAACTTCCACCCATCGCGGCCCTCAAATCCCCAGCCCCCAAACGAAGACCGCCGCTGCGGGCGCCTCCCACAAGGCGTCCGAAACGGCGGTATGGAGCCCTCCGGGCTCGGATCACGCCCCCACATGAACGCGATAGCCAAGGGATAACGGTGTCTTATGAGCCGTCGATGGCTTTCCCCAACGGGGCGAGAGCGGGCGGATGAATGCGTCGGTTGCCTTACCCTGGAAGCGCGCTATCTAGCGCCCATGGCGTTGCACATCATCAAGCTGGTCGTCGGATGCGAGACGATCGACGATCTCCTGGCCTGGCACAGGGACGCGAGCCAGCCCTGGATCATGCACACCCGCATGACGCCCAAGCGGATCGACGAGGTGCTGGACGGCGGCTCGCTGTATCGGGTGTTCAAGGGGCAGGTTCTTTGCCGCCAGAAGATCCTGGCGATCGATACGGTCGGGGAGGGGGCGGCGTCGCGTTGCGAGGTGACGGTCGATCCGCCGATTATCCGCGTGGCGCCGCAGCCGCGCCGGGCCTTTCAGGGCTGGCGCTACCTGAAGCCCGAGGACGCGCCGCCTGACCTGACCGAGAGCGAAGCCGCCGACCTGCCGCCGGATCTCGCCCGCCAGCTGCGCGAGCTGGGCGCGTGGTGACTTCGCCGGAATAACTTTCGGATGTGTCGTTATCGAACTGGCAACCGTGGCGGGTGTCATCTTGCCGCAGGGGACACGGGAGAGATGACAATGAAGGCCGGTTTCGCCGCCTTGGGCGTGGGAATGCTGTTCGTGGGCCTGATCGCGGGGCTGCTGATCGCCCTCAGGCCGATCTAGGCTACCGCCATATTGTCGATCAGCCGCGTCTTGCCCAGCCACGCGGCGACCAGAATGCGGCCCATAATAGGCCCACTAGGCGTCTGGCCGATCGGGCCGGGGCCCAGGCGCGACAGGTCGTTGGCCTCCCGCACTTCCACATAGTCGACCTGACCAAAGCCGGCCGCTTTCAGCGCGGCCGTCGCCGTTTGCTCGGCCTCGTCGATCCGACCGCCCGCGGCGACCGCGGCGGCGGCGGTCTTCATCGCCGTCGGCAAGGCCACGGCGGCGGCGCGTTCTTCGGCGGACAGGTAGGCGTTGCGCGAGGAGAGGGCGAGGCCGTCCTCGGCCCGCGCCGTCGGGGCGCCGATGATCTCGATGGGGATATCCAGGTCGCGGGTCATCCGCTTGACCACCTGCAACTGCTGGTAGTCCTTCTCGCCGAACACCGCGACGTCGGCCTGGCTCTGGATGAACAGCTTGGCCACCACGGTGGCGACGCCGCCGAAGAACTGCGGCCGCGCCGCGCCTTCCAGCGGTTCGGAGACGCCCGAGACCGTGATCGCCGTGGCGAAGCCGGGGGCGTACATCTCCGCGCCATTGGGGGCGAACATCAGGTCGCAGCCGACCGAGGCCAGCTTCTCGGCGTCGATCGCCTCGCCGCGCGGATAGGCGTCGAAGTCCTCGTGCGGGGCGAACTGCTTGGGATTGACGAAGACGGTGGCGATCACCCGGTCGGCGTTCTGCTGGGCCAGGCGGATCAGGGTCAGGTGGCCCTCGTGCAGGGCGCCCATGGTCGGAACCAGGGCCACGCGCTGGCCGGCGGCCTTCCAGGCGCGGACGTGCTCGCGCATCTGCGCGACGGTGCGAACGATCTGGGTCATGGCTGGGCCTCCACGCGGACAGGCCGCGCTTATGGCCTCGCGGCTTCCACAGGTCCACCGTCCGTTGCGTGAGGCCCCGCCAGGGGTGCGACAATTATGCTTGTGGATTGAACCGGTTGACCCGCTAGGGCGGCGGTAACATCGTGTTAACCTTCAGTCCAAGGTCGCGCGAGTCGCGAAGCATCGAGGATCGAGTCATGGCCGAAACGCGCGTCATCGTCGTCGGCAACGAAAAAGGTGGTGCGGGCAAGTCCACCATCGCCGTCCACCTTGTCACTGCGCTGCTGTACGGCGGCGCCAAGGTCGCCGTGTTGGACCTGGATCTTCGCCAGCGCACCTCGGGCCGGTTCTTCGAGAACCGCGTCGCCTGGGCGGCCAGCAAGAAGCTGGACCTGCCCATGCCACTGTCGCTGACCCTCAGCGACAACGACATCGCTCTGGCCGAAAAGGGCGACGAAGAGCAGGTCGCCGGTTTCGAGGCCGCCTTCGCCCGCGCGGCGGAGGAATGCGACTTCATCCTGATCGACACCCCCGGCGGCGACAGCGCCATCACGCGCCTGGCCCACGGCCGCGCGGACCTGGTGGTTACGCCGATGAACGACAGCTTCGTCGATTTCGACATGCTGGGCACCGTCGACCCGGTGACCCTGGAGCTGACCAAGCCCAGCCTCTATTCGCTGACCGTCTGGGAAGGCCGCAAGCAGCGCGCCCTGTCGGGCCAGCGCCAGGCCATGGACTGGGTGGTGCTGCGCAACCGCCTCGCCACCACCGAGGCCCGCAACCGCAAGCGCCTGGAGGACCGGCTGACGGCCCTGGCCAAGCGCGTCGGCTTCCGCATCGGCCCCGGCCTGCGCGACCGGGTCATCTATCGCGAGCTGTTCCCGTTCGGCCTGACCATCGCCGACCTGTCGCCGCAGGTGCGCCCGGTGCCGGTGTCGCTTCAGCACCTGGCCGCCCGCCAGGAACTGCGCGCCCTGATGCACAGCCTGGGCCTGTCGGCCTATTCCGGCGAGACCCTGCTGGCGGCGCAGTAGGCGCTGGCCTAAGTTAGAAAGCGGGCGGCTGGGGCGACCCTGCCGCCCGTTTTCGTATCTGGAGTTCCGATGCTGTACCTGCTGCTGGGCGCGGCCATCCTCGTCTTCCTGCTGTGGCCCAAGGGGCGCAGGTTCCTGAACGGCGACGGCTGGCGGGTCGGGGCGGGCGCGGCCTCGATCGCCGCCTTCGCCGGGGCGGCCTATGCGTCGATCCGCGGGTCTTGGGGCACCGGGATCGTGCTGGGGGTCATCGGCCTATGGAGCGTCACCGAGGCCCGCCGCCGGCCGGTCATCCGCCGCGAGATCGTCCATCCGCCAAAGGCCGAGCTCAGCCTGTCCGAAGCCCGGGCCATTCTCGGCGTCGGCCCCGACGCGAGCCTGGCCGAGGTCAAGGCGGCCTATATGCGACTGATCCAGATGGCCCATCCGGACAAGGGCGGCACCGAAGGGCTGGCGGCCCAGCTCAACGCCGCGCGGGATCGTTTGATCAGGCGGCGAAGCTAGGCTACGACTTCCACCATGATCAATAACCAACGTTTCTGGCGTCGTCGCTCGTCGGGCCAAACCTGCTCGGTATGACGCTCTGACCGCGTTCAGAGCGAGCCGCCGCGCGCGGCTTATGGCGTCATTTCAGTTTCGGACCTTGATCTTCCCATGACCAACCCACCCATCGACTGGGCCGAGCGCTTCAGCGCGCGCATGGACCGCGTCCACGCCAGCGAGATCCGCGAGCTTCTCAAGCTGCTGGACCAGCCCGACATCCTGTCGTTCGCCGGCGGCATCCCCGATCCCGCCCTGTTCCCCGCCGAGCGGATCCAGGCCGACTACGAGGCCGTGCTGAGCGATCCGGTGCTGGCCAGGCAGGCGCTGCAATACTCCGTCAGTGAGGGCTATCTGCCGCTGCGCGAGTGGATCGCCGAGCGCATGACCCGCGACGGCATGCCGTGCGAGCCGCACAACATCATGCTGACCGCCGGCTCGCAGCAGGCGCTGGACCTGATCGGCAAGCTGTTCATCAGCCCTGGCGACACCGTGGTGGTGGCGCGGCCGACCTATCTGGGCGCGCTGCAGGCCTTCAACGGCTACCAGCCGACCTATCGCGACCTGGCGGACGCGGCGCTGACGGGCGGCGAGACCGACCTGCCGCGGGGCGCGCTCGGCTATTTCGTGCCCGACTTCGCCAATCCGACCGGCGTCAGCCTGACCCTGGCCGAGCGCGAGGCCCTGCTGGACCTCGCGGCCGCGCTGGATATGACCCTGGTCGAGGACGCGGCCTATCGCGAACTGCGCTTCGCCGGCGAGCCGACGCCTACTCTCCTGTCGCTCGACATCGCTCGGGCGGGGGGCATCGACAACGCCCGGACGATGTTCCTGGGAACCCTGTCCAAGACCCTGTCGCCGGCCCTGCGCATCGGCTGGGTCTGCGGCCCCAAGCCGGTGATCGAGAAGCTGGTTCTGCTCAAGCAGGGCGCGGACCTGCACGTCTCGACGATCAACCAGATGGTCGCCCATCGCGCGGTGTCTCAAGGCTACGACCAGCATCTGCATCGCCTGCGCGGGGCCTATGGCGCCAAGGGACGGGTGATGCTGGCGGCGCTGGAACGGTCCATGCCCGAAGGCGTGACCTGGTCGCATCCCGACGGCGGCATGTTCGTGTGGATCGACCTGCCGGAAGGCATCGACGGCGCGGACCTGCTGGCCCGGGCCATTGCCGAAGAGCGCGTGGCCTTCGTGCCCGGCGCGCCATTCTTCGCCGAGGTGAAGACGGCCAACGCCATCCGCCTCAGCTACTCGCTGCCGACCGACGCGCAGATCGAGGAAGGCGTGGGACGGCTGGCGCGGCTGATCTCAAAGGTGATGGCGGAGGCCTAAAAGCAAAACCCCGGAGGTCGCCCTCCGGGGTTTCTTGTTTCAGCGGTGGGGGTCGGCTCAGCGCGGCGACAGCACCATGCAGGGCATCCGCTTGGCCTTCAGGGCCGAGCAGGCCTCGCGGGCGGCGTCCGAGGTCAGGCCCTGGAACTGGGCGCGGAAGGCTCCGCCGGCCGCGCCTTCGACAGCCCCTTCGGCGTCGGCGACCATCTTGGCGAAGCGGTTGCGCACCAGCTTCAGCTGGTCGTTGGCCAGCGACTTGGACTTGAACGCTCCGACCTGCACGCCCCATTCGCCCTTCGGCTTCTTGGCGGCGGCCTTTGGGGCCGGCTTGGCGGCTTCCTGAGCGCCGCGCAGGGTGGGGGAGACCTTCACCGGGCCCGGGTTGCGGGGGTTCTCGGTCAGGACGATCCGCAGGCCGGCCTGGTCGCCGTCGCCCTGTTCGGTCGACGGACGCTCGATCGGGCCCGACGGCTCTTCCTCATAGATGTTGGCGGCGATGGTGGTGCGCTCGCCGCGCGACCGGCGCTTCATGACGTCGAAGCCGGTCAGCAGCAGGTCTTCCATGTTGTTGTCGCGCCAGGCGGTCGAGGGGCCGCCCAGGACCACGGCGATCAGGCGACGGCCGTCGCGCACGGCCGAGCCGGCGAGGTTGAAGCCGCTGGCGTTCGTGTAGCCGGTCTTCAGGCCGTCGAAGCCGTCCATGCTGTCCAGCAGGCGGTTGTGGCCTTTGACGTAGTTGCCCCGGAAGTAGAAGCCCTTCACCGAGAAGTAGCTGTAGTACTGCGGGAAATCGCGCATCGTGGCGCGCGACAGGATGGCGAGATCCCGGGCCGTGGAGATCTGACGGCTATCGGGCAGGCCCGAGGCGTTCACAAAGCGGCTGTTGCGCATGCCCAGTTCCTGACCGCGCAGGGTCATCAGGGCGGCGAAGCGCGACTCACTGCCGGCGAGTCGCTCGGCCATGGCCACGGCCACGTCGTTGGCCGACTTGACCGTCATGGCCTTGATGGCCTCGTCGACCGACAGGCTGTCGCCGGGCGAAATGCCGATCTTGGTCGGGGCCTGGGCGGCCGCGCGGGGCGACATGACGACCCGGTCCGTCAGCTTCAGGCGGCCTTCGCTCAGCGCCTCGAAGGTCAGGTAAAGGGTCATCACCTTGGTGACCGAGGCGGGGTAGCGGGGGCTGTCAGCCCTTTTGTCGTAAAGGACTTCGCCCGAATTGGCGTCGATCACGATCGCCGCGTACTTCGGTTCCTGAGCGTTCAGCTGCAGGTACGGTATGGCCGCCGAAGCCGGGGTCGGCGCCACGGCGCCGAACAGGCACGAGAGCGCGAGGCCGGCGACGGCCAGGAAAGAACGGGCGGTGGTAAGCTTGGCGAACATGAAGCGACGTCCGTCATTTGAACTGGGAAGCGGTTTCGCACCGCCACACGCGTGACCATTAGCATGATGGAAGCGGCCTTTCGCTAAAGTAAACAACTGGTGAGCGATGTTGCCGCGGGCGCGAAAATTTCAGGCGCGTGTTTCCAATGCTGCAGCTTGCGAGGGCATGACGTAGCGTCATGGTGCGCTGCACAAAATCATTGACTGCTGCACTGCAACATGAGAGAACCGCGGTGTTCCAAGCGCTGGTGGCGAGTTGCAGCTCGTTCATTCGGCCCCGCCTCATTCCCTCCCCAGGAGATCTCCCATGGCCGCCGCCGAAACCGTCAAGAACACCGTCGAACAATTCAGCACCGCCTCGAACCAAGCGTTCAAGGACGGCGTCGAGAAGTCGCTGGCCGCCCTGGCCGAAGCCAACACCCATTCGAAGAAGAACCTGGAAGCCGTCGTCGCCTCGGTGACCGCCGCCACCAAGGGCGCCGAAGCCCTGGGCGCCCAGACCTTCGCCTATTCGAAGAAGGCCATGGAAGACCAGGTCGCCGCCGCCAAGTCGCTGGCCGGCGCCAAGAGCGTCCAGGAAGCCATGGAACTGCAGACCGCCTGGGCCAAGACCGCTCTGGAAGCCTACATCGCCCAGGTCAGCAAGGCCTCGGAGATCGTCTCGGCCTCGATCAAGGACTCGGTCAAGCCGCTGAACGAGCGCGCCAGCGCCGCCGTCGAGAAGTTCCAAGCCGCGCGCTAAGCGCTGCTTCTGTTTCGGGCCTTCGGGCTCGATCCAACATCTGGAAAGGCCCGGACCGGAAGGTTCGGGCCTTTTCTCTTTTGTGCTCCGACGGGGCGCGATAAGCATGCCCCACTGCCTTTCAGTGGAGCGCGTGGATGTCGAAGGTCGAGGAACGCCTGAAGGCGATCGGGATTGAGCTGCCCCAGCCAGTGGCGCCGGTGGCCAACTACGTGACCTTCGTCAAGACGGGCAATCTCGTGCACATCTCCGGCCAGATCTCGCTGGACGCCGACGGGGGCATCAAGGGCACGGTCGGGGTCGACGTCGACCTGGAGACCGCCCAGAAGGCCGCCCGCATCTGCGGGATCAACCTGCTGGCCCAGATGAAGGCGGCCTGCGACGGCGACCTGGACCGCGTGGTCCGCGTCGTGAAGCTGGGCGGCTTCGTTCAGGCCGGTCCGGACTTCATCGACATCCCAAAGGTCATCAACGGCTGCTCGGACCTGATGGTGGAGGCCCTGGGCGACGCCGGCCGCCACGCCCGCTCGGCGGTGGGGGTCTATCGTCTGCCCCTCGGCTTCGCGGTCGAGGTCGACGCGGTGGTGGAGATCGCCTGATGAGCTCGCGCGAACGCCCCTCGACCGACGTCTTCGGCGAGGCGTGGGAGCGCCTGTTCGATCCGCCGGTGGCCCATCGCGGCCTCTGGACCCCGGACGGCGCGCCGGAGAACTCGCGCGCTGCCTTCCAGGCCGCCTGCGCTGGCGGCTACGGCATCGAGCTTGATGTCCAGTTGACCGCCGACGGCGAGGCGGTGGTGTTCCATGACGAGCGCCTGGAGCGGATGACCGGCAAGGAGGGGCGCCTGCGGGACCACACCGCCGCCGACCTCGGGACCATGGCCCTGAAGGGCACGGACGAGACCATCCCGACCCTGGCCGACACCCTGACCCTGATCGGCCACCGCGCCATGGTGTTCATCGAGCTGAAGACGCCGTTCGGCGAGGTCGGCCCGCTGGAGAAGCGGGTCACCGAAGTGCTGGTCGACCACAACGGCCCGACCGCCGTGATCGGCTTCAATCCGTATTCGCACGCCTGGTTCGCCGACCACCACCCGCAGATCCTGCGCGGCCTGGACAGCTATAGCTGGAACGACGAGGGCGCTCGCAAGCTGGCGCCCGAAATGCGCAAGTCGCTGGCGGCGCTGGAGCAGGTCGAGCTGGCGCGGCCCGATTTTCTGGCCCTGGGCTTGGACATGTTGCCCAGCGCCCGCGCCGACCTATATCGCGCCAAGGGCATGCCGATCGTCGCCTGGACGGTCCGCTCGCCCGACCAGTGGGAAGGCGTGAAGGATCATTGCGACAACCTGATCTTCGAGGGCTTCACGGCGTGAGTTCGGCCCTGGCCGGCGTCCAGTCAGCGGTTCGCGTCCATCGTGATATCGCCGAGATCGGCAAGGCCGACTGGGACGCCTGCGGCGACCACACCGGCGATCCGTTCGTCAGCTACGACTTCCTGTCGATCCTGGAAGAGAGCGGCTGCGTCTCGCCGCGCACTGGCTGGGCGTCGCAGCACCTGTCGGTGCTGGACGAGGCGGGTAATGTCGCGGCGGTCATGCCGCTGTATCTGAAGTCCCACAGCCAGGGCGAATACGTCTTCGACCACGCCTGGGCCGACGCCTATGAGCGGGCTGGCGGTAGGTACTATCCCAAGCTCCAGTGCTCCTCTCCGTTCTCGCCGGTGACCGGCTCGCGGCTGATCGTGCGGCCCGATGTGGATGTCGACGAGGGCCGCTCGGCCCTGCTGGGCGGCGCCCTGACCCTGTGCGAGCGCATGGGGGCCTCATCGCTGCACGTGACCTTCCCGGTCGAGGACGAGTGGGCCTGGATGGGCCAGCGCGGGATGCTGTTGCGCCAGGACCAGCAGTATCACTGGGAGAACCGCGATTACGCGACCTTCGACGCCTTCCTGGCGGCCCTGTCGGCCAACCGTCGCAAGACCATCCGCCGCGAGCGCCGCGACGCCCAGGACGGGCTGGAGATCGTCGCCCTGACCGGTGACGACCTGACCGAGGATCACTGGGACGCCTTTTTCGGCTTCTACATGGATACGGGGTCGCGGAAGTGGGGGCGGCCCTATCTGAACCGCCGCTTCTTCTCGCTGCTGCAAGAGCGGATGGCCGACAAGGTGCTGCTGATCATGGCCCGCCGGCCGGGTGGCCCTTGGATCGCCGGGGCGCTGAACCTGCTGGGCCGCGACTGCCTGTACGGCCGCCACTGGGGTTGCACAGAGGACGTGCCGTTCCTGCACTTCGAGCTCTGCTACTATCAGGCCATCGAGCACGCGATCCGGCTGGGCTTGCCGCGCGTCGAGGCCGGGGCGCAGGGCCAGCACAAGATCGCGCGCGGATACCTGCCCAGCGCGGTCTATTCGGCGCACTGGATCGCTGATCCGGCCCTGCGCGAGCCGGTGGCCCGCTACCTGGAACGCGAGCGCGAGGCGGTCGAGAGCGACATCGCGATGCTGACGGAAGAGTATTCGCCGTTCCGGCAGGAACGGTAGCCGCCCATCGACCCGATCTTCCCGGCGAATGCCGGGACCCAGATCAAACCCACTAGCTATTGTGGGTGGCCCGGCGCCTAGGCGCGACCATCAATCGCTCTGGATGGCTCTGGGCCCCGGCATTCGCCGGGGAGATCGGGGAAATATAGGGCTGACCCTAGCTCAGCTGCACTTCTGCGACCTTGTCCTTGTAGTCGGCCTTCGGATCGATCCCGAGCATCATCTTCACGCCCGCAAACAGGCTGTGTTCGTTCAGCCAGATCTGGGCGTCGCGCGGTTCGAAGCGCAGCAGGCGCAGCTTCGGATCGTCCTTGCCCTCGAACCAGGCGGCGACGAAGGGATTCCACAGGCGATCGACCGTCTCGCGATCGGTGTCGATCCGCAGGGACCCGTCGACCGCCGCGAACAGGTGGTGGCCCTTGTCGGCGAAGTGGATGAAGGCGTCGCGGCCTTCGCTGCTCAGCGACTGGATCAAGTCGGTTTCCGACGAGGTGAAAATCCAGATCGGGCCCGAATGATCGCCCTCGATCTGGGCGGTCATCGGCTGAGCGCGGCCGCGGTCGACGTCGGGCAGGCCCAGCATCACGGTGCGGTCCGACTTCAGGGCTTTCCAGAACTTCTCGGCCAGATCGGCTTCGTTGGACATCATGGTCTCCTTGAATGGCGAAGACCGAACGGCGTCTGCGCAGGTGCGTTCCCACTGTGAAGCTTGACGCCTCAGGACCGCGCCCAGGCCGCCTTCAGCAGCGCCTTGACCGTGTCGTCGACCTCAGCGGGCGAGGTGAGGGGCAGCTTGGCTTTCAGGCGTTCGGACCAGCCCTCATTCCTGGGTTCGGAGAGGCCAGGGGCGGCGTCCGGCTCCACGGCCAGGCCTAGTATCGCTCCGCCGCCTTTTAGGGGCTTCAGCGCCGCGAACTGCGCCTTGCGCGACCACGCCGTGAACCCCTTGCGCTGGCCCGTGACCAAGCCGGGGAGGTCGGCGACGGCGGCCTCGACCGCCTCCAGGATCGCAGTCGAGGCGGGGTCGGTCCACAGCGCCGTGCGCAGGCCTTCAGCGTCGTCCCAGCCCATCTCCGACGGGAAGGCGACGCCGAAGATGGCGGCGGCGCGGTTCTGTCCGATGCCGTAGGTCGCCTTCAGCCAGTCGGTGCGGGCGCGCGGCTTGGTCTCCTGGCAGTCGCGACGGACGATCTCGACCCAGTTCTCGAGGGTCTTGCCGGTCTCGCGCTCGAGGTTGGCCTTGACCGAGGCGAACCACTTCTCCTGCTGCTCGGTCAGACCCTGGGGTTTCGTGTCCACGGTTTGCGCGCCTCGTGCGGTTTGCTACGACCATTCCGTCAAAGGGAGACAGTCATGAGCCTCGACGGACGCTACGACGCCGACAACATCTTCGCCAAGATCATCCGCGGCGAGATCCCCTGCGTGAAGGTGTTCGAGGACGATCAGGTCCTGGTCTTCATGGACGTGTTCCCTCAGGCGAGGGGCCACATGCTGGTGATCTCCAAGACCTCGCAGGCTCGCAACCTGCTTGAGGCCGAGGCAAAGACATTGGGACGGTTGATCGGCGCGACGCAAAAGGCCGCCGCCGCAGTGGTCGCGGCTCTGAAGCCCGACGGCGTGGTCGTCACCCAGTTCAACGGCGCCCCCGCCGGCCAGACGGTCTTCCACCTGCACTTCCACGTCATCCCCCGCTACGAGGGCGAAGGCCTGGGCCGCCACGGCGAGGGCGGCATGGCGAATGTCGAGGACCTGAAGGCCCTGGCCGCGAAGATCTCGGCGGCGCTCTAGGCGCTCCTGGCCTGCCGAAAACGAAAAAGGGCCCGGATTGCTCCGGGCCCTTCGCTAGGTCTTTAGACCTAAGCCTATTCGACCAAAGCCGGTTCGGCTTCGTCGGTCTTGCTGGCCTTCGGGTCCGGCGTGCTCTCGATCTCGAAGGCGATCTTGCCGTTCTCGAGCACCACCTTGACGTGGCCGCCGCGAACCAGGCGTCCGAACAGGATGTCGTCGGCCAGGGGCTTCTTGATGTGCTCCTGAATGACGCGACCCAGCGGGCGGGCGCCGTAAAGCTCGTCGAAGCCGTTCTTGGCCAGCCAGTCGGCCGCGTCGTCGCTCAGCGAGATCGTCACGTTCCGGTCGGCCAGCTGGGCCTCCATCTGCATGACGAACTTCTGCACGACCTGGCGGATGATCTCCGGCGTCAGCGGCTTGAAGGCCACGACCGCGTCGAGGCGGTTGCGGAATTCCGGCGTGAACAGGCGCTTGAGGGCGGCCTCTTCCTCGCCGACTACCTTGTCGCGACCAAAGCCGATGGACTGGCGTTGGGCGTCCGAGGCGCCCGCATTGGTGGTCATGATCAGGACCACGTTGCGGAAATCGACCTTCTTGCCGTTGGAGTCGGTAAGAACCCCGTGGTCCATGACCTGCAGCAGGATGTTGTAGACGTCCTGGTGAGCCTTCTCGATTTCATCGAGCAGCACGACCGCGTGCGGGTGCTGGTCGACGGCGTCGGTCAGCTGGCCGCCCTGGTCATAGCCGACATAGCCGGGAGGGGCGCCGATCAGGCGGCTCACGGTATGGCGCTCCATGTACTCGGACATGTCGAAGCGGATCATCTCGATGCCGAGCGTCAGGGCCAGCTGCTTGGCGGCTTCGGTCTTGCCGACGCCGGTGGGGCCGCTGAACAGGAACGAGCCGATCGGCTTGTCCGCGTCGCGAAGACCGGCGCGGGCCAGCTTCATGGCCGAGGATAGCTGCATGATCGCGTCGTCCTGACCGAACACGGCGCGCTTCAGGTCCGTTTCCAGCTCCTTCAGCGCCTCGGTGTCCGACTTGCTGACCGACTTGGGCGGGATGCGGGCGATCTTGGCCACGACGGCTTCGATCTCCTTGACGCCCAGGACCTTCTTGCGACGGCCTTCCGGCAGCAGCATCTGGCCCGCGCCCGCCTCGTCGATCACGTCGATCGCCTTGTCGGGCAGCTTGCGGTCGGTGATGTACTTGGCCGACAGCTCGACCGCGACCTTGATGGCCTCGGCCGTGTACTTCAGCTTGTGGAAGTCCTCGTAGTAGCTCTTCAGCCCCTTGAGGATCTTGACGGTGTCTTCCACCGACGGCTCGTTCACGTCGATCTTCTGGAAGCGACGGACCAGGGCCCGATCCTTCTCGAAGTGCTGGCGGAACTCCTTGTAGGTGGTCGAGCCCATGCAGCGCAGGCTGCCCGAGGCCAGGGCCGGCTTCAGCAGGTTCGAAGCGTCCATAGCCCCGCCGCTGGTCGCGCCGGCGCCGATCACGGTGTGGATCTCGTCGATGAACAGCACCGCGTTCGGGTGGTTCTCCAGTTCCTTGACCACCTGCTTGACGCGTTCCTCGAAGTCGCCGCGATAGCGGGTGCCAGCCAGCAGCGCGCCCATGTCGAGCGAGTAGATGGTGGCGCCGGCCAGGACTTCAGGGACCTGGTTGGTGATGATCTTGCGGGCAAGGCCTTCGGCGATGGCGGTCTTGCCGACGCCGGGATCACCCACGAGCAGCGGGTTGTTCTTGGTGCGGCGGCACAGGATCTGGATCGCGCGTTCGACTTCGTTCGCGCGGCCGATCAGGGGGTCGACCTTGCCCTGGCGGGCCTTTTCGTTGAGGTCGACGCAATAGGCCTCAAGGGCCTCGCCGCCGGTCTTGGCGTTCGGCTTTTCGCCGTCGTCCTCGGCCGAGTTCGAGCCTGCGTTGGCGCCCTTGACGTTCTTGGGCTCGGAGGCGCCGGCCTTCTTGGCGATGCCGTGGGCGATGAAGTTGACCGCGTCGTAGCGCGTCATGTCCTGCTCTTGCAGGAAGTAGGCGGCGTGGCTCTCACGTTCGGAGAAGATGGCGACCAGAACATTGGCGCCGGTGACCTCTTCGCGGCCCGACGACTGGACGTGGATCACCGCGCGCTGGATCACGCGCTGGAAGCCGGCGGTCGGCTTGGCGTCCTCGTCGTCGTCGACGACCAGCGAGGCCAGTTCGACGTCGAGATAGTTCGAGAGGCTCTTCTTCAGCGCGGTGAGATCGACGTCGCACGCACGCATAACTCCGGCGGCGTCCTCGTCGTCGGTCAGGGAAAGCAGGAGATGCTCCAGGGTCGCGTATTCGTGCTTACGCTGGTTGGCGTACGCGACGGCGCGATGCAGGGATTCTTCCAGGGGGCGCGAAAAAGAGGGCAATGGGTGGGCTCCTCAGTCCTTTTCCATGGTGCACTGCAGAGGGTGCTGATGGCGCCGCGCCGAGTCGATGACTTGCGCGACCTTGGTCTCTGCGACTTCGTAAGTGTAGACCCCGCACACGCCCACGCCGTTCTGATGGACATGGAGCATGATGCGCGTAGCGTCTTCACGTGACTTGTTGAAGAACCGTTCGAGCACGTAAACGACGAACTCCATGGGAGTGTAGTCGTCGTTGAGAATCAGAACTCGATAGAGCGAAGGCTTCTGCGTCTTCGGCTTCACTTCCGTGACGACCGAAGATCCTGCGCCGTTGCCTTGTCCGCCTTGCTTTCGCTCGGCCATCGACTTGTTCTCTCCCGGCGGGCAAATCACCCGCCTGTCTGAATTAGATATGGAAACGCGACGGCTTTGGAAGAGGCCGAGACACGTCTGCGCCGCTTTAGCACAGGGGCGCCTCGGAAAACGGCTTCACGATTGGGAGAGCGAAGGCCGCGCGCGAACGGTTCCGTGGGCGAAAGGTCCAAATGGTGCGCGGTATGATGTCGCGCAAGAGGGGAAGTCACTCTCCCGCCGCGACTCAGCTAGCGCCCCTTCAGCGCCCGCCCGCTGAACACGGCCGCCGCGCCGAACTTGCCGCGCAGGGCGTCGATGGCGGTCTCGTTCTTCAGGGTGCGGCGCTCGTCGTCGGCGAACATGTCCGAGCCGGCGGTCTCGGCGTCGACGAACTCGGTCAGGCCCGCGCCGATAAGGCGGTAGGACAGGCCCGGCTTCTCGGCCGCCAGCAGTTCGCGCGCCACCTGGAACAGGGTGCGGGCCGTCTGGGTCGGGATGGCCAGGGTGCGGCGGCGGGTGTGGACCTTGAAGTCGGGCGTGCGCAGCTTCAGCGTCGCCACGCGGCCGGCCACGCCCTCCGTGCGGGCCTGCTTGGCGACCTTCTCACAGAGAGGCCAGAGTTCGTCCTCCAGCGCGTCGCGTTTGTGCAGGTCGTCGTTGAAGGTGGTCTCGGCGCTGATCGTCTTGCGCGACTGGTCTGGGTCGACCATCCGGCTGTCCTGACCGTGGGCCAGGCGGTGAAGGCGCAGTCCGCCGGAGCCCAGGCGGCCCGCCAGCAGCTTCAGGTCGGCGGCGGCGATGTCGCCGACGGTCTTCAGGCCGATTTCCGCCAGGCTTGAAACCGTGGCCGGCCCCACGCCCGGCAGGATGCCCACGGGCTTGTCCGCCAGGAACCTCTGCGCCTCGGCCGCGCCGATCGCGGAGAAGCCGCGCGGCTTGTCCAGTTCCGAGGCGATCTTGGCCAGGAACTTGTTGGGGGCCAGGCCGATCGAGACGGTCAGGCCGATGTCACGCTCGATCTCGGCCTGCACACGCGCCAGCATCGCCGCCGGGGTCGCGCCGTGCAGCCGCTCGGTGCCGGTCAGGTCAATCCAGGCCTCGTCCAGGGACAGCGGCTGGATCAGCGGCGTCAGCCTGTCCAGCTTCTCGTGGATGCGCCGGCTGGCTTCCTTGTACTTGGCGAAGTCGGGCTTGATGACCACGGCGTCGGGGCACAGCTTCAGCGCCTTGAACATCGGCATGGCCGAGCGGGCGCCGCTCATGCGGGCGATGTAGCAGGCGGTGGTCACCACCCCGCGCTTGCCGCCGCCCACGATCACCGGCTTGTCGCGCAAGGACGGATCGTCGCGCTTCTCGACCGAGGCGTAGAAGGCGTCGCAGTCCAGGTGGGCGATCGACAGCGTCCCCAGCTCTTCATGGAAGATCGTGCGCGGCGAGTGACAGGACGGACAGCGCGCGGCCTTGGCCTCGCCCGTCCATCCGCAGTCGCGGCACAGGGACTTCATCGCCTGGTTCTCAGACTTCCTGCGGCCACAGCCAGACCGCGCCGCGCACGCCGGAGCTGTCGCCATGCACGGCCTTCTTCACGGGCGTCTCGAAGACGTCGGAAAAGACGTGCGGCGCGATGGCGGCGGGCAGGCGTTCATAGAGCGCGTCGACATTGGACATGCCGCCGCCCAGCACGATGACGTCAGGATCGATGATGTCGCAGATCGCGGCCAGGCCTCGGCCCAGGCGGTCGATATAACGGTCCAGGGCCGCGGCGGCCGAGGCGTCGCCGGCTTCGATGGCGTCCATGGCCTCGTGGCCGGTGGGGAAGCCCGCGTCGCGCGCGAAAGCCGGACCCGCGACCCATTTCTCCATGCAGCCCTTGCGGCCGCACCAGCACGCGGGACCAGGGTATTCTTCCGGCTTCGGCCAGGGCAGGGGCATGTGACCCCATTCGCCGCCGAAGCCGTTGTGGCCCTCGATGATCTTGCCGTCGACCACGACGCCGCCGCCGCAGCCGGTGCCGATGATCACCGCGAACACCACGGGCGCGCCGGCCCCCGCGCCGTCCGCGGCCTCGGACAGGGCCAGGCAGTTGGCGTCGTTGGCCAGGCGCACGGGGCGCGCCAGGCGTTGTTCCAGGTCCTGACCGAAGGGGCGGCCGTTCAGATAAACGCTGTTGGCGTTGCGGATCAGGCCGGTGCGCGGCGAGATCGAGCCGGGAATGCCCAGGCCCAGGCGCGCACAGGTCGCGCCCGCCATGCACTCCGCGTCGGTCAGCAGACCGGCGACCACGTCCAGCGCGGCGTCGTAGTCGCCAGGATTGGGCTTGCGCACCCGCGCGACGAACTCGCCGGTCTCGCTGAGGGCCGCGATCTCTATCTTGGTGCCGCCGAAATCGACTCCGAACCGGATCATGCGAACAGACGCTCCTCAATGGCGGCCTTCAGGCGGGGCCACTCGTCAATACGGACATGACGATCGGGCGCGGAAGGGGCGAACGGGCGCAGGCGCTCGTCGCTGACCATCTGGAACCGCCCGACGTCGGGCGCCTTCTCCGCCACCGATTCCAGCTGCGGCAAAAGGTCATCGATGAAGACGGCCTTTCCCGACGTGCGCGCGGCCAGCTCCGCCGCCGCCGGACCCTTGGGGCCGCTGTTGATGATCAGTGGGTAGTCGAAGCCGTGAGTCTTCAGCCACTTGGCGCGCGCCAGCCGGCCGTGCTCGGGCGCGTTGGTCAGGATCACCACCTCGGCGCGGGTCGAAAGACCGGCCAGGGCGTCGGCCGCGCCGATCGCCGGGACCAGATCATCGGCCCCGTCGCGGAAGAAATCGTCGAAAAGCACCTTGCCCGCGATCAGATCGAGGTGTTCCGTCTCGCCTGGGCGGTAGATGTTCTGGAACAGGGCAAAGCGATCAACACGCAGCTCGAAGCCATGGCGCGCGATGAAATCGCCGAAGCCGCGCATGAACTGCGCCAGCACCTCGTCGACATCGACAATGACCAGCGACGCGGTCGGCGTAATGGCGCAGGCTTGAAGGTCGGAGTAGCGTTGTTCCATGGTCTTATGGGTCTTAACGCGATTAGCGGGGGCTTAAGGATATTCGTGGCAACTGGTTCTGGAAGACGACGCGAATCCCTAGGCGTCGCCACGTGACCTTTTGGTCGGGGTAAGGATGACGAAGAAGGTCCTCATCGTGGAGGATAACGAGCTGAACATGAAGCTCTTTCATGATCTGCTCGAAGCCCAGGGTTACGAGACCCTGCAGACTCGCGAGGGTCTGTCGGCGCTGTCCATTGCCCGCGACAACAAGCCCGACCTGATTCTGATGGACATCCAGCTGCCGGAGATCTCCGGCCTGGAAGTCACCAAGTGGCTGAAGGAAGACGACGAGCTCGCCCATATCCCGGTCGTGGCCGTCACCGCCTTCGCCATGAAGGGCGACGAAGAGCGCATCCGCGAGGGGGGCTGCGAGGCCTATATCTCCAAGCCGATCTCGGTGGTCCACTTCCTGGACACCATCAAGCGGCTCCTGGACAAGGTCCCGGCCGCATGAGCGCCCGGATCCTCGTCGTCGACGACATCGAAGCCAATGTCCGTCTGCTCGAGGCCAAGCTGACGGCCGAGTACTATGAAGTCTCCAGCGCCATGGATGGCCCGACCGCCTTGGCCATGGCGTCTCGAGACCTGCCCGACATCATCCTGCTGGACGTGATGATGCCCGGCATGGACGGCTTCACCGTCTGTCGCAAACTCAAGGAAGATCCCGCCACCCGCCACATCCCGGTGGTGCTGATCACGGCCCTCGACGGCCGAGGCGACCGCATCCAGGGCCTGGAGGCGGGCGCTTCGGACTTCCTGACCAAGCCCATCGACGACGTCATGCTGTTCGCCCGCGTGCGCAGCCTGACACGCTTCAAGCTCGTGATCGACGAACTGCGCCAGCGCGAGGCCTCTGGCCGCCGCATGGGCGTGATCGCCGGCGCCGCCGCCCGCCTGGACGGCCTGGGCGGGCGGGTGCTGATCGTCGACGACAACGAACGCCAGGCCGCCCGCATCGCGGCCGAGCTGGGCGTCGAGCATCGCCCGGTCATCGAGAGCGATCCTGAAAAGGCCAAGATCAGCGCCGGCGGCCCCGTCGACCTGGTCATCGTCAACGCCGCCGCCAAGAGCTTCGATGGCCTGCGCTTCACAGCCGCTCTGCGGTCGGAAGAGCGCTCGCGCCAGCTGCCCGTCCTGGCCATGGTCGATCCCGACGATCGCAATCGCATGGTCAAGGCGCTGGAAATCGGCGTGAACGACATCCTGCCGCGTCCGGTGGACCCGCAGGAGCTGTCGGCCCGCGTCAAGACGCAGATCCAGCGCAAGCGCTACACCGACTATCTGCGCAACAACCTGGACCACAGCCTGGAACTGGCCGTCACAGACCAGCTCACGGGGCTGCACAATCGTCGCTACATGTCCGGCCAGCTCGACTCGCTGGTCAAGCGTGCGGCGATGGGCGGCGAGCCGGTCTCGGCCCTGCTGATCGACATCGATTTCTTCAAGAAGATCAACGACACCTTCGGTCACGATATCGGCGACGAGGTGCTGCGCGAGTTCGCCCTGCGCCTGGCCTCGAACGTCCGCGCCATCGACCTGCCGTGCCGCTTCGGCGGCGAGGAGTTCGTGGTGGTCATGCCCGACACCCAGCTGGCCGACGCCCTGCGCATCGCCGAACGGATCCGCAACCATGTCGCCGGCTCGCCCTTCAAGGTCGGGCCGACCAAGGAACAGCTGACGGTGACCATCTCGGTCGGCGTCTCGGCCACGCTCGGCCCCGACGACACCCCTGAAGCCCTGCTGAAGCGGGCCGATCAGGGCGTCTACCAGGCCAAGGCCTCGGGCCGGAACGCCGTGGTCGGCAAGGCCGCCTGACGGGCCTGGCGTATCGCTGAGGCCGCCTGGGACGTCATTTCCCGCTGATATCTTGAAGCCAGAATCAAAAACGCCCGGCTATCGCTAGCCGGGCGTCTTGATGTCGTAGCGCTGAAAGCGATCTTACTTGATCTTGCCTTCGCGGAATTCGACGTGCTTGCGGACGACCGGATCGTACTTCTTCAGCACCATCTTTTCGGTCTTGGTGCGGGCGTTCTTCTTGGTGACGTAGAAGAAGCCGGTGTCCGCCGTCGAGTTCAGGCGGATCTTGATTGAAGCCGGTTTGGCCATGGTCGAATCCCTGCGGTGGTCGCGCAGGTTCCCGCGCGTTGGAATTAAGAGGCGCGGAACATACTCATCGGGGACTCAAAGTCAATTGCCGGTCTGACAACGCCGGTAAGGAAAGTCGGCCGAACGCGCCTGTCCGCCGACGGAACCCTCGATCCGGGCCACCAGGGTGTCCTTGTCGACCAGGCGATAGAGAATCCGCTGCGGGAAGTCGTGCTCGGGCGCCTCGAAGGTCACGGCGTTCTCTGAGATATCCTTCATCGGGAAGGCGGCTTCGGTCTGGCCGGAGGGAATCGCCACGAACTGCGGCTTGCCGTCGGCGGCGGGCAGGATGCGCATGAACTCGTACTCGCGCAGCTTGCCATCGCGGACGCTGCGGCTCATGCCGATCATCGCGCCGCCGGCCGGCGCCAGCCACTGCTCCTCGATCTTCGTGCCGTTGGGCCGGGTCAGGGTCCAGCAGCCGGCGATGAAGCCCAGCTTGTCGATGTCGGATGGTGTGGGCGGCGTGGCGGCCAGGGCGACGGCGAGCAGTGTGGCGAGCATGTGCTTTCCCCCGGAAGCCGACCTAGAGGTGGGTCAGGCGCCGTTTACCATTCAGGAAGCGCATGAAGGGGGCGGGCCGTCCAGTGTCGGCGAGGCGCTGGCCGATCTCGTGGACCACGAAGCGGGTGATATTGGGCAGATCCAGCGCCATCGCCTCCTGGAAGTCGACCCAGGCGATCTCGTCCAGCTCGCCGCAGTCCGGCCGACGGTCCAGCGACAGCAGCGCCTCGGCCGGCGCCATGAAGAAGCGGGCGTCGAAGCGGCGCGGGCGATAGGGCGGGGTGATCGCTCGGGCCACGAAGGAGAGCGGCGCCAGGTCGGGCAGGGCGCCCTGGGCCAGGAATGGCCGCCAGGGCCCCGCGCCGGGCCGTACAGGAGCTTGGCGGGCCAGCAGCAGCCCTGTCTCCTCGAAGGTCTCTCGCACCGCCGCCAGGGCCAGGGCGCGGGCAAGGCGGGTTGGCGTGCGATGGCGAGGTTCCAGCTCCAGCCGCGCGGAGACGTCAGGCGCGAGTTCGGTGGCGCTGGGGGCGTCGTAGTCGGTGCGATCGACCCGGCCGCCGGGGAACACCCACTTGTCGGGCATGAAGGCGTGGCCGCCGTTGCGCCGCCCCATCAGCAGGCGTGGCTGCGGACCGTCGGTGCGAACGATGATCAGGGTGGCGGCGTGCTTGGGCGTCAGCGCCGCGCCGGTCTCGCGCACGGCGCCGTCGTGGATCGTGTCGAATTTCGCGTCGATCGGCGGCAGGCTCATGCGCTCAAGTTAGACCGATCCGCGAAGCTGCATAGAGCGACCCGACGTCAAGCCGGCGGACGCTTGACCCTTCGCCACGACGCGTCCCAAGGTCGCTGCGCTTTTTGGGAGGGGTTTGTGATGATCGGACGGGTTTCGGCGCTGGCGCTGGTGGCGGGCATGGCTTTCGGCGCGCCGGCGATGGCCGCGCCTTCCACCGCCAAGATCGAGGCTGCGGCCAAGGCGGTCCAGCCCAAGGTCATCGCCTGGCGGCGCGACATCCATGAGCATCCGGAACTGGGTAATCAGGAGGTCCGCACCTCGGCCCTGATCGCCAAGGAGCTGAAGGCCCTGGGCTTCGAGGTCCGCGAGAACGTCGGCAAGACCGGCGTGGTCGGCATCCTGAAGGGCGGCAAGCCGGGCAAGGTCGTGGCCCTGCGCGCCGACATGGACGCCCTGCCGGTCGAGGAAAAGACGGGCCTGCCTTTCGCCTCCAAGGTCACCGCGACCTGGGAAGGCAGGACGGTGCCGGTCATGCACGCCTGCGGTCATGACACCCACGTGGCCATGCTGCTGGGGACCGCCACGGTGCTGGCCGGCATGAAGGCCGACATCAAGGGCACGGTGGTCCTGATCTTCCAGCCCGCCGAGGAAGGCCCGCAGGCCGGCGAGGAGGGCGGCGCCAAGCTGATGATCCGCGACGGCGCTCTGGACAAGCCCAAGGTCGACGCGATCTTCGGCCTGCACATCGGCCCCGCCGACGCCAACCTGCTGAACTATCGCCCCGAGGGCTTCTACGCCTCGTCCGACCGGCTGACGATCACCGTTAAGGGCAAGCAGACCCATGGCGCGCGGCCCTGGGCCGGTGTCGACATGGCCAGCGTGGCCGCCGACATCATCCAGGCCACCAACCAGATCGCCGCCCGCCAGGTCGATGTCGGCGCCTCGCCCTCGGTGGTGACGATCGCCGTCATCAACATGGGCATGCGCCAGAACATCATTCCCGAGGACCTGAAGATGGAGGGGACCATGCGGACCTTCTCCACCGCCCGCCACGACGACCTGGTCGCCAAGATGCAGAAGGCCGTCGCCGCCATCGGCGACCGCTACGGCGCCAAGGCCGAGGCGGTGTTCAGCCAGCCCTATCCGGTGACCTACAACGACCCGGCGCTATCGGCCTGGGTCAAGGCCAGCCTGGAAAAGGCCTCGCCCGGCAAGGTCGACGACAAGGCCGCCCTGGTGACCGGGGCTGAGGACTTCTCGATGTACGCCGAGAAGGTCCCGGCGGTGTTCGTGCAGCTGGGCGGCCGCAAGGCGAACGTGCCGGCCGCCACCGCGCCGGCCAACCACTCGCCCTATTTCGATGTCGACGAGGCGGTGTTCGAGACCGGGGTGAAGGCCGAGGTGTTCATGGCGCTGGATTATCTGGAGAAGAAGTAGATCCTCCCCCGCGATGCGGGGGAGGTGGCCCAGAGGGCCGGAGGGGGCAAGCTGGATCGAGGCCGCATTGGCCCCCTCAGTCGCTCCGCGACAGCTCCCCCGCATCGCGGGGGAGCATCCTGTCGACGAACCACGGCGTCATCCGCTTCAGCGCCTCTTCGACCTCGGCCGTCGAGACCGCGAAGCTGAAGCGGATGAAGTGCTTGCCCTCGACCGGATCGAAGTCGACGCCGGGGGCGGTGGCCACGCCGGTGTCCTTTAGGAGCTGCTGGCAGAAGCCCAGCGAGTCGTCCGTCAGGTGGCCGATGTCGGCCCAGATGTAGAAGGCGCCATCGGGCGGGGCGATCTTGCGCAGACCGAGCGCCGGCAGGGCGTCCAGCATCCGCTGGCGATTGGCCCGATACACGTCGATATGAGCCTCTAGCTCGTCGATGCAGTCCATCGCCGCCAGCCCCGCGTGCTGACTCAGCGACGGGGCTGTCAGGAACAGGTTGCCGACATAGGCCCGGGCGCGCTCCAGGTCCTCGCCCAGCGGCGTCAGCAGCCAGCCCAGCCGCCAGCCGGCCATGCTGAAGTACTTGCTGAAGCTGTTGACGATCAGGGCGTCGGGGGCGAACTCCAGCATCGAGGGCGTGCGGCCCGTGTAGCTGAGGCCGTGATAGATCTCGTCGCTGATGATGCGGATGCCGCGTTCGCGGCAGACCTGGGCGATTTTCTCAAGCTCCTCGGGCGCGATGATCGTGCCGGTCGGGTTGGCGGGACTGGCGACGATGACGCCGGCCGGGGCGGGTTCCAGTTCGGCAAGATGCTTGGCGGTCAGCTGGAAGCGATCCTCGGGCCCGCAGGCGATCTCGACCGGCTCCAGGTGCAGGGCCTTCAGGCTGTTGCGATAGGCGACATAGCCGGGGCGGGCCAGGGCGATGCGGTCGCCGGGGGTGAACACGCTGGACAGCGCCAGCACAAGCGCGGGCGAGGCGCCGCAGGTCAGGACGATCCGCTCAGGCTCGACCGTGACGCCGTAGAGGGTCTGGTAGCGGTCGGCGATCCGCTGGCGCAGCAGGGGGCTTTCCCAATAGCCCATGGCCTCGGCGTCGAGGATCTCGTGGGCCTTGGTGATCGCCTTGCTCGGCGCGCCCGTCGAGGGCTGGCCGAACTCCATGTGGATGATCGAGGCGCCCTGCGTCTTCAACTGGTGAGCCAGGCGGCTGATGGCGATGGCGTGGAAGGGTTCGATCTCTGCGCGCATGGCTCTGCTTAGCGGGGTTTGACGCGGCGCGCATCCGGCTTGAGAAGGAGGTCATGCGCTTGCTGACTCTCGCCGTCCTCCTGGGTCTCGCGACCCCCGTCTTCGCCCAAAAGACCTGGGCCCAGACGGCGCTACCGCTGAACATCGGCGGCCGGGTCGCGCCGGCGCCGGACGGGGCGTACGAGTTCGGCTGGCCGGGGGTCTATTTCGAGGGGCGCTTCAAGGGGCCTTCGGTCGAGGTGGTGGTCGACACCGGCGCCGAGCATCTGGCGGTCAGCATCGACGGCGTGCGCAAGGCCGAGCTGACCAAGGCCGGCGAGCTTCACCTGCTGCTCGACCGCCTGGGTCCCGGCGAGCACGTCGTGCGCCTGGACAAGCTGACGGAAAGCCAGACGGGCTCGGCGCGGTTCGAGGGCTTCTTCGTCGGGCCAAGGGAGGGGGCCTTGCCGGCGCCCAGCCGTCCGCGCCGGATCGAGTTCATCGGCGATTCCTACACTGTCGGCTACGGCGTGCGCTCGACGAGCCGCGACTGCACGGAGCAACAGGTCCACGACCTGACCGACACCAGCCTGGCCTTCGGGCCGATCCTGGCCGGACGGCTCGACGCCGACTATCGGATCGAGGCCTTCTCGGGCCGGGGCGTGGTGCGCAACTACAATGGCTTGGCGCCGGGCGAGACGCTGCCGGTGCTATTGCCGCGCATCATCCCCGGCCAAGCCGAGCCACGCGTGGCGGCGGACGATCCCTGGACGCCGGACATCGTCGTCATAGGCCTCGGCACCAACGACTTTTCGACGCCGCTGCACCCTGGAGAGGCCTGGGCCGACGAGGCGGCGCTGCGCAAGGACTATCGGGAGCGCTACGTCGCCTTCGTCGAGGGCCTGAAGGCCAACCGTCCTGGCGCGCGGGTCTTCCTGATCGCCGGGGATACGTTCGACGTGGATGTCGGGGAGGTCGCGGATCGCAC
The DNA here is from genome assembly GCF_002742625.1 of Caulobacter sp. FWC2. Taxonomy (NCBI): domain Bacteria; kingdom Pseudomonadati; phylum Pseudomonadota; class Alphaproteobacteria; order Caulobacterales; family Caulobacteraceae; genus Caulobacter; species Caulobacter sp. FWC2. The sequence goes on from NZ_PEBF01000001.1 coordinate 1,664,303, forward strand.
CGGCGCGACGGCGGTGCGGATCACCGGCCTGGATCGTGGCGCGTGCCACGGGCATCCGTCGGTCGCGGATCAGCGGATGATGGCGGATCGGCTGGAGGCGGCGATCGGCGTGAAGTAGATCCTCCCCCGCATCGCGGGGGAGGTGGCCCAGAGGGCCGGAGGGGGCTAGCTGGATAGAGGCCGCGTTCGCCCCCTCAGTCGCTCCGCGACAGCTCCCCCGCAACGCGGGGGAGCATCTTACCGCCGCTTGCCGCGCCGAACGCCTTTCGGCAATCCGCCGCGCGGCTTCACCGCCGCCTGCCGCCGCGCCCCCAACCTGGGCCTTGGCATCTTCGGATCCGCCGGCAGCGGGTCGCTCAGCATCTCGAACAGCAGCCCGCCGGTGACAGGCGTGGCCTCGACCAGCTTGACCTCGACGTTCATGCCGAGCGTCCAGCGCTGGCCGGTGCGGTCGCCGACAAGGGCGTGCAGCTTCTCGTCGTGGACGAAGAACTCCTCTCCCAGGGTCGAGACCGGCACCAGGCCGTCGGCGCCAGTGTCGACCAGCTTCACGAACAGGCCAAAGCGGGTCACCCCGGTGACCCGGCCGGCGAAGGTCGCGCCCACGCGGTCGGCCAGGAAGGCGGCGATGTAGCGGTCGGTGGCGTCGCGCTCGGCGGCCATGGCCCGGCGCTCGGCGTGGGTGATGACCTCAGCCGTGTCCTTGATCTGGGCGATGTCCTGGTCGGTAAGACCGTCGTCGCCCAGCCCCAGGGCCCGGATCAGGCCCCGGTGGACGATCAGGTCGGCATAGCGGCGGATCGGGCTGGTGAAGTGGGCGTACTTGGCCAGGTTCAGGCCGAAGTGGCCGATATTGTCGGCGCTGTAGTGGGCCTGCATCTGGGTGCGCAGGACCACTTCGTTGATGATCGCCGCGTTCGGACCCTCGCGCGTCTCGTCCAGCAGCTTGTTGAACCGCGCGGTCTGCGGGGCTTGGCCCTTGTCCCAGCGGATCTCCAGCGTCTGCAGGAAGTCTGCGAGGTTCTGCACCTTCTCCAGGCTGGGCGTGTCGTGCACTCGGTAGATCAGGGGCGAGCGCTTGGCCTCCAGGCTCTCGGCGGCGCAGACATTGGCCTGCACCATCATCTCCTCGATCAGCTTGTGGGCTTCCAGGCTGGGACGCTTGGTGATGGACAGGATCTCGCCCTGGCGGATGATGATCCGGCGCTCGTCGCTCTCGATGGCCAGGGGCGAGCGGGCGTCGCGGCCGATCTTCATCGTCCGATAGGCTTCCCACAGGGGCTGGAGGATCGGCTCCAGCAGCGGGCCGGTCTTGTCGTCCGGCTGGCCGTCGATGGCCGCCTGGGCCTGCTCGTAGGACAGCTTGGCGGCCGAGCGCATCAGGCCGCGCACGAACTTGTGGCCCTTCTTGCGGCCCGACTTGTCGAACACCATCCGCACGGCCAGGGTCGCGCGGTTCTCGCTCTCACGTAGCGAGCACAGGCCGTTGGACAGGGTCTCGGGCAGCATCGGCTCGACCCGGTCGGGGAAGTAGACGCTGTTGCCCTTCTCGCGGGCGTCGCGGTCCAGGGCCGAGCCGGGGCGCACATAGGCCGCCACATCGGCGATGGCCACCCAGACCACCCAGCCGCCCTTATTGGTCTCGTCCTCGTCGGGATGGGCGTAGACGGCGTCGTCGTGGTCGCGGGCGTCAACCGGGTCGATGGTCACGAACGGCAGCTTGCGCAGGTCCTCGCGGCCGGTCAGCGTCGGTTCGACGGCGGTCCTGGCCTCGGCCTCGGCGGCCTCGGAGAAGCCGGTCGGGATGCCGTGGCTGTGGATGGCGATCAGCGAGGCGGCGCGGGGATCGTTCTCAGTCCCGACCACTTCCAGCACCTTGCCGGGCTTGGGACCGTAGCGGCCGCCATGCGTGCCGACCTGGGCGAGCACGAGGTCGCCGTCCTTCAGGTCGTGGGCGACGCTGGGGTCGAGGATCAGCACGTCCTTGGACTTGCGGTCGACCGGCTCGACGCGGATCTCCTTGCGGTGCTTGCGGATGACGCCCAGCACCTTGTGGGCGCTTTGGCCGAGCTTCTTGATCAGCTTGGCTTCGAACTCGCCGGTCTCCAGGCGCTCGAAGCGGACCAGCAGGCGGTCGCCAAGCCCCGGCGCGCCGGCCGCAGCCTCGCCCTTGGTCGGGGCCAGGCGGACGTTCGGGACGTCGTCGTCGGACTTGGTCAGCTTGACGTAGAGTTCGCCGTCGACGTCGCGCTCGACCACGTCGGCTACGCCCACCGGGGGAAGGGAGCCGGGCTCGGCAAAGCCCTTGCGGCCGCGCTTGGCCAGGGCACCTTGGGCTTCCAGCTCGCGGATCATCTCGCGCAGGGCGCGGCGATCGGCGCCCTTCAGGCCGAAGTGGCGGGCGATGTCGGCCTTGCCGCTCTCACCGGCGTCGCGCAGGAACGCCAGCAGCGTCTCGCGGTCGGGAAGGCCCGCAGGCGGCTTGGGCTTGAAAGTCTTGGTCGGGCGAAGTTTAGCCATGTCCTGCCTTACCGCGCTTCAGCCGAGGTGGGCGAGATTTTCTTCTCCTCCCCCTGTTGGGGGAGGGGGACCGCCGAATGGCGGTGGAGGGGGCGGCGGCGCGCCAGGGAGGTATGACCGGCCCCCTCCGTCTCGTCGCGTATCCGCGCCGATCCACCTCCCCCATGAAGGGGGAGGAGAGGGCTAGTACAGGTCCTCGATCGACTTCGGCGCCTGGGGCTCGACCGGCTTGGGCGCGGCGGGGGCCGTCGCCGTCGGCGCGGGAGCCGCGGCGGGCGGGGCCTCGATCACCGGCGGGGCTTCCTGCTCGGCGGTCTGGACCTCGACGGCCTTGGGCTTGGGTTTCTCCACCGGCGGCGGTTCGTAGGCGAGGGCCGGAGCGGCGTCCTTGACGGGCACGCCCGAGACCTCGGCCAGAGGCTGCTTGGACGGCTCCAGCCCGCCGCGGTCGATCTTCATGGCGTTGGTCAGGCCCATGGCGAAGCCGCCCACGCAGCACAGGATCAGCGCGGACACCACGACATGCAGCGGCAGGGGACGTTCCAGCGTCGTCATGCTCGAAACCTACTCCCCTCCCGATCGCCTGAACAGAGTGGCCTTCACAGACTAGGCTTCGTCGTCCCACGGCGTGGCGCCGTCGTCCGAGGACGCTTCGACCTTCGCCTTGGGTGCGGTCTTCTTCGCCGCCGGCTTCTTGGCTGCGGGCTTCTTCGCGGCCGTCTTCTTGGCCGGAGCGTCGCCTTCCGCCTTGGTGGTCTTCGCGGCGGCCTTCTTCGGCGCTGCGGCCTTTTTCGCCGGCTTCTTGCCGCCGCCCTTGGCGGCGCGCTCGGCGATCAGGGCCACGGCCTCTTCCATGGTGATGGAGGCCGGGTCCTTGCCCTTGGGCACATTGGCGTTGGTGTCGCCGTGCTTGATGTAGGGGCCAAAGCGTCCCGACAGCACGCGCACCGGCTTGCCGTCCTCTGGGTGGTTGCCGATTTCGGCCAGGGCGGTCGCGGCGCCGCGCTGCGGACGCCCGCCGCCGGCACGCTTGTCGGCCAGAATGGCGACGGCGCGGTTCAGGCCGACGTCGAACACCTCGTCGGCGTTCTCGAGATTGGCGTAGGTGCCGTCGTGCAGCACGAACGGCCCGAAGCGTCCCAGGCCCGCCGTGATGACCTTGCCGTCGTCCGGGTGCTTGCCGACTTCACGCGGCAGCGACAGCAGGCGCAGGGCCTTTTCCAGGTCCATGGCCGAGGCGATCCAGCCCTTGGGCAGGGACGAGCGCTTGGGCTTGTCGCTGCTGTCGGCGGCCGCCAGCTCCTCGACATAGGGACCAAAGCGGCCGTTCTTCAGCCACACGGCCAGGCCGGTCGCCGGATTGACACCCAGGTCCTTGTCGGCGCTCTCGGCCTCGCCGTCGCCTTCCGACACGCCCAGCTGGCGGGTGTAGCGGCACTCCGGATAGTTCGAGCAGCCGATGAAGGCCCCGAACTTGCCGGTCTTCAAGGAGAGCTGGCCGACATTGCAAGTCGGGCACAGGCGCGGGTTGGAGCCATCGCCCTTGTCCGGGAAGATGTGCGGGCCCAGGGCCTCGTTCAGCGCGTCCAGCACGTTGGTCGTGCGCAGCTCGGCGATCTCACCGACGGCGGCGTGGAAGTCCTTCCAGAAGTCACGGAGGAACTGCTTCCAGTCCAGCTTGCCGTCCGACACCAGATCCAGCTGCTCTTCGAGCGCGGCGGTGAAGTCGTACTCGACGTAGCGCTTGAAGAACTGCTCCAGGAACGCGGTGACCAGGCGGCCCTTGTCCTCGGGGACGAAGCGCTGCTTGTCCATCTTCACATATTCGCGGTCGCGCAGCACGGTCAGGACCGAGGCGTAGGTCGACGGACGGCCGATCCCCAGCTCTTCCATCTTCTTGACCAGGCTGGCTTCCGAATAGCGCGGGGGCGGTTCGGTGAAGTGCTGGTCGGCGCGGGCCTCGATGACCTTGGCCGAAGCGCCTTCCTCGATCATCGGCAGGCGGGCGGAGTCTTCATCGCCCTCGTCGTCGCGGCCTTCCTCATAGACGGCCAGATAGCCGGGGAAGAGCACGACCTGACCCGTGGCGCGCAGGCCGGTCTGGCCATCGCTGCTTTCCAGGTCGACCGTGGTGCGCTCGATGCGGGCGCTTTCCATCTGCGAAGCGATCATCCGCTTCCAGATCAGTTCGTACAGGCGGCCAAGGTCCGACTCCAGGCGCAGCGAGCCCGGGTTGCGGTTCAGGCTGGTCGGGCGGATGGCTTCGTGGGCCTCCTGCGCGTTCTTGGCCTTGGCCTTGTAGTAGCGCGGGGTCTCGGGGACGTAGGTCGCGCCATAGACATTGCCGATCACGCTGCGCGCCTCGGCGATGCCTTCCGGCTCGACCGACACGCCGTCGGTCCGCATGTAGGTGATCAGACCCACGGTCTCGCCGCCGATGTCGATGCCCTCATACAGCTTCTGGGCGGCCTGCATGGTGCGCTGGGCCGAGAAGCCCAGCTTGCGCGCGGCTTCCTGCTGCAGGGTCGAGGTGGTGAAGGGCGGGGCGGGCGAGCGCTTGCCCGGCTTCTTCTCGACAGCGGCGACCTTGAACACGGCGCTGGTCACCGCGGCCTTGGCGGCCAGGGCCGAGGTCTCGTTGTTCAGGTCGAACTTGGTGAGCTTCTTGCCTTCGTGCTTGACCAGGCGGGCCGTGAACGGATCGGCGCCGGCCGAGACGTCGGCGTCGACGCTCCAGTATTCCTGGGTCTTGAAGCGCTCGATCTCCATCTCGCGCTCGACGATCAGGCGCAGGCAGACCGACTGCACGCGGCCGGCCGAGCGGCTGCCCGGCAGCTTGCGCCACAGGACGGGCGAGAGGGTGAAGCCGACCAGGTAGTCGAGGGCGCGGCGCGCCAGGTAGGCCTCGACCAGCTCCATGTCGATGTCGCGCGGATTGGCCATCGCCTCGAGCACCGAGGATTTGGTGATGGCGTTGAAGGTGACCCGCTGGACGGTCATCCCCTTGACCGCTTTCTTCTTGTTCAGCACTTCCAGGACGTGCCAGCTGATCGCTTCCCCTTCGCGGTCGGGGTCGGTGGCCAGGATCAGGCGGTCGGCCCCCTTCATCGCGTCGACGATGTCGGCGATGCGCTTGGAGGCCTTGGCGTCGACTTCCCAGCTCATGGCGAAGTCGTTGTCCGGCTCGACCGAGCCGTCCTTCGACGGCAGGTCGCGGATGTGACCGTAGGAAGCGAGAACCGTGTAGTCGGACCCGAGGTACTTGTTGATGGTCTTGGCCTTGGCCGGGCTCTCGACGACGACGACGTTCATTCTGACTCTTGTTCAGGAAATTGGGATCGCCCGGAAGGCGAGCGCCGGGAAAGTGGGGGCTTCACCCCACGTCTGTCAACGTGAGGACCCAGAAACAGTGAGGCTTGGCCGTCTGGTAGGCGCTTGTTAAGGCCATTGCACGACAATGCGATGGCTAGTTTCACGACTGCATTGAGCCCGATGGACATGACCGTCAATCGGATCGCGACCGAGGCCTATGTCTCGCCGATCCGTCCGATCAAGCCCGTGACCTCGAACGCCGAACGCGCGGAGATCGCCGATCGGCTGAAGGAAGCCGTGCGCGCCGCCCCGGCCGCGGGCACCGGCCTGCTGGTCGATCTGTCGGTCTGAACCGCCTTCCAAGCTTGACCAATCGCCACGTTCCTGACGCGGGGACGTGATTTTTCCAGACGCCTGGGCCGGCGCTTCGGCCCGTGGCCTGGCGGACTGATGGCGCGGTGGAAACGACGAGGGGGCAAGGGCGTCGCCCTGGTCGTGAGCATCGGCGCGCATGTCGGGGTCCTGATGGTCCTGTTCGCCACGCACATCACCCCGCCGCCGCCCGAGCCACCGTCGGTGATGGTTTCGCTGGTCGACCCGCCGCCCCCTCCGCCTCCGCCGCCACCCCCTCCGCCGCCGCCCGCGCCGCACGACGCGCCCAAGTCGCCGGTGAAGGCCCCGGCCAAGCCGCCTTCGCCGGAAAAGCCCAAGGCGGCGCCGAAAGCCGCGCCGCGCTCGCCCTTGCGCGTGTCGAAACTGCAGCCCCCCAAGGACGTTACGCCGCTGCCCGCTAGCCGCAATCCGGGACCCAGCCCCGTGCTGGGCCTGGGCGAGTCCGAACTGATGGGCGCGGCGACGGCCGGCTCGGGCAGCGGCGGCGGTGGCGGCGGTGCGGGATGCGACATGGTCCGGCTGCTGCAGGAGGGCCTGCGCAAGAACCCCCGCGCCCGCGCTTCGCTCCTGCGGGCCCACGGCGCGACGGTCGGGGCCGGGCGCGCGCCCCTGGTCTGGAGCGGCGACTGGGCTAGGGTCTCCGGCGAGGAAGGCGATGGCCTGGCCGGCCTGCGCGAGATGATCATGATGGAGGTGGCCTTCGCCCCGGCCGCCTGTCGCGCTGAGCCGATGCGGGGCCTGGTCCTGATTTCCCTGAACGACGGCCCGGGCGGCGCTCGCTTCGCCCTGGGCGGCGGTCACTGGCGGTGGTCGGACCTGCTGTTCGCCAAGGGCGCGCGCAGGGGCGGCTAGAGAGCGCGGCTAGAGCCGTTCGAGCAGGTACAGGCAGCCGGTCGTGACGGCCGTCGTCTCCCGGCGGAGCGGGATTTCCTGGCGCTCGACGATCCTGAAGCCCGGTGCGCTGGTGGCCTCGACATAGTCGTCGCCGTGGGCGTAGCGGGCCGTGGGCAGGAGCCGCCAGCCTGTCTCGCCCAGTTCGGTGCTGGCGGCCAGCAGGCCGCCAGGCGCGAGGGCCTCGGCGGCGGCCGCGAACAGAGCGGCCAGATCGCCGAAATAGATCAGGACGTCGGCGGCGAGGATCAGGTCGAAGGCGCCCGGCTGGCTCTTGAGAAAGTCGATGGCCTCGGCCTGGACCAGATGATCGTAGCCGCCGCGCTCGACGGCCTTGGCCAGCATGGCGGACGAGAGATCGACCCCGGTCAGTTCAGCGCCGAACCGTTCGAGGGAGGGCGCGGCCAGGCCCGTGCCGCAGCCCAGGTCCAGGATCCGCTCGAATCGCGTGCGGCGGGTCGCCACGAGATCGGCCAGCAAAGCGGGCGCGCGGTAGCCCAGCATCTCGACCAACTGGCGGTCGAACCGTTCGGCGAAGTCGTCGAACAGGGCCTCGACATAGGCCGGCGGCGCCCGGTCGATGCTGGGATCGACCAGCACACGCAGCTCGTGGGCGCGGATCTTGTCGTCCGGATCGCGCGCCTCCAGCCAGGCGCCGAGGGCGCGGGCCGCGTCGAGGCGGTCGAAGGCCACCAGGACGCCGAAACCTTCCCGCGCGACGGTTCCCAGGTCTTCGGCCAGCGGGCCGGCGATACGGGCGTAGACGTCCAGGGCCGCCTCGGCAGGCGACTGGTCGAGGGCGGCATAGGCGGCGGCGCGGGCCCACGTCAGGCGCGGGCTCTCAGGCAGGGGCGCGATCGCATCGGCGGCGGCGAAGGTTTCGGCGGCGCGGGTGAAGGCGCCGGTCAGGAACAGGGCATGGGCTAGGCACTGATGGCGGACCGGTTCGGCGTCCGGCGCCTGGGCCGCCAGCGCCAGCGGCTCGACGGCTTCCTGGAAGCGCCTGGCGATCATCAGGTTGAGGCCCAGGCCGAACAGGGCCTCGTCGTGGCCGGGGCTCATCACCAGGACGGCGCGGAAAGCCGCCTCGGCGTCGTCCTGCCGGCCCTCGCCGCTGGCCGCGACGGCCACGGCGAACATGTCGTCAACAGCCTGGATGTCCATCGGCGTTCCTGATCGTCACGTGCGCGCGACTCGGACGAGTTCGCGCGACGGTCGACGAAGGTTACACACCAGCCACCAGTCCGCCGTCCAGCAACTCGGCCCTCCCCGCCAGACTCAGTTCCACCAGCGCCGCCATCACCGCCGAGGCGGGCGCGGCGGCGGCGCGGACCAGGTCGTTGCGCGATACCGGCGTCGGCGAGAGCAGGGCGGCGACGTGCTCACGCAAGACGTCGTGGTCGATGTCCATGTCCGGCTGAGCCTCGTAGCCGCGCTCGCGTTCGCGCAGGTGGATCTGGCCCGACAGCGAGCGCAGCACGTCCTCGGCGCCCTCGCACAGGATCGCGCCCTGGCGGATCAGGTCGTTCGTGCCCTTCGAGCGCGGGTCCAGCGGCGACCCTGGCACGGCGAAGACGTCGCGGCCCTGCTCGGCGGCCAGGCGGGCGGTGATCAGCGAGCCGGATTTCAGCTCGGCCTCGACCACGACGACCCCCAGGGACAGGCCCGAGATGATGCGGTTGCGGCGCGGGAAGTCCTTGGCCTGGGCGCGGCGGTCGGGGGCGCTCTCGGAGACGACGCAGCCTTCGGCGGCGAGGCGTGCGTGCAGCTTGTCGTGCTCGGGCGGATAGACGTCGCCGACCCCGCCGCCCAGCACGGCCACGGCGCCGGTGGATAGCGAGCCCTCATGCGCCGCGCCGTCGATGCCGCGCGCCATGCCCGAGACCACGACATAGCCGGCGGTCCCCAGGTCCGTGGCCAGCTGGCGGGCGAAGCGCTGGCCGGCGGCCGAGGCGATCCGGGCCCCGACGATGGCGATGGACGGCTCCGACAGCAGCTCGGCGCGGCCCAGGGTCCAGATCACCGGCGGTGGCGGATCGAGGGCCGCCAGGCGCGGCGGGAAGTCGGGCTCGCAGCCGCAGATCAGCCGCGCGCCCAGTTTCGCGCCGGCCTCAAGCTCGCGCTCGACCGCCTCGCGCGGCGGCAGGGACAGCGGTACGGCGCGGCCGCCGCGTCGGGACAGGTCGGGGAGGGCGGATAGCGCTCGCTCGGGCGTGCCGTAGCGGTCGATCAGGTGCTCGAAGGCGACGGGGCCGACGGTCTCGGTGCGCGCCAGGCGCAGCCAGGCGAAGCGCTGGATGTCCGAGAGCCGGCCTGGAATCACGGCGCGTCGATGACGGGCGGCGGGGCCTCGTCCTTCTTCTTGCCGATCTTGGGCTCCTGGCCCTTCAGCAGGCGGGCGATGTTCTCGCGGTGGCGGATGAAGATCAGCACCGCCATGAACAGGCACAGCACCATGATCGGATAGGGCTGGTCGAAGGCCAGGGCGAACGGCGCGGCCAGGACGGCGGCGACCAGGGCGGCCAGCGAGCTGATGCGCAGCAGGAAGGCCACGGCCAGCCAGGTCGCGCCGGCGGCGACGCCCACCGGCCAGGCGGCGCTGAGCAGCACGCCGTAGAAGGTAGCCACGCCCTTGCCGCCCTTGAACTTCAGCCAGACGGGGAACAGGTGGCCCAGGAACGCCGCGCCGCCGGCCAGGGCGATCACCGCCGCGTTGCCGTGGGTCAGGTAGCGGGCCAACAGCACCGCCACGACGCCCTTGCCGGCGTCGCCCAGCAGGGTGATGGCCGCCAGGTCCTTGCGGCCCGAGCGCAACACGTTCGTCGCGCCGATATTGCCCGAGCCGATTTGGCGGATGTCGCCGGCCCCGCCCAGCCGCGTGGCGATCAGCCCGAACGGAATGGATCCGAGCAGGTAGCTGCCCACGATGGTGATGGCGAGCGTCAGATAGGTGGCGGCGGCGAGATCTTGCACGGATCGACCTTAAGGCGAGTTGCGCGCGAATTCAACCGCTGCGCAAGCGAGAGTTGTGACGCCTAGGTGTAGTGCAGACTCGGAGCCGGGGCAAAACCGGCGGTCAGGCGCCTTGCACCAGTTTCAGCAAGGCTTGGCCGGGCGGCGAGAAGGCCAGCGGCGCGACCAGCACGTTGCTGAGGACGATCGCGGCCAGGCCCCAGGCATAGGCGGGGTGCACGCGCTTGCGGGTCACGAGGTCGGCGACAGGGCCGGCCAGGCCGAACAGCAGGATGACGCCGAACATCACCAGAGGCGCGGCCTCGCCGAAGGACGGCATCGGCAGCAGACGGCCCAGGCCAGGGCCGAGTATGGTGATGGTCGCGCACAGCATCAGACGCTTGTGCCATTCGGCCTTGCGCCGCAGGGCGACGCCGCCCGCGATCAGCCCGGCGAAGGCCATGACGCCCAGCAGATTCAGGAACAGGAAGATGGCGGGCGGGAAGAACGGCGGGACCCGGCCGTAGCGGATCGCGAACAGCGTCGCGACCAAGGCCATGATCGCCATCAGTCCCGCCAGCCCGGCGCCCACCATGCCCACCTGACGGTGCAGCTTCAGCGATCCGCGCGCGATGAAGGCGGGTTGGGCCACGAACAACAGCACCCAGCAGGTCGAGATCGCGCCGTGGACATGAAGCAGCAGCGGCAGGCCCGGCGGCGCGAAGTCGCCCGGCACCGTCGTAGAGAAGCCGCCCACGAACACGGCCGCCATCAGCAGCGACATGATCAGGTAGAATCGGCGACCGACGCTTGCTGCGGGCCGACGGCTCATCTCCATCGCGGTCATCTGGCTCCCCCCGGATACGCGTGCGGGGAGAGTGCTGGAGACTGGGTCTTTTTACAATGGGAGACCGGTGATATTCGAAATCGTTTCCGCGACTGCCGTCGAAGGCGTCACCCCTCCGCCCGGTGCACGACACGCCCGTCGACCACGGTCATAAGCACCTGGCCTTGCAGGCGGCGTCCGTCGAACGGCGAGTTCTTGGACTTCGACAGCAGGCGGGCGGCGTCGACGATGATCGGGGCGTCGATGTCGCACAGCACCAGATCCGCCGGCGCGCCCGGAGCGATGCGGCCGCCGCGCAGGCCCAGCAGCTCGGCCGGGGCCAGGGTGACGGCGCGGATCAGGTCGACCAGGGCGATGCGCTCGTCGTGATACAGCGACAGCAGGGCCGGCAGCAGGGTTTCAAGGCCCACGGCGCCGGGCACGGCCTCGTCGAACGGCAGGCGCTTGTCCTCGGCCGGGGCCGGGCTGTGCGACGAGACGACGATGTCGATCAGGCCGCTGGCCAGGGCCTCGATCAGCGCCTGGCGGTCGTCCTCGCCGCGCAGGGGCGGGTTGAGCTTGGCGAAGGTGCGGTAGTCGCCGATGTCCAGCTCGTTGAACGAGAGGTGGTTGATCGACACCGAGGCGCTGATCCGCAGGCCCTTTTTCTTGGCGCGCTGAAGCGTCTCCAACGCCTGGGCCGAGGTGATCTGGTCGACCAGGAGCCGGCCGCCGGTGGCTTCCAGCAGGGCGACGTCGCGCTCCAGCATGATCCGCTCGGCCATCGGCGAGATCGAGGGCAGGCCCATGCGGCCGGCGAACTCGCCGCCGATCGCAGCCCCGCCCTTGGCCAGCCACGGGTCCATCGGACGGTGGGCCAGCAGGGTGTCGAAGCCCTTGGCGTAGGTCAGGACGCGCTGCATGACCTTGCTGTCGACGATCGGCTTGCCCGCGTCGGTGATGTAAACGCAGCCGGCCTCGCGCATCAGGCCGATCTCGGCCATCTGCTCGCCGTGCAGGCCCTTGGTCGCCGCGCCGGCCACCAGGATGCGGGCGCTGTCGATGTCGCGGGCCCGGCGCAGAATGAAGTCGACGACGCTGGGGTCGTCGATGGCGGGAGCCGTGTCGGGCTGGACCACCATCGAGGTGACGCCGCCTGCCGCCGCGGCCTTCGCCGCCGAAGCCAGGGTTTCCTTGGTCTCGGCCCCGGGCTCGCCGGTGCGGACGCGCAGGTCGATCAGGCCAGGAGCCAGCAGCGCCCCGCCGCAGTCGATGACGCGCACGGCCTTCGACAGCTTGCCGAACTCGCGGCCCTTGGCGACGTCGGCGATGACGCCTTCGGAGACGATGACGCCGCCGGGACCGTCATAGCCGCTCTCGGGGTCGACCAGGCGAGCGTTGACGAGGGCGATGGGCTGGGCGGACGTCATTGGCTGGCCTCCAGGCGCGCGGCCAGGCTGGTCAGCACCGCCATCCTGGCGGCGACGCCCATCTCGACCTGGTCCTGGATCAGGCTAACGGCCGGATCGTCGGCGACGTCGGAGTCGATCTCGACGCCCCGGTTCATCGGGCCAGGGTGCATGACCTTGGCGCCGGGCGCCGCGCGGGCCAGCTTTTCGCGGTCCAGGCCATAGAAGCGGAAATACTCGCGGGTCGAGGGCACGAAGGCGCCCTGCATCCGCTCCAGCTGCAGGCGCAGCATCATGACGACATCGGCGCCGGCCAGGCCGGACTTCATGTCGTGGTGGACGGTGACGCCCCAGCGCTCGGCCTGGGCCGGCATCAGGGTGGGCGGGCCGACCAGGCGCACGCTGGCGCCCAGGGTGTGCAGCAGCGAGACGTTCGAGCGCGCCACGCGGCTGTGCAGCACGTCGCCGCAGATCGCCACGGTCAGGCCCGAGACGCGGCCGAAGGCGCGGCGGATCGACAGGGCGTCCAGCAGGGCCTGGGTCGGGTGCTCGTGCTGGCCGTCGCCGGCGTTGACCACGTGGCCGCTGACCTTCTGCGACAGCAAGGAAGCCGCGCCCGACGAGGCGTGGCGCACGACCAGCAGGTCGGGCCGCATGGCGTTCAGGGTGACCGCCGTGTCGATCAGGGTCTCGCCCTTGGCCACCGACGAGGTCTTGGGGTTCATGTTGACGACGTCGGCGCCCAGCCGCTTGCCGGCCAGCTCGAACGAGCTCTGGGTGCGGGTGCTGTTCTCGAAGAACAGGTTCATCAGCGTCCGACCGTGCAGCAGGTCCAGGCTCTTGGACGTCTGGCGGTTGAAGGCGACGAAGGCGTCGGCCAGATCCAGCAGATCGGCCGCCTGGGGCGCGTTCAGGTCGCCGGCGGACAGGAAATGGCGTTTGGGGAAGGCAAAGACGCGGGCGCGGATCGCATCGATGGCCGCGCGGGCGGGGTCATGGGCTGGTGCCGTCATGAGCTCGCCTCATAGGCGGCTTTGACGGGGAAGGGAAGCGCGCGGGCCGGCGCGCCGCAGACTGTCCTCAGGAATATTCACGAAGTTTGACATATGGCGCGCGCTTCCGGGGCCGCTTGCGCTTGTTGCCGGAGGTCTAAGGTGGGTACTGTGACCCATGCGTTTCGCACAGGCTCCTCGGGGGTGGCCATGCTGTTGCTCTTGATCGCCTTGCTGCAGACCGCCGAGCCGTCGTCCCAGGAGACGAAGGCGACGTTGCAGTCTTGCGAAACGACCGAGAAGGGCTGGGTCTGCCACTATCAGATCCCGCAGGCGACGATCGTGCGCCCACTGGATCCGGCGCCGCCCACCACCATGGTCCCGCCGCCGCCGGCCACGCTGACGGTTCCCGGGCCGCAGGCGCCTCAACAGCCGCCGCAAGCGCCCGTCGTCGCGCCGATCGACAACCGCGCCGAGGCCGCGCGCCAGACGCGCCTGATCGCCCGCTGCGCCGACGCCAAGTGGTACTCGCCGTGCCTGCCCGGCGAGCGCAAGGAAGCCCAGATCCTGCGTGAAGCCGCGCTGAACGCCGCGGCCCTGCGGGGCCATGTCACGACCCTGCTCAGCGAAAAGCGCTGCGACGACGCGGTGAAGACCGCGCTGGAAGGCGGCGACCTCGCCCTGGCGCGCGAAGCCCGCGAGTTCTGCGCGGTCCCGCAACACTAGAGCATTCCACAACGAAAAGAGGCGGGAGGCTCGCAGCCTCCCGCCTCGATTCTGTTCGGCGAACCGTGCGCCTAGTGGCGCGGCGGAGCCGGTTCGCAGCGCACGCCGTCGGCGCAGCCCGTGAAGTGGATTTCCGGCGCCTCGACCGTCACGGCCGACGGACGGACGAAGACTTCCGGACGGTGCAGGTAGATCTGCGGCGCGGCCACGCGGACCGGCGGCGCGTCGACATAGACCGGCGGGCCCTGGATATCGATGCGGCCCGACGGCACGACCACCGGCTCGCCGATGACGCGGACGCCCGGCGAGGCGACGGTGATGTCGCCATAGCCCGAGGTCGGGCCGTAGAAGACGACAGCGCGGGTGCACAGGCAGTCGATGCCGGTCGGGCCCGACGGCGGCGGCGGGGGGGCGGATAGCCCTGCGGCGGCGGCGCCGGCGCATAGCGCGGAACCGGTCGCGGCGCATAGTTGCGTCCGTCGGCCATCGCCGAACTGACCGACAAACCGGCGACGGCGAACGCCATCAACCCCATCAAGACCTTTTTAGTCATCCCAGCCCCTCGTTGCCCTCAACCCAGGTACACACCATCAAAGAGCGAACCTGGGGTTCGTTCTGGGGCGCGACCTTAACCATATTCAAAGACAGAACAATGTTGTCTCGGTTTTTCCCCAGGGAGGGGAGTTATCCGCTCCCCGAAATGAGTGGAACTCGCGTCGCGGGATATGTTGGGCCCCGTCAACGCAAGTCACGGCTGAACGCGTTTAGCGGTCGCGTCTGGCGGGAAGGCCGCCGTTGCACGAGATGACCTGCCAGACGAAGCTGGCGTCCCGAATCTTCCGCTGCTTGGTGACCGTGCGGTAGGCCGACTGGATCGGACGTTGCTCGGTCATGGTGCGGTACTCGGCAGGGATTGTGCGCTGCTCGACATGAGCAGGCGAGACCATCACCTGACGGGTCACGGTGCGGTATTCGGCGGGGACATCGACCAAGCAAAGCACCTCGCCATTGGGCAGCATTCGGGTCTGGCCGGGCGCCATCTGGGTGCGGTCCAGCAGAATGCCGCGCTTCCATTCGGTGTGGGCCGGACGCACAAGGACCTGCTCGTCGATGGTCTGATAGACCGCCGGGACGGTGTAGCGCTCGACATAGGCCTCGCGGACCAGCACCCGCCGCTCCTCGACCTGATACGAGGATTGGTCCAGCGCCTGGTCGACATAGCTCTCGTATTGAGCGGGCCGGTAGACCTTCTCGTAGCACTTGCCGGGCTCGGGATTGGGCGGGCAGTCGTCGCCTGTCCCGGCCAGGCTGGAGCCGGCCATCAGGGCGACGAGCAGCACGGCGCTCGCCGTGGCGACCTGCCTGGATCGTCCGAACCGCCTGGCCTTCATGCCCATCCCCGCCCGCGAATTAACCAAGCTTATCCATAAGAGGCGGATTCCAAAAAGCGCGGATTTTCTGGCGTCAGGGGAAAAGAACGGCGCCTCGCTATTCGCCCTTAGGTTTTTGTCTTCAGTTGTAATGCCTTTTGGGTTGCTTTTGTTAAGGAAAGAGGGGTTTGAATAAAGGTAGGGGGCGGGTCAGGGGAGCGGACATTCCGTTGCGAGACCCGTGCGGGGCAGTGAAAAAAGAAAATCTTGAAGTATACGACGCCGTCGTGCTTGGCGCGGGCGTATCGGGTCTTGTCGCAGCGTCGCTTTTGCTTGAAAGCGGCTGCGCAAGCGTCCTCGTACTAGAAGAATTTGACCGGATCGGCGGCAACCATATCGGGGTAAACATCGGGGAATACACCTTCGACGTGGGATCATTTTTCTTTCAGGATGACTCTCCTTTCCTCAGACATTTTCCCGAAATTCTGCCGCTTTACCTGCCCGGCGAATACACAATCGGACGCTTGACACCTCAAGGGCGTGTCGTTCGCTATCCAGCATCGCTGAAAGACGATGTGCTCAAGGCTGGGCCTGTCGAATGGCTACGCCTGGCCGCCTCCGTCGGTATGGCCAGGACGTTTGGCAAGCGGGACGCTAACGCCCTGTCCTTTGCGGAGTACTGGCTCGGCCGCCACTTCGTGCGTCGCTCCGGCCTCGCCAGCTACATGTACCGCTTCTACGGTGTTGAGCCCAGTCGGATGGAGGCTTCATTCGCCAGTAAGCGCATGGGTTGGATCGCCGAGCATGCATCTATTGGCGGAGCCTTGCGCAACGGCCTTTCCAGACAGCGCGCCGTCAAGGCAAACCGGGAATTGGTCAGGCCTCGTGAGGGCTTTCATGTGCTCTACGAGGCTGTCGCTGCATCACTGACGTCGCGCGGAGCGATCTTCCGCCTGGACGAGCCCTTGGTTGGACTGGAGCAGCGCGGGAAAGGCATGATCGCTATTAAGACAGCGTTCCGTGAGGTAGAGACCCGTCGCCTTGTCTCTACCGTCCCAGTACGCCGCGCGCTGGCTCTGGCTGGGCTCGATGACGAGGAAGCGCTGAGCGCCGTGGATTTGTTGACGCTGTTCTACAGCCACGCTGGTCCACGGGGATTCGATCAGCATGTGCTTTACAATTTTGACACGGAGGGCGCTTGGAAGCGCCTGACCATGCATTCGGACTTCTACGGCGAAGTGGAGGGGCGGTCCTACTTCTCAGTTGAAGTGAACGCCGCGCACGTGGGGGCAAGCGCGGTGCGCGCCGATCGCGACTTCCGTGACCATACGTCGAAGCACAGCCTGTTCGAGGGTGATCTCGTCCTGGAAGGCAGTCGGCTGACGCAGAGTGCTTACCCTGTCTACCTTTCTGGTGCGACTGACGCCGCGCAGGGCGCGTTGAAGAAATTGAGGGATTTCGGAACATTGTCGTTCGGCCGACAGGGAGGGTTTGACTATCAGCCGACCGCGCGTGTCTCGACCCAAGTCGCCGAGCGTGAAATCTTGGGCAGGGAGCTCTAAAGCCCTCGTAGCCGCTCCAGCGCGCCCTGCAGGATCCAGCCGGCGGCCATCTTGTCGACGACCTCGTCGCGGCGCTTGCGCGAGACGTCGTGCTCGTCGATCAGCACCCGGGTCACCGCCGCCGTCGACAGGCGTTCGTCCCAGAAGGTGATCGGCAGGTCGGGCTTCAGGCGCAGGAGATTGCGGCCCAGCGCCCGGTTTGACTGGCAGCGCACCCCCTCGGTGCCGTCCATGTTCATGGGCAGGCCGATGACGATGCCGATGGCGCCGCGGCTGTCCATCAGCTTGAACAGTTGCTCGGCGTCCTTGCTGAACTTGGTCTTCTCGATCAGCGCCATGGGGCTGGCGACCGTGCGGGTGACGTCCGAGACGGCCACGCCGATGGTCTTCTCGCCAGGGTCCAGGCCGACGATGGCGGCGTACTCGGGCAGGGCGGCGGCGAAGTCTTCGATGGAAAGAACGGGCATGGCGGCTTCTTAAGGCTTCGGCGCTCCGGAGTCTTTGAAGATACTGTCCGCGTTCCAGGTCGGTTTCACCGGATTGTCGGCGATCTTCAGCGTCAGGGCCGTGACATAGGCGTTGAAGTCGGCCGCCGCGGACAGGTCGACGGGCTGGCTGAGGTTGTCGGCCGGTGAGTGGTAGCGGTTGGTCCGCCAGTCCTTCTCGATCTGATAGGCCGGCGTGCCGACCGGGTATCCGAACTTCAGGGCCAGGGACGGCACACCGGCCTTCACGAAGCTGTACTGATCGGTGCGCACGAACGAGTTGCGGTCGGGATACGGATCGCTGGTCAGGGCGTAGCCCATGGCCTTGGCCACGGCGTCGGCCTCGCCGCCCAGCGAGCTTTCCGAAGCGCCCTGGATCAGCAGGTATTTGAGCGGCCAGAGCGGCAGGGGCATGTCCATGTTGACGTCGGCCACCAGGCTGGACCTGGGTACGGTCGGCTTGAGGGCGAAATAGCGCGAGCCCAACAGACCCTTTTCCTCGGCGGTCACGATCACGAACAGCACCGAGCGCTTGGGCTTGGCCTTCTGGCGCTTCATGGCCCGGGCGATCTCTATGACCGAAGCCACGCCCGAGGCGTCGTCCATGGCGCCGTGATAGATCGAATCGCCATTGATCGGCGCGCCAACGCCCAAATGGTCGATATGGGCGGAGACCACGACGTTCTCGGCGGCCAGCTTTGGGTCCGACCCCGGCAGGCGGGCGATGATATTGGCCGAGGCGACGTCGCTGACCTCGGTCTTCACGCTCGCGCGCAGCGACAGGTTCAGCGGGAATCGCTCCAGCTTCTGTCCGGCCTCGGCGGCGGCCAGCAGGGCGGCGAAGTCGTGACCGGACTTGATAAACAGCTTGGCCGCCTGGGCCGGATTGACGCTGGCCGTGAAGCGCGGGCCCGCGACATCGCCCAGCGACGGGTCGGCCAGATACATGCCCGGCTGTGAGGCCAGCAGCATCTGGCGGGTCCAGGGCACGTCCATGCCCTTGGGGGTAGGGAGGGTGATCAGGCCCACGGCCCCCGCGGCCTCCAGGGCTTTCCAGGTCCGAGCGCTGCGGGCGTGCGACTTGACGGGACCCGAAAGCTCCGCTGGTCCGCCGTTGATGACCACGGCGATCTTTCCGCGCAGGTCGAGGCCCGCCAGCTCGTCATGGCCATATTCGGGGATGACCAGGCCATAGCCGATGAAGACCAGCGGCGCCTCGATCATCGTGGGCTGGGGCAGGCGGGCGGACAACAGCATGTCGGGGCCCAGGGACAGGGGCGTGGCGACTTCGCCGTCGACCAGGGCGACGCTGGACTGGTCGGCCAGCACGCGCTGGGCCTTGAACGCCACCGGCTGGAAATAGCCCTCGGTCCCGGCCGGTTGCAGGCCCAAGGCCTTGAACCGGGCGGCGACATATTCGGCTGAGGCCTTTTCGCCCGGGCTGCCGGTCAGGCGGCCCTGCTGGGCGTCAGCGGCCATGAATTCGATATGCGCCCACCATGCCTTGCCGGACGCTACGCGGTCCGGGGTCTGAGCCTGGGCGGCCGAGAAGGCGATGCAGGCCGCAACACTGGCGAGAAGAACCGATTTCAAGGCGCGCCTCCGGGATTTCAGCGAACGTTGCATGCCGAACGAGGCCGCGACAGTCTTCAAGGTCTGACTTGGCGAAATCTGGCCATGCGCCCCAATTTTTGGCGATGAGAAAGCCTGCGCGCGGCTCGATGGCCGGGAAGCGCTTGTCAAAGCGCCCCTCGCACGGCTAACCCACGCACTCGAATTTCAGGAGGCTCCCATGGCCATTGACGCCGCCACCGTGCGGAAGGTCGCCCGGCTCGCCCGCATCGCCACGCCAGAAGAACGCCTGGAGCCTCTGGCCCAGGAGCTCAACGGCATCATGGCCTGGATCGAGCAACTGGCCGAGGTCGACACCGACGGCTGCGAGCCGCTGACCAGCGTCGTGGCCGCCGGCCTGCCGCTGCGTGAGGACGTCGTCACCATGGGCGGCGATCCTGCCCGCGTGACCAGCAACGCGCCCAAGTCCGTGAACAACTTCTTCGTCGTGCCGAAGGTGGTCGAATAATGAGCGCGCTCACGAAGCTGACCCTGGCCAGCGCCCTTGATGGCCTGGCCAAGCGCGAGTTCACCTCGGTCGAACTGACCAGGGCCCATATCGAGGCCGTCGAGGCCGCGCGTGGCCTGAACGCCTACATCCTGGAAACCCCGGACAAGGCGCTGGACATGGCCGCCAAGTCCGACGCCCGCCGGGCGTTTGGCGAAGCGGGCCCTCTGGAAGGCGCGCCGCTGGGCATCAAGGACCTGTTCTGCACCGAAGGCGTGCGGACCACGGCCTGCTCGAAGATCCTCGAGACCTTCATCCCGACCTATGAGTCGACGGTCACCAGCCAGCTGTGGCGCGACGGCGCGGTGATGCTGGGCAAGCTGAACCTCGACCAGTTCGCCATGGGCTCGTCGAACGAGACCTCGTATTTCGGTCCGGTGACCAACCCCTGGCGCGGCAAGGGCAGCAACAAGGCCCTGACCCCGGGCGGCTCGTCGGGCGGTTCGGCCGCGGCCGTCGCCGCCGACCTGTGCCTGGGCGCCACGGCGACCGACACCGGCGGCTCGATCCGCCAGCCCGCCGCCTTCACCGGCACCGTGGGGATCAAGCCGACCTATGGCCGCTGCTCGCGCTGGGGCGTCGTCGCCTTCGCCAGCTCGCTGGACCAGGCCGGCCCGATCGCCAAGACCGTTGAGGACGCGGCCCTGCTGCTGACCTCGATGTCGGGCCATGACCCCAAGGACTCGACCAGCCTCGACATCGCCGTGCCGGACTTCACCCAGTTTGTGGGCAAGTCGGTGAAGGGCCTGCGGATCGGTATCCCCAAGGAATACCGCGTCGACAACATGCCGGCCGAGATCGAGAAGCTCTGGTCCGACGGCATCGCCTGGCTCAAGGAGGCCGGCTGCGAGATCGTCGACATCAGCCTGCCGCACACCAAGTACGCCCTGCCGGCCTACTATATCGTGGCCCCGGCCGAGGCGTCGTCGAACCTCGCCCGCTACGACGGCATGCGCTACGGCCTGCGCGAGGACGGCGCCAACCTGACCGAGATCTACGAGAACACCCGCGCGTCGGGCTTCGGCGACGAGGTCAAGCGCCGCATCCTGATCGGCACCTATGTGCTGAGCGCCGGCTATTACGACGCCTACTACCTCAAGGCCCTCAAGGTGCGCCGTCGCATTGCCGAGGACTTCGACAACGCCTGGACCAAGGTCGACGCGATCCTCACCCCGACCGCGCCCTCGGCGGCGTTTGGCCTGGGCGAGAACAGCAACGACCCGATCGCCATGTACCTGAACGATGTCTTCACGGTGACGACGAACCTGGCGGGCCTGCCGGGCCTGTCCCTGCCGGCGGGGCTCGACGCTAACGGCCTGCCGCTGGGTCTGCAGATCATCGGCAAGCCTCTGGACGAGGCCACGGTGTTCTCGGTCGCCGGAGCGGTCGAGAAGGCGGCGGGGTTCTCCGCCAAGGCCGAAAAGTGGTGGTGATCTAAGGAAAAGGGCGGCTCCGGTGGAGCCGCCCTTCTTCATTCTGAGGGTGTGGGACCCTGTTATTGCGGGACGGTCGCCTGGGGCTCCGGCGTTGGGGCCGGAGCCGCCGGAGCCGGGATCACCAGCGGCGCAGGTTCGGCGATCGGGGCGCTGACGGTCGGCGGCGCGGCCGGGACCGTGGCGCTGACGTTCGCCGAGGCGCTGGAGGCGTCCGGAGCGCTGGTTTCGACCGGCGCGGCGCGACGGGCGACCGTACGGGCCGGAGCGGCGGCGCGCGGAGCCGAGCGGGCGAGCGGGGCGGGCGCCGCCGGTTCATTGCCGGCCAGCTCGGTTGGCTGCGGGATCGGCGACGGCGTGGCCGAAGCGCTGGCGGGAACCGGCGTCGTGGAGACCGGAGCCGGGCTTTGTGCGGCGGCGGTCTGCAGCGACTGCGGATCGGTCGGCGCCTCGGTGCGATTGGCGCTCATGCCCCAGATCAGGGCGCCAGCGGCGACGGCCAGCACCGGCACACCGATCAGAAGCGGCAGGTTGCCGGACGCCTTCTTCTTCGGCGTGCGAGCATAGACCGGCTGGCTCGGAAACATCGCCGAAGCATTGGGATCGGCCGCGACGACCGGCTCCGGCGCATCGAAGTTCAGAGTGGGGCGGGTAGTGTAAGCGGTGGGCATTTCTACCTCCGTGAATGATCTGTTCGAGAAATAAACGGCGCGATAACTCGACGGTTCCACTGCCCCGCAATGGCGCCAATCGTGACAAGAAAGCGCCGTTTTTTAACTCGACGCCCTTGAGGCTCCACTGAATACTCCCTCCCCTTTATGGGGAGGGTGGCCGCGAAGCGGTCGGGTGGGGCAGCGCCGTGAGTGTCCAACGCGCCAGAACTCTTCTGAAGGCCATGAGTTTCGCCGAAGTCCGCCTTTGGGCGCGGCTTCGGAAGCTGCGTAGCGACGGCTTCCATATCCGCCGGCAGGCTCCATTCCGAGGCTATATCCTCGACTTCGTCTGCTTCGATCGCCGGCTGGTCATCGAAGTGGACGGCCCGCACCATGACGAGCCGGAGCAGCAGGAGCACGATGCGTTTCGTGACCGCGTCCTGCGTCGGGAGGGCTTCAAAACCTTGCGCTTCCCGGGGCGTGCGGTGCATGAGGAGATCGACGCCGTGATGGACGTGATTTGTCACGCCCTGAGCGCCGCGAGCCCCACCCGGCCGCTTCGCGGCCACCCTCCCCATGAAGGGGAGGGAGGAGATGTCAGCCGGCCGCTCCTGCGGCGAACCCTCCCGTCCGGGGAGGGAGGAAGCTAAGAGATGACTGAAGCAACTTCTTCCAAAACGATCCAAGGCCGCACCGGCCCCTGGGAAATCGTCCTCGGCCTCGAGGTCCACGCCCAGGTGGCCAGCAAGTCCAAGCTGTTCTCCGGCGCCGCCGTCGGTTTCGGCGCGGGTCCGAACGAGCAGGTCAGCCTGGTCGACGCGGCTATGCCGGGCATGCTGCCGGTCCTGAATGGCTTCTGCGTCGAGCAGGCGGTGAAGACGGGCCTGGGCCTGAAGGCGCAGATCAATCTGAAGAGCCGCTTCGACCGGAAGAACTACTTCTATCCGGATCTGCCGCAGGGCTATCAGATCAGCCAGTTCGACCAGCCGATCGTCGGCGAGGGCGTGGTGACGGTCGAGCGCGACGACGGCACGACCTTCGACGTGCGTATCGAGCGCCTGCACCTGGAACAGGACGCCGGCAAGTCGCTGCACGACCAGGATCCGAACGCGACCTATGTCGACCTGAACCGGGCGGGCACGGCGCTGATGGAGATCGTCTCCAAGCCCGACATGCGCACCTCGGAAGAGGCCGCCGCCTACGTCAAGAAGCTGCGGACTATCCTCGTCTACCTGGGCACCTGCGACGGTGACATGGAGAAGGGCAACCTGCGCGCCGACGTCAACGTCTCGGTCTGCCGCCCCGGCGACTACGAGAAGTTCCGCGAGACGGGTAGCTTCAGCCACCTGGGCACGCGCTGCGAGATCAAGAACGTCAACAGCTACCGCTACATCCAGCAGGCCATCGAGTATGAGGCCCGTCGCCAGATCGAGATCCTGGAAGACGGCGGCAAGATCGACCAGGAAACCCGCCTGTTCGACCCGACCAAGGGCGAGACCCGCTCGATGCGATCGAAGGAAGAAGCGCACGACTATCGCTACTTCCCCGATCCCGACCTGCTGCCGCTTGTCCTGGACCCGGTCTGGGTCAAGGACCTGGAAGCGACCCTGCCGGAACTACCGGACGCCAAGAAGCTGCGCCTGCAGAGCCAGTATGGGCTGTCGGCCTATGACGCCGGCGTGCTGATCATCGAGAGCGACCGCGCCGACTATTTCGAGGCCGCCGCCAAGGGCCGCGACGCCAAGCTGGTCTCCAACTGGGTGACCAACGAGCTGCTGTCCAAGCTGTCGGCGAACGGCCACGAGATCGCCAACTCGCCGCTGCCGTCGTCGGACATCGCCCAGCTGGTCGAGCTGATCGAGAACGGCACGATCTCGTCGAAGATCGCCAAGGAGGTCTTCGAGCACATGTGGGCCGGCGAAGGCCGTCCCAGCGAGATCGTCGAGAAGCGCGGCCTGGTGCAGATCAACGACACCGGCGCCATCGAGAAAGCCATCGACGACCTGGTCGCCGCCAATCCCGACAAGGCCGAGGCCGTGAAGGAAAAGCCGCAGGCGCTCGGCTGGTTCGTCGGCCAGGTGATGAAGGCCACGGGCGGCAAGGCAAATCCCGCCACGCTGAACGAACTGCTGCGCAAGAAGCTCGGCGTCGCCGAATAGGCTTCTCGACCAGCCAGACATGACGAGGGCCCGCGGTGGAAACCGTGGGCCCTTCTTCGTTGATGCGAACTTTGAATTATTGCGGCTGGGCCGGGGTCGGCTCTTCGGCCGTCTTCTTGTGCCTCTTGGCCTTCTTGGCGGCCTTCTCGTCGGCGGCGGGCGCGGTCTTCTCGTCGGTCATGGCCGGCGCCGTGGCCGAGGTCGGCGCGCCAGCGGAGTCGGCCGGTGTGGCGGTCTCGGAGGCCGGCGGCGCGGACGGCTCGGTCGTCGGCGCGACCGTCGAGGGATCGTTGGTCGGAGCCGGCATGGTCATGCTCGGCTGCGGATTGGCCGGAGAGGTCTGGGGCAAGGTCGTCTGAGCCAGGGCCGAGCCGGCATAGGCGGCGGCCGCCAGGGTAAGGGCGGCGGTGGTGATGCGCAGGGTCTTCATGGTGGGGACCGTGTTGCTTCAGCGTCGTTGTGTGACGCGAGGCCTACGCTGGCCCGTCAATGCGGTCGAAATGACTTCGCAATCGGGCGCTTGGGCCTCACTCGCGGCAGGGTCGAGGCGCTTGTGGCCGCAAAACGGCGTCCCAGGCAAAGCCCAGGACGCCGTCTCGATGCCGCAAAAGCAGGTCAGGTCTAGCGGTTGGCGATGACGTCGAAGATCAGGCCGGTCGCGATGGCGGCCAGGACGTAGTCATTGCCCGTACGGTACCAATAGTAGCCCCGGGGCGGCTGGCGCAGGCTATAGCGATAGTAATCGTTCACCACATAGCCGCCGCCGCGATAGTAGCTGGGCAGATAGGCGCCGCGACGCCACGAGGTATAGCCTGGGCGGAAGCCCGGACGGCCATAATAGGCGGGCGGCGGCGGGCCGTAGGACCAGCGGTTGTTATAGTAGTAGCCGTTGTGGCGGCCGCCGTCCCAACGGTCCCCGCGGCCATAGTCGCCGCGCCCGTAGTCGCCACGACCGCGATCACGGTCGTAGTCGCGACGGTCATGATCCCGGCCACGATTATAGTCCCGGCCACGATCATAGTCGCCGCGCCCGCGGTCATTGTGTTCCCAGCGGCCGCGATCCTGGGCGGCGGCGTCGGTGGCCGTCAGAGCCATCGGGCCCGCCACGGAGGCTACGGCGGCGATGGTGAGCAGCAGACGTTTCATCTCGTCTTCTCCTAGTGGTCGGGCGGCGCCTGCGAGACGTCGCCTAGAAACTTCCCTCGACCTTGAAACGCACGATCGCCCTGTTCGGCTGAACCCAGCCTGAACGCCGCCGTCAGGCTTTTACGCAAGGAAGCCTTGGCGGGGAGCGCGCGCGCGGCCATCTTCCGTCCCAGCAACGATAACGGGAGGGAAGGCCAATGAGCCGTCCGATCGAACTGCACTATTGGCCCACACCCAACGGCTGGAAGATCTCCATCGCCCTGGAGGAGATGGGCCTGCCGTACGAGATGATCCCGGTGAACATCGGGACCGGCGAGCAGTTCAAGCCGGAGTTCCTGGCCATCAGCCCCAACAACCGCATGCCGGCGATCGTCGATCCCGATGGTCCCGACGGCCAGCCGATCTCGATCTTCGAGTCTGGCGCCATCCTGCAGTACCTGGCCCGCAAGACCGGCCAGTTCTACGGCGAGACCGAGCGCGACCGCGTCAATATCGACCAGTGGGTGATGTGGCAGATGGGGGGCTTGGGTCCCATGGCCGGCCAGACCCACCATTTCCGCCAGTACGCCGCGTTGATCATCGCCGACCAGCGCCAGATCGCCTACGGCGCCATTCGCTACACCAACGAGACCCACCGCCTGTACGGGGTGCTCAACAAGCAGCTGGAAGGCCGCGATTTCATCTGCGGCCAATTGTCCATCGCCGACTTCATGAGCTGGCCGTGGATCGTGCCGTGGAAAAATCAGGGCATCATTCTGGACGAGTTCCCCAATTTGAGGACATGGTTCGAGCGCGTCGGCGCGCGCGAAGCGGTCCAGAAGGGCTTCAAGCTGGGCGCCGAATTGCGGTCCGCCGGCCTGCAAGCATCGGGAAAAGCGGCGGAAGAGGCCCGAAAAGTGCTTTTCGGCCAGCGTGCCCGTTAACGCTCTGTAGACTCGTGTTTACGTCCAGTAATCACCTTGAATAACTAGTATACTTGTTGTGGCGTTCATGATGTCCGCGCGCTTAACTATATGTTCAGTGGCGGTGGACTTTTCTTCTCTCAGGCTCTGATCCGTCAGAACGGCGGGGCGAGCTTGAGAGAGGAGACTAGCCATGATGATGATGCAAGAACCGCCAGCCGCCGTGGCGATGCTGCCGCTGCCGACCGCCGAATCCACCGGCGACGAACTGTTCCGCATGGGCCTGCTGTACTCGACCGGCCAAGGTGGCGCGCCGCTGGACTACGTGTCGGCGCACATGCTGTTCAATCTGGCCGCCATGCGCGGTTCGGTCGAAGCCAAGGTCTACCGCAAGGAACTGTCGCAGGAGATGGCCAGCGACGAGGTCGCCGAAGCCCAGCGTCAGGCCCGCCAATGGCTCGCCCACGGCTGAACCCAGCTGCCTGGGTTCGGACTGCTCGCCGGTCCTGTGGAGGACCGGCTCAGTTGCCGTTGACGTTGCCGTTGATCGCGTAGCTGAAGCTGATGGGCAGCAGGTCCCGGAAGTACTGCTGCATGAACAGACCCGCTTCCGACACGCCGCTGCGCGGCACGTAGACGATGTCGAAGCGCCGCAACGGCACCAGATCCGCGCCGCCCGCGCGCGTCAGGCCCGCCAGCAGGTCGACCGTCCGCATCATCGCCCGCCCGTCGGGGCCGCGACGAATGATCACCACCTGATTGCGCTTGGCGCCATTGGTGAACCCGCCGGCCTGGATGATGGCCCGCAACGCGTCGCTGTCGCCCGCCATGTCGAACACCCCGGCGTTCTTGACCTCGCCGCCGATGAACACCTTGAGCGGCGTGGCCGTCTTCACCGAAACCTGGATCTGAGGCCGCAACAGCGTGCCCGCATAGGCCTGGCTGATCGAGCCTTCCAACTCGTCGATGGTGCGATCGGCGGCCATCACCGGCGCGACCAGCGGCAAGGTGATGCGGCCGTCGGGCTGCACGACCACGGACTTGTTGAGTTCAGGAGCCGACGGCACGGCCACCTCGACCTCGTCGCCCGGGTAGAACCGGTACGACGGCTCGCTCTCGCTCCAGTCGGCGTAACCGATATTGGAGAAGTTGGCGGTCGGTCGGGGACCCGGGGTGATCGGTTCGGCGTCGATGTGCCCGCAAGCGGAAAGCCCGCCGGCCATCAGGACCACGGCCCAAATCGCCTTCAAGGGGACCATCTTGAGATGCGTGCGGCTCTGCATGCGACAAGTCTTAACAGGAATGGGTAACGAACCCTTAAGGCTGGCCGCTCCAGGGTGAGAGACAGATTGAACCGCCCGGATTCGAATGTCGACGAGCCCTTGGATCAGCGTACCGCACGACCCGCCGCCTCGCATGGCGGCGGGACGAGGCGGCGCGCGTCCCAAGTACGCCCCGGCCGACTTCGTCACCCTGCTGTGGCGCGAGCGTTTTCTGATGCTGGTCGTCTTCGTGGTGATCGTGGCGCTGGGCTTCGGCTTCGCCACCACGCTGAAGAAGAACTACACGGCCCAATCCAGCCTGTTCGTCCGCCTGGGCCAGGAATATGTCTACGAACCCCGGGCCGGCGACGCCGGTCGCGGCGCGGTGCCCAACAACGACGAAGTCATCCAGTCGGAAGCCGAGATCCTGGGCAGCGGCGAGCTGCGCGAGCGGGTGATCCGCAAGATCGGCTTCGCCAAGATCTTCCCACAGGCGGCTCGGAAGTACGCCGGCGCCACGCCGGAAGGTAAGCGCAAGCTGATCGCCGAGGGCCGCGACTCGATCGCCAAGAGCCTTAAGATCGAGACCGCGCCGGACAATTCGATCATCCGTCTGGCCTATCAGGACAGCGATCCCGAAATGGCCGAGAAGGTGCTCAACACCTTGCTCGAGGAATATCTGATCTATCGCCGCAGCCTGCTGATCGGCGGCGGCGACAACGTGCTGCAGCGGCAGCGCGATATTTTCTCGCAGAAGCTGGCGGACGCCGACACGGCCTATCAGTCGTTCCTGACCACCAACGACATCGGCGACTTCACCGCCCAGAAGACCACGCTGATCCAGCTGCAGTCCCAGGTCGAGCAGCAGAAGTATTCGGTCGACGCTCAGTTGCAGGACCGCGTGGGCCGCCTGGCCGCCGTCGAGGCGGAGCTGTCGCGCACGCCGGCCGAGTCGGTGCTATATCGCGACACCGACATGTCGGCCTCGACCAAGCTGGCCCAGCTGAAGCTGGACCGCGAAGGCCTGTTGGCCCGCTACACCGCTGGCGCGCCGCCGGTGCAGGACATCAACGCCCAGATCGCTCAGCTGGAAGCCGGCCTCGCCGCCGGTCGCACCAATGGCGAAGGCGCGCGCCGCAGCGGTCCGAACCCGATCTGGCAGACCCTGACCACCACCCGCAACGACCTGCGGGCCGAGGTCGCGGCCTTGCGGCAGTCGCAGGCGACCTATGCCCAACAGGTGACGGACGTGAATTCGCGCCTGCTGCGCCTGGCCGGGCTAGAGCCGCAATTCAACGAGCTGTCGCGCGACCGCGACGTCCTGTCCGCGAACGTGCGCGATTTCACGGTCAAGGAGCAGCAGGACGAAGCTCAGCGGCAGATGTCGTCCCAGAGCAGCGACAATATCCGCATCGTTCAGCGCGCCGTGGCCCCGTCGACCGGCAAGAGCCTGAAGAAGCCGGTGCTGATCCTGGCCGTCCTGTTCGCGGGCTTCGCGGCGCTGTGCGTCGGGCTGGTCCGCATGTTCACGCGCCCCGGCCTGCAGACGCCGGAATCGGCCTCGCGCACCCTGGGCGTGCCGGTCCTGGCAACGGCCGGGGTCAAACGGTGAGCGCTTTCGTCGCCTTTCGCCCCTAGGGTTAATATCGCAAGTTGCGATCTTCTGAGTACGTGGCGATTCGGTAGATGGTGGATTTGAACGTCGAGATGACGGAGTTGTGGGGGGCGCTTGGCGCGCCGCCCGCCGGACGTCCGCACGTCATCCAGTTCATCTCCGCGCGGCGCGGAGAGGGGACCTCGACGGTCGCCCGGGAGTTCGCCCGTTTCACGTCCCGTCGCGCAGGCCGCAAGACCTGGCTTATCGACCTGGATCTCGACAGCCCCAGCCAGTTTCGCGAGATCGCCGCCGATCCGAACCGCTTCGGTCCGCTGGGTCCGCCGGTGGCGGCCTCGCCCGACGGCTCGACCTTCTTCACCGTGCAGCCGCCCGCGCCGCGCGCCGAGGGCGGGGTCTGGCCGGACTCCAAATTCCTGACGGGCCACAGCGTCGGCGGTCCGAACCTGTGGATCACCCGATTCAACCGAGAGGCTCTGCGCGGCCGCCAGCAGGCCCACGTCATTCCGTCGGCGGACTATTGGCGGGCGCTGCGCAAGCACGCCGAGATCATCGTCGTCGACAGTCCTTCGCTGGACCGATCGCAGTCTGGGCCGAGCCTCGCCCAGCACATGGACCAGACGGTGATGGTGGTCTCGGCCGACCAGCCGGATGTGCGACAGCCGGCCATGCTGCGTGACGCCCTGACGGCGGCCGGCGGTCGCTGCGCGGGCATGTTCTTCAACAAGGTCTCGGTCACGCCGCCCGCCTTCCTGAAGGCCATCCTGCCTTAGCCGGCTCTCCGCCGCCCGAGCGCTGCCAAAGGCGCGGCTAGAGGCCGATCCGCTTGGCGCCTTCAGCGACCGTCACGACATCGAAGCCGTCCGCCACCGCGCGGTCGATCAGCCGCTCCAGCGCGCCCGTCGTACAGCCCCACTGGGAGGGCTCGTCCGCCACGTCGTGGGTGTAGAGGATGAGCCAGGCCTTGCGGGTCTTGGCCTTGTCCAGCCAGCCCTTGGCCACCGCCTCGCCGTCCTCGCCCTCGATGCCGACGGCCGGGGCCTGGTTGAGATCGGCCCCGTCGGCGATCAGGCCGTGGTGCAGGGCGCGCAGGGTCTTGAAGCGGCCGGCCAGGGCCGTCTTGGCCGGCGCGCCGACGTCGCCGTAGGGATAGGCGAAGCTGACCGGATCGCTCGCGCCCCAGGCCGCCAGGCTTTCGGCGTTCTGGTCGACATCGGCGATCGTGACGGCCTTCGATGACTGGCCGCAGTCCAGGTGCGAGAAGGTGTGGCAGGCGATCTCATGTCCGGCGTCGTGCAGGCGGCGAGCATCGGCGCCGGTGGCGAAGCGGCCCATCGGCCCGTCCCGTCCGGCCAGGCCCGCGGCGAAATAGTAGGTGCCGCGCAGGCCGCGCGCCTCCAGCGCCCTGGCCCCGGCCTCGCAGGCCGTGGCTGGCGCGTCGTCGAAGCTGAACGACACCATCGGCCGCTCCAGCGCCACCTTGGCCGGCCGGCGGTAGGCCAGGCGGATCAGCCGGCGGCGCAGCTTGCCCTTCAGGGTCCGGTCGGGCTCGTAGGCGTCGACCTTCTCGAATTCGACCTGCATCAGACGGCCTCTATGTAGAGCGACGCGCGGTACAGCCGCATGGCGAACGCGCGAAGGGAAACGGGGGCGGCCTCGGCCAGGGCGACGCGCTTCAGCATCGGCCGCCAGACGCCGCGCAGCGGGAAGGGCTTCAGGGCCTTGGCGACCTTGTAGCTGGGATAGGCGCTGACGATGTCGCGGTGGCTGGCCACGACGCGCGCGAAATTGGCCGCCGACTGCTCGTACTTGGCGGCCATGGTCGTCGCGGCGTCCAGGCCCAGATGGGTGGCGGTATTGTCGATGTGCAGGATCGGATGCTGGCGCACCACCCGCATCGCCCACTCGACATCCTCCCAGCCCCAGCCGGCGAAGCCTTCGTCGAAGCCGATGGTCTCGAAGACATCGCGACGGACCAGCAGGTTCGAGGTGAAGACGTGCTTTTCCGGCGCCTTGGCGCGCTCGGGCGCGGGCGTGCAGTCGCTCTTCAGCGCCATGGCTCTGTGCAGGGCGGTCTCGGGCCGCTGCGGCGTCTGGTCCAGGGTGAAGCCGCCGAACGCCACAGGCGCGCCGCTCTCGGCCACGGCGGCCCAGCGGCTGAGGAAGTCTGGGGTGTCGGGCAGCATGTCGCTGTCCAGGAACAGCAAGTGCTCGCCGCGCGCATGGCTGGCCAGGCGGTTGCGGCCCTTGGCGCGCCCCTCGTTGCTGGAGAGGCGCACGAAGCGGGCCGGGACGCGCAGCTTCTCGATACGGCGGGCGATGCGTTCGGCCAGGGCGTCATCGCCGCCGCCGTCGTCCAGCACCACGATCTCGGCGTGGGCGCCGGGATCGTCCAGCGCCTTGAGCAGGGCGCTGGGATCGTCGCGGAAGGTCGGGATCAGCACCGACAGGCGCGGTCGGGCGCTGGCCCAGGCGGCGTTCTCGATGCGGATTTCGGTGATGGGGGCGGTCATAGGGCAGGGGCCCTCCGACGAAGTAGACCAGAAACCTTGCCGCGCAGGCCGCCGACATCAAGGCCCAGCACGATCGCGCCATAGACCGCCGCGCCGACGCCGGCCTTCAGGGCCAGCTCCAGCAGGCCGCCGGGCGCGGGCAGGAGCCGCACCACCAGCGCCATGGCCACGCACGCGGTCCCGGCCTTGGCCAGCACCGCCCACGGGATCGGCAACGGGCAGGCGCGGCGGCCCAGGGCCCAGG
The DNA here is from genome assembly GCF_002742625.1 of Caulobacter sp. FWC2. NCBI lineage: Bacteria > Pseudomonadati > Pseudomonadota > Alphaproteobacteria > Caulobacterales > Caulobacteraceae > Caulobacter > Caulobacter sp. FWC2. Next base: position 1,695,787 of record NZ_PEBF01000001.1, read on the forward strand.
CGGCGACGGCGCCAAGGCCGTAGCTGACCGTCGTGGCCCACAGGGCGCCGTCCAGGCCCAGGCGCGGGATCAGGACGAGGTTGAGAAGGACGTTGGCGATGGCCGGCGCGCTCATGCTGACGATCAGCAGAGGCGTCCGGCGCGCCAGGGTGAAGGCTTGCAGCAGATAGTAGGTGGTCACGCCCGACAGCCAGCCGCTGGCGGCGATCCAGGGCGTCACGTGGCTGGCTCCGGCTCGCAGGTCCTCGCCGATCATCAGCTCGGCCAGGGGGCGGGCGACAAGGGCCAGGCCGACGGCGGCGGGCAGGGTCAGCAGGGTCATGAAGCTGGCCTGTTCGTGGGCGGCCTCGGTCAGGGCCGACTGGCCGCCGCGCTCGAGCGCCGAGATCAGGGCGGGCGCGCCGGCCATGCCCAGCCAGATGAAGACCACGTCCAGCGTGCGGCTGCCCAGCGAATAGCCGGCGTGATAGACGCCGACCGTCGTCTCGTTGAGGAACACGCCCAGCAGCAGCCGGTCGGTGCTGGCCAGCACCAGGGCCAGGATCAGCGACAGGGCGACGGGCAGTCCGTAGGCGGCATAGGTTCTGGCCAGCGCCTTGTCGAACTTGCCGCCGACCATGTGCTTGAGTTCTCGCGGCAGGATCAGGGCCAGGCACAGCACCGAGATCAGGCCCGAACCCAGGCTCGGCGCGGCGCCGCCCAGGCCGGTGAGCGCCAGCGCCAGGCCCAGGGCGAAGCCGCCCGCGACCTGGATGATGGTCAGCACGGCCGCCCCCGAGACCTCCCCGGCGGCGCGGCGGCGCTCCAGGGCCAGCTTCATCAGGCTGCCGACCAGGATGGAGCCGAGCGCCGCGAAGATGGCGCTCTTGAGGGCCGCGTTCAGCGGCAGCGCCGCCACGACGACGCCAACGACCGGCACGGCAAGGGCCGCAATGATCCACAGGAGATAGAGCGTGGCGAAATGGTCGGCGATCCGGCCATCCTCAGCGCGGGTCGCCAGGAAGCGGGCCATGGACGCCTCGGTCCAGGCCAGCATGGCGGTCTGGGTCAGGCTGCCGACCGAGAAAGCCAGGGCGTAGACGCCGTACTGGGCCGGATCCAGCACGCGCGTGAACAGCACGATGGTGAGCAGCCCCACCACGCCTTGCACCACATTGACCGGCAGATAACCGAGGACGCCGCGCCAGAACATCGCCAGCCGCCTAGCGCACCGCCGACCGGTCCCCGAGCAGGCAGGGGATGGTCATGACGATGACGTAGAGGTCCAGCCAGAAGGACTGGCGCTCGATATATTCGACGTCGAGGGCCACGCGCAGGCGGACGCTCTCAGGCGTGTCGACGGGGCCGCGCGAGCCCTTGATGGCCGCCCAGCCGGTCAGGCCCGGCTTCATGCGGTGGCGGTGGGCGTATTCGGCGACCAGCTTGGCTGACTCGACGCCGCCGGTCTTCATGCCGATGGCGTGGGGGCGGGGACCGACGATCGACATCTCGCCGGCCAGCACGTTGAACAGCTGCGGCAGCTCGTCGAGGCTGGTCTTGCGGATGAACTTGCCGACCTTGGTGACGCGGTCGTCATTGGCGCTGATCTGGCGCGCGGCGTGGGCGTCGGCCATCTCGTGGCGCATGGAGCGGAACTTCCAGACCAGGATCGCCTCGTTGTTGAAGCCGTGTCGGCGCTGGCGGAAGAAGATCGGACCGGGGCTGTCCAGCTTGACCGCCAGGGCGACGATCAGCATGACCGGGCCGGCGACCAGCAGGCCCGCGCTCGCCACGACCAGGTCCTGGGCCCGCTTGATCCACGCCTGGCGCGCGCCGGTGGCGGCTCCCGACAGTTCGTTCTCGCCGCCGGCCACGATGCGGGCCAGGGCGGCGTCGTCCTCGGCGGGGCCGCCGACGTCGATGAAGAGGTTCACAGGATTGGGCAGCACGCCCAGCTTCTCGACCAGCTGGCGGACGCGGCCCTGGGCCGCCGACTCCACCGCGATCACCACGCGGTCGACATAGGGCATGATGCGGTGGTCGAGCAGGGCGGTGGTGTCGCCCAGCACCGGCACGCCCATGATGTTTCCGGGTGCGCGGTCCATGCGGTCGTCGAACACGCCCAGGACATTGGCTTCGCCCGTGCGAAGGGCCGCCCCGATCAGGCGCTCGGCGTTGGTCGTGGCGCCGACGACGATGATGTTGGGGGTCAGGCGGCCCAGCTGGCGGCCGCGCGCGATGATCGTCCACCAGGCGACGTGCAGGGCGGCGACGCCGGCCGTCGCGGCTAGCAGCGTCCAGACGACCGGCGCCTCGACGCCGCCCGACGGCAGCAGCGCCACGGCGGCGGCCAGCAGGCCCACGCCCAGCGCCAGGCCCGTCCGGGCCATGTGCCGCAAAAGGTCCTGCTTGCGCGGGAAGGCGTAGGCGCCGAGCATCCGCAAGGCGACCAGTCCGGTCACCGCCCACAGGCCGGCGACCAGGGGATGGTCCTCCAAGGTCAGCGCCAGCGCGACGCCAGCGGCGGTCAGGACGTCGACGATGCGGAAGGTGCGCGACAGGAGCCGCGCCTCGAGCCGAGCCCGCGACGGGATCAACTGTCCAGGCCGGAACGGTCCGCGCCGCGCCCGCCCCGGATCGCCGCTAGCGCCGCCCGAAACGCGCGTCCCCATTTCCGTTCCGCCCACGAAGGCGACAGCGGATTCGGCGGACGAAGCGGGGGAGGGGATCGGACGCATGGCACTCGTCGTTGGAAAAACCCTGTTCAACCTAGCGAGGCCGTCTGAGCACCGCGTTAACAGGCGAATTTTCCGCATAAGCGCCGTTGTCATCCTGAAGCGAACAGGCTATCCAGCCGCTCCCTCTCAGGAGGAGACGTGGCCGAGAGGCTGAAGGCACCGCTTTGCTAAAGCGGCATACCTCAAAAGGGTATCGAGGGTTCGAATCCCTCCGTCTCCGCCAACTTCCCATTCAACCTGCTGTTTTCATTGTAAGTATGCAGCTTTGATCTGAGCCGGCCCCACTTTTGGTCCCACTTCGTCAAGTTGGGCTGGGTCGATCTAGAGGAAAGCGTCAGCGCGATCGCGCTTGTCGGCGCGCCCGCAGTGTGAGGACGGCCACGACCAATACTGCTGAGATCGTTAGCAGACCGGCCCAAACTACGGCGCCGTAGGCTGGCCCATGGGCGATGGCCTGGATCAGGTAGGCCAGCACGATCCCCCCGTAGCCGCCGATCCGCATCGCCTGAATGATACGGCGCGGCAGGTCGCGGCCTAGCAGGTCGCGCTGGTGGCGGGTCAGGCTGAGGCACAGGGCCAGGAAGCTGACCACGCCCACGATCAGGGTGAGGAGCGCGATCATGCGGCGACCGCCTCCCGCCCCTTGGCCGGACGTTTGGCGGCGGCCTTGGGCTTGTGGGTGTGCGCTTTCCAGGCCGCCCAGCCGATCAGGCCGGCCAGGACCAGCAGGGTCAAGTCAAAGCCCGCGAACACCCGGTCGCCGCGCATCAGGCTGGCGAACAGATTGCGCGGGGTGGTCAGGGCGTTGACCACCGGCACGGCCGCAAACAAGATTGCGGCGGCGCCCAGGGCCTCGACCCAGGCCCGCTTGGCTGGCCGGGTTAGGGTCCAGACCAGCACCGCGCCCCAGGCGATGAACAGGCTGTCGACTTCCCAGTCGGCGCGGCGCGGCATTTGCAGCGGCAACAGGCGGTTGGCCAGAAAATAGACGGCGATGCCGGCCGGTAGACCGGCGATGGTGGCGATGTTCAGCCGTTCGACCAGCGAGAAGCCGAAGTGCGGCTTGGCCGGGTCAGCCAGGCGCCCGCGTCGCTTGACGGTCCACAGCACCAGGCCTGTGGCGATCATGGTCGCTCCGCCCAGGCCAGACAGGAAATACAGCCAGCGCAGCAGGCTCCTGGCGTAGCGACCGGCGTGCAAGCCGATCATCACGCTCTCGGTCTTGGCCGCCGCGCCGGCGTTGTTTGGGCTGGCCAGCAACGCGCCGCTGATCCCGTCGAACACCAGGGTCTCGCCCCGGTTGGCCATACGGTCGTTGCTGGAGCGAGTCAGGCTGACGCGGGCGTTGGCGTCGCCAGGATTTGTGATCGAGACATAGCCTATGCCGGCGCCGTTCCACTGGCTGCGGGCCGTTTCGAACATCGGGGCCAGCGGAGCCTGGGCGACGGAGCGCCCGACCCGCTCGACCGGCGGGGCGGAAGGGAAGGCCTGGTCGAAGAAGGTCGCCCGGTCCTTGTAGACCGCCGCGACGCCGAACGGCATGTACTGCCGGTCCAGGGTGACCAGACCCGTGTAGGTGATCATCAGATAGAAGGGCAGGGCGAGCACAGCGGTGACATTGTGGGCGTCCAGCCAGCTCCGCTGCCCCTTACCGAAACGCAGCGTGAAGAAGTCGACGAAGATCTTCTTGTGGGTGACCACGCCCGACAGGATCGCGACCAGCATGACCATAGCGCACGCCCCGACAATGTAGCGAGCCCACATCACCGGCAGGTAGTGCAGGTCAAAATGGAAGCGGTAGAGGAAGAAGCCGCCCTGGGTGGCGCGGGTCGTCACCTCGCGACCGTCACCGTCGAGGATCGCCTCGGTCTGGCGGCCTGTGGCGGGCGCGTGGGCCGGCGACTGCCAGTAGACCTGGGTGGCGGCGCTGCGGCGACCCGGCACGCTGATGAACCAACTCTGGGCGTTCGGCGAGGTTCGTTGCAGGAAGGCGATAGCGTTCTGGGTGGCGATCTCCGGGGAGGCGGCGGCGGTGATTTCAGGCTGCATCCAGCGGGTGATCTCCTCCTGGAAATAGGCCGCCGTGCCGGTGGTGAAGATGGCCAGCAGTATCCAGCCGACCACCAGGCCCGACCATGTGTGCAGCCACGCCATGGACTGCCGGAACCCGCCCTTCACAACCGGCCTCCCAGATGGATCGACAGCCACAAGACCGCGCCCAGCACCATCACGGCGCTGGTCATCCAGGCCCAAACGGTCAGGGTGCGACGGGCCGAGAAGGCCAGCAGGATAATGACCGCATAGATCGCGAACGAGGCCAGGGTGGCGGTCGTGGCCGCCTCGCTGGGGGCCATCGGTAGGCCCCGAGCCAGCAGACCGACCACCAAGCTAGTGACGAGGTAGCCGCCGGGGATCGCCGCCACGGCGCGCGCGGCGATGTCCAGCCTCTCGCGGGTTTCCAGGCTTTTGGCGGGACGAGCCCCCGCTGGCTTTACGCTCATCATGCCCCGCGATCCTAGAAGCTGCGGCGCAGGCTCAGGCGCCAGTTGCGCGGCGCCCCGGGGGTGATCCGGTCCAAGCAGCAGGCGTCGGGGAAGTAGCGTTTGTCGGTCAAATTGTCGGCGGTCAAGTTCAGGTCCCACGGACCCAAGTCATAGGACAGGCCGGCGTTCAGCAAGGTGTAGGAGGGCAGGGTATAGAGCTGGCCTTCGTACAGGTGCTTGTCGCTATTGTAGAGTAGGCCCAGGCTCATCCCCAGGCGCGCGAAGATCCCCTCCTGCACCGTGTACTTGCCCCAGAGGTTCAGGCTGTTTTCCGGGAAGTTGGCCAGCGGCAGACCGACGGGCAGGGTGTTGTCCTTGGTGACCTTGGCGTTGATATGGGCGTAGGCCGCCGTGACCACGACAGCGGTGGTCGGGCGCCAGGCGCCCTCGACCTCGACGCCTCGGCTGCGCTGCTCGCCGGTGACCACATAGAAGAACAGGTGATCGGGATCGTCGGTGGCCACGTTCTGGCGGGTCAGCTGGTAGGCGGCGATCGAACCCGACAGCATGCCGTCCTCGGTTCGCACCTTCAGCCCTGCCTCGATGTTCTGGCCGGTCTCGGGCGGCAGTAGGCTGCCGTCGAACGTCGTCTGCCAGCTCGGCGTCGGGGTGAACGACTTGGAATAATTGGCGTAGAGCGAAGCGCCCGGGGTTAGCGACCAAGTGGCGCCGGCGCTGGGGCTGAACTTCTTGTCCTCCTGGCCGCCCGACTTTGCCTGGTCCCAGCGGCCGCCAACCGTCAGCGTCAGGTGCTCGCCAATGGTGATGTGGTCGTGCAGGTAGAAGCCCAACTGGCTGGTCTTGCCCTTGGTCGGCGACAGGGCGTCTGTGTTGGGTACATGGGGCGCGTCGTAGTCCGGGTTCAGGATGTCTAGCGCGTTGTCGGAGGGATTGTAGTTGCCGACTCCGGCATTGACGTTGCGCATGCGGTGATAGTCGAGGCCGGCCAGAACCTTGTGGCCGATGGCGCCGGTGTTGAAGGTCGCCGTCAGACGGCTGTCGGCCCCGAACTCCTTGTCGGTCTCGAAGAACGGCCCGTAGAGGTAGCGGCCCAGCACATGGCCCTGCTGCACGCCATCGACGACATTGTCGTCCATGAAACCCGCCACGAACATCCAACGGTTCCAATAGGTCTGACGCTTCTCGTAGCGGACCGTTTGGCTGAATTTGAAGGTGTCGCTGAAGCGGTGATCGAACACATAGCCGATCTGCTTGGCGTTGAGGTTGTTGATCGCCCGCTCGGCGCCCCGGCTGTTGACGTCGAAATCGAGCGGCAGCGGACCGTGAGCGCTGGGCAGGATCGTGCCCCAAGCGCTGAGCGGCGACCACGGGCTGTCATAATCCCGCTGGTAGCGGCCCAGGAGGGTCAGGCGGGTGTCTGCGCCGATCTTCCAGGTCAGGGCTGGGGCGATGTAGATTCGCTGCGAATGGGAGTTCTTCACGAAGGCGTCGGCGTCGCGATAGACGAGGTTGACGCGACCCAGCAGCGACCCGTCCTTGGTCAGGGCGTGGTTGGCGTCGACGGTGATTTCGCGCAGGTCGTAAGAGCCGGTGGCGACGCCGACATCCAGCAGGGGCTCTGCCTTCGGCCGCTTACTGACCAGGTTGACCACCCCGCCTAGCGGCGAGGCGCCAAACAGCACCGAGGCCGGCCCCTTGACCACCTCGACCTGCTCAAGCCCGGCCAGCTCGTTGACAGCCCCTGCGACATTGCCGCTGGTCAGGCCGTCCAGGAAGATGCTGCCGTAAGCCGCGTCGTAGCCGCGGATCTGAAAGGCGTCGAAATAGCCGTAGGTGCTGCTGCGCGATACGCCCGCGACGTTCCGCAAGGCGTCGGCTAGGCGGGTGATCCCCTGTTCCTGCAAGGTCTGGGCAGTGATCACGGAGATCGCGCGGGCTGTTTCCAGAGGGGGAATGTCGGTCTTCAGGCTGGCCGGCTCGCCGGGACGGATCCCGGTCACGGTCACGCTCTCGACCTCCGTGCGCTGCTGATCGATGGCTGGCGCATCGGCGGCCATGGCCGCGCCCGCGACGAGGAAGCCCGTCGAGCCAGCAAACAACGCCCTTTTGATCCCACCCATGAACTTCGTCCCTAAGCCGTGTTGCGAATTATTCGCAAGGCCTATAGGGAGGCGGCGATCTTAATGCAAACGATTCGCAATCTTATGTATGGGCGCCGCTTCCTATCTCATCGGGTCGAGCGGTCGATCCAACTCGGCCCGGTGCGCGTCGAGGGGGAAGGCGGCGCCGGCGCCGGTCCGGCGATTCCGTCGACCGGCAACCTCGGCTCCACCAAGGGCCCGGAATAAGCGTCTGAATTCACTTATGAATGTGAGTGGAGACCATCCGTCGCCCCACAGATTTCCCCTCACTTCAATTGAGCTTCGCAGGCACTTACTCGGCCAATCTGAGACCGCATGGGAAAGTGTCCAGCCGCCATTAGGCTAGCGGACAAGCGTCTTGACAGCGGCCCTACCCTCCGAAGGCCAAGCAATACGTTTCGAATCGTGTTGGGTGCCCAGTTCTTCTTTCGATCGAGGCCGCGTAAAAGCCCGCTGGCCGCCGAGGCTTCGCAAGAAGGCGCGAGTGTTGCGAGGCTCAAGAGCGAGCGCAAACCTCCCGTACCGCTTGCCGCAAGAACTGATGCCCCGCGTCCTTGTCGAAGCGGGGATGCCAAGCCTGCCCGATGACGACAGGCTCAAGCGTCAGAGGCAAATCGAATGCCCGTAATCGCGCACCCATGGCTTCGGCGGAGCGGCGGACATGGTTCGGCACCGGGGCGATCAAGTCGCTGTCGGGAAGAGCGGCCAGAGCGGTCTTGGGGAATGGCACAATCAGAACAACGCGGCGTTTCATGCCGAGATCAGCCAACACCTTGTCCACCGGACCAAGCGCGCGGCCACGCCGAGAGGCGCTAATCTGATCGTATTGGCAGAAGCGCTCCGGCGTGATCGGCGCATCGAAGATCGGATGATCCGCTCGCGCCATTCCGACGAAATGGTCGCGGAACACGGTTTGGATACGCACCTCCGGCCCCATCTCGCGCAGGGCGCCGATATCGAGGTCGATCCGGCCTTCGCGTAGGGCGTCGTCGTCGCTCTCCCCCTCCGGCGCGAAGCGCAGCTCGACCATGGGCGCTTCGGCGCGAAGGCGCGCGAGCAGGCGGCTCGCGAACGCCCCCACGAAGCCGTCATTGGCTCGCACGGCGAAGCGGCGTTCCAGCGTCGCCAGATCGAGCGTGGCGGGGCGCAGCAAGGCGGCGGCGTCCTCGACCACACGATGCACATCGTCATGCAGTTCCAGCGCCCGCGCGGTCGGCACCAAGTCGCGTCCGGCGCGGACCAGCAAGGGATCGCCTGTGACTTGGCGCAAGCGTGCGAGCACCCGGCTGACCGATGGCGCGCTGACGCCAAGCCGCTCCGCCGAGCGGGTGACGCTCCGTTCTTCCAACAGAATGTCGAGGACGGACAGTAGTTTGAGGTCAGCGGCGGACAAGGCTCGGTCGATCCTGATTTCAATTTCCGAAACTATAGACAATCACACCTATCATTTTTGAAGGTCAAAAGCGCAGGCATTTTCGGAGCCGACCCTCATTCGGACCCGTTTCATGCGCGATTTCAATTTCCCGTCCCGGCCCAACCGGTGCGCGACCTTGCTGGCCTGCGGTTGCCTATTCGCGCTGTCTGCCTGTGCGGGCGGCGGCCAGTCGATCCCGACCGTTGAAACACTGGCGGATGTAGCGCCCCTCTCATCGGGAAAGGACGTTGCTGGGGCGGTCGCGCAGCCGGGCGGGCCGGTCGCAAAATCCTGGTGGGCGATCTGGGGCGATCCACAGCTTGACCGCCTGATCGCATCCGAGGCTTCGACCGCACCGTCGATCGCTGTGGCGGCCGCGCGGATGCGCCGCGCCGCCGCCGGTCTCGATAGCGTCACCGCCGATCGGCTCCCGACCATCAATGGTTCTGGCCGGGCGGTCGGCGAGCGCTTTCCCGATCATAGCACCTATTCTTCGGCCTATGCCGGCAGCTGGGGCAGCGATGGCGCGCTTATCGCGAACGCCAATTATGCGCTCGACTTTTGGGGCAAGCGACGTGAGGCGTGGGCCGCCGCCGCCGCGCGCCTGAACACGGCCCGCGCCGAGGCGGACGACGCAACGCTCATTCTGCGCGCGGCCGTGGCCGATGCCTATGTCCGTCTCGACGCTGCCTATCGTCAGCGAGACCTGGCGACCAAAGGAATGGCGCGGCGGCAGGGCGTCATCGACCTGATCGTCACCCGCGAGCGCGCTGGCCTCGCGACCGGGATCGAAACCTCCCAGGCGCGCGAAGCGATGACCGCCACCCGCGATGAAATCGCTCGGCTCGATGGTGAGATCGCCGCGCGCCGTCATCAGATCGCGGCTCTGCTGGGCCGCGATCCGGCGTTCGCGGATGCGCTTGCCCGTCCGTCGCTCCAAGCCATCACCGATCCAGCGCCATCCTCCGATATCCCGGCCAATCTGCTGGGCGCGCGCCCGGACGTGGCAGCGGCACGTGCGGCGGTCGAGGTCACTGCGCGCGACGTCGGCATCGCCAGGGCCGCTTTCTACCCGGATGTCAATCTGATCGCCTTTGCCGGCGTGCAGAGTCTCGGTTTGGGGTCGTTGCTTCGCGCCGGGAGCTTAGCCACGGGCGCAGGGCCGGCCGTGTCACTGCCGATCTTCGACGGCGGACGCCTACGCGCCAATCTGCGCGGTAAGGCGGCCGACTATGACGCCGCCGTGGCGGCCTATAACGGCGCGCTCACCGAAGCGCTCCGTCAGACCGCCGATGGCGTGGCCGGCCTGGCGACGGAACGCGCCCGGCAAGGCGAGGCACAGGCCGCCGTCGTGCACTGGTCACGCATCCTTGACCTTCAGCGATTGCGTGAACGGCAGGGCCTATCGAGCGCCGCCGATCGCCTCTCGGCGGAAACCGCGCTGCTGATGTCCGAACGCCACGCAGCGGAAGCCGATGCGCGCGTCGCTATCGCCCAGATCGCGCTGATCCGCGCGCTCGGCGGAGCCTGGACGCCTTCCCCCTCTCTTTCAGGACAAACACAATGACCGATACGCCCCCTTCTTCCGCCGCCGATCCGGCGGCTGTCCGCCGCAGACGCCTCCTGCTAATTGGCGCTGGCCTTGCGGTCATCGCGCTGGGTTGGGGTGGATATGGCTGGCTGTCGAGCGACGATAGCCGCTCGACAGACGACGCCTATGTCAACGGCCATGTCGTGGCCGTAACCCCTCAAGTGGCCGGCGCTGTTATCCGCATCGGCGCCGAGAATAGCGACCGCGTGGCGGCGGGGACGCCGCTGGTCGAGATCGACCCCAGCGACGCCCGCGTTGCGCTCGCCGCGGCTGAGGCCGATCTAGCGCGCGCCATGCGCAACGTGCGTGGGCTGTTCGCCACCGATGCCCGGTTCGATGCGGAGCTCGGCGTCGCGCAGGCCAATTTCGACAAGGCCCGCGCGGACCTGTCGCAGCGGCAGGCCATCGCCGATACCGGCGCGGTGACGGGCGAGGATGTCCGTCACGCCCGCGACGCCGTCCGCAGCACGCAAGCCACGCTCGCCGCCGCCCGCGAAGCCCGGGCGCAGGCGCTTGTCCAAACCAACGGCGCTACACTGGCCTCGCATCCCGATGTGCAGGCCGCCGCCGAGCGGGTCCGCGCCGCCGCGCTGGCGCTCGCCCGCGCCCGCATCGTCGCGCCCGTGGGCGGGATGGTCGCGCAGCGCAGCGTCCAGCTCGGCCGCCGTGTCGCGCCGGGCGACCGGCTAATGGCTGTCGTGCCGCTCGACGGGTTGTGGATCGACGCCAATTTCAAGGAAGTTCAGCTCGACGGTATCTGTCCAGGCCAGTCCGCCACCGTGACCGCCGACGTGTACGGCCGCCGCGTCACCTATCACGGCCGCGTCGCCGACATCGAAGCGGGCAGCGGCGCAGCCTTCGCGCTGCTCCCGGCGCAGAACGCGACCGGCAACTGGATCAAGGTTGTGCAGCGCGTGCCGGTCCGCATCCGGCTCAACCCAGCCGAACTGACGCGCAACCCGCTGCGCATAGGACTGTCGGCGAGGGTCACGGTCGAGACAGGCCGCTGCGACCGCAAGGCTCCGCCCGCCGCCCCGCAGTCCGAAAGCATAGCGCTCTATGACGCGCAGGCGCACGAAGCCGACGCGACCGTTGCGCGTGTCATCGCCGCCAATATCGGGCGTCAGCCATGACCGCAAAACAACCCATTGTCCCCCTTGAGGGGAGCAAGCTGGCGCTGGCGGCGGTGACGCTGGGGCTGGCCTCTTTCATGGCCGTGGTGGACATCACCATCGCCAATGTTTCTGTGCCCACCATATCCGGCAACCTTGGCGTCGGATCGGAAGAGGGTGAATGGGCGATTACCTCGTTCGCCATCGCCAACGCCATCTGCATCCCCTTGACCGGCTGGCTTGGCCGCCGCTTCGGGCAGGTGCGATTGTTCATCGGCGCCGTGGCCGCGTTCACACTAGCGTCGGTGCTTTGCGGCCTGGCCTGGTCGTTCGACTCGCTGCTGCTGTTCCGCGTGCTGCAAGGCGCGGTGTCGGGGCCGATCGTGCCACTGAGCCAGGCGCTGCTGGTGGCGGTCTTCCCGCCGCAAAAGCGCACTTTCGCGGTTGCGATGTGGGCGATGACCAACATGGCCGGGCCGGTGGCTGGGCCGCTGCTCGGCGGGTGGATCACCGACACTTACAGTTGGCCGTGGATATTTCTCGTCAACGCGCCGGTCGGCTTGTTCGTCGTCTTCTCGACCATGACGGTGCTCAAGGGGCGCGACACTCCGTCGATGCGATTGCCGGTGGATCTGCGCGGGTTAGGACTGCTGGCGTTGGGCGTCGGCTGTTTGCAGGTGACGCTTGATCGCGGGCGCACGCTCGACTGGTTCTCCTCGCCCTTCATCTGCATCACCGCGACCCTGGCCGTCGTCAGCCTCGTCACGCTGGTGATCTGGGAGCTGGGCGAGGCGCATCCGATCGTCGACCTACGCCTGTTCGCGCATCGCAACTTCGCGGTCGGGACGGTCGCGGTCGCGGCGGGGTTCGGCCTCTACTTTGCCTCGCTGGTGCTGATCCCGCTCTGGCTCCAGACCAATCTCGGCTACAGCTCGACCTGGGCTGGTCTCGTCACCGCGCCGATGGGGCTGTTTGGCATCCTGCTGGCGCCCTTTCTGGGCCGCTGGGTGGCGAAGGGCGACGCCCGCATCTACGCCAGCATTGCATTCCTCGCCTGGGCGGTGGTGGCCTGGTGGCGGTCGGGCGCGACCACCGGGATCGATGCCGGCACGATCGCGGGCATGCATCTGGCGCAGGGAATCGGCATCGGCTTCTTCCTGACGCCGGTTGTCAGCCTGTCGCTTGCGGGCCTGCCGGGCGAGAAGTTGGCTTCGGCCTCGGGCCTTCAGACCGCCATCCGCATGATGTCGGGCAGCCTGATCGCCAGCTTGGCCGCGACCTTCTGGGACAGCCGATCGCGATTCCACCAGACCCACCTTGTCGAGCGACTGAACCCCTTCGATGAGCGAAGTGCCGGCGCCGTCGCCAACCTGCGTTCCTCTGGCCTGTCGGACGAGCAGGCATGGAGCGTGATCGCCCGCGCGCAGGACGTGCAGGCGCACATGCTCGCGCTCAACGACTTCTTCTTTTTCTCCAGCTTCGCCTTCCTCGCCGCGCTCGCGATTCTCTGGTTCGCCCGGAATCCTCACGTAGCGCCGCCGCGCAAAGCCTGAGGATGAAGCCCATGCTCTCGCTCAAATCTCGAACGCTCCATGACGCCCGCGTCATCGGTATCGAGGACGTCACGCCAAGGATGCGGCGCATTAGCGTCGCCGACGAGGGTCTCAAGGCCATGCCCATTGATCGTCCAGCGATGTGGATGAAGCTGTTCTTCCCGATGCCGTCCAATATCAAGCCGCAGGGCCGCGCCTATACCGTCCGCGCCTATAACGCCGCGCAGGGCTGGATGGCGTTTGATTTCGCTCTGCATGGCGATCAGGGGCCAGCCGCATGGTGGATTGCCCGCGTCCGCGAAGGTGACACGCTAAAGCTTGCCGGTCCGAGGTCGGGCTACTGGATCGATCCGTCGCGGCGCGAGCGGGTGCTGATCGGCGACGCCACGGCGCTGCCCGCGATTGCGGGGATCGTCGAACGGCTCCCCACCGGCACACGGGCGCAAGTGTTCATCGAGATCGCCGACGCCGGTGAGGAACAAACGCTCATTTCTCCGGCGGATCTGACAATCCACTGGGTCTACTCCGGCTCGGCCTTCCCTGGCACGACAGGTAAGCTCGAACTGGTGGTGCAACAGGCAGACCTGCCACGCGACTGCCAGGTCTTCCTCGCCGGCGAGGCGTTCATGGTGCGTGCGCTACGCACCCACCTTTTGGTCGACCGTGTCATCCCGCATACCTCAATCGACGCCAAGGGCTATTGGCAGCTGGGAATGGCTGATCATCGTGGTGAGTGACGGCAGAAACAATTTGGGGCGAGACCTTCCCGGCGCTTCCTACGGGTCGAAGCACGCCTTGGGCTCCCGGCCGACAAGCGGGCATTCAGATCGCCACCAGAAGCCCGAGGCGTGCTCCGATCCTTAGCGGGAGTCGTGACGGTCCCGTTAAAGCTCCTTCGCAACGGTCTACACTTGTCGTTTGGAGTCCAGCATGGCCTCGGTTGCGATTTGGCGCGCTTTGCGGCACCTCCCCCTCTGGATGTTCGTCGGGGCAGTGATGGCAGCGTCCACCGCCCTTGGCCAATCTGCTGAGTCGACCTCCGGTCCGTATGCCGTCACCGCGCCTAACGGCGTCGATGAGGAGGCCCTGGTCGAGATCGGCGGGATCAAACAATGGGTCACGATCCGGGGCGCGGACAGGGCAAATCCCATACTGCTCATCGTCGGCGGGACCCAGGTCGATGGACCCCGCGCGATCCTGAGCCCCTATGTCCGAACCTTCCAGCCCTGGGAGAAAGACTTCACCGTCGTGCAGTGGGACCCACGCGGCGCCGGCAAGACTTTCGTCGCGGCGGGCAAAACCATCGGCCCGGACCTCACAATTGATCGCCTCGTCCAGGACGGCATCGAGCTGAGCCAGTTTTTGCGCGACCGGCTCGGCAAGAAGAAGATCGTGCTGTTGGGGATCAACTTCGGCTCAACTTTGAGTGTGAAGATGATCATGGCTCAGCCGACCCTGTTCTCGGCCTATGTCGCAGCGGGCCAAATCGCAAATCCCCGCGCCGAGCGGGAGCGCTTTGGCTATCAGCGGTTGATGCGTCTGGCGACAACGGCGAACGACGAGGCGTCGTTAGCTGACCTAAAGCTCGCCGGTGCCGACGTTTGGCGCGAGCCTCGCAATCCCGCCCGTATAGCGGCGTTCCAGAGGGTATTCGTAAAATACCGTCCACCGGTGCCCGCCAACCCTATGCAGGAGGCGATCAGCGCGCCGCACTGGACAATGGACGACCTGATCGCCGCTCAGGCGGCGGCGGCTCAGAACGAGCGGGTGCTAGGCCGGGCTTGGGGTGAGAACTTCGACTACGGCTCACTTGGACCGCGTCTGCGGGTCCCGGTGTTCGTGATACAAGGCGAGGAGGCCACCAGTTCGCCGGCGCCGATGGCCAAGGTCTGGCTGGACGGGCTTAAGGCCCCTCGAAAGGTGTTTGTCACAATCCCGGGAGCGGGCAATCACGCTATCGAAACTCACGCGGTGGAGTTCCTGGCATTGCTAGACCGATACGTGCGCCCGGTGGCTGTCGCAAAATAGCGATCGGTTACGCCCCACGAACAGGCCCTCAACATGTCCCCCGCCAGCGCCGGCGACCGAGCTTTGCCAGCGTCGGTGCACTCCCTCATTTCAGCGCGGGAGTTCACCGGGACCGACAATTGCTCGCGGTGAAAATCTTAACGTCCGCCTCTCGACGGGACTGTACCTAGCGGCTCGATCCTAACGTCTCCCGCCCGCGCTTGCGGGCGGCGAGAATGGCGTCACCCAATGCATGATCGCTCTCAACGCTCTCCATTCCGTCAGCGCCGCTTGGCGAAAAGGCCCGACAGATAGGTGAAGGCCGTGTTTGCCGATGCGAGCGGCGAGTTGGGAAAAGGCGGTTCCTGTTCAACGAACAGATGCTGAATATCGAAACGCTGGATCAGTCCCTTCAGCGCCTCCCATGGAACGATCCCCGCGCCGACATCGGCGGGCGCCATTTCCATGCTGTTTGTGGAGACGGCGGCGACATCCTTCATGTGCATCATCGTCACGCGCCGGCCGACGCGGGTCAGCAGCTCGACGACATCCTGCCCGGCGGCGGCCACCCATCCCACGTCCATTTCGAACGACACCAGCGCCGGGTCGGTCCTCGCGAGCAGCAGATCATAGCCGGTGCCGCCGCCCGCCAGCGGCAGGAATTCGAAGGCATGGTTATGATAGGCAAGCCCAACGCCTGACTTCGCCAGGCGGGTCGCGCGATCGTTCAGCAGATCCGCCGCCCGCTTCCAGTCATCGGCGGTCAGCGTGCGGACCAGCTTGTCGAGCGCGTCCATATCGTAACCGCCCGCCGGCGGATGAGAGAGCGCTTCGCGCACGCGTTCTGGGAAAGGCGCGATAGCGACGACCGCCCGGCTAGCCCCCAGCGCGCGGATATTGGCGGCCAAGGCGGGGATGTCGCCCTCCAGGTGCCATGCGTCCGGCGTCGCTTCGGGAACCACATGGATGGCCGGGCATCGCAGGCCTGCCTTCTGAATTGCGCGGCGCAATTCGGCCGGCTGGCGCCCGTAGGGGCCGGGCAGCTCCACTTCGCGATAGCCGATCTGCGCCACCTGGCGCAGCGTGCCCTCGAGATCGGTCTTCGCCGCGTCGCCCAGCGTATAAAGCTGAAGGCCGGGGGGCCAAGACGGGCTCGCGGCGCGCGCCATCGCCGCCCCGCCCGAGAGCCCGGGCAGGAGCGCCGCGCCGGTGAGGGCGCCGACCGAACCGATGATATGGCGGCGCGTATGGGCGACGATCGTTTGATCTTTATCCATGGTCTTCCTCATGTCGCCATCCGGCCAGTCAGGACGGGCCTGATTTCACGGTGAGCGGCGGCCAGTTTGGTGATGCTGTTGCTGAAGGCGATACGGATATGGTCGCCCCCGATCGTACAGGTGACGACGTCAAAATGCGGCGTCTCATTGTAGCGCCATTGCATGTCGAGCACTTGGTTGCTCGACCATGCCGCCGCGGCGGCGACCCGGATCGGACCGGGCATGCGGTTGAGGGCGCCGATCAGCTCGGTAAATTCGGGCGGTGTTCCGGGCAGGTCGGTGAAGCCTTCTCGCCACCCGTCAAGGCCGGCCCGGACAGACGAGCGGCGCCCGGCGATTTCCAGCTCAAAAGCGCAGGATGCGTCATCGAAATGCAGCGTCACCGCGACTGCGCCCATGGCATTGGGTTCGAGGACGAAGCGACGTCCCCCGATACGCGCGGCCTCGGGCGAGCGCGACGCGCCTTTGGGGACAGGCAGCGTCAGGCCGGCCAGCTTGTCACGCAGCCGGGCGGGCGCCGCCGGATCGGACGTGAGCGGGGCCTCGCGCAGACCGGGCAGCAGATTCTGCCAGACGAGGTTCAGCAGGCCCTGCATATCGAGGGTGCAACTGGTGAGCGCGACGACGGTTCGCTTGTCCGGCAGCACGATGCAATATTGCCCGAACGCGCCGTCGCCTCGGAAGGCGTCGTGGCGGCAGCGCCAGAACTGGTAGCCATAGCCCTGATGCCAGTCGCTGGTCGCGGGCAGGGCGGAGGGATCGACGCCGGGCGGCGCGCCGGTCAAGGGTTGGCGTACCTGGGCGCGGGTCGCTTCAGCCACCCAGGATCGCGAGACGATTTGCCGTCCGCCATAGCGTCCCTGGTCGAGATAGAGCTGGCCGAACCGGCTCAAGGCCCCGGTGGTGAGCTTCAGGCCCCAGCCGCCCGTGTTGATCCCCATCGGGCAGGTCGCCCAGCGCGCGTCGGCGATCCCCAACGGATCGAAAAGCCGGGGACGAAGATAGGCGTCGAGCGGCTTGCCGACGACCTTCTGGACGGTCGCGGAGAGCATGTAGGACGCGCCGCTGTCGTACAGAAAGACGCTGCCCGGCGCATGGACGATGGGCTGGGCGAGGAAGGCGCGCGCCCAGTCCTGCTCACGGGTGATGATGGGTGTCGAATCCGCGCCGTGCCCGACGGTCATCGTCAGCAAGTGCCGCAGGCGCAAGGCCGCCAGATTGGCGTCGACCGTCGCGGGGCGCTGTTCGGGAAAGAAGTCGATCACGCGATCATCGAGATGCAGGCGACCTTCATCGATCGCGATGCCGACCGCCGTGCCGGTGACGCTCTTGCTGAGCGAATAGAGCAACTGAGGTACGTCGGCCCGGTAGGGCGCCCACCATCCGCCGGCCACCGTGTGTCCGTCGCGCGCGATCATGATGCTGTGCGGTTCGTGCGGTGAGGCCTCGAGCGCCGCGAGAAGGTCGAGGATCGCTCCGGAATCCACGCCAACCTTCTCAGGCGGTGCCGTGGGCAGGTCGCCCCAACCGGGCGCATGACGGGTTTGCGCGGCCGCCGCCGCTCGTCCGGTCGCCATGGCCGCGCCGACGCCCAGCCCGGCGAGGACGAATCGACGCGGCGGGTTCATCGCGTAGCCTCGGGGCGGCGCAATCCGCCAAACGTCGCAACACCATGACTGGCCACGCGCCACCTCTCCTGCCGCGCCGATCACGCCCGATCCGGGGCGTCTCACGCTTGAAACGAGACTGTCACCCCTTGCCGCAAGGGAAATCTACGCCTGAATTTGCCGAAGCCAGCTACCCAATTGCCCTTGTGCGGCGGGGCGATGGGAGGGAGGCGAGAAAAGTATCGGCCCGGCGGCAAACGCCGCGTTGAACCGGGATGTCAGGCGAGAATAGACTTGGTCTCAACCCGCGACCTTGTCCGGATATGCGGGGCGGAGGGAATGCGTGACCACGGCAAGCGATGTTTCCACGGGCTTTTCAGGGAGGGCGACGCATGCCTCTGCCTGATGGCTACGTCCCTGAGGTCATCGTTGTCGGCTCGGGCGCTTCGGGCGGCATGGCGGCCTACGTGTTGGCCAAGGCGGGCGTCCGGACCTTGTTGCTCGAAGCGGGGCGGAACTACGACCCGGCCGAGACGCCGATGTTCGATCGTTCGCGCGAGGCGCCGCTGGCCGGGACCGGCACCGACGACAAGCCCTTTGGATATTACGATGCGACGGTAAACGGCGGCTGGCAGGTGCCGGGCGAGCCCTACACGTCGGCCGAGGGGAGTCATTTCCGCTGGTGGCGCGCGCGGATGCTGGGCGGACGGACCAATCATTGGGGGCGGCATGTGCCGCGTTTTGGTCCCTATGACTTCAAGGGGCGGTCGCGCGACGGACATGGCGTCGATTGGCCGATCGGCTATGAGGATGTCGCCCCGTTCTACGACCGGGTCGAAAAGCTCGTCGGGGTCTGCGGCAGTCAGATCGATCTGGAGAATCATCCGGCGTCGCCGCCGGGCGTGCTCCACGAAGCGCCGAAGCCGCGCGTTCCCGAACTCCTGGTCGAGGCGGCGTGCAACGCGCTCGATATCCCCTGCATCCCGACGCGGATGGCGATCCTGACGCATGATCTACCCGACGAGCACAGCCCGCGTCAGGCCTGTTTCAACGCCACCGATTGCACGCGGGGCTGCTCGATCGGCGCCGCGTTCCAGACGACGACATCGCTGCTGCCGATGGCGCTGGCGACCGGCAACTTGCGGATCCTGACCAACGCCATGGCCGCGCGAGTCCGGACCGACACGAACGGTCGCGCCACCGGTGTGGACTATTTCGAGGATGGGACGCCCAGGTTCGTGGCGGCCCGCGTCGTCGTCCTGGGGGCAAGCGCGTGCGAAACGGCGCGCATCCTGCTCAATTCCATCGGCGATCACGCGCCCCAGGGCCTAGCCAACAGCAGCGGCCAGGTCGGGCGCAACCTGACCGATACGGTCGGCGCCGACGTCCAGGCGACGATCCCGGCTTTGTTCGACCGGCCGCGCTACAATGAAGACGGCATCTGGATGCCGCATCGCTACATCCCGTTCTGGCTCTACAAGGAGCAGGCGGCGGGCCAGCTGGATTTCAAGAGGGCCTACCATATCGAGTTCGCCGGCCGGTTCGTGGACCCGGTCCTGGCCCTGGGCGGCGGCGGGGACGGTTATGGCGCGCCGCTCAAGGCCGACATCCACCGCACCTTCGGCGCTAGGATAAACTTCGCGGTGCGCGGCGAGATGCTGGCCAACGAGAACAGCTATTGCGACCTGGATCCGACCGTAAAGGACAGGTTCGGCCTGCCGGTTCTGCGCTTTCACTGGAAATGGGGCGATGAGGAACTGCGCATGGTCGATCATGCGTCCCATACCATCGCTCGGATCGTCGAGCGGATGGGCGCCAAGCTCGACGCGCCTTTGCCCAGCCCCGAGCAAATGATCAGCGAAGGCGGCAGTATCATCCATGAGCTGGGCACAGCGCGCATGGGAAGCGACCCGCGGACTTCGGTCGTGAACCAATACGGCCAGACCTGGGACGTGCCCAATCTGTTTCTGGTGGATGGCGCGGTGTTCGCTTCCAACCCGCACAAGAATGCGACGCTGACCATGATGGCGCTGGCGATGCGTGGCATGGAGCACCTCGTCACGCAGTTGAGGAAGGGCGCATTGTGACCGAGCCGTTCCCCACGCTGACTCGCCGGCGGACGATCGCCTGGTTCACCGCGGCGCTGGCAAGCCCGATGGCCCTGCCAACGGGTCCGGCGCGCGCCGCGAGCATCGGCTGGCCCGCTCTGATGCTGAAGCCGATAGCCGCCCCCGGCTACGGCGCGGATCCGAACATGAGCGAGAAGAAGGTGACTTGGCCGCTTTCGCTCAGCCCAGAGCAGCGGGCGCTCATCCGCATCTGCGCCGACATCGTTCTTCCTCCGCCTGCCGGACGGAAACCGCCGAGCGCCCTGGGGATCGACGCGTTCGTCGATGAGTGGGTCAGCGCGCCCTATGCGCGACAGGCGGCGGATCGCACGCTGATCCTGGCGGGGCTTGTCTGGATGGACGCCCAAGCAATGGAAAGATTTTCCAAGTCCTTCGCATGCGCCACCGACGCGCAGCGGCGCGTGATCTTCGACATGATCGCCTGGCGCGATCGCATCGCCCCCGGTTGCGAACAGGCGGCGGCGTTCTTCGCCAGCCTGCGCGCCATTGTCGTGCTTGGCTACTACACCCTACCCGAGGGCGAAGAGGAACTCGGCTTCGTGGGAAATACGCCATACGAGGGCGTCTATCCCGGCCCCGGCCCCGAGCCGCTGCGGCATCTCGAACAGCAGCTCGCCCGGCTCGGCCTGACGATGCCGAAGTTCTGAGGACGCCTATCACCGCGGAGGCGGAGTCCTGCGTGGACTCGCGGCGCAACCATTGGAGGCCGATTGTCATGACCATCTCTGCTCGCTGGACGATGCTTCCAGCGTTGGGCGTCGCCGCCTTGCTGGCGACCGCCGGTCCTAGCTGGAGTCAGTCCCCGACCCGACCTGGCGCATCAGCTGAAAAGGTCGGCGGGCTGATCGACCGAATGCCGCTGACCGAGGTCGCTCCGAGCATTCGCGCGACCGGGGCGACGCCCTTCCGTATCCGCTACACCTCGGTATCGGCGTGGAACGGCGCGCCCATTACCGTGTCCGCGAGCGCTTTCCTGCCGGCGGGGCCGCCGCCGCAAGGGGGATGGACCGTGGTCGCGATCGGGCACGGCACGACCGGGATACTGCCCGAATGCGCGCCGTCCCTGTCGCCGGACCTAAGCGGAATCGCGCCCTTGGTGGCGCAATTCCTCGCTCAGGGTTTCGCCGTGACGATGGCCGACTATGAAGGTCTGGGCGAGCCTGGCGTCCATGCCTACCTGAATGCCGAGGCCGCCGGGCGGAACATCATCGACTCGGTGCGGGCGTTGCGACAATTGCGGCCCGGCGCGGTTTCCAATCGCTGGCTGGCGGTTGGCGGATCACAGGGCGGCGGCGCGGTGTGGGGCGCCAACGAAGTGGCCGCGGCCTATGCGCCCGACCTCAACCTGCTGGGCGTCTTCGCCTTCGCGCCCGCCGCGCGGTTCACCGACTATGTTGATATCGCAGCCGTCGGCAAGCTGAACCCGGACCAGACCGCCGCCTATGTCTGGATGCTGATGTCGCTCAGCCGCGGACGTCCGGATTTCGATCTTGGCCCGTATCGCCGCGGATCGGTCGCGCGCAACTGGACAAAGCTATCCTATTGCACCGGACCGCACGCGGGCGAGCGGCTCGAGGCGTTGAAGCAGATCACGCCCGACGAACTGAAGCCGGCCTCGTTGGCCGCACGGCGACAGATGAAGGCGATCATGGCGGGTCTGGCGCTGCCGAAGCGCCGCGCGGCGGCGCCGATGTTGGTTCTCTATGGCGGCCGCGACAGTTTCCTCGATCCCGCCTGGACCGCGCAGGCGGTGCGACAGGCCTGCCACCTGGGCTCGAAGGTGCAGGGAATCCTGCAGCCGGAAAAAGAACACGGCAATCTCGACCTGACCCCATCCGTCGAATGGCTCGCCCACAGGCTGGCGGGCGAGCCGGTGTCGAACAGCTGCGGCTGATCGCGCCGCGGGCCGGTCAAAACGAACAGGGAGGGGAAGACATGTCGACGCACGAGACATCCCGGCGCGGGTTCATGGCCATTGTCGGCGCGGGCGCGATGGCCACGCAATCGTTCGGCGCCCCCGCGTCTGGCGCGTTGCTGGTGTCAGATCTTCAGGTCGATTCCCTGGTCGAGCCGAGGGCGCTGCACTCGCAGCAGGTCAGGCTTTCCTGGAAGATCGCGTCGGGTCGGCGCGATACGGCTCAACGGGCCTATCGCATCGGGGTCGCGAGCAGCCGAGAGCAAGCGGCGGCGGGCGCGTACGATCTCTGGGATAGCGGATGGGTGGAGAGCCCTCGCTGTTTCGATATTCCCTATGGCGGGGCCAAGCTTCCGTCGCGAGCGCGCTGCTTCTGGAAGGTTGTCGTCCGGGATGACCGTGGCGCAACGGCCTCCAGCACGGTCGCGAGCTGGGAGATGGGACTGCTCGAACCCGATGACTGGAAGGGTGGGTGGGTCGGCGCCGAGACGCGCTCGTTCCGCGACGACCGGCTGGCAGGGTTCAACTGGATCGGCGGGAAGGAGCTGGCCGGCGCCGAAGGGCGCTGCTTTCGCCTGGCCTTCGATCTGCCCGAGGCGGCGGAACTCCTGATCTACACCATTAGCAACCGCCCCGCCGAGGCGGTGCTCGACGGCGCGGTGCTGCCGCTGCCGCCGCGCGATCCGGCTGCGTTCGGCGCGCCGCCCCCCAGTCGCACCGCGCTATCCCTCGCGCCGGGCAAGCATCTGCTGGCGCTGTTCATGTCCGGCGACGCGCGCAACGAGGATCCCTTTCGGGAGCCCCGCGCGGCGATACTGATCCGTGCGACGCTCGCCTCGGGCCGTGTTCTGCATGTGCCTGGCGAACGTTCGCGAACGACCGTCGGCAAGCCGGCCGGATGGGATCGGCAGGCGTTCGACGACAGCGCCTGGCCGATGGCGAACCCCGGCGGGGGGGAAGCGTCTTTGCCCGGTAACGGGGCCTTCCTGCTCCGCAAACCGTTCGAAGTCGTCAAGGCCGTGCGTTCGGCGCGGCTCTACATCGCGGCGCTTGGCGCATATGCGCCATTGATCAATGGAGAGCGGGTCGGCGACGCGCTGCTGGCGCCCGAATGGACTGATTTCAGCCGGCATGTGCTCTATCGCAGCTATGACGTGACCGATCTTATCCGACCGGGCGGCAATCTGCTCGGCGCGATGGTCGGCGACGGCTGGTATGGAAGCTATCTGGCGCCGGGCGGGCGCTACGGCTTTGGTGGCCCGCCGCTGCGCCTGCGCGCGCAGCTTGAACTCGACTATGTCGATGGTCAGCATGAGATCGTGGCCCCCGATCAGGGATGGTCGGTCGCGCGGTCATCGATCACCTACAGCGATATCTACGATGGCGAGGATGTCGACGCCCGGCTCGAGCAGCCCGGCTGGGCGACCGTGTCGTTCGATCCTGATGACCGCTGGGAGGCGGCGCGGACCGTCGAAACGTCGCCGGTCGCGATGGTCGGATCAGCGGTGCAGCCGATTACCGCGTCTCTCACCTTGCGGCCGAAGGCGATCTCGCCGAAGGGCGGTGGAAGCGTCGTGGTCGACTTCGGCCAGAACTTCGCCGGTTGGATTCGCGTGCGGTCCAAGGGCGAGGCTGGGCGGCGCATCACGATGCGCTTCGGTGAGCTGCTCAAGCCCGATGGAAGCATCGACCAATCCAACCTGCGTGCGGCGCGCGCGACGGATACGTGGATATTGCGCGGCGATGCGGCGAGCGAGAGGTTCGAGCCGTCTTTCACCTATCATGGCTTTCGCTATGTCCAGATCGATGGACTGGCCGGGGCGCTCGCGCCGGACGATATCGAGGCGGTCGTCGTCCGCAGCAGCCTGCCGGAGACCGGGCAACTGAAGCTGGGTCAATATGTGCCCCAGCGCCTTTGGTTGAACGGGCTGTGGAGCCAGCGGTCGAACTTCATGGGCATCCCGACCGATTGCCCCCAGCGCGACGAGCGGCTTGGCTGGATGGGCGACGCCCATGTCTTTTGGGACGCCGCCTGCTTCAACATGGACACCGCCGCCTTCACGCGGAAGTTCATGCGCGACGTGCGCGATGGGCAGCGCGCCGACGGCGCGTTCCCGGATATCGCGCCCGACACCGATCGTGCGCATTTCACCCAGCCGGGCTCCTCGCCGGGCTGGGCCGACACCGGCGTCTTCCTGCCCTGGACGAGTTGGCGGCGTTACGGCGACACGGCCGTTATCGATGAGCATTGGGAGGCGATGGAGCGCTTCCTGGAGTCGATCCGCGTCGCCAACCCGGACCTGCTCTGGAAGACCAAGCGCGGCAACGACTACGGCGACTGGTTGGCGCTTGATGCAAAGCAGCCCGGCGACCCGACGACCCCCAAGGATCTGGTGGGTACGGCCTTCTGGAAGGGGGCGGCCGACGCCATGGCCGAGATGGCGCAGGCGACCGGCCGCGCCGAGGCCGTCCGACGTTACCGCGCCCTGTCAGAAGCGATCGCCCGCGCCTTCAACCAGAGCTACGTGCGACCCGATGGCGTCGTCGGCAACGGATCGCAGACGGGCTATATCCTCGCCCTGCATTTTGACATTCTGCCGACGCCTTTGCGCGCCAACGCGGCCGACCGCCTGGTCGCCGATATCCGACGACGCGGCACGCTTCTATCGACCGGCTTTCTCGGCACGCCCTACAGTCTCGACGTCCTGGCCGAGGCGGGGCACCACGCGCTGGTCTACGACCTGCTGCTGAGGACCGCCTACCCCTCCTGGGGCTATATGATCGCGCGCAACGCCACGACGATCTGGGAGCGCTGGAACGGCGATGTCGGTGACCGCGAGATGAACTCGTTCAACCATTATGCGCTGGGCGCTGTGGCTGGCTTCATGTTCCGGCGCATCGCCGGGATCGATCCGATCGAGCCGGGCTTTACCCGCTTTCGCTTCGACCCCGTCTATGATCCCCGCCTGCCGACGGGCGGAGCGCGGTTCGAAAGCCGGACCGGGTTGATCGCAACGCAGTGGTCGCGAGAAAAGGGTGCGTTCAGCCTGGACCTGAGCATACCGGCCAACGCGCGCTGTGAGCTCTTGCTACCCGCGCGAACCACGGCGCAAATCCGCGAAGGCGGTCGCCCGCTTCGGCGAGACAAGGCGATGGCGTCCACCAACGCGGGCGAAAGGGTGCGGCTCGATCTTGGGTCGGGCGACTATCGTTTTCGGGTCGAGCGCGCCGATTTCACGCGTTAGGCCTCGCGAGACGCGACAGATCGGCCCCATTTCAAAGGTATCTTGACGACATCGGATGTTTGCTTCACCAATAATTTAAAGAAATGAGATCGATCTCATTCAGGGAGGGGATGATGCTGGACTGGGGGACAGGTGCGTCTGCACGACCGTTTTGCAGCGTGCGGTTATCCTCGGGCGGTTTAGCCGGCCATGATGCGTGGCATCATCATCCGGAATATGAGCTCGGGTGGATTGTCAGGGGACAAGGGACGCGGTTCGTCGGCGACAGCGTCGAGCCCTATCGTGCCAGAGACCTCGTCCTGC
Source organism: Caulobacter sp. FWC2 (assembly GCF_002742625.1). Taxonomy (NCBI): domain Bacteria; kingdom Pseudomonadati; phylum Pseudomonadota; class Alphaproteobacteria; order Caulobacterales; family Caulobacteraceae; genus Caulobacter; species Caulobacter sp. FWC2. The sequence goes on from NZ_PEBF01000001.1 coordinate 1,721,302, forward strand.
TCGGCCCCAATTTCCCGCATTTCTACCACGATGACACCTCGCCGCTGGCCCCCTGGGCTCGGCCGGAATTGACCACGCTGCAATTTCGGCCCGAAGTCGTCGATACGCACTTTCTCGGATTGCCCGAAGCCCGCGACATCGCCGCGCTGCTTCGCATCGCGTCGCAAAGGGGGCTGCAGGTTCAGGGCGAAACCGCCGCGAGGGTCCAGGAGACCATCTCGGGGCTTTCCGCCAAGGTCGGCATGGCCCGGCTGATCGGCCTGCTCGAGATCCTCGAGACCCTGGCGCAGGGTGGCGATGATCTCCGCCCGCTGGCCAGCTCCGGCTATTCCACCGGCAAAGGCAGCGCGACCACCACCCGTCGGCGGATCGAACAGATCGACCGCCATGTTCGCGAGAACCTCGGGCAGGAAATCAAGCAAGTGGATGTGGCCGGCCTCGTCGGGCTGACCCCGCATGCCTTCAGCCGCTTTTTCCGGAAGGCGACCGGGCTGACCTTCGTTGGCTTCGTCAATCGATTACGCATCAACGAAGCGTGTCATCGGCTGCTGGAGACGGATGATGGCATCACCGAGATCGCATTTGGTTGTGGCTACTGGAGCATCGCCAATTTCAACCGCCAGTTTCTAAATCTGAAGGGGGTGAACCCCTCTCGATTCCGGGAGAAACGGCTGCGGACCATCGAGGCGACAACCCTCACACAAATCGCGGAGCCGTACCTGGAGATCGCGTGAAGCACTCCTCGGCCTCGTGCGGTCCGGGGCGTTTGCCCCGGGCCATCCGCACCCGCCGGAATTCAATGCGGGGATAAGACCAACCATAATAACGAAAGGGAGCAGGGAACATGAAGAAAACTCGGGGGAATGCAGGGTTGTTGGCGGCGCTGATGGCCGGATGCGCGGGGGCGGCCTTTGTCGCGCCGGCCTGGGCGCAGACAGTGAAGACCCAGATACCTGCATCGCAGGCGGACGACAGCAAGTCGTCCCCTGAATCCTCACTGGTCTCGGACATCGTCGTCACCGGCTATCGCGTCGATGCCACGACCAGTGCGACGGGCCTAGTTACCGCCATCGTCGATACGCCGATGTCGATCTCCGCCGTCACCGACAAGTTCTTGCGCGACACTGGATCGACCCAGTTGATGGATGCGATCGGCTCGCTGACGGGCGTCACAGGCCAGAGCAACAGCGGCGAAACGCCGACCAATTTCAGTGTGCGCGGTTATGCGGTCGCGCCGCAGATCGACGGGTTCAGCACCTTGTCGATCACCGGCGGGCTCGGCTCGTCCGTCGCGGTCGAGCGGATCGAGGTCTTGAAGGGGCCATCGGCCGTCTTCAATGGCAACGTGCCGCCCGGCGGCACGATCAACATCATCTACAAGCGCCCCTCGTTCAAATCGGAAAGCTATGTTGAGCTGACTGGCGGCAGCTGGAACTACAAGAGCGCGGAGCTTTTCTCGACTGGCGCGCTCGTGCCCGACAAGGTCGCCTATCTGATCGACGGTTATGTCAAGGACAGCGACGGCTGGGTGGACTGGACCAAGCATGATGAGCGGACGATCGTCGGCGCGCTCCGCGTTGAACCGATCAAATCGCTCCGCTTCGATGTGGGCGTCCGCAAGACCTCTCATGAGATGCAGATCTCGACCCTGCCGGTGAGCCACGAAGGCTATATCGGTTCCGGCTCGCCCTGGGGGGTGCCCCTCGACGCCTGGGTCGCGCAGAACTACGGCCCGCTTGAGCCGCCACAGACGATCACCGTGCCGCAATATGTGCCGAACGGGCGGCGCGGCAACGTGCTCGGGCCGCAGAATTTCAACAAGTCGGACCTGACGGTCTTCGAGGGGGGAGTTCATTTCTCGCCCAACGACGCCATCGAACTGCGCGATGTCTTCATCAGCCAGAAGTACAACTGGGACGGCCTCACCATCTTGCAAAGCGGCGCGAAGGTCATCGGTGCGGATAGAAAGTCCAGCGTCATTTCCGGGTTGCTCGCTGGCGACATCGCTGGCAGCGGCTGGGAGAACAAGCTTGAAGCCGCACTGCATTTCGATACCGGACCGATCAACCACGAAACACTGATCGGCTATCAGTTGGCGCACAGCCAGTCGGATCACTATCGCGTCTGGGTTGGTGGGCCGGCGCTCAATTCAAGCGGTCAGCCTTGGGACTATTTCGTCGACGGACCGCGCTTGCTGGGGAAGGAATTCGCTGCGCTGACGGCGGCCAATCCCAACCCCGTAATCAATCTTTCGAAGACTTCGAAGGTAAGGACGCACGCCTTCTATGTCGCCGAACAGGCATCAGCCTTTGATGGACGCGTCCGGGTCGTCGTGGGCGGGCGGTACAGCAAGACCTCGACCGACAAACTGGGCGTCCACGCCTTCACGCCGCAGGCCGCGATCCTGATCAAGCCGTTCGACCCGACCTCGCGCCTCGCCGAGACGTCGTTCTTCCTGAACTATTCCAAATCGTTCACCCCCTCAGGCCTGGTCGAGCCGAATACGGGAGATGTTGTGCCGCCGGCGCGCGGCATAGGCAAAGAGATCGGCGTCAAAACTTCCTGGTTCGGTGGGCGGCTGGCCAGCACCGTCTCCTATTTCCAGGATGAATTGCACGACATCGCGACCCCGGACTATTCGCAGCAGGGGCAAACCGGCATGGCCGTCTTCCATCTCGGAGGGGCCGGTCGGGTCGAAGGCGTGGAAGGGGATATTGTCTGGACGCCTAGCAGCGCGTTGCAGATCAGCGCCAACTACACCTATCTGCCCACCGCGAAGTACACCAGTTATCCCAACGTGCCACAGCAGGAGGGGCTTCGCTTCCCCTCGACCCCGAAGCGCGCTTTCAACCTATCGGCGCGCTATGCCTTGCCGGAAGGGGCGCTCAAAGGAACCTATGTCGGCGGCTGGCTCCACACCCAGTCGTCCACGCGCGGTGTGCTCAATTCGGACTGGCAGTACAACGTCGTCATTCCCACCCAGACCGACGTCGATGCGTTTCTCGGCTACCAGTTCGGCAATTGCGATCTCCGCCTCAACGTGAAGAACCTGCTCAATCGCGACGGCTATGTCGCAGGCAACGCCTTCCAGCCGGCGTCGCCCCGATCGGCCTTCTTGACCCTGCGGATCGCGCGCTGACGGTGGGCGAAGCCCAGGGACTGAACGGCGTCCCTGGGCTTTCGCTTGCGCGCTGGCGCGCGTGTGCAAGCAGCCGTTTCCCGTCTCCAAACCAGCCGGAAGGAGAGCCATGCGCCTGTTACCGCGCGATCCACCAAACGTCCTGGCACGGAGCATCGCCGCCGCCCGCCGATCAGCATTTGCCTTACTGGGGGCGTGTGCGCTGCTCACGTCTCCCGCGATCGGAGCACCGGCCAACGCCTTGCAGTCCTTGCGCGTCGATACGCCCGCCGCGTTGCGCCACGAGAGCTACCGATTGTGGGACGGGCGTGCGCCAGGCTCGACGGGGGATACGGCGGACGACGTCCCGAGCCTGACGATCTACCGACCCGCCGCGCAGCGCGGCACCAGCCCCGCCGTCGTGATCGCCCCTGGCGGAGGGTATGTGATGCTGGCCTCTGGTCTGGAAGGCAGCGATCCTGCGGCGTGGTTCGCGGCGCGAGGCGTAACCGCTTTTGTCCTGACCTACCGAACCGGCAAAGCGGCGCGGTTGCCGACCGTTCTTGAGGACGGTGCGCGCAGCATCCGTTTCGTCAGGACCCATGCCAAAGACTTCGGGATTGACCCGTCACGGATCGCCATGATGGGCTTCTCGGCTGGCGGACACCTGGCGGCGAGCACCGCGGTCTACGCGACGGCCGGCGACGCGCGATCCGCCGACGAGGTCGAGCGGGTCAGCAGCCGCCCCGACTACCTGATCCTCGGATATCCCTGGCTGGAAGGGACCATCATCGCCAAGGATGGCACATCCCAATATTGCCTATTCGCGCTGGAAAAGCAGGTCCCCTGTCTTCCAGAAGACTATACCCGGTTCGTCCCAACCCGGAGCGTGACAGGAAAGGAACCGCCTACCTTCATATACCATACCACGACGGATACTCTTGTTTCTGTCGCGGGCGCCGTGCGTCTGTACATGGCGCTTCAAGAAAAGGGCGTACCGGTGGAGATGCATGATTTCGCACAGGGCGAGCATGGCACCGGGCTGGGTGGGTCAGACCCGTTGCTATCAATTTGGCCGCTTCTGCTAGAAAACTGGCTCCGCGCCCAAGGCTTCTTTCGGCCATAGCGGCGCGTTGCGACCCCTGGCGCCCGTTCGTTCACCTGTGAGACGACAAGGTTTCGCATGGGCGTGACGGGTACGTACTCGGCACCGGCCAGGCGCTCTATAATTAGCTTGTAAAAAGAACGGGCCCATCTCAGTCTCAATCACAGTGCCTCATTTTCGCGCCGCTATCGTCCGCCGAGTATCATCTTTCGAGAGAGCCGAAGGCATCGTCACGCCATGACCACTGTCCGCGACGTCGCGATCGCCGCGGGCGTTTCGCGGGCGACCGCCGCCCGCGTCATCGCCAATCCTGAAATGGTGGCGGAGGCAACGCGGCTGCGGGTTCTCAAGGTGGTCGAAGAGCTCGGCTATATCCGCAACTCCGTCGCGGCCAGCCTGCGCACGACGCGGACGGGCCGCATCATCGTGACCGTGCCCGATATCGCCAATCCGTTCTTCTCACACGTCATCCGCGGGGTTGAGGAAGCAGCGCAAAAGGCGGGCTATGCCGTCCTCTTGGGCGACACGCGCAACGAGCGCGAGCGTGAGGAGCAGTACGCGGACATGCTCAACCGCAAGGAGGCGGACGGCTTCATCTTCCTCGGCCATCGCCTGCCCGCGACGCTGGCGAAGGTCCTGGCGCGCCAAGGCGGCCGTGCGCCGATCGTCAACGGCTGCGAGTTCACGCCTTCACTCGGCGTTTCGAGCGCCCACATCGACAACGCTAAAGCCAGTTACGAGGTCATGCAGGCGCTCTACGACAGAGGTCATCGCGATATCGCGCTGATTGTCGGGCCGGCCGACAGCCCGCTGACGCGCGATCGGCTGACCGGCGCGCGAGCGGCGGCCGAGGACTACGGTATCGTCGCCAGGCTGATGGTCGAGGCGGGCGATTTCTCGATCGAATCAGGTCGCGCCGCCGCCCTGTTGCTGTTCGCGCGCGCACCGCGGCCGACTGCGATCTTCTGCTTCAGCGACGAGATGGCGATCGGCGCGCTCGCGGCGGCGCGTTCTGCCGGAATACCCTGTCCAGACGCCGTCTCCGTGGTGGGCTTCGACGACATTCAGATGACCCGTTATGTCGATCCGCCCTTGGCCACCGTGCGTCAGCCGATGGCGGAGATCGGCCGGAAAACCGTCGAACTTCTGCTGGGCATCCTGACCGGCCAGCAAATCGATCCCATCTACGCGACATTGCCGCACCAGATCATCGTGCGGGAGAGCCTTGGCCGCGGCCCAGAGTAGACCCTCTCGATTTCATGATCGCTGGCCGACGAGCGCCTTTTTCGGATTGTCATGAGATCGATCTCATGTTTGATGGTTCCAAACACCGCCTAAGCGCGGATGGAGAGGAAACGGCATCGGAAGAGCGTCCAAATGACCCACTCCCGATGTGCGATTGAGGGGCTGCCAGGGTGACGCCCTGGCTCGGGGGAGGCAACGGTGATGGTCAAGTTGCGACTGTCGATCATGATGTTCGCGCAGTATTTCGCCTGGGGCGTCTGGTTCGTGCCGCTCGGCGCCTACATGAGCAAGGGCCTGCATTTCGATACGATCATCGGCGCGGCCTATGGCATGGCCGGTGTTGCGACGATTCTCTCAACCCTGTTTGTCGGCATGATCGCGGATCGCTTCGTCGCGGCGGAAAAGCTCCTCGGCATATTGTCGATCTTGGCCGGCGCGGCCTTGCTTTGGGTGTCGACGATCCGCACGTCGCCGTCGCTCTTCCTGTTCGGCTGCCTCCTGCATTTCATCTTCTATGCCTCGACCATTCCGCTCGCCACGGCGATCGCCTTCAACGCCATGACCGATGTCGGCAAGGAGTTTCCGGGCATCCGCGTGTGGGGCACGGTGGGCTGGATCGTCGCCGGCCTGCTGGTCGGCATCGTGGCCGGCGCCGCGCAGACGGCGATGCCGATGTGGATCGCCGCTGGCATCTATATTGCGCTCGGGCTCTACGCCTTCATCCTGCCCAACACGCCGCCGCGCGCAACCGGCCGGGTTGTCAGCCTTCCCGCGCTCTTTGGGCTGGACGTCATCTTGCGCCACCGTGAACCCGCGCTTTGGATTTTTATCGCCTGCACTCTGACGCTGATGATCCCGCGCAGCTTCTACGACACCTATGCCAACGCCTTCTTTGCCGACAAGGATCTGCACTTGACGCTGCTCGGCATTCGGTTTGAGGCGACGGGCATCCAGACGGCAGGTCAGATCTTCGAGTCGCTGATCCTGGTCAGCCTTCCGTTTCTACTCGGACGATTGGGCATCAAGCATGTGCTGATGATCGGCATGGGCGCTTGGGGTGTTCGCTTTCTGCTCTTTGCTTTTGGCTATCAGGGCGGAAGCGTGATTATGCCAATGGTGTTGCTGGGCATCATTATCCACGGCGTCTGCTACGATTTCCTGATCGTGTCCGGCCAGATCTATGTCGATCGCAAGTTCGATGCGGAGGCCCGGTCGCGAGCCCAGTCCTTCTTCAATCTCATCACCCAAGGTATCGGCGTCGTCGTCGGATCCAACATTGCCGGCGTCGTCTACGCGATGAATGTTGAAGTGGGTGGCGGCCACGACTGGAAGACGATCTGGATCGTACCGGCGGTGATCGCCTGTGTCGCGATGCTCCTGTTCGCGTTCACCTTCCGCGAGACGCCGGGCGCCCAGCGGGCAGATCAAGCGGACGCGCGGCTTCCAGTTCGCGAACCGGGCAATACGCGCGGATGACGCGGGAAGCTCTCCGGCTAGGCCTCATCGGCGGTGGCCCCGGCAGTTTCATTGGTCCGGTGCACCGCATGGCGGCGTGCCTCGACGCGCGATTTATCCTCGCGGCGGGCGCTTTCAGTCGTACGCGGGAAAAGTCGCTCGCCCAGGCGGCCCTCTGGGGCGTTTCCGCCGATCGCGCCTATGACAGCATCGAAGCTTTGATCGCGGGCGAACAACACCGAGACGACGCCGTCCAGGCCATCGCCATCGCGACGCCCAACGACAGCCACTATGCGATTGCCGCGGCGGCGATTCAGGCGGGCTTGCCGGTCATCTGCGACAAGCCGATGACCGCGACGCTGGCCGAGGCCGAGGCGTTGGCCGCTCTTGTGGCGCGGACCGGATGCCCCTTTGCGCTCACCTATGCCTATACGGGCTACGCGATGATCCGAGAGGCGCGCGCGCGGATCGCGTCCGGCGCGATCGGACGGGTCCGCAAGGTCATGGTCGATTACCCGCAGGGCTGGCTGTCCGACCCGATCGAGGCTGACAATGTCCAGGCCGCGTGGCGGACCGATCCCAATCGCGCGGGCTGCGGCGGGGCGATCGGCGATATCGGCGTCCATGCTTTCCAGCTCGCGGAATATGTCAGCGGATTGAGGGTGGTGGAGTTGGTGGCGGACCTGTCCCGCGTCGTCGCCGGGCGGCGACTGGACGATGATTGCAATATCCTGCTGCGCTTCGAGGGCGGCGTGCCCGGCGTGCTGACCGCGTCGCAGATCGCGACGGGCGAGCGCAATGGGCTCAAGCTGCGCATCCATGGCGAGCAGGGCAGTCTCGAATGGCGGCATGACGCGCCGGCCGACCTGATTTTCCGATGGCCCGACGCGCGAACCGAAATCATTCACGCCGGCAGTCCCGGCCTGCACCCGACTGCGCAGCGCGCGATTCGCCTGCCGAGTGGGCATCCCGAAGGCTTCATTGAGGCCTTCGCAACGCTCTATGCCGGTTTCGCCGACGCCATCGAAGGCGCCCAGGATTCGCTGAACGACCTATTGCCCGGCATCGACGACGGCCTGCGATCGATGCGGTTGATCGATCGCGCCGTGCGCTCGAACGACGCCCGCGCGTGGCTGGCCTTTCCGGGGAACGGACAATGAAGACGATCAAGGGCCCCGGGATCTTCCTGGCGCAGTTCCTATCCGACCAGCCGCCGTTCGATACGCTGGATCATCTGGCCGAATGGGCGGCCGGACTTGGCTATGTCGCCCTGCAGATTCCCGCCACGCCGCACCTGATCGACCTCGAAACGGCGGCGGAAAGCCAGGCCTATTGCGACGACCTTCGCGCCCGGCTCGACAAGCACGGTCTCGTGGTGAGCGAGCTTTCGACCCATCTGCAGGGCCAACTGGTCGCGGTGCATCCCGCCTATGATCGGCTGTTCGACGGATTCTGCGCCGAGGCCGTGCGGGGCAATCCGCAGGAACGACAAGCCTGGGCGGTCGAGCAGGTCAAGCTCGGCGCCCGCGCCAGCCAGCGGCTCGGCCTCGACGCGCACGCCACCTTCTCCGGCGCCTTGGCATGGCCCTATATGTATCCGTGGCCGCAGCGCCCATCTGGACTGATCGACGAGGCCTTCACGGAGCTTGCTCGGCGCTGGCGCCCGATCCTCGACACCTTCGAGGACTGCGGCGTCGATTGCGCCTTTGAGATCCATCCAGGCGAGGATTTGCACGACGGCGCGACTTTCGAGCGGTTCCTCGATGGCGTCGATCAGCACCCCCGCGCGCGCATCCTCTACGACCCGAGCCATCTGCTGTTGCAACAGCTCGATTATCTGGCTTTTCTCGACATCTATCACACGCGGATTAGCTGCTTCCACGTCAAGGATGCGGAGTTCCGACCCAATGGTCGGAGCGGTCTCTATGGGGGCTATCAGAATTGGGTCGATCGCCCAGGGCGGTTCCGCTCGCCGGGCGACGGGCAGATCGAGTTCGGCGCGATCTTCTCGAAAATGGCCGCTAACGACTATTCGGGTTGGGCCGTGCTCGAATGGGAGTGCGCGCTTAAGCATCCCGAGGACGGCGCGCGCGAGGGAGCGCCGTTCATCCGTGACCACATTATCCGCGTCACGCCCCGCGCCTTCGACGATTTCACTTCAAGCGAGACTGATCGCAACGCCGATCGCGCGCTGCTCGGGCTTCCTCCCGAGCTTGGCCCGCAGGGCCCCACCAATCCCACTTCACAACCCGGAGCGCTTTGATGAGATGGATATATGGCGCGCTAGCAGCTTTGGCCCCGGTCGCCGTGTTCAGCGCCAATGCAATGCCCGCCGCCCCGCCGGACAATGCCGCCGGCGCGCGGACCTTCAGCACCTGCCAAGCCTGCCACACGATCGAAAAAGGTGGACGCAACGGCATCGGTCCCAATCTGGGGGGCGTGATCGGTCGCCGCGCCGGCTCGGTCGCCGGCTTCAACTATTCGGCGGCGATGAAGAATTCCGGCATCATATGGGATGCGAAGGTGCTCGACGAATTTCTCGCGGCACCGACCAAAAAAGTTCCGGGGACGAAGATGCCGATCAGCGTCCTCGATCCGGCCAAGCGGGCCGCATTGATCGCGTATCTGTCGTCGAGGCCCGCCCAATAGGTTGTCGGCGCGGATGGCCGAGTTTGCCAGTATTGTACTTCTCCGCCGTGGTCCGCCTTCTTGAGGGCGGGTCCGGACGGGATGCCGCGCTCGTAAGCAGACATCATGAGCGCTCATAACGATCAGCTAAGCAAGAATTTGCAACCCGTGCTTCTGGACGATCGCCAGCAGCTTGAGCGCCACGCCGCTGGGCTTCTTGGCTCCGGCCTCCCACTTCTCCACGGTGCTTTCGCTGGTGTTGAGATAGCGAGCGAAGACCGGTTGGCTAACGTGATTGCTTTCGCGCAGCTGCTTGATCTGCGCGGGCTCAATCATCGGCGGCACGGTCAAGCACGTGGCGTCGAAGTCGCGCATCGTGGCCTTGTCGATCGTGCCGGCCCGGTGCATCCCGGCGACGGTGTCATGGATCGCCTCGAAGGCGTCGCTCTTAAACTTGCGCTTGGTCATGACAGATCTCCACAATCACCTTGGCCTGTAGCTCCCTGTCGATCTCCACATCGGTCTTTTCGGCGTAGAGGTCGGCCAGCTTGCGAAAGGCCTTCAATTCGTCGTCGTCGATATTCGCCCTGTCCTTCTTCGCGAACAGATAGGCGTAAACCCAATACCTTCGGCCCTTGGCCAGGATGATGCTGCGGCTGCGGTTCTTGTCGAGGCGCTTTTTGAACACCCCGCCACCCAGATCATCGGCCTGGCCAGCCATGGCCGCCGCAACCGCCGCGCAAAGCTCGCTGTCTTTGATCAGTGCTTTCTTGGCCGCCTTGGTGAACCAAGCCGTCTTGAAGACCCGCGCGACGTCCTTGGCCTCGGTCATGTCAAATATGTAGCACTGAGTGCTACCCCATTCAATGGCGAGGACATGCGCATCATGGCGCGTTCAAGGAGTCCACGCTGATCAGGCAGCGCATTGCGCCCTTGGCTTTCTGAGCTGCCGTTACACACCGAGCCAACACGTCGCGGTTTTGCTCGACGATCCGCCGCGCGGCTTGCATCTCCCGCCAACGCTGCGAGTCAGCAACAGCCAGCAGCCGCTCACCAGCCGGCCACATATCGCGGTGAAGCACGCGGGCCGCCCTCCTCTCGGGCCAAGCCCATTGTTCTGGAGCCGCCTGCGCAACGATGACCGGAAAGCTCGCGCCCAAGATCGCGCCCCCGACCACACCGGCCAACGCCGCTTGCAACAATCGCCAGTTCTGCACGCTGGCCAAACGCGCCGTATCGACCCAGCCGCGAAGATCGCCGGCCGCCCGTTGAAGCATCTCCTGGGCTTGATGCAAGGTCGCGCGGTCCTGCCGGCGAGCCTCATCACCGGCCGCCGCGATCTGCCGCGCTATTTCACCGGGCATAGCCGCCAACGCTGGACTCGTCGCCAGCTTCCCTATCCGTCCAACCGCGACCCTCACGCCTTGAGCGATCTCCTCGAGCGTCTCGCTGTAGTCTGGCGCCGACGCGCGTTCGGCGGCTAGCCCTGTCAGAGCGACATTCAGCAAGGCCACCTCCCGCCGCAACGCCTCGAACGCGACCGCCGCCGGATCGACTGGCGCCTCTGATCCGATGTCCTGATCCATCCCATCCTCCTACAAGCCAAGCCCTCGGCCGCGACCGATGCCGAGGTAGTCCGAGAGTCCCTGGCCCACGCTCCGCCCAATCTCTGCGGGGAGCCCAAGCTCGGGCCTGCGGGCGCGCAGCAGCGAGTCCACCTGCGGATCGCGCTCCAGGCTCTTGGCCATCGCGCCCATGCGGTCCTTGACCTGGCCGGCCCCTGTCATGTCGCCCGCGCGATGCAGTGCTGAGCGCTGGCGCTCCAGGCCCTGCCAACGCTCGACGAACCGATCGGCGCGCAGACGCGGATCGGCGCGAACCTCGGCCTCAAGCTGAAGGACTCGGATCGCCCGCTGCGTGCGGCCGGAGGCCGTCTCACCCGCTAAGCCTGGATCGCGGACATAAGCCCGCTCCAGATCCTTGGTGGCGTGCGCGCCGATCTTCCCCATCGCCTCGCGCGCCTCCTCCAGCGCCCGCCGCTGATGGGCGAGCACCGGCAAGCCGCGGTCGTTCATCCGCATGACGTCGGCCGCGGCGCGGGCGTGGCGCTCCATCGCCTGGCGCTGCGCAAGCTGGTCGTGATCGCGCGCCGGCGCCGCCGGCTGATGCGCTGGGCCGGCCGGCCGGAACCCGGCGAACATGCCGCGCTCGCGCTGCGGCTGATCCTTCGGGCGCATAGACGCCGGCACGCGGATGTCGCGCCGCTCGGCGAAGTCACTGGCCATGTCCTTGACCCGCTCGCGCGACAGCACGCGGGTTAGCTTGCCCAGATCCTCGAACTCGTCACGGCCGTAATGGACCTGCACGCTGTCGCGATGCCGCGACAGGGCGACATAGGCGCCGTGGCGGTCCATACCCGGCGTCGCCAGCACATGGGTCCGATCGACGGTGACGCCCTGGCTCTTATGGATGGTGGCCGCATAGCCATGATCGACCTGGGCATAGTCCTTGAGATCGAAGGCCACCGACCGTCCGGCGTCGAGACGCACGGTGATCTGGGTCGGCGAGACCTGCTCGATCTCACCCAACATGCCGTTCTTCACGCCAAGCCCGCGATCGTTCTTCAGGAACATCAGGCGGTCGCCGGCCGCGAAGGCGCGCTCGCCGCGCTCGGCCTTGACCGCCACGTCCTCCCCCAAGGCTCCAGCCTGGCGTAACCGCTCGCGCGCCGTCAGATTGAGATCGCGGACCTCGTCATTGGTGTGGGTCAGGATGATCCGGCTCTTGCCCGGCTCGTTGAGTCGGTCGCGGTCCCACCGCGCGACCAGATCCTCGCGTGCCTGGTCGCGCGTTTCGGCCGCATGAACCATGCCGCGCGCGTCATAGGCCGCCAGCGCTTCGCCCGTCCGGCCGGTGGCCAGATGCCGCGTGGCGTCGCGCTGCCAGTCCTCATGCTGCCGGCGAACCTGAGTGATCTCGACGTGGGAATGACGCTCGGCGATCGACCGGAACGCCGCCCCGGCTTCGATCGCCTGAATCTGCTCGGGATCGCCGACCAGCACCACCTTGGCCCCGGCCTTGTCGGCCGCCGACAGCAGCCGCTCCATCTGCCGCGATCCGATCATGCCGGCCTCGTCGATCACCAACACGTCGCGGGCGTCCAGCAGTTCGCGCCCCTGGCTCCACTGATGCTCAAGACTGGCGATGGTGCGTGAGGCGATGCCCGATCCGCCCTCCAGGTTCTCGGCGGCGATGCCCGACAGCGCCAGACCCCGGACGTGATAGCCGGCGTCCTCCCAGGCCTCACGCGCCACGCCCAGCAACGCCGACTTGCCCGTGCCGGCATAGCCAACCACCACGCCCAGATCGCGGGACTGGGTGACGTGCTCGAACGCCGCCTTCTGCTCGCCGGAGAGGACGAGGCCGCGCTGCTCGGCCCGCGTCATGGCGCGGCGCTGATCCAGCTCGCTGACCCGGTGCGCCCGACGCTCCGCCATCAAGGTGGAGGCGCGATGCAGACGGTCCTCGACCGCGATCATCTCGCGGCTGGTGAACCGGTCCTGTCCGCGCCGGTCCTGACCCAAGGCGACGAGATCGGGCGAGGCCTGCACCGCGCCCATCGCCCGATCGAACTGCTCCTTGCCGTCCGAATGGCGGTGAATGAACATCGCCAGATCGCGGCGGGTGAAGGTCGCTTGGCTCTTGGTGATGGCGTCCAGGGCGATGCGCGGATCGGCGATGATCCGCTCGCCATTGGCTCGCGCGATCTCGTGATGTTCGTCGAGCCGATCGGCCTCCAGGCCTTCGTCCGCTCTGCGGCCAGCGGCGGGGCCGATCTTGTTCTGCGGCTCAAGGTCGATGCCCTGGTGTTCCAGGCTGCGGTGATCGATCCGCGCGTCGATGTCGAGTTGCGCTAGCCGCTCATTGACGTGATCGGCCCAGGCCTCGCGCCAATGCTCGACCAGCTCGGTGCGGTTCCAGTCGCGGACCTTGGCGCCGAACCCGTCTTCGCCCACTTCGCGCATCGACAGCATGACGTGGGCATGGGGCTTGGCCAGTCCGTCGGGGCCAATATCCCAATGCACATTGAGATCGGCGACCATGCCGCGATCGACCATCTCGCGCTGGACGAAGTCGCGGGCCAACTCGATGCCCTGCGCTTGATCCATCTCGCGCGGGATGGCGAACTCGACCTCGCGTGAGAGCTGGGCGTCCTTACGCTTCTCGCCGGCCTCGACCGTGTTCCAAAGCGTCGCGCGGTCCGACAGATGCCCGGGCGCGCCGTCCGGCAGCATGACCTCGGAATGGACGACGCCGCTCTTGTTGGTGAAGTCGTGGTCGCGATCCAGCCGCTCGTCGTGCAGCCGCGAGGCTGAGCGATAGGCGGCCGAGGCCACGGCGCTGGCCCCGGTGGCGCGGCTGATGACTTTGACGGAGAAGTGGAAGATCGCCATGGCGACAGACCACCTACTACTCTGAGCGCACGTCGGCACGACGTATAAGCGCGCCCTCCAAGATTAAAATCTCGGGAGGGACCGGGCCGTCCCAGTGTGTTCCGGCGACCTTACAGCATTCCGAGGCCCACTGTTTTATCCTGAGCGCATCCCGCCATCATGGAGACTGCGATGCGCAAACCTCGGGACTTTGATGTTGAACTTAAGACGCTGGAAGACAAGGCCAGGACGTTGAAGGAGCGGAAGATCAAGCAGCTCGGCGAGCTGGTGATCGCCACAGGAGCTGACGCCTTGGATGTCGAGACCTTGGCGGGCGGGCTGCTTGGTCTGGTCGAGACGAAGGACGCGGCCCGCAAGGCGGAGTGGCGCAAACACGGCGCGGGGTTCTTTCGCAGCGGGAAGGCAGAACCTCCGCGCGGCGCTGGCGGCGACCAATGATGCCCTGCGCCGAACCACGGCGGCGCGACACCGACTTGCGGCGGGGCGAGCCAGGACCGACACGCGGGCCTGGATGATGCAGCGGCGCGAGCGAACGCACCACCTGATCGAGTTGGGCGGCTTGGTGCACAAGGCCGGACTCGTCGAGCTGACCGGCGATGATCGTGCCGCGCTCTATGGCGCGTTTCTGACGCTGGCGATGATACTTCAGGGCGAGGACCGCGAACACACCCTGGCCCTCTGGCGGCGGGGCGGAAAGCGAGCGTTCGACAACGAGGCGACGGGCCAGTGAGCTAAGGCGACGCGATCAGGCCGCCGAGAGGTCGACGACCTGATCGTCGTGGCCGCCTAGGCGCTTTTGGCGCGAGCCTTCGTGGTCTTGGTTGGCGCCTTAGCTGGCGCCTTGGCTTTGCGACCGCCTTGGCCAAGACCGAGCGCCTTAGCCATCGCGCTACGTGCTTCGCTGTAGGCCGGCGCCGTGGTCGGGTAGTCGTTGGGCAGTCCGAACCTGGCCTTGTACTCGGCGATCGTCACGCCGTGCGTGGTCAGGTGGCGCTTCAAGGTCTTGTAGGGCTTGCCATCTAGGAAGCTGATCAGCGCGTCGGGCGTGATGCTCTTGCGAATCTGCCCGGCGGTCGGCTTGACGATGTCCTCGGCCGCTTCAAGCGCCGGGGCCTCGGCGCCGGACAGGGCGGCGTGAACGGTCTTGATCAGGTTCGGCAGATCCGCGACCGCCACGGAATTGTTGCCGACAAAGGCGGCGACCACATCGGCGGTCAAACCGATCATCGCGGCGTTCTTCTCATCCATAGTGCAGCCCTTCACTTCGAAAATAAGGGCGGGACCGTCGCACTGACTGGCCGCGTTAACAACCAACCGTTCAACTGCGATTGTAAACTCTGGGCCAAGAGCCAGAACCTTCCTTAAGTGCATGCCGAGTCCTGGCCGGGCGGTCCGATGGCGGTCAAGGGCGGCTTGCCGTCGCGTAGCGAGGCGCGCGAAGCGCGCACCCTTGAGGGCCGTCGGACCGTCTGGCGTCCTTGCCGCAGGCACGGAAGTTCTGACTGGAGGGCCGGCCCAAAATGCGAACAGCGCTCGTGCCGGGGGAGAGCACGAGCGCTGCGCTTTGGGACGCGGGGGCCGGCGGGGGAAGACCGGCTTGTCTCGCTGTCGAACTTTAAATTGGTGGGACAGAGAGGCTTTGCAACGGCGCGATTGGGGTCATTTTGCGTTCGGCGGCGGCGGACGACTTTCGACAATCGGTGCGCCGCAATGGGCGCATCGGACGTGCTGCATCTCGGCCACCGCGCCCTTAAACAACTCAAAGCCGTCGCCGCGTTCATGGTCCATGACCTTTACGGCGACCTGAAGCTTGCTGGCGATACCTCGCATGTCACGCGCGACCAGGGCCGGGAGGGCGTCGAGCCCTTGGCGTCGGTGCTCAAACAGCCCCTTCACCTGCTTGTCGATGGCGTCCATTTCTTCGGTGGGCGACAAGGCCTCACGCTGATCGGGTGTCATCTCACGCCACCGCCTTTCCTTGACGAGCACGTTCTCCAGATCCGACCAGCGCGACAACAGCCGGTCGATCTCTGCGTCGAGCGCCAGCCATTCGTCACACCGGGCCGTGACGTCATTCGACGACGATGTTGAGCCTGCGTTGGCGAGGATCGGTGTGGCGCTGGCCGCGCCGATCAAGACCCGGCGGGAGACGGCGAAGGGATCATCCTTACTGTCAGACATGGCGAGCCTCCGGGCTGGACGCAGCGGCGCGTTGGGGGCGGACGCGCTCGATCAAGTCGATGGTTGAAGTAACCCGGCAGAGCGCCGAGGCCGTGTGCGCCTGGACGACTTCAACCGTTAGGCCCAGGTGACGGCTGATCAGGGCGTAATCGAGCGCCTGGACGCAGCTCAGCAGGAAGACGTCTCGCGTGTCGCCGCGCAGGGTCGTGACGGTGACGTGACCCCCTGAAACTCCTCCAGGAATAACTAGAGTCCGCCCCAGGAAAGGGACGGACGAATGAAGCGATCACGGTTCACGGAAGAACAGATCATAGGGATCCTGCGTGAGCAGGAGGCGGGCGTCCCGGTGGCGGACCTGTGCCGCAAGCACGGGCTCAGCTCGCCGACCTTCTACAAGTGGAAGGCCAAGTACGGCGGGCTGGACGTGTCGGAGGCGCGGCGGCTAAAGGCGCTTGAAGACGAGAACGCCAAGCTCAAGCGGATGCTGGCCGACGCGATGCTCGACAATGTCGCGCTGAAGGATCTGCTGGGAAAAAAGTGGTGACGCCCGCCGCGCATCGGGAGGCCGCAGCCTATCTGCGGTCGGCCTACGAGATGAGCGAGCGGCGGGCGTGCCGGGTCCTGGGCGTGGATCGCAGCAGCGTGCGCTACCAAGCCACGCGGCCCGACGACGGTGTCCTGCGCGAGCGGCTCAAGGCCCTGGCCCAGGAGCGCCGCCGGTTCGGCTATCGCCGGCTGCACGTGCTGCTGCGGCGCGAGGGGCACGCGGTCAACAAGAAGCGGGTCCAGCGGCTTTATCGCGAGGAGAAGCTCACCGTGCGCCGGCGCGGCGGACGCAAACGGGCGGTCGGCACGCGGCGGCCCCTGGAGGTCCCGCTGACGCCCAACCAGCGCTGGAGCCTGGACTTCGTGTCCGACCAGATGACCGACGGCCGCCGGTTCCGGATCCTGACGGTGATCGACAACTGCACGCGCGAGTGCCTGGCCCTGGTGGCCGATACCTCGCTGTCAGGCCGGCGGGTGGCGCGTGAGCTGGACGCCATCATCGCCCAGCGTGGACGTCGGCCCGACACCATCGTCAGCGACAATGGGACCGAATACACGTCCAACGCTATCCTGGCCTGGACCGACGACAGCGGCGTGGGCTGGCACTACATCGCGCCGGGCAAGCCCCAGCAGAACGGTTACAACGAGAGCTTCAACGGCCGGCTACGCGACGAACTGCTGAACGAGACCCTGTTCCGGTCGCTGCCGCACGCCCGCGCCGTGCTGGAGACCTGGCGGCGCGACTACAACGAGCACCGGCCCCACTCCAAGCTCGGCTGGATGACGCCCAGGGAGTACGCCAGCGCCTTCTGCGGAGAGACCGGCCGGCACGCTGCGCAGGCTGATAGCTCCGCGCACCGGCCTCTTGCCACCCACCAACACCAAGGCTCAAATCAACCCAGGACTCTCGTTATGGCTGGATGAGAAATGGGGGTCACGTCAACGGCGTAGGACGTCACCTGCCGGCTGTCGTGCGGGTCAAAACCCCTGCCGCGCCATAGCTGCCGGTGTCGGCAACGCCACCACTGCGACGGATCGAGCAGCCAAAGCTTCCCATGGCGGCGCATCATTCGCCCTCCTTGTTCATCCGACTGGGCTCGTCGTCTGACGCGTCGCGGTCGATGGTGGGGCTCACGGCGGCGATGAGATTCCGCACGGTGTCGCAGGCCTCGGGCCAGGACACCGACCCGATGGTGTCCGGCGTCATCGCTGAAATGGTGTGGACCTCGTAATATGGACTGAGCAGCGCGGCGAGCGCGGGAAGTCCCGCAGGCGCGCTATTGAAGCCGGCGCGGCGGGCGCACTTAAGCGCCTTGGTCAGATCGTGGCGGATGTGAATCCGGTTCCAGTCGTCGCTGATCCCGCGTTCAAGCAGATAGGCCTTGAGCGCCAGTTCGATCGCGATGGCCAGGAAGTAGCGGGTCACCTCCGGGTGGCGATCCCGCGCCGTCTCGGCGGCCTCGTGAAAGCCCGCTGCGTTGCGGCGGAAGGTGTACGCCAAAAGCCAATCGCCGCCGCATCGTCTGGGCGCCCGGCGGCTCATTTTGGCGCGCCAAGCTTGGCGAGGTCACGGACGGCTCGGACGATCAGCCCGTGCGCCTCTGGGTGGTCTTCCTCGAAGATTAGGCGCCCCGCCACCGATAGGTTGGCAATGACCGCTTCGACGCTCTTGGCCGGGGCTGGGCGCATAGCCTTGAGAAGGACGTGGCTTTCGATTTCTAACTCATCGAGCCGCGCCTCAATCTGCGAAAACCGCGCGCCCTCGGGGACTGCGGCGCGCTCGTCAGCTGACAGGCGAAACCACCGGCGATTTTTGATCAGCCAGCCTTCGAGAGTGCCCCATTCGGCCAGAAGATGGCGGTGCTCAACGTCCATGGCGATCCATTGCAGACAGATGGCAAGGTTGGGATCGCTTGTGGCGGCATGTGGCACGAGGCCACCGATCAGAGGTGCCGCCGACGCGCCGGCCAGTACGGTGCGCCTCGACGGTTCAGGCAAGCGCGCAGGCGCGCTTCCCGCCTTTCGACGTGAGCTCATGACTCGTCATCCTGAGTGTGTATTACTCCTTTAGTATCATCGACGACCTCTTTCGACAAGCGAAAAGTATCGTGAACTTTACTAATAGTAAAATACCATGCTGACGGCGTCGCAAATCCGGGCGGCGCGGGCGCTTGTCGATTGGAGCGGACCCAAGCTCGCGGAGGCGGCGGGCCTGTCCTTGCCAACGATCCGCCGAATGGAAAGCGCCGTTGGACCAGGTCGTAGTTCGGTCGATAACGTGGAAGCCGTACAGCGTGCGCTGGAGGCGGCCGGCGTCATCTTTCAGATGGCCGACGATACGGCCGGCCCAGGCGTGCGCTTGAAGAAGTAGGGCGTAACCGGCCCGGTCTAGCCCCGGCCAGCCACCGTCTCACCCGCGCAAGGCCCACCTGAGGCACGGTGAGCCTACGCTAGAGGGCGCCCAGAGCCTGTCTTTCCACGCCTTAGTACACTTTGGCCCCGCGCGGCCTTGCGGCGTTCTTTTGCCGGTCCAATTCTGGTCCATCGAATGCCCCGAGATCCCAGTCTGGAGCTTATCGCGATGGCCGAACCCGACCGTATTCTGCGTATCCGAACCGTGCTGCAACGCACGGGCCTGAGCCGTTCAACGTTGTATCGCAAGATCAGCGACGGCTCTTTTCCGAAGCAAGTGCAGATCAGCATCCACGGAGCCGGCTGGCGTGAGTCGGCAATCAACCGTTGGGTCGCTGACCCTGCCAGCTATCGAATGGAAGACAGGGCAGGGTAGGGTAGGGCCTGGCGGAGATCGCCCCCTCAAGGGCGGCTACGCCGTCGCCGACGGCGATGCGCTTCGCGCACCCTTGACCGGCCGCTCTCCGCCAGGCTGGGGCTCGGCGTGCGGCCTAAGCCGCGTTCCGCCTAGCAGGCGATGAGAGGTACTTTTCGAAAATCCTCAACCTGCGTCCGCCCGGTGCAATTGCACGACCTTGTCGGCTTTTGGCGTGGCGCAGTAGCCAGACCAAGCTTCCATGAGCTTTCGGCGCTTCTCGAATAGGTCGCCGCGACGATAGGCGGCCTCAGCCTTGTTGCCGATCGTGTGGGCCAACGCCATTTCGCAAACCTCGTGCGAGAAGCCCGTCGTCTCCGATGCCCAATCGCGGAAGGTAGAGCGGAAGCCGTGAACGGTGACGTCGGCTTTCATTCGCCGCAGGAGCATCGCCATGGCCATGGACGACAGCGGTGATTTCGGGTCAGGACCGGCGAATATGTGACCCTCTGTAGCCAAGTCGCGTTGAGCTTGAATGATCTTCATCGCGCGCGGCGACAGCGGAACACGATGCTCTCGCCCGGCCTTCATGCGCGACGCCGGCACGGTCCAGACCTTCTTGTCCAAATCAATTTCGCCCCACATCGCGCCCAACACCTCGCCAGAACGCGCGGCGGTCAAGACCGCGAATTCCAGGGCGCGGGCTGCGACGGCGCTGCGCGTGCGTAGATTGGCCATGAAGTCGGGAAGGGCGTCATAGGCCAGCGCGGCGTGGTGTCCACGCGATAACCGCTGGCGCTTGGGCAGTAATTGATCGAGGTGGCCGCGCCAGCGCGCCGGGTTCTCCCCCGAACGCAATCCTTTCGCCTTGGCGGCGTCCAGCACGTTCTCTATCCGACCCCGCAACCGTTCCGCCGTTTCCGGGGTGCGCTTCCACAACGATTGCAGCACCTCCAATACGTCCTGAGTGGAGATCTCGCCAACCTGACGATCTCGGATGGGCGCGGCATATTTGGTGAGAGTCATCTTCCATTGCGCGGCGTGCTTGGCGTTGCGCCATGAGGGCTGCATCGTTTCGACATAGGCGTCTGCGCAATCGCCGAAGGTCAGAACTTGATCGTCCCTCGCGCGCTCGGCTTTGGGATCACTTCCGGCGGCCAGCATCGTTCGCAGCGCCGTTGCCTCGGCGCGGGCGTTGGCGAGCGATAGGTCGCGCCCGCCGCCAAGGCCAAGTTCGGTGCGCTTGCCGCCGCGCGTATACATGAACACCCAGCGCCTACGTCCGCTGTCGTCAATCGACAGGTAGAGGCCGCCGCCGTCGGAGTGCCGTCCTGGCGTCTTCAGCTTAGCGGCCTGGGTTGCGTTCAGCTTGTTCAGGGTCCTCGCAGCCATACCTGCCTCCCGGTCCCAATCTCGGCCCCACTTTGGGCCCTGCTTTCGGTCCCATTTTATACTTGAGATAGGGTGAAATGGCGAGAGACGGTTTGAGCTGATAGATTCAAAAATCTGTGATATTACAGAGCATTGATGGGTTGTTGTGGCTCCAATTGAGATCGCATGGAACTGCCAGTTTGGCGGACTCCGTCTCCGCCATCCCCGCTTTCCAGCACAATCCAGTTGCGTCCACGGACGCCCGAAGTCCGTTGATTCATCACGGAAAACTCGCGTTTCCGTGTCTGGACGCGTCCACCAAGATCCGCTCCTATGATGAACAGGCATGGGGGTGAAAATGGGGGTGAGATCCCCTGTGGGTTGAAATGGGGGTGACTTGTGGCCCGGATCTACGAACGACTCACGGCAATGACCGTCCGGCAGCTGCAAGGCGCGGGACGCTATCCGGATGGCGGCGGTCTCTACTTGCAGATCACCCCGAGCGGCGGGAAATCCTGGATCTTCCGCTACCACACGGCCGGAGTTGAGCGGCAGATGGGTCTCGGCCCCTTGGCGTTCGTGTCACTAGCCGAGGCGCGTGAGAAGGCGAGAGCCGCGCGCCTGCAGCGATATAACGGCGAGGATCCGCTGGGCGGGCGTTCTGACGTCAAGGCGAAGGCCGCCAAGCGAACGGCGCAAGGGGTCACCTTTGCCGAGGCGATGGTCGCCTATATCGATGGCAACAAGGCCGCCTGGCGAAACGAAAAGCATATCGCCCAGTGGACCAGCACCCTGAACACCTATGCCGTGCCTCACTTCGGCAAGACGCCTCTGTCTGACATCGACACGAACGACGTGCTCGATGCGCTCAAGCCGATCTGGCTGACCAAGTCCGAGACGGCCAGTCGCCTGCGCGGCCGGATCGAAGCGGTACTCAGTTGGGGAACGGTGCACGGCTACCGTCAGGGTGAAAATCCCGCACGCTGGAAGGGGCATCTGGAGATGATCCTCCCGGCCAAGAGCAAGGTCGCGAGGGTCAAGCATCACGCCGCGCTCGACTACAAGGAGATGCCTGGCTTCATGGCGTCGATGCGCGAGCAAAGCGGGGTAGGGGTGCAGGCGCTCCGCTTCGTGATCCTGACGGCGGCGCGCACCGGCGAGGTGATCGGCGCCGACTGGAGCGAGATCGACTTGGACGCCAGGGTTTGGACCGTGCCCGCATCGCGGATGAAGGCGGGCCGAGAACATCGCGTACCGCTCAGCGAGCCGGCTCTGGAAATCCTCGAACGCCAGCGGGAGGCGTGGTTCGAGATCGAGGCGCGGCGGCATCGGAAGGCATTGAAAGAAGGTGAGACCGTGCCGGTAGGGCCGGTCTTTTGCGGGCAGTTGGCCGGGAAGGGCTTGAGCAATATGGCGCTGCTGGCGGTGCTACGCCGAATGGGTCGCGGGGACCTGACCAGCCACGGCTTCCGCAGCACCTTCCGGGACTGGGCGGCCGAGGAGACGGCGTTTCCGGGTGAGGTCGTCGAAATGGCCCTGGCTCATGCCATTGGAAACAAGGTGGAGGCCGCCTATCGCCGGGGAGATCTTTTTGAGAAGCGCAGGATCCTAATGGCAGCCTGGGCCAAGATTTGTAACCGGCCAGAATAACAATCAGCGTTTGATCAAGCTAAGCCGTGGCCATTCAGTTGGCGGCGCTAGCACGGATAAGGCGCTTTTCCAGGTGGCACGTCGCTTGCAATTGTAGCGCCTGTTGCTCCCCATCGTCTCAAAATCGCTGCGGTGCAAAAAAGTCTCGTCGCCGACGCTGTCCAGCGTTGTCCGCCGAACATTGATTTAGTAAAGGCTTGTTAAATCATCGGGCGAAGACCCGAAACACATAGCCTGGTGGGGACTTGGTGATGATCGTATCTAATCCGTCCGCGGAACAGCGCGGCTATGTGTCGAAAATACAGCCTGTCGCTCAAGATCCGCTGAAAAGGGCCATGGATGTTTTCGTGGCAGGCGGGGCTCTGGTGTTCTTCGCGCCGCTCCTTCTGCTGGTCGCGCTTCTGATCAAGCTCGAATCGCGTGGCCCGGTATTCTTCCGGCAGGCGCGCGGGGGACTGAACGGTCGCGCCTTCACGATCTTCAAGTTCCGCTCCATGCGGGTGCAGGAGAATGGCGACAAGGTTGTCCAAGCCCGTCGCGAGGACGACCGGATCACGGCGATTGGTCGCTTCATTCGCAAGACCAGCATCGATGAACTGCCTCAACTACTGAACGTGCTGAAGGGCGACATGTCGATCGTCGGACCGCGCCCGCATGCCTTGGCTCACGACGCGCAATATGGCGCGCAGATCGCCAACTACCATCTACGCTTTCGGGCGCGTCCGGGCCTGACCGGCCTGGCCCAGATCAAGGGTCTGCGCGGCGGCACCAACGCGATCGAGGCCATGGCCGCCCGGGTCGACGCCGATAACGACTACATCGAAGGTTGGTCCTTCGGCGAGGACGTCCGCATCATCCTGATGACCGTGCCGCATCTCTTGATGGCGGAAAACGCCTACTGATTTCTGCGGACCGTCGAGGCCGTCGGACAAGACGTGTTGGGCGTCGCCCCTGTACACGCCCAAACCAACTGAAGCGAGCTTTCGATGTTCTCCGCGCCCCGCGCCGACCTCGTCCCGAATACCGCCGCCTACGAGAACGAACCGCTGGTCAAGGCGACCGGCTTTCGCGAGTACGACGCGCGCTGGCTGTTCGGGCCCGAGATCAACCTGCTGGGCGTCCAGGCGCTGGGCCTGGGCCTGGGGACCTATATCCACGAGCTGGGCCAGTCGAAGATCGTGGTCGGCCACGACTTCCGTTCCTATTCGACCTCGATCAAGAACGCCCTGATGCTGGGCCTGATCAGCGCCGGCTGCGAGGTGCACGACATCGGTCTGGCCTTGTCGCCGACCGCCTATTTCGCCCAGTTCGACCTCGACATCCCGTGTGTGGCCATGGTCACGGCCAGCCATAACGAGAACGGCTGGACCGGCGTGAAGATGGGCGCCCAGAAGCCCCTGACCTTCGGCCCGGACGAGATGAGCCGCCTGAAGGCGATCGTTCTCGGCGCCGAATTTGTCGAGCGCGACGGCGGCAAGCTGATCCGGGTGCAGGGCGAGGCCCAGCGCTATATCGACGACGTCGCCAAGCGCGCCAGCATCACCCGCCCCCTCAAGGTCGTGGCCGCCTGCGGTAACGGCACGGCCGGCGCCTTCGTGGTCGAGGCCTTGCAGAAGATGGGCGTGGCCGAAGTCGTGCCGATGGACACCGACCTCGACTTCAACTTCCCGAAGTACAATCCCAACCCCGAAGACGCCGAGATGCTGCACGCGATGGCCCACACCGTCCGCGAGACCAAGGCGGATCTGGCCTTCGGCTTCGACGGCGACGGCGACCGCTGCGGCGTGGTCGACGACGAGGGCGAGGAGATCTTCGCCGACAAGATCGGGCTAATGCTGGCCCGCGACCTGGCGCCGCTGCATCCGGGCGCGACCTTCGTGGTCGATGTCAAGTCGACGGGCCTCTACGCCACCGATCCGATCCTGGCCGCCCATGGCTGCAAGGTGATCTACTGGAAGACCGGCCACAGCTACATCAAGCGCAAGAGCGCCGAGCTGGGCGCCCTGGCCGGCTTCGAGAAGAGCGGGCACTTCTTCATGAACGGCGAGCTGGGCTACGGCTATGACTGCGGCCTGACCGCCGCGGCCGCCATCCTGGCCATGCTGGACCGCAATCCTGGCCTGAAGCTGTCGGACATGCGCAAGGCCCTGCCGGTGGCCTTCACCTCGCTGACCATGAGCCCCAAGTGCGGCGACGAGGTGAAGTACGGCGTCGTCGACGACATCGTGAAGGAATACCAGGACCTGTTCGCCGCCGGCGGCTCGATCCTGGGCCGCAAGATCACCGAGGTGATCACCGTCAACGGCGTCCGCGTCCACCTGGAAGACGGCTCGTGGGTCTTGGTCCGCGCCTCGTCGAACAAGCCCGAGGTCGTGGTGGTGGTCGAGAGCACCCAGTCCGAGGACGACATGCGCGCCCTCTTCCGCGAAGAGGTCAAGCCGCGACTGGGCGACCGCGTCGGCAAGTACAATCAGGAAATCTGATGACCGCCTTCGCCGACGCCGCCCGCCTGCGCGATCGCCTGAAGACCGGGGCCCTGGAAGCGGCCTATCCGATTTGGTGGGCGACCGGCGCGGATCACGTGAAAGGCGCCTTCTTCGAGAAGATCGATCTTGACGGCCAGCCGGTGGACGGCCCGCGCCGGGGGCGGGTTCTGCCGCGCCAGATATTCTCCTATGCCCTGGCCGGCGAGCTGGGCTGGACAGGCCCATGGCGCGAAGCGGTCGCGAACGGCCTGGACTTCTACCTGAAGGCCTATCGCCGCTCGGACGGCCTGTTCCGCGCCATGGTCGGGCCCTATGGCGAGAGCCTGGACGACACCGCCGATCCCTACGACCAGGCCTTCGCCATGTTCGCCTGGCGGCCGTGGCCAAAGCACTGCCAGACCGCAAGGCCAAGGCCAAGGCCAAGGCCAAGGCCAAGGCCAAGGCCATCGCCGTCCACGTCCTGGAAAAGCTCTACGCTGAACGTAAGCACCCGCTTGGCGGCTTCCAACAGACCAACCCGCCGACCACGTCGCAGCAGCCGAACCCCTACATGCACCTGTCCGAGGCCATGTTGGCCTGGAACGAAGTCGACGACGATCCGGCCTGGCGCGCCTTGGCCGACGAGATCGGCGGCCTGGCGCTCGGCAAGTTCATCCACGCCGACAGCGGCCAGATCCGCGAGTTCTTCGATCTCGACCGGAACCCGGCACCGAGCGTGGAGGGTCAGATCTGCGAACCGGGCCACCAGTTCGAGTTGGGCCGCTGCTGCTGCGTTGGGGCAGGCTGGCGGGCCGCGACGACGCGATCGCCGCCGGCCTGAAGATGATCGAGGCATGGCGAGACCCATGGCGTCGACCTCGAGCGCGGCGTGGCGATCAACGTCCGCTGGACGACTATTCTATCCCCGACAACAGCGCGCGCCTGTGGCCGCAGGCCGAGCGGATCAAGGCTTCGGTGCTGGCCGCCCGGATCGCCGGCGACGACCGTTGGTGGGACATGACCGCCGCGGGCGCCGAAGGCCTGATGACCAATCTACACACGCCGGTGGCCGGCCTTTGGCGCGACAAGTACCAGCCGGACGAGACGTTCGTAGACGAGCCGGCGCCTGCCAGTTCGTTCTGCCACATCTCACTGGGCATAGCGGAGCTGGACCGCGCCGTCAGCGCGGCCGGGTGATCATGGTGTGGGAGATGGCCTCGGATAAGTGCCTATGCGCGTAGCGATGATTGGCACGGGTTATGTGGGGCTGGTGTCGGGGGCGTGCTTTGCCGACTTCGGGCACGTGGTGACGTGCATCGACAAGGACCCGTCGAAGATAGAGCGCCTCCACAAAGGCGAGATCCCGATCTTCGAGCCCGGTCTGGACGATCTGGTGGCCCGCAATGTCCGTGAGGGGCGGCTCTCCTTCACCCTGGACGGCGCCCAGGCGATCAAGAACGCCGACGCGGTGTTCATCGCCGTGGGGACGCCCACCCGGCGCGGCGATGGCCATGCGGACCTCTCCTACGTCTACGCCGCCGCCGAGGAGATCGCCGGTCTGATCGACGGCTTTACGGTGGTGGTCACCAAGTCGACCGTGCCGGTCGGCACCGGCGACGAGGTCGAGGCGATTATCCGCAAGACCAATTCGAACGCCCAGTTCGCGGTGGTGTCGAACCCCGAGTTCCTGCGCGAAGGCGCGGCGATCGAGGACTTCAAGCGTCCCGACCGCGTGGTGGTCGGCACCGAGGACGAGCGGGCCCAGGCGGTGATGCGCGAGCTCTATCGCCCCTTGAGCCTCAACGAGACCCCGATCGTCTTCACCGGCCGCCGGACCAGCGAGCTGATCAAGTACGCGGCCAACGCCTTCCTGGCGATGAAGATCACCTTCATCAACGAGATGGCCGACCTCTGCGAGAAGGTCGGGGCCGACGTCCAGCAGGTGGCCAAGGGCATCGGTCTGGACAAGCGGATCGGCGGCAAGTTCCTGAACGCTGGGCCTGGCTACGGCGGCAGCTGCTTCCCGAAGGACACCATCGCCCTGGTCCGCACGGCTCAGCAATACGGCGCCCCGACCCGCCTGATCGAGACCACGGTCGAGGTCAACGACGCCCGCAAGAAGGCCATGGCCGCCAAGGTGGCCCACGCCATCGGCGCCGAGGACCTGACCGGCAAGACGATCGGCGTGCTGGGCGTGACCTTCAAGCCGAACACCGACGACATGCGCGACGCCCCCAGCCTCGACATCCTGCCGGCCTTGCAGGCCATGGGCGCCAAGGTGCAGGCCTTCGATCCGGAAGGCGCGAAGGAAGCCGCCCACATGCTCAGGGACGTCGACTTCAAGACCGGCGCCTACGAGGCGGCCGAGGGCGCCGACGCCCTGGTCATCCTGACCGAATGGGACCAGTTCCGGGCGCTGGATCTGGACCGCGTTAAGCTCCTGATGAAGGCCCCGGTCGTGGTGGACCTGCGCAATGTCTACAAGCCCGCGGAGATGGTCCGGCACGGCTTCACCTACGCCAGTATCGGCCGAGGCTGAGCCATGGCGCCTCCGATCATCGTCACTGGCGCGGCGGGCTTCGTGGGCTACCACGTCGCCGAGCGCCTCCTTGATCGCGGCGAGGCGGTGGTTGGCGTCGATGTGTTCAACGCCTACTACGATCCGGCTTTGAAGGAAGCGCGGGCGGCGCGACTGGTCGGCCGCGAAGACTTCACCATGGTCCGCATGGACATCGCCGATCATGAGGCCTTCGCCGAACTGGTGAAGACCTCGGGCGCGAAGCAGGTGATCCACCTGGCCGCCCAGGCCGGGGTCCGCTACTCGATCGAGAACCCGTTCGCCTACGAGCGCAGCAATCTCGCGGGCCACCTGTCGGTGCTGGAGGCCTGTCGCCACGCCGGGGTGGAGCACCTGGTCTACGCCAGCTCGTCCAGCGTCTATGGCGACCGGCCGCTGAACGGCGACGGCTTCCGCGAGAGCGACCCGGCCGAAAGCCCGGTGTCGCTGTATGCGGCGACGAAGCGTTCGTGCGAACTGCTGAGCCAGAGCTACGCCAAGCTCTACGGCTTTCCCCAGTCGGGCCTGCGGTTCTTTACCGTCTATGGCCCGTGGGGCCGGCCGGACATGGCCTATTACGGCTTCACCGAGAAGATGCTGAAGGGCGAGGCGATCGAGGTCTATGGCGAGGGCAGGATGGCCCGCGACTTCACCTATATCGACGACATCGTCGACGGCATCGTCGGCGTGCTCGACCACCCGCCGGCCCAGGGCGGTCACGAGGTCTACAATATCGGCGACAACGATCCTGTCGGGCTGATGGAGATGATCTCGACCCTCGAGGCCGTCCTGGGCATCGAGGCCAAGAAGGTCTTCCTGCCGATGCAGCCCGGCGATGTTCCAGCCACCTTCGCCAATATCGACAAGCTGCAGGCGCTGTGCGGCTACAAGCCCAAGGTCAAGCTGACAGAGGGGCTGGCCAGGTTCGTCGCTTGGCGGAAAGATTCATGCCGTCGCCTCCCTTTAATTGTGTGATAATTTTCCAGGTTCCCGATGAAGATAGCAATAGTCCATTATTGGTTGATATCCATGCGAGGTGGGGAGCGCGTGGTTGAGGCGCTTTGCGAAATGTTTCCTGACGCTGATATATACTGTCTAGTTGTGGACAAGGATAAATTGTCGGGCTCTCTTAGGAATAGAAACATAAAGACGAGCTTCTTGCAGAAAATCGGTGGTAAAAAGCACTATCAAAAGATGCTACCCTTTATGCCATTTGCTTTAGAGTCTCTCGACTTGACGGGATATGATCTCGTAATTTCCAGCGAATCTGGTCCCGCCAAGGGCGTAATTACGAGGCCGGATGCGACCCATGTCTGCTATTGCCACTCGCCTATGCGTTACATTTGGGATTTATATCCGCAATACTACAATTCTGTTGGAAAGCTCGCGCGAGCTTTCATGAGCATTTTCTCTCCAATGCTTCGAGTATGGGATGTGACGACGGCGGCTCGCGTTGATTATTTCATCGCTAATTCAGCGTTCGTTCAGTCTCGAATAAAGAAATTCTACCGTCGAGATTCAGTTGTTATACATCCGCCGGTTGACATTTCCCGGTTTGTAATTTCAGAGCAGTTGGAAGATTACTATCTATGTGCTGGACAAGTTACGCCTTACAAGAAAATAGAGATCGCCGTAGAAGCCTGCACTAATCTCAATCGTAAGCTTGTCGTTGTGGGAGATGGCGTTTCGGAAGAATTGAAGCGTCGCGCTGGGCCGACTGTGCAATTCGTTGGGCGGGCGGATGATGCGACGATGGTGGACTACATCAGTAAATGTCGTGCGCTGATATTCCCTGGCCTGGAAGATTTTGGGATTGTCCCCCTTGAAGCCATGGCGAGCGGCCGCCCAGTCCTGGCCTACGGAAAGGGAGGAGCGCTCGAAACTGTCGTGCCCGGTGTAACTGGTTTGCATTTCGGGGCGCAAACCGCCGAAGCTCTGGAAGGATGCATGCTTGAGTTCGAGCGGGTCGAGTCCACGTTCGACAGTTCATTGATCCGGCGACATGCAGAAGGTTTTGGGGTGGGGGCTTTCAAATTGCAGGTGTCGAACTTCCTCCGAAACGTGGCAAGTCTTGATGTTTAACGACGCGGATAGATCGTTGATTGGCCGCGTCGGAATACCAGTATGAGTCTCTCGGTCAGGACGGCCGCCGCCAGTCTTTGGATGGTAGGCGGTAGGCTATTGTCGAAATTGATCGATTTCGGTGCTTTGCTTATACTTGCTAGGTATTTGGGGCCCGCGGAATTCGGTCTCGTTGCGATCGCGATGATATCCGTCCAGATCGTTGATATGATTTTAGAAATACCTGCGGCTGCGGCCATTGGCAGCTTAGAGCGCTTGACGCCTGACGTTGTATCGACGGCGTTCACGATTGCCTTGCTTCGGGCGCTTACCATCGCGCTGTTGCTTGGGTTGCTTGCCTTCCCCATGGCCAAATTTTACGGCGAGCCGCGACTTGCGGGCTTGCTAGTTGTACTTGCTTTGTCGCCGGCAATGCGTGGGCTGTCGAATCCAAATCTGTTGGTCTATTCGCTGAAAATGGACTTTCGGCGAGACTTCGCTGTCGATGTTCTCAGTAAACTCATAGCGCTTCTTGTGAGTGGGATCGTTGCGGTTCTGACCAGGAGTTACTGGGCCTTGGCTATCAACGCCGTTGCCGCCACCACTAGCGCGGCCTTCATCTCCTACCTACTCGGATCCCGTAAGGTTTCGCTATCCCTGAAGGAATGGCGGATGTTCGCACCGATGATGGGCTGGAACAGCTTTGCTCAAATCATGCAAGCGGTGAACTGGCAATTAGATCGCATAGTCTTGCCAAAGTTTGTTAGCGTCGCGTCTTTCGGCAGCTATTCGAACGCGGCCAATATCACTTCTATACCGTACCAAGCTATTGTGCAGCCGGTCTCTCGCCCTTTGCTGGTCGCCTTCGCGACCGGCTCTGACCCTGAAAGGCTTCGCGCGGGATATCTTCGCGCCAGCTATACACTGACCGCACTTGTAGGGCCGATCCTGGTCATGGTCTCGGTCTGCGCTTTGCCGATAGTTGAGATGGTGCTGGGAAAAGCATGGATCAGTGTCGCTCCCATTCTTTTCTATATGGCGATGACGAGCGCCTTCACCTTGCCTGTGATCCCTATGACGGCCCTGGCCCTCTCTCAAGGACGAGCTAATCTTATATCGGCCAAAACATTCGCTGAACTCATGGTCAAAGTTCCAGCCGTGTTATTCCTCGTGTCCCGTTTCGGTATCGCCGGGGCGCTTTGGGCTCAGGCTTTTTCATCGACCGCTATGGTGCTTTCTTCGATGATCCTGGTCAGGCGTCTTATAGATTTGAAGCTATCGAGGCAGGTGTTGCAACTCGCCCGTCCGTCGGCTTCGCTAGCGTTGCTCGCGCTCATCGCTCATGGCGTCGAGAGCATGTTGTATGGGCGGGTTCACGTGCTGATCGTCCTGGTCGCGGCGGGAGCGTTGGGCTGCTCTGCCTATCTCGGGTCTATGGCGCTCTTGTGGGCAATCTCAGGGCGTCCCGATGGACCTGAAGCCATGTTGTGGTCAAGAGTAAGAAAAATCCTCGCCTGGTCCTGAAAATCGGTCAATAATATTGTCATTACATTGGTGTATATAAAGGCGATTGGTTTTGCGATGCTCGGACGGGGGCGATAATGCCTGAAACGCTAAAAATTGAGCGTCCCAATATGTCACTAGCTCCCATCAATGTTTTTGTTCATCTGGCTTACGGGTTTGGTGAGGAGCGTTGGTCCGAGCGTTGGGATCTTGGTTTGTTGAAAGGTTTCAACGAGCGCTCGCCCTATGGCTATAGGCATGCCGAGGCGCTGAACTGCAAGATCAGGTATTCGGTCGATTGCAGCGAAGGCTTGGGTGGAAAGTTCATCCGCGGTCTCGGACGCGTGGTGCTCGGGTTTGACTTCGTGCACGCCTGGAGAAATCGAGAAGCCGTATTGGCAGCAGATGTCGTTTGGACGCATACCGAGAGCCAGTCCCTTGCGATCGCTCTTCTATTGTGTCTCTACGATGCAAAGTCATCTCCTAGGCTTATAGCGCAGACTATCTGGCTCATGGACGAGTGGCGGCGCACTCCGGGGATAAAAAAATGGCTATACCGAAGCCTCCTGTCGCGTGCAGACGTTTTGACGTTTCATTCCGAAATCAATGCCAAGATGGCGCGCGATGTATTTCCCTCACACGACGTTCGGGTAGTGCATTTCGGAATATCTAAGGAATATGTAAGGGCAGTTCCGGAGTTCAGACGAGAGGGGCCCATCCGAGTTCTTTCGGCAGGCAATGACCGCCATCGGGATTGGCCGATACTTATAGAAGCCGTCGCGAATGACGAACGTTTCGAGCTAGAGGTGCTAACCAAAGCTCGCGTCGACACCGGAGGCGCCGGAAACATCCGGGTCTCCACGCCTTCTGACAACAAGGCGCTGTTGGCTGCCTTCGATTCCGCCGACATCGTCGTCGTTCCGCTGAAATCCAACATGCATGCGTCTGGAATAACTGTCGTGCTTGAAGCGATCACGAGAGGTATTCCGGTTATCTGCTCTCGTCAGGGTGGAATTGATGGTTATTTTTCGGATTCGGAACTGAGATATATTCCTGAGAATTCATCGACGGAAATTTTAATCGCCCTGGATGAATTCTATGCCGACCCAGAAGCGTTTCAGGCCAGGGCGAAAATCGCGCAAGCCAAGGTCTTGAGTTCCGGACCCAATTCCTTCACGTTCGCAAAAAGCCATGCGGATATCTCCGCGGAACTAGTCCATGGTCGCGAAGATGGAAATTGATGTTGTTATCATCAACTTCAACTACGGATCGTACCTATCCGAGTGCATCGAGAGTGTACTGGGGCAGTCTGTCGCACCGAAGACGATCATCGTCGTCGATGACGGATCAACGGATAATTCTGTTTCGATTATCGAAAGCTACGGAGTCAGGATCACTGCTGTTCTGCAAGAAAACCTAGGGCACGTTGCTGCTGTTAATGCCGGGTTCGCAGTGTCCACTGCGGATGCCTGCATTTTCTTGGATGCTGATGATCTCCTGTACCGCGACTGTCTGAAGGTGGTGCTCGCTGCTTGGCGGCCCAACGATGTCAAAGTGCAGTTCCGACTAGACACTATCGATCGTGAAGGGCGGAATGAAGAGATGCCCTTTCCGTATTTCGGCGCGGGCCTCAGCCCTGAGGCCGTACGCGCCGAGTCATTAGACTCTGCCTGGTATCCTTGGACGGTTTCGAGCGGAAGCGTCTTTTGCCGCAGATTCCTGACAGATCTTCTGCCAATCGACAGGACAAGAGTCTATCGATCACCGGATGGCTACCTAAGCAAGCTGTCGCCCCTATTCGGCGATGTGCGCAGCCTGCCGCAAATCCTGGGCGCTTATCGCGTTCACGGTAGTAATGCTTGGGCGCGGGGTAAGGAATGGTCAATTGAAACCGCTCTGCGCTGGTTGAATTTTGAAATCGTATTGCAGGAGGAATTTGAGAAAACTGCCCGCATGAAAGGGATAGTTTTGAAAATTCCATTTCGACCAAGCTTTCAGCAGCTTGAATATAGACTACTTGCTTTCAGGTTTGCGAGAGGCAGGACCCCATTTCCGGGCGATACCCATTTTGGGCTCGCGAAGGAATGCTTGCTTAGTTCAGTCCGCGCTAGAAATTCTCGTCTTAGGACTCGAATGCTTTGGCTTGTTTGGCTTCTGCTCCTTAATGTTGGTCCTAAATACTTGTTGGTGAAGATTGTTCAGCATGCTAGGGGGCAGACTGGCCGTGCGGGAGTGGTCAGGCGTGTTCTATCCTTCGCGCGAGGGCAGGCCGAACAGAAGAGCGCTGGAATTTGAGGCCGTCGTGACTTTGCCTGTGAGCGGACAATGAAAGTCGCTGTAGTCGTCGCCAGCGTTGGGCGACCGAAGGAGCTTGGCGATCTGATCGCTGAAATGCGCCTTCAGACAATGCAGCCTTCGGCGATTGTCGTCTCGGTCGAAAGTGATGCCGATCTGCCTGAAGGCGATTTGCATCCTGCACGGATTATCTTCGGTTCGAGAGGATCCAGCATCCAGCGAAACCGGGGCATTGATTTGGTTGCGGATGAGGCGGACGTGGTGGCGTTCTTCGACGACGACTATCTGCCGTCTAAGCGCGTCATCGAAGGGATCGCCAGGCTCTTTTCATCCGACCCGACCATAGCCGGCGCAACGGGCACGCTTCTGGCCGACGGTATTGGCACCACTGGAATCTCGTTCGACGACGCCATGGCGCAATTGGCGGCGTTCGATAGCGCGCCGTTGGCGGCGGATCGCGACGAGGCCTCGCAGGGCACCTATGGGTGCAACATGGCGTTTCGTCTATCCGCGCTCAACGGCCTTCGCTTTGACGAGAACCTTCCGCTGTATGGTTGGCAGGAAGACTATGACTTCGCACGCCGCGTTTCCGCCAGCGGGCGTATCGTCAAATCGACCGCTTTTGTCGGGGTTCACCGAGGGGTTACGAACGGTCGAACCAGCGGTGTCCGCTTTGGCTATTCTCAGGTGGTGAACCCCATCTATCTGTGGCGAAAGGGGACCATGGCCCTGTCCTATTCGCTTTGGCTGATGAGCCGGAACATATTGAAAAACCACGTGAGGACGATTTGGCCGGAGTCCCATATCGATCGCGCCGGCCGGTTGAAGGGCAATTATATCGCTCTGGCCGATCTGTTGCGGGGGCGGTGTGACCCACGCAGGATACTCGATGGCTTTGGTCGCTGATGTCTACGTCCGCCGATAGGCAAGTCGTCTTCAATGGCAGGTTTCTGAGCGCGACGCCGACAGGTGTGCACCGCGTCGCGGCCGAATTGATAGGTGCGCTCTCGAAAGACGCCGCATCACCCCTGCGAATTCTAGCGCCAAAGGGGGCGCCGGAGGGGCAGGAGCCGCCAGGTAGCCGGGTGGACCGTGTCGGCTTCCTGTCCGGACAGGCTTGGGAACAGGCATCGCTGCCGCTCGCCGCCGCCGGCGCGACGTTGGTGAGTCTGTGCAACCTAGCGCCGGCTCTCGCACCGGGGATCGTCATGATGCACGACGCTCAGGTGCATATCACGCCGAAATCGTACAGCCGCGCCTTCTCGACCTGGTACAGGACGCTGCAGCCCATCATAGGGCGAGGAGCTCGGCGGGTTTTGACCGTATCCGAATACAGTCGGCAGTCTCTTGTCGAATACGGTGTCGCCAAGTTCGAGAACATTTCGGTCGTTCCAAACGGTGTCGACCACATGGCCCATGGCGAGCCGGATGACACTTTGATAGCGCGGCACGGTCTCCGGGACCGGCCGTTCGTCATCGCTCTCGCCAACGTTCAGGAACATAAGAATATTCGCGTCCTGTTCGCCGCCTTCAGGTCGAAGGCATTGTGTGAGGTGCGCCTTGTGCTGTTCGGTTCAGCCAGCGCGAAGGACTTCTCGTCCATAGGCCTCGATCCCCCGCCCAATACGACATTCCTTGGAAGAGTCACCGATGCGCAGTATGCGGGACTGGCGCGCGAAGCGGCATGCCTGGCGTTTCCTTCGACGACGGAGGGCTTCGGCCTGCCTCCTCTGGAGGGCATGAGCCTGGGCTGTCCAGCGGTCGTCGCTCCCTGTGGTGCCTTGCCGGAGGTCTGCGGCGACGCAGCGGACTATGCCGATCCGCACAGTCCGTCGGAATGGGCGGCCGCGATCGAACGGTTCCTGGACCGGGACTACCGCATCGCGCGAGGGGCTGCAGGGGCGACATGGGCCGCGGGTTATACCTGGGCCCGCAGCGCCGATCTGTTTCGAGCAGAACTGACCGCCTTGGGTTTAGACGTATAGATGGAAGCCTCTTCGTTCATCGCGATCAGCGTATTGGTCGCCGCTCTTTTCGTGCGGGGGCCGTTCCTGCTCTACGTCACGTTTATCGCCCAGAGCTTCGGCAGCATGGCCGCGATACCACCCGGCCTGTTGGGGGGCATCACGCTGACGCCAGGTTGGATCGCCATCGCTCTGCTGACCTTCCAGACGATCGTCATGAGAAGACCCGGTCGCGCCGCATTGGTCAGTGTGCTGGACCCGAAGCAGCTTGGACTTTTGACGGCTTGCGCTCTTTACGGAGTGTTTTCGGCTTTCGTCTTTCCCCGGCTGTTCGAGGGGGAGGTCAGAGTGGTGCCGATGCGCGTCATGATACGTGCCGCCGTGCCGTTGACGCCGACCACCTCCAATTTGACGCAAGCGCTCTATTTCCTACTCACGGTCGCGACGGTATGGACGGCCCACGTATTCGCGCGCACGGTTGAGGGGCGGCGACAGCTCCTGAAGGGGATCATGATCGGCGGCATGGCCGCCGTCTTGACGGGCGTGCTCGATATGGTCGCTTCGACCGTGGGCCTGACCGCCATGCTGGCGCCGTTCCGGAACGCCAGCTATGCCCTGCTCGTCGACGCCGAAGTATCGTTTGGTCGTCGCGTGGTCGGACTGATGACCGAGGCGTCGTCGTACGGCGGGCTTTGTATCGGCTACCTGTCCTCGATTTTCCTGATGCGCACCGGCTATGTCGGCCGTGGTCGGACCTGGAGCTGGCTGCTGTCGCTGGGTCTGATCGTCATGGCGGTCCTCTCCACCTCGTCCTCTACCTATGTCGCTCTCGCCGTTTGCATCATGACGATCATGATGGCCGCGACCGTGGATACGCTGAAGGTAGGGGTAAGAGGCATCGCTCCGATTTCACTGGCCTATCTGGCGCTAGTGAGCGTTCTTCTGGTTCTAGCACTCAAGCCTGATATCCTCGACGGTGCGATGGTTGCGATCGACCAGACCGTGCTGCAGAAGCACAAGACGAGCTCCTACGCCGAACGGGGCTACTGGAATCAGACGGCTCTCGACGCGTTTCTGGGCACCTATGGTCTGGGGGCGGGGTTGGGATCGCTTCGAGCGTCGAGCTGGGCGCTGGCTGTCTTGGGCAATATCGGCGCGGTCGGCGCCTTCCTGACGGCCGCTTTCATCGCTGTCCGCTTCTCGGCGAAGGCGCCGAGCGGTTTGGGTCTGGACAGGTTACATAGAGCCGCGAAATTTGCCTTGATCCCCATTCTGGTCGCGGCGTCGCTGGCGGGGACCAGTGTGTATTTCGGTTTCGCGGCGGCCGTTCTGTTCGGCCTCATCAGCGGTATCGCGAACGCCGAGCGCACGCCCGTTGAGGCTGGACGAAGTGTTGTTCTTCAAGCTCGGGCCGGCGTCTCTCCCCAATCTCAGACCGGGGCGAAAACCTTCACATAGTCCACGAGCAGCACGGAAGGGTTGGGGGTGTTATCGATCGGCCAACCCGATCCGAGGGCGAGATTGACGAGAAGACCCAGGGGGCGGTTGAGCTCCATGGGCGTTGGCAAGGAATGCGTCTTCCGACGATCGAAATAGAAATCGATGGTGTTCGGCGTCACGTTCACGCCGAACAGATGGAAGTCATCCGCGAGCTTCTCGGGCGTCGCTGTCCATAGAAGCTTGTGCTTGCTGGCGCTTGATTTTTTGACGGGCCAAAGATGCAGCGCCGAGCTGAACTTGGCGGGTTCGTGGCCATAATACTCCATGATGTCGATCTCGACGCCCGTGGTGTTCCCGACGACCGTCGCGAGCCAGAATGCGGGCCAGACGCCCGGACCCGCGGGCACCTTCATGCGGGCTTCGAAATAGCCAAAGCGCTGGGAAAAGCCGCGCCCCTTGGCATCGACCGATGAGAGCAGCCCGGAGCGCCAGTGGCCATCTTCACCCTTTCTGGCGGTGATCGACAGGCAGTCGTCCGAGGTCGTAAACGGAAAGCCGGCGACAGGATCCGAGAACGCGGCGCTGCCAAAATCGCCATTCCAAGGCGTGTGCGCGGTCCATCTTGTATCAGGCCCACGCGCCGAAACGTCCAGAAGGGAGAACTGGTCTTCGAAGACGGGAACCCCGCTCCACGGAAGAGCGGCGACAGGCTCCTCGGAAGGGACTGGCGTTGACGTTGCCCCGACGGCGACCATGCCGCCGAGGAGAGTTCGGCGGCTGGCCATCATCTTCTGGGCTATACGAACGTGCCTTCCGTTTCCCGCTTCCATGCTTCAAGAGCCGTTTTGAGGTTCGTGGAAAAGGCGTAGTCCTGCGATTTCAGCCAACCGGGCGAAATCTTGGTCGAGCGAACCAGCTTAAGCACGCGTTCGCGATGAATAGGTGTCTTCACCCCCAGCTTCGCGGCCTGTTCGAAGGTTCCGGCGGCGGTCATCAGCAAGGGCAGAGGCACGGTTGCCGGTTTAGCCTTCCGTTCCATGATGGACTGGAAGCAGGTGACAATGTCCTGGATGCTGCTCTCGTCTGGATAGGCGAAATTATAGAGGACGGGCTTTTCATACCGCTCTAGCGCGAAATCGAACGTCCTGAGCAGCTCATCGACATAGCCACCGCTTTTGACCGTGTCCTTGCGGCCAGGATACAGGAAATAGCCCTTGCTCAAGGCTTTCGCCAAGTAAGAGTAGTTACCGCGCTCGCCTGGTCCAAAGACCACGCCGGGGCGGACGATCACGAGCCGCCTGTCGCCAACGACCTGGGCCCATTGCTGGTGAACGATCTCGGCAAGCCGTTTGGACTTGCCATATGCGGAAACGGGGTTGAGCGGTGACTGCTCATCCAGAACGTTCTCAGAAGGGCCGTAGACCGAGATCGAACTCGTGAACACGATAGTCTTGATGGCGCAGTCCGTGGCCAGTTGAGCCACGTTGAGCGCGCCCGCGACGTTCGTCTCAAAATACTCGCTATCCGGATGTCCTGGCGTGCGGTGGACCGCAGCGAGGTTGAAGATCGTCGATACGCCGCGGCCGATCTCGACGGGCAGGGGGTGTCGAACGTCGTGAGTCGAGTAGGTGACGCCGTCGATTCGCTGCCGCGGCGGTAGGATGTCGACAGCTTCGACCTCATGGCCCGCAGCCGCCAGGCGCGAAACAAGCCGAGTGCCAATAAAACCACTGGCGCCGAAAACCAGTGTCCTATTCTTAAGCATAATACCTGTATCCGCTGTGCTGTTTGATCGCTTGCTTCGCGAGTCGAAAAAATAATGAGCGCTGGGCGCGCTCCTTTCTTATACCGTGATTATATCACTCTTGTTCTAGGGGCTCCACCGAGACCCCGTCATTATCGGCTAAACTTTATTCACGCTGGCTGCTATTGCCGTGACGAGCATTGGCCAAATTTCTGCGGAATGCCGATCTAGGGGGCACGTCGATGGCTTTATTGGGCGAGGCCGAGCAGCCGCAAGTCCATTCGGGCGGAGCGCGAAATGGGCGTATCGACGCCCTTCGCTTTATAGCCATGACTGCGGTTATCGCGCAGCACTGCGACTTGATGCCCTTCGGTTGGATGGGCGTCTGGCTCTTCTTTGTTATTTCGGGCTTCGTCGTCGCCAGTTCGGTGTTGGACCGGCCGTTGGCGCAAGGCGCCGCCTCAGAATTGCGGAAGTTCTATGCGCGACGGGCTGCGCGAATCCTGCCGGCTTACGCCTTGCTTGTTTTAATCGCTGTCGCGTTGCAGGCGGTTGATTTCATAGAATTGTCTCTCAGTCATTGGTCGGCGATTATTCTATTTTACTACAATTTTTACAGCATCTCTCATGAGGTGTGGACGCCAAACTTTCCGCTGAGTCATCTCTGGTCAATCTCATCGGAGATGCAGTTTTATGCGATCGCCGGTGGACTGCTCACATTGCTTAAGCGCCGTAGTCTAGTTTTGGCGTTGGGTGCTTTGGCGCTCGTATCCGTATTCCTGAGATTGGGTGTATCCTTCGCAGCTCATAGTGGGTTGGTGGCATGGGAGCCTAACAAGGTGAATTTTTACAATGTCCTGTGTCAGATGGACGGCTTCTGCGCCGGCGCCTTGCTGGCGATCTACAGGCGCGGATCAGGACCTATGGAGCTCTCACAATCTTGGCGATCGGGCTCCTGGGACTGATTATCTACTGTGGGGTCTATGTCGGCATCAATCACATTGTTCTTTCGCGCAGCGGCGGTTCAATGCTGCACGACATCATCAGTGGTTCAATTGTCGGTCAGTATCGCGAAGCCCTTATTTACTTGCCTATAATCGTGGTGAGCGCCGGCTTAGTGGCGTTGGCGCATATCGGGGGCCTCAAGCCTCTGGATCGTCTGCTAGAGGTAAAGTTCTTCCAACGAAGCGGTCGTAGCTCGTATTCCGGCTACCTGTTCCATTTCGCCGCAGTGAAGGCATGCATGTTCCTGGTCGGGGGCGTCGTTGGTCTTGGCTTGGGCGCAAATGCCGCCGGCCTCATCGGCAAATCCCTGGTCTTCATCTGCGCCTTGCCGCTAACCATCGCCGTCGCGGAGTTGTCCTACGCCTGGGTTGAAAAGCCTTCGGCTCGATATCTCGCGCGAGTACTTCGCACCTAGCGTGCGGGGTCTGCGCAGGCAAATGGCGCTGCACACCGCCCGCCTGTCCCCCAGCAACGAAAAGGCTGAAATCGGCCAGGCGTCCTCCTCGCGGCGAGCGGGCAACCTGGGGTGGGGGGGGGCGTCAAAATGCGCTGAGATGGATGTGCGGGAGCGTGGTTGCCCGATCGCGATGCCGGTGGATGCGATCAAGCAGAAGGGTGCGAAGGTTGCTAGTGGTCGACCTTTCCATAGACGCCTACGAGATCGACGCTATGCACTCCGTACGTCATCTGATCGGTGAAAAACGCTTCAGCCGACTTGGCGTAGACGCCGATATCGGCAGAGGCCGCTTCGGCCAGAAGCCAGCCGACCATGGCGGCTTTGGCGCCCTGACCGTCGGTGGAGTCGTGGGCCCATTCGCCGAAATATTCGGCGCGGGTCATCCCATTCGGGCCGACCACCGTATCGAGCAGGAGGTGGGCCTTCTCGTCGCTGGGCGTCATGCCAAACACCTTGGCGTATGCCAGCTTGGTGGCCTCAAGCAGCGTCAGTTCGCCGTAGGTCTTGGCGAACGTCGCCTGACCTTCGCCCTGGGTGCCCAGGTTGATTGCGAAACTGATGTAGCGATTTTCAACGTTGAGCGCGCTGTAGTATTCGCTGCTGAGGTTATTGGCGTTCGGCCCCGTGGGCGCGATTAGATAGTCCATGCCTGCGGCGGTGGGGGTCTTGCCGGTGAAGAACTGGTAGCTCAGAACCGCGACCTCGGTCGTTGCCGCCGCCGCCTTCGTCACCTGGGCCATCGCGCTGTCCAGCGTCCCGCCGGCCGCCATATCGGCCGCCAACACCTTCGTCGTCGCCTGAGCCTGCGTGCTGAGCGGCGCGATGCGAAGGATGTTGTTCATGGCCGTAGCCACGCGGCTGTCGACCAGTTCGACCGAGCGGTCGCTGAACGACAGCGTTTCGATGTTGGTGACGATGTCGCGGCTATCAGCGCTTGTCACCGACCAACTGCCGTCGGCATTCGCCTTGATCGAGTAGCTTGAGGACGCCTTGGCGTAGGATAGCGTGTCGTGCCCGAGGCCGCCATCATAGTGCGTCTCGCCGCTAACGGCCTTGAAGGTGTCGGCGGTGGCGGCTCCGGTGACGGTCTTGGTCGTCGGCGTGCTTGGCGCGGGGGCTGGCGTCGCGGTCGCTGGCGTTGTGACTGTCACGGTGGACGGTGGCGTGACCGGGGCTGTGATGACCGGTGCGGTCGGCGAGGTCGTCGCTGGTGGCGCGACAACTATGGGGGCGATGTAGGACGTCGCGCCCAAGAGATTCGACGTGTCGTTGCCGTCGGGCGAAGAGATATGGTCCAGGCTCACGGCCTTAGCATCGCTATCAAGAGAATAGGCGCGGACATAGTCGATGTTCATCGTCTTCGGCGCGTCAGTCATGCCGTCTACGGGCTTCTTCATGGCCAGATCGATCAGCATGTACATCGGCTGGTTCATATCCGCCGGCGTGGCGAAGCTTCCGACCTGCTTGCCGTCATACCAGAAAGAGATGGTGTCCTTGGTCCATAGAACCCCATAGGTGTGATAGCCCGAGAGCATCGTCGTCTGACGGCTCCAGTACTGGGCTTCGTGCGTCTTGTCGGTCGTGTGCAGGTAGCTATACAGGTCGCTGGTGCCATAGGCCTCGACGACGTCAATCTCGGGTGGCCAGCCGCCGTTGGCGGGAAGCAGCCAGAATGCCGGCCAAACACCCTTGTCGGTCGGAAACTCCGCGCGCATCTCGAAGTAGCCGTACTTCTGAGCGAACGTATCCTTCGTGGTTATGAGGCCGGAGGCCCAGGAGCCGGGGCCCACGATCGACGACGGCGCCCGCGCGGCGGTGATCGACAGCTTGCCGTCTTTCACGGCGAACGGGTCAATGCCCGAACTGGGATCAACAAACGCAGAGTCCCCGAACCCAATATCCGCACTGGCGTTCAGGCGCCACTCGGGGCGGATGTCCGACCACACGTGGCCCGTACCGGGTTGGCCGATGCTGCGCGAGTTAAACTCTTCGTCGAACGAGAGCTTGTAACCGGAGAGGTCTGGCACGACGGAGTCCTCAATACTTTGAGATTGGCGTCTGTGCTTGAGTTTATCTAGTGCGCAGACGGTTTAAGCGGGTTTTTCGCTCATATTGGTGCGCCAGTTTTGTGAAATGCACGGAAATATCTATGGTAAATATCGTATTCAGAAAGTATTGATTTAAGTAAAGTGTTCGCGCGAATTGTCGCATGCGGGCATTTTTTCGGCCTTGGCTGGAAAGTTAGTTTTTGTTGATGAATTTGAATATTGACGATCTCGCTAAATTCGGCGGACGTTGGTTGTTGCCAAGGTAGCGCTTAGTTTGGTGTGTGCGGCTTCAGCAGGCCCGCAAAGGGTCGAAGCGACGAAACCTGCCAACGCATAGCTACTCGTTGGTGGGCGCGGACCGCTGGATGGTTCCCACCACGTCGACCCAGGGTGGGGGCGAGGCGGTGCGCGGGGGAAAGCTGAACGGCGCCGGCAGTGACCGTGATCTTAGGCTGGACAGCGTCGGCCTGACGGCCATAGCGCCGCGATCGTGCCTTAGGCGGAGGCCTAAAGAGCCGCCAATTTCTCGGTGACGTTGCTTCCGAAGTAGGCCGGGCGCGTTACCTGATGACGAATGTGGTCCATCGCGGCCTTGAGGCGATATCGACGGGTCCCGCGTGGCGCGGACAATAGGCTAAGCAGCGGCCGCGCCGCGTGGATGGTCAGCGCTAACTTGGACGATATGGTCTGGCCGCTGCGATTAACGGCGCCAGATGCCACCCAGGACGGCCAACGCACACCAAACAGGTCGAGGCATTCATAAATGTCGGATTCGTAAGTCCGCCCGATGAAGCCGTTGAGATGCTTGAGCTCACCAACCGGTCGGGTGTGCTTGACGACGCAGCAGTCTACGATGGCGCAGCGCCCGCCAGCCTCCTCTGCCAAGCTGCACCAGATTAGATCGATGCCTGATTCGAAGCCCATCGTGAAAAGCGGCGCCGCGCGTCTTAGTTCTGCGGATTTGAAGAACGGGCACATCATCTCGATATAGTTGCAAAACCGCAGGTCTAGGTCCGGGTTTGTGATCGAGGCGGCATAGGTGACATAGGAGTCGGCGGACAGCGCTGGCTGCCAGATGTGCAGGTCCCAATCTTGCCCGACAGAAAAGCATCTCGAGATGGCAGCCGCCGAAGTCTCGATGTCGTCGTCGATGAATGCAACCTGGTCATACCGATCCAAGATGTCGGGATGATCTGTCAGAATCTGGCTCCAGCCGGAAACTTTCTTCCCTGCCACGAACAGGTGCCTAATATGGCTAGAGCCGTCGTCGATCACGTCCCGATGATAGGCTTCGACCAAAAGGTCGAAGTTGTCGTCGTCGCTGGGCTGCCAGCCCTGATGAAGGCTGTTTGGCCCGGCTCTCACTATGACGAGATTGCGCTTTTCGTTGTGAGCTGGGGGGGAGCTAGTCTTTCAGCAAGTTGAGTTTTCAATGCTCTGCTTGTCCATTGAGGTATCTCGGCGCGTTTTTTGTCGCGCAGCTTATTCTCGCATATGCACTGGGCCGCTGGCTGGACCCGGTCTTGAGAGCTTGGCTGTCTAGCGCCTTCTCCTCGAAGCGGTTGAAAGCAGCGTCGGCCTAACCCGACGAGCAAAACCTGCAGCGTGCGTTGTGATGGTTCAGCGTGGGAAGAGTGTTGGAGGCCCGGCCCGGAATCGAACCGGGGTGCACGGATTTGCAGTCCGCTGCGTCACCACTCCGCCACCGGGCCATCCGGGTCGACGACGCAAATCACGTCGGCGGGGGAGGGCGTTCGATACAGGAGCGTCGGCGGGGCCGCAACTCGGAATTTTGCGCCATCGTACCGTGGGTAAGGGGGAGCGTAGCTCTATCTGTCGCTCGGCGCCTTGATTGGAGTGGACCAATCACCGGCTCACCGTAAAGGCTACCCATCGCCATCATTGTCATCCCGCTTAATTGCGGACTTTAAGGCTCCGGTGGGGCCGCGTTGATCGCTTCTCAGGCCGCTGAAGCCGCCAAGGACACCCCGAACGATGCCGGCAAGTTCAAACCCGATCGCCACGGGCCTGTCGCTGTCGATGGTGGTAACCGCCGGCAAGCCGACCGGTGTCGTCGCCCTGGCCGGCGCGCCATCGTCACCGGCGGCAGCCAGCTGGCCGGGTCGACAATGAAGGACATAGACGCGCGGCAAGCAGACACCAGCCGTCCTCGCCTGAGCTTGTTATAGGACGAGGTCGGACCGCCGGACCAGGCGCTAGACCCGGCGCGCGCCCGGGCGCACCGTCATGGCAATCCCGACTAGGCGGCTTTCTCCCGGCACGTAGGTCGGCAAGCCGAAATCGTCGCCGGAATTGCCGGCGTCCCTCAGATAGTGGCGGTCCAGCAGGTTGCGGCCAAAAAGCTCCATCGACCAGTTGCGACCGGGCGCGATCCACCGCAGGCGCGCGTCCAGCAGGCCGTAGCTGTCCTGCGTCTTGTCGCGGCGGAACACGGGGACGAAGGTCCCGGTTTGCAGCGCCGGGTTGTCGTTGTCGTCGTTGAAATAGGTATGGGAGCGCCAGCTCCAGGACGGTGCGAAGGCCAGGGTCCCGCCCGCCAGTGGCCAGCTTACCGTACTGTCGAGCGAGACCGTGTGATCCGGCGCGAGCCGCAGGTG
Source organism: Caulobacter sp. FWC2 (assembly GCF_002742625.1). NCBI lineage: Bacteria > Pseudomonadati > Pseudomonadota > Alphaproteobacteria > Caulobacterales > Caulobacteraceae > Caulobacter > Caulobacter sp. FWC2. The sequence goes on from NZ_PEBF01000001.1 coordinate 1,765,979, forward strand.
GTTGCCCTGGTAGAGCCCGGTCTGGAAGCGGGCGTGCGCATAGGCATAGGTGGCGTGCAGATCCACCCAGGTCGCCAGTGTCCAGCGCGCCTGGAACTCCGCGCCATAGGCGTCCGCTCGGCCCGCGTCGTCGGTGAAGAACTGCGTGCCCTGCTGCACCGTCGTCTGGAAGTGGCGGTAGCGATAAGCGTAGGCGGCGCTTTCAAGAACCACGGTCGAGAAGCGACCCTTCGCGCCGATCTCCAGGGAGTCGAGCGTCTCGGGCGAAACGCGCTTGAAGACCACGGCCCCGCCTGGCGTCCTCGGCGTATTGGGCGACACCACCTCGGGGCGTTGGCCGCGGGCGTAGCTGGCGTAGAGGCTTCCGGAGTCCGCCAGGGCGTAGCTGGCGGCGACGCGCCAGGAGGCGCCGCTATCGCGGCTCTTGTTCGTTTCCAGCGCCGACTGCTGATAGGCTAGGCCGAAGACCGGCAGGGGGTAGCTCGGCGACTGGGGAATGGAGGCCGCGCCTGGGACCGACAGGGCGGCGAGCAGGCCGCTGCGCGCCGCGCCGGTGGCGGCCAGCGCGCCCAGTATGCCCGCCGCAGTCGATCTTTGGGTCCAGGATTGATAGTCCGTGGTCTTCCGGCTCGCCGACCATCGCAGACCGGCCGACAGTGTCAGCTTGTCCGTCAGCGCGTAGGACAGATCGCCGAAGAGGTCATAGCTCTGGCCGGTGATGCCGTTGACGCCGCCCTCGCCGTGGTCGGTCTGCAGATTGCGGGCGATGGCGTTGGCCTGATCAGCCGGTAGTGTGAAGCCCGAGGCCGCAGCCAGGCCCTGCAGCAGCACCGCCGTTCCCGGAATCGAATGATATGCCGCCAGCGGCCCCACCACCGGATTGTTGCGATCCAGGCGGTTGGTCAGGATGTCCAGCAGCAGGAACTCGTCGATCTGGATGTCGACGCTCTGCTGCCCGCGCTCGAAGAAGGCGCTTGCGGCGACGAAGCCCTTCAGCCGGTCGCCCGCGTAGTTCAGGCGCGTCTCGCTGCTGTATTGCCGATAGCGCGAGGCGTCGAGCGAACCCAGTAACGGGAAGCTGAAGCCGTCCAGGTCGTAGATTTCCGAGGCGGTGAACCGCCGCCAGGCCAGATTCTGCGAGAGCGACCAAGCGCCGCCGGGCGCATAGTCGGTGAGCCAGGTGACGCCGGCGATGGTGCGGCGCAGGCCCATCGGGCGGTCGCCCTGGAAGCCCTTGGGCGAGGCCAGGGCCGCGCCGGTGAAGCTGCTGAGATCGCCTAGGATCTGGCCGGTTACGGGATCCGACGGATAGAAGGAGCGCGACTTCGTAGACTGGCCGCCGGGCGTGTCCCGCTCGACATTGACGATCAGGTCGCTGCGCAGCGCCGACGACGGTCGCCAAGCGACTAGGAAGCGCGCTGCGCCGGTCTGGACGCTGTTCAGCGCCGGCCCGCCCAACAGGTTCTCGATGTCGCCGTCCTTTTCCCGGTATCGAGCCGCGGCCCGCACCGCCAGCGTCTCGCCGATCGGTGCGTTGATCATACCCTCGGCGACGCGATAGCCGTCACCGCCGGCTTCAAGGCGCAGGCGAGCGTCGTGCGCGCCCAGCACGGCCTTGTTCTGGATATACTGCACCGCGCCGGTCAGGGCGGCGCGGCCGAACAGCGTGGTCTGTGGTCCGCGCGCGACCTCCACGCGCTCGAGGTCGAACAGCTCGACGAAGGCCCCGCGCTGCTTGGCGATCGAGACGCCATCCTGGAACACCGCCACCCGGGGCTCGGCGGTCGCCGCGCCGTCGTCGGTGGTGACGCCGCGCAGCACATAGCCGGAATTGGCAGGGGACTGGCTCTGGACCACCAGGCCTGGCGTCCGCGACGCGATGTCCCGCACGTCCTGGACGCCCAGGTCGTTCAAGGTGTCGCGCGAGAACGAGGTGATCGCGATCGGAGCCGAAAGGCGGTTTTCGGGACGCTTCTGGGCCGTGACGATCAGCTCATCGACCGCCCGGCCGTCCTGGGCGTGGGCTACCCCGCCAAAGGAAGCGAAAGTCAAAGTCAGGAGAGCGGTTTGGGCGAATAGGGAACGACGCATGACCGAAGCAGAATCCAATAACGGAGGAAGAGACACTCCCCCTAGCAAGCGCCGAGACACGACCGGCGCGACGGCGCGCGTTGCCGCCGAAGGGCCCGCCTGACTGGCAATAACAAATGTCACTGAGGAGCGACGCTGAAGAGCCCCCACATACTTAACTCGAGTACCCGTCAGCGCCGGGTGCGATGCCCCAAATGCCCTTTCGCGGCAAGGGAATAATACCGTCGTTCTCTTGATTTGCCCGGAAGATGCCTCCAATAGGCAGCGCTTCAGTATGTACGGGATTTTCAAGTGTTCGAGCGGATTGTCGCTTACCAAGCAGGTCGGGTACCCGACGAAGCAGCAATCGTGCTGCCACACCAGAGTTGGAGTTACGGCGCCTTCGCCGACCTGATCGATCGCTTCGCCGGCAAGTTAAGCGACGTTATCGAGCCGGGCCGGCGCATCCTGATCGACATCCCTCACCTGGGCGCCCACTGGCTGGTGACCCTGGCGGTGGAGAAGCTGGGTGCGACCTCCATGGCGCTGGCCGGCATTCCGACGACCCAGGCGGTCCTGGACCAGTTCGGCGTTGACCAGGTCATCAGCGACCGTCCGCTCGGCTTCGCGGCGACCAAGCCCAGCACTGTCATCGACGACGCTTGGCTGCAGGAGGCCAAGACCGAAACGCGCACGGCGCCGCCGCGCCAGCGCCGCCCGGACGACGCCGTGCGGATCGTGGTCACCTCGGGGACCACCGGCGTCAACCGCATGATCATGCTGGACCGGGCGATGCTGGACCTGCGGATCAATCATTCCGGCGTCAGCCAGGTCTTCGCAAAGCCCAAGCCCCGCGTGATCTCCGAGATCGGCCCTGGCTCGATCGGCGGCTTCATGCTGGGCCTGGCCGCTTGGATGGTCGGCGGCGCGCTCTGCCAGCGCGATCCCGCCAAGACCTGGGCCGAGACCCTCGACACGATGGAGATCGACGCGCTGATCCTGGCGCCGATCCAGCTGAAGATGGCGCTGGAAAGCCTGCCGCCGGGCTACAAGGCCCCGCCCGGTCTGGCGCTCTTCGTCGCCGGCGGCAGCCTGTCCCTTCCGCTGATGCAGGCGACGCGTGAGCTGCTGACGGACAACATTATCGTGACCTACGGCGCGACGGAAACCGGCAGCGTAGCGATTGGTCATGCCGAAATGCTGGAAGGGTTCGAGGACGGGGCCGGCTTCATCCAGCCCTGGGCCGAGGTCGAAATCCTGGATGCGGACGGCAACCTCCTGCCGCCCGGCGCGGTCGGCGAAGTCCGGGTGCGCGGTGACGAGGTGGTCGACGGCTACTTTGACGGTCCCGGCGATCCGGAGCGCGCCTCGTTCAAGGACGGCTGGTTCTATCCGCGCGATCTCGGCACGGTCACACCTGCCGGTCTCCTCAAGGTTCTCGGACGGCTGGACGACCTCTTGAACCTCGGCGGCGACAAGATTCTGCCCTCACGCTTCGAGCAGGCGGCCCTCTCGGTGACTGGCGTCCGGGATGCGGCGGCCTTCTCGATCCCCAACGAACTCGGCCTGGAAGTGCCGTGGCTGGCCTATGTGCGGAAGGGCAAGCTTGATGTCGCTGTCCTTCAGGCGCGCCTACAGATGAGCCTCAAATGGGCTGTTCAGCTGATGGAGGTGCCCGAAATCCCCCGTAACGCGTTGGGTAAGATCGTGCGCGGACCTCTGCGCGAAGCCGCGACAAACCGACAGCAGGAGCTGAAACGGTCACCAAAACCTCATGATCAAGAGTAGCGTCTTCGTCTAGCGCCCTGCCTCGCCACGCCGCCTTGCTGACGCCGGGCGAAGGGTAAAAGCCGGCCGGCCTGAAAGCGCGAAATCGGCGCGAGCCGTCCAGGTCGGTCCAGCGAGATCGCTACACGGCCATACGGCAAGCGGAGGTTACAAAGGAGGGGTACGCAATGGGTTCTGTCTACTTTTGGGCAAGCGCTTCCGCGAGCGTCGCAGCAACTCGGTCTATGTCGGCCCCAGTCAAATCCACATGAACAGGTAAGTTCAAACCGTCCGTAGCTACGGCCTTGGCCAAACTCAGCTCCACCGTGTTCAGGTGAGCATGATGGGGCATGCGGTGAATCTGCTGAACGACATGCGCGCTTTCGATTTCGTCAGCTTCAAGTTTGGCTACGAGTCGATCCCGCGAGGGGCGACGCAGGTAGCGGTGGCTGGGATCGCTCACCGCAAACGCTTGCCAGTCACGCTTCGCCCGCGCCATTTAACAGTCAGGTTCGAGGCAGGCATGACCCAGACACGACTGAAGGGCGCGGAGCGCCGTGAGCGCTTTCTCGATGCGGCCGCGCAGATCGTCATCGAGCACGGCGTGGCGGCTGTGACGATGGATGGCGTGGCGCACCTGACGGGCGTCACCAAGGCGCTGGGCTATCGCTATTTCACCGACCGCGACGACCTGCTGACCGCTTTGTTCGACCGTGAAACCCAGATCTATGTGGAGCGCTTGGCCAGCGAGGTCGGGCCGACGTCCAGTTTCGAGGACTGGGTCCGCGGCGCCCTGAAATACTGGTGCCGTCGCGCCGACGAACGCGGTGAGCTGTTCATGCGCCTGGTCAGGGACTGTGGCCCCTTGGCGGAGCGGGCCCGCAACAACCGCAAGGCCGACGCGGAGGGGTGGGCCCTGGGTCTCCAAAAGGCGTTCGGGCTGCCGCCTCGCCAGGCCAAGCAATACGCCTGGTTCATGGTGGCGGGCACCGCCGGTGCTCTGGACGCCCGCGACGGCGACGACGAGGCCATGATCGACGCTATCACCCTGGCCGTCGTCGCCGGCGCCAAGGCCCTGGCGAAGAAATACGGCGAACCTCGCCCGGCCAAGACCACCTAGTCCTTCATCCGGAAATGAGCTTGCCTTGGCGCACTAAGTGACGATACCGTTACTTAACGCGCGGGGCGTCCAGACCCTGTGCGCGGCGCGATCGCCGACGGGAGGACTGAACGTGAAGCTCTATGGCGAAGACAATCCCGCGCCCAATCCGCGACGGGTGCGCATCTTCCTGGCCGAGAAGGGCCTGACGCTGGAGCAGGAACGGGTGCCTCTGCGCGAGCGCGCCCACAAGGCCAGCGCTTTTCTGGAGAAGAACACCCTGGGACAGGTCCCGGTGCTTGAACTGGACGACGGTTCGTATCTCAGCGAGAGCGTCAGCATCTGCCGGTATCTGGAAGGCCTGCACCCCACGCCGCCGCTCTTTGGCGTGTCGCCGAAGGAGCAGGCCGTGATCGACATGTGGATCCGCCGTATCGAGCTGCAGCTGATGATGCCGATCGCCCACATCTGGCGTCATACCCATCCCCTGACGGCCAGCCTGCTGACCCAGTTCACCGACTTCGGCGAGTCGAACCGCGCGCATGTCGAACGGGCCTATCGCTGGCTCGACACGGAATTGGCCGATCGGGAATTCATCGCGGGCGACGCCTACAGCATGGCCGACATCATCGCCCAGACCACCGCGGACTTTGGGCGCTTCATCGGCGTTTCGGTTCCGGAGGATTGCGCCGCCGTGCAAGCCTGGCTGACGCGCGTTACGGATCGGCCAAGCGCGACGGCGTGACGAACGGCTGTTCGAAACCCGTTGCCAGATCAGTTAAGTGACGATACCGTTACTTAAGCGTCCCGAGCTCGGACGCTGATCTCCTGAAGCGGTGAGCCGGTCGGCTTCGCCCCTGGCGCTTGACCGTCCGTCTCAAGCGGACGCCGACGGCCTGCGCCTGTCCCAGATCACAAAAGAAGCCGCTCAGCGGCTCAAGGAAGGAACGCGCCATGTCTATCCAACCGCGCTCGCCGCGGGCCCTGAAGGCTGAGCTTCTGCTGGGCGCTTCGCTTGGGTTCGCCATGCTGATCGGCGCCACCGCCGCCGCGGCCCAAGTCGCCCAGGTCCCTGCCAACGCCGCCGTCAGCGTCGACGAGATCACGGTCACGGCCCAAAAGCGCGCCGAGAACGTCCAGGACGTGCCGCTGGCCATCACCGCCGTGCGCGGCGAGGCGCTGGCGGCGATGAACATCACCCAGCCCCAGCAACTGTCCCTGATCGACCCCAGCGTCCGGTTCAAGCAGAGCCTGAGCAGCAGCGCTTCGGGCCTGACCGTCCGAGGCGTCGGCACCAGCAGCTTCTCGGCCGGCATCGAGCAGAGCATCTCGACCGTTGTCGACGGCGTGGTGCTGGCCGACCCGGCCAGCCTGGCCACGCTCGCCGATATCGAGCGGGTCGAGATCCTGCGCGGACCGCAGGGCATGCTGTTCGGCAAGAACGCTTCGGCGGGCCTGATCCATTTCATCACCAAGCGCCCCCGATTGAACGAGAACAGCGGGGAGCTGCACGCGCAGTACGGAGAACGCGGCGAACGGATCCTGCAAGCCATCGGCAACGTGGCCCTGGGCGATACGCTCGCCCTGCGCCTGGTGGCCACGCACAACGAACGTGACGGGCTGATCCGCAACGTCGCCAAGGACAATGTCTTCACCGATCCGCAGGACGTCAGCACCCTGACCCTGAAGGCGCTGTGGCGTCCCAATGACGACCTGACCGTCTATTTCTCGGCCGATCGCACCGACAACGACACGTTCTGCTGCTCTTCGACCTGGCGCAAGGTGACGCCGGGCTACGCGCCGGCGGTCACCAACGCCCGTTACGGCATCGTCGCCGGTCCGAAGAACCTGCAGGTCGCCGCCAATGGTCCGTCGCAAGGCAAGTCGACCGCCCAGGGCGGCACGCTGCAGGTCGACTACGATCTCGGCGAGCTGACCCTGACCTCGATCAGCGCCTATCGCTCGGTCAAGCGCGAGGCGTTCTATGACGGCGACCTGACGCCCGTCAGCTATGTCGACGTCAATGGCGGCGCGGGCAAGACCGACTGGCTGAGCCAGGAACTGCGCCTGACCTCGCCGATCGGAAAGCGGTTCGACTATGTCGCCGGCCTCTATCTCTACCACTCCAAGGCCTCATCGCTGATCCGTCAGCGCGGGCAGCTGAGCTGGATCGTGCCGGCGTCGAACGGCGCGGTGGTTCCGATCATCCCGGGCGCACCGCTGGGGACGATCTTCGAGACCTCGACCTACAACGACATCAACTCGACCAGCCTGGCTGGGTTCGGCCAGGTCGGGCTGCACATCACCCCGAAGCTGGACCTGATCGCGGGGGCGCGCGTCACGCGCGACGAGATCACCCTGGACTATCACCGGGCTCCGACGCCGGGCGCGGTCTACATCCCCGGCTCGGTCACGCTGGACCTGCACCAGGAGGTCGACAACACCAACCTCTCCTGGCGCGTCGGGCCGCGCTTCAACGCCACCGACGACCTGATGCTCTATGCGACGGTGTCGCGGGGCTACAAGGGTCCGGGCTTCAGTGGCCTCAGCGCCGCCACGGCCGCCGCCGACCAGAGGGTCCAGCCGGAGATCCCAACGAGCTACGAGATCGGCTTCAAGGCCGCGTTCCTGGATCGTCGCCTGATCTTCAACGCCGATGTCTACAGCACGCGGATCAAGAACTTCCAGGCCCAGGTCTCGGACCTGACCAGCGCCACCTATTCGTCGCGGATCACCAACGCCGGGGAGATCAAGACGCGGGGCGTGGAGGCCAATCTGGTGGCGCGGCTCGCGGCGGGCCTGACCCTCACGGCGGGCGGCGCCTACACCCACGCCCGCTATGCCGACTTCAACGGCGTGCAATGCTATTTCGGCCAGCCCAAGATCGCGCAGGGCGGCCCGTGCAGCGCGCCGCCGGCCTCGCCCACCTCGCTGGACGGCTTCTTCAACGCCAAGGGCCTGAGCATCGCCGGCGTGCCCGAATGGGTCTACGGCGCCAGCCTGGCCTATGAACGGTCCCTCGGCGCCAATCTGCGAGGCTTCTTCCAGGCCAACTGGAACTGGCAGAGCGACATCAACTACGCCATCAGCGGCGATCCTGGCACGATCCAGAAGGCTTACGGCCTGCTGGGCGGTCGCCTGGGCGTCTCGGCGCCCGACAAGGCCTGGAGCGTGGCGCTGTACGCCAGCAACCTGCTCGACAAGCGCTACGCCGCGCAGATCACGCCCTCGCCGGTCACGGCGCTCAATCCTGGCGGCTATGTCCAGTATTTCAGCCCGGACTCGGTCCGCCGGGTCGGGGTCAGCCTCGACGTGGCCTTCTAAGTCGTACGCGGCGGCGGCGCGCTTGCCCCGCGCCGCCGCCGGGCAGGGGGCCTTGGAGCCCTCACAACAACAATGACAGATGAGGAGACCCTGATGGGACAGAGCATTGGACGTCGCGGTTCGCTGGCCGCGCTCGCCGGCCTGATCGCCGCCCCCCTGGCGCTGGCGGCGTCGAGAACCGCCGCCAAGCCCGCCGCGCCGATGCCGGAGGTGACGATCTATCACCTCGAAGGCCGTCGGTCTGAGCGGATCGTCTGGCTGATGGAGGAGCTGGGACTGCCGTACCAGCTGAAGTTCAAGCGTGGCGATCTCGCTGGCTCGATGGCGATGATCCGGGCCTTCAGTCCCGTGGTGCCGATGGCGCCGACGGTGACCTATGGCGACCAGGTTCTGGTCGAGTCCGGCGCGATCATCGAACTGATCCTCAACCGGCACGCTCCAGGCAAGCTGCAACCGGCCCTGGAGAGCCGGGACTATCCCGCTTACCTGATGTGGATGCACTTCGCCGAGGGCAGCCTGGCCGCGCGATTGTTCTCCGACTACCGCGCCTGGACGGCGCAGCCGCCCAAGGAGCGCTCGCGGCTGGTGGATTCCGAGGCTGTCGTCCAGTTCGCCGACGAGTTCCTGGGCAAGCACGCCTGGTTCGGCGGCGCGGCTTTCTCGGGCGCTGACATCATGATGTTTTTTCCCCTCAACGTCGCCACGGCGCTCAATCTCGTCGACGAGGCGCGGTTTCCCAACGTCGCCGCCTGGAAGGCCAGGATCGAGGCGCGGCCGGCCTATCAGCGCATGCTGGCCAAGGCGCGACCGGACGGCATGATCGGCAACCTGCCGCGCCTGCCCCAGCACGCGCCAGCAGGGCCTCGTCCAGCGCCGCAGCGATAGGGGAGGGTCTCCTAATCGCCTGCGTTCCCGCGCCCGCCTCGGCCTCACCGGTCGGGCGCGGATCAAAAGGCGCTCTGGCCATGCTGGATGAAAGCGTGGCGACCGCTGATACTGGAGATGTCTACCAGAGGCCTGAGCGCTAGAGGTGCATTGTCACGACAGCGAGAATGTCGTCGCAATGTGGAAGTATCCGGTTATTTAGCAAGCCTCCAACGTTCGGCGTCCCGTGCGTGGAAAAGGCTTCTTTGCAATTCTCGTCCCGTGGGTTGAGCGGGAACAAGCAGGTGGGAATCTATGCGCGTAGCGATGATTGGCACGGGTTATGTGGGGCTGGTGTCGGGGGCGTGCTTTGCCGACTTCGGGCACGTGGTGACGTGCATCGACAAGGACCCGTCGAAGATAGAGCGCCTCCACAAAGGCGAGATCCCGATCTTCGAGCCCGGTCTGGACGATCTGGTGGCCCGCAATGTCCGTGAGGGGCGGCTCTCCTTCACCCTGGACGGCGCCCAGGCGATCAAGAACGCCGACGCGGTGTTCATCGCGGTGGGGACGCCCACCCGGCGCGGCGACGGCCATGCGGACCTTTCCTACGTCTACGCCGCCGCCGAGGAGATCGCCGGCCTGATCGACGGCTTCACGGTGGTGGTCACCAAGTCGACCGTGCCGGTCGGCACCGGCGACGAGGTCGAGGCGATTATCCGCAAGACCAATTCGAACGCCCAGTTCGCGGTGGTGTCGAACCCCGAGTTCCTGCGCGAAGGCGCGGCGATCGAGGACTTCAAGCGTCCCGACCGCGTGGTGGTCGGCACCGAGGACGAGCGGGCCCAGGCGGTGATGCGCGAGCTCTATCGCCCCTTGAGCCTCAACGAGACCCCGATCGTCTTCACCGGCCGCCGGACCAGCGAGCTGATCAAGTACGCGGCCAACGCCTTCCTGGCGATGAAGATCACCTTCATCAACGAGATGGCCGACCTCTGCGAGAAGGTCGGGGCCGACGTCCAGCAGGTGGCCAAGGGCATCGGTCTGGACAAGCGGATCGGCGGCAAGTTCCTGAACGCTGGGCCTGGCTACGGCGGCAGCTGCTTCCCGAAGGACACCATCGCCCTGGTCCGCACGGCTCAGCAATACGGCGCCCCGACCCGCCTGATCGAGACCACGGTCGAGGTCAACGACGCCCGCAAGAAGGCCATGGCCGCCAAGGTGGCCCACGCCATCGGCGCCGAGGACCTGACCGGCAAGACGATCGGCGTGCTGGGCGTGACCTTCAAGCCGAACACCGACGACATGCGCGACGCCCCCAGCCTCGACATCCTGCCGGCCTTGCAGGCCATGGGCGCCAAGGTGCAGGCCTTCGATCCGGAAGGCGCGAAGGAAGCCGCCCACATGCTCAGGGACGTCGACTTCAAGACCGGCGCCTACGAGGCGGCCGAGGGCGCCGACGCCCTGGTCATCCTGACCGAGTGGGACCAGTTCCGGGCGCTGGATCTGGACCGCGTTAAGCTCCTGATGAAGGCCCCGGTCGTGGTGGACCTGCGCAATGTCTACAAGCCCGCGGAGATGGTACGGCACGGCTTTACCTACGCCAGTATCGGCCGAGGCTGAGCCATGGCGCCTCCGATCATCGTCACTGGCGCGGCGGGCTTCGTGGGCTACCACGTCGCCGAGCGCCTCCTTGATCGCGGCGAGGCGGTGGTTGGCGTCGATGTGTTCAACGCCTACTACGATCCGGCTTTGAAGGAAGCGCGGGCGGCGCGACTGGTCGGCCGCGAAGACTTCACCATGGTCCGCATGGACATCGCCGATCATGAGGCCTTCGCCGAACTGGTGAAGACCTCGGGCGCGAAGCAGGTGATCCACCTGGCCGCCCAGGCCGGGGTCCGCTACTCGATCGAGAACCCGTTCGCCTACGAGCGCAGCAATCTCGCGGGCCACCTGTCGGTGCTGGAGGCCTGTCGCCACGCCGGGGTGGAGCACCTGGTCTACGCCAGCTCGTCCAGCGTCTATGGCGACCGGCCGCTGAACGGCGACGGCTTCCGCGAGAGCGACCCGGCCGAAAGCCCGGTGTCGCTGTATGCGGCGACGAAGCGTTCGTGCGAACTGCTGAGCCAGAGCTACGCCAAGCTTTACGGCTTTCCCCAGTCGGGCCTGCGGTTCTTTACCGTCTATGGCCCGTGGGGCCGGCCGGACATGGCCTATTTCGGCTTCACCGAGAAGATGCTGAAGGGCGAGGCGATCGAGGTCTATGGCGAGGGCAGGATGGCCCGCGACTTCACCTATATCGACGACATCGTCGACGGCATCGTCGGCGTGCTCGACCACCCGCCGGCTCAGGGCGGTCACGAGGTCTACAATATCGGCGACAACGATCCTGTCGGGCTGATGGAGATGATCTCGACCCTCGAGGCCGCCCTGGGCATCGAGGCCAAGAAGGTCTTCCTGCCGATGCAGCCCGGCGATGTTCCGGCCACCTTCGCCAATATCGACAAGCTGCAGGCGCTGTGCGGCTACAAGCCCAAGGTCAAGCTGGCCGAGGGGCTGGCTAGGTTCGTCGCGTGGCGGCGGGAGAGCGCGACCCGGTTTGCCGCGAATATAGACGCCATTTAGCGTCCTTCTGCGGCATTGGATGAGGTGACGGCGAAGGGCTTAGTGCGCATCCAGGCGTCTAGCCAACGGCTGATCGCCAAGGGTTTCCACGGTTTGCCCATAGAGCGTCGGCCAGAGGAAGCGTTCGCTCCAGGACGAGGCCGGCCGCTGCAACGGATTTGTCGCAGGGCCGGCCGATTTGTCGCCCAGGGTTTGGGCAGGGATCTATAGCGGGCCCGCGCCGCCGGGGCTGGTCTGGAAGTCGAAGGCCGGCTCGCGGCGGCGGCGCGGGTCGGGGGCGCCGGTTCCGCCGAAGTTGTAGGTGACGCCGACGAAGATGGCCCGCAGGTCCAGGTCGAGGGCGCGGCGGTCCTTCAGGGCCGGGGTGTCGATGACCAGCTTGTCGCCGAAGGTCTTCAGCGCGTCCTGCACTGTCACCACGCCGGAGACGCGGTCGTTGAACTTGTGGCGGTAGCCCAGCAGCAGCATGCCGGTCGGCTCCTTGTAGCCCTGCGGCGTCAGGCGCTTGCCCGTGGCGAAGCCGCTGATCTGCAGGAAGTCCTTGGGCGTCGCCTGCACGTTCAGGGCCGCGTAGCCCGACACGGTCCAGGCTGAGCGCTTGTCCGGGAAGCCCAGGTCCGTGGCGCCGATCTCGTTCCAGAAGGCGTTGCCGCTGATCGTGTACGAGATCTTGGGCGTCAGGCGGGCGTTGGCGACCAGCTCCAGGCCGCCGCTGCGGCTCTTGGCCAGGTTGGCCTTGCTGGTCAGAAGCACGCCGTTGCCGATGTCGCGGACCACGTCGGTGACGCCGTCGCGCGCCTCACGGTAGTAGAGCGTGCCCTGGTAGTAGTTGTAGCCCTTGCGCAGCTGGTAGCCGACCTCGAACGAGTCCGTGGTCTGCGGCTTCAGGCGCGGGTCGCCCTGACGGTAGCTATAGGGGTCCTGGTAGATCCGGTACGGGTTCAGGTCCTGGGCCGTCGGGCGCTGGATGCGGCGGCTGTAGCTGGCGTTGATCTGTCGGGTGTCGTCGACCTTGTACTGCACATGCAGCGACGGATAGGCGCGCAGGTAGTCGTAGCTGTCCTTCAGCTTCGAGGTGACCTGGTTGGTGTCGACCGTGACCTCCTCGATCCGCAGGCCCGGCATGATGGTCAGGTCGCCGATCGGGCGGCTGAGGGTCGCGTAGACCGCGTGGACGACCTGGTCGTACTTGAACTGGTTGGTCAGGGCCGGATCGACCGCCAGGGCGCCGCCCGTCGGGCCGCGCGCGCCGTAGTTGTCATAGTCGTTGTTGTCGACCTGCAGCTCGTAGCCCGCCACAAGCTTGGCGCCGCCGGGCAGGGGACGCTTGTACTCGGCCTTCAGGCGGCTCTGGACCAGTTCGTCGCCGATGCTGACGTGCTCGACATAGTTCGAGACGGCCGGCAGCTGGTTGAAGCCGTTGGCGTCGGTCAGCTGGCGGTCGCGGGTGCGCTCGACGCTGGTGTGCAGGGTGAACTCATGCTCGTCGCCGGAGAACTTGTGGCGCAGGTCGCCGGACAGGCCGCCCACTGACTTCTTCATCTTGCCGTCGCTGAGGCGCTGATAGCGGACGATGGGCGCGCCATTGACGTCCTTGCCCTCGTAGGACGAGCCGGACTTGGAGCTGTAGGACGTGTCGTTGTAGCGGGCCTCGGCGCTGAGGCGGGTCTGCTTGTCGAGGTCGTAGTCGACGCCGGCGCGGAGGTTGTGGGACTGGCCGTGGCTGTTGAAGCCGACGTTCTGATGGCTGTCGGCGTAGCGACCCGTGACGGGGTCCAGGCGCGAGCGGTCGTCCTCGATGGAGCCCTTGGCCTTGTCGCGACGCCAGCCGGCGTCGGCCGACAGGGTCAGCTTCTTGGTGTTGCGAGCCAGGCTGATGCTGGCGTTCTTGCGGCCTTCGGTGCCCATGTTGGCGCGGACCGAGCCAGTCGTGCCGACCCCGCGCTGCTGCTTGGTGATCAGGTTGATGATCCCGGCCGAGCCCTCGGGGCTGAAGGCGGCCGAGGGGTTGGTCATCACCTCGACGCGCTCGAACTGGCTGGCGGGGATCTGCTGCAGCACCTGGCCGCGGTTGTCGCCCTTGAACATGCCGGACGGCTTGCCGTCGATCATGATGGTGACGTTGGGATCGCCGCGCAGGCTGACATTGCCCTGCACATCGACCTGCACCGAGGGGACGTTGCGAAGCACGTCGGCGACCGAGCCGGTGGTGGCCTGGAGGTCCTTGCCCAGGCTGTAGCTGCGGCGGTCGATCGAGGTCTTGATGTCCTGGGCCGAGGGGGCGGTGATGGTCACGCCCTGGACCTGGGTGGATTGCTCCTTCTTGGCCGGGGCGGGCGCCGTCGGGGCAGGGGGCGTGGTCTGGGCGGCGGCGGCCGTGCTGAGGGCGGCCAGGCCCGTGGCGGCCAGCAGGGCCGCGCGGCGGGTCGTGAAGGTCATGGAAGGTCTCCTCTGTTGCGAGGACCTTGCCGGAACGACTCAAAGCGTTGCAGTGCCGGGCGTCAGGCGCGCGGGGTGACGTTTGTCATGTCGGCCTGGTCAGGGCGGTCAGTGGGCCGTATCTACCGCGTCCAGGGTCTGGGGCGTGGCGGCGTCGGCGCCGTTGAACACCAGGGTGCGCGTCACGCCGAGGCGGCGGATGTTCACCTGGTTGGCTTCATCGCCATAGACATCGGCGAACATCGCGGCCCGGACCTCGACGGCGGCGCCGACGTCGGCCGGGGCGATCTTGCCGGCATATTCGAAACGGACCTCGTCCGCGCCCAGGGTCATGTCCTTCAGGGTAAGGGCGACCGGCGCGTCGTTCACCGCCACCGCGAAGGTGCGCAGCATGTAGGTCTTCAGCGCCTCGATGGCGTCAGGATCGTCGAGGCTGGTCTGGGCGTCGGGAGCGATCACCGCCAGGGCCGGTTCGGCGTCGTGCGTCGGAATCCGGTGACTGACGGTGACCGCGCCGGACTTGGCGTCGATCGCCACGACGCTCAGCGCGCCGTGGCCGCGATGCGCGGCCGCCGGGAGCGGGGCGAGCACGAGGCCCGCCGCCGCGATCAGGACGGCCGCGCGCGCGATCACTTCGGACCTTCGTCCTTCTTGTCGCCGTCCTTCTTCGGTTCGGCCGAGGGATAGGTGGCGAGGCCACCCGGCTCGACCTTCAGATTGGCGTCCTTCATGCGGCTGCCCATCTCGGGGAACTTGATGATCTTCAGCGTCGTCGGCGTGATGGCGCCGTCATAGACGTTGTTGCCGCGATCCGCGTCGGCGGTTTCCCACAGCGGATCGAGCTCGGCGCCCTTCAGGTCCTTGGGCGAGACGTACTGCCAGGTGACCTGCTTGGAGTTCTTGCGCCAGATCTCGGCCGGGATGCGGACCGTCTCGCTGGTGCCGTCGGCGAAGTTCATCTTCAGGATCACCGGCATCACCAGACCGCCGATGTTGCGGAAGGTGAAGCGGTAGAGGTTGTCCTTGAAGTCCTGGGCGGCCAGATCTTCCGGCGTCATGTCCTCACGCGCCGACTTGGCCTTCTTGCGGGCGCTGTCGAACACGGCGAACTCGTCCGTCTGGTCGTAGAAGTCGCGAACCTTGGGGTCGCGGTCGACGACGGTCGGGGCCTTGTTGTTGGCGGCGGTGCGCGATTCCGGCTCGATGCCGCGCGCGGCCTTGCGGACGGCGGCCTCGGCGTCGGGATCACCGCTGTCCAGTCGCGCCTTGACGATCTTGTCCAGCGAGATGTCGACGTGGTCAGTGGAGTAGAACCAGCCGCGCCAGAACCAGTCGAGGTCGACGCCCGAGGACTCTTCCATGGTGCGGAAGAAGTCGTAAGGGGTCGGGTGCTTGAAGCGCCAGCGGTTGGCGTACTCCTTGAAGGCGCGGTCGAACAGCTCGCGGCCCATGACCGTCTCGCGCAGGATCACCAGGGCGGTGGCGGGCTTGGTGTAGCCGTTCGGACCGAACTGGATGACCGAGTCAGACTGGGTCATCAGCGGCACCTGGTCCTGGCTGACCATGTAGTCGACGATGTCCTTGGGCTCACCGCGACGCGACGGGAACTTCTTGTCCCACTGCATCTCGGCCTGGAACTCGAGGAAGCTGTTGAGGCCCTCGTCCATCCAGGTCCACTGACGCTCGTCCGAGTTGACGATCATCGGGAAGTAGTTGTGGCCGACCTCGTGGATGACCACGCCGATCAGGCCGTACTTGGCGCGCTCGGTATAGGTCAGGGCGCCCGTCTTCTTGTCCTTCGTCGGCCGCGGGCCGTTGAAGGAGATCATCGGATATTCCATGCCGCCGACCGGGCCGTTGACCGACTGGGCCACCGGATAGGGATAGGCGAAGGTGAAGTCCGAATAGACCTTCAGGGTGTGGGCGATCGACTTGGTCGAATAGGCGTCCCACAGCGGGCGCGCTTCCTTCGGGAAGAACGACATGGCCATGACCACCGGATGGGCGGCGTCGCCCTCCTGCTTCACGCCCAGGGCGTCCCAGACGAACTTGCGCGAGCTGGCCCAGCCGAAGTCGCGGACGTTGGTCGCCGAGAACACCCAGGTCTTCTCGGTCGTGGCCTTGCCCTTCTCGGCGGCCAGGGCCTCCTCGGGGGTGACGACATAGACGGGCTCGGCGGCGGTGCGGGCCTTGGTCAGGCGGTCGCGCTGGGCGGCGCTGAGCACGGCGGCCGGGTTTTGCAGCACGCCCGTGGCCGAGACCACGTGGTCGGACGGCACGGTCAGGGCGACGCGGTAGTCGCCGAACTCCAGGGTGAACTCGCCCGAACCGAGGAAGGCCTTGTTGTGCCAGCCTTCATAGTCCGAATAGACGGCCAGACGCGGGAACCACTGGGCGCCCTCGTAGATGCAGTTGCCGTCTTCGCCCTTGCCAGTGAAGCACTCATAGCCGCTGCGGCCGCCGACGACCTTGTTCTCGACCATGGGCAGCGACCATTCGATCGTGATCTTGGTCTCGCCGCCATTGCCGCGCACGGCGGTGGGCAGGTCGACGCGCAGCAGCGTGTCGACGACGGTGAACTTCAGCGGACGGCCCGAGGCGTCCTTCACCGACTTGATGGTGAAGCCGCCTTCCCAGTCCTTGAAGCGCTGGATGCGACGCACCTGGCCCAGGGTGATGTTGTCGCCCGAGACGGTCTCGGTCAGCTTGCTGATCGAGTCGCGCTTGTAGTCCTGGTCCAGCAACAGCCACAGATAGGGCAGGTTGTCCGGCGAGTTGTTCTTGTAGTTGATCGTTTCCTTGCCGGTCAGCAGCTTGGTGTCTTCGTTCAGGTGAACGTTGACGTCGTAGTCGACCTTCTGCTGCCAGTAGCGATAGCCCGGCGCGCCGGCCGCGTTGCGGTAGTCGGTCGGCGACGGCCAGTCTTCGCCCTCGAGCTGGCGGAACTTGTCGTCGAACGGCGCCTTGGTCTGTTTGATGGCGTCGGCATGAGCGACAGTGGAAGCGAGCGCGGCGGCGAGCACGCCGGCCACGACGTAGCGGATAGAACGTTTTGACAAATCCTGCCCCTCAGAACCCTGACTAAACCCCGCCGCGACCTTGGCAGGGCGCGGAAGAAAATCACCCCATTTTCGCCGTAGTGTGTCAGAAATTTATCTTCATGCCGAGCCGTGCGGCACGGGGCTCCACGGGGTGGAAATGGACGTCGTCCACGCCGTCCGCCGGCTCGCCGGGAAGGCGCGAGGCGTAGGAATAGGCGATGTCGTCCTTCTGGCTGTTGGTCAGGTTCAGGACCTCGAGCATCAGGCTGGCCTTGCCGAAGTCCTGCACGAACAGCGCATTGACCAGGCTGGTGGGCTTTGAGCGCACGGAATCGTCCTCGATCAGCGGCGCGGCGCCGAGGCGTCGCCAGGTGAGCGACAGGGTCGAGGCCTGGCCCAGCTTCCAGCTGGCGCCGGCGCTCAGCACTGAACTGACGGCGTTGGGGATGCGCTCGCCATTCGTGAAGCGGGCGTGGGTCCCGGCATAGGAGGCCGTCAGGTTCAGGCGCGCGTTCGGCCGCCAGTCGGCCAACAGCTCGATCCCCTTGCGCCGGGTGGCGCCGGCGGCCTCGGTGAAGCCGGCGTCGCCGACATAGACGAGCTCGGAATCGACGTGCAGCGCCCAGGCGGCCGCCGTCAGGGTCAGGCCGTCGTGCTTCCAGCGCAGGCCCAATTCCGCGCCGTCCGACGGCGACAACAGCGGCGCGCGCTCGGCCGGATCGCCAGTGACCGGATCGACCGTGATCACCGCCCCGCGCGCGTCGTTGGAGTGGAAGCCGCGCCCGGCGTCGGCATAGAGTTCGAACGTCTTCGACACCCGCCAGGCCAGGGCCAGCTTGGGGCTGACCAGCAGGTCGCTGACGTCGCCGGCGTTGCGCGGGTCGCCGGCCTTGACGTCCGCGCCCATGGCGTCGGCGCGCAGGCCGAAGGTGGCGTCCAGCTTGCCGAAGGACCGGGAGGCCTCGCCCCACAGCGCCGTCGACCATTCGGTCAGCGCGTCCTGGCGCACCGTCTCGCGGCGCACCCGGGCCGTGGTGCGGTAGAGGCCGACCTTGCCGATGTCGTCGACGCGGGCCGAGACGCCCGTGCGGGCGCTCCAGCCGTCGCCCAAGGTCCAGCGCTTGGTCAGCGACCCGCCATAGATCCAGCGCTGGTCGACCTGCTCGAACTGGTCGCCATGGACCGGGTCGTCGAGGAAGTAGGTGAAGTTCGAATAGAGATCGAGCTTGTAGCGCTGGACATAGACCACGCTGTCCAGGCCGCGCAGCAGGTCGCGGCGGCGGGCCGACAGGATGTAGCGCGAGGTGCTCCCTCCGTCGGTCTTGTCGACCGCGTCGAGATAGCCCAGCCGCCCATCCTCGACCGCGCGGCGCGGGATCTGGTCGGTGGCGTTCCAGTCGGCGTCGTAGGCCAGGGCGGTGATCGACCAGCCCCCGACCAGGGCGCGACCCAGGAGGTTGATCTTCTTCAGGTCCTCTGGCGTCGACCAGGCGCCGCGCGCGGTCGACAGGTCGGCGGCGACCAGCACGTTCTGGCTCAGCGCCTTGGAGCCGACGGCGCGGTAATAGTCGTTCTCGCCAGCCCAGGCCTGCAGGCCGTCGCCGTGCAGGTGGTCGGCGGTCTCGAAGGCCACGGCGCCGGCGGTGGCGAAGTCGCCGTTCTCGGCCGAGTAGGGGCCCTTCTTGAAGCCGATGTCGTGGACGAACTCGGGCGTCAGGACATTGAGGTCGAGGTAGCCCTGGCCGTGACCGTGACTGGGCAGGTTCAGCGGCACGCCGTCCAGCGAGGCCGAGAGGTCGGTGCCGTGGTCCAGGTTGAAGCCGCGCAGGAAGTACTGGTTGGCCTTGCCCGCGCCGGAGTGCTGGGTCGCGGCCAGGCCTGGCACGGCCTCGATCAACTCGCCTGGACGCAGCAGCGGCCGCACGGCGAAGTCGGCATAGCTGATCCGGCCCTCGCTGGCCGAGGTCGCGCGGCCGAGGTCGTTGGCCCGGCGGCCCCAGACCGAAATGGCCTCGACCTCCTGGGCCTGGGCGAGGGCCGGCGTCGAGGCGGCGGCGAGCAGGGCGGTCAGAAACACCGAACGGATCATGCTCGGCTGATAGGCGAGCAGTACGCTTTGGACAAGTTCCGCGCCGTCATCGACGTCGGTCTGAAAGTCCGACGGAGCGGCGGAGCCGAAGTTGCTAAGCCGCCTTCAGCAGCCCGTCGAAATACTCGATCGTCCGCATCAGGCCGACCTTCAGCGGGGCGGTCGGAGTCCAGTCCAGCACCTGATTGGCCAGGGTGATGTCGGGCTGGCGCTGGCGCGGGTCGTCTGAGGGCAGGGGGCGGTGAACCAGGCCCGACTTGCTGCCGGTCAGTTCCACGACCAGTTCGGCCAGCTGCCTCATCGTGAACTCGACGGGATTGCCCAGATTGATCGGGCCGGTCACGTCGTCGCCCGTGTTCATCAGCCGGATCAGGCCGTCGACCAGGTCGTCGACATAGCAGAACGAACGCGTCTGGGCGCCGTCGCCATAGAGGGTGATGTCCTCGCCCTTCAGCGCCTGGACGATGAAATTCGACACCACGCGCCCGTCGTTCGGGTGCATTCGCGGCCCATAGGTGTTGAAGATCCGCGCCACCTTGATGCGCAGCTTGTGCTGGCGCCAGTAGTCGAAGAACAGGGTCTCGGCGCAGCGCTTGCCCTCGTCGTAGCACGAGCGAATGCCGATCGGATTGACGTTGCCCCAGTAGCTCTCGACCTGCGGGTGGATGCTGGGGTCGCCGTACACTTCCGACGTCGAGGCCTGCAGGATCCTGGCCTTCACCCGCTTGGCCAGGCCCAGCATGTTGATCGCCCCGTGGACGCTGGTCTTGGTCGTCTGCACGGGGTCGAACTGGTAGTGCACGGGGCTGGCCGGGCAAGCCAGGTTGTAGATCTGGTCGACCTCGACATAGAGCGGCATGGTCACGTCATGGCGCAGCAGCTCGAAGCGCGGATTGGTCAGGTTCTGGGCCACGTTCTGGCGCGAGCCCGTATAGTAGTTGTCGACGCACAGGACTTCGGCCCCGGTCTCGAGCAGCCGGTCGCACAGATGCGAGCCGACGAAGCCGGCGCCGCCGGTCACCAGGATTCTCTGCGTATGCATGGACCGGCCGACCTTTCAGGGACTCGCGGAGAGTCGTCCCTGACGTTGTACCGCCGCGCTTTCTAGGCCGTCGAGCCCTCGCCGAAAGAGCGGGGCTCGGGGACGACCGAGGGCTCGGCGATCGGCTTGGGCCGCTTGGCGGGCTGGACCGCTTCCGCTGGGCGGGGCGAGAGCTGCTCGGGCGCGAAGTCATCGACCGCGATCACGGCCGCTATGGCCTGGTCGGCGGCGTTGAGGGCGGCGATCTCGTCCGGGGTCAGCAGGTTCTTGGCCAGGCCGTCCTTCCAGTGGCGCACGCCTTGGTCCTTCAACCGATCGTGGATCGGCTGGGTGGCGACCACGCGCTCGAAGGCGTCGATCAACTGGCCGACCGCCTCGTCCTTGCCGCCGACATAGACGCCCTCGACCAGGCGGTCACGGGTGGCGGACGGGTGCAGGATCAGGTCGGCGCAGGCGCGGGTGACGTGATCCGACGGGCCCCTGCGGCGTGCGCCGAACGGCAGCACCGCCGCGCGCAACAACCATCCCGCGAAGCGGTTGGGCAGGTTGGCGAACACTTCGTCCAGCCGCTGCTCGATCGTGGCGAAGGCGGTTTCGGCGCACCATTGCAGCAGCGGGAAGTCGGCGTCCGGCCGGCCGTCGTCCTCCCAACGCTTCAGGGCGCCCGACAGGAAGTACATCTCGGAAAGAATGTCGCCCAGGCGCGCCGACAACATCTCCTTACGCTTCAGCTCGCCGCCCAGCGTTAGCAGGGCGATGTCCGAGGTCAGGGCGAAGGCGGCGCTGTAGCGGCCCAGCTTGCGATAGAAGCGGGCGGCGCGACCGGCGTCCGGCGCGGGCGACAGGGCGCCGTCGGTCCAGGCGCGGGCGGTGGCGCGCAGGCCGTTGCGCAGGGCGTGGACGACATGCTTCCAGAAGGTCTCGTCGAACTGCGCGAGGCCCTTGGCCTCGTCCTGATCGCCCAGGGCCAGGATCTCTTGCAACATGTAGGGGTGGGCGCGGATCGCGCCTTGGCCGAACACCATCAGGCTGCGGGTCAGGATATTCGCGCCCTCGACCGTGATGCCGACCGGCAGGGCGCGGTACTGGCTGCCCATGTAGTTGCGGGGGCCTTCCATGATCGCCTTGCCGCCGTGGACGTCCATGGCGTCGTTGACGACCACGCGCATCCGCTCGGTCGCGCCGGACTTCATCATCGCCGAGATGACCGACGGGTGCTTGCCGAGATCGAGGCCGGCGCAGGTCAGCCGCCGTGCGCCGTCGACCAGGTAGGCGTTGCCGGCGATGCGGGCCAGGCGCTCCTGGACGCCCTCGAACTTGCCGATGGCGATGCCGAACTGGCTGCGCACCCGGGCGTAGGCGCCGGTGGTCAGCGCGCTATAGGCCGCCGCCGCGCCGGCCATGGCGGGCAGGGAGATGCCGCGCCCTGCCGCCAGGGCGGTCATCAGCATCTTCCAACCCTGGCCGGCGCGTTCGGCGCCGCCGATGATCAGGTC
Source organism: Caulobacter sp. FWC2 (assembly GCF_002742625.1). NCBI lineage: Bacteria > Pseudomonadati > Pseudomonadota > Alphaproteobacteria > Caulobacterales > Caulobacteraceae > Caulobacter > Caulobacter sp. FWC2. The sequence continues at coordinate 1,787,835 of NZ_PEBF01000001.1, forward strand.
CAGCGGGATGAAGACGTCCTCGCCCCAGTTCGGGCCGTTCTGGAAGGTCTGGAAGGCCGGTAGGTGGCGGCGGCCGATGCTGACCCCGGGAGTGTCGGTCGGGACCAGGGCGCAGGTGATGCCGATGTCCTCTTCACCGCCCAGCAGGCGGTCGGGGTCGCGCAGCTTGAAGGCCAGGCCCAGGACCGTGCAGACGGGACCCAGCGTGATGTAGCGCTTGTGCCAGTTCAGACGGACGCCCAGGACGCTCTCGCCTTTCCACGTTCCGCGAACGACCACGCCCTCGTCGACCATGGCGCCGGCGTCCGAGCCCGCCTCGGGACTGGTTAGGCCGAAGGCGGGCACCTCGCGGCCGTCGGCGAGGCGCGGCAGCCAGTAGTCCTGCTGTTCCTTCGTCCCGAACTTCACCAGCAACTCGCCCGGACCGAGGGAGTTGGGCACCATCGCCGTCACCGCCGCTGAGGTCGAGCGGGTGGCGATCCTGCGGACGATCTCGGCGTGACCAAAGGCCGAGAAACCCAGGCCCCCGAATTCCCGCGGGATGATCATGCCGAAGAACTTCTCGCGCTTCAGAAAGTCCCAGACCTCGGGCGGCAGGTCGCGCGTCTCCCAGGTCATGCGCCAGTCGTCGAGCATGGCGCACAGGGCGTTTACCGGCCCATCGAAGAACGCCTGTTCCTCGGGGCTCAGCGTCGGCTTGGGATAGGAGAGCAGTTCGTTCCAGTCCGGATCGCCGGTGAACAGGTTCGCATCCCACCAGGTGTCGCCGGCCTCGAGCGCGTCGCGCTCGGTCTCCGAAAGGGCGGGCAGCACGCCCTTGGCCCACTGGTAGATCGGGCGGGTGATGGTGTCCCGGCGGAACGAAGAGCTGATCATGACGCTGCCTCACGGATACTCGCGTTGTCAAAACGCGAGGGCGGCGAGGCGGCTCCGCGAAAACCTGGCCTTGGATGACTTAAGGGTGACGTTTGTCATGTGGCGCCCGTGACGTGCGGCACTGATGGATGGCGTCCGGCGGCGGCATGGTGGCTTCACAACGAGGGAGCCACCCATGTCACCCACAACTTCCGAACCGATCGCCATGCTGCGCCAGGTGGTCAAGCGCCGGGGCGCGACCCTGGCCCTGAACGGCCTGGATCTCGACATCCGTCCTGGACAGTGCGTCGCGCTGCTGGGTCCGAACGGGGCCGGCAAGAGCACCAGCGTCGCCCTGCTGACCGGCCGCCTGCGTCCCGACGCCGGGACCGCCAGCCTGTTCGGCGGCGATCCGCGCGACGTCGCCGCCCGGGGCCGCATGGGGGTCATGCTGCAGGAGGCCGGCCTGCCGCGCACCCTGACCGTCCGCGAGCAGGTCGACCTGTTCCGGGGTTACTATCGCAAGCCCCGTCCGCTGGAGGAGACCCTGCGCCTGGCCGGCCTCGAAGGTCTGGAGCGTCGCCGCTGCGGCGCGCTGTCCGGCGGCCAGCAGCGCCGCGTGCAGTTCGCCCTGGCCATCGCCGGCCGCCCGGACTTCCTGGTGTTGGACGAGCCGACCACCGGCATGGACATCGACGCCCGTCGCGGCCTGTGGACCGCCGTCCGCGCCGAGATCGCCCGGGGCGCGGCCGTACTGCTCACCACCCACCACCTGGACGAGGCCGAGGCCCTGGCCGACCGCATCGTGGTCATCGACCACGGCCAGGTCATCGCCGACGGCTCGCCCGAAGCGATCAAGAGCCAGGTCTCCGGCGTCGCCATCCGCTGCCGCACGCGCCTGTCGGACGCCGAGTTGTCGGCTCTGGCCCGGGTCACAGGCGTCAGCCGTGACGGCGGCAGGGTCACGCTGCTGACCACCTCGGCGCCCGCCACGCTGCGCGAGCTGCTGGCGCGTGACGAAACCGTCGATGACCTGACCGTCGCTGGCGCCTCGCTGGAGGACGCCGTCACCCGTCTCGTGCAGGCCGGCGCGCCGGCTTCAACCCGTCAAGCCCCCCTTGGCCAAACTGAGGTCGCCTGAGATGCACACCCTGTTCGTCTACATCCGTGAAGCCCGCGCCCAGATCGTCTCCACCTGGCGCACCCCGCAGTTCATCATTCCCAGCGTGGCCCTGCCGCTGCTGTTCTATGGGGTGATGGGCCTTGGTCTCAGCAAGGGGCGCGAGGAGATCGCCCACATGATGCTGGCCAACTATGTGATCTTCGCCGCCATCGCCCCGGCCATGTTCGGTTTCGGCGCCGCCGTCGCCGCCGAGCGCGAGGCCAAGCTGATCGAGCTGAAGCAGATCGCGCCTTTGCCCGCCGGGGGCTATCTGGCCGGCCGCCTGATCGCCGCCCTGGTCCTGGTCGGAGTCTCGATCGGCCTCCTCGGCGCCCTGGCTCGGTTCGGGGGCGTGACGATGGTCCCCTGGCGCTGGGCGGCGACCCTGGGCCTGGGCCTGGCCTCGGCTATCCCATTCGCCCTGATCGGTCTGAACATCGGCATGCGGTTCGGCTCGCAAGGCGCCACCGCCGTGGCCAACCTGCTGTTCCTCAGCTTCAGCCTGTTCGGGGGGCTGTGGGTGCCGCTCAGCATCATGCCGAAGTGGGCCGGCGACATCGCCGAGGTCACGCCGTCCTATCACCTGGGACAGCTGTCGCAGATGCTGTCGGGCATGCAGCCGATGGCGGACGTTCCGCACCACCTCTCGATCCTGGCCGCGATCAGCATCGCCGCCATGATCGGAGCCTGGGCCGCCTGGCGGCGGCAATCGGCTTGACCGTGACGAGCCTGCCGCGCGACATCGCCGCCATGGATCAGGCAGCACGAAGCAAGGATGCGACCCCGGCGGCGACCGCTGGGGTCGGGATGCGGCGAAACGGAAGCCTGATCTTCCTCTCCTACCTGCCGTTCTACTTCATCTCCTGGCTCAATCGCCCGCCAGAGACGCTGGAGCTGGTCGCCTCGATCGCGGGCCTGCTGGTCTTTATCGGCCTGTTCTGGGCGATCTGGAAAAGGCGGGGCCGTCCGGTCCTGTGGCAGGTGCTGTCGATCTACGGGCTGGGCATGGTTCTCTCGCCGTTCCACGCCGGCTGGAGCGTCTACACGATCTACGCCATGTCGTTCGCCTCGCGCCTGCCGTCGCGGCGGATGTCGATCCGGGTGATGATCGCCCTGGAGATCGTGCTTCTGGCGGTGGGGCTGGTCTTCTATCGCCACGTCTGGCCGATCTGGGCCTCGGGCTTGTTGTTCGGCGGCATCACCGGCTTCGCCACCCTCATGCAGATGGACGTCGAGCGGAAGAACCAGGAACTGGCCGTCGCGCATGAGGAGGTCCGGGCCCTGGCGACGACGGCCGAACGCGAACGGATCTCCCGCGACCTGCACGACCTGTTGGGCCACACCCTAACCCTGGTGGCCGTGAAGGCCGAGCTGGCCGCGCGCCTGGTCAGCCGGGACGCCGAGGCCGCCGAGCGCGAGATGCAGGCCGTCGCCGCCGCCGCCCGAGAGGCGCTCTCCGAGGTGCGCACGGCGGTGGTCGGCATGAGAGGCGCCTCCCTGGCGTTCGAGATCGACAAGGCCCGCCAGGCGCTGGCCGCCGCCGACATCCAGGCCGAGATCTCGGCCCTGACCACTGACGGCTTTCCGGCGCAGGAGACCGTGCTGGCCATGGCTCTGCGCGAAGGGGTCACCAACGTCATCCGCCACGCCGGCGCCAAGCGTTGCGACATCACGCTGGCGCCCAGCGCCAAGGCGCTGACGCTCACCATCGCCGACGATGGTCCGGGTGCTGGTCGACTGGTCGAGGGTTCGGGTCTGAAGGGCATGCGCGCGCGCCTGGCGGCGATCGGCGGGGCGCTGGACATCAAGTCCGGCAAGACCGGGACCCGACTCGTCGCCACCGCGCCCCTGAGCAACGCCAATGGGGAGACCGTCTCGTGATCCGCGTCGTCATCGCCGAAGACCAGAAGATGGTGCTGGGCGCCCTCAGCGCCTTGCTCGAGATGGAGGGCGACATCCAGGTCGTCGGTCGCGCGCCCGACGGCGCCGTCGCCCTGGAACTTGTCAGGGCCGAGAAGCCGGACGTGTTGATCTCCGACATCGAGATGCCCAGCCTGACCGGCATCGACGTCGCCGCGCGGCTGAAGGCGGAGGGATCGGCGACCCGGGTGCTGATCGTCACCACCTTCGGTCGGCCCGGCTATCTACGTCGAGCCATGGACGCAGGGGTGAAGGGCTATCTCCTCAAGGACGGTCCCAGCAGCGTGTTGGCCGCGGCCGTCCGCACCGTCGCCGCTGGCGGCCGAGCCATCGCGCCCGAGCTGTCCGAGGCGGTGTGGGACGCCCAGCCCGATCCGCTGACCGACCGGGAGCGCGAGATCCTGCGCCTGGCCGAGGAAGGACGCTCGAACAAGGACATCGCCGACGTATTGGACCTCTCGCCCGGCACGGTCCGCAACTACCTGTCGGAAGCGGCCCAGAAGCTGGGCGCGGCCAACCGGGTCGAGGCTGGCCGGATCGCACGCTCCAACGGCTGGCTTTAGGCCGTCACGGGCTGGGGCTCGGGTTCGGCCGCCGGCGCGCGGGTCGTGCGCCACAGCACCAGGCCGATGACGCCCAGGGTCAGCTCACGCAGGCGGCGCAGCAGCGACAGGGCCAGGGCCTGGTCCGGCGTCAGGCCCAGCGCGCCGCCCAGCAGCAGATAGCCGCCTTCCTGCACGCCCAGGGCGCCGGGGATGGCGAAGCCGACGACCTTGGCCGTCTGGGCCAGGCCCTCGACGATCAGGGCTTGAAGCAGGGTGGGGTTGAGCCCCAGGGCCCACATCGAGACATAGGTCTCGAACGCTCCGGCGATCCAGGCGGCCATGTGCCAGGCCCAGGAGGCGAACAGGTTGCCGCGCTGGCGGCCGATGACGCGGAAGGCCTCGCCCAGTTCGCCAACCCGGCCGGCGATGGCGGTCCAGCGCTGAGAGAACTGTCCTAGCCGCCGATGCAGGCCCGTCCTCTGGACGAGGAAGGCGCTTGCGACGATGCCCATAACGATCGCGACCAGGGTCAGGCCCGCCTGGGCCAGGCGCGGGTCGTGCAGGGTGACCATCGCCACGATCAGGCTGGTCAGCACGAACAGCACTAGCCCTACGGTGCCGGCCAGCACGTCGACGATGCAGCTGGCGGTGGACTCCGCCAGGGTCAGGCCGTTGCGGGCCGACAGCTTGGCGCGCACGACGTCACCGCCGACCTGGGCTACCGGGAGCAGGGCGTTGACGGCTTCCTTGATCAGCCTGACGCGGAACAGGAAAGTCAGGGGCGGCCGTCGATCAGGCGGCAGCAGGACTTGCCAACTGACCGTGGCCAGAAAGGTGACGGGCAGGTGGGCGGCGATAACGATCACCGCCTGCCAGCCGACCTGGGCCAGGATCTCGCGCACCGCGCCGACGCCGTGCGTCGCCAGCAGGATCGCCAGCAGGGCGACCCCGATGGTCAGCAGCCAGCCCCGCCATGGCGAAGGCTTGGTCTTCGTCGCTCCCCCCGTATCGCTCGTCATGCGGCCGAGCGGGCTCGGCGATCGGCGGTGACGCCCAGTTCGCGATAGACCGCCAGCACCTCGGCGCAGATGGCGTTCCAGTCGTAGCGGGCGCTGGACTTGCGGGCGGCTCGGCCCAGGCGCACGCGGCGCAGGGGCTCGGAAATCAGGCTCTGGATCGCGGCGGCATAGGCCTCGGCGTCGGCGCGCGGGGTCAGGACGCCGTCCTGGCCGTCGGCGATCAGGGCGCTGGTGCTGGGCGCGCGCGGGCAGACCACGGCCAGGCCCGCGGCCATGCCCTCCAGGCTGGCGTTGCCGAAGGCTTCCGTCAGGCTGGGGTTGAACAGAATGTCGGCGCTGGACACCGCGCGGCCCAGTTCGGCGCCGTCCAGGTGGCCGGTCAGGATGGCCTCGGGCAGGCGTCCCTCCACGAAGGCGCGGGCGGGGCCTTCGCCGATGATCAGGGGGCGGATCGGTTGGCCGCGGAGGCGGACCAGGGTCTCGGCGAGAACGTCCAGGCCCTTCTCCATGACCAGACGGCCCAGGAACGCCACGACGATCTCGTTGTCGCCGATGCCCATCGACCGGCGCCAGTCCATGTCGCGCTTGGTCGGCGAAAAGCGATCGCGGTCAACGCCGCGACCCCAGACGCGCACGCGCTCGCCCAGCCCCTGCTCGCGCAGCAGGTCGGCGATCGGCGCATTGGGCGCCAGCACGCGGTCGCAGCCGCGATAGAACCTGTCCAGATAGCGTTCGGCGCTGGGGCGCAGCCAGTCGAGACCGTAGTAGGAGAGATAGGTCTCGAACCGGGTGTGCAGGCTGGCCACTACGGGCAGGCCCATCTTGCGGCCCCACTTGCCGGCCTGATTGCCCAGCAGGTCGGGCGCGGAGAGGTGGACAGCGGTCGGGTGGAAATCGGCCAGGTCGGCGCGCAGCGCTCGGTTCAGGCCCAGGGCCAGTCGGTATTCGCCTCGCCCAGGGATCGCGACCGAAGGCGCGGACACCAGTTCGCCGGCCGGCTCGAAGGCCGGTGTGTCGGTGGTGGGCGAGTAGACGCGAACGGTCGCGCCCTGGCTGATCAGGTAGGCGGCGAGGCGATTGAGGGCCTGGTTCGAGCCATCGCGCGTGTAATTGTAGTTCCCGGAGAACAACGCCAGACGCAGGCCCTCGGCGGGATTTTCTTCTGCGGGCTGATGAAAGTTTCTTTCCGCGAGCAGCACGACGCCTCCGTTACGTTACATCGCCGAGCCCCCGCCCATCTCGAGTATGACAATGGCCATATGGTGGAATGGTTCAGTTTGCGAAAGGGGCGCTTCTGTCGGCGAGTGGACAATCTTCAGGTCAAGCTGAACGCAAGCTGAACCATGAGGCGCGTCGCGCGCGCGGCCTGTGGGCGCGACCCGACCGTCACCGATCACCCGTCACCCGTTTGACGCGGTTTGCGAAAAAGCACGGGGAGGGGTTGCGCCGCGACGTCATGACGGGTTTTTGGCGGGCCGAGCGCACTTGCCGTTAGGGGAGTTCGTGCTCAGTTATGCGCCCGTGGCCGCGAGGTGGGCGGTCCAGCGATTCCTAGAGGGGCCAAGCCGCCCCCATTTCCAGCGAGATCTCGAAACGTCATGCAGCCGGTCAAGACCCTTATTCTCAGCGCCGGTCAGGGCAAGCGCCTTTCGCCCCTGACCGACGACCGGCCCAAGTGCCTGGTCGAGCTGGCCGGCCGCACCGTTCTGGAGTGGCAACTGCGTCACCTGCATCAGGCGGGCGTCACCGAGGCGGTGGTCGTCACCGGCTTCCGCGCCGATCTCGTCGAGGCCGAGGTCGCGCGCCTGCGGTTCCCGGGCATGAGCGTTCGCACGCTCTACAACCCCTTCTACAGCGTGACCGACAACCTCGCGACCTGCTGGCTGGCGCGTGAGGAGATGCGCGGCGGCCCGTTCATGATCCTCAACGGCGACACCCTGTTCGAGCCGGCCATCGCCGAACGCCTGATCAGCGCGCCGGCCGGCCCGATCACCGTGACGGTCGATCGCAAGGACGACGGCGTCTACGATAGCGACGACATGAAGGTGCTGACCGAAGGCGACGCCCTGCGCGCCATCGGCAAGACCATCACCGAGTACGACGCGGAATCGATCGGCTTCCTGCGCTTCGACGCCGAGGGCTCGGCCCTGTTCATCGAGACGCTGGAAAAGATCATGCGCACGCCGGAAGGCCTGAAGCGCTGGTACCTCAGCGTCATCAACGAGATCGCCCAGGCCCACGACGTGGTCCGCGTGCGCTCGATCCAGGGCCTGGATTGGGCCGAGATGGATTTCCCGGAAGACCTGGTCCACAACCGCGCGCTGACCGCCGAGTGGGCGGCGAAGGAAGCCGAAGTGGTCTGAGAGCGCCGTCCTCGTCCTTCGACAAGCTCAGGATGAGGACTACTTTTTGCGGCGGTTCATTAGAAACCTCACCCTGAGCTTGTCGAAGGGCGAGGTTTCGCTGTTCAGGTCTCGCCCACCAGCTCCCGCACCAGATCCAGATCCGACGGCTTGTCGACGTCGATCGCCGCCAGGCCGTCGTGGGCGCGGACGGCGGCGGCCTTGACCTTGGCCAGCTTGCCCAGCCTCAGCACGGCCTCGTCCAGGGTCAGCCCGTTCAGCAGATAGCGGATCAGGAAGCTGGGGCCTAGCATTGCGGCGATCTTCCAGGGCTGCTTGCGCATGGCCTCGACCTTGCGCCAGACGTGGACGACGTTGAGGGCGTTCTCGTTGCGCAACAGGAAGAGGTTGCAGCCCGAATAGCGGCCGTCCTGGAAGCGCAGATAGGTCCGCTTGGTCTGCGGCGCGGCGGCCTGAACGCGGTCCTCGGCCGCCAGCAGCACGGCGACGTCGGCCCAGTCGGGCGTGTCGGCCAGGAACTGGGTGATCCACTCGGGCTTCAGCAAGGCGTGGTCGACCGTGGTCACCACCAGCGGAAAGCCCAGCTGATGCGTCGCGTTCTCGACGCTCTGGCTGGGGCCCGAGGCGGTGGGCAGCACCACGACCTTGGCGTCGGCCAGGGCCGCCTTGATCGCCTCGTCATTGGCCGCGACGCCGACCATCTCTGGTCCAGCGGCCTCGACCGCAGCCAGCACGCGGCTGAGAAGGGTCTTGCCCTCCAGCGTGATCAGCGCCTTGTGGCCCACGCCGGCATAGGCGGCGACAGGATCGACCTCGCCGCCGCGCGACCCGGCCAGGACCAGGACCTTGAACGGGTTCAAAGGGCCTTCTCGTAGACGCGGTAGGTCTTGTAGTGCGTGCCGCCGACGTTCTCGGCGATGTGGGTCATGGCCTTGTTGGCTTCCAGCACCCAAGAGATCTCGTAGCGATTGTAGCCGAGGCTCATCGCCATATCGCGGCTGGCCTTCATCAGCCAGAACGGCAACATGCGGCCGCGCTGGGTGGACGAGAACTTCTTCTTCACGCCCATCAGCGGGATGCGCGCCGACTTCACGCCCTTGACCTTCAGCCGCCACAGCAGCTTGGCCCAGCCGAAGGGCAGCAGCTTGCCGCCCAGGTCGGCGATGGCCTCGTTGACGTTGGGCAGGAAGACCACGACGCCGGCGGCCTCGCCGTCGATCTCGGCGAACCAGATCAGGCGCTTGTCGATCACCTGCTTGAGCGCCTTGCCCAGCTGGGCGGTCTCGGCCTCGGTCGTCGGGGTGAAGCCCCAGTTGTCCGACCAGGCGTCGTTGAGGATGTCCGTCAAAGTCTGGACCTCGGCGTCATAGCGCTTCATGTCCAGCTGACGCAGAATCACGCCCGCGGGCAGGCCGCGCTTGACCCGGCGCTGGGCGATCTCGGGAATATCGCCGCTCTCGTCGGCGCGATAGGCGAACAGATCCTGGGCCTTGGCGTAGCCCTGCTCCTCGACGCGCTTGCCGGCATAGACCGGGTCGTGACCCATCAGGATCATCGGCGGCGTGTCGAAGCCCTCGACCAGCAGGCCGACTTCTTCGTTGATCGACAGGTTGAACGGGCCGACCACGTGGGTGCGGCCGCGCGCGCGCAGCCAGTCCTCGGCGGCGCGGAACAGCACCTGGAACACCGCGGCGTCATCCTCGGCGGCGATCATGCCGAAGTGTCCGTCCAGGCGGCCCGGCGTCGGCTGCGGCGTCAGGTGGTCGATCTGGGCGCTGATCCTGCCCACGTCGCGGCCGCCCCGCGTGGCCAGGAACAGCTGCACCTCGGCATGGGCGAAGAAGGGGTTGGTCTTCGGCGTCAGGGCGTCGGTGCGCTCCATGAACAGCGGCGTGATCCAGTTCGGATCCTTGGCGTTCAGGCGGGCGGGCAGGGCGATGAATCGCTTCAGCTCCTGCGCCGTCTTGACCGGTATGACCGTGAGGTCGGCGTTCGCGGAGTCGAAAGGCATCACCCCTCCAGGGCCAGGAATGCGCGGATGGCGAGGGCGCCGAAGATCGCGGGAGCGGCCCAGACGGCCAGGAACGGGGCCAGGGCGCCGGATTCGCCCAGGGCGGTCAGCATGCCGTTGGCCACCAGGAAGAACAGGCCGGCGCCCAGGCCGGTCGTCAGCAGCACAGCCCCCTGGCCGCTGCGGAAGTTGGCCAGCGCCACGGGCGCGCTGAGCAACAGCATGACCAGCGCCACGAACGGGCCGGCGAACGCCGCGTGGAAGTGGGTGCGATAGAAGCTCTCGGGGCGGTCGGAGCCGCCGTTCTCCAGCGCGCGGCGGGCCGAGGCGGCGGTGGGCACCGCATCGTCGCCGAACAGGCTCTGGACGTCTCGCGGCTTCAGCGCGGCGGGCCAGGTCGTCGAGGCGGCGGTCGAACTCTGGGCCAGGTCGCCGGTGAAGCGGGTGGTCTTCGGCTGTTCCAGGGTCCAGCGATGGTCGACATAGAGCGCCTTCTGGGCCTCGACCTTCTCTACCAGTATGCCCTTGGGGTCGCGACGGAAGATCGTGACGTTGTCGATCTCACGCCCGTCGGCGGTGGCCGTGGCGCCGATGACGAGGTCGGCGCCGGCGCGGAAGGTGCGGGGGGGCGGGACCTTGCGCTCAGCCACGGGCGTCGTGTTCTTCCACCAGTCGGCCAGGGCCGGGTCGGCGCGTGGGGCCAGGTACTGGCCGCACAGGGCGTCCAGCAGCATGACGAAGACGGCGGCTGGCATGGCCATGCCGATGATGCGATAGCCGGATATGCCGGTGGCGCGCATGGCGACGATGGCGCTCTCGCGGGCCAGCCCCGAAAAGGCGAACAGGCCGCCGGCCAGCACGGCGATCGGCGCGACCTGCTCGAACAGGCGCGGCAGGCGCATGAAGGCGTAATAGGCCACGCCCGCCATGCCCAGGCCCCGGTCGAGGATGTCGCCGGTCACGTCCAGCAGATCCAGGATCTGCAGGATGGACATCAGGATCAGGGCCGCGCCGAGGATCCGGGTGGCGACCGTCTTCAGGACGTAGAGCTGCAGCATCATGCGGCTTGTCGCTTCTTCGGCAGGGGCAGGGCGTGGATCACGTGGGTGACCACCTTGTTGATGCGGCGCACCGTGCGTGAGACCGGCGTGTCGCCCGGACGGGTGCGGCTGCCCATGAACAGCCAGACGCCGAGCCCCGCGAAAATCGCGAACGGAACCCAGATGGCTGGGATGGTCGGAAGTTTGCCGGACGAGGCCATGCTCTGGCCCAGCAGCAGCGAGTGCTGGAAGGCCAGCAGCAGGATGCCCGCCATGATGAGCCCAGGGGCGCGATTGCCGCGCTTGGAGGCCAGGCCCAGCGGGAAGGCCAGCATCGGCAGGAACGGCAGGAACGCCGCGCGGGCCAGTCGGCCATAGAGTTCGCTGAGCAGCGTGGCCTTGGGAACGACCGGATTGGGCAGTTTGGACTGGCGGTAGAGCTCGCCCAGGGTCAACTCGCGCTCATCGCCGCCGCGCGCCCGCAGCAGCACGGCCGCGGCGCTCAAGGGGGTCTGGGTGGTCAGGCTGCCGAAAGCCAGGTTGCGGTATTCCCCAGCGGAGTCGCGCGCGATGCGGCGGCCGCTCTTCAGGTTCATGGTGATGGTCTTGCCGCCCGGATCCATCTTCAGGTCGGCCGAGGCGGCGGTGATGATTTCCTCATGGCCGCGCGCGTCCATGCGCCGGATGAAGACCCGGGTCAGGCGCTGACCGGTTAGATCGGCGCTGTCGGCGGTCAGCAGCGAGCCCTTGTCGTCGATGAAGGCCCCGCCCGCCAGGCGACCGTTCCAGCCGGCGTTGATCGCCGCGTGCATGACGGCGCGATAGGCGTAGCGGCTGTAGGGCTGCATATAGCCAAACACGATCAGGCTGAAGATGCTGAGGAACAGGCCCACGGCCAGGAACGGGGCGGCGATGCGCTCCAGCGACTGGCCGCTGGCGAGCAGAGCGTCGATCTCGGAGCCGTCCGACAGTTTGGTGATGACGATGAACAGGGCCACGAAGAACGCGACCGGCAGGGCCAGGCCCAGATAGTGCGGCACCAGATTGGCGGCCAGCTGGGCGACGTAGCCGAAGCGGGCGCTGCTCTGCGACAGCGAGTCCAGCAGGCGAAGGACGCGCTCCAGCAAAAGGGCCACGACCGTGACGCCCAGGCATCCGACCAGCGGCCAGAACAGCAGGCGCAGCAGATAGCGGTCGATCAGGCTCACCGGGCCTACGGTCAGCTCTTTCGCGCTCACGCCTGGACCCAGGCTTGAGCGAAGCGTTGCGCCAGGCGCTCGACGCCCTCGGCCGACAGCTCGACGGCGGCGCCCAGGGCCGGGGCGGCGGGCCAGCCGGCGTCGGGGAAGCTCGCACCCTCATGCTCGCGCGCGCCCTCGTAGCGGGGCAGCACGTGGAAGTGGACGTCTTTGTCGACCATCATCAGCATCAGGTAGTTGATCTTCTCGTAGTCGACTTGCGCCTTCAGCAGGCGTTCAATGCCGGCCACCGCGACCTGCAGGTCGGCGAAGGCGGCGGGACTCACCTCGGAGAACGCCTGGACCGTTTCCTTGCACACCAGGACCAAAGACCCAAATGTCGGTTGCTTCGGACGGAGGAGAATCAGCCAGTGATCGGTCTCCGCGATCTTGGAGCCGGGGTAGCCGAACGCCAGAGCTGTAGGATTGGTCATGACAAAGCCGGAACTTCAGGCTGATTTCGCCTGCACGTAACAATAGGGATGCGGCCTTTTAGATGAAAGCATGTTCCGTTCTTGTCGGCGCGATGGTGTTGGCGTCCGCGACGGCGGGGATCGCCCGGGCCGAAGGCGTGGCCCGCCCCCTGACGGACAAGGAGTGCGTCGGTCGCAAGAGCGGCACGCGCCTGAACGTGCAGGTCGGCGCGCTGCGTTCGAACGCCGGCGAGGTGGTGATCACGGTCTATCCAGGCGACCCGACCCGCTTCCTGGCCCCGCGCGGCAAAGTGGAGCGGGCGCGGGTCAAGACCTCGGCGCCGATGAGCCAAGCCTGCTTCTGGCTGCCGTCGCCCAGCGACGCCTATGCGGTGGAGGTCTATCACGACGCCAACGCCAACAAGGATCTCGACCGCGGCCCGCAGGGCATGCCGCTGGAAGGCTACGGCTATTCGAACGATGCGCCGACCAGGTTCGCGTTCCCGTCGTTCGACTCCGTGCGGTTCGGCGTGAAACCGGGCGAGACCACGATCCGGGTCAAGGTGCGCTACCCGCGCTAAACGACGTCGGCCAGGCTGTAGCGGCCGAGCTCTGACAGACCTTCTTGAGCAGCCTCGACGCCCCGCACGACGATGCGAGCGCTGTGGCCGCCGTTTGGCCTGGTCTCGATTTCGATCACATGCCAGCGGGCGGGGGAATGGCCCCGCCGCCCAGACGAGGCCGAGGGGACGCCCAGCACCGGGATCGCCGTCCCGTTCGGTCCGGGGACCGAGCCTACGAGGGACTCGTGGGCATGGCCGTGCAGCACCAGGTCGGCGCCGTGCCTGGCCAGCACCGCGCGCAAGGCCTCCTGGTCGTCCAGCGACTTGCGCTTCGACACCGCGCCCTTCTGCGGCGGGTGGTGCAGGACGACGAGGCGGAAGAGGTCCCTGTAGGCCGGATCGGCCAGGGCGGCGTCCAGGCGCTGCAGTTGCGCCTCGCCCAGGCGGCCCGTGGCCAGATGCGGGGCGGTCGGGACGGCCGAGCACAGGTTGAAGATCGCCACGGGGCCGCGCAGGCGGACCTGCGGAAAGTGGGCCTCGCCCGCGTCGCCCAGCCAGGGCGTCCAGGGCGCGAAGCGTTCATCGCCGCCCGCGCCGGCTCTGCCCTTGTCGGAGAGCGCGTCGTGATTGCCGGGGCTGACGGTGCAGGCGCTGGAGGGACCCAACGATTCCAGCCACTTCGTCGCCGCAGCGATCTCCGTATGCGAAGCAAAGTTGGTGAGATCGCCGCTGATCACCACATGATCGGGGCCGGCGGCCTTCAGGTCGGCGACCAGGGCCGCCAGCACTTCGGGCTGGTGGACCTTGCGCTTCTTGCGCCAGGCGATGCGGCTCAGCAGCCGCTTGGTGAACACGTCCTTCCATCCGAACGCGCCTCGCGGCGGCGGAAGGTGGGGGTCGGAGAGGTGAGCGATGCGATATATGGGCAAGACAGTTCGGGTCGTTCTGGTCGAAGCAGCCGAAGCTGCTTATCAATCGGCGCGGGTTTCAAGGGGTATATCTGTCTTTGGCTGGTGAAATGCAAAACCCCGCGCCTGCGGGACCTCGGGCTCTGAGCGTTGGCGAGAGCGGCGCGCGCATCTGGGGCATGACCTCGCGCGAGCGCCTGTCGCGCATCTATCGTCGCCTGGGCCTAGTCGAGACGCCTGCCGTCGACCTGTCGAACGCCGTGGTGGCGGTCGACGCCGGCTGGGTGTTCGACGAGTCGCTGATCAAGGCTCTGGCGGGCCGCGAGGGCGCGGTGCTGGTCGATGACTCCGGTCGCGCGGTGGCCGTCCATGCGCCGGCCGAGCTGGGCTACGCGGCCAGCGAAGCGCTGGCGGCGGGGCAGGATCCCTCTGGCCTGGATCCGCGTCTGACGCGCCTGACCGCGCTGGAGCTGGGCTCGGCCTATAACAGCGCCCTGCGCAAGCGCGAGCCGCCGGTGCTGGAGCGGCTGACGCCGGAGACCGTGCGCGCCGTCGAAAAACGCCTGTTCCAGGGGTCGTACAAGGGCGTCACCGACCTCGTCACCAAGTATGTCTGGCCCGCGCCGGCCCGGGTCGTCACCCGCTGGTGCGCCCTGGCGAAGATGACGCCGAACCAGGTGACCGGCATCGGCTTCCTGCTCGTGCTGACGGCCATGTACCTGTTCTGGACCGGCCACTTCGGCTGGGGCCTGGTCTGCGCCTGGATCATGACCTTCCTCGACACGGTCGACGGCAAGCTGGCCCGTGTGACGCTGACCTCGTCCAAGTGGGGCAATGTCTTCGACCATGGCATCGACCTGCTGCACCCGCCGTTCTGGTGGTGGGCCTGGTTCGTCGGCGTCTACGCGGTCGGCCAGGAGATCCCGTACGCGGGCCTGAGCCTGGCTATCGTCATCGCCGGCTATGTTCTGCAGCGCGTGGAGGAGGGGATCTTCCTGGCCCTCTTCAAGCTGGAAGTGCACGCTTGGCGGCCGTTCGACAGCTTCTTCCGTCTGATCACGGCGCGCCGGAACCCGAACCTGATCCTCTTGACGGCCTGCGCCCTGGTGGGCCGGCCGGACATCGGCTTCACCTTGGTGGCTATCTGGACCGCGGTGTGCTTGATCGTGCACGCCGTCCAGATTCTACAGGGTCTGGCCGCACCGAGGGGCTCAATCCAGTCTTGGCTGTCGAAATGACGCGCATCGGGGTTGTTCGCAATCCAAAGAGCCACGGCAATCGGGAGCATCCGCCCGGTCCGCCGCCCGCGGGCGTGCGGCTGGTCGAGCCCCTTGGCCGCGACGCCCTGAGAGCCGATCTCGAGGCCTTCGCCCGCGAGGGCCTGGACCTGCTGATCATCGACGGCGGCGACGGCACGGTGCGCGACGTCATCAGCCTGCTGCCGCACACCTTCGGCGAGAACCTGCCCCTGCTGGCCGTGTTGCCGTCGGGCAAGACCAACGTTCTGGCCATCGACCTCGGCGCGCCCAATGACTGGCGGCTCGAAGAGGTTCTGATCGCCGCCCGCCAGGCCGATCCGCGCATCAAGGAGCGGCCGCCGCTGCGGGTCAGCTGGGCCGACGGTCGGCCGTGCCTGCAAGGCTTCTTCTTCGGCGTCGGGGCCATGGTGAAGGCCACGAACCTGGCCCAAAAGGCCCACAAGGTCGGCTTTTTCCATAACCTGGCCGTCGCCGTGACCATCCTGACCGCGGCCGGGGGCGCGCTGTTCGGCGGGGCCAAGGACGAGTGGCGCGAAGGCGTGACGGCCAGGCTGGCCATCGACGGCCAAGACCAGCCCGGCGACGAACGCTTCGCCATCGTGGCGACGGCGCTGAAGCGCCTGCCGTTCGGTCTTAAGCCCTTCGGCCCGCCGCGCGAGGGCTTCAAGCTGCTGGACGTCGACGCGCCGCCGCGCCGCCTGCTGAAGGCGCTGCCGATGGTGCTGAGCGGCAGGGCCGAGCCGGCCCTGGAAGGCTTGGGCTATCGCCGTCGCAACCCGCGCCATATCGCCTTGGCCGGCGGCGCGCCGTTCGTGCTGGACGGCGAAGTCTATGAGGGCGGCGACCTGACCATCGGCCTGGGGCCGTCCTTGCGATTCCTCGTCGGATGAGCAGCCTTCGCGACCTCGTCGCGGCCGAGCTGTCCACGCCGACCCCCGCGCCGATCACCGCCTTCGCCGAGCACCTGACGACGCTCTTTCCCAGCGCCCAGGCGGTGCTGTTCTACGGCTCGATCCTGAGGACGGGTGACCTGTCTGGCGTGCTCGACTACTACGTCCTGACCGAGCGGCCGCCGGCCGGCTGGCGGGGGTTTTTCACGCGCATCCTGTGGCCGGATGTCAGCTACCACGAGCTGGAACACGAGGGGCAGGTCCTGCGGGCCAAGGTCGCGTCCATGACCCTGGCGCAGTTCCAGCACGCCGCTAGCGGGGCAGGGGTGGACACCACCATCTGGGCCCGGTTCGTGCAGCCTTGCGCGCTGATCTGGGCCGCACAGGACGCCCGCGAGGCGGTGGTCGACGCCGTGACCGACGCCTGCCGCACGGCCGCCCGCTTCGCTCAGGCCCTCGGCCCTGTTGGCGCGACGCCGAACGCGCTTTGGACCGCGCTGTTTCGCGAGACCTATAAGGCCGAGCTGCGGGTCGAGAAGGCTGGCCGCGAGGTCTCGATCCTGACCTTCGACCCTCGACGCTACGACCACGTCATGGAAGCCGTATGGCATGACGAGGGGAGGGCGATGGGCGAGGCCGAGCGGATCGGCGTGCGCCGGGCTTGGCGGCCGCGCAAGCTGCTGGGCAAGCCGCTGAACGTCGCGCGGCTGATGAAGGCCTCCTTCACCTTCCAGGGCGCGGCCCGCTACGCCGCCTGGAAGATCGAGCGCCACACCGGCGTCGCCGTCGAGATCACGCCGTGGCGTGAGCGCCATCCGATCCTGGCCGCGCCGGGGGTGTTGCTGCGGGTCTGGAAGAGCCGTCGTCGGGCGACCTAGGCCGCAAACAAAAACGCCCGGGCTCGAGCCCGGGCGCCTTCGTTCAGCGATGCGGCAATCTTAGGCGCGAGCGCGCTTCAGGGGCTCGATGACGCCCAGGGCCGCGCCGATTTCGGCGAAGGCGCTGAGGACGGCGTCGATCTGCTCGTCGGTGTGCGCGGCGCTGACGCTGGCGCGCAGCAGCGGACGGCTGTCCGGCGTGGCGGGCGGCAGGGCCAGGTTCAGGTAGACGCCGGCCTGCAGCAGGCCGTTCCACATGGCGATGGCGCGTTCCTGGTCCGGGATGGTCGTGGCGACCACCGGGCTGGCCGTCGGGCCGGTGTGGAAGCCCATCGCGGTCAGGCCGTCGTAAAGGCGCTTGGCGTTGTGGTTCAGGCGGTCGCGCAGCTCGGGCTGCTCGATCATGCGACGCAGGGCGGTGATGGTCGAGGCGACTACGGCCGGCGGCAGCGAGGCGGTGAACATGTAGGGACGGCAGACGACGCGCATGACGTCGAAGTCGTCCATGTCCGAGACGCAGAAGCCGCCGATGGCGCCCAGGCTCTTGGAGAAGGTGCCGACGATGAAGTCGACATCCTCTTCCACGCCGGCCGCTTCGGCCAGGCCGCGACCGGTGGCGCCCAGGACGCCCATCGAGTGGGCTTCGTCGACCAGCAGGTAGCCGCCCAGCTCGCGCTTCACGGCGGCGATTTCCTTCAGCGGCGCGACGTCGCCGATCATCGAATAGACGCCCTCGACCACGATCAGGCGCTCGCCCGGCGCATCGCCCAGGCGGCGCAGGCGCTTGGCCAGATCCTCGGGGTCGTTGTGGCGGAAGCGGATGACCTCGGCGTGGCCCAGACGCGAGCCGTCGTAGATCGAGGCATGGCTGTCGGCGTCGAGGATCAGGTGGTCGCCGCGGCCGACCAGGGTCGACAGCACACCTAGATTGGCCTGATAGCCGGTCGTGAAGACCATGGCGTGCTTGCGGCCGTAGAACTTGGCCAGTTCCTGCTCGAGCTCGACGTGCGCCTCGAACGAACCGTTGGCGATGCGGGAACCGGTGGTGCCCGTGCCGCGTTCCTGCACAGCTTTGACCGACGCGGCGATCGCCTCCTCGTCGAAGGTCAGGCCCAGATAGTTGTTGGTGCCCAGCAGGATCGTCGGACGCCCCTCGACGACCCCCTCGGTCGGCGACGTCACGGCGTCGAAGCGAACCTTGAACGGGTCGGCGCCGGCGCTCTGGATGGCCTTGTACGCATCGCGATAGGCCAGGTGCTTATCGAATAGCCCCATTAGTTAAGCCCTAGTCCGGAGATCGTTGATCAGTTTGGAAAGATCGCCAGCGGTCTCGACGGAGGCCAGGCGATCAAGAGGAATGGAGATGTCGAAGGTGTCTTCGAGCTCCATGATGATGTTCATCAGGGCCAGGGAATCCACGGCGAGGTCGCGGCCGATATGCGACTCTGCACGAACCTCAACGGGCCGTCCCAGAACCTTGCTCGCCGCCACCCCGATCTCGCGCAAGCTGAGATCCGTAACCGTTTCCATTCTAAACCAAACCTCCGGGAGCCCCACCCGTGACACTACTGTAACGGCGAGTCTGTCAGATTTCCGCCCTATTTGAACTAGGCGGCGACGTTTTTGGGTAACCACCCCTGTTCTCGATACCAATCGACGGTGTGCAAGAAGCCGTCGATCAGGCCGAACACGCTGGGTACTCCCTCCGCCATCGGAGCGCTAGATAGGGACCAATCGTTGTGAAGCAACTCCCTAGCTTTGCCTAAACCGAACACCGAGGGGTTGTTTGAGGCGAAAGACCAAGCATCCGCTAGGATTCCAGCCAGCCGCAGCGCGTTATCGGGCAACCTGACCAGTCGGGGACCTCGGTTCATCACCTGACCCGCGGCGGTCATGATTTCTGACCAAGTGTAACCGTCGCGCCGCACATCCGAGAGTTCTACGAGGCCCGAAACGGGCCGGCGGCAGAAGGCGACGAGCTTGGCCGCGGCGTCCTGGACGTGGATCATGGCGATCCGCGAGTCTGGCGACAGCACCGGCAGGACCGGGCTTTGGGCCGCGATCTTGAACAGTCCCAGGGTTTCGGTGTCGCCCGGACCGTAGATGGCCGGCGGCCGAACGATGAGGGCGCTGGGGCTGATTTCCCGCACCGCGTCCTCGCCCGCGCGCTTGCTGGCGGCGTAGTTCGAGAGTTGCGGCTCGCGCGCGGCCAGGCTGGAGACGAGGATGAACCGCGCGCCTGCGGCTTGAGCGGCCTTGGCGGCGGCGCGGGCCCCGTCGCGATTGACGACGTTGAAGCTGTCCAGCGAAGCGGCCTTGATCAGGCCCGCGACGTGGATGACGACGTCCGCGCCCCGGCACAGGCGGTCCAGCGCGCCAGGGGTCTTCAGATCGCCGACGACGACCTCGAGGTCGATATCGCGCCACAGCGGATGGATCGGGTCGCGGCGCACGAGCACGCGGGGCGTCCATCCGTCCTGGGCCAGAGCGCGGACCAGATGACGGCCCAGAAAGCCCGTGGCGCCGGTGACCGCGACGACGGCTTTAGTCACCGTAGGCGCCGGCCAGATAGGCGGTCTTGGCCTTCGAGCGGCTCAGCTTGCCCGACGAGGTCTGGGGCAGGGCGTGGGCGCCGACCAGCTTGACCTTGGCCTCGACCCCGTGACGGGTGCGCAGCAGGGTGGCGACCTGCTCGACAAGGGCGACGCGAGTATCGGCGTCGCCGCCGCGCGCCTGGACAAGAACCAC
The DNA here is from genome assembly GCF_002742625.1 of Caulobacter sp. FWC2. Lineage (NCBI taxonomy): Bacteria > Pseudomonadati > Pseudomonadota > Alphaproteobacteria > Caulobacterales > Caulobacteraceae > Caulobacter > Caulobacter sp. FWC2. The sequence continues at coordinate 1,807,647 of NZ_PEBF01000001.1, forward strand.
GATCTGGTCTTCCGGCTCGGCTGGGATCGAGAACGCGCAGACGTCGCCGCTACGCAGGCCGTCGATCTCGTGATCGGCGGTCCATTCCAGGTCCTGCGGCCAGATGTTACGGCCGTTGAGGATGATCAGGTCCTTGGCGCGACCGGTAATGACGATCTCGCCCTCGATCTTGAAGCCGATGTCGCCGGTGTCCAGCCAGCCATCGGCCGAGAGCACGCGCGCGGTCTCGTCCGGATTGGCGAAGTAGCCGCTCATCACCGAGGGACCCTTGGCGAAGATGCGACCGACGCCGCGCTCGGGCAGGACCGCGCCGCTCTCGTCGCGGACCTCCAGGAAGTGGTCGGGCAGGGCCGGGCCGCAGCGGGCGAAGGCGCGGGCGCGTTCGGAGCCCTCCGGCGCGTCGACGGCCAGGTTGTCACGCTCCAGGCGCTCGACATCCAGGGTTTCGGCCCGCAGGCCCTTGCCCAGCGGAGCCATGGAGAGGGCCAGGGTCGCCTCGGCCATGCCATAGCTGGCCACGAACGCCTTGGGCGAGAAGCCGGCGGGCTCGAAGGCCTCGACGAAGGCCTTCAGCGGCGGCATGCGGATCATGTCGCCGCCCAGACCGGCGCTGCGCCAGTGGCTGAGGTCGTAGGCGTCCAGCGGCTGGCCCTGCACGCGGCGGGCGCACAGCTCGTAGCCGAAGGTCGGGCTGTAGGCGATCGTCGCCTTGTTGCGGCCGATCAGGTCGATCCACAGCAGCGGACGGCGCACGAAGGCGCCGGTGGGCAGCAGGTCGACAGACATCTGGCAGGACAGAGGGCTCAGCAGGAAGCCGATCAGGCCCATGTCGTGATAGAGCGGCAGCCAGGAGATCGCGCGGTCAGACGCCGTCACCTGAAGGCCGTCGTAGGTGATCGCCTTGCAGTTGGCCATCAGAGCCTTGTGGCGCACCAGAACGCCCGTCGGGGTGCGGGTGCTGCCCGACGAGAACTGCAGATAGCAGGGGTCTTCCGGCGTGATGGTCGGCAGATCCGCCCCGCCGTCTTCCGGCAGGTCGTCCAGGACGCCAGCGAAGTCCAGCCCGGCGCGTTCGCCGATCTCGGCCGCCCAGTCCTTCAGGCCTTTCGGGCCGATCAGGATCTTGGCCTTGGCCGACTGGGCCAGGTTCTTGATCTGCTCGATATAGGCCTCCCGGCCGCCCAGGGGCGTCGGCAGGGCCATCGGCGCGGGCAGCAGGCCCGCGTACTGGCAGGCGAAGAAGGCGCGCACGAAGTCGGCGTCGGTCTCGGCCAGCAGGGCCACGCTGTCGCCGACCTTGGCGCCCGTGGCCAGCAGGCGACGGGCCAGGACGACGGCGTCCTCGCGCAGCTTGGCGTAGGGAAGGGCCTCGACCAGTTCGCCGCGCAGCGAATACAGGTTGACCCCGGTCTCGCCGGTCGCGGCGAAATCGAGGGCCTGGGTCAGGGTCGGGAAGTCGGCGAACCGGACAGTACGCTCAGACGCCGTGGGGGTGATCATAGGATAGTCTTTCATCGTCTTTGTCGGTGCGCGCGGAGCCTTCCTCCGTCGCGAGTCGGGCGAGCCTGTGACGCGCCATGAAATACATGCCCACGGCCATTGCCAAAGCGGACGCAACCAGGGCGGCGCCCGCGCCGGTCAGGCCGAAGGTCTTGATCAGCGGTCCGAGGGCCGCGAGATAAGCGATAACGACCACCAGGCGCACGGCCAAGGCCGCGCCGGCGGCGCGCATGGAGACCAGCATAGGCTCCAGGGGCAGCGAAAGGATAGCGATGGCTGCGGCGGCCACCTGCCAGTTCATCACGCCGGCGGCCGCGCCGAACGCCTTGCCCATCACGACCTCCAGTATCCACTTGCCGGCCACCAGGCTGACCAGCAGCAAGGCGGCGGCCGCGCCGCCGCCGATCAGGCCGATCTGCATGGCCAGCTTGGTCATGGCCTGCTGGCCGCCCTGGCTGCGCATCTTGGCCAGTTCGGGATAGAGGGCCGGCACCATCAGGCGCGCGGGCTTGGCCATGCCGTCGGCGACCTGCTTGCCGATCCGCCAGTAGGCGGCCTGCACCGGACCCAGCATGGCGCCGACCACCAGGGTCAGCACATGGGTGAAGCCGACGTCGATGGTGCTGGAGAAGTTGGTGGCCATGGCGAAGCGCCAGACGCCCGGCAGGCCTTGGCTGGTCGGGCCCATCAGCGTGAACCCCTTCAGCAGGCCGCGCTTGTTGAGGTCCCAGGCCGCGATGGCGGCGATGTAGAAGAACGAGACGAAGGTGCCGGCCGCCCAGGCCGCCAGGAACCACTGGATCTCGGCGCCGGCCAGGGCGCAGATCGCGCAGCCGATCATCCGGACGAACGAACTGACCGCCTGCTGGCCCGCCAGGTAGCGGAAGCGGTCGAACAGGCGCAGCAGCCCCACGCCCGTGGCCGAGGTCATCACCCCGATCGACAGAGCGTAGAGCGCGCCATAGCCGCTCATGCCCGCCGGCCAGGCCAGCTCGCGCCAGAAGAACCATGCGCCCAGCACGCCGAGGACCACGCCCAGCACGCCGCTGATCCCGTCCAGCAGCAGCGACAGGCGCAGCACCTGGTGGAACTTGGGTCGATCGTTCTCCAGGGCCGGCGTCGTCCCGTAGGTGATCAGGGTCTGCCAGGACTGAAAGTGCGCCACCTCGCCCAGGAACTGGGCGAAGGCGTTGATCAGCACCACGACGCCCATCGCCTCCTTGCCCAGGCTGCGGGCGGTGAGGGCGATATAGGCCAGGCCGACGACCGCGTTGACGATACGGCCGCTCAGCAGCTGGCCGGCGTTGCCCAGCACATGCTTCAGCGGGCTGGGAGGGGGAGCGGCGGGAGCGTCCGTCATGCGGCGCGCTCCAGCTTGTCGACAATGGCGCGGGCGGCGCGCACCGAGGCGGGGACGTTGCTGACGTCGAAGGTTTCCTCGATCCCCCAGACCTGGGCTTCGCGGTAGTGGTCGTGGGTGGCGAAGGCCTCGTCGAGCGCCTCGCCCAGCCGGGCGATGTTCGCCAGCACGGGGCCATAGAGCCAATGGTGGAAACTGGGGTCGCCGCACCAGGAGGCGTCGCTGCTGTTGAGGAACAGGCACGGCTTGGGCGTGCGCAGAAACTCGTAGATCTGGCTGGAGACGTCGCCCAGATAGAGGTCTGCCGCCTTGGTGTAGGTCATGTCCGCCGCCGCCGGGCCGCCCAGGTCGACATGGATGCGCGGATGCTCGGCGAAGGCCTTGAACGCGGCGCGCTCCTCGGTCGAGGCGGTCTCGAACAGGCGGATGTGCGGGGCGAAGATCAGGTTGTAGCGGTCGTTGGCCGCGAAGAACTCCAGCACCTGCTTGCCCCACTTGGGCCAGGAGCCGAGCGTGGCGTGGAAGTGGGGATTGTACAGCACGACCGGACCGGGATGGTCGAACCGGGGGATCGCGCGCTGGGGCAGGTCGTCGACCAGGTCGAACTTCGGATAGCCGACCATGGCGCAGGTGTCTTCGGTGACCCAGCCCTCCTGCAGCATGCGGTCACGCTGCTTCCGGCCGGCGGCCATGACCAGATCGAAGACCTTCAGGCGCGGTTCGAACGGCCCTTCGCGGTCGCCGGCGCCATGCTGAGTGTAGACCAGCAGCGGATGGCGCACGCCCAGGCGTCGGAGCAGGGCTGTGGTGCGCTCAGGCGTGATCACCGCATCGTAGCGCGCCAGGCGTCGGGCGTTGGCGATCAGCATCGGCGCCTTGGGCGGCGCGCCGTTGCTGAGTCGGCGCAGCCAGGCCGGCGGCAGCAAAACGAGCTCGATCGCGGCGCCGCCCAGCTCGGCGACCAGGCCGGAGACGTAGTCGAGCAGCTCCGGCGTGGTCGCGGCGATCTCGACCTTGATGGCCGGCCAGCGTCTGGCCATGGCGACGGCCACCGACAGGCTGTGCCAGACCTGGTGGTGTTGCGCGATGTAGAGAAAGCAGACGCGTTTGGCGGCGGCCACGTCAGCGCTGACGCTCCAGCCGGGTATGGACGCGGCCCTGCAGCTTCACCCGGTCGCCCTTGTCGGTGACGCTATAGGCGTTGGCCTGCGTGCTGCCCTTGGGGCCGCTGCCCGCGATGCCGGCGTCGCCGCTGACCTCGCCCGTCTTCATGTTGATCAGGGCGCGCGGGGCGTCGAAGTCATAGCCCTCGGCGCTGGTGATCTTGACCTCGTCGGTCAGCAGCAGGGTGTTCTCGGCCTCGCGATAAAGGCCGGTCTTGGCCACCGCCTGGCTGGCGTTGGGCTGGCCGTAGCCGCGCACCAGGACAGGCGAGACCAGGCGCACCAGGTTCTGGTCCTTGGGATCGCGCTCGGCGCTCGTCGCCGTGATCAGGAACGGCCGGCCGTCCTTGAGCACGCCGGTGAAGCGCGGCTTGTCCAGCACCAGCGGCGAGGCGGCGGCCTGGGTCTGCAGCTTGTTCGAGACGAAGCTGTTCCACGCGGCCTGGGCGACCACGGCGACGCCGACGCTGACCGCGAACGCGGCCAGGGCGAAACGCAGCCGCCGGACCGGCTTGCGGCGGCGGTTGCGGGCGCGTTCAGCCGCGCTTTCGGTGGGAGGGACGGCGGAAACGCCATCGGTCTGGGTGAGCATTTGGGGAATGGATAGTCCCACGTTGTCATTCGCCCAAGACCTTTGTTTTCCGGCGTGGGGTCCTGGCGCAGGGAAGTCGCGTGGAGATGGCGTCGAAGGACCCGACGTCAAGTGCGGTTGTTCGGCGAGGCGAAGCGCGTGATTATCCGCCGCATGTTCCAGCGCCCCTCGCACCACAAGGATTTCGGCGTCTTCCTGCCGGTAGCCAACGGCGGCTGGATCGTCTCCAAGACCACGCCCGTACTCGACGGCCTTTACGCCCAGAACCGCGCCGCCGCCGTGGCCGCCGACCAGGCAGGGCTGGATTTCGTGATGTCGATGGGCAAGTTCCGCGGCTTCGGCGGCGAGACCGACCACTGGGCGACCTCGCTTGAGTCGGTGGCCCTGATGGCCGCCATCGCCGAGGCGACGACGAATGTCCGCATCTGGGCCACGGTCCATCCGCTGCTGCAAAATCCGGCGGTCGCGGCCAAGATGATCGCCACGCTCGACCATATCAGCGGCGGCAGGGCCGGGCTGAACATCGTCGCGGGGGCCTACAAGGCCGAGTTCGACCAGATGAGCGCCTGGGACGATTCGCTGTCCCACGACGACCGCTACGCCCTGGCCGAGGAGTGGACGACGATCGTCAAGCGCCTGTGGCTTGAGGACAGCGTCGACTTCGCCGGCCAGCATTTCACGATGCGGGACTGTCAGTCCAAGCCCAAGCCGTTGTCAAAGCCGCGCCCGGAGCTGATCTGCGCGGGCATGTCCGACCGGGGCTTCCAGTTTTCGGTGCGCCACGCCGACGCCTGCTTCATTGGCGGACGCTCCCGCGCCGAGCTCCTGGACGCCTCGCGTCGCGCCAAGGCCTTGGCCGTCGAGTTGGGGAAGACGGTTCGCACCTACGCCATGTGCACGATCATCCACGCCGAGAGCGACGCTGCCGCCGAAGCCCTGGCCCGGCGCTACGCCGAGGGCGCGGACATGGGGGCGATCCTCTCGATGCTGGCCAGTTGGGGCGTGCCGGCCGACAAGCTGCAGGCCGCGGCCCATAAGCAGGGAGCGTTCATGACCGAGACCCTGATCGGCTCGCCCGCCACCTGTCGCGAGCAAGTCGAAAGCTTCATGACCGAGTGCGAATTGGACGGACTGATGCTCATCTTCCCCGACTATGCGGAAGGCCTGGCGATGTTCGGCTCCGAGATCCTGCCCAGCCTGCGGACGGCCTTCGCATGAACCTCGAGCATTGGATCGCACCCGGACGCACGGCGTTGCTGATCGTCGACATGCAGGTCGACTTCGCCTCGCCCGAAGGGCTCAGCGGTCAGTGGGGGCTGGACCTTTCGACCGTGCCGGCGGCCTTGGCGGCGGCCCAGCGCCTGGCCGAGGCCGCGCGGGCGGCGGACGTCCCGGTGGTGTTCGTGGGCCTGTTTACCACGCCCGAAACCGACTCGGATGTCTGGGACGAGCGGATGCGCCGGCGCGGCAACGATCCCGAAGCCAGCCCCGCGCCCTGCCGGGCCGGCGCACCGGGCAGCGCCTTCGTCGGACCTCAGCCCCAGCCGGGCGAACCTATCTTCCGCAAGACCCGTTACAGCCCATTCTGGGACACCGAGATCGATGCGCGGCTCAAGACGCTGGATGTCGATACCCTGGTCATCGCCGGCCTAACCACGGAGTGCTGTGTCGCCGACACGGCCAAGGACGCCTTCAACCTCGATTACCACGTGTTCGTCGCGGCCGACGCCTGCGCGGCCTACGAGCCCGACCTGCATGCCGGGGCGCTGAAGATGCTGGACCTGAACACCGCGATCCTGACCGACTCCGCCAGCGTCGCCGCCGCCTGGAGCGTCTGATGGCCACGCCCCAAGCGATCACGGGGGGCGACCGCGAGGCCATCGCCGCCGCCATCGACACCGACGAGCTGACCGAGCTGGCCCTGACGCTTGGCAACATCCCCAGCCGCTCGGGCCAGGAACGCGAGGCCGGACAGTTCGTCCACGACTGGATGGCCCGCGAAGGCTTTTCGCCGCGCAAGGTCGGGGCGACCGAGGATCGCTTCAACGTCATCGGGACCTATGGCGGGCTTGGCCAAAACACAAAAGGGTTTGGCAAGAACCTGCTGTTCACCGCCCACCTCGACACCGAGAGTCCGACGCGCGACCCCGACCTCGACGTCCACAAATATAGCCCCACCACCCTGGCTGACCCGGAGTGGGAGCGCTGCTGGCTGGAGGATGGCGTGCTGCGCGGCTACCCGATCGCCAGTGATCGCGGACCGATGAGCTGCTTCCTGATCGCGGCCAAGGCGCTGAAGACCGCCGGCTATGGTCTGGCGGGCAAGATGTACTTGACCGCCTGTCCCGGCGAGATCGGACCGGAGCCGATCGAGGAGCATCGCGGGATCGGGTTTCTCGGCAAGGACATCGGCGCCCATTACCTGTTCCACCACGGCGGCGTCGCGCCCGACTACGCCATCGCCGCCGAGGGCTGCGACTTCGGCTGGACCAGCGTCGGCTGCGGCTATGCGGTGTTCCGGCTAAGGCTTTGGGGAGAAGGGACTTTCACGCCGCTGCTGCGCCATCCCGATCGCGCCGGCGACCATCCCAATCCGATCTACCGGGTCGGCAAGCTGACCGACGCTCTCCACGCCTGGACCCGCGACTGGGAAGCCGCCAGCCGCTACGAGAGCGCGGGTGGGATCGCCGAGCCCAAGGTCCAGCTGTGCGCCATCCGGGGCGGCGTGCCGTTCCAGTTCGGCGACGGGACTGAGGTCGTCAGCCTCTACCTGGAGGTCGGCCTCAACCCGCGCCAGAAGGCCGCCGACGTCCAGCATGCCCTGGAGGCCATGGTTCGTGCGGCGGGCGTGGGGCGGGTCGAGGTCGAGCCGGTCGTGGTGCGCCACGGCTTCGAGGCCGACAACGCCGAGGTCGCGCCCCTGATCGACGCGGTGGACGCCGCTACGCGCCTGGGCCTTGGCCAGCCGGCCGCCCGCGCCAATCCGGTCTATTCCAGCATGTGGCGCGACCACAACGTCTTCAACATGCACCGCGTGCCAGCCATCACCACGGGGCCGAAGCGCTGGCGGCCGACGCCGAAGGATCTGGCCGACAGCGCCCTGATCTACGCCCTGACGGCGCTGGAGATCTGCGGGCGCGCGGAGCAGGGCGAGGCCGCGAAGGGCGCGGCGGTCTATCCGGACAATCCGTTCGGCGCATAAGCCTTCGTCGGCGTCGTCGCCGCGCGGAGGTCGTCCTCCAGCATCCACAACCGGTCCTGGCCCCAGTGCGCCGCGTGACCCCGGACCCGGAAGGTCGGCGCGCCCCAAAGGCCGGCGTCCAGCAGCGCGGCGCGGTTGGCCTCGACGCGGTCGCGCCAGCTGTCGTCGGCAAGGGCCGCAGCGGTCTGGGCGTCGGTGAGGCCGGCGCGGCGGGCGGCGGCGTAGAGACCGCCATCCTCGGCCAAGGCCAGGCCGTCGGCGAAGGCGGCCTTCAGGCCCGACTCGGCGAATTCTTCGCCCAGGCCCAGGTCGATCGCGTGGTGCAGCACCGCCAAGGCTCGCTCGGCCCCGGCCCCCACGGGATCGACGATCTTGCCGAACGGCAGCCCCAGGCGCTCGGCCTCGCGCTTGCAGTCCAGGGCGATATACACGGTCTTCACCTGGGGCACGGCCAGTCCCCGCATGACCATCGGCAGGATCGGCCGCAGTTGCAGCGTCGCGCCATGGGCTCGGGCCAGTTGGCGGATACGCGGTAGGACCAGCCAGGAGTACGGACTGCGGAACGAGAACCAGACCTCGATCGTCGCCGTGGACGCGTCGGGCGCCGCCAGCAGGGTCGGCTCCTGGGCCGGAGCCAGCCGCGGGGTTCCGGGCTCGCGGTCCAGGCCGCGCGCCGCGAGGCGGGCCTCCAGATGGCCCAGGCGATCGACGCCCCAGAACCATTCGCCCTCGAAGTGGAACATACCGCCCAGATAGTGGCCCAACCGCGCGCGCCGCTGCCGGCTGAAGGTCAGCAGGTCGTCGCAGAGGTCCGGGTCCTGGCCGCTGGTCCAGGCGGCCATGCCGGCCAGGGTCTTGGTGTCGCCCGACCACAGCGCCGCGCCGGCCGCCGAGGCGAGCTCCTCGAACCGTCCGCGCTCGATCGCGTCGGCCAGCACCACCTGCAGGCGGCGCACATCCTCGTCCGAGGGCAACTGGGCGTTGGCGGGGAAGCCGACGCCTCTGGCCTGGGCCAGGCGGGCGGCGTCGCGCAGGCCGTACGCGCGCAGGCGCTCGCGGTCCGGGGCTGCGGAGTCCTCGGGCGGCGGGACCAGATAGGGATCGATCTCCACGCCGTAGCGGGCGCGCAGGCGCGGCAGCATCTGCACCGCCAGGTGCGAATAGGGATCGTCGGCCTGGTGAAAATAGCGGACGGTCGGGCGCTCGCCGCGGAGTCGGGCGGAGACGGCGGCCAGGTCGCGGGCCATCCGGCGGCGCGCCGGGCTGGTCAGGACGGTGGTCACGCTTCGCATGATGTGGGTGCGCAGGGACATGGTGACGGCCTCCCAACAGTCGGGTGCATGACATCTAGCGGCACGATGAATGTCAATATATGCTCCGGTGAACGATAAGAGGGAGGCGCGCATGAAGGCCTGGAAGCTGTTCACGGGGATCGTCGTGGTGCTGGTCGCGGCCGGCGCGGCGGCCTGGCATTTCCGCTTCGACCTGATCATCATGCTCGCCCGCGCCAAGCAGCCGAAGATCGAGGCCAACCACGCGGTGACCTGGGCGCAAGGCCCGGTCGCGACGCCGGCCGGGCAGCGGCCCCCGAACGTGGTGTTCATCCTGGCCGACGACCTGGGTTACAACGACATCACCTTGAACGGCGGCGGCGTCGCCGGCGGGGCCGTGCCGACCCCGGCGATCGACTCGATCGCCCACCAGGGCGTCACCTTCGCCAACGGCTACAGCGGCAACGCCACCTGCGCCCCATCACGCGCGGCGATCATGACCGGCCGCTACGCCACCCGTTTCGGCTTTGAGTTCACGCCCACGCCGGTGGCCTTCTCACGCGTCGTCGGCGGCCATCAGGGCGACCCGCTGCACCCCTCGCACTTCAACAAGGACGAGGTGAAGAACACGCCCAAGGACGACAATACCGAGGCCGTGCCCTCGACCGAGATCACCATCGCCGAAGCCCTGAAGACCCGCGGCTATCACACCGTCCATCTGGGCAAGTGGCACCTGGGCGGCGCCAAGGGCTCGCGGCCCGAAGACCAGGGCTTCGACGAGAGCCTGGGCTTCATGGCCGGCGCCTCGCTGTTCGCGCCCGTCGGCGACCCGTCGGTCGAGGAGTCGCGCCAGGATTGGGATCCGATCGACAAGTTCCTGTGGGGCGCTCTGCCGTTCGCCGTGCAGTACAACGGCTCGACGATGTTCAACCCTTCGACCTACATGACCGACTACCTGACGGATGAGGCGATCAAGTCGATCGACGCCAACCGGAATCGGCCGTTCTTTATGTACCTGGCCTACAACGCCGTCCACACGCCGCTACAGGCGCCCAAGGCCGACTACGACGCCCTGCCGCAGATCAAGGATCACCGCCTGCGCGTCTATGGCGCCATGGTCCGCAACCTGGACCGCAATGTCGGCCGGGTGCTGCAGGCGCTGAAGGACAAGGGGCTGGACGACAACACCCTGGTGATCTTCACCTCCGACAACGGCGGGGCCAACTATATCGGCCTGCCCGACATCAACCGGCCGTATCGCGGCTGGAAGGCGACCTTCTTCGAGGGCGGCATCCACGTGCCGTTCCTCCTGCGCTGGCCGGGCCAATTGCCGGCGGGCGCGGTCTATCGCAGTCCTGTCGGCCACGTGGACATCTTCGCCACAGCGGCTGGCGCGGCCGGCGCGACCCCGCCGAAAGACCGCGTGATCGACGGCGTCGACCTCGTGCCGTTCGTGAAGGGCAAGGCCAGCGGCGACCCGCACAAGGCCATGTACTGGCGCTCGGGCCGCTACAAGACGGTGATGGCCGGCGGCTGGAAGCTGCAGGTGGCGCAGGAGCCGAACAAGGCCTGGCTGTTCGATCTCAACACCGACCCGACGGAGCGCCGCGACCTTGCCAAGACACGACCGGAGAAGCTCAAGGAGATGCAGGCGATCCTGGCCCAGCTGGACAGCCAGATGGTCAAGCCCGCCTGGCCCTCGCTGATCTCCGGCGCCTTCTATATCGACCATCCGGGCGGTCAGAAGGCCAAGGCCAGCGACGAGTACGTCTATTGGGACAACTGAGGGCGCTTTCCGTTGTCGCGGTCCTGGCGCTGGCGGCATGCAAGCCGGCGCCGAAGGCCTGCCTGACGGATCTGCCCATCGCCGATCCCGCGCATCGCACGGCCGGCATGGTCCGCATCGCGGGTGGCGAGTTCTCCATGGGCGCGGCGCCGCTGCGGCCGGAGGAGGGGCCTCCGCAGGCCGTGAAGGTCGCGCCGTTCTGGATCGACCGCACGGAAGTCACCAACGCCGCCTTCGCGCGGTTCGTCGCTGCCACGGGCTACCGCACCCTGGCCGAACGACCGCTCGACCCCGCGCGCTACGCCCAGCTGTCGGCGGCGCAGCGGCGTCCGGCCTCGCTCGTCTTCGTGGGGGCGAAGGGGGCGAGGTCGGACGATCCCTCGCAATGGTGGCGGGTGATCCCGGGCGCCGACTGGCGGCATCCGGACGGTCCGCGCTCGAACATCCGGGGTCGCGAGGCCTGGCCGGTGGTCCATATCGGCTGGGAGGACGCCATGGCCTACGCCAAGTGGCTGGGTCGCGACCTGCCGACCGAGGCCGAGTGGGAATACGCCGCGCGGGGCGGGCTCATCGGCAAGCGCTACGCCTGGGGCGACCAGCCGGCGGACCCGCAGCATCCGCGCGCCAACACCTGGCAGGGCGTCTTCCCGGTCCAGGATCTGGGCAGCGACGGCTACAAGGCGCAGGCCGCGCCGGTCGGCTGCTATCCGCCCAACGGCTATGGCCTCGTGGACATGGCCGGCAATGTCTGGGAGTGGACCAAGGACTGGTTCAAGCCCGGCCTGGAGGTCGCCAGCGTCATCGAATCCGGCGGTCCGCCGGAGATCCGCGCCCTCGACCCCAGCGAGCCGAACACGCCCAAGCACGTGGTCAAGGGCGGCTCGTTCCTGTGCGCCGACGACTACTGCTTCCGCTACCGCCCGGCGGCCCGCACGCCCGGACCGCCCGACGGCGGGGCCTCGCACGTCGGTTTCAGGACGGTGTACCGCGCGCCGTAGGGTTTGAGGTCGGATCTAATTCCTTGTCATCCCGGACAGCCTCTGCTTCCGGGATGACAAGTTAGCTGCTCTAGATGCCGGGGGCCGGCTTGGTGCGGATGTTCAGCTGTCCGGCCAGGCCCGCCTTGCGGTGGTGTTCTATGGCGTGCATTTCCGGAGACAGGGCCATCTTCTGGAAGGCGGCCAGGGACGGGTATTCGGCCAGGGCGACCGCATCCCACATCTCCTCGACCTCGCCGATCATCAGGCCGGTGACCGGGCCGCTGTAGCGGATCTGACCGCCGAGTTCCCTGACCAGCTTGGCGACCTCTACGCCGTAACGGTTATAGGCTTCGCGACCGCTTAGGTCCGGTTCGGAGCCGTCCTCGTACTGGGCCTTGTCGTGGAACTTCAGCAGGTTGACCATCACGAACGGCCCGTCCTCGGGAGCGCCGAAGAACTCTTGGAACTGCTCGGGCGAGGGAAAGACCTGATTGACGACGTTCATTCGGCGATCTCCTTTTGCGTCAGGCTGGCGACGAGGCCATCGAGCAGGGCCGCGATTTCGCCGGGGCTGTCTTCCTGCACGAAGTGGCCGCCTTTCAGCGTCGTGTGAGCAGCGGTCCTGGCGCCCGGCACGCGGGACTGGAACACCGCTTCGCCACCACGGGTGATCGCGTCGGCGTCGCTGAAGGCGGTGATGAACGGCTTGTCGAACGTCTCCAGCACCGCCCAGGCGGCCTTGTTCTCGGCCACCGAGGCGTGCTCGGGCGTGATCGGCACCAGGGCCGGAAAGATCCGCGCGCCTTCCTTGTAGGTCTCGTCGGGGAAGGGAGCTTCATAGGCCGCGCGCTCGGCGTCGGAGAGGTCGCGCGCCGTGCCGCCGTTCAGGATGAAGCCGATGGGCAGTTCCGGAACGTTCTGGCTGAAGTTCAGCCAGGCTTCGAAGCCCTCGCTCTTGCCCGAGCCGACCGGAAGGCCGGTGTTGGAGACGACCACGGCCGAGAAGCGCTCCGGGAACGCCGCCACCAAGCGCAGGCCGATCAGGCCGCCCCAGTCCTGGCAGAACAGGACGATGTCCTTGAGGTCGTTGCGGACCAGCCACTCGCTCATCCAGGCTACGTGCCGCTCGTACGTGTAGTCGGAGCGCTTGGCGGGCTTGTCCGAACGGCCGAAGCCGACCAGATCCGGCGCGATCGCCCGACGGCCGCGCGCCGACAGGTCGGCGATGACCTTGCGATACAGATAGGCCCATGAGGGCTCGCCGTGCATCAGCAGGATCGGCCGCTGATCCTTGGGGCCTTCGTCGACATGGTGGATGCGCAGGGCGGTTCCGTCGGCGTCCGCCACCGCCGTGTAGTGGGGAAGATAAGGCCAGTCGGCCAGGCCCTCGAACCGTTCGTCCGGCGTGCGCAACACGTCCATTTCGTTCTCCCTCGACACCGCTTGGCGGATTTCTATTGACACTATGAGTGCCATTATGGCGCTACTGGGTCAAGTTCTGGGAGGAACATATGCGCAAGGTCTGGATCGGGTTGGGCGCCGTGGCGGGCGTGGTCGCCATCGCCTTGGGTGGGGCGTGGCTGTTCCGGGCGCAGCTTGCCGAGGCGGGCATGCGCAAGCTCTATGAGACGGCCCTGGCGACCGATCCGCTGGCCGAGCTGCCGGACGGCCTGCACGTGGGCCTCTGTGGTTCGGGCGCGCCGATGCCGGATCCGACGCGGGCGGGACCGTGCGTGGCGGTCGTGGCGGGCAAGGACCTGTTCGTCGTCGACTCCGGCTCGGGCTCGACCCGCAACATGCTGCTGATGAACCTGCCGCCGCCCCGCCTGAGCGCGGCGTTCGTCACCCACTATCATTCCGACCATATCGCCGACCTGGGCGAGCTGATGCTGCAGCGCTGGGGCGGCGGGGCCGCGCACGCGCCGCTGCCGATCTACGGACCGCCGGGCCTGGACCAGGTGGTGAAGGGCTTCCAGGACGCCTACACCCTGGATCGCGGCTACCGCACCGCCCACCACGGCGAAGCCGTCATGCCGCCCTCGGGCTTCGGCGCGGTCACGCACGTCTTCACCGCCGATCCGAACGGTCCCGACGTGCTGGTGCTGGAAAAGCCGGGCCTGAAGGTCTGGGCCTTCCCGGTCAAACACGACCCGGTCCATCCGGCCGTCGCCTATCGCTTCGAATACAAGGGCCGCACGGCCGTGATCAGCGGCGACACCGGGCCGTCCGAACGTTTGGTCAAGGCGGCCAAGGGCGTCGATCTGCTGGTCCACGAAGGCCTGTCGCCGAACCTGGTGGCGATCCAGGCGGACGTGGCGAAGAAGGCCGGGCGCACGAACTACGCCCACATCTTCCACGACATTCTGGACTATCACACCGCGCCGGAGACGGTGGCCAGCGAGGCCAAGACGGCAGGGGTGAGGGAAGTGCTGTTCTACCACATCATCCCGCCGCTGCCGGTCCGGGCGCTGGAGGGGCCGTTCCTGGGTCGCTCGCGGGCGATCTTCGGCGGGCCGATGAAGGTGGGCCGCGACGGCGACTTCGCCAGCTTGCCGGCCGGCTCCACCGAGATCAAATGGTCCAACAGGCTCGACTTGCTGAAGCTTTGAGGTGGTCGTCGGCGCGCCAGGGGTCTAAGCAAGGGCGATAGGTGGGAGTGCCCAGGGCCGTGAGTTCAGCCGCGCGCAATCTTCGTCCGGGAGTCGACGCCGCGCCCGAAGTCGCGATCGATGGTCGCCGCAGGCGCTCGCAGGACAGCCGCGCCCGCATCGTTCAGGCCATGCTGGAGCTGGTGCGCGAAGGCGGCGTCTCGCCGTCGGCAGAACTGGTCGCCGCCCGCGCCGAGGTCGGCCTTCGCACGGTCTTCCGCCACTTCAAGGACCTGGACAGCCTGTATAGCGAGATGTCGGCGGTGATCACCACCGAGCTGATGGCTCTGGTCCACACGCCGTTCAAGGGCGAGAGCTGGCGCGAGCGGGTGCTGGAGCTGGTCGAGCGCCGCGGCTGGGCCTACGAGAAGATCGCCCCGTTCAAGCGCGCCTCCGAGGTCCACCGCCACCAGTCGCCGTCCCTGGCCGTCGATAACGCCAAGATGGTGGAGATCTCGCGCGAGATCCTGCGCGCCCAGTTGCCGGCCGAGCTGGCCAAGGACCGGATCCGGTTCGAGGCCATGGACCTGCTGTTGAGCTTCGACGCCTGGAACCGGCTGCGCCGCGACCAGGACCTGTCGCCCAAGCGCGCCACCGAGGTGCTGCAGGTCGTTCTGGCCGGGCTGCTGGACGCGCCGGTCAAGGACTGAGATCTGGGTGGGGGGAGGAAGCGCCGGTCGAGGCTGCTCAATTCCCCGACCGGCAGGTACGCCAGCCGTAAGGGGCGAGCTGGCGTCCTCCGTTTGGTTGACGTCGCGGCGGGCGCTTACCCCCAAGCCTGTCGTCAAAAATTTGTGTCGTCTGAGCCTTCACGTTCAAGCTTGCGGACGGGCTGCTGCCATAGACTGGCAGCAGATGAGGGACCACGCGGTTGTCACGGTGGCTGGGAACACCGAAGTTCTCGGAACGTTGTCGTCGATCGGGGCCTTGGCCCAGCGCCGCTTTAGCTCGCAGGAGCCACCATGATCCCGGACGAACTGCCCGTGATGGACCTCGCCGACGCCTCGGCGGATGTCCTGACTGACCTTTATCGGCGGGTGCGCCGCCGCACCGAGGTCTTGGCCGCGCCGCTGTCGCCCGAGGACCAGTCGGCCCAGTCTATGCCCGACGCCAGCCCGACCAAGTGGCACCGGGGGCATACGACCTGGTTTTTCGAGACCTTCCTTCTGACGCCGTTCCTGCCCGGCTATGCGGTGCATGATCCGCGCTTCAACTACATCTTCAATTCGTACTACGAGGCGGTCGGCCCCAGGCAGCCAAGGCCGCAGCGCGGTCTGCTGACCCGGCCGTCGACCCAGGAGATCGGCGCCTATCGCGCCCACGTCGACGCGGCCATGGTCCGTTTGCTGGCCGGTCCGCTGACGCCCGAGATCCGCGAACGCCTGGAACTCGGCCTAAATCATGAGGAGCAGCATCAGGAGCTGATCCTGATGGACATCCTGCACCTGTTCGCCCAGTCGCCGCTGAATCCGGCCTACCAGCCCGGCGCCGCGACGCCGCGTCCGGATCCGGGGCCGCAGCGTTTCCACCGCTTCGCCGGCGGCCTGATCGAGATTGGGGCGCCTGACAACGAAAACGGCTCGGCGGGCTTTGCGTTCGACAACGAGCGGCCGCGGCACAAGACCTATGTCGCGCCTTTCCGCCTGTCCGATCGTCTGGTGACCAATGGCGAGTGGCTGGCGTTCATCGAGGCCGGCGGCTACGGCCGCGCCGAGCTGTGGCTCTCCGAAGGCTGGGCCAAGGTCAATGAAGAGGGCTGGGAAGCTCCCGGCTACTGGCGACGCGACGAGGCGGGCGCCTGGACGACCATGACCCTGCGCGGCCGCCATCCGGTCGATCCCAACGTCCCCGTCGTCCATGTCAGCTATTACGAGGCGGCCGCCTATGCCGCCTGGGCGGGTCGTCGCCTGCCGACCGAGGCCGAATGGGAAGCCGCCGCGACGGCCACCGGCGCCCCGTCGACGCTGCGCCAGCTGTGCGGCGCGGCCTGGCAGTGGACCGCCAGCGCCTACAGCGCCTATCCGGGCTTCAAGCCGAGCCCGGGGGCGCTAGGCGAGTACAACGGCAAGTTCATGGTCAGCCAGATGGTGCTGCGCGGCGGCTGCGAGGCCACGCCCCCCGGCCACTCGCGCGCGACCTACCGCAACTTCTTCCACCCCGGCAGTCGCTGGATGTTCGGCGGTGTGCGCCTGGCCGATGACGACCGCCTGGTCGAGGTCAAGCCGGGCGACCGTTTCCTGGACGAAGTGGTCGCCGGCCTGTCGGCCACGCCTAAGACCCTTTCGGCCAAATACTTCTACGACGCCGAGGGCTCCCGCCTGTTCGAGGCGATCTGCGAGCTGCCGGAATACTATCTGACCCGCACCGAGACGGCGCTGCTGCGCCAGATCGCGCCGGAACTGGCGGCCCGCATCCCCGACGGCGCGGTGCTGGTCGAGTTCGGCAGCGGGGCCAGCACCAAGACCCGCATCGTGCTGGACGCCGCGCCCCAGATCGCCGTCTACGCGCCCATCGACATCAGCCCGTCCGCCCTGGACGAAGCCGCGGCCAGCCTGCGCCAGGACTATCCGAACCTCGCCGTCGCCCCGCTGGTGGAAGACTTCACCAAGGCCATCCAACTGCCGGACGGCGCCAGGGGCCGCACGCCCGTCGGCTTCTTCCCCGGCTCGACGATCGGCAACTTCGCGCCCGACGAGGCCGAGGCGCTGCTGCGACAGGCCCGGGCGCTGCTGGGCGAGGGCTCGCTGTTCATCGTCGGAGCCGATGTCGCCAAGGACCCGGCCGTTCTGATCCCGGCCTATGACGACGCCCAGGGCGTGACGGCGGCGTTCAACCGCAATGTCCTGGTCCACATCAATCGCGAGCTTGGCGGCAACTTCGATCCGGCCGCCTTCGCTCACAAGGCGGTGTGGAATGCGGAAGAGAGCCGTATGGAGATGCATCTGGAGAGCACGCGCGACCAGATCGTCATGGTCGGCGACTACGGCTTCCGGTTCGCCGCCGGCGAGACCATCCACACCGAGAATTCATACAAGTACCCGTCGGAGGCCTTCGAGGGCATCGCCCGCCGCGCCGGCTGGACCGTGGCCCAACGGTGGATCAGCGAGGACCCGACCTTCGCGGTCTACGCGCTCACCGCCTGATCGGGCGCGCCGGCTGATCTGACTGGACGACGATGCGCCGGCTCCGAAACTCGGAGCCGGCGCTGTCGGCATACGAAAACGCGCCGGCTCCTGAGGGAACCGGCGCGTCAAGGTCGTGGATAGATCGGCTTCTAAAGCGCGCGTTCGCCGGGGCGACCGCCGCGCGAAGAAGAACCGCCTTTTCGGCCGGCATTGGCCGCCAGATCACGGTCCTTGGCGAAGCTGCGCTTTTCACTGGGCACGCTAGCTCCGCCCTTCCTGGCGATCTCACGTCGGCGTTCCGGGTCCATGGCGGCGAAACCGCGACGGCCGCGGGGACGTTCGCTATCGGTGTCCATGTGGGGCTCCTAGTCTGGTCACTGGCGGTACGAACAAGGTTCAGGCGTCATAGGGACGGTCGTCCCCTGGATCGACCGGCGGCGAGGTGGGGGGCTCCTCGACGGGGACGACCCCGGGCTCGTACTCGGGCGGTTTAGGCTCGGGCGGGGGCGGGGAGTCTGGGTCGGTCACTGGCGTCGTCTCCTGCGCGTTCCGGTAAAGTAACCAGCGAAGAGGCTTTCGGTTCACCGTGAGTTCGCACTAATTACGCCGCACAGGGACAAGCGCCCGTTTGAGGAGTCGTCGGAGAATGCCTCGCAAGACCAAACACATGGTCGGTCGGGCCGCATCGCACTGGCGTCTAGCCGCTGCGCAGGGCGCCGGAATCGCTGTGTGGCTGACGGCGAAATATTTGGGCGCCCCGCATGCCGCGCACCTTCTTCTGGGCTGGGACGCCGCGGCCGCCGTCTATCTGCTGACGACGTGGACGCTTTTTCTCAAGGCCGACGAGGCCAAGGTGCGCTCGCGCGCCGCCCAGGAGGACGAGGGCGTGCCTGTGCTGCTGCTGATCGTCCTGGCCGCTATCGCCGCCAGTCTGTGGGCGGTGGTCGACGCCATGATCGCGGCCAAGCACGCCTCGGGCGACACGAAAGCCTTCGTGACCGCCTGCGCCGGCGTGACCCTGGTGCTGTCGTGGCTGGTGTTGCAGTCGGCCTTCGTCCTGCACTACGCCCATCGCAATTACGGCGATGGTTCCGGCAAGCCGGGTATCGAGTTCCCGGGCGAGCAACCGACCGGCTACATGGACTTCGCCTATCTGGCCTTCAGCGTCGGCGCGACCTTCCAGGTGTCGGACAACAGCATCCTGACCTCGAAGCTGCGCAAGCTGGTGACCGCCCACGCGGCCGCCGCCTATTTCTACAACACCGCCATCCTGGCCCTGGGGATCAACATCATCGCCAGCCTGGTCGGAAGCTAGCCGCGACGACCGCCGCCCCCACCCGGACCGCCTGGCCTGCCGCCGCCGGGGCCGCCCATCTTGCCCTTGCCGCCGCCCGGGCCCGCGCCTGCGCGCAGGCCGCCCTGGACCGGCGTCTTGGGAAGCTCCGCCAGCGTCAGCAGGCCATCCTTGTTGGTGTCGAGCAGGGCAAAGCGCGTCCTGGCCGCCTTGGTCGCCTCGTCCTTGCTGATGCGGCGATCGAAATTGCCGTCTGCCGCCATCACCGGCTCGGGCTCGGCGATCAGACCGAACAGCGACGCGCCCTGCAGGACGTTCGTACGCTGCGGACGTTGGCGGTGGCTCGGCGACATGTCGTCATCGCTCGGACCATCTTGCTGTCCCTCGGCCATGCCCAGGCCGCGCGGGCCGCGCCGCATCGCGCCGGGGGCCGCGCCGCCGATGATCTCGGGGGCGATACGCTGCTCGTAGGCCGCGACCTCGAAGCCGTCGATGACGCCGTTGTGGTCGGCGTCGACCACGCCGAAGAAGCGCAAGGAGTCGGCCACGAACTCATCGCGCGACAGGGCGCCGTCGTGATTGGCGTCGGCGCCGGCGAACCAGTCGGCGACGGGGTAGGGTGCGCCGGGTGGGGCGCGGAACGGCTCGCCGGCCGGGCTGATGAACAGCTGCGGGCCGGCCATGGGCGCGCCGCCGCCTTCACCGGGCGGACCGCCTCGTCCGCCGGGACCGCGATGACCCTCGGGGCCTTCCGGTGGCGCGCTGGCGCAGGCGGCCAGGGTGGCGGCGAGGGCGGCGGTCAGGCCAAGCGAGCGAAAGATCATCCGGGAGTCTCCATCCAGCCAAGCTTTGAAGCCTGTTGGGATGTCCTGATGATGTCAGGCGCGCTCGCGGCCTTGCGCGGTCGTAACAAAGCCGTCCGTTTCGGCCGTAATTGCTAGGCCGGAAGCCGCACGCTGGCGCGCAGGCCGCCGCCAGGGCGGTTGACCAGGATGACGTCGCCGCCGTGGGCGCGGGCCAGGGAGCGGACGACCGCCAGGCCCAGGCCGTTGCCGCCCGTCTCGCGATTGCGCGAGGGCTCGCCGCGATAGAAGGGCTCGAACACCCGCTCCAATTCGCTGGCGGGGATGCCGGGGCCGTCGTCATCGACCTCGATGATCGCCATATTGTCCTCGGCATAGACCCGGCCACGCGCGCGCACGCCATATTTCAGGGCGTTCTCGACGAGGTTGGCGACCAGGCGCTTGAGCGCCACCGGATCGCCCTCGATCACGGTCTTTTCGGTTCGCTCGACGATGGCGTCGCCCCCCGTCTCGGCGGCCTCATCGATCACGCTCTCCACCAGGGATGACAGCTCCAGCTTGGTGCGCTCGGCCGGACGCTGGGTGTCGCGCACGAAGCCCAGGGTGGCGGCGATCATCGCCTCCATCTGGTCGATGTCGGCGGCCAGCTTGGGCCGGATGTCGTCGGGCACGGCCTCGATGCGGAACTTCAGGCGGGTCAGGGGCGTGCGCAGGTCGTGGGCGATGGCCCCCACCATGGCGGTGCGGTCCTCGACATACCGGCGCAGGCGCTCCTGCATCATGTTGAAGGCGGTGGCGGCGGCGACCACCTCGCCCGAGCCGGAAATGCTCAGCGGCGGGGTGCGTGGGTCCTTGCCCAGACGCTCTGCGGCGTCGGCGAAGGCGGTGATCGGCTGGGCCAGGCGGCGGGCGAACAACCACGCCAGCGGCGTGACGGCGATCACCGACAGCAACAGGATCAGCAGCACGCGCTGCTGCCAGTTGTCGAAGCGGAACGTGGGCTTGGGTTCGACCACCAGCCAGCGGCCGTCGCTCTGGCGTACGCCGAGCTTGAAGTCGCCGAAGATCAGCGGCTCGTCGACACCCTTGCCGCGCGCGCCGGGGGGACTGCCGGGGACTCCGGGGCCGCCGCCCTCGCGGGCGAACGGCTCGCGGGCGCTGGGGCCACGAGGCGGCGCATCGGGCTTGGGCGGCGTCACCGGCGTTCGGCGCACGAAGAAGCGCGGGCCGTTGTCGATCTGCAGCTCGATGCGGTTGACCGGCACGTCGACCGCGCGGCTGATATCGGTCTTGAAGTCGATGCGGCGCGGGGTGTCCTGACCCATCGGGTGCAGGGTGACGCGCTGCTTGACGACCAGCAGGCGACCGTCGCGCGGCTGAACCGGCTGGCCGGTCTTCAGGGCGCGCGCGATCTCGCTGGACCGATAGAACTCGGGCGGCGGCGGCGGCAGGGTGAAGATGACCGCGATCGCGATCAGCTGGGCCGCCACCAGGGTGACGATCACCAGCCCCAGGGCCTGGACGAACAGCGGCGCGCCGCGCCGGAAGAGGGTCATGGGGTGCGGACGACCTTGGCGGTGAACATGTAGCCTTCGCTGCGGATCGTGCGGATCAGCTCGCTGCCGCCGCCGTCGTCCAGCTTGCGGCGAAGCCGGCTGATCTGGACGTCTATGGCCCGGTCATAGGCGTCGCTGTCGCGGCCTCTAGCCAGGTCCAGCAGCTGGTCGCGGGTCAGGACGCGTTGAGGCCGCTCGACGAAGGCGCGCAGCAGCGAGAACTCGCCGCTGGACAGGTTGACCACCACCGACTGGGGCGAGCGCAGTTCGCGGCGGACCAGATCCAGGCGCCAGCCGGCGAACTCGCAGGCCGCGCCCATGGCGTCGTCGACGGCGCGCGGTTCCTGCCGGCGGCGCAGCACGGCGCGAACGCGGGCCAGCAGCTCGCGCGGATTGCAGGGCTTGGGCAGGTAGTCGTCGGCCCCGAGCTCCAGGCCGACGATGCGGTCGGTGTCCTCGCCCATGGCCGAGAGCATGATGATCGCCGGGCCGTCGCTGTTCGACGACAGGCGGCGGCAGATGGCCAGGCCGTCCTCGCCGGGCAGCATGATGTCCAGCACGATCAGGTCGATGGGGCCGCGCGCCAGGACCTGCTCCATGGTTCGGGCGTCCTGGGCGGTCTCGACCACGTAGCCGTGCCGGGCCAGGAAGTCGGAGACGACGTCGCGGATGCCGGGATCGTCGTCAACGATGAGGATGCGCGGAGCCGCGCCACGCTGGGCGTCGGCGTCGCTCTGGGCGGTGCTTTGGACGTTTTCCATCAGAATTCCCTGTCACGCCCCCGTCACGCTTAGATTTCACGCCTGAAACAGCGGCGCAAACGGTCATGCGATCCAGTGTCGCACGGGCGGCGCGTCTTTCCTCAGCCCGGCGAATGGTTCTTCGGCGTCTGATAGGCCTCGCCTTGCGCCGCCATCGCCGCCACCACGCGATCGCCGACGAACGGATTGTTGCGCCGCTCGGCCCCGAAGGTCGACATCGGCCCGTGGCCGGGCACGAACCGCACGTCCTCGCCCAATGGCCAGAGCTTCTGGGTGATCGCGTCGATCAGGTCCTGATGGTTGCCGCGCGGGAAGTCGGTGCGGCCGATCGAGCCCTGGAACAGCACGTCGCCGACCTGGGCGAACTTGGTCTCGCGATGGAAGAACACGACGTGGCCGGGCGTGTGGCCGGGGCAGTGGAAGACCTCGAACTGGGTCTCGCCCAGGGTGACGGTGTCGCCGTCGTCCAGCCAGCGGTCGGTGACGAAGATCCGCGCCTCGGGCATGCCGTACATTTCACCGGACTGCTGGATCTGGTCGATCCAGAACTGGTCGTCCTTGTGCGGGCCTTCGATCGGGACGCCGGTGCGGGCCTTCAGCTCGGCCGCGCCGCCGGCGTGGTCCATGTGGCCGTGGGTGATCCAGATCTTCTCGAGAGTCAGGCCCTTGTCGGCGATGGCCTTGAGCAGGCGGTCGACCTCGCCGCCGGGATCGATCACGGCGGCCTTCATCGTCTTGGTGCACCAGACGATCGTGCAGTTCTGCTGCAGCGGCGTGACCGGGGCGATCACGGCGGCGATGGGCATGCCCTGGGTCATAGAGGCGACCTCCAAAAGAAAAGGGCGGGAGCCGAAGCGCCCGCCCTCTCTGACCTAAGGCCTAACAGCCGAAGATCAATCGCGTTCTTCCTTCGAGCCCGGGGCCGGGGCGCCCGGCATCGGGGGAACCGGACCGCCCGGCGCGTCCGAAGCCAGTTCCGGAACGTCCGTCAGGCCACGGCCGACATGGCTCTTGCGGTAGCCGTAGGCGAAATAGATCACCAGACCGATGGCGCCCCAGATCGGCAGAACCAGCATCGCTTCGGCCGGCAGGTTGAAGTACAGCGCCGCGCAGCCGACCATGGCCAGCGGGGCCACGACCCACACGAACGGGGTCTTGAACGGACGCGGACGGTTCGGATCCTTCACCCGCAGCACCATCACCGCGATCGCCACCATGAAGAAGGCGAACAGGGTGCCGGAGTTGGAGATGTCGGCCAGTTGGCCGACCGGGAAGAAGGCTGCGGCCAGCGCCACGAACAGGCCGGTTGCGATCGTGACGATGTGCGGGGTCTTCCACTTGGGGTGGATGGTGGCCAGCTTCTCCGGCAGCAGGCCGTCGCGGGCCATGACGAAGAAGATACGGGTCTGGCCGTAGATCATCATCAGGATGACCGAGGGCAGGGCCAGGTTGGCGGCGAGGCCAAGGGCGTTGCCAACGATCGGCCAGTTGATCTCGCGCAGGACGTGGGCCAGGGCCTCGTTCGAGCAGACCAGGCGGTTGGCGTTCTCGCTGAGGGCGCAGGCGGCCTGGAAGGCGGCCGAGCCGGGCTGGACGGCCGAACCGTCGGCGCCGAGCACCGGCTGAGCGCCGATGGCGCCGATCGCGCCGGCCGCGACCAGCAGATAGAAGACGGTGCAGATGGCCAGCGAGCCGATCAGGCCGATCGGCACGTTGCGCTGCGGGTTCTTGGTCTCCTCGGCGGCGGTCGACACGGCGTCGAAGCCGACATAGGCGAAGAAGATCGAGGCGGCGGCGCCGACCACGCCCATGCCCGTCGTGCCGGCGGGACCGAACCAGCCGTTCGGGGTGAACGGCGAGAAGTTGCCGGTCTTCACGGCCGGCAGGGTCAGGACCACGAACACGGTCAGGGCCGTCACCTTGATGGCCACCAGCACGGCGTTGACGCGGGCGCTTTCGGTGGTGCCGAGGACCAGCAGAGCCGTCACGGCCAGGGCCACGACGATGGCCGGGATGTTGACGATGCCGACGCTGAAGTCAGCAGCCGGCATCCAGCCGTTCATCGACCAGGCGGGCCCGGACTTGAACAAGGCCGGCCATTGGAATCCGAACGCATGCTCGATCAGGCCCAGGAAGTAGCCGGACCAACCGGCCGAAACGGCCGACGCCGCGACGGCGTATTCGAGAATCAGCGCCCAGCCGACCATCCAGGCCAGCAATTCGCCCATGACGGCGTAGGTGTAGGTGTAGGCGGAGCCCGAGACCGGGACCATCGAGGCCAGTTCAGAATAGCAGAGCGCGGCGATGGCGCAGACGGCGCCGGCGATCACGAAGCTCCACATCATGCCCGGACCGGCCTTCTGGGCGGCGGCGGCGGTCAGAACGAAGATGCCCGTACCGATGATCGCGCCAACCCCGAGCAGCGTCAGCTGAATGGGGCCAAGCGAGCGGTGAAGGGATTTTTTCTGAGCCGTCGCTAGGATCGCATCAAGCGATTTTACGCGCCACATAGTTCCTCCTGATAGGCAAGACTCCCCCCTGGGGTCGCCTTTAGAAAATTTTGCGGACCGTGACCCGTTTATGAGCATGGGGTCAAGGTCGAGCAGCGGATGCGCGTAAATGTTCTCCCAGGCCCTGGCTAGTCCAGCGCTGCTTGGCGGCGGGGGCGGCTGCGGCTAAAGCGGGCGCGATGTTGCCCATTTTCGAGGCCCTTCCGGCGCTGAAAGGCGCCCTCGCCGAGCGGGAGACCGCCGTTCTCGTCGCGCCGCCTGGCGCGGGCAAGACCACGGCCGTTCCCCTTGCGCTGCTGGACGAGTCGTGGACGCAAGGCCGCAAGATCATCGTCCTGGAGCCCCGTCGCCTGGCCGCCCGCGCCGCCGCCTCGCGGATGGCCGCGAACTTGAGCGAATCCGTCGGCGAGACGGTCGGCTTCCGGGTGCGTCTGCAGTCCAAGGTCTCAAGCCGGACGCGCATCGAGGTGGTCACCGAAGGCGTCTTTACCCGGATGATTCTCGACGACCCGGGCCTGGATGGCGTCGCGGCCGTGCTGTTCGACGAGTTCCACGAACGCAGCCTCGATGCCGACCTCGGCCTGGCCTTCGCCCGCGACGTCCAGAGCGTGCTGCGCGACGACCTGCGGCTGCTGGTCATGTCGGCGACCCTGGACGGCGCGCGGATCTCGGCTCTGCTGGGCGACGCGCCGATCGTCGAGAGTCAGGGGCGGATGTTCCCGGTCGACACCCGCTATCTGGGCCGCGATGAGCGCCAGCGGTTGGAGGAACGCGTCGGCCGCGCCGTCGAACGGGCGCTGGCGGAAGAGACCGGCAGCGTCCTCGTTTTCCTGCCGGGCCAGGGCGAGATCCGTCGCGCCGAGAGCTGGCTGAACGAACGCCTGCGCCGACCGGACGTCGATGTCGCGCCTCTGTACGGCGCGCTGGATCCGGCCGTGCAGGACCGCGCCATCGCCGCCGCGCCGGCCGGCCGCCGCAAGGTGGTGCTGGCGACCTCGATCGCCGAGACCAGCCTGACCATCGAGGGCGTCCGCGTCGTGATCGACGCCGGCCTGGCCCGCGTGCCGCGCTATGATCCGGCGTCCGGGATTACCCGTCTGGACACCGTCCGCGTCAGCCGCGCCGCCGCCGACCAGCGTCGTGGCCGCGCCGGCCGCACCGAGCCCGGCGTCTGCTATCGCCTGTGGGATGAGCCGGAGACCCGCGCCCTGCCGGCCTTCGCCCGGCCGGAGATCCTGGAGGCGGACCTCTCGCGCCTGGCGCTGGACTTGGCCCGCTGGGGCGCGCGCGATCCTTCGGGTCTCACCTTCCTGGACCCGCCGCCGGCCGCCGCCTTCGCCGAGGCGAGGACCTTGCTGACTCGCATCCAGGCGCTGGACGGGCAGGGGGATCTCACGCCGCACGGCAAGGCCCTGGCCGAGATGCCCCTGCCGCCGCGCCTGGCGCACATGGTCGTCCGCGCCGCCGCCTCGGGCCAGGCGCGAGAGGCCGCCGAGATCGCCGCCGTGCTGACCGAGCAAGGTCTCGGCGGCAAGGACGTCGATCTGCGCCGACGCCTGGAAAACCTGCACCGTGACCGCTCGCCGCGCGCCCGCGACGCCATGGCCCTGGTCGAACGCTGGAGCCGCGCGGCCGGCAAACGCTCCGGCGCGAAGACGCTCGAAACCGGCCTGATGCTCGCCGAGGCCTATCCCGAGCGGGTGGCCAAGGCGCGCGGCAAGCCCGGCGAGTTCCAGCTGGCCGGCGGGCGCGGGGTCTATCTGGAGCCGACCGATCCCCTGGCCCGCGAGGCCTGGCTGGCCGTCGGCGAACTGGGCGGAGGCGACAGCCGCGACCGCATCCTGCTGGCCGCCGCCGTCGACGAGGCCGAGCTGCGCGAGACCTTCGCCGACCGCTTGCTGGCCGAGGACCGCCTCGAGACCACGGGCGGCAAGGTTCGCGCCAAGCGCCTGCTTCGCCTGGGCCGCCTCGTGCTGGAAGAGCGCCTGATCGACAACCCCGACCCGGCCATGATCGCCGGCGCCCTGATGGACCAGGTCCGGGGCGAGGGGCTTTCCGGACTGCGTCTGGGGCAGGGGATCGAAGGCTTCCGCAGCCGGGTCGCGTTCCTGCGCGGCTTGGATGGCGAAGCCTGGCCCGACCTTTCCGACGCAGCTCTGCTGGCGCATCTGGACGCATGGCTGGAGCCGCTGCTGCATGGCCGCTCGTCGCTGGCCAGCGTCGATGAGAACAGCCTGGACGGCGCGATCCGGTCGCTGGTCCCCTGGGACCTGCAGCAGAAGGTCGACCAGATGCTGCCGGCCCGCTTCAAGGCGCCGACCGGCACCACCGTGGCCATCGACTACGCCGCCGAGGCCGGTCCGCGCATCGATATCCGCGTGCAGGAGCTGTTCGGCCTGACCGAGCACCCCAGCATCGCCGGCGGCAAGGTGCCTCTGGTTCTGTCGCTGCTCTCGCCCGGCCACAAGCCGATCCAGATCACCCGCGACCTGCCCGGCTTCTGGAAGGGCTCGTGGCGCGAGGTGAAGATCGAGATGAAGGGCCGCTACCCCCGCCACGTCTGGCCGGACGACCCGGCGAATACCGCGCCGACGACGCGCGCCAAGCCGCGCGGGACCTAACCCGTCACCGTATAGATCATGATCCCTGTGGCCACCGACAGGTTCAGGCTGTCGGCGCGGCCGCGCATGGGGATCTTGACGTTGACGTCGCACGCCGCCGCAAGCTCGGGCGGCAGGCCTTGCTGCTCGTTGCCCATCAGGATCAGCGACGGCTTCACGTAATCGGCGCTCTTGTGGTCCACCGTCGCGGTCAGCAGGGTGCCGACCACGCTGCCGGGCCAGGTCTCGCGCCAGGCCAGGAACTCGGCGATGGTCGCCTTGGCGATCTTGACCGCGAAGATAGAGCCCATGGTCGCGCGCACGCCCTCGACCGAATAGGGATCGACGCAGTCGCCGACCAGGATCACGCCGCCGCAGCCGGCCGCGTCGGCGGTGCGGATGACGGTGCCCAGGTTGCCGGGATCGCGGACGGCCTGCATGGCGACCCAGCACGGCGCGCTCTCGGGCACGATGGCCGACAGCGGCGTGTAGACCTGTTTGAAGACGGCGACGACCGCCTGCGGATTGTCGCGACGCGAGACCTTTTCGAGGATTTCGCGATTGACCTCAATGACTTCGCCGCCCGCCTTCAGGCAGGCCGCGACAGCCTTCTTCAGCATCGGATGGTCGGCGGCGTCCGGACCGTACATGACGATCTTGGGCGCGTGGCCGCAATCGATCGCCTCGATGACGATCTTCAGGCCCTCGGCCAGGAACAGGCCGCTCTCCTCGCGCTCCTTGCGCATGTGCAGGGCGCGGACGGCCTTGACAGTGTTGTTGGTCAGGGAGGTTACGGTCTTGGCGTTCATGTCCCTCACCCTTCACCAATCTTGTCTTGGGCAGACCAGCGGGCGAAGAACGACAGGCCGATCTGGCGGTCGCCGTTTTCCTCGACCAGGGAAAGCTCGCCCCAGTCGATCACGCCGCCACGGCCGCTCAGCTCTTGCGCCAGCAGGCCCGACATCGCCGCGCCCGAGACGCGGGCGGCATAGGCGTTCATCAGCAGGAATGAGGCGTCGTCGCTGAGCAGGGCGGCGCAGTCCTTGGTGAGGGCCGAGAGGTCCTCGAACAGGCGCCAGACCTCGCCGTCGGCGCCGCGCCCGAACTTGGGCGGGTCCAGGATGATGCCGTCATATTTGTTGCCGCGCCGCACTTCGCGGGCCACGAACTTGCGGGCGTCCTCGACGATCCAGCGGATCGGCTTGTCAGCCAGGCCCGCGAAGGCGGCGTTCTCGCGGGCGAAGCCGACCGACTTCTTGGAGGCGTCGACATGGGTCACGGCCGCGCCGGCGGCGGCGCAGACCAGCGAGGCTACGCCGGTATAGCCGAACAGATTCAGGATCTTGGGCTGGGGTCCGGAACCCTTGCACAGCGCGCGGACGCGTTCGTCCTGCCAGGCCCAGTTGGCGGCCTGCTCGGGGAAGAAGGCCAGGTGACGAAACGGCGTGAACTGGCCGTGGAACTTGGCTTCGCCCCATCCCAGGTCGAACTTTTCGATCGGCTTGCCCTTGAAGCGCCAGCGACCGGCCTCGTCCTCGTCGGAAGGGTCGAAGACGGCGTCGGCGTCTTCCCAGGCCTTGGCGGGCAGGCGCGGCTCCCAGAAGCACTGCGGCTCGGGGCGAACGACCGTGTAGCGGCCATAGCGTTCCAGCTTCTTGCCGTGACCGCTGTCCAGCAGGGCGTAGTCCGCCCAGCCGGTGGTGCGCATGACGATGGGGGCGGGAGCGATCTTCGGTGCCATCGCCCGCCCATACCGCCTTACGGCCCCAAACGTCCAGACTCGTGGGGTCCAGAGTGCGAGCCGGAGCGCGGGGCGTGCGGGGTCTTGTCCCAGCGATGCGGCGCGGTGACGAACTGGTAGAGCGCCTTTATCCCCGCCAGACTCTGCAGTGGCCAGTACAGCACCATGCCGAACAGATGCAGCGACTTGGGCCGCGCCCGCGTCCGCATGATCCCGCGCGCGCCGGCGATGGCGGAAGCGCTCCAGCCGAGCACGTAGAGCGTCAGGTCCGCCGACGCGATCGTGACGTGGGCGTCCGGCCAGAAGTCGATCGCGGCCAGCGCGACCATCACGGCCATGATCGGTCCGTGCAGATGCGAGGAGGCTACCGACTGGGCCAGGGTTAGCATCAGGGCCATGGCGTTGCGCGGCTGGCGGGGGACGGGACCGCGCAGGCAGACGGCGAGGGTCTGCATGTGTCCCTTGATCCATCGCGCCCGCTGCGGGAGCCATTGTCCCCACGCGGATAGTCGAGGCCCTCAAGACTGTGGACCAGTTCGGCCACCACCTCGGCCTCGCGATAGAGCGGGCAGATAAGCGTGTAGGCTGGCAAATCCTCGTCAGCCAGGGAGGGCGTGAGCGTCGGCGGCAAAGGCGTGCAGGCCGCCGCCAGACGGGTCAGGGCGCCCAGCAGGAAGACGGCGAAGAACAGGTGGTGCGCGATCGTCATCGCCCCGATCGGACTCAGCGCCACGCCGATCGCCGTCAGCAGACCGGCCAGGCCGACGCAGGCCGCTTGCCCACGGGAAAGCGTCTGGTGCGCGCCATCGCGCCCGATCGGAGCGGTGTCTACCCGCTCGATCCACTCAACGGACACAGGTCCGCACGCCGGCGCGAGCGCCGGTTCAAGCCGTCTATCTTCGCGCGCCATGGATGCCCCTGGATACGCTGGTCGCCCCAACGGCGCAGATAAACGAATTTCAACCTTAAAGTGTCAAACGGTAAAAATGCTCGTTTTGGGATGTTTTTTCGCGCGCGCGAGGCGGGACTTTCCTTCCACGCACGTTCTTGCGACGGCTGGGTGATTCCCGTTTAGTGTCGGGCAGGGGAAACGCAGGGGAAGCCAAGTCCGTGACGGTCGTTCTGAAGAAGCCTCACAAGTCCGCCAGAAAGCCCAAGGGCGACGGGCACTTGCGTCGGGGCGAGATCCTGGCGGCGGCCGAGAAGATCTTCATCGCCGAAGGCTATTCCGGCGCGACGATCCGCAAGATCGCCGACGCCGTCGGCGTGTCGTCGACCGCGCTCTACATGCACTTCCGCGACAAGGACCAGATCCTGCTGGAGATCAGCAACGACGCCATCGAGCGTCTGCTGGAGCTCAATACTGAAATCGCGGCTCAACCGATCGACCCGGTTTCGCGCGTGCGGGTGATGCTGGAGGCGTACATGAAGTTCGCCCTCGAAAATCCCAACACGTATCAACTGGTGTTTTGCGGCACGGGCGAGCACGTCTCGCCGGACAAGATCGCCGACGTGCTGGCGCTGGGCGACCGCTGCTTCGAGAAGTTCAGCGAGCCGGTGCATCAGATCGCCGCCCAGGGGCGCCTGCGGTCGGGCTCGGCGGTGCAGGCCGCCGAAGTGCTGTGGAGCGGCTGCCATGGCCTGGTGTCGCTGCTGATCACCAAGCCTTCACGCAACTGGTCCGACGCCGAAGAGCTGATGAAGATCATGCTGGACGGTCTGCTGTACGGCCTGGTGACGGACTGATTTCATGAACGCCGCCAAGGCCTTGTGCGCGCTTCTGGCGGCGATGACGCTTGTCCCCTGCGCCGCTTTGGCGGGACCGCGGGTGATGTCGCTCGACTCCTGCGCTGACCAGTATGTGCTGGCCCTGGCGCCACGCGACAGCATCGTCGGCGTGTCGCATCGGGCGATCTCACCCGACAGCTACATGCGCGCTTCAGCCAAGGGCCTGCCGCTGAGGCGGGCGACGTTCGAGAGCCTGGTCGCCGCCAAGCCCGATGTCGTGGTGCGTCTGTGGGGCGGGGATGCGCGGCTCGCCAAGGCTCTACAGGGCAAGGGCGTGGCGACCGTGGCCCTGGAAGACGCGGCAGACTTCGGCGGTGTGCGAGCCAATATCCGCAAGGTCGCCGCCGCCCTGGGCCGCCAGCCGCAAGGCGAGGCGCTGATCGCTAAGATGGACGCCAAGCTGGCCCGGTCGGCGGGGGCGGGGAAGGGGCGCTCGGCGCTCTATCTCACGCCCGGCGGCTATACGGCCGGCTCCCACACCCTGGTCGACGCGATGCTGAAGGCGGCCGGCTACGCCAACGCCACCCCCTCACCGTATTTCGCCCCGGTCTCGCTGGAGCGGATGGTGATGACCCCGCCGGCCGCTGTGGTGCTGGGTCTGTTCGACCTGGCCCGCGCCGGCTCCGACCGCTGGGGGCCGGGACGCCACGCGGCGCTGCAGGGCGCGATCAGGACTCGGACCGTGGCGTCGCTGCCGGCGGCGGTGGTCGGCTGCGCCGGCTGGTTCGCCGCCGACGGTTCGCTGGCCCTGGCGGAGGCGGCGCGTTGAGCCTCCTGCGCCTCTGCCTCCTGATGCTGATCGTCCTGGCGCTGGCGGCGATCGTGGCCATCTCGTTGGGCGAGACGCCGCTGTCGCTGGCTCAGTACGTCCAAGCGCTGAGCCATCCGGCCTCGCCGCCGGGCGAGGTGCTGTGGACCATCCGCGCGCCGCGCGTCGCGGTCGCCGCCCTGGTCGGCGCGGCCCTGGGTCTGTCGGGCGCGACCATGCAGGGGCTGCTGCGCAATCCTCTGGCCGATCCCGGCGTGCTGGGCGTCTCGGCGGTGTCGGGCCTGGGCGCGGCCGTGGCGATCTCGGCGGGCTTGGCTGTGTTGCCGGGCGCGATCGAGCTCTCGGCCCTGGTCGGGGCGCTGGTGGCCGGGGCCGTGGTCGTGGTTTTGGCCGCGCGATTCCGCGAGCCCGAGGCGCTGATCCTGTTCGGCGTGGCGCTGTCGGCGTTCGGCGGCGCCCTGACGGCCCTGGTGTTCAACCTCTCGCCCTCGCCGGTGGCGACGGCCGAGATCCTCGCCTGGCTGATGGGCTCGGTCGAGAACCGGGACTGGCATGACGCGCTAAGGGCTCTGGTCCCGATGGCGATCGGCGCGGCGCTGTGCCTCCGCGCGGGCCAGGGGTTGCGGATGCTGACCTTGGGCGAGGAGGCCGCGCGGATGTCGGGCCTGCCGATGGCGCGCCTGCGCGTCTATGCCGTGGCCGGCTCGGCCCTGCTGACCGGCGCGGGCGTGGCGGCGGCCGGGGTGATCGGCTTCGTCGGCCTGGCCGCGCCGCATCTGGTGCGGGCCCTGGTCAAGGACGACCCCAAGCGGATCCTGTGGCCCTCGGCCCTGGCCGGAGCGCTGCTGTTGGTGCTGGCCGATCTGGCCGCCCGCCTGATCCCCACCGAGCAGGAGCTGAAGCTGGGCGTCGTCACCGCTCTGTTCGGCGCGCCGGCCTTCGCCCTGCTGGCCTGGCGGGCTTCGCGGAGCTGGCGGTCGTGAGCGCGCTCTGGACCCTTACCGACGTCACCGCCCGGCAAGGCCGCAAGACCGTGCTGGAGGCCGCGTCCCTGAACGTGGCGGCGGGCGAGGTGGTTGGCGTGGTCGGCCCCAACGGCGCGGGCAAGACCAGCCTGCTGCGCGCGGGCCTGGGGTTGCTGCCGCTGGCGGCCGGCGAGGCGCGGCTTTCGGGCCGGACGCTGGCCGAGCTGAAGCCAGACGACCGCGCCAGGCTGGTCGGCTACTTGCCGCAGGATCGCCGCGTGGCCTGGAACCTGCCGGCCCGCATGGTCGCCGCCTTGGGCGCGACCGACCTCGCCGACGAGGCCGCCGACGCCTTGGCGCTAGACTGCCTGGCGCGGGTCGGCGCCGCCGAGTTGGCCGATCGCGGCGTGCTGGACATGTCCGGCGGCGAACGGGCCAGAGTGCTTCTGGCGAGGCTCCTGGCCACCCGCGCGCCGCTGCTGATCGCCGATGAGCCGGTGGCGGGCCTGGACCCCGACGCCCAGCTGCTCACCCTGGACCTGCTGCGCGCCGAGGCCGCCAAGGGCGCGGGCGTGGTGGTGACCCTGCACGACCTGGGCCTCGCCGCCCGGTCCTGCGATCGCATCGTGGTGGTCGATCACGGCCGGATCGTCGCCGAGGGGGCGCCGCGCGAGGCGCTATCGCGCTTCATCCTCAGCCACGTGTTCCGGCTGGATGGTGAGTTGATCGAGACGAAGGCCGGGCCCGTTCTGGCGGCCCGCCGGGCTTAAGGCTGGGTGACCGCCGTATCCGCCGAGGCCACCGACGGCGAATAGACATACCCGCCGCGCTTCAGGTCCGACGACAGGGTCAGCGGGCTGACGCCGCCGTTCAGGCGGGCGCGGTAGACCATGGTCGTCTCCAGGGTCCGCATCACGTAGTTGCGGGTCTCGGAGAACGGGATGCACTCGATGAAGTCGAGCGGATCGGTGGTCGCGCCGCGCGGGTCTCCGCACAGGCCCGCCCACTGGGCCGGACGGCCTGGACCGGCGTTGTAGGCGGCGGCGGCCATGATGTACGAACCGCTGAAGCTGCGGACCATGTCGCCCAGATAGACCGAGCCCAGGCGCATGTTGTAGGGCGCATCGCCCAGCCGCTCGATCGAATGGGCCTCGCCCAGCTTGCGGGCGACGATCGAGGCGGTGGCCGGCATCAGCTGCATCATGCCGCGCGCGCCGACGCCCGAACGGGCCGAGGGGTCGAAATTGCTTTCCTGGCGCGAGATCGAATAGACGAACGCCGTCTCGGCCGCGCCCGGACCTGGCGTGAAATGGTGGTCCAGCAGCGGATAGCCGCGCTCGGGCAGGATGAAGCCGCGCTGGGCTGCGGTGCGCACGGCGCGCATGGCCAGGTCCTGGTCGCCATAGCCGCGGGCGAAGTCGACCAGCAGGGCGCTTTCCTCGGCATTGGGCAGGGTGTCGTCGATGTAGAGGACCAGGCTGCGGAACAGGTCGCGATTACCGGTGTCGGCCAGCATCCGCGCGGCGCGGATCTGCTCGCGGCCATAGAAGCGGGCGCGATCGGCCTGGGTGATGACCGGGTCGCGGTCCAGGCGCAATTCCTTCAGCCCCGCCTTCTCGGCGGCCAGCTGCCCGTAGAAGGTGGTGATGTGGCGCGCGCCCTCGGCATAGAAGGCCTGGGCGGCGATCAGGTCGCCTTGCGCCTCGGCTGCGCGGCCTTGCCAGTAGAGGGCGCGGCCTCGCGTGATCGGCGAGGCGCCGACGGCGGCGATCTGGGCGAAGTGGGCGGCGGCGGCGTCCGGATTCTTCAGGCGGGTCAGGGCGATCCAGCCGGCGTAGAACTCGCTCTCGGCGATGTCGGCCGGGGCCAGGGCCTGGGTGTTGTCGGCGGCGGCATAGGCGCCGGCGCTGTTGCCGGCCTTCAGGGCCGCGACGATCAGCTGCTTGCGTTCCTTCCAGATCGCCGTCGAGGCTTCCTCGGTTGGCGGGGCCGGGAAGTTGACCACCATCGGCAGGGCCAGGGTGTCCATGCCGTTGCGGCGCAGATAGGCCGCGCGCTCGAACACCACGCCGGGCGAGCTTTGCAAATCGGGCGTCAGGCCGTTGTAGAGCGTGTTGGCGTTGCTGGCGTTCTGGCGATAGGCCATCCGCACGCGGGCGGTGGACTGCCCCGTGTCCGAAAGCATGGCGACCAGGTCGCGGGCGGCCGGACCCTGCTGGCCGTAAAGGAGGATGTCGGCGCGGCGGTTGTAGTCGTCGGGCGTCAGCATGGCGCCGAAGCGGGCGATCATGCTGCGCTGGGCGTCGGCCTCGAACACCTTGTCGCGGAAGGTGCGGCGGATCAGGTTGGCAGCGTCCTGGGTCTTGCCGGTCGCCTGATAGGCCGAGGCCAGCGCCATGGCGCCCTCGGCCGTCGCCGGCTGGGCGCCGCCGAACCAGGCGATGATGCGGGCCGGATCCAGGCCGGAGGTCGACAGAGCCTTCTCGGCGGCGGCGTCGCGACGCGCGCCGCGCGGCCAGCCGGCGAGGTCGCGGCGGGCGGCGTCCAGCTCGAAGAAGCTCATCGCTTCGGCGTTGCTGTCGATCAGTTGCCACTGGGCGATCTTCTTGGCGACCGGGTCCTGCAGGCTGTCCATGGCCATGCGCGCGCCCGAGACGTCGCCGCGCTTGGCGGCGGCCAGGGCCGTTTGCAGGTTGGCGCTGTCGGTGTCGGACAGCGCGCCAGGAACCGCGGTCGGCGGCGTGGTGATCAGGCCGGGCTGGCTGGAGTACGAGGTCGCATAGCCCGACGTCGTCTGGGCGTCCGCCGCCCCGACCACGGCCACGATGCAAGCTCCTCCGAG
Source organism: Caulobacter sp. FWC2 (assembly GCF_002742625.1). Classification (NCBI taxonomy): domain Bacteria; kingdom Pseudomonadati; phylum Pseudomonadota; class Alphaproteobacteria; order Caulobacterales; family Caulobacteraceae; genus Caulobacter; species Caulobacter sp. FWC2. The sequence goes on from NZ_PEBF01000001.1 coordinate 1,842,903, forward strand.
CAGAATCCGACGCACCACTGAAGCCAAAACGCTCTCCATCAACCGGCCCTCACGAGCCTTGTACTCGAATACTGTGCCTGCCCCTATGCGACGATTCAGGCCTCAATAGGGTTTAAAGTCCGGTTCGCAGGGGTTGACCAAGCCGGTTTCCCCCATCAAATCCGCAGCTGCTTCGAAGCGCCGGTTGCGGCGTTACGGAGCAGGGACATATTGTCCGCCCCCATCGTCCTGCCGCAACACACGCGGCGCCATCCTCACGGCAATTTGCAAGTCATGGTCCAGTCTCACTTCAAGGGCGTCATTCCGGCCCTCGTCACGCCGTTCCGGGACGGTGAGGTGGATGAAAAAGCGTTCGTGTCGCTGGTCGAGCGCCAGATCGCCGGCGGCGTGCACGGCCTGGTGCCGGTCGGCACGACGGGCGAGACCTCGACCCTGTCGCACGACGAGCACAAGCGCGTCGTCGAGCTGTGCGTGAAGACCGCGGCCGGCCGCGTACCGGTCATCGCCGGCGCGGGCAGCAATTCGACCGACGAGGCCATCGAGCTGGCCCGCCACGCCAAGACCGTCGGCGCCGACGCGGCCCTGGTGGTGACGCCGTACTACAATCGCCCGAGCCAAGAGGGCATGTATCAGCACTACAAGGCGATCAACGACGCCGTGGAGCTGCCGATCTTCGTCTACAACGTGCCGGGCCGCACCGGCGTCGATATCTCCAACGAGACCCTGGCGCGCCTGGCCAAGCTGCCCAACATCGTCGGCGTCAAGGACGCCACCGGCGACCTGACCCGGATCAGCATGCAGCGCCTGCTGTGCGGTCCGGAGTGGGTGCTGCTGACCGGCGACGACCCGTCGGCCCTGGGCTACATGGCCCATGGCGGCCACGGCGTGATCTCGGTCACGGCCAATGTCGCGCCCGATGCCTGCGCCGCCTTCATGAACGCCTGCATGCAAGGCGAATGGGAAACCGGCCTCTATTGGCAGGACCGCCTGGTGCGCCTGCACAAGGCCCTGTTCCTGGATTCCTCGCCGGCCCCGACCAAGTTCGCCCTGGCCCAGCTGGGCCTCTGCGCCGAGGACGTTCGCCTGCCGATCGTCGCCTGCGCCGAAGCCGTGCGTCCGACGATCCTGGAGGCCATGCGCGAGGCCGGTCTGCAGGAATGACCAAGCCGATCGCGGAGAACCGGCGCGCCCGGTACGACTACTTCATAGAAGAGGTCTTCGAGGCCGGCATCATGCTGACCGGCACCGAGGTCAAGAGCTTGCGCGTCGGCCGGGCCAATATCGCCGAGTCCTACGCCTCTGTCGAAGGGCGCGAGATCAAGCTGATCAACGCGGACATCCCGCCCTACGGCCACGCCAACCGCTTCAACCATGAGCCGCGCCGGCACCGGAAGCTGCTGCTGCATCGCAAGCAGATCGACAAGCTGATCGGAGCCGTGCAGCGCGACGGCCGGACGATGATCCCGCTGAAGCTCTATTGGAACGACAAGGGCCTGGCCAAGCTGGAGATCGGCCTGGCGAAGGGCAAGAAGAACCACGACAAGCGCGAGACCGAAGCGGCCCGCGACTGGGCGCGTGACAAGGCCCGCCTGATGAAGGGCAACCGGGACGACTAGGCGTCCCCACGAGCGAGCGTCTAGTGCAGGCCCATCGCGGCGAAGCCGATGGCGAGGCCCAGGGCGAAGGCGCCCCCGCTGACGATCAGAAAAATCCGGACCTCGGTCCGCAGTTGGTGTCGCGTCGTTTGGGCCATGAGCTGGCTCCAGCAAGCCGCGCCGCCAAGGCGCGGCAAATCAGTGTCTGATGAAATGGTAGCCCTAACAGCGGCGTCGCTTTGTTAAGGATTGTAAAAACCGCGCTCTAAGCGGCCTCGGGAAGCTCATACACCCGCGATGGCACGCCGCGTTCGAACAAGGCGCCGCACATATCGAGCGCACGCTTGTAGGCGGTTTCGCGGTTGTCGAAGAGGCCGGCGGGGCGGCCATTCTCCGAGACGACCCATCCGTCGGTTTCGGGGGCGATCTCGATGCGGGCGGCGTCGGGCATGACGACGAGCTCCCTGTATGCGACACGCGCCTCTCGTTGGGCGCGAGAACGCTCTTAACGCGAGCTGCTTCGAGTTCATTGTCAAGGAATGTAAACAGTGGGCGGACGGTCCCGCCTTGCCTGAAGCTTAGCCGTTCTCCAGCGCCAGCAGGGCGAAGGTCGCCAGCCAGTGCTCACCCATATAGTCCCCGGCGATGTGCGGTATGGCCGCGGCCAGGTGGTTGAGCGCGGCATTGATGGCCAGCGGCTTGGCCGGATCCTCTTCGGGCATGGCCGCCGCGAGCAGCCGCCAGCACCAGGCGCGCGACAGGTTCAGGCCGTCCAGGTGGGCGATCTTGCCGTCGCTGCGGTCGCTGACCCGGGCCGGCGAGAACAGGGTCGTGGGCTGTTTCTGGGCGAGGTCGGGCAGGAAGCGCGGGAACCAGGTGTCGAAGCTCTCGCGCGGCAGCAGGCGGCGCATGGCCTCGGCCTCGATCAGGGCGGGCGACAGGAAGTCGTCGCCCGAGGGCTCCCAAGCCTGGCACGCGGCGTCTTGGCCGTACCAGAGGATGGCGCGGTTCTGCAGCAGGTCGAAGAAGCCCTGGTTGTCGGTCATCACCGCGTACTCGGTGGCCAGGACCAGCGCGAAAGCTGTGTTGAAGTGCGTTCCGGTGCGGACCGGGTAGTCGGCGATGGGCAGGAAGCTCTCGAACCGCTGGCGGAAGGCGGCGGCCAGGGGCGTGTGCGTGGCGGCCCAGGGGCGATCCTTGTGGCGCAGCAGTTCGGCCTGCAGCATCAGGCTCCAGGCCCAGCCGTAAGGACGCTCGAAGCCGCGGCTTTCGGGGCGGGCCAGATAGGCGGTCTCGACCTCGACCTTCTCGGACGTGAAGGCGTCGTCGAACAGGGCGATGATGGTCTCGGCCTCGGGCATCTCCGGGCGCAGGCGCAGCAGCGTCGCCAGCAGCCAGTAGCCGTGCACGCACGAGTGCCAGTCGAAACTGCCGTAGAAGATCGGGTGCAGATCGCGCGGCGAGCGGACATCGCCGGCGTCCGCCATCACGTGGTCCAGCTTGTTCGGATACTCGCGGGTCAGGTGGCCCAGGGCGATCTTGGCGAAGCGCGAGGCGGTGGAGCGGGCGAGGCTCATTTATGCCAATTCTCAAGCATGGAAGGCCAGGGCGTTCATCAGGACCACATTGACGATCAGCATCAGGATCGCGGTCGGCGCCTGGGCGCGGATCACGGCGTAGCGGTCCTTCAACTGCAGCAGCGCGGCTGGCACAAGGTTGAAATTGGCGGCCAGCGGCGTCAGCAACGTGCCGCAGAAGCCCGACAGCATCCCGATGGCGCAGACCACGGCCGGATCGCCGCCGAAACGGCCGATGACCAGGGGCAGGGCGATGCCGCCCGTCATCACCGGAAAGGCTGCGAAGGCGTTGCCCATCATCACGGTGAACACGGCCATGCCCAGGCAATAGGCGGCGATGGCGGCGAAGCGGCTGTCGACGGGGGTGATCATCACCGCCAGCTCGCCGATCGTCTTGCCGACCCCGGCCAGGGCGAAGACCGCGCCGAGAGCAGCCAGCATCTGCGGGAGCAGGGCGGCCCAGCCGACCAGGTCCATCAGTCGCCGGCCCTCCTGCAGAGGCGCGGAGGCCGGCTGGCGGAACATCACCTGGGCCAGGATCGCCGCGACCACGGCGGCCAGGGCCAGCGAGACCAGGGTCGCCTGCTTGGGATCGACCAGCGGCGCGCCGTGCAGGGTCAGGCGTTTGAAGGCCAGGGTTCCGACGAGAACCAGGACCGGGATGACCAGGGCGGGGATGAACAGACGCGCGCCATAGGTCGCCGCCAGGCCCTCGCGTTCGGCGGGCGAGGTCGTCCTGGGCGCGCCGACGCCGAGTTGGCCGGTCCCGGCGATCAGGGCCAGGGCCAGCGCCAGGAAGCCGTTGCCCAGGTCGCCGAAGTGATCGCCGAACAGGAAGCTCAGCGCGAACAGGCCCCAGAAGGCGGCGTTGCCGAAGCGTTTGCGGTTCTCGCGGTCGAGGGCGCTCAGCACCGCGAAGGCGCCGAACATCAGGCCGGCCAGCAGATAGACAAGCGGCAGGCCGATCATCGCCCGGCCTCCGGCTTGGCAAGTTTGCGGTCGAACAGCAGCAGCCGGGCGCCATGGACGAAGAAGGCGGCGATGGCCGACGGGATGGCCCACATGGAGAGGTGCAGGGGCTCGACCGTGATGCCGCTCTGATCCAGGAAGCCGACGATCAGAAGGATCGAGCCGATGGCCAGGAAGATGTCCTCGCCGAAGAACAGGCCGACATTGTCGGTGGCCGCGCTCATGGCTTTGACGTCCTCGCGCCGCTGATCGGAAAGCGGTTCCGACGCCGCCTCCGCCATAGGGGCGAGCAGCGGGCGAACGGTCTGGGCCTGGCCGGCGATCGACACCAGGCCAAGGGCGGCGCTCAACTGGCGCAGGATCAGGTAGACCAGCAGGATCCGCCCGGCGCTGGCGGCGCGGATCGAGCGGATCGTGGCGCGGGCCTTCTCCTGCAGGCCGGCCCGCTCCAGCAGGCCGATGGCGGGCAGCACCAGCCAGGCGACGGTGACATAGCGGTTGGTGTTGAACGCCTTGCCGAAGGCGGCCAGCACCTCGAGCGGCGGCAGACCGGCCGCCAGCCCCGAGGTCAGGGCGGCGGCGATGACGACCAGCAGCGGATTGAAGCGCAGGGCGAAGCCCAGCACGATCACCGCCACGCCCAGCAGCGTCAGCATTTCGTCTCGATTCCCCCGCGTTCGCGGGGACGGTCCGACGCCGGCGTGCGATTGGCAAGCGATGAGGCCTGCAAAGCGCCTCTTGACGCTGGAACGCCCCGGCGCGACGCTAACTCAACAACGATAACTTACGGGAGGCTACCCATGGCCGATGGCGCTCTGCCGATTTCATCCTTGAAGGGCAAGGTCAGCGAAGCCGAATGGCAGGCGCGCGTCGATCTGGCCGCCCTCTATCGTCTCGTGGCCCTGCATGGCTGGGACGACATGATCTTCACCCACATCTCGGCGCGCGTTCCGGGGCCCGAGCATCACTTCCTGATCAATCCCTACGGCATGTTCTTCGGCGAGATGACCGCCTCGTGCCTGGTCAAGGTCGACCTGGACGGCAATGTCGTCGACAAGACGCCGTACTTCATCAATCCGGCGGGCTTCACGATCCACTCGGCCATCCACGCCGCGCGCGAGGACGCCCATTTCGTGATGCACCTGCACAGCGACCAGGGCGTCGCCGTCTCGGCCCACGCCGAAGGCCTGCTGCCGCTGAGCCAGCACGCACTAATCGTCTTGCCTCAACTCGCCTATCACGACTATGAAGGCATTGCTCTCAACTTGGACGAGCGGGAACGGCTGGTGGCCGACCTAGGCGAGACCAAGAGGCTGATGATGCTGCGCAACCACGGCACGCTGTCGGTGGGCGGCACCGCGGCCGAGTGCTGGTTGGGGATGTTCTTCCTGGAGCGGGCGTGCGCGCAGCAGGTGATGGCTCTGTCGATCGGACGCGACAACGTCCTCTTGGCGCCCGAGGCGGCCCAGGCGGAGGTCCGCAAGCAGACCGGCATGGGCATGGGCATGATCGGCGGTCTGGCCTGGCCGGGCTGCCTGCGAAAGCTGGACCGCGAGCTGCCGGGCTACGCGGACTAGGCGCCTATTCCGTCGTCACGAGAGCCGTCGCGATCCCGGTGATCGCGGCGGCTTTTTCGTGTCTGGCGACCAACGCCGCTCGGGCCGGAGCCTGGCCGATGGCGCCCGGCCGCACCCAGGTGATCGCCAAGTACGAAAGGTCGGACGCCAAGCAAGGTTACGATCCGGCTACAGTCCTGGTCGACATCGACCCGCGCCGCGACGAGAGCCTGTCGGTGTTCGTCGAGCACGGCCTGACGCCGCGCCTGACCCTGCAGGCCAAGGCTGGCGTCACGCGGGGCCATGACCGTTGGGCGGACTATTCCGGGCGCGGACCGATCGAGCTGGGCGTGCGCTGGGCGGCCTATCGCGACGACCGCTCGTCCCTGGCCGTCTATGTCGGCGCGGGCGAGGCGGGGGGCGGCCGCAACGCCGGCTATGCCGCGCCGGGGCAGGGGAGCCTGGACCTGGAGGCGCGCGTGCTTTACGGCCGCTCGGCCTTGTGGAAGGGGCGCGAGGTGTTCATCGACCTCGAGGCCGCGCGGCTGAAGCGCCAGGGCCTTGCCGACGAAACGCGCATCGACGCCACCCTTGGGGTCAGGCCCGCCAAGAAGTGGCTGATCCTGGCCCAGACCTATGCCGGCCAGGCCGACCGCAGCCCTGTCCGCTCGCGCTGGGTAAAGAGCGAGTTGTCCATCGTCCGGGCGTTCGGAGCCTGGAGCGTGCAGGCCGGCTGGCGCGATACGCCCATGGGACGAGAGACCACCCGAGATCGCGGCTACGTCCTCGGTCTGTGGCGGAACTTATAGCTTGTTTCAGGATTGCAACATTCGGTCATCCGGCTGTCACTGGACGCCGCTTTAGGCTGCGGTCATATCTTCGCCGAATTCCGCCGACTCCTCCCGGCGTGCTGGAGCCGTTTTCTTGATCCGTAGGCACTTCTTCCTCGTGGTGGCCCTGGTCGCCGTTGTCCTGATGCTGGTCGTCGGGGGGCTGAAGCTGGCCTTCGGCAAACAGGACGCCAGCAAGGCTGGCGGCGGCGGTCGTGCGACCAACGTCTCGCAGATGGTGGTCGGCGAGCGTCCGTTCACCGATCGCATCGAGGTGCTGGGCGCGGCCAAGGGACGGCAGTCGGTGACGATCACCTCCAACACGCCCGAGCTGATCACCGCCGTGCACTTCACGGACGGCGAGACGGTGCGCAAGGGCCAGGTGCTGGTCGAGCTGAAGGCTGACCAGGAAGACGCCGGGATCTCGGAAGCCAAGGCGCGCCTGGCCCAGGCCGAGCGCGACTACGCCCGGTGGAAGACCTTGGCCGACAAAGGCATCGCCCCGCGCGCCACGGCCGAGCAGTATCTGTCGGCCCTGGACGTCGCCAAGGCCTCGGTCGGCACGGCGCAGGCCCAGAAGCTGGACCGCGTGCTGCGCGCGCCGTTCTCGGGTCGCGTCGGCATTTCGGACGTCGCGCCGGGCATGCTGATCGCCGCCGGCACCCCGATCGTCAGCCTGGACGACGCCTCGATCATCCGCGTCGATTTCTCGGTGCCGGACCGCTATCTGCAGACCATCCGCATCGGCCTTCCGATCGCCGCGCGCCCCGACGCCCTGCCGGGCGAGACCTTCCAGGGCAAGATCGCCCAGATCGACACCCGCATCGATCCTGCCACCCGCGCCATCAAGGCCCGCGCCGAATTCCCGAACGCCGGCGGCCGCCTGAAGCCGGGCATGCTGGTCAAGGTCTCCATCGACCAAGGCGAGCGCACCGGCGTCGCCGTGCCGGAAGCGGCGGTTCAGTTCGAAGGCACCCAGGCCTCGGTCTACCGCATCGCCAAGGGTCCGAAGGGCATGGTCGCCCGCCGCACCGATGTCGACACCGGCATCAGCGAAGGCGGCTTCGTCGAGATCCGCGCCGGGCTGAAGAAGGGCGACAGGATCGTCGCCGATGGCCTCAACCGCATCCAGGACGGCGCCCCGATCGGCGGCGGCAAGGGCAAGCCCGGCGACAAAAAGGGCGACAAGGCCGGCGAAAAGGGCGGCGCTGACCGCAAGGCCGGCTGATGCTGTCCGACCTTTCCGTCCGTCGCCCCGTCTTCGCCGCCGTCGCGGCGATCATCCTCTGCGTCATCGGCCTGGCGGCCTATACCTCGCTGCCGATCCGTGAGCTGCCCAGTGTCGATCCGCCCGTGGTGTCGGTCTCGACCACCTATCGCGGCGCCTCGGCCGAAGTCATCGAAGAGCGCATCACCCAGGTGATCGAGCGCCAGGTGGCCGGCATCCAGGGCATCGATCGCGTGAACTCCAGCAGCCGTGACGGCCGCTCGCAGATCACCATCACCTTCAATCTCGACCGCGACCTCGACGCGGCCGCCAACGACGTGCGCGACGCCGTCAGCCGGGTGACGGCTAACCTGCCCGACCAGGCCGACCCGCCGCAGATCGCCAAGGCCAACGCCGACGCCTCGCCGATCATCATCCTGAACCTGACCTCGACCACGCTGGATCCGCTGCAGCTGGCGGACTACGCCGACCGCTATCTGGTCGAGCGGATGTCGACCATCGACGGCGTGGCCCAGGCCAACCTGTTCGGGGCCAAGATCTACGCCATGCGGATCTGGCTGGACGCCAGCCAGATGGCCGCCCGCGGCGTCTCGGTCGACGACGTCGAGAACGCCCTGAACGCCCAGAACCTGGAACTGCCGGCCGGCTCGCTGGAGAGCATGTCCAAGGACTTCACGATCCGCGTGGCCCGCAGCTACGCCAAGCCCGAGGACTTCGCGCGCCTGCCGCTGCGGCCGGCCGACGCCTCCGGCTTCGTGCTGCGCCTGGGCGACGTGGCCCGCATCGAGGAAGGCGCCGACGAGCGCCGGCGCCTGTTCCGAGGCAATGGCATCGACCAGGTCGGCATCGGCCTGACCCGTCAGTCGCAGGCCAATGACGTCGCGATTTCCGAGGCCGTCCGCAAGGAAGTCGCCACGATCAACGAGAGCCTGCCGCCCGGCACCAAGATGGTCGTGGCCGTGGACAACTCGGTGTTCACCGCCGAAGCCATCCACGAGGTCTGGATCACCATGGCCATGTCGATCGGCCTGGTCGTGCTGGTCAACCTGATCTTCCTGGGCAGCTGGCGGTCGGCGATGATCCCCTCGATCGTCGCGCCGATCTGCATCCTGTCGACCTTCATCGTGTTGGCCCCGTTGGGCTTCTCGCTGAACCTGCTGACCCTGCTGGCCCTGGTGCTGGCCGTCGGCCTGGTCGTCGACGACGCCATCGTCGTGGTCGAGAACATCCAGCGACGCGTGGACGAGGGCGAGCCCGCCCTGGTCGCCGCCGAGCGCGGCACCCGCCAGGTGTTCTTCGCCGTCGTGGCGACCACCATCGTGCTGATCTCGGTGTTTGCGCCGCTGATGTTCCTGCCCGGCTATATCGGTCGCCTGTTCGTCGAGCTGGCCGTGGCTATCGCCGCCGCCGTCGGCTTCTCGGCCCTGCTGGCCCTGACTCTGTCGCCGATGATGGCGTCCAAGCTGCTGCGGCCCGCGCATGGCGAAGGCTGGCTGGCCAAGCGCGTCGACCGGGCCATGGACGCCCTGAAGAACTCGTACCGCGCCTCGCTGGAAAGCATCCTGGGCGGCTGGTCGGCGGCCATCGCCGGCGTGATGGTCGTCGTGCTGGCGGCCTTCGCGGGGCTGCTGTTCGTCAGCCTGCCGAAGGAGCTGGTGCCGCCGGAAGACCGCGGCCGGGTCGACGTATCCATCAGCGGCCCCGAAGGCGCCGGCTACGACTACACCCTGGGCATCGGCCTGAAGGTCGAGAAGATCGTCGACCGCTACCGCCAGGAAGGCGTCGCCGAGCGCATCCTGCTGACGATCCCGCGTTTCGGCGGCAACTCGTTCAACAGCGGCAACAGCGTCGTCGTGATGAAGCCGTGGGGCGAGCGCAAGAAGACCGCCGACCAGGTCGCGGCCGAGCTCAACAAGGACCTCTCGAAGATCACCAGCGTGCGGGCCATCGCCAGCGTGCGCGGGCCGTTCCAGCGCGGCGGCGGTGGTGGCGGGGGCGGCGGCACCAATGTCGACCTGATCGCCGTCGGCAACGACTACGTCCAGCTGGCCGAGTGGCTGAAGCCGATCCTGGTCGACGCCCAGGGCAATCCGGGCTTCGCGCGTCCGCGCCTCGACTACGAGCCGACCTCGCCGCGCCTGTCGGTGCAGATCGACCAGGACAAGGCCGCCACGCTGGGCGTCTCCGCTCAGTCGATCGGCCGGGCGCTGGAGACCATGTTCGGCTCGCGCAAGGCCACGACCTACATCAAGAACGGCCAGGAATACGACGTCATCCTGCAGACCAACCTGGACCAGCGCCGCAGCGTCGCGGACCTGAACCAGCTGCAGGTGCGCACCAGTTCCGGCGCGTTGGTGCCGTTGGCCACGGTGGTGACCACGCAGTTGCGCGGCGACACCCCCGATCGTCCGCGCGTCGATCGCCTGCGCTCCGTCACCCTGACCATGCAACTGAACCCCGGCTATACGGTCGAGGACGCCGTGCGCTTCCTCAAGGACGAGGCCGACCAGCGCCCGACGCCCGGGATCAGCATCAAGTGGGGCGGCCAGGCCAAGGACTATCTGGAAGGCTCGGGCGGCATCGCCGTCGCCTTCGGCCTGGCCCTGCTGCTGGTGTTCCTGGTGCTGGCGGCGCAGTTCGAAAGCTGGATCCACCCGGCCGTGATCATGCTGACCGTGCCGCTGGCGGCGCTGGGCGGCCTGTTCGGCCTGTTGGTGATGGGCTCGACCATCAACACCTACAGCCAGATCGGCCTGATCATCCTGATCGGCATCGCCACCAAGAACGGCATCCTGATCGTGGAGTTCGCCAACCAGCTGCGCGACGAGGGCCTGACCGTGCGCGAGGCGGTGATCGAGGCGGCGGCCCTGCGCCTGCGTCCGATCATCATGACCTCGATCTCGGCGGCCATGGGCGCTCTGCCGCTGATGCTGTGGGCCGGCGCCGGCGCGGGAAGCCGCAAGACCATCGGGTCGGTGATCTTCACCGGCTCGATCTTCGCGACCCTGCTGACGCTGTTCATCGTTCCGGTGTTCTATGACCTCCTGGCGCGCTTCACGAAGTCGCCGGAGTGGACGGCCCGGCAGATCGAAGAGTATGAAGCCCGGGAAAAGAGCGGTGAGGGGCAAACCTCACCGGTGTAGACGGGTGAGGAAGCATGGCTGACGGCTCTCTGACGGCCAGGCGGCAGGAAATCGCTCTGCTGCGCCGTCTCGAGGAACGGATTCTCTGGTTGGCGGCGTGGACGATCCACAACGCCAACCATATCCGTGAAAGCCGCGACGGCCTGAAGGTCGGCGGCCACCAAGCGTCCAGCGCCTCGTGCGCCACGATCATGACCGCCCTCTACATGAAGGCGCTGCGGCCGCAGGACCGCGTCGCGGTCAAGCCGCACGCCAGTCCGATCTTCCACGCCATCCAGCACCTGTTCGGCCGCCAGAGCCTTGAGAACCTTCAGCGCTTTCGGGCGCTGGGCGGGGCCCAGTCCTACCCCTCGCGCACCAAGGACGTGGACGACGTCGACTTCTCCACCGGCTCGGTGGGCCTGGGCGTGGCCATGACCGCCTTCGCCTCGCTGGCCCAGGACTATCTGGCGGCGCGCGGCTCGGTGAAGCCGGAGAAGATGGGCCGGATGATCTCGCTGCTTGGCGACGCCGAGCTGGACGAGGGCAACATCTACGAGGCCCTGATCGAGGCCTGCAAGCACGACATCCGCAACACCTGGTGGATCGTCGACTACAATCGCCAGAGCCTGGACGCGACCACCCAGGACCGGATGTTCACCCGCTATGGCGAGATCTTCGAGGCCGCCGGCTGGGCGGTCGAGACGCTGAAATGGTCCAAGCGCCAGCGCGAAGCCTTCGCCAAGCCGGGCGGTGAGGCGCTGCACGACTGGATCGAGACCGCGCCCAACGACCTGTTCGCGGCGCTCAGCTACCAGGGCGGAGCGGCCTGGCGCGAACGCCTGAACGCCGATCTCGCCGACAGCCCCGAGACCCTGGCCCTGATCGCCGCGTACAAGGACGTCGATCTGGCCGAGCTGATGACCGAGCTGGGCGGCCACTGCCTGGAGACCTTGCTGGAGGCCTTCGAGAAGGCGGGGCAGGACGACCGTCCGCGCTTCTTCATCGCCTATACCGTCAAGGGCCTGCGCCTGCCGTTCCAGGGCCACAAGGACAACCATGCCGGCCTGATGACCCCGGCCCAGATCGCCGAGCTGCGGGCGCGCCTCGGTGTCGTGGAGGGCGAGGAGTGGGACGCGCTGTCGGGCCTGTCGGCCGCCGAGCGCACGGCGTTGAAGGGCCTCGTCGCCCGCGCTCCGTTCGCCGCCGAGGTCGAGCGCAACCACGTCGCCCCGACCATCCAGACCCCGACCGCCGACGAGCTGCTGGCGGCCGTAACGAGCGGCAAGACCGATGGGGAGCAATCGACTCAGGCCGCGTTCGGCAAGGTGATGTTCGAGATCGCCGCCCGCAAGGACGAGTTCGCCGGCCACGTGGTCACCACCTCGCCGGATGTGACCGTCTCGACCAACCTCGGCGGCTTCGTGAACCGTCGCGGCGTCTTCCAGCGCCGCGCCCACGAGGACGTCTTCAAGCGCCGCCGCATTCCTTCGGCCCAGGTCTGGTCCAAGGGCGAGACTGGCCAGCATGTCGAGTTGGGCATCGCCGAGAACAACCTGTTCATCGCCCTGGCGGCCCTGGGCCTGACCGGCCCGCTGTTCGGCGAGCGCCTGTTCCCGGTCGGCACGCTGTACGACCCCTTCATCGCCCGGGGCCTCGATGCCCTGAACTACGCCTGTTACCAGGACGCCCGCTTCCTGCTGGTCGCCACGCCGTCGGGCCTGACGCTGGCGCCGGAGGGCGGCGCCCACCAGTCGATCAATGCGCCGGTCATCGGCATGGCCCAGCCGGGGCTGGACACCTATGAGCCGGCCTTCGCCGACGAGACGGCGGTGCTGATGGCCCACGCTTTCGAGCGGATCCAGGCCAAGGACGGCTGCTCGACCTATCTGCGCCTGTCGACCCGCGCCATCGCCCAGCCCGAACGGACCGACGACGCCTGGCGCCAGGGCGTGGTCGATGGCGCCTACTGGCTGAAGCCTCCGGCGCCCGGCGCGAAGCTCGCCCTGGTCTATAGCGGCGCGCTTGCCCCCGAGGCCCTGGCGGCGTTCGAGGCGCTGGCCGAGGACATGCCCGAAGCCGGTCTGCTGGCCGTCACCTCGGCCGACGTGCTGCATCGCGACTGGACCGCCTCAGGCCGGGCGCGCTGGACGGGGGAGGGGCGGGGGACCTCGACCATCGGGACCCTGCTGGCGCCGCTGGACCGCGACGCGGGCTTGGTGACCCTGACCGACGGCGCGCCGCTGGCCCTGTCCTGGCTGGGCTCGGTGCGCGGCCAGCGCGTGAGGGCCCTGGGCCTGGAGGCCTTCGGCCAGTCGGGTGATCTCCCGGACCTCTACGGCAAGTACCGATTGGACGCCGAGGCGATCCTCGACGCCTGCGCCGATCTGCTCACCTAGAGCATCGCGCGGAAAAGTGGCCGCCGGTTTTCCACAAAAGCGATGCGAAAACAAAGGCTAGAGCAAGCCGTGCGATTCTCGCATCGCGCGGCTTGCGCTAGAAACGAGCGACCTAGAACCCGCCCACGATCGTCATCCCGCTCAGCAGCCCGTCCTTGAAGTGATAGGTCAGGGAGGCGCGGGTGTCGGTCCAGACGTGGCCATCGGGACTTTCGACCGAGTACTGGGCCTCGACCGCCAGGCTGTCCGGAGTCTCTTCGAGGATCCGGATCAGGTGAATGTTGGCCAGGATGGTCGCGAACATGCGGGCGAAGTGGCCGATGACGGCTTCCTTGCCGACGATCGCCTGCTCGGCGTTATCCAGGGTGTCCGGCCAGACCACGTCGTCGTGGAACAGCGGGCGCAGGCGCGCCAGGTCGTGGGCGTTGAAGGCCTCGAAGGCTTCGTCCAGCACCGCCTCAAGCGCGCGCGGCTTGGCGATGCGATCCTCGTCCGGCGTCATGGGCCTGGATCCGCGTTCCCCGGGGAAGCGATATCCATGCGCCAGATCAGGCCGTCGCGAAGCGTGTAACAATGCCGCACGCAGATGTCCGACCACAGCGCGCCGGAGCGGTTCCAGATCACCTGGTTGGCGTCGACCACGATGCGACCGTCGTCGGTGACGTAAACCTCGACCGGGGTGATCTCCACCCGGATCGAGGCGTCGTTATAGGTCCAGTAGTCGCGTATCTGCTCTGGCGTGGTCAGCCAGCCGCCGCGCGTCACGTCCGGCCACTCCAGTCGAGGCGCGACAAGGGCGCGGAACGCCTCGAAGTCGCGTCGTCCGTTGGCGTCGTAGAGGCGCTGGATCAACGCCTCCACTTCTGGAGAGGCCGGGCGCATCCCTACGGCGCGGGCTTGTAGCCCGTCTCGACCTTCAGATACGCGATCAGGTCGATACGGTCCTTGGGATCGTGAATGCCCGCGAAGGTCATCTTGGTGCCCGGCAGGAAGCCGCGCGGGTCGGTCAGCCACTTGTCCAGGTGCTCGGCGTCCCAGGTAAAGCCGGCGTTCTGAAGCGCCTGCGAGTAGGCATAGCCCGGCTTCGAGCCGGCCTTGCGGCCGAATACGCCGTAGAGGTTGGGGCCGGTCAGGTCCGGACCGCCTTCGGTGGCGGTGTGGCACGAGCGGCAGAAGGCGAACTTGCTCTGGCCGTTCGACAGATCGCCGGTGTTGTAGGGCGCGGGGAGGGCGGCCAGGGCCGCGGCCTTGGCGGCGTCGGTTGGCGGAGCGGCGGCGGCAGGAGCATCAGCCGGAGCCGAGGCCGGCGCCTCGCCGGAACCGCCGCCGTCCTTCGAGCAGGCCGAGACGACGCAGAGAGCCGCGATGGCGGCCAGTTTCACGATACGCATGATGATCCCCGACTGACGTTTCGCCGCAGGTCCTGCGACGGCGCGACGCATTCCAAACCCTTATAAAATCAGGGTCGCAGCCCTGTCACGGAACAATGTTCCTTAAGGCTAGCTTGAGCAGGCCCCTGCGACAATCGTTGGTATCTACGTGATTCTTTTCGCAAAAAGTGAAATCGCAAACCGTGGGTCTGCACATAAACGTTTGACGCGCGTTAACCATAAAATCTACCAATTTCCTCACGGAGCGGGCTGGCTCCGGGCTGGGCTGGGAACACGATCATGGACTGGAGCGAAGAGCGCACCGCGACGCTGAAGAAGCTTTGGCTGGAGGGCCTCAGCGCCAGCCAGGTAGCGCGCCACCTGGGCGGCGTCAGCCGCAGCGCGGTGATCGGCAAGGTGCATCGCCTCGGCATCACCGTCCGCGAAATCCCCGTCCGTCAACGGGCCGGTGGGGTCCGCGCCCCGTCGCGGATCGCGGTCCGCCAGCGTCCGGTTCGCGAGACCACGGCCGCGCCCCACGTCGCCCCGCGCTACGAGCGCACCGAGGAAGACCTGCTGCCGACCTCAAGCATCCTGGAACTGGGGGCCCACTCTTGCCGCTGGCCGATCGGCAATCCGGAAGGCGACGATTTCGGCTTCTGCGGCCGTCCGAAGATGACCATGCGCGGCGCCTACTGCGAGCAGCACACCGCCGGCGCCTTCCGCCGCCTGGGCAATGGCCAGGCCGTTGAGGCCTGGGCTCTCAAGGGCCTCAAGGAACGCGTCCAGCCAAGCCAGGTCTAAGCCCGGCTTCGCCTGCTTCCTCCAACCGATTTTCCTTCTCCCTCGATATCCCCGAGCAGAACCCCATGAACATGGTCCTCATCGAGAACACCGCCGGCAGCAGCCAGGTCATCACCATCATCGAGGAGTTCGCCGGCCACTCGGTGTCGCGCGATCTGAACCCCGGCGACCACGCCAGCATCCCGGTCACCCAGTTCAAGTCGATCACCGTGCGCGAGACCTATCCCGACGATTGGTTGAGCCGCGGCCTGAGCCGAAATCGTGCCGCAGCGGCCTGAAGTTCCCGTTCAGATTGAAAGAGATGACCCCGCGAAGCCTTTCGCGGGGTTTTTCGTTTCTCCACAGGCTCCGTAGATTGCATGGCTGTTAACCGTGTGAGACACAGAGCGCCGTTTTGTGGGGGCGGAAAGCGACGATGTACCAGGGGGATGAGCGCGCCGACGTGGTCCAGGACCATGCGCTGCCGCTGCCGAGTTACCTGAGCTATCTACTCTATCAGACCGAACAGCATCGCCGCGCCATGGCGACCGATCTCCTGGCCCGGCACGGCCTGACGTTCGCCAAGTGGGTGGCGATGATCTCGCTGCGCCGGTTCGGCAATCTCTCCATGACCCGGCTGGCCAAGCTGGCGGCCACCGACCGCACGACCCTGACACGGTCCATCGACGGCCTGATCACCGACGGCCTGGTGGCGCGCCAGGCCTCGCCCGCCGACCGCCGGATCGTGGTCATCTGCCTGACCGACACCGGGCGCGCGCTGCTGGAAGCGATCCGCGCCGAAATCCGTCCACTGAACCGCGACATCTGCTCCAATCTGACCACGGAAGAACAGGCGGCCATGACCCGCTACCTGCAGAAGATGCTGTCGGGCCTGATCGTCGAGCCGGACTGGAAGCAGGACGTGATCGCGTTCTCGGCCCCGGCCCCGCCGGAGACGGTTTAGGATACGGCAACCTCGCCCTTCGACAGGCTCAGGGTGAGGTTTACCACCTGGGCCGCAAAAGTATCCTCATCCTGAGCTTGTCGAAGGACGAGGACGGTCCCTCAGTCGTCGAACTTCACCCGTCCGCGCCCGGATTTCACCGTCCCGCGCTTGGCCTTGCCGTCCAGCCGCTTGAGCTTGCTGGAATAGGTCGGCTTGGTCGGCCTGCGAGGCTTGGGCTTTTCGGTCGCGCGGCGGATCAGGTCGACGAGGCGCTCCTGGGCGTCCTGGCGGTTCATCTCCTGCGAGCGCGAGCCCTGCGAGAACAGGATCAGCACCCCGTCCTGGGTGAGGCGGCTGCCGGCCAGGGTCTCCAGCCGCGCCTTGACGTCTTCGGGCAGGGCCGGGGAGTTCCGAACGTCGAACCGCAGCTCGATCGCCGTCGAGGTCTTGTTGACGTGCTGGCCGCCGGGGCCGGAGGCGCGGGTGGCCTTCCAGACCAGTTCGTCCTCGTCGATCCGCAGCCAGGACGTGATCTCGATCATTTCGGGACCACACGCTTGGCCTTGACCACCAACTGATCCAAGGCCTGCAGGAACCGCGAGCGGTCGGCGTTGGCGAAGGCGGCGGGACCCTTGGTGACCTCGCCCATCGAGCGCAGGTGCTCGCCGATCGAGCGCGAGGCCAGGGCCACGCCGATCGTGTCATGGGTAAACACTCGCCCGTTCGGCGCGACGGCCGCGCCGCCGGCCTTCAGCACGCGATCCGCCAAGGGGATGTCGTTGGTCACCACCACGTCGCCCGGGCCGCAGCGCTCGGCGATCCAGTCGTCGGCGACGTCCGGACCGGCGTCGACCACGATCTGCTCGATGACCGGCGTCAGCGGCACGCGAATCCAGCTGTTGGACACCACGAAGGTCTTGAAGCCGTGGCGAGCGGCGACCTTGTAGGCCTCGTCCTTCACGGGGCAGGCGTCGGCGTCGATGAAGAGGATGGCGGTCATCGCGCGGGGCCTGAAGAGAAGAAAGACCTGAGGAAACTGGTGCCGGCGGAGAGGATCGAACTCCCGACCTTCGGTTTACAAAACCGCTGCACTACCGCTGTGCTACGCCGGCATGGGCCTGTGACCCGAGGTGAGGGCTTATGCCGTCTGCGAGGGCGGACGGCAAGGGCGCGCTAAAGATCGAACCGCACCCCCTGGGCCAGCGGCAGGGCGCCGGAGTAGTTCACCGTCGCCGTCTGCCGGCGCATGTACTGCTTCCAGCTGTCCGAGCCGCTCTCGCGACCACCGCCGGTCTCCTTCTCGCCGCCGAACGCGCCGCCGATCTCGGCGCCGGACGGACCGATATTGACGTTGGCGATGCCGCAGTCGCTGCCGGCGGCCGACAGGAAGCCCTCGGCCTCGCGGACGTCGTTGGTCATGACGCAGGACGACAGCCCCTGGGGGACGTCGTTCTGGATCGCGATGGCTTCGTCGAAATCCCCATAGGGCACGACGTGCAGCAGCGGGGCGAAGGTCTCGCGCTGCATGCAGGCGGTCGCGGCCGGCAGGCGCGCCAGGGCCGGGCGGACATAGTAGGCGTCCGGGTGCTCATCGATCAGCAGGCGCTCGCCGCCGGCGATGGTCCCGCCCTCGGCGCGGACCTGGTTCATGGCTTCGACGAAGGCGTCATAGGCGGCCTTGTCGATCAGCGGGCCGAGCAGCGTCGCAGGCTGGCGCGGATCGCCGACCGGCAGGCGCTGGAAGGCGGTCTCGACCGCGTCGGCGACCTTGTCGACCAGGCTCTCGTGGACGATCAGGCGACGCAGGGACGTGCAGCGCTGGCCCGCCGTGCCCGCCGCCGAGAAGACGATGGCGCGCAGGGCCAGCGACAGGTCGGCCGAAGGCGTGACGATCATGGCGTTGTTGCCGCCCAGCTCCAGGATCGAGCGGCCGAACCGCTCGGCCACCATCGGGGCCACGGCGCGGCCCATGCGGGTCGAGCCGGTGGCGCTGACCAGGGCGATGCGCGGGTCGCGGGCCAGGCGCTCGCCGGCGTCGCGGCCGCCCTGGATGACGGCGCAGAGACCGTCGGGGGCGTCCTCGAACCGGGCCAGGGCGCGCTGCAGGATGGCGTGGGTGGCGAGCGCGGTCAGCGGCGTCTTCTCGGACGGTTTCCAGATCACCGGATCGCCGCAGACCAGGGCCAGGCAGGCGTTCCACGCCCAGACGGCGACCGGGAAGTTGAAGGCGCTGATCACCGCCACCGGACCCAGCGGATGCCAGGTCTCGCGCATGGCGTGGCCGGGACGCTCCGAAGCGATGGTTAGGCCGTGCAGCTGGCGCGACAGGCCCACGGCGAAGTCGCAGATGTCGATCATCTCCTGGACCTCGCCGGCCGCCTCTGAGGCGATCTTGCCGGCTTCCAGGGTGACCAGGGCGGCAAGGTCCGCCTTGGCGGCGCGCAGTTCCTCACCGAACAGCCGGACCAGCTCGCCGCGACGCGGGGCGGGGACGACGCGCCAGGCGGCGAAGGCGCGGCAGGCCGCCGAGACCTTGGCCCCGATCTCGCGGGCGTCGTCGAAGGTGACCTGGGTCAGGACCTGGCCGTCGATCGGGCTGCGCGCCGCGTGACCGGCGTCGGCGGGCAGGGCTGGCACGCCGAGCCTGGCCAGCAGTTCGCGGGCATGGGCGGCGGGAGTCGGAAAAGACTGGGTCATGGCCTGAGCACACGCCGGGGCCGAACCTGGGTCAACCCCTCGACATTGCGAGTCTCGCCGCCAGCGTTTAGGGACGGGCCAGGCAGGAGAAGCACCATGGCGCAGGGCAAACTCATCGACGGCAAGGCCTTCGCGGCGGATCTGCGGGCGAAGATCGCCGTAGAGGTCGCGCAGCTGAAGGCCCAGCACGGGCTGACGCCAGGTCTGGCCGTGGTGCTGGTTGGCGAAGATCCCGCCAGCCAGGTCTATGTCCGCAACAAGGGCGAGCAGACCGAGGCCGCCGGCATGTATTCCGAGACCCACCGCCTGCCGGCCAACACCTCGCAGGACGACCTGCTGGCCGTGGTCGCCAGGCTCAACGCCGATCCGAAGATTCACGGCGTGCTGGTCCAGTTCCCGGTGCCGGCCCACATCAGCCAGATGGACGTCGTGGCGGCCCTGTCGCCGGACAAGGACGTCGACGGCCTGACCGTGACCAATGCCGGCCGCCTGGCCAGCGGCCTGCCGGCCCTGGCGCCCTGCACGCCGACCGGCTGCATGATGCTGCTGAAGGACGTGATCGGGGATCTCTCGGGCAAGACCGCCGTGGTCATCGGCCGCTCGAACCTGATGGGCAAGCCGATGGCCCAACTGCTGCTGGCCGCCGACTGCACCGTGACCATCGCCCACTCGCGCTCCAAGGACCTGCCGTCGATCGTTCGCCAGGCCGACATCGTCGTCGCCGCCGTCGGCCGGGCCGAGATGGTCAAGGCCGATTGGGTTAAGCCGGGCGCGGTGGTGATCGACGTCGGCATCAGCCGCTTCCCGGCCCGCGATCCTGAAACCGCCGCGGCCGGCAAGACCCGGCTCGTCGGCGACGTCGCCTTCGACGAGGTTCGTGAGGTCGCCGGCGCGATCACGCCGGTCCCCGGGGGCGTTGGGCCCATGACCATCGCGTGCCTGCTGGCCAACACCGTGACCGCGGCGAAGCGCCTGTCGGGGATCGCCTGATGCGGGTGGCGTTGGTCGCCGCCGCCCTGATCCTGTCGGCTTGCGGGGCCAAGACACCGCCGCCGCCGACACCAGAGCAGGCCCTGGCCTTGCGCCCGGCCGACGCGCGCCTGTCGGGCCTGTACGAGACCTCCTGCCACGCCTGCCACGCCATCCCGGGCACGGGCGCGCCTCTGGTCCACGACCGCGCCGCCTGGGACCCGCGCTGGAAGCAGGGCGAGGCGATGCTGCTGGACCACGCCATTCAGGGCTACAACGCCATGCCGGCGACCGGTCAGTGCGCGACTTGCACCCCGGCCGATTTCCAGGCCCTCATACGATTCATGGCGGGGCGCGAAGACTCCGCGAAATAGAGGCGGGGAAGCCATGATCTCCAGGCGCGGAGCCCTGATCGCGGGCGGGACGGGCGCGGCGGTAGTCGCAGGCGGCGGTGTCGCCGCCTATAAGGTCGCCACCGGAGACAAGCCGGAACCGCCGTCGCCGCCCTCGGTCGACGCCCAGGGCAAGCTGCTGTGGCGCAACTGGTCCGGCGTCCAGCACGCCTATCCCGCCGCCCGCCTGGCGCCCAAGGACGAGGACGAGCTGGCCACCGCGCTGAAGGTCGCCCAGGCCCCGATCCGCCCCGTCGGCGCGGGACACTCCTTTACCGCCCTGGCGCCCACCAACGGCACGCTGATCTCGCTGGATGCGATCTCCGGGATCGTCGGCTGGGAAGGTGACGAGGCGATCGTCCGCACCGGCACGCGGCTGGGCGCCCTGGGTCCCATGCTGGCCGAGAAGGGCCGGGCGCTGCCCAACCTGCCGGACATCAACAAGCAGTCGCTGGGCGGCGCGCTGGGCACGGCCACTCATGGCACGGGCGCCAGGATCCAGGCCATGCACGGCAGCGTCACGGGCCTGCGGCTGGTCACGCCCTCGGGCAAGGTCATCGACGCCGACGCGACCAAGAACCCCGAGGTGTTCCAGGCCGCGCGCGTCTCGCTGGGCGCGCTGGGCGTCATCACCCAGGTTCGGATCAAGACCAGCGCCAACCGGCGCCTGCGCCGCCGCGTCTGGCTGGAGCCGTTCGAGGAGGCCCTCGCCAAGGCCGACGAACGCTGGGCCCAGCACCGCAACTTCGAGTTCTACGCCGTGCCGTTCACGGGATTGGCGGCCAATATCAGCCACGACGAGACCGACGATCCGGCCGAACCGCGCGGCCCGGACCAGGACACCGAGTTCCTGCAGGCGCTGCGGGGACTACGCAACCTGCTGGGGTTCGCCACGCCGCTACGCAAGGCCGCCGCCCACGCGCTGCTATCGACGGCCAAGCCGGAGACGGCGGTCGACGAGGGCTGGAAGCTGCTGTCGACCGAGCGCCCCGTGCGCTTCAACGAGATGGAGTTCCACCTTCCCGTTGAGAACCAATTGAAGGCGCTGGAGGAGGTGGTTGGCGCCATCGAGAAGGAGCGCCCGGACGTCTTCTTTCCGATCGAGGTGCGCCGCATCGCGCCGGATGACGCCTGGCTGTCGCCGTTCCAGGGCGGGCCGCGCGGCTCGGTGGCGGTGCACGCCTATTACCGCGACGACTTCACGTTCCTGTACACCTTGATCGAGCCGATCTTCCGCCGCTACGACGGCCGCCCGCACTGGGGCAAGCTGCACACGCTGAACGGCGGCCAGCTGGAGGCGATCTATCCGCGCTGGAAGGATTTCCTGGCGGTCCGGCAGGAATTGGATCCGGACGGCCGTATGCTCAATCCCTACCTGAAGGGCCTGTTCGGCCTTTGAGCGACTACGCCGCGCTGCCCAGATACTCGGTGACGCGGGTTTCCAGCTCGGTGACCAGCGCCTTGCCGACCGGGTGCGTGTCGACCTTGATGTCGTCGCGCACGCAGGCCTTGATCGCGTCGATGTGGGCGTCGACCAGGAACATCGGCGCCGACAGGCGGGTGTCCGGATCATCGATCAGCTTGCAGAGCGAGGCGGCCAGACGGGTGATCAGCGGGAATTCGTAGGTGGCGCCCAAGCCCTTCAGGTCGTGGGCGCGCAGATAGAGGGTCTCGACCGTCTGGGCGTTGAGGCCCGCGGTGCGGACGTCCTGGCGAGCGGCCTCCAGCTTGACGATCTCGTCGTTCAGCCATTGGGCGAAGTTGCCGGACAGGCTCTTCAGAGCCGCCTCGGCCTTGGCGATGGCCGCCATGTCGATGCCGCCACGCCCGCCCACCTTGAGCTTGAGCATGTTCGGCACCTGGATCACTTCAGCGGTCTTGTTCGTCACGGGCGCCTCCCCCAGCGGCGGATCGTTGGGTAACGGCTAACATAGCAGGCGTTAATATTAGATGAGACGCCGCTTTCTGCGACCCAACGTCTCACGTACCAGACTTAGGCAGAGAACTGCTCGGCCAGAACTCTTTCCTCGAGGCTGCGGCCGGCGTCGAAAAGCATCGATAGAGAAGTGCCGCGATCTTCGGAGATGTGCACCTCCAGCACGTCGCGAACCTCGAAGTTGTCGGCCACGGCGCTGACCGGGCGCTTGTCGGCTTCCAGGATCTCGAAAGTGACCCGCGAGGACTGCGGCAGCAGGGCGCCGCGCCAGCGGCGGGGACGGAAGGCGCTGATGGGCGTCAGGGCCAGGACCCGGCCATCGATCGGGATGATCGGGCCGTGGGCCGAGAGATTGTAGGCCGTCGATCCGGCCGGGGTGGCCAGCAGGGCGCCGTCGCAGACCAGTTCGCCCATCCGCACCTTGCCGTCGATCGAGATGCGCAGCTTGGCGGTCTGGCGCGTCTGGCGCAGGAGCGAGACCTCGTTGATGGCCAAGGCTCGGTGCTGCTTCCGATTCGAATCGATGGCGACCATGGCCAGCGGATGGATGACGGCGCGTTCGGCGGCGTTGATCCGCTCCAGCAGGCCGTCCTCCGAATATTCGTTCATCAGGAATCCGACCGAGCCGCGGTTCATGCCGTAGATCGGCGTCTGGCTGGCGATCGCCTCGTGCAGGGTCTCCAGCATGAAACCGTCGCCGCCCAGCGCCACGATGACCTGGGCGTTCTGGTCGCCGACATCGCCATAGCGGGCCATCAGCCGTTCCCGCGCTTCCTGGGCTTCGGGTCGGTCGCTGGCCTTGAAGGACAGGCGAGTCACGAAGGGTTGCGCTTGGTACATGCGGCCAAGTGGCGGGAAGCCTACCGGCTTGTCAAACGACCGATGAGGCCGTCGGATCAGGCCTGGCCGACGGCCTGGCGGAAAGCCATGCCGGCGATATCCGGCGTGAAGGGGCCAAAGGCGCTGGCGGCGCGGCGTACGCCCTCATCGCCGCCGCCCGGACGGCCGCCGTTCAGCTGGCGGACATGCTCCAGGATCGTCGGGAAGACGCTGCGGTCGATGCCCACGGCCGAGCAGGCCAAGGCCAGCAGCTCGGGACGGCCGCTGTCTATGGCGCGGCGGATCTGCACAGGCTCGAACTTGCCCAGGCGCGCCAGGGCCATGACGAACAGCTGCAGCCGGCCTTCGCGCAGCACGCGCAGCAGGTAGCCTGGACGCAGCTGGCCGGCGGAATCGAGCTTCTCGATCAGCGAGCGCTCCATCTCCTCGCGGTCCTCGTCGAGCTCGACCGGGCCGATCGCCTCGCTATTGGCGTCGCCGCGATGGGCCGCGTGCAGGGCGTCGTGGACGGCGGCCTGCATCTTGGACGGATCCAGCTGGAAACGCGCCGTCAGGGCGTCGCGCAGCGCGCGGCCGACCAGCAGATAGAGCTGCTCGGCCAGATCGGTGGAAAGCTTCGGATGCCGGGCCAGGGGCGAGCGCAGGGCGACAACCTCGCGCGAGCGATTCACCAGCCGGCCCATGGCGTCGGGCGAGATCTGGGCGGTGTCGTTCGAGGCCAGGGCGGTCAGTACGGCCGGTTCGTCGCGGCTGATGATCGCCTCGACCACCTGCGCCTGCAGGTGCGGGCGGCGGGCGATCTCGATCTGATGCTCCAGCGTCGCCTGGACCAGCAGGCGGATCAGGTCGTGATCCTGCAGCACCGGGCTGCGGGCGATGATCGGGCGGGCGATGTCGATCTCGTCCAGCGCCATGATGTTGATCAGGGCCGAGGGCGCCCAGTCGGCGTCGGCCAGGCGTTCGGACAGCCGGTGGCGAATGTCGCGCTCGGCCTCGACCACCAGGGTCATGAAGATGGAATTGAGCAGGGCCTGGACGTCGGGGTCGGTCGGCTCGCCGCTGGCCTGGCCGGCCTCGCAGAGATCGATGATCCCGGTGAGCAAACGTTCACGATCGCCAGGCTCGCGACTGCGGGCCAGCTTCATGAGCGATGCTATCTCGACGGCTTGGATGGCCCGCCTCCTTCGAATCCGGAAGACCCGATCAGGATGACCTTGCGGCCCCCAAATGAAAACATGCTTAAACAGGCCAAGAACACCGATGCGTCCTTGCGCGTCGAGATGTCGCGAGCGCAAGCGGAGGATATGTGACTCAAGACCTGATCCTGGCCCTGGACCAGGGCACGACCAGCACCCGGGCCATCCTGTTCGACCGCGCGGGCCAATCCCTGGGTGAGGCCTCGCGTCCGCTGCGCCAGAGCTATCCGCACGACGGCTGGGTCGAGCATGACGCCGAGGAGATCTACGCCGCCTGCGTGGCGGTGCTGCGTGAGGTGGCCGAAACCTCGGGCAGGGCGGACGCCATCGCCGCCATCGGCATCACCAACCAGCGCGAGACGGTGGTGGTCTGGGACCGCGCCACGGGCCGTCCGATCCATCCGGCCGTCGTCTGGCAGGACCGCCGCACGGCCGAGGTCTGCGCCACGCTGAAGACGGCGGGCCACGAGCCGCGCGTCACCGAGGTCACGGGCCTGCTGCTGGATCCCTACTTTTCGGCCACCAAGATCGCCTGGATCCTCGACAGGGTTCCCGGCGCGCGGGCTCGGGCCGAGGCGGGCGGCTTGCTGTGCGGCACCATGGACTGCTGGGTGATCTGGCGGCTGACGGGCGGGGCGGTGCACGCCACCGACGCCACCAACGCCTCGCGCACCCTGTTGTTCGACATCGCCGCCCAGGACTGGTCGGCCGAGATGCTGGACCTGTTCAAGGTCCCCGCGCCGCTGCTTCCCAGGGTGCTGGACTGTGTCGACGACTATGGAGAGACGAGCACCGAGTTGCTGGGGCGCCCCGTTCCGATCCGCGGCGTGGCCGGCGACCAGCAGGCGGCGCTTATGGGGCAGGGCTGCGTCGCGCCAGGCCAGATGAAGGCCACCTACGGCACCGGCTGCTTCATGCTGATCAACACGGGCGAGGCGCGTCCGATCTCGCGCTCGCGCCTGCTGACCACCGTGGCGGCGCGGGTCGGCGGCAAGACGACCTACGCCCTGGAAGGCTCGATCTTCGTGGCCGGGGCGGCGATCCAGTGGCTGGGCGAGGGGCTGGGCGTCACGGGCGGCCCGCGCGCGGCCGAGGCGCTGGCCCGGGCGGCCAAGGCCGACCACGGCGTCGTGGTGGTGCCGGCCTTCACCGGCCTGGGCGCGCCCTGGTGGGACGCCAAGGCGCGGGGCGGCATCTTCGGCCTGACCCGCGACGCCGGCTTGCCGGAGATCGCCGCAGCGACCTTCGACGCGTGCGCCTTGCAGAGCCGCGACCTGATCGAAGCCATGCGCGCCGACGCGCCCTCGGCTTTCGGGGAAGCCGCGCAGCTACGCATCGACGGCGGCATGTCCAAGAGCGTCTGGTTCTCGCAGCGACTGGCCGACCTGACCGGAATGTCGGTGCGCCGCGCCAGCTACCAGGAGACCACGGCCCTGGGCGCGGCGTTGTTCGCCGGGGTGGGCGCGGGGCTCTATGCCTCGGTCGAGGAAGCGGCCGAGGCCAGTCCCGCCGCCGAAACCCTGTCGCCGTCGATCAAGGACCACGAGCGCGAGGCCGCCTACGCGCGTTGGCTGGATGCGGTGCCGCGTGTGCGACTTTAGTTGAACCTTGGTTGCGGTAACATCGACGTCGCCTCATAACCCTCTGACAAAGAAGAAGCGGAGATCGCCATGACCACCCGTCGCGCCGTACTGGGCGCCGGAGCCGCCCTGATCGCTGGCGGACAGGCCCTGGCCGCTTCGCCGGCCTATCCGAAGATCGGCAAGATCCGCCGCCTCTCGCCGGCGCTGGACGCCATCCTCGACGCCCATGCGCCGATCGAGCAGATCGCCGATGGGATCACCTGGGCCGAGGGGCCGGCCTGGCACTGGGAAAGCAAGTCCCTGCTGTTCTCGGATGTGCCCGGCAACGTCATGTACCGCTGGACGCCCAAGACCGGGAAGACCGAGTTCCTCAAGCCCTCGGGCTATGACGGCCCGCCGACCAAGATCTTCCGCGAGGCCGGCTCGAACGGCGCGATCATCACCCTGGCCGGGGACCTGGTCATCGCCGACTGCGGCAATCGCGGCCTGGCCAAGGTCGACCTGGCGACCAAGAAGAAGACGGTTCTGGCCAGCGTCTACAAGGGCAAGAAGTTCAACAGCCCCAACGACCTGGTCGAGGTCCGCGACGGGCCGCTGAAGGGCTCGCTCTACTTCACCGATCCGCCCTACGGCCTGGACGGCGGCGACGCCTCGCCGGCCAAGGAACTGGCGTTCAACGGCGTCTACCTGCTGCGTCCCAATGGCGAGGTGGCGCTGGTCGACGACACGCTGTCATTCCCCAACGGCGTGGGCCTGTCGCCGGATGGCAAGCGGCTCTACGTCTCGATCTCGGACCCCAAGCGGCCGGTGATCATGGCCTATGATCTTGGCGCGGACGGCCTGCCCAAGTCGTCAAAGGTGTTCTTCGACGCTGCGGAACTGCTGAAGGCCGGCGGGCCCGGGCTTCCCGACGGCATGAAGGTCGACGCCAAGGGCAACCTGTTCGCCAGCGGGCCGGGCGGGATCATGATCCTGACGCCGGAGGCCAAGCTGCTGGGCGTCATCGAGACCGGCGGGCCGGCCGCCAACTGCGCGTTCGGCGAGGACGGCAAGACGCTGTTCCTGACCTCCAATCACATCGTGGCGCGGGTGCGGACCAAGACGTCTGGCCTGGCCTGGTAGGAGAGAGAAGCATGGACGAGATCAGCAAGCGGACATTCCTGGCGGCTGGTCTCGCCGCCACGCTGCCCCTGAGCGCCCCCTCTCTTGAGGCAAGGGCAGCAGAGCCCGGCCGCAAGCTGGGCTACGCGATCCTGGGCCTGGGCTACTACGCCACCAAGATCATCATGCCCCACTTCGCCGAGTGTGAGCACTCCAAGCTGGTGGCCCTGGTCAGCGGCACGCCCGAAAAGCTGAAGACGTTCGGCGAGCAGTACGGCATCCCGGAAAGCCACCGCTACAGCTACGAGACCTTCGACAGGATCGCCGACAATCCGGACGTCGACATCGTCTACGTCATCACGCCCAACAGCCTGCACCGGGTGTTCACCGAGCGGGCCGCAAAGGCCGGCAAGCACGTGATGTGCGAGAAGCCGATGGCGACCACCTCGGCCGACGCCGAGGCGATGATCGCCGCCTGCAAGAAGGCCGGCCGCAAGCTGATGATCGGCTATCGCAGCCGCTTCCAGGCCCACAATATCGAGGCGATCAAGCTTTCACGTGACGGGGCCTTCGGGCCGGTGCGGACGGTGACGACCGACCACGGCTTCACGATCGGTAACCCGGAGCAATGGCGGCTGAAGCGGGCGCTGTCCGGCGGCGGCAGCCTGATGGACATCGGCATCTACAGCCTGAACGCCGCCCGCTACCTGACCGGCGAGGAGCCCGTGGCCGTCAACGCCATGGAGTCCACCGACCACGCCGATATCCGCTTCAAGGAGGTGGAAGACATCATCAGCTTCCAGCTGCTGTTCCCCTCCGGCGCGGTGGCCAACTGCTTTTCCACCTACAGCACCAACTTCAACCACTACCGCGTCAGCGGACCCAAGGGCTGGGTCGAGCTGGAGCCGGCCACCAGCTATCAGGGCCAGACGATGCGGGCGCAACTGAACGGCCAGACCGCCCCGCGCGAGCCGGCAGCCCAGCCGAAGAACCAGTTCTCGGCCCAGCTGGACCACCTGTCCGAGTGCATCCTCACCGACCGCGAGCCGATCGTCCCCGGCGAGGAGGGCCTCAAGGACATGCGCCTGATCGAGGCCATCTACCGCGCGGCGCGCGAAGGGCGGACGGTGAAGGTTTAAGCGGTTTCGTCCAGATAGGCCTTAACCCGCGCGAACAGGTCCTCGAACATCGGCGTGGTCAGGCGGCCGGTGTTCGTGTTCAGGCGCGAGCAGTGGTAGCTGTTGAAGATCCGATAGGGGCCAGCCTGGAACTCCGAGCCGTGGCCGGGAACCCCCGCCGAGGCCTTGAGGCCCAGGGCCTTCAGCACATTGCGCCGCGAGACGTCGCCCAGGGTGACGATGGCCTTCAGGTTCGGGAACATCTCCAGCCGCGCGGTGAGGAACGGGCGGCAGTTGTTCTCTTCGGACGTTTCGGGCTTGTTGCCGGGCGGGGCGCAGCGGACGGCGTTGGTCACCGCCGCGCCGACCAGCCGCAGCGAGTCATCGGGCCGCGCCTCGAACTTGCCGGTGGCGAAGCCGAACTTGATCATCGTGTCGTAGAGCAGCGTCCCGGCATAGTCGCCGGTGAACGGCCGGCCCGTGCGGTTGGCGCCCTTGCGGCCAGGGGCCAGGCCCGCGACCAGCAGGCGCGCGTCCTTGTCGCCGAACGAGGGGGCGGGGCCGTTGAACCAGTCCGGATAGAGCGCCTGGTTCTCGCGGCGATAGGCCACGAGGCGCGGGCACAGCGGGCAGTCGCGCGGCGGCTCGGCGGGGTTGGGCACGACTTCGCCGACGATGTTGGAGGTCTGGCTCATCTCAATACTCGTCGTCGGCTTCACGTTCGGCCAGGGTGCGGGTGTCTGCCGCCGGGCGTGGCTGGACGCGCTGCGGGCGGCCGATGATGTTCCCGAGATCGGCGAGGTCGACGAAGTTGTCGGCCTGACGGCGCAGATCGTCGCTGGTCATCGGCGGCTGGCTCTTCATGGTCGAGACCACGGTGACGCGGCGGCCCTTGCGCTGGACGGCCTCGACCACGGCGCGGAAGTCCCCGTCGCCGGAGAACAACACCAGGTGGTCGGCGGTCTCGGCGATCTGCAGCATGTCGACGGCGATCTCGATGTCCATGTCGCCGCGCCAGCGCTTGCGGCCCTGGCTGTCGGTGAACTCGCGGGCGGGCTTGGTCACCAGGGTGAAGCCGTTGTAGTCCAGCCAGTCCACGAGGGGGCGGATCGGCGAATAATCGTCGTTTTCAGCGATCGCGGTATAGTAGTAGGCCCGGATCAGGACGCCGCGCTTTTTGAACTCGTCGAGCAGCTTGCGGTAGTCGATGTCGAAGCCCAGGGACTTGGCGGCGGAATAGAGATTGGCGCCGTCGATGAACAGGGCCAGACGGTCGGTCGGATAGAAGGTCACGGTAATCCCTTGAAAAATCAGGTCGCTCGAAATGACTTGGACGAGGCCGTGATCGTGGCGCTCGGCAGCAATCTGCCCGGACCCTATACGAGTCGCGAGGCGCTGTTGGAAGCTGCCCTGACGGCTCTGCCGGACGTGGGACTGACTCTGACGACCCGCTCGACCTGGTGGAGCTCGGCGGCGTGGCCCGACCCCGCCGGTCCCGAATATCTGAACGGCGTGGCCCTCGTGACCACCGACCTGTCGCCCGTCGAGACCCTGGCGGCGCTTCACACGATCGAGGCGCGCTTCGGAAGGGCGAGGGGCGAGGCCAACGCGCCGCGCACCCTGGATCTTGATCTCATCGCCCATGGCCGGACGGTGCTGGATGGCGACCTGGTCTTGCCGCACCCGCGCGCCCACGATCGGTTGTTCGTGATGGGGCCGCTGGCCGAGCTGGCCTCGGCCTGGGTCCACCCCGTCAACGGCGAGCCGGCCTTCCGGCTGGCGGCAAACGCCAGCGTCGGTCGCGACGCGCGCTCCATTGCCAAGGTTTAATTTCCGGTCGGATGAAGCGGCGCCCATAGTCCGGCCAAATTTCGGCGCCCCATTCCCTGCAAAGCGTCCCGCACGCTCATCTGGACCACGCACATGACCCTGACCCGTTCGCTGCTCGCCTGCGCCGCCGCGTGCGCGCTGCTGACCGCCGCGCCCGCCGCCTTCGCCCAGGCCCAAATGGCGGCCAGGAGCGGCGTCGACCTGACCTCGATCGAGAAATCCATCAAGCCGGGCGACGACTTCTGGACCTACGCCAACGACAGGTGGGTCAAGGCCCACCCGATCCCGGCCGACCGCAGCAGCTACGGCATCACCGCGGTGATGGTCGATGAGGCCAACAAGCGCACGGTCGACCTGATCCAGGACGCCGCCAAGGGCGGGGCCGGCGACGGCAAGAAGGTCGGCGACTACTACGCCAGCTACATGGACGAGGCCGGCATCGAGACCAAGGGCCTGACGCCGCTGAAGGCCGACCTGGCCCGCATCGCCGCCATCAAGGACAAGACGCAGCTGGCCAAGGTGCTGGGCGGCAATATCCGCGCCGACGTCGACGCCCTGAACGCCACCGACTTCTATACCGACAACGTGCTGGGGCTGTGGGTCTCGCCGTCGTTCGACGACACCAGCAAGTACGCGCCGTTCCTGTTGCAGGGCGGCCTCGGTATGCCCGACCGCGAATACTACGTCTCCGACAAGGCCTCGATGGTCGAGGCGCGCGCCAAGTACCTGGCCCATGTCGAGAAGATCCTGACCCTGGGCGGCGTCGCCAACGCGGCGGCCAAGGCCAAGGCGATCGTGGCGCTGGAGACCCAGCTGGCCCAGGCCTCGGGCACGCGCGCCGACAGCGCCGACGTCCAGAAGGCCAACAACAGCTGGACCCCGGCCGACTTCGCGGCCAAGGCCCCTGGCCTGGACTGGACGGCCTTCTTCGCCGCCGCCAAGCTGTCGAGCCAGCCGCGCTTCATCGTCTGGCATCCGACCATGGTCACGGGCCTGGGGAAGGCCGTCGCCGGCGTCTCGCTGGAGACCTGGAAGGACTACCTCACCTTCCACCTGATGGACCACTACAGCAACGTCCTGCCCAAGGCCTTCGTCGACGAGCGCTTCGCTTTCTACGGCCAGGGCCTGCAGGGCACGCCGCAGCTGTCGCCGCGCTGGAAGCGGGCCGTCGGCTCGACCAACGCCGTGCTCGGCGAGGCGGTCGGCAAGCTCTATGCCGACAAGTACTTCTCGGCCCAGGCGAAAGCCGAAGTGACGGCCATGGTCGACAACATGAAGGTCGCCTTCGAGAAGCGCATCGACGGGCTGGACTGGATGGACCCGGCGACCAAGGCCGAGGCCCGCAGGAAGGTGGCGGTGCTGAAGGTCGGCGTCGGCTATCCGGATGCGTGGCGCGACTATTCCGCCTATGCGGTGGTGCGCGGCGACGCCTATGGCAACCTGCAGCGGGCGGAAGCCTTCGACTACGCCACCGACCTCGCCAAGCTGGGCCAGCCGGTCGATCGCGGCGAGTGGGTGATGACGCCGCAGACGGTCAACGCCGTGAACCTGCCGATGCTGAACGCCCTGAACTTCCCGGCCGCCATCCTGGCCCCGCCGAACTTCGACCTGGCCAATGACGCCGCCGCCAACTACGGCGCGACCGGGGCCACGATCGGCCACGAGATCAGCCACAGCTTCGACGACCAGGGCGCGCAGTTCGACAGCCAGGGGCGCCTGCGCAACTGGTGGACGCCGGCCGACTTCGACCACTTCCAGAAGGCCGGCGCGGCGCTTGCCGACCAGTTCGATACGTACAAGCCGTTCCCCGACCTGGCGGTGAACGGCAAGCAGACTCTGAGCGAGAATATCGCCGACGTCGCCGGCCTGGGCGCGGCGCTGGACGCCTATCACGCCTCGCTGGGCGGCAAGCCCGCGCCGGTGATCGACGGCATGACCGGCGACCAGCGCTTCTTCCTGGCCTTCGCCCAGAGCTGGCTCGGCTACGACCGTCCGGCGGCGCTTCGCCAGCAACTGATCACCGACGGCCACGCCCCGGACCAGTACCGCGCCTCGACGGTGCGCAACCTGGATGACTGGTACGCCGCGTTCGGCGTCAAGCCGGGCGACGCCCTCTACCTGCCGCCGGAAAAGCGCGTGAAGGTCTGGTAGGCCGCGCGCGCGGGTTCAGGCGAAGTGTCAGCGGTTCGCCGCCCGGAACCCGCGCCAAGCGAGAAACATGGATGGATCGTCTGGACGATCCGTCCATGGGTAGACATTGACTCGCGAAGGGGGCATAAGCGCCCCCTCGCGAAAGCAGGATAATCGTGCGCGGCGTTGCGTGTCGCCGCACACAAGCCTATTTTGCGATTGCTAATCGGCAGCCCGAGGAACTCATGGCCCGCGTCACCGTCGAAGATTGCGTCGAGAAGGTTCCGAACCGCTTCTCGCTGGTTCTGCTCTCCGCGCACCGCGCCCGCGCCATCTCGGCCGGCGCCGCCCTGATGGTCGACCGTGACAACGACAAGAACCCGGTCGTCGCCCTGCGCGAGATCGCGGACGATGTCATCGACCACGAAGGCCTGAAGGAACACCTCATCAGCACGCTGCAACGCGTCGATGAGCACACCGAAGCCGAGGAAGAGGCCGAGACCCTGGCCCTGCTGGCCGATCCGAGCCACATGCAGATGAGCGAACTGGAACTGGTTCGCGCCCTGCAGAGCGACCGCGACGGCGGTCAGGAGGAGCGGTACTGAGCCCCGAAGGCACAGACCCTCTGACCCTGCGAGCGGCCACTTCGACCGCTCTTTCCGAACGCGCGCCCGACGCCCCATCTTCTGGAGGGGATTCGGGCGCGTCTTCGTCTGTGGCTCCCGCCGCAGCGACGACGACCGAGGCCCCGAAGCCTCGCCCAAAATTCCTTCGCCAATATGAGCTGATCGAGCGGGTCCACGCCTACGACCCGACGGCCGACGAGGCCCTGCTCAATCGCGCCTATGTCTACGCCATGCGCATGCACGGCTCGCAGACCCGGGCCAGCGGCGACCCCTACTATGCCCACCCGATCGAGGTGGCCGGCATCCTGACCGAGTACCGGCTGGACACCGCGACCATCGTCACGGCCTTGCTGCACGACGTGATCGAGGACACCCCGGTCACCAAGGAAGAGATCGCCAAGCTGTTCGGCGACGAGATCGCCGAGCTGGTCGAGGGCGTCACCAAGCTCAGCAAGCTCGAGCTGCAGGCCGAGCACATGCGCCAGGCCGAGAACCTGCGCAAATTCATCCTGGCCATCTCCAAGGACGTGCGCGTCCTGCTGGTCAAGCTGGCCGACCGTCTGCACAACATGCGGACGCTGCACTTCATCAAGAACCAGGCGAAACGCGAGCGGATCGCCCGCGAGACGCGCGACATCTACGCGCCGCTGGCCCGCAACATCGGCTGTCACCGCATCTGTATCGAGCTGGAGGAACTCAGCTTCCAGCACACCAACCCGGTCGCCCGCGACGCCATCCTGCGCCGGCTGGACACCCTACGCGAAGAGCAGGGTGGGGCGGTCGCCCTGGTCAGCCAGGAAATCGCCGCGCGCCTGGAGTCCTCGACCCTGCCGGCCCGCGTCTTCGGGCGTGAGAAGTCGCCCTATTCGATCTGGCGCAAGCTGCAGCGCAAGTCGATCGGCTTCTCGCAGATGTCGGACATCTATGCGTTCCGCGTGATCGTCGACAGCGAGGAAGACTGCTACCGCGCCCTGGGCGTGGTGCACCGGGCCTGGTCCAGCGTGCCCGACCGCTTCAAGGACTACATCTCGACGCCGAAGCGGAACAACTACCGCTCGCTGCACACCACGGTCGTGGGTCCGCGCGGCATGCGCATCGAGATGCAGATCCGCACCGAGAGCATGGACCGCGTCAACGAAGAGGGCGTCGCCGCCCACTTCCGCTACAAGGACGCCTCGTACGGCCTCGACCTTGAAGGCATGGAGGCCGCCGGCGGCCGCGATCCGCTGGCCAACCTGCGCCAGCTGGTCCAGGTGCTGGAGCATGGCGGCGACAGCGAAGAACTGGTCGAGCACGCGAAGCTCGAGATGTTCCTCGACCAGGTGTTCGTCTTCACCCCCAAGGGCAAGCTGGTCAGCCTGCCGCGGGGCGCGATGCCGCTGGACTTCGCCTATGCCGTTCACACCAGCGTCGGCGACACCTGCATCGGCGTGAAGATCAATGGCGAGCTGAAGCCGCTGCGCACGCCGCTCGTGAACGGCGACGTGGTCGAGGTGGTGCGGGGCTCCAAGCCCGTGGTGCCGCCGGACTGGCGGTCGCTGACGGTGACGGGCCGGGCGCGCTCGGCCATCCGCCGTCACATCCGCCAGACCGAGAAGGAAGAGTTCCTGCGCTTGGGCCGCGCCTCGCTGGAGCAGGTCTTCGAGCGCGCCGGCAAGAAGCTGAAGGATGTTTCGCTGCGGCCGATCCTGGAGCGCTTCGCCCTGGAGAACGACGAGACGCTGTTCGACGCCGTCGGACGTGGCCGCGTCTCGCCCAGCCAGGTGCTGGAAACCGCCTATCCGGGCATGAAGGATTCCGAACGCGAGGCCGCCACGGCCCGCCGCAAGATCGAAGGCGGACGCGACGCGACGCTCTATGTGGGCGGCGGCGGCCTGACCCCCGGCGTCTCGCTGCACTTCGCTCACTGCTGCAGCCCGGTGCCGGGCGACCGCATCGTCGGCATCCTGCGCGAGGATGGTGAGGGCCTGGACGTCCACACCATCGACTGTCCGCGTTTGGCCGAATACGAGGACCGCGAGGAACTCTGGCGCGACCTGAACTGGACGCCCGAGGCCGAGCGCTCGACCATCTCGCTGACCCGCCTGCACGCCACCATCCAGAACGCGCCCGGTGTGCTGGGCCTGGTCTGCACGATCATCGGTGAGGCCGGCGGCAACATCGTCAATCTGCGCATGCACCACCGGCAGAGCGACTTCTTCGACACCGACATTGATGTCGAGGTCCGCGACGCCAAGCACCTGACCAACATCCAGGCCGCCTTGCGGGCGTGTCCGTCGGTCGAGACCGTGGACCGGACCCGGGGCTAGATGAGCGCGCTGAACAAGGACGATCTAGAGCTGGTCGAGGCGTGCCTGGAGATCGAGCCGGAGAACGACTTCGAGCTCGACGAGGATCCCTGGCAGCATCTGTCGGAACTGGTCGAGGAAGACTCGGCGCGCGGTTTCGCGGTGGTCTCCGAGATCGCAAGGCGCAGCAGCGACCTGACGACGATGTCGGGCCTGGGCGAAGGGCCGCTGGAGATCCTGCTCGAGGTCAATCCAGCCATGGTCGATGCGGTGATCGAGGAGGCGCGACGCACGCCGAGCCTGCGGATCGCGCTGGGCTTCGCCTGGACCGGCGGACTTGATCGGGCCGGGCAGTTGAAGCTGAATCAGCTGCTGAAAAACTAGAGCGCCGCCACCGCGTCGCGCGTCGCGGCCGTCAGCGGCGAGGGCAGGGCGTCCAGCGGGAACCAGCCCCATTCGTGGAGGGCGTGGGCTTCCTGGATCGCCGGCTCGCCCGCGAAGCTTTCGACCGCATAGGTGATGGCCACCCAGTGATAGTCGGGCGCGACCATGTCGGTGACGGCCAGGACGCGGCCGGCCTTGATGGTGACGCCCAGTTCCTCGTGGATCTCGCGCTCGGCGCAGGTCCTGGCGGCCTCGCCCCAGTCCAGCTTGCCGCCGGGCACGCCCCAGTGGTCGGCCTCGGGGTTCTTGACCCGCTTGACCAGCAGCAGCCGGCCTTGATCGTCGAGGATGGCCGCGCCGCAGCCGACGCGAGGACGTTGAACTTCTTCGGTCATGAGGGGCGGTAAAGCCTGAAACGCCCTTGCCAGGCAAGCCGGCGCTTGAAGACTCAGGCGTCTGAGCTATACGCAGCGCTCATGACCAACGATGACGTCCTCGACGAATTCCGCGCCGCAGGGGCCCTGCGCGAAGGCCACTTCGTGCTGTCCAGCGGCCTGCACAGCCCGGTCTTCCTGCAGAAGAACCTGGTGTTCATGCGCCCCGAGCGCTGCGAGCGGCTCTGCAAGGCCCTGGCGGAGAAGATCATCGCCACGGTCGGCGCGGTCGACGTCGCCGTCTCGCCGGCCGTCGGCGGCATCATCCCCGGCTACGAGACCGCCCGTCACCTGAACGTGCCGTCGATCTATGTCGAGCGCGAGGGCGGCAGCTTCAAGTTCCGGCGCGGCTTCCACATCGAGCCCGGCCAGAAGGTCGTGATGGTCGAGGACATCGTCACCACCGGCCTGTCGTCGCGCGAATGCATCCAGGCCATCCAGGAGGCCGGCGGCGACGTCGTGGCCGCCGCCTGCATCGTCGACCGCTCGGGCGGCAAGGTCGATGTCGGCGTGCCGCTGGTCTCGCTGTGCAGCCTGGAAGTCCCGGCCTATCCCGCCGACGCCCTGCCGCCGGAGCTGGCCGCGATCCCCATCGAGGATCCCGGCAGCCGCCGGCTGCGCTGAGGGGTCGAAACCTCGCCCTTCGACAAGCTCAGGGTGAGGTTTCTACTCGGGCCGCTGCAATCGTCCTCATCCTGAGCTTGTCGAAGGACGAGGACGACGCATATCGCACTAGTTTCCAGCCGGCGGCGTCAGCTGCTTGACCGGCCAGGCGATGCCCAGCTGCTCCAGATAGGTCCCGTACTTGTCGGGGTCGTAGTAGTACTTCTTCATCTCGGGCCGGAAGGTCGCCATGATGTTGGCGTTGATCTGGGTCTGCGGCTTGTCGGTCGCGGCCAGCATCGGCACGTACTTCTGCGTCTTGGTCTGGACGTCGGTGAAGTAGGTCTTGGCCTCGGCCAGCAGCTTGGGCTGGGTCAGCAGGTCCAGCGCCGTCATCGCCACCACCTTCGAGCCGGCGACCACGCCCTTGTGGGCTATCGGCGTGGCCATCGAGATGGCATTGGCCCAGTGGTGGCCGGGCAGGTCGGGGATGTTCGACGGATAGTTGATGGTGATCGTGGGCATGATCCACGAGATGTCGCCGATGTCGTCCGAACCGCCGCTTTCCGGCTTCTCCTCCGGGGGCTTCAGGCCCTTCAGCTTGACGTCGAGGCCTTCCTGCTTGGTCGAGCCGACGTTCTTCTGCACCGCCTTGGCGAAGGCCTGCTCGTCGTCGGTCCATTTGGGCAGGCCGACGGCGTCGATGTTCTTCTGGGCGGCCTCGGCGATCGGCTTGTTGAAGTGGCGCGGGGCGGCCGTGCCGACGATGGCGTAGTCAACCTTGGTGTCGGTCATGTCGGCCGCCGCCTTGGCGATCTTGTTGCCGATGTCCCAGTTCTTCTTGATGGCGTCGAAGGTCTGCTCGCGGAAATAGTACCAGACGGTCGCCTCGGACGGCACGACATTGGGCTGGTCGCCGCCGTCGGTGATCACATAGTGCGAGCGCTGCTCGGGCTTGAGGTGCTCGCGGCGCATGTTCCAGCCCATGTCCATCAGCTCGACGGCGTCCAGGGCGCTGCGGCCACGCCACGGCGCGCCGGCGGAGTGGGCGGACTCGCCATGGAAATTGTACTTGATGGAAACGAGGCCCGTGCCCGAGGGCTGGCCCCAGCTGGTCTGCAGGTTCGCGCCGACGTGGGTGAAGATGGTGGCGTCGATGCCGTTGAACACCCCGTCGCGGACCATATAGGCCTTGCCGGCGACCAATTCCTCGGCGACGCCCGGCCAAAGGACCAGCGTCCCGGCGATGTTCTGCTTAGTCATCACGTCCTTGACCGCCAGGGCGGCGACGACGTTCAGGGCCTGGCCGGAGTTGTGGCCTTCGCCGTGGCCAGGCGCGCCGGGAACGATCGGATCGTGCCAGGGCACGCCCGGCTTCTGCGAGGCCTTGGGGATGCAGTCGATGTCGCTGCCGAAGGCGATGGTGGGGCCGCCGGTCCCGTGGGTCCAGGTCGCGGTCCAGGCCGTTGGAATGCCCGAGACGCCGCGCTTGATGGTGAAGCCGTTCTGCTCCAGCACCTTGGTGATGTAGGCCGAGGTCTCGACCTCCTGGAAGCCCAGCTCGCCGAACGAGAAGATCTCGTCGTTCATCACCTGGGCCAGCTTGGCCCGGCTCTCGACGCCGGCCACGGCCTCGGCCTTCAGGCTCTTGAGCTTGCCGGCCGAGACGTCGGCGGCGCTCGCCCCAGTGGCCAGCGAGCTCGCCAAGGTGATCGCCAGTACGCCCGCCGTCGCGGCGAGCCAGGTCTTGTTCGAAATCATCACGCCCCTCCCAAAGGTAGAGCGTATACGATTGGGCGCCGGCGCGGCTTTGTCCATGCGTGAGCACTGGCGCCGGCCCGCGAAATTCCCACCTGCACAGGCGGGCGGCTGGGCTTATAGCTTTCGCCTCGAGTCCTTGAGTCCTTGGGTTTCAGCGGGAAGAGCGGATGAGCTTGCGACTGGGCGTCAATATCGACCACGTGGCCACGATCCGGAACGCGCGCGGTTCGTCCTACCCCGAGCCCGTGCGGGCGGCGGAGCTGGCCCTGG
Source organism: Caulobacter sp. FWC2 (assembly GCF_002742625.1). Lineage (NCBI taxonomy): Bacteria > Pseudomonadati > Pseudomonadota > Alphaproteobacteria > Caulobacterales > Caulobacteraceae > Caulobacter > Caulobacter sp. FWC2. The sequence continues at coordinate 1,881,436 of NZ_PEBF01000001.1, forward strand.
CGGCCGGGGCCGACGGCATCACCGCCCACCTGCGCGAGGATCGCCGCCACATCAGCGACGCCGACATCGCCGTGCTGACCGACCTCTGCCACAAGCGCGGCAAGCCGCTGAACTTCGAGATGGCCGTCACTGACGAGATGGTCGCCATCGCCATCGGGGCGCGCCCGCACGCCGCCTGCCTGGTGCCCGAGCGGCGCGAGGAGGTGACCACCGAGGGCGGCCTCGACGTGATCAAGGGCCAGAACCGCATCACCGACGCCACCGCTCGCCTGCGCACCGTCGGGGCGCGGGTGTCGCTGTTCATCGAAGCCGATCCTGAGCAGATCCGCGCCTCGGCCGCCGCCGGCGCCCAGGTCATCGAACTGCACACCGGCGCCTATTGCGACGCCTATCGCGAGGGCCACCTTGAACGCGCCGAGGCCATCCTCGAACGCTTGAAGGCGGGGGCGATCCAGGCCGCGAGCCTCGGCCTCGAAGTCCACGCCGGCCACGGCATCGACTACGCCACCGTCAAGCCGATCGCCGCGATCCCGGAAATCGCCGAGTTGAATATCGGACACTTCCTGATCGGCGAGGCGATCTTCGTCGGCCTGCCGCAGGCGATCCAGCGTATGCGCCTGCTGATGGATGCGGCGCGTTTGGAGCAGGCCGCGTGATCATCGGCATCGGCTCGGACCTCTGTGACATCCGCCGGATCGAGAAGTCGCTGGAGCGCTTCGGCGAGCGCTTCACCCACAAGGTCTTCACCGAGATCGAGCGCAAGCGGTCCGAGCGCAAGCCGGACCGGGCCTCCAGCTACGCCAAGCGTTTTGCCGCCAAGGAAGCCTGTTCGAAGGCCCTGGGCACTGGCCTCAAGCGCGGCGTGCATCTGGCCGGCATGGGCGTGGTCAATCTGCCGTCGGGCAAGCCGACCATGGCCCTGACCGGCGGCGCGCTGGAACAGCTGAAGGCCATGACCCCGGAGGGCATGGAGGCGGTGATCCACCTGTCCCTGACCGACGACCACCCCTACGCCCAGGCCTTCGTGATCATCGAGGCCCTGCCAAAGGCATCTTAAAGCCGATCATCCTCGCTTTCGCGGGGATGAGCGGATAGGGGGAAGCTAAAGCTCGGTATTGATCTGAGCTGGGTCCAACCTTCGCCTTAAAGCCAAGCTAACGCGCCGCACTTGCCCGGCAGGCCAAGCCCGTCTAGCAAAGCCGAACCGGTTCGCCGGCAAATCATCTTCGAAGAGCTCCGCGCCCGCATGACCGACGCCGCCGACGACCTCACGCCGCCCGAAGAGAAGGGCGTCGTCGCCGAGTTCATCGAGATCATCAAGACCGTCGCCTACGCCCTGGGCATCGCCCTGGTGCTACGGGTGCTGCTGTTTCAGCCCTTCACGATCCCGTCGGCCTCGATGGAGCCCAACCTCTATCAGGGCGACTACATCATCGTGTCGAAGTTCAGCTACGGCTGGAGCAAGCACTCGATCCCGTTCAGCCCGCCGATCATCAAGGGCCGTATCCTGGGCCACGCGCCGACGCGCGGCGACATCATCGTCTTCAAGCTGCCGCGCGATAACCGCACCGACTACATCAAGCGCCTGATCGGCCTGCCGGGCGACAAGGTCCAGGTCCGCGGCGGTCAGGTGTTCATCAACGGCAAGGCCTTGCCGCGCAAGGAGCAGGCTCCGGCCCTGGTCGACACCGGCTACGGCTTCACCCAGCAGGTCCAGCGCTTCCAGGAGACCAACCCGGAAGGCCGCCAGTACAACACCCAGGACTTCGGTCCCGACAGCCGCGGCGACAACACCGGCGTCTACACCGTGCCCGCCGGCTGCTACTTCTTCATGGGCGACAACCGCGACAACTCGGCCGACAGCCGCTTCGACCCGGGCGTCTCGCCCTATGCGGAGAGCGCCTGCAAGTGGGACTACGAGCTGGACCAATATATCGGTGACGAGGTCGGGGTCGGCTTCGTGCCCGCGGAAAACCTGGTCGGCCGCGCCCAGATCATCCTGCTGTCGTGGAACGCCGAGGCCAGCCTGTTCAAGCCGTGGACCTGGTTCCTGAACGCCCGTCCCAGCCGCTTCTTCCACGTGCTGAAGTGACCGCGAACCATGGATAGACGGGGCGCCGCCGTCGGCGACCTCGAGCGCCGGATCGGCCACAGGTTCAACGACCGCGAACTGCTTGAACGCGCCCTGACCCACGCCAGCGTCGGGGACGGGGCCAAGAAGGTCCGCGACAACGAGGTGCTGGAGTTCATCGGCGACCGCGTGCTGGGCCTGCTGGCCGCCGAAGCCTTGGCGGACCGCTTCCCGAAGGCCAAGGAAGGCGAACTGGCCCCGCGCCTGAACGCCATTGTCAGCCGCGAGACCTGCGCCCGCGTCGCCCGCAAGGCCGAGCTGGGGCCGGCCCTGCGCCTGTCGGCCTCGTCCAGCAAGATCGGCGGCCGCGAGACCGACTCGATCCTGGCCGGCGCCACCGAAGCCCTGATGGCCGCCCTCTATCAGGACGGCGGGCTGGACGCCGCGCGCAAGGTGTTCCTCGACCTGTGGGCCGACGAGTTCGACAAGGCCGGCGAGGGCCGTCCGCGCGACTCCAAGACCGCGCTGCAGGAATGGGCCCAGGGCAAGGGCCGTCCGCTGCCGACCTACCGCGTGCTGGACCGCACCGGCCCCGACCATGCGCCGGTGTTCACGGTCGAGGTCGCGGTCATCGGCGTCGATCCCGCCATCGCCAAGGGCAAGTCGCGCCAGGAAGCCGAAAAGGCAGCCGCGAAAGCCCTGCTGGAGCGCGAAGGCGCGGAGTAGGGGGGCAGAGATGCTCCCCCGCATCGCTGGGCAGTTGTCGCTGCGCGTCGTCCTTGAGTGACCTGGACAACCCGGCGATCGTCTCGCCGTGGGATGTAAGGGAGGGGGCTTCCGGGGCGGAAGGCGGCTTGGACGGGAAGAGGGGCGCGCACGCCAGATGCTCCCCCGCGATGCGGGGGAGCTGCCGCGGAGCGGCTGAGGGGGCTAACACGGCGTTCGCCCAGCTGGCCCCCTCCGGCCCTCTGGGCCACCTCCCCCGCATCGCGGGGGAGGATCTACGGGGATTGAGCCCGCTCCATCCCCGGCGTTCGCTCCGCCGAACCCCACGAAATCAACCGCTTCTCACTTTTTCGCGCCCCTGGATCATCGGCGTTCAACACCGCCGCATACTCAGAGCTGTCCCCGTCGCGGGGGAGGGCGTTTGGATCCGGCCCAAGACGGCGGCGGGGGTAGGTTGAGCGGGGCCGCTGGCGGTTCCCGGCGGAGCCATCGCGCCACGTCGCTTACTCTTTAGGAGCGCACGCGGGTGACGGCGCCGTCCGGGATCAAAACCATCAGCGGAGCGACAGGGCGGTGATCGTACAAGCCGCCTATCGTGGATCGTCGGGGTCGAGACGGATGTAGCCGATCGACTTGGTCCGCGCCCGTCCGGGGGCAAATGGGGTCCCGAGCTGAAATACGCTCACGCCCCCCATCCTCACGGGCAAGAACAACCTGGCGGAGCGGTCTGCGAGCCGAAACACAACAAACCATTACGGTCCCCGGGTTCGCCCGGCCGCTCCGTCGCCTCCCCAACCCACTCGCAGCCGCACGGCGCGAGGCAGCATAGTCACGTTCCCTCCCCCTCGATGGGGGAGGGGCAGGGGTGGGGGTGACTACGGCGGTCGATGCCGCGCATGGCGGCCGGCTCAGCAGTCACCCCCATCCCCGACCCTTTCCCCATCCAGGGGGACGGGGGCGACTTGACCGTGGTTTGGCTGCCCCCTCTCATGCTGTTTCGCGTCCGCGATTCCCGGAGAACTTTCCCCATGCGCCGTCTCGCCGTCGCCCTGCTGATGACCCTGACCCTGACCGCCTGCAACAAGGGCCAGTCCTTCCAGGCGTTGCCCGACGACATGAGCCTGGGAAACAAGGACGCCAAGATCACGGTCGTTGAATATGCCTCGGTCGGCTGCCCGGTCTGCGCGAAGTGGCAGGCAGAGGTCTATCCGGCCTTCAAGGCCAAGTACGTGGATAGCGGCAAGGTCCACTACGTGTTCCGCGAGATGCTGGTGGGCGGCGACGCGGAGGTCACGGTGGCCTCGGCCGGCTTCCTGATGGCCCGTTGCGCGGGCAAGGACAAGTATTTCCAGATCAATGACGCGGTCTTCGCCGCCCAGCCGGGCGTGTTCTATTCGCCCCGCGACACCTTGCTGGACATCGCCAAGTCGGCGGGCCTGAACGAAGAGCAGTTCGACAAGTGCGTTCGCGACGAGACCCAGGTCAAGGCGCTGAACGACCGCGTGACGCGGAACGCCAAGGAACACGATGTCGGCTCGACGCCGACCTTCGAGATCAATGGCCGCAAGATGGAGCCTGGCTACCATTCGCTGGCCGAGATCGACGCGGCGATTGAGAATGCGGGCAAGTGATCGCCCGTTAGGTCATGCGCGGCGCACAGGGGGAGGCATTCTGGCCTTGCTGTGCTACACGCACGCGCAATGACTGACACCACCTCCCAAACACCCGCCCAAACTCGCGCCGGTTTCGCGGCGATCATCGGCGCGCCGAACGCCGGCAAGTCCACCCTGGTCAACCGCATGGTCGGGGCCAAGGTCTCGATCGTCACCCAAAAGGTCCAGACCACCCGCTTCCCCGTGCGCGGCGTCGCCATCGAGGGGAATGCCCAGATCGTCCTGGTCGACACCCCCGGGATCTTCAGCCCGCGCCGTCGCCTGGACCGCGCCATGGTCCGCGCGGCCTGGGCCGGCTCGGAAGACGCCGAGGCCACCGTCCACCTGGTCGACGTGCAGGCCGAACTGGCCAGCCGCGAAGACAAGGCCACGCCCGGCGAATACCGCTCGGTCCAGGATGTCCAGACCATCATCGAGGGCCTGAAGGCCGCCGGTCGCAAGGTCATCCTGGCCCTGAACAAGATCGACGGCGTCAAGCGCGACACCCTGCTGCTGGTGGCCAAGGAGTTCTTCGACACGGGCGTCTATTCCGACGTCTTCATGATCAGCGCCTCGACCGGCGCCGGCGTCGAAGACCTGACCGCCAAGCTGGTCTCGATGATGCCGGAAGGGCCGTGGCTCTATCCTGAAGACCAGACCGCCGACCTGCCGGCGCGCCTGCTGGCCTCAGAGATCACCCGCGAGAAGGTCTATCTGCGCGTCCACGAAGAGCTGCCCTACGCCGCCATGGTCGAGACCACGGCGTTCGAAGAGCGCAAGGATGGCTCGGTGCGCATCGAGCAGACCATCCTGGTCGAGCGCGAGGGCCAGCGGATCATCGTGATCGGCAAGGGCGGCCAGACCCTGAAGTGGATCGGCCAGGCCTCGCGCGAGGAGCTGTGCGACATCCTCGACCGCAAGGTTCACCTGTTCCTTCACGTGAAGGTCAAGGAGAACTGGGCCGAGGAGCGCGGTCTGTTCAGCGATATCGGCCTCGATTTCGATGTTTGACGCGCCCGCGCTGACCGTCGATCTGGACGCGTACTTCGCGCGCATCGGCTATGACGGTCCGCGCGAGCCGACCCTGGCGGTGCTGCGCGCCCTCACGCTGAAGCATCCGGACGCCATTCCGTTCGAGAACCTCGACGTGCTGCTGGGCCGTGGGATCAGCATCGTCCCGGCCGACATCGACGCCAAGCTGATCGGCGCCGGGCGGGGCGGCTACTGCTACGAGCAGAACGGTCTGCTGAAGCGCGTGCTGACGGCCCTGGGCTTCCAGGTCGAGGGCCTGATGGCGCGCGTGCAGTGGATGGCCCCGGAAGGCGCGCCGGCGCGTCCGCGCTCGCACATGGTGCTGGGCGTGACGCTGGAGGGCGAGACCTGGCTGGCCGACAGCGGCTTTGGCGGCTGTGTGCTGACCGGTCCGCTGCGGCTGTTCTCGAACGACATCCAGGACACGCCGCACGGTGCGTTCCGGATCGTCGATGTCGAGCACGGCGGGGTGGCCGAGCGCCAGGTGCAGGCCAATCTCTCGGGCAGGTGGGCGCCGCTCTACCAGGTGGCCCAGGGCGCGTGGGCTGACATCGACTACGAGCAGGTCAATTTCTACACCTACACCCACCCCAGCTCGCACTTCACCTGGAGCATGACGGTGGGGCGCACGACGCCGACCGCCCGCTACGCCCTGAAGAACAACCGCTTCACCCATCGTGACGTCACCGGCGCGGTGGTCGAGCAGCGGGATCTCTCGGCCGACGAGCTGGAAGCGACCCTGCGCGACGTGATCGGTCTGCCGGTCGAGCCGGAATGGCGCGACGTGCTGGAGAAGGTTGTCGCCTGGGGTACGCCTTCGTGACTACCGAATGGGAGGACGAAGCCTACGTCCTCGCGGCCCGCTCGCACGGCGAGACGGGGGCCATCGTCGAACTACTGACGGAAGGTCACGGCAAGTTCGCCGCCCACGTGGCCGGCGCGGCCTCGCGACGGATGAAGCCGTTCCTGCAGCCCGGCGCGCGGGTCATCGCCCGCTATCGCGCCCGGGTCGAGGGGCAGCTGGGCTCGGCCACCCTGGAGCCGATGGGCGAGGGGCCTTCCAGCCTGTTCGACGACAGCCTGGCGCTGGCGGGACTGTCGTCCGCCGCCTCGATCGCCGCCTCGGCCCTGCCGGAGCGCGAGCCCCATCCCGGCGCCTTCCACGCGCTTGAGGCCCTGATCCGCGTGCTGGAAATCCCCGACATCTGGCCGGCCGTCTATGTGCGTTACGAGGCGGGCTTGTTGCAGGAACTTGGCTTTGGCCTCGACCTGTCCAAATGCGCGGCGACCGGCAGCTTCGATGACCTCGTCTATGTCAGCCCGCGCACCGGCCGCGCGGTCAGCCGAGGGGCGGGCGCGCCCTATCACGACAAGCTGCTGCCCTTGCCGCCGTTCCTGCTGTCCGCCCAAGGCGGCTTGGCGGAGGGCGACGTGAAGGCTGGCCTGGACATCACTGGCCACTTTCTCGAGCAGTTCGTCTTCGGCCCTCTGAACCGGCCGCTGCCCGCGCCGCGCATGTGGCTGATCGACCGGCTGACGGAGGCGGGGCGGCTTTAGCGGTCTCGTCGCCCGTGAAATGGGCGCTGAAGGCCCGAAAACCGGGGATCGTTCCAGCGTAACCGGTCGAATCGTCGGGGAGATTTCTGCTAGAGTCCCGACCCGGAGTACGAATCCCCTCGATGAACAAGCCTGTCCTTCCTCCCGGTGGTCCCGACGATGGCGACCGCATCCTCGACGAGCCGCTGACGGAAGCCCTGTCGCGGCGCTATCTGGCCTATGCGCTGTCGACCATCGGCTCGCGGGCGCTGCCCGACGTGCGCGATGGCCTCAAGCCCGTGCACCGTCGCGTGCTGTACGCGATGAGCAACATGCGCCTCAATCCCGACGCCGCGGCGCGCAAGTGCGCCAAGGTGGTCGGCGAGGTGATGGGTAACTTCCACCCCCACGGCGACCAGTCGATCTACGACGCCCTGGTCCGCCTGGCCCAGGAGTTCAGCCAGCGCATTCCACTGGTCGAAGGACAGGGCAACTTCGGCAATATCGACGGCGATAGCGCCGCGGCCATGCGCTACACCGAGTGCAAGATGACGGAAGCGGCGACGCTTCTGCTGGACGGCATCGACGAGGACGCGGTCGACTTCAAGCCGACCTATGACGGCCAGGACGAGGAACCTTACGTTCTGCCGTCGGGCTTCCCGAACCTGCTGGCCAACGGCTCGTCGGGCATCGCGGTCGGCATGGCCACCTCGATCCCGCCGCACAACGCCGCCGAGCTGATCGACGCCTGCCACCTGCTGCTGGCCAATCCCGACGCGACGACGGAAGACATTCTGGAGAAGGTCCCCGGACCGGACTTCCCGACCGGCGGCGTCATCGTCGAGCCGCGCGCCTCCCTGCTGGAGACCTACGAGACCGGTCGTGGCGGCGTGCGCATCCGCGCCAAGTGGGAGAAGGAAGACACCGGTCGCGGCACGTACCAGATCGTCGTCACCGAGATCCCGTACCAGGTGAAGAAGTCGGATCTGGTCGAGCAACTGGCCGACCTGATCGACAGCAAGAAGGCCGCCCTGCTGGGCGACGTCCGCGACGAGAGCGCCGAGGACATCCGTCTCGTTCTCGAGCCCAAGTCCAAGAACGTCGAGCCCGAAGTGCTGATGGAGAGCCTGTTCAAGCTCTCGGCGCTGGAGGCCCGCTTCCCGGTCAATATCAACGTGTTGGACGCACGCGGCACGCCGGGCGTGATGGGCATCAAGCAGGCCCTGATGGCCTTCCTAGCCCACCGCCGCGAGGTGCTGACCCGCCGGGCCCGTCACCGCCTGGCCAAGATCGAAGCCCGCCTGCACATCCTGGACGGGCTGCTGATCGCCTACCTCAATCTCGACGAGGTCATTCGGATCGTCCGCTACGAGGACAAGCCGAAGGAAAAGCTGATCGAGACCTTCGGGCTCTCGGACATCCAGGCCGACGCCATCCTCAACACCCGCCTGCGCCAACTGGCCAAGCTGGAAGAGATGGAGATCCGCCGCGAGCACGCCGAACTGGTCGAGGAGCGCGACGGCATTCTCGCCATGCTGGCCAGCGACGCCAAGCAGTGGAAGCTGGTCGGTAAGGGCCTGTCGGATGTCCGCGCCACCCTGCTGAAGATCAAGCACCCGCTGGACAAGGCCGGCCGTGCGACGGGCGTCATCGGCCGCTCGATCTTCGCTGATGCGCCGGTCGTCGACGCCGACGCCGCCATCGAGGCGCTGATCGTCCGGGAACCGATCACCATCATCCTGTCTGAGCGTGGCTGGATCCGCGCCGCCAAGGGCAAGGTCGAGGATCCGTCCGAACTGAAGTTCAAAGACGGCGACAAGCTGGGTTTCCTGGTCCCGGCCGAGACCACCGACAAGCTGCTGATCTTCTCCAGCGACGGCCGCTTCTTCACCCTGGGCTGCGACAAGCTGCCCAGCGCGCGGGGTCATGGCGAGCCGGTGCGGATGATGATCGAGCTGGACGACAAGGTGAAGATCATCGACGTCTTCCCGTTCAAGGCTGGCCGCAAGCGTATTCTGGCCTCGAAGCAAGGCTACGGCTTCCTGATGCCCGAGGAAGAAGCGCTCGCGAACCGCAAGGCCGGCAAGCAGGTCCTGAATGTCGACGCCGCTGGCGCGGCCTTCTGCCTGGAGGCCGTGGGCGACCAGTTCGCTGTGATCGGCGACAACGCCAAGATCCTGATCTTCCCGATCGAGGAGCTGCCGGAAATGCCGCGCGGCAAGGGCGTCAAGCTGCAGTCCTACCGCGAGGGCGGCCTGCGCGACGGCCTGTCGTTCAACGCCGAGACCGGGGCCTATTGGATCGACACCGCCGGACGCCGTCGCGACTGGGCGGAGTGGAAGGAATGGGTCGGCCGCCGGGCCGGGGCTGGGAAACTGGCGCCCAAGGGCTTCGCGACCAACAAGCGGTTCAAGCCGAAATGAGCGTGATCCAGTGAGTGGGGGACGGCTGCGTCGCCGCGCGCTGAGCTTGATGGCCGGCGTCTTCGGCTGCGCGGCCGTCGCCGCGACTCCGGCCCTGGCCCTGCCCAAGGGCAAGCCGGAGGAGCAGGGCTTCAGCGCCGAACGGCTCAGGAAGCTGGACGACCACATGCAGGCGATGGTCGACCGCGGCCAGATCGCCGGCGGCGTGACCCTGCTGGCCCGTCACGGCCGCATCGTCCACGCCAAGGCCTTCGGCCGAAAGGCCCTGGGCGGCGAGCCGATGCCGCTCAACGCCATCTTCCGCATCCGCTCGGAGACCAAGCCGGTCACCGGCGTGGCGATGATGATCCTGTACGAGCAGGGCCTGTGGAAGCTGGACGATCCGATCAGCAAGTTCGTCCCGGAATTCGCCAATCTCCGGATTGTCACGGGCGTCGACGCGGCCGGCCAGCCCATCCTGACGCCGGTCACCCGCGCCCCAACCATGCGCGAGCTGATGACCCATACGGCCGGCTTCGCCTATGGCATCGCCGACGATCCCAACAGTCCGGCCGACCAGGCCTACTATCGCGCCGGCGTGCTGCAGTCGGGATCGCTGAACGAGCTGGTCCAGAAGGTCTCGGGCCTGCCGATGTTCTCCGAGCCGGGGCAACTGTGGCGCTACAGCGTGGCGGCCGACATCCAGGGCTACATCGTTGAGAAGTTGTCGGGCGAGAGCCTGCCCGTCTTCATGGAAGAGCACATCTTCGCGCCATTGGGGATGAAGGACACCGCCTTCTATGTGCCGGCTCAGAAGCAGCCGCGCCTGGCCGCGCTCTATGACGGCGATCCGGCGACAGGCGCCCTGGTCCCGGCCATGGAAGGGGCCTGGCGTGATGTCAGCAAGCCGCCCGCCGCGCCGCTGGGCGGGGGCGGCCTCGTCTCGACGGCCGGCGACTTCGCGCGCTTCGCCCAGATGATCCTGAACAAGGGCGCGCTGGATGGCGTGCGGATTCTCAAGCCCGAGACCGTGGCCCTGATGACCCAGAACCACCTGCCGTCGGGCTTCGTGGTCACGACCAACGGCACGACGGGCGTTCTGAACCCGGGGCCGAAGCCGTTCCCGTTCGCGGCTGGCATGGGCTACGGCCTCGACATGGCGGTGGCCGTCGATCCCGCCGCCTCGGGCGCGCCGGTGGGGCCTGGGACGGTCAGCTGGGGCGGCAGCGCCGGTACCTGGTTCTGGATCGACCCGGTCAACGACCTGTTCTTCGTCGGCATGATCCAGCGTCTAGGCGGGGTTGGGCCGGGCCTGGACGCCCAGTCGCGGGCCCTGGTCTATCAAGCGATCGAGCGGCCGCCGCTCGTCGCCGCGCCAACCGGCCAGCCGCCGGCCAAGGCGCCGCTCAAGACGACCGCCGCGCGCTAGGTCCGAAAAGAAAACTCCCCCCGCCGTCCGGCGAGGGGAGCTCGATCACGACCTGGGGGGCTGATTTCCTAGGCCGCGAACAGGATGTCGGCGACCTGGCTGGTCTTGCCGACGCTCAGGCCGGTGACGCCGGCCAGCTTGATCAGGCCGTCGCCGGCGTCCAGCCCGGCCACGCCGTTCTGGTGGAAGACATAGGTGTCGCCGTGCCACTCGAAGACCGTGTTGTTGTTGGCGGCGGTCAGGCCGGCATAGGCGGTCAGGGCGTCGTCGAAGGTGGCCGTGGCGACGAAGGCGATCTGGCGCTTCTCGCCGACCCCGAGCACGCCGGCGAAGGTCAAGGCGTCGAAGCCTTTCTGGAAGTCGTCGATCACGGGGATGTTTGTGGCCTTGCCGTTGGCCAGATGCAGGCCGGCGAAGGCGCCGATGTCGATGTTGTCGTGACCCGCGCCCGTTGTGATGCGGCCATCGAACTGTTCGACGAAGATCGAGTCGTTTCCCGTTCCGGTGTCGATCTGGCCGCGCATCGGGCCGTTGTCGACGAAGATGGTGTCGTTGCCGCCGCCGGTGCGGATGTAGCGCCCGGCGTCAAGGCCGCCCTGGTTGGCGATCAAGGGCCTGAGAACGTCGTTTCCCTCGGTGGCCAGGACATGCGTGTCGTCGGCCGCGCCTTGCTGGCGGACGTCGACGTTCCAATCGTGGGCGAAGCGCGCGGTCTCGCCCGGCAGGCCCGGATCGCTGCCGCCGCCCGACGCGTAGTCGCCGCCCGGGCCGTAGAGCGAGATAAACGCGGGTGTGGGCGTGGCCTTGCCGTCGATCGCGACATCGGCGAGGTAGGCGCGCATGGCCTCGACATAGGGGCCCTTGTTCTCCTGCACCGCCACGGCCATCAGCCAGCCGACCATGGCCGCGCGCGTACCGATACCGAACGAGCCGTCTCCGCCGATCGCCTCGAAATAGGCGAAGCGGCCGTAGGTTCCGCCGAGGCCGTTCGGCACGGGCTCGGCGAACAGGGCCAGCACCTCATCCAGGCTCTTCTCGACGCCGAACAGTTTGAAATAGGTCCTCTGGAAGGTGTTGATCGGCGAACCGTTCTCACCGTAGGCGGCGATGAAGGCGTCGCGCCCTTCGCCGTTCTTGATCAGGTTCACCGCGAAATTGATGTAGCGGTTGGTCGTGTCGAAACTGGCGTAGTAGGCGCTGTTCAGATTGTTAGGATTGGGGCCGCTGGCCGAGACGAGATAGTCGAGCCCAGCCGTGCCGAGGCTGAGGTTGGCCAGGAAGCCATAGGACATCACCGCCACTTCGGTCGTGGCCTTGGCGCTGTCCTGGATCCAGCGCACGGCGGAGGCATAGCTCCAGAGGTCGCCGACCATGCCGGCTCTCTCGGCGTCGATGCCCTGCGCCATCAGCGTCAGTTGGGTCGAAGCAGAAAGGGGGAGTTCCACCTGTGCCGGCACGCGGTGGATGTTGCGATAGATGGTGATCAGGTTGTCCAGGGTGGCCATGGCCAGCGCCGCCTATATGAATAATTCGTAATCCCTCGTGCAGTAAAAAATATACATGAACCCGGTTCGGGCAACCCTGTTCTTCATGAAATAACCTTAACCTTGGGCGTGACGGATCGCTCGTCATCCGGACGTTGAAAAAGCGGGTTTCAACGGCGATGCGCCCGCTCTAAGGTCGGGTCAAACATCTGTTCGGGAGGGCGACTTGGCGTTTCGGAAGTTCATCGCGGCCGCGCTGGCCGCGACGCTGCTCTGCGGCGGCTCGACCGCGGCCCTGGCCGCGTCCAATAAGCCCGCCATCATCGCTGCGGCGCCGGAAAGCGTCGGCTTCTCGGCCGAGGGGCTGAAGAAACTGGACGCCCACATGCAGAGCCTGGTCGACACCGGCCACCTGCCGGGCGTCACCACCATGCTGGTCCGGCACGGCAAGATCGTGAACTACGAGGTTCATGGCAAGAAGGGCTTCGACGGCCCGCCTATGACCAAGGACACGATCTTCCGCATCTATTCCCAGACCAAGCCGGTCACGGGCGTGGCCATGATGATCCTCTACGAAGAGGGCAAGTGGAAGCTGGACGACCCGGTCAGCAAGTACATCCCCGAGTTCGCCAGCTTGCGCGTCTTCAAGGGCGTCAATGCCGACGGCTCGTTCGACACCGTGCCGGCCGACCGGCCGCCGACCCTGCGCGAGATCATGAGCCACTCGGGCGGCTTCGCCTACGGCCTGGTCCCCGACAACCCCATCGACAAGGCCTATGTCTCGACCGGCGTGCTTGGCGCCAAGTCCAGCCAGGAGTTTGTCCAGAAAGTCGCCGCCCTGCCGCTGGTCGCTCAGCCGGGGACACGCTGGAAGTACAGCGTTTCGGTCGATATCCAGGGCCTGCTGATCGAAAAGCTTTCGGGCATGTCGCTGGGCGACTTCATGCAGAAGCGGATCTTCACACCGCTGAACATGACCGACACCGGCTTCTGGCTGCCGGCCCAGAAGATGGACCGCCTGGCTTCCCTTTATCTGTGGGGGCCGAAGCAGCAGAAGCTGATCCCCGCCGAAGGCTTCATGGTCCTGGACATCACCAAGCCGCCGGCGTTGCCCTCGGGCGGCGGCGGCCTGGTCTCGACCAATGCCGACTACGCGCGCTTCGCCCAGATGCTGCTGAACGGCGGCGAGCTGGAAGGCCACCGGATCCTGAAGCCCGAGACCGTGAAGCTGATGCGGACCAACGTGCTCAGCGATGCGATCATGAATTCCAACGATCCGCCGTTCAACACCGCTGCGGGCAAGGGCTTCGGTCTGGATTTCGCGGTGGTGCTGGATAGCGCCAAGGCCAGACCGTACGGGCAGGGGACCTTCAGCTGGGGCGGCGCGGCCGGCACCTGGTTCTGGATCGACCCGACCAACGACCTGTTCTTCCTGGGCATGATCCACATCCTCAATAAGGGCGGCGATCCGGCCATCAAGGACATCGACGACGACAGCGCCAAGCTGGTCTACGGCGCTCTGATCGACGCCAAGAAATAGCGCTCTTTCAAGAGCCAAGAACAAAAACAGGGAGTAACGCCATGAAGGCCGCCGTCTATTATGAGACCGGGGCGCCGGACGTCCTTCGCTACGAGGACGTCGCCGACCCCGTCTGCCATGCCCAGGGCGTGGTCATCCGCGTCGAGGCGGTCAGCATCGAGGGCGGGGACACCCTCAATCGCGGCGGCGGCCAGATGGCGGGAAGCCCGCACATCGTCGGCTACCAGGCCGCCGGCGAGATTGTCGAGGTCGGGGCCGAGGTCACCCACCTGAAGGTCGGGACGAGGGTCGTCACCGTGAACGCGTTCGGTTCGCACGCCGAGCTGCGCGCTGTTCCAGCCCGCAACGCCTGGCCGATCCCCGATGGCTTCGACATCCACAAGGCCTCGGCCATTCCGGTGCCGTTCGGCACGGCCCACGAGTGCCTGTTCGGCGCGGGCCACCTGAAAGCCGGCGAGACGGTGCTGGTGCAGGCCGGGGCGGGGGCCGTAGGCCTGGCCGCCATCCAACTGGCCAAGCAGGCGGGCGCCACGGTGCTGGCCTCGGCCTCCAGCGACGAGCGACTGGAGCGCCTGAAGGCGTTCGGCATGGATCACGGGATCAACTATGGCCGCGACGACCTGGTCGAGCAGGTGATGAAGCTGACCGGCGGCAAGGGCGTCGATCTGGTCGTCGATCCGGTCGGCGGCGCCACCTTGCAAAGCAGCCTCGGCGCCCTGGGCTATCGCGGCCGGATCTCGCTGGTCGGCAATGCCGGGCGCGAGCCGATGAAGGTGGACGTGTCTTCGCTGATGGGCGGAAACCGCTCGCTGACCGGCGTCTTCCTGGGCGCCGAGATCATGACCGACCGAGTCCACGACATGATCCAGGAAATGATCGACCGGGCCGCCAAGGGTGAGCTGGAGGTCGTGATCGACAAGACCTTCCCGCTGTCCGAAGCCGCCGCCGCCCATGCCTATATCGAAAGCCGCCAGGCTGTCGGGCGGGTGCTGCTGATCCCATGACCAACCGTGTCCTGGCCCACACGGGCGCGAAATACCCGATCATCCAGGCTCCGATGGGCTGGATCGCTCGCTATCCGCTGGCCTCGGCGGTCTCAAGAGCCGGCGGGCTCGGGATTATCGAGACGTCCTCCGGTGAGACCGAGGCTTGCAAGGCCGAGATCACCAAGATGGCGGCCAGCGGACTGCCGTTCGGGGTGAACTTGCCGATCATGTTCCTGCGCGACGACGCAATGCTGCGTTTCGTCTGCGAAAGCGGGGTCAAGTTCGTCACGACGTCGGCCGGCAGCCCGGCCAAGTTCGTCGGACCGCTGAAGGACGCTGGCATCGTCGTCTATCACGCCGTGCCCACCGTCGACGCGGCGGTCAAGTGCGTCGAGGCCGGCGTTGACGGCCTGGTGGTCGAGGGCGCTGAAGGCGGCGGCTTCAAGAACCCGGAAGAGGTCTCGACCCTCGTCCTGCTGCAGGCGATCCGCGCGCGGGTCGACGTGCCCATCGTCGCCGCCGGCGGCATCTGCGACGGGCGCGGCATGGCGGCGGCGTTCGCTCTGGGCGCCGAAGCGGTCCAGATGGGCACCCGCTTCGTCAGTTCGGCCGAAACCCCGGTCCACGCCAACTACAAGGCCGCGATCACTGGCGCGAAAGAGACCGGAACCTGGGTGCTGAACAAGAAGGCCAGCCCCTGCATCCGGGCCATCAAGTCCGAGCTGACCAAGGAAATCCACGACGCCGGGATCATGCCGCCTGACGTGCTGAAGAACATCCTCGGCGTCTATTTCGGCGGCGACATGGAGGCCGCTCCGGCGCTTGCGGGGCAGACCGTCGGCCTGATCGACGAGGTCAAGACCGCCCAGCAGATCATCGACGAGACCGTCGCCCAGTTCCACGACATCACCGGACGCCTCGGCGTCCTGGCCGCCGCGCGCGGCTTCTAGGAGTATCGACATGCAAGACCTGTTCTCCCTCGAGGGCCGCGTGGCCCTGGTCACCGGCGGTTCGCGCGGCATCGGCGCGATGATCGCCAAGGGCTTCCTCGTGTACGGCGCCAAGCGGGTCTACATCACCGCCCGCAAGGCCGCCGCCTGTGACGCCGCCGCCGAAGAGCTCTCCCAGTACGGCGAGTGCGTCTCGCTGCCGGGCGACATCTCGACCATGGAAGGCATCGAGGGTCTGGCCAAGCGGATCGCCGAGCGCGAGGACAAGCTGGACATCCTGGTCAACAACGCCGGCGCCGCCTGGGGCGCGGCCTTCGACGAGTTCCCCGAGGCCGGCTGGGACAAGACCGTCGACCTCAACATGAAGACGCCGTTCTTCTTGACCCAGGCCCTGATCGGCCCGCTGCGCGCGGCCGCACAGGATCGCGTCGCCAAGGTCATCAACATCTGCTCGATCGACGGCCAGTCGGTGACCAAGGACGAGACCTATCCCTACGGCGCCTCCAAGGCTGGCCTGCTGCACATGACCAAGCGCATGGCCTTGCGCCTGGCGGCCGACAACATCGCCGTCAGCGCCATCGCGCCCGGCGCCTTCGCCTCGGACATGAACAAGGTCGCCCGCGACCACGCCGACGCGGTGTCGAAGGCCATCCCGGCCGGCCGTATCGGTTCGGAAGAAGACATGGCCGGCGCGGCCATCTACCTGGCCTCGCGGGCCGGCGACTATGTGATGGGCGGTGCGGTCACCGTGGACGGCGGCGTCAGCTTCGCGCGCTGATCCTGGAAGCTAGCCGAGGTCTTCGATCTCGGCTGGCTCCGCATCGCTCAGCGGCAGGTCGCACGGATCCTTGGAGCCGTCGCGCATGCTGGGCGGACGAGCGCCGCGCTCGCGGGACGACATCAGCGACCAGCCGCCGGGCTTGAGGATCTCCAGAGGCGAGAAGCGCGCCTTGTAGGCCATCTTCTCGCTGCCCGGGACCCAGTAGCCCAGATAGACATAGGGCAGGCCGCTCTGCTGGGCCTGGACGATGTGGTCCAGGATGACGAACGAGCCCAGGCTGCGACGGTCCAGGTCGGGATTGTAGAAGCTGTAGACTAGCGAAAGGCCGTCGGCGAGCACGTCCACCAGCACACAGGCGATCAAATCGCCCGGCCCGCGGTCCTCCGACTTGCGGCGATATTCGATCAGGTGGGTGCGGACCGCGGTATCCTCGACCATGGCCACGTAGTCGGGCCACGTCATCTCGGCCATGCCGCCGTCGGCGTGACGGGCAAGGAGGTAGCGGCGCAGCAGTTCGAACTGCTCCAGCGTGGCTTCGGCTTCGACCAGGTGACGCTTGAGGTCGTCGTTGCGGTTCAGAACCTTGCGTTCCGAGCGCGACAGCACGTAGTCGGCGGCCGGCGCGCGCGCCGACTGGCAGGCGCGGCAGGTCTCGCAGGCGGGCCGGTAGGCGATGTTCTGCGAGCGACGGAAGCCGACCTGGGTCAGGCTGTCATTGACTGTCGGGCCGTCGGACAAGGGGAGGTGAGCGAACACCTTCCGCTCCTCGCGGCCGGGCAGGTACGGGCAAGGCGTGGGCGCCGTCAGAAAGAACCGAAGCTGTCGCGTCGGAAAATGCTGCGTCACTTTTTTGGCCCCGTCCCCTTCAGCATGTCTGCCGCCCTCAACGGATTAGGGGGCATAGCGTTCAGTTGCGCAAGCTTCACGAAGCGCTCGCGCGGCGAACGGTCACAGGTTGTCCGGAAGGACCGGCTTCTCGCGCAGCAGAATGATCGAGATGCGGCGGTTGCCCGCCAGGGTCGGGTCGTCGGCGTAGAGGGGTTCGGAATTGGCCTTGCCCGACACCTGGTAGATCCGGTCGTCATCGACCCCGGCGCCGCGCAGCACCACGCGCGAGGCGTCGGCGCGCTCGGCCGAGAGGGCCCAGTCGCCGTCCTGCTTCTTGCCATAGGCGTTGGCGCTGGTGTGGCCCGAGATGGTCACGCGGTTGGGCAACTGGTTGATGACCTTGGCCACGGCCCGCAGCAGGATCCTGGCGCGGTCGTTCGGTTCGCGGGAGTTCTCCTTGAACATGGTCCGCCCTTCCTGGTCGACCAGCTGAATGCGCAGGCCTTCCGGGGTTTGGTCGATCATGATCTGCTTCGACAGCTCGGCCAGTTCGGGCATGTCCTGCAGAGACTGACGCAGGGACTGGGCGGCCGAGGCGAAGGCGTCCTGCTCCTTCTTGGCCAGGGCGTCGCGCAAGGCCTGCTCGCTGGCGGAGTCGAGGCTGGCGGTGTTGGTGCTCTGACCGTCCTTGGTGACGCTGTCGGGCGCTTCGGGCGCCATCTGCTGGATGACCGACATCTTGCCGTCGGCCTTGGCGCCGTCGTCGCCCAGCGAGGTGCCGCCCAGGATGCCGCCCGACCCGCTGGTCGTGGACGAGATCGAGGCCGGCGCGAAATAGTCGGCGATGCCCTGCTTCTGCTCGGGGCTGGTCGTGTTCAGCAGCCACATCAGCAGGAAGAAGGCCATCATGGCCGTCACGAAGTCGGCATAGGCGACCTTCCAGGCGCCGCCGTGGTGTCCGTGACCGCCGCCCTTCTTGATCTTCTTGATGATGATCGGCTGTTCGCTGTTGACCGCCATCGTGCTTAAGCCTGCTTAACCATGCGCCGCAACGTGCCCAAAGGACGTTAAGATGGGGTTGCCGAACTCGCCGTCTGGCGCGTAATCCCGACCTCTCTAGAGGGAGCAGCGGCATGAAGACGGCGTTTATCGGCCTGGGCGTGATGGGCTTTCCGATGGCGGGCCACCTGAAGGCCGCTGGCCACGAGGTGAACGTCTACAACCGCACCGCCGAGAAAGCCCGTCGCTGGGCTGAAAAGCACGGCGGAACAGTTTTCGAGAGCATTTCCGAGGCCGTGGCCGGCGCCGAGATCGTGCTGCTCTGCGTCGGCAATGACGACGACCTCCGCGACGTCTTGGCGCAGGCCCTTCCAGCGCTGGAAAAGGGCGTAACGGTCGTTGACCACACGACCACCTCGGCCAAGGTCGCCCGTGAGATGGCCGAGCTGCTGGCCGCGAATGGCTGCGCCTTCGTCGATGCTCCGGTCTCGGGCGGTCAGGCCGGGGCCGAGAACGGTCAGCTGACCATCATGGTCGGCGCCGACCAGGCGTCTTATGACCGTGTGCTGCCGGTGATCGAGGTCTACGCCAAGGCCGTCCGTCGGATGGGCGAGGTCGGGTCCGGCCAACTGACCAAGATGTGCAACCAGATCGCCATCGCCGGCGTCGTCCAGGGCGTGGCCGAGGCGCTGCACTTCGCCAAGCGCTCGGGCCTGCCGACCGACGACGTGCTGGCGGCGATCTCCAAGGGCGCGGCGCAGTCGTGGCAGATGGAGAACCGCTGGCCGACCATGTCCGAGGGCAAGTTCGACTTCGGCTTCGCGGTCGACTGGATGCGCAAGGACCTCGGCATCGCCCTGGACGAGGCCCGTTCGAACGGCGCCCAGCTGCCGGCCACGGCCCTGATCGACCAGTTCTACGCCGAGGTGCAGGCCATGGGCGGCAACCGCTGGGATACGTCCAGCCTCGTGGCGCGGCTAGAGAAGTAGGTCGGCGAGTTCGGCCGCGCTCCAGTCCGGATCACGCGGTGCGACGACGATGGGCGTCTGGCGCTCGAAGGTCCTCAGCATCTCTACGGTCTGGTCGAGGTTCGGCGCGTCGAGGCTTTCGCTGACCACGATCCCAACCACCTTGAGCCCCCGCGCCCGCAGCACCTCCAGCGCGGTCAGCAGGTGGCTGGCCGTGCCGAGATAGCTGCCGGCGACCAGCAGGACCGGCAGGGCGAGCGTGGCCATCAGGTCGAGATTGGTGGCGTCGTCGGTCATCGGCGACATGACCCCGCCAGCGCCTTCCACGAGGGCGAAGTCGGTGTCGCGGCCGTCCAGCCACGTCCGGCAATCGGCGATCAGGTCCGCCATGGCCAGGGTGTGGCCCTCCAGTCGCGCCGCCAGGTTCGGAGCCAGCGGCGCGCGGTAGCGGCGTGGCGAGATTTCCGCCCAGGCGTTCGGGCGTCCCATGGCGGCGGCGAGGCGGGCCGGGTCGCTGGTTTCGGGCGCTTCGGGATCGAAGCCGCTGACGACGGGCTTGAAGGCGTCGACACAGAGACCCCGCGCCTGAGCGGCGCGGAGCAGGGCGCAGGCGACATGGGTCTTGCCGAGGTCGGTTCCCGTTCCGGCGACGAAGAGAGCTTTCATCGCAGCGCCGCCACAGCGTTGGCCAGGCGGATCACGTCGGCGTCGCCGTGCTGGGCGCTGAAGGCCAGGCGCAGGCGGGCCGTGCCCTCGGGCACCGTCGGCGGGCGGATAGCGACGACCAGGAAGCCCTGAGCCTCCAGCGCGGCCGAGGCGGCGAGGGCGGCCTCGGCGCCGCCCATGATCACCGGCACGATCGGGCTCTGGGCGTCGGGCAGGCCGAGATGGCGGGTGAACAGACGCGCCTTGGCCAGCGGCGCCTCGGTCAGTTCGGGCTCGGATTCTATGATGTCCAGCGCCGCCAGGGCCGCGGCGGCCGAGGCTGGCGGCAGGCCGGTGGCGTAGACCAGGGTGCGGGCGCGGGTCTTCAGCAGGTCGATCACCGCCTGCGAGCCGCAGACATAGCCGCCGTACGACCCGAGCGCCTTGGACAGGGTGCCCATCTGCAAGGGGATGTCGGCATCCGGGAACAGGGCCGCCGAGCCCCGGCCTTGCGCCAGCACCCCGACTCCGTGGGCGTCGTCGCTGAGCAGCCAGGCGTCATGCTCGGCGCAGAGCGCGGACAGCCGATCGAGCGGCGCGATGTCGCCGTCCATCGAGAACACGCCGTCGGTGGCCACCAGGGCGCGGCGGGCCAGCGGGCGCTCGGCTTTCAGCAGGCGCGCCAGGTCCTCGACGTCGTTGTGGGCGAACTTGACGATCCTGGCGCCGGACAGCTGCGCGCCGCTCCAGATGCAGGCGTGGGCCAGGGCGTCGACGAAGACCGCGTCGCCGGGACCAACCAGGGTCGGGATCGTGCCTGTATTGGCCAGATAGCCCGAGCCGAAGACGCAGGCGGCCTCCGTTCCCTTCAGGCGGGCCAGGCGCTTTTCCAGATCACTCAGCAGCGGATGATCGCCGGTCACCAGGCGTGAGGCCGCCGCGCCGGCGCCGTAGTTCAGCGCCGCTTCGGCCGCCGCCGCGCGAACGAGGTGATGGTGGGACAGGCCCAGATAGTCGTTGCACGAGAACGAGATCAGCCGCTTGCCATCGCGCTCGACCACGGCGCCGTCGTGGCGGCGGGTGGGCTTGAGGCGGCGGCGCAGGCTCTTGGCGTCCAGGGCGGCCAGCTTCTCGCCGGCGAAGGCGTCGAGGCTCTGCATGTCGTTTCCCTTTGCCGTGGCTGGTGGGCGGGAATAGGCAAGGCGCCCCGAGTCCGCAAACGGAAAGCGCCGTCATGTCCGATCCAGCCTGGCTGACCGCTGGCGCGCCGCACGTCTGGCGTCCGTATTGCCAGATGAAGACCGCGCGTCCGCCGCTGCCGGTGGTGGCCACGCGGGGCTCGCGGCTGGTGCTGGCCGATGGGCGCGAGCTGGTCGACGGCCTGGCGTCCTGGTGGACGGCCTGCCACGGCTACAACCATCCGCACATCGCCGACGCCTTGCGGGCGCAGATCGAGGCCATGCCGCACGTGATGTTCGGAGGCCTGGCGCATGAGCCGGCCTATCGCCTGGCGGCGCGGTTGGCCGGGCTGCTGCCGGGCGACCTGAACCACGTGTTCTTCGCCGAGAGCGGCTCGGTCTCGGTCGAGATCGCCATGAAGATGGCGCTGCAATTCCAGATCAATCGGGGCGTTCGAGGTCGCACCAAGTTCCTGGCCTTCCGAGGCGGCTATCACGGCGACACCCTGGCGACGATGACGGTCTGCGACCCGGAGGAGGGGATGCACAGCCTGTTCGCCGGCGTCATGCCCGAACAGGTGATCGCCGACCTGCCGCGCGACGCTGCGAGCGAGGCGGCGCTCGACGCGTTGCTGACCGAGCGCGGCCACGAGATCGGGGCGATCCTGGTCGAGCCGTTGGTCCAGGGCGCTGGCGGCATGCTGCTGCATTCGCCAGACGTGCTGCGGACTCTGCGCCGCCTGGCCGACAAGCACGGCGTGCTGCTGATCTTCGACGAGATCTTCACGGGCTTCGGTCGCACGGGAACCCTATTCGCCATGCAGGCGGCGGGGATCGAGCCGGACATCGTCACCCTGTCCAAGGCCCTGACCGGCGGGACCCTGCCGCTGTCGGCGGCGGTTGCCTCGCGCAAGGTGTTCGAGGCCTTCTGGTCCGACGATCCGGGCGCGGCCCTGATGCACGGACCGACCTACATGGCCAATCCGCTGGCCTGCGCGGCGGCCAACGCCTCGCTGGACCTGTTCGAGGATGGAACCTGGGCGGTGGACGTCGCGCGGGTCTCGGCCGTGCTCTCCGAAGGGCTGGCGCCATGCCGGGCCGGCAGGGGCGTCGTCGATGTCCGAACACTCGGCGCGATCAGCGTCGTCGAATTCGATGCCCCTGTGGCTGTCAGCGACCTCTGCGCGCGTTTCGCCGAGTTGGGCGTGTGGATACGACCGATGGGCAAGGTCGTCTATCTGACCCCGGCCTTCACGACACCGGACGCGGACCTTGATCTGCTGACGGCCGCCGTCCGGAACGTGGTTGGCGTCCCCTGAAGCTTCATTGACCCGAGGGGCTCGGGATGGTCCAAGCCCCGTCATGTCGTCCAAGTCATCCCCTCTGACGGTCGTGGAGTATCTCGCCATCCTGGCGATCATCCTGACCTGGGGGATCAACAACGCCGCCGCCAAGGTGGCGACGCATTACCTGCCGCCGATGCTGATGGGCGGCCTGCGGTTTGGCGCGGCGCTGGTTTTCCTGTTCCCGTTCGTCAAGCCACCGTTTCCCGAGCCCAGGAAGCTGCTGACCATCGTGCTGATGACAGGGCCGATCCATTTCGGCGTGATCTATGTCGCCTTCAGCATGGCCGACGCTCTGAGCCCGCTGGTCGTGGCCAGCCAGCTATGGATCCCGTTCACGGCCATCTTCGCCTGGCGGATGCTGGGCGAGACGATGCGCGCGCCGGCGGTGGTCGGGCTGATGGTCGCCTTCGTCGGCGTGGCCTGGATGAGCCTGGATCCGCACGGGGCGGGTGACCTGCCGGCGATCCTGCTGATCGTCTTCTCCAGCGCTTGCTGGGCCGTGGCCACGGTCCTGGTGCGCAAGACGCCTGGGATCAAGCCGCTGAAGCTGCAGGGCATGACGGCGATGGTCGCCGCACCGGCGCTGCTTATCCTCTCGGCCCTGTTCGAGACCGGCCAAGTCGAGCGAATGAAGGCCGCCCCGCCGATCGCCTGGCTGTGCGTGCTGTTCGCCGGGGTGGTCTCGACCATCGGAGCCAGCGCGCTGCTGTTCTGGCTGGTCCAGCGCCGCGAGGCCGGGCGGGTGACGCCCTACTTCCTGCTGACGCCGCTGGTCTCGTGCACGATCGGCGTGCTCTTCCTGGGCGACAAGCTGACGACCCAGCTGCTGATCGGCGGCGGCGCGACCATGGTCGGCGTCGCTTTGGTGGCCCTGACCGAGAAGCGCGCTAAGGCCACCGAGGCCCTGGTCGAAAGCGCTAACCCTTAGGCGGCGGGCATTCGGCGGCGGGCTCGCGCTTCAGCAGCGCCGAGGTCGCTGCGATCTCGCTCTGACCACCGTCATCGGCATAGACGCCCGTGAGCAGCTTGCCGCTGACGCCAAGCGCCTCGCCAGGGTGAGTCTTGATCAGGAAGAGGCCGTCGAGGTCGTCCAGATGCTCGACGTCCACGAAACCGGCGCCGACCGTCGCATAGCCTTTGATCGCCGCGCCCGATCCCTCGACGATCCAGCCGGGCGGTTTGTTGCAGACGGAGGCGATCTCTGCGCCCGTCAGCTGAAGTTCGAAGGACTGGAGGTTCTGGTCGCCGCTCGTCGGCCTCCAGGCCAGCGAGACGAGCTCTGTCGATGGCGAGGGCGTGGCGGCGACCGCTTTTTCCGGCGGCTTGGCGTCCTTGGACGTCTTGGAGTCGTGGCAGGCGGCCGTCGCGGCCAGCAAAACGGCGAGAAGCGACAGCCGCCAGATACGCATGGGATCTCCCGCCACGAATAGAACCGTGGCGGAAGCCTAGAGCCTTACTTGAACACGCCGCAAGCCGCGCGCGCGCCGGCGCCGCCGATCGGCTGGCTCTTGTGGTCGTCTGGGTTGGCGTGGACGACGATCGACGAGCCGTCGGCGTCCAACAGGGCGGGGCGGCCGCCGGCTCCCTTCAGCGACACCAGGGTGGAATAGGCCTCGGCCGTGGCCGAGCCGTCGGCGTTGGCGAAGACGTTCGGCAGGTCGCCGCTGTCGTTGGCGTCCGGGTTCAGCAGGCCGTGGATCGTGGTGGCGGACGTGTGGACGTGGGCGCCGGCCGACTTGAAGTCCGGCGCGCCGCAGTCGCCCTTTTCGTGGAAGTGCACCGCGTGCCAGCCCGGCGTCAGGCCCTTCAATTCCAGCTTGAGCAGCACGCCGTGCGGCGCCTCGGTCAGCGTGACCACGCCGGCGTCCTCGCCGTCACCGGTCTTCACCACGGCGGTCGCGGCGGTCTGGGCCCAAGCGGCGCCGACGCCGGACGAAGCGGCGATCATGGCGGCGAGGGCGAGCGTGGTCGCAGCGGGGAAGCGGATCATGCGTTTTTCCTTCGAATTCAAGCCAACAGAGGGGATGCAGCGGCCGGAAAGGTGGCGCCTTCCCCAACCCAATGCTAACTGTTTTCAACGGTTCCGTGTCCGATTCTGACGGCGATAAATCCCCTTGAGCGACGACCAAAAAACTCTCCCCCCTGATGCTTCGGGCGGGGACGTAGCGCCCATCAACATCGAGGACGAACTGCGTCGTTCGTATCTCGACTATGCAATGAGCGTGATTGTCAGCCGCGCCCTGCCGGACGCGCGCGACGGTCTGAAACCGGTGCACCGCCGCGTGCTGTTCTCGATGCACGAGCAGGGCCAGACGCCGGAACGTCCGTACGTCAAGTCGGCCCGCGTGGTCGGTGACGTGATGGGTAAATATCACCCGCACGGCGACGCCTCGATCTATTTCACTCTGGTCCGCATGACCCAGTCGTTCTCGATGGGCCTGGTGCTGATCGACGGCCAGGGCAACTTCGGTTCGGTCGACGGCGATATGCCGGCCGCCATGCGCTATACGGAATGCCGCATGGCCCCGCCGGCCATGTCGCTGCTGGCCGACCTGGACAAGGACACGGTCGACTTCGCCGACAACTACGACGGCAAGGAACAGGAACCGACCGTCCTGCCGGCGCGGATCCCGAACCTGCTGGTCAATGGCGCGGGCGGCATCGCCGTCGGCATGGCCACCAACATCCCGCCGCACAACCTCGGCGAAATCATCGACGCCTGCCTGCTGCTGATCGACGAGCCCGACGTCACCACCGACCAGCTGCTGGACCTGGTGCCGGGCCCCGACTTCCCGACCGGCGGCGAGATCATCGGTCGCGCGGGTCCGCGCCAGGCGCTGCTGACGGGCCGTGGCTCGGTCATCATGCGCGGCGTGGCCAGCGTCGAAGAGATCCGTGCGGGCCGAGAAGCCATCATCGTCACCGAAATTCCGTATCAGGTGAACAAGGCCAATCTGGTCGAACACATCGCCGAGCTGGTCCGCGAGAAGCGCCTGGAAGGCATCTCCGACATCCGCGACGAGTCGAACCGCGACGGCATGCGCATCGTCATCGAGCTGAAGCGCGACGCTTCGGGCGAGGTGATCCTGAACCAGCTGTACCGCTTCACGGCGCTGCAGAGCTCGTTCGGCGTCAACATGCTGGCGCTGAACCGCGGTCGCCCGGAACAGATGGGCCTGCACAAGCTGCTGCAGCTGTTCGTCACCTTCCGCGAGGAAGTCGTCGTCCGCCGGACGAAGTTCGAACTGGGCAAGGCCCGCGATCGCGGCCACGTGCTGGTCGGCCTGACCATCGCCGTCGCCAATATCGACGAGTTCATTCACATCATCCGTTCGTCCAAGGACCCGACCGAGGCGCGCGAACGCCTGGTGGCCAAGGCCTGGCCAGCCGGCGACATGCTGCCGCTGGTCGAGCTGATCGCCGATCCGCGCACGCTCAAGGAAGAGGGCGACCTGATCCGCCTGACCGACGAGCAGGCCCGCGCCATCCTGGCCCTGACGCTGTCGCGCCTGACCGGCCTGGGCCGCGAGGAAATCGGCAACGAAGCCACGGCCCTGGCCGACGCCATCCGCGGCTATCTCGACCTGCTGTCCGACCGCGCCAACATCATGGCCGTGGTCCGCGAGGAACTGGTCGAGGTCCGCGAGCGGTTCGCCATCCCGCGCCGCAGCCAGCTGGTCGACGGCGACGCCGACATGGAAGACGAGGACCTGATCGTCCGTGAGGACATGGTCATCACCGTCACCATGAGCGGCTACGTAAAGCGCACGCCGCTGGCCAACTACCGCACCCAGCACCGGGGCGGTAAAGGCAAGTCGGGCATGGCCACCAAGACCGAGGACGCCGTCACCCGCGTGTTCTCGGCCTCGACCCACGCGCCGTTGCTGTTCTTCACCTCGGGCGGCAAGGTCTACAAGATGAAGGTGTGGCGCCTGCCGCAAGGCGCCGCCAACTCGCGCGGCAAGGCGTTCGTCAACCTGCTGCCGATCGAGCCGGGCGAGACGATCACCTCGATCCTGACCCTGCCGGAGGACGAAGCCACCTGGGGCGGCCTGGACGTGATGTTCGCCACCCGCTCGGGCAGCGTCCGGCGCAACAAGCTCAGCGACTTCGTGGACGTCCGCCGCAACGGCAAGATCGCCATGAAGCTGGACGAAGGCGACGGCATTGTCGGCGTCTCGGTCTGCAACAGCGACCAGGACGTGCTGCTGACCACGGCGGCCGGCCGCTGCATCCGCTTCTCGGTCGACGAGGTGCGCGTGTTCGCCAGCCGCGATTCGACCGGCGTGCGCGGTGTGAAGCTGGCGGGCGACGACACCGTCATCTCGATGGCCGTCCTGCGCAGCGTCGACGCCACCCCGGCCGAACGCGCCGCCTATCTCAAGCACCAGCGCGCCATGCTGCGCGCCGCCGGCGAAGAGGGCGATGATGCCCCCGTCACGGCGGAAGAGGGCGAAGAGGACGGCGACGAAACCACCCTGACGCCAGAACGCATCGCCGAACTGGGCGCGGCCGAGGAAATCCTGCTGACCGTGTCGTCGGAAGGCTTCGGCAAGCGCACCAGCGCCTATGACTTCCGCCGCACGGGTCGTGGCGGCCAGGGCTTGGCCGCTCAGGATCTCAGCAAGCGTGGCGGCCGTCTGGTGGGCTCGTTCCCGATCGACGACAGCGACCAGATCCTGCTGGTGACCGACCAGGGGCAGCTCATCCGAGTGCCCGTCTCGCAAATTCGTGTTGCGGCGCGGAATACTCAGGGCGTAACCATCTTCCGCACCGCGCAGGACGAGCATGTCGTCAGCGTCGAGCGCCTCGCCGATTCCGGCGGAGACGACAACCAGGGCGAGGACAGCGGGGCGGACGAGACCCCGTAAACCCTCGAACCCTTAGACGAAGGGGGCTGCATGCGGGTTGGGCTTTATCCGGGGACCTTCGATCCGGTCACCAATGGTCACCTCGACATCATCGGTCGGGCCGTGAAACTGGTCGATAAGCTGGTGATCGGGGTAGCGGTGAACATCGGCAAGGGGCCGCTGTTCTCGCTGGATGAACGGGTCGCCATCCTGGAAAAGGAAACGGCGCACCTGACCAAGATCGCTCAGATCGAGGTCCGCCCGTTCGAGAGCCTGCTGATGCACTTCGCCCGCGAGGTGGAGGCCCAGATGATCGTGCGCGGCCTGCGGGCCGTGGCCGACTTCGAATACGAATTCCAGATGACGGCGATGAACCAGCAGCTGGATCGCGAGATCGAGACCGTCTTCCTGATGGCCGACCCGCGCCACCAGGCGATCGCCTCGCGCCTGGTCAAGGAGATCGCGGCCCTGGGCGGCGACATCACCAAGTTCGTGCCGGCCGGCGTGGCCGAGCAACTCCTGGCCAAGGTCGGCAGGGCCTGATCGACGAATTGACCGGGCGGTGTCGGAACGCCGCCCGGTCGTTCGTTCCTCGGGACAGGCACAGCCCGGAGGCCGCCTCTTGAGCCCTACCATCACCGCCTTCAAGGAATCTCCCGATCGCGGCCGAGGTCTGGCGCGCGACATGGCAGTCCGCTGGGCGCTGGAGGAAGTGGGCCAGTCCTACGACGTCCGCCTGGTCACTTTCCCGGAGATGAAGGCGCCCGCTCACCTGGCTGTGCAGCCGTTCGGTCAGATCCCGACCTATGAGGACGGCGACCTGGTCATGTTCGAGTCCGGCGCCATCGTCTTCCACATCGCCGAGCGTCATCCTGGCCTGCTGCCGGATCACCCAAACGCCAGGGCGCGGGCTCTAACCTGGATCTTCGCCGCCGTCAGCACCGTGCAACCGCCGATCGTCGAGTTCGGCATGGCCGCCATGCTGGAGCGCGACAAGCCCTGGTTCGAGGCGCGCCAGCCCTTGCTGGAACAGGCTGTCCGCACGCGTCTGGACCAGCTCGCCCATCGTCTCGGCGAGGCCGATTGGCTGGACGGTGACTTCAGCGCCGGAGACCTGATGATGGTAGTGGTGCTGCGCCGGCTGGGCGCATCCGGGATGCTGAACGACTATCCGAGCCTTTTGGCCTACGTCGCGCGGGCCGAGGCCCGTCCCGCCTTTCAACGCGCCTTCGACGACCAGTTAGCGGTCTACAGGGCGGTGTCGGAAGCGTAGCCGCCGCCCCGTTCCGGCCGGAATCGTGCGGTTGAACGGTCGCCGCACTTGTCGGGGCGGCCTTGGCGTTCTACGCCGACCCCCGACTATTCTGTTCGGGGATTTCGATGAAGCTCGCCATGACCGCCGCCGCCCTGGCGCTTGTCGCTACGACGGCCTCTGTTTCGGCGGCCGCGGCCCAGACGAGTGACTGGCGCACGCCTGATCCGAACAACGTCATCGTCGTCGAGACCAACAAGGGCCGGATCATCGCCGAACTCGATCCGGTCGCCGCGCCGAACCATATCCAGCGCGTTCGGGGCCTGGTGAAGAGCGGCTTCTATGACGGACTGACCTTCTTCCGCGTGATCAGCGACTTCATGGCCCAGACGGGCGATCCCAAGAACACCGGCGAGGGCGGTTCGGACCAGCCCAACCTGACGGCCGAGTTCACCTTCCGTCGTGGCATGGACCTGCCGCTGGGCGCGGGCTCCAAGGTCGGCAGCGCCGAACTCGGCTGGATCGGCGCGCTGCCGGTGTCGAGCCAGAACTCGGCCCTGGCCGTGATGACCGCCGATCGCAAGGTGGCCAGCTGGGGCAACTTCTGCTCGGGCGTCCTGGGCATGGCCCGCGCCGGCGATCCTGACAGCGCCAACAGCCAGTTCTTCTTCATGCGCCAGCCCAACGCCTCGCTGGACAAGACCTACACCGCCTTCGGCCGCGTGCTGTCGGGTCTGGACGTCGTGCGCAACATCAAGACCGGTGAACCCGTGCCGAATCCGCAGGACAAGATGATCAGCGTGAAGATGCTGGCCGACCTGCCGGCCGACAAGCGTCCCTCGGTCCAGGTGATGGACACCCGTTCGGCCGCCTTCAAGGCGCTGGTGACCAAGCGCCAGGCCGAGATGGGCCCCAGCTTCACCAATTGCGACGTCGACGTCCCCGTGCAAATTAAGTGACATGATCTTCTCGCGCACGCTCCTGGCTGGGATCTGCCTGGCGACGATGACCGGTTCGGCCCAGGCGGCGACGCTATCGGCCCCGGCCAAGCCCAGCGAGTCTGATTTGCGCACGCCGGCTCCGGACACGGTGATGGTGATCGACACCAACAAGGGGCGCGTGCTGGTCGAACTTGTTCCGGATGTCGCGCCCAACCACGTGGCGCGCCTGCAAGAACTGACCCGCGCGGGCGTCTATGACGGCCGCACCTTCTTCAGGGTCATCGACAGGTTCATGGCCCAGACGGGCGATCCGACCAATACGGGCGAGGGCGGCAGCGACAAGCCGAACCTCAAGGCCGAGTTCACCTTCCGCCGCAGCGCCGAGACGCCGTTCGTGGCCATGGCCGCGCCGGCCGGCCTGGAGGTCGGCTACCTGAAGTCGCTGCCCGTCGTCAGCCAGGCCTGGACCTGGAGCGACATGACCGCCGACAAGAAGGTCGCGGCCTGGGGAACCTACTGCCCAGGCGTGATCGGCATGGCTCGCGACGAGGACAACAACTCGGCCAACAGCCAGTTCTTCCTGATGCGCCAGCCGTATCCGTCGCTGGACAAGCGCTACACCGCTTTCGGTCGCGTGATCAGCGGCCTGGACGCGGTGCGCGCCATCAAGACCGGCGAGCCGGTTCCCGCTCCGCAGGACCAGATGCAGAAGGTTCGTCTGCTGTCGGATATCCCTGAGAGCGAGCGTCCGAAGGTGCGGGTGATCGACCCCAAGGGCGCCTGGTTCGCCGCCGAGACCAAGCGTCTTCGCGCGCTGAAAGGCGCGGATTTCTCGGTGTGCGATATCGATCTTCCGGCCGAGGTTCGCTGAGACCTTACCGGTTTCCGGCTTCAACTTGGTTCACATCGGGGCGTGAACCGCGCTAGAAGCGCGTTCACAACACTTGTCATCCAAGGGAAGACCATGTCGGCCGATCTCGAAAACACCCTGATCCTGACCCTCGAGAGCGGTCCGGTCACGATCAAGCTTCGTCCCGACCTAGCGCCGGGCCACGTCGAGCGGATCAAGGAACTGGTGCGCGAAGGTTTCTATGACGGCGTCGTCTTCCACCGCGTGATCCCGGGCTTCATGGCCCAGGGCGGCGATCCTTCCGGCACCGGCCGCGGCGGTTCGGACAAGCCGGACATCAAGGCCGAGTTCAGCGACGAGCCGCACGTGCGCGGCGTCTGCTCGATGGCCCGCACGCCGGATCCGAACTCGGCCAACAGCCAGTTCTTCATCGTGTTCGACGACGCCACCTTCTTGGACAAGCAGTACACCGTCTGGGGTCAAGTGGTTGAAGGCATGGAACATGTCGACGCCCTGCCGAAGGGCGAACCGCCCCGCGCCCCGGGCAAGATCGTCAGCGCCAAGATCGCCGCCGACGCCTAAGGCTCTCGGTCTCAAAGCTGAAGGAACGGCCTCGGACCTCGTCCGGGGCCGTTTCTAGTTTGGGTTGCGGCGCAGGGTGATAACGACCGGCCGGTGGTCCGAGCCCACGGCGGGGCCGCGCTCGACGTTCACCGCGTACCACTCGCTGCCGGCATAGACATGGTCGATCGGCAGGAACGGGGCGGGGGCGACCATGACCCGCGAGAACTTGCTGGCCGGCCACGAAGGCATGGCGCGGGTCCAGCGACGCAGGCCCAGGGCCTTGTCCTGGCGCCTCAGGGTGAAGGACCAAGGCGTCGAGTTGAAGTCGCCCGTAACGATCGTGCTCTTCCTGTCGAACCCGCTGGCGAACTTGACCAGCTTTCGGCTTTGCGCCTGCTGCAGGCCGGGCGGCACAGGCCAGGTGTAGTGAACGCCCATGATGGTGAAGGGGCCCTTGGCGTCGGCCAGGGTCGCCCACGCGCCGGAGAGGTAAGGCCGATCGAGAGGCATGCCGCCGCGCGCGATCATCTTCTTGCGTGAGAAGATCCAGGTCTCACACTTGGCGGCCTTGTCGCAGGAAGAGAACGGATAGGCGGTCCTCAGAGCCCTGATGGCCGACCAAGCGTCACCGCCGCCTTCCTCAAGGATCACCACGTCGGCGTCCTGAGCCAGGATCCAACCGAGGCTTTTCTCCGGCGTCCGGTTTTCGTGCCAGATGTTGAACTGCACGATCTTGAGGTCGCTGGCCGCCGGCGTCGACGGCTTGAAGCGCCACGAAGCCCACAGTTCGGGAAGCATCAGCACCGAGCAGGCCAGCAGCGTGGCGACGCCCAGTCCGACCATCACCCAGCGCTCGCCGCCACGCGCGAAGACGCCGCCCAGCACGACCGCGCCGATCCCCATCGCCAGCCACAGCGGCGCGGCGTGGGTGAAGGCGTCCAACTTGTCGCTGAAGGCGCCGCCCAGGCAAACGGCCGCCATGCCGAGACCCACTAGGCCCAGCATTAAGGCCGTGCCGCGGACAAGAAGGCTTGAGAGCTGAACGATCAGACGCATGGATCGCCCATAGCACGGCTCCGCTGCCGATGCTTCGCTCTACCCGCTGGAGGATAGGAGAACCCGCGTTCGAAACGGCCTATGTCTTGACCTTGTCGATCCATCGTGCGCTTGAAGCCCGCCCATGCGCCTTTCCGACTTCGATTTCGACCTGCCCGAAGACCATATCGCCCTGCGTCCGGCCGAGCCGCGCGACGCCGCGCGCCTGCTGGTGGTCCGCCCGGGCGAGGACTTCGCCGACCACGTCGTCCGCGAGCTGCCAGACTTCCTGCGTCCGGGCGACGCCCTGGTGTTCAACGACACCCGCGTGATCCCCGCGCGCCTGTCCGGCCTGCGCGAGGGCCGCACGACCGGTGGAGCCGACGGCACGCCCGTGGCCGTCGAAGCGACCCTGCACCGCCGCGTTTCGCCGAACCGCTGGAGCGCCTTCATGCGCCCTGGCAAACGGCTGAAGGTCGGTGACCGCGTGGCGTTTGGCGCGAATGAGGATCGCGCCTGCGAAGGCGATCGCCTGGACGCCGTCGTCGCTGAAAAGCATGAGGGTGGGGAGGTCGTGCTAGCCTTCGACGTCTCCGGTCCCAATCTCGATATCGGCATCGCCAAGCACGGAGACATGCCGCTGCCGCCCTACATTGCCGCCAAGCGGGGCGAGGACGAGCGGGATCGCGCCGACTACCAGACCGTCTACGCCCGCGAGGACGGTTCGGTCGCCGCCCCCACCGCAGGCTTGCACTTTACCCCGCAACTGCTCGAGGCTCTGAAGGCCAAGGGCGTCTCCCTGCACTTCGTGACCCTGCATGTGGGGGCCGGCACCTTCCTGCCCGTCAAGACCGACGACGTCTCCGAGCACAAGATGCACGCCGAGTTTGGCGAGGTGACGGCGCAGGTCGCCGACGCTTTGAATGCCGTCCACGCCGCCGGCGGCCGCATCGTCTGCGTTGGCACCACCTCGCTGCGCCTGCTGGAGAGCGCTACGGGCGAAGACGGAATTGTGCGGCCGTTCGCCGACGAGACGGCCATCTTCATCACGCCCGGCTACCGCTTCCGCGCCGCCGACGTACTGATGACCAACTTCCACCTGCCCAAGTCGACCCTGTTCATGCTGGTCAGCGCCTTCGCCGGATCGGCGACCATGCGCGCGGCCTACGAACACGCCATATCGACGGGCTATCGCTTCTATTCCTACGGGGATGGCAGCCTGCTGTTCAGGAACGAGACTTGAGCATGGCGTTTCCCTTCGAGATCAACGCCACCGACGGTAAGGCGCGCACCGGCGTCCTGAAGACGCCGCGTGGCGACATCCGCACGCCGGCCTTCATGCCGGTGGGCACCGCCGCGACCGTCAAGGCCATGACCGTCGATCAGGTCAAGGACACCGGGGCCGACATCATCCTAGGCAACACCTATCACCTGATGCTGCGGCCCTCGGCCGAGCGGGTGGCGCGCCTGGGCGGCCTGCACAAGTTCATGCGCTGGGACAAGCCGATCCTGACCGACAGCGGCGGCTTCCAGGTCATGAGCCTGTCGGGGATCAGCAAGCTGACCGAGGAGGCGGTGACCTTCTCCAGCCACGTCGACGGGTCCAAGCACGTGCTGACCCCCGAGCGCTCGATCGAGATCCAGGCCGACCTGCTGGGCAGCGACATCGTCATGCAGTTGGACGAGTGCGTCGCCTGGCCGGCCGAGGAGGCCAGGGCGCGCAAGGGCATGGAGCTGTCTGCCCGCTGGGCCCAGCGCTCCAAGGACGCCTTCGGGTCCCGCAACAGCCAGGTGCTGTTCGGCATCCAGCAGGGCTCGACCTTCGAAAACCTGCGCCGCGAGTCGTCGGACCGCCTGCGCGAGATCGGCTTCGACGGCTACGCGATCGGTGGACTCGCCGTGGGCGAAGGGCACGAGGCCATGTGCGAGGTGCTGGACTACGCGCCCGGCCTGTTGCCGCAGGATCGTCCGCGCTACCTGATGGGCGTCGGCAAGCCGATCGACCTGGTCGAGGCTGTGGCGCGCGGCGTGGACATGTTCGACTGCGTGCTGCCCACCCGCTCGGGCCGGCATGGTCAGGCCTGGACCTGGGATGGCGCCATCAACCTGAAGAACGCCAAGTTCGCCGAGGACGAGTCGCCGCTCGACCCGAACAGCGACTGCCCGGCCAGCCGGGACTATTCGAAAGCCTATCTGCGCCACCTTTTCAAGGCCGAGGAGATCCTGGGTCAGGTGCTGCTGTCCTGGCACAACATCGCGTTCTTCCAGGCGCTGACGGCGGCCATGCGCGCCGCGATCGCCGAAGCGCGCTTCGAACAGTTCCGCCGCGACTTCCGCGCCCGCCACCTGAGCGAAGGCTAGCCGCCCGGTTCAGGCTCTGAAGCCTAGTCTCTGGGGCCTTGCGGAACCGTGGGCGCCTCTTCCTTGACGATCGGGAACCGGGGCTTGCGCGGGCCGTAGGGATCCCGCGGCGGCGGCATGCCAGGATCGACGACTACGGGCGCGGCCGGTGGCTTGTGCTGTGGCGTGGCTGGCGGATTGCAGCCGCGCGCTTCGCCCAGGCCCTTCAGATAGGCTCGACGCACGGCGCCCGAGGCCACGGCGCTCTGCACCAGACGGTCATGGCGCTCGGCTCCGGACAATTTCCGCACCCAGCCGCGCATTGGAATCATGTCCTGAGCCGCGCTGGCCACCGCGCCCAGGGCCGCGCCGCCGGCCGCCTTGCGCCCGCGATCCATCAGGTCCTCGTTCTCGGTGGGCGGATTGCGGTCGATGTCCTCGCCCAGGGCGACGTCCAACGGTTGGACCAGACTGATCAGGCTGGCGCAGTCGGCTCTGGCGGGGCGCTGGTAGGGATCGTCCATCGCCTCAAGCAGCACGCGCGGAATCTTGGTGCGGACGATATTCACGTCACGCAGCGGCGCGCTCATGGCGCCGGTGATTCCGTCGCGGTTGGCTTCCGAGGTCGATCTGATTCGTCCGTCGTCGGTCGGCTCGACGGGCGAGTCCTGGGATGAGGGCGGGGCGCCCAGCAGTGGCGGCGCCTCTTGTCGCTGACGCGCATTGGCCGTTCCAGCCAGCGCCGCGCCGCAAAAGACCGCCAAAAGCAAGGTTGCACGCATGACTCACCCTAACCCGCCCACAGCTTTGCCGTCATCCATCGGAAAAACGGCGAAACCATGCTTGCGACACGGAAGTCCCCCGCCTATGGTCCGCGCCGCTTCCAACCGGCTCCCGCCGGACGTTAGCGGGCCGGTAGCTCAGTGGTAGAGCATTCGACTTTTAATCGAATGGTCGTGGGTTCGAACCCCACCCGGCCTACCATTTCCAAGCCTCTGATCCCGCAGAGGTCTTCGGCGTTGAACGCGCCGATCACCGACCACTGTAGGACTCGTGCGGTTGTAGATCTTGAGATCTCGACGCGAGCGCCCTTGCGGATGTTGCGCCAGTTTTTCTGCGCCCCAAACCGGGGTTTCTCGTTTGCCCCACGATTGAGGTAGAGATTTAAGCGGCTCAGTTTCAACGACGCCGCCGGACCCCGACGTGGCTCCGCGCGTTCAGCCTTTGCCTAGAGCCATGTGGCGAGCCCGGACCCTGGACGACGATCAGACGATGACCGCCGAGACCGCCGCCCGCCGGCTACCCGCGCCGCAGAACCGGCGATCGCTTTTCCGTCGGCGGTCCGCCATTCCGGGCTTTGGCCTGACGATGGGCGTGACGCTGACTGTGCTGTCGCTGATCGTCCTGATTCCTCTTAGCGCAGTCGTCCTGAAGGCCGCGCAACAGTCGCCCGCCGAGTTCTGGGCGGTGGCGACGTCGCAGCGATCGTTGGCCGCCTACCGTCTGAGCTTCGGCGCGGCGTTCGTAGCAGCCGTGGTCAACGGCGTGTTCGGCGTACTGACCGCCTGGGCGCTGGTGCGCTACGACTTTCCCGGCAAGACCCTGGTCAACGCCCTGGTCGACCTGCCGTTCGCCCTGCCGACAGCCGTGGCGGGCATCGCCCTGGCGACGCTCTATTCGCCCAATGGCTGGGTCGGGCAGTTCCTGACGCCGCTGGGCGTCAAGGCGGCCTATAACCCTGTCGGCGTGACCATCGCCCTGATCTTCATCGGCCTGCCATTCGTGGTCCGCACCATCGAGCCGGTGTTGCGCGATGCGGCCGAGGACGTCGAGGAGGCGGCCGCCAGTCTGGGCGCGAACCGGATCGACACCATCCTGAGGATCGTCCTTCCGGCCCTGGCGCCCGCGTGGCTGACCGGTTTCGCCATGGCCTTCGCGCGCGGGGTCGGGGAGTACGGCTCGGTGATCTTCATCGCCGGCAACATGCCCTACAAGTCCGAGATCGCGCCGCTGCTGATCATCATCCAACTTGAGCAGTTCGAATATGCGCGCGCCGCCACCATCGCGGTGGTGATGCTGACGGTCTCGTTCACGATGCTGCTGGTCATCAACGCCATCCAGGCCTGGGCGCGGAGGTTCGACTGATGAGCGCCGTGAAGCACCGCAAGGCGACGGACGATCCTCTCTGGGCCAAGGTCCTGGTGATCGGGACGGTCATGGCCTTCCTGGCGCTGGTCCTGATCCTGCCGCTGGCCGCCGTGTTCGCCGAGGCGCTGCGCAAGGGCCTCGACGCCGCGCTGCTGGCGATCAACAACGCCGACGCTCTGGCGGCCGTGAAGCTGACGCTGATCACCGCGGCGATCGCGGTGCCGTTCAATGCGGCCTTCGGGCTCTGCGCGAGTTGGGCGATCGCCAAGCACGACTTCAGGGGCAAGGCGCTGCTGATCACGCTGATCGACCTGCCGTTTTCGGTTTCGCCGGTGGTGGCGGGCTTGATCTACGTGCTGATCTTCGGTCTGCAGGGCTGGTTCGGCGACTATCTGGTCGACAACGACATCAAGATCATCTTCGCCGTGCCCGGCATCGTGCTGGCGACCGTCTTCGTGACCTTTCCGTTCGTGGCCCGCGAGCTGATCCCGCTGATGCAGGAGCAAGGGACCGCCGAGGAGGAGGCCGCGGTTTCGATGGGGGCGGGCGGCCTGACGACCTTCTGGCGGGTGACCGCGCCCAACGTGCGCTGGGGCCTGATGTACGGCGTGCTGCTGTGCAACGCCCGCGCCATGGGTGAGTTCGGCGCGGTCTCGGTGGTCAGCGGCCACATTCGCGGCCTGACCAACACCATGCCGCTGCACGTCGAGATCCTCTACAACGAGTATGACTTCGTCGGCGCCTTCGCCGTCGCGGCCTTGCTTTGCCTGCTGGCCGTGGTGACCCTGGTGCTGAAGACGGCGGTCGAGGCCGCGCAGCCCGGCGTGCGCCGCCGCGGCGGACACTGAACGGACCAACGGCCACATGACCATCTCCATCCGCTCCGTCGACAAGCAGTTCGGACGTTATCCGGCGCTCAGCAAGGTCGATCTCGAGATCGCCGACGGCGAACTCCTCGCCCTGCTGGGGCCTTCGGGCTCGGGCAAGACGACGCTGCTCCGCACGATCGCGGGCCTCGAATTCCCCGACGCTGGCCAGGTGCTGTTCGATGGCGCGGACGTGACCTTCGCCTCGGCCGCCGATCGTCGCGTGGGCTTCGTCTTCCAGCAGTACGCGCTGTTCAAGCACATGACCGTGGCCAAGAATATCGCGTTCGGCCTCGACGTCCGGAAGGGCAAGGACAGGCCCTCCAAGGACGAAATCGCGCGTCGCGTCGAAGAGCTGCTGAAGTTGGTCGAGCTGGATGGCCTGGGCGGGCGCTACCCTTCGCAGCTGTCGGGCGGCCAGCGTCAACGCGTGGCCTTGTCGCGGGCGCTGGCGGTACAGCCCAGCGTGCTGCTGCTGGACGAGCCGTTCGGCGCTCTGGACGCCACGGTCCGCAAGTCGCTGCGCAAGGAGCTGCGCCGCGTGCATGACGCCACGGGTGTGACCACCATCTTCGTCACCCACGACCAGGAAGAGGCCCTCGAGCTGGCGGATCGCGTGGCCATCCTGAACAAAGGTTCGATCGAACAGATCGGCACGCCCGACCAGGTCCACGACCAGCCCGAGACCGCCTTCGTCTGCGGCTTCGTCGGCGAGGCCAACTGCTTCGAGGGGCAGGTTGGCGGCGGGCAGTTCAATGCGGGCGTGCTGAGCCTGCCGGCCGGAGGCGTCCGCGAGGGCTCGGCGACGGCCTATGTCCGGCCGCACGACTTCGTGCTGGACGATGCTGGCTTCGAGGTGCGGGTCGAGCGCGCCCACGTGCAGGGGGCCCTGACCACGGTCAACGCCACCGCTCTCGATGGTCGGCCGATCGAGATCAGCGCCTCGCGCGCCGAGGCGTCCCGGTTCCAGGGCACGGTAAAGATCACCGCCCGCAAGGCTCACGTTTACGCTGCCTAAGTTTCTGCCCGTTAGACCGAGATCGGATGAACGGCGTTCAACGCTGGCGCGTGGCGCCGTCGTCTGCGCTAAGGTCGTCGACGACTCGACGGGAGTTCTAAGGTTGCATGGTCATGGTCGAGCCCTCGGGCGCTGAGCGCCGCGCACATGCCCGGATGCCCGCGGCGCGCAAGATCTACATCGTCGATGATCCGCGCTCGTGGAAGTGCTCGTTGCTGGACGTGGCTGAAAAAGGCGCGCGCCTGTCGACCGCCGGCATCGCCTCACCGCCTGACAAGTTTGTCTTCGTCGACGCGGGCGGCCGCCGAGTGCATCTGGCCCATGTCGTCTGGCGATCGGGCGCCGAGATCGGCGTGCAGTTCCTGCAGACCGAACGCATGGGTCCCCGCGCTGGGGGCGCGGCGGGCGCACTGGATATCGCCCGCCGTTTCGCGGCCAACCTGCCGCCCGAAAACCTTCAGTAGATCACTGCTGCTGTTGCTGCTGCTGGTGCAGCTCCTGCTTCAGCACGGCGTCCGGACGGCGGCGACCGCCGGCGAAGCTTGGGCGGGCCATGCGCAGGAACTCCGGCTCGGCCAGGGCGGCGCGGGCGCGGCGGACGGTGACACCCACGGCCAACTGACTTTCCGCATCGCCCTTGTAGACCCCGCGTGACGGCGTGACGTCGGCATAGTCGCGGCCGACCGCGACGCCGACGTGGCGCTCGCTGGTCATCATGTTGTTGGTCGGGTCCAGGCCGACCCAGCGCAGGCTGGGCAGAAAAACCTCGACCCAGGCGTGGGTGGCGTCCGGGTCCGAGCGGTCGCCCGCGTCGCGGTCGGTGAACAGGTAGCCCGACACGTAGCGGGCCGGGACGCCCCACTCGCGGCAGATGGCCAGCATGATGTGGGCGAAGTCCTGGCAGACCCCGCGTCCGGCGCTCAGGGCCAGATCGATCGGGCTGTCGGCGTCGGTCACGCCAGGCTGGTATTCGAACGCGCGGTAGATGGTTTCCGACAGCGTGCGAACAGCCGTCAGCGGATCCTTGCGCCGGAGGGCGTCCAGGTCGTTCTCGGCGATGAAGGTCCGCAGGGCGTCGGTGGTTTGCACGAAGCCGTGCGGACGCAGGAAATCGAAGCACTCGCCACGCACGAATTCACTGCGCAGGCGGTCCCACTCGCCCATGTCCAGGTGGTCGGGCCGGTCGCCCGTCGGCTCGGTCTCGACCGCCGAGCGGGCGACGATGGTCAGCTTGTCGTGCGGCTGGGGCACGTCGAAGTGGTAGACGGCGTTGCCGAAACTGTCGGCGTAGGAGAACACCTGGGCTGCCGGCTCCAGGTCCAGTTCGAAGCTGACGAGCCGCTGGCGGGCGGTCTTCTGGGGCTGCATCCACAGCTCCATCAGGCTTTCCCGGACAGGCTTCTCGTAGTGGTACTGGGTGACGTGACGGATTTCGAGCAGCACGGAAAAAGTCCTTACTTGGTCGCGTGACGGGCGCCGAAACCGCTGACACTTTCGGCTGTCACGCTCAGAATCCTAGGCCGGAAGGCGCGTTTCGAGCGGATAGGCCACGAAGGTCTCGTAGATCGCTTCGTGGATGCGCGCGCACTCGTTGACGACGGTGGTCAGCAGCGGGCCGGCCCCGACAGCCTCCAGCTCGTCGACATCGGCAAACTGAAGGCGGGCCTTGAGGCGACCGGCCAGGCGTTCCGGGCCGGGGCGCTCGCCGGTGAAGGCGTTGCGGGCCATGGCCGAAAGGTGCTGCTCGATCTGGGCGGTGGCGAAGCGGATCGAGCGGGGGAAGTCCTCGTCGAAAACCAGGAATTCCAGGATGTGCCGCGGCTCGATCTCGGCGGTGTAGACCCGCAGGTATGGCTCCAGGGCGCAGGCCATGCGCAGCACGCTGACCAGGGCCACGTGGTCGTCGACATGGCCGTGGACGGGGCTCTCGGCGAAACACACCTCCAGAAGGCGCGAGACCAGCTGGGCGCGCTCCATGTAGATGCCCAGCATCATGAACCGCCAGCTTTCGCCGTGGCTCATGGTGGTGTCGGCCGCGCCCTTGAACAGGTGCAGGTCGGCGATGACGTCGTGCAGGAAGTTGGCCGAGCCGTCCGAGAACTCCTTGCCGGCGTTCACGTCGGTGACCTTCAGATAGAGCAGGTTCAGCCGCTCCCAGGTCTCGGTGGTGATCTGGTCGCGGACCTGGCGGGCGTTCTCGCGGGCCCGGGCCAGGGACGAGACGACTGAATTGGTGTCGCTGCGATCCAGAACGAGCGCTTCGGCGGCTTCGAACGAGCCGATGTCCACGCCGTCGGCGGGATCGCCCACGGCGGCCATGGCGATCCGCACCGCGTGCGCGCCGGAGTCGGTCTGGTCCAGGGTCGCGTTCATCATGACGCTGGACAGGCGCGAGAGGTGCTCGGCCCGTTCGATATATCGGCCCAGCCAGTAGAGGCTGTCGGCGACGCGAGCCAACATCATGGGCGGACGCTCCCATTGCCGGCGCCATTGGTGTGGGCGTTCTCCTCGGCCAGCACCCAGGTGTCCTTGGAGCCGCCGCCCTGGCTGGAATTGACCACCAGCGAGCCGCGCTTCAGCGCCACGCGGGTCAGAGCGCCCGGCGTGACGATGGTCTTCTCGCCGGACAGGATGAAGGGGCGCAAGTCGACGTGACGCGGCTCGATGCGGCCGTCGACCAGGCAGGGCGCGGTCGACAGCTGGATGGTCGGCTGGGCGATATAGTTGTCCGGATCGGCCTTGATCGCCTGAGCGAAGGCGTCCCGTTCCTTCTGGCTGGCGTGCGGGCCAACCAGCATGCCGTAGCCGCCTGAGGCCCCGACGGCCTTGACCACGTACTTGTCCAGATTTTCGAGCACGTGGCCCATCTGCCGGGGTTCGCGGCAGAGGAAGGTCTCGATGTTCGGCAGGATGGCGTCCTCGCCCAGATAGTAGCGGATGATCTCGGGGACGTAGGCGTAGACGGCCTTGTCGTCGGCGACGCCGGTGCCGGGGGCGTTACAGATCACCACGTTGCCCGCACGATAGGCGTTGAACAGGCCGGCCGCGCCCAACGAACTGTCGCGCCGGAAGGTGAGGGGATCGATGAAGTCGTCGTCTACCCGGCGATAGATCACATCCACGCGGCGGATGCCGGTCGTGGTGCGCATGTAGACCATGTTCTCGTGGACCACGAGGTCGCGGCCCTCGACCAGCGGCACGCCCATCAGACGGGCCAGATAGGCATGCTCGTAATAGGCGCTGTTGTAGACGCCCGGCGTCAGCACCACGACCTGGGGGTCGCCGCGCCAGTCTGCGGCCATGCTCTTCAGAGTGGCCAGCAAAAGGTCGGGATAGCGCTCGACCGGCCGGACGCCCGCGGCGCGATAGGTGCCGGGGAAGGTGCGCTTAGCCGCGTCGCGATTGGCCAGCATGTAAGACACACCGGATGGGACGCGCAGATTGTCCTCCAGCACCGCGAACTGGCCGTCCTGGCAGCGGATCAGGTCGCTGCCGCAGACATTGGCGTAGGCCTTGTGCGGCACATAGACGTGCTGCATCTCGCGACGATAAGACGGCGCGCCCAGCACCAGTTCGCGCGGCACGACGCCGTCCATCAGGATCTGCTGGTCGCCATAGATGTCGGCCAGGAACAGGTTCAGCGCCTGCAGCCTCTGGGCCAGGCCTGCCTCGATCCGCTTCCACTCGTCAGCGGGGATGATGCGCGGGAAGAGGTCGGTCGGCATCACCCGCTCGGTGGTGTTGTCCGCGCCGTAGACCGTAAAGGTGATGCCCTGCAGCAGGAACGAGCGCTCCAGCGTCCGCTGGCGGCCCGCCAGCTCCTCCGCGCCCAGGGTCGACATGCGCCCATGCAGCGGATCGTAGTGCGGCCGGACCTCGCCCTCGGGCGTGAACATCTCGTCGTAGGCGATCCCCGGCAGGTAAGCCGCCTCCGTCATGGGCAGGGTCGGTGCATCATCGAGGGTCTGGGTCTTCGCCGCCACGCTTTTGTCCACGTTTCTCATAACCTTGGGCGCGGACCGGTGAGATCGCGCCATCTCCGACTCTAGAGTGTCGCGACCACCATGCGCGCCGGATTCGACGTCCGCCACGTGGATGCGCATGACTGCTTATCATTTGGGCGCCATTCGCCTGATTTGAGAAGCGCCGCTCGCACCATGTCGTTGCATTTCCTGTCGTGACACAGGCGCGACCCCGGACTACAGCAGGGCCGGGGGCGCTTCGCGCGGGGAACGTGATTTGGTGCTTGGGCGGACTACCCTGGCGTTGACGGCGGTGACTTGGCTGATCGCCTCGGCCGCGCTTGCCGATGAGCCGATGGCCCAGATCCAAGGCGTCGAAGACAAATATTTGCGCGACGCGATCCAGCGCGCCCTGACCCAATCCAAGACTTCCGCCCAAAGCCGGGCCGAAGCGCGTCGCCGCGCCCGTCAGGCCGGCGAGGATTCCATCGCCGTTCTGCGCGCCGAGGGCTACTACGGCTACACCGTCGAGCCCGACGTGCTGGACGGCGATCCGCCGCGCGCGGTGGTCAAGATCACGCCCGGTCCCGTCTTCCTGATCGCCGACCCGCGCATCGACTGGTCCGGCGCGCCGCCCGACGAAGGCACCCGTCAGCGCGCCGCCACGGCCATGCGCCTGACCGAGGGCGAGCCTGGCCGTTCCGCCGATGTCGTGGGCGCCGAAGGCCGTGTCGTCGCCCAAGTCGCCAAGCTGGGCTATGCCGACGCGGCCGCCGAGCCGCGCGAGGTCGTCGTCGACCACGCCGACCACACGGTCAGGCCGGCCTTCAAGATCGCGGCCGGCGAACTCGTGCATCTTGATGGCGTTCAGGTCGTGACCGAGGGGCGCACCAACCCCGCCTGGGTCAGCCGTCTGGCGCCATGGGCGTCCGGCGACGTCTATGATCCCGAGGACGTGGCCGAGCTGGAGCGTCGCCTGCGCGACACCAGCGTCTACGACTCGATCTCGGTGTCGCTGGCCGGAACCGACAAGGCCACGGCCGAGGGCTATCGGCCCGTTGTCGTCACCCTGGCCGATCGCAAGGCGCGGACCATAGAACTGGGCGCGGGCTACTCGACCAGCGAGGGCGCGGGCGTTGACGCGCGGTGGATCCGCTACAACCGCCTCAAGCGCGCCGACACCACGACCTACGCCCTGCGCTTCGCCAAGCTGGAACAGCGCTTGGGCGCGGAGTTGTCGCTGCCGCATTGGCGAAGGCCGCAGCAGACGTTGAAGCTGAACAGCGCAGTGTTCCGCAACGACACCGACGCCTACAACGAAACCGGCGCCACGGTGGGGGTGGACCTGACCAAGCGGCGGCAGACGACGGCCTATCGCACCTTCGGCGTCTCGCTGGATATCTCCCAGACCAAGGAGCAGGTGAACCGCGACGGGGCGGTGGCGGGCCGTAAGCTGAACCTGGCGACCTTCGCGGGTTTGGCGGCCTATGCCTGGGACTTCTCGGACAACATCCTCGACCCCAAGCGCGGTTGGCGCCTGGAGGCCCGAGGCGAGCCGACCTACGTGCTCGGCGACACCACCGTGCCCTATCTGAAGCTGACCACGCAGGGCTCGGCCTATATCCCGTTCGGGAAGCAGGCCAGCACCGTGCTGGCCGGTCGCTTGAAGCTGGGCGCGATCGTGGGCGGCGGCGTCCTGGATGTGCCGGCGTCGCGGCGCTTCTATGCGGGCGGCGGGGGTTCGGTGCGCGGCTACGCCTATCAGGCTATCGGCCCGCGCCTGGCGGATAACACGCCCCAGGGCGGCATCTCCCTTGTGGAGACATCCGTCGAGCTGCGCCAGAAGATCACCTCGAAGTGGAGCGGCGTGGCCTTTATCGACACCGGGGCGATCGGCACGCACAACACGCCGCAGCGC
Organism: Caulobacter sp. FWC2; assembly: GCF_002742625.1. Taxonomy (NCBI): domain Bacteria; kingdom Pseudomonadati; phylum Pseudomonadota; class Alphaproteobacteria; order Caulobacterales; family Caulobacteraceae; genus Caulobacter; species Caulobacter sp. FWC2. The sequence continues at coordinate 1,925,733 of NZ_PEBF01000001.1, forward strand.
GAGGACTTCCGAGCCGGCGCCGGTCTGGGCGTTCGCTACGACCTTGGCTTTGGCCCGATCCGCGCCGACGTCGCCGTGCCCATGGGCCGGCGCAAGGGCGACCCCGCCTTCCAGGTCTATCTCAGCATCGGGCAAAGCTTTTGAGCGGCGAGCACGACAAGCCCGACCTGACGGAGACCGTCGTCCACGCCGCGGAGGCGACGGGCGAGGCCGCAGTGGAAGTCGCCAAAAAGATCGGCTGGGGCGGCGTCGTGCTGATCGCCGCGGCGATCCTGGCTGGAATCCTGATCGTCATGGCCGGTGGCCTGCGCCTGGCGCCCATCACCCCGCAGGGGCGGATGTTCCTGGAGGCCCGCGCCTCGGGGCTAAAACTGGGTCGTATCGGCAAGCTGCAAATCGAGGGCCTGTCGGGCGACATCTGGAAGAATTTCGGTGTTCGCCGCCTGACCATCTCCGATGAGAAGGGCGTCTGGCTGGAGGCGCACGACCTGCACGTGGCCTGGAGGCCGACCGAGCTGTTTGGGCGCCGCTTCCACGCCGAGAGCATCGATGCGCGGGATGTGGTCGTTCTGCGCCGCCCGACGATGGAGCCCAAGGGGCCGAAATCCGGCGCCGCGCCGGTGTCGGTCGATCTCGACGCCTTTAGATTCCGCCTTGTCACCCGTCCGGCCTTCAGCGGCAAGGACGGCGACTTCGACGTAGCCGGCGCCTATGAGATGGCGCGTCAGGGCGGGCAGAAGGGCAAACTGGGCGTCGCCTCGCGCCTGCACGTCGGCGATCACCTGAGCCTCGATTTCGACCTGGGCCGCTCCAAGAGCCTGCACCTGATCGCCGATGCGACCGAGGCCAATGGCGGCGCGATCGCGGGCGCGCTGGGCCTGCCAGCCAACCGCACCTTCGACTTGAAGGCCAAGGCCGACGGCACGACCAGCCGCGCGGCCTTCAAAGTCCTGGCGCGATCGGGCCAGACGACGCCCCTGCAGGCCGACGGGGCCTGGACCGAGCAGGGCGGTTCGGCGCAGGGCCGCGTGGACCTCACGGCCTCGACCCTGACCGAGCGTCTGGCCCACATGTTCGGGCCGGAAGCCAACTTCACGATCGATGGCAAGAAGACGGCTCAGGACGGGTTGTCGGACCTGAAACTAGCGATCACCGCCCAGAACCTGACTCTGCGGGGCCACGGCCTGGCGGATCTCGCCAAGAAGCGCACGGGTCCCGACGGTGTGGCCTTCAGCGCCCAGATCGAGGCGTTGAAAAGGATCGTCACCATTCCCCAGATGGGCCGAGGCCTGGTCGAAGGCGTCTTCCGGCTGGAGGAGGGCGGTTTCTCGGTCGAGGGCGATGTCGACGTCGCCGACTTGGAGCTGATGGGCTACCGACTCAAGCGCGCCAAGGGGCCGACCAGTGTCCGTTGGGCCAAGGGCGAACTCGATATCAAGGCCCAGGCGAGCGCGTCGGGCGGCGGCGGCACGGGGCTTCTCGCCCTGCTCGGCCCCAGCCCGAAGGCGTCGTTCGAGGGCGCGCGGGTGAAGGGTGGTCGGTTCCTGATCAAGTCAGCCCGGATCGACGCTCCGAACCTGATCGTCACCGGCAAGGGCGAGCGCGGACCGCTGGGCGGCCTGTCGTTCGACGGCGACATCAAGGTCGCCAGCATGGGTCCCGTGCGCCAGGGCGCGAAGGGTTCTGTCGCGACCAAGTGGACGGCCTCCAGCATCGCCAACCGCCCCTGGAGCTTCACGGTCGACGGCCGCGCGGCGGGGTTCGCCACAGGCTATCCCGAGATTGACCGCCTGCTGGGCGCGACGCCGCGTCTGAACGGCAAGGCCAGCTGGAACCAGGGCGTTCTGGCCATCGCCGACGCCAAGCTGGACGGCGCAAACGCCAGCCTGAGGTCCTCGGGCAAGATGACCGTCGCCAAGGCGTTGGAGCTGGACTTCAAGCTCGACTGGACCGCCACCGGGCCGTTCAATGCGGGTCCTGTCGAAGTCTCGGGCAAGGCGGCGGGCGATGGTCATGTCGGCGGCACGCTGGCCGCCCCGAAGGCCGAACTTAACGCCGACTTCGACAGCATCGATCTGCCAAGTCTGCCCCTGACCAAGGCGCGCCTGACCCTGACCTTTGCGCGCGGCCCGAACGCCACCGACGGTGTCGCGGCGCTACAGGCCGACAGCGGCTACGGCCCGGCGCGCGGACGGACGGCCTTCCGCTTCTCGCCGGGCGGTATCGAACTCAGCGAACTGGACGTCGACGCCGGCGGCGCCAAGGCCAAGGGGGCGATGAGCCTGCGCGACGGCCTGCCGGCTACGGCCGACCTGACCGTCGCCGTCGGTCCCGGCGCCTTCCTGCCCCAGGGCCAGGTCAAGGGCACGGCCAAGCTGGTCGATGCGCCCGGCGGCGGCGGGGCGCGCGCGACACTGGACCTGACGGCCGAGGACGTCGCCACCGGGGCGTGGAAGGTCCGTTCGGCGCGGGTCAAGGCGGACGGTCCGCTGGCCCGCCTGCCGCTGTCGATCGACGCGCGCGGCGAAGCGCCCGGCGGCCGCTGGCGCATCGGCGGCGCGGGCGCCTTGGCGCAGAATGGCAAGATCTACGACCTCAGCCTCGACGCGGCCGGCCGGATGGGCCGCACCGAGATCAAGACTCGCGAGACCGCCAAGGTTCGGTTCGGCGATGGTCCGACCCAGGCCCGCCTGCGCCTAGCCATCGACAAGGGGCGCGCCGATATCGACGCCGACCTGGGCGGCGCGACGGCCATGCTGAAGGCGGAACTGGCGGGCGTGGCCATCACGGCTTTCAACCCCGATCTCGACGGCGACATCGACGGCTCGTTCAACCTGCGCGGTCAGGGCGACAGCCTGGGCGGCGACTTCACCATGCGGCTGTCCAACGCCCGTGAGCGCGGCGCCAAGATCGATCAGTCGCTGAACGCCAAGATCCACGGCGACCTGACCGACAAGCATTTGACCATCGTCGCCGACGGCGACAACAGCCTGGGCCTGAAAGCAGACGCCAACCTCGTCCTGCCGGTCGAAGCCTCGGCTCGACCGCTGCGCCTGATGATCGACAAGACCCGCGGCGTGCAGGGGCAGTTCTCGGCCAAGGGCGAGATCAAGCCGCTGTGGAACCTGCTGATGGGAGCCGACCGCTCGCTCTCGGGTCGCATCAACCTGCAGGGCAGTATTGGCGGCACGCTCGCCGACCCGCGCCTGCTGGGCTCGGCCACCCTCGACAATGGCGGCTTCGAGGACGGCCAGACCGGCCTGCGTCTGCGCAATGTCGTCCTGCGAACGGCCCTGGCCGACAACGCTATCGATGTCAGCCAGGCCATCGGCGAGGATGGGCAGGGCGGCACGATCTCGGGTCTGGGGCGGATCAGCCTGGCGCGCGACGGCGTCGGCAACTTCAAGCTCGACATGAAAAGTTTCCGCCTGATCGACAACGATCTGGCCTCGGCGGTCGCCACCGGTCAGGCCTCGGTGAACCGTTCGGCCGACGGCAAGATCAAGCTGACGGGCACGGTGACCCTCGACCGCGCCGATGTCTCGGCCCAGAGCAAGACCCCGGCCGGCGTGGTGGCCATGGACGTGATCGAGCGCAATCGCCCGCAGGATTTCGACCAGGGCCTTCAGCGCCGGGCGACGACCGGCGGCATGATCCTCGACCTCGACCTCAAGGCGCCCCGCCGGGTCTTCGTGCGTGGCCGAGGCCTGGATGTCGAACTGTCCTTGGCCGCCCACGTCGGCGGCACCTCCCTGGCGCCGCAGCTTTCGGGTGTCGCCCGCATGGTCCGCGGCGAGTACGACTTCGCCGGCAAACGGTTTGAGTTCGACGACGATGGCGTGGTCTATCTGTCCAGCCAGCTGGATCGCATCCGCCTGGACCTTTCAGCGACGCGCGAGGACACCTCCCTGACAGCGGTGGTCAAGATCCAGGGCACGGCTGCCAAGCCGGAGATCACCCTGACCTCCAAGCCCGAGCTGCCCAGCGACGAGGTGCTTAGCCAGGTGCTGTTCGGCGCCTCGGCCGCGCAGCTGTCGCCGATCGAAGCGGCGCAACTGGCGTCGGCGCTGGCGTCGCTGGCGGGCGGCGGGGGCTTCGATGTCATCGGAAACCTGCGCAGCTTCGCGCGCCTGGACCGTCTGGCCTTCGCCGAAAGCGCCACGGGCATGACGGTGTCGGGCGGCAAGTACGTGACCGACGACGTCTATGTCGAGATCATCGGCGGCGGCCGCGAAGGTCCCGCCGCCCAGGTCGAGTGGCGCGTTCGTCGGACGCTGTCGCTGGTCTCGCGCATCGGCGGCCAGAACGACGCCAAGCTTTCCGTCCGCTGGCGAAAGGACTATTAAGCAGCAAGGCTGTTGCGCGGGTGACCGGTTTCCTCTGCGGAGGTGAGCACGATTTACCTGCGGCCCTTGGTTACCGTGACTGAGGGAGGACCGGCTTTTCATGCGACTCAATTCAGAAGATCGCGCGGTTCTGGATCACATCGCCCGCGATGGCGGCCTGATCATCGACCGCGCCGTGGACTGGTGCGCCATAAACTCCGGCAGCCGGCACCTAGTCGGACTGGAGCGTCAGCGGCAAGTTCTGCTCGACGCCGCCTCGCGTCTGCCGGCCGCGCCGATCGAGATGCCGCTGTCGCCCTCGCGCGAGATCACCGCCGATGGCCGCGAGACGGAATTCCACCATCCGCCGTCCCTGGCCGTGGTGGTGCGTCCTGAAGCGCCGGTCCAGGTCGTGCTGACTGGCCACTACGACACCGTCTATCCTGAGACGAGCCCGTTCCAGGTCGTCCGTACCCGCCCCGACGGCGCGCTGCACGGCCCGGGCATCGCCGACATGAAGGGCGGCATCTCGGTCATGCTGGCGGCGCTAGAGGGGTTCGAACTCCACCCGGCCTCACACAATGTCGGCTACCGCGTTCTGCTGTCGCCGGATGAGGAGATCGGCTCAATCGCCTCCGGGCCCGTGCTGGCGGACTTCGCGCGGCGCGGCCATGTCGGCCTGACCTACGAACCCGCCCTGGCCGACGGGGCCCTGGCCTCGGCGCGCAAGGGCTCGGGCAATTTCCATATCGTCATCCACGGCCGCGCGGCCCATGCCGGTCGTGACTTCGCCACAGGCCGCAACGCCATCATCGGCGCGGCGCGGGTTGCCGAAAAGCTGCACGGCCTGAACGGCCAGCGCGACGGCGTTACCGTCAATGTCGCCCGCATCGACGGCGGGGCGCCGCTGAACATGGTGCCGGACGTGGCGGTGGTCCGCTTCAATGTCCGTTTCCCCGAAGCGCAGGCCGCCGCCTGGTTCGAGGCCGAGGTCGCGCGGATCGTCAGCGAGATCGGCGACGACCTGCACGCCCACCTGCATGGCCTGATCACCCGCGCCGCCAAGCCGTTCAACGCCGCGCAACAGCGCCTTTTCGGCGCGGTGAAGGATGTCGGCGCGCTGCTGGGCCAGGACATCGCCTGGAAGCCCTCCGGCGGTGTCTGCGAGGGCAACAACCTGTTCGCCTCGGGCCTGCCGAACGTCGACACCCTGGGCGTGCGCGGCGGCGACATCCACAGCGAGGCCGAGCACGCCTGGCCCGAAAGCTTCGTCGAGCGCGCCCAGCTCTCGGCCCTGATCCTGATGAAACTGGCCAGCGGCGAGATCGACGCCAGAGCGATTCGCGCGGCCATGGATAGCCTTGGGGAGCCGAACTGAATGCTTGTCGTCCGTCCCGCCGGCTCCGCCGACTTCGACGCCCTGATGGAGCTGGCCGTGCTGTCCGGGCGCGGCTTCACCAGCCTGCCCGAGGACGAGCCGACCTTGCGCGCGCGTCTGGCTTTGTCCGAGGCCAGCTTCCAGTCCGGCGTCGCGCCGCCCGAGGCCTGGTACACCCTGATGCTGGAGGACCTGGAGGCCAACGATGTGATCGGCGTCGCCGGGGTCAAGGCGGGTGTGGGCCTTAAGCGGCCGCACTTCTCGTTCCGGGTGGTCACCCTGGCCCAGTCGTCGCCGACTCTGGAAAAGCGCTTCGACCATCGGGCACTGGTGCTGGTCAACGAGTGCGCCGGTTGGTCGGAGGTGGGGTCGCTGTTCCTGCGCCCCGAGCGGCGCATGGGCGGGGCGGGGCGCCTACTGGCCCAGTCGCGCTACATGCTGATCGGCCTGGAGCCCCAGCGTTTCGCCGAGATGGTGCTGGCCGAACTGCGCGGCTGGTTCGATGAGGATGGCGGCTGCCCGTTCTGGGATCACGTGGCCAGCAAGTTCTTCCGCCTGGAGTTCGACGAAGCCGACATGATGAGCGCCTCGACAGACGGTCAGTTCATCCTCGACCTGGCGCCCCGGCATCCGATCTATGCCGAGCTTCTGCCCGATGCGGCCAGCGCGGTGCTAGGCCGCGTTCACCGCGAAGGCGAGGCGGCGCGGGCCATGCTGGAGACCGAGGGCTTCCGTTACCAAGGCCTGATCGACATCTTCGACGCCGGGCCGACGGTGGCCGCGCGCCGCGACGACATCAAGACGGTGCGCGATGCGCGCAGCCTGCGGGTGAAGATCGGGGAGGACGCCTTCGGCGAGGAGGCCCTGGTCTCCACCGGCGCCTTGGCCCGCTTCCGGGCCGTGCGCGCGCCGGTGCTGGTCGACGGCGACAGCGCGATCCTGGGGCGAGAGGCAGCCTGGGCCCTCGGCGTGCATGAAGGCGACATGGTGCGGGTGAAGGCATGAGCGGGCTCTATATCGACGGCACGTGGCGCTCGGGGCGTGGCCCGGAGCTGGTCTCGACCGATCCGGCGACCGGCGAGGCAGTGTGGCGCGAGGCGACGGCGAACCAAGCCGACGTCGCCGAAGCGGTGGACGCCGCCCGCCGAGCCTTCCCGGCCTGGGCCGATCGCCCTCGCGACGAGCGGATCGCCATCCTGCGCCGCTACAAGGAGATCCTGGTCGAGCGCGCGGCCGCCTTCGCCGAGGCCCTGAGCCGCGAGACGGGCAAGGCGCTGTGGGAGACCAAGGCCGAGCTGGGCTCGATGGCCGGCAAGGTCGACCTCTCGATCCGCGCCTATGACGAGCGCACGGGCGTCACCGAGAACGCCATGCCGTTCGGTCGCGCCGTGCTGCGCCATCGCGCGCATGGGGTCATGGCGGTGCTGGGACCGTTTAACTTCCCGGGCCATCTGCCCAACGGTCATATCGTGCCGGCCCTGCTGGCGGGCGACACCGTGGTGTTCAAGCCCTCGGAAGAGACGCCCCTGGCTGGCCAAGTGATGGTCGAGGCGCTGGAAGCGGCCGGCGTGCCGGCGGGCGTGGTCAATCTGGTCCAGGGCGGCCGAGAGACCGGCCAGGCGTTGATCAACCAGGAGATCGACGGCCTGCTGTTCACCGGCTCGGCCGCCGCCGGGACCTTCTTCCGTCGTCACTTCGCCGATCGGCCGGACGTGATCCTGGCCCTGGAGCTGGGCGGCAACAATCCCCTGATCGTCTGGGACGCCGATGACGCCGAGGCCGTGGCGGCGCTGGTCGTGCAGTCGGCCTTCATCACCACGGGCCAGCGCTGCTCGTGCGCCCGGCGGCTGATCTTGCCTGACGACGCCTTTGGCCGAAAGGTGATCGAGGCGACGGCGACGCTTGCCGACCGACTGTCGATTGGACCGTGGAATGGGGAGGGGGAGGCCTTCATGGGGCCGCTGATCTCTGCCCGCGCCGCTACGGCCGCCCGCGCGATCGCCGACACGATGGGCGGGGAGCGCATCCGCGCGCTGGGGCCGGTCGAGGGGCTCAGCGAGGCCTTCGTGACGCCGGGGATCGTCGATGTCACCGGCGTCGACACGCCCGACGAGGAGCTGTTCGCCCCGTGGCTGCAGGTGCGCCGCGTGTCCAGCTTCGACGATGCGCTGAAGGCCGCCAACGCCACGCGCTACGGCTTGTCGGCGGGGCTTATCTCAAATCACTCAAAGCGTTGGGATCAGTTCCTGAACCGCATCCGCGCGGGCGTGGTGAACTGGAACCGCCCGACGACAGGCGCGGCGGGGTCTATGCCCTTTGGCGGGCTCGGGGCTTCGGGCAACCACAGGCCCAGCGCCTACTACGCCGCCGACTACTGCGCCTATCCGGTCGCCAGTTTCGAGGCGCCGGCGATCACCGACACCCTGAGGGACATCAAGGGGCTGCGCGGATGAGCCTGGCGGTCGAGGCCAATTGCGATGGTCTGGTCGGGCCGACCCACAGCTATGTCGGCCTATCGCCCGGCAACCTAGCCAGCCAGAGGAACGCCGGCGAGCTCTCGAACCCGCGCGGCGCGGCGCTGGAAGGCCTTTCGAAAATGCGCCGGTTGTCGGACATGGGTCTCCCGCAATTTGTGCTGCCGCCGCATCAGCGGCCCGCTGTAAGCCTGCTGAAGTCGCTCGGCTTTTCCGGCTCGGACGCGGCGGTGATCGAACGGGCCTGGAAGGACGCGCCAGCCTTGGCCGCCGCCGCCTGCTCGGCCTCGCCGATGTGGGCCGCCAACGCCGCGACCGTGACGCCCAGCGCCGATGCCGCCGACGATCGCGTTCACTTCACGCCGGCCAACCTGCTGACCAATCTGCATCGCAGCCTGGAAGGGCCGCAGACCACCCGCGCCCTGCGCCGCCTGTTCCCCGACGAAGCCCGCTTCGCCGTTCACGACCCGCTGCCGGCCCAGCCCCACTTCGCCGACGAAGGCGCGGCCAATCATGTCCGCCTCTGCGCCGAGCATGGCGCGCCGGGCGTCAACCTTTTCGTCTGGGGGCGCGAGGCCTGGGGCCATTGGGACGGCAAGTTCCCGGCCCGCCAGACTCGCGAGGCCTTCGAGGCCGTTCAGCGCCGCCACGGCGCGGCGCGGGCCGTTTTCCCGCAACAGGGCAGGGCGGCGATCGAGGGCGGGGCGTTCCACAACGACGTGGTCTGCGTCGGCACACGCGAGTGCCTGTTCTTCCATGAGCTGGCTTTCGAGGACCGCAGCGGGATGGAGCGCCAGGTTCGCGCCGCCGCCGAGGGGCTGTTCGAGCCGGCTTTCGTCGAGATTTCGGAAGCCGACCTTCCGATGGCCGATCTGGTCGCCAGCTATCTGTTCAATTCACAGCTGCTCGTCATCCCAGGCGAGGATCGCCTGGTGTTGTTGGCGCCAGCCGAGACGCGCGACAACCCGCGCGCCTTCGCCGTGGCCCAGAGCCTGGCCTCGTCCAACGGTCCGATCGGGCGCGTGGAGTATGTCGATGTCCGCCAGAGCATGCGCAACGGTGGCGGTCCGGCCTGCCTGCGTCTGCGGGTGGTGCTGACCGAAGCCGAGCTGGACGCGGCCAATCCGGCGCAACGCTTCGCGCCGGGTCTGCACACGACGCTCGCCGACTGGATCACCCGCCGCTATCGCGACCGCCTGGCCCCAGCGGACCTGGCCGATCCCGACCTGTTGATCGAATGTCGGGAGGCTCTGGACGAACTCAGCCAGATCCTGGACCTTGGCGGAGACTTCTATCCATTCCAGAGGGCGTCATGAGCATCACCATCCGGCAGGCGAGCCTCGACGACGCTTCCGGGATCCTGGCCACGCACAGAGCCGCGGCGGTTCTGCCAGGGCGATTGGCGCGCACGCCCGACGAAATCACGGAAGCCTATGTTCGCGGCGTGATCGAAACGCCGGGCGGGGTTTGCCTCGTGGCGGTCGATCAAGAAGGGCTCGTCTGCGGCGAGATCCACGCGCGCCGTGAGCATATCGCGCTCTTCTCCCATGTGCTGGGCGGCGTGACGGTGGCGGTCCTGCCGGATCACCAAGGGCGGGGCATCGGCTTCAAGCTTTTCATGGCCTTGATCGCCGAGGCTCGCACCATGAGCCCCCCGGTGCTGCGCATCGAGCTCGCGGCCGGGGCGGGCAATCCGGACGCCATCCGGCTCTACGAGCGTCTGGGCTTTCAGCAGGAGGGGCGGCAGGTCGCGCGCGGCCGGTTTCCGGACGGTCGGTTCGAGGATGACATCCTGATGGGGATGTTGCTCTAGCTCTTCAAAGCCGCCAGGGCCTCGGGATAGCGCCGCGAAAGCGGGACCTCCAGGGCGCCCAGCTCCACGGCATAGTCGCCGGAGCCCTCGGGCTTCAGCCCCGTGACCCGCGCGCTATTGACCAGCCAGGACTTGTGGCAGCGCACGAAGCCGTGCGGCGAGAGACCGTCGAGCACCGCGCTCAGCGACGAACGCATCAGAGGCCGGCGCTCGTCAGCCAGGACGAACTCCACGTAGTTGCCGGCGGAGCGCACGGCGACGATGTCGGCGATGGGTACGCGGATCAGCCGCGCGCCATCCTGGATGTCGAACGTAGCGGGCAGGGCGGGGGTGTGAGCGCGTTGCGGCCCCTGCGCGCTGCGCTGCAGGGCCAGCCAATAGATGATCGTGGCCAAGCCGTAGGCCACCATGTCCTTGCGAAACTCGTACGGAAATTCGGTCGAGAGCGGTCCGAAGTCGTAACCCTCGTGCAGGAGCACGGCGTGGCCGATCTTCCGCAGGGCCACGAAGCTTGAGACGTGCAGGACGGAATAGGCAAACACGGCGACCAGGTGCGCCGGGACGGCTTGCCACCAGCGCGGTTGCTTCCGCACCATCCAGAGAGCCATGGCGGCCGGAATGCCGAAGATGACCATGGTGACCAGCGCGCTGCTGACCTCCCAGATCGCGGGCCGGATCACGCCCAGTCGCGGCGCGTCGTGCTGGATGGTCAGGACGTTGACCACCGTGATCGCGGCGATCAGGCAGGCTCCGAGAATCCAGGCGCGGGTGAGCCACAGGCGCTCCTCGCCGGTCATCCCGAAAAGCCCGCCGCTGGTCCCTGGAGCTTTTCCGCTTGTCCCAGCCAGCGACCGCTGATCCCCGGACACTTGGCCGGACGGGGCGCGCTGGGTCAGGTCCTTGGCATCGCTTTTCAAGCCGGACGCCTCTTCATGACCACGACTACCTTACCCCTCGACCGGCGCTACGACCTCGACTGGATCCGGGTCGGCGCATTCTTCCTGCTGATCCTCTACCACACCGGCATGTTCTACGTGCCTTGGGAATGGCACGTGAAGTCGCCGCATATCGTCGAGGGCCTGATGCCCTACATGCTGCTGACCAATCCGTGGCGCCTGACCCTGTTATTTCTGGTCTCGGGCGCCGCGACGCGGTTCATGGCCGACAAGACGCCCGTCGGGAAACTCACCTGGGCCCGGATCGCCCGTCTGCTGCCGCCGTTGCTGTTCGCGATGTTCGTGATCGTGCCGCCGCAGTCCTACTACCAGGTGGTCGAGTTCATGGCCCTGCATCCGAACAGCGGCCTGTCGGTCGACAATTTCTGGGTCCGCTACGTCACCGCATCGGGGCGCTGGTGCGGGATGAACGGAGAGTGCCTGACCACCCCGACCTGGAACCACATGTGGTTCGTGGCTTATCTATTGTTCTACACCCTGGTCCTGGCCGTCATGCTGCTGGTCTGGAAGAAGGCTGGTCAGCACATCCAGAAGGCCGCCGAGTGGACGTTCAAGGGCGTTGGTCTGTTCGCCTGGCCGATCCTGTTCCTGGCGATGCTGCGCGCCACGCTCTACGCCAAGTATGGCGAGACCCATGCGCTGGTCGGCGACCACTATGTCCACGCCGTCTCGTTCAGCGCCTTCCTGCTGGGGTTCGGCCTGGCCAAGTCCGAGGTGCTGCGCGACCGCCTGACCGCCATGCGCTGGCCGGCCCTGATCATTGCGATCGCCGCGTGGGCGGGCTGGAGTGTCTATGTCTGGACCTATCGCAGCGACAGCGCCGTCCCGCCACCGCAGCTGAAGCTGCTGATGCGCTTCGTCTTCGCCACCGACACCTGGTGCGCCATCATCGCGATCCTGGGCTTCGGGGCCAAGCATCTGGCCAACAAGGGCGGCCCGGCGCTGCGCTACCTGACCCTGGGCGTCTTCCCGTTTTACCTGGTGCACCAGACCATCACCGTGGTCCTGGCCCACCACCTGGCCAAGCTGGGCCTGCCTCAAGGCCTGGAAGGCGCGATCCTAGTCGTGGCGACCTTCACCGGTTGCTTCGCAACCTACGAGATCGTGCGGCGCATCCCGGGTGTGCGGATCCTGTTCGGCCTGAAGGGTCAGCCCTCTGGGGTCGAAGCCAAGCGCCCGCCGGCCCTCGCATAGGCCTGGGTGCCGCGCGTTATGACGGTGTCGCTGGGAAGGATCTCGGCGACACCGATCTCTCCCGCGCCAGCCAGCCGCTCATAGAGCCCGCTGAAGTCACGCAGTGTCACCGCCTGCAAGGTCTGGATCGAGTCGATCACGAAATAGGCCTGCTGGAAGTCGTCGATCCGGTAGTTGGTGCGCATGACCCGCTCCAGGTCGAAGCCGATGCGGTTGGGCGAGGGATCATCGAGCGCGAAGATCGACTCCGCCCGCGACGAAACGATACCGGCCCCATAGATCCGCAGGCCCGCGGGCGTGTTCATCAGGCCGAACTCAACCGTGTACCAGTAGAGGCGGGCGAGGTTGGTCAGGCGCCCCAGGCCCAGCGCCCGCTGGCCGCCCTGGCCATAGGCCTGCATGTAATCGGCGAACACCGGGTCGGTCAGCATCGGCACGTGGCCGAAGACATCGTGGAAGATGTCCGGCTCCTGCAGATAGTCCAGTTCGTGCGGCTTGCGGATGAACTGGCCGGCCGGGAAACGGCGATTGGCCAGGTGATCGAAGAACACGTCGTCGGGCACCAGGCCCGGCACGGCGACCACGCTCCAGCCGGTCAGGCGCTGGAGTTCCTCGTTGATGCGCTTGAAGTCGGGAATGCCGGTGCGGTGCAGGTCCAGAGCGTCGAGGCCGCGCATGAACGCGTCACAGGCCCGGCCGTGCAGCATGTCGGCCTGGCGTTCGTACAGGGTGATCCAGACGTCGTGCTCGGCCTGGGAATAGGTTTCCCAGCCCTGGTCGATCGTCCAGTCGGGACGCGCGCCCGGGGGCGGTCCGTTGCTAAAGCCATCTCCGCTCATGCGGCGACGCTACGCCCCGGATCTGGCAAATGCTGTTCGGAGTTTGCCATAAAAACGCTGTTCGGCGGAGAAGCGTGCCGCCTAGTGGGAAATTCGAGGCCGAAGCTTGTAAAGCCCATGATCGAACGACTCGAATATCACCGCGGTCTGCGGGTGGCCGACGGGCTCGCCGCTGTCGTCGGGCAGCAGGTTCTGCTCCGACACATAGGCGACGTAGCTGTTGTCCTCGTTCTCGGCCAGCAGGTGGTAGAACGGCTGGTCCTTGGTCGGCCGGATATCCTCGGGGATGGACTCCCACCACTCGTCGGTATTGGCGAACACAGGGTCGACGTCGAACACCACGCCCCGGAACGGGAAGATGCGGTGCCTGACGACCTGTCCGATCGCGAATTTGGCGAGTCTCGAGTTCATGGGTTTAGGAATAGCCGGGCGGACCTGACTGAATCCTGAACGTAGAGGTCAGCACGCGGAACACAAGCGGGCGCCTTCCAGTGGGCGAGTCCCATGTTATGGTCGAGTCGAAGTGAGGTTTCGCGACCGTTCGCGAACACCTGCGAGACAGGTAGTAGAGACCATGTCGGAGGCGCCGCGTGCGCCCGGCGCGCCACAAGGCCGGCGCCGGAGGTCTCAGGAGGAGTCCGTCGCTTGTTACGCGGCGCTCGACCTGGGGACCAACAACTGCCGCCTTCTGGTGGCCACGCCCACGCCGCGCGGGTTCCGCGTCGTCGAGGCCTATTCCCGTATCGTGCGTCTGGGGGAGGGTCTGTCGCAGACCGGTCAGCTGTCAGAGGCCGCCATGGAGCGTTCGCTGGCGGCCCTGAAGGTCTGCGCCGAGAAGATTCGCCGCCGCAAGGCCATCCGCGTGAAAGCCGTGGCGACCCAGGCCTGTCGGGGTGCGACCAATGGCCCCGACTTCGTCAGGCGCGTGCAGGAAGAAACCGGCCTCAAGCTGCAGATCATCAGCCCGCGCGAGGAAGCCCAGCTGTCGGTCGCCGGCTGTATGAGCCTGTTCGACCGCGAGCAGGACGCGGCCCTGGTGGTCGATGTCGGCGGGGGCTCGACCGAACTCTCCTGGGTCGACCTGAAGGCGGGCGGGCTGGACGCCAAGCCGCGTCAGTTCGCCGCCTGGAAGCTGCCGATCAAGGCCTGGCTGTCGATTCCGGTGGGCGTCGTCACCCTGGCCGAGCGCTTCCCCGAGGGCGAGCGCGCCGACGAAGGCTGGTTCCGGGCCATGGTCGACGATGTGAAGGCTCGCATCGAGGCGTTCCCGCACGCCGAGCCGATGCGCGAGATCTTCGCCGAGGGCAGGGCGCACCTGATAGGCACCTCTGGCGCCATCACCAGCCTGGCGGGCCTTCACCTGGGCCTGCCGCGCTATGACCGCAACATCGTCGACGGTCTCTGGATGGACCGCGCCGACTGCGATGCGGCGTCCGAGCGGCTGCAGGGCCTGACCGCCGCCGAGCGGGCGCTGGAGCCGTGCATCGGCGCGGATCGAGCCGATCTTGTGCTCGCGGGGGCGGCTATTCTGCAGGCCGTTCAGGAGCTGTGGCCATGTTCGCGCGTGCGTGTCGCCGACCGAGGCCTTAGAGAGGGCCTTCTGATGTCCCTGATGTCCGACCAGCAGAAGCGCCCGCGTCGGCGTCGTCGCGGCGGATCGTCCAAGAAGCCGGTAGCCGCATGAGCGATGAAGAGCCCCCCCGCAAGCGCATGGTCAAGCCGCCGGCCGGCGGCACCGAAGGCGGCCGCGCCAAGCCCGCGCGCCTGAAGACGGCCTATGGCCGCACGCCCAGCCAGCAGGCTTGGCTGGAGCGCCAGATCAACGATCCGTTCTCGGCCAAGGCCCGCGCTTTAGGCTATCGCAGCCGCGCGGCGTTCAAGATCAGCGAGATCGACGACAAGTTCCGCTTCTTCCACAAGGGCGCCAAGGTCATCGACCTGGGCTGCGCGCCGGGCGGCTGGCTGCAGATCGCCGTCGAGCGCGGCGTGACCCAACTGGCCGGCATCGATCTTCTGCCCGTCGATCCGGTGGCGCCTGCCCACCTGCTGGAAATGGATTTCACCGCCGACGACGCGCCCGGCAAGCTCCTGGAGCTTCTGGACGGCGCGCCGGACGTCGTGCTGTCCGACATGGCGCCCAATACCGTCGGGCACCGCGAGACAGACCACCTGCGCATCGTCGGCCTGATCGAGATCGCCGCCGAGTTCGCCATCGACGTCCTGAAGCCGGGCGGCGCCTTTGTCGCCAAGGCCTTCCAGGGCGGCGAAACCGCCGAGGTCATCGGGCGTCTCAAGCGCCACTTCGACAAGGTCCAGCACTTCAAGCCCAAGGCCAGCCGCGCCGACAGCTCGGAGGTCTTCCTGGTCGCGACGGGGTTTAAGGGGCGGTGAGCCGACCGGGGGGCGCGATCGGGGCGCTGGTCGCCCGGCCGTTCCGCAATCTGGCGATCTCGGTCGCTTTCGTTCTTCTGGTCGGTCTCTTCGCCATCGTCGGCTATCTGAGCGCCGGCTGGTCGTTCGACGACGCCATCTACATGGTCACTCTGACCATTTTCACGGTAGGCTACGGCGAAGTCAGGCCGATCGACACCGGCTACTTGCACCTTATCACCATGGCCACGATGGTGTTCGGGTGCACAGGGGTGATCGTGGTCACCGGTTCGCTGGTTCAGGCGCTGACCCAGTCTCAACTCGAACAGTTCTTCGGAAAGCGCGTGGAACGCGACATCGACCGGCTCGAGGGCCACATCATCATCTGCGGCTTTGGCCGCATCGGGCTGATGCTGGCCGGCGAGCTGGCCTCGGCGGGCGAGACGTTCGTGGTCGTGGAGCGCGACGAGGCGCGCTGTCAGGAAGCGCGGGATCTCGGCTATCTCTGCCGTCACGCCGATGCGACCGACGAGGACGTCCTGCGCGCGATGCGTGTCGAGAGGGCCAAGGTTCTTGCCACGGTCCTGCCAGACGACGCGGCCAACGTGTTCATCACCCTGTCGGCCCGCAGCCTCAATCCCAAGCTCGAGATCATCGCCCGCGGCGAGCGCCCGACGACCGAGCGCAAGCTGATCCAGGCCGGCGCTGACAAGGTGGTCATGCCCACCCATATCGGCGCGGAACGGATCGCCGAGATCATCCTCTACCCGAGGCTGGCCAGCTTTCTGCGTGGAGCCCATTCCGACACGGGTAAGCAGGAGACGCACTTGGCCGCCCTGGGCCTGGATCTCGGCGTGGTGACCGCGCCCGCGTCCTTCGCGGGGCGGCGCGTGACCGTCGGGGAGTTCGAGCGTCGTGGCGGTGGGCTGCTCGTGGTTCGAATCGACCGCGTCGATGGGCGCGTGGTCGACGCCCCAAAGCCGGATGATCTCATCCATGCCGGCGACGGTGTCTCGATCGTCTCGAAGCTGGGCCGTGTGGGTCTTTCGGCCCTCGCCGACTGAAGTCGCTATCGCCTGGATTGCGAATGTCGCGAAAGCAATCTTAAATGACTGAATAAACAGGGAAATTTACAATTCTCCCTCTTGTCAGCGGTCGGCCTCCGCACGAGCGTCTGAAATGCGCGTTTCGCGTCCATCAAGAGGCTACCCATGTTGAAGTCCCTGAGCATCGTCGCCGCCTTTGCCATCGCCCTGTCGGGCGCCAGCGTGGCCTCCGCCGCCCCCTGCAAGGACGCCAAGGGTAAGTTCACCAAGTGCCCGGCCGCCGCGCCGGCCAAGCCGACCAAGTGCAAGGACGCCAAGGGCAAGTTCGCCAAGTGCGGCACGCCGGGCGCCAAGCCGGTCTAGAATTCGGAGCGGCGGCGTTCCTGACGTCGCCGCCCTTCCTGCATGGATATCGGCATCATTCGATGCTAAATTTCGTGCCGCAAGGAGGTGCGGCATGAGGACGACATTGGCGCTCGACGACGATCTGCTGGAACGGGCGATGGCCCTGACCGGGATCGAGGAAAAGACGGCTCTTGTGCGTGAAGCACTCAAGGCTCTGGTCGAACGGGAGAGCGCGCGCCGCCTGGCTTTGCTCGGCGGCAGTGAACCCGACCTGAAGGACATTCCGCGTCGGCGTCTCGAACCGGCGTGATCCTGGTCGACACATCCATTTGGGTCGACCACCTGCGAACCACGAATGCAGCGCTGGTGCGGCTGCTAGGTGAAGCAGGGGTTCTGGCTCATCCCTTTGTTGTTGGCGAACTGGCGCTAGGCAATCTGCGCAACCGGCCCGTGGTGCTCGAGTCATTGCGACAAATGCCGCGCGCCGTGCTCGCGACCGACGACGAGGTTCTGGGCTTCATCGAAGCCAACGGTCTTCCTGGCCTTGGAGTCGGCTATATCGATGTCCATTTGCTGGCCAGCGCCAGGCTGACTGCGGGCGCCAAGGTCTGGACTCGCGACCAGCGCCTGGCCGCCGTCGCCGAGCGCCTCGACCTGCGCGCGGACCCCGCAGCCTGACGCAGCGCACAATTTGCCGAAGAAGGCGCGCTCAACGGGTCGACAACCGGCGGCCTCGCGGCTACATACGCGCCGCAAAATGGAGACTCCGATGGAGATTCGCGAAGGGCTCACCTTCGACGACGTTTTGCTCGAACCCGGCCCGTCCGACGTCATGCCTACCCAGGTGACGACCGAGACCCGGTTCACGCGTGAAATCAGTCTGAACATACCGCTCGTGTCCGCCGCCATGGACACGGTGACCGAAAGCCGACTCGCCATCGCCATGGCGCAGGCCGGCGGCATGGGCATCCTGCACCGCAACCTCACCAACGAGGAGCAGGCCGACCAGGTGCGCGAGGTCAAGCGTTACGAAAGCGGCATGGTCATCAATCCGCTGACCATCAACCCCGACACCACCCTGGCCGAGATCCGCGAGATCACGGCCCGCCGCAAGATCTCGGGCTTCCCGGTGGTCGAACGCGGCACTGGCAAGCTGGTCGGCATCGTCACCAACCGCGACATGCGCTTCGAAGGCGACGCCAATGTTCCGGCCTCGGCGATCATGACCCGCGAGGGCCTGATCACGGTCGGCGAGGGTGTCGACCAGGCGGAAGCTCGCGAGCTGCTCCGCAAGCACAAGATCGAACGCCTGATCGTCGTCGACGAGGCCTATCGCGCCGTCGGCCTGATCACGGTGAAGGATATCGAGAAGGCCCAGGCTCACCCGCTGGCCGCCAAGGACGACAAGGGTCGCCTGCTGGTCGGCGCGGCCTCGACCGTCGGCGACGCCGGCTTTGAGCGCTCGATGGGGCTGGTGGACGCTGGCGTCGACGTCGTCGTCATCGACACCGCCCACGGCCACTCGAGCCAGGTCGCCCAGGCCGTCTCGCGCCTCAAGCGCGAGGCTAACCGCGTCCAGATCGTGGCCGGCAACATCGCCACCTACGACGCCGCCCGCGCCCTGATCGACGCCGGCGCCGACGCGGTGAAGGTGGGCATCGGTCCGGGCTCGATCTGCACCACCCGCATCGTCGCGGGCGTGGGCGTGCCGCAGCTGACCGCGATCATGGAAGCCGTGCGCGCCGGCCGCGAGAGCAACACCCCGATCATCGCAGACGGCGGCATCAAGTACTCGGGCGACCTGGCCAAGGCCATCGCCGCCGGGGCCTCGACCGCCATGATGGGCTCGATGTTCGCCGGCACCGAAGAGGCGCCGGGCGAGGTGTTCCTGTACCAGGGGCGCTCGTACAAGAGCTATCGCGGCATGGGCTCGGTGGGCGCCATGGCCCGGGGCTCGGCGGATCGCTATTTCCAGAAGGAAGTGACGGACAGCTTCAAGCTCGTGCCGGAAGGCATCGAGGGTCAGACCCCGTTCAAGGGACCGATCTCGCCGGTGCTGCACCAACTGGTCGGCGGTCTCCGCGCAGCCATGGGCTATGTCGGCGCGCCGACCATCCCCGAGCTGCAGAAGCGCGCCAAGTTCGTGCGCATCACGGGCGCGGGCCTGCGTGAAAGCCACGTCCACGACGTGATGATCACCCGCGAAGCCCCGAACTATCCGAGCGCGGTCTAGGCGATGCGGATGGCCTTCGAGCTGCAGATGCTGGCGGCGGCGGTCCTGATCGGGATCGTCCACCTGCTGTGGGCGGCCGCGGCCGCCCAGCCCCAGCGTGGCCTGAAGTGGAATGCGGGCCCCCGCGACGAGCCGGTCGTGCTGACCGGCGTCGCGGGGCGCCTGGAACGCGCCTTCGCCAATTTCCGCGAGACCTTCCCGTTCTTCGCGGCCCTGGTGCTGGTCGACTATCTCGGCGGTCGCCTGGGCGAGCTCACCTCGCTGGGCGCGCTGATCTATGTGGCGGCGCGCGCCGTCTATATCCCGCTCTATGCCTTCGGCGTGCCCTATGTGCGCAGCCTGACCTGGGTCGCCTCGATGGTCGGGATCTTGATGCTGCTCGCGGCCCTGGTGGTCTGATGCGCGACGGCGGACGGGTTTCGGCAGCGATCGAGGTTTTGACCGAGATCGAGACGCGGCATTTTCCCTCGAAGATGGCCTTGAAGCGTTGGGGTGAGACCGCGCGCTACGCAGGCTCAAAGGATCGCGCCTTCGTGTCGGGTCTTGTCCTGGACGCCCTGCGCCGCAAGCGTTCGCTGGGCTGGATGATGGGTGATGCGGCCGCCCGCGGCGTCGTGCTGGGCGTCCTGGCCATCACCTGGAAATGGACGCCTGAGCGGATCTCCGAGGCGGCCTCGGAAGAACACGGCTTCGGCGCCCTGACCGACGGCGAGCGTGAGCGCCTGGCGAGCCCGATCACGCTGGACGCTGCTCCGCCCCCGGTGGCGGGCGACTATCCCGACTGGCTGGAAGAGCGCCTGGTCAGGGCTTTCGGCGCCGATCAGGCGGTCGAGATGCAGGCGCTGTCCGAGCGCGCACCGGTCGACCTGCGGGTCAACACTCTGAAGACCGACCCAGAGCGCGCCGCCAAGGCCCTGGCGCCGATCCATGCCGCGCCGGCGGGGATCCTGCCCAACGCCTTCCGCATCCCCGCGCCCGCCGCCGCCGACCGCACGCCGTCGGTCGAAGCGGTGCCGGCGTTCTCCAAGGGCTGGTTCGAGGTCCAGGACCTGGGCTCCCAGATCGCCGCCGCCGTGGCCGGCGAGGTCAAGGGCAAGCAGGTGCTGGACTTCTGCGCTGGCGGCGGCGGCAAGACCCTCGCGCTCGCCGCGGCCATGGGCAATACCGGCCAGATATTCGCCCACGACAGCGACGCCCGCCGCCTGGCCGACTGCATCCGGCGCGGCCAGAGGGCAGGGGTCCGCAACCTGCAGATCCGCTCGCCGATCGAGGCCACGCCCTTGAAGGGGCTGGAAGGCAAGATCGATGTGGTCTTTGTCGACGCGCCCTGCACCGGCTCGGGCACCTGGCGCCGCCATCCCGACGCCAAGTGGCGGCTGTCGCCCGACCAACTGGCCAAGCGCCAGATCGAGCAGGACAGCGTGCTGGAAGACGCCTCGACCTTCGTGAAGGCGGGCGGACGCATGGTTTATGTGACCTGCTCGCTGCTGGTCGACGAGAACGAGGATCGCGTCGCCGGCTTCCTCGATCGCCACCCAGAATTCACCGTGAAGCCGATCGCCCTGGAAGGCGTCGACCACGTCACGCCCGAAGGCTATCTGCGCCTGACCCCTCACCGCGCCGGAACGGACGGCTTCTTCGCCGCCGTGCTGGAGCGATCGTCCTATACGCCCTGACCTGACGCCCCGATTGAAACGAAGACCGCTGGAGACTTGCCGATGACCACCGAAACCGAACACCAGCGCGTCCTGATCGTCGACTTCGGCAGCCAGGTGACCCAACTGATCGCGCGCCGGGTGCGCGAGGCCGGCGTCTATTGCGAGATTCATCCGTTCGACAAGGCCGAAGCGCTTGTCGACGAATACAAGCCCTCGGCCATCATCCTGTCGGGCGGCCCCGCCAGCGTGCTGGAGGACGACAGCCCCCGCATCGGCCGTAAGCTGTTCGACCTCGGTCTGCCGATGCTGGCTATCTGCTACGGCCAGCAGCTGCTGTGCGACGTGCTGGGCGGCAAGGTCGAGGGCGGCCACGCCGGCGAGTTCGGCCGCGCCGAACTGACCATCGGCAAGACCAGCCCGCTGTTCGACGGCTTGGCCGGCGTCGGCGAGCTGGAAACTGTCTGGATGAGCCACGGCGACCGCGTCACCGCCATCCCCGAGGGCTTCGAAGTCATCGCCACCTCGACCGGCGCCCCGTTCGCGGCCATCGCCAATGACGAGAAGAAGATCTACGCCGTCCAGTTCCACCCCGAGGTGGTTCACACGGTCAATGGCAGCAAGATCTACAAGAACTTCCTGGCCCTGGCCGGCCTGAAGGGCGACTGGACCATGGCGGCGTTCCGCCAGGAGATGGTCACGAGGATCCGCGACCAGGTCGGCGACGGCAAGGTGATCTGCGGCCTGTCGGGCGGTGTAGACAGCTCGGTGGCCGCCGTCCTGATCCACGAGGCGATCGGCGACCAGCTGACCTGCGTGTTCGTCGACACCGGCCTGCTGCGCAAGAACGAGGCCGACCAGGTCGTGACCCTGTTCCGCGACCACTACAACATCCCGCTGGTTCACGTGGACGCCGGCGACATGTTCCTGGGCGAGCTGGCCGGCGTCAGCGACCCGGAGACCAAGCGCAAGACCATCGGCCGCCTGTTCATCGAGGTCTTCGACAAGGAAGCCGCCAAGATCGACGGGGCCGAGTTCCTCGCCCAGGGCACGCTGTATCCGGACGTCGTCGAGAGCGTCTCGGCGCGTGGCGGTCCCTCGGCGGTGATCAAGAGCCACCACAATGTCGGCGGCCTGCCGGACTACATGAAGCTGAAGCTGGTCGAGCCGCTGCGCGAGCTCTTCAAGGACGAGGTTCGCGCCCTGGGCGTCGAGCTGGGCCTGGCGCCGGCCTTCGTCGGCCGCCACCCGTTCCCCGGCCCGGGCCTGGCCATCCGCATCCCGGGCGAGATCACGCCCGAGAAGGTCAAGGTCCTGCAGGAAGCCGACGCCATCTATCTGGAAGAGATCCGCAACGCCGGCCTCTACGACCAGATCTGGCAAGCTTTCGCCGTGCTGCTGCCGGTCAAAACCGTCGGCGTGATGGGCGACGCCCGCACCTACGAGAACGTCCTGGCCCTGCGCGCGGTGACCTCGACCGACGGCATGACCGCCGACTTCTTCGAGTTCCCCTGGCCGATCCTGGGCAAGACCGCCACGCGCATCATCAATGAAGTGCGCGGCGTCAATCGCGTCGTTTACGACGTCACCAGCAAGCCGCCCGGCACCATCGAGTGGGAATAGTCTGGCGTCGTTTGGGCGCTCCAGAGCTATTGTTGGTTCATATAAGTCATTGAAGTGAAAAGTGAACTGACTCATCAATGATCGTCGCCGATCATTGATGGGCCTGCTCACTTTTCGTTTGATTGTCGGCTTCGTCGCGACCTTGCTCGCGAGGTCGAGCGGCTGGCGCCTCGACATACCCCTGATCGGCCTTAGCAGCGGCGGCCGCCAAGCGCCGGGCCGTGCGGCGTATCGCGCCGGGCGGGATCGACATGCCTGTCCCGCCCGGACCCATGACCGTGACCTCGTCGGCGGCTCCAATCCGCATCGATAGAGCGGAAGATGCCTCCGAAACGCGTAGGGGCCTGGTATGCCAAGGCGAAAAAGAGATTTACTGAGAGTTTAGCCAGGCGATCGGCTACCAGCGATATGGTGCGACACCATGACGCGTGAAATGTACCTTGAAACTCAAATGAAGTTCATTTTCAGAGGGTCTTTATCTGCAATATAAGAGATCTATACCTTTCTGTAATTGTAATTCGTGTTCCTAAGCTGGTTGTTGGCTAATTAAAGCGCCGCCTCAGCTCCGGAGGCCTTGTGGCCCAAGTTCTGACTGTCGACGCCGTCACCGACATCCGCCAGGCGATAGAAATCGCCCCGAGCGCCAAAGGTTAAGGAAGAAGTCAGATGTCGATGTTCACGCAATTCAAAGCGTCTTCCCAGCCCCAGGCCGCGATCCTGGAAGTCCGGCGCCTGGCCCAGGCCATGAAGAATGGCGACTATGCTGATCGGGCAAATCTTCAGGCCGCCACGGGGGAAGCTCGTGAAATCCTTCTCGCGGTCAATGCTCTCCTCGATGAGGGACTGCAGCCTGTCCGGGCGCTGGGCGAAAGCCTGAGGTTCATGTCGGTCGAGCACGACCGGGGCGACATCGACGTCCAGGTGCCCGTCGCCCAGTTCAAGGGCGAACTCGCGACGATGGCGAGCGACGTCAACTCGCTGGTGAATGCGCACATCGCGGCAAAGAAGAAGGCCATGGCCTGCGTCAAGGCATTCGGTGATGGAGACTTCGAAGCGGCCCTGGAGTCTTTCCCGGGCAAGAAGGCCTTTATCAACGAGACCATCGAGACGCTGCGGGCCAATCTCAAGGGCCTGATCGCCGAGATGAACCACATGTCCGACGAGCATGATCGCGGCGATATCGACGTCTTCGTGCCGGTCGAGAAGTTCAAGGGGGACTTCGCGGCCATGGCCCGTGGCGTCAACACCATGGTGGCGGGGCACATCGCCGTCAAAAAGAAGGCCATGGCCTGCATCAAGGAGTTCGGCGACGGGAACTTCAGCGCGCCTCTAGAGCAGTTCCCCGGCAAGAAGGCCTTCATCAACGACACGGTCGAGACGCTGCGCGGCAACCTCACCGCGATCACCGTCGAGATCCAGAAGCTGATTGCCGTGTCCATGGCGGGGGAGCTCAGCAAGCGCGGAGAGCCCGGCCGCTTCGTGGGCGATTTCGCCCAGCTCGTGATGGGCATCAATGGCATGCTGGATGCGATCCTGCTGCCGATCGCCGAAGGCAACCGGGTTCTCGAGAAAGTCAGCGGTGGCGACCTGACCGAGCGGGTCGAGATCGAGTGCGAAGGTGACCATCGTCGGATGCGAGACGCCATCAACGGCTTGGTCGACAGTCTCACCAAGTTCGCGGGGGATGTTTCCAGCGCCGCCGACCAGGTGGCGGCCGGCAGCCAGGAACTCTCCGCCAGCGCCGATCAGATGAGCCAAGGCACGACCGAACAGGCTTCCGCGGCCGAGCAGGCGTCGGCCTCGATGGAAGAGATGGCTTCCAACATCAAGCAGAACGCCGACAACGCCGCCCAGACCGAGAAGATCGCCCGCCAGTCCGCCGCGGACGCCGAAACCTCGGGGCAGGCGGTGAACAAGGCGGTCGAAGCCATGCAGACCATCGCCGACAAGATCGCCATCGTGCAGGAGATCGCGCGCCAGACCGATCTCCTGGCCCTGAACGCGGCCGTCGAGGCCGCCCGCGCCGGCGAGTATGGCCGCGGCTTCGCGGTGGTCGCATCGGAAGTGCGCAAGCTGGCTGAGCGCTCGCAAAGCGCCGCCACGGAAATCAGCGCGGTCTCGTCCGATACGGTGAAGGCTGCCCGATCGGCCGGTGAGATGCTGACCACTCTCGTGCCCAACATCCGAAAGACCGCCGAGCTGGTTTTCGAAATCAGCGCCGCCTGCCGCGAGCAGGACATCGGAGCCTCGCAGGTCAACGAAGCCATCCAGCAACTGGACAAGGTCATCCAGCAGAACGCCTCGGCCGCCGAACAGATGTCCGCCACCTCCGAGGAACTGGCCGCCCAGGCCGAGGAACTGCAGGGCTCGATGGCCTATTTCCATCTCAGCGAATCCCCGGACGCCGTTCGGAGGCAGGGCTTCGGGAGCAGCATCAGGGCGCGAACCGGCGCCAGGGCGGAAACGCATGGACGAGCCGGGAGGTCGCTTGCCAAGGGCGTCATCGGACGCTCTTCCGTGGCCGCCCAGCAGTCCCAGGTCACCGGGTTCGTCTTGGACCTGCAGCAAGGCCGTCCCGACGCGGAGGACACCCATTTCAAAAGCTACGGCGCCTGACGCGGACTGTCGAAGTCTAGGCCTGGGGCTGGCGCCGCCTGCGCATCAAAGGTGCCGAACCTCAGCGCGCGTCAAATTCCCCTGGCGCTGTTCCAAGCCAGGAACTTGGCCTCGATCTGCTCGAACAGCGCTGATCGCGCGGCGTGGGGATTGTTGTCGCCAGCGCAGCTAAACCACACCGCCGCCAGAAGGCGGGCCAGCACGCTGGCGTGCAGAACGAGATTGTCGCCGGAAAGACCGAACACCCGGCCAAGGCTGTCGCGCAGCGTTCCGCCGTACGAAAACCGGATCACCCCGCCCGCCGGGGCAAGTTCGCGACGACGCACCGTCGCCAAGAACAGGCGGCGGCGGCGGATTACGGCCGGCGAGGGCGCCTCGGCCGTGACATGCAGGCGCAAAGCCGCGAACAGCGCCTCGGGGGTCAGGATGCCTTCGACGGAGGGCGGGCCATCATTCCGGGCGGCGGCTTCATCGGTCATTGTCTGGACCTGGCCACGGATGGCGCCGGCGACGAGATCCTCGATCGAGCGGAAATGGTGGGTGACCGAGCCCGTGGTTACGCCCGCGCGCGTGGCCACCGCGCGGTGGGTCAGGCCCGAAAGGCCCTTGTCCTCGACGACTTCGGCGGCGGCCTGGGCGATGCGCATGGCCGCCGGCTGCACGGAGCCGAAAGGCCGGGTCCCCGCTGTGCGTTCGGCCAAGGGCGTCGCGCCCCGCATCGGGCGGATCGAGGCCCCCAGCCAAAGGGTGGCGAAATGCTCCGCCATCTCGGTGAGGGCGGCGCTTTCGAGCGCTGGGGACCAGGCCGATAGGCTGTAGAGCGCCTCGTGCTCGAAGAAGGCGTGCAGAATCCGCCCGTCGATCGGCGCAAGGCCGAAGCGCTCGGCGGCCTCGATCCAGAAGTCTCGCCACAGACCAGTCCATACCGCCGCGATCCCCTGTCCAGGCGCGGCGGTGACGGCTTCCTGGTAGATCAGCGCCAGGCGACGGCCATCGCTCGCCCAGGCCTGGATCACGTGCAGCAGCGCCAGAGCCGCGCCGTCCGGCGAGCGGGGCAGGGCGGCGATCTCCCGCGCGCGACCTTCCTGCCAGGCGCGGGTCTCTTCCAGGCCTTGCTTGAACACGGCCAGTAACAAACGTTCTAAGTTGCCGAAGTTGTAGTTGATCGCGCTGGCCGAGGTTCCGGCCAGGGCGGCGATGGCGCGCGCCGAGGCGGCGGCAATTCCCCCTTCGGCGACCAGGGTCGCGGCGGCTGCGATCAGGCGCTGGCGCGTGTTGTCCTGCAGCTCCGGGCTTCCGAAGTGTGAGGGCATCGCGGGCGACGCTGAGGTTGTGGCAAGGGGTGGGTGAGTGGGCATGAGGCATATTCCCTACCCGGATGAGCGGAGCAAGTCAGGCGCTTATCGGGCTGTGACCTTCGTGCAATTGAAACATAACATTCGTTCTAATGTCACGCGCTACGCCTAGATGCGCCCCAGCCCGGCTGGTCAGCCGGAAGGTAAAGGGGACTCACGATGAAACGGCCTATCGAGATGTCGGCGCTGCGCGTCGGCCTGCTGACGAGCGCGGCGGCCCTGGCCCTGTGCGGCGCGGCCCGCGCGGCGGACAACGCCGCCGCCTCAGGAGACAGCGCGACCAGCCTCGAGGAGGTCGTGGTCACCGCCCAGAAGCGCAAGACCAACCTGCAGGACACGCCGATCGCTATCTCGGCCATGGACAGCGAGGCCCTGAAGGCCCGTCACGTCCAGTCGGTGGAAGATCTGGGCGACGGCTCGATCCCATCGCTGCGCGTGGCCCCGTTCTTCGCCCGCAAGTCTGCGCTGACGATCGGCATGCGCGGCATCGGCGCCCTGGGCGACGCCAACCAGCCGGCTCGCGACCAAGCCGTCGGCGTCTATGTCAACGGCGTCTATCTGGGCCGCGCCCAAGGCCTGGGCTCGGCGCTGTATGATGTCGAGCGCATCGAGGTACTGAAGGGCCCGCAGGGCACGCTGTTCGGCCGCAACACCGAAGGTGGCGCGGTCAGCATCGTCACCAAGGCCCCGACGGGGGTGTTCGGCATGAACACCACGCTCGGCTACGGCAACTACAACGCCTACAAGCTGGAGACGCACATCGACCTGCCGGCGTACAACGGCTTCAGCTTCAAGGTCGACGCCCTGCTCAGCAAGCGCGACGGCACGACAACCAATCCGACCACCACGGGCCAGCCCGACTTCAACAGCTACGACAAGCGTGGCGTGAACCTGGAGTTCGCCTGGCGTCCGTCGGAGACCTTCACCGCAGACTACGCCTACGACCTCTCATATGACGGCTCGACCCCGTACTATGTGCAGCTGGAAAAGAAGGGCGCCCTGGCCCTGGCCCCGTTGGCGCCGGCCCAGCCGGACCGCGCCGATCGCGCGAACGTCGGCGTACCGCTGCAGATGAGCGAGGGCGACACCTGGGGGCACCGCCTGAACCTGACCTGGAAACTGGGTGACAACCTGGACCTCAAGTCGATCAGCTCGTACCGCAAGCTGACCCAGACCCAGTTCGACAACGGCGCGGCGGCCCTGTCGGTGTTCGCGCCGAACGGCACCTTCGCTCGCTACAGTGTGGCCCGCGTCTGGCAGGACCAGGTCAGCCAGGAGCTGCAGCTGGTCGGCAAGACCGACCGCATCGAATATGTCGGCGGCGTCTTCTATTTCCGCGAGAAGGTCCGGGACAACGCCCAGACCCCGAACTCGCTGCAGTGGAACGCGAACGGAACGGCCTATACGACCCTGTCGCTGGACTTCAACACGATATCGCTGGACCGGGCCAGCCACGTGACGACGACCAGCTACGGCGCCTTTGGCCAGGCCGCCTGGACGCCGGCGGTCCTCGACGACAAGCTGCACGTCACCGTCGGCGGCCGCTATACCAAGGACGCCAAGAAGGGCGACCTCGATACCGTCAACGGCGCGACGCCGTCCTATGTCGACGCCAACAAGAACACGGTCGTCGGCAAGATCCCGCTGGACGAGTCCTGGAGCCACTTCGACCCGCTCGTCAGCGTGGCCTATGAGGTGACCCCGGACATCAATGTCTATGGCCGGTGGGCCACGGGCTACAAGGCCGGCGGCGCCAACTCGCGCTCGCTGACCTACCGCGCCTATGACCCGGAAAAAGGTCGAGATGTTCGAGGTCGGGGCCAAGACCGAGTTCTGGAACCGCCGCGCCCGCCTGAATGTCGCGGTCTTCACCGGGGACATCAAGGACGCCCAGGTCGACTTCAACGTGCTGATCCTCAACAACAACCGCGGCACGCTGGAGACCACCAACGCCGCCACGGGCAAGACCAAGGGCTTCGAGCTGGACTTCGCGCTGGTCCCGGTCGAGGGCCTGACCCTGTCGGGCGCCTACGCCTATACCGACATCAAGCTGTCCAAGGCGTTCAACCCGTTCACCAACGCCCAGTCGAGCATCTATCCGCTGTACAGCCCCAAGAACGCTGGCAGCATGGCCGTGGACTATGTCCGCCCGGCCTTCGGCGCGACGTTCAAGGCCCACCTGGACGCCAACTTCGCCGATGCCCAGATGACCAGCACCACGGACCCGACCTTGAGCGACAAGTCGTTCACGGTGAATGGCCGTCTAGCCCTGGCCGACATCAGGCTGTCCGAGGGCGCTCCGGCCCTGCAGCTGTCGGTCTGGTCGCGCAACCTTACCAACGAGTCCTACGCCTTCCTGCGCAACACCAACGCCGCCCTGGGCACGTACGCGATCTACAACGAGCCGCGCACCTTCGGCGTCGAAGCCAACGTGAAGTTCTAGGGGATGGGAGCCTCGAACATGGATCGTCGTCTGTTCCTCACGGCCGCTGGCGCGCTGGCGCTGGCGCCCGCCGCCCGCGCCGCGACCCTGCTGGACTCCAAGGCCGAACGCACCGCACCCGGCGTCGTCCGCCTCGACTGGACCGGCGCACAGGCCGTCTCTGTCCTGGTCTCGGGCGACCCCGACGCCCGGAAGGGGGTCATGCGTCCCCTGAAGACGGCGGCCGGGAGCTCGGCCAGCGTGGACGCTCCGGTCTCGCCGCGTCCGTACTTCCTTGTGACGGCCGCCGACGGCCGCCAGACCCGGGTGGCCGAGCGTCTGCTGCCGCTGCAGGGCGGCCGAAACTTCCGTGACCTTGGCGGCTGGCGCGCCGCCGACGGCCGGCAGGTCAAGTGGGGCAAGATCTATCGCTCGGGCGTGATGGCCAACCTGACCCTGACCGACCTTGAGTACCTGAAGGCGCTCGGCATCCTGACCATCTGCGACCTACGCAGCCCGCAAGAACGCGCCAGTGAGCCGAGCCCCTTCCTGAAGACGCCGGGTCCCAAGGTCGTGGCCACCGACTACGACATGAGCGCTTCGATGGCGGCCTTCATGACGATGAAGACCCGCGAGGACGCGATCCAGGGCTTCGCCGACGCCTATGTCGGTTTCCTGGACATGCTGACCCCGCACTACACCGACCTGTTCGCGCGGCTCGTGGCCAACGAGGGGCCGCTGGCCTTCAACTGCAGCGCCGGCAAGGACCGCACGGGGATGGCTTCGGCCCTGATCCTGTCGGTGCTGGGGGCGTCGCGCGAGACGGTGCTGACCGACTACGGCCTGACTCAGGTCTACACGCCGCCGTCCTACTACGCGAAGATGGCCCAAAGCGGTGCCGGCGCCAGCGTGACAGCCCAGCAGATGCAGGCCCTGTCCAAGCTGCCGCCGGAGGTGTTGCAGGTGATCATGGGCTCGGATCCCGAGGTCATGCGCCGGGCTCTGGCGAGCATCGACGCCAAGTACGGCGGGCCGGTCGCCCTGACCAAGGCGCGCTTTGGCCTCACCGACGCCAAGATCGCCAAGCTGCGCGCCGCCTACCTGGTTTAGTCGAAAACGCCAGCTTCTCTCGCGGTCCTACGCCCCGGCTCACGCTCTGCGCCGGGGCGTAGGCTTTCCGCCGAAGAGTCCTCCTGTTCGATAGGAGGTGTGACCCCGTGCTCGCGCAGCAGGATCTCCCAGCCCCGGATCATGCTGGTCGCCGCCTGCGCATGGCCCAGGCCGCGGAAGCTCACGCCCGCTCCCTCGAGAAGCATCAGCAGTCCGCCGACCAGCAGATCGGGCGCCTCGACGCCGGCCTGTTCGGCGGCTTCCAGGAGATGGGTGCGCAGCCGCGTCCTGTAGAGCTCGCAGACCCTTCGGATCACGTGATGATCTTCGTGGATCTCGACCTCGAGGTTCGACAGAAGCCAGCCGCGATAGGCGGGGTGTTCGATCTTGGCCGCCGCCGCCGCTACGATCGCGTGAAACTGCGCCATGGGCGTGACCGAGAGCCGCTTGGCGATGGTCGCGAGTTCTTCCAGGTCATCGAGCGCCAACGTGCTGAGACAGGCCGCGGCTAGATCGTCCTTGGACTGGAAATAGCGATAGAAGGTGGACTTGGTCAGGCCGCTGCGGGCGGCGATGTCGTTGACCGAGACGGCGCGAAAGCCGTGTTCATAGAAGAGGGCGGTCGCCGCCTCGATGAGACGGTCATTCGGCGTGTCCAGTGTCGGGATCTTGGCGCTCACGAGCAAAATCCTTGAAAGAGACGGTGAGGTCGCCCCGGCGGTTAGGCGCGCGGCGAGGTAGGGCGTTCAGTGAACCGCCGAGGTGTCGACGATGCGGGTCGGCTTCGGGGCCAGCCAGATGATCAAGGCCGAGGCGACGAACAGGATCGCCATGGCCAGGAACACCTGGTTGGTCGCCAGCATGACGCTCTGGCCCTGGACCAGCTGGTCGATGTTCCCCAGGGCCTGCTCGGACGACATGCCGCTCGCGCCCATCTGGTCCATCACGCCCTGAGGATCGTTGAGAGTCCCCGCCAGGGCGGCGTGGTTGCGGCTGGCGTTGTCGGCCCAGACGGTCGTGACGACCGAGGTGGCGATAGCGCCCGACAGGGTTCGGCAGAAGTTCATCAGGCCAGCGGCGCTGGCGGTCTCCTTCTCGTCGACGCAGGCCAGGGCCAGGCCCGTCAGCGGCACGAAGAACAGCGGCATGCCGAAGCCCTGCAGCAGCAGCCAGTGGCCGATGTCGAAGAAGCCCATCTGCGAAGTGGCCAGGCTGCGCATGAAGGTGATCGCGCCCATCCAGACCAGGCCGATGAACACCAGGCGGCGCGGATCGACCTTGGTCGACATGCCGGCCGCGAAGGGCGCCATCAGCACGGCCGTCACGCCCAGCAGAGCCGTGACGTAACCGGCGTCCGTGGCGGTGTAGCCCATGTTCTGCTGCAGCCACAGCGGCGTCAGGACGTTGATCCCGAAGAACGCGCCGAAGGCGACGCTCAGGGTGACGACGCTGGCGCTATAGCCGCGATGACGGAAGACGCGGAGATCGACGATCGGATCGGCGGCGGTCAGCTCCCAGATCAGGAAGGCCAGGAAACCCAGCAGGGCGACGATGGCGAGACCCGTGATCAGCGGCGAGGCGAACCACTCGTGCTCCTTGCCCAGGTCCACCATGATCTGCAGCGCGCCGACCCAGACGACCAGCAAGCCCAGGCCCACCAGATCGACCTTCGCATGGGCGAGCGGCGTTTCGTGTTGGCGCAGCAGCTTCCAGGCGAACCAGCCGCAGATGGCGGCGACGGGCACGTTGATCCAGAAGATAAAGGCCCAGCCCGCATTGTCGCACAGGGTGCCGCCCAGGATCGGCCCCAGGATCGGTGCGACCAGGGTTGTCATGGCCCACAGGCCCGTGGCGGCCGCGGCGTATTTCTTGGGGAAGACGCGCAACAGCAGGGTTTGGGACAGCGGCATCAACGGGCCGCCACAAGCGCCCTGCAGGACGCGGAACAGCACCAGCAGGCTCAGCGACGGGGCCAGGCCGCACAGGAACGAGAAGAAGCCAAAGCCGACCATGCCGGCGACGAACACCTTCACCGCCCCGAACCGGGCCGACAGCCAGCCGGTCAGCGGCACCACGACCGCCTCGGCGACCGCGTAGGAGGTGATGACCCAGGTGCCCTGGCTGGGCGAGACGCCCAGGGCGCCGGCGATGTTCGACACCGAGACGTTGGCGATGGTGGTGTCCAGCACCACCAGGAAGTTCGCGGCGGCCAGCACCAGGCCGGCGAAGATCATCGCCGGACCGGATAGCGCCGGCGCGGCGGGGGAGGAAGCCTGGGCCATGACGGCGGTCCCTTGGAGCTGGGCTTAGCGACGGGTGTCGATAGCGGCGGTCATCGACAGGCCGACGCGCAGCGGGTTGGCCTTCAGCTCGGCCGGGTCGAGGGCGATGCGGACGGGCAGGCGCTGAACGACCTTGATCCAGTTGCCGGTGGCGTTCTGGGCCGGGATCAGGGCGAAGGCCGAGCCCGT
Source organism: Caulobacter sp. FWC2 (assembly GCF_002742625.1). Taxonomy (NCBI): domain Bacteria; kingdom Pseudomonadati; phylum Pseudomonadota; class Alphaproteobacteria; order Caulobacterales; family Caulobacteraceae; genus Caulobacter; species Caulobacter sp. FWC2. The sequence continues at coordinate 1,957,958 of NZ_PEBF01000001.1, forward strand.
GCCGCCCGACAGGCCCACGACCTTGCCGTGATAGGTCACCGAGCCGCCATAGAGGTCGGCCTTCAGTTCGACGGGCTGGCCGATCGCCACCTTGCGCAACTGGCCTTCCTTGAAGTTGGCGTCGACATAGGCCTGCTGGATCGGAACCACCTGCATCAGGACGGCGCCGGGCGCGACGCGTTGGCCGATCTGGACGTTGCGGCGGGTCACGACGCCATCGATCGGGGCGCGGATGACCGTGCGGTTCAGGTCCAGCCCGGCCTGCTCGACGCGGGCGCGGGCGGCGGCGACCTCTGGGTTGGTCTCGACGGTGGTTCCGTCGGTCAGGGTGGTGTTGGCGTTCAGCGAGCCGACGGCGGCGGCGCGGTTGGCCAGGGCCTGGACCTGGGCGGCTTTGGCCGAGGTCGCGGCGGCCTGGGCGTTGGCGAAGGCGTTCTGGGCGCGGGTCAGCTCGTCGCCCGAGACCGCGCCGTTGGCGGCCAGGGCCTTGCGGCGGTCCAGGTCGATGCGCGCGCGCTCCAGGTCGGCCTGGGCGGAGGTCAGGTTGGCGGCGGCGCGGGCCTGGTCGGCTTCGCGGGCCGTGATCTGGGCCGTCAGGCTCTGGTCGGTGGCGAGATAGCCGCGCACGCGGCGCTGGGCCTTGGCCAGATCGGCCTGGGCCGAGGCCAGGGCGATGCGGGCGTCGCTGTCGTCGAGGGTCAGCAGGATCTGACCGCGCTGGACGGTCTGGGTGTCGCGGACCGCGACGCTTTGCACCGGGCCGCCCACCAGCGGCGTGACCTGGGCGACGTCGGCGGCGACATAAGCGTTGTCGGTCTCGACATGGTGGGACCCGACCAGGGCGTACCAGGCGCCGTAGCCGACGCCGGCGATCACGACCGCGCCGGCCAGGGCGGCGAACAGCTGCTTACGCTTGGAATGGTCGGCGGCCTGGGGCGTGGACGGGGTGATGACGGTGTTGGCGGCCTGGCCTTGGCCTTGGGCTTCGTTGTCGAACATGGGAGGGGCTCCGGAGAGAATGGGGTCAGGCGGCGCGGAAGCCGCCGCCGAGGGCGCGCACGAGCGCGACGTCCAGGGTGAAGGCGCGGGTTTCGAGGTCGGCGACCGCTCGCTGGTTGGCGATCATCGCGTCCTCGGCCGTGAGGACGTCGAGATAGGTCGACAGCGCGCCGCGATAGCGCTGGACGGCGATGCCGTGGGCGGCGGTGGAGGCCTGCAAGGCCGCCCGGCTTTCCGAGAGGCGGACATCCAGGGCGCGGGCGCTGACGGCGGCGTCGGCCACGTCCTGTAGCGCCTGGGCCAAGGTCCCGTTGTAGCTGGCGACGGCGAGGTCGTAGTCGGCCGCGGCGCCGCGATAGTTGGCGCGCAGGGCGCCGCCCTCGAAGATCGGCAGGCTCACGGCTGGCCCGATGGAGCCGATGCGCGAGCTGGCGTTGTTTAGCAGGTCCAGACCCAGAGCCTGCTGGCCGAAATAGGCCGAGAGGTTCACTGCCGGGTAGAACTGGGCCTTGGCCTGCTTGATCCTCTGGCTGGCGGCTTCAGCCCGCAGGCGGGCGGCGACGACGTCGGGGCGACGACCGATCAGGTCGGCGCTGAGATTCGCCGGCAGGCCGAACGCCTTGACCGCGCCAACGGCGGGGCGGGCGATGGCCAGGCCTCGGTCGGGGCCGGCGCCCAGCAGGGCGGCCAAACGATTGCGGGTCAGGCCGATCTGCTCGTCCAGCGCGGCCAGGTCGGCCCGGGCCGAGGCCAGGCGGGCCTTAGACTGTTCGGCCGCGCCCTGGTTCTCCAGGCCGTTGGCGACCCGTTCGGCGGTGAGGCTCGCCGACTGCTCGCGGATGCGCGCCGCGTCCTGGCTGGCGTCGCGGTCGGCGAACAGCTGGGCCAGGTCGGCATAGGCGGTGGCGATATTGGTCGAGAGCACGAGGCGCGCCTCGGCGGCGTCGGCCTTGGCGGCTTCGGCGTCCGAGGTCGCCGCCGCGAGCGCCGCGCGGTTCTTTCCGAAGAAATCCAGTTCCCACGCGAAGTCCAGCGCGACGCGGCCGCTGTCGTTGTAGCCCTTGGGCACGAAGGCGGCGGGGATGCCGTTGTTATAGCTCTGCTTGACCGAGGCGTACGACCCGTTGGCCGTGACGCTGGGCAGGGTCGCGGCGCGGGCCTGGGCCGTGGCCGCCTGGGCCTCGGCGAGGCGGGCCTTGGCTGCCGCCAAGTCGGGCGAGCCGGCCAGGGCTTCGTCCATCAGCCCGTTCAATTGCCTTTCGCCATAAGCGGTCCACCACTGATCGCCCGGCCAGTCGGCGGAGGGGGCGGCGAGACGGTTGGCCGACGCGTAGGCGCTCGGGGCTTTCAGCGTTTGGGTGAGCGGTGTCGCGGGGATGACCGCGCAGGCGCCGAGGCTGCTGGCCAGCAGTGCGCTGGCGATTGCCGCGCGAAGAGCGTTCGGAGAGGGCATCGGCTTCTCGTTTTCAAACCGTACTGTTCGGTCTAATTATCTTTCGCCGTGACGGCGTCAAGCGAAAAGTGTACAGTCTGGTCCAGAAAAGAATTGTGGAGGAGCCCGGCCCATGCGGGTGAAGAGCGAGGAGAAGCGGCTGGCCATCCTGGACGCCGCCAAGGGTGTGTTCCTGGAGCGGGGCTATGTCGCCGCCAGCATGGCCGAGGTGTCCGCGCGCGTGGGCGGATCCAAGCAGACGCTCTACAGCTACTTTGCCTCGAAGGAGGAGCTTTTCGTCGCCGTGATGCTGGAGAAGGGGGCCACGCAGGTCGAACCGATATTCGATGCGTTCCTCGGCAGCGAGAACCTGGCCGAGGCCGTGCGTTGTTTCGCCCTGGCCTTCGCGCGCTTCATCGCGGGGGACGAGATCATCGCCTTTCGCCGGATCGTCTATGCCGAGGGCGCCAAGTCGGACCTTGGCCGGCTGTTCTACGAGAACGGCCCCAAGCGCGGCTGGACCCGAATGGCCGCGGATTTCGAACGCGCGATGGACGAGGGGCGGATGCGCCGCGCCGACCCGTGGACGGCGGTCAACCAATTACATGCCCTGTGCGAGGCTGGACCGATCCAGCGTCTTCTGGAGGGGTCGGAGAGCGGGATCGATGAAGACGCCCTGACGGCAGCGGCCGAAGCCGCTGCCGATACCTTCATTCGCGCTTACGGGCCGCCAGCCTAACGACTGCTTCGCGCCCACACGTCATGGTTCAGACGCGATAGCGCGCTTCCAGCAGGTCGATTTCGCGAACGATCTTGCGGGCCGCCTCGCCGTCGAGAGCGCGTTCACGCACCATCCGGAAGATGACGTCGCGCTCGGCGACGAGGCCGGCGACCCGCAGTTGCCTTTCGATCTGCTCGACCTTGCGATCGATCGCGGCGGCTTCGGGCGTCTGCAGGCGTCCATCGATCCTCCGCCGATAGAGTTCCATGATCCGCGCCGAGGCGTCGGTATAGAGATCGGCGTCGTCGCGACCTTCGCCCAGGGCATGCTGCGCGGTCTCGATCGCCTGGATCGCGGCCTGGGCCGCCACGGCGCGGGCCTGGTCGATCTCGGCCTGATGCGACGGTTCCGGCGGAAGTTCGAGGTTTCGGAGCACGCGCGGCAACCCGACACTGGCCACCAGCAACGAGACGACAATCACGCCTGCGGCCAGAAAGATCGCCAGGTCGCGGGCGGGGAAGGCGGTTCCGTCGGCCAGGGTCAGCGGCAGGGTCAGGACGCCCGCCAGGGTGATGGCCCCGCGCACGCCAGCGAAGGACATGCCCAAAACCAAGCGCCAACCGATCTTGGGCGGACGTTCGCCGCGCCGGTGCGCCCTAAACAGCGTCCAGCGCAATGAGGTCCAGACCCAGGCGAAGCGCATCGCGCCCAGCGCCACGCTGATCGCGAGAACATAGACGGCTAGCCACCACGTCTCGTGATGGCCCGTCAGCTGGACCGTCTGCGCCGCCTTCTGGAGAATGCCGGGCATTTGCTCGCCAAGCAGCACGAAGATGATCCCGTTGGCGGTGAATTGTACGGTGTCCCAGACGGCTGCGCGCCTCACCCGCGTCACCGCGAGGCTTTCGCCGGACTGTTCGGTGAAGCTCATGGTCACCCCGGCGGCGACCGCGGCCAGGATTCCCGAACAGTGGAAGTGTTCGGCGAGCAGGTAGGCCCCGAACGGGATCAGCAGGCTGACTAGGATCTGGGCGCTGGTGTCCTCGCCCAACCGGCGCGTCAGCCATTGCTTGGCTCGGGTGATCGACCAGGTGACGCACACCCCGATCGCCAAGCCCCCAAGCGCGACCCAGAGGAACGTGACGAAGGCTTCCTGCAGCGAGAAGGCGCCGGTCAGCATGGCGGCGACGGCGAAGCGCATGCACACGAGACCCGAGGCGTCGTTGAGGAGGGATTCGCCCTCCAGGATGTGCATCATCCGCTTGGGGATGGGCGCGCGGGCGGCGATCGCGGACACGGCGATGGGGTCCGTCGGGGAAATGACCGCCGCCAAGGCGAACGCCACCGGCAGGGGCATGGCCGGGATCATCAGGTGGATCAGCCACCCCACGCCGACGACGGTCAGCACCACCAGGCCCAGGGCCAGTTCCAGCACGATGGCCTTGTCTCGCAGCAGGTCTTCCTTAGGGATCCGCCAGCCATCCAGAAACAGCAGCGGCGGCAGGAAGAGCAGGAAGAACAGGTCTGGCTTCAACTCGACGGTCGGGACGACCGACGCGGCGATGAGCGCGCCAAGAGCGATCTGAACGAGGGGAAGGGGCAGGCGGCTGAAACGCGCCAGCGAACCGCTGATGATGACGGCCAGCAACAGAACCAGGATCGTGACGACGGGATCCAAAACACCTCCAATGGCGATCCAGACAGGATCGTCGCAAGCTTACGATACGGTTCGGCTCGGAGCCGTTGAGGCGGCCAGTGCAAGGGCGTTCGTCAAGACTGTCAAATTCAAGCCGGGATCGCGTTAGTCCGCGAAGGCGAAGCGTCTAACGGCTAAAGAGCGTATTTGCGCCCTTCCTCCGCGATCATGAAGTTGAAAAAGCCGATCTCTTCGAGTTGCCGCTCTATCGACCTGCGGCTCGATCGCGGCGCTCCCGAAGGTTTGATGTGCGTGACGAGGATAGGCAGCGCCCGCATGCGAGCGTCATCCTGTGTCATGCCGCGCAAGGTCTGAAGCTCATTGTTCAGCCACATCGGGGTCAGGTGCCCGTAGAGCCGGGCGGTTGGGACTGGGTCGGGATACGAGACCTCGATCAGCATTCCCCGCAGCCGCCCTTGCCGCACCAGCGGGGCGACGGCGCGCCAAAGATCTTCCAGGTTCGTCGCGTGTTCGACCGCGTCGGGACCCGTGTCGCCCAGGCAGAGGAAGGCGTCCTGCCCGTTCCGGAGTAGGAACGCTGTCGACGTCACCCCTCCGTGCGAAAGCGGGTAGGCCGTGACGGTCATGCCCGTTCCAGCGATCGGCGCGGGCGTCCCGCCCGGTTCCAGGTCCTTGTAGTGATATTTGCCTATACGCGGCAGGGGACCACGGTCGCCCATGTTGGGCCATGCGACCCAGTTGAAATAATGATCCGCGAGCGCCTGGTTCACCTGCGGCAGGCCCATGATGTCTTTCTGGGTGTCGTCTGGGGACGCCAGTACAAGACCCGCGACATGGTCGAGGTGGGCGTGTGTGATCAGGTAGGCGGCGATGGAGGCCATCACCTGTTCGCGCGAGCCCGCGCCCGGGTAGCGCCCCTTGCGCACGGCCCGATCAAGGCCTGATGCCAGCGTGCCCGCGTCGCACATGACGCCCGCGCGAGTCCCGTGGGCGACGACATGGTAGGCGCTCGTCGGCTCTTCCACGCCGCCGTTGACGCCTAGCGCGACGACATCGAAGGCGGCCGGGGGCGGCGCGGCCGCCGAGAGCATGAGAAGCGCCGGAAGAAGCGCTCGCGGGAAACCTCGACCTTGCATGACGCCCTATCTCGAAAAGATCTGAAGCCTGTCGGGCCGGGAGCGGAATAGCGAGGCGGAAGGAGCGTGGCGGCGCCGCGGGCAGCGAGCACCCCCTTGGCGCTGTCCTAAGGGGCAGGACCGGCGCGAGCTTGCTCGGTACGGCGTCACATGAAGTAAGAAATTATTTCCGCTCACGCGCTCGCTTGACCGGCGGGCGCCACGCGCCATTGCATCCGACCAGAACAAGGCTTTCAGCGTCCCGGCGATCCGCTGCGGCGCAGGGGTCTTGGCGTAGCGTACAGGGCCGAGTTGGGGGAATTTGCGATCATGTTGAACTTGTCCGCCTGGACACGCCGATCCCTTTTGGCCGTGGCCTTCGCGGGGATGACGGCGACGTCGGCCCTGGCTCAGGCGCCGGTTTCGCCGCCCGTCGCGTCCACGGCGACCGCTCCCATCCCGATCCGAGTCGTCGTCGTCACGGCCTATGGGTTGGAAGACAGGGCGTGGATGGCCAAGGCGCCCCAGACGCTGGACTTCCCCAACGGAGTCGCGCCGCTCGGCTACGACCCGGCGAAGGGCGTCCTGATCGTGCGCACCGGCGTGGGCACCAACCATGCGGCCATCACCACCTTCGCCCTGGCGACCGATCCGCGCTTCGACCTTTCCAAGGCTTACTGGGTCATCGCCGCCATCGCCGGGGTCAATCCGAACGAGGCCTCGCCCGGGTCTGCGGCGTGGATCGGAAACGTCATCGATGTCGACTTCGGCAAGTGGGTCGATCCGCGCGAGGCCCCGCCGGAATGGACGGGCGGCTATCCGCCGTTCGAGCCGCCGCGCGCCGACCGCCCCAGCAGCGTCTACTATCCGCTCAACGTCGGCCTGCGGGATTGGGCTTACGGGCTGACAAAGGGCATCCAGCTTCCAGACACCGATGCGCTGAAGACGGCGCGGGCGCGCTTCTCGGGCTATCCGAACGGCGCCAAGCCGCCCTTCGTGCTGACCGGCGACGAAATCTCCGGCCAGGCCTACTGGCACGGCGAAATGCTGACAAAGCGCTACGCCAAGCTCGCCACGGACTTCAGTGGCGGCAAGAGCCGGTTCGTGATGACCGCCATGGAGGACACAGGCGTCGCTAACGCCCTCCGGAGGCTCGCCGTGGTCGGCAAGGCCGACTACGACCGGCTGGTCGTTCTGCGGACCGCCAGCAACTACTCGCAACAGGCTCCGGGCGAGGGTCCGGTCGACAGCATGAACCGCCCCTATGCCGGGGTCGGCGACGCCGCCGCCTACGCCGCCCTCGTGGTGGCCGGCAAGGTCGTCGACGAGCTCTCGGGCAACTGGGCGGTCTATCGCGACAAGATTCCCGGCGACGGGAAGTAACGACCTGAAACGGCGGATCGGCCCTCACGGTCGGTCCGACCGCGAGGACGCGCCAAGTGTCCCGACCGTTGGAGGAAACACCGCAGGCCCCGCTTCACGGCTCGCCAGGCGCTTCGGCGCCTGGACGCGGCCGGCGGCGCGGCGGGCTTAACGGCTTCAGTTCGGTGTGGCTCGGGGGGACCGCGGCGCACCACCTCAAGGGGATCCAAATGCGACATCTTTATGCCGCGAGCGCCATCGCGCTCGCCTTGGCGGCCACCGGGACGACGGTCGTCGCCCAGGAGACGACCTCCTCGATCCGCGGCTCGGTGACCGCCGGCAGCGCGGCCTCGGTCAACGCCAGCGTCAGCGCCGTACACGAACCCTCGGGCACGACCGCGAACGCCACCACCAACAGCGCCGGCGCCTTCAACCTGACCGGCTTGCGTCCGGGCGGCCCTTACACCGTGACGGTGACTGCGCCGGGCTTCGCGCCGGTGACCTCGCAGAACCTCTTCCTGAGCGTGGGTCAGCCTTATGTCCTGCCGGTCGCCGTGGGCGACACGCAGGTCGACGCCCTGGTGGTGACCGCCACGCGGGGGGAAAAGAGCGGCCCGCTGGTCACGGTGTTCGACCGCGACAGCATCGCCAGCGTGGCCTCGGTGTCCCGCGATATCCGCGACATCGCCCGTCGCGATCCGTTCGCTTCGTTCAATCCCAGCACCCGCGGTGTTTCGATCGCGGGCCAGAACGGCCGGACCAACCGCTTCTCGGTCGACGGCGTGCGCTTTTCGGACAACTTCGGCCTGAACCAGGGCGGCCTGCCCAGCGCGCGGGGCCCCATCCCCTTGGACGCGATCGAGCAGCTGTCGGTCAAGATCGCGCCCTATGACATCTCCGAAGGGGATTTCCAGGGCGGCTCGATCAATGTCGTTCTGCGCTCGGGTGGCAACAAGTTCACCGGCGCCGCCGGTTACACCTATTCGGACGACAGCCTGATGGGCACGAAGTCCAAGGGCAGCACCTTCTCGCAAGAGATGACCTCCAAGACGCGCAACGCGTTCATCTCGGGGCCGATCATCAAGGACAAGCTGTTCTTCGCGTTCGCCTACGAGAAGCTTGATGAGACCGTCCCGTCGGTCTTCGGCCCGCCGGGCTCGGGCAACGCCGTACCGAACCTGACCCAGGGGCAGATCGATCAGGTCACCTCGATCGCCAAGTCGGTCTATGGCTACGACACGCTCGGCGTGCTGACCAGCCGTCCGGAAAAGGACAAGAAATGGACGCTGAAGCTCGACTGGAACATCAGCGACAACCAGCGCCTGTCCTATTCGACCATCCAGAACAAGGGTGAGACGATCGCGCTGAGCGGCGGCACCTCGTCGATCACCTCGCCGGGCCTGGGCCTGGGCTCCTATGCCACTCATGAGCCGGAGAAGGTCGAGACCCACGTCCTGCAGCTGAACTCCCGGTGGACCAACGCTTTCAGCACCGAGTTGCGGGTCAACTATCGCGACTCGATGAAGATCCCGATCTCGTTCGGCTCGCCAGGCTACAGCGACATCACCGTCTGCCTCGACCCGGTCGCCGTCGGTTCGCTGAACCAGTGCACCCAGACGGGCACGCCGCGACTGGTGTTCGGCACGGAAGCCTTCAGCCAGGCCGACGTCGTCGGGCAAAAGCAGTACGGCGCCGAATTCGTCGCCCGCTACAACCTCGGCGACCACGCCTTCAAGCTGCATGCGTCCTACAGCCGGCTGAAGATCAGCAACACCTTCGTGGCCAACTCGCTGGGCACCTACTATTTCGACTCCTTGGCGGACTTCCAGACCCGCCAGGCCGGCCAGCTTCTGTACCAGTACTCGATCACGGGCAAGCTGTCGGATGCCAGCGCCAGCTTCGACTATGATCAGCTGACCTTCGGCGCCCAGGACAGCTGGGACATCACGCCGGAGCTGAACATCACCGCCGGCGTCCGTTTCGACGGCTACAAGATGAACGACCAGGCGCCGCTGAAGACGTCGTTCGTCAATCGCTACGGCTTCGCCAACAACGCCAATATCGACGGCAACCTCGTTGTCCAGCCGCGCGTCGGCGTGACCTGGCGGCCGACCGATCGCCTGACGGTCCGCGGCGGCGTGGGCCTGTTCAACGGCGGCGCGCCGGACGTTTTCGTCGGCAACAGCTTCTCGAACGCCGGGGTGTTCACCAACACGGTTACGATCGGCCGCGCCGTCGGCGGTACGGGCTGCACCATCCCGGCCACGGTGGCCAACGCCGCGGCGATCTGCGCGGCGGCCCTGAACAATGTGCAGGGCAACAAGATCGACCCGCTGGTGAGCAGCTATCTGCAGACCAACATCTCCGCGCTCGGGGCCTCGCCGACCTCGTTCATCCTGCCGAGCTTCAAGCTGCCCGCGCAGTGGAAGACCAACCTGTCGGTCGACTACGTGGCGGATCTGGGCGAGCGACTGGGCGACGGCTGGCGCTTCGGCGCGGACCTGTTCTATGGGCGCGCGGACTCCGCAGCCTACTATACCGACCTGCGCCTGACGAAGGTCGGAACGGCGCCCGACGGTCGCGCCATCTATGCCGACACCTATACCAACACGGCCAACAGCGACCTGGCCATGCTGAGCACCGACAAGGGCAAGTCGATCATCGCCGTCGCCCGAGCCAGCAAGTCCTTCGACTTCGGCCTGGATACCGGCATCAGCTATACATACTCGGACGTGAAGTCGCTGTCGGACATGGGCAGCTACGCCTCGGGCGGTTCGACGGCCAGCGGCACCTACGGCGGCCAGCCGATGGTCGACCCGAACCAGCCGGCCTATGGTCGGTCCAGCTACGAGGTGCGGGACAACTGGAAGTTCAACATCGACTACGCCCACGCCTTCTTCGGCGACTACAAGACCAGCTTCAACCTGTTCGGGGAACTGCGCTCGGGCTCGCCCTACAGCCTGACGATGAACACCACCTCGTCCAACAGCCGCTCGACCCTGTTCGGCACGACCGGCGGCACCAACCGCTATCTGCTGTATGTGCCGGATGTGTCGAGCATCACCGCCGACTCCAAGGTCAGCTATGCCTCGACGGCGGTCTACGAGGCGTTCCGCGACTTCGTGCGGGCCAACGACCTGAGCCAGGGCGTGATCGGCAAGAACACCGAAAAGTCCCCGGACTACTTCAAGGTCGACCTGCACGTCGAACAGGAAGTGCCCGCGCCGTTCCTTGGCTCGGCGCGTTTCAAGCTGTTCGGCGACGTCGAGAACCTGCTGAACCTGATCAACAGCGACTGGGGCTCCTACCGGACCTACAACCCGCTGACCTCGGTAGTGAACGTCGCCTGCGCCCAGCAGGCCGGCTCGAGCTGCAATCAGTACTCCTACACCGCCTTCACCAAGCCGACCTTGCAGCCGAACGCCCAACTGGGCGTCTGGCGCGTGCGCCTGGGGGCCCGCTTCGAGTTCTAGTTTTTACCGCTTAAGTTTCGGCCTCGGCGCTCGCGCCGGGGCCGATTCCATATTAGGGGGCAGGGCATGATGTCCGCATCCATGAAGGCCCTCGCGGCCCTGTTCGCCGCCAGTTGCTTGGCGTCCGCCTGTCCGGTGATCGCCGGGACGCCCGCAGACACCGAGCTGGACGCCCTGTTCGCCAAGGCGGCGAACTCGCCACCGTTGCTGCGCGTGCTGTTGACCAAGCTGCCCAAGGGCGCGGACCTGCACAACCACGCCGGCGGCGGCACCTATGCCGAGGACTTCATCGCTTGGGCAGCGGCCGCCGATGGCTGTTTCTCCAGGTCGACCCAGTCCCTGGTATCGGCCCCTTGCGCCGGTGAGGCCAACGCTGATCGCGTTGCGCTGAAGGGCCTGCCCGAGCGTGACCCCGACCTCTACAGCGACATCGTCGATGCGCTCTCCACCCGCCGCTTCGAGCAGGGGGTAGGCGATCCGGAAATCTCCGGTCACCGTCGTTTCTTCCGCACCTTTGGCCGCTCGGGACGGGGCGGCGGCGAGGACCGCGGCGTGCGGATCCAGGCCGAGGCTCTGCGCCAGGCCGCGCTCGACAACACCCTGTATCTTGAGCTGATGGCCGGCTCGAGCGCCTCGCGCGCGGTCGTCCAGGCTTCGGCCGGCATCCCATGGGCCGATCCGTGGGTCCAGACGGCCGACGGCTCGCCGCCCCAGCGCCTGGACGCCAAGATACTGCAAGCCCGTCTCGACCAGCTGAAACCGGTCATAGCCAAGGCTACGCCGGCGGCGGTCGCAGAGGCTGACGCCAATGATAAGGCCATCGCCGCCCTTAATCGGTGTGGGACCGCGAAGCCCGAGCCGGCCTGCGATGTGACGCTGCGCTATCTGCTGTCGATCTCGCGCCAGCGCCCGCCGGAGGTGGTGTTCGGCCAGATGGCCGCCGCCTTCGCCCTGGTGAAGGCCGATCCGCGCTATGTCGGGATCAACATCCTGGAGCCCGAGGACGGTCCGGTTTCGCTGCGAGACTACCGTCTGCACATGCGTCTCTTCGCCTTCTTCCGGACGTTGTATCCAGACGTGCCCCTGACCCTCCACGCGGGCGAGCTGGCCATGGGCCTCACGCCGCCGCGCGACCTGCGGTTCCATATCGCCGAGGCGGTCGAGATCGCCGGGGCCCGCCGTATCGGCCATGGGGTCGACATCGCCTACGAGGACGACGCCGAAAAGCTGCTGGCGCGCATGGCCCGCGACAAGATCGCCGTCGAAATCAACCTGACCAGCAACGACGTCATCCTGGGCGTGAAAGGCAAAGACCATCCGCTGCCGCTGTATCTGGCCGCCGGTGTGCCCGTGACCCTGTCGACCGACGACCTGGGCGTCTCGCGAAGCGATCTGACTCACGAATACATGCGCGCGGTTCTGGAGCAGGGCGTGCGCTACGGTCAGCTGAAGCAGATGTCGCGCAACAGCCTGACCTACGCGTTCCTGCAAGGCGCGAGCCTGTGGGATGGCCCCTGCGCCGACGCCAGCGGCCTGACGCCGTCCGGCCCCTGCGCGGCGGTGCTGAAGGCCAGCCCCAAGGCGCGCGATCAGTGGCGTCTGGAGCGGGCCTTCGACGTTTTCGAGACCGAGATGAAGGCCATCGTCCCGAAACTCGCCCCGTAGGCTGCAGGGCGGCGGTTTACGCAGCTATGGGCGCAACTGGTTCTTGAAAACGCCCCCTGGTTCGGACTCAAATCCCGTTCGGTGGCGGGCTCCCGGAAGCCCAGCCGGTAGGCGAAGCGCCCAGGGTCAGGTCCAGCACACCGCCTTGGACAAGCTCCTGGTGGGTGATCCAGGCGCGATTGAGCGGCTTGCCGTTCAGCCGCGCCGCGACGATGTAGCGGTTGGTTTTGGAAGCCCCGGGCGCCTGGACCGTGAAGCTCTTGCCGGCCTCCAGCGCGATGACGCCGCGCGTGAACACCGGCGGGACGATGTAGTAGTAAGGCTGGCCGGCGTTTGGATACAGCCCGATCGCGTTCCAGACGTACCAGCTGGACATCGCCCCGGCGTCGTCATTGCCGGGCAAGCCGGTGCGGCTGAGCCGATAGTGCTTCTCCATCAGGCCTCGGACCGTCTCGGCCGTGCGGTCGGGGCGACCGGCATGGATGTAGAGGTAGGGGGCCAGGATGTCGGGCTCGTTGCCTTGCGAATAGTGGCCGTCGAACAGCCGGTCCAACCAGGCGATGAAGCCTTCCCGTCCGCCCGCCTTCGTCATCAGGCCGGCCACGTCCTGGGGGACGTAACTCGAATACTGCAGGGCGTTGCCTTCGTAGAAGACGGCGTCCCACCAGGGGCCCGAACGGTCGGGATACTCATAGATGCAGCTGTAGTTCTCGACCCAGTCGCCGCTGGGATATCGCGGACGCACGCAGCCTAGCTGATCGTCCCAGATGTTCTTCCAGTTGCTCGCGCGCGCCAGATAGCGACGGGCGTCCTCGGTCTTGCCCAGGGCCTTGGCCACCACGCCGATCGCGTAGTCGTCATAGGCGTATTCCAGTGTCCGCGAGGCCGACCGGGTCTGCGTGAACGGGACATAGCCCAGCTTCAGATAGTCCTTCAGCACGCGGCCTTGCAGGAACGGCTGATCGGAATCGACCTCGCCGTTCTTGCGGATCGCCTCATAGGCCAAGGCCTGGTCGAAGCCGCCCAGACCCTTGACCACGGCATCCGCAACGAGGATGTCGCCGTTGGAGCCGCCCTGGGTCATGCCGTTGGCGCCGGCGATGCGCGCGTCGGGCATCCAGCCGGTGTGCTTATAGGTGTCGATCAGCGACCGCAGCATGTCCCGCTGTCGCTGCGGCTGAATGATAGTCAGCAGGGGGTGCACCGTCCGGAACGTGTCCCACAGGGTGTAGAAGTCCTCGTAGTGCGGCTCGTCCGACGCCCACCAGGCGTTCTCGCCGCTGAGGTCATGGGGCATGGTGTGGGTGCGGTAGAGCGCCGAATAGAAGATCTTCTGCTGCTCGTCGGCGCCGCCCTCGACCTGGATCTTCGCCAGGGCGTCGCTCCATAGGGTCTCGGCGGCCAGATGGTAGGCGTCGAAATCCCAGCCGGGCATCTCCTCGGCCAGGTTCGCGCGGGCCTTGTCCGCGCTGATGAACGACACCGCCAGCTTCATCTGAACCTGGCGGGCGGTGGTGGTGTCGAACGTCAGATAGGCGCCGAGGCGATTGGAGAACTCGCGTTCGGTGTCGTACTCGATCATCAAGCCCTGGCGGTTCGCGGGGCTCTTCACCTGGACCCCGCCTTCGGAGCGGCCAGCGCCCGGCTTGGCCTCGAACCAGCCCTGGCCGGCCTTCCAGGCGCCGAACGCCTTGGCCGGACGATCGACGACGGCGTGGAAATAGAGCGTGTAGGGCGCCGGGTTCCAGCCGCCCTCGACCGTGACCTCACCCGACAGGGTGTGGTCGTCGATCAGTTCGACCTTGGCCAGGCGAACCCGCTGGCCCCGCCCGCGCATGGCGACCAAGGAGCTCACGTCGAAGATCAGCTGGCTTTCGGCCTGGGCCGGATAGGTGAGGCGCTGGAAGCCGACCCGACGCGAAGCGGTCAGTTCGACCTTGATCCGCTCGGCGTCACTGTTGCCCAGGCCGACGGCGTAGTAGCCCGGCGAGGCCCGCTCGTCGGTCTTGCCGAAGTGCAGGTGGTTGACCCGAAGCGGGCCGACCGTCGGGGTGACGCGGAAGTTCCCGTACTTGCCCGATCCGCCCGTGCCGCTGACGTGGGTATAGCTGAAGCCCATGATCGGGCTCTTGGAATCATAGCCGTTGGTGTCGGCATTGGTCGTGTCGGGGCTCAGCGACACGAAGCCGAACGGCACGCCGGCGCCCGGCACGGTGTTGCCGCCCGTCACGCCGCCGCCGTCGACGCCGACGAACGGATCGACCTTGGCCAACAGGTCGGGTCTCGGTTGGGCCTGGACGGCGCCGCAGCCGAAAACCAAAGCCCCGATCAAGCCGAGAAGAGGCTTACGCGTGGAGACGAGGTTCTGCCTGAGCATGATTTTCTTCTCCATCGATCCAGGTGGCCGTGACGTTCAGCCGCTCATCCAGCAAGCAGAAGTCGGCCGCATAACCCTTGGCGATCTTGCCGCGCTGGGCGCCGAGGCCCAGGAACGCGGCGGGGGCGGCCGAGGCCATGGTCACGGCGTCTTCCAGGCTGACGCCCAGCATCGCCACGGCGTTGCGCACCGCGCCGGCCATGTCGAGGTCGGAGCCGGCCAGGGTGCCATGGTCGTCGACGCAGACGCCGTCGCGCACGACGATCTGGCGCCCCTGCAGGACGAACCGCTTGTCGGCCATGCCCACGGTCGGCATGGCGTCGGTCACTAGCATGAACCGATCCAGCGGCCGGGTGCGCAGGGCGATCTTCAGCGTCGTCGGGTCGACGTGGCGGCCGTCGACGATGATGCCGCACCAGGCGCTCGTGCTCTCCAGCGCCGCGCCCACCGCGCCCGGCTCGCGGCTGGTCAGGGGCGACATGGCGTTGAACAGGTGGGTGAAGCCGGTCAGGCCATGGTCCAGCGCCTGGCGCATGGTCTTGTAGAGCGCGTTGGTGTGGCCGGCGGCGACGCGCACGCCGGCGTCGGCCAGGCGCTGGATCATCTCCGGCGTCGTGCGCTCGGGGGCCAGGGTGACCAGGGTCTGGCCGACCTTCAGCGAGGTCAGCAGCGCCAGGGCGTCTTCGTCGATGACGCGGAACTTGCCCTCGTCATGGATGCCCTTGCGCTTGGGATTGAGGAACGGGCCCTCGATGTGGATGCCCAGCACGCCGGGCACGCCCCGTTCGATGGCCTGCTCGGTGGCCCGCATGGCCCGGTCGACCACGGAGAGATCGTCGCTGATCAGGGTCGGCAGGAACCCGGTCGTGCCATAGGCGCGGTGGGCCGCGCCGATCGCGGCGATGGCCTCGGGCGTGGGCGAGTCGTTGAACAGCACCCCGCCGCCGCCATTGACCTGGGTGTCGATATAGCCGGGGACCAGAAGGCCGCCGTTAAGGTCTCGCCGCTTGGCCCCTGGCGGAACCGCGCCCGCCTCGACGACGCCGGCGATCACGCCGTTCTCGACCAGCACGGCCTTGCCGTCGACGACGCCGGCTTCCGTCAGGACGCGGCCATTTACAAGCGAGGCCAGCATCAGAGGGTTTCGGTGACCTTGTTGAGGTGGGGCGGGCTGTCGGGGTCGTAGCCGCGCGCCACCGACAGGGCGTTGGCCATGCGGTAGAAGCTCTGGATCATCAGGATCGGCTCGAGGACCGGGTGGCTGGACAGGGTCGGCAGCACGCCGCCGCCGGCCTCGCCCATTTCCGTTCGATTGGGCGCGGCGATCAGCACGTCGGCGCCGCGCTCGCGCAGGCCCGTGGCCATGTCGTCGACGCTGGCGCGGCTCTCGTCGTTCTGGGCGAAGACCAGGACGGGGAAGCCGTCCTTGACCAGGGCCATGGGGCCATGCAGCACCTCGGCGGCGCTGAAGGCCTCGGCGTGCAGGCCGCAGGTCTCCTTGAACTTCAGGGCCGCCTCCAGGGCGACGGCGAAGCCGACGCCGCGGCCCAGGACGTAGAGGTTGCGGGCCGGCGTCAGGCGCTCGACGGCCGGGGTCCAGTCCAGGGCCCAGGCCTGCGCCAGGGCGTCGGGCAGGGTCGCCAGAGCCTGGGTCAGCTCATCGTCCTGCCTCCAGGCGGCGATCAGCTGGGTGATGGCCGCGAGGGCGGCGATATATGACTTGGTGGCGGCCACCGACAGCTCGGGACCGGCGTGCAGCGGGATCACCGCGTCGGCCAGCTGGGCCAGCGGCGAGTCGACCACATTGACCAGGGCCACGGCATAGGCGCCGGCCGCCTTGGCCGCCTTCACCGAGGCCAGCAGGTCGGGGCTCTTGCCCGACTGCGAGATGGCCAGAACCAGCGCGCCGTCCAGATTGGGCGAGGCGTCATAGACCGAGCTGACCGACAGGCCCGCCGACGAGGTCAGCACCCCGGCCCTGGTCTCGATCAGGTAGCGGGCGAAGGTGGCGGCGTGGTCGCTGCTGCCGCGCGCGCAGGTCACCACCACGCGCGGCGGATTGGCCCGCAGCCGCTCGGCCAGGGCCTCGATCGCGCCGGCGTTGGCCGCCAGCTGCGCGGCCACGACCGCCGAGGCCTCGCCCGCTTCCAGGAACATGCGCGTGGCTTCAGGCGACAACCTCGCGGGCGCGGGGGTCTCAGGACGGGTCAAGACGGTCGTCTCCAAGCTATGACTCCTCAGGACTGATCATTGAGTTCGGCGACGAAGTCATAGGCGTCGCCTCGGTAGTACGAATGGGAGACTTCCACCGCGCGGCCGTCCTTCAGGAAGCCGCGCCGCTCGACGAGCAGGCCGGCGTCCTTGGGCTTTACGCCGAGCAGGGGCGCGTGTTCGCGCGTGATCAGGATGCCGCGCAGGCGTTGCAAGGCCCGGGCAGGGCGATGGCCGCTCGCGGCCATGGCAGCGTAGAGCGAGTCGCCGACAGCGTTGGCGGAGGGCAGGGCGAAGGCGGCGATGGTGGTGTACTCCACGGCCATCGGCGCGCCGTCGGCGTAGCGGATGCGCGTGAAGCGGTAAACCGGCGTGCCCGGCGAAAGGCCCAGGGTCAGCGATTCTTCCGGCGTCACCTTGCCCTCGCTGCGGTCTATCCACTCGCTATGGGGCTTGCGGCCGCGTGAGAGCATGTCCTCGGTAAAGCAGGTCAGCTTGGAGAAGTTCTTCTCCACACGCGCGGCGACGAAAGTGCCGGCGCCTTGTCGGCGCGTCAGCAGGCCTTCGCTCACCAGACCTTCCAGAGCCTTGCGAACGGTGATCCGCGACACGGAAAAGTCCTCCGCCATCTCGCGTTCGGGCGGCAAGGCGTCGTCGGCCACGAGCATCTTGAGCTGGATGGCCTCGCGCAGGGCGCGCTGAAGCTGGAGATAGAGCGGCGCGGAATCCGCGCCGTGGGCGAAGCCTATGCGCTGGGATAGGGACACGGCGTTCGCGGCTCCTCCATCTGAGCGACGCGGAGGCAGATCGCTCGCGTCGTACGATACCAATGTAAGTCCTATTTGCCTCGATGTGAGGGGGTATGTCATCCCGTTACGTCAATGCCCGCTCCGTATCTGGTAATTTTGGAGGCAAAACAAGAGTGGCCTTGCCATTATCGTAATTGGCCTTGCCAAATGGTATTAATTTGGACTGTATTGCCTCGTCGACGGCTTAGGGGCCGCGTCGGCAGCGCGAAAAAGGGGGGCGGTTGCAATGTCGGGATTGGTGCTGTCGTCGCCGCTGAACGGCTGGATTGCGCCGCTGGATGAGACGCCGGACGCGGTGTTCGCCGAGCGGATGCTGGGGGATGGGCTGGCGATTGATCCGTTTGGCTCGACCTTGCACGCGCCGTGCGACGCGGTGGTTGTCAGCGTGCATCGCGCCCGCCACGCCGTGACGCTGCGCGCGGCCAACGGCGCCGAGATCCTGATGCATGTGGGGCTGGAGACGGTGGCCCTGAACGGCGAAGGCTTCAGTGTCTTCGTCCAGGACGGCCAGAGCGTGACGGTCGGCGACAGGCTGCTGGGCTTCGACCTCGACCTGCTGGCCCAGAAGGCCCGCAGCCTGATCACCCCGGTGGTGATCACCAATCTGGACGCTTTCCAGATCGTCCGTCGCGACCAGGACCGCGCGCTGAGTGTCGGCGACTTCCTGATGGAGCTGTCGCCGATCGGCGGGGCGGTTGTGCAGAGCGCGACGGCTGCCGGCGAGATATCGCGCGAGGTCGTCGTGCCGCTGGTCCACGGCATCCACGCCCGTCCCGCCGCCCGCATCGCCGAGACGGCCCGCCAGTTCGAGGCCGAGGTCGCCTTGGTCATCGGCAACCGCCGCGCCAGCGCCAAGAGCCCGGTGGGCGTCATGTCCCTGGCCATCCGCCATGGCGACGCCATCCAGGTCGTGGCCTCGGGCCTGGACGCCGAGGCGGCGATCCAGGCGGTGGCCGAACTGATCGAAGGCGGCATGGGCGAGGGCGGTCCGGTGGCCGTCCAGAGCGCCGCGCCCGTCGTGATCGAGGCGCCTGTGGCGCCGGCCGAACTGCCGCGCGACGGCGTGCTGAAGGGCGTGCTGGCCGCGCCGGGCCTGGCGATCGGCAAGGCCGTGCGCCTGTCCGCCGCCGACATCGTCGTGCGCGAAGCCGGCGAAGGCGTCGCCCACGAGGAGGCCGCTCTGGCCGCCGCCCTCGACACCGTCCGATCGAAGATCGAAGCCAACGCCGCCAAAGGCGACAAGGCCCGCAAGGCGATTCTCGGCGCCCACCTGGCCTTCCTCGAAGATCCTGAACTCTCCGCCGGCGCCCGCCGCCTGATCGGCGAAGGCAAGAGCGCCGGTTTTGCCTGGCGATCGGCGGTCGGCGGTTATGTCGAAGCCCTGCGCGGCCTGGGCGACCGCCGCCTGGCCGAGCGCGTAGACGACCTCGTCGACCTCGAGCGCCAGGTCCTTCGCGCGCTCACTGGCGAAGAAGACGAAGGCGCGGTCCTGCCGCCCGGTTCGATCCTGCTGGCCGACGAACTGCTGCCCTCGCAGTTGATGGGCGTGGATCCCGCCGCCGTGGCGGGCTTCGCCACCGCGCGCGGCGGTCCGACCTCGCACGTGGCGATCCTGGCTGCGGCCATGGGTATCCCGGCGCTGGTGGCCCTTGGCGGCGCGCTGCTGAAGGTCAAGGACGGCGCCGCGCTGATCCTGGACGCCGACGGCGGGACCTTGCGGGTCGCGCCCGATGCGCCCGCTCTGGAAGCCGCCCAGACCGCCCTGGCCCAACGCCAGGAACGCCGCGCCGCCGCCCAGGCCGCCGCCCACGAGGCGTGTGTCACCCAGGACGGCGTCCGCATTGAGGTGTTCGCCAACACCGGCTCGGTCAGCGACGCTCTGGCCGCCGTGGCCCATGGCGCGGAAGGCTGCGGTCTTCTCCGCACCGAGTTCCTGTTCCTGGAGCGCGACACCCCGCCGGACGAGGACGAGCAGGCCCGCCAGTACCAGGCCATCGCCGACGCTCTTGAGGGCCGGCCGCTGATCATCCGCACGCTGGACGTCGGCGGCGACAAGGCCGCGCCCTACCTGCCGATCCCGGCCGAGGAGAACCCGGCGCTGGGCCTGCGCGGCGTCCGCGTCAGCCTGTGGCGGCCGCACCTGCTGAAGACCCAGCTGCGCGCCATCCTGCGCGTTCGACCTTTCGGCCAATGCAAGATCATGGTCCCGATGATCGCCAGCCTGGACGAGCTGCGCGCCGTCCGCGCCGTGCTGGAAGAGGCCAAGCGCGAGCTGGGCGTCACCGACAGGGTCGAGCTTGGCGTGATGATCGAGACGCCCGCCGCCGCCGTCACCGCCGACCTGCTCGCCGCCGAGGCCGACTTCCTGTCGATCGGCACCAACGACCTGACCCAATATGTGCTGGCCATGGACCGGGGCAATCCGGAGCTGGCCGCCCGCATCGACGCCCTGCATCCGGCGGTGCTGCGGATGATCGACCAGACCTGCCGTGGGGCGCAGAAGCATCAGCGCTGGGTCGGCGTCTGCGGGGGGCTGGCCTCCGAGGTCGCCGCCACGCCGATCCTGCTGGGCCTGGGCGTCACGGAGCTGTCGACCACGGCCTCGATCGCCCCTGAGGTGAAGGCCCGCGTGCGCGGCCTCTCGCTCGAGGCCTGTCGTGACCTGGCCCGGCAGGCGCTGGGCCAGACGTCTCCCGAGGCGGTCCGGGCCCTCGTGAAGTCTCATCTTTCTATTGGGGCAGGAGCCTGACGCCCATGAAGTCTCCGCTCGAGATCCTCCAGCCCCTGGGCCGGGCCCTGATGCTGCCGATCGCGGTGCTGCCGGTGGCGGGCCTGTTGCTGCGCCTGGGCCAGCCCGACCTGCTGAACATCGGCTTCATGGCCGCCGCCGGCGACGCGATCTTCTCCAACCTCGGCCTGCTGTTCGCCATCGGCGTCGCCGTGGGTCTGGCGCGCGAGAACAACGGCGCGGCCGGCCTGGCCGGTGTCGTCTGCTTCCTGATCGCCACCGAGGGCGCCAAGACCCTGCTGCACGTCCCGGCCGAGGTCACGGCCAACCTCGTCAAGGCCCATGCCGACCTGGCGGGCGCGGCCTACAAGGCCAAGGCCCTGGCCAAGCTGAGCGCCCCGATCGGCATCCTCTCGGGCGTGATCGGCGGGCTGTTCTACAACCGCTTCTCGACCTTCAAGCTGCCGGAATATCTGGCCTTCTTCAGCGGCCGGCGGTTCGTGCCGATGATCGCGGGCCTGGCCGGCCTGGTCATGGCCGTACTGATTGGCCTGGGCTATGACGGCATCAACGGCGCGGTCGACGCCGCCAGCCGCGCCGTGGTCGGCTCGGGCGAGATCGGCCTGCTGGTGTTCGGGTTCCTCAACCGGATCCTGATCGTCACCGGCCTGCACCATGTGCTCAACAATATCGCCTGGTTCGTGGTCGGCGACTATCACGGCGCGACCGGGGATCTGCGCCGCTTCTTCGCCGACGACCCCAGCGCCGGGGCGTTCATGAGCGGCTTCTTCCCGGTGATGATGTTCGGCCTGCCGGCCGCCTGCCTGGCCATGTACCACACCGCCCGGCCCGAGAAGAAAAAGGCCGTCGGCGGCATGCTGTTCTCGCTGGCCCTGACCTCGTTCCTGACGGGCGTGACCGAGCCGATCGAGTTCAGCTTCATGTTCCTGGCCCCCGTGCTCTTTGCCGTGCACGCGGTGCTGACGGGCGTGGCCATGGCGCTGATGAACCTCTTGAACGTGAAGCTGGGCTTCACCTTCTCGGCCGGCCTGTTCGACTACGTCCTGAACTTCGGCAAGGCCACGAACCCGTGGCTGCTGATCCCGGTCGGCCTTGTCTATGGCGCGGTCTATTACGGCCTGTTCCGGTTCTTCATCCAGAAGTTCGACCTCAAGACCCCGGGCCGCGAGGACGAGGACACTGTCGCCGTCGAGACCGTCACCACCGGCGGCGGACGCGGCGCGGACTTCGTGGCGGCCCTGGGCGGCGCGGGCAATCTCACCACCGTCGACGCCTGCACCACCCGTCTGCGCCTGATCGTCGTCGACCAGGACGCGGTCAACGCGCCGGCCCTGAAGGCCCTGGGCGCGCGCGGGATCGTCAAGCCCTCCGCCAACGCGCTGCAGGTCGTGCTCGGCCCCATCGCCGACGGCGTGGCCGGCGAGATCCGCGCGGCCCTGAACCAGGGTATCGGGGGAGCGCCGGCGCAAGCCAAGCCGACGGTCACCGCCAAGCCCGCGCCCTCCGCGCTGCCGACCATCGACGACGACCGCAAGGCCAAGGCGCTGCTGGTCGCCCTCGGCGGCGCGGCCAACCTGAAGTCCGTCGGAACCTGCTCCAGCCGCCTGCGCCTGGTCGTCGCCGACCAGGCCGCCTTGGACGAGCCGGCCCTGAAGACCCTCGGCGCCCGCGGCCTCGTCCGCATCGGCGACCACATCGTCCACCTCGTCCTCGGCCCCGACGCCGAGCGGGTCGGAGAGGCTGTCAAATGTCTGACCTAGCCGGCGCCCGCACGTCTGGCGTGAGCGTCAGGGCCCGTTCTCTCGCCTCGGCTGCGATGGGATCGAGGGCGCCGTCGGAGTGGTCGCAAAAAAGGCATTGAATTGGTATTGCATCTGGCGCAGTCAGGAGGGGAGAATGTCAAGCTAACCGACTAAAAAGAAACGATAAATCGAAGATTTCTCAGACCTCGGTCCACATAGCCCGCAATCAGCGATGCCCAAGGATCGTACGCCTTACAAAGTTCAGAAAAACAAACGACTTACAGTTTTGCGCCGGCTTCACTCGACGCTCTATCGTCTCTTCGTACGCAGTCCGAAGAGGTTCTAAAATGGTCTGCATCATGTTTGCCGACGAGCCGCCGGGTCGCATCACGTCGACCGGTTCGAAAAAGGGGGAATAACACTATGATCAATCGTCAGTTCAACGTTTCACATGCCCGCCGCAAGGCCTTCGTGCTCGCCCTGCTGGCCGGCGCCTGTTTCGCCGACGCCGCCCTGGCTCAGAGCGCACCGGCCCCGGCGGCCGAGTCCGTCGATGAAGTGATCGTCACCGCTTTCCGCAAGAGCCTGGCCACCGCCCTGGAGGTCAAGCGCAAGGACGTGCGCGTCTCGGACGGCATCTCGTCCGAGGACATCGGCAAGTTCCCGTCGGAAAACATCGCCGAAGCCATCCAGCGCATTCCCGGCGTGCAGATCTCCAACATCAACGGCCGTGGCTCGACCCTCAGCATCCGCGGCCTGGGTCCGCAGTACGCCCTGACCACCGTCAACGGTCAGGCTTTCAAGAGCTCGAACTTCACCGACGGCTTCCGCTACGACGTCATCCAGACCGAGCTGGCCTCGGGTATCCAGGTCTATAAGTCGCCGACGGCCGAGATGGACGCGGGCGGCCTGGCCGGCACCGTCAATATCGACACCGTGCACCCCTTCGACGTGAAGGGCCGCCAGATCATCATCGCCGGCAAGGCCCAGAAGCAGGACCTGATCGGCGGCAATCCCACCGGCAAGTTCGGCCTGACCTATGTCGATCACTTCTTCGACGGCAAGCTGGGCTTCTTCCTGGGCGGCGGCTACCAAGAGCTGAAGGACCGCGGCGACTATCTGTGGATGGACCGCTGGACCGTCGCCAACAACGTCTACACCCCGGCGCGCCCGCGCTATCGCCGCATCGACCGCGAGACCAAGCGCTCGATGGTAAATACCGCGATCCAGTTCAAGCCGACCAGCGATCTGCAGATGGACCTGATCGCCACCTACGCCAAGGACAAGACGACCCAGGACCTTCACCAGCAGGTCTTCCTGTTCACGACGCCTTCGGCCTCGAACGTCGTGCCGGTCACGGTGGCCAACGGCACGTCGACCAAGGTGCAGGTGAACAACTTCCGCCTGGAGAACAACCACCAGTTCGAAAACCGCCCGCAGTCGACCGGCGCCCTGACGGCCAACGTCCACTACACGGGCATCGAGAACTGGGATTTCAAGGCCACAGGTCACTATTCGCGCGGTAGCGCCAAGCATAACGAAGAGGCGGCGATCCTCGGGATCAACATCCCGAGCGCCACGCTCGACATCAGCAACCCGAGCAACATCGTCTTCACGACGTCGTCGCCGCTGACCGACACGGCTCAGTACAATACCGCCACCCTGATCCGGAACACCTACCCGAACGGCGCCTATCGCTCGATCGACTCGTATGAGGACGCCGGCCAATTCGACGCCAAGCGCTTCCTCGACTGGGGCGTGCTGGAGTCCATCCAGGCTGGCGCCAAGATCCGCCACGAAGTGCTCAAGCGGAACGTGATCCGTCGGGACGGCCAGAACAGCATCCCGGCGTCCTACTCGCCGACGATGGCCGCGACCGGCATTTCGATCACGAATTTCCTGGACGGCGACAACACCCTGCCAGCCGCCTGGGTGTCGCCTAACCTGCAAGCCTATCGCGACGCGCTCAAGGCCCAAGGCGTCTCGGTGTACAGCGCGTTCGACCCGTCGGGCAGCTTCCGCGTCGAGCGTGACCTGACCTCGTTCTACGCCATGGCCAACCTGAAGGGCGAAGTGCTGTCGAAGACGTTCCGCGGC
The DNA here is from genome assembly GCF_002742625.1 of Caulobacter sp. FWC2. Lineage (NCBI taxonomy): Bacteria > Pseudomonadati > Pseudomonadota > Alphaproteobacteria > Caulobacterales > Caulobacteraceae > Caulobacter > Caulobacter sp. FWC2. The sequence continues at coordinate 1,982,367 of NZ_PEBF01000001.1, forward strand.
AATGTGGGCGTCCGCAGCGAAAGCACTGACCAGACGGTGAAGGGCTATGTCGGCGGGGCGGCCAACCCGCTGAACACCGAGGTCAAGCTGATCGCGGGCACCTACACGACCAAGAAGTCGTACGACAACATCCTGCCGTCGGCCAACTTCAGCCTGGACCTCACCGACAACCTGCTGCTGCGCTTCGCCGCCGCCAAGGTGCTGGTGCGTCCGATCATCGACTCCAACAACCAGCTGGCCACCACCAAGACCACCACGACCGACACCACGGGCAAGAAGGTCAACACGATCTCGATCGGCCAAGGCGATCTGGATCCGATGACGGCCAACCAGATCGACCTGACCCTCGAGTGGTACTACGGCCAAGGCAATGGCCTGTCCGCTGGCTACTTCTCGAAGAAGGTCAAGAACGGCGTCTTCACGTCGGTCATCTGCCCGGCTTCGTATGAAGGCGTCTCGCTGTCCAAGGACGCCACTGGCGTCTGCGTCTCTGGCGCGGGCGACACCTATTCGATCACCCAGAGCTTCAATGACGACAAGACGGTCGACATCCACGGCTACGAACTGAACTGGCAACAGTCGTTCGACGCCTGGTTGCCGATCAAGGGCTTCGGTCTGATCACGAACTACACCCACGTGAATCCGGCGACCTCGACGACGGGCTTCCGTCTGGCCAACCTCTCGGAGCACACCGCCAACGGCACGGTCTATTGGGAAAACCAGACCTTCAGCGCCCGTCTGTCGGCCAACTACCGCAGCGCCTATGACCAGACCTCGGTGGAGAGCTTCTTCGCTGGTCCGCTGGGTCACACGGTCAAGGCGCGCACCCAGCTCGACCTGAACCTGGGCTACAACTTCAACGAACACCTGAGCTTCGCCTTCGCGGCGATGAACATCAACAACGCGCAGGAGAAGGCCTATCTGGGCGACTCCAGCCGCTGGCAGATGTCGTCGGCGACGGGGCCGAGCTACTACCTGTCGTTCCAATACAAGATGTAACGCGTTCGGCGCGGCGCTCTCTTCCTCCCCGAGCGCCGCGTCCTTCCCGGCCTTGTCCGTCGGACGGACAAGGCCTTATCCCTGGCGCCCGCCGTACTCTCCTGCGCGGCGGGCGTCCTTTTCCATAGATCCTGCCGCCGATGACCAGCTTCTTGAACCGACGACAGGCCCTGACCCTCGCCGCCGCGGCGAGCATGGCCCCGTCCGCCTTCGCCGCCCCCACGAGCAGGGGCGCCGCAGCCGCGCGGGCGAGCCTAGAGCGATTGTTCGGCAAGCGCCTGACGGGGGCCGCGCTGAGCTTGAAGCCTGGCGGTGATCGGCCCTGGTATTCCGTAAACAGCGGCGCCGGGAAGGTTTCCATTTCCGGCGACAGCCCCGTGGCCCTGGTGCGCGGGGCCTATGCCTATCTGCGTCAGTCGGGCCTAGCCCATGTCAGCTGGGAGGGCGACCGGGTCGCCCAGGGCGGCGCCTTGCCCGCCGTCGCCAGCGGCAAGGTCGAGAGCCCGTTCCGGCATCGCGCCTATCTCAACACCTGCACCTACGGCTACACGACGCCCTGGTGGGGCTGGAAACGCTGGACCCGCGAGATCGACTGGATGGCGGCGCACGGCGTCGACATGCCGTTGGCCATGGAGGGGCAGGAATATGTCTGGCGCGCGCTATGGCGCGAGTTCGGTCTGAGCGAGGCCGAGCTGTCCGACTATTTCTCGGGGCCGGCCTTCACCCCCTGGCACCGCATGGGCAACATCGAGGGCTACCGCGCCCCGTTGCCCGCCGCCTGGATCGACAAGAAAAAGGACCTACAGGTCAAGATTCTCGGCAGCATGCGGTCGCTGGGCATGACCCCGATCCTGCCGGCTTTCGGCGGCTATGTTCCCAAGGCCTTCGCCCAGAAGAACCCGAAGGCTCGCATCTATCGCATGCGGCCGTGGGAAGGCTTCCACGAGACCTACTGGCTGGACCCGGCCGATCCGCTGTTCGCCAAGATCGCCGCCCGGTTCCTGGCGCTGTACACGGAGACCTACGGGGCCGGGACCTACTACCTGGCCGACTCGTTCAACGAGATGCTGCCGCCGATCAACGCCGACGGCGCGGACGCCCGCGACGCGGCCTATGGCGACGGGACCGCCAATACGGCGGCGACCAAGACCAAGGTCGAGGTGGATCCGGCGCTGAAGGCCCAACGCCTGGCTGCCTATGGCAAGGCGATCTACGACTCCATCCGCCAGGCCCGGCCCGACGCGGTCTGGGTGATGCAGGGCTGGTTGTTCGGCGCCGACAGCCACTTCTGGAATCCTACGGCGATTTCGGCCTATCTGAGCCAGGTTCCCGACGACAAGCTGATGATCCTGGATATCGGCAACGACCGCTATCCGGCCGTCTGGAAGAACGCCAAGGCCTTCGGCGGCAAGCCGTGGATCTACGGCTACGTCCATAACTACGGCGGCAGCAATCCGGTCTATGGCGACCTGGATTACTACCGCCAGGACATCGCGGGGATCGCGACTAGTCCGGAGACGGGCAAGCTGTCCGGCTTCGGCATGTTCCCCGAAGGGCTGCACAACAACTCGATCGTCTATGAGGCTGTCTACGATCTGGCCTGGGGCGCGGGGCAGGAGAGTGGTGCGGCTTGGCTGTCGACCTATGCCCGCTCGCGCTACGGCAAGACATCGCCCGAGCTGGATGCGGCCATGACCCTTTTGGTTCAGGGCGCCTATTCGACCCGCTACTGGTCGCCGCGCTGGTGGAACAGCAAGGCCGGGGCCTATCTGTTCTTCAAGCGCCCGACGGCGACGATTGGCGCGTTCCCGCCGCATCCGGGCGACCGCGCCAAGCTGGAGGCGGCCGTCAAGGCGCTTGCGGCGCTGGCGCCCGCCTATGCGAACGAGCCGCTGTTCGTGCTCGACCTGACTGACGCGACCCGTCACCTGGCGACGATGAAGATCGACGACCTGCTGCAGGCCGCTGTCGCCGCCTATCGGCGTGGTGATGTCGCTGCGGGCGACCAGGCGCGCGCCGAGATCGAGGCGCTGGCGCTGTCGATCGACAAGCTTCTGGGCGTCCAGCCCGAGACCCTGGCCACGTGGATCGAGGACGCCCGCGCCTATGGCGACACGCCGGCCGACGCGTCGGCCTACGTCGCCAACGCCAAGGCGCAGGTCACGGTCTGGGGCGGGCAGGGCAACCTCAACGACTATGCCTCCAAGGCCTGGCAGGGGCTCTATCGCGGCTTCTACCTGCCGCGCTGGTCGCTGTTCTTCGATACGCTGAAGGCGGCGGGGACGGGGGACTTCGACGAGGCCGCCGCCGTGCGCGCCAGCATCGCCTGGGAGCGCGACTGGGTCGAGGCCGAGGTGGCCTATCGCCGCGAAAAGCCCGCCGACCCGATCGGCGAGATAAAGACCCTGATCGCACGCATCGGTCAGGGCGGGGAGAAGACCGTATGAGCAAGCCCGCCGCCCGTTTCCTGTCCCTAGACGTCTTCCGAGGGCTGACCGTCTTCTTGATGATCGTCGTCAATACGGCGGGGCCGGGCGCGAAGGCCTACACCCAGCTGGTCCACGCGCCGTGGTTCGGGTTCACAGCGGCCGATGCGGTGTTTCCGTCGTTCCTGTTCGCGGTCGGCTGTTCGATGGCCTTCGCCTTCTCGCGGCCGATCCCGCTCAACGACTTCCTGGTCAAGGTGCTGAAGCGAACGGCGCTGATCTTTCTGCTGGGCTTCCTAATGTACTGGTTCCCGTTCGTCCATAAGGTCGATGGGCACTGGGTTCCGAGCCCCTTTTCCGAGACCCGGGTGACCGGCGTCCTTCAGCGCATCGCCCTCTGCTACATGCTGGCCGCCTTCGCCGTGCGCTGGCTGTCGCCGCGTCTGATCGTCGTGCTGTCGGCCGTATTGCTGCTGGGCTACTGGGCGATCCTTCTCGTCTTTGGAGATCCTGCGGCGCCGTTGTCCAAGCTGGGCAACGCCGGCACGCATCTGGATCTCTTCCTGATCGGCCAGAACCATCTCTACCGTAAGGACGCCGGCTTCGATCCCGAAGGCCTGCTCGGCGCGCTGCCGGCCACGGTCAACGTCTTGGCCGGCTATCTGGCCGCGCGCCTGCTGAGGGCGGCGTCCGAGGCGCGGCAAGCCGTCAGGCGCATGGTCCTGATTGGCGCGACGCTGGTCCTGGCCGGCCTGGCCTGGGGCCTGGCCTTCCCGATCGCCAAGAAGCTCTGGACCGGCAGCTTCGTCCTGCTGACGGTGGGGATCGACTTCCTGCTGCTGGCGGGGCTGACCCTGGCTCTGGAAGGGAAGGGGACAAACGCCTTCACCCGCTTCTTCGAGGTGTTCGGCCTCAACCCTCTGGTGATCTACCTGTTCTCGGAGCTGTTCGTCGTCGTGCTGGGCATGATCGAGGTCGCGCCCGGCGTGGGGATTTACAACTGGATCGGCGTCCATGTTTTTCAGGCCATGGCGCCCGGCGCGCTGGGCTCGTTGCTCTGCGCGCTGGCCTACACGCTGCTCTGCTGGCTGCTGGGTTACGTCATGTATCGGCGTGGCGTGGTCGTGAAGCTGTAGGGGCCTGCATGTCTCATTTCGCGCGTCTCTGCGCCGTCTTGCTGATGCTGGCGCCGTCGGTGTCGGCTGCCGCCGGCGCGTCGGAAGATCACCTCGAGAAGGTGGTGATCCTTAGCCGCCATGGCGTCCGCGCGGCCATGTCCTCGCCAGAGCGGCTCGAGGAGGCTTCGGCCCGTCCGTGGCCGCGCTTCGAGGTTCCGGCCGGTCACCTGACCGCGCGCGGCGGCCAGCTGATCGAGCAGATGGGCGCCTACTATCGCCAGCTCTACGTGGCGCAGGGCCTGCTGAAGTCCGGTGACTGCGGACAGACCTATTTCTGGGCCAACCAGACCCAACGGACCATCGCCACGGCGCGGGCCTATGCGCGGACGATCGCGCCAGGCTGCGCGGTCGACGTCCATGCTGTCGGCGAGGGCACGGACGACCCGATGTTCGAACCGGTGAAGGCAGGCGTCGTCAAGGCGGACGCCGCCTTGGCGCGCGCTGCGGTGGCCGGAAGAGCCGGCGGCGACCTCACGGCGTGGAGCGGGAGCCACCGCCAGGAGGTCGAGACGCTCGACGCCTTTCTCATGCAGTGCGCCAAGGGGCCTTGCCCCCCCGTGGCTGGCAAGCGTCGGGCTACGGCCTCTCGACCCGGTTTCGCCGAAAATGGGGAGATGGCCGAGCTGACGGGTCCTGAAGCCTTCGCTTCGGGCGTCACCGAGAGCCTGCTGATGGCCTGGGCCGACGGGCGGGACTTCACCGCCCTGGGCTGGAAGGGCGTCGACGAAGACATGCTGACGCGCGTCTTCTTCCTTCATCAGGCCGAGTTCGATCTGCGCCTGCGCACACCCTACGTGGCCAAGATCCTGGCAGGGCATCTGGCTGGCCGACTGCTGGCCACGCTGGAGGACGGCGATGGCGCCTCCGCCACAGCGATCGGACCTCAGGACGCCAAGCTGGTGGTGATCGCTGGACACGACGGCACCCTGGCGAGCTTGGGGGGCTTGCTGCGCGCCGAGTGGACGCTGCCCGGCTATCAACCCAACCAGATCCAGCCGGGCGGAGCGCTCGTCTTCGAACGCTGGCGTCGGGCCGACGGCGTGCGGGTGATCCGGGCGCGCTTCACGGGGCAAAGCCTGGAGCAACTGCGCGCCGCGACTCCTCTGTCGCTGACGACGCCACCGCTGGCCGCGCCGGTCTTCATCCCCGGCTGCAGCACCGCGACACCGGCGTTCGACTGTCCGTTGAAGGACTTTCAGGCCGTCGTGGGGCGCGCGATCGGTCCCTGAGGCCGGGTGCGGATAGACCACCAATGACAAGATCCAGGGACGGAAGCAGGAAGACGATGATGGGCAAGCAGGCGTCGTGGCCGCGACTGGCGGGATGTCTTCTCGCGGCGGCGCTTTGGCCGCTCGGCGCCCTCGCGGCCAAGGCGCCCGATCCCGTCAAGGCCGAGGCCATCTTCAGCGATGGGCCGACACGCGGCGGCTTCGCACTGGTCGCGCCGGGCAAGGCGCCGACGATCGTCGTCGACTCCGCCGACGCCCGCGTCGTGCGGCACGCGGCCGAGGACCTGGCTGAAGACATCAAGACCGTCACCGGACAAGTCGCGCCTGTTAAAGGCGAGGCGACAGGCGGCACGGCCATTCTGGTCGGTACGCTGGGTCATAGCGCCATGATCGACCGGCTGGTCGCTTCGGGCCGTATCGACGTCTCGCGCCTGAAGGGAGCCTGGGAGAGCTTCGTCATCACGACGCTGGATCGTCCGCTGCCCGGCGTCGACAAGGCCGTGGTCGTGATCGGCAGTGATCGCCGTGGCGCGGCTTTCGGCGTCTATGAACTGGCTCAGCAGATGGGCGTCTCGCCGTGGGCCTGGTGGGCTGACGTCACCCCAAAGCATCGCGATACTTTGTTCGTCCGCGCGGGCGCCAAGCGTTTCGGCCCGCCGTCGGTGCGCTATCGCGGGATCTTCGTCAACGACGAGGACTGGGGCCTCTATCCCTGGGCCGCCAAGACCTTCGACCCGCAGCGCGGCGATATCGGTCCGAAGACCTATCGCCGGATCTTCACCTTGCTGCTGCGCCTGAAGGCCAACACCTTGTGGCCGGCCATGCACCACACCACAGCGCCGTTCAATGATGACCCGGCCAACGCCAAGCTAGCTGACGAATACGGTATCGTCATGGGCTCGTCCCACGCCGAGGCCATGCTGCGCAACAATGTCGGCGAGTGGAAGGACGATCCGGCCAAGTTCAACTACGCGACCAATCCCGAGGGCGTGAAAGCCTATTGGGACGAGCGCGCCAAGGCCAATGCGCCCTATGAAAGCCTGTGGACCGTCGGCATGCGCGGCATCCACGACACCGGCATGGTCGGACCCAAGACGATGCAGGAAAAGGTGGCGCTGCTCGACAAGATCATCAGCGACCAGCGTCAGATCCTGAGCCGGGAGGTCTCGACCGACACCGCCAAGGTCCCGCAGATCTTCGTGCCGTATAAAGAGGTGCTGGAGATCTACCGCGCCGGCGTGAAGGTCCCCGACGATGTCACCATCGTCTGGCCCGATGACAATTTCGGCTACATCCGACAGTTCGCCAGCGCCGAGGAGGCCGGGCGCAAGGGCGGGGCGGGCGTCTATTATCACCTGTCCTACCTCGGCTATCCGCTGGCCTATCTCTGGCTGGCCACGACGCCGCCGGCCCTGGTGCAGGAGGAGATGATCCACGCCTGGGATAAGGGCGCGCGCAATGTCTGGATCGCCAATGTCGGCGACATCAAGCCCGCCGAGATTGGAACCAGCCACTTCCTCGAGATGGCCTGGGATATCGATCGTTTGCGCGGTCGCACCCAGCGCCAGTTCCTGGAAGACTGGACGGCGCGCAACCTGGGGCCGGACCTCTCGGCCAAGACCGCAGAACTGCTCGACACCTATTACCGGCTGAATTTCGAGCGCCGTCCCGAACATCTGGAATGGCAGCCCCAGGCCGAGAGCCGTCACCTCAGCAGCTATACGCCCGCCCAAGTGAACGACCGCCTGCGGGCGTTCCGTCGGCTGGCCACCGAGACGCAGGCGACGGGACAACGGGTTCCGCCCGAACTTTCCGACGCCTGGTTCGAGCTCGTCGAGTTCCCGATCCGGATCTCAGCGGCCGCCAACATGCGGTTCTTCGCGGCGGAACGCTACAATGAGCTGATCGACAGCGATCAGGCCATGGCGCGCTCGGCCGGCGGGGCGGCGGTGCTGGCCCAGGCCGAGATCAACGCCTTGACCACGCGCTTCAACGAGCGGATCGCGGGCGGCAAGTGGCGCTGGCTGATGCCCGAGGAGCCGGCCGATAGCCAGTGGCGGATCTACCGCGCGCGCTCCATTCCGTTGCCTGGCGCAGGCTTGACCGCCGACCCGGCGAAGTTTCTGGCGGTGGTCGACGCCCCCACGCGAACCGAAGAACCGATCATCGAAGCCGAGGCCTTCACCGCCAACACCGGCTGGCGCCTGGTCGAAGGCCTGGGGCGGGGGCGCGGGGTGATGGTCGCGGACAGCAAGGGCGCCACCTTGACCTTCCAGGTCGACGTCGCCTCCAGCGGTCGTCGCCTGCAACTGGGCGTCCTGCCGATCTTCCCCGATGGCCAGGCCAAGGAGATCGAGGCGGAGGTCAGCATCGACGGCGCTCCGCCCGAGCGCGTGCGTTGGCCGCGCGCCGTCGGCTCGCCGGCATGGGCCCAGGGCGTGCTCGATAACCTGCTGAAGGCGACCGTCGGGCCGGAACTGAGCCCCGGGCGGCACACGATCCGCGTCACTTCGGCGGTCGGCCGCGTCGGCTTGGATCAGTTGCGTCTCGTTGAGCCCGAGACGGTTCTGACCCACGAAAACCACTGATTCAGTCGCGCACTGGCGTATGCGCCGCGCGTTCACATTGGGGGGGCGGCGGTGCGGCGCCTGAAGGCCTGCGTCCTACCGCCGCGGCTAGATATCGAGACAGTATCGTAAGGTATTGTTAACGATAATGCTGACGTCATTGATGCCAATATATGAGAATCCTCAAGTCAAGTATGAGTAGAGCAAATATCTTGTAAACAACCTGTATCGGCCCCGGTGTTGCTGACGCCGGAGGTGGGGCGGCACGCAATGCGAATTGTTGAGAATGTAAAGATTGGCGCCAAGATCGCCGCTATGATGTTGGGGCTGGGCCTGATCGCCTGAGCATCGCCGGCTTTGGCGGCCAACAGTTGATGACCACTGATGCGGACTATTCGGTGATGACCGACGTCCGGGGGCCAGCGCTGGTCAAGATGGCGCGCGCTAATCGGGCGATGAACCAGATGGGCTATGCGGCCAGCATGTCCGTCTTCTACGTCGGCGCATCGCCGGAAGGCGCGTCGGCGCGGGCCAAGTACGAAACGGCGTACGGCAAGCTACAGACATACCTCAAGGAAGCCGGCGAAGGCCTCCCCGAGGCGACCGACCAGATCAAGGTGCTCACACAGGACGCCACGGAGGCCAAGGCGGCGCTCGACAAGGTCATCGCGCTGGGCTTGGAAGACCGTGACGCCGAGGCGGCCCAGGCGATGATCCCGGCGGCGAAGCTGGTCGATGCGTTTGGCGCCGCGAACACACAGCTGGTCGACGCCACTATCAAGGCGAGCGCCGCGCAATCGCAGGCGATGAGCGACGCTGTCAGCAAGACGCGCTGGACGCTGCTTGGAATCGCGGTGCTGGGCACCGCGATCGGCGTCGGCGCCGCCCTCTGGATGACGGGTGCGAGCATCACCCAGCCGATCCGCCGCCTCGGCGACAGCATGCGTCGCCTGGCGTCCGGGGATCTCGACACAGTGGTCGAGGGCCAGGGGCGAGGCGACGAAGTCGGCCTGATGGCCAAGGCCGTTCAAGTCTTCAAGGACAACGGCCTGGCCGCCCGCGCTCTGTCCGGCGACGCCGAGCGGCTGCGCGCTGACTCCGAAGCCGCCCGCGAACGCACCGAGGCCGAGCGCCGCCAGAACGAGGCCGAGCAGGCCATGGTCGTTCAAGCCCTGGCCGCCAGTCTGACGAAGCTCGCCCAGGGCGACCTGACGGCCCGGATCGACGCGACGTTCAACGGCCAGTACGCCCAGATCAAGTCGGACTTCAATCGGGCGATCGACAGCCTGCGCGAGGCCATGGGCGCCATTTCCGGTTCGACCGACGCCATTCGCGCCGGGTCCGACGAGATTGCGTCGGCGTCCGATGACCTGTCGCGTCGGACCGAGCAGCAGGCGGCCAGCCTGGAGGAGACCGCCGCCGCCCTGGACGAGATCACGGCGACGATCAAGCGCAGCGCCGAAGGCGCCCGCGAGGCGTCCGGCGCGGCGTCCGGCGCCAAGATCGCCGCGGAAAAGTCCGGCGAAGTCATGGAAGAGGCGGTGGCCGCCATGACCGAGATCGAGCAGAGCTCGGGTCAGATCACGCAGATCATCGGCGTGATCGACGAAATCGCCTTCCAGACCAATCTCCTGGCCCTGAACGCCGGCGTTGAAGCGGCGCGGGCGGGGGAGGCGGGACGCGGCTTCGCCGTCGTCGCGCAGGAAGTGCGGGCCTTGGCCCAGCGCTCGGCCGACGCGGCCAAGGAGATCAAGACCCTCATCGCCAACTCCTCCTCACAAGTCGAGCGTGGCGTCAGGCTGGTGGGGGCCACCGGCCAGGCGCTTTCCGACATCGTCGAGAAGGTGGCTCAGATCGACACCTTGATCTCCGAGATCGCCCAATCGTCCCAGGAGCAGTCCACCGGGCTGAACCAGGTCAATGTCGCGGTCAATCAGATGGATCAGGTGACCCAGCAGAACGCGGCCATGGTCGAGCAGGCCACCGCCGCCGCCGCCGGCCTCAGGAACGAAGCTGGCCAATTGACCGGCCTGGTCGCCCGCTTTGAAACGGGCCGAGGCGCGGAGCGAGCCGTCACGGCGCGGCCCAAGCCGGTCGCGGCCCAACCGGCCGGCGCGGAACGACAAGCGCCGTCTCGCAACCCCGTGGCCATGCTGCAATCAAAGATCGCCGGCCTTGGCCGCCCCGGCGGCGCTGCTGCTGCTGCCGCGCCGTCGCAGGGTTGGGAGGAGTTCTGACCGCGTCAGCCCGGACCTGTCCGACGTCGAGAACAAGGCCCAGGCAAGATCACCGGCGCTGATCCCAAACCGACGCACGATTTGTCGGTTTGGGACGCTCGATGGGACGCGGGTCAGCTGACCAGAGAGTGCATGAACTCCAGCTTGGCGACGGGCTCGAGCGGACCGGCGGCCTTCAGCAGCTTGAAGGCGTCATCGGCGGCTTGAAGCGTGTGGTCGATATCCCCGTCGGTCATCGCCGTGGTGATGAACATGTTGTGCCAGGGGTGGAAGTAGACGCCGCGCTTGAGCAGCGCGTTGTTCCAGAAATAGCCCTTGGCCCCGGTCGGGTCGTCGTCGACCATGATCAGGGGCATTTGGGCCGGCCCGGTCTGGCGCAGGCCGAAGCCGTTCTGGCTGGCGACCGCGTCGAGGCCCTCGCGCAGGCGCTCGCCCAAGGCGATGCTGCGCTCAAGATAGTCGGTTTCACGGATCAGCTTGAGGGTCGCGAGCGATGCGGCCATCGGCGCGGCCGAGAACCAGTATGAGCCGGTCGCATAGATTGTGGCCGCCGCGAACCGGGCGATGTCGGCGCCCAGCAGGGCCGAGATCGGGTGACCGTTGGCGATCGCCTTGCCCCAGCTGGACAGGTCCGGTTTGACGCCGACGAGAGACCAGCTGCAGTCGCGGGCCAGGCGGAAGCCGGCGCGGACGTCGTCGACGATCAGTAGAGCGCCATGCTCATCGCACAGCTGGCGAGCCCGGCGGGCGTATTCGGGATTTGGCAGCTCCTGGTCGACGAAGGTGTCGTGCTTGATCGGCGCGGCGAAGATCGCCGCCAGATCCGAGCCCGCCTCGCGCACGGCGGCCTCCAGGCTTCCGACGTCGTTGTACTCATAGAAGATCTGGTTGGCGCGATCGGCCGGCGTGACGCCGTTCTTCAAAGGTGTGCACCAGGGCGCTGCCCCGTGATAGGCGCCCTTGGCCAGGACGATGGTCTTCTTCTGGGTGAAGTTGCGGGCGATCATCATCGCCATGGTGGTGGCGTCGGTGCCGTTCTTGCAGAACAACGCCCAGTCGGCGTGGCTGACCTGAGCGGTCAGCGCCTCGGCCAGCTCGACCATGGCCGCGCCCGGCCCGGTCATGGTGTCGCCCTGCTTCATCCGCTCGACATAGGCCGCGTTGATCCCAGCATGGCCGTAGCCGAACAGGTTGGGGCCGTAGCCGCACAGGAAGTCGATATAGCGGTTGCCGTCGACATCCCACAGATGGGCGCCTTCCGCCCGATCAAAGAACTGCGGATAGTCGTCGGGCAAGAGCATGACCGACTGATGGCCGTACATGCCGTTGGGGATCACGGCCATGGCGCGCTCGCGCAGCGCGGTGTCCTTGCTGTTCGTCCAGGTCATGCGGGCGCCCTGCCTTTAAGATAGTTTTGACTATCATATCGACTGAGGCATAGTGCCTGTCAATGTATCGGGGAGAGGGCGGCATGAAGACCGGCTTGGCGTGCATCGGACTGACGACTCTGGACGTGGTGGCGCGCGCCATCGACGCCCTGCCTGAAGGGGAGGGGACGACCCTGATCGAAGGCATCGCCTGCGCCCCGGCGGGGACGGCGGCGGGCGCCGCCCTGGTCGCCGCCAAGCTGGGCATGTCGGTCAGCCTCGCCTCGGCCGTGGGCGATGATCTGGTCGGCCGCTTCATCCGCATGGCGCTGGACGAAGCCGGGGTGGACCTGAGGGCGCTGGAGACCCTGCCGGGCCTGCCCAGTTCCACGACCGTGCTGGCCGTGGACTCGGCGGGACGGCGGCCAAATTTCCATGCCTTGGGCGCGGGCATGTTGGCGGCGGCCACGCCGCAGGCGCTGGCGGCGGCCAGGTCGGCGCGCTTTCTGCACTATGCCGGGATCGGCGGCCCAAGGCTCGACGGCGGTCCTGGCGCGGACCTGGTCCAGGCGGGGCGCGAAACGGGCGCGACCGTGACATGCGACCTGATCTCGCCGCAGCCCTCCGCGCTGGATGAGCTGAAGCGGATCCTGCCGCATGTGGACTATTTCCTGCCTAGCGCGGCCGAGGCCCGGATGCTGACGGGGCAAGACGATCTCTTCGCCGCCGCCGATATCTTCATCAGTCTGGGCGCCAGGAACTGCCTGGTCAAGAACGGCGGGCTCGGCTCGGTCGTGGTGGTGGACGGGGCACGGACGACCTTGCCGGCCTATGCGATCAAGCCGATCGACACAACCAGCTGCGGCGATTCCTACTGCGCCGGCTTCATCGCGGCGCTGGACCGGGGTTGGCCGCCGCTGGCCGCCGCGCGCTTCGCCACCGCCACGGCGGCGCTGGTGGCGCAGGGCCTGGCGACCCTTGGAAAGCTGGAGAGCTTTGAAGCCACCGAGGCGGCCATGCGCGCCATGACCCTGAACGGAGACGTCTGATGACCGTCGATGAAGGCGCGCTGCGCCAGCGCATGACCGAGGTCATGAAGGCGATGGACGACAGGGGGCTCAACCGGGGCACCTCGGGCAATGTCTCGGCGCGGTGTGGCGAGGCGATGCTGGTCACGCCCAGCGGTATTCCGGCCGGACGCCTGGTCCCCGAGCACATGGTGCTGGTCCAGCCCGACGGCTCGACGGCGCAGGGCGCGCTGAAGCCGTCCAGCGAGTGGCGGATGCACCAGGGCATTCTCGATCGCCGGCCCGATGTCGGGGCCGTGGTCCACTGCCATTCGCGGCACGCCACCATCCTGGCCTGCGCGGGCAAGCCGATCCCCGCGGTTCACTACATGGTCGCCGTCAGCGGCGGGACCAGCGTGCCGGTCGCGCCCTATGCCACGTTCGGCTCCGAGGACCTGGCCCAGGTCGTGGTCGAAGCGCTGGATGGCCGCTACGCCACACTGATGGCCAATCATGGCCAGATCGTCGCCGCGCCCAATCTCGACTACGCCCTGGCCATCGCCGAGGAGATTGAGGAACAGGCGGCGGTCTATTGGGGCACGCTGGCGATCGGCGGCCCGACGCTACTGGCGGACGAGGAGATGAACCTGATCCTCCAGCGCTTCAAATCCTACGGTCAGCGCTGATGAGCGTCTCAGAAGCGCTCGTCGACGCGCAGGTCCCGGTCGCCTCGCCGCCGAGGTGGGACGCCGCCATCAGTCAGGCCGTCGGGGTCGTGGCCTTGCTGATCGCCGGATTGCAGCCAGTGATCCTGGGCGCGATGGAGCGGGAGGAGCGGCTCAGCACGGCCCAGATCGGCCTGGCCGCCACCGTCGAGCTGATGGCCCTGGGTGTCGCGGCGGGGCTGGCGGCCGCTTTTCTAAAGCCGACCAACATCCGGCTGAAGATGGCGCTGGTCTGCCTGCTGCACGCCGGTGCCATGATGGCCACGACGCTGGTTAGCGGCGTTGGCGTCATCCTGGTGCGCACCTTGGCTGGAGCGTGCGCCGGGGTCATGTTGTGGCTGGCTATAGGGGTGATCGCGCGCTCGTCCCGACCGGAGCGCGCTTCCGGTGTCTTCGTCACCCTGCAGACCTTCGCCCAGCTGGTGCTGGCGGCGACCTTGCCGGCCACGGTCATGGTCCACGGCGGCGTAAACGGCGCCCTGACCTGCCTGGCGGTGATCTCCGTTTTGGCCGCCCTGGCGGCGCTGACCGGCCCCGACCGCCTGGCCGCCTTGCCCAAGCACGAGGACGGCGGCCGCCTGGATAGCCGCGCCCTGGCCGGCCTTGCGGCGGTCTTCCTGTGGATGGCCTTCATCGTGGCCCTGTGGGTCTATCTGGAGCCGTTGGCGGCCCAGGCTGGCCTGTCCCCGCGCGAGTCGGGCATGGCGATCGCCCTGGCGCTGGGCCTGCAGGTCCTGGGCGGGGTGGCCGCCACCGTGGTGGGTGATCGCGTTCCGCCGGCCCGGATGCTGCTCGGCGTCGGCGTGCTCAACGCCACCATCCTGGCGGTGCTCTGGAGCGGACCGGGCCGTCTGCCGTTCGCCGCCTGCGTGGCGGCGTTCGGGTTCCTGTGGCTGTTCGCCCTGCCGTTCCAGACCCTGCTGCTGATCCGGATCGACCCGACACGGCGCGCCTCGATGCAGCTGGGCGCGGCTCAGCTCCTGGGCAGCAGCGCCGGGCCGCTGGCGGCGTCGATGGTCGTCGGCGACGGACCCGTCCGGCGAGCGTTGATCCTGTCGGCCGCCTGTCTGATCCTGGCCCTGGCGCTGATCAGTCTCTTGAGGCCGAAGTCGCCCGCGTGAGGTTCTGGTAGTACAGTCCGACCATCCAGCAGATCTCTTCGTTGATCTTGTCCTCGTCCTGGTCCGGCTCCTCCAGGACCATTTCGGTGGCGGCGTACATCATCTGGGTCGTCAGGCGTGTGGCCGTGCGCAGGCGATCTTCGCTGGCGTGCGGGTTCTCGGCCTTCAGGATCTCGAACAGGGCCTGGGCGACCATGTCGCGCGAGGTGGTTCGCACCTCCTGCAGCATCGGTAGGGCGCGCAGGGCCCGCAAGATCCAGTCGCCGCCCGGGAAGTCGCGGGTGATGGCGTTGACCTGCTTTTGCAGATCGCGGTTCTTGGCGACCGACTCTTCCAGCGAGGCGGCCTTGATACCGCCGTCCTCGAGCCAGGCCAGGACCACCTTGTCCTGGGCGTCCATCAACCGGTGCGCCAGCTCCTTCAGCAGCGCGTACTTGTTGGGGAAGTAGCGGTAGAGCGCCGGCGGCGTCAGGCCGGCGCGCTCGCAGACCAGGTTGGTCGTCAAGCGCTCGAACCCCACCTCGGCCAGAAGTTCGCCGGCCGTGGTCAGGATCACCTCGAACGTGTCCTTGCCCCGCCGCCGCGAGGGACGGGACTTGGTGTCCAGCGACGGTGCGGCGGTCTTGTTGGCGCTGGTCTTCGCGGCGGTGCTTCTTGCCATGCGATCCTGATAGCAAGATTGACCGCCGCCGACCAACTCCAGCTAGTAGTGGTAGCGCAGGAAGACGCCCAGGCTGCGCGGGCGGTTCATGCTGAGCAGGTCCTCGCCCAGGCTGTCGATGTTGGAGATCGACACTACATAGGTCTTGTCGAACAGGTTGCGGGCGAAGGCCCCGGCCTCGATCTTCCGGTCCGGCGAGCGCCAGCTGACCTGAGCCCCGGCGACCCACACCGCGTCTTGCGACAGGCGCGGGGCGTTGGAGTTGTCGAAATAGACCTTGGATGAATAGTTGGCGTCGACATTGGCCACGATCGACGATCCGTTGGCCAGCGGGGCCACATAGGTGGCGGACGTGTTGAAGGTCACGCTCGGCGACTGCGGCAGCCGGTTGCCGGTGAAGTCCTGTCCCTCGCTGAAATAGTCGCCGTACTTGGCGTGTAGCAACGACACGCCGGCCGTCAGGGTCAGGGGCTGGATCGGTCGCGCGGTGATCTCGGCCTCGCCGCCATAGACTTTTGAGTTCGCGGCGTTGTCCAGCACCAGCACGGTCAGGCCGTTGCGCAGCGCCTGGGCGAAGACCTGCTGGTTCTTGTAGTCGTAGTAGAAGCCCGACAGGTTCAGCCGCACACGGCGGTCGAAGAACTCGGATTTCATGCCCACTTCGTAGGCGTCGAGCGTCTCGTTGTCGTAGGGCTCCACCTCTGCGGGGGTGGAGGCCAGGCCGCCGAAGAAGCCGCCGCTCTTATAGCCGCGATTATAGGTGGCGTAGACATTGGTGTCCGGCGTCACCTCGTAGCGCAGGCCCAGGCGTCCCGAGAGCGCCGAGAAGGTCTTCTTCTGGTCAGAGGTCAGCAGGACGATCAGGCCGTCCTCGATCTGGCTCTGGTAGTTCATGTGCTTCTTGTCGGCGGACCAGCGCAGGCCGACCGTGCCGGTCAGCTTGTCGGTGATCTTGTAGTCGGCCTGGCCGAACACGGCGTAGCCCTTGGTCGTCTGGGTGTAGGGCCAGCCGAATACGGCGACGCTGTTTTCCGGGCTGAGGCCTGTCGGATTGTCTGGCGTGGCGAACAGCGGGCGAAGGTCGCGCAGAGTGTCCTGGCGGGTGTTGTCGCGAACCGTCTCGTCCATGAAGTAGCCGCCGATCACCCAGTTCAGACGGCCTGACGGCGTGTCGGACTGCAGGCGCAGCTCCTGGGTGAACTGGTGCTGGCGAGAGCGATAGTTGATCTCCAGCATCTGGGCCGGGCTGCCGTCGGTATTCTCGACGTCGTTGCGGTGGGCCCATTGCCAGGCGGTGACCGACACCAACTGCAGGCCGTTGAAGGACCACGTCGCCTGGTTCGAGGCGCCAAACAGGTCGACCTTGTCCTTGCCTTCCAGGTTGGCGTCGATGGCGCGTGGGTTCTTGTCGGTGTCGGCATAGCCCAGGAGGTCGGCGCAGGCGCCGCTGGCATAGGCGTTGGGCGCGCAGAGACCGCCCGGACCCGTGGCGGCGGCGGTGGAGGGGAAGAGGGCGCGGTGCTGCGGGGCGATGGCGTCGCCGCGATTCACGTAGCGATTGACCTGGGTCAGCATCTCGAAATTGTCTGTCGGCGTGAACAGCAGCGACAGGCGTCCCGCCCAGTGGTCCGCGGCGTTGACGTCGTTGCCGGTGATCCGGTTGTAGGTGTAGCCGTCGTCCTTGACCCACTGACCGGCGGCGCGGAAGGCCAGCTTGTCGGCGATGATCGGGCCGCCGACCGCGGCTTCGGCGGTGACGGCGTTGAAGGTGGCGTACTCCAGCGAAGCGTCGGCGGTGAAGCTCTGGGTGGGGCGCTTGGTGGTGATATTGATCGCGCCGCCATTGGTGTTGCGGCCGTAGAGTGTGCCTTGCGGGCCGCGCAGCACCTCGACCTGGGCCAGATCGAAGAAGCCGGCCATCTGGGCCAGCGGCGAGCCGATATAGACGCCGTCGACATAGACGCCGACGCCGCTGGAGGCGTTGGGATTGAAGTCGCTGAGACCCACGCCGCGGATATAGATCTTGGGATTGGCGGCGGCGTCATTGGCGCTGATCCGCATGCCGGGCGCCATGTTGTTCAGGGCCAGCACGTTGTTGACCCCGCGCGACGAGAGCGTGTCGGCGGTCAGGGCGGTGACCGAGACCGGGACGTCCTGCAGGTTCTCCGAACGCTTCTGGGCGGTGACGACGATCTCGGCGATCGCCGTGTCCGCGTCGCTCGACGTCGCTGTCCGGGATGACGTCGCCTGGGCCGAAGCAAGGCCCGGCGAAAGCGCCAGCATGGCGCAGCCCATGAACATAGCCGCTTTCATTTTCCAATCCCTTTAGCCCGGTGCTTCGACCGTTGGTCACATTACGATAATAAAAACTATCGCAATGCAAGCGCGGCGAGGGCAAGCGGCAGGCGTCGGACGAGCCCGCTCAGGCCGGCGGTGCATGGTTTGCGGGCTGGAGCGATGGCAAAGCGCTCAAAAGTGTTGGTCGGTCGCGGCATTCGCCCCGCAATAGACGGCGAGGTCGCGCATGGCCTGGCCGGTCGCATCGCGGGCGTGCCGGAGCGAAAGCGGTCCTTTAAGTCTCCCGCCGAGCTTCGTCGGAGATCCATTCCGCGAAGATCCTGGCCGGACCTGCTGGCGCTCGCGCCTCAGGACGTAGGAGCCAGTACGCGGCCTTGGGGGAGCGCACCACCGTCGCGAACGGCGCGACGAGCTGGCCCTTGGCGATCAACGGGTCCACCAGGCTCAGCCGCCCCAAGGCCAGCCCCTCGCCACGTAGCGCCGCCTGGAGCACGACATTGTAGTCGGTGAGTTGCACCTGCCGCCGCGCCGACAGGTCGAACCGTTCGGCCTCGGCCCAGACCTTCCAGTCAAAGGCCTTCTTGGTCATCAGCAGGGGCAGGGTCTCGATCGGGCCGGCCTCAGGCCCAAGGACGGGTGTCAGGCGTTCGGTCATCAGCAAGCTGGCCTCTACGCCCGGCCAGCGGCCATCGCCGTAGCGCACCGCGAGGTCGACGCCGTCGCCCGCGAAGTCGGCGGCGGCGAGGGTCGGGTCCAGTTCGACCTCGATATCGGGATAGGCGGCGCGGAAGCCGGCGAGCCGAGGACCCAGCCAGTGGGCGGCGAACGAGGGCAGCACGCTGACCCGCACGACCCGACGACAGGCCAGGGCGGCTGTGCCCTCGGCGATCAGGGCGAAGGCGCGGCTGACAGTCTCGTAGTAGCGTTGGCCGGCCTCGGTCAGGGTCATGCCGCGACCGTGCCGGACGAACAATGTGGCGCCCAGGTCTTGCTCCAGTTTGCGGACGTGCTGGCTGACGGCGCTTTGGGTGATCAGCAGCTCGCGGCTGGCCCGCGAGACGCCAGCGTGCCGCGCCACCGCTTCGAAGGCGCGCAAGGCATGGAGCGGCGGCAGGAGCGGGGAGGCGCGCATTGCGAGATATTAGTCAAACCGAACGCTTGCGGCCAAGGTTCGAATTGGCGGCGGCGGGACCCGCGGCCTAGAAACGGGGCGACCCCAATACCGGACGCTCCCATGCCCCTATCCCGTCGCCTCGTTCTCGCCGCCGTCGGCGCGGCGCCGCTCATCGGGGCGGCGGCTCACAGCCAGGAAAGCACGATGTCTCCCAACCACGCCTTGAGCGAACGCCACGCCCTGATCACCCAGCGGATCGCCGCCCTGGGGATCGATCTGGGCCGATCGCAGCCGGGCGGGGCCTATGCCGCGGCGGTGGAGGATCGCGGTGTTGTCGAGGTCAGCGGCATGGTGCCCAGCCTTGATGGCAGGGTGATCGCGGTCGGTCGGGTGGGCGCGGAGGTGACGCTGGAGCAGGCGCAGCACGCGGCCATGGTCTCGGCTCTGCGCTGCCTCAAGGCGCTCGAGGACCACCTCGGCGACCTGGGGCGGATCAGGAAGGTGACCAAGATGAGTGTCTATATGCAGGCGGCGCCGGGCTTCTATCAGCTCAGTGAGGTTTCGAACGGCGCATCGGAACTGCTGGCCAAGGTGCTGGCCCCGGCCGGCGCCCATGCGCGAACCTCGATCGGGGGCGCCGCGCTGCCGCGTAATGCTGTGCTGGAGCTGGACATGACGGTGGCGGTGGACCCGGCCTAGGGGCAGGCAGTCGCCCAGGCCTTCAAGCGTCGGCGCAGCCCGTGGAAGCCGCCGGGCGACGGCTTGGTGGCCGGGGCGGCTTGGGCGCCCCGAACCTGGCGGCGAGTTGGATTAAGTTTGTGCAGCTTGAAATTGCAAGCTTAACTCAGGTGTAGTTTGAAAACCGGAGGCATTGAATATTTTTCGACCGCGGCTGAGCGCCGCGATCGTAATTAAACATGAGTTAATTTCCAAGCTTCACCATTAACTCGAATCTTGTTTCGGGGCTTGTGGATCATTGGAGAACATCAGAATTAGCCGGAAGCTGAGTATCGTTTTCGGCTTGTTGACCTTGATCACGCTGGTCGTGGCCGGGCTCGTCTTCGCGAATTTGAAGCAGATCGCCAAGGCGTCTGACTGGAATGACCACACCCAAGAGGTCTTGGGCCAGGTCGACATCGCCGGATCGTCCATGGTGGACCAGGAGACCGGTGTCCGCGGTTATCTGGTCTCCGGCCAGGATGGCTTCCTCGAGCCCTACCACAATGGCGGCAAGAACTTCGCCGCCGCCGTCGTCGCCTTGACCACGCTGACGGCCGACAATCCTGCGCAACAGGCGCGGATTTCGGTGCTCAAGGCCGAAGCCGCGCGTTGGGAGACCAGTGTGGCCTCGCGCGAAATTGCTCTGGTTTCGTCGGGAAGCGGTCTTGAAGCGGCGCGCGCGCTGGAGGCTTCCGGCGCGGGCAAGGCGTCGATGGACGCCATCCGCAAGACTCTGGGCGAAATGCGCGACGCAGAGGCCAGCCTGCTTGAAACGCGTTCGGCTGAGCGTGATCGCAGTGTTCTTCTGAGCCAGATCATTCTTGTCGCCGGAGGGCTGACCTCCGCGGTGATCTCGGTCGCGCTCGGCCTCGCCATGACCCGTCTGATCGCCCGGCCCGTCACGGCCATGACCCGCGTCATGAGCCGCCTGGCCTCGGGCGATCTGGAGGTCGTGGTCGCGGGGCGTGAACGCGGCGACGAAGTTGGCGACATGGCCAAGGCCGTTCAGGTCTTCAAGGACAATGGCCTCAGGGCCCGCGCCCTGGAAACGGAAACGGAAGGCATGCGGGCCGCGGCCGAAACGGAGCGAGGCCGCACCGACGCGGAGCGGCGCCGCATCGAGGCGGAACAGGCCATGGTGGTGAGCGCCTTGGCCTCAAGCCTGGGCTTGCTGGCGCGAGGTGACCTGACCGGCCGTATCGAGGCTGAGTTCGGCGGCGAATATCCGCAGATCAAGGTCGATTTCAACGCCGCCGTCGACAGCTTGCACGAGGCGATGAGCGCGATCTCCGGCGCGACCAGCGGTATCCGTGGCGGCTCGGACGAGATCGCCGCGGCTTCCGACGACCTGTCCCGCCGCACCGAGCAGCAGGCCGCCAGCCTTGAGGAAGCAGCCGCCGCGCTCGACCAGATCACCGCGACCGTTCGGCGCAGCGCCGAGGGCGCCAAGCGCGCTTCGGCCGCGGCGACGGGCGCCAAGTCCGACGCCGAGCAATCGGGATCGGTGATGCGCGACGCGGTCTTGGCCATGGGCGAGATCGAACAGAGCTCGGGTCAGATCACGCAGATCATCGGCGTGATCGACGAAATCGCCTTCCAGACCAACCTGCTGGCCCTGAACGCCGGTGTCGAAGCCGCTCGCGCCGGGGAAGCCGGGCGTGGTTTCGCGGTCGTCGCCCAGGAAGTGCGCGCGCTTGCCCAACGCTCGGCGGACGCGGCCAAGGAGATCAAGTCCCTGATCGCCGGCAGCACCGCGCAGGTCGAGCGCGGGGTCAAGTTGGTGGGGGATACGGGCCAGGCCCTGAACGCCATCGTCAGCAGGGTCTCGGAGATCGACGCCCTGATCTCCGAAATCGCCCAATCCTCGCAGGAGCAGGCTACGGGGCTCGCCCAGGTCAACACCGCCGTCAATCAGATGGATCAGGTGACCCAGCAGAACGCCGCCATGGTCGAGCAGGCGACGGCCGCGTCTGTTGGCCTGCGCAGCGAGGCCGGCGAGCTGGCCAGGCTGGTGGGACGCTTCCGGACCAACGCTCAGCCGTCCCAGCAAAGCCCGGTCGCGACGAACCGTCCCGGTCGCCGCGCCGCTTAAATTCTCAAGGCTGGGCGGCCGAACTCGTTCAAGAGGACGCGGTTCGGCCGCCTTTTCCCTGGCCCCGGCTAGGCGCTGTGCGGCGCCGCCGATCGCCGGGCGGATCCCTCGCCCTCTATCGCCCGACTGATCGTCGAGAACAGCGCGGCCATCTCCAGGGGCTTGGTCAGGACATCTTTCATGCCGGCGTCCAGGCACGCCTGGCGTTGGTGGTCCATGGCGTCGGCGGTCAGGCCGATGATCGGGATCGTGTCGAGACGAGGATCGGATCGCACGCGGCGCGTGGCCTCAAGGCCGCCCAGCACGGGCATGTTCACGTCCATGAGAATCAGGTCGCCGGGCTCGGCGGCCAGAAGGTCGAGCGCGATCTGGCCGTTCTCGGCCTCGAAGAGCGCGCAGCCCAAGGGAGCCAGCATCAAACCGATCACCTTCCGGTTCACCGGATGATCCTCGACCAGCAAGATCTTCAAACTGGCCGGCGGGGGTTCGAAGATGTCATCCATATCCGGCTTGATCGACGGCTCCGCCACCGGGACCTGGCAGCGGAAGCTCAAGGTGAAGGTCGAGCCTTTTCCCTCTCTGCTCTCGACCTTGACGTCACCGCCCATCAACTTGGCCAGCCGATGCGTGATGTTGAGGCCAAGCCCCGTGCCGCCGAACCTCTGGGCGGTGGTCGCGTCGGCCTGCTCGAAGGCGCCGAACAGCCGCGCGCAGGTCTCGGCCGACATGCCAATGCCCGTGTCGCTCACCAAGATATGAGCCATCACCTCATGGTCGCCTATAGGCTCGCACCGCAGACGCAGCACGACGCCGCCCGTCTCGGTGAACTTGATGGCGTTCGACAGCAGGTTAGACACGCACTGGCGCACGCGGACCGGATCGAAAATCAGGGTCGGCGGCGTGTCGTCGATGTCGAGGGTCAGGCCTAGGCCCTTCTCCGCCGCCAGCACGCCGTGGATCTTGGCCAGGCGCTTGCATTTGCGCCTCAGGTCGGCGCGTGGCGGCGCGATCTGCAGCTTGCCCGCCTCGATCTTCGACAAATCCAGCACGTCGTTGAGCAAGGTCAGGAGATTGCGCCCGGAATCCTCGATCAGCTCGACCTGTTCGCGCTCTCCAGGCTCGAGGGGTTCCAGCTTCAACGCCTGGGCCAGGCCCAGCATGCCGTTGAGGGGCGTTCGAAGCTCATGGCTCATCGTGGGGCGTCCATCGCGGCCGCGCCGGCCGCCTCGATATCGGCTGACGAGAGCCGTCCCTCATGCGCGCGGATCTGATCGCCCAGCGCCTGAAGCCGCTCGGCGCGCGATGCCGCTACCGCCACGCCGCTCGCCATGGAGAGGATGATGACCAGCACCAGGCAAGCAAGCCCTGGAGACCGTATCCGGCGCCAATCAAGAACCGCCCTGCACCACATGTCGAAATCAATCCCGTCGCCCGAGGTCGGGCGCTTCAAGCCACAGCGAATCGGGCTGGTGCTCCGTGGAGCGCCCGGCCCGTCAAGAATGTCCACTGTAGCGAACAACTGCAAAGGGACGCCGACGGGATGATGTCGACCAGCCCGCTGTCGGGACGCTCCTCGTCAGTTCCGATTGGTCACGCCCTGGCGATCAAACCGCATCACCACGGCGCGCCCCCTGTAAGCGATCGTTCGACCGACGGGCGTGCCTTCGGCATCGACAACGACGACATTCAGGGTCCGCTGCTTGACCATGCCGGGGAATGCGCCGCGACGTGAACCCACCGTCAAGGTGCGCGTCGCATCGTTCCAACTGAGATCGTAGCGCGCCGATTGGCCCTTTTCGTAGGCGTAGGTTTCGTTGTCGTCCTCGTAGAGCGTGAACTTGCCGTCCGCGCCGGGATAGATGCGGATCTCATAGGGCGCATCCGGACGCTCCGTCGCATACTGCATGATCGGCCCCATCGGGATGATCGCCCCGGCCCGAACGTAGAGCGGCATGACGTCGAGCGGCGCCTGGCGCGCCACAGTCTGGCCACCGGCATGGCGCTGGTTGCTCCAGAAGTCGTACCAGTCCGCGCCTCGGGGCAGGTAGGTGCGCATCGTCAGATCGCGCGGCGCGTTCAACACCGCGGCGTCCCGCTTCAACTCGCTGGGCGTGCGCCAGACGAAACGGAACACCCGGCCGCCCTCCGGGTGGGAGAACTCAAGCCGGACCGGCAGCCTTTCGCCCGCCCTGAGCGTGCGGCGCACCAGCCGCGTGCGGGTCGCCGCGCGGTTCCACTCGTCGACCACCGTCTCACCGCCCAGAGCAAGGCGCATACCGTCGTTGCCCGTCAGCCCGATCTCGTATTCACCGTCTTCGGGAGCGATCAACTCGCCCTCCCAGCGCGCTGAGAAATGGCTCAGCGAGGGCAGGCCGGGTGGAAGTTCCGCCAATGGCGGATCTGGCCAGGTGTGATCGATCTTCTCGTCAACGGTCTGGCCGCGCGGCGTCTCGAAATTCTCTCCAGAGAAATATCGCACGGTCAGGCCCGGCTTGCCGTCGGCGGTACGCAGCTGTCGCCCGGGGACCGTCGTGGGGGACGAGGGGAGGATGTTGTACATCGCTCGCGTCACCGGATGGACCAGCAGCGACGGGCCGAACATGAAGCTGTCGTTGATGCCGAAGGTCGCCGGATCCTTCGGGAAGTCCATCGGCAGGGCGCGCATCAGGGTGTAGCGATCGGCCGTGACCTTTGCGCTCAGACTGTAGGTGTAGGGCAACAGTCGGTATCGCAGTTGCGTCGCCTCAAGCAGCGTCTTGTACACCGGCGGATCTAGCGTCTTGAACAGATAGGGCTCGCGCTCGACGCTCGTGCCGTGGACCCGCATGATCGGATTGAAGGCCGCATATTGGAACCAGCGGGCATAGAGCTCGCGCCAGGCGGGGTTCTTCTCGCCGCCGGGGAAATCGGTAACGAAGAAGCCGCCGGTGTCCTGGGTCCAATAGGGATTGCCGGTAATCGTGACGTTCACGCCGCCCGCCACCTGCTGGGCGAAGGTCTTCCAGCTTGCGTAGATGTCGCCCGACCATGAGGCCGCGGCCGTCCGCTGAGCGCCCGCCCATGCCGAACGCGTCAGCGTGAAGACGCGCTTGTCGCTGGTCGCGCGCTGACCCTTGTAGGTCCCTTCGGTGGTCAGCAGCGAATAGGGGTTCAAATACCGGGTGAAGTCGCCCATCGCGTTGCTGCCCAGCGCCTTGGTGTCGCGGACGTTGTCGACCGGGTTCCACATCGCCGAGCTAACCTCGACCTCGGTCCCATCCATCCAAAGCGCGTCGACGCCCTTGTCGAGCAGGCCCGATTTGATGTGCTTGAAATAGATCTCGCGGCCCTTGGAGCTGTAGGCGTCGTAGACGCGCGCCTGCTTGGATATCCAGTGCAGCGGCTTGAAGCGCAGATTGTGCTGGTCGAGTTCGCGCCCGAGCGCGGTGTCGTTGCCGACCGAGGGCCAGATCGAAACCATCAGCTTCATGTGCAGGTCGTGGGCCTGCCGCGTCATGCCGACGGGATCGGGGAACCGCGTGGGATCCCAGGTCATGCCGGACCAGCTACCGTCCTTGTCGCCGCCCCAATATTGCCAGTCCTGGACGATGTAATCGAGCGGGAAGCCTTCCTTGCGGAACGTCCTCGCGACCTCCAGGAGACGGTCTTGCGTGGGGTAGCGCTCCTTGCTCATGAACAGGCCGAACGCCTGCTTGGGATACATCGGCGCATCGCCGGTCAGCCACCGATATGCGCCGACCACGCCGTCCATCGTGTCGCCGGCCATGAAGTAGTAGTCGACGCCGCCCGGCGCGCTTTCCGCCCAGAGGCGCGCGCCCTGGTCGTCGTCCTTGAAACGCATCTGCGAATAGGTGTCCCAGAGCACCCCATAGCGCTCCGTAGAGACGATCACCGGAATGATGATGCCGACGTTTGTCTGGACCAGCAGCAGGTCCTTGCCCCGGCGGTTGACCTCATCATCGCCGGTGAAGCCAAGGCCGTAGACGCCTTCATCAGGTTTGAGCGTGAAGCGGTTCTCGACCTCATAGGTCGGCGCTTCGGCGATGGTGCGTTTGTCGATCGACTGGGGCGCGTCGGCCTTCTCGCGTGTCAGCAGACGGCCCGAGGAGTCATAGTAGGTCAGCGCACCGCCGCGCTTGTCGATGACGACGCGCAGCTTTGGACCGATCAGGTCCAGCGTATCGGCGGTCTCGTGGAGGGTGAAAGGCGCGGCCTCGGGCTGGCGGATCACCACGAGGCTCGGCGCGGTCCAATAGCTTTGGCCCAGGTTGGCGTTCACCCGCACGATCGTCGGCGAATAGAAGACCACCGACTTGGTGACGCCATTCAGCTGGAACTGCACGCCGTTGCGGAGTCTCGAAAAGTGAAAAGCCGCATCGGCGGGTCGCGCCAGGGCCTGGAATTGGCCCAGAGCATCCAGGCCGGTGGGCGTTGTCGTCGGCTGCGCGAACGCCGCGGTGGCGGCGAACAGGGCGACCGCCACCGTCGTGAGCGTCCAACACGCCGTCACCGTGCGAGCATTGACCTTCGACACGCGTTTCTTCCCCAGTCGCTGTCCCTCCCGTTTCGTCAGTGGAGGGTGATTTTGGTTACCGGTACCATAATGACGCGAGGCGGCAAGCCATCCGTCCTGCGAGACGCCGCCCAGACGGTTGCGCAGGTCGAGAACCGGCATGACCGTTCCCCGGAGATTGATGACGCCGCGGATGTCGATGCAGTATTCCTGGCCGCCGATCTCGAACGAGATCAGTTCAAGCTGGCCGGGATGGGCGAGGGAGGCTGTCAAAACTCCTCCCAATTGTCTGTCTTGACTGCAACGGCGGCCGAGCCTGGGCGAGCGCCGGCGAAGGCGGCGATCTTGCGCTGGGTGGCGTGAACGGGGCTCGCGGCGGCCGGGGCAGGGGCCGCAGCCGGACGTCGGACCGGCGGCTTCGGTCCCGCCAAACTTGAACTTGCGCCCAGAGGGCTGCGGCTAGAGCGCCACGCGCTGCGGGCGGAAGGCTCGCGCGATGGCGGCGAACAGGACCGCGACATGCTCCGTCAACCAGCTGACGGGGTTTTCGCCGGGGCGCTGGCGGCTGGTCACCCAGGTGGCGACGCAGACCGTCGCGAAAAGCGCGGCCGGCCCGCCGACCGTGACGATCGCCGGAAGATGGACCGCCGAGACCATGGCCTGACCCAGGATCATCGAGGTCTCGAACAGGAACAGCAGAACCCCGCCGGTGGCCATGGCCGAGCCGGAGCCCGCGCGCTTGGCGCTCAGGCCGAACGGTACAGCCAGCAGCGGCAGTAGGGGCAGGATCAACGCCCGCGACGACCGGGCGAAGAGTTCGGCCAGCAGAACCTGTCGGGGGAGCGCAGGCGTCGGCTTGCCAAACCCCTGCTGGGCCAGCTCGATCAGCGTCAGCTCGCTGACCTCGTCCCCCCGCAGCCGGAGTAGCTTCGCCGACTGTGCCAGGGGCAGGTCGAAGGCGAAGCGCGAGAAATTGGTGACATAGACCTGGGCCTCGCGGGTCGTGCTGACCTGTCGGCCGTCGCGCAGTTCCAGCTTGACGATCTGATCGCCCGCGCCCTTGAGGACCACCGCCGAAATCGCCGTGAGCACGTCCTCGCGTCCATCGGGGCCGATCTTGCGGATGAAGACATGCTTGAGCCGGCTTCCGCTGGCGTCGGCGTCATCGGCGGTGAGGAAGACGTCGGGACTAGCCGTGAGCAGGGCCTTGGCCCTGACATCGCCGTTCCATCCGGCGTTCGCGGCCGCATGCAGGACCGCGTGATAGGCGTAACGACTGTAAGGCTGGATAAAGCCGAAGAGCAGAACGCTGAAGACCATCAGCACGACGCCGAGGCCGACGAAAGGCGCGGCGAAGCGGCCCAGCGACGTGCCACTGGCCAGGATCGCGTCGATTTCGGAGCTTTTGTTGAGGCCGTTGACGACGACGAACAGGCCGATGAAGAAGCCGCCGGGCAAGGTCAGCCCCACATAGTGCGGGACGAGGTTGACCAGAAGCTCGGTCAGGAACTTGAAACCGTCCGTCGTCTGAGAAAGCAACTGGAAGGAGCGCATGAGGCGCTCCATCAGAAACGCCACCATCGTGCTGATCAGGACGGCTGACATCGGCGTCAAGGTCCGCCTCAGCAGATAGCGGTCGAGTATGGTCGGGAGCATGTCGCGGCTGCGCCTCAGAGGACGGGCAGGCCGGCCGGTTGCGGCTCGACCAGGGCGCCGGCGCGCCGCACCGGCGCGCGCAGCGCTCGGAGGACAGGGCGAGCGTCCAGAGCCTCGGCATAGACGTCCAGCACCTCGTCCAGGATCTCCGTCCATCGATAGGCGGCGCTGCGTTCCAACGCCTCGGCGCCGAGGCGCAGCCGCTCGTCGCGATAGACGAGCAACCCCGACAGGGCGTCGGCATAGGCGGACGGTTGATCCGGGCAGAGCAGGGCGTTGCGGCCATTGCGCAGCAGTGCGCGCGTGTTGGGCGCATCGGCGCAGACCATCGCCAGGCCCGAGGCCATCGCCTCCAGATTGACGTTGCCGAACGTCTCCGTGGTGCTGGGATTGAGGAAGATGTCACCGCTAGCCAGCGCCGTGGCCAGGGCCTCGCCGGTCAGGAAGCCGGTGAAGACAGCCGAGGGTATCCGCTCCTGGAACCAGGACCGGCCAGGACCGTCGCCGATCACCGCCACCTGCGGGGCATGGCCCGCCGCTTCCAGCCGGCCAATGGTCTCGGCGAAGGCCGCCAGGCCCTTCTCCATGACGATTCGTCCGAGAAAGACGATCACCGGACGATCAGGGACGAAGCCCTGGCTCAACCGCCAGGCCTCGCTGCGGCGTCCGGGATGGAAAAGGACCGGATCGACGCCGCGCGCCCAGGTGCGGATGCGGGCCGGCAGGTTCTGGGCGCGAAGCTCGTCGCCGATCGCCTCGGTCGGCGCCAGCACATAGTCGCACGCGCCGTAGAATTTCCAGAGTTGACGGCGCACCAGCGGGCGCAGCCGACCAAGCCCGTAGTAGTCGAGATAGGTGTCGAACAGGGTGTGCAAGCTGGCGACGACCGGGACCTTCAAGGCGCGTCCGAACTTCAACGCCGCCGAGCCCAGAAGGTCCGGCGCGGAAAGGTGGATCAGGTCGGGCTTGAACGCCTCGACATCGCGCCGTACGGCGCGCGGCAGGCCCAGCGCCAGACGATAGTCCCGCCGAAATGGGATCTTCACGGACGGCACCGAGATCAGTTCGCCCATCGGCTCGAAAGCGGGGTTCGGTCCGGTCGGAGAATAGACCCGCACCTGTGCGCCTACCGTACTCTGCAGGTGGCCGACCAGGCGGTTCAGCGACTTGTTCGCGCCATCGAGGGTGTAGTTGTAGTTCCCCGAGAACAAGGCAATCCGCAACGGGCGCGCACCATCGGTGTGCGTCATCAGCGCCTTGATATCCATGATTGTCCTTCCATGAGCACGCCCTGGCCCCCCGGCCACTACGACGACGCGCTTGCCCCACCACCACAAGGAATCTCGAACTGGATGAGACCTACACCCGCTCACGTCGTCTTTTTGTGAAGGTGGCCCGCCGCACGACCGTCATGGTGATGCTTTAACGGTGAGGGCGGACTATTTTTTGGGAAACGCGATGCGGGTAGTGGATGTCGCCGAGTTCTATTCGCCCACCGGCGGGGGCGTGCGAACCTATATCGACCGCAAGTTCGAAGCGGCGGCCCAACTGGGCCACGAGCTCTTCGTCATCGCGCCGGGGCCGGAGGACAGGTTCGAGCCGCGTGGCCCGGGCGGCCTGATCCAGGTTCGCGCGCCGCGGCTGCCGTTCGATGCGAACTACCACATGTTCTGGGACGCGAAGCCCGTGCATCGCTGGCTCGATTCGTTGTCGCCGGACCTGGTCGAGGCGTCTTCACCCTGGCGCGGCGCCTGGATCGTCGCCAACTGGCCCGCGCCGGTCGCGCGCGCCATGTTCATGCATGCGGATCCCGTGGCGACCTATCCTCAACGATGGCTGGCCCCGGTCGCCGGCCCCGAGCGGATCGACCAGCTCTTTGAATGGTTCTGGAGCTATCTGCGTAATCTGACCGGCCATTTCGCCTCCGTCGTCACCGGTGGGCACTGGCTCGCACAGCGTTTCGAGCGCCAAGGCGTGAAGGCTGTGAAGGGCGTCCCGCTCGGTATTGATCGTGGCTCGTTCTCCCCTCGATTCAGGGACGAGCGCCTGCGATCAGAACTGCTCAGGGCTTGCGCGTGCCCAGACGATGCGAAGCTGGCCTTGGCCGTGGGACGGTTTCATCCGGAAAAACGCTGGCCTCTGGTGATCGAGGCCGTGACCACGGCCCGCGCCGATGGCCCCATCGCCCTCGTCCTGGTAGGCGACGGCATCGACCGCGCCAGGGTCCTGCGCGCGGCCGCCGGCAAGGCCCATGTCCATTTGATCCCGCCGATCCTGGATCGACGTTTGCTGGCCACTCACCTCGCCAGCGCCGATGTCCTCGTGCATGGCTGCGACTCGGAGACCTTTGGTCTGCTGCCGGCGGAGGCCATGGCCAGCGGTCTTCCCCTCGTCGGACCGGATCGGGGCGGCTTCGCCGATCTCGCCCAGCCGTCGACGTCGGAGATCTATCGCGCCGGCGATACCGAAGCGGCGACTGCCGCCATCCGTCGATTGTTCGCGCGCGATCCAGGCGCCCTGAAGGTCGCCGCGGTCACGGCCGCGACCAGGGTCCGGTGCGACAAGGACCACTTCGCTGATCTGTTCGACCACTATCAGGCAGTGGCGGGCAGAACGCGGTCGATCGCGCCGCGTCCGATTTCCCATCCGCTAGAAGCGTTCGGCGCGAGAGCTTGACCCGCGTGACGCAAACCGACACCCCCGGTCAGAACGGCGCGAGAAGCAAGACCGCGCGCTGGTGGACCCTGCTGGGCGGCGTGCTGTCCATCGGCCTGGTCGTCGCCATCGTCCTGCAACTCGGCGGCGCGACGTCGGACGTGCTGAAGACGATCGGCCGGCTGCCGCCCCTCGTCTGGCTGGCGCTCCTGCTGCTCTATTTCGTTCAGACGCTCTTCGACTTCGCGATCTTCCGGCGTCTTTGGAATATGCCCCTGGCCGGCATCGAGGCGCTGCTGCGCAAGAACGTCATCAACGAAGTCGTGCTCGGCTATAGCGGCGAAGCGTTCCTGTATGTCTGGGCGCGGCGAGCGGCCGCCGCGGTGTCCGAGCCGTTCGCCGCCATCAAGGACGCCAATATCGTCTCGGCGTTGCTCGGTAATCTCCTGACCCTGGCGCTCGCGGCGGTCAGCGTCACTCAACTTCGCGAGCTCGATTTCGCTGGGCGGCTCGGGCCTGCCCTGTGGTCGGGGCTTATTCCGCTGGCGATCTCGGTTGGCGTTCTGGCCTTCGGGCGTCGCGTCTTCTCGCTGCGCCTGGGGCAGCTTGTCTATGTCGCGGCGATTTGCGGTCTGCGCCTGATCGTCTGGACCGCGCTCACGGTCCTGATCTGGAGCATTGCCCTGCCGGATGTCGCCCCCGGGCTGTGGGTCGTCCTTATGGCGATCCGCTTCCTGGTTTCGCGCATCCCGCTGATCTCCAACAAGGATCTGGTGTTCGGAAACCTGATGCTGCTTCTGCTGGGAGCGCACTCGGCCGTCGCCGTGCTGCTGGCCGCGCTGGCGGTCGTGACGCTGGGTATGCATCTGATCGTCATCGTCGGGCTTGGCGCGGCCGATCTGGTGCGCGGCATGCGACGCGCCTCTGCTTCACAGGCGTCGATCGTCCCGGCGGCCGTCGAACCCCAGGGCGTCCATGACTAGCTGGCGTGTGACGATCCCGGGGCGGGATATCTGGCGGGTCGGTCTGGTCGAAACGCCCATAGCCGAGGTCGCTCGGCGCGGCTTCTCGCCCGAGACGCCCGTCCACTGGCTGCCCGAGGAAGGTCGGCTGAAGTTCCTGGCCGATCCGTTTGGCGTCTGGCATGACGGCCGCCTGCATCTGTTCGTCGAGGCCTATGACTATCGGACCCGGCACGGCGTCATCGAGCTGATCGAGCTCGGCGCGGATTTCTCGCCGATCGGGCGGTCGGTCGTCCTACGCGAGCCCTGGCATCTGTCCTATCCGCAGGTCTTTGAGGCAGACGGCGCGTATTGGATGCTGCCCGAGGCCTACCGCTCTGGCGCGCTGACCCTCTACCGAGCGGCGGAATTTCCCCGTGTCTGGGAGCCGGTCGCGCGTCTGGAGCTGGATACGCCGGCGATCGACGCCACGCCGTTCCGCCACGATGGCCTGTGGTGGCTGGCGTATTCACCGACCGGACCGCAGCGATGGAAGCAGGGGAGGCTGCATCTGGCCTTCGCCGAACGCTTGACGGGACCGTGGCGGATCCATCCGGGCAACCCGGTCCGCAACGATCTCGCCTCCAGTCGCCCGGGGGGCACGGCGTGGATCGAGCATGGACTGCCGCGCCTTCCGATGCAGGACTGCACGCGCACCTATGGCGGCGGCCTCCGCCCGTTGACGATCCTCAGGCTCGACACTCGACGTTTCGAAGCTGAAGCGGGTCCGCCCCTGGACCTTCCGCCGGGCGCGGCGGCGTACTCGCACGGCCTGCATACGTTGTCGGCTTGTGGTCCGGTCACCCTGTTCGACGTCAAGCGCATCGACCGGTCGCTGTGGTAGCGTCGCGTCAAATGAGGCTCGACCTCCGAAGGGAGGAGGCGGCGCCGTGCGTGTCCTGACCTTCCTGCATAGCTTCGAGCCTGGCGGCGTCGAGCGCATCGCGTTGCGACTGGTGCGGCAATGGCGAGTCCATGACGTCGACGCGCCCCTGTTCATGGGCCGAACGGAGGGCGACATGGCGGGTGATGTCGGCGCGGATCTCGATTTCATCGTGCCGCCCAAGGCCGGTCCTCACAGGGCGAAGATGGAAACGCTCTGGATGATCCGGACGCTTCCCAGGGTGGTGCGCAGAGTCCGCCCCGACGTCCTGTTCTGCTCGGGCAATACCTACGCCGTCGTGGCCGTGGCGCTGAAATTTCTGCTCGGTCGCGATTGCCCGCCCGTCCTGGTCAAGGTCAGCAACGACCTCGATCGCCAGGACCAGCCAAGGTGGTTCCGTTTCTTCTATCGCCTTTGGCTCAAGACCCAGGGACGCCATCTGGATCATTTCATCGGCATGGAAACGCCGATGGCCGAGGAGATCGCCGAAAGTCTCTGTGTGTCCGCGGACCGTATCACCATCATCCCCGACCCCGCCTTGTCCAAGCCGTTGATCGAAAGGTTGCGGGCGGCGCGCGGTCGTGGTCGGGGCGAAGGCGGTGGCCGGCGCTTCGTGTGCGTGGGGCGACTTACGGCGCAGAAGAATATCGCCTTGATGCTTCGCGCCTTCGGGCGCGGCGCGCGCGACGACGATACCCTGACCGTGATCGGCGACGGCTTCGAGCGCGCCAATCTCGAAGGCCTCGCGCGGGATCTCGGGCTTGAAGGGCGCGTGAGGTTCCGGGGCTATGTCCCTGAGCCGGCGACGCTCCTGCCTGAGTTCGACGTCCTGCTTCTGTCGTCGAACTATGAGGGCGTGCCCGCCGTCGTTCTGGAAGCGCTCGCGGCCGGACTTCCCATCGTGGCCACCGATTGCAGTCGCAGCATGCCGACCTTGCTCGGCCACGGCGCGATGGGCGACCTTGTCCCGGTGGGCGACGAGCAGGCGCTGGCCGAGGCGATCGCAAGGGCGCGGCCGTCTTTCCAGGACCAGGACCTCAGCCTCGCGCAGGCGCAGCGCTTCACGATCGAGGACGCCGCCGAAGCCTATCTCCGGGTTATGTCCCGCCTTTGTCGCCAGCGGAACAGTGACGCCCGTTAGCCCTTGGCCGAGAGGATCGCGCCGAGCGACGGCGCCAGCGCCGAGCCCAAGGCGCTGGCGGCAGGGTGTTCGTCCCGCAGCTTCGAGCGTTGGAAGAGCATCAGCTTGCGCCGGATCGTCGGTGCGGTCAGCGGGATCAGCCTGATCTTGTCGGTCTCGTAGCCCCTTGCGTAGAGCCAGGGGATGACGCCCAGGGCCATGCCCGCGCCGACCAGGCCGAACAGTGAGCCGACCTGGTCCACCCGGAAGCGCTGGGAGGGCGAAAGGTTGTTCTGGCGCATGGCCGCAGAACTCAGCTCGCCGATGCTGCCGCCGGTGAAGTGGACGATTTCATCGCCCTCCAGGGCGCTCCAGGGCAGGGCGGCGTGCGAGGCCAGGGGATGGTCGACCGGCGCGGCCAGCATCATCTCGTCCTCGGTAATCAGGCTGGCCTCGACATCGTCCTCGACACGTCCCAGCACGCCGACGACGAGGTCGAGGGCGCCGGACCTTAGGTCGGCCATGAGGCTGTCGTTCTTACCGTCGCGCAGATGGAAGCAGATGTCGGGTCGCTCCTGGCCGAGGCGCGCGATGGCCTCGGCCGCGGCGGGCACCACCGAGGGAATGACGCCGACGCGTACGACCGCCCGGCCGCGCGTGGCCACGTCCGTCATGTCGACGAAGGCGTTCTCGGCGGTGGTCAGCAGGCGACGGGCATGCGGCAGGAAGGCCGCGCCCGCCTCGGTCAGGGCGACGTGGTGGGTGCTGCGGTCGAACAGGCGCAGGCCCATATGATCCTCGACCTGACGGATCGCAGCGCTGAGCGCCGGCTGCGACACCATCATCCGCTCGGCCGCGCGGCTGAAGTTCGCCGACTCGGCCAGGGCCGTGAAGAACCTCAGTTGGCGGAGCGAAATGGCTTGGGTGCGGGTCGCGGAGCGGGGAAGTGTGGCGATCGAAGACGGGGGCACGGCGGGCATCCAGCAAGACTGGATCGCGCTTCCGGATTGGCTATAAGCGCGATCTATAGCGAGATAATTACAAAGAATTTCCCTTTCTAAGGGGGCTCGCTAGCGTCACTTCATCGCGCTTCCACCCATCAGTATAAATATAGGGCAGGGAAGATCGAAGTCGTGCTCAGGGGAGTGCGGATTTTGATCATCTCCACCTATCAGGGTGAACAACAATAAATAGAAACGGCTGGGGAGGGCTGTCGGCGGAGCGCGCCAACAACCAAGGGGGTTCTTCGATGTCGTCCTTTTCCGGTTCCGCGCTCGACGAGACCCACGGCCGCCGCAAGCGCGCGTCGTGGTTCGGACTAGCCTCCACCGCCGTCCTGGCCGCCGTGGCCTGCGGCTCCGTCGCCAGCGCCCAGGAAGCGCCGTCCGATCAGGTCGAGGCCATCGTCGTCACCGGCTCGCGCATCAAGAGCCCCGACGCCACCAGCGTCAGCCCAGTCGGCACTATCGGTGACAAGGAAATCGCCCGTCGCGGCGTCGTGCGGGTCGAGGACCTGATCAACACCCTGCCGCAGGCCTTCGCCGACCAAGGCAGCGGCAATCGCGGCGGCACCGTCGGCGCCAGCGGCACGGCGACCATCAACCTGCGCAACCTCGGCAATCAGCGGACCCTGGTCCTGATCGACGGTCGTCGCTTGATGCAGGGCGATCCGGCCCGCTCGGCGGCCCAGGCGGCCGACATCAACAACATCCCGGCGGCGCTTATCCAGCGCATCGACGTGGTCACGGGCGGCGCCTCGGCCGTCTATGGCTCGGACGCCCTGGCCGGGGTCGTCAACTTCATGCTCAAGCGCGACTTCGACGGCGTGCAGGTGGACGCCCAGGGCGGCCTCTACATGCACTCGAACGGCAACGCGATCGCTTCGGCGGCGCGGGCGGCCGGTCAGCTACCGGCGTTCGGCCGCAGCTTCGACGGCGAGCAGCAGAGCTATTCGATCACCGCCGGCAAGAACTTCGATGAAGGCCGCGGGAACGTCACCGGCTTCTTCAGCTACAAGCACATCTCCGGCGTCGGCACCAAGGATCGCGACTTCTCGACCTGCAACCTGTCGGCCACGGCGACCGGCTATGCCTGCTCGCTGTCCAGCGCCACCTATCCGGTCCAGTTCCAGCTGACCAACCCGACCACCGGCGCGACGCGCGGCAGCTACGCCCTGGAAGGCAATACGCTGCGCACCTATCGCAGCACCGACGGCTTCAACAACGGCAACACCTACGACCTGCAGTCGCCCGACAAGCGCTACAACGCCGACCTGTTCGCTCGATACCAGTTCTCGGACAAGGCCGAGGCCTATGGCGAGCTGATGTACATGCGCGACGAGGCGGACATCAAACTGTCGCCGACCGCCGTGTTCACCGTCTCTGAGAAGATCAACTGCAACAACCCGCTGATGTCGGCCCAGGAAAAGAACCTGATCTGCACCTCGGTCGGCCTGTCCGACGCGCAGAGCGCCAATGTCATCGTCTCGCAGCGCAACGCCCTGGGCGGCTCGCGTCATGACTACACGAACCACACATCGTATCGCGGCGTGGCGGGCCTGCGCGGCGATCTGAATTCGCACTGGCGCTATGACGTCTACGCCCAGTACGGCCGCACCGACTACAGCTCGCGCCTGACCGGCGACTACTCGCTGGCCAAGTTCGCCAAGGCCCTGCGCGCGGTGACCGACAGCAGCGGCAAGGTCGTCTGCGAGTCGGTGGCCAACGGGACCGATCCGTCGTGCGTGCCGATCAACCTGTTCCAGGTCGACGGCATCACCCCGGCGGCGCTGAACTACGTGCAGAACGTGGTCTATCGCGACGGCTACACCGAGGAGAGCATCCTCAGCGGCTCTTTGACCGGCGACCTGGGCGTGACCAGCCCATTCGCGTCCTATCCGATCGGCGTGGCCATCGGCGCTGAATACCGCAAGGAAAATATCAGCTTCCAGCCGGACAGCTTCTACAGCAGCCGTGACGTGGCGGGGAACTCGGGCGGTGAATTCCCGATCGCCGGTTCGTTCGACGTCAAGGAAGTCTATGGCGAGATCCGCGTCCCGCTGGTCGAGAACAAGCCATTCTTCAAGAGCCTGTCGGTCGAGGGCGGCGTCCGCTACTCCGACTACAGCACGGCCGGCGACACCTGGGCCTACAAGGGTGGCGGCGAGTGGGCGCCGATCAGCGACGTGCGCCTGCGCGCCAGCTATCAGCGCGCCGTCCGCGCGCCCAACCTGGTGGAGCTGTTCGGTCCCCAGCGCGTCGTGACCGCGGCGATCACCGATCCGTGCGAAGGCGCGACGCCGAAGGCGACCGCCGCCCAGTGCGCGCTATCGGGCGTGACCGCGCTGCAGTACGGCTCGATCGCGCCGGCGGCGGGCCAGCAGTCGGGCGCCATGGTCGGCGGCAACCCGAACCTGGATCCCGAAACCTCGAACACCAAGTCGTTCGGCGTGCAGTTCACCCCGCGCTTCGTGCAGGGCCTGAGCGTCTCGATCGACTATTTCGACATCGACGTGAAGAAGCTGATCACCACGGTGCCGGCCAGCATCGAGCTGAACCAATGCATCAATTCCGGCATCTCTTGCGATCTGATCAAGCGTAACTCGGCCACCGGCTCGCTGGTGACCAGCGGCTATGTCGTCACCACCAGCATCAACGCCGGCTACCTGAAGACCAAGGGCTTGGATTTCGCGGCCAGCTACGCTCACGACCTGCCGGAACTGTTCGGCGCCGACCTCGGCCGCCTGGGCCTGAACTTCGCGGGCACCAGGACCGACAAGTACGAAGTCCAGATCCTGCCGGGCCTGGCTCCGTACCGTTGCGACGGCTATTTCGGCGTAACGTGCGGCCAGCCGATCCCCCAATGGCGTCACCGCCTGGTGGCGGACTGGACCCTGCCCAGCGGCGTCAACCTGTCGACCACCTGGCGCTACATCGGCGGTACGAAGAACGACAAGTCCAGCACCTCGATCTACCTGACCGGGACCTATCAGCCCTACGACCTGAAGATGCCCAGCGTCAGCTATGTCGACTTCGCCGCCTCGGCCAATGTCACCGAGAAGATCACCCTGCGCCTCGGCGTCAACAACGCCTTCGACAAGGATCCGCCGGTGACCGCCAGCACGGGCGGCCAGACCTCGAACGGCGCCTTCTTCGCCGGGATGTACGACTCGCTGGGTCGCTACATCTTCGTGGGCGCCACCGCCCGCTTCTGATCAAGTCCCTTTTCGATCCAGACGCGGGAGGGGCGTTTTTCCTCCCACGTCCAGGCCAAGGATCTCTCATGCTGCCCTGTCGCTTCTCCCCTTATTTGCGCCACGCAGCCCTTGGCCTGGCGGCGCTGCTCGCGAGCCAGGCGCTCGCGGGCGGCGCGCTCGCCCAAAACGCTTTCACGACCGCTTCGCCATCCA
This sequence comes from Caulobacter sp. FWC2, assembly GCF_002742625.1. Classification (NCBI taxonomy): domain Bacteria; kingdom Pseudomonadati; phylum Pseudomonadota; class Alphaproteobacteria; order Caulobacterales; family Caulobacteraceae; genus Caulobacter; species Caulobacter sp. FWC2. Next base: position 2,020,344 of record NZ_PEBF01000001.1, read on the forward strand.
CGGCGAGCAAGGAGAAGGTCCTGATCTTCTTCGACAACGACTTCCTTGGCCCCGGTCAGAGCAACATCCAGTCGCTGATCCCGCTACTGCGCGACGACCGGGTCAAGCTGCTGGGCATCGGCGTCGTCACGGGCGACGCGTGGCTGAAGGAAGAAGCCGCGCACGCTCTGCGCTTCCTCGAAATCGCCAAGCGCCCCGACGCCGCCGTCCACCTGGGCGCGCAGATGCCTTTGATCCGCACCCAGGCCGAGATGGCCAACTGGGAGGCGCGCTACGGCAAGGTGCCGTTCAAGGGCGCCTGGAGCACGCCGCGTCCGGGCCGCACCTATCACCCCCAGGATCCCGACCTGATCCCACCGATGCCCGAGGGCGAGCCGAAGCTCAAGGCGTCTGAAGAGGACGCCGTCCACGCTCTGATCCGCAACGTCCGCGCTCATCCTGGCGAGGTGACCATCGTCAGCGCCGGCCCGCTGACCAACATCGCCCTTGCCCTGCGCATCGCGCCCGACATCGCGACCTTGGCCAAGGAAATCGTCATCGAGCCGGGCAAGCTGGACACTGCCGTGGCGCGGGTGACCGGCAACACCGACTACGCCACCGACTTCAACTTCATCTTCGATCCGGAGGCCGCGCACATCGTGCTGACAGCGCCGTGGAAGAAGATCACCGTGATGGGCAATGTCACCGCCGCCGCCAAGGCGACGCAGGAGGTGGTCGATCGCATCGGCGCGTCCGGCACGCCGGTGGCCACCTACGTCAAGACCTACGCCCGCATCGGTCAGCCCCTGTGGGACGAGATCACCGTGGCCGTCGCCATCGACCGCTCGCTGGTCACCGAGGAACTGGTGGCGCGGATGGACGTCGACACCTTCGCCGGCCCGTCCTATGGCCAGCCGGTCGTCTGGAAGTCGGACATGGCCCCCAATGCCGGGGAGCGCGAGGTCCACATCGTGCGGGCCATCGACGTGCCGCGCTTCGTCGAGACCTTCGTGGCGCAGGCCTCCAAATGAGCCGTCTTCACACCTTCCTCGACCGCCGCTTCGCCCTGAGAGCGCGCGAGACGACGATCAGCCGCGAGATGGTGGCGGGCCTGACCAGCTTCCTGGCGGCCGCCTATCTGATCGTGGTCATTCCGTCGCTGCTGTCGACCGGCGGCATGGACCGGGGCGGGGCGACCACGGCGGCGATCCTGGTGATGGCTCTGGGCAGCCTCCTCATGGGGTTCTACGCCAACCTGCCGTTCATCGTCGGCCCTGGCATCGGCGGTTCGGTGATCCTGGGCGTGACCCTGGCCCACACAGAGCATGTGCCGTTCGCCACCGGTCTGGCCATCGCCATGACCTCCGGCCTGCTGTTCATGGTCCTGACCCTGACCGGCGCGCGCGAGCTGGTCGTCAAGATGATCCCGCCGCAGATCAAGCTCGGCCTGGGCGCGTCGATCGGCCTGTTCATCGCCATGCTGGGCTGCCGCGACGCCGGCATGGTCGCGGTCAACGCCAAGACCATGGCCCTAAAGCTGGGCGACTTCTCCCAGCCCGGACCCGTGGTGGCCCTCATCGGCCTGGCCGTCGCCCTGGCCCTGCAGGCGCGTAAGGTTCCCGGTGCGGTGCTGGCCGGCATCGCCGCCGCCGCCGTGGCGGGCATCCCTCTGGGCCTGACCAAGCTGCCGCCGAGCCTGCTTTCGCTTCCGCATGGCCTTGGACCGGTCGCCCTGCAGGTCGACTTCGCGGGGGCGTTCAGCCTGGCGGCTCTGCCCTATGTCTTCGCCTTCTTCGCCGGTGAATTCTTCTCGACCCTGGGCACCACGCTGGCCATCGGCGCCAAGGCCGGGCTGACCGACGCCGAGGGCAACCTGCCGGGCATCGAGCGACCGTTCCTGGTCGACTCCTTCGCCGCCGCCGTGGGGCCGCTGATCGGCATCCCGGCTGGCACCGCCCTGGTCGAGTCCGCCGCTGGCGTCGAGGCGGGCGGCCGCACCGGCCTGACCCCGGTCACTGCCGCCGTGCTGTTCCTGGGCGCCCTGTGTCTGTTGCCGCTGGCCATGGCCATCCCCAAGCAGGCCACGGCTCCTGCTCTGATCCTGATCGGCGTCTCGATGCTGGGCACGATCCGCCACCTGCGCAGCGAGGACGTCACCGATCTCTTCCCCGCCATGGCCATGGTGCTGCTGACCCTGATCTCCAACAGCTTCGGCACCGGCATCGCCGGCGGCCTGCTGGTCCACGTCATCGTCCAGGTGCTGGCCGGCAAAGCGCGCGAGATCCCGATCGGTCTGTTCATCCTGGCCATTCCGCTTGGCTATTATTTCTACACGGCCGCCACGCACTGATGACCTACACAGCCCCATCCATCGGAGCCGTCCCCGCGTCCACGCTGGGGCGCCCGACGACCGACGCCCAGCGCGCGGTGTTCCGCGCCCTTCCCAAGGTCGAGCTGCACTGCCACCTGCTGGGCTCGGTGCGGCGCGAGACCTTCACGGACATGGTCCGGCGCCGTGGCGCGCCGATCACCGAGGCCGACATCGCCGCCTTTTACGAGCGCGGCGAGAAGCCGGTTGGCGTCCTGCGGGTATTGCGAGCCCTGGAACGCCATCTGCTAGTCGAACCCGACGACTTCCGCCGGATCACCTACGAATACCTCCATGACGCGGCGGCCGAGGGCGTGCGTCACGCCGAGTTCTTCTGGAACCCGACAGCGACCGTCCGCGACACCGGCCTGGCCTATCGCGAGGCTCAGGCGGGGATCCTGACGGGCATTCGCGAGGCGCGCGCCGATGTCGGCGTCAGCGCGCTGCTGATCCCGAGCATTGACCGCGAGGCCGAGGCCTCCAGCGCGCTGGAGATGGTCGAGCTGATGCTCGATTGCCGCGACGCTGCCGTGCCCGGGATCGGCATCGACTACCGCGAGAACGACCGTCCGCCCGAGCTCTTCGCCGAGGCCTATGCCCTGGCGCGCCGCAACGGCCTGAAGGCCACGGCCCACGCTGGCGAGTTCGGCATGCCCTGGACCAACGTCCAGACCGCCGTCGACCTGCTGAAGGTCGACCGCATCGACCACGGCTATACCATCGTCGACAATCCTGATCTGGCCCGGCGCTATGCCGAGCGGGGCCCGGTGTTCACGATCGTACCGACCAATTCCTACTACCTGCGCACGCTGGAGCCCGAGCGCTGGGCAATCGACCATCCGATCCGCGCCATGTCGGCGCTGGGCCTGAAACTGCACCCCAACACCGACGACCCGACCTTGCACAACGTCACGCCGGGCGGAGCGTGGGAGCTGATGCACAGCCACCTCGGCTACGATATGGCCGACCTGCGTGCGATGATGCTGAACGGCGTGGACGGTTCCTGGGCCGACGACGACCAGAAAGCCGAATGGCGCGCGCGCTGGCCGGCCGAGTTCGACGCTCTGGTCGCGACGACGGATTGGCCCGGTCCGGCGGTCTTCCCCCGTTGAGCGGTCTGACGGCGGCGATCATCCGGCAAAGCCGCGCGGCGGCGGCCGATATTCCGCCCGCCACGCTCGACATGGCGGGCCTCTGCGTCCTCGACTGGTTCGGCCTGGCGATCGGCGGTGCGGATGAGCCCGCGACGCGTCTGATCCGCGAGGTGGCGCTCATGGAGGGCTCGGCGCCGGCAGCCTCGGCGGTCGGCGCAGGAAAGCGTTTCAGCGCTCGCCAGGCCGCCGTGGTCAACGGCGTGGCCGGCCATGCGCTGGACTATGACGACGTCAATCTGGCGATGCATGTGCACCCGACGGCGGTGATCCTGCCTGGGCTATTGGCCCTGGCCGAGGCCGAAAGGCTGGCGGGCCGCGCCGTGATCGAGGCCTTCGTCGCCGGCTACGAGGCCGCCGGCATGATCGGGACTCTGATAAGCACGAGTCACTATGCGCGCGGGTTCCACGCCACCGGCACGATCGGCGCGTTTGGCGCGGCGGCAGCCTGCGCGCATCTGCTGGGCCTCGACGAAGAGGCCACGGCGCGGGCCTACGGCTTGGCGGGCTCGCAGGCGGCAGGGCTGAAGGCGCAGTTCGGGACCATGGCCAAGCCGCTGCACGCGGGGCGCGCCGCCGAGGCCGGCGTGATGGCGGCGCTGTGGGCGCGCGCTGGCTTGAGCGCCCGGGCCGACATCCTGGAGCATCCGCGCGGTTTCGCCGCCACCCAGAGCGACGGGCTGCCGGCGGAGGGGCTGCGCTGGGACGGCCACGCCATGGACAAAAACCTCTTCAAGCACCACGCCGCCTGTTTCGGCACGCACGGGACCCTGGAGGCGATCGGAGCCTTGCGTCGCCAGGGCCTGGCCCCCGAGGCCGTTCGCGCGATCCGCCTGAAGGTCGACGCCGGCGCCGACGCGATGTGCAACATCGCCGAGCCCCGGACGGGGCTGGAGGCCAAGTTCAGCCTGCGCTTCAACGCCGCCCTGGCCCTGCATGGCATTGATACCTCCGACGTTGGCGCCTATGCCGATGCCGTCGTTCAACGCGCCGATCTGCAAACCGTGCGGGCCATCACCGAGGTCGAGCTGGCGCCAGCCGGATGGCCCGAGGACGTCACGGAAGTCACCGTCGAGACCCGCGATGGCCGGATGCTGGTGGCCTGCCACGACGTTTCCAAACCGGCCGGTGATTTGAACGTCCTGAAAGGGAAGCTGCGGACGAAGTTCCTGAATCTGGTCGAACCTCGTCTTGGTGTGTCGCGCGCGAAGGCGCTGATGAATCTAGTCGAAACCCTGGTTTCTACGGAGAGCCTCGACGGGCTGCTCGCGGCCTCATGCGGTGGCGCCTAGGCGACGGAAGTCTGATGCCGCGCCTGGCTAGCTTCGAAGACGGCGAGATAGGCGTCCGCCACCGGCGTGATCCGGTACGCTTCAACCGTAGTGATGAGGGCGGAGGGCTCTGGTGGCGCGGCGGCGAGTTCGGCTTCGAGCGCCCTGGCGAGGCCGTCCACATCGCCCGGCGCCGCGACGCGTCCGCGCCCGGGGGTGGCGAGAAGGTCCCGGACCGCCGGCGTGCAGTCCGTGGCGACGACGGGGCGGCCGCGCCCCAGGGCCTCGACGATGACCGCACCGAAGCCCTCGTGCCAGGAGCTGAGCAGCAGCAGCCGCGCGCGATCCAGCCAGGGTCCTATGTCGGGAGCGTAGCCAGCGAAGGTCACGCGATCACGAACGCCGAGCTTGTCGGCCAGGGCCTCCAGTTCCGCGCGCAGCGGCCCATCGCCGACGAAGGCCAGGCGGGCTTCAGGATCAGCGATCTTGGCGAAGGCCTTCAGCGCGATGTCGTAGCCCTTCTCCGGGGCCAGGCGCCCCGCCGCGACGATCAGCTTGCCGGAGGCGATGTCCGCCTGATGGACGGTGTCGTCGAGCGCGGGAAGGGGGACGGCGGTGGCAATGCGACGGCCCAACAGTCTGTCCGTCTCCGGAACGGTTTGAGACGACAGCGTCACCATCGCGTCGACGTCCCGCAGCCGGCGGCGAGCGCCGGCCTCGAACGCCCACTGTTTCAAGCCTTTGCGGCCATGTTTGAAGATCGGCGAACTGACCTGGGCGACGATGGCCGGACGATTGTCGCGCAGACCCTGGGCGACAGACCGGCAGACCGACCAGTGGAAGTTTCCCGGAACGAACAGCACATCGGCCGGGTGGCGGCGCAGATGCTCGGCCACGGCGCGGCCCAGGCGGAGCCGCGAGCCCAAGCCGCGCGGGATCGGCGGGGCGCATTCAACCAGCTCGACAACCTCCGACACCAAACCCGCCTGGGCGCCCGTCGCCGAGCCGCACAGGAGGGTAACTTGATGGCCCGCCCGAGCCCAGGCTGCGGTCAGGCGAAGGGCGACGCGCTCGGTGCCACCCAGGGGCAGGTCATGCAGAATGACGAGGATCTTCACGTCAGGCGACCGCGCGCTTCAGGCGCTGCACGATCGCCGCGCCGCGCGCCGCGAACTGCTCGGCCCCGAAGCGGGCCTGGACGCGGGCGCGCGCGGCCTGACCCATAGGCGCCAGGCGCTCCGGGTTCGACAGCGCTTCGGCCAGGGCGACGGCTAGGGCGGCCGGATCGCGGGGCGGAACAAGGAAGCCCGTCTCGCGGTCCACGATGCTGTAGGGCAGCTCGCCGACCGCCGAGGCCAGCACCGGCAGGCCAGCCTGCATGGCCTCGTGGGCGGCGACGCAAAGGCCCTCCGAACGCGAGGGCTGCAGGTAGAGGTGCAAGGTCGCCAGCAAGCTGGGCGGATCTTGGCAGAAGCCGACGAAACGGACGTTGTCGAGCCCGGCCGTCGCCCTCTGGGCTTCCAGCCGATCCAGTTCGCCGCCGTCGCCGGCGATCAGCACCTCGAAAGGCGTGGCGGGGGCGAAGCCCTGGGTCTTCAGCTGGCTCAGGGCGTCCAGCAGGACGTCATAGCCTTTCACGGGGTGCAGCCGGCCCAGCGCACCGAGGCGCAGGGTCTCGCCGGGGCGCCACGGCAGGGCTTGCGGCGCGTCGGCGTTGACCGAGAAGATCGGCCAGCAGACCAGCTTGTCCGGATCGGGTGCGATCCGTTCGGCGGTCAGGGCGGTGACGCTCTCGGAGTCACCGATCCAAAGCGCCGAGGCCGCGCGACGCCAGCGTAGCAGCGCGCGGTTGGCGGGCTTGAGGAAGGCGGCGTGCTGCCAGCTGACCACCGGCTTGCCCAGCCAGCCGCCAACGATCTGGCCCATCAGGGTCGCGCGGGTCAGGGAGGTCCAGACGACGTCGGGCTTCCAGACCTTCAGTTCGGCGTGCAGCCAGCGCAGGGCGGTGACCTGCTGCTTTTCACTGGCCGGACAGACTCGCACGTCCAGGCCGGCCGCCTCCATGGCGATGGCCCCGCGACCGTCGCGGAGGCTGAGGGCGAAGACCGCGACCTCCGCGCCCTCGTTGCGCAGCACCCTGGCGATGGCGGGGACAGGCGACTGGGCGCCGCCGCCTTCGACGGAGTTGATCACATAGGCGATACGCATGTCAGGCGGTCATACTCGGGCGGCCATGCTAGGCGGTTTGCGGCGTGCTCGCGGTCGAGCGGGCCTGGGTGGCCAGCGCCGCGGCCAGCAGGGCCATGGTCAGCACCGCCTGGGCGACGATGCAAGGACCGATGGCGCCCTGGCCCCAGAGGGGCAGGGCGAATGACAGCAGGGCGATGAGGCCGAGGCTCCCCGCGAGGTTCATGCTGGCCGACAGGCTGGGACGGCCCAAGGCGGTCAAGGCGGCGCTGAGCGGCGGGGCGCAGAGCAGGAGAGTGCGGGCGATGGCCAGCCACAGCATCAGCCCGCCAGCCGCGGCGAAGCCGTCGCCGCCCATCAGCCTGGCGAAGGTGTCTCCGAAAAGGCCGAACAGGATGCAGACCGGGATGGCCACCGCCATGGTCACGCCGCTGGCCTTGGCGATCGTCGAGATGACCAGCGCCGTCTCGCCCTTGGCCGCCAGCTTCGCCAGCTCGGCATAGGCCGCCTGGCCCAGGCTCTGGGCGGGCTGTGCGATCACGGTGGTGGCGCGCTGGGCGATGGCGAAGAGGCCGGCGGCGGTCGGGCCGCCCAGCCAGCCGATGGCAAGCGGCGTCACGCGCGCGGCCAGCTCGGCGAAGGTCACGTCGGCGTTGGCGCCGAGCATGAAGCGGACGATGCCCGGGTTCTCGGCCCGGACGCCGCGCAGGTCGGCGCGCACGGTCAACTTTCGCAAGGAGGGCGGCATGGTGGCGAAGGCCATGATCCACATGACCGCCCACTCCAGCACCGCCGCGGCCAGCCACGCCCACAGGAAGCCGACCAGCCCCCAGCCGCCGGCCCAGGCGACGAAGGCGCCGACCAGCCGCACGACGGGCGGGACCAGGCTGTGGGCGCCCAGCAGGCCGAAGCGACCGGTGACCTGCAGATAGCCCGCGGCCGTGGCGCGCACGGTGGCCAGCACCGCCAGGCTGTAAGGCAGGCTCAGTTCGATGGCGCGCGGCGACCAGCCAAGCTTGGCGCCGATCCACGGCGCCAGCAGCGCGGCGACCACGACGGCGATAACGCCACAGGCCAGTTCCAGCGCCGCGGCGCATTTCAGCAGGCGGGCCAGCCGTTGCTCGTCGCCTGCGAGTAGGGCTTGAGCGCCATAGCGTACGACCGCATGCCAGCCGGGGAACTCGATGATCCCGCCGACGGCCAGCACATAGGTGTGGACCAGCACGAGAATGCCGTAGTCCCTCGGACCCAAGGCGTGGGCCGCCAGGGCGATATAGACGAGGCTGATGACCCCGGCCCCGGCCTTGCCGCTGAGGAGACGAAGCGTATTGCCGAAGATGCCGCGCAGCGCGCCGCGATCCTCAGCCATAGGCGACACGGGCGAATTCGGCGATCGGCTGCAGCAGCGGTGCGGTCAGGCCGGCGAAGGTCGCCACGGCGCGCGCGGCGCGGCGCGCCGAGGGCTCCTCGGTCAGGTCGAAGCTGTTCTCGAACTGCTCGCGCTGGACATGCCGATAGCCATCGGCGTGATCGGCGGAGGCCGTTTCCAGCGCGCTGCCCAGCTGGTCGACGCCGGTGATCACCCGGCCCAGGTTCCAGTGGTTGAAGTTCTTGTCGTCCTGCCAGTCATGGCCTTGCGGGTTCAGGAAGATGCACGGCCGCGAGCGCAGCAGGAACTCATAGACCTGGCTGCTGGCGTCGCCGAGATAGATGTCGGCGGCCTGGGTGTAGGCCATGGTCGTCGAGGCGCGGCTGCCCAGATCGATATGGATGTTCGGCGCGTTCAGGTGGCGCGCCTCCATGCGGCCGGGACGATCGATGCGCAGCTTGTCGACACTGATCGTGAATGGTCGCTCGAAAAGCATGACGTGCGGCGCGAAGATCAGCTGGTACTCCGGATGGTCGACGAACCAGTCCAGCACCTGGCGACCGGCGGTGAACCACGACGACAGATGCGGCGAGACGTGCGGATTGTACAGCACCAGCGGACGTCCGTCGTTCGGCAGAGGCCGCACGGGGGCGGCAGAGGCCAGATCGAACTTCGGATAACCGACCACCGAGATTGCTTCCGGCTTCACGCCGGTGTCGCTGATCAGGCGCTCGCGGATTTTGGGACCCGAGACCAGCACGTGGTCGAAGAGAGCGCTGGCGGGGTCGAAGCCGACGGCCCGGTCGCCGGCGCCGTGGCGGGTGTGGACGATCTTCAGGTGATCCAGGCCGAACTGGGTCTTGAGGATCAGCGAGGTCTTCTCGGCGACCACCAGCACGTCGATCGAGCGGAAGAACTCGAGGTTGTCGCGGTAGAACAACAGCTTGCCGGCGGGCACAAGGCGCTCCAGCACCTGGTGCGCCAGCCGGCTGGACTTGCGCGTCAGGCCCAGTTCCACGACAGGAAGGCCAGGCCTGCCTCCGCTCAACCGCGTCACCTCGGCGGTCAGCCGGGCGTTCGACGTCGCGATGACGATCTCGGCGTCGAGATGGGCGTCCAGCATCGCCAGGGCGATCGGCAGGCTGTGCGCCACCTGATGAACTTGGTCGTGATTGAAGAGGAAACAGATCCGCATACCAGTCTGACGCCGCCGATCGAGCTGGGCCGTAACGGATCTTTCAATATTGTGACCGCGGCGCTCGCCGTGTGGGGCGCAAAGCGCTAGGCCGAGCGTCCGGTTTTCGCACGGCGGGCCCGGATCTTGCGAGCGACGTCGATCGCCAGGCCGTGGGGCGAGCCCTTGATCCACTTGGCGTCGAACAGGGTCACGGGGCCGCAGGCGGCCAGGGTGTGGCGTCCGCGGGTGTAGCGGCCGGCGTTGACGGGGCCTTTCAGGATTTCCGTCGCGTCGGCGTCGAAGCGGTCAGGCGTCAGGACGTTGACGACCAGCAGGCGCAGGTCGCCGCCGTAGGTTCGCGTGCAGTCCTGGACCGGCAGATGCAGGCGGCCCTCATGGACGAAGGGCGTGCCGCCCGGCCGGCTGCTGGCCAGGTCGATCCGCACCGGATTGCCCGGATGGGGCGTCCAGGGACCTTCGAGGCGGTCGGCATGGGCCAGGTGCAGCTTGCCCTGCTTGTCCCGCTGGGTCCCGTCGGGCGAATAGGCGCACCACCAACGGCCTTCCCACTGGAAGAAGGTCGGATCGATGGCCGGGGTGTCGAAGGCGATTTTCGTCACCGGCTCCCAGACGTCCGGGAAGCGCTTGGCGCGGTAGAGCGTGAAGGTTCCCGACCGGTAGGCCTCCGGCGTCATCCAGGTCTCGCCCTCGGCCTCGAACACCACGGGGTAGGAGAGGTGCCAGGGCTCGCGGATCACGGTGCTCCGGCGGACCGGTCTGTAGTCGGCGTCCAGCTCGATATGATCGATGACACCGTGCCGCGTGCGGTAATCATAGGCCTCGGCGAACAGATGCAGGCGGCCGTCGCGCCATAGGCCGAACGGGTCGGCCAGGAAGGTATAGGACGGCTCCTCCGGCAGCCAGCGCACCGGCGCGGCATGCAGGCCGCCGGCCGCGGCGACTCCCTGGATCGAGCTTTCGATCACGCCGACGCGCCAGATGTCAGAGAATAGGGGCATGTCCCTGCGCTAGCGCGACGTCGCCCCGATTGGCAAGCGCGGGCTTAACGCTCGGCGGAGCGCAGGCCTTGGGCCAGGGACTGCGCCGCGATCGCGGCCTGGGTGCGGTTGTGGACATTGAGCTTGCGCATCAGCGCGGTCATGTGCGCCTTGACCGTGGCTTCGGCGATGCCGAGGTCGTGGGCGATCTGCTTGTTCAGCAGTCCCAGATTGACGCCCTCCAGGACCTTCATCTGGGTCGGCGTCAGCGCGCCGAGGCCCGTCTCGATGTCCCGGTCTGCTCTGCGGATATCCATCATGGTCATGCTGCAACCCCTCTTTCTCTTCCCCTGACCTCCGCGTTCGGAGGTGCGGCTACCGGTTTTTCTCGCTGCCGCTCTGAGTCGGCTGGTCCGGTTCGCTGATTTCGGATGTTAGCGTTATCTGTTGGACTAATTCAAGAGATTTTAGAAATGTGAGCGTGAACATCACGCTCGATCCGTGATATCCATGAGACCTGTCATACAGCTTTTCCCTGTATGGGCGGTGATCGGGCGCAGGGGTTGGCCTCACGACGCGAATGGCCCGATGGTGGCGTGAGCCGAAGGGGAGACTGATGAGCGAAGGCCGCCTAGCCGACCGCGCCTATACGGGCATCGTCGAGATGATCAACAGCGACGGGTTGGAGGTCGGCGACCGCCTGCCGTCGGAAGCGCGGCTCGCCGAGATGTTCGGCATGTCGCGCACCGTCGTGCGCGAGGCCCTGGTGCGTCTCGCCGCCGACAGCATCACCGAGGCGCGGCGTGGGGCGGGGTCGTTCATCAAGAACCGGCCGTCGGACAAGCTGAGCGCCTATATGCCGCTGTCCGAGCTGCCCTCGACCATGGGCAGCTACGAGGTGCGCTTCGTGCTCGAGGCCGAGGCCGCGCGGCTGGCGGCGGTGCGGCGATCGGCGGAGGAGATGGCGAGCATCGAGGCGGCGCTTTCGAAGTTGCGCACGGCCCTGATGTCCAGCGCGCCGGCGCACGCCGAAGACATGGAGCTGCATCGCCAGATCGTGCTCGCCACGGCCAACCCCGCCTTCCTGGTCGCGTTCGAGGCGCTGGAGGCGGATGTCGACCGCATCATGCGGGCCGGCGTCGACATCTCCCGCTCGCGGCCGCCGGAAGCGATCGCCGAGATGATGCGTGAGCACGAGATGATCGTTGAAGCGATCCGGGCCCAGGACGCCGACGGCGCGGCCCTGGCGATGCGCTGGCATCTATCGCGAGGGCGAAAGCGGCTCATGCCCTAGGCGCGCAGCGCCGAGCGGTCGCGTCGCCGTTTCCAGCCAGGTCTGGCTCAGCGCGCGCAGGCGTTCGGGCGAGGTGGCGGCGTCGAGCGTGAGAACGGCTTCGTCGGGGGCGGGGCGCTCCAGGGTGGCTAACTGGCTGTCCAGCAGACTAGCCGGCATGTAGTGGCCCGCGCGCTGGGTGATGCGGCGCAGAAGCTCGTCTGGCTGGGCGTCCAGCAGGATGAAGCGTGTGGGAGCGCCGATGGCCGCGCGCAGACGCTCGCGATAGTCGCGTTTCAGCGCCGAACAGGCCGCCACGACACCGCCTTGCGTCGACAGCGTCTCGCCAATGGCCGCGCCCAGCCGATCCAGCCACGGCCAGCGATCATCGTCGACCAAAGGCTGGCCCGCCCGCATCTTGGCGACGGCGCTTGCGTCATGGAACGCGTCGCCTTCCAGGAAGGGGCAGTCCAGCGCCCCCGCCAGCAGGGCGCCCAGGGTCGACTTCCCACAGCCGCTGACGCCCATCACGACGACGGCGAAACTGACAGAGCGTGCTGGGCGCGATGGCGGCAAATGGGGGCCTCGACCTGACGGTGTCGAAGATCGACACGCCACGGCTGAGGTTCTAGCGGCGTGTCGGCGAGCCGTAACTACGACCATGGTCGCGGTGGTCGCCACCGCCGACCGCTCTATCACTAGTCCCAAAGTAGATTTGGGAAGCAGCATGAGAGCGATCCTGTTGTCGGCGATCCTGGTGGCCGCGTGCCCCATCGTGGCGGAAGCCGCAGCTTCGACCTCCTTCCTGCCGAAAGCGCCGGACGATCCCAAGGCGATCACGGTCAAGGGCGTGGGCGATGGCAAGGCCGACGACACGGACGCCGTCCAGAAGGCCATCGACGCGGCGCGCGACGGCACGGGTCATGGCCTGGTTTTCCTGCCATCGGGTCGCTATCGCATCAGTCGGAGCCTGCTGGTGCCGCCGGGCGTCCGCGTTTTCGGCGTTGGTCCGACGCGTCCCACCTTCGTGCTGGGCGCCAACACGCCGGGCTTCCAGCAGGGCGTCGGCACGATGATCGTGTTCACCGGCGGCGACCAGTACCAGGTCGGTGACATCCCCGTGCCGGTCCCGACCGTGCGGCCCGCGACCGCCAAGGTGCGCGACGCCAATTCGGGCACCTTCTATTCGTCGATGAGCAATGTCGACATCGAGATCGGCGACGGCAATCCAGCCGCCGCTGGCGTGCGGTTCCGCATGGCCCAGCACGCCTTCCTCAGCCACATGGACTTCCGCCTGGGCTCGGCGTTCGCCGGCGTCTACCAGGCCGGCAACATCATGGAGGACGTCCACTTCCACGGCGGTCGCTACGGCATCGTCACCGAGAAGACCTCTCCGGCCTGGCAGTTCACCCTGCTGGACTCGACCTTCGACGGCCAGCGCGATGCGGCGATCCGCGAGCACGAGGTCGACCTGACGCTGGTCAATGTGGCCATCAGGAACACACCCGTCGGCATCGAGATCGACAAGGGTTACAGCGACAGCCTGTGGGGCAAGAACGTCCGCTTCGAGAACGTCTCCAAGGCAGGCGTCGTCATCTCGGCCGAGGACAACGTCTTCACCCAAGTCGGCTTCGACAACGCCGTGGCGTCCAACACGCCGGTGTTCGCCCGCTTCCGCGAGAGCGGCGAGACCGTGGACGGCAAGGGCAAGGCCTATCGGGTCGCCAACTTCACCTATGGCCTGACCCTGCCGGGCCTGGGTCACGTGGGCGAGTACAAGACGATTTCCGACATTGCGCCGCTGAAGGCGCTGCCGGCCGCCACCGGGCCGGCCTTGCGGGCCACGCCGCCGATCGGTGAATGGACCAACGTGAAGACGCTAGGCGTCGTGGGCGACGGCGCGACCGACGACACGGTCGCCTTGCAGAAGGCGATCGACAGCCACCGGGTGCTCTATCTGCCGATCGGCTTCTACAGGGTCACTGACACGCTGAAGCTGAAGGCCGACACCGTGCTGATCGGCCTGCATCCGGCTCTGACCCAGTTGGTCATCCCCGACGCCAATCCCCGCCATGCCGGCGTCGGGACGGTGAAGCCGATCCTGGAGACGCCGAGGGGCGGCGACAATATCCTGTCCGGCATCGGCCTGTTCACCGGCCGTGTGAACCCACGCGCCTCGGCGCTGCTGTGGCGGTCGGGCGAGAAGTCCCTGGTCACCGACGTCAAGATCATGGGGGGCGGCGGCACGCCCACCGCCGACGGCAAGCCGCTGGGCGCTGCCCAGGCCCGCAGCGGCGATCCGGTGGCCGACGGCCGCTGGGACGCACAGTACCCCAGCATCTGGGTCACCGATGGCGGCGGCGGCACCTTTGCCAATGTCTGGAGCCCGAACACCTTCGCCTCGGCCGGATTCTACATCAGCGACACCAAGACGCCGGGCCACATCTACGAGGTCTCGGTCGAGCACCACGTGCGCAACGAGTTCGTGCTCGACAATGTGGAGAACTGGGAATTCCTGGCGCCGCAGACCGAGCAGGAGGTCGGCGACGGCCCCGATGCGGTGTCGCTGGAGATCCGCAACTCCAAGAACATCCTGTTCGCCAACTATCACGGCTATCGGGTCACGCGTTCGTACCACCCGGCCGAGACGGCGGTGAAGCTGTTCAACTCGACTGATATCCGCTTCCGCAATGTCCACATCAACGCCGAGAGCGGCGTGGCCCTGTGCGACACCATCAGCTGCGGGACCTACCTGCGGGCCAGCAAGTATCCGTTCGAGAACGCCATCCAGGATAAGACCCGCAAGCTGGAGGTGCGCGAGCGCGAGTTCGCGGTGCTGGACGTCAAGGCCGACCAGCCGGCCCCACCGCCGGCCAATCCGAGCGTCAGGAAGCTGGAGACCGGCTTCTGGTCGATCTCGGGCGCGACGGTGGGCGCGGACGGGGCGCTGTACTTCGTCGAGAAGCGGTTCCAGCGGATCTACCGCTGGACGGCGGCCAAGGGTCTGGAGATCGTCCGCGACAGCTCGCTCGACCCAACCAACCTGGCCGTCGATCGCTCGGGAAACCTGCTGGTGGTGTCGTCGCTTGGGCCGCAAGGCGCGGTCTATTCGATCGATCCGAACGGCCCCAAGGACCAGATGACCCTGATCGCGCCGACGGCCGTATCCGCGCGCGCCGGCGCCAAGACGCTGCTGCCGGTCAACTGGTGGAACAACGGCGAGTTCAAGGATCAGTACGACCCGGCCAAGGGCGAGTTCACCACCCTTGCCGAGATGTTCGCCCGCGATGTCGGAACGCCCAAGGCCCAGGAATATGTCTCGCCCGACGGCAGCGTGTCGCTGCCCGCCTTCCGAGTGTGGCAGCAGGGGCCGCCGGACCATGTCGGCTGGCGCTGGTCCGACAGCCTGCAGACCCACGGCCTGATCGGCGGCGCGGTCGGCGAGCGATTGTTCGTCACCAACGGCTCTGAGAACAAGACCTATAGCGGTCAGGTCGGTCCCGGCGGGACGCTGACCGACCTCAAGGTCTTCGCCAATCGCGGCGGCGAGAGCGTCGCGGTGGACGGGCAGGGCCGGGTGTTCGTCGCCAATGGCCAGATCTTTCAGTACGGCGCCGATGGCCAGCCTACCGGCCGCATCGACGTGCCCGAGCGGCCGCTGCAACTGATCTTCGGCGGGGAGGGCGGCAAGACCCTGTTCGTCCTGACCCACCATTCGCTCTACGCTGTGAACCCGTAGGTCGGGTGAGGGAGGCTGCCATGAAGCATTGGCTTGTGTTGGGCGCGGCTTCGATCGCGCTGAGTTTGGCGACCGGTTCCGCCTGGGCTTCGACCTCGGTCCTGGCGACGGTGCCCGACGACCCGGCCGCTATCGTGGTCAAGGCCAAGGGCGACGGGAAGACCGACGACGGCGCGGCGATCCAGGCGGCGATCGACGCGGCTGCGGCCAAGCCGGGCGGCGGTCTCGTCTTCCTGCCCTCGGGCCGCTACCGGATCAGCAAGACCCTGTTCCTGTGGCCGGGCGTGCGGGTGTTCGGCGTCGGCGCCACGCGGCCGCTCATCGAACTCCCCGACGCCACGCCGGGCTTCCAGAAGGGCGTGGCCAACATGGTCATCTTCGCCGGCGCCAAGCGCGATCCGGCGGGGCGTCCGGTGGCCTTCCCGCCGCCGGGCAGCGTGCCGTTCGACAAGGACGTGCCAGACGCCAATCCCGGCACCTTCTATAGCGCGATGAGCAACATCGACTTCAAGATCGGCAAGGGTAATCCGGCCGCCACGGCGATCCGCTTCCACGCCGCCCAGCACGCCGTGCTGACCCACATGGACTTCGACATCGGCTCGGGCCTTGCGGGCCTTTATCACGTCGCCAACGAGGCCGAGGACCTGCGTTTCAAGGGCGGCCGCTACGGCATCCTGGCCGAGAAGCCGTCGCCGGCCTGGGGCTTCGTGCTGCTGGACTCGACCTTCGAGGGCCAGCGCGACGCGGCGATCCGTGAGCACGAGGCGGGCCTGACCCTAGTCAATGTGGCGATGAAGGACACGCCCGTCGGGATCGAGATCGACAAGGGCTACGGCGACTGGCTGTGGGGCAAGGACGTCCGCTTCGAGAACATCTCCAAGGCCGGCGTCGTCATCTCCAACGAGCGCAACGTCTACACCCAGGTCGGCTTCGAGAACGCCGTGGCGTCAAACACCCCGGTGTTCGCCCGCTTCCGCGACAGCGGCAAGACGGTCGCCGGCAAGGGGGCGACCTATCACGTTTCGGCCTTCAACCACGGCCTGACCGTGCCGGCTCCCGGCCAGATGGGCGAGTACCGCACGAACCTCCAGGCCGAACCGTTGAAGGCCTTTCCCCAGCCCAACGCGCCCGCGATCCGGGCCCTGCCGGCGACCGCCGACTGGACGAATGTCCGCACGCTGGGGGCCAAGGGCGACAACGCCACCGACGACACCGTCGCCATCCAGAAGGCGATTGACGGCCATCGCGTGGTCTATTTCCCGACCGGCTTCTATCGCGTCACCGACACCCTGAAGCTCAAGTCCGACACCGTGCTGATCGGTCTGCACCCCAGCCTGACCCAGATCGTGCTGCCCCACGGCACGCCCGCCTACCAAGGCGTCGGCGCGCCAAAGGCCCTGGTGGAGTCGGCCAAGGGCGGCGACAATATCGTCTTCGGCCTGGGCCTCTACACGGACGGGGCCAATCCACGCGCGACGGCGCTGCTGTGGACGGCCGGCGCGACCTCGATGGTCAACGACGTCAAGTTCCAGGGCGGCCACGGCACCAACCTGTTCGATGGCGCGCGGGTCATCCCCTACAACGCCAACGGCACGGGCGACGCCGATCCAGCCAAGCGCTGGGCGGGGCAGTATCCCAGCCTGTGGGTGACCAATGGCGGCGGCGGGACATTCTCCAACGTCTGGAGTCCCAATACCTACGCCTATACCGGCATCTACGTTTCCGACACCACGACGCCGGGCCACGTCTACCAGGCTTCGGTCGAGCACCATGTGCGCACCGAGATCACCCTCAACCGCGTCGCCAACTGGGAGTTCCTGGCGCCTCAGACCGAGGAGGAGGCCGGAGAGGGCGAGGACACCGTCTCGCTGGAGGTCCGCGACTCGCACAACATCCTGCTGGCCAACTATCACGGCTATCGCGTCACCCGGACGCGCAAGCCGGCGGCGGCGGCGGTGCGAGTCTACAACTCGCACGACATCCGGTTCCGCAACGTGGCGGTCAATGGCGAGAGTGGTCTGGGAACCTGCGACGAGAACGGCTGCGCGACTTTCCTGCGCCTGACCAAGTATCCCTACGAGAACGCGATCCAGGACGTCACCAACGGCCTGGAAGTGCGCGAGCGGCAGTTCGCGGTGCTGGACCTGCCAGCCGTCTCGAAGCCGGTCGCGCCCTCGGCCTTCCCGGCCGGCGCGACGGTGGAGAAGCTGGCCGACGGATTCTATTCGCTGGGCGGCGGGGCCGTCGATGCGGCTGGGATACTCTACTTCGCCGACCGCAAACATCAGCGCATCTACAGCTGGTCGGACGCCCGCAAGCTGTCGATCGTGCGCGACAACACCCTCGATCCGGTCAACCTGGCGGTCGACGCCTCGGGCAACCTGCTGCTGCTGTCGTCGGACGGCCGCAACGGCTCGGTCTACAGCTTCAAGCCGGGCAGTCCGGACGACGCGGTGACCGTAATCGCCGCCACCCCGGTCGCCGACCATGCCGGCGCGGCGACCGTGCTGCCGGTCAACTGGTGGAACAACGGCGAGTTCAAGGACCAGATCGATCCGGAGACCTACCAGTACCCGACCCTGGCGGAGCTCTTCGTGCGCGACATGGCCCTGTCCAAGCCAAAGGAATATGTCTCGCCGGACGGCAGCCTGGCCCTGCCAGCCTACCGCGTCTTCCAGCAGGGGCCGCCCGACTATCGCGGCCTGCGCTTCTCGGACTCGCTGGACACCTATGGCTTCACGACGGCCAAGCCGGGCCAGCGGGTGTTCCTGGCCAACAGCTCCGAGAACAAGACCTATAGCGGTGTCGTGGGCACGGGCGGTTCCATCACCGACCTGAAGCCCTTCGCTGACCGTGGCGGCGAGAGCGTGGCGTCGGACGCTCAAGGGCGCGTCTATGTCGCCAACGGCCAGGTGTTCGTCTACGGGTCCGACGGCCAGGAACTGGGTCGTATCGACGTGCCCGAACGGCCGCTACAGCTGCTGTTCGGCGGCGCCGACAAGCAGACGCTGTTCGTGCTGACCCACCGCGCGCTCTATGCGGTTCGCCCCCGCTAGGACGCCGAAGACGGACGAAGATAGGCCCGGAGCGCTTGGCGTTCCGGGCTTTGTCTTGCGTGCTATCCCAGCGCTGGGGAGGCATACGACCATGGTCGTATAGTTAGCGGTCCCATCGTCTGACACAGTCCCCCTCAGATCATCGAACGATGGTCTCAATGAAAAATGGGAGGGTGTAGGATGAGCGCTGTCGGTAGTCTGCGGGGGCGATCGCCCGTTTTGAGCATGTTGCTCGCGACCAGCGCGGTCGCGATGGTGATGGCAGCCGGAGCGGCCAACGCACAGACGGCGCGGGCCCCGGCTACGGGATCGTCCGACGCGACCGCTCTGACGGAAATCATCGTCACCGGCACGCGGATTCGGTCGATCGGCTTCACCGCGCCGACCCCGACCCAGGTGCTGGGCCAGGCCGACCTGGAGCGCGCCGCCCAGCCGAACATCTTCACCGCCATCACCCAGCTGCCGTCGCTGCAGGGCTCCAGCGGCGCGACCACCGGCACCTTCAGCACCTCGAGCGGCCAGCAGGGGCTGTCCTCGTTCTCGCTGCGCGGCCTTGGCACCATCCGCACCCTGACCCTGCTGGACGGCCAGCGGGTCGTGCCGGCCAACGTCACCGGCGTTCCGGACATCAGCCTGTTCCCGCAGCTGCTGGTCGAGCGGGTCGACGTGGTGACGGGCGGCGCCTCGGCCTCCTACGGCTCGGACGCCGTCGGCGGCGTGGTCAACTTCATCACCAACAAGAAGTTCGTGGGCTTCAAGGCCAATGTCCTGACCGGCGTCACGACCTATGGCGACA
This sequence comes from Caulobacter sp. FWC2, assembly GCF_002742625.1. NCBI lineage: Bacteria > Pseudomonadati > Pseudomonadota > Alphaproteobacteria > Caulobacterales > Caulobacteraceae > Caulobacter > Caulobacter sp. FWC2. The sequence goes on from NZ_PEBF01000001.1 coordinate 2,039,708, forward strand.
ACCACCAATGGCTGGCCCAGGTCGCGGCGGGCAAGAACTTCATGAATGACCGCCTGCACGTGCAGGTCAGCGGTGAATATGACTGGGAAGAAGGCGTTCCGGCAGGCGGCTTCGGTGAAGACGCGCCCGGCAGCCGTGACTGGTACACGACCGCGACCCTCGTCAATCGTGGCGTCACCAACGACGGCTCGCCCCAGTACCTCTATCGCGAGCACGCCCAGGCCTACCAGTATACCAAGTACGGTCTGATCAGCGCCGGCCCGCTGCAGGGCACGGCTTTCGATCAGGCCGGCAACCCGTTCCAGTTCCAGTACGGCAGTAACGGCGTGCCGACCAAGGCCGCCAACGGCGCGGTCACCGGCTGCTACTCCAACGGCGGCTTCTGCGTCGGCGGCGACCTGTCGGGCAATGTCGGCGTCGGCACCTCGCTGCAGTCGAGGATCAAGCGGATGGGCAGCTACGGCCGCATCGGCTACGATCTGGACGACAAGAACGAGATCTACGCGACCCTGAACGTCGCCCGCGTCGAGAGCAGCAACCAGCCTAATCCGGGCGCCGCCACGACCAACCTGACGATGTCGTGCTCCAACCCGTTCCTGCCGGCCTCGATCGTCGCCGCCTGCGCGGCCAATAACATCACCACATTCAGCTTCGGCACCAGCAACGCCCTGCTGCCGCGCAACATCAACGTCCATCCGACGCGGACCCAGGTCCGGGCGGTGATCGGCGCCGACGGCCGGTTCGACGCCCTGGGCAAGGAATGGCGCTACGACGCCTATTTCACGCACGGCCAGAACACGACGAACATCCACGTTCGCGACATCCTGCTGATGCCGCGCTATCGCGCCGCCATCCAGGCCACGACGGTCGGCGGGCAGATCGTCTGCGCCGACCCGGTCGCCCGCGCCAACGGCTGCGTGCCGATCAACATCTTCGGCGGGAAGGCGCCCAGCGAGGCGGCCCTGGCCTACATCACGCCCAAGAACGGCCCCTACCAGCACTCGGTGCAGAAGCAGGACGTCGCCAGCATCAACTTCAGCGGAGAGCCTTTCTCGTTGTGGGCCGGTCCGGTGTCGCTGGCCTTCGGCGGCGAGTGGCGCAAGGAGCAGTACCACGTCCAAGGCGACCCCTACGGCGATGGCAACACAGACTCGCCCAACACCGCCGACTATCCCGCCGATCCGGTCCTGAACCCGTCGGGCGCCAATTGGTTCGCGGGCAATTACCACTCCGGCGCCGGCAAGTACTCGGTGAAGGAAGCCTATGCCGAAGTGAACATCCCGCTGATCAATTCGGAAGCCGCGGGCCGGGCCAACCTCAACATGGCCGGCCGCTGGACCGACTACAGCACCTCGGGCACCGTCTACACCTGGAAGGTCGGCGCCACCTGGGACACGCCGATCGACGGCGTCCGCCTGCGGGCCGTCACCTCGCGGGACGTCCGTGCGCCGAACCTGTCGGAACTTTTCGCCGCGCCGGTCACCACCACGTTGCCGAACTTCACCAACCCGTTCACCGGCGGCGCGCTGACCGTCCTGCAGAACGTGGTCGGCAACCCGAACCTGAAGCCGGAAATCGCCAAGAACGTGACCATCGGCGCGGTGCTGTCGAACCCGCAATGGCTGCCGGGCTTCAGCGTCTCGGTTGACTGGTACAACATCGTCCTGAACGGCGGCATCTCCAGCCTGGGCGCCCAGCAGATCGTAAACTTCTGCTATGCGGGCCTGACCCAGTTCTGCAGCGCCTTCAACTTCACACCGGCTCAGGGCACGGCCTTCGTCAACTCCCAGACGTTCAACCTGGCCTCGATCAAGACCAGCGGCTTCGACATCGAGAGCAGCTATCGCTTCGAACTACCCAGCGTGCCCGGCCGCTTCACGGTGCGGGGCCTGGCGACGAACACGCACAAGTTCGTCACCAACCCGGGCATCCCCGGCGCCATCGCTGTCGACTCGGCCGGCCAGAACTCCGGCGCCACGCCGGACTGGAAGTTCCTGGCCATCCAGTCCTGGGACAACGAGCGCTTCGCCTTCAGTGTCCAGGAGCGCTGGTTCAGCGATGGCCGTTTCGGCGGTACGACGACCGACTACGTCGAATGCAAGGCTGGCAGCTGCCCAGTCTCGACAGGCACCAATCCGACCATCGACTACAACCACATGAGCGGCGCGACCTATGTCGACATCAGCGCCTCGTACAAGTTCGGCAAGGGCCTGCAGATCTACGGCAAGGTCGACAACCTGCTGAACCGCGATCCGACGCCGTCGCCGCAGACCAATACGGGCCTGGACGCCAACCCGGCGCTCTACGACCTGCTGGGTCGCTTCTACCACGTTGGTCTGCGCTACAGCTTCTAGCGTCTTCCGCCTCTCCTTCCCCTGGGCGGCCTCGCCCGGGCCCGGAAGCGGCCAAGCGCCGCGCCGTGGCTCGGGCGTCTTTCTTTGCGCTACAGATTAAGACCGTTGGGGTCGCTTGAGGGCGGCCCATACGGGAGATCGAGTGAATGATTGTGGTGAAGACAGCGATCAGCGCAGGAGACGACCGTTGAACCGGCCGGACCGCGTCCGGGACGCCACCATGGCCGATGTCGCGGAACGGGCGGGCGTCTCGCGGATGACGGTGTCACGCGTCATCAACGACGGCGCCAAGGTCCGTGAGGCGACTCGACGGGCGGTGCAGGACGCCATCCGCGACCTCAACTTCCAACCCAACCTGGCGGCCCGCAATCTCGTGACGGCTGGCGAGTTGCGGATCGGCGTCGTCTATTCCAACCCCAGCGCCGCCTTCATGAGCGACTTCCTGGTCGGCGTGTTCGAGGAAGCCACCAGCGCCGGCGCGCGGTTGATCCTGGTCCGCGGCGAGAACGGGGCCGCTCCGTCGCTCCAGGAACTGCAGCGACTGGTGAGTGGCGGCGTTCATGGCGTGGTGCTGGCGCCGCCTCTGGGCGAGTCCGCCGTGGTTTTGGATGTCCTCCGCGCGGCCAATCTGCCCGTCGCCGTGGTCGCCGCCGGACTTCCTCCGGCGTACGCGATCAGTGTCAGGATCGATGATCGCGAGGCCAGCCGGGCCATGACCCGCCATCTGCTGGACCTGGGGCATCGCCGCATCGGCTTGATCGTCGGCAATCCCAACCAGACCGCCAGCACCGCGCGCCTGGACGGCGCGCGAGCGGCCGTCGCGACAATCGAGGACGCCGAGCTCGTCGTGGCGCACGGGGCCTTCACCTACGATTCCGGCCTCCGCGCCGCTGAGGCCTTGCTGGACGGAGACCGGCGGCCCACCGCCATCTTCGCCAGCAACGACGACATGGCCGCCGCCGCCGTGTCGGTCGCTCACCGCCGGCGGCTGGACGTTCCCGGCGACTTGACCGTGGTCGGGTTCGACGACACGACCGTGGCCACCACCCTGTGGCCGCCGCTGACCACTATCCGCCAGCCCGTGCGCCAGATGGCCTCGATGGCCCTCGATCTTCTGCTCCGCGCGTTGCGTTCGCCCGGGTCTTCGGCCGAGGTCTATGCGGATCACGTGCTGGACCATGTGCTGATCCAGCGGGACTCCACCGCTCCACCCCCACGCGCCCCCAGTCGGGCCGATGAGAGGCTCTTGAATGTCTGATCCGTCTGCCGATCTGGAGGTCGCGACCGTCCGGCGGGTTACCGCGCGACTGATGCCGTTGTTCTGCCTGATGTACCTGATCGCCTATATCGACCGGCAGAACGTCTCCTACGCCAAGCTCGACATGGTCCAGGCCCTGGGCCTCAGCGAAGCCTCCTATGGCCTTGGCGCGTCTCTGTTTTTTATCGGCTACTTCCTGTTCGAGGCGCCCTCGAACCTGATCCTGGCCAAGGTCGGCGCGCGCGTCTGGTTCACGCGGATCATGTTCACGTGGGGTCTCGTCACCCTGGCGCTCGGGTTCACCCAGAACGCGACGATGTTCTACGTCCTACGCTTCCTGCTCGGTGTCACCGAGGCCGGGTTCTTCCCCGGCGTGCTCTATGTCCTGACGCTCTGGTATCCGCAGTCGCACCGGGCGCGGATGGTGGGTCTGTTCATGATCGCCAGCGCCATCGCCAACGCCGTCGGCGCGGTCGTCGGCGGTCTGCTGCTGGATCTGGACGGCCTGCTGGGCCTGGCGGGCTGGCAGTGGGTGTTCCTGGCCACCGGCGCGCCGGCGATCCTGCTGACGCCCTACGTGCTCTGGAAGCTGCCCAATGGCCCGGGCCATGCGCGGTGGCTGCCCGACGATCAGAAGGCCTGGCTAGCCAAGGTGCTGGACGCCGAGCGGGGCGGGGTGGTCGACGACCATCGCGGGGCCTGGAAGGCGATCTTCGATCCGCGCGTGCTTCTGCTGGCTGGCCTCTATATCGGCATGCCGCTGGGGGCCTATGGCCTGAGCTACTGGCTGCCGACCATCGTCAAGTCTTTCGGCGTGTCCAACACCACCAACGGCCTGATCAACGTCATCCCCTGGCTGATGGTCGCCGTGGCGCTTTGGGCGGTGCCTCGCCACGCCGCGCGCCATGGGGCCACCGCCTGGCACATCGCCGGACCCGTTCTGCTGGGCGCGCTCTGTCTCGTGCTCAGCGTGATCCTGCCGGGGCCGGTGCTCAAGTTCGCCGCGCTGTGCATCGCCGCGCCGGCCATCTTCGCCGCCCAGCCGGTGTTCTGGAGCCTGCCGCCCAGCTTCCTCAGCGGACCCCGCGCGGCGGCCGGCATTGCCGCGATCAATGCGATCGGGAATCTAGGGGGCTTCATCGCCCAGAACATGGTGCCGATGGTGCGGGACGCCACCGGCAGCAACCTAGCGCCCATGCTGGCCCTGGCCGCCGTGCTGTTGGTGACAAGCCTGCTGATCTTTTACGCCATGCGGACCTTGGGCCGGCAGAGGTGATCGCCGGATAGTCCTGGTCAGGCTCGTTGGCAAAAGCAAAACGCCGCTCCTGGGAGGCAGGAGCGGCGCCCTAATGCTAGGCGGTGGAAGAGGAAGGACGCCTAGAAATCCCAGCCCTAGAAGTTGTAGCGGAGGCCGACGATGAACTGGCGGCCGCTGTGGGTGTAGACGTTCAGACGGTTGCTATCGCCGACGTACTGGTCGTTGAACTCGTCGGTCAGGTTCACGCCCTCGACCGAGAGCTTCAGGTTCTCGCGGATGTTCCAGCTGGCCTGCATGTCGACGTTCAGGGTCTCGTTGGTGCCGTGGACGGTGTTGCCGTCGCTGCCCGGGACCTGGGTCAGATAGCCGCCGCGATAGGCCAGCGAGCCACGGACACTCCACTTGTCGGTCTCGTAGTAGAGCGTCGCGTTGGCGGCGTTCTTCGACAGGCCGATCAGGTCATTGATCACCACCGGCGCGCCCGCCGTCGACGAGGTCGGATATTCGATCTTGGAGGCGACATAGGTGTAGTTGGCGATCACGCCGAAGTGGCTCAGCCACCCTGGCAGGAAGGTGAAGGGTTGCTGGACGTTCAGCTCGAAGCCCTTCAGGTCGCCGCCCTTGGTGTTGATCGGCTTGGAGACCTGGAACAGCATGTCCGGGGTGGCGGTGGTGCCGGCGATTAGCGAGTCCGGCAGGCCCAGGGTGTTATAGGCGCGCAGTTCGCTCTGGGTGGCTACGAAGGTGTTGATCTTCTTGTAGAAGAAGCCCGCGGCGAACATCGTGCCCGACGACGGATACCATTCCAGCGACACATCCAGGTTCTTGGACTGGGTCGGGTTCAGGTAGGGGTTGCCGGAACTGAAGCTGCGGTTGGCGCCCTGCACGGCGACGTCCCCGCCGGGCGACAGCGAGCCGATGCCCGGACGGGCGATCGTCTTGGCGGCGCTGAAGCGGGCCACGAAGGTGTCGGTGACGTCGGCCGCCAGATTGAACGACGGCAGGGTCAGGTCGTAGTCGCGCTTGACGTCCACGCGCTGGATCACGCCGCCGACGGCGGCATAGCCGGCCGACTCCTGCTCGGTGTGGACGCGGCGCACGCCGGCGTCGCCGCGGAAGGGCAGGCCAAGCGCCTGGAAGCGGAACTCGGCCTGGACGTAGGCGCCGGTGTCCTGCTCCTCGACCGCGCCGTACTGGCCCCGGGCCGATGTGTTGTTGGTGCCGGTCAGGGCGTAGATGCCGGTGTTGCTGTAGATGTTCAGCAGGGCGGCGTACTTGTCGATGTCGGGGACCAGCCAGGCGGTGGCGTTGCCGGACGGCATGTCCAGCCCCTTGCCGAAGCCGCTGAACACCTTCGACACCGAGGCCAACTGGTCCGGGGTGAGGGTCTGGCTGACGGTTTCGGTGGTGCGGTACAGGCCATAGCTGTCGTACTCGAATTTGCGCCAGTCGACGCCGGCCTTGAGCTTCAGGTTCTCGTTGGCTTCCCATTCGCCATAGACCTTGGCGGTCGAAAACTGGTTCTCGACGAAGGTCGGGCGCAGGCGGACTTCCGACGTGCCGTTGGTCGCCGACCAGTTGGCCGGGTTGGTCGCGTCGAAGCCCAGCAGGATCTCCGGCGCGCGCCCCTTGCGGAAGTCGTAGCTGTAGTTCTGGCTGTTGGCGCGGTCGAAGGTGACGATCGTCGAGACCGGCTGGGTGAAGGTCGAATCCGCATAGCCGGCCAGGGCGCCGACGACCAGGCGGTCACCGAAGTTGTGCTTGGCCGACAGGGTGAACTGCTTGAACTCGGTGTTCAGCTCGTCATAGGCCGACTGGGTGCGCAGATCGACATTGTCCATGCGGGCATAGACCAGGTCGCTGCCCTGGACGACGCCGTCGCGGATGACCGTTTCCGGTTTGCCGGTGGTGGCGCGCGACAGGCCGATGGCCTGCAGTTGGGCTTCCTTCCGCACGCCCTTCAGATAGGCGTACAGCGTATCCAGCGTGATCTCGGTGTTGGCGTCCGGCTTGAACTGCAGCGAGCCGGCCAGGCCCGTGCGCTTGTTCTGGATGTCGTAGCTGACATAGGCCGGGATGCGTGGGGCGAAGATGCCCGTGGTCGTGTTGGTGTTGTTGATCTGGGCAAGCGTGTAGCCCGGCACGGTCGAGGCCGCGTTGAACCCGCCGTTGCTGCCGCCGACGGCCCAGCGGGTGATGTTGGCGCCCTCTTCCTTCAGGTGGCGCTCTTCGTAGGCTGCCGAGATCAGGACGCCCAGCTTGCCGTCGAAGAACGTGCGGCTGGCCAGGGCGGAGAGGCGCGGCGTGGTCTTCTCGGACAGGTCGTTATAGCTGCCGCCGACCGACAGCACGAGCTGGGGCTTGCGGCTGTCGAAGGCGCGCGAGGTGTTCAGGTCGACCGTGGCGCCCAGGGAGCCTTCCTCGACATCCGCCGAGGCGGTCTTGCGCACCGCGATGCTGTTGAAGAGATCCGAGGCGAAGACGTTGAAGTCGAAGCCGCGGCCGCGGTTGGTGCCGCCGCTGTTGGCCGTGCCGCCGGTGGTGGAGATGGCCTCCATGCCGTTGATCCGGACACGGGTGTATTCCGAGCCGAGGCCGCGGACCGTGATCTGGCGGCCTTCGCCATTGATGCGCGAGATCGAGACGCCCGGGATGCGTTGCAGCGACTCCGCCAGGTTCAGGTCGGGGAACTGGGCGATGTCCTCGGCCTTGATGGCGTCGACGACGCCGCTCGAGCTGCGCTTGATGTTGATGGCGCTCTGCAGGCTGGCGCGGAAGCCGGTGACGACCACGGCCTCGACCTCGTCGGACGCCGGCTGGGCCGGCACGGCCTCCTGAGCGGTCGCCGCGCTGGCCATAGCCATCGCCAGGGCCGAGGCGCTCAGCGCCAGGGCGGCGCGCAGGACAGTCGTGTGAGTGGTCGACATGGTTCCCTCCCAGTGCCCGCGTTTCGCGGGTCTCTTTCGTACCGAAGACGATCTGGCCGCCTTCTTCGTTGCCGTGAAGATAGGTGTGGATTTTCGTCCAGGGCCAATCCCAATCAGGTATGAACCTATGCGCGTTCGGCACGGATCGAGGCTGTCATCATTCGATGCAATCGACTGCACGGGGCGCTGTAGAGACCAGCCAGCGCGATATTCGTGTACGGAGCGGGTTTGATGCCGAAAGCGGTTCGATCCATGTCCGCCTTGGATTGGTCCATAGGCGAATTGACTTAGACCTGGCTGACGAGCGCCTCTAGCGTTCCTCTGCCCACACCGACGTCAGATCGGTTTCATGAGGGAAGGGGACGAAGGATGACCGAAGCCGCCAAGCGGACGCGCGTGCGTTGGCTGATCATCACGGTGCTCTTCATCATCACCACCATCAACTATGCCGACCGCGCGACCTTCTCGATCGCCGGCCAGTCGGCGTCGAAGGAGCTGGGCCTGGACCCGGTGGCGATGGGCTACATCCTGTCGGCTTTCGCCTGGGCCTATGTCCTGGGCCAGATCCCGGGCGGGGCGCTGCTGGACAAGTTCGGCTCCAAGACGATCTACGTCATCTCGCTGTTGGTCTGGTCGCTGTTCACGGCGCTACAGGGCTTCGCGGGCTTTTTCACGGGCCTGATGGCGGCCACGGTGCTGTTCGCCATGCGCTTCGCCGTTGGCCTCGGGGAGTCGCCGTCGTTCCCGGCCAACGCCCGCATCGTCGCGGCCTGGTTCCCGAGTTCCGAGCGCGGCACAGCCTCGGCGATCTTCAACTCGGCGCAATACTTCTCGCTGGTCGCCTTCGCGCCGCTGATGGGCTGGCTGGCCCACAGCTTCGGCTGGCGCTCGGTGTTCTGGGTGATGGGCGCGGTGGGCATCGCAGCCGCCGCCGTCTTCGCCAAGCTGATCCACAGCCCGCTGGCGCATCCGGCCGTCAACAAGGCCGAGGTCGACTATATCGAGGCTGGCGGCGGGCTGGTGCGGATGGAAGAGAAGAACGCGGCCAATGGCGCGGCCTTCACCTGGCCAAACGTCAGGCAGGTGCTGACCAACCGCATGCTGCTGGGCGTCTATCTCGGCCAATACTGCATCAATGTGCTGACCTACTTCTTCGTCACTTGGTTTCCGATCTACCTGGTCAAGGAGCGCGGCCTGTCGATCCTGCAGGCCGGCTTTACCGCCGCCCTTCCGGCCCTGTGCGGCTTCGCCGGCGGCATCCTGGGCGGCATGATCTCGGACGGCCTGCTGAAGAAGACCGGCAATCTGGACATCGCCCGCAAGACACCGCTGTTGCTGGGCATGGTGCTGGCCACCTGCATCATCCTCTGCAACTACGTCGAGCAGGAGTGGCTGGTCATCGTGATCATGGCCGCGGCCTTCTTCGGCAAGGGTGTGGCCTCGCTGGGCTGGGCGGTGGTGGCCGACACCTCGCCCAAGGAGATGGCCGGCGTCACCGGCGGCATCTTCAACACCTTCGGCAATGTCGCCGGTATCGTGACCCCGATCGTCATCGGCTACATCGTCAAGGCGACCGGCTCTTTCGACGGGGCGCTGATCTTTGTCGGAGTCCACTGCCTGATCTGCATCCTGGCCTATTTTGTGATCGTCGGGAAAATCCAGCGTCTGGACCTGAAGGCCGTCTGAGCATGACTACCCGCCGCTCCATCCTGGCCGGCGCCTCGGCCCTTGTTTTCGCCGCCCTGGCCAAGCCAGCGAAAGCCGCGCCGCTGGTGACCGTCTCAACGCCCATGGCGCCGCCCGAATGGGCGCTGCTGCAGCGCGAGCTGCTGAAGGCCAACGAGGACGCCTGCGCGGCCTTCTTCAAGCGCTATTTTGACGACCGCGGCTGGCTGCTGGCGGTCGAGCGCTGGGGCGCCAATGACGGTCCCGACGACGCCATCGAGAACGTCAATGACTGGCCGACCCTGCACGCGCTGGGCGCCGGAGACAGCCTGCTGGCCATGGCCAAGAAGGCCTTAGATGGCAATGTCGCCCAGTACACGGCCGCCAAGACCAAGTACGTGCCGTTCGCCCGCGAGGGCATGTACTACCGCGAGTTCCCGGTCATGACCGACTGGCAGCACCTGTCCGAGGGGCTGTCGGTGTTCAACCTGCTTGGCCTGTCGGATCCCTACGACGCCAAGTATCGCGAGCGGGTGAAGCGCTTCTCGGGCTTCTATACCGGCGAGGACAAGGCGGTCGCGAACTACGACCCCAAGCTGAAGATCATCCGCAGCATGATCACCGGCAGCAAGGGTCCTATGTTGCGCCCGGCCACGCCGCTGGACTGGGCCGGAGACCGGTTCGACCCGACCAACTTCTTCATGGAGCACGGCGAGAGCACCTACGAAGAGACGCTGCATCACTACGACGAATATGGCGACGTGGTCGGCGACGCGCCGTTGAACCTGCAGGCCACCAGCCTGGTCCTCAATGCCTACATGCTGGACCACGAGCCGAAGTACCGCGACTGGATCGTGTCCTATGTCGACGCCTGGATCGACCGGGCCAAGGACAATGGCGACGTGCTGCCCAGCAAGGTGGGCCTGGACGGCAAGATCGGCGGCCCCAAGGGCCAGTGGTGGAGCGGAACCTATGGCTGGGGCTTCAGCCCGCTGGTGCCGCAGACCGGCAAGCGCGAGGACCGCAACCGCGTGCCGCGCGCCGTGGTCGGTTTCCTCAACGCCTATCTGCTGACCGGCGACGACAAGTATCTCGACGTCTGGCGTCGTCAGAACGACGTGATCAACGCCCAGAAGAAGACCATCGACGGCAAGGTCCAGACCCCGCGCATGTATGGCCCAAATGGTTGGTACGGCTATGCGCCCGGCGACTACCGGCTGAACGGGCTCGAGATCTGGTACATGTCGCAGAAGGCTAGCGACCGCGCTCGCGCCGCCGAGCATCCGTGGCTGACCTATCTGGACGGCAAGGACCCCGGCTTCCCGGCCAAGGTCCTGCGTAGCGACCTCGAACGCGTCCGCGCTCGCGCCCAGGCCCAGCGTGATGACAAGACGACCCCCGACACCCGCCTGGCCGACGCGGCCCTGGACATCAACCCAGCCAGCGTCACCGCCCTGATCCACCTCATGGAGGGCGGCATCCAGATCGCCCGGCCGCCATGGTCGGGCACCTCGCCGGCCCAGGGCGGAGCGCTGCACTACACGCGCCTGCGCTGGTTCGATCCCGAGCGCCGCCGCGCCGGCATCCCGCCGGACGTCGCGGCCCTGGTCGAGAAGCTCGGCGAGGACGAGACGGTGGTCACCTTGGTCAACACCAACCAGGTCATCACCCGCACCGTGACGGTCCAGGGCGGCGCCTATGCCGAGCATCAGATCCTCAGCGCGGCGATCGGCGAAGAGGCGGCGACGGAGCTCAACGCGTCCGCCTTCACGCTGCGCCTGGCCCCCGGCGCCGGCGCGCGGCTGACCTTGAAAATGAAGCGCTATGCGAACGCCCCGACCCTGACCTTCCCGTGGGATCGGGGCTGAGGTCCGCGACGTGTGAGGGGCGTTACGTCCCTTCCTTCAGGAACGGGGCGACCGAGAAGATCTCGCGTTCTTCCTTACGCGGATCATCGGCCATCGTCGACGTCTCGTTGATCACCAGCGTCGGTCGCTTCGGCAGGGTGTAAGGCTCCCAGGCCGGGACCGCCGCGCAATTCGGGTCACCCGTGCGCGCCAGCGACACGAACGCCGCGCTCATCTGATCGCGAACCTTTCGGGCTGCCGGCCCCGTCCCGGTCATCGAGCCCTTGGCGTCCAGCGTGCCGAACACCAGGGCGATGTCGTAGCTGTGATAGGCGCCCATCTTCGGGTCGGTCTGGGCGCCGAAGTCCAGCTGGTACATCCAGGCCGGCGCGCCGATCTGTGCGCGTCGTTCGGCCTGGATCAGGTGACCAGGCCATGATCGCCCCGCCGTGGTGATGGCGAAGAAGCAGTCCGAGGGGCTGTAGTTCGGATAGAGCGCGCGGTACTTCGCCACCAGGTATTCGGGCGACATGTCTAAAACGAGTTCGTTCTCCAGCCGGCCCGGCAGTTCCTCCCAGGTCAGGGCGAAGTTCTTGGGATCGCCGCCCAGGAAGGCCTTCGTCTCATCATGGGTGTTGCCGATGATCATCGGAATGTGGCCGCTTTCGCGCGGGGCGTCCGGATAGAACGGGTGGCGCGCCAGGGCGCCGTTGTCCAGCACCGACCAGAAGATGATCCCGCCCTTGCGCTCCAGGGGATCGCGCATCTTCAGGGCCTCGACCAGCTGGGCGGCGGGCAGTGTCTTGAGCGCCTCGACCTGGTCGGGCTTGAGGCCCAGCTTCTCCATGAAGGCCTTGGCGCGGATCGTGGCGTGCAGCGGACCCATGGCCGTGACGTGCTGGCCGCTCATGGTCGCGACCTTGTGGTAGAGGCCCGACGCGCGCGGCATGGCCATCAGCGTCACCAGCTTGCCGCCGCCGCCCGACTGGCCGAACGCCATGACGTTGCCAGGATCGCCGCCGAACGCGCCGATATTGTCGCGCACCCATTCCAGCGCCAGGATCAGGTCGAGGTTGCCGACATTGCCGCTGTCGGCCAGTTCAGCCCCGCCCAGCCTCGCCAGATAGGCGTAGCCGAAGCAGTTCAGGCGGTGGTTCACCGTCACCACCACCACGTCGTATGTCTTGGCCAGCCAGGTCCCGTCATAGAGCGGGCTGGACCCGGAGCCATTCGCGTGCGCGCCGCCGTGCACGTAGACCATCACCGGCCGCTTCTTCCCGTCGGCGACGCCGGGTGTCCAGACGTTCAGGAACAGGCAGTCCTCGCTGGTCGGCTCATCGGCCTTCAACTGCGGGCTGGCCGGTCCGTAGGCGAGGGCGTCGGCGATCCCCTTCCAGGGCTGGGCGACATGGGCGGGCTGGAAGCGTCGTGACGCGGTGTCGGCGCCGTAGCGGACTCCCTTGAAGATCTTGATCCCATCGACCTCAGCCCCACGCACCCGGCCGGCGGTGATGGTCGCCACGGGCGCCGCGCGGCCGGCCGCGTTGACCCGTGGCGCGGCGGCGACCGCCAGGGTTCCGGCCAGCACGGCGCGGCGATCGAGGGTCATGAACGTCTCTCCCAGGTCTCTTGTCGTTGGGCCCCAAGCCCACCGGGAGAGGGACGCGTCAGCGCGCGCCGGACTCCGACGGCGGGGCCTCGGCCAGGCAAAGGTCGATGAAGGTCTGCAGGATCGGGCTCTCGTTGTCCTTGCGCCAGGCCATGTAGAGCTCGACCGGGCGGTCCGGCGTGGTCTCCACGGGCCGGAACTGCACGTCGTCGAAATGCAGGCTCATGGCCGCCTCGGGCACGATCGCCGCGCCCAGGCCGGCGTGAACGAGGGCCAACATCGAGTGGATCTGGGTGACGTGCTGGATGTAGTTCGGTGACACGCCATTGGCGTCGAACAGCGTCGTCAGCATGTTGTAGAAGTAGCCCGCGCCCTCGGGCGAATACATGATCAGGGGCTGGCCATCGAAGTCCGCCAGGGTCAGCGAAGCCTTGGCCAGGCGCGCGTCGCCGGTGGGCAGGGCGGCGACCAGCGGCTCGGACAGCACGCGGGCGGTGGCGAACTCGACCCGCTCCATCGGCGGGCGGACCAGGCCGATGTCGATGCGGCCGGTCAGCAAGGCCTCGACCTGCTCGCGGGTCACCATCTCGCGCAGCGTCAGGTCGGCGTTGGGCAGGCGGGCCTTGGACAGGATCACCAGCTGAGGCAGGAAATTGTAGCCAGAGGCGGCCGTGAAGCCGATGGCGATCTGGCCGGCGTCGCCGCTGGCGATGCGGCGGGTGGCCAAGGCCGCGCTCTCGGCCAGGCGCAGGATGCGGCGGGCTTCCAGCAGGAAGGCGCGGCCGGCGGGCGTCAGGCGCACCGATCGGCTGGTGCGATCCAGCAGGGTGACGCCCAGGATCCGCTCCAGCAACTGCACCTGCCGGCTGAGCGGCGGCTGGGTCATGTTCAGCCGCTGCGCCGCGCGACCGAAATGCAGCTCCTCGGCGGTGGCCACGAAGCAGCGCAGCTGGCTCAGTTCGAACATCGGAAAACGCCCATCGACGACACCTTGAAGGCGTGAAGCTAGACGCTCGTTTGGACCGATCGCCAATGTCTTCTTGCCGGGCAGGGCGTTCATCGTGAGGGCGGACGGGTCGATGCGTGACGCGCATCGACCTTAAGTCCCTTAGCCGTTCGCGGCGCGGCGTTGGTCACCGCCATGCGCGAGGCCGATCAGGCCCTGGAGTTCGGCATATTCGGCAGCCGTCAGCTCGGTCAACGGAAGGCGGACCGGACCGGCGTCGCGGCCGATGGCCTTCATGCCGGCCTTGACGATCGAGACCGCATAGCCTTTGCCTCTGTTGCGCAGGGTGATGTAGGGCAGCACGAAGTCGCGCAGGCCGGCCATGACCGCCTCGCGGTCGCGGGCGCGGACCGACTTGTAGAACGCCAGCGCCCATTCCGGCATGAAGTTGAAGATGGCCGACGAATAGGTCGTCACGCCCATCTCCAGATAGGGCAGGGCGAAGGTCTCGGCCGTCGGCAGGCCGCCGATATAGGTCAGGCGGTCGCCCATGCGAGCATAGACCCGCATCATCAGTTCCAGGTCGCCGACGCCGTCCTTGAAGCCCACCAGGTTCGGATTGCGTTCACAGAGCTTTTCCAGCGTGTCCTCGTTGAGGATAGCGTTGTCGCGATTGTAGACGATGACGCCCAGCTTGGTGGCCTTGCAGACCGCCTCGATGTGGGCGGCAAGGCCCTCCTGCGTGGCGTTGGTCAGGTATGGCGGCAGCAGCAGAACGCCGTCGGCGCCGGCGGCTTCCGCGTCGGCGGCCAGGTCGGTGGCGATGGCCGTGCCATAGCCGCAGCCGGCGATCACCGGTATCCTGCCATTGGTCTCGGCGACGGCGGCGCGGACCACCTGGCCGACTTCCGAGGGACGCAGCGAGAAGAATTCGCCCGTGCCGCCGGCGGCGAACAGGCCGGCGAGGTCCCGCTCCAACATCCAGCCGCAGTGCTCGCGGTAGGGGGCTTCCACGAACTGGTGTTGCTCATCGAAGTGGGTGACGGGGAACGACAGCAGGCCGCCGCCGAGCTGGCGGGCCATTTCCGTCGGCGACATTCGGCTCATGAAGTCCTCTCCGAGCGGCGGCCCTTGGCGCGGATCATTCGCGCGGGGCCGCTTCTTGATCGTCACGGTAGAGAGGGCCGCCGTCGCGGTCTAAGCCAAAGGTGCTATGGACCGATGCGGGAATTGGCTTGATCCGCGCCAGGCGGTCCCAACTTGCTCAGGAGCCTACGCTATGACCGACGAAGCCGACCTCAACGCCAGGCACAACGCCAAGATGGCCAAGGTCCAGGTCGCTCGCGCCAAGATGATGGCCGAGCGGCAGATCGAGAAGGGGCTGCTGATCGTCAATACCGGTCCGGGCAAGGGTAAGACCACCGCGGCCCTGGGCATGGTCTGCCGCGCCATCGGCCACGGCCAGCGGGTGTCGGTGATCCAGTTCGTGAAGGGCGCTCTGCAAACGGGCGAGAAGGTCGTGTTCGACGCCTTCCCCGACCATGTGGAATTCAAGCCCATGGGGGAAGGCTTTACCTGGGACACCCAGGATCGCGCCCGCGATATCGCTGTGGCGCGCGAGGCGTGGGAAGCGGTCAAGGCGCGCATCGCCGATCCCGAGATCGACATGGTGGTGGCCGACGAACTGAACATCGTCCTGCGCTACGACTATCTGCCGGTCGAGGAGGTGGTCGAGGCGATCGTCAACCGTCCCGAGGGCAAGCACGTCATTGTCACCGGCCGCAACGCGCCCCAGGCGCTGATCGACGTGGCCGATCTCGTCACCGAGATGACGCAGGTCAAGCATCCGTTCCGATCGGGCGTGAAGGCCCAGGCGGGTATCGAGTTCTGACTCTGGTCGGTCGAGCGGCCGCTCACTGTGCCTGATTGCCGACGCGATGCTTTGCATGTTGCTCGGCCTCGCGCCTTGGCGTTTGCCATCGCGCTGAGCGATCGGCTTTTTTTGGTATAGTCCAAATTGCGAGGATTGGTGCGGCCCGGACGGTCTTTCGGGTCCGCCGCCTCTTAGCCGGCCTACAAGGTCAGCCGATCGATCCAGACGCAGACACCCAACCCCTGGTGTCGTATCCGCGAACGTCGTCATCCGGATAAGCGCTCCCTCCGAGCAAATTCCCGCGCCGAAGCCGGCCACTGTCACGCTGATGTCGCCACAGCTGTTTAAAGCGCTCTGGTCCATACCAGTTGGGGCAGGGGAACCACTCATGTCGATTCGATATCCCGTTCGAGCCGCAGGCCCGAACCTGAAGAGCCTTTTGCTGGCGACCGTTGCGGCGCTGGCCGTCGGCGCCCATTCATCGGCCGCTTTCGCGCAACAGACCGCCAGTGAGCCGGCCGCCGCGGACACGGTCGACGCGGTTGTCGTCACCGGCTTCCGTAAATCGCTGAGCGACGCGCGCGCCATCAAGCGAGACTCGGTCATCCAGAAGGACGCCATCGTCGCCGAGGACATGGCGAAGTTTTCGGAGCTGAACCTGGCCGAGTCGCTGCAGCGCCTGCCGGGCGTGCAGATCAGCCGCGAGGCCGGCGAAGGTCGCCGCATCTCGCTGCGGGGCCTGGGTCCCGATTTCGCGCGCGTGCAGCTGAACGGCATGGAAGTGCTGGGCAATGTCGACTCGGCGCAGGACAGCCGCGGCCAGCGCTCGCGCGACCGCGCCTTCGACTTCAATATCTTCGCCTCGGAGCTGTTCTCCAAGGTGGAAGTCGAGAAGACCTTTGAGGCGGCCCAGAACGAAGGCGGCATGGCCGGCACGGTCGGGCTGTTCACCGGCAAGCCGTTCGACTACGCCCCCGGCGCCAAGGGCGCGATCTCGGTCAAGGCTGGCACCAACCAGTATACCAAGGACACCCAGCCGCGCGTCGCCGGCCTGTTCAGCTACAACTGGACAACAAGTTCGGCGTGGCGGTTTCGGTCGCCTACAGCAAGCGCGAGACCACCGAGCAGGGCCACAACACCTATAACTACGACAAGCTCAGCGCCGCAGACATGCGCAAGCTGGTCACCAACGGCCTGGACATCTCGCACCTGAGCGCCGCCCAGCAGGCCAAGTTCCTGTCCGGCGACCTCTATATCGCCGACGGCAACCGCATCTCGTCCTGGAACTCCAAGGCCGAGCGTCTGGGCCTGACCGGCGCCCTGCAGTGGAAGCCCGTGGACAATCTGCTGCTGACGCTGGACGTCCTGCACGGCGAGTTCACCACCCACCGCGACGAGTATCACCTGGCTACGCGTCCGCTGGGCTCGGGCACGAAGTCGTTCGCGTTCGACACCCCGGCCGGCGGCGTGTGGCCGTCGCAGTTCCAGAAGGGCTCGGTGCTCAACAACCTGGCGTGGGACAGCAGCAACTACGTCACCATGACCGATGTCACGGGCACGACCTTCGGCAGCGAGCATCGTCGGTCGCTGAACGAAAACCGCTTCAACCAGGTCGCGCTGACCGGCAAGTGGGACCTGTCCGATCGCTTCTCGATCGATGGTCACGTCGGCTACGAGAAGTCGACCTACAAGACCCCCTATGACGACAAGCTCTATATGCGCGCCAAGGGCAACATGATCGCCAACTACGGCGCTTACGGCCAATCGGCGACGTTCTCCTATCCGAACTTCGACGCCACCAACGCGGCCAACTACGCGCTGGATTCCTTCTACTATCGCGGCTTCAACAACCAGTCGGAACTGAAGGAAGGCGTACTGAACGCCAAGTATGAGCTGAACGACACGTGGACCCTGCGCGCTGGCTTGGCCTACCACAAGTTCACGCAAGGCGGCCGGGACCTGTTCTATGACGACAACGTCAACGGAACCCGGTCCAAGATGCGCGGCCAGTCGGTCGCGGGCGTGACCTCGGTGTTCACCAACGCCTTCGGCTCGTGGCTGGTCGGCGACTACGACAAGACCTTCGCCAAGTACAACGAGTACCACCGCTTCGGTCCTAACAAGGACGGCACGGGCGGCGCGCTGCAGGACATCGAGAACGTCTACGAAACCTCGGAAGCGACCGTGTCCGAGTATGTGCAGGCGGACTGGGACAGCGAGCTTTTCGGCAAGCGCTTCCGCGGCAATGTCGGCCTGCGCGGCTATCAGACGACACCCACGGCACCGGCTGGATCCAGGGCGACAGCTACGCCTATCTGGGCACGACGGACGTGAAGGGCAGCTATGACGGCGTGCTGCCGGCCATGAACTCGGTTCTGGAGCTCACGCCGCAGGTGATGGTGCGCTTCTCCGCCACGCAAAACCTCAACCGTCCGGGTCTGGGCTCGATGGCGGCCAAGGGCAGCGCGTTCCAGTCCGACAGCGGCGACATCACGGCCTCGCGCGGTAACCCGAACCTGAAACCCTACAAGGACAGCACGCTGGACCTGGCGGCGGAATACTACTTCGGCCAGGACGGGTTGCTCTCGGCGAGCGTGTTCCACAAGAGCCTGAAGAACTTCATCGGCACGCAAACGCTCGAGAACGTGCCCTTCAGCCAGACGGGCGTGCCCTACAGCACGATCCCGGGCGCGACGGCGACTTCGATCGTCAAAGAGTTCGAGATGCCGATCAATATCGCCGGTACGAAGCAGCTGACCGGCGTCGAACTGGCCGCGCAGGGCCAGTTCTCGTTCCTGCCGGCGCCGTTCGACAAGCTGGGCGCGGTGGTCAACTACACCTATGTGGACGCCGACGAGGCGCTCACCGGCATCTCCAACACCAGCTATAACGCCACGCTCTACTACGAAACCGAGCGCTGGGGCCTGCGCAGCTCCTTGAGCCATCGCAACAAGTGGTTCACCGGCCACAGCGACAGCCTGATGAGCGCCAGCACGCGCGGGTTCGAGGGATCCACCTATGTGGACGCCTCGGCCTTCCTGAACGTATCGAGCGCGCTGCAGCTCACGCTGAACGCGATCAACCTGACGAACCAGAAGGACACCCAGTTCTGGGGTCAGAACGAGTATCTCTATAACCAGACCCAGAGCGGCGCGACCTATATGGTCGGTCTTCGCTACAAGTTCTAAGACGACTATACTTGGTCAATACCGCGCCCCGACCCGCCTTCCCGGTGGGGAGGGGCGCCCCCTTTGCGTGGGTCCGAACGTGATTGTCTCCCATCGCCATCGCTTCATCTTCGCTGCGGTGCCCAAGACCGGCACCCACTCGGTGCGGCGCGCCCTGCGCGAACAGCTCGGCGACGAGGATGTCGAACAGGTCGGCCTGTTCCTCAACAAGCGCTTCCCCTGGCAGGACCTAGCCGAGATCCAGCATGGCCATCTGTCGCTGGAGCAGGTCAGGCCGCATCTGGGCGAGGACGCCTTCGGCGGCTATTTCAAGTTCGCCTTCGTCCGCAACCCGTTCGACCGCTTCGTGTCCTACTGCGCCTTCATGCTGCGCGGCGGCGATGTCTTCCAGCAGCGTCCGCGCGATGTGATGCGCCACTTTCTGTTCGCCCAGCCGCCGGAGCAGCACATCCTGTTCAAGCCGCAGGCCTCGCTGCTGGTCGGCGACGACGGCGCGACCCTGCTGACCGACGCGATCGGCCGGGTCGAGGATATGCAGGCCTCCTACGACGCCATCTGCGCCCGCATCGGCATTCCCTCCCAGCCGCTTGAGCACGTCAACGGCAGCCAGCACGGCGATTATCGCCAATACTACGATCAGGCCCTGATCGACGGCGTCGCCGCGCGCTACGCCCAGGATCTGGAGCTGTTCGGCTATACCTTCGAAGGCATGCGATGAGCGCCATGCCGGCCGCCAATCCGCGCAAGACGACGACGGTTCGCCAGCTCGGACCGGTCGACATCGTCGCGCTGCGAGACGCCGTGCTGGCGATCCCCGAGGACGTCTGGGCGGCGGAGAACGCCGGCAAGCCGAACCGGTTCGAGGCGCTGGGCGCGACCCGCCACATCGTCTTCCGCTTCATCGACAGCCCGCGCGACTGGCGCGGATCGCACGATCGTCCGGCCTGGGCTCCATGGCGCGATCTGCTGGAGCCTGTGCTCGCCCAGGCGGTGAAAGACTACGGCTATGGGCGAGGCGTGTTTCCGCGGGTGATGCTGGCCCGCATGCCGCCGGGCGGGGTGATCCACCCGCATATCGACGCCAATCCCGCCGCGAAGTGGCCGCACAAGATCCATGTGCCGCTGACGACCAATCCCGGCGTGGTGTCATTCTTCGCCGGCGAAGAACGCCATTTCCCCGTGGGCGAGGCGGTGGAGGTCGACAATCTCGGCCCACACTGGGTGCGCAACGACGGCGACACCGACCGCATCCACCTGATCTTCGAATACTATGCCGCCGACCAGCCGGATCCTGACTGGCTGGCGCCGTTCCTGGCGGCGAGCGGGGCGCGGTGACGGACCGCGACGCCTTGCTGCGCGAAGCCCAGGACCTGCGCGCTAGCCGGCGCGTCCCGGACGCCCTGGCCGCGCTGGCGCGGCTGGAGGCGCTGGACCCCCGGTTCAGCCGTCTCCACCAGGAGCGAGGTCACTGCCATATCCTGCTGCGCGCGGGGCCGGCGGCGATCGCGGCGCTGCAGGAGGCCGTGCGCCTGAACCCGAGCCTGCCGGCCAGTTGGGACATGCTGGAGCAGCTCTATCGGATGCAGGGCGACACCGCTCAGGCGGCCGTGGCGGGCCAGCATCTGGCGATCCTCAAGCAGCTGCCGCCGGCGGTGGTGATGGCCAGCAGCCTGCTGGCCGATGGCGACCTGGAGCCGGCGGAGGCGGTCCTGCGCGACTATCTGCGCCAGGATCATCTCAATGTCGGCGCGCTGCGCCTGCTCGCGCGGATCCGCCAGGAGCGCGGCGATCTCGCCGAGGCCGAGGCGCTGCTGGAGCCGGTGGTCGAGCGCGCGCCGGACTACCACGCCGCCCGCTTCGACTACGGGATGGTGCTTTTGCAGCGGCAGAAGCCGGCCCAAGCGCGGCAGGAGGCCGAGCGCCTGCTGCGAGACGATCCAGACAACCGCGACTATCTCAAGCAGTACGGCGCGGCCTGCGTCGCCCTGGGCGACCACGAGCCGGTGATCGATCTCTATGCGCGGCTGCTGGACGGTCTGCCCCCGACGGGTCCGGAAGTCGCCGACCTGCGCCTGTGGCGCGCCAACGCCCTGAAGATCACCGGCCGGTCAGCAGAGGCCATCGCCGACTACCAGGCCTCGCTGGCGGCGCGGCCCGACAACGGCGTGGCCTGGTTCAGTCTCGCCAACCTCAAGACCTATCGCTTCACCGACGACGAGGTGGCGCGGATGGACGCCCTGGAGGCCCGGAACGACCTTCAGGACATGGACCGCGTCTATCTCGGCTTCGCGATGGGCAAGGCGCTGGAGGATCGTGGCGAGTACGACGCATCCTGGCGCGCCTACGCTCGCGGAAATGCGGTGCGCCGCGGCCTCGGTCGCTGGCGGCCGGAGGTGGCGGAGGCTTACGCGGCTCGGCTGAAGCAGGTCTTCACCGCCGAGGTCTTCGCCGAACGCGCCGGCTGGGGCGCGGACGATCCGGCCCCGATCTTCGTCCTGGGCCTGCCGCGTTCGGGATCGACCCTGATCGAACAGATCCTAGCCTCCCATTCCCAGGTCGAGGGCACGCAGGAGCTGACCGAGATCGGCCGCTATTCGGGCGAACTCTGCGGTCGCGATCCGGACTGCGGCCTACCGCTAGAGCCCGAGGCGCTGCTGAACCTGACAGCGGAAGAGGCGAGGGCGCTGGGCGAGCGTTTCCTGGCCGAGACCCGCACATATCGACGGCTGGGCCGGACGTTCTTCATCGACAAGATGCCGAACAACTTCTGGCACATCGGTCTGATCCACCTGATCCTGCCGCGCGCGACGATCCTCGACGTCCGGCGCGAACCGATGGCCTGTGGCTTTTCCAACCTCAAGCAGCTGTTCGGCACGACCAACCAGGAATTCACCTACGGGGTCGACGATGTCGCCCGCTATTACCGGACCTATCTTGAGGTCATGCGGCACTGGGACAAGGTGCTGCCGGGACGGGTGCTGAGGGTCTCGTACGAGGACGTGGTCGACGATCTCGAAGGCGGCGTGCGGCGGATGCTGCGCCATGCGGGGCTGCCCTTCGAGCCGGCCTGCCTGACTTTCCACGAAACGCACCGCAGCGTGCGCACGCCCAGTTCCGAGCAGGTGCGCCAGCCCCTTGGCCGGGAGGGGCTGACCCAATGGCGGAACTACGCGCCGTGGCTTGCGCCACTACGCGATGCGCTGGGCGACGCCTTGACCGGCTACAAGGACTGACCGATGCGGCTCTCGCGCCCCTTCTTCCAGCTTCCCGTGCTCTTCGACGTGGCCCGCCTTCAGGCCGAGGTCGCGGCTTTGCCGAGCGAGGCCTGGGTCCCTCACCCGGATCGCCTGCCCGGCAACAGCGCCGCTCGGTTGATCAGCGTTGGCGGGGCCGAGACGGACGCCGTCCACGGCCAGATGCTGCCGACGCGCTGGCTGGAGAGCATGCCCTATCTGCTGCAGGTGCTGGCGGGATTCGGTGTCGTCTGGAGCCGCTCACGGCTAATGCGGCTGGCGCCCGGCGCGGGCGTGCCCGAGCACGCCGACATCAACTACCATTGGCACACGCGGGTGCGCCTGCACGTCCCGGTCTTCACCCAGCCGGCGGTGCGGTTCCATTGCGACGGAGAGGCCGTGCACATGGCCGCCGGCGAGGCCTGGATCTTCGACAACTGGCGGCGCCACCACGTCGAGAACAACGCCGACGCCGACCGCATCCACCTGGTCGCCGACACCACCGGCACGGCGGCGTTCTGGCGGCTCGCCTGCGGACCGACGCCGCCGCGCGCCGAGTGGAGGACGGTGACCTGGGAGCCGGGCGCGTCTCCGGATCTTCTCACCGAGGACGACCAACGCTCACCGGTGATGCCCGCCGCCGAGGTGCAATGGCTGATCGACGACCTGCGCGCTGAGCTGGCGGCGGCCGTCGACACCGCCGAGGCCGGGGTCCGCATCGCGCGCTTTGGCAAGCTGCTGGAGAGCTTCGTGTTCGACTGGCGTCAGCTGTGCGCGTTGCACGGCGTCAGCGGGCGGGGACGACCCGACTTCCAACGCCTCGCCGTCGCCGTCCGCAAGGCCGCCGAGCCGCTCGCCGAGGGGCTGGTCATGCGCACCAACGACGCCAGCGCGCTGCTGGTGCTGGAGAAACGCGTGCTGCAGCACCTCGTTGCGGACTAGAGCCGACCTTCGCGATCGATCAGGTCGCGGAGAAGGTCGTGATAGGTTTCGAAGCCCGCCACCTCGGCGTCCGGGGACTTGCCGGCCTCATCGTAGCCGCGCAGCCGCAGAGCGGTCTGGGCAGCCGGATCGGCCAGGAAGTCCTCGATCTCGGCAGGCGACATCGGTCCGCCTTGCAAGGCCAGGCTCTGCAGCGAAGCGGGGCTGAGGCGCTGATGGTAAGCCGGATCCACCGTGACCCGATAGCGCTTGGCCGCCACGTGCAGGCGGATCGGCTCAGTGACGCCGGGGCCGAAGGCGCGGGCCAGATAGCCGGCGCTGATGTGTTCGTGGCGGGTGTCGATGCCCAGGTCGGCGGCGTTCTCGCCGAGCTTCTGCATCATGTGGCCGACGTCGTGCAGCAAAGCGGCGGCGACCAGTTCCGGCGGCGCGCCGTCCAGCTTGGCGTGGTGCGCGGTCTGTACCGCGTGCTCCATCTGGCTGACGCCCTCGCCGTAGTGCAGGCCGCCCAGGCGCGTGAAAAGGTCGGTCAGTTCGGCCACGTAAGCGTCGGCCGCGGGACGAGAAGTCATCGAATATCCGTGTACTGAAGGCTTAGAGTCGCATCCGGCCGATGCCAGGATCGGTGCGGCTTGCGCGGCCGGTTTCCAGGTGCCCGGCCAGACGTTGGGTGAAGCTGGAATCGTCGGCCAGGGTCAGGGTCAGGTCGTACCAATGGGCGCTGCCGCGCAGGTCCCAGACCGAGCGGAGGATTTCCTTGGGCTTCAGCGTCAGGGTCTCGCGGGCTTCGCCCTCGGCCAGCGGATACTCCTCCGCCATGCGGAGAGTCGCCTGGCCGGCGCCGTGCAGACTGACGACCAGGCGCGCGCGGGCGTCGGCGGCGACCGTGACGATCGGCTGGGGCTTGGACGTATCGCCCGTGAAGCGGCGGTAGAAGCCGTTCGGACCGTGGACCGTCAGGTCGTAGGGCCCCGGCGCTCGGCCCGCCTTGTTCCAGTGACCCGCGGCGTGTTTCTGACCCGCCGCCAGGGTGAAGCGCCAGGGCCCGTCGCGGTCGGTGTTGTCGAACACCTGGAATACCGCCCCGGCCCGGCCGGCGTTGATCAGGTCGATCCACAGCGCGCCATCCGCGACGCGTGCATCGGCCGACAGGACGTAGGGCAGGGGACGCGCGCCGCGCTGCGGGCCGTCCTGCACCGAGGGGCTCTGCTTGACGGGGATTTTCAGGCTCGCCGCAGCCTTGGAGCGGGCCACGCGCTGCATGTAGTCGGCGGTGGCGGGCAGGGTCAGCGCCGTCCAGTCCTGGTTCGGCGTGGCGAAGTCGAAGGCCGAGGTCAGGTCGCCGCAGACCGCGCGGCGCCAGTCGCTGATATTGTCCTCGCGCACCCCAAAGCGTCTCTCCAGGAACTTGAGCGTCGAGGTGTGGTCGAACACCTCCGAGCAGACGAAGCCGCCACGGCTCCAGGGCGAGACGATGATAGCCGGCACGCGGATGCCCAGGCCCAGGGGATAGGCGCCCTTGTTGGCACCCTCGGCGTCAGGTCCATAGGTCTTGGCCTCGCCGGCGACCGACACCGAACTCCAGCCTTGCTCGGACGTCAGCGGCGGCATCGGCGGCTGCATGTGGTCGTAGAAGCCGCCGGCCTCGTCGTAGTTGACGATGAAGACCGTCTTGGCGAACACCTCGGGGTTGTCGACCAGGGCCTTGATCAGTTCGGCGCAGACGTGCTCGCCTTTCGACGGCTCAGCCTGAGGGTGTTCGGACAGGTCGGCGGCGGTGACGATCCAAGAGACCTGCGGCAGGCGGTCGGCGGCGACGTCAGCGCGGAAGGCCTCGACCAGTTGCTGGCCGTCCGAGCGCTTGCGATCGGCGCCGGACTTGTCTTCGCTGACCCAGGAACGGCCGCGCGCATAGAGTTCGGAGTCCTTGGCGCAGGGTCGGAAGGGCTTGAATACCGACAGGATGTTGTCGCCGAAATTGTCGTACTCTTGATAGACCTTCCAGCTGACGCCGGCCGCCTGGAGGCGCTCGGCGTAGGTCGTCCAGTCGTGCGGCCCGTTGGCCATGACCTTGTCTTCGGCCATGTCGGCGCTGGGCGTCTCGTCCTCGCCGTAGTTGCTCATCTCCGGATCGCCGCCGACCTTGCCGCCGCCGTTGCAGCCTGTCCAAAGGTGCAGGCGGTTCGGATAGGTCTGGGTCAGGGTCGAGCAGTGATAGGCGTCGCAGACCGTGAAGGCGCTGGCCAGGGCGTGGTAGAACGGCAGGTCCGAGGCCTTGTAGTAGACCATCCGCTTGTGCAGTTCGCCCGAGTGGCCCCACTGGTCGTAGCGGCCGCCGTTGACGATGGTGATCGCCGCCTGGTGGCCCTGGTCCGAGCCGTCGACGGTGTAGGCGTTGGTGGCCGAGGCGTCGCCGTGGAACGGCGCGACGAAGCCGTCGGGGTGCTCCTTGCTCGGCTGGCGCCAGACCGAGGCCCCGCCCGGCAGGCGCTGCGGGCGCGGATCGCCCAGGCCGCGCACGCCGTTCAGCGCTCCGAAATAGTGATCGAACGAGCGGTTTTCCTGCATGAAGATCACGACGTGCTCGACGTCCATGATCGTGCCGGTGCGATAGCGCGCAGGAATGGCCATGGCCTTGGCCACCGTGGCCGGCAGCAGGCCGACAGCCGCGCTGGCCGTGGCGGCGGCGCGCAGGAAAGAGCGGCGGTCGGTCGGCATCGGCCCATCTCCGAAATTCAGCTTTGGTATAGACCAGATAGTCGAGGGCTTCGGCGAAACTTTCATGACACCGTGACGAGTGGCGGGTGTGCTTGCGTCTGGTCCAATCCAGTTCCTTGACCCTGGGGGAGCGCCCTCCCATCCTCGTCGCTTGGCGGGATTCGACCGCTGGCCAGGTCGCCCGATGCAGCAGCCCGAAAGCCTTCAGTATATCGGCGTGCGCGACGAGATCGCCGCGCGCATCGCTGGCGGCGAGTTCAAGCCGGGCGAACGCCTGCCGTCCGAGCGCCAGATGCAGATTGGCGGCGGCGTCGCCCGCGGAACCGTCCGCGAAGCCCTGTTCCAGCTAGAGGCCGAGGGGGTCGTCTACCGCAAGGAGCGTAGCGGCTGGTACGTTTCGCCGCCGCCGGTGGTGTACGACCCGACTCGCTGGGAAGGCTTCATGTCGTATGTCGAGGCTCAGGGGCGTCAGCCCTCGACCGAGACCCTCAGCAAGATCGAGATCGCCTGCGACGGCGTGCTGGCCGAGATCTTCTCGCGCCCGGTCGGGGCGCCCATGTACTGGATCCGCCGTCGGCGTTCGGTGGATGGTCGAGCGGTGCTGTTCGAGAGCATCATCGTCGACGCGTCTCTGACGCCGGGCCTGATCGAGCACGACCTGAACGGGTCGCTGACCAGCGTGCTAAAGTCGGTCTATGGCATTGGCGTCGCGCGCAACAAGGTCGATATGCGCCCCTGCGCCCTGACTGGAGAAGAGGCCGAGGCCCTGAGGGTCAAGTCCGGCCTGCCGGGTCTGAATCTGGTTCGGGTCTGCTATGACGCGCAAGGCCGGGTGGTCGAGTTCGACCGCGAGCACTGGCGTCATGACGCCGTGAAGATCAGCGTCGACATCCGCGTTCGTTAACCGTGCGCGGCCGTCACCGAGGTGACATGTAATTGGTCTAGACCAAAACGCTCCATTGAGGGGCGTTCCCATGACGACTGGTCCGAAGCGCTGGCTGGAGCGGGCCAACCCGCTGGTCTTCACCCTGTTCGCGGGGCTGGCCGGCTTCTGCGCCTATTTCTCGATGTACGCCTTCCGCAAGCCTTTCGCGGCGGCGACGTTCGGGGCGGTGGAGGGCTGGCATTTCGCGGTCGACTACAAGATCGCCCTGGTCCTGGCCCAGGTCGCGGGTTACGCCGCTTCCAAGATGATCGGGGTCAAGGTGATCTCCGAGATCGCGCCGCGCCATCGCGGCGTCGCCATTCTGGGCCTGATCGGCATTTCGTGGGTGGCGCTGCTGGCCTTCGCGGTCACGCCCGCGCCGTGGAACGTCGCGGCGCTGTTTTTGAACGGCCTTCCGCTGGGCATGATCTGGGGCCTGGTGTTCGGCTTCATGGAAGGCCGCCGCACGTCTGAAGTGCTGGGGGCCATTCTCTGCGCCAGCTTCATCCTGTCGTCGGGCGTGGTGAAGTCCGTCGGCAAGTGGCTGATGGTCGATCTCCACGTCTCGCCGTTCTGGATGCCGGCCGCCACCGGCGCGATCTTCATGCCGCTACTGGCCGTCTCGGTCTGGGCGCTGGTCCAGATGCCGCCGCCCAACGCCGCCGACGAGGCCGCTCGCGTCCGTCGCCAGCCGATGGACCTGGTCCAGCGCCGCGCCTTCCTGGCCACCTACGCGCCCGGCATCGTGCTGCTGGTGCTGGCCTATATCCTACTGACGGCCCTGCGTGACTTCCGCGACAACTTCGCCGCCGAGATCTGGACGGCCCTGGGCTTCGGCGAGGCCTCGGGCGTGTTCACCGCCAGCGAGCTGCCGGTGGCGGTCGTCTCCCTGGCCGTGATGGGCGCGGTGATGCTGGTGCGCGACAACCTGCGGGCCCTGCTGGTCATGCATGGCGTGATCCTGGCCGGCTTCCTGGTGCTGGGCGGCTCGACCCTGGCGTTCCAGGCCCATATGCTGACGCCCTTGACTTGGATGATCCTGACCGGCGCGGGGCTCTACATGGCCTATACCCCGTTCAACGCAATGCTGTTCGACCGCATGATCGCCTTCAGCGGCCGGGTCGGCACGGCGGGCTTCCTGATCTATGTGGCCGACGCCTCGGGCTATCTGGGCAGCGTCGCTCTGCTGGTCTGGCGCAACTTCGCCATGGTCGATCTCGACTGGCTGAGCTTCTTCATCAACAGCGCCTACGCCACCAGCGCAGTGGGCGCCGTCTGTACGCTGTTCGCAGGCCTCTACTTCCTGCGCCAGCGCGTCAGGTCCGACGGTGGGCAGGGCGCGGCGACCTTCCAGGCTGCCAGCCAGCCGGTCGAGTCGTGACCGTGGAGCGCACCTTCGATCTTGCCGTGGTCGGCGCCGGCATCGTGGGCTTGGCCCATGCCCTGGCCGCCGCCCGGCTGGGCAAGCGTGTAGTGGTCGTTGACCGCGACGCCCAGGCCAATGGCGCCTCCGTGCGTAACTTCGGCTTCGTGACGGTGACGGGCCAGGCGCGGGGCGAGGTCTGGCGGCGCGCGCGGCGCTCGGCGCGGGTGTGGGACGAGATCGCCGGTCCGGCCGGGATCGAGGTCGTTCAACGGGGGCTGACCATGGTCGCCCGCCGCCCCGAGGCCAGGGCCGTGCTGGAAGCCTTCCTCGAAACCGAGATGGCCGAAGGCTGCGCCTGGCGCGACGCCGTCGATCTCGGCGATCGTTTGCCAGGCCAGGGCGAGGTGCTGGGAGCGCTGACGAGTTCGGTCGATCTGCGGGTGGAATCCCGCACCGCCATACCGCGCCTGGCCGCGTGGCTGGAAGCCGCGCATGGCGTGACCTTCCTGCGCGGCGTCGCCGTGCAGGGAGTCGAGACCGGTCGCCTCGAGACGTCCGCCGGCGCCGTTTCCGCCGAGACCGTCGTGGTCTGCCCCGGCGATGACCTGATCACCCTGTTCCCCGACGCCTTCGCCCAGGCCGAGGTGACACGCTGCAAGCTGCAGATGCTGCGCCTGGCCGCGCCGGGCTGGCGACTTCCCGGGCCGGTGATGTCGGACCTCGGCCTGGTTCGCTACCTCGGCTATGCGGCCCTGCCGGAGGCCGCCGCCCTCCGCGTGCGACTTGAGGCCGAGCAGCCGGCGCATCTGGAGCACGGCGTCCACCTGATCGTGGCGCAGAGCGCCGACGGCTCGCTGGTGGTCGGCGACAGCCACCACTATGCCGCCACACCCGATCCCTTCGCCCGCGACGATGTCGACGCCCTGATCCTCGACGAGTTCGCCAAGGTGTTCGGCCAAGCGCCGCCGCCGGTGCTGGAGCGTTGGACCGGCACCTACGCCTCGGCCGCCGGCCACAGCCTCGTCGAGGCTCCGATGCCACGCGTGCGTCTGGTGACCGTGACCAGCGGCACCGGCGCTTCGACCGCCTTCGGCTTGGCCGAGGACGTGATCGCGGGCCTCTACGACCTTCCGCGCCAAGGAGCCGCCGCATGAGCCCGATTCAAGCCATCGTCTTCGACTGGGCCGGCGCCATGATCGACTTCGGCTGCCGGGCGCCGGTCCTGGCCCTGAGCGAGGTGTTCGCCGAGGCGGGGGTCTTGATCTCGGAGGCCGAGGCTCGCGCCGACATGGGCAGGGCCAAGCGCGATCACGTGCGGGCCTTGCTGGCCAAGCCGCGCGTCGCCACCCTCTGGACGGAGCGCCACGCCGCGGCGTCGACGGAGGCGGATGTCGACCGTCTGCACGACGACGTCGAACCGAAGATGCGCGCCGCCGCCCGCGACTGCGCCCGGCTGATTCCCGGTGCGGCTGAACTCGTCGCCGACCTGCGGGCGCGAGGCGTCAAGATCGGCTCCACGACCGGCTATACCCGCCCGATGATGGTCGACATCCTGCCGCTGGCGGCGGAGCAGGGCTACGCGCCGGACGTCGTCGTCTGTGCCGGCGAGACGGCGGCAGGCCGGCCTTCGCCCCTGATGATGTGGAAGGCCCTGGTCGAGCTGGGCGCCTGGCCGGCCCGGGCCTGCGTCAAGGTCGACGATGCGGTCGTCGGCATCGGCGAGGGGCTGGAAGTCGGCGCCTGGACGGTGGGCCTGTCGGCCTCGGGCAATGGTGTCGGACTGTCGCGCGAGGACCTCGCCCTGCTGCCAGAAGCCGAGCGCAGCGCCCGGATCGAAGCCTCCGCTCAGGCCCTGCGCGACGCCGGCGCGCACTATGTGGTCGATAGCGTCGCCGACCTTGGGCCTGTTCTGGCCGAGATCGAGGCGCGGATCGCGCGCGGCGAACGTCCGGCGGCCTGATCTCGGGACGACCCTATTCCGCCGCCAGGGCCACGCCGCTGAAGCGCTGGGCGCGGGCGGCGCTGGAACGCAGGTCCGAGAAGCTCTGCGCCACCAGCGGATAGTCGGCCGGCAGGCCCCACTTGGCGCGATACTGGTCCTCGGTCAGGCCGAGCTGGTTCAGGTGCCGGCGCAGCGAGCGATAGCGGCGACCGTTCTCGAAGCTGACAAGGGCGTCGGCGGTGATGCTGGCGGCGATCTGGTCAGGCGTGGGCGGCTCGACGGGCGAGACGATGGTCGCCGGGCTGGCGAAGACGGCTTCCAGCGCCGAGTAGGTGCGGGCGCCCAGCGCCGGCAGATCGTCCGCCGACACCTTATTGCGGCTGAGATAGGCGCACAGCACCTGGGCGGCGATCTCGGCGGCGCGTTCCTGGGCCTTGGTCATGAAATCCCTCAAGATGTTGGGAAGAAACCCAGGGGCGCTGGGATCGCGCCCCTGGGCCAGTTGGCGGACGAACGGTGGGTCAGTGCGCGCCCGCGGCTCGGAGGCGATCACCGAAGGCGCAGGCCGGCGGCAGCTCGACCTTCACCCCGGCGCGCGCCTTGCCTTTCAGCCAGTCGCTGAGGGCCTCGGCGACGGTGTGGTCCAAGCTGGTGAGGCCCCGTGTGTCCAGCTTCACCCGGCCGTTGTTCGGCGCGCCGTCGAGGACCTTGGCGATCTTCGGCAGCTGGATGAACGTGGCTGCGCCCTCCAGTCGGATCTCGCTCTCGTCGGGACCCAGTTCGTGCTGAGAGACGCTGAGGCGCATCTTCTTCAGGTTCGGGATCAGCTCCAGCAGCGTCATGCCCATGCCGACCAGCACGCCGGTCAGGAGGTCCGTCGCCACAACCATCACGAAGGTCGCCGCCCAGATCATTGCCGGCAGCAGACCGTAGCGGGCGAACAGGTGACGGACGTGCTGCAGGCTGACCAGCTTCCAGCCCGTGACGACCAGCACGCCGGCGAGGGCGGCGCTGGGCGCCATGCGAAGCAGCCAGGGCAGCAGGGCGACGAAGGCCAGGATCCAGACGCCATGCAGGATCGCCGACATGCGGGTCATGGCGCCGGCCTGGACGTTGGCCGAACTGCGCACGATCACGCCGGTCATCGGCAGGGCCCCAACGAGGCCGCACAACATGTTGCCCACGCCCTGGGCGCCCAGCTCCTTGTTGTACTTGGTGCGCTCGCCGTCATGCATGCGGTCGACGGCGGCGGCTGACAGCAGGGTTTCCGCCGAGGCGATGAAGGCCACCGCGATGGCGGTCACCAGCAGCATCGGATCGGCCATGCGGGCGAAGTCCGCGACGCCAGGAATGGCGATCGCCGCGGCGATCGATTCCGGCACGACGATCTTCTGGACGTCCAGACCCAGCACCGTGGCCAGCACGGTGCCGGCGACGACGCCCAGGAGCGCGCCCGGGACCAGCTTCAGCGCCTTGGGACGGAACTTCTCCCACAGAAGGATCGAGCCGATCGTCACCACGCCGACCGCCAGGGCGGCTTCGACCTGGGTCAAGGTCGCGAATTGAACGCCGGCCAGGGCCGACGGAATAGCCGCCAGATTCTGCAGGCCGTGAGCCTTGGGCGAGTCGCCGAACAGGACATGGAACTGGCCCGCCACGATCAGCACGCCGATGCCGGCCAGCATGCCGTGCACGACGGCGGGCGAGATGGCGCGGAACCAGTTGCCCAGCTTGGCGGCGCCGGCGATCAGCTGGATCAGACCGGCGACCACCAGGATCGGGCCCAGCATGGTCAAGCCATGCTTGGCGACGATCTCGAAGACGATGACGGCCAGGCCAGCGGCGGGGCCGCTCACCTGCAGGGGCGAGCCGGCCAGGGCGCCGACGACGACGCCGCCGATGATGCCGGTGATCAGGCCGCGCTCGGCCGGAACGCCGGAGGCGACGGCGATGCCCATGCAGAGGGGCATCGCCACCAGGAAGACAACGATCGAGGCGATGAAGTCACGCGACAGGATCGTCGAGAAACCAGGCTTCACACCCTGGGGAGAGGAGGCGACAGCTTGGGTCATTCGGCGGCGATGCCCAGGTGGTCGGCGGCGACCATGCGGCGTGAGGGACGCTGGGCGACGGGCAGCGGCGAGCCTTCGTAGACCTGCTCGAACTGGCCGGTGTCGCCGTTATAGGCCTGGATCTGGCCGGTCTCGATCTCGAAGAACCAGCCGTGCAGCGTCAGCTTGCCCTGGGCGATCGCCGAGGCCACCGACGGGTGGGTGCGCAGGTGGTTCAGCTGGACGACGACGTTTTCCAGCGACAGCGCGCGGGTCGTGCCGTGCTCGTCCAGGCCGTGATAGGCGTTGCAGACGACGCTGTGGGCGGCGTGGGCGTGGCGCAGCCAGGCGGCGACGTTGGGCATCTTTTCCAGAGCCGCCGGGTTCGAGAACGCCTTCATCGCGCCGCAGTCCGAGTGGCCGCAGACCACGATGTCGCGAACGCCCAACGCCATGACGGCGTACTCGACCGCCGAGGAGACGCCGCCGTTGGCTTGGCTGAACGGCGGAACGATGTTGCCGGCGTTGCGGCAGACGAACAGGTCGCCGGGCGCGGCCTGGGTGATCAGTTCGGGGACGACGCGGGAGTCGGCGCACGAGATCATCAGGGCCGAGGGGCTCTGACCGTGGCTGGCGAGGCGTTCGTAGAGGGCGCTCTGAGCGGGGAAGACCTGGCCGCGAAAAAGCGCGGCGCGTTCGAGAAACTGTTCCAAGGGACCTCCATGAACTGATCGCCGCGACGCCCAAAAGGGGGGCGGGCGCCGCGGCGAGCGTCACGGCGAGAAGCGCCGGATGCGTCGATGAAGGTCGTTTGGGGTCTTTGCTGCGATGCAGCGGCTTTGTGACAAAGAATGTCTTGGGGCGAGCCGCCTAGAGCGCGGGCAGGCGGATCTCGACGCGCAGACCGCCTTGCGGGCGGTTCCGCAGGACCAGGGTTCCGCTTTCGCGCTGTAGGATCTGCTGGACGATGGTCAGGCCCAGACCAAGGCCAGCCGTGTTGCGGGTCCGGGCGCTGTCCAGGCGATGGAACGGCTGCAGCACATGGACCATCTCGGCCTCGGGGATGCCGGGCCCGTTGTCCTCGATCGCCAGCACGGCGGTATCACCTTCACGGGTGAGGGTGAGCGCGGCGTCGCCGCCATAGTGCAGGGCGTTCTCGACGATGTTGCTGATCGCTCGCTTCACCGACAACGGACGGGCCAGCACGGGCAGATGGTCGAGGCCGGCATAGCTTGCTGGCCGTTCCGCGTCGGCGGCGTCATTGACGAGGGTCATGGCGATGGCGGCCAGGTCCGTCCGCCGACGGGGCTCGGGATCCTCCTGACCGCCCAGATAGGCCAGCAGCGAGTCCAGCATGGAGGTCATCTCGTCGACATCGGCCTCCAGCGCTTCGCGCGCGTCGGGGTCCGTCACGAAACCGGCCCGTAGCCGCAGGCGCGCCAGGGGCGTCCTCAAATCGTGGCCGACGGCAGCCAAGGCCTCGGTGCGGGTATTCAGCAGGCCGGCGATGCGGTCCTGCATGGCGTTGAACGCCTTGGCCACCAGCTTGAGGTCGCCGGCGCCGCTCTCGGCGATCCGGACCTGGGCGCCCTTGCCGACCTTGTCGGCGGCCTCTGCCAGCGCCCGCAATGGGCGGCTGAGATTGCGCAGCACCAGCGCCGCGGCGACGATCACGCCCAGGCCCAGGGTGAAGGCCGAGCCGACGCCGCTGAGCAGCACCGCCCAAGGCGCGACGTGGATGCGCGTGTTCAGCGCCATCCAACTGCCGTCGCGTAGCTTCAGCGCCACCTTCAGATGGGTGTCGCGCGGCACGGCGTGATCGATGTCGGCGCGCAGGCGCAGGTCACGACCGCGCAGGCCCGGCTCCGCCTCGAGGAACTCCTCGCGGAACTCTTCTTCGGCGTCGCGCCCGCCGTCCACCAGGGTAGGCAGGACCGACCAGCTCAGCTGGGTGATCCGAGTGGACATGACGGCCGCCCGCGCGGCGCGCTCGTCCGGGGATGCGTCCTCCAGAAGCGTCTCGGCGGTGACCAGTTGTTCGGCCACGCGCCTGGTCTGGTTTTCGAGATCGGGATAGAGGCGGCTGCGCTCGAACAGCAACGAGCTGCCGATGAACTCCAGGGCCACGGCCAGCATCAGGACCAGGGTGACCTGGCCGACCAGACGCTGCGGCCATAGCCGCAAGGGCTTCATCGACGCTCCCAGTTCATCGACGTTCTACCGTGGCCGTGAAGATGTAGCCGACGCCGCGCACGGTGCGCAGCAGCGGTTCGGCCTGGCCGACGACGGCCAGCTTGCGACGCAGGCGGCTGACCAGCACGTCGATGCTGCGGTCCGAGGCGTCGGAGAAGCGCGCGCGCGACATCTCCAGCAGGCGCTCGCGGCCGATCACCCGCTGGGGCGAGCTAACGAAGGCCAGCAACAGGTCGAACTCGGCGCCCGACAGGTCGACGAAGGCCCCGTCCGGCGACAGCAGTTCGCGTCTGCCAGGAT
Organism: Caulobacter sp. FWC2; assembly: GCF_002742625.1. NCBI lineage: Bacteria > Pseudomonadati > Pseudomonadota > Alphaproteobacteria > Caulobacterales > Caulobacteraceae > Caulobacter > Caulobacter sp. FWC2. The sequence goes on from NZ_PEBF01000001.1 coordinate 2,074,303, forward strand.
CCAGGCTCCAGCCGGAGAAGGTCATGCGCTGGTGACCGCGCGGTTCGCTGGCCTGCGAGCCGCTCTTGGTCCGCCGCAGGATGGCGCGGATGCGGGCGATCAGCTCCTTCTTGCTGAAGGGCTTGCCGATATAGTCGTCGGCGCCGAGTTCCAGGCCAATCAGGCGGTCGGTCTCGTCCTGGCGGGCGCTGAGCATGACGATCGGCACGTCGCTCTCCCGGCGCACCAGGCGACAGAGATCGAAGCCGTTGCTGCCCGGAAGCATGACGTCCAGCAAGATCAGGTCGACCGTGTTGGTCTCCAGCACTCGGGCCATTTCCGCGCCGTGGCCTGCGCTGAGCGGCTGGAAGCCTTCCTCGCGCAGGAGGCGCATCAGCAGGGTGCGCAGAGCCGGATCGTCCTCGACGATGAGGATGGTGGGCGCAAGCGGCGCGGTCGCCAAGTCGCGCGGCAAGGCGGTTAGTCCGTGGCCAGAAGAATCCATATGCTCGGGCTAGTTAGGCGCCATGGCGCCGGGAACAAGGCCGGAGCCGACGATTTCTCGCCGGCTCCGCGCCAAAACTGGGGATGCCCAAGGCATCCCGCGAAACTGGGCCCTCGCGCGCATTTTGCAGGTAGGGGAGCACGCGAGGGCGGGCCGCCGCTGACGATGAAGCTACGGCGACCGTCTCTGATACCGCGCTAGCCGGCGCGGCAGGTGTCGAAGGGGGCGGCGCCAGGCGTGGCCGCCTCAGCGGCCTGGGCCTTCGGCGCGGGGCAGTCGACGGCCGCCTGGGCCTTGGCGGCGCGTTTCTGGAAGTTCTTCTTGGCGACTTCTTCGGTGAAGGTCAGGCCGGTGCCGGCGGGGCCCGCGAGGGCAGGGGAGGCCAGCAGGCAGGCGGAGAGGCCGAAGGATGCGAGGATTTTCATAAGCGGTACAGACTCCGGGGAACTTTTAGGACTAACCGCCCGCAGCGGTGTCGGCTTGCGCCTGGACGGCGGGCAGGGCGCGGCGGTAGGTGTCGACGGCCTTCAGCAGGCCCTCGATCTCGGCATGGGTGATGGCGGTCCGGTGCTCGTAGCCCTTGGCCGAGGTGAACTTGAACGCCCACGCGCCTGGCGCGGCGGCGGCGCGGCGCAGTTCGTTCTCGGCGACGCCGAACGAGACCTCCTCGCGGCAGACTTCCGGCGCTTCGAAGAGGAAGCAATGGCTGGCGTTGTCGCGGATCTTGGTCAGCGGCGCGGCGACCGGCCATTGACCCGTCTGGTGCGAGACCTCGCTGTAGCCACGGATCGAGCCCGGATAAATCAGGGTCTGGCGGACCTCGAAGCGCGTGGCGCCTGAGCGCTTGTCGACAACCGCTCGCAGGTGGTTGTCGTTGCGGGGCGACTTGAAGACGCCCTTGCCCGTCTGGAAGCCTCGCTCGGTGCTGATCACCGTCTCGATATCCAGCGGATCGTCGATGACCTGGGTGCGGGCGTGGAAGTGGTCGGCGGTCAGCGCGGTCTGCTTCGCGGGCAGGCGGACGGTCTCGGCGCTCGCGGCGCCGGCGACGGCGAATCCAGCGACAGCGGCCAGGGCCAACAGGCGGGTATGGGTCTTGCTCATCCTTGTTCTCCCGAACAGGGGCCGCGCCAACGGGGGCGGCCTTTCAACGGTTCGAGAGTGGCGAGGTCGCCTTGCGGCTCTGCATCGCGATTGTGACAAAGCATGACAGGCGACGATCGCCTGCCAAAAACGCCTGAGGCTAACCCGGCAGGCGCACCGCGCCGGCCTCGCGCAGGGCCTTGATCGTCGGGAAACCGTCGACAGCCATCAACAGATCCGCCTCGGCCAGGAGCGAGCGCAGGACGTGGACCGCGCCTTCCGTCCCGCCCAGGGCCAGGCCGTACGAATAGGGACGGCCAACGCCGACCGCCGTCGCGCCGATCGCCAGGGCCTTGGCGACATCGCTGCCCGAGCGGATGCCCGAGTCGAACAGCACTGGCGTGTCGCCCGCCGCCTCGACCACGCCGGGCAGCATGTCGATCGCGGCGATTCCGCCGTTAGCCTGTCGGCCGCCGTGGTTGGAGCAGTAGATGCCGTCGACGCCCTCGTCCTTAGCGCGGCGCACGTCGTCGGGATGGCAGATGCCCTTCAGCACGATCGGCAGCTTGGTCAGCGACCGCAGCCATGGCAGGTCAGCCCAGGTCAGCACCTTTCCGAAGGTCGCCGCCCAGGTCATGACCGAGGTCTGGAGGTCCGACTTCGGGTCCTTGCCGACCATGGCGCGAAAGCGCGGGTCCGAGAAATAGTTCTCCAGCACATGACCGCGCAGTTGCGGGAAATTGGAGTCGTTGAGGTCGCGGGGCCGCCAGCCGGTGACCCAGGTGTCCAGGGTCACGACGATGGCCTTGTAACCGGCCGCTTCGGCGCGGCTGACCAGGCTGGCGGCCAGTTCCGGGTCCTTGGGCGTATAGAGTTGGAACATCCCCGGCGTGTCGCCCAAGGCGGCGGCGACGTCCTCCAGCGGATCGTTGGTCAGGGTCGAGACCACCATCGGCACGCCCGTCGCGGCGGCGGCGCGGGCGGCGGCCAGGTCGCCATGGCCATCCTGGGTGCAGAGCCCCGTCACCCCGATCGGGGCCATGAACAGGGGACTTGGCAGCTTCATGCCGAACAGGTCGATGGAGAGGTCGCGGGCGGAGCAGTCGACCATCATCCTTGGGATCAAACCCCAGTGCTTGAAGGCCGAGGCGTTGGCGTCCTGAGTGTGTTCGTCGCCGCAGCCGCCTTGGACATATTTCAGGGTCGAGGGCGACATGGCCGCCTGGGCGCGCGCCAAGAGGCCGGCGAAGTCGACGGGATATTTCGGCAGCACGCCGCGCAAGCCCTGGAAATAGATCTCGGTCTGGTAGTCGCCGTAGTGCGGCATGGTTCACTCCCCCGGGGCTGCTCGACGGTCTGGGCGTCGATGCGTCGATCCGATTTGACGCGATCGCGCGGCCGGCCGCTAGTCCCCTCAAGTGCTTGATCGACGCTCCAGCCACCACAGAAGGCCGAGCACGGCCAGCAGGCCGGCCGCCCAGGGCCAGGACGAACCCGGTGTCGTGCGGCTGGCGCGGGCGCCGCGCGTGGCGCTGGCCGCCACTGCATCGAGCGTCGCGGCCCGGTTGGCGGCCTGGGCCAGCGAAGGCGCGGCGTCGGCGGGGTGGACGTAGAAGGTCGCGCCGTCCGAGACGCTGTGCCAGCCGGTCTGGCGGGGCCAGTAGGCGGCGCAAGCGGCGGGACCGGTCGCCGGATCGACGATCGGCCGGCTTTCGACGCCATCCGGGGCGACGACACGGATCGATCCGCTGACGCCGCAGAGCGCCGCGCGTTGGCCTACCCGGGCGATGCCATCCAGGCTAACGCCCGTGCCGTCGCTGGGACGCGCCAGGGCGGAGAACAGTTCGCTCCAAAGCTCGCCATAGCGATCGGCATGGCCAGCCAGGGTCAGGCCATAGCTGTCGGCCACGATCCAGAGCGCCACGCGACCCTGGCCTCGGGGCCGCCAGGCGGCCAGCGGCGCGCTGGTCTTGTCGCGGATCATCGGCACGCCGTCGCGCTGGGCTTGCGCCAGGTCGTAGCGGCTGAGTTCCAGGTCGTTCGCACCGCCGAGCCGGAAGGCCTGGACCTCGCCGTCGCCGGCGGTCGCCATGCCGAGATTCGTCCAGTCGCGTCGGGTGGCGGCTGGGAGCGGACCGGTCGGCCGCAGCAGCAGGCCGAGGCCATCCTGCGTCGCCGCGGCCAGGGTGGCCCGAGCGGCGGTCGACAGGCTTTCCCAGCGGCGATCGTCGACCACGACGAGATCGATCTCGGCCAGGCTCGCCCGGGTGATCGGGGTCGGCGGATCGCCCAGGACCACGCCGCCGCCTACGTCGATGTCCAGGCTCAGTGCGATGCCGGCGTCCTGGCCCCAGCGGCGCAGATACTTGGTCTCGGCGCTGGGCGCGCCGGCCAGGACCAGCACGCCCGGCTGGTGCTGAGCGCGGGTCTCGAGGGGGATCTCGATGCGCTCGACAAAGCGGCCGGCGGTGTCCCTCAGGCGCAGGTCGAACAGCGCCAGGCCGGGTGCGCGGGCGGCGGCCGACAGCTGGAAGCGGCCATTGGCGGCCACGGCGGTCTGGTCGACCACGGCGCCGGCCGGATCGAGCAGTTCGACGGTTCCGGCGCCCCCGACCTGTCCGGTGACCGTGAAGCGAGCGCCCGGGGCGACGGGCTTCGGCGGAGTCAGGTCGAGAAGGCCGCGCGGGGGCGGTGAGGCCGCGAACGTTGCGGGGCGATCCAGCGGGATCCTGTCGCGCTGCGTCAGGCCGTCGCCCTCGATCAGAAGGCGGCCAAGCTCGGGATAAAGCCGCAGGGCCGAGCCGAGGTCGGGCAGACGGACCGCGCCGGGCAGCGGGCCGGCTTCAGGCAGGGCGACGAGCACATCGCCAGACGCGGGCGCCGCAGGCTCCGCGCCCCGCGTGGCGACCACGAGGCGACCGGGCGCTGTACCGACCGAAGGCGGGAAGAGCGTCAGATAGAGCAGCGCGCCGCCCAGGATCTGCAGAGCGATCAGCGCGGCGAAGCGCCAGACGGGAGCGCGTGCGTCGGCTGATCGCCGCCGCAGAACCGTCCGCGCGATGCTCCCTGTCGTGGCGACCGCGATCAGGATCGCCGTCCAGAGTTCGAAGCTCCCCGTCATCGCAGCGCGTCCAGATAGCGTCGGCCGCGCGCGTCGGCGGCATCGCGGCGGTGGACGGCGGCTGGCGGGCGCTCCAGGGCGGTCCACAGCAAGGCGCGCAGCTTGCGGCGGCAGTCCTGGCACTGGGGCTCGTTACGGACCGTGTCGATCGCGGCCGACAGGGCCAGGGGATCGGCCAGGCGCTTCTTGTTGGCGTTCACCCAGCGGGCCAGGGCCTCGAGCGGGAGCGGCGCGTTGGGACGATCCCCCAGCGCGCGCCAGACGTCGACCGCCGGCGTATCGGCGCTATCGCGGGCCGTCGGCGGCAGCCGGCCCGGCACGATGCCCTCCCGCTTGCCGGTCAGGCGACGGGACAGGTCGACAGGCGGCAGCTTCGGCGGCGTGCGCGCCAGGAAAATACGTCCGGCCTGCTGGGCGGTCTTCAGCAGGTTCAGGGCCTTGTAGGCGTGGGGCAAGGCGTCCTTGGGCTTGCCCTGCCGCAGGGCGCGCTCGGAATCCCACATGGCGTCCAGCGCCTGGGCCAGGGTCGAGCGCGTGCCCGGGTCGAACAGCGTCGCGGCGTCGCCCGTGTCGTGGGCGTGGCCGTATTTGGCGACGACGTCGGTCATGTCGTTGAGATTGGCCCCGCCGCCATGGTCGTGGCCGTCATCGTCGTCGTGATGCGCCTCGGCCTTGGCTGGCGTGGCGGGGGCGTCGTCCGTCGGCAGGGCGGGCGCGTCATTGGTCGGCAGGTCCAGGCCGCCACCGCCGCTTTCGCCTTCGGCCTTCTCGCCCATGAACTGGCCGTAGCGCAGGCGCAGTTGGGCCTGGTCGGCGCCGAGGCTGTTCGAGCGGTCCAGGAAGGCGTCGGGGGTGAGCTTGCCGCGCTGGGCGATCAGGGCCTCGGCGTCGATGATGATCTGGCGCTGGCTGCGGAAATAGACGGGCATCACCTGCTTGGCCATGCCGTCCAGACCCTCGGCCAGGCCCATCGCGGTCGGCCAGCGCAGGATCACGCTGGGGCTCTCGACGGTCTGGCGGCGCGGGCTGCGATTGTCGCTGACCACCAACTGCACGATCATGTCGCCACCGGGCGCCAGGCCCTCGCGCGCCAGGTCGAGGGCGGCGGTGAAGCGCTTGAGCCGCGCGGCGCCCTGGCCGACGAGAGGCTGGATCCGCTGTGTGGTGGTGATGTTTTCGCCTTCGCCCTTGGTGACGGTGATGCGCAGTTGGGCAGCGCCGTCGACGCCATAGTCGTCGCGGACCTCGAACACCGGCGCCCACCGGCTCTGGCCCGGCATGATCAGGGTCAGCGAACTATCCGGCGTCACGACGCGGACGACCGGCGGGGCGTCCGGGATCAGTTCCAGCCGGTGCAGGCGCTGGCGGGCCAGGCCGGGGGCCTCAACGCGATAGAGCGCCGAGCGCTCGAACACCCGCCCGCCCAGCCAGCGTCCGCCGTCGCGGCGCAGCGGCAGGACGGCTTCGCCCGGGAAGCTCAGGCTGGCGGCGTCGGGATGCGGCCGGAAGTTCACGACCCACTCGATGCGCGAGCCCTCGGGCGCGCGGGCGTCCAGACCGCCTTGCTCGAAGGAGCGCTGGCCGGTGTAGGCCGGCGGGGTAATCCGCAGCTTGGCGCCGGTCACCGTGGGCGCGCCGGGCGCGGACGCGGTTTCCGCCTCTTGGGGGCCGAGCACGACGCCGGATGCGGGCGGCCAGAACAGGGCGGTGAGGATCACCAGCGCGCTGACGCCGGCGGTCCAGGGGATCCAGCGACTAGACCAGTCGGGACGCATATCGACCGCGGCCGCTTCGGCGAGGCGCGCCTCAAGGCGGGCGCGTTGCAATGCGGCCAGTCCGTCGACGGAGGGTTGGAACAGCAGGGCGCTGCTGTCCTCCAAGCCAGGCGCTTGGGCGTCGAGGGCAGCGATGAGCCAGGCCTGGTCGAAGCGTTGGATGCGTCGGATGGCGATCCAGCCGATCACGAGGGCGCCGATCACGAGGGCGACTACCGCCCCCATGACCTCGAACCCACGCAGAGTCAGCGCAGCGAGCGCCAGGACGACGGGCAGGCCGACGGCCAGCGTGTCGAGGACGCTCCGTTGCCGGGCCGCGCGCAGATGACGGGCGAGGGCGGCGATCATGCGGCCACCGGTCGGTCGCGCCGCGTCGCCAGCCAGCGCTCGGCGGCGACGATCAGGGCGATGAGCAGGGCCAGCCAAGGTCGCAGGCTGACGGGATTCGGGTTGTAAGCCATGCCGCCGGCCGCTGGGCGGACGCTCGGCGCATAGTCGGTCGCCGCGACTCGGCTCGGCGCGGGCGGCGGGGCCAGCAGCGTCCAGAGCTGCGCGGGGAAGTCCGGCTCGACCAGGACCGGCATGGCGCTGGGTTCGAGCGGCCGGGTCAGGCGCAGCACGCGGCCCTCGCCGAAGCGGCCGGCCGTGGCCAGCGGCGCGCCTTCGGCGTCGCGCCAGGCCGTAGGTTGTGCGCCTTCGACGGGCGAAGGGGCGTCGTGGCCCAGCAGGGCGACGCCGCCGGCCTCGATCCAGTCGAGCGTCGCCGCCGGCATGGGTGCGCCCGAGAGCCAGACAAGATAGCGCGCGGTGCGAGGGATCGGGCTGTCTGCGGCTGCGGCGTCGAAGGCGGGCGGCTTGCCGCCCTCGGCGTAGGCGGTCGCCGCCGCTCGGAAATAGCCGACGGCGCGTTCGTTGCCCGGGGCGTAGCGGACGGTCAGTGCGGGCGGTGTTGGTACGGTGACCGTCTTCGAGCGCGCGGGCGCCGCACCGATCCGCCAGTCGACCTTGCGCGAAAGATACAGCCGCTCAGCGTCGGCGCCGGTCAGTTCCGGCGGCGCAACGACCGTGATCGCCGTCTTGGCGGACGTCTCGGCGTCCAGTTGGCGCAAGAGGCTGGCGAAGTCCGCCGACGGCGCGGGCGCTGGCCGGTCGAGGCTCGGGAAGCCGGGGGCGAGCCACACCCGCCGCTCGCCATGATCCGGGACGGTCTTGGCGTCGACCGCTGGGGAGACGGCGATCACGGGGCGGCCATCGCCGGTCGGCCGCAGTACGGGTTCGGCCAGAGCCAGGACGACTGCGATCACCAAGGCGATCCGCACCACCAGCAGCAGCCTCTCGTCTAGGCGTAGCCGCTGGACGGGCTTGGGGTTCGGGTTCAGCCAGCGCAGGGCGGCGAAGTCGATAACTTGCGTCTCGGTGCGGCGGGCGATGTGGATCGCCAGCGGGACCAGGACCGCGAGCAGGGCGCCGAGCGCGGCGGGGGCGAGCAGGGCGGGGATCATCCGCGCGCTACCGGGCGGGACAGGTCCTGGATCGGCTGGTCCGGATCTCGGTCGCTGAAGTGCTCGACGAACCGCGCGCCACGGGCTTCCAGCCGGGCGCGCAGGGCGGCGCGGGCCTCGGCGAAGCGGGCCAGGAAGTCGGCGCGTAGAGCCCGGCCGTCGCCGGCGACCTTCGCGTCGCTTTCCGGGTCGCGGAACAGCAGGCTGCGGTCGAACGGGAAGTCGCGTTCGTCGCCGGTCAGCAGTTGAACGAACGACACGTCGCGACCGGACGCGGCCAGGCGTTCGGCGGCCGCCACGCAAGCGTCGTCGAAGCCGTCGGAAATGAAGATCACGAGATCGCCGGGCGAAATCCGCTCGCCCAGCACCTTCAGGTCTCGCTCCCATTGCGGAGCACCCTCGGGCCGAAGGGGACCCAGCGCCAGGCGGATGCGGTCGCGGTGGCGGCTGTCGCTGGACGGCGGCAGGACGATCGCGCCCTCGGCCCTAGCCACGACCACCCCGAAGCGATCCCCCTGCTGGAGGGCGACTTCGATGATCGCGGCGGTCAGACGGCGGGCGGCGTCGAAGCGCGTCCAGCCGGGCTTGCCCAGATCGGCCTGGGCCATAGAGGCGCTGGCGTCCAGCACGACCCAGATCGCCACCGGGCTCTCACGCTCGGCGTCGCGGACGAAGAACTTGTCCGAGCGCGAATAGAGCTTCCAGTCGATGCGCCGCAGATCGTCGCCGCGCTCGTAGGCGCGGTACTGGGCGAACTCCATGGCCCCGCCGCGATTGCGGCTGGCATGGTGGCCTTCCCCGATCAGCACCGCGGCCGCTCGCGGCGTCAGCGACAGACGTCGCAGACGACTACGCAGGTCCGGGGGCAGGTCGAACGGGGACATCTTCTGTTAGTCGCGGGCCGGCGCGGGCAGGGCGGCCAGCAGGGCGGCGACCACGTCGTCGGTCGACTTGCGTTCGGCCTCGGCGGCGAAGGACATCAGGATGCGGTGGCGCATGACCGGTGCGGCCAGGGCCTTCACGTCGTCGCGCGTGGCGGCCAGGCGTCCGTGCAGCAGGGCGCGGGCCTTGGCGGCCAGCACCAGGGCCTGGCCGGCGCGGGGGCCAGCGCCCCATCGGACATACTCCTGGACGGTGGCGGGCGCGTCCGGGCCGGGACGGGTGGCGCGGATCAGCGACGTGATCCAGGTCAGCAGGCCGTCGCTGACGTGCACCTGGCGCACCCACTTCTGAAGTTCGACGATGTCTTCGCCCGTCATCACCGCCGCCGGGGCGGCGATGGCGCCGCCGGTGGTCAGGGTGAGAATGGCGCGCTCTTCTTCCGCCGTCGGATAGCCGACGCGGATGTTGAGCAGGAAACGGTCAAGCTGGGCCTCGGGCAGGGGATAGGTTCCGGCCTGCTCCAGGGGGTTCTGGGTGGCCAGCACGAAGAAAGGTTCGGAGAGCCGGTGGGTGACGCCGGCGTAGCTGACCTGGTGTTCCTGCATGGCCTCCAGCAGCGCCGCCTGGGTCTTGGGGGGCGTGCGGTTCAGCTCGTCGGCCAGGAAAAGGTGGGTGAAGACGGGGCCGGGCTGGAAGCGGAAGTGACGGTGACCGGTGCCATGGTCTTCCTCCAGCACCTCGGTGCCAAGGATGTCGCTGGGCATCAGGTCGGGGGTGAACTGCACGCGGCGGAAGTCCAGCGACAGCGCTTGGCCCAGGGTTCGGACCAGCAGGGTCTTGCCCAGGCCCGGAACGCCCTCGATCAGGCAGTGGCCGCCGGCCAGCAGGCCGATCAGTAACTGCTCCACGACCTCGTCCTGGCCGACGATGGCCTGGCCGATCGCCGCGCGCAGCTGGCCCAAGCGCTCGAGCTTGGCCGCGATATCGGCTTCGGTGGGGGTGACGCTCATCGGAACTCCGGACAGGTCGTAGGGCGGATCAGGCCGTTAGGGCGTATAGGACGATATTGACCGCGAACTTGGTGTTGTCCTCGGCCAGGAAGCGCTTGTTGCGCCAGTCGTAATCCCACTCGCAGCCGTAATCCTTGTTGCTGTAGAGCACCCCGAGGCGCCCATTGATCTCGATGCCCTTCAGGTAGTCATGGACGAGATCGTCGCCCCAGCCATTCAGCTCGAAGCTGGTGGCGGGCGGGCCGTCGAACTTGAAGAAGCTGCGATAGATCGGATGGTCGTTGGCCAGCTTCTTCAGGGCGTCGCCGCCGAACAGCTTGGCCATCTGGCGCTCGAACGACTTGGCGAACAGGCCGTCGATGTCGTGGTTGCAGTCGTCCACAAGCACGAAGCCGCCGTTGCGGACATAGCGTTGGAAGTTGGCGGCCTCGGCGGGGCTGAACTCGACCAGCTTGTGGCCGGCCAGGTAGCAGAACGGCGCGGTCAGCATGGCCGGGTCCGAGAGGCGCACGACGCGTTCCTCGGTGTCCACGCGCAGGTTGGTGTAGTCGACCAGCGAAGTCAGGATGTTGGACGGCATCCGCTGGTCGACGTCCCAGTCGCCGGAGTCGTAGCGCAGGCGCGTGAACCAGAAGTCGTAGGTCGGCGCGGCTTCAGCGGCGCGTGGTCGGCTGGCGAGCCAGCTCCCCATCGCGCCGCCCGCCAGCAGACGCAGGCACTCGGTACGCGTTACGCTTCTACTCGGCATATGAGCGTCAGACGGCGTCCGACAGCGAGGTGAAGGTGAAGTCCCGCAGGCGCATGGCGGGGACCATCATCTGCATGCGACCGCCCTCGCTGACTCGGACCGGACGGCCCAGGTCATCGATGTTGTTCAGCATGATCACCGGCGACTCGTTGAAGCGGAAGTTCTTCACCGGGTGCTTCAGCTGGCCGTTCTCGATGTAGAAGGTGCCGTCGCGGGTCAGGCCGGTCAGCAGCACGGTCTGCGGGTCGACCATGCGGATGTACCAGGTGCGGGTCACCAGGATGCCGCGCTCGGTCTCGCGCACCAGATCGGCGGTGGATTTCGTGCCGCCCGACATGACGATATTGCCCGGACGGCCGGTGACCTTCTTGCCCTGCTTCTGGGCCCAGTAGGGGCTGTAGAGCAGGTTGGCGATCTTGCCGTTCTCGACCAGCGGCATGCGCTCGCGCGGACGGCCCTGTTCGTCCCACGGGTACACCGGCAGTTCCTTGTCCCACGGGTCGGCCATGAAGGTGACGCGCGGATCGAAGACCTGTTCACCCAGCTTGTTGCCGCCGCCCTTCTTGGACAGGAAGCTGCGGCCTTCGTCGGCCTGGCGGGCGTCGAAATAGTTGAACATGAACGAGATCAGGCCCGAGGCCGCGTTCGGCTCCAGGATCACCGTGTACTTGCCGGGTTCAAGCGCCTGGGCCTCGGCCGAGGCGCTGGCCTTGCGCATGGCGATCTCGATGTCGCTGGCCGCCTTGAAGCCGCTCGAGTCCTGCAGGTTGCGGGCGACCCAGCCCGAGCCGCGGCCATCGGCCGTGCGCACGGTGCAGGTGTAGTCCATCGCCGTGGCGCGCTGATAGCCGAACGCGCCCTTGCTGTTGGCGAAAGCCACGAAGCTCTGTTCATCCTGCAGGAAGCCGGCGGCGACCAGCTTCTCGGCGCGGCACGGGGCGATCGAGGCGCGGGCCACCTCGGCCCGCTGATCGGGCGTGATCGCCGCGGTCGCCGGGCTGAAGGTGTCGCTGGGCTTGTAGGTGGTCGCCTCCACCGCCGTGACGAACTCGGGGTTCTCGGGCGCCAGCTTGGCCAACTCCTCGGCGCGCTTGACCACGCGGGCCAGGGCCGAGTCCGAGAATTCGTTGATCGTCGCCGTGCCGACGCGACGCCCGAAGGCGACGGTGACGGCGAGGTCGATGTTGCTGACGACGCCACTGGTGGAGACGTTGTTCAGGGCGAAGCGGATATTGCCCTCGATCGAACCGGTCAGCTGCGCGGTGCACTCATCGGCCGTCGACAGCTTGATGACTTTCGCGAGGATCGTCTTGGCCTCGGCTTCGGTCATGATGCTCATTGGATAATCTTCCCCGAACCGATCAACCGAGCGAACGCGCGGTGTTGATGACGTTGATGCCGTTGAACCGCGTGGTCGACGAGCCGTGGCTCACGGCCGAGACTTGGCTGGGCTGGCCCTTGCCGTCGAAGAACGAGCCGAACAGGCGATAGTCGCGCTCGTCGCAGATCGCCGAGCAGGCGTTCCAGAACTCGGGCGTGCGCATCTGGTAGGCGACGTCTTCCAGCGGCTGGGTGATCTTGCCGTTCTTGATCTCGTAGAACAGCGTGCCGCCGAACTGGGCGTTGTAGCGCTGCTGGTCGATCGAGAACGACCCGCGGCCCAGGATGTAGATGCCATCCTCGACGCCCGCGATCATGTCGTTCAGGCTGAGCGGCGTCTTGCCCGGCTGCAGCGAGACGTTGGGCATCCGCTGGAACTGCACGGTCGACCAGGAGTCGGCGTAGGAGCAGCCGTCGCTCTCGGTCTTGCCCAGGATGTGGGCCTGGTCGCGGGTCGTCTGGTAGTCGACCAGCTTGCCGTCCTGGATCAAAGGCCAGTTCTTGGTCTTGACGCCTTCGTCGTCGAAGCCCACGGCCCCGAGGCTGCCGGGCTGCAGCTTGTCGGCCACGATGTTGACGATGTCGCTGCCGTATTTGAAGTGCGCCGCGCGCTTGTCCAGCGTGGCGAAGCTGGTGCCGGCGTAGTTGGCCTCGTAGCCCAGCACGCGGTCCAGTTCGAGCGGGTGGCCCACGGACTCGTGGATGGTCAGGCCCAGGTGGTTGGGATCCAGGACCAGGTCGTAGCGGCCCGGCTTGACCGACTTGGCGGTTAGCTTCTCGCGCGCCTGCACGGCGGCGGCCTGGGCGTCCTCGACCATGTCGTAGGACTTGCCATAGCTGATGATGCCGTTCGGCGAGAGGGTCTTATCCTTGGCCTGTGGGTCAAGGTACTCGTAGCCCATGCCCATCGGGGCCGAGAGGCCTTCGCGTGAGCGGAACTTGCCGGTGGTCTTGTCGACGGCCGTGACGGTGAACGGCGACCAGATGCGGTGAACGTCCTGGTCGATGTACGAGCCGTCGGTGCTGGCGAAGTACTTCTGCTCGTTGATCAGGAACAGGCTGGAATTGACGAAGTTGGCGCCCGCCTTGAGCGCCGCGCCATTGACCCGCATCAGCAGGTCGACCTTTTCCTGCAGCGAGACCTCCATGCCGTTGCGGCGCAGCGGCGTGGCCCACCTCACCTCGCCGACGCCCTTGGTCTGGGCCAGCTGCACGGGGGCGGTCTGGTTCTTGGCGTTGGCCTTGGCGATGGCGACCGCCAGGCGGGCGGTGTCGGCAATCGCGTCGACCGACATGCTGTTGGTGGCCGCGAAGCCCCAGGCCCCACCGGCGATGACGCGAACGCCGACGCCGCTGGATTCAGTGTTGGTCACGCCCTGGACATTGGCTTCGCGCGTCTGGATGAACTGGCGCAGGTAGCGGCCCACGCGCACGTCGCAATAGCTGGCCCCGGCGGCCGTGGCGGCGCTCATGGCCGCGTCGGCCAGGCGCTTCTTGACAGCCACGTCGAGGGTCTCGAGCAGCTGTTCTGCGGCGATGGCGCGGCCGAAGCCGGGCAGCAGCACGCCGCCGGCGCCGATCCCGCAGGCGGCAAGGAACTGACGTCTATCCAAGTTTCTTCTCCCCAACGGCCCAACAACACAGGCTTTCGCGCTGGTCTCCGCTCCCGACGGAATCCAAGCGCACGAAGTTCTGTGCCGGCCATCGTCCGAGGTCAAATCTTTCCCGAACATCGGGTGCGGGTATGATCAGATTGCGCGCATCGGCGGCTAGGCCCTGTGCGGCGCGCCGAGCGAGGGTGTCGCGCGGGCCGGTAGTGTCCGTCCGGCGGCGGCGCCTGTAAGGTCGCTGACTTCGGAAAAGGGGGCGTCATGGATCGCTGGCAGGCGATGAGAGTGTTCGTGAAGGTCGCCGAGACCAAGGGCTTCGCCGAGGCCGCGCGCCGTCTGCACATGAGCCCGCCGGCCGTGACCCGGGCGATCGCCACTCTGGAGGAGACAATCGGCGCCCGCCTGCTGGTCCGCACGACCCGCTCTGTGACCCTGACCGACGCCGGCGCGCGGTTCTTCGAGGACTGCTCGCGGATCCTGGCCGACCTCGCCGAGGCCGAAGCCAGCGCCGCGGGCAGTTTCGCCACGCCCACCGGCGCGCTGACCATCACGGCCTCGGTGATGTTCGGCCATCAGTACGTCCTGCCGATCATTTTGGACTATCTGGCGGAGCATCCGCAGGTCAGCATCCGCACCCTGTTCGTCGATCGCATGGTCAACCTTGTCGACGAGGGCGTGGACCTGGCGGTGCGGATCGGCAACCTGCCGAATTCGGGGTTCAGCGCCTTGCGTGTCGGTGCGGTGCGTCGCGTAGTGTGCGGTTCGCCCGGCTATCTAGAGACGAACGGCGAGCCCGCGACGCCGGCGGACCTCGCCGACCACTCGGTGATCGCCGCGACCAGCGCCTGGGCCTCGACGGAATGGCGCTTCGGCCAGGACCAGAAGATCATCGTCCACGTCCATCCACGCCTCTACTGCAACACCAACGACGCGGCGCTGCAGGGGGCGATCAAAGGGTTTGGCCTGACGCGTGTGCTGTCCTACCAGGCCGCGCCGTCACTGGCGTCCGGCGCGCTGCGGACGGTGCTCTCGGCCTATGAGGAGCACCCGCTGCCGGTTCACATCGTCCACCCCGAAGGCCGGCACGCGCCCGCCAAGGTCCGCACCTTCATAGACTTCGCGGCAGAACGGCTACGGGCGGATCGGCGGATCAACTAGGTCAGAGCAGGCCCATCCACGCGATCGCATCGACGGTCTGGCCCTCGCTGAGTTTGAGAAACATGTCATGCAGACTGGCCTTCGGCTTCCATGCCCGGAGGCCGAACTGAGAGATCGGCTTTGTCTCGCTGATTGACCTGCGAAGCCGGCCATCGATTAGCGCGCTATTCATCGTCGCCTCCAGGCGTGGGAACATCGTGGAGGATGGCGCCCGGCAGCGGCCGCAAGAACGGCGAACCGGAGGAATGGATTGTTCCGGGTTTCGGAACGCGAACCATTCCACTGCGCGGAATAGTGCCTTTCCTCCGTCGCGGCTTCAGCTCGTCCGGCGGAAGGAGTGTTCTTGGCTCACCGGATGGACGCCGTGTCCAGCCGCTCCGCAAAGGACACGACGATGCGCCTCTATTACCACCCGCTGTCAGGCCACGCTCACCGAGCTCACCTGTTCCTGTCGCTGATCGGGGCGGACTTCGAACTGGTCGAGGTCGATCTGGTCGCGGGCGAACACAAGACGCCCGAATTCCTGAAGCTGAACCCCTTCGGCCAGGTGCCGGTGCTGGACGACGACGGCGTCATCGTCTCGGATTCCAACGGCATCATGGTCTATTTGGCGCGCAAGTTCGGCAAGACCGACTGGCTGCCGGAGGGCGCCATCGAGGCCGCCCAGGTGCAGCGCTGGCTGTCGGTGGCCGCTGGCGAGCTGGCCTATGGCGCGGCCGCCGCCCGCTTGATCACCGTGTTCGGAGCCAAGCGCGACGCCGATGAGGTCATTGGGCGCGGCGCCGCGTTGCTGACCACCCTGGACGGTCAGCTGGCCGGGCAGGCCTGGCTGGTCGCCGGCCGCCCGACGATCGCGGATGTGGCGCTCTACAGCTATACGGCCCGCGCGCCGGAGGGGAACGTCGATCTTCAACCCTACCCGGCCGTCCGCGCGTGGCTGGCGCGGGTCGAGGCCCTGCCGGGCTTCGTGCCGTTCCGCCAGACGCCTGTCGGCCTGGCGGCGTAACGTCGAGCGCCGGGGAGCGGGCCCATGACCACCATCGACAAGCCCTCTCCCTGGCATCGCGGCGAGGTCGAGATCCAGCGCAGCGTCGGCGTCGAGGCGCGGATGGACGGCATTGGCAGTCGCGTCATCCGCGACTTCCTGCTGGACCAGCACCGCGCGTTCTTCCCGCAGCTGCCGTTCCTAGTGGTCGGAAGCGTCGATCCGACCGGCGCGCCCTGGGCGACGATCGTCGCCGGCCAGCCGGGCTTTGTCACCTCGCCTGATATCCACACCCTGGCGATCAAGGCAGTGCGCCAGTCCACCGATCCCGCCGACGCGGGCATGGAGGACGGCGATGCTGTCGGCCTGCTGGGCATCGAGCTGCATACCCGCCGCCGCAACCGCATGAACGGGACCGTGCGCCGTCAGGCCTACGGCTTCGACGTCACGGTGGGGCAGAGCTACGGAAACTGCCCGCAATACATCCAGCTGCGCGACTTCGCGGTGGTGGGCGACCCTGCCGCGCCCTATGCCGGCGAGGTCGAGACCTCCTCGGATCTGGACGCCGAGGCCCGCCGGGTAATGGGCGCCGCCGACGCCTTCTTCGTGGCGTCGTACAGTGATGAGAACGGCCGGCAGGTCGATATCTCGCACCGGGGCGGCAAGCCCGGCTTCGTGCGGATCGGCGAGGACGGCGTCCTGACCATCCCGGACTTCGCCGGCAACCTGTTCTTCAACACGCTGGGCAACATCCGGCTGAACGGCAAGGCGGGGCTGGTCTTTGTCGACTTCTCGTCTGGTGACCTGCTGCAACTGACCGGCCAGGCCGAGGTCGTGCTGGACTCGCCGGAGATCGCGGCTTTCCAGGGCGCGGAGCGTCTATGGCGCGTGCGTCCGACCAAGATCGTCCGTCGTCGGAGTTTCCTGCCAGTGCGCTGGGTCGACCAGGCCAATGGGGCCTCGCCCAACGCCCTGATCACCGGCGACTGGGATGCGGTGGCGGCACGCCTCAAGGCCGCCGAGCTGGCCGGTCGCTGGCGGCGGTTCCGCGTCAGGAAGATCACCCGCGAGAGCGCGACGATCCGGTCGTTCGAACTGGAGCCGGCCGACGGCGTGGCCGCCATCCCGCACCTGGCCGGCCAGCACCTTCCGATCCGCGTCCAGCTTCCGGGCGATCAGCGGCCCGTCATCCGCACCTACACCCTGTCGGTCGCGCCCTCGGATTCTTTCTACCGGATCAGCGTCAAGCGCGAGGGGGCGGTCTCTCGATACCTCCACGACCATGTGCGCGAGGGCGACCTGATCGAGGCCCGCGCCCCGGCCGGCGACTTCACCATCGACGCCAAGGAAAAGCGCCCGGCGGTGCTGCTGGCGGCCGGCGTCGGCATCACCCCGATGATCGCCATGGCCCGACATCTCCTGTTCGAAGGCTTCCGCACGCGCGGCATTCGGCCGACCTGGATCTTCCAGGCCGCGCGGACCAAGGCCGAGCGGGCGTTTGACGAGGAACTCTCGGCCTTGGTCGAGGCTGGGCAGGGGGCGATCCACCTGACGCGCATCCTCAGCAACACGGAGGGCGCGGACGGTGACGACTACGACCTGCTGGGACGGCTCGACATGGACGCCCTGCGCGCCGAGCTGCCGTTCGATGACTACGACTTCTATCTGTGCGGCCCACCGGCCTTCATGCAGGCGATCTATGACGGCTTGCGCGGCCTGAACGTCGCGGACAAGCGCATCCACGCCGAGGCGTTTGGTCCCGCGTCGCTGCAACGCACGCCGGACACCGGGTCCGCGCCTGCTAAGACCGTCCCGCCGCCGGCGACAAGCTCCAAGCCGGTGTTCTTCATGGAGTCCTCCAAGGAGGCCCGTTGGGAACCTGGCTCTGGCACGCTCCTGGAGCTGGCCGAGGCCCGCGGACTGCAGCCTGAGTTCAGCTGCCGAACCGGAAGTTGCGGTTCATGCAAGACCAGGGTGCTGCAAGGCGTTGTTTCCTATCTCACGCCGCCAACCGCTGCGGTCGCCGAGGACGAAGCGCTGATCTGCTGCGCCGTTCCGGCGGCCGAAGGCGAGACGCTGCATCTGGCCCTTTGATCCCAAGGAGAAACCCATGTCCCGTCCGCCGCTGCCCCCGTTCACCCGCGAAACCGCCATCGAGAAGGTCCGCCTGGCCGAGGATGGCTGGAATAGCCGCGACGCCGCCAAGGTCGCCCTGGCCTATACGACCGACACACACTGGCGGAACCGCGCCGAGTTCCTGATCGGCCGTGATCAGGCCCAGGCCTTCCTGGAGCGCAAGTGGGTCAAGGAGCTGGACTATCGGTTGATCAAGGAGCTTTGGGCGTTCGAGGGCAATCGCATCGCCGTCCGCTACGCCTACGAATATCACGACGACAGCGGCAACTGGTTCCGCGCCTACGGCAACGAGAACTGGGAGTTCGACGCCGACGGCCTGATGCGCAACCGCCACGCCAGCATCAACGAGCAGCCGATCGCCGAGGCTGACCGCAAGTTCCACTGGCCGCTGGGCCGGCGGCCTGACGATCATCCCGGCCTGAGCGACTTCGGCTTCTGACCGCGCTCTTCCAGATCATAACCCGTCTCGGGCCAAGCCCCGAGCCGCGGCGCTCGCTAGGCTTCGTCGAGCAGGGCCAGGACATTGGCCAGGGTGGGGGCGAAATCGTCACGCCGCCAGGCCAGGCCCGTCTCCAGCATCGGCGCCGCGCCGGCCAGAGGGACGTAGCGGACGCCCGCCCGCGCCAGGTTGCGCAGCGAGGCCGGCACGAGGGCGATCCCCAGGCCGCTGGAGACCAGGCTGATGATGGTCTGCATCTGGATCGCCTCCTGGACGATCCGCGCCGTTCCGCCCAGCGAGGCGAAATAGCCGGTAACCAGGTCATGGAAGGCCGGGGCCACGTGCTTGGGAAACAGGATCAGCGGCGAGGCCAGGACCTCGGCGCTGGAGAGCTCGGTCTCGCGGGCGATGCGGCCGTCCTCGATCCAGGCGCTGGGCACGGCGGCGACCAGAGGCTCGCGCAACAGCCGGCGATAGGCGAGGGCCGGCGGCAGGGGATGATCGGCGGGCGGGATGATGATGCCGGCATGGCGTTCGCCGCTGACGATGGCCGGGATCTGCACGTCGCTGGTGGCCTCGAACAGGCGGATCTCGACGTCCGGATAGGCCTGGGAGTAGCGCCGCACCAGCGAGGGCAGGACGCTGTAGTCGGCCGTGCTGACGAACGACAGGGCCAGATAGCCGGTCTGACCATCGCGCATCCGCTGGGCCAGGGCGGGCAGACCGTCCAGCGCCGCCAGAGTTTCATGCACGTACGGTAGCCACTGCTCGCCCAGGGCGGTCAGGCGAACGCTGCGTTTGGTGCGCTCGAACAGCGGCGCGCCCAGGTCGCGCTCCAGGCTCATGATCGATTGGCTGAGTGGCGGCTGGGTCATGCCCAGCCGCTCGGCGGCGCGGCCGAAGTGGAGGGTCTGGGCCACGGCCACGAAGTGGCGGAGCGGGCGAGCGTCCATTGATATTCTCAGTGACCTAATGATGCTGAACTAATATATTTTGAGAGTGGGTGAAACGGCCTTAAATAACCCCATCGCCGACATTGAGATTTGCCATGCCTCCCTATCGCTCACGCACCTCGACCCACGGCCGCAACATGGCGGGGGCCCGCGGCCTCTGGCGCGCGACGGGCATGAAGGACGAGGACTTCGGCAAGCCGATCATCGCGGTGGCCAACAGCTTCACCCAGTTCGTCCCGGGCCACGTGCACCTGAAGGACCTGGGCCAGCTGGTCGCCCGCGAGATCGAGGCGGCCGGCGGCGTGGCCAAGGAGTTCAACACCATCGCCGTCGACGACGGCATCGCCATGGGGCACGGCGGGATGCTGTACTCGCTGCCCAGTCGGGAGCTGATCGCCGACAGCGTAGAGTACATGGTCAACGCTCACTGCGCCGACGCCATTGTCTGCATCTCCAACTGCGACAAGATCACGCCGGGCATGCTGATGGCCGCCATGCGCCTCAACATCCCGGTGGTCTTCGTCTCCGGCGGCCCGATGGAGGCCGGCAAGGTGCGGGTGAAGGGTGAGATCCGCGCCCTGGACCTGGTCGACGCTATGGTCGTGGCCGCCGACGACAAGTATACCGACGAGGAAGTCACCGCGATCGAGAAGGCCGCTTGCCCCACCTGCGGTTCGTGCTCGGGGATGTTCACCGCCAACTCGATGAACTGCCTGACCGAGGCCCTGGGTCTGTCTTTGCCGGGCAACGGCTCGGTCCTGGCCACTCACGCCGATCGCGAGGCCCTGTTCAAGGAGGCCGGCCGCCTGGTCGTCGACCTCTGCCAGCGCTGGTACGAGCAGGACGATCCCACGGCGCTGCCGCGCGGCATCGCCACGCGGGCGGCGTTCGAGAACGCCATGAGCCTGGACATCGCCATGGGCGGCTCGACCAACACCGTGCTGCACCTGCTGGCGGCCGCCCAGGAAGGCGGGGTCGACTTCAAGATGGAAGACATCGACCGTCTGTCGCGCCGCGTGCCGTGCCTCTCGAAGGTGGCCCCGGCCAAGGCCGACGTGCACATGGAGGACGTCCACCGCGCCGGCGGCGTCATGGCCATCCTGGGCGAACTGGAGCGCGGCGGCCTGATCGACACGACCCAGCCGACCGTCCACGCCACGACCATGGCCGAGGCGCTGGCGCGCTGGGACATCGGCCGCACCAACAGCGCGACCGCCCACGAGCTCTTCCGCGCCGCGCCGGGCGGCAAGCCGACCCAGATCGCCTTCAGCCAGGCCGCTCGCTGGGAGAGCCTGGACCTGGACCGCGAGAAGGGCGTCATCCGCTCGGTCGAGCATCCGTTCTCGAAGGACGGCGGCCTGGCTGTTCTGTTCGGCAACCTGGCCCCCGAGGGCTGCATCGTGAAGACGGCCGGGGTCGACGACTCCATCCTGACTTTCCGGGGGACGGCCCGCGTCTATGAGAGCCAGGAGGCCGCGGTCAGCGGCATCCTGGGCGGTCAGGTCAAGGCCGGCGAGGTCGTGGTCATCCGCTACGAAGGTCCCAAGGGCGGGCCGGGCATGCAGGAGATGCTGTACCCGACCACCTATCTGAAATCGAAGGGCCTGGGCGCGGCCTGCGCCCTGATCACCGACGGTCGCTTCTCGGGCGGCACCTCGGGTCTGTCGATCGGCCACGTCTCGCCGGAAGCGGGCGAGGGCGGCTTGATCGCCCTGGTCGAGACCGGCGACTCGATCCTGATCGACATCCCCAATCGCGGCATCACGCTTGAGGTGTCGGACGCCGTCATCGCCGAGCGCCGCGAGGCTCAGCTGGCTCGGGGCGCCAAGGCCTGGAAGCCCCTGGACCGCAAGCGCGAGGTCAGCCCGGCCTTGCGCGCCTACGCCGCCATGACCACCAACGCCGCCCGCGGCGCGGTGCGTGACGTGAGCCAGGTCGAGTAGAGCCAAAGGCTAGAGCTGGGCCGCTGCTTCCCGGCAGAGGTCCAGCAGCCAGCCATTGGGCGAGTCCGCCGCGTCGCTGGCGCGCAGCACCGCGCCGAACGGCATGGGGGGCGGGGCGTTCGGCGGTTCGACCATGAACACCTTGCCGCGATCGGCGGCCAGCTGGGCCAGGCGCCGGGGCAGGATGCAGGTCATGTCCGAGCGGCCGACCATGTTCATGGCGCTGAACGAGTCCTGCACGGTGAACGGCTGATAGGGGTTGTCGCCCAGGGCGTAGGTGTCGCCCCATGAGGTCACGCGCCGCAGGCCCAGGTGCCCGGCCGAGGTGCGGTCGGGATCGTCGTTGCCGCCGCCCGAGACGCCCAGGCGCGGCAGGCGGGCCAGGGTGTCGTAGTCGACGCCGCTCGCGACCATCGGGTGGTCGGCGCGCAGCACCCACACGCCGGTCTCCTCGAACAACGGACTGTAGGAAAACCGTCCCGGGATCGCCTCGAAGCAGCCGACGACCATGTCGAGGCGACCAGTGTCGAGGTCCTCGGTCATGCCGGCATAGAGGTTGTGGAAGTGGATCTGAACGTTCGGCGCGCTGGCGATCACCCGCTCGGCGATCAAAGGGCCCAGGACGTAGGAAATATAGGTCCCGGCAGCGATGTTGAAGGTGTGCGTATCGACCGCCGGATCGAACCGATGGTTGGTGACGGCGCTCTCCAGCAGCTTCAGGGCGGTGCGCGCGGTTTCGGCGATCTCCAGCGCGCGCGGCGTCGGGCGCAGTCCCGTCTGGCCGCGTACAAAGAGGTCGTCGCCGACCATTTCGCGCAGGCGGCGCAGCGAATGGCTCACTGCCGATTGCGAGAGGCCCAGGCGCTCGCCGGCGCGCGTGGCGTTCTTCTCTTCCAGCAGGGTGACGAACACCCGGAAGAGGTTGAGGTCGGCGGTTCTGAAATTAATGGCATTCATGGCTGTCGTGAAGACATATCATTTCTCTCATGACAGGCCGAGCCCTATCTGAGGGCCAAGGTTCGCGAGCCGAACGAACCTCAACGATTCCCCAAAAACCTATCGAGACGTGGAGCAGCGCGTGAGCGACGCTGAAGGTTACGACGCCATTGCCGAGGCCGAGGTCGGCGCGGCCAACAGGCGGCGCGAGAAGACCCTGGGCCAGCGGCTGCGCTGGCCGCTGATGATTGGCGTGCCGCTGGTCGTGCTCGCGGGCATTGGTGTTTTCGTGGTGCTGACGGGCGGCAAGTCCGAGACCACCGACAACGCCTACGTCCAGTCCAGCCGCACCGGCATTTCCACCAGCATCGACGGCCGCGTGGTCGAGATCGACGTCCAGGAGAACCAGCGTGTGGCCAAGGGGCAGGTGCTGTTCCGCCTCGACCCGGCCGACTACCAGGTGGCGGTGTCACAGGCCGAGGCCGCCCTGGCCCAGGCTCGCTTCGACGTCCAGGGCAAGCGCGCGGTCTATAACCAACGCCTGGCCGATCTGGCCGCCGTGCAGGAGACCGCCGGCTATGCCCAGCGCGAGGCCGCTCGCCAGCGCGATCTCGCCGCCGCCGGCGTCGCCACCAAGGCGCAAGCGGACGAGGCTCGCCACGCCGCCGACCAGGCCCAGCGTCAGGTCGCCGTCGTCCAGCAGCAGATCGCGACGGCCCTGGCCGACCTCGGCGGTCGCGCTGACCTCGCCACCGAGCAGCAGCCCGGCGTGCTGGAGGCGTCCGCCAAGCTGGAGCGCGCCAAGCTGGATCGCTCATATGCCGCGGTGGTCGCCCCGACCGACGGCGTCATCGCCAAGGTCGAGCAACTGCAGGTCGGCCAGCGCGTCGAGGCGTCCAGGCCTTTGTTCTTCCTGATCTCGGGCAAGCCCTGGATCGAGGCCAACTTCAAGGAAGACCAACTGGCCCATATGCGAGTCGGCCAGCCGGCGACGATCAAGGTCGACGCCTACGACAAGCCGCTAAAGGCCCATGTCGCCAGCTTCAGTCCTGGCACCGGCGCCAGCTTCGCGCTGCTGCCGGCCGAGAACGCCACGGGCAACTGGGTCAAGGTCGTCCAACGTGTGCCCGTGCGCCTGACCCTGGACCAGGCAGCGCCGAGCAATCTCAGCGCTGGTCTCAGCGCCAAGGCGACCGTGGACATTCGTTCGGGCAAGCACGGATGACTCCCAAGGCGCTCCAGGAAGGGCGCGCCCGCGACGTCGCCAATCGCACGCCGATCACCATCTCGGTGATGCTGGCGACGATCATGATCTCGCTGGACACCACGATCGCCAACGTCGCCTTGCCGCACATCCAGGGCAGCGTCTCGGCCTCGACCGACCAGATCACCTGGGTGTTGACCTCCTACATCGTGGCCTCGACGATCATGACGCCGCTGACCGGCTTCCTGACGGAGCGGATGGGCCGCAAGATGGTGTTGATCGTCTCGATCATCGGCTTCACCGCCGCCTCGATGCTGTGCGGCGTGGCCCAGAACCTGGTCGAGATCGTGCTGTTCCGCCTGCTGCAAGGCCTGTTTGGAGCCGCGCTGATCCCGTTGTCCCAGGCCGTGCTGCTGGACATCAATCCGCCCGAGCGCCACGGCCAGGCCATGGCCGTGTGGGGCGCCGGCGCGGTGCTGGGTCCGCTGCTGGGGCCCGGCCTGGGCGGTTGGCTGACCGACAATCTCGACTGGCGGTGGGTGTTCTTCATCAACCTGCCGATCGGCATCCTGGCCTTCTGCGGCGTGTTCTTCTTCCTGTCCGAGAAGAAGAGTAGCGAGAAGCGCAAGTTCGACACCTTGGGCTTCCTGGCTCTGGCCATCGCCATCGGCGCCTTCCAGCTGATGCTGGACCGAGGTCCGAGCCAGGACTGGTTCGGCTCGCGCGAGATCTGGGTCGAGCTGATCGTCGCCGTCATCGCGCTGTGGGTGTTCGGCGTGCAACTGGCCACGGCCGAGAAGCCGTTCGTGGCGCGTGAGCTGCTGGCCGACGGCAACTTCATCACCTGCTGCCTGTTCGGCTTCTTCATCGGCATTCTGCTCTACAGCACCCTGGCCCTGCTGCCGCCGCTGATGCAGACCCTGCTGGGCTATCCGGTCGCCTTCACGGGCCTGGTGTCCATGCCGCGCGGCCTGGGCTCGTTCATCGCCATGTTCGCGGTGGGTCAGCTGATGGGCTGGATGAACATCAAGCTGCTGCTCAGCATCGGCCTGGCGATCAGCGCGCTCTCGCTCTGGCAGATGAGCCACTACAATCTGCAGATGGACACGACCCTGCTCGTGACCTCGGGCTTCCTGTCGGGCGTCGGCACGGGCCTGATCTTCGTGCCGCTCAGCACCATCGCCTTCGCCAAGGTCATGCCGCAGCACCGGGCGGAAGGCGCGGGTCTCTTCACCCTGATCCGCAACATCGGCTCGGCGGCGGGAATCTCGATCATGCAGGCCCTGTTCGTCAGCGGCATCGAGAAGCACCACGCGGTGCTGGTCGAGCACGCCCGGCCCGACAACCCGCTGTACCAGGCCTACGCCCCGAACGTGTTCTCGACCGAGGCCGCCATGGCCGCGTTCAACGGCGTCATCGGTCGGCAGGCGGCGATGCTGTCCTATCTCGACGACTTCCGGCTGATGCTGGTGATCACCATCGCCTGCGCGCCGCTCATCCTTCTCATGCGTACCCCGAAGCCCGGGGCGAAGGCCGCCAATGTCTCCGACCACTAAGCTCATCGCGGCCCTGCTGGCCGCTTCCAGCCTGACCGCCTGCACGACGGTCGGCCCGGACTTCAAGGCGCCCGACGCCCCCGAGACCACTTCGACCCTGGGCGCGGGCGAGACGGCCCCCGCCGCCGCGCGCCTCGAGGCCGAGGCCGCCAACGCCGGTCCGTGGTGGACAGCCCTGAACTCGCCCGAGCTGGACGCCGTCATCCGCCAGGCGCTGAAGGACAGTCCCACCCTGGCCGAGGCCGACGCCACCCTGGCGCAATCGCAATCGGCGTTGGCGCAGGCGCGCGGCGTGGCGGGGCCTCAGGTCACCGGCAACGCTGGCGTCGCCCGTGAACGCGCCAACCTGCAGGCGTTCGGCTTCACGGGCTTTGGCGACATCAAGCTCAGCAACCCGACCTTCAGCCTCTATTCGGTCGGCGGGGCGGTCAGCTACGACCTCGACCTCTGGGGCGGGAACAGGCGCCGCATCGAGAGCGCGACCGGTCGCGCCGAGGCCGAAGGTCGCCGCGCCGAGGCGGCCTATCTCAGCCTGACCGCCAATGTCGCCCTGCAAGCCGCGACCATCGCCACGCTGCGAGCCCAGATCGCCAGCGTCGAGCGGATGATCGCCGACGACCAGGCCAATATCGAGCTGATCCACAAGGCCAACGCCTTGGGCGGGTCGACCAGCCTGGCCAAGGTCTCGGCCGCCAGCCAGCTGGAAGAGGACCGCGCCCAGTTGCCGGCTCTGCAAGGCGAACTCGCCGCCGCCCGTCACGCCCTGGCCGTGCTGGTCGGCAAGGCCCCGGCCGACTGGAGCGCGCCGGCCTTCGATCTGTCGACGATGGCCCTGAGCGCGCCCGTGCCGGTCACCCTGCCGTCGCAACTGGTCCGCAAGCGGCCGGATATCCTGGCCGCCGAGGCTGAGCTGCACGCCGCCACCGCCGATATCGGCGTGACGACGGCCGACCTCTATCCGAACCTGAAGCTGACCGCCTCGCTGACCCAGGGCGCGCTGAAGCCGGGGGATATCTTCTCTTACGACGCCAGCGGCTGGGACCTGGGCGCTGGCCTGACCGCCCCGATCTTCGACGGGGGCGCCCTGAAGGCCCGTCGCCAGCAGGCCCGCGAGGCCGCCCGCGCCGCCAGCGCCCGCTACCAGCAGACCGTGCTGACCGCCTTCGGCCAGGTCGCCGACACGCTGTCGGCCCTATCGTCCGACGAGGCGGCGCTCGCCGCGCACGCCCGCACCGAGCAGCAGGCGACCGAACGCCTGCGCCTGGCCCGGGTCGCGTTCGACAAGGGCGGCGGCACGCTGCTGGAGGTGGTCGACGCCCAGCGCACCCTCAACGCCACCCGCTCGGCCCAGGCCCGCGCGAAAGGCCAACGCCTGGTCGACGCCATCCGCCTGTTCGCCGCGACCGGGGCCGATTGGCGCACCGGCTGACCGAATAAGGGGACGCCTCAATTCTGACGGCTTCACCTCGTCTTTCCGAGCGGCTAGTTTCGCGCGCCCCGAGGGGCGAGCCCGCTGGCGCAGCCGATGAGAGAATAGCCGTGATGAGCCGAAACATGACGCGTGGACTGGTTGTAGCGCTGGCGCTGTGGGCCGGTGCGGGAGCCGCCACGGCTCAGACCGGAGCCGCGCCGCGGGCGGGCGACATCTACGGCGTGTGGCGCAACCCCAAGGGCAGCGTCCATATCGAGATCAAGCCGTGCGACACCCGCACCTGCGGCGTCGTCGTCTGGGCCAATGCCGACGCGCGCGAAGACGTCAGGAAGAAAAAGAACCAGGACCTGGTCGGCATGCAGTTGCTGCGCGACTTCGCCGTTTCCGATCCCAACGAGTGGAAGGGTCGCGTCTATGTGCCCGACCTGGACATGACCTTCTCGGGCCAGGTCAAGCTGTTGGACCGCGCCTCGCTGAAGGCCAAGGGCTGCCTGCTGCCCAACATCCTCTGCAAGTCGCAGACCTGGACCCGGGTCGACACCGCGACAGCGGGCACGGCGAAGGCGTCCTAGGTCTCGAACGACAGCAGGGCCAGCAGCGCGCCTTCGGTGTCCGACAGTCGCCAGCCGCGATAGGCGAAGACCGATCCTTTTCGGAAGTCGGTCGCGGCTTGATCCCGCAGCCGGGGAAGGGCGGCGAGACCGCGTCCGACCGGGAACAGGCGCCTGGCCAGCACGGCCGCAGTGACGTTCGGATGCAGCTCGCGCCACGCCTTGCCGATCCGCTGGACGGCTCCTGCGTCGAGGCCGGCGAAGGCGTCGGGTGTCGCAGCGCGGGCCAGGGCTGGCGTGGCGGCCAGCGCCACCAGGGCGGCCAGGAGATCGCGGCGGCTGGTCATTGTGCGGTCTCGCTCTTCAGGTGGTCGGCCAGGCGCATGCATAGCGCCAGGATGGTCAGGGTCGGATTGACGATGCCCGACGTCGGGAACACCGAACTGCCGGCGACATAGAGGTTCCTGGCCTCGTGCAGGCGCAGGTCGGCGTCGACGACCCCCTTCTTCGGATCGTCGTGCATCCGCGTCGTCCCCATGTGGTGGCGCGAGGCGCTGGACGTCGCCAGCAGCTTGTCGCGCGGGATCGACCAGCACAGCCGGCCCTGGCCGGCGGCGCCGAGCGCGTCGGCAAGACCCGCCACCGACCGCTCCAGGTCGGCATAGTCCTTCTCGCCATAGGCCCACGTCAGGCGCACGCGCGGCATGCCCAGCGGGTCCTTGTGTTCCGGATCCAGGGTCACGCGGCTGTCGGGATTGGGGAAGTGCTCGGTCATGGCGAAATAGCCCAGCAACTGGGCTTCGTCCTGGCCGGCGACGCGGCCGCTGGTCCGGCGGATCGTTTGTGTGTCGGCGCCGACCTTGGTCTCGGTCCCCGAAGGCGTGGACTTGTAGAGGGTGGCGGTGAAGTTGCCGGTCTTCATCCGCGCCTGGGCCTTCAGGCCCGAGCCGATCACGCAATGGGCCGCCAGGCGCTTGGCGGGCGCGTAGAGCTCCATCGGCGCCGCGCGGGTGACGGCCACGGCCGAGCCTTCGGTCTCGGCGTCGCCGTCGTTCGAATAGGTCACGTGGCCCTGGAAGAACCGCCCGACCAGGTCGTGGCCGTTGCCCAGGTCGTCGGAGGCCAGCAACAGGCGGACGTTCTCGATGCCGCCTGTCGCCAGCACGTAGCGCTTGGCCTTGGCGGTGTGGCGCGAGCCTTTGAGGCAGGCGACATCCAGCCCAACGATTTCAGCGCCTTGGCGGCGGATTTTCACGACATTGGCGTACAGATAGACCGTGATGTTTGGGGCCTCGGCGAACTTCGTGCGCCAGGCGTCGAAGGCCGCCTTGTCGCCGCCGCCGGAGAACTTCGAGAACACGCGCGGCGCCGGGAAGAAGCCGTCGGCAGGGTCCAGCGCCAGGGGCTGGCGGTCTGGCTCGGCGGGCCTTGGCATCTCCAGCGGGAAGCGTGGGATCTCCAGCAGGTCGCAGGCCCGGTCGTAATAGGCCTGCATCTGCGGGCGGGTGACCGGCCAGCCGCTGTAGGGGATCCAGGACCGCTCGGCGAAGTCGGCGGGATCCAGAGGTCCGCACTTGCCGCCCCAGACGTGGCCCGAGCCGCCCAGAGCCCTGATGCGGGACTGTGCCGGATAGTTGTCGAACGGCCGGTCGGGATTGCCGGGCGCCGTCTGGACGCCGGAGCCGGCGTAGAGGGCCTGGTTCTCCATGTCGATTTCCAGGCCGCCGCTCTCCAGGATCGCGACCTTCAGCGGGCCGCCGGCCAGCTCCTTGGCCAAGGTGATGCCGGCCAGGCCGCCGCCGATGATCACGAGATCGGCTTCGATCCGGCTGGCGTCAGGCAAGGTTCGGGCGTCGATGATCGCCATCGTTGAAAAACTCGCTGATTATTGGGGAAAGTGCGGGGCGGGTCCCTTAGGACCGCGCGCCCCGGGTCTTCAGGTAGTTCACGACGGCGCCGTGGCCGTTCTTGCGGGCCTGGCCGAGCGGCGAGCGCATCTCGCCTTCATTGGCCTCGACCGCGCGGTTCACGTCGGCGCCGTGCTCGACCAGGTAGGTAACGATGGGCAGGCTGCCGGCCTGGGCCGCGTTGATCAGCGGGGTCTCGTCGCCGGGGACGAAGATCTCGACATTGGCGCCGCGCGCCACCAGGGCCTGGACGATGTCGAGGTGGCCGGACAGCGAGGCCTGGATCAGCGGGGCGCCGTCGCCGCGCACGGCCAGGTTAGGATCGGCGCCGGCGGTCAGCAGGGCCTGGACGATGTCCATCCGGCCGCGACGGGCGGCCTCGATCAGCGGCGAGCCGTCGCCGACCACCACCGTGTTCACATCGGCCCCAAGGGCGATCAGTTCGCGCACGGCGGCGATGTCCTTGGCGCGCACGGCCTCGAACAGCGGTTGGCCCAGGTGACGGGCGACGGCTGACTTGGCTTGGTCGGGGCTCCGCTGGACGACTTGGGCCGGCTGGGCGGCCCAGGCGGCGACGCCGGCAGAGAGGCTGAGGACCGCGACGGCGGCCGCGCCGGCCAGGTGGCGGCTCCGTTGGGCATGGTGACGGGTAAGCAAGGTGAAGCGCTCCTTCAGTTGGTTGTTGGCCGAGGCGGGCCAATGACAGCCCATCGGCGGGGCGAAGGCGGCCAGCTGGGTCTTCAGCATGGCTTCGCCATAGGCGCGGCGGGTCTTGGGGTGATGGGCCAGGACGGCGGCGTCACAGGCGATCTCCTGATCGATCCGCAGCACGGCCGCGCCCAGATGGACGAAGGGATTGAACCAGAACAGGCACCGCAGGCCGGTGACCACGGCGTTGATCTGGGCGTCGCCGACGGCCAGGTGGTTGCGCTCGTGGGCGATGATCAGCGCCTGCTCCTCGGACGTGAAGCGCTCGGCGAAGTCGGCGGGCAGCACCACGCAGGGCGCCAGGGCCCCAATCACGGCCGGGCCGACGCCCGGACGCTCCGCCAGCAGCAGGCGGGCGTCGTCGGTGACGCTGAGCCGGCCCAGCGACCGGACGAAGCGGCGCTGGCGCTCGGCCTGGACGATCAGGCCGGCGAAGGCGACGAAGGCCCACAGGCCCAACACGATCTCGGCGATCGGGATAGCGCTGACCTGCCTTGGTGCGGGGATCGGCGAAGGCGCGGCCTTGGTGGATAAGGGTGCCTGGGTCCCGATGACTGAAGCAACCGGCTCGGCGCTGACGGGCGCGGGCAGGGTGATGGTGCGGGCCGGGATCAGCAGGGCCAGGATCGACAGCGGTACGATCAGCCACAGGGCATAGGCGCTACGGGCCCCGAAGGCGGCGCGGACCGGCTTGCGAAGGACCAGCACCAGCACGACCGCCGCCGCCAGGGCGAGATTGGCCTTGGCCATGAAGAGGATAAGGTCACTGGTCATCGTCGATCCTGTCCAGCAGGCGGCGCAGTTCGGCGATGTCTTCGGGGTTCAGCTTCTCGCGCTTGGAGAAGTGGCTGACCAAGGGCGCCAGGCGGCCGTCGAACAAGCGGTCCAGCAGGCCCTGGCTCTCGGAGTCCACATAGTCCTCGCGACCGACCAGCGGGCGGTAAAGGAAACGACGGCCATCCTTGTCGGCGGCGATCGCGCCCTTCTTCAAAAGGCGGTTCAGCAGGGTCTTCACCGTGCCCTCGGCCCAGCCGTGGTCCTTGGCCAGGATGGCCAGCACGTCCTCGGCGGGCTTTGGGCTGTCGGCCCAGAGCACTTTCATGACTTCGCTCTCGGCGGCGCTGATGCGTTGCGGGTTCGTATCCATGCTCTAACGATTACGCACGTAAATGATCGCGTCAAGCCAACGATTACGCATGTAAACGAATTGTAATGCCCGGGGTGTCGCGGGCGGTTGGACGCGAACCCGAAGCGGCTTAACCCTGGCGGCGAGACAGGAGGCGCCGGATGGCCGAGACATTGCAGATGGGCCTGCCGGGCTTCGACCCGCCGACGCCGACCGACCGGCTGATGTTCCTGCTGTATCCGGATGCCGCCACGGCGGAACGGATCGCCGCCGAGGCGCGCCGGCTGAAAGAGGCCCTGGGTCTGCGCGGTCAGCCGTTGCTGACGGACCGCTTCCACATCACCCTGCATCACCTGGGCGACTATGTGGGTCTGCCCAATGACATCGTGGCCAAAGGCAAGGACGCCGGGGCGGCGCTGAAGGCCGCGCCGTTCGAGGTCACGTTCGATCAGGCCGTCAGCTTCGCCAACCGGCCGGGGAACAGCCCCTTCACGCTGCAGGGCGGGGAGGGCGTGCAAGACCTGATCGCGTTCCAGAAGGCGCTTGGCGAGGCGATGGCTTGGGTAAAGCTGAAGCCCGACAGCGGCTTCACCCCACACATCACGCTGCTCTACGACGGCCAGGTGATCCCGGCCCAGGCCATCGCCCCGATCCGCTGGACGGTGGATCGCTTCGTGCTGGTGCAGAGCAAGCTGGGCCAGACCCAGCACATCGTGCTCCAGGCCTGGGATCTGACCGGCTAGGATCGGGGAGATTCGCTCCCGGAGACCCGGCCATGACCCCTACCATGTATGGCATCAAGAACTGCGACACGGTCGCCAAGGCGCGCAAGTGGCTGGAAGCGCGCGGCCAGGCCTATGACTTCCACGACTACAAGGCGGTCGGGATCGATCGCGCGACGCTGGAAGGCTGGGTCCAGGAACACGGCTGGGAGACGATCCTGAACCGCGCGGGCACGACCTTCCGCAAGCTGGACGAGGCCGATCGCCAGGACCTGAACGCCGACAAGGCCATCGCCCTGATGCTGGCCCAGCCGTCGATGATCAAGCGCCCAGTGCTGGACCTGGGCGACCGCCGGCTGGTCGGCTTCAAGCCCGAGATCTACGAAGCCGCAATCGGCTAGTCCGCGAACCCGTCCAGGCCTTCCCTCGCGCTGTGAGAGAAGTTTAAGACGACAATTTCCAGGGGATCAGTCTATCACTGGACGGAAGGTCTCGCGTCGTGGCGAGCCATTAGGGGGTTTTTGAAGCGTGGGGGACGCTGTCTCGCGATACGAGCTGGTCATCTTCGATTTCGACGGCACGCTGGCCGACAGCGCGGCGTGGATGATGCGGGCTGTCAATCCGATGGCGCGCCGGTACGGCTTCAAGACCGTCACCAACGAAGAGATCGAGATGCTGCGTGGCCGCAGCACCCGAGAGGTCATCCGCTATCTCGGCGTCTCGCCCTGGAAGCTGCCGCTGATCGCCCGCGCCGGCAAGAAGTTGATGGCCGCTGACGCCCACACCATTCCGCTGTTCCCCGAGACCGCCCGCATGCTGCGCGCCCTGCACGCGGCCGGCGTGAAGATCGCGGTGGTCAGCTCCAACAGCGAGGCGGTGATCCGTCGCGTGCTAGGCGAAGAGCTGGGCGACCTGATCAGTCTCTATGCCTGCGGGGCGTCGCTGTTCGGCAAGGCCCGCAAGTTCAAGCAGGTCACGGCCCGAGGCGTCAGCCGCGACAAGGTCATCTGCATCGGCGACGAAACCCGCGACATCGAGGCCGCCCGCGCGGTGGGCCTGGACTGCGGCGCGGTCGGCTGGGGCTACGCCAAGCCCTCGATCCTGGCCCAGCACCAGCCGACGGTGTCGTTCGCCACGATGTCGGAAATTATTTCGTACGTCTCTGCATCCAGCCCGGCGGTCGGCGGCGACTAACCTTCGAAAGCGCGAATGATCGCGCCCTGATCGAAGGAGCTGACCGTGGCCGACCTGTTCTCTGACTTCTGGTGGCTGATGTTCCCGATCGGCGCCATGGCGCTGGGCGCCTTCCGGTCGTGGATGGACTACCGCGCCCGCCGTGAAGTTGTGGAGGCCCTGCGAGACCTGGCCGCCAAGGGCCAAGAGCCGCCGGCCGCGCTGCTGGCGCAGCTGCAACGCTGAGGACGCGAAATGTTCGAAGACCTTTTCCGTCAGTTCTGGTGGCTGATCTTCCCGATCAGCGCTTTCATGGTTGGAGCGTGGCGCAGCTGGCTGTCCTACCAGGCCAATCGCGAAACGCTGGACCTGATCAAGACCTACGCCGCCGCCGGCCGCGATCCCCCAGCCGAGCTGCTGAGCAAGCTCGAGCGGCGCTGGCCCGACGAAAGCCTGGATGATCATCGACCCCGCTATCGTCGCCGGCGCGAACGCAGCTGGTATCAGGTGGTGCTGTTCGGTCTGTTGAGCGCGGGGTTCGCGGTCTCGGCGGCCACCGACCTCTATGGCTCGGGTGAGGCTTTCACGATCGTGGCCTTCGTTCTCGGAGCCCTTTGCGTGGCGACCCTGGTTCAGGTGCTGCTCGACCGAAACGGCCCGACGATCTGATGGACGCCGCGCTCGTCAGGCAGGCGCGCGCGGGCTCCCAGGCGGCCTTCGCCCGGCTGGTGGCGATCCACGAGAAGCCTCTGCGAGGTTTTCTTCGCAAGAGCGGCTGGACCGAGGCAGACGACATCGCCCAGGAGGCCTTCGTGGCGGCTTGGGCGGGCTTGCCCAGGCTGCGTGAGGACGAGGGCTTCCGGGCCTGGCTCTACGGCGTGGCCTGGAAGAAAGCCCTGTCGCAGCGACGGGGCGCCCAGCGCGCCGCCGCCCGCGACGAGGCCTGGCGGGGAGAGCAGGAGCTGGAGGCGGCCGCCGAGGTCGGGGCCGAGGACCGTATGGCCCTCGAAAAAGCCCTCGCGACCCTGCCGGAAGACCAGCGCGCCTGCGTCACCCTATGCCTGGGCCAAGGCTGGTCCCACGCCGAGGTCTCCGATGCGCTCGGGCTTCCCCTCGGCACCGTGAAATCGCATGTTACCCGTGGCCGCGAGCGGCTGCTGTCTGTTCTTGGAGGTTCCCAATGAACCTGGACGATCAACTCTCGGCGTTCCTGGGCGAAGAACCCAAACAGAGCCGCGCCGACGTCTTCACCGCCGAGGTGATGAAGCGGATCGAGCGCCAGGTTTTCGTGGACCGCCTGACGGCGAGCGCCGCCGGGGCGGCGGTCATCGCTCTGGTGATGTGGGCGTGCGCGCCGATTTTGACGAAAGCGGTGGAGATCATTGCGCCGGGGCTGGCGCCTGTCGCGGCCTTGGGGACTTTCGTCGCTGCGCTCTTGATGGTCGGCGGCTCTTCGGTATGGCGTCGTCTGGGCCTCGCGATCGGCTAGTTTTCTGGCCTTACGAAAGTTTCATCCCGGCGGGCGCCTCCAATCTGGACCGTGAACGCCTCTTACTAGTGAAGGCGGCGCGGGGGCGTCGTCCAAACAACTCGTTGGAGGATTTAAAATGGGTCCTGAAATCATCGTTCCGATCGGCGCCTTCGCCATGATCGTCGCCATCGTGGTGCTGCCGTTCTACTTCAGGAGCCGCGAGCGTCGTGAAATGCAGCGCACCCTGCGCGTGGCCATCGAGAAGGGTCAGCCGGTCCCGCCCGAGGTGATCGAGGCCATGAGCCGCAGCGTGAAGACGCCGCCGACCCGCCTGCGCGATCTGCGCACCGGTGTGATCTGGTTGGCCGTCGGCATCGGCATCGCCGGCGCCACCTACTTCGGCGACTTCATCCATGGCGGCAACGACTTTGACGGTTTCGGCTTCGCCTGCATCCCGGTCGTGATCGGCGTGGCCTTCATCGTCCTCAGCTTCTTCAATCCGAACAAGGAAGAGCGGGTCTAGGCGGCTCGCGAGCCTTGGGAGGGGCATGATCCAATGGGCACGGAACGCCCGCCAACTGGTCACGACGTCGAGCTCGCCGCGCAAGCAGCGGCGGGCGATCGCCGGGCTTACGGGGAGCTGGTGCGCAGGCACGGCTCGGTTGTCCGGGGTCTCCTGAGACGCATGGGCGCCGACTCGGCCACCGCCGACGACCTGGCCCAGGACGCCTTCATGACCGGTTTTGAACAGGCGGCCGAGTTTCGCGGGGAAGGGACCTTCGGGGCCTGGATCAGGAAGATCGCCGCGCGGCTCTATCTGAAGAAGGTCAAGCGCGAGGCGCGTCTGATCTTCTCGGACACCATCGAGCCGGTCGAGGATGTCATGGTGCGCGACGCGTCGAAGGACGCGGCCAGCCGCATCGACCTCGACGAGGCCCTGAAGTCGCTGTCACGCGGTGAGCGCCTGTGCGTTTCCCTGTGCTACGGCGCCGACTGGTCCCACGCCGAGGCGGCCGAGGCCTTGAATATCCCGATCGGCACGGTCAAATCCCATGTCAAACGTGGTTTGGATAAACTCCGGGCGAAACTCGCCCGGCCAGAAGACCAACCTGAGAAAGGCGCGAGGAGGGAAGCTCATGGCTGAACCCGATTTCGAAGCCCAGCTGAGCCGCATGTTCGCTGAGCCGCCGTCGTTCCCCGACGCGGCCCTGTTCAATGCCGAGGTCGCGGCCAAGCTCGACCGTGGCTGGGCGATGCGGCGACTCTTCATTGCCGTGGCGGGGGGCGCGGCGGGGCTGGTCGCGGCCTTCCAGATATTGTCGACCCGCTTCTCCAGTGAAGTCGCGCAGCTGTCGAAGAACGGCAGCCACACGCTGGAAAACGAGATCAGCGCTGGCGTGGCCAAGTTCAACGCCGTGCTGACGACTCCGTCCAGCGCCGAGGCGGTCTGGCTGGCGGCGGGCCTGGCGGTGGTGGCGCTGGCGTTCTTCGTGACGCGCGCGGTGGAGGACTTCTGACGCGGCGGGGCCAAGGTCGGACGCGCCGCGCCGTGCTGAACGGTTATCGCTGTTCATGTTGCGGCGAGGCGCGTTCCAGCCCACAAACGGCCTCTCAAAAGACCCGCTTCAGGGAGCGAACGCCTGTCAGCCCATCGTGAAGAGTCGGTCCGCCGTCTGGCCGCCCCCGACATCACCGCCCGCAAGGGCGGCGTTCCCATTGTCTGCCTGACGGCCTACACCGCGCCGGTCGCCGCCGCGCTGGACGAGGCCTGCGACCTGCTGCTGGTCGGGGATTCGCTGGGCATGGTCGTCCATGGCCTGCCCAACACCGTCGGCGTGACCCTGGACATGATGATCCTGCACGGTCAGGCAGTCATGCGTGGCTCCAGGAAGGCCATGGTCGTCATCGACATGCCGTTCGGCTCCTACGAGAATTCGCACGAAGAGGCCTACGCCAACGCCGTGCGGATCATGAAGGAGACGGGCGCCCAGGCCGTGAAGGTCGAAAGCGGCCCGACCGTGCCGGCGACCATCGCCTATCTCACCCAGCGCGGCGTGCCGGTCATGGGCCACGTCGGCCTGCGCCCCCAGGCGGTGCTACTGGAGGGCGGCTTCAAGGCCAAGGGCAAGGATGAGACGGGCCGCGCCAAGGTGCTGGAAGAGGCCCGCCTGACCGCCGAGGCCGGGGCCTTCGCCATCGTCGTCGAAGGCGTAGCGGAGAGTCTGGCCCGTGAAGTCACGCAGGCCGTCTCGGTCCCGACCATCGGTATCGGCGCCTCGGCCGGCTGCGACGGTCAGGTGCTGGTCGTCGACGACATGCTCGGCCTGTTCGACTGGACCCCCAAGTTCGTCCGCCGCTATGCCGATCTGAAGGGCGAGATCGAGCGCGCCGCGGCCGAATTCGCCCGTGACGTGAGGGATCGCAGCTTTCCGGGCGACGCCGAGACCTACTACGCCAAGAAGCCCTGAAGCGCTTTGGCGACAAACCTGGAACGACGATCGAAATCGCCGTTCCAGCGGGCGTTGCGGCCCGGCGCGGCACGCTATAGGTTCGCCGCCTCGGTGAGCGGCCCTCCGCCCGCCACAATCTGTCTTCAACCCAGCGGCGTCGCTCCAGTGCGGGCGGCACGCCTGGGCTAGCGCCTGTTTCGGAGCCTCGTTTCGTGGTCGATGTTTTTGACGAAGTCGAAGAACAGCTTCGCTCGGAGCGCTATCGTACGCTTGCGGTGAAATCGCTGCCGTTCGTGGCGGCGGCCGTGGCGGCCGTGGTGATCGGCGTCGGGGGCTACTGGGGCTGGACCTCGTACCAGACGACCCAGGCCAACAAGGCCTCGGAAGGCTACCAGGCCGCGCTGGAATCTGCCCAGAAGCAGGGGCCGGCCGGCGCTTTCGGCCAGTTCAAGGCCGTCGCCGACAGCGGCGCCCAAGGCTACAAGGCCCTGGCCCTGCTGCAGATGGGCGACATCCGCCTGGAAGAAAACAAGACCAAGGAGGCCGTCGGCTATTTCGACGAGGCCGCCAAGGCCGCGCCGAATGCCTTGCTGGGCGACCTGGCCCGCCTCAAATCCGCCTTCGCCCTGATGGACACGGCTCCCTACAAGGATCTTGAGTCGAGGTTGACGCCGTTGGCGGGGGAAAAGAGTCCGTACCGCGTGTACGCCAGGGAAGCGCTGGCCTTCGCCAAGCTACAGGCCGGCGACCTGAAGGGCGCGCGCGGAGATTTCGTGATCCTAGCCAATTCGCTGGATAGCAGCACGTCCGAAGAGGTGCGCCAGCGCGCCCAGGCGGCCATGCAACTGATCGACTCGGGCACCGCCAAGGACCTGGCCGCCGCCGTGAAGGCCGCCGCCGCTCTGCCGCCGATGCCGCCGATGAGCCAACTGCCCGCGGGCCTTGCTCCGCAAGCCGCCCCTAACGCCCAATGAGCCGCCTGATGATCTCCAAGCGTTCCGTCGCCCTGGTCGCGCTGATGTCGGCGTCCATGGCCGTCACCGGCTGCTCGACGGTTTCGAAGCTCAACCCTTTCAACGGCAAGGACAAGAACAAGTCCACGGCCAGCCAGGGTCAGCGCATCTCGATCATCGCCTTCGACCAGAAGGTCGAGGCCAACGAGTCGCTGAAGGGCGCCGACTTCTTCCTGCCCGAACCGGTCGCCCAGGCCGAATGGCGCCTGCCCGGCGGCAACGCCGAGCAGTCGATCGAACATGTCGACGCCGGCAAGGACTTCCAGATCGCCTGGAAGAAGGGCTTCGGCAAGAAGAGCGGCAAGACCTTCCATGTCACCGCGCCGCCGGTTTCGGCCGACGGCCGCATCTTCGTGATGGACGGCGAGGCCGACGTCGTGGCGATCGACGCCAAGTCGGGCGCGCAGATCTGGCGCAAGGACCTTCGTCCGGCCGCCGGTTCGATCAAGAAGGCGGGCTTCATGGGCCTGCTGCCCAAGAAGAATGACCGCCTGGGCTTCGGCGGCGGCGTCGCCGTCGGCGCCGACAACAAGCTCTATGTCGCCTCGGGCTTCCGCTTCGTGGCCCAGCTGGATGCCGCGTCTGGCAATCTGAACTGGACGCAGCAGGTCACCACTCCGATCCACGCCGCGCCGACCGTCGCCGACGGCCGCATGTTCGTGGTCTCGACCGACAACGAATTGCTGACTTTCGACGCCGCCACGGGCGCGCCGGGCTGGACCTACCAGGCGCTCAGCGAACCGGCCCGCATCCTGGCCGCCTCGACCCCCGCCGTCAGCGGCGACACCGTTGTGGCCGGCTTCGCCTCGGGCGAACTGGTGGCCCTGCGCGCGACCAACGGCAACGACCTGTGGAGCGAGGCCCTGAGCCGCGCTAGCCGCACGAACGCGCTGTCGGAAATCCGCGACATTCCGGGCCGCCCGGTGATCTACAAGGGCGACGTCTTCGCCGTCAGCCACTCGGGCGTCTTCGCCGCCACCGACCTGCGCTCGGGCCAGGCCCGCTGGAGCCTGCCGGTCACCGCCATCACCACCCCGTGGGTCGCCGGCGACGTGGTCTATGTCGTCGACAAGGCCGGCCAGGTGATCTGCGTCTCGCGCGAGAACGGCTCGGTCTACTGGATCCAGGACCTCAACAACACCGAGGCCCTGTCCAAGAAGCAGAAGAAGAAGCGCGCCAAGCACCCGATCCTATGGTCGACCCCGATCCTGGCCAATGGCCGACTGATCACGGTGTCCAGCACGGGCGAAGCCGTCGCCCTGAACGCCAAGACCGGCGTCAAGGAAAAGACCCTTAAGATCGGCGCCTCGGTGCTGATCAACCCGATCGCGGTCGGAAACATGATCTACCTGGTCACGGACGAGGCCGAACTGGTCGCCATTCGCTAAGCCAGAAAGCGGGCCTTCGGGCTCGCTCGACAACTTGAAACGCTCTTGAGCCCGGGTCCGCGAAAGCTGGCCCGGGCGTTCGCTTTTCCAGCGCCTTTTGCGGTGGGGGCGAAAATCGACTACTGGACGCCTATGCCTTTGAAACTCGCCATCGTCGGCCGCCCCAATGTGGGCAAGTCCACGCTGTTCAACCGCCTTGCCGGCAAGAAGCTGGCCATTGTCGACGACCAGCCGGGCGTCACCCGTGACCGGCGCTACGCCTCGGGACGCTTGGGCGACCTGGACCTGGAATTGATCGACACCGCCGGCTTCGAGGACGTCTCGGACGAGAGCCTTGAAGCGCGCATGCGTCACCAGACCGAGCTCGCCGTCGAGGAAGCGGACGTCTCGCTGTTCATCTACGACGCGCGCGAAGGCGTGACCCCGCTGGACGAAGTGTTCGCCACCCTGCTGCGTCGCCGGGGCAAGCCGGTGATCATCGCCGCCAACAAGGCCGAGGGCAAAGCTGGCCAGTCGGGTATCGGCGAGGCGTACAAGCTGGGCCTGGGCGAACCGATCCCGATCTCCGGCGAGCATGGCGAGGGCATGGCCGAGCTCTACGCCGCCATGCTGGCGGCGTTCCCCGAGGACCAGTACTCCGAGGACGAGGAAGACGACGACAAGCCAATCCGCCTGGCCATCGTCGGCCGTCCGAACGCCGGCAAGTCCACCCTGATCAACCGCCTGATCGGCGAGCAGCGCCTGCTGACCGGCCCGGAGGCCGGCATCACGCGCGACTCGATCTCGGTCGACTGGATCTGGGGCGACAAAAAGGTGCGCCTGGTCGACACCGCCGGCCTGCGCAAGAAGGCCAAGGTGCAGGAGAAGCTGGAGAAGCTCTCCACTCAGGACACCATCCGCGCCATCACCTTCGCCGAGGTCGTGGTGCTGGTGATGGACGCCACCCACCCGTTCGAGATCCAGGACCTGCAGATCGCCGACCTGACCGAGCGGGAAGGGCGGGCCCTGGTGTTCGTGCTGGCCAAGTGGGACCTGATCGAGGATCAGGCCGCCACCCTTGCCGCCTTCCGCGAGCACGCCGAGCGCATGCTGCCCCAGGTGCGCGGCGCGCCGGTTGTGGCGCTGTCGGGCGAGACCGGCAGTGGCGTCAACAAGCTGATGCCGGCCGTGCTGAAGATCCACAAGGACTGGTCGACCAAGGTCAAGACCCGCGACCTGAACGACTGGCTGCAGATGGCCATGCAGCGCCACCCGCCGCCCGCCGTCAGCGGCCGCCGCGTGAAGCCCAAATATATGGCCCAGACCAAGGCCCGCCCGCCGACGTTCGTGCTGTTCTCCAGCCGCGCCGACCAGATGCCCGACCACTATCGGCGCTATCTGATCAATTCCTTGCGCGAAAGCTTCGACCTGCCGGGGGTGCCGCTGCGCATCACCATCAAGTCGGGCGCCAATCCCTATGCCGACGGCGAGGCCAAGGGCCACAGCGGCCGGGGCAAGCGCGAATTCGAGCGCCGCGAACGCGAGGAGGAACGCATCCGCGCCTCGCGCAACACGGTCAAGAAGTCCAAGCGCATCGCCGACGAAGCGGCCGCCAAGGCCGCGATCGAGGCGGGCCTGCCCGATCCGCGCGAGGTCAAGCCGGTGAAGAAGAAGGCTCCGGCCGCGTCCGCCAAGGCTGCTCCGGCTGTCGAGGGCGCGCCCAAGGACGTCGGGGCCGCCGAGCCCGGCAAGGCCGCGGTCAAGTCGGTCAAGAAGCTGGGCCCCAAGGTCCAGAAGAAGGTCTCGACCACGCCCAGCTACAAGGTCGGCGCCAAGTCGGCCGGCGGCAAGGCGGCGGGACCCAAGCGTCCGGTGTCCGGCGCGCGCACCGTCCGGGGCAACACCGGTCCGGGCAAACCAAAGGGGCGCTGAGCCTAAACTTCGCCATACGCGTTCAGCCTTGTGGGCTGAACGTGGAGGATGGCGATGCGAGGCTTGGGGCTGGCGTTGATGTTGATGGCGCCGCCAGCCGCTGCGGCGGCGGGCGACTACAAGCCCGTGGTCTGCACCAGCGCGGTGACATACGTCGGCGCGCCGCTGCACGTCGCCGTCGCGCCGCCGTTGCTGGCCGAAGTCCCCAAGGCCGGGCTCGATCCTGAGGCCGTCGCGCGCCTTGAGGCGGCTTTCGCTCAGGCCAAGGCCGCGACCAAGGCGCCGGCGCTGACCGCCGCCGTGTTGATCCCTGGCAAGGGCGCCTGGAGTCGCACCGACAGCGGCGAGCAGCCGCCTATGCTGTTCTGGGCCAGCGCCGGCAAGAGCCTGGTGGCCGTCGTCGTCCTGCAGCTGGTCGAGGCCGGCAAGCTCAAGCTGGAAGATCCGATCTCGAAGTACGTTGCTGGCGTGCCCAACGGCGATGTGGTGACGATCCGCGACCTGCTGGCCCACACCGGCGGCCTGTTCAGCGCCAACGAGGATCTGAAGGCCCGCGCCGAACGTCGCGCCCACACCCTGGACGAGGATGTGAAGATCATCGCCCGCCATGGGGCCATGTCCTGTCCCGGCGAGCGCTGGCGCTATTCCAATACTGGCTACGCCCTGCTGGGTAAGGCGATCGAGACGGTTGATGGCCAGACGTGGCAGGCCGCCGTCGAGGCGCGGATCATCAAGCCGCTGGGCCTGAAGTCGCTGCGGATGCTAGTTGACGGCGACAAGGGCGAGGACGTCGCCAAGCTGGTCTCGGCCAAGGAAACCCCGATCGAGCCCGCCTGGGCCGGCGCGGCCGGCGGCGCCGTGGGCTCGGCCGAGGACATGGCCCGGGTCTGGGCGGCGCTTTTGGGCGGCAAGCTGCTGAAGCAGGAGACGCTGACGGCGATGTTCGGCCAGCTCTATCCGATGTTCGACGCCAGCAGCTTCTACGGCCTGGGCGCGATGGTCATCGAGGTTCCGGAGGCAGACGGCTCGAAAAGCCTTTGGCTGGGACATCTGGGCGGAACGCCGGGCGCCAGCGCCGTCGTGGCCTATTGGGTCAGGGACCAGGCGATCGTG
The DNA here is from genome assembly GCF_002742625.1 of Caulobacter sp. FWC2. Taxonomy (NCBI): domain Bacteria; kingdom Pseudomonadati; phylum Pseudomonadota; class Alphaproteobacteria; order Caulobacterales; family Caulobacteraceae; genus Caulobacter; species Caulobacter sp. FWC2. The sequence goes on from NZ_PEBF01000001.1 coordinate 2,116,173, forward strand.
GCCGTCGCCTTGACCGGAGACGGCTCTGCGACGGCCACGGCGAACCTGCTGCTGAGGCAGCTCCGCCCTTAGAATTCCTGCCAGTCCGCCGGCGCGACGGCGGTCGCGGGGCGGCCTGGGCGGCTGGAGGCCTTGATACGAGCGCGCGGCTCGGCCGCCGGTTGGCGCGCGATGCTCCTGCCGGTCTGGAAGCGTGACACTTGGCGGGCAAGATCCTGGGCCTCGCTCCGCAGCGACGCCGACGCGGCGGTTGCCTGCTCGACCATGGCGGCGTTTTGCTGGGTGACCTGATCCATCTGGTTCACCGCGGCGTTGACCTGGTTCAGGCCCGTGGCCTGTGCCTGCGACGACTCAGCGATCTCGCGGATCAGGCTGTGGATCTCGCCGACCTTGCCGACGATGCCGCTGAGCGCCGCGCCGGTGTCTCCGACCAGGCGCACGCCGCGCTCGACCTGGGCGGTCGAGTTGGCGATCAGGCCCTTGATCTCCTTGGCGGCGTCCGCCGAGCGCTGGGCCAAGGCCCGGACTTCCTGGGCGACGACGGCGAAACCGCGACCCGCCTCGCCCGCGCGGGCGGCTTCGACCCCGGCGTTAAGGGCCAACAGGTTGGTCTGGAAGGCGATCTCGTCGATGACGCCGATAATCTGGGTGATCTGGCCCGAGGACTTCTCGATCTCGCCCATCGCGGTGACGGCCTCGCGGACGACCTCGCCGGAACGGTCGGCGTCGGTCGACGCTGCCGACGCCGCCGTAGAGGCTCGCTTGGCGCCGTCGGCGCTGCGACGGACGGTGGCGGTGATCTCGTCGAGCGCCGCGGCCGTCTCTTCCAGACTGGCGGCCTGCTGCTCGGTGCGCTTTGACAGGTCGTTCGCGGCGCTGGCGATCTCGTTTGACCCGCTCTCCATGCCTCGGGTCGCGTCGGCGATCCCGTTCATGGCCTCTTTCAGGCTGTCGATGGCGCTGTTGAAGTCGTTTTTCAGCTGGGCGTACCGCCCGTTGAACTGGGCCTCGATGCCCGCGGTCAGGTCGCCGCGCGCCAAGCGGTTCAGGCTGTCGGCCAGCGCCGAGACGACGTGTTCCTGCTCGTCCTGCACGGCCTTGCGCTCGCCCTCGACCTGATGTCGCTCGGTCTCGATGGCGGTGATGTCAGAGGCGAACTTGATGACCTTCACCGGCTTGCCGGTGTTGTCGAAGACCGGATTGTAGGAAGCCTGGATCCAGACCGCCTTGCCGCCCTTGCCGATACGCTTGTACTTGTCGGCGAAGAATTCACCCGCGTTCAGTCGACCCCAGAACTCGCGATAGTCGTTACTCGCAGCATAGGCTTCATCGACAAAAAGGCTGTGCTTCCGGCCTTGGATCTCGCTCAGGGCGTAGCCAAGCGTTCTCAGGAAATTCTCGTTGGCGGTGATGATCGTGCCGTCGAGATTGAACTCGATGACCGCCTGAGACCGCTGGATAGCGTCGACAATGCCTTCAAGATCGGCGATCCGAGCTGCGACGCCACCGGTGTCACGACCGCGGGAAAACAGCGCCATCTGCGAACTCCAAACGGCGTGATAGCCGTGCGGCACGATGTCGCGGAGGGCGGGTTAAATAACCGCTAACTCTTCACCGATGAGCGAAGAGTTTATCTTCAGAATTGGCGCTTCAATAGTATTCCAAATCGCCACAACTCAGGCGGTTATCTCTGGAATAGTACTCGACATTTGAGAGGCTCGCGGGTGCGTCTCAAGCGTCGACGCTAGGCGCTTCCTGGCCGCGATCCTTGAAGCGAACCACGCCCTTGGGCGGTTCGCGGTCAGGGCGGACCAGGTCGAGGACGAACGGCACGATGGTCTCGGGCGCGGGAATCGTCTGGGGATCCTCGCCCGGAAACGCGCCGGAGCGCATCCGGGTGCGCATGGCGCCGGGGTCGACGCACAGGGCGCGGACGGCGGTGTTCTCCATCTCGTCGGCATAGACGTCGACAATGGCTTCGAGCGCCGCCTTGGTGGCCGCGTAGGCGCCCCAGAAAGCCGGGCGGGTCTTGGCCACGCTGCTGGAGAAGAACAGGGCCCGGCCGGCGTCCGACGCGCGCAGCAGGGGATCCATGGCGCGGATCAGGCGCCAGTTGGCCGTCAGGTTGGTGGACAGGATCATGTCCCAGCCTTTCGGCTCCAGGTGGCTCACAGGGGTCAGCGGACCCAGCAGGCCGGCTGCGCCGACCAGGATGTCGAGCTTGCCCCAGCGTTGATGGATGGCCGCGCCCAGCTGGTCCAGGCCGTCGGGCTCGCGCAGGTCCAGCGGGACAAGGGTGGCGCGCTCGCCGGTCGCTTCCAGGATGGCGTCGTCCAGGGCCTCGAGCGCGCCTTGGGTGCGGCCCACCGCGATCACGTGGGCGCCGGCCCGGGCAAGACCCAGGGCGACCGCCCCGCCGATGCCGCGCGTGGCGCCGGTGACAAGAGCGATGCGGCCGGCCAGCGGCTTTTGGGAGTCGGAAGTCATGGGCGGGTTCTAGAGCAGGCGAGGGCGGACGGAAACCGGGGCAAGCCCTTAAGCTTGCATCTCCTGTTCGGCGGCTTTCCGGGCGTAGTGCTGGGCGATGACCGAACAGGCCATCAGCTGGATCTGGTGGAAGATCATCAGCGGCAGGACGATGATCCCCGCCGTCGGACCGGGGAACAGGATGCCCGCCATCGGCACGCCGGTGGCCAGGCTCTTCTTTGAGCCGCAGAAGGTGATGGCCTTCTCGTCTTCGGGCGAGAAGCCCAGGGCCCGCGCGCCGAAGGTGGTGGCGGCCAGCACGATGGCCAGCAGCGTCCCGCAGACCGCCAGCAGGATCGCGAGCTGCAGCGGCGAGATCTTGTGCCAGATGCCGCCGACCACGGCCTCGCTGAAGGCGGCGTAGACGACCAGCAGGATCGAGCCTCGGTCGACATAGCCGATCAGCTGTTTGTGGCGCTCGATCCACTTGGCGACCAGCGGTCGGGCCAATTGGCCGGCGATGAATGGCAGGAGGAGCTGGACGACGATGTCCTGCACCGACTTCCAGCCGCCCGAGGCGCCGCCCTGGGTGTGCATCAGCAGGCTGACCAGCACCGGGGTGATGAAGATCCCGAACAGGTTCGAGGCGCTGGCCGCCACGACGGCGGCCGCGACATTGCCGCGCGCGATCGAGGTGAAGGCGATCGACGACTGCACCGTGGAGGGCAGGCAGCACAGGAACAGGATCCCCGCCGCCAGGGTCGGCGGCAGCAGGTTGAGCTTGCTGGCCAGCAAGCCCAGGACCGGGAACATCACGAAGGTGAAGGCCAGGATCAGCAGGTGCAGCCGCCAATGGGTCAGGCCCGCCACCACGTTGTCGCGCGACAGCTTGGCCCCGTGCAGGAAGAACAGCAGGGCGATGGCCAGCTTGACGACGATGTTCAGGCCGTGCGCGGCCTCGCCACGCACGGGCAGGATCGAGGCCAGCACGACCATGCCGAACAGGGCGAGGACGTACGGCTCGAGCTTCAGCTTCTCGAGAACGCTCTTCAGGGTCACGGAAAGACTTAGGCGCTGAGCAGCGAAAGCTGCTTGTCGTTTGTCTCGTTGCGGCCCTCGGCGATCTCGCGATCCGTCAGGCGAGTCGGATAGTCGCCGGTGAAGTAGTGGTCGGTGAACTGCGGCGCGGCCGGGTCGCGCGGACCGGCGTCCAGGGCGTCGTACAGGCCCTCGACCGACAGGAAGCCGAGCGAGTCGACTTCCAGGAACTTGGCCATCTCTTCCAGCGACTTGTTGGCCGCCAGCAGCTGTTCGCGCTCGGGCATGTCGATGCCGTAGAAGTCGGGCCACTTGATCGGCGGGCTGGCCGAGCGGAGGTGGACCTCCGTGGCGCCGGCCTCGCGGACCATACGGACGATCTTCAGCGAGGTGGTGCCGCGCACGATCGAGTCGTCGATCAGGACAACGCGCTTGCCGGCCAGGATGGCGCGGTTGGGGCTATGCTTCATGCGCACGCCCAGTTCGCGCACGCCCTGGGTCGGCTGGATGAAGGTGCGACCCACATAGTGGTTGCGGATGATGCCCATCTCGAACGGGATGCCGCTCTCCTGGGCGAAGCCCAGGGCCGCCGGCACGCCCGAGTCCGGCACCGGCACCACGACATCGGCCTCGATGCCGGTCTCCTTGGCCAGGTTCCTGCCCATGCGCTTGCGCACGCCATAGACCGAGCGACCGTTCACGACGCTGTCGGGACGGGCGAAATAGACATATTCGAACACGCAGGGGCGCGCGGCCTGGGTCTGGAACGGCTTGGTCGAGGTGATGCCCGTCTCCTCGATCACCACCATCTCGCCGTGCTCGATGTCACGCACGAAGCGGGCGCCGATCATGTCGAGGGCGCAGGTCTCGGACGCCAGGACCGGCTTGCCGTCCAGGTCGCCCAGCACTAGCGGGCGGATGCCCAGCGGGTCGCGTAGACCGATCATCTTCTTGTTGGTGATGGCCACCAAGGCGTAGCCGCCTTCGATCTGGCCGACGGCGTCGACGAAGCGGTCGACGATCTTGGCCTTCCGCGAACGGGCGATCAGGTGAAGGATCACTTCGGAGTCCGAGGTGGACTGGAAGATCGCGCCCTCCTGCACCAGGCGCTCGCGCAGGGTCAGGAAGTTGGTCAGGTTGCCGTTGTGGGCGATGGCCACGCCGCCGGTCTCGAGATCGGCGAACATCGGCTGGACGTTGCGGATGCCCGCGCCGCCGGCGGTGGAATAGCGGGTGTGGCCGATGGCCAGGGCGCCCGGCAGGCGCTGGACGAGGTCGGCGCCGGTAAAGGCGTCGCCGACATGGCCCATGTGGCGTTCGGTGTGGAAGCGGGCGCCGTCGAAGGCGGCGATGCCGCAGGCCTCCTGGCCGCGATGCTGCAGGGCGTGCAGGCCCAGCGCCGCGATGGCGGCGGCGTCACGCACGCCGAAGACGCCAAACACGCCGCACTCGAGGCGCAGGGTGTCGTCCTCGGGGTCGCGCCAAGGCGACGAGGAATAGCGGTCAGTCGACTGGCCCAGGAAGGTCATCGCGATTTCTCCACCAGGTCGTCGAGCTTCCGACGCTGGTCATCATCATAGCCTTTATCCGACGACTTCTCGCCGGACGTATTGTCGCCGCCCTCATGAACGGCTTCCTTGATCGCCGGGGCCAGCTTGCCGGCCAGGGCCTTGCCCTTCGGGGCGAAGACCTTGAGCACCGTGCCGCTGGCTTCGGACAAGGGATAGAAAATCGAATCCTCAACCCAGTGCGGCATGCGGTCCGGCGGCGTCGCCAGGTGCAGCAGCAGGTTGAAGACGCCCAGGATGACCACGGCCCGGATCACCCCGAAGGTCGCACCGACCGCGCGGTCCAGCGTTCCGGCCGAGGTCTCGTGCAGGCTGGCGGTCAACTGGCCGCCGATCAGGCGGATGATCAGGAAGAAGACGACGAACACCACCACGATCGCGGCGGCCGTGGCGGCCCAATCCGGGTCCATGAGGCTGCGGAAGATGGGCCCCGAAATGCGCAGGCCGAACAGCGAGATGGCGGCGGCGATGATGAACGACAGAGCCGAGGTCAGCTCCCGCGAGGCGCCGCGCGTCCAGCCAGTGACGCCGGAGATCAGCAGCAGCAGTCCGGCGATGATGTCGAACGGCGTCACGTCAGGCTGCTCCAGATCTCGTCGCCGATGCGGCGGACGGCGTCCGCGACACGGGCGACACCCGCGACCGGCAGGGCTCCGCCGCCTTCGGGAAGACCCGAGAGCGGGCCGAGGGCCCGGCCAAATCCCAGTTTCGCGGCTTCCTTCAAACGCGTCTCCATCCGGCTGACGGGCCGTACTTCACCCGACAGGCTAAGCTCGCCGAACACGACGCAGTCCTGGGGCAGGGCGACGTCCAGAGCGGAGGAGGCCAGGGCCGCCGCCGCCGCGAGATCCGCCGCCGGCTCCGTGATCCGGATGCCGCCAGCGACGTTCAGATAGACGTCCTTGTCGCCAAAACCAAGGCCGCATCGGGATTCCAGGATCGCCAGGACCATGGCGAGGCGTCCGGAGTCCCATCCGACCACGGCGCGACGCGGCGTCCCATACGCGGAAGGCGCGACCAGGGCCTGGAATTCCACCAGCACGGGCCGAGAGCCCTCAATGCCGGCGAACACCGCCGCGCCGGCCGAGCGTTCGCCGCCCTCATTGAGGAACAGGGCCGAGGGGTTCTTGACCTCGCGCAGGCCGACGTCGCCCATCTCGAAGACGCCGATCTCGTCGGTCGCCCCGAAGCGGTTCTTGGCCCCGCGCAGGATGCGGAACGGATAGCCACGCTCGCCTTCGAAGGCCAAGACGGCGTCGACCAGGTGTTCGACCACGCGCGGGCCGGCGATCTGGCCGTCCTTGGTGACGTGGCCGACCAGCAGGATCGCCACGCCCTTCTTCTTGGCCAGGCGCACCAGCTCGGTGGCGCAGGCGCGGACCTGGGTGACGGTGCCAGGGCCAGCCTCGTGGGCGTCGCTCCACATCGTCTGGATCGAGTCGATGACCACGAGATCGAAGTTGTCGCGCTTCAGCCCATCCAGGATATCGCGCAGCGAGGTCTCGGCCGCCAGGCTGACATTGGCCTGGGCCAGGCCCATGCGGTCGGCCCGGCCTCGGATCTGCTCCACGGCCTCTTCGCCCGAGATATAGGCGCAGGAGACGCCGCGCAGGGCGGCGCTGGCGCAGACCTGGAGCAGCAGGGTCGACTTGCCCACCCCCGGATCGCCGCCGATCAGGATGGCCGAGCCCGGGACCACGCCGCCGCCGCAGACGCGGTCGAACTCGTCGACGCCTGTCATAATGCGTGGAGGCGGGGCCGTGTCGCTTTGCAGGCCGGTGAACTGCAGGCCGCGCACGCGGGTGGACTTGGTCGTCGCCAGGGCGCCCGGCGGCCGGGCGCCGACTTCTTCGACCAGGGTGTTCCAGCTCTGGCAGGCAGGGCACTGTCCGGACCACTTGGTCTGGACCGCGCCGCAGGACTGGCAGGCGTAGACGGCGCCGTCGCGGGCCATGAAGTCTCCTGATTCTCGGATAGAGGGAGACTACAGGGTGGCGGGGCGCTGCGCCAAAGCCGGACGCAGCCAAGCTGCGAGCCGATGCGTTTGGATAAGGGCGAATGTCGAGGAGCGAGACGATGCGGAGCAAGGCCTGGTGCGCGGCGATCCTGGCGATGGCGGCCCTGGCGGCCTGCGGTCGCTCCCAGCCCAAGGACACGGACGCCTCCGCGCGCGTCGAGGTCAATGGCGGCGAGGTTACGGTCGGCCAATTGCAGAAGGAGTCCGCCCGCGCCGAGGCGGCGGCGGTGAAGGGAACCAAGCCCCTGGCGCCGGCCAGCTTGCCGGCCCTCCTGCCGGCTACGGTCGGCGGCTTTGTCCGCAGCAATGTCCAGAGCCTGGCCGGAACCGAGCCAGGCATGACCAGGGTAAGCGCTCGCTATGCCAAGGGCGCGGCGAGCTTCACACTGGAGGTCGCGGACCTGGGCGCGATCGGTTCGGTGGGCGCCAGCGACGACGCGGTCGGCGCGAACAGCACGCGTCGTACGGCCACCGGCTACGAGACTGTGACCACGGCCGCCGGCCGCACCGTCACCGAGCAGTGGGACGAGACCGCCAAGGCCGGTCGCTACGCCGTGGTCGCCGCCGACCGCTACAGCATCGCGGCTGACGGCGCCGCCGACAGCGCGACCGTGCTGAAGGCGGCCGTCGAGACGGTCAACGCCGCGCGCTTGCGGGCGTTGGCCGCCCCGTAGCGCGCGACGCCTACTGGCTGATGATCACCTTTTCGACGCCCAGGCCGATCCGGCGAGGGTCTGCCGGCGTCGAGGGCATGGGGGCGCCGATCGCATACTCCAGCGTCAGCGGCTCGCCAGGCTTGATGAGGTCGGAGGGGACGCTGACCCGATAGGGGCGCCAGTTGGCCTTCTCGACGTTCCAAGTGACCAGCTTGCGGCCCTTCACCGACACCTCGATCTTCTGCATCACCTCGGGCGGCTTGTTGAAGCTCATGGCGTGCAGTTCGACGATGAGCGGCGCGCCGGCCGTGAGGTTGGGGACGTTGATCGTCATCACCGAATGCGGGCCATTGGACCAGATCCCCTTGGGATCTGCGGCCGACCAGCCCGAGATCAGCTCTGGCGGGCTGACACCCTGGTCGAAATTGACCTGGGCCAGCACGCGGCTGCCGTTCGGGACGTAGGGCGCGATCTCGGTCAGGCCCGGGACCTTGTCCAGCCCCTGGCCGCAGATCAGGCCGCGCAGGAAGCGGTGGCAGTCCGTGCGCTGGGTGAAGCGCCCGTACTCGGCGCCCGCGCTCTCTTCCATGACCACGGTGATGCGCGGATCGTTGGGGCCGGCGACCTTGAACAGGTCTTCCGGCGTCTGGCACGCGATGCCCTGGTCGCGGGCCGTGGAGGCGCTGTTCGACGTGCCGCCGGTGCGCACCGCCGCCAGGGTGAGCTGCGAGATCTCCATCTGGTCGATGACGTTGTTCGCGCAGAAATAAGTCGGAGCGAACACCCAGGGGCGGTTGTGCAGCACCGTCGATTTCTCGAGGTCGACCGGGTGATAGGACGGCGCGCCTTCGCTGAAGGTGTGGCGTACGCCGGCCCGCATCTCGTGGCTGTCGCCCCATTGCAGGCCGACGGCGATCGCGGCGATGGCCAGCAGGGTGACGGGGCGGGCATAACGGCCGATCTGCACGATCGAGACGGCGGTCAGCAGGTAGCCGGCGGCCCAGAACAGGCGGCCATGGGCGCGGAACAGGCTCAGCCACTCGAACACGCCCGACAGCTTCGGACCCGTGAACAGCAGGCGCTGGGCCAGATAGGGATTGGGACCGATGGCCCAGAGGGTCAGCACGACCATGGCCAGGGCCAGCGGGAGCCAGCGGCGGCTCCACACGCGAGCGGGCGTCGGCAGCCAGCCGTGGCGCACCGACAGCAAGACGCCGGCGGCGATCGTGAAGAGCACGCCAGCGCCCAGGTAGTTGTAGCCCTCGAACCATTGGCCGCCGTTGGGGTCCAGGGTCTGCTTGAACCAGCCGCCCTCGAAGGTCTGGCCGAACAGGGCCGAGCCCTGCGGCAGGATCGGACCCAGTATGTTCATCGAGTAGTAGCCGATGATCGGGCTCTTGCCGCCGCCGGCGCCCTGGCCGACGCCGTAGCCCAGCAGGACGGCGGTCAGGACCATGCCGCCCAGCACCAGGCCCGCGGCCTTGGCGCAGTTCAGCCAGGCCTTCGGGCGCTTCTGGGCGATCTCCGAGGCCATGGCCGCGGCGAAGCAGAAGCCGATCGGCGGCAGGTGATAGGCGTGAATGCCCATGGCCAGCACTGCCAGGCCCGCGAAGACGCCAGCGCGGCGCAAGGTCAGGCCGTGGCGAATGCTGTCGACCGCAGCGGCCAGGGCGAAGATCACCATCCAGTGTCCGCTCAGGGCCACGTGGCCATGGCGCATCAGGAAGGCGGGCGTCAGCAGGGCCAGCAGGCCGCCCATCGCCAGCAGCACGACCTGGCGGACGTTCAGGGCGCGGAGCAGGGTGATCATGGCCACCGGCTGCAGGGCGTAGGACACGAGGAAGAACAGGCCCAGGCCGTTCAGCCAATGCCACAGGCCCGTAACCTTCAGCGCGACCGTCATCCAGGGGATGCTGTCGGTATAGACGGTCGACAGCAGGGTTGGGTTCAGCAGGCGGTCGGTGACGACCAGCGGGAAGCGCCAGGCCTGGCGGAAAACCGCCTCCTGGCCGGCCAGCATGGTGGCCATGTCGTTATGCGGCGCGCGCCAGAAGTCGGCATGGGCGCCGATCAGCTTGAAGCCGATCAGATGATGGAACAGGCCGATGGCGGCGACCACGACAGCCAGGGCGACCCAGCGCCAGCCGGCCTCCTGGCGCGCGGCGGTCAGCAGCGCGCGCTTGGCTTCTTCGTACAGGTCCGACATCGACGCGCCCCCGGGCGAAACTCAATTGCAGGCTGAAGGCTAGTCGCCCCGCGTCCCCACATAGCGGCGCGTCGCGCGGAGCGTCAATCGCGTCAGACGCTCGTAGGCCGTGGTGCCGGCGGCCTCGGCCGCGTCGTCGATCGGCAGGTTCGGACCGAACAATTCGACCATCGCGCCGGGCCGGGCGGCGTCGCAATCGGTGATGTCGACGGCGATCAGATCCATGGACACGCGACCCAGCATCGGCCGCTGGGCGCCGTCGAACCAGACCGTCCCGCGCGGATAGGCGGCGCGCGGAACGCCGTCGGCATAGCCGGCCGCGACGATGGCCACGCGGGTGGTCTCGGTCGCCGTCCAGCCGGCGCCGTAGCCGATGCTTTCGCCGCGCGGCACGACGCGGACTTGCAGGATCGGCGCCTCGACCGTGGCGACGGCGCGGATCTCCGGATGCGGCCGACCTTCGGGGCCGCCGCCATAGAGGCTGATCCCCGGCCGGGCCTGATCGAAGCGCCAGGCCTCGCCCAGGAAGATCCCCGCCGAGTTGGCCAGGCTGCGCCGGGCGTTCGGCAGCAGGGCGACGGCTTCCTGGAAGCGTTCCAGCTGCGTCGCATTGAGCGGATGGCCCGGCTCGTCGGCGCAGGCCAGGTGACTGACGACGAGCTCGATATCGAGCCGCTTGAGCCGATCAAAGGCGCCGACCAGCACCTTCAACTCCTCGGGGCGAAGGCCCAGGCGGTTCATGCCGGTGTCGACGTGCAAAGCGGCCTTCAGGCGGCCCGCGCGTGCCTGGGCGTTCCAGGCCTCGACCTGGGGCAGGCTGTTGAGCACGGGCGTCAGCTTCGCGCCCTCCAGCGTGTCGCCCGAACCGGGCGTGGCGCCGTCGAGCACGTAGATGGCGGCGTCCCGATCGCCCAGCGAAGCGCGAAGGGCCACGCCCTCGGACAGGCGGGCGACATAGAAGCTGCGCGCGCCCTCTGCCCACAGGCGATCGGCGACCTGGGCCGCGCCCAGGCCGTAGCCGTCGGCCTTGACCGCGGGCGCAACCTCGGCCCCGCCAGCGCGGACCCGCAGGGCCGCATGGTTGGTGGCCAAGGCGTCGAGGTCGATGATGATGCGGGTGTCGGTCACGGTTGGGGCGTAGCCGACGCGGGCACGCGGTTCAACGCCTTAACCGTGGTGGACGGCCAGGAACCGCGCCACCAGGTTCTCCGCCCCAGAGGCCATGATCTGCACGCCGATGCATAGCAGCAGGAACGCCACCAGCCGCGACAGCACCCTCGCGCCGCCCTGGCCCAGCAGGCGCATGACCCGGCCCGAGGCGCTGTAGAGCAGCCAGACCAGGATCGCCACCAGGGCCGCGGCCAGCCCGGCGCCGAGGAAGAACGGCGCGACCTTGGCGCCCTCGGTAGGTCGCTGGGAGGCCAGGGCGATGGCCACCGAGATCGAGCCCGGACCGGTCGTGAACGGCATGGTCAGTGGGAAGAACGCCACGTCCTCGTGGCTTTGGGCCGGCTCGGTCTGGCTGGTCTTGCGGTCCTCGTGCTCCTGGGGGTCCATCAGCAGGCCCCAGGCGCGGATCGCCACCACCAGGCCGCCGGCCACCCGCAGGGCACCCAGGCTGACGCCGAAGAAGTTGAGGATGTAGCCGCCAAGCAGCAGCGAACCCAGCAGCACCAGGAAGGCGTAGAAGCCGATCAGCCGCGCCAGCCGTAGCCGCTCGGAGCGGTCCCGCCCGGCCATGGCCTGATCGAAGATCAGCGACGCCCCGACCGGATTGACGATCGAGAACAGCGCCGGAAACGCCAGCAGGAAGGCGCCGATCAGGCTGGAGGTGGGCAGAGGGCTGAAGTCCATGTGACTCGTCGGGGCAGGGGGCGAGGCGGGGACGGTGGCTTGAGGCGCGCGCCTTAGTCAAACACCCAACGCAGTTTCCCCGGCTTTCGCCGGAGAGATCGGATCTGCGGCGCTATTCGTCCGACGGAATGTTCCGCGCCTGGGCGAAATAGTGGTCGCGGGCCAAATTGCCGAACTTGGTGGTGTCGCTGTTGAACGACAGGCGCACCGTGCCGATGGGGCCGTGACGCTGTTTGGCGATGATCACCTCGGCCAGGCCGTGCAGGCGGTCCATCTCTTCCTGCCAGGTCAGGTGCTCGGGCGTGCCTTCGCGCGGCTCGGCGCGGCCCACATAATAGGCCTCGCGATACACGAACCACACCATGTCGGCGTCCTGTTCGATCGAGCCCGATTCCCGAAGGTCGGAGAGCTGGGGCCGCTTGTCGTCGCGCTGCTCGACCTGACGCGACAGCTGCGAGAGGGCGATGACCGGACAGGCCAGCTCCTTGGCCAGGGCCTTGAGGCCCATGGTGATCTGCGAGACTTCCTGAACCCGGTTGGCGTTGGAGCCGAGATCCGAGCCGGTGACCAGCTGCAGGTAGTCGACCACGACCAGGTCCAGGCCGACCTGGCGCTTCAGGCGACGGGCGCGGGCTGTCAGCTTGGCGATCGAAATACCGCCGGTGGCGTCGATATAGAGCGGCGCTTCCTGCAGCTCCATGGCCGCGTCGCGGACCCGGCCGAACTCGGACGCGTCGATCTCGCCCTTGCGGAGCTTGTCGCCCGACACGCCGGAGGCGTCGGCCAGCATACGCAAGGCCAGCTGCTCGGCGCTCATTTCCAGCGAGTAGAAGGCCACGACGCCGCCCTGGACGGTCTTCTTGGTCCCGTCGGGCTGGATCTCGTAGGCGTATTTCTTGGCGATGTTGAAGGCGATGTTGGTCGCCAGCGCCGTCTTGCCCATCGACGGACGGCCGGCCAGGACCACGAGGTCGGAGGGGTGCAGACCGCCGATCTTCTGGTCGAGATCGACCAGGTCCGTCGCGACGCCCGACATGCCGCCCTCGCGGCTGTAGGCTTCGGCCGTCATCTCGACCGCGCCGCGAAGGGCGTCGCCGAACGTCACGAAGCCTGACGAGGCCGCGCCGCTCTCGGCCAGGCTGTAGAGGCTTTGTTCCGCCGACTCGATCTGGTCGCGGGCTGTGCGCTTTTCCTCGTTGCCGCCTTGCGCTGCCGTGGCGATGTCGCCGCCGATGCGGATCAGCTCGCGGCGCAGCGACAGGTCGAAGATCACCCGGGCGTAGTCGCCGACATTGGCCGCCGGCGGAGCGCGGTCGACGAGGTCAGCCAGGTAGCGCAGGCCGCCCAGCTCCTCGAACGCGGGGTCCTTCTTGAACTCGTCGGCCAGCAGGATCGGCTCGGCCAGCTGGCCCTTGCGGACGTGGGTCTCGATCGACTGGAAAAGGCGCTGGTGGAAGGGCTCGTAGAAGCAGCGGGCCTGCAGGTTGTCGCTCAGCCGTTCGTAGGCGGCGTTGTCGTAGAGCAGAATGCCCAGCAGCGCTTGCTCGGCTTCCATGTTGTGCGGCGCCACGTTGATCGTGGGCTCGGGAAGGCCGGGGAGAACAAGGTCGAGCGCGGGAACGAGAGACATCGGCGGAATTTAACGCGAGGGCGGAGGCAAGGCTTGCCTCAGATCAGTCGGGCCATCCAAAGGTGTGAGCTTATCTGAGGATGTTCTGTGTATGTTTTGACGCCTGTTGCGTCAGAAACGGACGCGGTGAAAGGTCTGTGCGATCGCACTTTTTGCCAAGAGAAAAGGCCCGGAGATCGCTCTCCGGGCCCAAACGTTTGCGCGGCTTTCAGCCTACCAGTTGATCGCCAGGCGACCGTAGAAGAAGCGGCCGTTGAAGCCGAACGGCGAGAAGCTGGAGAACGGGTTGCCGCCGCTGGTGTTGAGGTTCGGCGGCACCTGGTCGGGATACTGGTCGAACAGGTTGTCCGCGCCGACCGACACCGTGGTGTGCTCGCCGAAGCGGCGGCGCGCCTCCAGGTCGACGATGCCTTGCGAGCCCGTGTGCCAGTCGCCGCTGCCGTCGGCGGCGGATCCGGGCGCCAGCACGTTGCCATAGAGGGTGGTGCGCAGGGTGGCGCCCCAGGGACCCTTGCTCCAGTCGCCTTGCAGCGAGACCTTGTTGCGCGGCGTGCCTTCCTCGAAGCGCAGCGTGGCTTGGCGGCCGAACAGCGTGGTCGGGGTTGGCAGCACCGTGGTGGTCGGTGTGCGGTTGACCTTGAAGTCGTTGATATTGGCGGCCGCCGTCAGGTCGAACGTGCCGGCCTGTTCGTCGTTGATCCGGTAGCGCGCCACGATGTCGACGCCCTTGGTCTTGGTGTCGACGCCGTTGGTGAAGATGCGGCCGGCCGACGCGCCGTATCGCGACAGCAGGTCGAAGATCACCCGGGCGTTGGTGCCCGCCGCAGCGGTGGCGCTGCCCGTCAGGGTTTCCGACAGGACGATGCGGTTGTCGACATTGATCTGGTAGGCGTCGACCGTCAGCTCGAACGGACCCTTGTGGTAGACCGCGCCCAGCGAGAAGTTCTTGGACTTCTCGGGCTCAAGCGGCTTGCCGCCCAGGGCTTGGCCGACCGTGCTGACCGACGGATAGGTGCCGGTTTCGAACGGCACGGCCGTGGTCACCCCGCCGACCGACTGGTTGATGTAGAGGATCGAGGTCGAGGTGAAGTACTGCTGCTGCAGGCTCGGGGCGCGGAAGCCGGTCGAGACCGCGCCGCGCAGGGCGAAGGCGTCGGTGAAGTCGTAACGGCCCGCCAGCTTCCAGCTCGTGTTGTTGCCGAAGTCCGAATAGTGCTCACGACGGACGGCCGCCGAGGCGGTCAGCTTCTCGGTCAGCTTGCCTTCCAGGTCCAGATAGGCGCCGACGGCGTCGCGATCGACGTCGATGACGTTGCTGGGCGTGAAGCCGGTGAAGCCGCGCGAGCCGAAGGCCAGGGTCGGCGAGACCGTGCCGCGGGCATAGGACGCCACTTCGCCGGCGTTGATCTTGTAGGTCTCGCGACGGGCCTCCAGACCGAAGGCGACGTTCAGCGGACCGGCGAGGCCGACATCGAATTCCTGGCTGGCGTCGAGGCCGAAGACCAGTTGGTCATAGGTCAGGCCGCCGGCCTGGAAGTTGGTCGGCGAGTTCGGGCCATAAGACGGGTTGAGGGTGTTCTTGACGCCGAAATCGAGGTCGTTCTTGCCGTAGACCAGGTTGGTGTCGATCTTCCAGCCGGCCAGGTCGCCGCGCAGGCCGATGGCGGCGGTGACGTCCTCGGTATTGGTGGTGATCAGCGGCAGGTAGCCGTTGGGATAGACGCTGGTGATGGTCTGCTGGGCGTCAGTGGGCAGGCGGTAGGTGGCCGAGGCCTCGCTGTCGCGCTGTTGATAGCCGTACCAGCCGTAGAGTTGCCAGTTGTCGCCGATCGGCTTGCCGGCGTTGGCGTAGAAGCTGACCTGCTCGACCTCGGGATCGCCGAAGCGCGAGGTGACGCGCTGCGGGGTGACGCGGGTGTCGGTGTCGCTGCGGTTGGTGAAGTCGCGGTCCACATACTCGGCCGACAGGGTCAGGAAGCCGTCCGAACCGAGCTTCAGGCCTTGCCAGCCGGCCACGGTCTTGGTCGCGCCGTCGCGACGCTTCTGCTTGGCGCCGGTCTGCAGGCCATCGAAGCTGGTGATGTACTTGCCGGCCGTGACCGTGACGCCGCCGCCGTGGTCGGCTTCGCGCAGGCGCAGGTTGATGACGCCGGCGATGGCGTCAGAGCCGTACTGGGCCGCGGCGCCGTCGCGCAGGACTTCGATGCGATCCAGGGCGACCGACGGGATGGCGTTGAGGTCGACGGCCGCCGAGCCGCGGCCGACGGAGCCGTTCAGGTTGACCAGCGCCGTGGTGTGGCGGCGCGTGCCGTTGACCAGCACCAGGGTCTGGTCGGGGCCCTGGCCGCGCAGGACGGCAGGACGGACCGAGTCGGTGCCGTCGGTGTTGGACGGGCGCGGGAAGGTGATCGACGGGACCGTGGCGGCCAGGGCGGTGGCCAGCTCGGTGCTGCCGCGCTGTTGCAGGGTCTTGGCGGTGACGACGTCGACCGGCGCAAGGGTGTCCAGGCGCGAGCGGCCGGCGGTGCGGGTGCCGGTGACGACGATCTCGTCGACATTGGTGTTGTCGGTCGCTGGCGCGGCCGTTTGGGCATGGGCGGTGGCGGCGAAGGCCGTCAGCGACGCGGCGGTCAGCAGTAAGCTTCTGTAACGCATGAGATATCCCCTGTCTTGGCCGGGGATGAGGCGCGCGTCCTCATGCCCCGAAGCGGGGGTCTTGATTGCCCCCAAGCCGAACATGGGATTTCATTGTTCTGCACACAAGCTGATCATTTCTGTGCTGCGGTGCAGAAAAAAAACGGCGCGGATCGCTCCGCGCCGTTTCTCGATAAAAGCTCCGATCCCGGAAGGGATTAGGCTTCGTAGTGGTCGCCTTCGAACGAGCCGGCGCCGCCTTCCGCCATGTCTTGGGCGGCTTCGGCTTCGGCCGCGCGATCTTCCTCGAATTGCGAGTTGATCACGTTTTCGCCGCGCGCTTGGCGATCGGCTTCGTCGGCGCTGCGCGCGATGTTGAGGGTGACCGTGATGGTCACTTCAGCGTGCAGCTTCACCTTCACTTCGTGGACGCCCAGCGTCTTGATCGGCTTGTCCAGCACGATCATCGAGCGGTCGACCTTGCCACCTTCGGCCTTGATGGCGTCGGCGACGTCGCGGCCCGCGACCGAACCGTACAGCTGGCCGCTTTCGCCAGCTTGACGGATCATGACGTATTGCGTGCCGTCCAGCGATTCACCGTTCTTGCCGGCGGCTTCGCGGTTGCGGACGTTGCGAGCTTCGATCTCGGCGCGTTGCGCTTCGAAGTTAGCTTCGTTGGCCTTGGTGGCGCGCAGGGCCTTGTGGCGCGGCAGCAGGAAGTTACGGGCGAAGCCGTCCTTCACGGTGACCACGTCGCCGAGGACGCCAGTGCCTTCAACGCGTTCGAGCAGAATGACTTTCATCGTGGTGTCTCCCTTACTTCACGACGTAGGGGAGCAGAGCCAGGAAACGGGCGCGCTTGATGGCCTTGGCCAGTTCGCGTTGCTTCTTGGCCGACACCGCGGTGATGCGCGACGGGACGATCTTGCCGCGCTCAGAAACGTAACGCTGCAGCAGCTTCACGTCCTTGTAGTCGATCTTCGGCGCGTTGGCGCCCGAGAACGGGCAAACCTTGCGGCGACGGAAGAACGGGCGGCGAGCGCCGCCAGCGGCGGCGGCCGGAGCGCCGGCTTCGGGAGCAGTCGTATCGGTCATGATCTATCTCTCCCTTACGCTTGAGCCTGGGGCGCGAAGTCTTCGCGCGGACGTTCCGGGCGATCGCCACGGTCACGACGGGCGAGAACCGGCGACAGTTCCAGGTCCAGCTCTTCCACGCGGATGGTCATGAAGCGCAGCACATCTTCATTGATGAGCAGCTGACGCTCCATTTCCTTCACGGCCGGCGCCGGGGCGTCGATCGCGAGCAGGGAGTAGTGGCCCTTGCGGTTCTTCTTGATGCGGTAGGTGAGGTTGCGAAGGCCCCAGTACTCGATCTTGGCGATGTGGCCGCCATTCTCTTCGATGAGGGTCTTCAGTTGCTCGTTCAGAGCTTCGGCCTGTTGCGGCGAGATATCCTGCCGCGCGATGACCACGTGTTCGTAGAACGCCATGTTTTCCTTCTTCCGTTGGGGAAGGCGGCGTGGTCGTCGGCGGAAGTCCGACGTCCACGATGGTTCCTGCACACCGAGCGGGGAAATCCCCGGTCCCGGATGGGTGCGTGCAAGACCGCTCTTCCGTGAGAACGCGCGCTCTTACAGAAGATGGGCCTGAAAGGCAAGCCGCATGGGGTTTGCCGCCGAACCGGGCGATGGCGTGAAATGTCTGATAATTGACATTGGGTGGGTTCCATCTTCGCGACCAACCATGCTAGCAGGCGACCATGGGGATCGGTGATCGTCTCTTGGTGGCATTCGCAGCGGCCTTGGCCGCCGGGACGGCGCACGCCGAGATCATTCAGAAGCCCGTCACCTCGGTTTCGGCTCGTGAAGGCCGCTTCGCCGGCTATTCGGCGGCTTTGCCGCTGGATCTGTCCACCGACACCGAGAAGGTCGCCCTGACGGTCAAGTCTTCGGGCATGATCGAAAATCCCACCTATGGCTTCGACCTGAACCTGACCCAGAAGCCCGACGACCAGCGCATCGGCCAGCGGTCGATGGCGCTGGGCGCTTCGTGGAACGAGAACGAGGCCAAGCTGCGCTCGTCGATGTCCAAGGCGTTCGGCTTCGGTCTGCTGCCGCGCGCCAACTATGTGCGCGTCTCGATGGACATGGACGCCAGCCAGGCCATCGCCGTGCCGGGCAAGATCCCGATCGCCCGCGCCAACATCCGCTCGTCCCTGACCCTGGACGGCAGGCCGGTCGGCTCGATCGCCTTTGGCGGCGGCTCGGCGGGCGACGAGGGTGTCGATCTCAGCCTGACCCGGCCGTTCGACATCCCCGCCGAGTTCACCGTCAGCGTGCGGGGCGTCAACAACCAGCGCGAAAGCTGGCGGCTGCAGGACGCCCGCGCCATGATCAAGCTGGTGAAGGTCGGCTGGTAGCCTCCAGCTCGCTGTCCTTGTCCTTCTTCGGCTTTTTGGCGGTCACGGCCGCGAAGCGCTTCAGATACTCCGGGTGCTCGGTGCCCATGACCCTGTCCCAGAAGGTGAAGTAGAGGCCGTAGTTCCAGCCCGCCTGGGCGTGGTGCAGGTCGTGATGGGTCACGGTCGTCAGGAACGGGAACAGCGGCCGGCCGTCGTTGCGGGCGGGGAACAGCTCGTAACCCGAGTGGCCGATCGTGTTGCGGACGATCTGGTGCAGCATGAACAGGCCGATCACGGGCCACTGGGTGGGAACCACGATCATCCACAGCGGCACGAACACGCCGTTGATGAAGGCCTCGCCCAGGTCGAAGCTGTAGGCGGTGAACGGCGAGGGATTGTTCGACCGGTGGTGCCGGCGATGGAAGCGCCGGAACAGGCGGCGGTCGTGGATCAGCCGGTGCGTCCAGTAGAACCAGGCGTCGTGGGCCACGATCATCAGGACGAGGCTGGTCCAGAACCAGACCGGCCCCCAGCTCTTGGCGATATAGGGCCCCGGCAGCCAGCCGGCGCGGAACAGGCCGAAGGTCAAAAGGCCCAGGGTCGAGAAGATGGCGATCGAACGGATCGAGGTCGCGAACTCGGTCAGCAACTGGCGCGCGGGCGGGCGGCTGTCGCGGATCTTGCGGCCCGCCAGCGGGATCGCCAGGGCGACCCATAGCACCAGCCAGACGCCGACCGAGAAGATCACGTAACGCGTGACGTCGGCCCACATGCTGGCCAGCCAATTGCTGGCGAAGGGGAGGAGGGTGTCGAGCATTTATCCGGGCTCCAGAGCGAAAGACCTCGCCAAGGAAGCTCCCCGCTCTCGGCCCGTCGCGCCGAACCTGAAATCAGGCTCGTTTGTCGCTTTTCGACCGACCTTCGCCGGTTTCGACCAGCCGAAGTTGCGGGTGGGCGGGCGTGACGTCCTGGCGCCAGGCGGTCGGGGTGACGCCGGTGGCGGCGCGGAAGGCGCGGTTGAACGGTCCCAGCGAGGCGAAACCCAGGTCGTAGGCGATGGTCGAGACCGACTTCAGCGCCTGCTCCGGATCGGCCAGGGCGACCTTGGCCGCCTCGATCCGCCGGCCGTTGACGTAGTCGGCGAAGTTGCGGTGGCCCAGCGTGCCGTTGATCAGCTTGCGCAGGCGGTGCTCGGGCGCGCCGACCAGGGCGGCGAGCGCGCCGATCGACAGGTCCTCGCCGCGCCAGACCTCGTTCTCGTTCATCGCCTTGTCCAGGCGGGCCAGGACCAAGCGGTCGGCGGGGGTGAGGTCGAGGGTCTCGACGGGCTTGACCACGGGCGGCTCGCCGGCGGCGGGCGAGGCCTGGACCAACACCGGCTCGGCGCGCAGCAGGGCCAGGGCCGAGCCGACGCCCAGGGCGCCCAGGGCGATAGCCTGGATCAGGCTGGGCAGGACGGGACCTTTCCCCAGGCCGAAGTCGCATAGGGTCTGGACGAGCATGTAGCCCGTCGCCGCCGCCGCGATCGGCGCGCGCAGATGCCGGCGGCGCTCCACGAGGTCGATCCGCCAGCCGCGCCAGGTCATCAGCAGGATATGCATGTTGATCGCCAGCGAGACGGCGGCGAAGATCCACCAGGCGACCGCGCGCGCGTGTGACGGCGGCAGAAGCGCGCCAGGAATCCACAGCGCTATGACCGCTGCGGGCACGGCGAAGCGCCAGGGCGGGATTTTCGGCTCGTCCTCGAACAGCACCGAGCAGAACAGCCAGAGCACTCCGGCGGCCATGGAGCTGAGGAACCAGGTCAGCAGGCTGAAATGCAGGTGTGTCGTGTAGTAGAAATGGCTCTCGAAGCCGTGGGCTATGGCGCAGGCCATCAGCAGCACGCCGACCCAGCGCGTCGGCGTCATGTTGCGGCTGGCGGCCATGGAAACGCCGGTGGCGGCGAAGGCGCCCATGGCGACGCCGCGCAGCCCCAGCTCCAGGCCGGAGAGGTCGATATGGGCGAGGTCGATCATGGACCGATCATCTCCCCAAAGACCGCGCGACCCTCAAGCCGCGCGGCTGGCCGGAACCCGAAAAGGCTGGCTACTTCTTGGCCAAGCTACTTCTTGGCCTTGTAGGCTTTCACCGCGTCCATGGTGTTGGTGACGTGGCCGGCGAAGTTGCCGTCGGTGTAGGACATCAGGATCTTGCCGTCCGGGGCGATCACGTAGGACGTGCGGTTCGACCAGTCCGGCTTCACCATCAGCGCCACGTCGTAGCTCTTGATCAGCGCCTTGTCGGCGGCGGCCACGGCGAACTTGTCGCGGCAGTGCTCCTTGGAGAAGTCCTTGATGCGGTCGACATTGCCGGCCGTGACGCCGATCACCGTGGCGCCCAGCTTTTCGAACTCGGGCGTGGCCTCGGCGAACTCGTGGGCCTCGGCGGTGCAGCCCGACGTGTAGGCGGCCGGGAAGAAGTACAGGACCACCGGGCCCTTCTTCAGGGCCTTGGCCAGGTTGAACTGGAAGTCCTTGCCGGCCAGGGCGGCGCCGGCGGTGAAGTCAGGGGCCTTGTCGCCGACCTTGAGGGCGGCGAGGGCGGGTGAGGTGGCGGCGAGCGTCAGGGCGGCCGCGGTGATACCGGCGAGGAGGCGAGACATCGGAAGACTCCGGAGGAGAGGGATGTTCATGGTCACGACTTGGATAACTCCATTCTCTCGACTTCAAAACCTTTACGTGCCTGGCTACGTCCCGGATGCAGGAGAACGTCATGTCGTCCCAGGAAATTGAGACGCCGAGCCTGTCCGCTTGGGCTGGCGGTCCCGAGCGGTTCGAGGTCTTGTTCTCGACCTTCTACGCCAGGGTTCCCGACGACCCGGTCCTGGCGCCGGTCTTCGCCGGCATGGATCCCCGGCACGCCCAGCACGTGGCGGCCTTTGTCGGCGAGGTGTTCGGAGGTCCCAAGGCCTATACCGAGGCCGGCGGCAGCCATGCGGCGATGATCCGCAAGCATCTGGGGCGTCACCTGACGGAGACCCAGCGCAAGGCCTGGGTGGCGCTGATGCTGGACACCGCCGACGCGGTGGGTCTGCCCGTCGATCCGGAGTTTCGCGCCGCCTTCGTCGGCTATCTGGAGTGGGGAACGCGGCTGGCGGTGATCAATTCCGCCGAAGGCGTCGCCGAGCCCGAGGACGATCCGCCCATGCCGGTCTGGGGCTGGGGCCCGCCCGGCGGGCCCTGGCTGGGATGACCAGACGGGCCTGACTTGCCGCCCGGACGCCTTTGGCCTAACCCTCCGGCCCTTGAATCTGCAAAAGACGGAGCGGGCCACCATGAGCATCGCCTTCATTTTTCCCGGCCAGGGCAGTCAGTCGGTCGGTATGGGCGTCGATCTCGCCGCGGCTTTCGCCAGCGCTCGCGAGGTCTTCCAGGAAGTCGACGACGCCCTGGGCCAGAAGCTGTTCGCGCTGATGAAGGAAGGTCCCGAAGGCGACCTGACTTTGACCGAGAACGCCCAACCAGCCTTGATGGCCGTCAGTCTGGCGGTCACCCGGACCCTGGAAAAGGAATTCGGCGTCGGCATCGATCGCGCCGCCTTCGTGGCCGGTCACAGCCTGGGTGAATACTCGGCTCTGGCCGCCGCTGGCGCTATCACGCTCGCCGATACCGCCCGCCTGCTGAAGCTGCGCGGCCAGGCCATGCAGCGCGCCGTGCCGGTGGGCGAGGGCGCGATGGCCTCGCTGATCGGTCCGAAGACCGATCTGGCCCTAGCCGAAGCGGCCGCCGCCGCCGGCTCGGAAGTGGGCGTCTGCGTCGTGGCCAACGACAACAACAACGGCAATGTCGTGATCTCCGGCGCCAAGGCCGCCGTCGACAAGGCCATCGAGAAGGCCAAGGAGCTGGGCGCGCGAGCCATCCCGCTGAACGTCTCCGCGCCCTTCCACTGCCCGCTGATGCAGCCGGCGGCCGACGAGATGGCCGAGGCCCTCTCCAAGACCACCATCATCGCCCCGCGCACGCCGCTGGTGGCCAATGTCACCGCCGCCCCGGTCCACGACCCGGACGTCATCCGCAAGCTGCTGGTCGAGCAGGTCACCGGCCGCGTCCGCTGGCGCGAAAGCATGACCTGGCTGGCTGGCGAAGGCGGCATCACCCGTTTCGCCGAAGCCGGCGCTGGCAAGGTGCTCTCGGGCATGGCCAAGCGCATCGCCCCGGACTCCGAGGCGACCCCGCTGAACACGCCCGCCGATCTCGAAGCCTTCGCGGCCTCGCTCTAGTTCAAAGGAAGACCGACACATGTTCGATCTGACCGGCAAGACCGCTCTCGTCACCGGCGCCACCGGCGGCATCGGCGGCGCCATCGCCAAGGCCCTGCACGACCAGGGCGCCCATGTCGTGCTCTCGGGCACCCGCGAATCAGCACTTTCGGAGCTGGCCGCCCAGTTCGGCGAGCGCGTCTCGTTCGTCGCCGCGAATCTGTCCGACTCGGCCGCCGTCGACGGTCTGGTCGCCAAGGCCGAGGAAGCCGCCGGCGCGCCGCTGGACATCCTGATCGCCAATGCGGGCGTCACCCGCGACGGCCTGCTCGTCCGCATGAAGGACGAGGACTGGGAGACCGTGATCAAGGTCAATCTGGAAGGCTATTTCCGCCTGGCCCGCGCGGCCGCCAAGGGCATGATGAAGCGCCGCGCCGGCCGCATCATCGGCATCACCTCGGTGGTCGGCGTGACCGGCAACCCCGGCCAGACCAACTACGCGGCCTCCAAGGCCGGCATGATCGGCTTTTCCAAGGCCTTGGCCCAGGAACTGGCCAGCCGTGGCGTGACGGTCAACTGCGTGGCCCCCGGCTTTATAGCCAGCCCGATGACCGACTCGCTGAACGATCAGCAGAAGGCCGGCATCCTGGCGACCATTCCCGCCGGCAAGTTGGGCGAGGGCAGCGATATCGCCGCCGCGTGCGTTTTCCTGGCCAGCGACCAGGCCGGCTACGTCACCGGCCAGACCTTGCACGTCAACGGCGGCATGGCCATGATCTGAAACCGCCAGAGCCTGTCCGTTTCAGGTGTCTCCACCTGAAACGGATAAGCAGGCTCTGACGTTGAAAGCCTGAAGTGCGTTGCGCGGCGAAACCGCTAACACTTTCGCCTAACGCGCTTCGGTTCCTCTTTCGGTCTGCCGCTAGCAAGCCGAAAAGGAACGTGATAGGCGGAGCCCGACACTTCCCGCGGATCGCGAGGCTTAGGCCTCGATGTCCGAGGGCCGAAATTTCATAATGAGGGACTGAACAGAATGTCCGACATTCTCGAGCGCGTGCGTAAGATCGTCATCGAACACCTGGATGCCGATCCCGAGAAGGTCACCGAGAAGGCTTCCTTCATCGATGACCTGGGCGCCGACAGCCTCGACAACGTTGAGCTGGTGATGGCGTTCGAAGAAGAGTTCGACATCGAAATCCCGGACGACGCCGCCGAGCACATCCAGACCGTTGGCGACGCCGTGAAGTTCATCACGGAAAAGACCGCCTAAAAGGCGTCGAGTTCGCTAGTCGAACCTGACCATTTCCGCCGCGTCGCACGGGCTCTTGCCATCGTGCGCGCGGCGGTTTTCGTTTGAGGCTCAAAATACTTTAAGCCAGGGATTCGCGAGTGGCGCGGGCTTGGGGCGATCCCCAAATCCAACCTCGCATCGAAGGTTTGGGAGTGATCCATGCGTAGAGTTGTCGTCACGGGTATCGGCCTGCTGACCCCTCTGGGCCACGGCGTTGACGTGACCTGGAAGAACATCCTCGCCGGTAAGTCCGGCGCCAACCGCATCACGGCCTTCGATCCGACCGACTATGCCTGCAAGGTCGCCTGCGAGGTTCCGCGCGTCGATGGACGCGGCGGCGGCGGCCCGGATGTCGAGGGCTCGTTCAACCCCGACCTGACCATGAGCCCGCGCGACCAGAAGCGCGTGGACGATTTCATCCTGTACGGCATCGCCGCGGCCGACGAGGCCATCAAGGATTCGGGCTGGGTTCCGGAAACCGACGAGGACAAGTGGCGCACGGGCGTCATCCTGGGCTCGGGCATCGGCGGCCTGTCGACGATCGCCGACACCGCGCTGGAGCTGGAGGCCAAGGGCCCCCGCCGCGTCAGCCCGTTCTTCATCTCCTCGGCCCTGATCAACCTGATCTCGGGCCAGGTCTCGATCAAGTATGGCTTCAAGGGCCCCAACCACGCGGTCGTCACGGCCTGCGCCACCGGCGCCCACGCCATCGGGGACGCCATGCGCCTGATCAAGTACGGCGACGCCGACGTGATGGTGGCCGGCGGCGCCGAGGCGGCGGTCTGCAAGGTCGGCGTGGCCGGCTTCATCGCCTGCCGCGCCATGTCGACCGAGTGGAACGACACGCCCGAAAAGGCTTCGCGTCCCTATGACAAGGACCGCGACGGCTTCGTCATGGGCGAGGGGGCCGGCGCCCTGGTGCTGGAAGAGTACGAGCACGCCAAGGCCCGCGGCGCGAAGATCTACGCCGAAGTGGTCGGCTATGGCTTGTCGGGCGACGCCCACCACATCACTGCCCCGTCGGAAGACGGCGAAGGCGGCGGCCGCGCTCTGGCCTCGGCCATGAAGGACGCGGGCCTGAAGCCCTCGGACATCGACTACATCAACGCCCACGGCACCTCGACCATGGCCGACGGCCTGGAAGCCGGCGCCGTCGAGCGCTTCCTGGGCGATCACGCCAAGAACGTCGTCATGTCCTCGACCAAGTCGATGACGGGCCACCTGCTGGGCGCGGCCGGCGCGATCGAGGGGATCTTCTCGGTCCTGGCGATCCGCGACCAGATCGCCCCGCCGACCATCAACCTCGACAATCCCGACGTCCACGTCGCCATGAACCTGGCGCCGAACAAGGCCGTGCCGATGAAGATCGACGTGGCGGTGTCCAACAGCTTCGGCTTCGGCGGCACCAACGCCACCGTGGTGTTCAAGAAGGTCTCGTGAGCAAGAAGCCGCCCGCACCCCGCGCCCCGAAGCGCTCCGCCGCTCGGGCGAACCGTCGCGAAACCGCGTCCGTGGGGCGGCGGCTGATCCGCGCCTTTTTCGGCGCCGTCACGACCCTGGTCGTGGTCGGCATGGTCGCCATTCTCGGCGCGGCCTGGGTCTATAACGGCCCGGGTCCCGCCGCCAAGGCCGGCGACAAGACCACCGTCGTGTTGCGCAAGGGCGCCAGCCTGCCGGAGATCGCCTCCAGTCTGGAGCGGGGCGGGGTGATCCGCTCCTCGTCGATCTTCATGACCGCCGCGAAGGCCACGGGCGCGGCCCGGACCCTCAAGGCCGGCGAATACGAGTTCACTAGCCGCGCCTCGATGGCCCAGGTGCTGGACGCCATCCGCCACGGCCGCATCGTGCGCCACTGGATCACCATTCCCGAGGGCCTGACCTCGGACATGGTCATGGATATCCTGTCCAAGTCCGACATTCTCGAGGGCAGCGCCGCGACCCCGCCCGAGGGCGCGATCCTGCCCGAGACCTACGAGGTCCAGCGCGGCGAGGACCGCGCCGCCGTCCTCAAGCGCATGATGGACGACCGCGACAAGCTGCTGAACCGGCTGTGGGCCAACCGTCAGTCGGGCCTGCCCTACCAGTCGAAGGACGACGCCGTGATCATGGCCTCGATCGTCGAGAAAGAGACAGGCGTGAAGGGCGAGCGCCCGCAGGTGGCGGCGGTGTTCATCAACCGCCTGCGCACCGGCATGCGCCTGGATACCGATCCGACCGTGATCTACGGCATCTCGCGCGGCCGTCCGCTGGGCCGTGGCCTGCGCCGATCCGAGCTGGATAGGGTGACGCCTTACAACACCTACAAGATCGATGGCCTGCCGCCGACCCCGATCGCCAATCCGGGCCGCGCGGCCCTGGAAGCGGCGCTGAACCCGGCCAAGACCAACGACCTCTATTTCGTCGCCGACGGCACGGGCGGCCACGTGTTCGCCTCGACCCTGGAGCAGCACAACGCCAATGTCGCCAAGTGGCGCCAAATCGAGCGCCAGCGGGCGGGCGAAGGCGTGCCGGTCGTGCCTGCGCCTCCGGCTGGGAACTAAGACGATGCCGATTTCGGGGATGACCGGCTTCGCGCGGGTCGAGGGCGCCCACGGCGCGTGGACCTGGGCGGTCGAGGCGCGCAGCGTCAATGGCCGCAATCTCGAGACCCGCTTTCGCGGTCCGCCCGGCTTCGAGAGCCTGGAGCGCGCCGCGCGTGAAGGTTCGCAAGCCCGCTTTCAGCGCGGCCAGTTGACCGTCAACGTCCAGGCCAAGCGCGCCGAGACCTCGGGCGAGACCCAGGTCAATATCGCCACCCTGGAGCGTTACCTGACCGCCGGCGGACCCTATGTCGCCACCGGCATGGTCGCGAAGCCCACGCTGGACGGCCTGCTGTCGCTGAAGGGCGTGATCGAGGCCCGCGAGGACGAGGACGACGCCGAGACTCGCGCCGTCGTCGAAGCCGCCATGGCCGCCTCGGTCGTCCAAGCGCTGGACGGCCTGAAGATCGCACGCCTCGAAGAGGGCGCGGCGCTCGATCCGGTGCTGAACGGCCTGATCGACAAGATCGAGGACCTGACCGCCCAGGCCGAACGCGAGGCCGCTGGCCAGCCGGCGTTGCTGAAGGATCGCTTCGCTCGCCGCATGGCCGAGCTGATCGGCGAGGCGGCCTCCGAGGAACGCATCGTCCAGGAAGCCGCCGCCCAGGCCGTCAAGGCCGACGTGCGCGAGGAACTCGACCGCCTGGCCAGCCATGTGGCCGCCGCGCGCGGTCTGCTGTCGGGCGAGGGAGCGTCGGGCCGCCGGCTCGACTTCCTCTCCCAGGAATTCATGCGAGAATCCAATACCCTCTGCTCGAAATCGGCCCTGACCGCCTTGACCGCGATCGGTCTTGAGCTGAAGGCCGTGATCGAACAGTTCCGCGAGCAGGTCCAGAACGTTGAATAAGCCCCACGACAATACGCGCGGTCTGCTTCTGATGGTCGTCGCGCCGTCGGGCGTCGGCAAGACCTCGCTGACCCGCCGCCTGGTGGCCGATCACAACGATCTGCATCTCTCGATCAGCTACACCACGCGCGAACCGCGTCCCGGCGAGCACGATGGCCGCGACTATCACTTCGTCACGCGCGAAGCGTTCCAGGCGATGATCGACCAGAACGCCTTCCTGGAGTGGGCCGAGGTCTACGGGAACTTCTACGGCAGCCCCAAGCCGCCGATCATGCAGGCCCTGGAGCGGGGCGAGAGCGCGCTGTTCGACATCGACTTCCAGGGGGCTATGAAGGTGCACGCCCAGGCCCGGGAAGACAGCGTGCTGGTCTATATCCTGCCGCCGTCGCTGGCCGAGATGAGCCGTCGCCTGCACGCGCGCAGCCAGGACAGCGAGGAGGTCATCCACCGTCGCCTGTCGCGCGCCAAGGACGAAGTCGCCGACTGGGAGCGCTTCGACTACGTCATTCTCAATGAGGATTTCGATCGGGCCTACTCGGACCTGGCCCACATCTATCACGCCGAACGTCTCAAGCGGGCGCGTAACCCGTGGATCGGCGACTTGGTCAGTGATCTCCTCAAGGAAGAGATCTGAGAGCGGAGAAGTCGTCCTCGTCCTTCGACAGGCTCAGGATGAGGACGACTTTACGCCTTAGCGTTAGAAAACCTCATCCTGAGCTTGTCGAAGGACGAGGTTTTCGGGACCGTGCGCCTACAGCGCGCGACGGCCGAAGATCAGGTGGTACAGCGCCAGGATGACGACGGCGCCGATCGTGGCGACGGCGAGGCTGTACAGGTTGAAACCCGACACGCCACCGTTGCCGAACTGGTTGAACAGCCAGCCGCCGACGAAAGCGCCGACGATGCCGAGCACGATATCGAGCAGCACGCCGCTGCCGGAACGGTTGACGAGCTTGCTGGCGATGAAGCCGGCGATCAGGCCCAGAAGGAGCCAGGCGAGAATGGACATCGTAGGGACTCCGTGAGCGGCCGCCCTGTGCGGCCTTGCCCAATGAAGTCCCGGACGGTGAAGTTAGTTCCCGCGCATGCGCTCTTGCACGAGGGCGATCAGTTTTTCAGCCGGCGGTCGGCCGAACGCGATGAACAGGCCCGAGCCCAGAACGGCTCCGATCAGGAATGTCAGGTCCATCGCGCAAATCCCCTAAGACGCGACTGACCTATTGCAGACGCGGTGTGGCCAGGCCAAGGCGACAAGGGGGCGCTGCGACGATCGGTCTTGGCTTCGCCTGCTCAGACGGCGCCTTTCGCCAAAGAGACCTGCGGCGGCGCGATGATGCTCATCACGCAGGTGAGGCCCTCGGGGGCGTAGTCGAACGTCGCTGAACCTGCCAGATCGCCCTTCAGGCTGGCGGCGATGAGGCGCGAGCCAAAGCCGCCGCGTTCAGGCGGCTTGACCGCCGGGCCGCCGCGTTCGCGCCACTCGATGGTCAGCAGGGTGCGGCCGCCCAGGCTCCACGACACCGCGACCTTGCCGCTGTCGGTGGACAGCGCGCCGTATTTCGACGCGTTGGTGGCCAGCTCGTGGAAGATCATCGCCAGGGCCACGGCGGCGTTGGGCGCCAGCGGTACGGAAGGGCCGTCGAGGCTCACCTGGCTGGCATAGGGCTTCAGCGCCTCGGCCAGCAGTTCGCCCAGATCCGCGCCTTCCCAGTTGCGACGGGTCAGCAGGTCGTGCGCCGAGGCCAGGGTGTAGAGGCGGTCGTTGAACTGGTTCAGGCCGTGCTCGAGGTCGCCCTGATCGGCCACGGGGCGCAGGCTGTGGCGGGCCAGGGACTGGACCACCACCAGGGTGTTCTTCACCCGATGGTTCAGCTCGTTGATCATCAGCTGCTGGCGCTCGGCGGCGCGGCGGGCCTCGTCGTCGCGAGCCCGCAGGATGTCGGCGGCGGCCTGTAGCGAGCCGCGCACCTCCGCGATCTCCTGCAGGTGCGAGGGCGCTGGGTCAAGCGGCGCGCCGGCCGCGAGGGCTTCGGCCTCGCCGACCAGGCCCCGCACGTCGCGTGAGATCGGACGGGCGAAGCCGAGCGCGGCCGCCACGGCCAGGGCGATCAGCAGGGCCGCGCCGGCGACGGCCGGTCCCAGCGAGGTCAGCACGGTCCGGTTCAACTCGTCGCGCGGCACGCCGACGATGAAGGTCCAGCCGGACTTCTGCGAACGACTGAACGCCGACAGCGTCTTGACCCCATCCAGGGTCTGGCTGTGGATCACGCCCTCATTGGCGCGAGCCATGGCCTGCTGCATGTCCCCGCTGGCGTACCTGCCCAGCATCTTCTGCTGGTCGCGCGAGCGCGCCACCAGGGCGGCCTTACGGTCGACGATGCTGGCTGTCCAGGTCTCCGGGAAGGCCTGAGCCGTCATCAGGCTGTGGAAGTTGTCCGGCGACTGGATATAGCCCAGCACGAAGATCTTGCCCTCGACCAGGACAGGCATGTCGAAGCCGATGATCGGCGGCAGCGGGGCGGGGCGTTCGATGAGGTCCGAGACCGTGGTGCGGCCGTGGGACATCCGATCCCAGTCGGCGTCCGACAGACTAATAACCGGCGGCGACTCGCCAGGTCCCATGCGGGTGTTGAGCCATTGGCGGTCCTGGCTCATCAGCACGACCCAGGCGTCACGGCCCTTGGTGGCCTCGCGGGCCTGTTTCTCGAAGGTCTTGAGATCGCCTTCGGCCAGGGCCGGCGACACCGACAAGCCTTGCAGGATGCTCTGTCCCTGGCCGATCTGGCGGTCGGTGGCCAGGGACAGGGCGCGAGTCATGGCCGTCAGTTGCGTGGCGAACCGCCGTTGGCCCTCCGAATACTGCATGGCCACCAGAGCGCCCATCAGCAGGATAGCTGGCGCCGCCAGCGTCAGCGCCATGAACAGGAGCCGTCGCGCCACCGTCGAAGGCGCTTTCACCGTACTGTTGGTGGTCACGTTCGCCCCGCTCAGCCCGCGCGCAAGCTGGAGAGCGCGAGCCTCAGCGTCAATAGGGTTTGGCGTCTATCGTGGGCCGCGCTGGTCAAGCTGGGCGTTCGAGAAGCGCTAGTCCTGTGCGCCCCGCTTGCGAAGCGCGCGGGTGAAGGCCTCTCCCGTCCGGACGAAACCCGTGGCGAGGCAGAAGGCGCGCAGATCGCCCGGCTCGGCGGGCGCATCGAGGATCAGTTCGCCGCACCCGGCGGATCGCGCCGCCTGAGAGGCGGCCTTCAGAAGCAGGCGGGCGATGCCGTTGCGCCGCCGTTCGGGATCGACCAGCAGCATGGAGATCGATCCTACCTTCAGGTCGGCCGTGAGGACCGTCTTCCAATGCGCCGCGATGACGCCGGAGGGCGGCCCCCATTCCTCGGCGATCAGCAGGACGCCGGGCTGGTCAAGAAGGGCGGGCAGGCGTTGCGCCAGCCGGTCCTTGGCGACGGCTTGGCCGGCGGTCGACAGCAGTTCGGCCAAGCCCTCCGCGTCGCTGATCTGCGCAGCTCTGACGGAGAGGCCGTAGCGGCTCGACACGCCTCAGCCCAGGCTCGCCCGCGCCAGCGCCAGGAAGCCGGCCAGGTCGACCACCTCGGCGCGAACGTCGGGGCTGATCCCGGCCTTCTCGCAGAGGTCGCCGCCCCCCAGACCCTTCAGGCTGGAGCGCAGCATCTTGCGGCGTTGGCCGAAGGCGGCGGCGGTGACGCGTTCGAGGGCGGCGATCAGGTCGGCCGGCGGCGGGTCGGCCTTGGGCACGAGGCGCACCACGGCTGAGGCGACCTTGGGCGGCGGGGTGAAGGCCTTGGCCGGCAGGTCCATGACGATCTTGGCGTCGCACAGCACCTGGGAGATGACGGCCAAGCGGCCGTAGGCGTCGTCGTCCGTCTGCGCGACGATGCGCTCGGCGACTTCCTTCTGGAACATCAGGGTCATCGACAGCGGCTTGAAGGGGCCCGTGAGCCAGTTGATCAACAGCTGGGTGCCGACATTGTAGGGCAGGTTGGAAACGACGTGGGCCGGCCCGCCGGCGGCCTTCAGCGCATCGACCCTCAGGGCGTCGCCCTCGACCAGCTCCAGGCGGCCGTCGGCGACCTCGGCGAGCTCTGACAGGAGGGGCAGGAAGCGGCTGTCCTTCTCGATGGCCACGACGCGGGCGCCGGTTTCCAGCAGGGCGCGGGTCAGGCCGCCGGGACCAGGACCGACCTCGACTACGGTGTCGCCTTCGCCAACCTGCGCCATGCGGGCGATCTTGCGCGTGATGTTCAGGTCCAGCAGGAAGTGCTGTCCGAAGCTCTTGCGGGCCAGCAGGTCGTGGCGCTCCAGGGCCTCGCGCAGGGGCGGCAGGTCGGCCAGGCTCATCGTCTCTATCTTTCAGGCGCCGCGGCGGGCGGCGATGTCGGCCGCCAGCTTGATGGCGGCGATCAGGCTATCGGGACGGGCGACGCCGCGTCCAGCGATGTCGAAGCCGGTGCCGTGGTCGGGCGAGGTGCGTACGATCGGCAGGCCCAGGGTGATGTTCACCCCGCCCCAGAAGTCGAGCATCTTGACCGGGATCAGGGCCTGGTCGTGATACATGCACAGCACCCCGTCATAGCCGAGGCGGGCGGCGGGGTGGAACAGGCTGTCGGCCGGGGCGGGCCCGAAGGCGTCGACGCCCAGGTCCTTCAGGGCGCGGACGGCGGGGGCGATGATCTCGATTTCCTCGCGGCCCAAGGCCCCGCCTTCACCGGCGTGCGGGTTGAGGGCGGCGACCGCCAGGCGCGGCGAGGCAATGCCGAAGTCCTTGCGCAGGGCCTGGGCGGTGACGAGGCCGCTGGTGACCACCTTCTCGATGGTCAGGGCGGCCGGGACCTTGGCGATGGCCGTGTGTATGGTCACCAGGGTCGCCCGCAGATCGCCAGCGGCCAGCATCATCACCGGCCCGCGCGCGCCGTCGAACGTCTCGTCGACGGTCAGCTCGGCCAGGAACTCGGTGTGGCCCGGAAACTTGAAGCCGGCTTCGTAGAGCGGCGCCTTGGCGATCGGCGCGGTGACCAGGCCCGAGACGGCGCCGGACAGCGCCAGCCCGACGCCGGTCTCGATCCAGCGGATCACCTGGGGCGCATAGGCGGGGGAGGGCTGGCCGGAAATGACCGGCGATAGGACGGGAATGTCGATGACCGGCAGGGCGTTGGCGAAGACGCCGACGGCCTCGTCCGGACCGGTCACGGCGCGAACCTTTACCCCGCCTCCGGCCGAGGCCAGCAGCTGGGCGTCGCCCACGACCACGAAGGTCGGGCCGTCCTGACGCAGGGCGGCCCAGGCCTTGGCGATGATCTCCGCGCCGACGCCGGCGGGATCACCGGCGCTGAGAGCGAGGGGGCGGAGGGGCACCGGGTTCTGGCCTATCGGGTCTCGATGGTCGCCTGGTTGCGCAGGTCGCGCAGGTAGCGCTTGGAGATCAGCGCCAGCTGCTGGCCGCGCAGGCGGTTTTCGATCTGGTCGTGCGACGGGGCGTTGGCGCCGCCCTGGCGCTTACCGCAGACCGCGATCAGGTGCATGCCGGCGTCGGTGCGGATCGGATCCGAGATCTGGCCGACGTCCAGCTTGTTGGCGGCTTCCTGGAAGGCGGGGGCCAGATCGGTGATCTCGGCCTCGCCAAGGTCGCCGGCGACCAGGCCGTCCACCTTGCCGGCGGTGGCTTCCAGCGTCTGGCAGTTGGTGATCTTGGGCTTCAGGTCGGTCAGCAGCTTGGTAGCCGCGGCGACCTGGGCCTCGGTGGCGTCGGCGGCCAGCGGCGCGGCGACCTGCTTGAGGTCGACGATCGCCGTCTTCGAGCCGGCGCGCTTGTCGCGTAGATAGACGATGTAGACGCCGTCCTTGACCTGGATCGGCTTGGACAGCTGGCCGGGGCGCAGCTCTTCGAGCGCGGCGTCGACTTCCGGCGGCATTTCGCCCGGGCTGACCCAGCCCACGTCGCCGCCGTTGGCGGCCGTTGCCGAACCCGAGAACTGGCGGGCGACGGCCGCGAAGGGCGCGCCTTGCTGCATCTGGTTCAGCAGCTGGGCGGCGCCGTTGGTGGCGACTTCCATGCCGCCGACACGGGCGGCGTCGAGGAAGACTTCGCTGACCTGATACTGCGGCTTGGCCGCGGCGTCGGCGAGGCGCTTCTGGTAAGCCTTGACCTGGTCCTCGCCGATGCGAAGGCGCGAACCGTAGCGGCCCTGGATCCAGCTCTGCCACGAGGAGTCGGCGCGCAGCTGAGCGCGCCAGGTGTCCAGGCCAATGCCTTGCTGGACCAGCGATTGCTTCAGCTGGTCGGCGCTCATCTTGTTGGACTGGGCGATGTCGCCGATCTGCTCGTCGACTTCCTTGTCGGTCGAGATGATCGTGATCTTCTGCTGCTTCTCGAGGCGCTTCAGCTCCTGCATCTGCAGGTGCTCGTCGATCAGCGAGCGCAGGGCTTCCTGCTCGATCTGCGGCAGGTTCTCCTGAGTGGGCTGCATCCCCGAGGTGGCCATCAGCAGGCGCATGCGCTGCATCAGGTCATAGCTGGAGACGATCTCGTCGTTGACGACCGCCGCCACGCTCTCGGACAGCGGGTTCACCGGAGCCGCTGGCGCAGCCTGGGCGGGCGGAGCCGCCACCTGCGGGGGCGCCGCCGCCGGCTGTTGGGCCTGGAGGGCTTGAGCGGGCAGGCCGAGGCTCGCCACGGTCAGGGCGAGAATGGACGCGGCGCCGGCCGCGAAAGTCGTGACGCTACGCGCAGACCGCATGGATAGTGTCGTTCCTCTAGTCCCTGGCCGCACCCGGGGGGCGCGGTCGGTTATCATGTTTTCCGAAGTGACGAACGCCAAATCTGACGTTTCCCCCTGGTCGACCAAGTGGTCGTCGCCCCCGAGACACACCGGGCGGACGCGCGCGGACGCGGCACGCCCCCCCAAGACGTGTTCACTCATTTGGTCCCGTATCCTGCTGCGCCCAATGTGGCGAACGAAAGGCTGAACACGATCGTATGGTCAGGCTGCAGGCGAAGACCGTTGGCCGTCGAGGCGTAGCGGTCCTGCTGCTGGTAGATGACGTCGATGCGGATGCAGTCGTCCTGGTAGGCGACGCCCAAGTCACGGCGGCGCCAGACGTCGGCCACCATGTCGCGCTGACCGAAGGTGGTCAGCGAGAAGTGTTTGGTCAACTTCAGCTCGCCGCGGGCTTCGAAGTTTTCCTGGCGGTTGCCGTTGGAGTCCAGCTCGTCCTTCAGATAGCGCACTGAGGCGTAGCCGCGCTTGGTGAAGGCGTCGATGCCCGTTTCCAGGCGACGGATTTCCTGGGTGTCCGAATCGAGGCGCGTGCGGGCGAAGGCGGTGATCCCGCGGATCGGGGTGACCGTGGCGGCCACGATCCAGTCGGACGACTTGCTCTGCAGGCCGGTGCGGGCCGGGATCAGCGGATCGAACTCGGAGCGGAAGCTGCGGCCGACCAGGATGCTGCCGCTGCGGCCGCCCGGCAGAGTGTAGGTCGCGCGGCCGCCGAGGTTGAGGCGCTGTCCGCCCTCATAGAGGTCGAAGCCCGGAGACTTGTTGGCCTGGAACAGGTTAGTCTCGTCAAACTCCAGGGTCGCGCTGTCCTCGTTGTAGAGGTAGGTCGTCGTTCCGTTGCGAGCCACGACGGTCGTTACGCGCGAGCTGTCCGAGCCGACGGCGACCTGGGCCAGGGGCTCCAGCACGACGCTGCCGCCGTTCTTCAACGGCTTGTAGAACGGCAGGGTGAAGTCGACGCCGCCCACGCCCACAGCGCGGGTATAGGTGTCCTTGGTGTCGTCACCCAGGGCCGCGGCCGCCGGCGTGATGTAGGACTTGATCGAATAGGCGTCGCCGCGCGCCTGGGCGAAGGGCGAAACCTTCAGGCCGTTGCCGACGATCGTGCTGGACCGCCAGTCTGCCTTGAAGCTGGCGCGGGTGGAGTCGACGCCGCTCTGGCCCTTGTAGTCGGGCAGGTAGTAGGGCGGTTCGCCGTACTGCGACTCCGAACGGTTGAGCATGACGCCCGAGCCCTGCAGGCGCAGGCGGCCGCCCAGCACCGGGCTGTCCGGCTCCCAGCGGGCCTCGACCAGCGGGCCGATCAACGGGAAGGCGCCGCTGTTTTCGAAGGCGTTGGCCGAGTTGGTCGTCGGGTTGATGCCCACGACGCGAAGGCCCTGGATCGAGACGGCCGAGACCGAGAACCACGAACGCGCGTCCTGGCGGGTGGCGTAGAGCTGCGACACGAGGCGATGGTCGTCGCTCGTGAACAGGCCGCGCTGCACGTAGACGTCGTTGACCTTGTACTTGTCGAACAGCAGGGCGTCGGAGACGCGTTCGGCCGTGAAGCCCCACTTCCACTTCTCGTTGATGTCGAACTTGCCGTTGGCCAGGATGTAGCTGCGGGCCGTCGACTGACCGAAGCGGTCGCCGTGGATGTCGAAGTCCTTGTCGTAGGTGAAGCCGCCGCGCGCCTCGATCGTCCCCGAGTAGAAGCGCTTGCGATAGTTCACGTTCAGGAACGGATTGACGCCCGTGCTGATCTGCGGGGCGATGATCACGTCCGAGGACGGCGAGATCACATAGTAGTAGGGCTGGTTGTACGAGGTGCCCCGGCCCTTGGAGAAGTCGATCTTTGGCGCCAGGAAGCCCGAGCTGCGCTTGGCCTGCGGATCCGGGTGCCAGAACAGCGGCATGTAGAGGATCGGCGCGCCCCACAGACGGATGGTGGCGTTCTTGTAGTAGATGAGCTGCTTCTGCTTATCCTGTACGATCTTGTCGGCCGAGACCGACCAGGTCGGGGTCGGCTTGTCGGCGCAGACCTCGCACGGGGTGTAGATCGCCCGGTTCAGTTCCTGGATGTTGGCGTTGCGCCGCACAGCCGAGACCGACGCGATCTTCATGTTCTGGTCGAGGCGGGCCGCGAAGTTCTGGGCGAAGCCCGCCTTCATGTCCTTGTCGATTTCCATGTGGTCGGCGAACTCGGCCGTCCCGTCGGGATTGATCAACTGGACGTGGCCGTTGGCAGTGATCTCGCCGGTCTTGGAATTATAGATCACCTCGTCGGCGCGCAGGGTGCGGCCCTGGTAGCGACTCTGCACCTTGCCGCGCGCGGTCATGATCTGGTTCACGTCGTCGCGGATCAGCAGGTCGGACTCGAGGTAATAGCCCTCATCCGTCAGGCCGTCGGACGGCGTGGCGGGGACCACCGGCGTCGGCGGGATCGTGGCCAGGCTTTGCTGGGCGTGGGCCGCGCCGGCGCAGACGAACGCCAGCCAGGCCGCGCCGCTGAACAGCAGCGCGCGGCAGGCGGACGGGACGCTGGGACGCGTTTCAGTCATGAATGACCCTGGAAGCAATGACTCACCCATCTTCCGTATAGCAAAGCAAAGTGAAGCCCGCCAAAAGCGCGACGGTTGGCGGTGTCCATGCGGCGATGAACGGGGCCAGAACATCGGCCTTGCCCAAGGTGCTGCATAGCTCGTTGAAGAAGAAGAACCCAAAGCCGAGGGCGACGCCAGAACCCGCCAGCGCGGCCAGGCCGCCCAGCCGCATCAGGCGCAGCGAAAACGCCGCCGCCAGCACCGACATGGCGGCGAACAGGATCGGCGTGGCCAGGTCCTGCTGCAGGCGCAGCTTGAACGGCGCGGCCGAGAACCCTGCGTCCTCGGTGCGCTGGATCGTCGCCGGCAAACGCCAAAGCGCTACGGCCTGCGGCGTGTTGAAGCGCTCCGAGGCGGTGCGGTCGTCGAGGTTCGAGGGGATCGACAGGCTGTCTGAGCGGATCGCCCCGGCGCCGGGCGTGGCCTCGCGCACGCCGGTCAGGCGCCAGAAGCCCGGCTCCAGCCGCGCCTCGTTGGCTTCGATCCGGCGGGTAAAGTCCATCACGCCCTTGGCGTTGAGGCTGTAGACGAACAGTGACACGCCCTTCAGCCGCACCGAGCCGTCGACCAGGTCGCGCGCGCGGGCGCGGATGACGATCTGAGTCTTGTCGTCGCCCTGGCGCAGCCAGATGCCCTTGGGGGTTTCCTTGAGATAGCCGTTCATGACCCGATCGCGCTCGGTCTCGAACTTGGCGGTCATGGCCGTGGTCAGCGGGTTGAGCAGGGTGATGCTCAGCAGGCCGATGAAGAACGAGGCCATCGCCGCGGGCATGATGAACCGCCAGGCCGACACACCGGCCGCGCGCATGGCGATCAGCTCGCTGCGCCGGTTCAGCTCGACGAAGGCCCACATGGTGCCGAACAGGAACACGAACGGGGCCAGCACCAGGATGGTGGCCGGGGACTGCAGGACGGTCAGGTACAGCAGCTGGAAGAAGCTGGCGTCGGCGCGAGTCCCGACATTGCGGGCGATGTCGACGAAGGCGATCAGCATCACCATCGCGCCCAGCACGGCCAGGGCCGCCACCAGTGCGCTCATGGTGCGCTTGAGGACGTAGCGTTCCAGCATGCCCATGGTCAGCATCACGCGGCTCCCGAAAGGGCGGGGGCGGCCTGGGCCATCCGGGCGGCGCGACGCTTGGAGACTTTCTGGCGGAAAATCTGCGCCAGGCTCCACCACATGGCGGCCAGCGGCACCATGTACTGCAGGACGTTCAGCCAGGCGCTGTCCTCGCAGGCGGCCTGCACGCCGAAGCCGACGATGCGGACTACGGCGGCGGCGGCGCCGACGGCGGCCATCCGCTTGCCATAGCCCATGCGGCTGAACGAGCCGCCCAGCACGGCCGCCAGGGCCATGGTCATCAGGGCGATGTTGTAGAGCGGGGCGGCGAAGCGCGAATGGCCCTCGGCCAGCAGCTTGCCCTTGTTCCTCTGCTCCCAGTCCTGGGTCAGGTCGGGGAAGAACAGCTCGTGCGGATAGCGGTCGGCGATCTTGTAGTGCAGCAGCTCGTCGGTATGCGACAGGCTGGAAAGGTCGAAGGTGTACTCGTCGAACGAGGTGTATTGCAGCACGCCCTGGCGCGAGAACTGCTGGTTGGAGCCATGGCGCATGATCAGCACCGGCTCGCCCTTGCGGGTAGCGATCTCGGCTTCGCGCGACGAATAGGTCGAGGCGCCGCCGTTGGCCGTGTCCTGGTGGATGAACAGGTTCTGGATCTTGTTGTCGCGGTCGATCGACTGCGCATAGACGGTCAGGCCCGGGCCCGGCTCGGTGAACTGGCCCGGCTGGACCAGGGTCGAGGCGACGTCGGTCTTGATGTCGAAAGACGTCTCGCGGATCTGGCGGGCGCTCCAAGGCTGCAGCCACAGGCCCGACACCAGCGATATCAGGGCCGCGATCACCGCCAGGCGCATGGCCGGCGAGATGACGCTCCATCGGCTCATGCCGCCGGCGAAGCAGACGACGATCTCCTGCTCGGTGTGCAGACGGTTCAGCGCCACCAGCGCGGCCACGAACAGGGCCAGCGGCATCATGATGCCCAGCAGCTGGGGCAGGGCCAGGACGATGATCTTCAGGAACACCAGCGCGCTCTGGCGCTGTTCCACCAGGACGTCGAACTCCGACAGGCTGCGCGCCAGCAGCGCAAGCGCCACCAGGGCCGCCGTCGCCAACAGCGTCGGACCCAACAACTGGCGGAAGAGATAGCGTTCTATGAGGCGCATCTAGTGGGGGTTCGGGCGGATGGATTCGTGGGACGAACCCCGAAGATGGGTCGTTCTACACGGGGGCTTCGCGTCCGCACAACCGGTGAGCTGACTTAGCTGTGCCGAGTGGGGGGCAACGGAGCCTTTTCTATGGCGCGGCATTGGACTATGCCGCCTAGTTGAAGATGAGTGGCGGCGCGTCCTAGCACGCCATCTAGACGTCGCCCAAATGCAGGAGCGCGGCATGCGTATCGAGTTCGTCCCCGTCGACACCCAGGCCGGCGCCACGGCCGCCCTTGCCGTCCTGGCCCACGAGGGCGCGGCCCTGTCGCCGGAGGCCAAGGCGGCCAATGAGTCGACCGGCGGCGCCCTGGCGCGCGCCATCGCCGGTGGCCGCTTCACCGGCGCCAAGGGCCAGACCCTGGATCTCGTCGCTCCGCACGGGCTGGAAGCCGCCCGCCTGGTGCTGGTCGGCGTCGACGGCTCGGGCGCGGTGGAGCCGGAAGCGGTCGAGACCGCCGCCGCCTCGGCCTATCAGGCTGTGAAGACCACGGGCGTCACCGAACTGGTGCTGAAGCTGGGCGCCGACGCCGAGAGCGCCGCGCGCGCCGCGTTCGGCGCGCGTCTGGCGGCCTATCGCTTCGACAAGTATCGCACCACCGAAAAGGCCGAGAAGAAGCCCTCGGTCCAGGTGGTCAAGGTCGCCGCCGCCGACCCGATCAAGGCCCAGAAGGCTTACGAGCCCCTGGCCGCCCTGGCCGACGCCATCGTCTTCAGCCGCGATCTGGTGTCCGAGCCGGCCAACATCCTGCACCCCGAGGAGTTCGCGGCGCGCGCCAAGAGCCTCGAGAGCCTGGGCCTGGAAGTCGAAATCCTGGGCGAGGCCCAGATGGCCGAACTGGGCATGGGCAGCCTGCTGGGCGTGGGGCAGGGAAGCCGCCGCGAGAGCCAGCTGGTGATCATGAAATGGCTGGGCGGGGCGGACAAGAACGCTCAACCCATCGCCTTCGTCGGCAAGGGCGTCACCTTCGACACCGGCGGCATCTCGATCAAGCCGGCTGACGGCATGGAAGACATGAAGTGGGACATGGGCGGCGCGGCCGCCGTGACCGGCGTCATGCATGCCCTGGCCGGCCGCAAGGCCAAGGTCAACGCCATCGGCATCCTGGGCCTGGTCGAGAACATGCCTGACGGCAACGCCCAGCGTCCGGGCGACGTGGTCACCTCGATGTCGGGCCAGACGATCGAGGTCATCAACACCGACGCCGAGGGCCGCCTCGTGCTGGCTGACGCCCTCTGGTACTGCCAGGAACGCTTCAAGCCGCAGTTCATGATCGACCTGGCCACCCTGACCGGCGCGATCATCATCTCGCTGGGTCACGACTACGCCGGTTTGTTCAGCAATAACGACGGCTTGTCGGAGAAACTTCTCGCCGCCGGCAAGGGCGAGCGCGAGCCCCTGTGGCGCCTGCCGCTGCCGGCGTCCTATGAGAAGCAGATCGAAAGCCCGATCGCCGACATGAAGAACATCGGCGGCCGCCCGGCCGGCTCGATCACGGCGGGCCTGTTCCTGCAGCGCTTCGTCAACAATGTGCCGTGGGCTCACCTCGACATCGCCTCGGTGGCCTGGAAGAAGCCCTCCACCGACCCGACCGTCCCGGACGGCGCGGCCGGCTACGGCGTGCGCCTGCTCAACCGCCTCGTCGCCGACGCCTACGAAGGCTGAGCATGACCGCCGCGCCGTGCGAGGTCTGGTTCTACCACCTGGAGCGTTCGCCGCTCGAGGCGGTGCTGCCCGAGCTTCTGGAAAAGACGCTGGGCAGGGGCTGGAAGGCGCTGGTGCGCGGCGGCGATCCCCGTCGGATGGAGGCGCTGGACCAGCACCTGTGGACCTGGCGCGAAGACAGCTTCCTGCCGCACGGCCTGGCCAGCGAGCCGATGGCCGAGCGCCAGCCCGTGCTGCTGACCGCCGAGGACGGCAACCCGAACGCCGGTGACGCGCTGTTCCTGATCGACGGGGCCGAGCCGGGCGATCTGGCCGGGGTTTCGCGCTGCATCCTGCTGTTCGACGGCCGGGATGACCAGGCGCTGGCCATGGCGCGCGGACGCTGGTCCGTCTTCAAGAAGGCCGGGCATCCGGTGTCCTACTGGCGCCAGGGCGCCGAACGCGGTTGGGAGAAGCAGGCATGATGCGCGTGATCTCGGGTATCGGGGCCGCAATGGCTTTGGGTCTGGTCCTGGCCTCGTGCTCCAGCGCGCCCGAGCCGGCCCCTCCGCCGCCGCCCAGCACGCCCACCGCGCCGCCGGCCATCGCGCTGCCCGCCAAGCCGCCGGCCTCGTCGTCGGAAGCGGCCAAGGACCAATGCGGCCTGAAAGATGCTCAGGCCTTCGTCGGCAAGCCGCGCACCAGCCTGCCAGCGCCGGTCGACCCGTCGCGCTGGCGCGTGGCCTGCACGACCTGCCCGGTGACCATGGACTACCGCGCCGATCGCCTGAATATCCTGTTCAACGCGGATACAGGCGTCGTCCAGGAAGTGAAGTGCGGTTAGAAAACATGGTCTTCCAAGCTTTTCTGGCGTTTTCCCGGTTCCGATGAAATAACCGACTCGCCGGGGATTCTGCGCCGGCTGGTTCAGCGCATGGTCGACCTCCCGAAGATCGGATCCAAGACCGATGATAACTTGGCGGCCACCTTGCTGGCCGCCGTCGGCGTCGCCTTTGGTTTCGCCGGCTTAGCTTATCTCTGCGTCGAGATTCCCCGCGCCTACGATCACGTTACGCCCATCTGGCTGTCGAACGGCTTTCTGGCCGCGTGCCTGCTGTCGTCGCCGACGCGGCGGTGGCCCGCGCTGGTGGTCGGCGCGCTGCTGGGCGCCCTGGCGGCCGGCGCCCATGCCGGCGACAGGCCGACGCTCAACGCCATCTTGACCACCCTGAATGTCTCCCAAGGCCTGATGGCCGCTGTCGCGGTGCGCCGGATGACGGGCGAGGCGATCGACCTGGGCCGGCCGCGCGACATGCTGGCCTTCGTCCTTCTGGGCGGCTTCCTGGCGCCGACGATCTTGGGAACCATCGCCGCCTCGATCCACACCCTGATGCGCGGCGGCGGCCTGC
Organism: Caulobacter sp. FWC2; assembly: GCF_002742625.1. Classification (NCBI taxonomy): domain Bacteria; kingdom Pseudomonadati; phylum Pseudomonadota; class Alphaproteobacteria; order Caulobacterales; family Caulobacteraceae; genus Caulobacter; species Caulobacter sp. FWC2. The sequence goes on from NZ_PEBF01000001.1 coordinate 2,158,304, forward strand.
TGAGCAACGTCACGGGTTGGGTGCTGAACGACATCCTGGGCATGCTGACCATTGGCCCCTGCCTGCTGGTGCTGTTCAGGGCGAAGCTCTATCTGCGCGAGCGCCCGCTGACCCGCGACGGCGTCCTGTCGATCGTCGCCTGTGGCTTGATGACCGCCGTGGTCTTCGGCCAGACCAAATACCCGATGCTGTTCATGGTGCCGCCGGTCATGTTCCTGGCGGCCTGGCGCCAGGAGGTGCTGGGCGCGGTTCTGGGCGTGGTGCTGGTGGCGGCGATCGCGCTCGTCCTGACCATCGCCGGCCGCGGACCCATCCACCTGATCCTGTCGGGCTCGGCCACCCAGTCGACCATGCTGCAGCTGTTCCTGGCCGTCTCGACCTTCGTCGCCCTGCCGGTGGCCGCCTTCCAGCGTCAGCGCCGCGCGATCATGGCCGAGCTGGTCGAGACCAGCGCCGCCGCCGCACGCAGCGAGGCCCAGTTCCGCCTGCTGGCCGAGAACGCCCTCGACATCATCGCCCACAGCGATCTCCACGGGCAGATGACCTATATTTCGCCAGCGGCGAGGGTCATCGTCGGCTACGAGCCGGAAGAACTGCTCGGCGCGCGCGCGCTCGAGATTCTGCACGACGACGACCGCGCTGAACTCCGCCGTGTCGTCGACGCCCAGCGGAACTCTCCGCGGGGCGTCGCTCCGCCGCCGGCCGAGGCCGTCGAATATCGTGTGTTCCGCAAGGACGGCGCGATGATCTGGCTGGAGGCGCGTCCGACCCTGGTCTGCGATCCTGTGACCGGCGAGCCCACTGGCATCACCGACATCATCCGTGATGTCACCGCCCGAAAGACGCTGGAGCTGGATCTCCGCGCCGCGCGCGCCGAGGCCGAGGCCGCCGCCGCCGTGAAGGGCGAGTTCCTGGCGAACATGAGCCACGAACTGCGCACGCCTCTGACCGCTGTCATCGGCTTCGCCAACCTGGCGGCCGACGAGCCGGATTTGTCGCCCCGCGCGCGCCGATATCTCGACCGCATCGCCACCGGCGGCCAGACCCTGCTGACGACGATCAACGACATTCTAGACTTCTCGCGGCTGGAGTCCGGGCGCATCGCGCTGAATGCCCGCCCGACCAGCGTCGCCGATCTGGTCGCCGAGGTGCTGGAGCTGAGCGGCGCCGACGCCATGGCCAAGGGCCTTGCGCTCGCGGCCGACGGCCTGACGGCGCTGCCGCCTCACGTGATGATCGACCCTGAGCGCGTGCGCCAGGTGCTGGTCAACCTGGTCGGCAACGCGGTGAAGTTCACCGAGACGGGCAAGGTCAGCCTCGCCGTCGTTCACCACGAGAACCGCTTGCGCATCGCCGTGGTCGACACCGGGCGTGGCGTGGCGGCCGAGGATCAGGCGCTGCTGTTCGCGCGCTTCTCCCAGATCGACGCGGCCCTGAACCGCCAGCACGGCGGCGCCGGCCTGGGCCTGGCCATCTCCAAGGGGCTCGTCGAGCTGATGGGCGGCGAGATCGGCGTCGAAAGCGAAGAGGGCCGGGGCGCGCGCTTCTGGTTCGAGATCCCGGCCCATGTCGCCCAGGCCGACGATGAGGAGCAGGCCGAGGACGACATCCCCCTGCCGCCGCCCGGCAGCCGCGTGCTGGTGGTCGACGACAACGCCGGCAACCGCGAGCTGGTCCGCTCGGTGCTGGAAGCCGTCGGAGTGGAGGTCGCCGAGGCGGTGGACGGTGAGGAGGGAGTCGCCGCCGCCGCCGCCGCGCCCTACGACGCCATCCTGATGGACCTGCGGATGCCGCGCCTGGACGGCGTCTCGGCCGCCCTGCGGATCCGGGCAGGGCGGGGACCCAGCGCCGGGGCGCCGATCATCGCCTTCTCGGCCGATGTTCGGATGGGGCCGCTGGACCCGGTCTTCGACGGCGCGACGCCCAAGCCGCTGACCGTGATATCCCTGCTGTCGACCCTGGCCGAGGCGATGAGCGAACCCACGCCCGCCAACGCCTAGCGCTTGCCGACGCCGGGGAACATCGCCACGCCGTCTTCGAAGACGCCCAGATAGCCCAGCTCGCCCAGCAGAGGCGTCAGGTCTTCGACCAAGTCGCCGGAGTGGGGCAGATGGGCCGGGCGGCCGGTCTGGTCGTGCAGGCGATAGACCGTCCACATCTTGCCCTTGGGCGCGGCGGCGCCGGGCTGGATGAACTTGTGCTCCCAGCCGATCAGGGGCGGGACGCGGCCGACCACGATGTCGAACGGGCGGTCTCGGAAGGCCAGGTCCATCTCAATTCGCATGGCCTCGCCGATCCGAGCGTTCACCCAGTCGGCGAACGCTTCCAGGACCGAGGACGCGGACAAGCCTTCCGGATTGGCCACGACATGGTTGCGAGGATGGGCGGTGCTCATGCGGCGCACCCTGCGCCGCCAGATGTCGCGGAAGCGCTAAACTTCTTGGTTCACGAGGGTTTACCCTAAACCCTCGATGTCTCTCGTGAAGCTCAGGCCTCCGCCGCCGCCAGTTCCTCGGCCAGGGTCATCCAGGTCGCTTCGGCCTCGTCCAGCTTGGCCTTGGCGTTGTCGCGGCGCTTGGTCAGCTCGGCCACCTTGGTCGGATTCTTGTAGAGCTGCGGGTCGGCCAACTGGGCTTCCAGCTCGTTCACCTGGCGCGTGGTGCGCATGACCACCTGCTCGGCGGCCTCGATCTTGCGCTTCAGGGGCTCGATGGCGACGGACTTCTTCGGCGCGGAAGCCGCCGGCTCGGGGGCGCGGGCCACCTGGGTCGGCTTCACGGCCTGCTTGGCGCGGTCCAGCACGAACTTGGCGTAGTCGTCCATGTCGCCGTCGAAGGGTTTCACCGTGCCGTCGGCGGCCAGCCACAGGCGGTCGGCGACCAGCTCCATCAGCGAGCGGTCGTGGGTGATCAGGATCACCGCGCCACTGTAATCGTTCAGTGCGTCCAGCAGGGCGCGACGCGAGTCGATGTCCAGGTGGTTCGTCGGTTCGTCGAGGATCAGCATGTGTGGCGCTTCCATCGCCACCATGTTGAGCAGCAGCCGGGCACGCTCGCCGCCCGACAGGTTGGCCACCGTGGTCTCCTGCTTCTCGAAGCCCAGGCCGAACTGGGCCAGTTTCGAGCGGCGCGAGCTCTCCGACGCGTCCGGCATGGCGCGGCGGATGATCTCGAGCGGGGTGTCCACCGGATCCATCGCCTCGATCTGGTGCTGGTGGAACCAGCCGACCTTCATCTTTCGGTCGCGGTGGAATTCGCCCGACTGCACGCCCAGCGCGCCGGCGATCATCTTGGCGAAGGTCGACTTGCCCGCGCCGTTGACGCCCAGCAGGCCGATGCGGTCGTCCAGGTCCATGCGCAGGTTGAGGTTCTTGAGGATCGAGCGGCCTTCCTCATAGCCCACATTCGCCCGTTCCAGGCGGATCAGCGGCGGCGCCAGCGGGCGCGGCGGCGAGGGCAGGGTGAAGGGCGCGACACGCTCCTCGATCGTGGTCGACACCGGCTCCATCTTGGCCAGGCGCTTCATGCGCGACTGGGCCTGGGCGGCCTTCGAGGCCTTGGCCTTGAAGCGGTCGACGAAGGCCTGCAGGTGGGCGCGTTCGGCGTCCTGCTTGGCCTTGGCCGACAGTTGCAGGCGAGCCTTCTCGGCGCGGCGCTTCTCGAAGTCGTCGTAGCCGCCGGTGTAGAGTTCCAGCTTGCCGCCGGCCAGGTGCAGCATGTGCGTACAGCTGTTGTTGAGCAGTTCGCGGTCGTGGCTGACGATCAGGGCCGTGTGCGGGTACTTCTGGAGCCTCGCCTCCAGCCACAGCGCGCCTTCCAGGTCGAGATAGTTGGTTGGTTCGTCCAGCAGCAGCATGTCCGGCTCGGCGAACAGCGCTGCGGCCAGGGCCACGCGCATCCGCCAGCCGCCGGAGAACTCGCTCATCGGACGCGCCAGGTCATCTTGCGTGAAGCCCAGACCCACCAGGATTTCCGAGGCCTTGGCGGGGGCGGCGTCGGAATCGATCTCGATCAGACGCGCCCAGATCTCGCCCATCGCCTCGGGATCGGCCGTCTCCAGCCGTGTCAGCAGGTCGTGGCGCTCCTCGTCGGCCTCCAGCACCGTGTCCAGCAGGGTGAACGGCGTGGCCGGGTGTTCCTGGTCCACCGAGCCGATCCGCGCGGACTTGGGCAGGCTGATCTCGTCGTCGCCGGCGTGCAGCTGGCCCAGGATCAGCTTGAACAGGGTCGACTTGCCCACGCCATTGCGGCCGATCAGACCGACCTTGGCGCCCGGCGGCAGGCTGACGCTGGCATGGTCGAAGAACTTCCGACCCCAGGCGTTGAAGGTCAGGTCACGGATCTGAAGCATTTTATGAAGGTTACGCGTCGGGGTTGGCGGGGAGGAGGCGCCCGGCTATAAGCCCGCAACCTCCTAATCCACAACTTTTCTGTGAGATCACTCCGTGACCGAACGCACCTTCTCGATCATCAAGCCGGACGCCACCCGTCGTAACCTGACCGGCGCCATCAATGCGGTGATCGAGGCCGCTGGCCTGCGCATCGTCGCTCAGCGCCGCGTGCGCCTGACCGAAGACCAAGCCAAGAAGTTCTATGAAGTCCACGCCGAGCGTCCGTTCTACGGCGAACTGGTCGGCCAGATGATCGCCGAACCGGTTGTCGTGCAGGTCCTGGAAGCCGAAGGCGCTGTTGCCAAGTATCGCGACGTCATGGGCGCCACCAACCCGAAGGACGCCGCCGAAGGCACCATCCGCAAGCTGTTCGCCCTGTCGATCGGCGAAAACTCGGTCCACGGTTCGGACAGCCTGGAGAACGCCGCGATCGAAATCGCCCAGTTCTTCACGGACGACCAAATCGTCGGCTAAGGCGCTCAGCCTTACCAACGCATCGAGGCCGGCGGGGCGATCCGCCGGCCTTTTTGTTTGGCCGATGCGGAAGGTTGTCTGACGAGCGAAGGTCGCTTTAGGGTGGATCGACGTGTTGCGGAGCTAAGCGTTCGGTGGGGTAGGGATGACGATTGGCCGAGGTCTCGCGGCTAGCCTGCTGGCCGCCGGGTTGCTGGTGAGCCCGGCCATGGCCGCCGCGCCCAAGCCTTGGGGTGACTTGGTCGTCAATCCGCAGGGCACAGGGCGATGGCTGCGAGCCGAGAGCGATCACGTCATTGTCTATACCGATGAGGGCCCGGAGATCGCGCGCCGAACGGCGGAGGACGTCGAGGCCCTGGATCGCGTCCTGCGGACGCTCTACGGCAAGCTGGACGCGCCGCCGCCGCGCAAGTTTCCGATCTATCTGGTGAAGGCGCCCAAGCGCAACGACATCATCAATCCGGACTATCGGCGCTTCATTCCCGACGCCATGATCTCCGCAGTGTCGGTCGATGTCGCCGAACCGGATGACATCTTCGCCATCGTGGTCCGCGACAGCTTTTCCTTCCATAAGGTAGTCGACGAGACGCTGGGCGACGACGGGGTGCTGGGCGCCTATGCGCTGCACTTCTTCAGCGAGAACTTTCCCTTCCGGCAGCCGCGCTGGCTGACCAAGGGGGCGGGCGTCTATTACAGCTCCATCGACATCCGACCCGACTACGTGACTATCGGCGGCATTCCAGCGCTGTTCGACAATGCGCTGGCAGCGAAGAATCTGGACGCCGTTCCCCGCCTGATCGCCGAGCGGGACATTGCGGCCGACCCGCGGGCGTGGGGTTACGACGCCCAGTCGGCGCTCCTGGTCCGCTATCTGTGGTCCGATCCGGACCGCAAGGCGCGGCTGGCGACCTTTCTGGACAAGCTGGAATCTGGGGCGACCGATCCGAAGGCCGCCTGGACCGAGGCGTTCGGTGAACCGCCGGAGGCGTTGGACGTGGGGCTGCGCGCCTTCTTGGACACGCCGCCGGTGCGAACGACGCTACCGCGAACGGAGGGCTCGCCGCCGACCATCCTGATCCGGAAAATGCCAAAGGGCGCGGACGATCTGATCCTTGAGATCCAGCGCCTGAAGGCTAGCCCCAGCGGCAATGCCATTTTTCTGCTGAACCGTGTCCGCGAAGCGGCGGCGCGCCGGCCGGGCGAGCGCTATAGCCGCCAGGCCCTGGCCCGCGCCGAGATCGTGCTGGGTGATCGCGACAAAGGCGAAAAATTGCTGACACAGTTGCTGGATGAGGACGCCGGCAATCTGGAGGCCTTGCGGCTGATGGGGACCAGCAAGCTCTATCGCGCGGCCGCCGAGCCCGAACCTGCGCGCAAGACCGCGTTGATGGTGTTGGCCAGGGGCTATCTGAGGCGCGCCGACGCGGAAGAACCGAACGACTACCAGACTCTGTTCCTTCTGGCTCAGACCATGGTCAGCGGCGAGACGCCGTCGCCGGAAAGGCTGGCCCTGCTGCGGCGGGCGGTCTCGCTGGCGCCGGAGGTGGCGAAGATCCGCCTCGTCGCTGCGGCTGCCTTCCTGCGCGCGAACGACGAGCGAACCGCCTTCCAACTGCTCAAGCCGGTGTCGGCAGACCCCAATGGCGGCGTGGCGGCGCGGCAGGCCAAGGCGCTGCTGGACATGATGGCGCCGTCCGCCGGAACACCGTAGCGGCCTATGGCGCGACGCTGTCGGATCGGTGACGATCCGACCGGTTCTTTGCGTCGGGAGTCGCCATGAAACACTACGAACGGAACGAGGTGGCGCTGGCTGTCGTGCTGGCGGGCGTGGCCGGCTATGTCGACGCGATCGGCTTCCTGAAGCTGGGCGGCTTCTTCGTCTCGTTCATGAGCGGTAACTCCACGCGCCTGGGCGTGGCCCTGGCCACCGCCAACTGGGCGGCGGCGGCGACCGTGCTGACCTTGGTCGGATCGTTCGTGGCCGGCGTGGTGCTGGGCGCCCTGACGGCGCGGGCGTTCGGCGAGAACCGCCGCTCGCCGGTTCTGGCCCTGGAGGCGACGCTGCTGGCGGCGGGCGCGGGCCTGCTGGCCCTCGGCTTCGACACCGCCGGCGTCACGGCCGTGGCCATGGCGATGGGGGCGGAGAATGCGGTCTTTCAGCGTAACGGCGACGTGGCCGTGGGCCTGACCTACATGACCGGCGCGCTCGTGAAGGCCGGCCAGCGCATCGCCGGCGCGCTCACCGGCGGCGAGCCCGCGGACTGGCTGCGCTACGTGCTGCTGTGGATGGGGCTTTCGGCCGGCGGCGCGCTGGGCGCTCTGACCTATCTGACGATCGGCGCTGCCGCGCTCTGGGCGGCCGTGGCGGTCGTCCTGGGCGGCGCGATCTGGGCCGAGCGGCGCTGGCGGTCCGTCTAGAGAGTCCTGACGAACGCGGCCAGCGTGTCGGCGTAGAGCCGGTGCTCCTGCTCCAGCACCCGCACCGCCAGGCTGTGGTCGTCGTCGCCGGCCAGGATCGGCACGCGGGCCTGGCCCAGGATCGGACCCTCGTCGACGCCCGCCGTGACCAGGTGGACGGTGCAGCCGGCCTCGACCTCGCCCGCCGCGATGGCGCGCGCGTGGGTGTCCAGGCCCGGATAGGCCGGCAGCAGGGACGGGTGGATGTTCAGCATCCGTCCCTCCCAGGCGTCGACCAGGAACGGCGTCAGGATGCGCATGTAGCCGGCCAGGGCGATGACCTGGATCCCGCGTTCGCGCAGGGCCGCGTCGATAGCCCGCTCGTGGGCCTCGCGATCCTTGCCGAAGGGCTTCTGGTCGACGCAAAGGGCCTCGATCCCCTCGGCCGCCGCCGTGGCCAGGCCGCCGGCGTCCGGTTTGTTGGCCAGTACAAGGGCGATCTCGAACGGGCAGTCGTCGGCCTTCGCCGCGCGGACCAGGGCCTCCATGTTGGAGCCCCGGCCCGAGATCAGGACGGCGACCTTGGTGCGTTGGGTCATAATTTCAGCTCCGTGGAGCCGTCCTCGTCCTTCGACAAGCTCAGGATGAGGACTACTGCGGCTTGAGTGAAAACCTCACCCTGAGCCTGTCGAAGGGCGGGGCTTTCAGGCTCAGGCCTTGACCAGCTGGCCGCAGATGAAGGCGTCCTCGCCGGCGTTCAGCAGGGCGGCCAGGACAGGCTCAGCGTCGGCTTGCGCCACGATGATGATGAAGCCGACACCGCAGTTGAACGTACGGCGCATCTCGTGCTCGGAGACGCCGCCCACCTTGGCCATCCACTCGAACACCGGGGGCATGGCCCAGGCGTTCCAGTCGAACTCGGCGGCCAGGCCCTCGGCGATGGCGCGGGGCGGGTTCTCGATCAGGCCGCCGCCGGTGATGTGGGCGCCGCCCTTGACGCGACCCGACTGCAGCAGCGGCAGCAGCGACTTCACATAGATACGGGTCGGGGCCATCAGTGCCTCGGCCAGGGTCTTGCCGTCTTCAAACGGGCAGGGCGCGTCCCAGGCCAGGCCCGAGCGCTCGACCACGCGGCGCACCAGCGAATAGCCGTTGGAATGCGGACCCGACGAGCCCAGACCGATGATGATGTCGCCGGCGCGTTGCTTGTCCAGCTTGGGAAGGACGTCGTCGCGGTCGACCGCGCCGACCGAGAAGCCGGCCAGGTCATACTCGCCGTCGCTATACATGCCCGGCATCTCGGCGGTCTCGCCGCCCACCAGGGCCGCACCGGCCAGCTTGCAGCCCTCGGCGATGCCGGCGACGACGCTCTTGGCGACCTCGATGTCCAGCTTGCCGGTGGCGAAATAGTCCAGGAACATCAGCGGCTCGGCGCCTTGCGCCAGCAGGTCGTTGACGCACATGGCGACCAGATCGATGCCGACCGTGGCGTGCATGCCCGCGTCGATGGCGATGCGCAGCTTGGTGCCGACGCCGTCGGTGGTGGTGACCAGCAGCGGATCGTCATAGCCGGCGGCCTTCAGGTCGAACAGCGCGCCGAAGCCGCCCAGGCTGGCTTCCGCGCCGGGGCGGCGGGTGGCTTTCGCCAGCGGCTTGATAGCGTCCACCAGGGCGTTGCCCGCGTCGATATCGACACCCGCCTGGGCGTAGGTAAGGCCGTTCGGCTGATCGCTCATGGTCGCTCTGGCGCTCGCTCTGGTCTATCGGAGGGCGGTGAGCCGTCCGAACACGCGGAAAATTTGCTTTCCCGAGACGCTGGGCGCGTCTTGACGCTTGCAGACTCGGGGGTGCGCGAGGCTATTAGCAGCCGATGAAGCCGATCACCACTACCGCCGAGCTGGCGGCGTTCTGTAATGCGCTCGCGGGCGAGCCTTTCGTCGCCGTCGACACCGAGTTCATGCGCGAGACGACCTACTGGCCCAAGTTGTGCCTGATCCAGGTCGCCTCGCCCACGCACGAAGCCGTCATCGATCCGCTGGCCGAGGGCATCGACCTTGAGCCGCTGCTGGCCGTCATGCGCGACACGAGCATCCTCAAGGTGTTCCACGCCGCCCGCCAGGATGTCGAGATCTTCAACAACCTGAAGGCCATGCCGAGGCCGCTGTTCGACACCCAGGTGGCGGGCATGGCGGCGGGCTTCGGCGAACAGATCGCCTATGACGCCCTGGTCCGCCAGATGCTGCGCATCGATCTCGACAAGTCCAGCCGGTTCACCGACTGGGCCCGACGGCCGCTCAGCGAAGCCCAGCTGACCTACGCCCTGGCCGACGTCACCCACCTGGCCGCCCTGTTCCCGACCCTGCGCGAGCGCCTCGAAACCTCGGGCCGTCTGGCCTGGGTCGAGGAAGAGATGACCGCCATCTCGGATCCGGCCGCCTACGACGTCGATCCCGAGAAGGCCTGGCGTCGCCTGCGTCCGCGCAAGACCGCGTCGAAGTATCTGGCGGTCTTCAAGGCCGTCGCCGCCTGGCGCGAGCGCACCGCCCAGAACCGCGACCAACCGCGCGGCCGGATCCTGAAGGACGAGGCCATCGACGAGCTGGCCACCCAGGCGCCGACCAGCCTGGAGGCGCTGAACAATCTGCGCGGCGTGCCCAAGGGCTTCGGCGGCAGCAAGTTCGGCCCGGACCTGCTGGCCGCGATCAAGGTTGCCCTGGCCGATCCCGAGGGCTACGCTCCGGTCATGGACAGGGCCGGTCCGCCGCCGCCGCAAAACGCCGGCGCCGTGGTCGAACTGCTCAAGGTGCTGCTGAAGGCGCGGGCGGAGGAGGCGGGGGTCGCCTCCAAGCTGATCGCCACGGTCTCGGACCTGGAGAAGATCGCCGCCGACGATAACGCCGCCACCCCGGCCCTGGTCGGCTGGCGCCGCGACGCCTTCGGGGCCGACGCCCTGAAGATCAAGCGTGGCGAACTTGCCCTGGTGCTGGACGGCGCCAAGGTCCGTGTCGTCGAGGTGCGCCGCGCGCCGAAGAGCGAATAGGGCCGCCACCCGACGTTCTTGAGGGGCGAGGGCGTGGCTACCGCTGAGGTTGTCGCGCTCTCCGCTACCCGGAACGGGCCATTTTCCCGTGCGTGCAAAGGTTTGCTGGCGTAAAAGGCCGCGACGTGCGGACTCTCTCGGGAGTAGAGCGCGCCGTGTACGGGGGTTGCGTTGAGTGCATTCTGGGAGAACCTGGCGGACTCCTACCGCCCCGCCGCGGTTTCGCGGCGTCGCCTGATCCCCCTCCGGCTCGTGGTCGTCCTGGTCCTCTGCGCGATGGCGCTGGTGTGGCCGCGCCTGCACTTCCTGCTTGCCTGGTCGGGCGTCTTCGTCGTCGTCCAGGCCGCCAAATTCCTGGCCTTGCGCCATTTCCTGAACGAGGCGGCCCCCGGACGCGCCGTCGCGCTAAATCTCGTCAGCGATTTCCTGATGGCGACGATCTTTGGCTGGCTGGCCATTCCGCTTTGGGCGATGGACACCCAGATGGGCGCGGCCGGCGCGGTCTTGCTGCTGTCCGGCTCGATCTTCACCGCCCTGATGGGCGCGGAGGGCTGCCTCGTCGCCTTCGTCGCGGCGGCGGCCCCTCACATCGCCTATCTGTTCGTCACGCCGCTGGTCGCTGGTGACGCGCAAGATCCGGTCACCGTCTACTTCCTGATCGGGTGCGGCCTGTTCTGCCTGACCTTGTCGATGGTCTTCCTGTGGTCTGAGCGGGCCATCGCCGCCGAGCGCGCCGCGAGGCGGGCGGCTGAGCGCCAGACGGCGGCCAAGTCGGCCTTCATCGCCATGGTCAGCCACGAGCTGCGCACCCCGATCAACGCCATCCTGAACGGCGCGGCGGCCCTGGATAGAGACGGCGCAGCCGCCCTGGTCACCGACGCCGGGCTGATGATGCGGGCCCTGCTCAACGACCTGCTGGACCTGTCAAAGATCGAGGCCGGCCGCATGGGCGTCGAGGTGGTCGACTACGACCTGCCGGCCGTGGTCGGCGACGCCGTCGAGTTCTGGCGCTGCGCCGCGGCGGCCAAGAGCGTCGCGCTGACCCTGACCGGCGTCGAGACCCTGCCGCGCTGGGTGCGGGGCGATCCGATGCGCACGCGCCAGATCCTAAACAACCTGCTCAGCAACGCCATCAAGTTCACGCCCGAGGGCAGGGGGAATGGACCGGGCGAGGTGACCGTCGACGTCCGCGTCGAGCGCGAGCGGCCGCGCCAGGTGGCCATCGTCGTGCGCGACACCGGCCCCGGCCTGAAGGACGACCAGATCGAGCGCCTGTTCAGCCCCTACGAGCAACTGGGCGCCGAGACCGCCCGGGCCTTCGGCGGCACGGGTCTTGGCCTGTCGATCAGCCGCGACCTGGCTCGGCTGATGGGCGGCGAGCTGACGGCCGCCAATGTTCCGGACGGCGGCGCGCGCTTCACCCTGCGCCTGCCCGCGCCCGAGGGCGCTGCGCCCGTCGAGCCGCCCGAGGACGATGTCCAGGCCCTGGCCGTGCGCGACGAGGCGCCGGTGATCCTGGTCGTCGATGACCACGACATCAACCGCCGCGCCCTGCGCCAGATGCTGGAGGCGTTCGGCGCGCGCGTGGAAACCGCCGAGGACGCCCAGGCGGCCCTGCTGGCGGCCGAGCGGCAGATCTTCGACGCCATCCTGATGGACGTCCGCATGCCCGGCATGGACGGGCTGGAGGCCTCCCGCCGCCTGCGCGAGGACGGCGCCAACCGGCTGACGCCGATCATCGCCGTCACCGGCGGCGCCTCGCCTGCGGAGGTCGCCGCCTGCCGCGAGGCGGGCATGACGGGGTGGGTGGAAAAGCCGGTGAATCCGCGCGATCTCTACAAGGCCCTGTTCGGCTAGGACCCGCCACTTCGCCCCTTTTTCGGCGCATATCACGGGCGTTGTCGCTAGAAGAAGACCGGACGGAACGAGTCGCTGCGTGCGCCTCGCCGTGATCGGTTTCCAATCCAGTTCAAGAGTTTACGCGCCGTGTCGAGGATCTGGCAGAGCGAGTGGGAAAAGCGTCGGCGCCTGAAATGGATCGCCGGCGGCGCGGCGGGCCTTGTCCTGGTCGGCGGCCTGGCGACCCTACCGTTTCTGAAGAAGGCCCCCAAGGCGGTGTCCGAGGCGATCGAGCAGGCGGCGCTGAACACCCCGGAGAAGCCGTCCGCCTGGCATGGCGATATCGACTACGACGCCCTGAACGCCCGCATCACGGCCATGGCCGCCGACAAGACCATGGAAGGCCTGGCCGTGGCCGTGGTCGAGAAGGGGCGACTGTCTTTTGTCCACGGCTATGGCCGCACCACCGAAGGCGGCGACAAGGTCGACTCCCGCACCGTGTTCCGATGGGCCTCGCTGTCCAAGACCGTTTCGTCGACCCTCAGCGCCCGGCTGGCGGCTGATGGAGCCCTGTCGCTGACCGAGCCGCTGGTGGCCTTCAACACCAGCCTGCGCCTGCCGGGCGACGCCCAGAACACCCTGACGGTCGAGGACCTGCTGTCGCAGCGCACGGGCCTGGGCAAGAACGCCTATGACGGTCAGCTGGAGGACGGCGTCGATCCGGCCAAGATCCGGGGCTCATATGGCGCGCTGAAGACGGTCTGTCCGCCCGGCACCTGCCACAGCTACCAGAACGTCGCCTATGACACGATCACCGAGGTCATCCAGGGCAAGACGGGCGAGCCCTATGCCGCCACGGTGCAGCGTAAGCTGTTCGGCCCGCTGGGCATGACCGGCGCCTCGATCGGCATGGCCGGCCTGACCTCGGCCGAGCACTGGGCCCGGCCCCACGACCGCGCCCGACGGGAGCTGAAGTTGTCCGACGCCTATTACCGCGTGCCCGCGGCGGCCGGCGTCAACTCGACGATCGTCGACCTGGCTGCCTGGATGCAGGCCCAGATGGGCCTCAAGCCGGACGTCCTGTCGTCGACGGTCCTGGACGAGGTGCAGCGCCCCCGCGTCGCCACCGGGCGGCCCTATGGCCGCCTGAACATCGCCCGCGAGCTGAAGAACCCGGCCTATGGCCTGGGCATGCGCAGCTTCACCTACAAGGGTCACCGCCTGATCGGCCACAGCGGCGGGGTCTCGGGCTATCGCTCGACCATGATGTTCGACCCGGCGACCAAGACGGGCATCGTCATGCTGTGGAACAGCGACGCCAACCTGCCTTTCCGCTTCCAGGGCGAGTTCTTCGACCGCGTCTACCGGATCCCGTTCACGGACTATCTAGACCTGGACTCGGGTCAGCCGGGCGCGGAGGCCTCGCTGTCGGACTGAATCTTCCTTCTCCCCTTGCGGGAGAAGGTGTCGCCGTCGGCGACGGATGAGGGGTTGATAGACCTGTCGGCTTGGCGCTCGGTCTATCTGTCTAGCGGCGGCGTCTTTCTTCGACCCCTCACCCGACCCGCTGCGCGGGCCACCCTCTCCCGCAGGGGGAGAGGGAAATCTCTTAGCGCTGCGCGAGTTGGCTCAATGCGCCGCCGGCGGCCAGGCCCAGGGCGCAGAAGACGCCGAGGTGGAAGACGACGCCGATGGCGACGGTGCGGCGGACCGACCAGGTGTTCTCCTGAGCGAAGACGCGGCTGATTTCCGATTGCAGGGTGCGGGCGGCGCTGGCCACCGGCGCGTCGTGATCGTTGGCGACGTGGAGTTCGGGGCGCTTGCGGGCGTTGGGAGCCGGAGCGATAGCATCCAGGTAGTCGACCTTACGCTTCAACATCACTGACCTCCGTTTATTTCGTTGAGGTCACGCTACGTAAGTAGTGCTAACAAAATGTGCAGTGTCGATGCCGATAGTGTGCGACAACTTGTCGATTTCCCCGTATCGGGGAATTTCAGAGCCGGTTAAGCATAAGTCCCCGCTCGTCTATACCTGAGTTTACGCCGCGATAATCTTTGTCTTCAGGTTCAGGTGTTGGGCGGCGGTATTGGCGCGCTTGCTGGTCTGTTCGCCCAGCAGCAGATTGGCATAGCCGGGCTCTGCCGCCAGGATCAGATGCGTCTTGTCCAGGGTCAGGCGCGAGCGGGCCAGCAGGCTGGGGCTGCGGCCCGAGAGGTCACAGGCCAGGCGGATCGTGGCGCCCAAGGCGCGGGCCCGCTTCAACTGGACGGGGGTGAGCAGGCGCTCCAGGGTCGGCAGTTCGGGCGGGTGGAAGTTGGTGGCGTGGCGGGCATGCGAGGCGACGGCCACAAAGCAGCGCTCGGCGTGGTTCTGGCCGGCGATCGGGGCGCGCAGCACCTGTTCGAACACCAGGTCGGCCCGATGGTCCGGGTGCAGGCGCGCGCCGACGTCCGACAGGCGGCAGGCGGCCGAGACCAGTATGCCGTCGCGTTCGCCGAACAGCGGCGGCAGATTGCGGAAGGCAGGGGCGATCCAGGCGTCCAGGGCCGGGCCAAGGTCGTCGGCGACGCCTTGGCGATGGCCCAGAGCGTAACAGCCCTCGATCAGCGGATCCAGGCCCCGCACGCGCGGCGGCATGGCCTCGAACAGCAGGCCCTCGCGCACGCCATAGGCCGAGATCTCGATGCGCTTGAGGTGCAGTTGCTCGATCAGGGCCTCCAGCACGACGGCGGCGTAGGGCAGGGTCTCCGAGCGTTTCTTGCTCATGCCCTCGATGCGTTCGAGCGAGCTCTTGGACTGGTGGGCGACCAGGCGGGCGGCGTCGAGGGCCTCGCTGGCGCTGATCTCGTACTGGTGGACGACATGCAGCGGGTAACCGGACAGCCGCATGTGCAGCAGGGCGAGATTGCGCCAGGCGCCGCCCACGGCATGAAAGGTGTCGCTGCGGAAGTCGGCGGCGACGGGGGCCAGGCGCTCGCGGGCCAGGCGGCGGACGCGCTCGCCGTCGAAGACGCTACCCGCGGCGCCATTGGGTCCGGCCAGGCTGAACGGGCCCAGGGGCAGGGTCACGCCGCGGCCCGCGCCGGTGGACGAAAGTCGCACGAGTTCCAGGCTGGCGCCGCCCAGGTCGCCGACCACGCCCTCGGCGTCCGGGGCGCCGGCCAGCACGCCGACGGCGGCGTAGTGGGCCTCTTCCTCGCCGCTCAGCACCCGGACGGTGAAGCCAGTCTCGTTGCGGACGCGATCGATGAAGTCCTGGCCGTCCTTGGCGTCGCGGGCGGCGGCGGTGGCGACGACGAAGGTCTCGGCCGGATTGACCGCTTCCAGCACGGCGCGGAAGCGCTTCAGCGCCTGCAGGGTCTGGATGACGCCCTCGGGCGACAGGCTGCCGGTCTTGGCCAGGTCGCGGCCGAGGCCCGCCAGGACCTTCTCGTTGAAGACCGTCCAGATGGCGCGGCCTTCCAGCCGGTACACCACGAGGCGGACCGAGTTTGAACCGATATCGATCACAGCCGCGTCGCGCGGCGCCTGGAAGGGCATGGGGACGGTTTAGCGTATTCGCGGGTTGGGGGAAGCGGTCACGATCGTTTTCGATGGGGAAGAACGCGCGGAAAGGCTTGTCGGAAAACGCCTTGATGATTTTCGCTATTATTGCCCGGGTGATATTGACTCATATTATACCCGGGTAAATAAGGTGGCGATCTTTGAGAGGCTCCGCCGATGTCCGTTTCCCCCGATCCGCTTTGCCCCGATCAGCATCCCGGCGTCCGCAAGGCCTTGCGCGCCGCGTTCGGGACGGAGGTCCTCGACGGCTGGACGCCGGTGTCCGGCGGGCTGTCGGGGGCGGGGGTCTACAAGGTCCGGGTCGGCGGCATCGCCTATCTGCTGCGGGTCGAGACCGGGCGGGTCGGGGCTGGGCGCGACGGGCTGCGCGATCCGCATCGCGGCTATGCCTGTCTGAAGCTGGCCGCCCAGGCCTGCCTTGCGCCGCGCGTACGCTATGCCGATCCGGACGACGGGGTGGTGATCAGCGACTTCATCGAGGCCCGCTCCCTGGCCCTCGACTATGCCGGGACCCGCGCAGACCTCGTGGTCGAGCTGGCCCAGGCGGTGCGGGCGCTGCATGCCATCGAGGGCTTCCCGCCGCTGGTCGACTATCTGGACGGCCTCGACGCCCTGGTGGGCGAGGCGGCGCGCGCGGGCGTGGTCCCGGTCGGGGCCTTTGACGACTGGGCGCGGTTGCGGGCGGTGTGCAAGCGCCTGACGCCGCAGCTAGTGTCCAGCCATAACGACCTCAATCCCGGCAATCTCGTCTATGACGGCCGGCGCATCTGGCTGGTCGACTGGGAGGCGGCGTTCCGGGCCGACCGCTATGTCGACCTGGCCGCCATCGCCAACACTTACCCGGCCGATCCTGAGGGCGAGGCCCTGCTGCTGCGGACCTATTTCGGGCGCGAGGCTAGCGCGGCCGAGCGGGCGCGGCTGTGGCTGTTCCGGCAGGTCAGCCACGTCTTCCACGCGGCGGTGTTCGTCGCCGGCCTGAAGGGGAAGGTGAGGGCGGAGCGCCTGGACGGTCCGGACCTCGACTCCCTCCACCAGCGCCTGGCCCTCGGCGAGCCGCTGCTGGCGACGCCGGAGGGGCGGCTGGCCTATGGCCTGGCGCGGTTGCGGACGGTGGGGGCGAACCTGGCGTCCAGCGCCTTCGCCGAAGCCATAACCCTCGCACGCTGAGGTCCCGAAACCTCGCCCTTCGACAGGCTCATGGTGAGGTTTCTACTTTCGGCCCCAGCCATGATCCTCATCCTGAGCCTGTCGAAGGACGAGGATCACGCACGGCCTCAAGGATTCACCCGACACGCCACCGTGCGCCAGCGCTCGCCCTCGCGGCGGTGATAGCAGGTGCCGTAGCTGACCTGACGCCCGTGGGCGCGCTGGCCGCCCTTGGTCAGGGCCCAGGGCTCGGGGCCGAGCAGTAGCATGTCGGTGGTGTCGGCCTTAGCCGGGCACAGCCCCCACCAGCGGATGTGGTAGCCGCCGACCACGCCCGGGCCGTAGACCTGCGCCACCGCTTGAGCCTGGCGTTCGACACCGGGCGGGACGCCGAAGCGGTCGACGCCGGGGCGGGCGGGCAGGGCCTGGATCGCGCAAATCTCGGCCTGCCGCCCCGGCGCCGGTCCGCAAGCGGCCAGCAGTCCCAGGAGCGGCAGGACGAGAAGCGTCCTCAACGCTTGCGCTTGGTGCCGACGTGGTCGAAGGCCCGGGGCATGTCGTTGGTCTTGTGGCCGCGGCCCGACAGGCTGGGATTGGTCATGAAGTAGTCGTGGGCCGAGAAGGCGCCCTTGGTCTTCCAGGCCGGATCGCGGGCATAGTCGCCCTCGCTGTCGAGACGCCAGCTCTGGGCCTCGTCATTGAGGTTGGCGACCATGATCTGGTCCAGCACCTGCTGGTGCACGGTCGGGTTCTCCAGCGGCACCAGGGTCTCGACGCGGCGGTCCAGGTTGCGCGGCATCCAGTCGGCCGAGCTCATGAACAGGCGCGTCTGCGCGCTGGGCATCGCCGCGCCGTTGGCGAAGGCGATGATGCGCGCGTGCTCGAGGAAGCGGCCGACGATCGACTTGACCCGGATGTTCTCCGACAGCCCCTTGATCCCCGGACGCAGGCAGCAGATGCCGCGCACGACCAGCTCGATCTGCACGCCGGCCTGGCTGGCGGCGTAGAGGGCGTCGATGATCTGCGGGTCGACCACCGAGTTCATCTTGGCCCAGACGCCGGCGGGCTTGCCGGCCCGGGCGTTGTCGGCCTCGGCCGCGATCATCTTCAGCAGGTCCGGCTTCAGGGTCGTCGGCGAGAACGACAACCGCTCCAGATGGCCCGGCTGGGCGTAGCCGGTGATGAAGTTGAACAGCTTGCCGCCGTCGCGGCCCAGGGCCGGATCGCAGGTGAACAGGCTGAGGTCCGTATAGATCCGCGCCGTCTGCGGGTGATAGTTGCCGGTGCCGAAGTGGCAGTAGGTGCGCAGGCCCTCGCCCTCGCGGCGCACCACCACCGACAGCTTGGCGTGGGTCTTCCAGTCGACGAAGCCGAACACCACGTGCACGCCCGCCCGCTCCAGGTCGCGCGCCCACTTGAGGTTATTCTCCTCGTCGAAGCGCGCCTTGATCTCGACCAGGGCCGTGACGTTCTTGCCGTTGTCGGCCGCCTCGATCAGGGCCGCCACGATCGGGCTGTCCTTGGAGGTGCGGTACAGCGTCTGCTTGATCGCCAGCACGTTCGGATCGCGCGCGGCCTGGCGGATGAACTGCACCACCACGTCGAAGCTCTCGAACGGGTGGTGAACCAGGATGTCCTTCTCGCGGATCGCCGCGAAGCAGTCGCCGCCGTGGTCGCGCACGCGCTCGGGGAAGCGGGCGTTGTAGGGCGGGAACTTCAGGTCCGGACGGTCCGGCGGGATCAGCTCCGACATCTGGGCCAGACCCAGCTTGCCGTCGACCAGGATCACGTCCTCCGGTTCGGCGCGCAGGCCCTCGATGATGAACTCGCGCAGGTCCGGCGGCATGGTGGTCTGGATCTTGACCCGCACCACGCGGCCCAGGCGACGCTTCTTCAGCCGCGCCTCGAACTCGCGCACCAGGTCCTCGGCCTCTTCCTCGATCTCAAGATCGCTGTCGCGGTTCAGGCGGAACAGGCCCCGGCCCTCGACCTCGTAGCCGGGGAACAGGTGGTCCAAAAACAGGATGATGAAGCTTTCCAGCGCCATGATCTTGCGCTGGCGCTTGCGGCCGCGCGAGACGACCGAGGACAGCTCCCAGAACCGCCGCACCTGCGAGGGGATCGGCGCCAGGGCGTACAGGTGCTTGTCGTCGGCGATGCGCCGCAGCTTCAGCGCCAGGCAGAAGCCCAGGTTCGGGATGAACGGGAACGGATGGGCCGGGTCGATGGCCAGCGGCGTCATCACCGGGAAGATCTGGTTGAGGAAGATCTCCTCGGCCTTGGCCCGATCCTCGGCCTCGATGTCCTTGGCGTCGAGCAGCTTCAGCCCCTCGTCCGACAGCTCGGTGCGGACCTGGCGCCAGATCTTCTGCTGCTCGCCCATCAGCTCGGCCGCCGAGGCGTTGATGCGCGCCAGCTGTTCGCCGGGCGTCAGGCCGTCCTGGCTGACCACCCGAACGCCCTCGCGCACCTGGCCCTTTAGGCCGGCCACGCGGACCATGTAGAATTCGTCGAGGTTGTTGGCCGAAATCGACAGGAACCGCAGCCGCTCCAGCAGCGGGTGGCGCGGATTGGCGCTCTCTTCCAGCACCCGCTGATTGAAGGCCAGCCACGAGGTCTCGCGGTTGAAGAACCGCTCCGGCGAAGCCAGCAGCTCGGCGTCGAGCGTCAGGCCGGTCTGCGGGGCGGGGATCTCGGGCGCGGCGGGGGCCAGCGGCGCGAGTTGCGGCGTCGGAGTCGGAAGGGCGGCGGCGTCGGTCATGGGCCTCAGTCTAGCGCAGAGTTTTCCGCAGGGTGAACGCCCAATGGTGAAGGAATGGCGTGACGCGGTGACGACAGTGAGTGTGCTGAGCAATCAAAGCCTGTCCGCATACCCTATAACCGCTCATCCCCGCGAAAGCGGGGACCCAAGCCGAGTTCGGGGTATTCCCACGGCGTCAAGAGCATCCGAATCCGCTTGGGTCCCCGCTTTCGCGGGGATGAGCGGGGTTTATTCGGACTCCCCCTCGAACGCCCCCAGCACTTCCCGCGCCAAGGCCTTGTTCATCTCGCGATGCCCGTCGGCCGCCGCCTCGGACAGCAGGGCCGCCGCCGCCTGGGCCTCGGCCGCCGAGCGGGGCAGGCGCGCGACCAGATAGGGATAGAGGTCCGGCTCGGGGTTCCAGAACGCCGCCGCGAAGGCCCGCTTCAGCACCGCCGCCAGCACCTGGTCGTCGGGCTCGTCGATCAAGGCTGCCGACAGGGCGTTGAGCCGCGAGCGCAGGTCGGGCACGCCGGCGTCCCAGCCCAGCGGCGGCGTGCGGCCGGTCAGCAGCACGGTCCCGCCGTCGACCCCGGCCATGTTGAGGATGTGGAACAGGGCCTCGTCATTAAGCGTGGAACTGTCCGATCTCCGGTCGGCGTCCTCGACCAGCACGGCCCGGCCGCGCAGGGGCGCCAGGTCCACGGGCGGGGCCAGCGGATCGGCCGCCTCGACCGTCACCGCCCCGACGGCCCGCGCCCAGTCCCGCGCCAGGTGGGTCTTGCCGCACCCGGACGGCCCGATCAGCGCCAGCCGCCCCTCGGCCCAGTCCGGCCAGCCATCCAGCCGCGCCACCGCCGCCGCATTGCTCGGCGAGACGGCGAAGTCCTCCCGGGCATAGGTCGGCGGCGCGGCGAGCGGCAGTTTGAACTGGGTGGACAATCCCGAGGGTCCGGCGTGGTGAACGTCAGGGTAGGGATATAGGCCGATGGGGCGGGAAGGGCGAGGTGAGGGGGCTGGGGATAGTGGGGATTAGGACTGAAGTAATGTGGATAGACATAAGGTTTGACACCAGAAGGCATCCGCATATCTGTGTCCCGATGGTGCCCAGGCGCTACAGCTATTCATCTACGGTGTGTCATGAACCTTGCTCTCAAAAGTTTTGAAATAAGGGGGTTTAAGGGCTTCGAGCATCTGCGCTTTGGTTCGTTCTCACAAGTAAACCTTTTGGTAGGTAAGAATAATACCGGCAAAACCTCTATTCTCGAGGCGATACGAATTCTTGTTTCTCCGGATCCGTGGATTGGTATCGCTGAAATTTTGGCAAAGCGGGACGAGTTTCAAATTCGTCGACGTAGGAAGCGCGCGACTGCTCCAGCAGTTGGAGACTACCCCCTCGCATTTGAGGCCCTCTTCTACGGTCGCCCCGATGTGGATGTGGGGCCTAGATTTTCGCTCGGGGCAGTTGGTGAGAGGCCTCTAGAGGTAAGTTTGGTTTGGGTGAGACGCATCGAAAATTTGACGGACGGTCAGATTCGATACGCCGCAGTATCCGACGAGGGTGAGGCTCGGCTGGACCCCGATGTGGTGTCAGGTCTGTGCTTCGATAGAGGCTATCGATTGCTAATGCCGCTGGAGCGAATTGAGCGCTGGGGTAGGCGGCGCTTCAGAGAAGAAAATAGCAATATAATATATCTAGCATCATCTGGCATGGCTTTCGATGAGCTTGGGAGAATATGGGATGCTGTAGCTCTAACTGCGGATGAGGATGTTGTTGTCGAGGTTCTAAGAATTATTGAGCCGAGACTGGAGAAACTAGTTCTCGTACAGTCGCCTCGTTCTAGTGAGCGCCTTCTCATGGCGAAGCTATCGAGCTTTCCCGAGCCCATTCCCTTTAGATCGTTGGGGGAGGGCATTTTCCACGTCTTGAGCATAATTCTTGCCCTCATAAAGGCTAGATCGGGCGTTCTCCTTATAGATGAAATCGAAAATGGAATTCATTTTTCGGTTCAGATGTATCTTTGGGCTGTCGTGATAAGTTTCGCGAAGGCGTGGAATGTTCAAGTTTTCTCGACCACGCATAGCTGGGATTGTGTGACGGGCTTTGCTGCCGCGCTCTCTCAAGAGCGTGGAGACGGTGCGCTGTTTCGACTGGAAGGAGAGGCGGGCAATATAACAGCCATACCCTTCGACAGCGACGAACTCCGTTTGGTCTCACACGAGCATATCGAGGTTCGATAGTCATGAGCCAGTATTTGCTCGTGGAGGGCAACGATGACTCCCACGTTATTTGGAGCCTTTTGGAAAAGCACAAAGTGGACGAGAATTTCTCCGTTCTCGATAAAAAGGGTATTGAAAAGCTCCTGCAGGTTCTCCCTGTGCAGCTAAAGTCCAGCGGAGTGAAAAGCGTCGGGGTTGTTATTGACGCTGATGTGAATATTGCCGGTAGGTGGGCTAGCTTAAGATCGATAGCTTCCAGGGCGGGATATACTAAGTTCCCAGATGAACCACTCGCTGGCGGAACTATCGTGGAAGAAGAAGGGATGCCCCGCCTTGGTGCTTGGTTGATGCCTGATAATACCGCATCAGGAATGTTGGAGGATTTTGCGGCTTTCCTAATTCCTGGCGATGACAAACTTTTGGCGAGAGCCAGGTCTGCTTTGCAAGCGATCCCTCCAGATGACAAACGTTTTGTGGGTGCTCACGATAGTAAAGCGCTAATACATACTTGGCTTGCGTGGCAGGAAGATCCTGGAACTCCAATGGGCTTGGCAATTACCAAGAAATACTTGGATGGAGACTGTGAAAAGGCAGTTGAGTTTTCTACTTGGATGTCTAAGCTCTTTAGAAACTGATCTCCCCCGACCTCCTCGCCTGGCGCGCTGACCTCACCAAGCCCGCCGGCCCGCTGAACGGCCTCGCTCGGGCTGCCCAGACGCGGATCAACCGGATCATTCCGGAAAAGGTCCACGCCGCTATCACCGCCGCCATCGAGGGGATGACGCGGGCGTTGCTTACGGGCGCGGACTTCACCTTCCGCTTCCTTCTCCCCTTGCGGGAGAAGGTGGCGCGGAGCGCCGGATGAGGGGTTGATGGCGAGGTCCGCCGCTGGGGCGACCGCAGCGGGCCAGGCCGCGCGACCCCTCATCCGACCGCCTTCGGCGGCCACCTTCTCCCGCAAGGGGAGAAGGGGAGTTGAGGCGCTTTCGCCTTTTCCGCTAGCCCGCCAACACCCACCGCGCCACCAACAACACCACCCCCACCACAATCACCGGCCCGAACACCCGGAACGTGTGCCGCGTGCAGCGCTCCGGGAAGAAGGTGTCGTAGGGGCCGTCCTTGGTCGCGCCGTACTTCACGGCGACGGCGGTCAGGGGGCATTTGAAGCCGCAGGCGGCGAAGACGACGCTCTCGATCGCCGTCAGGCCCAGCGCGACCCACAGCCAGGGACCGCGCGCCCCGGTGATCCCGGCGGCCAGCACGACCAGGGCGGCGCTGGCCATCACCACATAGATCACCGTGTGGACGGCGCGGACGAGGGTCAGGCGCTTGGAGTCGGTCATGGCGGGAGGGTAGCGGATGGCGCTGGCGGGGCCATTGCGGAAACGCCCTTAAGCTTACCCACGCTTGTCATCCCGGCCGCAGCGAAGCGGAGAGCCGGGACCCAGGGGCCACTGCACTGCGCCGGCCCCTGGGTCCCGGACAAGCGCTGCGCGCTTCCGGGATGACAAGATGGGGCGGCCACCTTCTCCCGCGAGGCGAGAAGGGCTACCTCAGGGACATGCCCCTCTCCCCCGACCTCCTCGCCTGGCGCGCTGACCTCACCAAGCCCGCCGGGCCGCTGAACGGCATCGCCCGCGCCACCCAGCAGCGGATCAACCGGATCATTCCCGAAAAGGTCCACGCCGCCATCACCGCCGCCATCGAGGGGATGACGCGGGCGTTGCTGGTCGGGTCGGACTTCACGACCGGCTCGCCGTTGGTCGGCCTGACCCTGGACGAGCGCCGGGCCAGGGCGGCCAAGGCGATCGACGGCTGGAAGAAGGCGGCGGCGGCCGAGGGCGGGGTCACCGGGTTCGGGGGCTTCCTGGCGGCGGCGGCCGACTTCCCGCTGCTGATGAGCTTCAAGATCAAGCTCTTGTTCGAGATCGCCGCCGTGTTCGGCCACGACGGGACGGCGCTGCCCGAGCGGCTCTATATCCTGCACATTTTTGAGTTGGCGTTTTCGGACGGCGTCCACCGCGCCCGGGTGCTGGCGGCCATGGACGACTGGGACGCCAAGCCCCATCCGGCCCACCTGGACGACTTCGACTGGCGGGCCTTCCAGCAGCAGTACCGCGACCACATCGATCTGGCCAAACTGGCCCAGTTCCTCCCCGTGGTCGGCGCGCCGCTGGGGGCCATTGTGAATTGGCGGCTGGTCGAGCGGCTGGGGCATACGGCGGTGATGGCGTATCGGATGCGGGCCGAGCAGGGGGCTTATGCTTCGACTGAGACGGGGGTTGCGCCCACCGGAAACCCTCTCTCATAGAGAGAGGGCGGGGCCCGCCGCGTAGCGGTGGGAGGGTGAGAGGTTTCACCGGTGGCCGGGGAAGCCTGGACCGTTCCGCCGCGCGTTTCGTCGGCGCCTTGTTCGGAGAGGGTGTAACCTCTCACCCTCCCACGCCGCAGGCGTGGGCCCCTCCCTCTCTCAAAGAGAGAGGGTTTCAGGTAAGGCGCCCTCGCGGGGATTGGGCGGCCTCTATCCCCGGCGTTCGCGGCGCCGAACCCCACGAAATCAGCCACTTCCAACTTTTTCGCGCCCCTGCATCATCGGCGTTGAATCCGCCCCGATACTCAGAGCTGTCCCCGTCGCGGGGGAGGGCGTTTGGATCCGGCCCAAGACGGCGGCGGGGGTAGGTTGAGCGGGGCCGCTGGCGGTTCCCGGAGGTTCGAAAGTCGCCCCGTCTGTACTCTTTAGGCAGATCGGTTGGCGAACGGGCAGTCTTCGGGGTTCAAGCCGACAGCGGAGCGACAGGGCGGTGATCGTACAAGCCGCCTATCGTGGATCGTCGGGGTCGAGACGGATGTAGCCGATCGACTTGGTCCGCGCCCGTCCGGGGGCAAATGGGGTCCCGAGCTGAAATACGCTCACGCCCCCCATCCTCACGGGCAAGAACAACCTGGCGGAGCGGTCTGCGAGCCGAAACACAAACAAACCTCACGGTCCCCGGGTTCGCCCGGCCGCTCCGTCGCCTCCCCAACCCACTCGCAGCCGCACGGCGCGAGGTCGATGAAACACGTTCCCTCCCCCTCGATGGGGGAGGGGCAGGGGTGGGGGTGACTACGGCGGGCGATGCAACGCGGGGCGGCTAGCTCAGCATCACCCCCATCCCCGACCCTTCCCCCATCCAGGGGGAAGGGGGAATTACAGATCCAGATCCGCCGAAGCGAATTCCGCATTCTCCTGAATAAACCGGAACCGCAGCTCGGGTTTGCGGCCCATCAGGGTCTCGACCAGACTTTCCACCGCTTCCTCGGAGCGCGGCAGGGTCACGCGGGCCAGGGTGCGCTTCTTCGGATCCATGGTGGTCTCCTTCAGCTGGGAGGCCATCATCTCGCCCAGGCCCTTGAAGCGGCCGATCTCGGGCTTCTTGCCCTTGAACACCGTGGCCAAGAGCTCGTCCTTGTGGGCGTCGTCGCGGGCGTATTCGCTCTTGCCGCCGTGGGCGATGCGGTAGAGCGGCGGCAGGGCGAGGTACAGGTGCCCCTGGCGGATCACGTCCGGCATGGTGCGGTAGAAGAAGGTGATCAACAGGCTGGCGATGTGGGCGCCGTCGACGTCGGCGTCGGTCATGATGATGATGCGGTCGTATCGCAGGTCTTCCTCGCGATACTTGTTCCCGCCCTGGGCCCCCAGGGCCAGCATCAGGTCCGACAGCTCCTTGTTGGCGGAAAACTTCTCGCCGGTGGCCGAGGCGACGTTCAGGATCTTGCCGCGCAGGGGCAGGATGGCCTGGTACTTGCGGTCGCGGGCCTGCTTGGCGGAGCCACCGGCCGAGTCGCCTTCGACGATGAACAGCTCGGCCCCGTCGACCGCGCCGCCGGCGCAGTCGGCCAGCTTGCCGGGGAGACGGAGCTTCCGGGTGGCGCTGGCGCGGGTGACTTCCTTGTCCTTGCGGCGCTTGAGGCGTTCCTCGGCCCGCTCGATGACGAACTCCAGCAGGGCCTGGGCGTTCTTCGGGCTGGACGACAGCCACAGGTCGAACGGGTCGCGCAGCGCCGCCTCGACGAAGCGCTGGGCCTCGGAGGTGGAGAGCTTTTCCTTGGTCTGGCCCTGGAATTCCGGGTTCTTGATGAACACCGAGATCAGGGCGCCGGCCTGGGCGACGACGTCGTCGGCGGTGATGATCGTGCCGCGCTTCTCGCCCTTGAGGTCGGCGTAAGCCTTAAGACCTCTGGTCAGGGCGGCGCGGAAGCCGCTCTCGTGGGTGCCGCCTTCGGGGGTGGGGACGGTGTTGCAGTACGACTGCATGAAGCCGTCGTGCTCGCCGAAGCCCTGGGGCGTCCAGCTGACGGCCCACTCGACCGCGCCGGCCTCGCCCTGGCGCTCGATACGGCCCGAGAAGCTCTCGGGGGTGACGGTGTTGAGGCCCTTGGTCCGCTCGGCCAGGAAGTCGGCCAGGCCGTTGGGGAAGTGGAACGTGGCCTCGGGCGGGGTCTGGTCATGGATGCGGGAGGGATCGCAGGACCATTTGATCTGCACGCCGCGGAACAGATAGGCCTTGGAGCGGGCCATGCGGTACAGGCGCGCCGGCTTGAAGCCGACGCCCTCGCCGAAGATCTCGTCGTCGGGCTTGAAGCGCACCATGGTGCCCTTCTTGCGCGACGGGCCCAGCTGCTCGATCGGGCCCAGCGGCTTGCCGCGCGAGAACACCTGCAGGTGCTCGAAGCCGTCGCGCCAGACGGTGACCTCGACGCGCTCGGACAGGGCGTTGACCACGCTGGCGCCGACGCCGTGCAGGCCGCCGGAGGTCTCATAGGCCTTGCCGGTGAACTTACCGCCGGCGTGCAGGACGGTCATGATGACCTCCAGCGCCGACTTGCCGGGGTACTTGGGGTGCGGGTCCACGGGCATGCCGCGCCCGTCGTCCTTGACGGAGAGATAGCCGTCGGCGTCGAGCTTGACCTCGATGGTCTTGGCGAAGCCGGCCACGGCCTCGTCCATCGAGTTGTCCAGCACTTCGGCGAACAGATGGTGCAGCGCCCGCTCGTCGGTGCCGCCGATGTACATGCCGGGACGCTTGCGGACGGGCTCCAGCCCTTCCAGCACCTCGATGTCGGCGGCCGAGTACTCGCCCGGCGCGCTGACCCTGGCCGGCGCCGAGGGCGGGGCGGGCTTGCTGGACGGTGGCGGGGGCGGCATCGGACGCGGCGTCGGCTCGACGTGCGGCTCCACGCTGGCCTGGAACGGCGCGGCGGGGACAGGCGCCAGGGCGTCGTC
Source organism: Caulobacter sp. FWC2 (assembly GCF_002742625.1). NCBI lineage: Bacteria > Pseudomonadati > Pseudomonadota > Alphaproteobacteria > Caulobacterales > Caulobacteraceae > Caulobacter > Caulobacter sp. FWC2. Next base: position 2,185,378 of record NZ_PEBF01000001.1, read on the forward strand.
GTCGAACAGCGAGGGGGTCTTATCGGAAGATGACATTGGGGCAAGTCTAGGCGATTCGAACGCGGGGGCCTCGTATGGCCTCGCGACCTTCCCCTGAAAAGCAAAATCCGCCCCCAGCTTGGCCGGGGGCGGATCGCTAGAGCCAGGCGGAAAGCCTAGCGGTAGGCGGGCGGATAACCGCTCTGGTCGGTGGCCGCGTAGCGGTTGCGCAGCTGGGTCTGGCGGCTGTCCTGCGGCTGTTCGACGCCGCCGACGAAGACGTTCAGCGGCCAGCTGGTGGTCTCCAGCGGATCGCCGTTCCAGACCACGACATCGGCCAGCTTGCCGACCTCCAGCGAGCCGATCTTGCCGTCCTGGCCCCAGATCTTGGCCGGGACCAGGGTCACCGACGCCAGACCGGCCGCGTAGGGCAGGCCGTTGGCGACCGCGAGGCCGGCGTTCAGCCGCTCCTGGCGCAGGTTGTTGAAGTCCCGCGAGCCGTTGATCGCGACCTTCACGCCGGCCGCGTTCAGGCGGGCGGCGTTGTCCAGCCGGGCGCCCAGCTCCTCGAAGCTGGCGGGCAGGTCGGCCTGCGGATCGACGATGACCGGCACGCCGGCCTTGGCGATCTCGCCGGCGACCAGCCAGCCTTCCTCGACCCCTTCGAGGATGATCTTTATCTTCTCGTCAGCCGCCAGCTTCAGGGCCTGGCGGATGTCGGCGGCGCGGGAGACGCGGATCAGCAGGGGGGTCTTGCCCTGCACGACGGGGACCAGGGCCGCCAGATCGAGACGCGAGAGGCCGAAGTCCCGGGTGGCGCCCTGCTCGAAGGCCGCGCGGCGGCTGGCGAAGGCGCGAGCGTCCTCCAGGGCCGAGCGGATCAGGATCAGGTCAGCGCCGCGCGAACCGCCGGCCGCCCGTGCGCCGCTCTCGCCCAGCGAGACGGTGACGGCCAGCTTGGAGGCCTCGACAATGTCGCTCGCGCCGGACTTCAGACGGATGAACGCCGCCTGGCCGCCGAACAGCGACGGGTCGCCGTCACCGGTCTTGCCGGCGGTCATCTCCTCGACCACGCCATCGTCGGCATGCTCGTGAGCGCCGCCGCCGGTTCCGGACAGCACCGGCACCACGGCCGAGCTGGTGATGCCGCCGTCCCGGGCGAACGGGATGAAGGTCGAGGCCGGGTTGATCCCGTAGCTGATGTCGAAGGCGGCGCTGAGCGCATTGCCGGTGCCGTCGTCGCGGGTCTCACGCACGCCGCTCACCTCGGACGCGCCGAGGTTCGAGGACGAGGCGACGAAGCCCGGGGTTACGACGCCGCCCTTGGCGTCGATAACCTTGGCGCCGGCCGGGACGGCGACGCTGGCGCCTAGGGCGGCGATCTTGCCGTCCTTGATGACCAGCGTGCCGGTCGGGATCGCCGGGCCGGAGACCGGCTCGATGCGGGCGTTGACGATAGCGACCGTTTCGGCCGCCGCGGGGAAGGCCAGCGCGCAGGCGGCGCTGGCGAGAAGCAGTGACCGGATCATCAGTTGAACGCTCCCTGGCCGGGTTGGCCGAGCTCGAAATCGGACTTGGGCTGGAAGCGCGCGTCCTTGCGATCGTATATCAACGCGCCGTCGATGAAGACCTTCTCGGCCTGGGCGTAGACGCTGAACGGGTCGCGGCTCCAGACCACCAGGTCGGCGGCCTTGCCGGGCTCGATCGAGCCGGTCTTGTCGCCGATGCCCATGGCCTTGGCCGGGTTGGCGGTGATCCACTTGATCGCCTCGGCCCGGCTGATGCCGTAGCCCAGCTTGTTGCCGGCAGTCATGGCGATGGCGGCTTCCTGGTTCAGCCGCTGGGTCATGATCGGGTCGTCCGAGTGGATGACCACGCAGGCGCCGTTCTTCCAAAGGATGGCGGCGTTGGCGTCGATGCCGTCCAGGCTTTCCATCTTGAAGCCGGTCCACGAGGCCCAGGTGGCCGAACATATGCCTTCCTTGGCCAGCAGCGGGGCGATCTTGTAGCTCTCGATCGCGTGGTGGAACATCGTGATCTTGTAGCCAAATTCCTTGGCGATATCGATCATGGTGGCTTCTTCGTCGGCGCGGTAGCAGTGGTTCTGCACCAGGATGTCGCCCTTCAGCACGCCGGCCAGGGTCTCCATCTGCAGGTCGCGCTTGGGCGCATCGGCCTTCTCGCCCTTCTGCTGCTTGGCGCGGAAGTCGTCCCACTTGCGAGCGTAGTCGGCCGCGTCGATCCAGGCCTTGCGATAGCCGAAGACGTTGCCCATCGCGGTGGAGGGCGAACGGCCCTTGCCGCCATAGACGCGCTTGGGGTTTTCACCGCAGGCCATCTTCAGGCCGTAGGGGGCGTCGGGGAACTTCATGCCCTGCATGGTCAGGGACGGGACGTTCTTCAGAGTCACGGAGCGGCCACCGAACAGGTTGGCCGAGCCGGGGAGGATCTGCAGGGTGGTCACGCCGCCAGCGCGGGCCCGGTTGAAGCCCGGGTCCTGCGGCCAGACCGAGTGCTCGGCCCAGACCTGGGCGGTGTTCGGGTCCGTGGCCTCGTTGCCGTCCGAGCGAGCCTGGACGCCGGGCGAGGGATAGACGCCCAGGTGGCTGTGGGCGTCGATGATGCCGGGAGTCAGCCACTTGCCGGTGGCGTCGACCTTGACAGCGTCGGCCGGGATCGCGGTGTCGGGGCCGCCGACGGCGACGACCTTGCCGCCAGAGGTGACGACGACGCCGTTCTCGATCTGCTGGCCGGTGGCGGTCAGCACCGTGGCGCCGACGAAGGCCGTGGCCTGCGAGGGGAACGGCTTGTAGGTCGACGGGAAGCCCGTCGAGGCTTGGCCGTCCAAACCTTTGGGCAGCGGCTTGATCTCGGCCTTTTCGGCCGGCTTGTTCGCCGCACCGGACGGTTTGGCGGGACCCCCGGTCCCGGTTGTCGCGCAGGCCGAAAGCCCCAGCGCGAGCAGGCTCACGGCGGTCGCCGCGTTACGCCATCTGATCATGAAAAACCCCGACTCTCGAAGAGGCGGGAAGGACAGACGAAAAGAACCCCGTTATCAAGTTAAAGGAGAGCGAACGGAGCCGGTCGCCGGCAAAATCGTTCCGCCTGTCCTTCGGAGGTCTTCCATGCGCCGCCTGCTCGCCTGTCTCGCTGTCGTCCTCCTGACTGCCTGCACCGCGCCGACCTCGCCGGGACCTTCGGGACCGCCGCAGCAGTCGCCGCGCGCCCCGGTCTCGGAAGGCGGCATGTGTGGCGGATTCGCGGGCTTCCAATGCCAGGCCGGTCTGAGCTGCCAGATGGAGGCCGGGGTCTGCGGGCGTGTCGCCGATGCGGCGGGCGTCTGCCGCAAGATGCCGCAGGCCTGCACGCGGATCTACCAGCCGGTTTGCGGCTGCGACGGCAAGACCTATGGCAACGCCTGCGAGGCGGGGGCGGCGGGAGTCAGCGTCTCGGCTCAGGGCGAGTGCAAGGCGAAGTAGGCTGCTGCCACAATCTGGACCGTGCTGACGCAAGGTGTGGTCGAGGGGAGAAAAGCCATGACTCATATCATCCGGCGCGACGTGTTGGCCGGCGGCCTCGCCGTCGCCGCGCTCGCGCCCGCCGCCGACGCCTCAAGTGTTTTGGCTCAGGAGAAGACGCCCATGTACGGACTGATCGGACAGATGCTGGCTGCGCCCGGCAAGCGCGACGAGCTTCTGGCGATCCTGGGGGAGGGGACCAACGACATGCCGGGTTGCCTCAGCTACGTGATCGCCAACGACCCGACCAATGCCGACGCCCTGTGGATCACCGAGGTCTGGACCGACAAGGACGCCCATGCCGCCTCGCTGAAGCTGCCGTCGGTGCAGGCGGCGATCGCCAAGGGCCGGCCGATGATCGCCGGCTTCCCGCAGCGCTTCGAGACCACCCCAATCATCGGTCACGGCCTGACGGCTTAGAGACCAAAAGAAAAGGCCGCGGATCGCTCCGCGGCCTTTCCAGTCTCAAGACGCGAAGGTCTTAGAAGTTGGCGTTCAGCGAGACGCCGACGACGCGCGGTTCGTTGACGAAGGCGGTCAGGTTGTTGAAGTCGATCGCGCCCTTGATGTTGGCCTCGTTGGTGATGTTGCGGGCGAAGGCCGCCAGCTCCCAACCGGCGCTCTTGTCGGCATAGCCAACCTTCAAGCCGCCCTCGAAGTCGCCCTTCGAGTAGAACTCCTTCGACTGGTACAGGAACAGGTTGGTGTAGCCCTGGACCTTCCAGTCGGTGAAGGCGAACAGCTCGCCCTTGGCGATCGGATACGAGTAGCGGGCCGTCACGTCGAACGTGTACTTCGGCGCGTTCGGGAACGGGTTGCCGTCCACGAGGGCCAGGCCCGCGCCGTTCAGCTTGTCCGTGACCGTGCAGGCGGCGCAGGGGGCGACGGCCAGCGTGCTGTCCTTGATCTTGGTGTGGGCGTAGCTGTAGCCGGCCGTGACGACGAAGTTCGGGGTGACCACGAACTCGCTGTCCAGTTCCAGGCCGTAGGCCTCGCCCTTCTTGGCGTTGATCAGGCGGTTGGAGTTGCTGCCGCCGCCGACCGCGCTGAACTGCGGGTCGTCGATGTTGTACGCGAAGACCGCCCCGTTCAGGCGGACGCGACGTTCGAACAGCTCGCTCTTCAGGCCCAGCTCATACGACATGATCGTTTCGGACTTGGCCGACGACGCCGGCGAGCCGAAGGCGATGTCGCGGCCTTGGATCGACGGGCCGCGGAAACCCGAGGCGACCTTGGCGTAGACGCTGACATCCTCGTCGATCTTGTAGAACGCCGACAGGTCCCAGCTGACCTTCGAGTCCGACACCGAGACGGCCGGCGCCTTGTTCGGGCCCGAGACGACGTTCATGTGCTTCTTGTCGTCGGTGTAACGCAGGCCGCCGGTCAGGGTCAGCTGGTCGTTGACCTTGTACGAGGCCTGGCCGAACGCGGCCCAGGCCTTGTTCGTCTGACGCAGGGTTGTCGCCGGCATGAAGAAGGGATCGGTGCGGTTGTCGTACTTGGTGTCGAAGTAGAAGCCGCCGACCTGCCAGCTCAGCGGGCCGTCGGTGTCGCTGGCCAGGCGCACTTCCTGTGTCCACTGGAACAGGTTCGTCAGGCCGTCCTGGGTGCTCGACTGGAAGGGGATGAAGCCCGGGCCGGTCGGGTTGCCGCCGTCGATGTCGCCCAGGCTGTAGCCGTGGGTGTTTTCGTAAGCGGTGATCGAGGTCAGCTTCACGCCGTCGAAGTCGTAGCCGATGTTGGCTGAGGCGCCGTAGCCCTTGTACTTCTGCGGGTTGTTCGCGGTGTTGTCGAACGCGACCTTATCGCGCTGATAGTTGCCGTTGAGCTTGTTCGAGCCCTTGGTCAGCACGTTGGCGCGGAACACGGCGGCGGTGCCGTCCAGGTCGCGGCCGTGGACGTTGAACAGGGCGCTCAGCTTGTCGTTCGGCGTGACCAGCAGTTGAACGCGAGCGGCCTTTTCATTGAAGCCGCCGAGGGCGTTTTCCTTCTTGGTGTAGGTGTTGTCGATATAGTCGTCGCGACGCTGGAGCAGGAACGAGGCGCGGACCGCGACCTTGCCGGGCACGATCGCGCCGCCGTAGCCGCCGTCCAGCGTGACGGTGTTGTAGCTGCCGTAGGTGGCCGCCAGGCGGCCCTTGGTTTCGTCGCTCGGCTTGATCGTGTCGAACTTGACGATGCCGGCCGTGGTGTTGCGGCCGAACAGGGTGCCTTGCGGGCCGCGCAGGACTTCGACGTGGTCGAGATCGTAGATCGGCGAGCTCTTCAGGACGACGTTCTCCAGGACGACGTCGTCCTGGATGATCGACACCGGCTGCGAGGCGGCCAGGTCGAAGTCGGCGTTGCCAAGGCCGCGAATGTAGAAGCGCGGGGCGACGCGGCCATTCGAGGACTCGGCGTAGAGGCCGGGAGCCTTGCCCGACAGGCTCAGGATGTCTTCACCGGCGGCGAAGGCCGACTGCAGGCGCTCACCGCTGATGGCGGCGACCGAGACCGGCACGTCCTGCAGGTTTTCGCTGCGCTTCTGGGCGGTGACGACGACTTCGCCGACCTGGGTGTCCTGGGCCATGGCGGCCGAGCCGGCGGCCAGCGAGGCCACGAGGGCGGTCAGGCCGCACGACACCGTCAGGGCGCGACGGAAAGAACGGTTGGGGTGCATGGAGACATCCTGTGCTGATGCGCGCCGTCCGCCGACTCTGACTGGGGCGTTAACGACGCTTCTATTGCGCTGCGATAGGCGCAACTGAGGGTCTCGGGATATCTCGTGTGGCTGGAAAACGTCTGTTTGGAGCCGATTACGTCGGTTCTGTTGCGAACTTGCGACAATTTTGTTCAGGCGGCGCCTGGTAAGTAATAAGTCATTCTACTTGCGAGCGGCGGATGACTTGCCGGCGCAACGAAAAAGGGCCGGAGATTGCTCTCCGGCTCTTCATTCGTCCTAAGCGCCGAGCGCGCTAACGCGCTGATCCTTTTAGATCAGAGCCTGTTTATCAGGTCTGGATGGCGACCATCCAAACCTGACAGGCTCAGCGCGATCAGCACTTGTAGTACATGTCGAATTCGACCGGGTGCGGGTGCAGTTGCAGGCGCATCACCTCTTCCATCTTCAGCTCGATGTAGCTGTCGATGAAGTCGTCATCCATGACGCCGCCGGCCTTCAGGAAGGCGCGGTCCTTGTCCAGGTTTTCCAGGGCTTCGCGCAGCGAGCCGCAGACTTCCGGGATCTTCTTCTGCTCGCGGGGCGGCAGGTCGTAGAGGTTCTTGTCGGCCGGCGCGCCCGGGTCGATCTTGTTGATGATGCCGTCCAGGCCGGCCATCAGCAGAGCGACGAAGGTCAGATAGGGGTTGCCCATCGGATCGGGGAAGCGGGCTTCCAGGCGCTTGGCCTTCGGGCTGTCGACGTGCGGGATACGGATCGAGGCCGAGCGGTTGCGCGAGCTGTAGGCCAGCTTCACCGGGGCTTCGTAGCCGGGCACCAGGCGCTTGTACGAGTTCGTCGTCGAGTTCGAGAACGCGTTGATCGCCTTGGCGTGCTTGATGATGCCGCCGATGTAGTACAGGCAGTCCTGCGACAGGCCGGCGTACTTGTCACCGGCGAACAGCGGCTTGCCGTCCTGCCAGATCGACTGGTGCACGTGCATGCCCGAGCCGTTGTCGGCGAACATCGGCTTGGCCATGAAGGTGGCCGTCTTGCCGTAGGCGGCGGCGACGTTGTGGATGACGTACTTGTAGAGCTGCATCCGGTCAGCCATGACGACCATGGTGTCGAACTTCAGGCCGAGTTCGTGCTGGGCCGGGGCCACCTCGTGGTGGTGCTTTTCCGGCTTCATGCCCAGCTCGCCCATGACGGCCAGCATCTCGCCGCGCAGGTCCTGAGCCGAGTCGACCGGGTTCACCGGGAAGTAGCCGCCCTTCGGGCCAGGGCGGTGGCCCATGTTGCCTTCCGGATATTCCTTGCCCGAGTTGCTCGGCAGTTCGCTCGAGTCATACGAGTAGCCGGTGTTGTTCGGCGCGGTCGACCAGCGGACGTCGTCGAAAATGAAGAACTCGGCTTCCGGACCGAAGTAGACGGTGTCGCCCACGCCAGCGGACTTCACGTAGTTCAGCGCGGCCTTGGCGATCGAGCGCGGGTCGCGGTTGTAAGGGGTGCCGTCATCCGGGTTCACGACGTCGCAGAACAGGGCCAGCGTCGTCTGCTGGTAGAACGGGTCGATGATGGCGCTGTCCAGGTCCGGACGCAGCTTCATGTCCGACTCGTTGATGGCCTTCCAGCCGGCGATCGACGAACCGTCGAACATCGTGCCGTCGTTCAGGAAGTCATCGTCGACCAGGTCGATGTCGAACGTGACGTGCTGCAGCTTGCCGCGCACGTCGGTGAAGCGGACGTCGACATACTTGACGTCCTTTTCCTTGATCAGGTTCAGGATATCCTTGGCGGTAGTCATTCCGTATCCCCTTTGTAGGCTCTCTAAGTGTTTGACGAACCGGCCTTTTAGACGGCAGCCGGGCCGCTTTCTCCGGTTCGGATGCGGATCACTTCCGCGATCTCCGAGACGAAAATCTTCCCGTCGCCGATGCGGCCGGTGCGGGCCGCGCGGGTGATGGCTTCCAGAGCGGGCTCGAGCTGGCTGTCCTCGACGACGACCTCGACCTTGATCTTGGGGAGGAAGTCCACGACGTACTCCGCGCCGCGATACAGCTCGGTGTGGCCCTTCTGGCGGCCGTAGCCCTTGGCTTCTAGGACGGTCATGCCCTGGACGCCCATGTCCTGCAGGGCCTCCTTCACCTCATCCAGCTTGAACGGCTTGATGACGGCTTCGATCTTCTTCATCGGTTCCACTTTCGGGCCCGGGCGGCGAACCGCTTCACTGAGCGGGCAACCATCACGCTGGCCCCAGCGCCGCAAGCGAACGCCCCGGACATTTATGACCGTTTGGTTGTCTCGCGAGCATGTGTCTGGAATTTAGGCGCCGGGCGCCTTGGAAATATACATTTCTAGAATGGCCGCCAAATGGCCTTGCGACGCGCCGTTTCGCGCCTACGATCGCGCCCAACGAGCGTTTGAATGGGGGCGGAGATGCGCGACGATACACCGGTTTTGATCGGCGCTGGCCAGTTCACCTATCGGGGCGAGGCGGCAACTTCACCGTCTCCGCTGCAACTGCTGAAAGTTGCGGCGGAACAAGCGGTGCTGGATGCGGGCCTCAAAGGGTCGGTTCTTGCTGATCTCGATGCTTTGGCGGTCGTGGCGTTCAGTATCGATGCGCCGGGAGGTTTGTCGAAGCTGCCGCTGCCCCGGCTGGCCGACCCGCCGGCCTCGCTTGCGCGGGCTTTGTCGGCCTCGCCGGCCTGGAGCGTCTACACTGAAACCGGCGGCAACAGTCCCCAGCAGGCGGTCAATGTCGTCTGCGAGCGGATCGCGGGCGGCGAGTCGGACTTCGCCCTGATCACCGGAGCTGAGTTCCTGGGCTCGCTGATGAAGCGGATGAAGGGCGGCCTGGGCTTCGACGGCTGGGGCGATGACATGACCAGTACGCCGCAACGGATCGGCGACCCGCGCCCCGGCGTGACCCGGCAGGAGGCCGCCCACGGCCTCGGCTATCCGGTCAACACCTATCCGCTGTTCGAGAACGCGCTGCGGGCGCGGGACGGACGATCACTGGCGGAGCACCAGAAACAGCTGGGCGAATTCTTCGCGCCCTTCACCAAGGTCGCCGCCGCCAACCCCTACGCCTGGTTCGCTGTCGAGCGCACGGCCGAGGAGTTGGTCACGGTGACCGACCGTAACCGAATGGTCGGCTATCCGTACCCGAAGTACCTGAACGCCATCATGGAGGTCGACCAGTCGGCCGCCGTCCTGATCGCCAGCGTCCGCAAGGCGCGCGAGCTGGGCGTGCCCGAGGACAAGTGGGTCTTCCTGCACGGTTGCGCCGACGCCTCGGACCTCTGGTATCCGCTGGAGCGCCAGGACTATCACTCCAGTCCGGCGATGCGCCTGACCGGCGAGCGGGCCCTGGAGATGGCCGGGATCGGCGTCGAGGATCTCGACGTCATCGACCTGTATTCCTGCTTTCCGTCGGCGGTGCGGATCGGGGCCGAGGAGATCGGCCTGGCGCTGGACGACCCTCGCGGCCTGACCATCACCGGCGGCCTGCCGTACTTCGGCGGGCCGGGAAACAACTACGCCCTGCACGCCATCGCCGAGATGGTGGGCAAGCTCCGGGCGCGGCCCGGCGCCTACGGCCTGTCGACCGCCAATGGCTGGTTCCTGACCAAGCAGTCGGTCGGCATCTATTCGACCAAGCCGGTCGAAGGAAAATGGCAGCGCGAGCCGCCATCGGTGCTGCAAGGCGAGATCGACGCCCTGCCGCATCCCGAGATCGTCGAGCGGCCGGAGGGCAGGGCGACTATCGAGACCTATACCGTCGTCCACGGCCGCGAAGGCGTGCGGATGGGGATTGTCATCGGCCGTGATGAACAAGGCCGGCGCTTCGTGGCCCAGACGCCCGACGATCCTGACGTGCTGCGCGATCTGGAAAGCCGCGAGGGCGTAGGGCGTACGGGCGCGGTCGGCCCGCATCCGGACGGCGTTCGCAACCTCTTCATCCCGGATTGAGCCATGGCCCTTGTTCACGTGATCCGCCACGGAAAACCCGCCGCGACCTGGGGCGGCAGCGACGAGGATCCTGGTCTCGACGCGATCGGCAAGGCCCAGGCGACCGAGGTCGCCGAGGCGATCCTGGCTCTGCCCGAGCGGCCGACCCGCGTGGTGTCCTCGCCCCTTCGCCGGTGTCGCGAGACCGCTGAGCCGCTGGCGCGAGCGCTGGGCGTCGAGCTGACCATCGACCCGCGCGTCGGCGAGATCCCGACCCCGGCGGCGCTGTCGCATGACGAGCGCCCCGCCTGGTTGAAGCGGGCTTTCGAGGGGCGTTGGGACGAGATCCAGGGCGATCTTGACTATGTCGGCTGGGCGGAGGGCGTGGCGGCCGCGCTGCGAGACTATGCCGGCGCGGCGGTGTTCAGCCACTTCGTCGCCTTGAACGCGGCAGTTGGCGTCGCGACGGGTCAGGCCGAGGTCATGGCGTTCCGGCCCGACCACTGCTCGCGCACCGTTTTCGAGATCGGCGGCGATCGCTTGATCCTGGTGGCCAAAGGGCGCGAAGCTCAGAGTCAGGTCCTTTAGGGCCAGTGCTTTGAAGGAGTAGGCGTGGCGCGAGAGATCCTGACCGTCGCCCAGATGGCCGCGGCCGACCGCGCCGCCGTCGAGGGCGGCACGCCGACCCGCGCGCTGATGGAGCGCGCTGGCGAGGCCGTGGCCGAGGCCGTCCGCGCCCGCTACCCCCGAGGTCCGGTGGTGATCTGGTGCGGCCCCGGCGACAACGGCGGCGATGGCTATGTCGCGGCTCGCCACCTGCGCCGACGCGGGTGGTCCGTCGTGGTGGAAGCGGCCTATCCGCCGTCCAGCGACGCCGCCCGCTGGGTCGCCTCGCGCTGGAACGGGGAGGTGCGGCCGCTATCGGCGGCGTTCACCCCAGGCACGCTCTATATAGACGCTCTGTTCGGCGCGGGCTTGTCACGGCCGCTGGAGGGAGAGATCGCGAGACTGGCGCGCGCCAGCCAGGAACAGCCGCTGACCATCGTCGCGATCGACACCCCGTCGGGACTCCATGGCGACACCGGCCGTCCGCTGGGTGACGCGGCCTTCCGCGCCGACCTGACGGTCACCTTCCACCGGCGCAAACCCGCCCACGTCCTGATCGAAGGCCGCAAAGCGTGCGGCGAGGTCGTGCTGGCCGACATCGGGCTTTCGCCGAGCGAAGGCGTCAACCTGTTCGAGAACGATCCAGGCCTTTGGGGCAAGCGCTTCCCCTGGCCGGCGCTCGACGCCCACAAACATACGCGGGGGCGGCTCAAGGTGGTCAGCGGCGAGATGTGGAGCACCGGAGCGGCTCGGCTGGCGGCGCGTGGCGCTCTAAGAGTCGGCGCTGGCGCGGTCACAGTGCTGTCGCCGCCGGGAGCCTTGGCGGTGAACGCCGCCCATCTTGAAGCGATCATGCTGGCGCCTTTCGGAGCAGAGGCTGACCTCGCCGTCGCGGCCGAGGACGCCGATGCGGTGATCATCGGCCCGGCGGCCGGGGTCGGGGAGGCGACCGCCCGCAATCTGCAGGCCTTGGCCAGCACGGGCGCCGCCCTGGTCGTCGACGCCGACGCCCTGACAAGCTTCCGGCATGACGTCGAAAGCCTGTTCGCGTGCCTCGACCGTGATGACGTCTTGACCCCGCATCCCGGCGAGTTCGAGCGAATCTTCCCGGGACTGCTGGCGAGATCGCCGGAGCGGATCACCGCGGCGCGCGAGGCCGCCAGGAGGGCAGGGGCCGTCGTCCTGCTGAAGGGGCCCGACACGGTGATCGCCGCGCCGGACGGACGGGCCGCCGTGTCGCTCAACGGAACGCCGTGGCTGGCCACCGCCGGCTCCGGCGACGTGCTGGCCGGTTTCATCGGCGGCCTGATCGCCCAGGGCATGGAAAGCTTCGAAGCCGCCTGCGCGGGGGCCTGGATTCACGCCGAGTGCGGGGCTCGCCATGGGCCTGGATTGATCGCGGAAGACCTGCCGGGGATCGCGCCCGTGGTCCTGACCGAGCTCTACGGGCTTGCGCGCCCCGGTTCAAATCCGTAAGCCCGCACCCACGCGGATGTGGCGAAACTGGTAGACGCACCAGATTTAGGTTCTGGCGCCGAGAGGCGTGGAGGTTCGAGTCCTCTCATCCGCACCACCCTTCTCACCAGGCTCTCCAGGCCTGGATGAGTTTTGTCGCCGCCGCTCTTGGATGCTCGCGCACGTCGTGACATAAGGGCGGTCTTTCGCCGCCCCCGGCTCTCGTGGGCGGCGTCGATCTTTTGGACCCCCAGGGCGGAGCTCGGGCGCGCGGCGTCCCGGACCCGAGAAAATAAGAATGTCGATGCAGATCGTTGAAAAGTCGGGCGAAGGCCTCAGCCGCGTTTTTAGCGTCACGGTTCCCGCGAGTGAACTGGCCACGCGCCTGGAAGCGCGTATCGCCGAAGTCGCTCCGCAGATGAACGTGAAGGGCTTCCGTCCGGGCAAGGTGCCCGCCGCCCACGTGCGCCGTCTGTACGGCAAGGGCCTGATGGGCGAAGTCATCGAGCAAGCCCTGAACGAGACGACCCAGAAGGTCCTCGACGACAACAAGCTGCGTCCCGCCGGCCAACCCGAGCTGAACCCGACGTCGGACATGGACAAGGTCCTGGACGGTGGTCTGGACCTGGCGTTCGACCTGGCCGTCGAAGTGATGCCGGAATTCGATCCGATCGACCCGACCACCATCGAGCTGGTCAAGCCGGTCTACAAGGTTGGCGACGAGGAAGTCGACGAGGCCCTGGAAGAGCTGTCCAAGCAAGCGCGCACCTATGAGCCGCGCACGGGCAAGAGCCTGAAGGCCAAGGACGGCGACCAACTGCTGATCGACTTCGTCGGCACGATCGACGGCGTCGAGTTCGCCGGCGGCAAGGCCGAAGGCGCGGAACTCGTCCTGGGTTCGGGTCAGTTCATCCCGGGCTTCGAAGAGCAACTGGTCGGCGCCAAGCCGGGCGACGAGATCGTCGTGAAGGTCAAGTTCCCGGAAGACTACCAAGCCGCCGAACTGGCCGGCAAGGACGCCGAGTTCGCCACCAAGGTCACCGAAGTCCGCGCGCCGGTCGACGGCAAGGCCGATGACGAGCTGGCCAAGCGCCTGGGTCTGTCGGACCTCGCCGCACTGAAGGACCTGCTGCGCTCGAACCTGGGCAGCCGCTACGAGAACAGCTCGCGCTTCAAGCTGAAGCGCGCCCTGCTGGACGTGCTGGACACCAAGCACGAGTTCCCGCTGCCGCCGCGCATGGTCGACGCCGAGTTCGCCGGCATCTGGCAACAGGTCGAGGCCGACAAGGCCCGTGGCGGCCTGCCGCCGGAAGACGCCGACAAGACCGAAGACCAGCTGAAGGACGAGTACCGCAAGATCGCCGAGCGCCGCGTGCGCCTGGGCCTTGTGCTCGCCGAGATTGGCCGCAAGAACGACGTGGTCGTCACCGACCAGGAACTGACCGACGCCATCATGCGCGAAGCTCGCCAGTACGGCGCGCAAGCCCAGCAGGTGTTCGACATGTACCGCCAGCGCGCCGACCTGCAGGCCGCTCTGCGCGCCCCGATCTATGAAGACAAGGTCGTCGACCTGATCTTCAACAAGGCCAAGGTTGAGGAAAAGGAAGTCTCCAAGGACGAGCTCCTGGAAGAAGACGACCTGCCGGAAGGCTACGGCGGCTAAGGCTTCCGTCTCCGGACAAGATCAAGGCGCGGCTCGCGAGGGCCGCGCCTTTTTCGTATCGCCACGAAGCCGCCGGCTCCTTGCAACCTGTTAAGCGCCACGCGATATGCGTGAGCGAGGGCGCACAGGGGCTGATTCGTTTTCGGATCTCTCGGAAGCAAGCGCCAAAGACACACGACGAAGGGTGATCCCGATGATGTACGATCCGATGGCGACGGCCATGAATCTGGTTCCGATGGTGGTCGAGCAGACCAGCCGCGGCGAGCGCGCGTTCGACATCTTCTCGCGCCTGCTGAAGGAGCGGATCATCTTCCTGACCGGTCCGGTGGAAGACGGCATGGCCAGCCTGATCTGCGCCCAACTGCTGTTCCTGGAGTCGGAGAACCCCAAGAAAGAGATCGCCATGTACATCAACTCGCCGGGCGGCGTGGTGACGGCTGGTCTCGCGATCTACGACACCATGCAGTACATCAAGAGCCCGGTCTCGACGGTGTGCATGGGCATGGCCGCCTCGATGGGCAGCCTTCTGCTCGCCGCCGGCGCTCCGGGCCAGCGCATCAGCCTGCCGAACTCGCGCATCATGGTGCACCAGCCGTCGGGCGGCTTCCGCGGTCAGGCCTCGGATATCGAGCGCCACGCCGAGGACATCATCAAGACCAAGCGCCGCCTGAACGAAATCTACGTCAAGCACTGCGGCCGCACCTATGAAGAAGTGGAGCGTACGCTGGACCGTGACCACTTCATGAGCGCCGAAGAGGCCAAGGCCTGGGGTCTGATCGACCACATCAACGAAAGCCGCGACGGCCCGGACATCGCTGAGTAAGCGACGGGCGCTGAAACAGGAAAGCCGCCGATCTCCGGATCGGCGGCTTTTTCTTTGCGCGAAGCCTGCGGCAAATCCGCTCAGGTGGCGGGCTTGCCCCGGAAGACGCGGTAGCCCTTTTCGTCGGCGATCGCCAGCATCTCTGTGTCGCCCGAGGTGTCGCCATAGGCGGCCGTCAAGTGCACGTCGGGGCCGAAGACCTCGCGCAGGCGCTGCACCTTTTCCTTGGCCCGGCAGTTGTTCCCGTCGAGGCCGCCCAGGATGCGGCCGTCTTCGTTGGTCATCAGCCGCGTGCCGATCAGCATATCGGCGCCCAGGCCGCGCGCGAACGGGGCCACTGTGATCTCTGGCGAGGCCGTCACGATGACAAGCTTCGCGCCCCTGGCCCGCCACGCGCGCCAGACGGCCAGGGCGTCAGGACGCAGTAGCGACCGCGCGTGGGTCTCGGCGAAGGTCCGTGCGTCGGTCTCGATCTGGGTGATCGTGGCGCCCTTCAGGAATTCGCGCACCGCGGCGGCCTTGAGTTTGGCGCGATTGCGATCGAACACATAGGCGATCAGCGACGGGGTCAGGCGGATGACGCCGCGCGTCCAGCGACGCCCCGCGCGCCACTTCAAGAACGCGTTGAAGCTGTCCTTGACGGTCAGGGTGCCGTCGAAGTCGAAGGCCACCAGGGCAGGCTCATGACCCATCTCGCCGGTCATCGGGCGCGATGCGCTCAAACCCTTGGCCATCCACGAACGCTTGCCCATCGACCTTCCCAAAGAGCGCGTTTCCGCACTCGACCTCGCATACGATTCCTGGCTTCGTCTTACGGGGTTCCACCGGCGGCGGTAAGGCCCAAGGCGCTCTACGCTTGCGCCGGAGCGCCAATCGCCCAAATTAGATGACGAGGCCATGACACGATCAGGCCGGTTTGGACGTTTGGAGCTTCAAAGGAGCCGCCAAGGGTTGTGAACCGCGCCCGGATCGGGGAATGTCAAGGATTAGACAACTCCCGGCGTATATCCTGTCTGCTTCGGTGGCGGTGTATGCGCTCGGAGGGGCGCCGCGGCGTTAAGCCGTAAGGCGCCATAGTGTGAGAAGCGATCATGACGAAAGCCGCGAGCGGCGACACCAAGAGCACCCTGTACTGTTCTTTCTGCGGAAAGAGCCAACATGAGGTGCGTAAGCTCATCGCGGGACCGACGGTGTTCATTTGTGATGAATGCGTCGAGCTCTGCATGGATATCATTCGCGAAGAGCACAAGATCGCTTTCGTGAAGTCCAAGGACGGCGTGCCGACGCCGCGTGAGATCTGCGAGGTTCTGGACGACTACGTGATCGGCCAAGGTCACGCCAAGAAGGTGCTCGCTGTCGCGGTGCACAATCACTACAAGCGCCTGAACCACGCTTCGAAGAACAACGACGTCGAACTGGCCAAGTCGAACATCCTGCTGGTCGGTCCGACCGGTACGGGTAAGACGCTGTTGGCCCAGACGCTGGCCCGAATCATCGACGTGCCTTTCACCATGGCTGACGCCACGACGCTGACCGAAGCCGGTTACGTCGGTGAAGACGTCGAGAATATCGTGCTGAAGCTGCTGCAAGCCGCCGACTACAACGTCGAGCGCGCCCAGCGCGGCATCGTCTACATCGACGAAATCGACAAGATCAGCCGTAAGTCCGACAATCCGTCGATCACCCGCGACGTGTCGGGCGAAGGCGTGCAGCAGGCCCTGCTGAAGATCATGGAAGGCACCGTCGCCTCCGTGCCGCCGCAAGGCGGGCGCAAGCATCCGCAGCAGGAATTCCTGCAGGTCGACACGACGAATATCCTGTTCATCTGCGGTGGGGCGTTCGCCGGGCTCGA
Source organism: Caulobacter sp. FWC2 (assembly GCF_002742625.1). Classification (NCBI taxonomy): domain Bacteria; kingdom Pseudomonadati; phylum Pseudomonadota; class Alphaproteobacteria; order Caulobacterales; family Caulobacteraceae; genus Caulobacter; species Caulobacter sp. FWC2. Next base: position 2,201,869 of record NZ_PEBF01000001.1, read on the forward strand.
GAAGATCATCTCGGCGCGCGGCGCGGCCAAGTCGATCGGCTTCGGCGCCAAGGTGACCGATCCGGAAGAACGCCGGACGGGCGAAATCCTGCGGAACGTCGAACCCGACGATCTGCAACGCTTCGGCCTGATCCCGGAATTCATCGGCCGTCTGCCGGTGGTCGCGACCCTGGAAGACCTCGACGAGGTCGCCCTGGTCAAGATCCTGACCGAACCGAAGAACGCCTTCGTTAAGCAGTACCAGCGCCTGTTCGAGATGGAGAACATCGGCCTGACCTTCACGGAAGACGCCCTGCACGGCGTCGCCAAGAAGGCCATCGTGCGCAAGACCGGCGCGCGCGGCCTGCGTTCCATCATGGAAGGCATCCTGCTGGAGACCATGTTCGAGCTGCCCAACTACGAGGGCGTCGAGGAAGTGGTGGTCAATGCCGAGGTCGTCGAAGGCCGGGCCCAGCCGCTGCTGATCTACGCCGAGAAGAAGGGCGGGGCGGCTTCGGCCTAACCCCAAGCTTCATCGCGAAATCGAGGCGCGCCTTTTTAGACAAGGGCGCGCCTTTTTCGTGGATAAGCCGGCTTCGCAAACCTCTTGGACGTCCGCTGCGGCTTTGGCGCCACGGGCAGCTTGAGCGAGCGAAACCCACAATAAGTCCAGGGCTTGGGTGAACTTGCCCCTATCGTCGGAATTAGGGGTATGGGGGCGCCAGCTTCGCCGGTCGTACGCGACTTGTCGCCGCTGTCAGGCGAGTGTGCTTGAACCCTGTTGTAAAACGTCCACATAAATAACGACCATCCGCCCAGTCCCGGGCGGACGGGTCGTTCGACTCAGGCGCATCGTCTGATGTTACGGCGGCCCGCATGGCCAGGCGTGCGAAAGCGCCGAGGCCGGGAGTATTGAGCACATGTCCGAACTACGTACGCTTCCTGTTCTGCCGCTGCGGGATATCGTTGTGTTCCCGCACATGGTGGTGCCGCTTTTCGTCGGCCGCGACAAATCCGTACGCGCCCTCGAGGAAGTGATGCGCGGCGACAAGCAGATCCTGCTCGTCACCCAGAAGAACTCGGCGGATGATGATCCGGCGCCGGGCGACATCTTCGACGTCGGCGTCCTGGCCACCGTCCTGCAGCTGCTGAAGCTGCCCGACGGCACCGTCAAGGTGCTGGTCGAAGGCAAGGGCCGCGCGGCGGTCGTGAAGTTCACCGACCAGGAGTCCTTCTACGAGGCCCAGATCGGCGAAGTCAGCGAAGACGAAGGCGTGGGTCCCGAGGCCGAGGCGCTGTCGCGCGCGGTCGTCGAGCAATTCGAGAACTACGTCAAACTGAACAAGAAGGTGCCGCCGGAGGCCCTGGCGTCGATCCCGCAGATCGCCGAACCGGGCAAGCTGGCCGACAGCATCGCCGCCCACCTGTCGGTGAAGATCGGCGACAAGCAGCACCTGCTGGAAATCTTCGACGTCGTGAAGCGCCTGGAAAAGGTCTTCGCCCTCATGGAGGGCGAGATCTCGGTGCTGCAGGTCGAGAAGAAGATCCGCTCGCGCGTCAAGCGCCAGATGGAGAAGACCCAGCGCGAGTATTATCTGAACGAACAGATGAAGGCGATCCAGCGCGAGCTGGGCGACCCCGACGACTCGCGCGACGAGCTGATCGATCTCGAAAAGCGCATCAAGAAGACCAAGCTTTCCAAGGAAGCCCGCACCAAGGCCGAGAGCGAGCTGAAGAAGCTGCGCAACATGAGCCCGATGTCGGCCGAGAGCACCGTCGTCCGCAACTATCTGGACTGGCTGCTGTCGATCCCGTGGGGCAAGGCCAAGACCAAGAAGATCGACCTGCTGGAGGCCGAGGAAATCCTCGACGCCGACCACTACGGTCTGGAGAAGGTCAAGGAACGGATCCTCGAGTACCTGGCCGTCCAGGCCCGGACCAACTCGCTGAAGGGCCCGATCCTGTGCCTCGTCGGCCCTCCTGGCGTGGGCAAGACCTCGCTGGGCAAGTCGCTGGCCAAGGCCACCGGTCGCGAGTTCGTGCGCATGAGCCTCGGCGGCGTGCGCGACGAAGCCGAGATCCGCGGTCACCGCCGCACCTACATCGGCTCGATGCCCGGCAAGGTCATCCAGTCGATGAAGAAGGCCAAGACCACGAACGCCTTCGTCCTGCTGGACGAGATCGACAAGATGGGCAGCGACTACCGCGGCGACCCCGCCTCGGCGCTGCTGGAAGTGCTGGATCCGTCGCAGAACTCGACCTTTGGCGATCACTATCTGGAGGTCGACTACGATCTGAGCCAGGTGATGTTCGTCACGACGGCCAACAGCCTGAACATGCCCCAGCCTCTGCTGGACCGCATGGAGATCATCCGCATCCCCGGCTACACCGAGGATGAAAAGCTGGAGATCGCCAAGCGGCACATCCTGCCGAAGCTGTCGAAGGACCACGGCCTGAAGCCGGCCGAGTTCATCGTTCCTGACGCGGCGATCCGCGACCTGATCCGCTACTACACCCGGGAAGCCGGCGTGCGGTCGCTGGAGCGGGAACTGGGCGCCCTGGCGCGCAAGACGGTGCGTGACCTGGCCCGCGAGAAGCTGGTCACGATCACCATCGACGACGAGCGCCTGGCCAAGTACGCGGGCGTCAAGAAGTACCGTTACGGCGAGACCGACGAAGTCGACCAGGTCGGCATCGTCACCGGTCTGGCCTGGACGGAATTCGGCGGCGACATCCTGACCATCGAAGCCGTGAAGATGCCGGGCAAGGGTCGCATGCAGATCACCGGCAACCTCAAGGACGTGATGAAGGAGTCGATCGCGGCGGCCAACAGCTATGTCCGTTCGCGGGCGGTGCAGTTTGGCATCAAGCCGCCGATCTTCGAGAAGACCGATGTGCACATTCACGTGCCGGATGGCGCAACGCCCAAGGACGGTCCGTCCGCCGGCGCCGCCATGGGTCTGGCCATCGTCTCGGTTCTGACCGGCATCCCGATCCGCAAGGACATCGCCATGACCGGCGAGATCACTCTGCGCGGCCGGGTCACGGCCATCGGCGGTCTGAAGGAAAAGCTGCTGGCGGCTCTGCGCTCCGGCGTGAAGACCGTGCTGATCCCGCAGGAGAACGAGAAGGACCTCGTGGACGTGCCCCAGAGCGTCAAGGGCGGCCTGGAAATCATCCCGGTCTCGACCATGGACGAGGTGCTCAAGCACGGCCTCACGGGCCCGTTGACGCCGATCGAATGGAGCGAGGCCGACGAGCCGATTGCTGCGACTGCGAAGAAGGATGAGGGCGACAGCGACGCCGTCCTCACCCACTAAACGCAACTAATCGTTGATAACTTAAGTGGCGCGGGAGATTCCCGCGCCGCTGTCGTTTGACGAGGCTTTTTCAACAGCCATAATCCTTGATGAGCCAAGCGCTGTAGGCAAAACGCGGCGCTGCTCAGGCTGGGAGAAAAACATGACCACAAAAGCCGAGCTCGTTACGGCGATCGCCGAAAAGGCGGGCATCAACAAGAACCAAGCCAAGGACGCTCTGGAAGCCTTCATCGACGCCGTCACCGACTCGCTGAAGTCTGGTTCTGACGTTCGCCTGGTCGGCTTCGGCACCTTCAAAGCCGTGTCCCGCGCCGCCGGCACGGCTCGCAACCCACGCACCGGCGAGACCGTGAACCGTCCCGCATCGAAGACCGCGCGTTTCCAGGTCGGCGAAGGCCTGAAATCTTCGCTGAACGGCTAAACAGTTTCCGTTTAACAGAGGCGGGGCGTCATCCTGGGGCTGACGTTCCGCCTTTTTGTTTTCGCGCTTTGCGTGAAGCGCAAGGGCGGCTAGACACGCCACCCCAAGAGGGCAGTTAGCTCAGCGGTAGAGCGTCTCGTTTACACCGAGAGGGTCGGGGGTTCGATCCCCTCACTGCCCACCACCCCCTTCGAGCATGCGCATCGTCTCCCCACGGCCCGGGCCAGAGCTGGCGTCCCACGGCTAAGCTTCTACTTGTCGCTCGCAATCAAAGTGATATCATTTTGATCGCAACGCTGGAGGAGCGTCGATGTCCGAAACTCGCACCATCAATCCCACCACCGAGCGCGCCCACGGCGGCATGGCCGGCGGCCTGCCGCTGCTGGCGCTGCCGCTCCTGCTCGCGGCCGGAGCCTGGGCGTTCACGCAGGCCGACAATGGTCCGGTCTATCCGGCGATCGGCGGCGCGCTGATCTTCCTGTTCGCCATGGTCGCCTGCGGCTTCTATTCCCTGCAGCCGAACGAGGCCTATGCGATCACCCTGTTCGGATCGTACGTCGGCACAGATCGCAAGACCGGCCTGCGCTGGATCCTGCCGTGGTACGGCCGCAAGAAGATCAGCCTGCGGGTGCGCAACGTCACCAGCGAGACCCTGAAGGTGAACGACAAGCGCGGCAACCCGATCGAGATCGCCGCCAACATCGTCTGGCGGGTGCGGGACTCGGCGCAAGCCCTGTTCGACGTCGACGACTACATTGCCTTCGTGAACATCCAGATCGAGACCGGCCTGCGCGAGGTCGCCTCGCACTACGCCTATGATCACGCGGAGGAGGGCGAGCCTACCCTGCGCGCCCACGCCGAGGAGGTTGGCGATCGCCTGCAGAAGGACCTGCAGCTGCGCACCAATGTCGCGGGGGTGGCCATCGACGAGGCGCACCTTATGCACTTGGCCTACGCGCCCGAGATCGCCGGCTCGATGCTGAAGCGCCAGCAGGCCGAGGCCGTCCTGGCCGCCCGCCGCACGATCGTCGCCGGCGCCGTCGACATGGTCGAGAGCGCGCTCAGCCAGCTCAGCGAACGGGGCGTCGTCACCCTGGACGACGAGCGCCGCGCCGCGATGGTTTCCAACCTGCTTGTGGTGCTGTGCGCCGACCGCGAGGCCCAGCCCGTGGTCAATACCGGCACGCTGTACGGCTGACGTGGCGAGCGATCCGAGTGAGCCGAAAAGCGGGCGGCGCGCATTCCTGATGCGCGTCCGTCCCGAGGTGCTGAGCGCCGTCGAGCGCCTCGCCGGCGCTGAGTTGCGTAGCGTGAATGCTCAGGTAGAAGTACTGTTGCGAGAAGCGCTTGCACGACGCGGCGTGTCCCTGAAATCGTCCGGGAACGGCGAGGAACCGTGAGTGTCGCAAAAGCTTTATCGTTCCAGGGCCGAATGGGGGGCCTAGGGTAGCGACGAGGAATCGGTGTGACGGATACGAGATCGACCCGGCCGGTCGGCCTGCGTGGTTTTCTTTCCGATATCGCTCCGTCGACTGACGGCGCCGTACGTCTCGTCGACACGACCATGCTATACGCCCCGCGCAGTGGCGGCGTGCGTCGCTACCTCGCTTCGAAGCGCGCCTGGTTGGCCGCCAATCGTCCGGACGTGCGCCATACGCTGGTGGTGCCAGGCGCGCGCGATTCCTATGACGGCCAGGGCCGGGTCTCGATCTACGCGGCGCCGCTGCCGTTCGGGGCCGGTTATCGCTGGCCCGTGGTCAAGGCCGCCTGGATGGACCGGCTGATCCGCCAGCGTCCCGACATCATCGAGGCGGGCGATCCCTATACGCCGGGCCTGGCGGCATTGCGGGCGGGCGACGCCCTGGGCGTTCCAGTCGTTGGGTTCTGCCACACCGACCTTGGAGCCTTGGCCGCATTGCACATCGGCGAATGGGCCGAGAAGCCGGTGCAGAAGCGCTGGGCGGCGATCTATCGCCAGTTCGATCAGGCCGTGGCGCCGAGCCGTTTCATCGCCGGCCGCCTGATCGAGGCGGGCGTGCACAACGCCATCGGCTTGCCGCTGGGCGTCGACACCGAACTTTTCCATCCCGCCCGGGCTGACCGCGACGCCCTCCGCAGGCGCCTCGGCGTCTCGCCAGACGAACGCCTGCTGGTCTTTGCTGGCCGCCCGGCGCGCGAGAAGAAGCTGGATGTGCTGGTCGGGGCGGTCGAAAAGCTGGGCGCGCCCTACAAGCTGCTGTTCGTCGGGGCTGGCGGCGGTGCGCCGATCAGCGACCGCGCCCTCTGCCTGGACTATGTCCGCGATCCGGCGGAGCTGGCCGGGGTGCTGGCCAGCTGCGACGCCTTCGTCCACGCCAACGACAACGAGCCGTTCGGCCTGATCGTGCTGGAGGCCATGGCCTGCGGCCTGCCCGTGGTCGGCGTCGCCGCCGGCGGGGTGGCCGAGTCGGTCGACCACGAGGTCGGCCAGCTGGCGCCCCGCTCGGAGCCGGCCGCCTTCGCCGAGGCGATCGAGGCCCTGTTCGCGCGCGACCTGGCCGCCGTGGGCGCCGCCGCCCGCCGCCGCGCCGTCGAGCGGCATGGCTGGGACGCGGTGTTCCGTCAGCTCTGCGCCATCTATGGCGGCCTGACCGGTCGGAGCGCCTTCGGGGGGCTGGCCCCTCTAAGGGATCACTAGGCTTTCAGACCCGCCAGGATCTCGTAGCAGTGCTTACGGGCGGCGTGATCGTAGATCTGCGAGGCGAACATCAGCTCGTCGGCTTCGGTCAGCTTCAGCACCTGCTCGACCTTGCGTTTGACCGTCTCGGGTGAGCCGATCGCGGAATACTGGAAGGTATGATCCAGGCCCGCTAGCTCGGCCGGCGAGGCATAGTCGCGGATGTCGTCGACCGGCGGGGGCAGCAGCCCCGGTCGTCCGCGGCGCAAGGCCAGGAACTGCTGCTGGGTCGAGGTCGCCAGGCGAGTCGCCTCGGCGTCGGTGTCGGCCGCACAGACCCCGATGCAGACCATGGCGTAGGGCTTGTCCAGAACCTCGGACGGCTTGAAGTGGCGGCGATAGAGGAGGAGGGCGTCCAGCAGTGAGTCGGGCGCGAAATGGGCGGCGAAGGCGAACGGCAGGCCTAGCGCCGCGGCCAGCTGAGCGCTCCAGGTCGAGGAGCCCAGAAGCCAGATTGGCACGTCCTGGCCTTCGCCTGGTACGGCGCGGACGCTCTGCTCGGGAGCGGCTGGCTTGAACCAGTGCTGCAGTTCGACGACGTCCTGAGCGAACGAATCGACCGCCCCGGCATAGCGGCGCAGGGCGCGCATCGTCGGCTGGTCGGTGCCAGGCGCGCGGCCCAGGCCCAGATCGATTCGGCCGGGATAGAGGGCGGCAAGCGTGCCGAACTGCTCGGCGACCATCAGCGGGGCGTGGTTGGGCAGCATGACGCCGCCCGAGCCGACCCGAATCGTCTTCGTGCCGCCGGCCACGTGGCCGATCACGACCGCCGTCGCGGCCGACGCGATTCCTGGCATGTTGTGATGCTCGGCCAGCCAGTAGCGGTGAAAGCCGAGGGTTTCGGCGTGGCGCGCCAGATCCAGGCTGTTGTTCAGAGCTTGGCCGACGGGCGTGCCTTGCGGAACGGGCGCGAGGTCGAGGACGGAGAACGGCGGGTAAGCGGATGTCATGTCCGCTACATGGCGTGCGGAGACGGCAACTCAAGGCGTTGCCGAAGTCATTGTCGATTTGAGAGGAAGAACCACCGGACGGTGGCGCGAATGACGGGACTCGAACCCGCGACCTCCGGCGTGACAGGCCGGCGCTCTAACCAACTGAGCTACATCCGCATCGTTGCGCCTGGGCGCGACGGTCGTCCGTAAACCGAGGGGAGGGCGCCTTCCGAACCCCTCTTTCAAGGGGTGGCGCGAATGACGGGACTCGAACCCGCGACCTCCGGCGTGACAGGCCGGCGCTCTAACCAACTGAGCTACATCCGCATATCCCTTCGCCGAAGCGAAAGTGCGACCCGCCCTGCGGCGAGGGGCGTCTGATATGTCGGGCGAAGACTCGTGTCAACGGCCATATCGAAGAAGCGTCAAATAGCCCGGCGGGCCTCAGCTATTTCATGTGGATGGAGCAAAGCGCGGCCTTTACGTCGGTTCTTTGAGGCACAGGCGATAGCCTTCGCCTGCAATCGATCGCCGTTACCGGAAACAACTCCAGTTGCGATCGTTTCTCAATGTGCTCTGGGGTGTTTGAAGCGCTGGCGACAGTGGGCTACAACCCGCTCGATTCAAGCCAAGGGCTGTCATGACCGCCTTCCTTCTCCAGTATCTTCCGATCGTGATCTTCCTAGGGATCGCGGCGGCCATCGGCATCGTCTTCATTCTCGCGGCCGCCGTGCTCGCGCCTAAGGCGCCGGACCCGGAAAAACTGTCCGCGTACGAATGCGGCTTCAACGCCTTCGACGATGCGCGCATGAAGTTCGACGTCCGGTTCTATCTGGTGTCGATCCTCTTCATCATCTTCGACCTTGAAGTAGCGTTCCTGTTCCCCTGGGCGGTCACGCTGATGAAGCTGCCGCACGACGCGGCCCAGTTCGCCTTCTGGTCGATGATGACCTTCCTGGGCGTGCTGACCGTCGGCTTTATCTACGAATGGAAGAAGGGCGCCCTCGAATGGGAGTGATCGTTCCCGCCAATACGGCCCCCATTGGCTCTTCTGGGGTTCCGGCGCTGTCCGGTGGCCGTTCGACGGTCGAGGGCTATGACCCCAAGCTGCACGACCCGTTCTTCGACGGCGTTTCGCAGCAACTGGCCGACAAGGGCTTCATCACGGCTGCCGCCGACGACCTGATCACCTGGGCCCGCACGGGCTCGCTGATGTGGATGACGTTCGGCCTGGCGTGCTGCGCCGTCGAGATGATGCACTCGGCCATGCCGCGCTACGACCTGGAACGCTTCGGCTTCGCGCCGCGCGCCAGCCCGCGCCAGTCGGACGTGATGATCGTCGCCGGCACGCTGACCAACAAGATGGCTCCGGCCCTGCGCAAGGTCTACGACCAGATGCCGGAGCCGCGCTACGTCATCTCGATGGGCAGCTGCGCCAATGGCGGCGGCTACTACTATTACAGCTACAGCGTCGTGCGCGGCTGCGATCGCGTCGTGCCGGTCGACATCTACGTGCCCGGCTGTCCGCCCACGGCGGAAGCCCTGGTCTACGGCGTGCTGCAGCTGCAGAAGAAGATCCGTCGCACGGGGACGATCGAGCGATGACCGACGTGGTTGCGACTGAAATCACTATCTCGCCGCTAGAGGCCCTGGGCCAGGACATCGTCGCCCGCGCGACCGGCGTGCTGGGCCATTCGGTGGCGTTCGGCGAACTGACCATCGTGGCCAAGACCTCGACCGTGGTCGAGACCCTGACCTTCCTGCGGGATGACGCGGCCTGCCGCTTCCACCAGCTGGTCGACCTGACGGGCGTGGACTACCCCGAGCGCGCCGCGCGCTTCGACGTCGTCTATCACCTGCTGTCGATGGTGAAGAACGCCCGCATCCGCTTGAAGGTGATGACGGACGAGGACACCCCGGTCCCCAGCGTCACGCCGGTGTTCCCGGTCGCCGACTGGTTCGAGCGCGAGGCGTTCGACATGTACGGCATCTTCTTCGAAGGCCATCCCGACCTGCGCCGGATCCTGACTGACTACGGCTTCCACGGCCACCCGCTGCGGAAGGACTTCCCCATGACGGGTTACGTTGAAGTTCGCTACGACGACGAGCTCAAGCGCGTCGTGTACGAACCCGTGAAGATTACCGAGTTCCGTGCGTTCGATTTCCTGTCTCCGTGGGAGGGCGCCAAGTACGCCCTGCCGGGCGATGAGAAGGCCGAGAAGCGGGCAGGGGACGCCTAAGCCATGACTGGAACGAACGCGCCCGCCGCGGCGACCGACTTCTTCCGTGACGAACCGACGACTCCGGCCATCCCGGAGACGCCGGTCCGCAAGTTCAACATCAACTTCGGCCCGCAACACCCGGCCGCGCACGGCGTGCTGCGCCTGGTGCTGGAGCTGGACGGCGAAATCGTCGAACGCGTCGATCCGCATATCGGCCTGCTGCATCGCGGCACCGAGAAGCTGATGGAAGCGCGGACCTACCTGCAGAACATCCCGTACTTCGACCGCCTCGACTACGTGGCGCCGATGAACCAGGAACATGCGTTCTGCCTGGCCATCGAAAAGCTGCTCGGCGTCGAAGTGCCCAAGCGCGGCCAGATCGTGCGCGTGCTGTTCTGCGAGATCGGCCGCGTCCTGAACCACCTGCTGAACGTGACGACCCAAGCCATGGACGTCGGCGCCCTGACGCCGCCGCTCTGGGGCTTCGAGGAGCGCGAGAAGCTGATGGTGTTCTACGAGCGCGCCTGCGGCGCTCGCCTGCACGCCAACTATTTCCGTCCGGGCGGCGTCCACCAGGACCTGACCCCCAGCCTGATCGACGACATCGAGACGTGGGCGAAGGCTTTCCCCAAGATCTGCGACGACATCGAGGGTCTGATCACCGACAACCGCATCTTCAAGCAGCGCAACGTCGACATCGGCGTCGTGACCAAGGAAGACGCCTGGGCCTGGGGTTTCTCGGGCGTGATGGTGCGCGGTTCGGGCATCGCCTGGGACCTGCGCCGCAACCAGCCGTACGAGAACTACAACGAGTTCGAGTTCGACATCCCGCTGGGCAAGAACGGCGACTGCTACGACCGCTATCTCTGCCGCATGCAGGAAATGCGCGAGTCGACGAAGATCATCCTGCAGGCCGTCGCCATGCTGCGCGGCACGCCGGGCCCGGTGCTGACCGAGGACAACAAGGTCAGCCCGCCCCGTCGCGCCGAGATGAAGCGCTCGATGGAAGCCCTGATCCACCACTTCAAACTCTACACCGAAGGCTTCAAGACGCCGGAAGGCGAGGTCTATGCGGCCGTCGAGGCGCCCAAGGGCGAGTTCGGCGTCTACGTGGTCAGCAACGGCACCAACAAGCCGTATCGTTGCAAGATCAAGGCGCCGGGCTTCTCGCACTTGGCGGCCATGGACTGGATGAATCGCGGCCACCAACTGGCCGACGTCTCGGCCATTCTGGGCTCGCTCGACATCGTGTTCGGCGAGGTCGACCGGTGAGCCTTGAAGCCCCTAATCTCGAAAGGGTCGCCCAAGCTCAGCTGGACGCCTATAACGCCCAGGACCTGGACGCGCACTGCGCCCACTTCGCCGACGACGTCGTCGTGGCGGGTCTGAACGGCGACGTGGCGCGCACGGGCCTCGACGCCTACCGCGCCTTCTACGCCAAGACCTTCGCCGAGTTTCCCAAGAACCACGCGAAGCTTCTGAACCGCATCGTGGTCGGTGCGAATGTGATCGACCACGAGCATGTCGACCGCGGTAACGGCGACGCGCCGTTCCAGGTCGCCGCCATCTACACCTTCAAGGACGACAAGATCGTCCGCGTGGATTTCGCACGATGAGCGCCCCCCAATGAGCGTACGCCGTCTCGCCAAGGAACAGCCCGCCAGCTTCGCCTTCTCGGTCGACAGCCAGGCCAAGGCCGACTGGTGGAAAGCCAAGTATCCCGCCGCCCGCAAGCAGTCGGCGGTGATCCCGATGCTGTGGCTGGCCCAGAAGCAGGAAGGCTGGATTTCCGAGCCGGCGATCCAGGAGATCGCCAAGCAGCTAGAGATGCCGGTTATCCGCGTGCTGGAAGTGGCCACCTTCTACGTGATGTTCCAGCTGCAGCCGGTCGGCAAGGTCGCCTTCGTGCAGCTGTGCGGCACCACGCCGTGCCAGCTGCGCGGCGCTGTGGACCTGAAGGCCGTGTTGAAGGCCAAGATCGGCGACGCCAACCACGTCTCGGCCGACGGCAAGTTCAGCTGGGAAGAGGTCGAATGCCTGGGCGCGTGCTGCAACGCCCCGATGGCCGCGATCAACGACTACTATTACGAGGACCTGACGCCGGAGAGCCTGGCCCAGATCCTCGACGACTTCGCGGCTGGCAAGGACCCGAAGCCGGGCAGCTACGACGGCCGCGGCGCCTCGGAGCCGAAGGGCGCGATCCACACGCTGACGGATCCGAAGCTTTACGACGGCACCTACGCCAAGAAGATCAAGATCCCGAACCTGCCCGAGAAGCCCAAGGCTACGAAGGCCCCCTCAAGCAAAGTAAATGGGCCGGAGCCGACCGCCTAACATGACCGCCGACGCCGCCCTTCAGAAGAAGCGCCTGACCACGATGCTCGCCATCGACGTGGTCTGCTTCCTGCTGGCTGGCGTCTCGATCTATGGCGCGGTGTCATTGGGACTGGGGTGGGCCAAGCCCGTCTTCATCCTGGCCATCGTCGCGGGCCTTGGGGCGCAAGTCTGGTTCATCCTGGGCTGGATGCGCGCGACCAAGGCGGAGGGCGCTTCGTCATGATCGACGACAGCGCGCTCAACACCCGCCGCGCGGCCTATGCCGACACCATCCGGGGCCTGCATCGCCGTGAACGCGGCGTGGGCTTCGTGGCCTGCCTGCTGGGCGCGATCCTGCTGATCTGGGGTCGCACCGTGCAGGGCGCCCCGTTCTGGGCCGTCATCGCCGGTCTGGTCACGATTGCCGCCGGCTGGCTGCTTTTCGCCTATGTCATCATTCGTCGGACGCGCTATGTGCGCGCCCATCCATTCGATCCGCAAAGCTGAGTCATGGTCGGTATCCTCGAAGACAAGGACCGCATCTTCACGAACCTCTACGGTCTCCACGATTGGGGCCTCGAGGGCGCGAAGAAGCGCGGCTGCTGGAATGGCACCAAGGACATCCTGGACGCGGGGCGCGACTGGATCATCGACAACATGAAGAACTCCGGCCTGCGCGGCCGGGGCGGGGCGGGCTTCGGCACTGGCCTGAAGTGGTCGTTCATGCCCAAGGAAGTGAAGGACGGTCGTCCGCACTACCTGGTCGTCAACGCCGACGAATCCGAGCCGGGCACCTGCAAGGACCGGGAGATCATGCGGCATGATCCGCACCTCCTGATCGAAGGCTGCCTGATCGCCTCGCGCGCGATGCTGGCCCACGCCTGCTACATCTATATTCGCGGCGAATACGTCCGTGAGCGCGAAGTGCTGGAAGCCGCCATCAAGCAGGCCTACGAGGCCAAGCTGATCGGCAAGAACAACGTCCACGGCTGGGACTTCGATCTTTACGTCCACCACGGCGCCGGCGCCTATATCTGCGGCGAAGAGACGGCCCTGCTGGAGAGCCTGGAAGGCAAGAAGGGCCAGCCGCGCCTGAAGCCGCCGTTCCCGGCCGGCGCGGGCCTCTACGGGATGCCGACCACGGTCAACAACGTCGAGAGCATCGCCGTCGCCGGCACGATCCTGCGTCGTGGCGCGTCGTGGTTCGCCGGTTTCGGCCGCCCTAACAACGCCGGCACCAAGCTGTTCTGCGTCTCGGGCCACGTGAACCTGCCCTGCAACGTCGAAGAAGCCATGAGCATCCCCTTCCGTCAGCTGATGGAAGATCACTGCGGCGGCATCCGTGGCGGCTGGGGCAACCTGAAGGCCGTCATCCCGGGCGGTTCTTCCGTGCCGATGATCCCGGCCGAGCAGTGCGAAGACCTGCCGATGGACTTCGACGCTCTGCGCAACCTGCGTTCGGGCCTCGGCACGGCCGCCGTCATCGTCATGGACAAGTCCACTGACCTGGTCCGCGCCATCGCCCGCCTGTCGTACTTCTACAAGCACGAGAGCTGCGGCCAGTGCACGCCGTGCCGCGAAGGCACCGGCTGGATGTGGCGCGTCATGGAGCGTATGGCGACCGGCGAGGCCGATCCGAAAGAGATCGACACCCTGCTGGACGTCACGACCCAGGTCGAAGGGCACACCATCTGCGCCCTGGGCGATGCGGCCGCCTGGCCGATCCAGGGTCTGTTCCGTCACTTCCGCCACGAGGTGGAAGACCGGATTGCTTCCTATCGTAGCGGTCGCCTGCACGTGCAGGGCGCCAAGCTGATCGCGGCGGAGTAACAAGAATGGCTATCGCCAAGGTCAACGGCGTCGAGGTCGAATTCGAACCCGGCATGACGGTTCTGCAGGTCGCGGAACTGGCCGGGGAAGAAATCCCGCGCTTCTGCTATCACGAGCGCCTGTCCATCGCCGGCAATTGCCGGATGTGCCTGGTCGAAGTGAAGCCCGGCCCGCCGAAGCCGCAGGCGTCCTGCGCCCTGCCGGCCGCCGAGGGCCAGGAGATCTTCACCAAGACTCCGATGGTCAAGAAGGCCCGCGAAGGGGTGATGGAGTTCCTGCTCATCAACCACCCGCTGGATTGCCCGATCTGCGACCAGGGCGGCGAGTGCGATCTGCAGGACCAGGCCGTCGGCTACGGCCGCGACGACAGCCGCTATGACGAGAACAAGCGGGCGGTCGAAGAGAAGGCCATGGGCCCGCTCATCAAGACCGTGATGACGCGCTGCATCCAGTGCACCCGCTGCGTCCGTTTCATCACCGAAGTCGCCGGCTCGCCGGAAATCGGCCTGATCTCGCGCGGCGAAGACGTTGAAATCACGACCTATCTGGGCGCGGCGGTGACGTCGGAGCTCAGCGCCAACGTCATCGACCTGTGCCCGGTCGGCGCCCTGACCTCCAAGCCCTACGCCTTCGAAGCCCGCCCGTGGGAACTGAAGAAGACCGAGAGCATCGACGTCATGGACGCGCTGGGCTCGTGGATCCGTGTCGACAGCCGCGCCGCCGCCGTGCTCCGCGTGCTGCCGCGCAACAACGACGACGTCAACGAAGAGTGGATCTCGGACAAGACGCGTTACGCTGTCGACGGCCTGGGCCGTCAGCGTCTCGACCGTCCGTACGTCCGCATCGGCGGCAGCCTGAAGCCGGCCACCTGGGCCGAAGCCTTCGCCGCCATCGCCGCCAAGGTTAAGACGACCGCGCCTGAGCGCATCGGCGTCATCGCCGGCGACCTGCAGGACGCCGAAAGCTTGAAGGCGACCAAGGACCTCTTCACCGCCCTGGGCGTGAAGAACCTGGACAGCCGCCAGGACGGCGCCGCTCTCGGCGCTGGCCCGCGCGAAAGCTGGCTGTTCAACTCGACGATCGCAGGCATCGAGAACGCCGACGTCGTGCTGTTCGTCGGCGCCAATCCGCGCATCGAGACCCCGGTCCTGAACGCCCGATTCCGCAAGCAGTGGATCGCCGGCAAGACCCGCTTCGGCGTCATCGGCGAGCAAGCCGACCTGACGTTCGACTACGACTACCTCGGCGCCGGCGCCAAGACGCTGTCGGGCCTGGCCAGGAGCAAGGGCGGCTTCATCGACGCCCTGAAGGCCGCCGAGCGTCCCGCCATCATCATCGGTCAGGGCGCTCTGGCCCGCGCCGATGGCGCGGCGATCCTCAAGGCCGCCGCCGGCCTCGCCAAGACCGTCAAGGTCGTCCGCGAGGGCTGGAACGGCTGGAACGTCTTGCACACCGCCGCCGCGCGCGTCGCCGGTCTCGACATGGGCTTCGTCCCGGCCGAGGGCGGTCTGGCCACGGCCGACATGCTGAAGCCAGGCGCTCTGGACGTCCTGTTCCTGCTGGGCGCCGACGAGTGCGAAACCGCCGCTTCGGACGCGTTCAAGATCTATCTCGGCACGCACGGCGATAACGGGGCCCACAAGGCCGACGTGATCCTGCCGGGCGCCGCCTACACCGAGAAGAACGGCCTCTACGTGAACCTCGAAGGCCGGGTCCAGATGGGCCGCCGCGCGGTGTTCCCGAAGGGCGAGGCCAAGGAAGACTGGTCGATCCTTCGTGCTCTCTCCGAAGTGCTGGGCTGCAAGCTGCCTTACGACAGCCTGGACCAACTGCGCGCCAAGCTGTTCGCCGATCACCCGACCTTCGGCCAGATCGACTACGCGCCGGGCTCGGTCGCGACTTCGTTCGATGTCGGCGCCCTGGGCGCTGACGGCGAGATCTCCGACGCGCCGTTCGAAAGCCCGATCAAGGCTTTCCACCTGACCAACCCCGTCGCGCGCGCCAGCGTGACCATGGCCGAATGCGCGGCCGTGGCGTCCGGCGCCGCCAAGATCGCTGCGGAGTAAATCGTGGGCTCGACTTCTCCGCTTCTCTGGTTTGGCCTGACGACCGGCGGCATCCTGCTGGTCGTGATCTGGGTCCTGCTGAGCCTGGCCTTCCTGCTGCTGGCCGACCGCAAGATCTGGGCCGGCGTCCAGATGCGCAAAGGGCCCAACGTCGTTGGTCCCTTTGGTCTTCTTCAATCGTTCGCCGACTTCCTCAAGTTCGTCTTGAAGGAGATCGTGATCCCGGCCGGCGCCGACAAGATCGTCTTCATCCTGGCGCCGCTGCTCAGCCTGGTCTTGGGCTTCGTGGGCTGGGCCGTGGTGCCGTTCGCGCCGGGCTGGGTCGTCTCGAACCTGAATGTCGGCATCCTGTATCTGCTGGCGATGAGCTCGCTGGGCGTCTATGGCATCATCATGGGCGGCTGGGCTTCGAACTCGAAGTACCCGTTCCTGGGCGCGCTGCGTTCGGCGGCGCAGATGGTGTCGTACGAGGTCTCGATCGGCCTGATCATCATCACGGTGATCCTGCTGGCCGGTTCGATGAACCTCTCGACCATCGTCGAGAAGCAGTCGGGCTGGTTCTGGAACTGGAACGTCTTCGGCGGCGGCTTGAAGAACCTGGTCCTGCTGCCGATCATGGTTGTCTCTATGGGCATGTTCTACATCTCGGCCCTGGCCGAGACGAACCGTCCGCCCTTCGATCTGCCGGAAGCCGAATCCGAACTCGTGGCCGGTTACCAGGTCGAGTACAGCTCGACGCCGTACCTGCTGTTCATGGTGGCCGAGTATTCGAACATCGTCCTGATGTGCGCCATGATCAGCGTGCTGTTCTTCGGCGGCTGGAACCTGGGTATTCCGGTCGATCTGGTGGCCATGTGGGGCTGGTGGGGCAAGTTCGCCCTGGCCTTGGTCTTCTACGCCAAGATCTGCTTCTGGTTCTTCATGATCGCCATGGCGAAGGCCATCGTGCCGCGCTACCGCTACGATCAGCTGATGCGCCTGGGTTGGAAGGTGTTCCTGCCGACCTCGCTGGTGCTGGTCGCCGCGGTGGCCGCCTGGCGCGTGTTCGGTCCGGGGACCTGATGCGTCGCGCCACGATCCTTGCTGTAGGTCTTTCCGGACTTGTCCTGACGGCCTGTGCGGGCGTCGCGGCGACGGATCGGTCCTATTCGCTGGGCGACGGGGTGGTCAGCTATGACGACCTCCGCCGCGAAGGCGACAAGTGCAAGGCCTCGGGCGGCGTGATCCAGGCCAAGCAGGACGGGGGCGACCCCGCTCAGCTGTCGAACTACACCTGCGTGATCCCGCGCGGGCCGAAATAGGGCTCATGGCCCACGTCGAGACGGGGAGGGGCCAACGCACCTCCTCTGAAGTATAGGTTTAGGAGAGCTCTGGTGTTCCAGCGCATCACTCAAGCGGTCAAGGGCGCGGCCCTTTTGGACTTCGCGGGCGCCTTTGGCCTCGCCATGAAGTACATGATCGCGCCGAAGAAGACGGTGATCTATCCGAACGAGCGCGGCCCGCAGTCGCCGCGCTTCCGGGGCGAGCACGCCCTGCGCCGGTATCCTTCGGGCGAAGAGCGCTGCATCGCCTGCAAGCTCTGCGAAGCCATCTGCCCGGCCCAGGCGATCACCATCGAAGCCGAACCGCGCGAGGACGGCAGCCGCCGCACTACCCGCTACGACATCGACATGGTCAAGTGCATCTACTGCGGCCTGTGCCAGGAGGCCTGCCCGGTGGACGCCATCGTGGAAGGTCCGAACATCGAGTTCGCGACCGAAACCCGCGAAGAACTTTACTACGACAAGGAACGTCTTCTCGATAACGGCGACCGTTGGGAGCGCCTGATCGCGAAGAATCTGGAGTTGGACGCGCCCTACCGTTAAAGACGGGCGCGAATCCGAAGCAGGCGGTGCGCCGTAAGGCGTAGCGTCATCGAACGTAAGATTTCAGGGGAGCCCTGGGCCAATGCCCTTGCAGGCGATCGCTTTCTATCTGCTGGCTTTCACGACCATCGCGGCGGGCTTGCTCGTCGTGTCGGCTCGGAATCCCGTGCACTCGGTGCTCTTCCTGATCACCGCCTTCTTCTCGGCCGCCGGTCTCTTCGTCCTGCTGGGCGCGGAGTTCCTGGCGATGCTGCTCATCGTCGTCTATGTGGGCGCGGTCGCGGTGCTGTTCCTGTTCGTCGTCATGATGCTGGACGTCGACTTCGCCGAGCTCCGCCAGGGCTTCGTACAGTACCTGCCGTTCGGTGGCGCGATCGCCCTGGTCATCGCCACCGAGATGGTGATGGTCGTGGCTGCGGTCGCCACCAACGGCGCGGCGTCGCGGAACGCTCTGCCGAACGCTTCGCCGGGCGGTGTTCCGAACACCGAGGCGATCGGTCGCGTGCTCTACACTGACTATGTCTTCTTCTTCCAGCTGGCCGGTCTGGTGCTGCTGGTCGCCATGATCGGCGCCATCGTCCTGACCCTGCGTCACAAGCCCGGCGTCAAGCGCCAGGACATCGGCAAGCAAGTCGCCCGTACGCCGAAGACCGGCATGGAACTGGTCCAGATCAAGCCGGGTGAGGGGATCTCCGAATGATCGGCCTGTCGCACTATCTCGTCGTCGCCGCGATCCTGTTCACGATCGGCGTCTTCGGCATC
This sequence comes from Caulobacter sp. FWC2, assembly GCF_002742625.1. Classification (NCBI taxonomy): domain Bacteria; kingdom Pseudomonadati; phylum Pseudomonadota; class Alphaproteobacteria; order Caulobacterales; family Caulobacteraceae; genus Caulobacter; species Caulobacter sp. FWC2. Next base: position 2,220,298 of record NZ_PEBF01000001.1, read on the forward strand.
TTCGTGAACCGCAAGAACGTCATCGTCATCCTGATGTCGATCGAACTGATCCTGCTCGCGGTGAACATCAATCTCGTGGCGTTCTCGTCCTTCCTGCACGATGTGGCGGGGCAGATCTTCGCCATGTTCGTGCTGACCGTCGCCGCCGCCGAGGCGGCCGTGGGTCTGGCCATTCTCGTCACCTTCTTCCGAAACCGCGGCGATATCGCGGTTGACGACGCCAGCATGATGAAGGGCTAAGCGACGTCATGCAGACGCCAGTCACCCACATACTTGTCACCATTCTCGTTTTCGCGCCGATTATCGCCGCGGCCATCGCCGGCCTGTTCGGCCGCCGCATCGGCGACGTGGCGTCGCAGTCGGTCACCACCGGCGCGCTGATCCTGGCCTGCGGCCTGTCCTGGTACACGTTCAGCCAGTGGACCTGGGGGCACATGGAGGCCTTCACCGTTCACCTGCTGCCGTTCATCCACATCGGCGACTTCCAGGCTGACTGGTCGATCCGCATCGACGCCCTGTCGGCGACCATGCTGATCGTGGTCACGACGGTCTCGGCCCTCGTGCACATCTACTCCTGGGGCTACATGGCCGAGGACGACAGCAAGCCGCGGTTCTTCGCCTACCTGTCGCTGTTCACCTTCGCCATGCTGTCGCTGGTCACCGCCGCCGACTTCATGCAGCTGTTCTTCGGCTGGGAAGGGGTGGGCCTCGCCTCGTACCTGCTGATCGGCTTCTGGTACAAGAAGCCGTCGGCCAGCGCGGCGGCCATCAAGGCCTTCGTGGTCAACCGGGTCGGCGACTTCGGTTTCGCCCTCGGCATCATGACCACCTTCTGGGCGTTCGGCACCATCCAGTTCGCCGAGCTGTTCCCGATGATCGCCAGCCACGCCGGCAAGACCTGGGAATTCGCGGGCCACACCTGGCCGCTGATGGATATCGCCTGCTTCCTGCTGTTCATCGGCGCGATGGGCAAGTCGGCGCAGTTCTTCCTGCACACCTGGCTGCCGGACGCCATGGAAGGCCCGACCCCGGTCTCGGCCCTGATCCACGCGGCCACCATGGTCACCGCCGGCGTCTACATGCTGTGCCTGCTGTCGCCGATGTTCGAATACGCCCCGGTGGCCAAGAACATCGTCACGGTGATCGGCGCGGTGACGGCCCTGTTCGCCGCCACGGTCGGCCTGACCCAGAACGACATCAAGCGCGTGATCGCCTACTCGACCTGCTCGCAGCTGGGCTACATGTTCTTCGCGGCCGGCGTCGGCGCCTATCAGGCGGCCATGTTCCACCTGTTTACCCACGCCTTCTTCAAGGCCCTGCTGTTCCTGGGCGCCGGTTCGGTGATCCACGGCATGCACCATGAGCAGGACATGCGGAAGTACGGCGCCCTGGCCAAGCTGCTGCCGGTGACCTTCATCGCCATGACGATCGGCACGATCGCCATCACGGGTCTGGGCTTCCCGCCGCTGCACCTGGGCTTCGCCGGCTTCTACTCGAAGGACACCATCATCGAAGCGGCCTTCGCGGCCGGCCAGAACAACGGCATCGGCATGTTCGCCTGGGTGATCGGCGTGCTCGTCGCGGGCCTGACGTCGTTCTACTCGTGGCGCCTGGCCTTCTTCACCTTCAACGGCAAGGCGCGCTGGGGTCATGACGACCATCACGCCCACGGTGACGCCCACGCAGCCCATGGTCACGACGCTCACGCGCACGAGACCCATGACGAGCCGCTGGCCGATGACCACGCGCACGACGATCACGGCCATGGTCACGACCATAAGCCGCACGAAAGCCCGTGGGTGATGCTGTTCCCGCTGGTCGTCCTGTCGCTGGGCGCGGTCTTCGCCGGCTTCGTGTTCACCGACTACTTCGTCGGCCACCACCAGGAAGAGTTCTGGCGCGGCGCCATCTACAACGCCCCGACCAACCACGTGCTCCACCAGGCGCACGAAGTGGCCGAGTGGGTGAAGTGGAGCCCGCTGATCGCCTCGATCCTGGGCCTGCTGGTCGCGGTCTACGTCTATCTCTTGAAGGGCGACGAGCGCCTCGGCCTGAAGATGGCCGAACGCAAGGGTCCACTGTACGTCTTCTTCTACAACAAGTGGTTCTTCGACGAGCTTTACGACGCCACCTTCGTGCGCTTCGCCAAGTTCCTCGGCGACCTGTTCTGGAAGGGCGGCGACCAGAAGATCATCGACGGCCTCGGCCCGGATGGCGTCAGCAAACTCTCGTATGAGGTGGGCAGGCGCACCGGCAAGCTGCAGACCGGCTATCTCTATCACTACGCGTTTGTCATGCTGCTCGGCGTCGCCGGCCTGCTGACCTTCGCCCTGTACGCCTTCCGTTGAGGGGGACGGAGCTCATGAGCGGCCTTCTCAGCCTTACGACCTTCGCGCCGATCATCGGCGTCGCGGTGATCCTCGCCGCGCGCGCCTTCAGTGGCGCGAGCGAAAAGACCGACACCCTGGCCAAGTGGATCGCACTCGCGACCACCCTGGTCACGTTCGGCCTGTCGATCGTCCTGACCCTCCAGTTCGACCCGAAGAACCCGGGCTTCCAGTTCGTGGAAGACTTCGCCTGGTTCGCGGGCCTCCACTACCGCATGGGCGTGGACGGCATTTCGATCCTGTTCGTCCTGCTGACTGCGTTCCTGCTGCCGATCTGCATCATCGCCAGCTGGAAGTCGGTCGAGAAGCGCGTCGTCGAATATCTGATCGCCTTCCTGGTCCTGGAGACCCTGGTGATCGGCGTGTTCTGCGCGCTCGACCTGATCCTGTTCTATCTCTACTTCGAATTCAGCCTGGTCCCGATGTTCCTGATCATCGGCATCTGGGGCGGCAAGCGCCGGATCTACGCGGCCTACAAGTTCTTCCTCTATACGCTGCTGGGTTCGATCCTGATGCTGGCCGCCATCCTGGCCATGATCAATATCGCCGGCACCTCGTCGATCCCGGCGCTGATGACGTTCAAGTTCGCCCCGTGGCTGCAGACCTGGCTGTGGCTCGCCTTCTTCGCCTCGTTCGCGGTGAAGATGCCGATGTGGCCGGTCCACACCTGGCTGCCCGACGCCCACGTCGAGGCGCCGACGGCCGGTTCGGTCATCCTGGCCGGCATCCTGCTGAAGCTCGGCGGCTACGGCTTCATGCGCTTCAGCCTGCCGATGTTCCCCAACGCCTCGGAGATGTTCCAGCCGCTGGTGTTCGCGATGTCGGCCATCGCCATCGTCTACACCTCGCTGGTCGCCTTCCGTCAGACCGACATCAAGAAGCTGATCGCCTATTCGTCGATCGCCCACATGGGCTTCGTGACCATGGGCATCTTCTCGGGCAACGCGGCGGGCGAGCAGGGCGCTCTGTTCCAGATGCTGAGCCACGGGGTGATCTCCGGCGCGCTCTTCCTCTGCGTCGGAGTCGTCTACGACCGCATGCACACTCGCGAGATCGCCTTCTACGGCGGCCTGACCAACCGGATGCCGCACTACGCCTTCGTGTTCCTGCTGTTCACGATGGGCAATGTCGGCCTGCCGGGCACTTCGGGCTTCGTCGGTGAAATCCTGACCATGACCGGCGTCTACAAGGCGTCGACCTGGACAGCGATCGTGGCGGCCACCGGCGTGATCCTGTCGGCCATGTACGCCCTGACCCTGTATCGTCGGGTGATGTACGGCGAGATCACCAATCCCGAGCTGAAGACCATCACCGATCTGGACGCGCGCGAGATCGTGCTGTTCGTTCCGCTGATCGCGATGACCCTGCTGCTGGGTATCTATCCCAATCTCGTGTTCAACCTGACCGCGACGTCCGTCGACGCGCTCGTCGGCGCCTGGCGCGCCGCCGTGGGCGGGTGAGGAGCCTATGACCTTTTCCGCCCACTTCACGCTCGTCCTGCCTGAGATCGTCCTCGCGATCGCGGCGCTGGTTCTGCTGGTCGCCGGCGCCTTCCGGGGCAAGGTCGGGGCCATCTTCACCCTGGCCGCCGTCGCCGCGTTGGTCGCGGCCGCCGCCACGGCGGTGCTGGGTCCGCACGGCCGCGCCTTCGGCGGCGTCTACGTCGCCGACGCCGCGGCAACCTACGCCAAGGTGGCCATCTACCTTTCCAGCGCCATCGCCGTGGTGCTGGGCGACCGCTGGTTGGCCCAGCGCGGCGACCAGAAGTTCGAATACGCCGTCCTGGTGATCCTGGCCGCCCTCGGCATGGGCGTCACCGCCTCGGCTGGCGACCTGATCAGCCTCTATGTCGGCGTCGAGCTGCAGTCGCTGGCCCTGTACGTGCTGGCCGCCATGCGGCGCGACGACGCCAAGTCGTCGGAAGCGGGCCTGAAGTACTTCGTGCTGGGCGCGCTGTCGTCGGGCCTGCTGCTGTACGGCGCCTCGCTGATCTACGGCTTCACCGGCTCGACCCACTTCAGCCAGATCGCTCTGGCCGCCGCCCACGGCGGCGCGCACGGCACGGGCCTGCTGTTCGGCCTGGTGTTCCTGATCTGCGGCCTGGCGTTCAAGGTTTCGGCCGCGCCGTTCCACATGTGGACCCCGGACGTTTACGAAGGCGCCCCGACACCGGTCGTCGGCTTCTTCGCTGCAGCGCCGAAGCTGGCCGCCATGATGATGTTCGCTCGCGTCCTGGGCGACGCCTTCCCGGCCGCCGGCGACCAGTGGCGCCAGATCCTGGTGATCGCGGCCCTGCTGTCGATCTTCGTCGGCGCCTTCGCGGGCCTGGCCCAGACCAACCTCAAGCGCCTGTGGGCCTATTCCTCGATCGCCAATGTCGGCTACGCCCTGCTGGGCGTCGCGGCAGGCGGCGAGGTGGGCCTGCATGCAATGCTGGTCTTCATGGTCCTCTACATGGTCGACGTCACCGGCTTCTTCGCCTGCCTGCAGGCGCTGAACCGCGACGGCAAGCCGATGGAGACGATCGAGGACATGGCCGGGCTGATCAAGGAACGCCCGGGCGTCGCCCTGGCCATGACGGCGTTCTCGTTGTCGGCCCTGGGCCTGCCGCCGTTCTCGGGTTTCTGGTCGAAGTACTATGTGTTCAAAGCCGCCCTGGGCGCGGGCGACGTGGTCCTGCAATGGGCCGCCGTCCTGGGTCTGGTCGGTTCGGTCGTCGCGGCGTTCTATTACCTGCGCCTGATCAAATCGATGTGGTTCGACGCGCCGGCCGGCTCGGTCGACGCGCCGTCGCCTTCGGCTCAAGCCGTCGGCATCGCAGCCGCGTTCTTCTCGTTCCCGATCGTGCTCGTGGCCCTGGTCTGGCTGGATCCTGCCGCCAAGGCTGCCGCGGCCGCCTTTGGTCACGCGTGACGTGGCGGGCGTTTCGCCCGTCGTCGTCCCACCCATCGTCGTTCTCGACGAGATCGACTCCACCAACGCCGAAGCCCGTCGCCGGGCCGAGGCGGGCGAGGCCGGTCCCGTATGGCTGGTCGGCCTGCGCCAGACCGCTGGCCGCGGCCGCCGCGGTCGGGCCTGGGAGACAGGCGAGGGCAACCTCGCCGCCACCCTGCTTCTGCGGACCGACAGGCCGCCGGCCGAGGCCGCTCAGGTCTCGTTCGTGGCCGCCCTGGCCGTGGCGGACATGCTGAGCCAGTACGTGCCAGCTTCGCTGGTCAGCCTGAAATGGCCCAACGACCCGCTGCTGGGCGGGGTGAAGGTCAGCGGCATCCTGATCGAGTCCGGCGCCTCGCCCTTGGGCGGCCTGTGGCTGGCCGTCGGCGTGGGGGTCAACCTCGTCCGCAAGCCGATCGACAGCGAGCGTCCCGCGACCTCGATCGCCACCCATCGCGAAATTCCGCCGCCGAGCGCGCTCGAGGCCGCCCATGCCCTGGCCGAGGCTTTCGAGCGCTGGTCGCGGGTCTGGACCTCGTTGGGCTTTCCCGCCATCGCCGACGCCTGGACGGCCCGCGCCCATGGCCTGGGTGAGCCCTGTGTCGCGCGCCTGGGGACCGAGACGGTCGAAGGCATCGCCGAGGGGCTGGACGGCGACGGGGCTCTGCGGCTTCGTCTGGACGACGGCCGGGTCCGCAGGATCACGGCCGGCGATGTATTCTTCGGAGGCGCGTGATGCTTCTCGCCATTGAACAGGGCAACACCAACACCATGTTCGCCATTCACGATGGCCAGTCGTGGTTGGCTCAATGGCGCTCGGCCACCGAGAGCACCCGCACGGCCGACGAATACGTGGTCTGGCTCTCGCAACTCCTGTCGATGCAGGGCATCGGTTTCCGGGCCATCGACGCGGTGATCATCTCCAGCGTCGTGCCGCAGTCGATCTTCAACCTGCGCAACCTTTCCCGACGCTATCTCAATGTCGAGCCGCTGGTCATCGGCGAGAACGCCAGGCTGGGCATCGATGTCCGCATCGAGAAGCCGTCCGAGGCGGGCGCCGACCGTCTGGTCAACGCCATCGGCGCGGCCATGGTTTATTCGGGCCCGCTGATCGTCATCGACAGCGGCACGGCCACGACCTTCGATATCGTGGCGGCCGACGGCGCGTTCGAAGGCGGGATCATCTCGCCGGGCATCAATCTGTCCATGCAGGCCCTGCACGAGGCGGCGGCCAAACTGCCACGGATCGCGATCCAGCGGCCGGCCGGTAACAGGATCGTGGGCACCGATACGGTGTCGGCCATGCAATCGGGCGTCTTCTGGGGGTATATCTCTCTAATCGAAGGTCTCGTCTCGCGCATCAAGGCTGAGCGCGGCGAGCCCATGACCGTTATCGCCACCGGCGGCGTCGCCTCGTTGTTCGAGGGCGCCACCGACAGCATCGACCACTTCGACTCCGACCTGACGATACGGGGTCTTCTCGAAATCTATCGTCGAAACACCATTTCCGAGACCTGATGAAAAAATCCAAGAGCGACGAGCTCGTCTTCCTGCCGCTGGGCGGGTCGAACGAGATCGGCATGAATTTCAACCTGTACGGCTTCGGGCCGGCGCACGATCGCAAGTGGATCGTCGTCGACCTGGGCGTGACCTTCGGCGACCAGACGACGCCCGGCGTCGAGATCATCCTGCCGGATCCGTCCTATATCGAGCCCTACGCCAAGGACATTATCGGCATCGTCCTGACCCACGCCCACGAAGACCACCTGGGTGCGGTGCACTGGCTGTGGCCGCGCCTGAAGGCTCCGGTCTACGCCACGCCGTTCACGGCCTTCCTGCTGCGTGAAAAGCTGCGGGACGCGGGCATACTGGACGACGTGCCGATCACCGAGGTGCCGTTGGGCGGCAAGTTCTCGCTCGGCCCGTTCGACCTGGAGATGATCACCCTGACGCACTCGATCCCCGAGCCCAACGGCTTGGCGATCAAGACGCCGCTGGGCACGATCCTGCACACCGGCGACTGGAAGATTGATCCCGAGCCGCAGCTTGGCGCGCCGACCGATGACGCCGCCCTACGCCGCCTGGGCGACGAGGGCGTGCTGGCCATGGTCTGCGACAGCACCAACGTCTTCGTCGAAGGCGAGGCGGGTTCGGAAGCGGGCGTCAGGGTGGCGCTGGGCAATCTGATCAAGAGCCTGTCCGGCAAGATCGCCGTGGCCTGCTTTGCGTCGAACGTGGCGCGCATGGACACCGTGATCCGCACCGCCCAGGCCTGTGGCCGCAAGGTCAGCCTGGCCGGCCGTTCGATGCACCGCATGGCCGCCGCCGCCCGCTCGGTGGGTCTGCTGCAGGGCCTCGAGCCCTTCATCAACGACGACCAGGCCAAGCACCTGCCCGAGAATGAGGTCCTGTTCCTCTGCACCGGCAGCCAGGGCGAGGCCCGCGCGGCGCTGTCGCGCATCGCCGACGGCAGCCATCCGCATGTGAAGCTGGGGCAGGGCGACCACGTGATCTTCTCGTCGCGGGTCATCCCGGGCAACGAGATCCCGATCCGCAACCTGCAGAACAAGCTGGCCGACCGTGGCGTGCGTCTGCACACCGAGCGCGACACGCCCGGCATCCACGTCTCGGGTCACCCGTGCCGTGAAGAGCTGCGCCAGATGTATGCGTGGGTGCGTCCCACGATCGCCGTGCCGACCCATGGCGAGCGCCGTCACCTGATCGAGCACGCCGCTTTCGCCAAGGACCTGCAGGTTCCGCACGCCATCTCACCGCGCAACGGCGACATGGTGCGCCTGGCGCCAGGGCATCCGGAGATCATCGACGAGGTGCCGGCCGGGCGCCTGTATGTCGACGGCGGCGTGGTCACGCCCGAGAACGGCGAGGCCCTGCGCGAGCGCCGTCACGCGGCGTTCAACGGCATGCTGGTGGTGTCGATCGTCTTGGACGGTCGCAACAAGATCGTCTCGGGCCCGCAGGTTCGCGGCATCGGCCTGGCTGGCGACGAAGAGTACTCGCTGGACGACGCGCTCGACGATCTCGCCGAGGAAGCCGAGACCGCCTACAAGAAGCTGGGTGGCGACACCCGCGAGCAGGACGAGGCGATCGAGAGCGCCATCTCCCGCGCCGTGAAGAAGGCCGCGTTCCGCATCTGGGAACGCAAGCCGGTCGTGGAAACCACGGTTCTGCGCCTGTGATCTTCCGCCGTAGCCGTTCCGCCGAACCCCAGACGCCGGCCTCGCCGACCTCGGGCGCCGGCGAAAACGGCTACGCGGTCCAGATCGTCCGCCACCTCTATCAGGACCTGCTCAAGCGCGAGCCGGATCACGATGCCCTGGCCGCCTGCGTGGCCTGGATGGGGCGTGGCGCGACGATCGACGACATCAAGACCGAGATCATCGGTTCGCCTGAATATCGTGAGCGTGTCTCCGGGCATCCGATCGCCAAGTTTCCGGCCATCTACCGTCCGGAGCGGATCTCGTACTTCACGCATCGGGGCCGCTTCCGTCCGCTGGCGATCAGCATCGAGACGGTCAATATCTGCAACAACGACTGCGTGATCTGCCCGTACTCGATCCAGACCCGCAAGAAGCAGGGCATGGACATGGCGGTGTTCGCCAAGGTCGTGGCGGACTACGCGGCCCTGGGCGGCGGCTCGGTCACCCTGACGCCAATGGTCGGCGAGGTGCTGCTGGACAAGCAGCTTCTGGAGCGCCTGAAGCTGCTGCGCGCGACGCCGGCGATCTCTCGCGTCTCGGCGATCACCAACGCCACCATGGCCTATCTCTATACGGACGAAGAGCTGGCGGAACTGGCCAGCTATTTCGACCGCATCACGGTGTCGGTCTACGGCCTGGACGCCGAAGAATTCGCGCTGATGACGCGCAAGGACCAGTACGACCAGTTCATGGATTCGCTGGGCCGGCTGATCCGCATCTTCGGCGTCGCCAAGGTCGGGCTGGGCGCGCGGCACCTGCGCGCACGCACTGTCGACGAGATCGACGCATGGCTGGCGGACGTGGCTCAACGCGCCGGCGTCGCGCCAAGCCTGTTGTCGCTGCCCGGCACCAGGACCTACGCCAACTGGACGGTGTTCGACACGTCCAAGCCGTTGCCGCTGGACGCCGAGTGGATGCCGCCACAGCGCAACACCGAGCAGTGCGCATTGCCGCTGGTCAGCCTGCAGGTGCTCTCGAGTGGCCAGGTATCGTTCTGCGGCTGCGCCGATTTCGACGGCAAAACGGCCTTGATGCTGGGCGACATCCGCGACGCCAGCCTGGCGGAGCTCCTCGGCTCCGAGCGTGTGAACGCGCTTTGGGACTGGCAGGGCTGCGGCGTGCCCGAGCCTTGCAAGGGCTGCAGCTTCTACATGCCGATCAGCAAGCTGAACGATCTGCACTCGGCTTTCAGCAATCCGATTGGTACGTTCGGCGGCTAGGGAGAAAGACCATGATCGGCAAGCTGAACCACGTCGGCGTCGCGACGCCCTCGATCGACGACTCGGTGAAGATGTACCGCGACCTCTTGGGCGCGACCTCGGTGACCGAGAAGTGGGCGATGCCGGAGCAGGGGGTGTGGGTCTGTTTCGTCAACCTGCCCAACAGCCAGATCGAGCTGATCGAGCCCTATGGCGAAAGCTCGCCGATCCACGGCTTCCTGGCCAAGAACCCCAAAGGGGGGCAGCACCACATTTGCTTCGAGGTCGAGAACATCTACGAAGCGCGTGACGATCTGGTGGCCAAGGGCGCGACCGTGCTGGGCGAGCCCCGCATCGGCGCCCACGGCACGATGATCATCTTCGTCCACCCCAAGGACATGGGCGGCCTGCTGGTCGAGCTCATGGAAACTCCCAAGGATGCTCACTGATGAGCCCGATCACCTGGTTCGCGATCTACCTGACCATCTGGTGGACGGTGCTGTTCGCCGTCCTTCCACTCGGCTCGCGCAGCTACCACGAGGCCGGCATCAAGACGCCGGGCGGGGGCGACCCGGGCGCGCCGATCAACCCGAACCTGAAGCGCAAGTTCATCACCACGACCTGGGTCTCGGCCGTTGTCTTCGTGCTGTTCTTCCTGATCGTGCACTTCAACCTGGTCACGCTGCCCGACCTGCCTCACTGGGGTAACGCCTAGGCGGACGAGCGAATGCACAAGCCTTGGGCGCGAGGTGAGCAATCTGCCCTCGAACGCCCAAGCCTTGGGCGAACGGTCTCATTGTGAGCGCTTCCCTCGCATGGTCGTGCCCCAACAGATGTTCGGTTGGTAAGGTCACTTCATGAGATCGGCCTTGCCGGTCTCGCTCTGTGGCGTCTTCCCCGACGATGACTTGAAAGGCCGCGCGGCGATCCGCGCGGCCTCTCTTTTATTCGCCACCGGAGCCTTACTTTAGCCTCGCGCGTTGCCAAGCTGTCGGACGAGAGGCTATCTCAGGCCTCCTTGAATTCCCGGAGTTTCCACGCGCATGCGCATGTCGCGCTATTTCCTGCCGGTGCTGAAGGAAGCACCGTCCGACGCCCAGATCGTTTCGCATCAGCTGATGCTTCGCGCCGGCATGATCCGCCAGGAAGCGGCGGGCATCTATGCCTGGCTGCCACTGGGCTTCCGCGTGCTGAAGAAAATCGAGCAGATCGTCCGCGAGGAAATGGATCGCGCCGGCGCCATCGAGCTGCTGATGCCGACGCTTCAGCTGGCCGACCTGTGGCGCGAGTCCGGCCGCTACGACGCCTACGGTCCGGAGATGCTGCGCATCACCGACCGCCACGAACGCGAGCTGCTGTACGGGCCCACCAACGAGGAAATGATCACCGAGATCTTCCGCGGCTCGGTGCGCAGCTACCGCGACCTGCCCAAGAACCTCTACCACGTGCAGTGGAAGTTCCGCGACGAGACCCGCCCGCGCTTCGGCGTGATGCGTGGCCGCGAGTTCCTGATGAAGGACGCCTACAGCTTCGACCTAGACGCCGAGGGCGCGCGCAAGGCCTACAACCGCATGTTCGTGGCCTATCTTAACCTGTTCGAGCGCATGGGCCTGAAGGCCGTGCCGATGCGCGCCGACACCGGTCCGATCGGCGGCGACCTGAGCCACGAGTTCATCGTCCTGGCCGAGACGGGCGAAAGCGCCGTCTTCTGCCACAAGGATCTGGTCGAGATGCCGGCCCCCGGTCCAGACGTCGACTGGTACGGCGACCTGCAGCCGCTGGTGAACGAGCGCACGGCGCTCTACGCCGCGACCGAGGAAATGCACGACGAAGCCGCCTTTGGCGCCCTGCCGGAAGGCGACCGCCTGTCGGCGCGGGGTATCGAGGTCGGCCATATCTTCTCGTTCGGCACGAAGTACTCCGAGCCGATGAAGGCCGTGGTCACGGGTCCCGACGGCAAGGACGTGCCGGTGCAGATGGGCAGCTATGGCGTCGGCGTCTCGCGCCTGCTGGGCGCGATCATCGAGGCCAGCCACGACGAGGCCGGCATTATCTGGCCGGAAAGCGTCGCGCCGTTCGACGTCGGCATCGTCAACATGCGCCAGGGCGACGCCGCCTGCGACGCGGCCTGCGAGACGGCCTATGCCGCGCTCAAGGCCGCCGGCAAGGACGTGCTGTACGACGACACCGACGCCCGCGGCGGCGCCAAGTTCGCCACCATGGACCTGATCGGCCTGCCCTGGCAGCTGGTCATCGGCCCCAAGGGCATCGCCGAGGGCGTGGTCGAGATCAAGAACCGCAAGACTGGTGAGCGCCACACCGCTTCGCTGGAATCGGTCCTCGACGGCCTGACCAAGAGCAAGACCGCCTGATGCCAGACGTCCGCGCCGCCGGTCCCTTCAGCCGCTGGGAGCGTTCCGTCGCTCGCCGGTATCTGTTCGCCAAGCGCAAGAACGGCGGCGTGGCGCTCATCGCGGTCATCTCGTTCAGCGCGGTGATGCTGGCGGTCTTCGCCCTCATCACCGTGATGAGCGTCATGAACGGCTTCCGGGCCGAGTTGCTGGGCCGGATCGTCGGCTTCAACGGCCACCTCTATGCCCAGTCGCCGCTCATAAACGGACCGGACCGGGACACTATCATTCGTCGCATCAAGGCCGCGCCGGGCGTGATCCAGGCCGCGCCGATGGTCGAGGCCCAGGCCATGGTCATCGGCCCGACCCAGGTGACCGGCGCCATTGTGCGCGGCGTGACGCCCGGCGATCTGCGGCACATGTCGCTGATCTCCAGCAACATCAAGAAGGGCTCGCTGCAGGGCTTCGGCCAGGGCGAGTACGGCGGCGACATCGTCCTGATCGGCGACCGCATGGCCCAGACCCTGGGCGTGCAGCCGGGCGACCCGATCACCCTGATCTCGCCGACGGGACCGGCCACGGCGTTCGGGACCTCGACCCGCGAGAAGAACTACATCGTCGGCGGCCTGTTCAGCGTCGGCATGAGCCAGTTCGACGAGGCCTTCATCTATATGCCGCTGGAGCAGGCTCAGCTGTTCTTTGGTCGCGACACCTCGGTCGACTATGTCGAGATCAAGGTCGACGACCCGGACAAGGCCAAGGAATACAAGCACGACGTCGAGGTCGCCTCCGGCCCCGGCGCGCTTGTGACCGACTGGCAGGACAAGAACCACAGCTACTTCACCGCGCTCCAGGTCGAGCGGAAGGTGATGCGGCTGATCCTGTTCTGCATCGTCGCGATCGCGACCCTGAACATCATCTCCAGCCTGGTCATGCTGGTGAAGAACAAGGGCAAGGACATCGCCATCCTGCGCACCATGGGCGCCAGCCAGGGCGCGGTGCTGCGCATCTTCGTTATGGCCGGCGCCTCTATCGGCGTGGCCGGCACCCTGTGCGGCCTAGCCCTGGGCGTAGTGTTCTGCGCCTACATCACCCCGATCCAGAACTTCGTGGAATGGGTCAGCGGCACGGCCGTGTTCAGCGCCGACGTCTACATGCTCTCGCACATCCCGGCCAAGATCGACTGGACCGAGGTCGGCGGCATTGTCGCGCTGTCGGCCCTGATGAGCGTGCTGGCGACCCTGCCGCCCGCCATGCGCGCCTCGCGCCTCGATCCGGTGGAGGCGCTTCGCTATGAGTGATCCGATACAGCCTTCTCCGATCCTGGCCCTGCGCGGGGTCGAGCGAGTCTACAAGACCGAGGCCGGTGATCTGCCGGTGCTGCGCGGCGTCGACATCGACGTCTATCCGGGCGAGGTCGTCGGCCTGATCGGCCCGTCTGGCTCGGGCAAGTCGTCGCTGCTGCACTCGGCGGGCCTGCTGGAGCACCCCGACGCCGGGCTCGTGGCCCTGGAGGGCCGCGACTGCTCCAAGCTGTCCGAGCGCGCCCGCACCCGCATTCGCCTGGGCACGGTCGGGTTCGTCTACCAGTTCCATCACCTGCTGCCCGAGTTCTCGGCCCTCGAGAACGTCGCCATGCCCCTGACCATCGCCGGCAAGAGCCGTCGCGAGGCCGAGGGACGGGCCAAGGAGCTGCTGGAAGGCCTTGGTCTTGGCCCCCGCATGAGCCACCAGCCGGCACAGATGTCGGGCGGCGAGCAGCAGCGTGTGGCCATCGCCCGCGCCCTGGCCAACCGTCCAAAGCTGCTGCTGGCCGACGAGCCGACGGGCAATCTCGACCCGGCCACGTCCGCAGCGGTGTTCCAGGCCCTGTACCAGACGTGTCGCCAGCAGGGCGTCGCGGCCCTGATCGCCACGCACAACATGGAGCTGGCGCGCTACATGGACCGCGTTCTGGCTCTCAAGGATGGCCACCTGGAAGCCCAACGCCTCTAAGCGTGCGGGCTCAGCTAGAACTGGCGCCGGAAGGCCGTCTGCAGGACCGTCTGTTCCTGGGCGGGCGAAAGGCCCAGCCGCGCGCGGTCGCGGCGGAAGCTGTCGATATACAGGGCCTCGAACACGATCTGGGCGTTGGGCCGGACGTCCCATCGATAGGCCGCAAGGGCCGACCAGCCGTGCTCGGCGTTGTTGTCGGTAGCCTTGTTGGTGCGATCGGTCGTCGAGAAATGGTCGTAGCGCACGGTCGCCGACCCCGGCCCAAGCGCTTTGGTCGCCGAGACATAGGCCGCCTCGAAGCCCATGTCGGCCCAAAGGCCCAAGGCGTTTGAATAGCCCATCAGGGTCTCGCCGGTCATGACTTGGCCCTTCACCGCGACGGCGTCGAGATCCAGCCGCATTCCAAGGTTCCAGAACCGCGTTTCCCAAGACCATTCAATGCGGGAGTCGACGCTGATCCGATCGCCTTCGTTGTCATAGCGGAAGAGGTCGAAAGCCAGTCGCGACGACGGCCGCCACTCGATGCGGCCATAGTAGCCGATCCGTCCGTCGATCTCGGCCAGGGGCGTGGTCGACGGCGCCTGGCGCGTGGCCATCTTGGCGCTCAGCGGCGGCAGCGGGAAGCGGCCGAACACCGGCGACTTCAGGTCGTGCAGCGCCCAGCCTCGGAAGGTCAGCTCCGTGCCGGAGGTGTCGCCGTTCTTGAAACCCCCGGCGGTCAGGCTGAAACTCTGGCCGGCGATCGTGCGCCGGATCGTGGCCTCGACCCCGACCACCTTGGTCTCCTCGGCCACCCAGGTGTTGATCGCCGAGGGCGTGATGGTGTCGGGCACGGACCAGTCCAGGCCGTCGTGCTCCAGCGAGATCGGCGGATAGAACACGCCGGCGCGCGCCGAGAGCCGCAGGGATGCGCCGGGCCGCGAGCGGTAGGCCAGATAGCCTTCGCCCAGATCGACCAGATGCCTCTGGCCGTCCTGGCTCTCACCGACGACCACGGCGGAGACGGTGTCGGAGAACCGTGGGTTCCAGACCAAGGCTGCTTCGCCCAGGCGCAGGCCCTGATGGCCCTCGCCGAAGCGGGCCTTGCCCACGGCGCCGTCGACCCACGAGGTCTCGCCGCCGGCCGCGACCAGCCGAAGGTCGACAAGGCCGGAAATCGTATCACGAGAAAAGAAATCGGCCTGAGCATGCGCCGCGCCGACGCCCGTCAAGCTTAGCCATAAGATCAGTATCGCGGTGGCGTGCCGTCCCATGGCCCGAAAACTGGACCCAACCGGCTACGATGAGGTTAAAGCAGGGCGTTCTTCATGGCGGCGAAGAAACCGGCCTGGTCGACCTTCTTGACGACCCTTGCGTTGGGTAGTCGACGTTTGAGGGCAGGATCGGCGATCTCTATATCCGGCAGGATCGCGTGCGAAACACTGAGATAGCCGCGGGTCAGCTCGCCCATCGTCTCGACATCGACCACGCAGTCCTCGGCCTCCAGGATCAACCGCTCGTCGAGCGCGAGGGCGCAGGTCAGGGCGTCCGGATGCAGGCTGCCGTCCAGCCCCTCGGTTTCACGGGCGAAGGCGAGCGAGGCGCGGTTCACGTCTGTGAAGAACCGCGCCTTGTCCGTGTCTAACGCCTCCAGCTCCGCCAGTTGCGCCGTGCTCCACAGGCCGTCCTGAAGGGTGAGGGTCCAGGTGGCGATCGACAGGTTGAAGCCGGCGTTGACGACGATCTTGGCGGCCTCTGGATCGACATAGAAATTGTACTCGGCCGCCGGGGTGACATTGCCGACGCCATTGTCCGTGCCGCCCATCACCCAGAGATGCCTCAGCGCCTTGGCGATGCGCGGCTCGCGCAGATAGGCCAGGGCGATATTGGTCAGCGGCGCCTGGGCGATCAGGGTGATCTCGCCGGGCGCGGCCATGATCCGCCGGACCAGTTCATCGACGGCGTGCCCCTCGGCGGGACGCTGGGTGGTCCTGGGAAAGCCGCTGTCGCTCATGCCGTCGTGGCCGAAGACATAGGCCGCGTCGAGCGGCGCGCGCGCGAACGGCGTCTGGGCGCCCAGATAGACGGGAACTTCGCCGGCCTTGCTGCACCGCTCCAGCGTCACCAGCGCGTTCTCGGCATGCTGGACGAAGCCGACATTGCCGTGAGCGATGGTGATCGCCTCGACAGTCACACCAGGGCGGGTGAGGGCCAGCATCAGCGAAAAGACGTCGTCGCCGGCGGTGTCGGTGTCGATGATGAGGCGCATGGCTTCGATCTGAACCGATCCGCTCGCCTTGGCCATATCGAAATTCGCTATGTGCGGCGGCTTATAGAGTGACTCGGGAGACGAAAA
The DNA here is from genome assembly GCF_002742625.1 of Caulobacter sp. FWC2. Lineage (NCBI taxonomy): Bacteria > Pseudomonadati > Pseudomonadota > Alphaproteobacteria > Caulobacterales > Caulobacteraceae > Caulobacter > Caulobacter sp. FWC2. Next base: position 2,236,717 of record NZ_PEBF01000001.1, read on the forward strand.
TGCGGTGGAACGTCGCGGAACATCTTGTGAACAGAACAAAAGCGGAATATGGAACAAAACAAGAAATCTGTGGAGGCTCCTATGATCCGTATCGCCCGTGAGTCTTTGGCCCTTGTGTCGGTCGCCAGCTTCGTCTGGATGATGTGTACGGTCGCCAACCTGGTGGCTTGAGTCGTATGACGGCGGTCGTCTAGCGGAGGTTGGTCATGGCGGACGAGGAGGGACAGGGTTTCGTCCATCTGCGGGTTCGCTCTGCCTATTCGCTGCTGGAAGGGGCTATCAAGGCCGACCAGATCGGCAAGCTGGCCGCCGGGATCGGCATGCCGGCCGCGGCCATCGCGGACCGCGCCAACCTGTTTGGCGCGCTTGAGTATTCGTCCTACGCCAAGGATGCAGGGGTCCAGCCGATCATTGGCTGCGCCATTCCGATCACCGGCATCGGCGGCGGACCGACCGAGCGCTGGGCCCGGGCCCCGACGATCGTGCTGCTGGCCCAGAACGAGCGGGGCTATCTCAACCTCTCCGAACTGTCGTCGATCGCCTATCTCGACAGCGCCGAGTTGCCCGAGCCAATCGTGCCCTGGGCCAAGGTCATAGAACACAACGAAGGCCTGATCCTGCTGTCGGGCGGAACGGACGGTCCGGTCGACGCCCTGTTCGCCGCCGGCAAGACGGCCGAGGCCTCGGCGGCTCTGGCCGAGATGCATCGCGTGTTCGGCGACCGGTTCTACGTCGAGCTCCAGCGCCATGGGCTGCCCAAGCAGGCTGCAGCCGAGCCAGGTCTGGTCAACTGGGCCTACGAGCACGACGCGCCGCTGGTCGCCACCAACGACGTCTACTTCGCCAAGGAAAGCTTCTACGACGCTCACGATGCGCTGCTGTGCATTTCCGACGGCTCGTTCGTCGGCCAGGATGAGCGGCGGCGGGTAACGCCCGAGCACTGGTTCAAGCCGGCGGCCGACATGCGCAAGCTGTTCTCCGACCTGCCGGAGGCCTGCGACAACACCCTCGATATCGCCCGCCGCTGCGCCTTCATGGTGCACAAGCGCGATCCGATCCTGCCCAGCTTCCCGACCGGCGATGGTCGCAACGAGGCCGAGGAGCTGGAGCACCAGGCGCGGGAAGGCCTGAAGGCGCGCTTCGTGGGCCTGACCTTGTCGGCGACCGAGGAGGAGTATTGGAAGCGCCTCGAGTTCGAACTCGACATCATCAAGAAGATGGGGTTCCCCGGCTACTTCCTGATCGTGTCGGACTTCATCAAGTGGGGAAAGACCCACGGCATTCCGGTCGGTCCGGGACGGGGTTCTGGCGCCGGCTCGCTGGTCGCCTGGGTGCTGACCATCACCGACCTCGACCCGCTGCGCTTCGGCCTGCTGTTCGAACGCTTCCTCAATCCGGAACGGGTTTCCATGCCCGACTTCGACGTCGACTTCTGTCAGGAGCGGCGCGAAGAGGTGATTTCCTACGTGCAGGAGAAGTACGGCCGCGACCGCGTGGCCCAGATTATCACCTTCGGTTCGCTGCAAGCGCGGGCCGTGCTGCGCGACGTCGGCCGGGTGATGCAGCTGCCTTTGGGTCTGGTCGACCGTCTCTGCAAGATGGTGCCCAACAACCCGGCCGCGCCGGTGACCCTGGCCCAGGCCATCGACCTTGAGCCGCGCCTCAAGCAGGCCAAGAAGGAAGACGCCAACGTCTCGGCCTGTCTTGACGTGGCCCTGCAGCTGGAAGGCCTGTTCCGCAACGCCTCGACCCACGCCGCCGGCGTGGTGATCGGCGACCGGCCGCTGACCCAGTTGACCCCGCTTTACAAGGATCCGCGTTCGGACCTGCCCGCCACCCAGTTCAACATGAAATGGGTCGAGAGCGCCGGTCTGGTGAAATTCGACTTCCTGGGCCTCAAGACCCTGACGGTTTTGGACCGGGCGGTGAAGCACCTGAAGAAGCGCGGGTTCGAGATCGATCTCGGCAAGCTGGCCTTCGACGACACCAAGACCTACGAGCTGCTCGCCTCCGGCCAGACGGTCGGGGTGTTCCAGCTCGAAAGCCAGGGTATGCGGGACACGCTGCGGAAGATGCGCTGCGGCTCGATCGAGGAGATCACCGCGCTGATCTCGCTCTATCGTCCGGGCCCGATGGACAACATCGACACCTTCGTCGACTGCAAGTTCGGCCGCAAACCCGTCGATACCCTGCATCCGTCGCTGGAGACGGTGCTGAAGGAGACCTACGGCGTCATCGTCTACCAGGAACAGGTGATGCAGATCGCCCAGATCCTAGCTGGCTACAGCCTGGGTGAGGCCGACCTCCTGCGTCGCGCCATGGGTAAGAAGAAGAAGGAGGAGATGGATCTCCAGAAGATCCGTTTCGTCTCCGGCGCCAAGGAAAAGAACGTCCCCGAGGAACAGTCGGGCTCGATCTTCGAACTGGTGGCCAAGTTCGCCGGCTATGGCTTCAACAAGTCGCACGCCGCCGCCTATGCCTTCATCTCGTACCAGACGGCCTGGCTGAAGGCGAATACGCCCGTCGAGTTCTTCGCCGCCTCGATGAGCCTGGATCTGTCGAACACCGACAAGCTGGCGGTCTTCCACCAGGACGCCCGCAAGTTCGACATCACGGTGCGGGCGCCGGACGTCAATGTCTCGGGCGCCGACTTCGAGGTCGAGAACGGCGAGGTTCTCTACGCCCTGGGCGCCATCCGCAACGTCGGCCTGGAGGCCATGAAGCACCTTGTGGCGATCCGCGAAGAGGGCGGGCCGTTCCGTGACATCTTCGACTTCGTCGAGCGGATCGATCCCAAACAGGTCAACAAGCGCGCCATCGAGAACCTGGCCCGGGCGGGGGCTTTCGACCAGATCCACAAGAACCGCGCCCAGATCGTGGCCTCGGCCGACGTGCTGATCGCCCATGCCCAAAGCTGTCACGCCGACCGCCAGGGCGGGCAGGGCGGCCTGTTCGGCTCTGACCCGGGCGCCGGGCGCCCACGCCTGTCCAAGACCGAGAACTGGAACCAGGTCGACCTCCTGGACGAGGAGCTGTCGGCCGTCGGCTTCTACCTGACCGGTCACCCGCTGGAGGATGTGGTCGGCATGCTGCGCCGGCGTCGCACCGTGATGCTGACCGAGGCCATGGCCCAGGCCGAAGCCGGCATGGAGGCCCTGCGCATGTGCGGCGTCGTGCGTCGCCGCCAGGAGCGCGCCTCGCAGAGCGGCGAGAAATTCGCCTTCGTCTCGTTGTCGGACCCGACCGGCGAATACGAGGTGCTGTTCCCGCCGGAATCGCTGCGCAAGTGCCGTGACGTGCTGGAGCCGGGCAAGGCCGTGGTCATCAAGGTCCGCGCCAAGGCTCGCGACGGCGAGGTCCGTTTCTTCGGCGACGACGCCGAGCCGATCGAGAAGGCCATCGAGAACGTGGTGGCTGGCCTGCGCGTCCACCTGTCGCCGTCGGCGACCGAGATCCAGGCGTTGAAGCGTCGCCTCGAACCCGCACAGGGCCAGAAGGGCGGCGAGGTCACCTTCGTGGCCGCCATTGGCGGCGGCCGCGAGATCGAGATGCGCCTGCCGGGCCGTTACACGCTGGATGCAGCCCTGCGCGGGGCGCTGAAGACCGCACCGGGCGTGGCGTTGCTTGAGGATGTGTAGGAATATATTCCTATTCTGTGTGGGGTAGCGGCAGTTCGCCCTGGGAAGGGCGCCGCCAGCGGCTGCTTTGATCGAAGACCCCCTGAGGGGCCGAACTTGGGAGAAGGCCGATGGCCAGTCACGAAGGCGGTTGCCAGTGCGGGCGCGTGCGCTACGCCGTCGATGTCGAGCTGGACGGCCTGATTCTGAGATCAAGGCGGCGGCGCGTCAAAGCGAAAGGCTGGAGCATGTCGTCGATCTAGTAGGATCGGAAAATGCTCTGGCGCTGACCGGCGGTCGGGGGGCGACCTCTTAAACGTGCGCGAAACCGCCGTGGCCGGCGGAGTGGGCGCGGCTAGCGTTCGGATGGCTTGCTTCAATCGACGAACAGATATCCGACGCCGCTTGGGTCTCCTTTTTCGCGGGGAAAAAGGGCGCCGAATTCCGAGCTTGATCCGGCCCCCAGGGAGGGCGCTTGGACGTCCGGAGGCGGGGGGCTGGCTTACGGGGCTGTGAGCGGGGCAGGCGGCGCCTGCGTCTTCATTTGGAGAGCGCAGATCGGCGAGCGGGCGCTCGGGGCGATAGTTGGTTGCGTCGGATTGCCCTTTTTCCGGGTCTGAATGGCAGCGTCCACTCGCTCCCGCGCCAGGCGGCCATTGTTCCGTCGCCGCGCCCTCGCTTAGATGCAGCGCATGAAACCGCCAGCCGCCGCCTCGCCGGGGTCCGCCGCGTATGACGCGGCGACGCTGCGGTTCTATGCCGACACTGCCCGGATTTACACCGCGACCAGACCCGATGGCGTGAGCCGGCATTTGGACGGATTTCTGCAGCGTCTCGCGCCGGGCGCGCGCGTCCTGGAACTGGGGTGCGGCGACGGTCGAGACAGCGAGGCGATGCTGGCGCGGGGCTTCGACGTCGACGCCACCGATGGGGCCCCGGCGATCGCTCGCGAGGCGTTCGGGTTATGCGGTTCGACGAACTGGAGGCCGCACAGGCGTATGACGGGATCCTGGCCAATGCCAGTCTGCTGCACGCGCCCAGGTCCGCGCTGACGGATATCCTGTCGCGCCTCTTCCGAGCTTTGAGGCCGGGCGGCGTTCATCTCGCCAGTTTCAAGGTCGGTGACGCCGAAGGTCGCGATGGCCTGGGGCGTTACTTCAACTATCTGTCGGGCGACGCGGTGGAGGCCGCTTATCGCGGCGCGGCGGACTGGGAGATCCTGTCCATCAACGACTATGTGGGCGGCGACTATGAAGGCAGCCAGCGGCCTTGGGTCGTCATCACCGCGCGTAGGCCTGTCTAAGGGCTAACCGCACGTTCGACGCCAACCGGAACCAGACCGGTTACCAGGCGGCCGCGCGACCGTTCGCCAGGCCTGCTCTGAACAGCCGCCGTGCGGCCTTCTCGCCGCCCTTGACGATCACGGGCTTCTCCGCGCCGCGCAGAAGGGGCAGGTCGTCGAGGCTGTCGGTATAGGCATAGGCCCAGCGCGCGCCATGGCCGGCCTCGGCCAGGGCCTGGCATTTGCGCTGGTTACGGCAGTGGACGTCGGCGACCCAGCCGCCGCCGCGGTGCTTCAGGGAGGTGCCCAGCACCTCGATCGGATGGCCGAGCGGGCCGATCAGGGCCTGCGCCAGGATGGCCGGCGCGGCCGTGACCACCACGACGCGGTCGCCGGCCTTAAGATGCGCTTCCAGCGCCGCGAGCCCTCCAGCGCGCCAGGCGAGGGCGCTGTCGCCGGCCCGGAAGGTGTCGCCGAACCGCGCGCACGACTCGCGTAGGGCGCGTTCGCTCAAGCCCGCCGTCGCGATCCAAAGCAGGATGGACGCGCCAAGCCGGCGCGTACGCGGAATCATCACCAGCGGGGCGGCGAACGGGGCGACCGCCAGTACCGCCAGGGCGCGCAGGGGAGAGCGCTTGACCCGCCCCCAGAGCCACAAGCCCGTGGAGTCGCCGTCCAGCAAGGTTCCGTCCAGATCGAAGACCGCGAGCATGACGTCCTCCAGCTATGCCGTTTACAACGACGACGTCGGACCGATTGGGCCACATCACTATGTCGGTACGGCGACGGTTTTCCGGTCGTCCTGTGGAGGGACGGTGGATGCTGGCCCGTTTCGGGGACGGATCTTGCGGACGTCGCCGTCACGACGGATCAAGCGTGCGGACGCGCTGATCCTTACGGCCAGGGCTTGCTTTTTCTCCGCTGAGAGACTATCTGCGCGGCCATTCCACACGTGGACGTTCGGTTGCACCGGGGAGACATCCCGGCGTCGCCGTTCCGGTCCCGCTCCAGAATGGTCTGGAACGGGGGTGTCCGCGGAGGTTCAACCGGAAAAAGGATATAGGCCCGATGGCTCTTCCCGAATTCTCCATGCGTCAGCTCCTGGAAGCCGGCGCCCACTTTGGTCACCAGACGCACCGCTGGAACCCGAAGATGGACCGCTACATCTTCGGCTCGCGCTCGAACATCCACATCATCGACCTGTCGCAGTCGATCCCGCTGCTGCACCAGGCCCTGGTGAAGGTCCGTGAAGTCGCCGCCGCCGGTGGCCGCGTGCTGTTCGTCGGCACCAAGCGCCAGGCCAGCGACCCGGTCGCCACGGCCGCCAAGCGCTGCGCCCAGTATTACGTGAACCACCGCTGGCTCGGCGGCACCCTGACCAACTGGCGCACCGTTTCGGGCTCGATCGCTCGTCTGCGCGAGCTGGAAGGCGTCCTGGCCGGCGAAGGCCAAGGCCGTTCCAAGAAGGAACTGCTGCAGCTGACCCGCGAACGCGACAAGCTGGAACTGTCGCTGGGCGGCATCAAGGACATGGGCGGCATCCCCGACATCATGTTCGTGATCGACACCAACAAGGAAGCGATCGCGATCCTGGAAGCCCGCAAGCTGAACATCCCGGTCGTCGCCATCCTCGACACCAACTGCGATCCGGACGGCATCACCTACCCGATCCCGGGTAACGACGACGCCGCCCGCGCGCTGCAACTGTATTGCGACCTGATCGCCGACGCCGTCCTGGACGGCCTGGCCGCTGGCCAAGCCGGCTCGGGCGTCGACCTGGGCGCCGCCGTGAACCCGACCGAGCCGGCCCTGGCTCGCGCTCTGGCTCCGGAACCGGCCCCGGCCGCTGCTGTCGAAGCGACTCCCGCCGTCGAAGCCGCGCCGGAAGCTGCTGTTGAAGCCGCTCCGGAAGCGCCGGTTGAAGCCGTCGCCGAAGCTGCTCCGGAATCGGCCGAAGGCTGATTTCCCACGCGCCTCCCTCCTGGCTTGGCTGGGGTCGGGAGGCCGTCGCGACCCTGACATGCGACCGGGCTAAAAGCCCGGTCGCTACTCTTTGTGGATTAGGCGGGCGACAAGCCCGGTCGCTAACCGTTTGAATATGGAGATTTTCCATGGCTGAGATCACGGCTGCGCTGGTTAAAGAACTGCGCGAAAAGTCCGGCGTCGGCATGATGGACTGCAAGAAGGCGCTGTCGGAAAACAACGGCGACATCGAAGCGTCCATCGACTGGCTGCGCGCCAAGGGCCTGTCCAAGGCCGCCAAGAAGGCCGATCGCGCCGCCGCTGAAGGCCTGGTGGCCATCGCCACGGCCGATCAAGGCGCGGGTGAAACCGCCACGGCCGTCGAAGTGAACGCCGAAACCGACTTCGTGTCGCGCAACGACCTGTTCCAGGGCGCCGCCCGTCAGATCGCCGGCGCCGCTCTGGGCACCGACGGCTCGGTCGACGCCATCACCGGCGCCAAGCTGGCCGGCGGCGAGAGCGTGCAGGACCACCTGACCAACCTGATCGCCACGATCGGCGAGAACATGATGGTTCGTCGCGCTGCCAAGCACACCGTCGAGAACGGCGTCGTCGCCTCGTACATCCACAACGCCACCGCGCCGGACCTCGGCCGCATTGGCGTGCTGGTGGCCCTCGAGTCGACCGGCGACAAGGCCGCCCTGCGCGACCTGGGCCGCAAGATCGCCATGCACGTCGCCGCGACCGCCCCGCTGTCGCTGTCGCCGGACGATCTGGACCCGGCCGCCATCGAGCGCGAAAAGGCCGTGTTCACCGAGCAGGCTCTGGAGTCGGGCAAGCCGCCGGCGGTTGTCGAAAAGATGATCGAAGGCCGTATCCGCAAGTTCCTGGAAGAAGTCGTGCTGCTGAAGCAGGCCTTCGTCATGAACCCGGATCAGACCGTCGAGCAGCTGGTCGCCGAGACCGGCAAGACCCTGGGCGCGCCGATCGCCGTCAAGGGCTTCACCCGTCTCGCCCTGGGCGAAGGCGTGGAAAAGAAGCAGGACGACTTCGCCGCCGAAGTCGCTTCGATGACCGGCCAGGCCTAAGGCCTGATCGCCGGGACCCTCGGGACCCGGCACACAATCAGGGCGCGGCGCGTCTAGACGCGCGCCGCGCCCTTTTTGCGCCTGCCGTTCGACACCCCGTCAGAGGGTGAGGACGGTTGGCAAAACCCTCCCCACTTCTGTAGAACGCACGTATGTGCGTGCCGACGACTCAGGAATAGCGGTCCAATGTCCGATACCAGCGCGCCCCAGAAATATCGCCGCATCCTGCTGAAGGTGTCCGGCGAGGTCCTGATGGGCGACACGCCCTACGGTATCGACACCAACACCGTCCAATCCGTCGCCGACGACGTGGCCGAGATCGTCAAGTCCGGCGTCGAGCTGTGCCTGGTGATCGGCGGCGGCAACATCTTCCGCGGCATGGCCGGCGCGGCCAAGGGCATGGAGCGGTCTAGCGCCGACTATATGGGCATGCTGGCGACCGTGATGAACGCCCTGGCCATGCAGGACGCGCTTGAGCGTATCGGCGTCGAGACTCGCGTGCAGTCGGCGATCCCGATGGCCACGGTCTGCGAACCCTACATCCGCCGCCGCGCCCAGCGTCACCTTGAGAAGGGGCGCGTCGTGATCTTCGCCGCGGGCACCGGCAACCCGTTCTTCACCACCGACACCGCCGCGGCCCTGCGCGCCGCCGAGATGCAGTGCGACGCCCTGTTCAAGGGCACCAGCGTCGACGGCGTCTACACGGCCGATCCCAAGAAGGATCCGAAGGCCGAGCGCTACGATCGCCTGACGTACATGGACGTGCTGGCCAAGGATCTGCGGGTCATGGACGCCTCGGCCGTGGCGCTGATGCGCGACAGCAACATTCCGATCGTGGTCTTCTCGATCAAGGGGCGCGGCAACCTGCTGACCGTCCTGCGAGGCGAGGGCACCCACACCGTGGTCGCCGCCGACCGCGCCGCCTGAAGATAGAGAACAGCGAGGAGAGCCCGCCATGGCCGCCGCCGAGAAACCCGTCCTGTCCGGTTATAAGGACCGCATGGAAAAGTCCGTCCTCTCCCTGAAAGAGGATTTCGCCGGTCTGCGCACCGGTCGCGCGTCTTCCAGCCTGCTCGACCAGATCATGGTCAACGCCTATGGCTCGATGGTGCAGCTGAACACCGTCGCCTCGGTCAGCGTGCCCGAGCCGCGCCAGATCAATGTCAACGTCTGGGACAAGGGCGTCGTCTCGGCTGTCGAGAAGGCGATCCGCAATTCGGACCTGGGTCTGAACCCGGTTCTGGAAGGCAACAATCTGCGCATTCCGATCCCGCCGCTGACGGAAGAGCGCCGCAAAGACCTCTCGAAGATCGCCGGAAAGTACGCCGAGGCCCAGAAGGTCGCCGTGCGCAACATCCGCCGTGACGCCAACGACGACCTCAAGAAGGCCGAGAAGGCTAGCGTCATCAGCGAGGACGATCTGAAGAAGATGGAAACCGAGGTCCAGAAGATCACGGACGAGGCCATCAAGCGGATCGACGAGGCCTTGAAAATCAAAGAACAAGAGATCATGCAGGTCTAATCGCCCCTCTTACGAGTTGATGGGGGAGCGACGAGGGAAGGTTTAAGCGAATGCCGGCGACCACCGGTCCGCAGAACGTGTCGGGGCGCGCCGGGGGCGAGGCGACCGACCAACGTCTGCACGTGGCCATTATCATGGATGGCAACGGCCGCTGGGCGAAACAGCGGGGGATGCCGCGCGTCCTCGGCCATCGCGCCGGGGTCAATGCGCTGAAGCGGACCGTCGAGGGCGCTCAGGACCAGAACGTCGGTGTTCTGACGGTGTTCGGCTTCTCGACCGAGAACTGGCGCCGGCCGGCGCACGAGGTCTCCGAGTTGATGAACCTGCTCAAGGCCTATGTCGAATCGGACCTCGAGCGGCTGGCCAAGGCGGGCGTGCGCGTCCGTATCATCGGTCGCCGCTCGGGTCTGTCGGCCGACATCGCCGAGGTGATCGAGCGGGCCGAGAGGCGCACCGAGGGCAATACCCAGTTCACGCTGCAGGTGGCCTTCAACTACGGCGGCCGGGCCGACATCACCGACGCGGCCCGCGCCTTCGCCGAGAAGGTCGAGCGCGGCGAGGTCAAGGCCTCGGACCTGACCGAAGAGACCTTCGAGCGCTTCCTGTCGACCGCCTCGGCGCCGGCGCCGGACCTGATCGTGCGCACCAGTGGCGAGCGCCGCATCTCGAACTTCCTGCTCTGGGAATGCGCCTACGCCGAGCTCGTCTTCCAGGACGTGCTGTGGCCCGACTACGGGCCTGAGGCCCTGGCGGCGGCCATCGCCGAATATCGCCGTCGTGATCGACGCTACGGAGGGGTCGCTGCCGATGACGTCGCCGTCGCCGGCTAAGCGCTTCAACTGGAGTAACCTGAAGACGCGCGTGGTTTCGGCCACCGTGCTCGTGCCTATGGTCGTGGCCGCCGTCTGGCTGGGGAACTTCTGGTTCCTGGCCCTGGCCCTGGTCTGTACGGCGCTGCTGGCGCGCGAGTGGGGCAAGATCAGCGCACCCAAGTCACCCAACGCCGTTGGCGCCGTGGTCGGCCTGTTCTGCGCGGTCGCCGTCATCGCCGCCTACCTGCATCAATTCCTCATCGCCTGGTCGGTCGTGCTGGCGGGCGCCTTCCTGGCCGGCTTGATCGCGCGCGGCGCGGTGGAGCGTCGGGCCGACGCGGCTTATGGCGTCGTCTATATAGCACCGGCGGTCATCGCCCTGGTCTGGATCCGTTCGTTGCCCTCGGATGGTCTCTGGTGGACGCTGCTGCTGTTCGTGGTCACCTGGTTCGCCGACATCTTCGCCTATGTGACCGGCAGCATCTTCAAGGGGCCGAAGCTGTGGCCCCAGATCTCGCCCAACAAGACCTGGGCGGGTTTCGTCGGCGGCCTGGTGGCGGCGACGATCGGCGCGGTTCTGGTGGCGCATTTCGCCCATCTGAAGCTGGTCTGGCCCGCGGCGGCCCTGATCGGCTTCCTGGGCGGCCTGGCGACCATGGCCGGCGACCTTTGGGAGTCGATCCTCAAGCGCCGCTTCGGGGTCAAGGACAGCGGCGACATCATCCCGGGCCATGGCGGCCTGCTGGATCGCGTCGACGGCCTGATGTTCGCGGCGATCGTCATCGCCGCCGTCCGGCTGGTCGACCACTTGGGATGGGCGCATTGACCTTACCCCGCAAGGTGGTGGTGCTGGGCTCGACCGGATCGATCGGCCTTTCGACCTTGAGCCTGTTCGAAGAGTCCGGCGTCGAGATCGAGATTCTGGCCCTGACGGCCGGCCGCAATGTGGAGCGGCTGATCGAGCAGGCCCGCCGCTGGACGCCGCAGGTCGCGGTCATTGAGGACGAAACCAAGTTTCAGGCGCTGAAGGAAGGCTTGGCCGGAACCAGCGTGCGGCCCGCCGCGGGCGCGGCCGCCGTGGCCGAGGCCGCCGCCATGGGCGCGGACTGGGTGATGTCGGCCATCGTCGGCGCGGCCGGCCTGGCGCCGACGGTGGCGGCGGCTCGCACGGGCGCGATCATAGCCCTGGCCAACAAGGAGAGCCTCGTTTGCGCTGGTCCAGCCTTGCTGGCCATCGCCCAGTCGGCCGGCGGCTCGGTGATCCCGGTCGATTCCGAGCATTCGGCCATCTTCCAGGTGCTGCAGCCGGCGTGCGCCCATCGTGTGGCGCGATTGATCCTCACCGCGTCCGGCGGGCCTTTCCGCACCTGGGACAAGGTCGCCATGGCGGCGGCGACGCCGGAGCAGGCCATCGCCCACCCGAACTGGAGCATGGGCGCCAAGATTTCGGTCGATTCCGCGACGATGATGAACAAGGGGCTCGAGATGATCGAAGCCTCCTACCTGTTCGGAACGTCCGAGGACCGCATTGACGTCGTGATCCATCCCCAGTCCGTCATCCATAGCCTGGTGGAATACGCCGACGGCTCGACCCTGGCCCAGCTGGGGCCGCCGGACATGCGCGCCCCGATCGCCTGCGCCTTCGCCTGGCCGGACCGCCTGCCGTGGCCTGCGCCCCGCCTCGATCTGGCCGCCTACGGACAGCTGACGTTCGAATCACCCGACCTGGATCGCTTCCCATCGATCGGAATCGCCCGCGAGGCGCTGCGCCTGGGCGGAGGCGCGCCAACGGCCATGAATGCGGCCAATGAGGTCGCCGTCGCTGCTTTCCTTGACCGGCGGATTGGCTTTCTTGATATTGCCGCCTCGGTGGCGGGAACCCTTGAGCGTATGAACAGTCTGGGCAACCTCGCCGTGGCGGAAAGTGACGCTGTCGATAATGCGATGATGATCGACGCCAGCGCTCGCCGCATTGCGGCCGAGGTTGTCGCGCAAAAGCATCGCCGGCTCTGATCCGGGGGACCGGCCAACCTTATGACTGACGTCTTGATCTTCATCCTGTCCACGGCCTTCGTGCTGTCCGTCGTGGTGACCATCCACGAGCTGGGGCACTACTGGGCCGCGCGGGCTTGCGGGGTCGCCATCGACTGCTTCTCGATCGGCTTTGGCCCGCCGTTGCTGTCCTGGCGGGATAAGCACGGCGTCGAGTGGCGCGTGGCCTCGATCCCCCTGGGCGGCTATGTCCGCTTCTCCGGCGACGAAAACGCCGCCAGCGTGCCCGACCAGGACAACCTCGCCGCCATGCGCGACTCGATCGTGCGGCGCGAGGGCGAGGAGGGGGTCTCCAAATACTTCCATTTCAAGCCGGTTTGGCAGCGGGCGATCATCGCCGTGGCCGGTCCGGCGTCGAACTTCGTCCTGGCCATCCTGATCATGGCCGTTTTCCTGGTGCTGATCGGCACGCCGCAGCGCGCCGCCAGCGTCAACGGCGTTGTGCCGGGCGGCGCGGCCGCCGTGGCCGGCTTCAAGAAGGGTGACGTCATCGTCGCCGCTGACGGCCGCAAGATCGGCACGTTCCAGGATCTGCAAGGCTATGTCTCGCTGCGCGCCAATCTGCCGATCGACTTCACGGTCAAGCGGGGCGCCCAGCAGGTTCACCTCACCGCCACGCCTCGCCTGGTCGAAATCAACGACAAGATCAGCGGCCGCATGAAGACTGGGCAGCTGGGCATCGAGAACGCCGGGATCACCCAGTTCAAGCGCTCCAGCGTCCTGGCCGCTATTCCCGACGCCACGGTCGAGGTCTGGGGCATGATCAAGACGATCGGCTTCTATCTGGGTCGTCTCGTCACGGGTCAGATGCCCGCCGACCAGATCAGCGGCCTGATCGGCATCGGCCACACCGCCGGCGCGGTGACCAAGGCCAGCGCCGCCGGCGCGCCCGACGTGGCCACCATGGCGCTGCGGGTCTTCATCTCGTCCATGCTGCTGATCGCCAGCCTGTCGGTCAGCATCGGCTTCATGAATCTGCTGCCGATCCCGGTCCTCGATGGCGGACATCTCTTGATGTACGCCTATGAGGCCGTGGCCAAGCGGCCTCTACGGGCGGATTTCCAGGCGGCGGGCTTCCGTGCGGGGCTTGCCTTGATCCTGGGTTTCATGCTGTTCGCGGCGTGGAACGACCTCAACCGCTACGACGTGTTCAAATTCATCGGCGGCCTGTTCACGTGAACGCCCGCTCTTCGTCCATGATTGGTCCCATGCACAAACTTCGCGCCCAAAGCGCCGCGTTCGCCACGGGTATGGCGCTGCTCCTCGGCTCGACGGCCCTGGTGGCTCCGCATCAGGCTTTCGCCCAGGCCGCTGCTCAGACCGGCGTGGTCCAGCGCATTGTCGTTCAGGGCAATGAACGCATCGAGCAGGGCACGGTTCTGTCCTATCTGCCGATCCAGCCCGGCGACACCGTCGACTCCCAGCGCCTTGACCTTGCGCTCAAGACCCTGGCCCGCACGGATCTCTTCGCCGACGTGAAGATCGAGATGCAGGGCGGCGATCTGGTGGTGAAGGTCGTCGAGAACCCGATCATCAACCAGGTGGTCTTCGAGGGGAACTCGTCCCTGAAGGAAGACAAGCTGAAGGACGAAGTGCAGATCCGCCCGCGCGGCATCTTCACCCGCGCCAAGGTGCAGGCCGATGTTCAGCGGATCATCGAACTGTATCGCCGCTCGGGCCGTATCTCGGCGACCGTGACGCCCAAGGTGGTGGAACTGCCGCAGAAGCGCGTCGACCTGGTCTTCGAAATCAGCGAAGGCCCCAAGAGCGGCGTGCTGGGCATCAATTTCCTGGGCAACAGCGAGTACTCGGACAACGACCTGCGTGACGTGGTCGTGACCAAGGAAAGCCGCTGGTACAAGATCCTGACCAGCAACGACAACTACGACCCCGACCGGATCGAGTACGACCGCGAACAACTGCGCAAGCACTACCGCAACCGGGGCTTCTTCGACTTCCGCGTGGTCTCGTCGGTGGCCGAACTGGCGCCGGACAAGAACGGCTTCGCCGTCACCTACACCCTCGACGAAGGCCCGAAGTACAAGTTCGGCAAGGTCACCGTCGAAACCGAACTGAAGAAGCTGGACGGCAATCTGCTGGCCCAGATCCTGCCGATCCGCGCCGGCCAGCTGTACGAGGACGAGCGCATCGAGCAGGCCACGGACGCCCTGACCTTCGCGGCGGGCGCGGCCGGCTTCGCCTTCGTGGACGTGCGCCCGCGCTACGTGCCCAATCGCGAGACCAAGACCGTCGACGTGGTGTTCTCGGTCCGTGAAGGCCCGCGCGTCTATGTCGATCGCATCGACATCGTCGGCAACACTCGCACCCTGGACTACGTCCTGCGCCGCGAACTGGAAGTGGCCGAGGGCGACGCCTATAACCGCGTGCTGGTCGACCGCTCGAAGAACAACATCCGCCGCCTCGGCTTCTTCAAGGAAGTCGACATCGAGGACACCCCCGGCTCGGCTCCCGACCGCACCAGCCTGAAGGTGAAGGTCGAAGAGCAGCCGACGGGCGAACTGTCGTTCAGCGCCGGCTACAGCTCGGTCGACAAGCTGGTGCTCGACGTCGGCATCACCGAGCGTAACTTCCGTGGCCGCGGTCAGAACCTGCGGGCCCGCGCCTCGGTCGGTTCGCTGCGCCAGCAGATCGACTTCGGCTTCAGCGAGCCGCGCTTCCTGGGCCGTAACCTGGTGGCGGGTCTCAACCTGTACACCTTCCGCTACGACCTGTCGGACTACGCGGCCTACGACACCAAGTCGGTTGGCGGCGACGTTCGCCTGGGCTTCCCGCTGACCAACGACTCGTCGATGAGCCTGCGCTACACGCTCCGCCAGGACGACGTCAGCGTGGCCGACAGCCTCTGCACCAGCGGCTCGGTCTCGCAGATCCTCTGCCTGCAGCGCGGCGCCTACATCACCTCGCTGATCGGCTATGGCCTGCGCATCGACAAGCGCAACGACCCGATCAACCCGACCCGCGGCTGGTTCGCCGACCTGAACCAGGACCTGGCCGGCATCGGCGGCGACGTGAAGTACCTTAAGACCGAAGCCGACGCTGGCTGGTACTGGGGCTTCACCAAGGACCTGGTGTTCAGCGCCACGGGCTCGTTCGGCTATATCGAGGGCTGGGGCGGCGACAACGTCCGCATCAACGACCGCTTCTATCGCGGCGGCACCTCGTTCCGCGGCTTCGAGATCGCCGGTATCGGTCCGCGCGACATTTCGAGCACCAACAACTCGATGGGCGCCAAGCTTTACGCCATCAGCACCTTCGAGCTGACCATCCCGACCTTCCTGCCCGAGCAGTACGGCATCAAGGCCGCCCTGTTCAGCGACGTGGGTACGGCGGGTCTGCTGGATGATGTGGATCGTCAGAAGTCGCCTGGCGTCTTCGATCCAAACATCAAGGATAACCTGGGCCTGCGTGCGACGGCGGGTATCTCGATCGACTGGAAGTCCCCAATGGGCCCCATCCGATTCGATATCAGCCGCATTCTGGCCAAGGAAGACTACGATCGAACCGAAACCTTCCGGTTCTCCACCTCCACAAGGTTCCAATAAACATGTCCAAGTTCCTGTCCGCGGCCGCGTCCAGCGTCGTCGCTCTCGCCCTCGCGACCAGCGCCTCGGCTCAGACGGCTCCGGCCGCCGCTCCCGCGGCTCCGGCCGTCACGCACGGCCCGGCCCTGACCGGCGTCTGCATCTTCTCGAGCCAGGGCGCCGTCGGCAATTCGCTGGTGGGCAAGGCGGTCGACGCCCGCCTGAAGACGATCATCCAGCAGGTCAACGCCGAGCTGACCGCCGAGCGCACCGGCCTCGACAACGAAGCCAAGGCCCTCGACGCCAAGAAGGCCAGCCTGGCCCAGGACGCCCTGGAACAGCAGGCCTCGGCTCTGCAGGTCAAGGCCAACGCCTGGCAGCGCAAGGGTCAGCTGCGCCAGAAGGAAGTGGAAGCCACCGAGCAGAAGGCGCTGGCCCGCGTCTATCAAGAACTCGATACGCCGATCCGTCAGGTCTATCAGGCTCAGAAGTGCAGCATCCTGTTCGATCGTGAATCGGTGATGCTGGCCAACCCGTCGATGGACATCACGGGCGCCGTGGTCGCGGCGCTCGACGCTCGCATCAAGACCCTGACCTTCGATCGCGAACGTCTGGACCAAGGCGCTCCGGGCGCTGCGGCCCTGCAACCGACCAATAAGTAAGCGAATCGTCTCCTTTAGGATTACCTAGGGGAACTTATTTGTGAGGAGCCATGCCGGACCCCCGTTTCTTCGACAACCTGGGTCCGGCATCGCTTTCCGAGTTGGCCCGGGTCGGCGCCGCCGAACTGGCCGACGCCGCCTTGGGCGCCAGCGAACTCGGTAGTCGGGCCATCGCCCATGCCGCGCCGCTGGATAGCGCCGACATCGGGGCGATCACCTTCTTCTCCGACGCCAAGCGCAAGGACGCCGCCGAGGGCACCTTGGCGGGCGCCTGTTTTGTGCGTCCGGAGCATCGCGACTTTCTACCGGCGACCTGCGCCGCGCTGATCACCAAACACCCCCAGGCCGCGTGGGCCTCGGTGGCCAACCGCCTTCATGCGCCGCGTCGCCATGATCCGTCGGCCTCCGCGATCCATCCGGAAGCGGCGCTGGAAGAGGGCGTCCTGCTGTCGCCCCAAGTGACGATCGGGCAGGGGGCGAGGATCGGGCGCGGCACGCGGATCGGTCCTGGCGCCGTGATCGGTCCGGGCGTGCTGATCGGCCGGGATTGCGTGATCGGCCCCAACGCCGTGATCGGCTTCGCCTTGCTGGGCGACCGGGTTTCTGTCTCGGCCGGCGCTGTGCTGGGCGAGGCGGGCTTCGGCGCCGCCATCGGACCACGCGGCATGGTCGACATGCCCCAGCTGGGCCGGGTGGTGATCCAGGACAATGTCACGATCGGCGCCAACAGCTGCGTCGATCGCGGCGCCTTCGCCGACACGACGATTGGCGAGAACACCAAGATCGACAACCTCGTGCATGTCGCGCACAACGTCCGTGTGGGACGCAATTGTGTCCTGGCGGCCTATACCGGGCTGTCGGGCAGTACGATCGTCGGCGACGGTGTCGCCTTCGGCGGCAAGGCCGGCGTCGCCGACCATTTGAACATCGGCTCGGGCGCGAGCATCGGGGCGGCCGCTTCGGTGTTCAAGGACGTGCCGGAAGGCGAAACTTGGACGGGATTTCCGGCGCGGCCGCTCAAGCGGTGGCTTCGGGAGACCGCATGGCTGTCGCGCATGGCGGGCGGTCGAGGCACGAGGGGCAGACCATGAGCGAGAACACCGAGCAAACGGTGCGAACCGACATCGACATCGCGGAAATCCTGGCGCGCATCCCGCACCGCTATCCGTTCCTGCTGGTCGACCGCGCCGAGGACTACAAGCCCGGCCAGTCGATCGTCGGCATCAAGTGCGTGACGATCAACGAGCCGTTCTTCCAGGGCCACTTCCCGGGCAACCCGGTAATGCCCGGCGTGCTGATCATCGAGGCCCTGGCCCAGACGGGCGCGGTGCTGATGAGCAAGACGCTGGAGGTCGACACCGAGGGCAAGACCATCTTCTTCATGTCGATCGACGGCGTGCGCTTCCGCAATCCCGTGCGTCCCGGCGACGTGATCCGGATGGAGGTCGAGGTGGTGCGCGCGCGCTCGTCGATCTTCAAGTTCAAGGGCGTGGCCAAGGTCGGCGACAGGGTGGCGGCCGAGGCCGAGTTCGCCGCCATGGTGGTCGAGACGGGACCCAAGGCATGATCATCCATCCCACCGCGATCATCGCGCCCGAGGCCAAGATCGCCGCGGACGTCGAGATCGGGCCCTATAGCATCGTCGGCCCCGACGTGACGCTGGAAGCGGGCGTTCGCCTGCTGTCGCATGTGGTGGTGGAAGGCGCGACGACGATCGGCGAGAATTGCATCGTCCATCCCTTCGCCAATCTGGGCGGCCCGCCGCAGCACCTGGGCCACAAGGGCGAGAAGACCGAATTGCTGATCGGCCCGCGCAATATCATCCGCGAGCACGTGACGATGCACACCGGCACGGCCTCGGGTAAGGGCGTGACCACGATCGGTTCGGACGGCCTCTACATGGTCGGTTCGCACGTGGCGCACGACTGCACGGTCGGCGACTTCGTGGTTCTGGCCAAGGGCGCGACCCTGGGCGGTCACGTGGCGATCGGCGACTACGTGTTCATGGGCGGCCTGGCCGCCGCGCACCAGTTCTCGCGCATCGGCCGCTACAGCTTCATCGGCGGCCTGGCCGCCGTGACCAAGGACGTCATTCCGTACGGCTCGGTCTGGGGCAACCACGCCCATCTCGAGGGCCTGAACCTGGTCGGCCTCAAGCGCCGGGGCTTCTCGCGCGAGACGATCAACGCCCTGCGCGCCGCCTATCGCCTGATGTTCGCCGACGAAGGCACCTTCCAGGAGCGGCTTGACGACGTGGCCGAGACCCACGCGGCGATCACCGAGGTGATGGAGATCGTCGACTTCATCCGCGCCGACGCCAATCGCCCGCTCTGCCTGCCCGAGCGCGAGGTCTAGGATCGGGTGATGCGCAAGCTCGGTCTGATCGCCGGCGGCGGGGCGCTTCCCGTCGAACTGGCGGCCCATTGCGAGGCCGCCGGACGCGCCTTCGCGGTCATGCGCCTGCGCGGCTTCGCCGATCCGGCCCTGGCCCGCTATCCCGGCGCCGAGGTCGGCATCGGTGAGTTCGGCAAGGCGTTCAAGGCGCTACGGGCCGAGGGTTGCGAGGTCGTCTGCTTCGCGGGCGACGTAAAGCGTCCGGACTTCGCCGCCCTGATGCCCGACGCTCGCGGTTTGCTGATCGTGCCCAGCCTGATCAAGGCGGCGCGCCAGGGCGACGACGCCTTGCTGCGTCGGGTGCTGGACGAGTTCGAGAAGGAAGGCTTCGAGATCGAAGGCGCACACGAGGTGGTCGGCGAGATGACTTTGCCGCGCGGCCGCCTGGGCAAGTTCTATCCGCGCGACGATCACATGGCCGATATCGACAAGGCCCTGCTGGTGGCGCGCGAGATCGGCCGGCTGGACGTCGGCCAGGGGGCCGTGGTCTGCAACGGCCTCGTCCTGGCCGTCGAGGCCCAGGAGGGCACCGACGCCATGCTGCGCCGGGTCGCCGAGCTGCCCCAGGCGATCCGGGGTTCGGCCGAACGTCCGCGCGGCGTGCTCGCCAAGGCCCCCAAGCCGATCCAGGAGACCAAGGTCGATCTGCCGACCATTGGCGTCGCCACCATCCAGCGCGCCGCCCGCGCGGGACTGGCCGGCGTGGTCGGCGAGGCCGGCCGCCTGCTGGTGGTCGACCGCGAGGCCGTGACGGCCTGCGCCGACGACCTTGGCCTCTTCGTGCTGGGGGTCGATCCGCAGGGGCGGACCTGATGCTGAAGGTCATGCTGGTCGCCGCCGAGGCCTCGGGCGACGCCCTGGGCGCCAGCTTGGCCAAGGCGCTGCGGGCGAGGCTGGGCGACAAGGTCACGTTCGTCGGCGTCGGCGGGGCCAAGATGGCCGAGCAGGGGGTCGTTAGCCCCTTCGATATAGCCCAGCTGTCGATCCTGGGCATCGTGGAGGGGCTGAAGGCCTATCCGACAGTCGTCGCACGCCTGAAGGATACCGTGGCCCTGGCGGCCCGCGAAAAGCCCGACGTGGCGATCCTGATCGACAGCTGGGGCTTCAACATTCGCCTGGCCCACGCTCTGCGAAAGCTGGATCCCAAGCTGCCGCTGGTGAAGTACGTCGCGCCGCAGGTGTGGGCCTATCGCCCCGGCCGCGCCCGGGGCTTGGCCAAGTCCGTCGACCTGCTCCTGTCGATCCAGCCGATGGACAAGCCCTATTTCGACGCCGTGGACCTGCCCAGCGTGTTCGTCGGCAACTCGGCCCTGGCCAAGCGCTTCGACCATGCCGACGGGGCTCGGCTACGCGCGGCGATCGGCGCCTCGGCCTCCGATCAGATCCTCCTCGTGCTGCCCGGCAGCCGCCCGTCCGAGATCGAGCGCGTCCTGCCCGCCTTCGAGGACGCCGTGCGCCGCCTGAAGGCCGAGCGGCCGGAGTTGGTGATTGTCGTGCCCGCCGCTTACACCGTGGCCGAGGCGGTCAAGGCCCGTGTCGCCGGCTGGCCGTTCCGGGCTCACGTGATCGAAGACGAGCCACTCAAGGATGACGCCTTCGTCGCCGCCGATGTCGCCCTGGCGTGCAGCGGCACGGTGACCACCGAGCTGGCCCTGGCGGGGCGGCCGATGGTTGTGGGTTACAAGACCGCGCCCCTGACCTACGCCATCCTCAAGCGCCTGATGAAGCCGCGCTGGGTCACGCTGTTCAACATCGCCGCCGACCGGGAGGTCGCGCCGGAGCTGCTGCAGGGCGCTTGCGAGGGGCAGGGACTGGCGCGCGAAGTGGCGCGGTTGCTAGACGATCCGGCGTTGCGAGCGCGCCAGGCGGCCGAGCAGAGTGCGGCGTTGGACAAGATGGGCCGTGGGATGCCCGATCCGTCGGAAGCCGCAGCCGATGCCCTAATCGATTTCCTGAAGGCCCGGAGCGTGGCTTCCGCCTGAGACCGCCCGGTCGAGCGCGCCCAACAGTTGGGCGACATCGATCGGCTTGCCGACATGGTCGTCCATCCCCGCCTCGATCAGCAGATCGATCTGGTGGCGCATCGCATTGGCTGTCAGAGCGATCACCGGCGTGCGCGGCCGCCCTTCCTCGGCCTCCAGGCGGCGGATCTCCTTCAGCGCCGTCAGGCCGTCCATGACCGGCATGTGGATATCCATGAGCACAGCGTCCCAGCTTCCCGCGCGCCAGGCGGCCAGGGCCTTGGCGCCATCGTCGACAATGACGGGCTCGACGCCGGCCTGGCGCAGCACCGAGCGTAGAACCAGCTGGTTGGTCGGATTGTCCTCGGCGGCCAGGATCCGCAAGTCCGGCGCCGCGTCGGGCGTGGTCTCGGCCTTGGCCTCCTCGGGCGCGGCGACCTTGGTCAGCGGCAGAACAACGGTGAAGGCGCTGCCTTCGCCCGGGCGGCTGAACAGGGTGACATCGCCGCCCATGCGGCGCGCCAGCTCTCGACTGATGGCCAGGCCCAGGCCCGCGCCGCCGTGGCGGCGGGTTTCGATGTCGTCCAGCAGCACGAAGCGGCCGAACAGACGCTCCTGCTCGTCGACCGCGACGCCGGGACCGGTGTCGGCGATGGTCAGTTCCAGCCGTCCGGCCGCGTAGTCGGCCACGATCGAGACGCCGCCCCGGTCGGTGAACTTCACGGCGTTTGACAACAGGTTGTGCAGGATCTGCCGCAGCCGTCCGGCGTCGCCCAGATAGGCGCCCTCGGCGGTCGTGGCGATCGACAGGTCGTGGCTCAGACCCTTGCCTTCCGCCAGGGCGGCGAAGGTCTGGCCGCAGCCGATCAGCAGCTCGCGCAAGTCGAACGGTTCGGGACGTAGCTCCAGCTGACCGGACTCGATGCGCGCCAGGTCCAGCACGTCGTTGAGGATCTCCGTCAGCGCCTTGCCGGACTGGCGAACCACGCCCAGGCGTTCGCGCTGGGCGGGGGACAGTTCGTCGGCCTGCATAACCTGAACCATGCCCAGTATGCCGTTAAGCGGCGTGCGGATCTCGTGGCTCATGGTCGCCAGGAACGCGGTCTTGGCCCGGTTGGCGCTGGCCGCCTCGGCCTCGCGCGCCTGGGCCAGGGCGGTGGCCTCCGCCATCTGGCGCACCGCGGCCTCGCGATCCAGGGCATAGCGCAGCACATAGGCGAAGAAGCACAGCACAGCCACCAGCGACAGCGCCAGCTGGGCGGGACCTGTCGACGGGAAGGTCATGACCGTCAGGAGCAAAACCTGCAGCACCACGGCGGCCAGGGCGGCCAGGCCGATCCGGCGCGAGATCACGAACTCGGCCGTACAGCTCAGCGCGATGGCCGCCATCATAGCGCCGCCGGCCAGCACCGACGCGCGCTCGCCCAGCAGCACCAGGGCCGACGGCAGGCTGGCATAGATGAAGGTATAGACCAGGGTGAAGGCCGCCAGCACGGTCTCCAGGACCGGCGCGGCCTGGCCATGCTTGGCGATGAAGCGGCAAAGCAGCTGGCTGGCGGCGATCAGCGCCAGGGCGGCGGCCAGCCAGGCGGCGCAGATCCGTGGATCAAGCCAGGCGCAGCTCCCGGCGGCCGCCAGCAGGGTCATCGGCACGATGGACAGCAGATCGCGGCGGCGATGCTCGACGATGCTCAGCCACCGCGTATCCAGAACGCACCTCACACGCCGAAACTAGACTCGCCCTGAAGTCGAGACGTCATGAGTTCATACTTTGAAGGTTAACCAGCGATTTACGCCCGGGGTCTAACCTATCCACAACTGTCGCTGTGGAGCCGTTGTCGTGGCCATCGACCCGACTACGCCCGTGACCCCGATCCTTCCAGCGCCCGCCGCTGGGACGGCGGCAGATTCTGTCGCGACTCTGCAGGCCATGGCGCGTCAGGCGCTCGCCAATTCGACCGCTCAGCTGGGCGAGATCGTCGGCCGTTCGCCGACCGCTCAATCCAAGACCGGCGCACCCGTAGAGCAGGCTGGGCAGGCCGGGACGCAGGACGCCGGCCACACCGCCGATGCGGCGGGCGCCAAGGCCGCGCCTTCAGTGCTTCAGCAAACCGCTCTCGCCAGACCCGAGACACGGCTGGTCCGCGCGGTGCGCGCCGCCGCCGCCGAGGCTGTGCCGCGTCAGACGGGCCTGGCGCCGCTGATGGCCAATGTCCGCGCTGTTGTCGAACGTCCCGACATGCCAGCCGAGGTGCGCGATGCGGGCAGGGTGCTGCTGGCCAAGGCCCCCTCGGCCGCCGAGATCGCCTCGCCCCAGGGTTTGCGCCAAGCCGTCGAGCGCTCGGGCGTCTTCCTGGAGGCCAGGATGGCTCGCGCGGCCGCCACGCCGGCCCAAGAGGGTTCGCCGCGCTTTCCTGAGGCAGGCGACATGAAGGCCGCGTTGCTGGTCTTCCGGGGTGCGCTGTCGGGCTGGCTGGCCAAGGCATCGCCGCAGCCGGTCTTCGATGCGCCAGGCGCCGAGCCTGTGTCGACGCTCGCGCCCGGCGAAGACGCAGAAACGCGGTCGCCCACGTCGCTTCGCGCCGCGCCATCGGTCGCGGCGCCGACAACTCAGCGCCCGCCCAACGCCGCCAATCCCGCGGCCATCCAACCCGGTCTCGAGGCCGCGCCCGAAACGTCGCCGGCCGCAGCGCCTCCGCTTCAGGCAAGCGAGATCCCCGATGCCGCGCCAGCGGCGTTTCCAGCGAGCGCCAAGGCTCCGGAGTCGCCTCCAGAGGAGGACGGCCTGGCCGCCCGCTTCGGGGCGTTCGTCGCCGCACCCAAGCCTTCCGCGCCCGTCCAGACGCCCGTCCGGGCCGCGATGTCGGCGCTGGTCCAGTTGGGCCTGATCGCCGAGGAGGCCCTCACCGAAGCGCCGGTCCCCGGGGCGACCGCCGAGTCCAGGCCTTTGGCCCCAGGGGGTTACGGCGGAGCGCCGGCCGAGGTGGCGCGCTCCAAGGTGCCGCCACCGCCCTACGCCGGCGGCCCGATGGCCGGTCAGAAGCCCGCCGCGCCCGAACTGCCGATCGACCAGTCGCCCGCCGATCTGTTGCGGCGCCTGCTGAAAGGAACCAACGGCGCCCTGGCCCGCCAGGACCTGATGCAGATCGCTTCGTTGCCCGAGGCGCACGAGCCCGAGATCGCCGACGCCCGGCCGCAACAAGCCGGCCGACTGAACCTCGACCTGCCGTTCATGACGCCCCAGGGCATGGCCGTCGCCCAGTTCGAGATCAGCCACGACGGCGGCGGTTCCGGCGGCGGCGTGGTCGGTCCGGCCGAGCGCACCTACAAGGTGCGCTTCTCGATCGACCTCGAGCCGCTGGGGCCCGTCCACGCCTTGGTCACCCTGACCGGGTCGCGCACGCGGGTGTCGCTGTGGGCCGAGCGGGCCGAGACGATCGCCCGCCTGCGCGCGGGCGAAGAAAGCTTGGGCGCGGCCCTGCGTCAGGCCGAGCTTTCGCCCGAGGTCGCCGTCCATTCCGGCGCGCCGATCAGCCCGAGCAAGGCGAGTGCGCTAGGCCATTTCGTGGACCAGGCGTCATGAGCGGGATCACCGGACCGTCCGCGCGGCCGCGCATCGCCGTCGCCTTGCTTTACGAAGACCCCAACGCGCCCAAGGTCGTGGCGTCGGGCCAAGGCTGGCTGGGCGAGAAGATCATCGAGACCGCGCGCGAGCACGGGGTTCCGATCGAGGAAGACCCGGTGCTGGCCCAGGCGCTCTCGACCCTGGAAATCGACGAGGAAATCCCCGAGGCCCTCTACCGCGCTGTCGCCGAGGTGCTGAGTTTCCTGCTCAAGCGCTAAACGAAAAAGGCCCCGCCGAAGCGGGGCCTGATCCGTGTCGCCGAGGGAGAAGCGCTTAGCGCTTCTCGACCGGCACGTAGTCGCGTTGCGTGGCGCCCGTGTAGAGCTGACGCGGACGACCGATCTTGCGGGTGGGGTCCTCGAACATTTCCTTCCACTGGCTGATCCAGCCGACGGTGCGGGCCAGGGCGAACAGCACGGTGAACATGTTGGTCGGGAAGCCCATCGCGCGCAGGGTGATGCCCGAATAGAAGTCGATGTTCGGGTACAGCTTGCGGTCGATGAAGTACGGATCGCTCAGGGCGACCTTTTCCAGTTCCTGGGCGACCTGCAGCAGCGGGTCGTTGTTGTGGCCCAGTTCGGCCAGCACTTCGTGTGCGGTCTTCTGCATGACCTTCGCGCGCGGGTCGAAGTTCTTGTACACGCGGTGGCCGAAGCCCATCAGCTTGTACTTGCGGTCCTTCACGCCCTGGACGTAGTCCGGGATGTTCTCGACCGAACCGATGGTCTCCAGCATCTCCAGCGCTTCCTGGTTGGCGCCGCCGTGCGACGGGCCCCACAGGCAGGCGATGCCGGCGGCGATGCAGGCGAACGGGTGCGCGCCCGACGAACCGGCCAGGCGGACGGTCGAGGTCGAGGCGTTCTGCTCGTGGTCGGCGTGCAGAATGAAGATCCGGTCCATGGCGCGGGTCAGCACCGGGTTCGGCTTCCAGTCCTCGGCCGGCACGGCGAAGCACATGCGCAGGAAGTTTTCCGAGTACGACAGGTCATTGCGCGGCGACACGAACGGCTGGCCGACCGTGTACTTGTAGGCGCGGGCGGCGATCGTCGGCATCTTGGCGATCAGGCGATGGGCGCTGATCTCGCGCTCACGGGCGTCGTCGACATTGATGCTGTCGGCGTAGAAGGCCGACAGGGCGCCGACAGCGCCGGTCATCACGGCCATCGGGTGCGCGTCGCGGCGGAAGCCCTGGAAGAAGGCGTCGAACTGCGCGTGCAGCATCGTGTGGTAGGTGATGTTCTTTTCGAACTGGGCGAACTCGTCCGCGCTGGGCAGTTCGCCGTTCAGCAGCAGGTGGCAGACCTCGAGGAACGAGGACTTTTCAGCCAGCTGGTCGATGGGATAGCCGCGGTGCAGCAGAATGCCCGCGTCGCCATCGATATAGGTGATCTTGCTTTCGCACGACGCGGTCGAGGTGAAGCCCGGATCGAACGTGAAGTGGTCGCTTTCGGCGTAGACTTTCCGGATGTCGAGGACGTCCGGACCCGTGCTGCCCTTGAGGATCGGCAGGTCGTAGCTCTTGTCGCCGATCGTCAGCGTGGCTTTATCGGTCATACTTAGACCCCTTCATAAATTGGCCCCGTTCATAAATGGAATGGGCAGTCCAACTTTCGTTTTCGCAGGTGCGTTATAGCGCCTCATGCGCGCGTCGCCAGGGCGTCGTCAAGGCGCCCCAAACTCTCTTCGCGGGAGAGTGCTGCCATGGTCTTGTTAAGATCAGGCGCCTGGGAGCCGCCGGTCAGAATGCCGCGCAGCGCCGGACCGAACTTGCCGAAGCCGACGCCTTCCGATTCCGCGAACGTTTTCAACACCGTTTCCAGCGTCGCCGCGTCAAAGGCCGGCGCGGCCGCCAACTGATCGCGCAGGCGCTTGAGGCGTTCGACGGTTTCTTCGGTCAGCTGCTTTTGGGTTTTCTCTTCCAGCGCGAACGGTCGGACCTTCAGTGCGAACGCACAGTGATCGACCAGCTCCAGGATGGTCTTGGCGCCTTCCTTCACTTCCGGAACCGTGCGGGCGATCCGCTCCCGGGCGTCGGCGGGCAGGGGCTCGCCGCGCTTCTGGGCGGCGTCGAGCGCCAGGTCGGTCAGGCGGGCGTCGTCGGCCTTGCGCAGGTGTTGGGCGTTGATGTGGTTCAGCTTGGCCCAGTCCAGGCGCGCCGGCGCCTTGACCACGTCGGCGACGTCGAACCAGGCGATCGCCTGCTCGTCGTTGAACACCTCGTCGTCGCCATGGCCCCAGCCCAGGCGCGCGAGGTAGTTGCGCATGCCTTCGGCGATGTAGCCGAGATCGGCGAATTCGCCGACCGCCTGCGCGCCGTGGCGCTTGGACAGCTTGGCGCCGTCGGGACCATGAATCAGCGGGATGTGGGCGAAGGCCGGCAGGTCCCAATCCATCGCCTGATAGATCAGGCTCTGGCGGGCGGCGTTGTTCAGGTGGTCGTCGCCCCGGATCACGTGCGTGACGCCCATGTCGTGGTCATCGACGACCACGGCCAGGTTATAGGTAGGGGCGCCGTCCGCGCGCAGCAGGACAAGGTCATCCAGTTCGATGTTCTTGAACGTCACCGGGCCCTTGACCAGGTCGTTGACCACAGTCTCGCCGTCCAGCGGGCCCTTGAAGCGGATGACGTGAGGAACCGCCAGGTCGCCTTCGGGCGCGTCACGCCAGGGTGAGCGGATGGCCTTGCCTTCGGCGCGGGCCTTTTCGCGGGCGACTTCCAGTTCCTCGACGGTCATCCAGCAGCGATAGGCGCGCCCCTTGGCCAGCAGTTCGTGCACGACCTCGACGTGACGCGGCGCGCGGGTGTGCTGGAAGACGACCTCGTCGTCCGATTCCAGGCCCAGCCAGTTCAGGCCCTCGAAGATCGCCGCGACGGCCGCGTCGGTGGAACGCTCGCGATCGGTGTCCTCGACGCGAATAAGGAACTTCCCTCCCGTATGGCGTGCATATAACCAGTTGAACAGCGCCGTGCGGGCGCCGCCGATATGCAGGAAACCGGTGGGCGAGGGCGCGAAGCGCGTAACGACGCCCGTCGCAATGGGGCCGGTGGGAGTGGGGTTCGACATGGGCTTCAAGACTGTGGGGCTGGACGCGAAATGGCGTTGACGAGCACGAACCGCAAGGCGGCTTGGGCGGCGCGTCTTAGCACGCCGCTTCGCGCCGGACCTAGCGGTTTTCCGCGTGGCGCCGATCTTGGCTCATTCGTCAAAAGTACAAGGGTTTCCGGGTGTTAGGTGCTGAAGTCGCTGGACCTGCGCCGTCTACGTCCGCCCCGCGCCTGTCCTGGTCCGCCGCGAAGGCCGCCCTGCTGACGGAAGGGCGAGTCAATCTGGATCGGGCGTTCCTGTGGGCGCCGGTGGCGTTCGGTCTTGGGGCGTCGAGTTATCTGGAGGCTGGCGTCGAACCCGCGCTCTGGATGCTGGTCTTGGCGACCGGATCGTTCACGGCGGTCTGGTGGGTCTGTCAGCGATGGAATGCCCCCCGCGGCCTTGTCGTGCTAGCCAGTCTGGCCGCGTTCGGGGCCGCCGGCGGTCTGGCCGCCAAGATCCGAAGCGACCGGGTGGCCGCGCCCCTGGTGAGCGGTGAGCGGGTCGTGCGGCGCGTTGACGGCTTCGTGGTCGACGTCGTCAGTCCTGGCGCGGGCGGGCCGCGCCTGCTGATCGCGCCAGTGGCGGTGTCTGGGTTGTCGGCTGACAGGACGCCACACCGGATCCGGGTGACGATCGGCGAGAATGAAACGCCGGCTCCGGGCCAGGCCGTTCATCTGCGCGCCATGCTGGGACCGCCGCCGCCGCCAGCCGCGCCGGGGTCCTACGACTTCGGTCGGGACGCCTGGTTCGATTCGATCGGCGGCGTCGGCTTCGTGATCGGCGAACTGGGGGTGACGCGGCTGGATCCGCCGCCTTTGACCGTGCGCGTGACCATGGCGGTCAATGCTTTCCGCTGGAGCCTGGCCCAGCGGATCCTGGCGCGCATGGGGCCCAGCAGCGGCGGCATCGGCGCGGCCATGGTCACCGGCCACGAGGCCTGGATCACGGAGGACCAGACCGAGGCCATGCGCGCCTCGGGCCTGGCGCATATCCTGTCGATCTCGGGCCTGCACATGGCCATCGTCGGCGGCTTCGTCTTCGGCGCGGTGCGGCTGGGCGTCGCCGCCTGGCCGTGGCTGGCTCTGCGGGCGCCGGGCAAGAAGATCGCGGCGGTGGCGGGGCTGGTCGCTGTGCTGGGCTATCTGGTCATTTCCGGCGCGCCGCCGCCGGCCGAGCGCTCGGCGATCACCGCCAGCGTGGCGTTCCTGGCCATCCTGTTCGATCGACGGGCCATCACCCTGCACGGCCTGGCCGTCGCGGCGTTGCTGATCCTCGCCATGAAGCCCGAAACAGCGGGCGAGCCCGGTTTCCAGATGTCGTTCGCCGCCACCGCCGCCCTGGTGGCCTTGGCCGAGAGCTGGCCGAGGCCGGTAAAGGAGATCTCGACGCCGTGGTGGATCCGCTGGCCGCAGGCGGGGCTGACCTGGCTGGCGGCCTCGGTCGCGGCCAGCCTGGTGGCGGGCCTGGCCACCGCGCCGTTCGCCATGCAGCATTTCAACCGCGTCGCCGTCTGGGGCCTGCCGGCCAACCTGGCGGTCGCGCCGCTGTCGTCGTTCGTGATCATGCCGTTCCTGGCGGTCGGGACCCTGCTGGAGCCGTTCGGCCTGGGCGCGCCCTTCCTGACGGTGGCCGGCTGGGGCGTCGACGGCATGGTCGGGATCGCCAACGGCTTCGCCGACGCCCATGGCGCTCAGCGGATCGTGGCCAGCGCGCCGCCGCAGGTATTGGTGGTCGCTTTCCTGGGCCTGATGATCCTGTGTCTCTGGCGCGGTCGGCTGCGCTGGATCGGCGCGCCGCTGGCCCTGGCGGTCGCCCTGTGGCCAAGACCCGCCGCGCCGGACGCCTGGATCGCCGCCGACGGAGCCACCGCCGCCGTCCGCTCGGGCGACGCCGCCGTGCTGCTGCGCACCGACGCCAAGCGGTTCGGCGCCGAGCTGTGGGCGCGGCGGCGCGGCCTGACGCCGGCGACCTGGAGCCTCTATGCCTGTGACAAGCGGGTATGCGCGCCGGAATCGGGCGCCCCCGTGCGGCTGTCTCTGGCCTGGAGCCGTAAGACGCCCGACGCCGAGACACTGTCGGGCCTGTGCGTCCGCAGCGAGGTGGTGGTGATCCGCGGGCCGGCTCCTGCTCGAACCCCGCCCCTGTGCGCCGACACCGTGCTGCTGACCGCCGAGGATTTCGAACAGGGCGGCGCCGCCGAGCTCTATCACCGTTCCGACGGTTGGCGCATCGTCTGGGCTCAGCCCCTGCGCGGCGATCGGCCGTGGAGCCGTCCATCGGAGAGCCGTCTGCTGACAGCCGATGTCACCAGCGCCCGCTAAACGTCGTGAGAAGGGCGGGGCGTCACCCGCAGGAGGAAGTCCGATGTCCAATCCGTTCAGCGCCCGTCGCGCGGCCTTCCGCGCGCTGCATGCCGAAGGCTGTTTCACCCTGCCCAACCCCTGGGACGCGGGCAGCGCCAGGCGCCTGCAGAAGCTGGGCTTCAAGGCGCTGGCCTCGACCAGCGCCGGAGCAGCCTGGGCGCTGGGCAAGGACGACGGACAGATCACGCGCGACGAGGCGATCCTGCATCTGCGCCAGCTGTGCGCGGCCACGGACCTGCCGGTTAACGCGGACTTCGAGAACGGCTTTTCGGAAACGGTGGAGGGCGTCGCCGAGAGCGTGAGCCTGGCCATCGAGGCCGGCGTCGCGGGCCTGTCGATCGAGGACTGGTCGGGCTCGGCGCTCTACGACCTGCCGGTCGCCGTCGACCGTCTGAAAGCCGCCCGCGCGGCGATCGACGCTTCGGGCCAGGACGTGATCCTAGTCGGCCGCACCGAGGGCTATCTGCGCGGAAACCGTGACCTCCCCCCGACCCTGGAGCGGCTCAAGGCTTACGCGGCGGCGGGCGCCGACTGTCTCTACGCTCCGGCGGTGACCGATCCGGAGGAGATCAGGGCCATCGTCCAGGTCGTGGCGCCCAAGCCGGTCAATGTGCTGTTCTGGGGACCTGAGATGTCCGTCGAGGGCCTTGGCGCGCTGGGCGTGCGCCGGGTCAGCACCGGCGGCGCGCTGGCCGCGGCGGCCTGGGCCGGGTTCGACATGGCCGCCAAGCGTCTGGCGGAGGAAGGGCGGCTTTAAGTGCCACCCCATACGAAAAGGCCCCGATCCTCGGATGAAGATCGGGGCCGAATTTCCAGCGCTCTGAAGCGCCTAGTGATACCGGCGAATGAGCCCCACCAGCTTGCCCTGCACCTCGACCTGGTCGGGGCCGAAGATGCGGGTCTCGTATTTCGGATTGGCGGCTTCCAGGGCGATCGAGCCGCCCTTCTTGCGCAGGCGCTTGAGGGTGGCTTCCTCGCCGACCAGGGCGACGACGATCTCGCCCGAGGTGGCGGTGTCGCCTTTCTTGATGATCACATAGTCCCCGTCGAGGATGCCGGCCTCGATCATCGAGTCGCCCTGCACCTCGAGGACATAGTGCTCGCCATTGCCCAGCATCGATTCAGGCACCGGCAGGCGCTCACGCTCGTGCTGGATGGCGTCGATCGGCGTGCCGGCGGCGATCTTGCCCAGGATCGGCAGTTCGCGGCTGTCATTGGCCGGCGCGGCGGGGGCGGGAGCCGACGACGGCGCGCCGCCGCCTTCGAACACCTGCGGCCGGAAGGCGCCGCGCCCCTTGGGCGGAGCGGCCGTCGTGGCCTGTTGCGGCAGCTTCACTACTTCCAGCGCGCGCGCCCGGTGCGCGAGACGGCGAATGAAGCCGCGCTCTTCCAGAGCCGTGATGAGCCGGTGGATGCCCGACTTGGACGCCAGGTCCAGGGCCTCCTTCATCTCGTCGAAGGACGGGGAGACGCCGGTCTCCTTGATCCGCTCGTGGATGAACATCAGCAGTTCGTGCTGCTTGCGGGTAAGCATGTCGACCTCGGCTGGAGCGCGGAACAAACCGCAAACCTCGCGAATGTTCTCTAGGCGTTCCGCCTTAAAGTCAAGTCGAGCGTCGCTGGTGGCCAAAAGGCCAGGAAATTCAAAGACTAGACCTTGGCCAAATAGAAAAGGCGACCAGAATCAAAAGCTTAACGAAAGCTTTCAGGCGCGCTTGCGGGCGATGATGATGTCCTGGTCCTGCATCGGCTGGCGGCGCCAGACTCCCAGGGCCTGGTTCAGCACGTCGAGGTTCAGGGCCTCGTACTGCGCCAGGATCGGCTTCAGGTCGTAACCGATCACCGCCTCGGGCAGGTCGGGCGTCGCGGTCCAGCAACCGTCTAGGGCGTGGACGAAGTCGAAGGCGATCTCGCCGTTGCCCGTGTTGGCGCGGGCCTCGTCGTCGATCAGGTACCAGGAGACGATGCTGGTCCCGCCCGGCTTCAGCACCCGCGCGATCTCGCGGGCGAACTGGGCCTGATCGGCGGCCAGCAGGTGGGTGAACACCGAGCCCAGCCAGACATAATCGAAGCTGGCGTCCGGATAGGGGAAGACGAAGGTGCTGGCCGGCTGCGAGCCCTCCGGATTGTACCGGTCGCTGTGCATGTCGGCGTGGGTGAACTCGAAGCGTGGATCGCCGATGGCGATGTTGGCTTTGCACCAGTCGATGGCCTGGGTCATCACGTCGAAGCCCGCATAGCGGCCTTTCGCATCGAGATAGTCGACCAGCGGCGCGGCGGCGCGGCCGATGCCGCAGCCCACGTCGAGGATGGCGTGATGCGGCTGTAGGCCAGCGGCGACGAACAGTTCCTTGAACTGCTGGCCCACGCGGATGAAGTCGGCGTCGGCGGCGCCGACAAGGTGCCAGAGCTCCTGCGGAGCGGCGACGGCGTCGGACGGCGGCGGCGCTGGCGTCAGGGAGAGGGCGCGCCGCAGATTGGAGAGAAAGGCCCGCATCCGATTCCTTTTTGTGTAGAGCGGATCGGACCCTAGCGAGCGGCCAAGCCTCAGCCAACCCGGCCGCTGATCCACCCTAGAGGATGGTCTTTAGTTCCGGGTGCCTGGGCGTGACGGGGGCATAGAACGCCGCCAGCGTCGCCAGGTCCTTCTCGTAGTCGCCGCTGGGGATCATCGCCGGACCCAGGCCCACCACCTTGCGCTTGTAGTCCATGAAGCCGGGCACCATCGGCACGCCAGCCTTCAGGGCGATGTTGTAGAAGCCTGTCTTCCAGCCGCCCGCCTTGCCGCGCGTACCCTCGGGCGCGATCGTCAGCATGAATTCGTCGCGGCGGGCGAACTCGTCCGCCATGGCCTGGACCGTATCGCGCGACTGGGAGCGATCGATCGGCACGCCGCCCAGGTCCTTCATCAGCTTCTCGAACGGCCAGCGGAACAGCGACGCCTTGCCCATGAAGCTGAGCTTCAAGTTCAGCGCGTCGGCCGCCCCCAGGAAGTAGACGAAGTCCCAGTTGCTGGTGTGCGGAGCGGCGATGATCACGAACTTGCGCGTCGTGGTCGGCGCCGAGCCTTCGATCGTCCAGCCCTCGCGCTTGAAAAAGGCGACCAGGGACCAATTCACCACGCGGGCGATCCAATGCATTCGCGCTTCCTCGCGTGGCGCCGCCAACGTCCTGGCGCGGCGGCTTTTCTTGTTGATTGGACTGTGAGCGGGCGAAGGGGAAAACGCCAGATGGCGCGTACCCCCTTCCGGTTAGCCGAGCAGGGCCTTGGTGGCGGCCGTGACGTCGGCCTGGCGCATCAGGCTTTCGCCGACCAGCATGGCCTTGGCCCCGGTCGCCTCCATCCGCACGACGTCGTCGTGGGTGAAGATGCCGCTCTCGGTGACCAGCAGGGCGTCTTTCGGCGCCTGGGCCGAAAGCCGTTCGGTGACGGCCAGATCGACGACGAAGCTCTTCAGGTCGCGGTTGTTGATGCCCACCAGGTCTGAACCCAGGGCGCCGGCGCGGGCCATCTCGGCCTCGTCGTGGACCTCCACCAGGGCGTCCATGCCCAGGCGCTTGGCCTCAGCCATCAGCTCGGCGGCCAGGACGTCGTCGATCATCGCCAGGATGACCAGGATGGCGTCGGCGCCCAGGGCGCGGCTCTCGGACACCTGCCAGGGATCCACCAGGAAATCCTTGCGAATGCAGGGCAGGCTGACGGCCGCGCGGGCGTCAATCAGATAGGCGTCGGCGCCCTGGAAGCTGGGACCGTCGGTCAGCACCGACAGGCACGCCGCGCCGCCGGCCTCGTAACTTCGGGCCAGGGCCGGCGGATCGAAGTCGGCGCGGATCAGGCCCTTGGAGGGCGATGCCTTCTTGATCTCGGCGATCAGCGACAGCTTGCCGGGCGCGTGGCCTTGGGCGAGCGCGCGCTTGAAGCCGCGCGGCGACGAGGCGTTGCGGGCCGCGGAGTCCAGGGCGGCCTGGGTCCGCCGACGCTTGCGGTCGGTGACCTCGTCGCGCTTGTAGGCGGCGATCTTGGCGAGGATGTCGGTCATGCGGCGGCTTCCGTGTTGGTTGCGGCCACCAGGTCGGCGAGAGCCGCCTTGGCGCGGCCTTCGTCGATGACGTCGGCGGCCAGTGCGATGCCCTCGACCAGGGTCTCGACCTTGTCGGCGACCAGAAAGGCGGCGGCGGCGTTCAGCAGCACGATGTCGCGATAGGCGCCCTTTTCGCCGTCGAACAGGCGGGTCAGGGCGGCGGCGTTGAAGTCAGGATCGCCGCCGGTGATGTCCGACAGCGAGGCGCGCGGCAGACCAACCGCCTCGGGCGTGATCTTGAACAGATGGATGCGGCCGTCGCGCCATTCTGCGACCTCGGTCTCGCCCGTGGTGGTCAGCTCGTCCATGCCCGAGCCGTGCACCGACCAGGCGCGCTCGGCGCCCAGCGCGCCCAGAGCCTTGGCGATCGGCTCGACGAAGCGCGGGGCCGAGACGCCGACCACCTGTCGCCTGGCGCCGGCCGGATTGGTCAGCGGGCCCAGCAGGTTGAAGATGGTGCGGAAGCCCAGCTGTTGGCGGATCGGCGAGACGTGCTTCATGGCGCCGTGATGGGCCTGGGCGAACAGGAAGCAGATTCCGGCCTCGTCCAGGGCGCGCCGCTGCTGCTCGCGCGTGGCGTCGATATTGACGCCCAGGGCGGTCAGGACGTCGGCCGTGCCGGACTTCGAGGTGATGGCGCGGTTGCCGTGCTTGGCGACCTTCAAGCCCCCTCCGGCGGCCACGAAGCCGACGGCGGTGGAGATGTTCAGCGTGTGCAGGCCGTCGCCGCCGGTGCCGCAGACGTCGATGACCTCGTAGGGATGCTCCAGCTGGACGGCGGCGCGGCGCATGGCGCGGGCGCAGGCGGCGATCTCGCCCACCGTTTCGCCGCGCAGGCGCATGGCGGTGACGGCGGCCGCGACCTGGGCCGGGGTCGGCTCGCCGCGCAGGCAGGCCGCGAAGAAGATCTCTGCGTCGGCGTCGTCCAGGGTCTGGCCGTCGGCCAGCTTGGCCAGCAGCGGCTTGAAAGCGTCGGACATGCTGGCGGCCCTAGACCCAGACCGCCGCGTCGCGCTTGACGCCCGACAGGTCCATGAAGTTGGCCAGCATCTGGTGACCGCCCTCGGTGGCGATCGATTCCGGGTGGAACTGGACGCCGAACACTGGGCGGGTCCTGTGCTGCACGCCCATGATCTCGCCGTCGTCGGTCCAGGCGGTGACTTCCAGCTCCGGCGGCAGGTCTTCGCGGCGAACGGCCAGCGAGTGGTAGCGCGTGGCGGTGAAGGGGTTGGGCAGGCCCTTGAAGATGCCCTTGTCCTCGTGGCGGACCTTACTGACCTTGCCATGCATCACGGCCTTGGCGCGGATCACCTCGCCGCCATAGGCCTGTCCGATGGCCTGGTGGCCCAGGCACACGCCCAGAATCGGCAAATCTTCAGGCGCGGCGCGCAGCAGCGGCAGGCAGATTCCGGCCTGGTCCGGGGCCTTGGGGCCGGGAGACAGCAGCACAGCGGCCGGCGCTAGGCCCAAGGCCTCCTGCACGGTCAGCGCGTCGTTGCGGTAGACGACCGTCTCTGCCCCCAACTCATTCAGATAGTGGACGAGGTTGTAGGTGAAGCTGTCGTAGTTATCGATGACGAGGATCATGACGCCGCCTTTCGGAGGTCGGTTCTAGCGCGGGAGGAGCCGATGTGTAGCGGCAATTTCGCGCGCCCTTGTTAGGAACGGTTACAGTCTTCGCGGAGCTAGGCACTATGGAGGCCATGGACCCGCGTGATTCCGCCCTGGACCCCGTCGCCGTCGCCTATGTCCGCGCTCTGCTGCGGCGCAAGAACCGTATCCAGAAGATGGGGCCGGTTCTGGCCGCCGCGGCTTTCGCCGCGATCTGCGCGCTGGCCTTCGCCACGGTGATGGTGCTGGCGCCGCCGGCGGTCACGCAGCACCTTCCGGACGACCGGCTCGGCGGTCCGTAGGGAAATAAATCAGCCCTAAGGCTCAGCTGAATCGCCAGGCTTCCTCGGCCGCGCGCTTGAGGGCCCGGGACTTGTGCAGGGTCTCGTCGTATTCGGCGTCCGGATCGCTGTCGGCGACGATGCCGCCGCCGGCTTGCACGTACATCATGCCGTCCTTGACCAGCGCCGTGCGCAGCACGATGCAGGTGTCGACCGAGCCGTCGGCGCCGAAATAGCCGACCGCGCCGGCATAGCCGATGCCGCGCTTTTCGACCTCGAGCTCGTCGATGATCTCCATGGCCCGCACCTTGGGCGCGCCCGACAGCGTGCCGGCGGGCAGGGCGGCCATCAGAACGTCGACCGGATCGACGCCGTCCGGCGCGGTGCCCTCGACGTTCGAGACAATGTGCATGACGTGGCTGTAGCGCTCGATCTTGAAGCTCTCGGTCACGCGGACGTTCGGGCCCTTGGGACGCTCAGCGGGCGCATTTCGGCCCTGGTGGTTCAGCATGGCCACGCGACCCACGTCGTTGCGGCCCAGGTCCAGCAGCATCAGGTGCTCGGCGCGCTCCTTGGGATCGGCCAGCAGTTCGGCTTCCAGCGCCGCGTCTTCCTCGGGCGTGGCGCCGCGCGGACGGGTGCCAGCGATCGGCCGGATGGTGATCTTGTTGTCGCGCAGGCGGACCAGGATCTCGGGGCTGGAGCCGACCAGATTGAAGCCGTCCAGGTTCAGGAAGAATAGGAACGGCGACGGGTTGGTCCGGCGCAGCGAGCGGTACAGCGCGAACGGCGGCAGGTCGAAAGGCGCGCGGAAGCGGTGGCTGGCCACGACCTGGAAGATGTCGCCGGCGGCGATGTAGTCCTTGGCCTTGGCGACCACGTCGGCGTAGTCGGCGCGGCTGACCGGGGTCGTGAAGTCCATCGGACCGCGCGGCGCGCGCGGGGCGTCGTGGGCCAGCGGACGGTGCAGGTCAGCCATGACCGTCTCGATCCGCGAACGGGCGGCCGCGTAGGCGTCGTGGGCTGATACACCTGCCTGCGGGCGCACGGCCGTGGTCAGGATAATCTCCTGGGCGATGGCGTCGAAAATCGCGACGATCTGCGGGCGGGTCATGATCCCGTCCGGCAGGCCCAGCGTGTCCGCATTGATGTCGGGCAGGCGCTCGACCAAGCGCACCAGATCGTAGCCCAGGGCCCCGAACACGCCGGCGGCCATGGGCGGCAGGCCCTTGGGCAGCTCCATCCGCGCCTGGGCCACCAGGTCGCGCAGGCTGTCCAGGGCGCCGCCCGGCTGGGGCGTGTAGCGGCCGGCGGCGATGTCGTCGCCCTCGGCGATCTCGGCCTGGTCGCCACGACAGCGCCAGACCAGGTCCGGGTTCATGGTCACGATCGAGTAGCGACCGCGCCAGGCCCCGCCTTCGACGCTCTCGAACAGGAAGCTGTAGGGACGCGCCTGGGCGATCTTCAGATAGGCCGAGACCGGGGTCTCGAGATCGTCGATCAGGCGGGTCCAGACGACCTGCTGCCGTCCGGAATCATAGATTTCCGAAAAGGCGTCGAACGCGGGCTCCAGACTCATTACTCGGCTTTCTTTCCGCCCTTGGCGGCTTCCGCCTTGGCCAGGGCGTCGGTGTCGACGCCGATGGCCTGGCGCGCCAGGGTCAGGTTGCTCTTGGTCTTCAGCTGGACCTTGGCGGCGTTGCGCGAGGCTTCGCCGAGGTCGCGCATCAGGCCTTCACCCGATTGGGCGCCAGCCATGGCGGCGATCTGGGCGATGGCGGCGGTCGGGGCCGAACGGATGGCCTCCAGCTTGGCGACGACATAGGCCTCGCCCTGCGGACCCGCGCGGGTAGCGAACGCTTCGTTCTTCTTGGCCTGGAAGGCGGCGCCGAGGAACTCGCGGCCCAGGCCCATGTGTTGCTGGGCGTTCTGGCGCGACAGGCCAGGGACCTTCTGGACCTTGGACTGAACCGAGGCGGCGACGGCCTCGATCGACTCGCCCTTCTTGACGCGAGCGGCCAGTTCGTCGGCCTTGGCCTTCAGGCGTTTGCTCAGTTCCTGGCCCATCCAGACGGCGGTCAGCTGCGGCTTGATCTCGGCCAGGGGCGGCAGGGCTGCGGGGACGACCTTCTCGACCTTCACGGCGTAGTATTCGCCCTTGCCGGCCTCGATCAGGTCGCTTTCGCCGCCCTGCGACAGGCCGAAGGCGGTCTTGACGATGTCCGGCGTCAGGCCGGCGACGGGTTGGCCCGTCTCGTCCGCGCCTTGCGCCGTGATCGGAGCGGTCGTCAGCACCAGGGCGCCGGCCTTGCTGGCCGCGGCGACCAGGTCGGCGCCGGCGTCATGGGCGTCCTGATAGGTCTGGGTCTGGTCGTAGGCCTTGGTCTGCGAGGCCTGGGTGCGCACCTCGGCCTCGATCTGCGGGCGCACGCTCTCCAGCGAGGCGGTCGAGCCTGGCGTGACCTTGACGATCTTGATGACCGAGACGCCCAGCTCGCCCGTGATCGGGCCGCTGACCTGACCGGCGGCCAGGCTGAAGGCGGCGTCGGCGACCTTGCGGTCCGGAACGGCGGTCTTGGGCTTGTCGGTCAAGACGAGCGGCGTCTTGCCGAACGTCTTGGCGACGGCGACCGGATCCTCGCCCTTGGTCAGGCGCTGCGAAATGGTGGCGGCGGCCTTGGCGTCCGGGGCGACGATCTGGACGATCGTACGCGTCTCGGGCTTGGCCAGGCTGTCCTTGCGGAAGTCGTAGGCCTTCTGCACGGCGGCCGGATCGATGGCGACGGTCGGCTCCAGCGCCTTGGCGCTGACGCGCATGATCGACAGCACGCGGGTTTCCGGACGCGTCAGGCGCTCGGCGTTTTCCTTCATGAAGGCGGTCAGCTGGGCGTCGGTCGGCGGGGCGGGGCGTTCCACCGAGGCCGGATTCACGGCGAAGGCCGCGACGTCGCGGGCTTCCAGCACATAGGCGCCTTGCAGGGCGGCATAGATGCGCGGGGCCTTCAGGCCGCCGGCGACCGCCGAGAAGAAGTGGGCGTTGGCGATCTCGTCGCGCAGTGAAGCTTCGTAGTTCGCCGGCGTCAGGTTGTTCTGGGCCAGGAGGCCGGCATACATCTGCGGGTCGAACTTGCCGGTGATCGGGTTGAACGGCCGCTGGTTGGGCGGCAGTTGGCTCATCTGCTGGTGCACGATGTCGCCGACCAGCTTGTCCGACGGCTTCACGCCCATCCCCTGGATGGCCGCGGCGATCGATTCCTGCAGAGCCAGTTCCTGGACGATCTGGCGGTCGATGCCCTGCTCGACGGCCTGGTCGGGCGTCAGGGCCTGGCCGCTGCGCTGCTCCATGCCCTTGCGGTAGTTGTCGAAGCGCAGCTTGAAGTCCTGGGCGGACAAGGTGCGCGAGCCGGCGCTGATCACGCCTGAGCCCCTGGGACCCTTGAAGACGTCGCTGATGCCGAAAATGGCGAAGCTGACGATCAGCAAGCCAAACAGCAGCACCGCGAACGGCGATTTGGCGAAGGAGCGGAAACCGGCGAGCATGCGTTCGAAAACCTTCCAGGCGGATCGCCGCGCGAATGAGCACGGCGGTCGAGAGCAGCGGGTATAGTAGAGCCGTGTGCGCGTGGGCAAGCGGCGTGGACTTGACTTCCCAAGGGACCGTGACCCCAAGAAGGCCTTCATGACCTTATCGAACACGACTCCCCGGCCGCTGATCGCGGGAAATTGGAAGATGAACGGCCTCTCCGCCGCGCTCGACGAGGCGCGCGCCGTCGCCGCGGGCCTGGAGCGCCAGCCCGCCGGGGCCCGCGTGGCCATCTTCCCGCCCGCCACCCTGCTGCACCGCCTCGCCGAGGCCGTCGAGGGGTCTCATCTGCTGACCGGCGGTCAGGACTGCCACGGCAAGGCCAGTGGGGCGCACACCGGCGACATCTCGGCCGAGATGATCGCCGACGCCGGCGGAACCCTGGTCATCGTCGGCCACTCCGAGCGACGCACCGACCACGGCGAGACCTGCCAGCAGGTCGCCGCCAAGGCCGAAGCGGCCATCGCGGCGGGCCTGGAGCCCATCGTCTGCGTTGGCGAGAGCCTGGATCAGCGCGAAGCGGGGGAGGCGGTGGCCTTCGTCGTCGGCCAGCTGCACAACTCCCTGCCGCCCAGCCTGGCCGGCAAGGCGTTTAACGTGGCCTATGAGCCGCTCTGGGCCATCGGCACGGGCCACGTGGCGTCGGTCGACAATATCATCGAGATGCACGCGGCCATCCGCGCCGAACTGATCGCCCTGTTCGGCGAGCAGGGCGCCGCCATCCAGATCCTCTACGGCGGCTCGGTAAAGCCCGAGAACGCCCGGGAGATCCTGGCCGCGCCGGACGTCGGCGGCGCCCTGGTCGGCGGCGCTTCGCTGAAGGCCAAGGACTTCCTGGCTATCGTCGAGGCCGCCTGAGGCTGAAAAGCTCCCGCGGACGGGCCGTGCAAGCGCGAGACCCGTCCCATTGGCCGTCCCAGAATCCTTGACATCCCGGCGCCCACGTGCGCCTTACCGCGCCTTGCAAATCACCGCGTATTCAAGACTTTCATGACCTCCATGCACGCCTATCGCACCCACAACTGCGGCGCCCTGCGCGCCTCCGACACCGGTTCCTCGGTGCGCCTGTCGGGGTGGATCCACCGCAAGCGCGACCATGGCGGCCTGGTTTTCATCGATCTGCGCGACCACCACGGCCTGACGCAGCTCGTGTTGCACCCGGAGACCCCGGGCTTCGCGATCGTCGAGCGCCTGCGCGCCGAGAGCGTGATCAAGATCGACGGCGAGGTCGTCGCCCGCGACGCCAGCGTCGTGAACCCGAACCTGCCGACCGGCGAGATCGAGATCCGCGTCTCGGCCGTCGAAGTGTTGTCCGAGGCCGCCGAGCTGCCGCTGCCGGTCTTTGGCGAGCCCGACTATCCGGAAGAGATCCGCCTCAAGCACCGCTATCTCGACCTGCGTCGCGAGACCCTGCACAAGAACATCGTCCTGCGCTCGCGCGTGATCCAGTCGATCCGCAACCGCATGTTCGCGCAAGGCTTCAACGAGTTCCAGACGCCGATCCTGACGGCCAGCTCGCCGGAAGGCGCGCGCGACTTCCTGGTGCCCTCGCGTCTGCACCCGGAAAAGTTCTACGCCCTGCCGCAGGCGCCGCAGCAGTTCAAGCAACTGCTGATGGTCTCGGGCTTCGACCGCTACTTCCAGATCGCCCCGTGCTTCCGCGACGAAGATCTGCGCGCCGACCGCAGCCTCGAATTCTACCAGCTCGACGTCGAGATGAGCTTCGTGACGCAGGAAGATGTGTTCGCGGCCATCGAGCCGGTCATGCACGGCGTGTTCGAGGAGTTCTCGAACGGCAAGCCGGTCTCGCCGATCAGCGGAACCCACACCTTTACCAACGACTTCGGTCAATCGTTCGAACACAAGGGTTTCGAGCGCCTGACCTACGCCCAGTCGATGGCCTGGTACGGCAGCGACAAGCCGGACCTGCGCAATCCGATCAAGATGCAGAACGTCTCGGAGCACTTCCGTGACGGCGGCTTTGGCCTGTTCGCCAAGATCCTGGGCGCTGACGCCAAGAACCAGATCTGGGCGATCCCTGCGCCGACCGGCGGCAGCCGCGCCTTCTGCGATCGCATGAACAGCTGGGCCCAAGGCGAAGGCCAGCCGGGTCTTGGCTACGTCTTCTGGTCGGAAGATCAAGGCGGCTGGGGCGGCCCGATCGCCAAGAACCTGGGCGAACCGACGCAAGCCCTGATGGAATCGCTGGGCCTCGGCGCCGGCGACGCCGCCTTCTTCGTGGCCGGTGATCCGTCGGTGTTCACCAAGTTCGCCGGCCTGGCCCGCACGCGGGTCGGCACGGAGCTGAAGCTGGTCGACGAGAACCAGTTCAAGTTCTGCTGGATCGTCGACTTCCCGATGTTCGAGTGGAACGAGGAAGAGAAGAAGGTCGACTTCTCGCACAACCCGTTCTCGATGCCGCAGGGCGGTCTGGAGGCCCTGGAGACCCAGGATCCGCTGACCATCCGCGCCTACCAGTACGACATCGTCTGCAACGGTTACGAGCTGTGCTCGGGCGCGATCCGGAACCACAAGCCCGAGATCATGCTGAAGGCCTTCGCCACCGCCGGCTATGGCCCGGAAGTGGTCGAGGACCAGTTCGGCGGCATGCTGAACGCCTTCCGCTATGGCGCGCCGCCTCACGGTGGCCTGGCCCCCGGCATCGACCGCATCGTCATGCTGCTGGCCGACCAGGTCGCCATCCGCGAGGTCATCGCCTTCCCGCTGAACCAGCAGGGCCAGGACCTGCTGATGAACGCGCCGGCCAACGTGCTCGACAAGCAGCTCAAGGAGCTGCACATCCGCACCGCGCCGCCTATCAAGGTGTAAGCGCGGGCGAGAGCCCAGATACAAAGAAGCCCTCCGGTCTAGCGATCGGAGGGCTTTTTCTTGGTCGGTTGGCCTTAAGCGCCGATCACCACTTCTTGGGCGATGGCGGGGCCGGGGGCGCGGGCGGGGCCGGCGGGGCCTTGGGCACTTCGCGCAGCAGCATGAAGCGTCCACCCTTGATCCCGTTGCACGGCCGGACGGTCAGGCCCGACGGCAGGCGGGTGGCGCTGTCGCCGCAGGCCTCGTCCAGTTGATCCTGTTCCAGGCCCCGGGCGTTCGACAGGTCGGCGCCGCCCAGATTGACCATGGAGAGGTCGGCGTTGCGGAAGTCCGCGCCGTTGAAGAGGGCGCCGCGCAGGTTCGAGCCGGTCATGTCGGCGTTGCGGAACCGGGCGCCGTCGAAGCGCGCGCCCTGGAAATTGGCGTGGTTGATGTCGGCGTTCGAGAAGTCGGCGTCGCGGGCGTTGGCGCCCGACAGGTTGGCGGCGATCAGCTCGGCATTGGTGAAACGCGCCTTCTGCAGGTTGGCGCCGTTCAACTGGGCGGCGTGCAGCTCGGCCGATGACAGGTCGACGCGGAGAAGGGTGGCGCCGGTGAAGTTGGCGCCGCTGCTCTCGATGCCGGACATGCGGGCGTCGGTGAAATTGGCGCCGGTGAAGTTGGCGCCGCGCATCTCTGCGCCGCGCAGGTCGGCGCGGCTGAGGTCCGAGGATTGGAAATTGCTGCCGTAGAACATCGCGCCGCGCAGGTCGGCGCCGATCAGGATGGCCTTGGCGAAGTTGGCGCCGGTGAACTTGGCGTTCATCAGCTTGCGACCGGCGAGATCACAGTTGGCGCACATCCCGCCGAAGGAGGTCAGCTTGGCGACGTCCTTGTCTTCGATCGAGGCCTGAGCCTGGCCGGACATGGCCAGCAGGCTCAGGGTCAACGCGGCGATGGAAGCGCCCAGGCGGGACATCAAGTTCTCCGTTCAGTCCATAAGCGACTGTGTGAGTTACGGTTTGAACCGACGGCCGCCTGGAAGCCACTTAAATTGCGGTAATGACGGGGATTTAACGGCAGAGCGGGATGCGCAGCTTGCCCGGAAGATAGGTAGAACCATCCCCGCAGGCCTGGTCCAGCTGGGCCTGGGTGAGGCCGACCGCGCGGTCCATTTCCGCGCCCGAGAAGTTGGCGCCCGATAGTCTGGCCCCGGAGAAATTCGCGCCCTGCAGATAGGCCCCGACGAAGCTTGAGTTCGTCAGGTCCGCGCGGGCGAAGCTGGCGCCGGTCATGACAGCGCCATAGGCGTTGACGTCGCGCAGGTCGCCGCCGGTGAAGCGGGTGCGGTTCATGATCGCCGTCGAGAAGTCGGCCTGACGCAGGCGCGCGCCGGCCAGGTTCTTGTTCTTCAGCTCCAGGTTCGACAGGTCGGCCTGGAACAGGTTGCAGCGCGGACAGTTGGCGCCGTTGCGGACGGCCGAGATCTGGCCGGCGTTCTGGGCGTTGGCCGAACTGGCTAGAACCAGGACGGCGAGGGCCGAAAGAAGGGCGATCGGTTTCATT
The DNA here is from genome assembly GCF_002742625.1 of Caulobacter sp. FWC2. NCBI lineage: Bacteria > Pseudomonadati > Pseudomonadota > Alphaproteobacteria > Caulobacterales > Caulobacteraceae > Caulobacter > Caulobacter sp. FWC2. The sequence continues at coordinate 2,280,619 of NZ_PEBF01000001.1, forward strand.
CTGGCGCAGGTCCTACGCGAAAAGGGCGTTCGCACCCTGCCGCAGCAAGCTTAACGCCAACCGAACACGGTCAAGACGAGGCCATCGGTCCTGGACGGTCCGACTGGGCCCCGCAGGTGTCGCAAACGGTCATGCCGCCACGCTTGGTCAGCGAGAGATCGCCGCAGGCCGGGCACATCTCACCCTCGGCGCCGGGACGATCCTGGCCTTCCACGCGCCGGCGGCCGAACGAGGCGAAGACCAGGTTGTCATGCGCGGCGCCGCGCGAAAAACCCTTTGAAATGAACAGACTGGCCGGCACGGGAGCAGCCTCGGCCTCGTCGAGCTCGTCGCCCGGGCGGCCCTTGCCCGCGCCCAGGCCGTCGGCGTTGAACTCGCCCGGATCGCCATTGGCCAGGTCGTCGCGGCCCAGATACGACACGCCCAACTCTCGGAAGACATAGTCCAGGATCGAGGTCGCCGACTTGATCGAGTCGTTGCCGGTGACCGGGCCCGCCGGTTCGAACTTGGTGTAGACGAAGGCGTCGACGAACTCGTGCAACGGCACGCCGTGTTGCAGGCCCAGAGAAACGGCGATGGCGAAGTTGTTCATCAGGCTGCGGAAGGCCGCGCCTTCCTTGTGCATGTCGATGAACAGCTCGCCCAGCTCGCCGTCCTCGTACTCGCCGGTATGCAGATAGACCTTGTGGCCGCCGACAGCCGCCTTCTGGATGTAGCCCTTGCGGCGATCGGGCAGGCGGCGGCGCGAGCGATCGCGCTCGACGATCTTCTCGACCACCCGCTCGGTGACGACAGGATCGCGCGCCATCTGTTCGCGAAGGGGCGTAGCGGCGCGTGGCGCTTCGGCGGCGGGCTCGTCGGGCAGGTTTAGCTTGAAGTCGGTCGGGGCGGCGGCGCGCTGCAGACGCAGCGCTCGAATCCCGGAGCGGGCGGCGGCGGCCTGGGCGCGGACGGCGTCGGCCGGACGGCTGTCGAAAGGCACGGGGATCGGGACCGCAGTCGGCAGACAGGCGAAGGCCTCGACGGCGGCCAGCATGGCCAGGCGATCAGCCAGGACCGGCGCCTCGACCGACTTGAAGGCCTCGCGCAACTCCGGGTTCAGGGCTTCGCAGTCGCCCAGCGAACCTGCGCCCAGGGCGTGGCGCTCGGCGGCGGCGATTTCGGCGGCCGAGAAGTCGGCGAAGGCCAGGGTGTCGAAGTCGCGGCGGGCCACGTCCTCAGCCGAGGCGCCCAGCACGTCGCGCAGGAAGCCCGCGCCGATCACGGCCGGGGCGAAGGCGGCGCGCATGCCATGGTTCTCGCGAAGAGCGTGCTCGGCCTTCTCGATCTCGTGAGCGGTGAAGCCGCGCGCCTGCAGCATGGCGTGGTCGATCGCGGGGCTTTCCGCCAGCGAGCCAAGGCCCAGGGCGTGGCGCCGGGCGGCGTCCAGGTCGGCGCCTTCGCTGGACAGGGCCTCGAAGGTGGCGGCGCTGAAGGTCGGCAGCAGGAAGCCGTCGGCGGTCTGGGCGACCGACACCGGCGACATGGCGCCCGCAGGGCCGACCGGAGCGCCGCCGAGGCGCAGGCTGGCCTCCAGGTCCTCGAACGGACCGACCAGGGCGGCCGAGCGCAGGCCGTGCTTGCGGGCCAGGGCGTGGGCGGTGGCCAGGGCGGCGGCGGCCTCGGTAGCCAGGGCCGAGCGCAAGGCTGCAGCGCGGACCCGGCGCTCGGCCAGGGTCTTGAGCACGCTTTGCTTGTCCTGCGCGAAGGCGGCGTCCGGACCCATGACGGCGGCGGCCTCGGCGCTGGCCGACAACGCCGCGCCGACCGCGAGGGCCCAGAGGACGGCCGCGCCGTCTCGGCCCTCGATGCTGGTCTGGGCCCAGCCTTGGCTCAGCAGGCAGTCGCCGACCCCGGCCAGGCCGAGGCGGGCGGGGCGCTCGCCGCGCTCCAGCTCCAGGGCCGTGGCCCACAGGTGGCAGACATAGGTGAAGCGCTCGACGTCGAAGCCGTCGGCGTCCAGGAAGGCGCTGGCGTCGATGGCCGCGCCGATCTCGACGCCGCGCGACAGAAGCTCGGCGTCCACCGGCGACAGGGCCAGGGTGAGGGCGCTGGTCTCCCAGCCGACCTGGGCGGCGAAGGCGGCGGCCTCGTTGCCCGCGGCCACGTCCTGACGCGACGCCGAGGTGACCATCGCCATCTCCGCCACGACCGATGGCTCGGCCAGGGGCGTGCGCGGGGCGTCGGCCGTGGCGATGGCGTCGAGGATGGTGCGGTCGTCTGCGCCCAGTTCGCGGGCCTTGCGGGCGGCTCGGGCCAGGGCGGGGTTCTTGCGGACGTCGGCGCAGGCGCGCGGATCGCCCGAGCAGCGGCGGACCGCGTCGGCCACCTGGGCCAGGGCGGCGTCCAGCCGTGCCGAGGCCTGAGCAGCAAGCGCGCGGCCACGGCGACGGCCCAGGCTCTGCCTGACGATGCTCTGGAACTCGAATTCGGCGATCTCGGGCAACAGGTCCAGGCCCGCCTGGCCGCCGGTCGGCGTGGCGATCCCCGACAGCATGGTCGCCAGCAGGGCCTCGCGGAAGGCGCTGGCGTCGGCCTTGTCACCGAACAGGCCGCGCGCCAGGCCAGCCTGGGCCACGCGCTCGGCGTAGCGGGCCGGGCCGCCACCCAGCGCGGCCTTTGGCTCGATCTCGCCGGCCCAGTCCAGCCAGGCCTCGACGCGGGCGTCGCTCCAGGCGCTGGGCGCGGAGACCACGACGATCTCGTCGGCGCGCTCGAGGTCGCGCCACTCCATCGCGGGAACACTTCCGGCGGCTTTGGCGGGGGTGCGCATGGGCGAGTTCCGGATCTGGTCGGCCAGTCTGATGTCTTACCAAGTTCCTAACGGCTGATTCCGTGCCGCTGGGATGCGCGTAAGGTCGCACCCCACGCTAGAACCTTGATCGCCGAGCCTCAATAGATGTTGCGGGTGCGGGGGCTCTAATCCACAAGATGTTGAAGTTGCGGCAGACGGCGCGACGCTGGACGCTGAGGGCGCGAAACCCTATAGTCCGGCCGCTTCGCCGTGCGTGTCGCGGCCTGCTGAGTGCGCCTTCTGGGCCTTATAAATTCGGGTGCGAACGTAGTGCTGAAAGCGATCTTCACGTGGTGGAACGGCGCGACCATTGGTCAGCGTTTCCACATCGGCCGCCGCGGCGTGTTTGTCGGCAAGGACGATTACGGCAACAGCTACTTCGAAGCCCGCGACAACAGCGACAGCTATGACGCGCGCAAGCGCCGCTGGGTGATCTACAGCGGCTATGCCGAGGCCTCCAAGGTTCCGCCGGACTGGAGCGGCTGGCTGCACTACACCTTTGACGAAGTCCCCACTCAGACGCCGCTGAACCGTCGCGACTGGGAGAAGGATCACATCCCGAACCTGACCGGCACCGTGCACGCCTGGCGCCCGAAGGGCTCGCTGACCCGTGGCGGCGAGCGCGCGGCCGCGACCAGCGACTACGAAGCCTGGAAGCCGGAATAGTCTCGATGGCCCGCCGGGCGTCCCTGGTCGCCAAAGTCACGGCCCTTGGTGCGGTCCTGTCCGGCCTGGCCGTGACGGGCGCCGCCGTGGCGCGCCAGAACAGCGCCCCGCAGGCCCAGACCCCGCCCGCGGCCGTCCAGGCCCCGGTCGCGCCGGCTCCGCGCCCCGTCACGCCCGCGCCGACGCCGGGCGAGTTGCGTCCGGCTCAGCCGACCACGGTGTCGCCTGCGGTCGCCAATCCCGTTCCCCCGGCTTCGCCGCCGCCCGCCACGGCGACCACGCCGAAGGCGGCCGCGACGACCCCGGCCAAGCCGCCCGAGCCGGCCAAGCGCCAGCGCTACACGATCGCCATCCTGCAGGCTCTGGACAAGGTCACGACCGAGACCATGCGGTTCGAGGTCCCGGTCGGTCAGCCGATCCGCTACAAGACCCTGATCTTCACCGTCCGCGCCTGCGAGACCGCCGCCGCCGACGAGGTGGCGCCGGAGACGGCGGCCTATGTAGTGGTCGACACCCAGCCCAAGGCCCAGGCCGGCCGCGCCGCGCCGCCCGGACGTCAGGTCTACAAGGGTTGGATGTACGCCAGCTCGCCGGGCCTGAACCCGCTGCAGCATCCGGTCTATGACGCCTGGCTGATCGCCTGCAAGCAGACGATCCCGGTCGCGCCACCCGCCAAGCCGTAGAAGTCGCCCTGGACCGTCAAGGCCTTGGCCAGCCGTCGGCGATAGTCCACGCGGCTGATCTCGACCGTGCCGAACTGCGTCAGGTGCTCGGTCAGGAACTGGGTGTCCAGCAGCTGGTAGCCGCCAGCCAGCATCCGCGCCACCAGATGCACCAGCGCCACCTTGCTGGCGTCGCGCGCGGTCGAGAACATGCTCTCGCCGAAGAACGCCCCGCCCAGTGAGACGCCATAGAGGCCGCCGACCATCTCGTCGCCCAGCCAGGTCTCGACGCTGTGGGCCAGACCCCGCGCATAGAGCTGGCCGTAGAGGCGTTGGATGGGGTGGTTGATCCAGGTCTCGACCCGCCCGGGTCTTGAGGCCGCGCACGCTTCCACGACCGCGTCGAAGGCGGTGTCGATCCGCACCTCGTACGGCCCGTTGCGGACCGTGCGGGCCAAGCGCTTGGGTATGTGAAAGTCCCCGAGCGGCAGGACGCCCCGCCGCTCGGGATCGATCAGGAAGAGGCTTTCGTCCTCGCGGGCGTCCGCCATGGGGAAGACGCCGCGCGCGTAGCAGGCGATCAGATCGTCGACCGTGAAGGCGTCGTCCATCGCTGTTCCGGACCTAAGCCTCTTGCGCTTTGATCCAGCGTTCCAGCCAGTGGATGTCGTAGTCGCCGGCCAGGATGTCGGGCTGCACCAGGAGGTCCTGGAACAGCGGGATCGTGGTCTCGATGCCGCCGACGACCATTTCGCCCAGGCAGCGCTTCAGGCGGGCGATGCACTCGGCGCGGTCGCGGCCGTGCACGATCAGCTTGCCGATCAGGCTGTCGTAATAGGGCGGGATCGCATAGCCGGTGTAGATCGCCGAATCCAGGCGAACGCCCAGGCCGCCGGGGGCGTGGAAGTCCGTGATCACGCCCGGCGAGGGCGTGAAGGTCCGCGCGTTCTCGGCGTTGATCCGGCACTCGATCGCGTGGCCCTCGAAGACGACGTCTTCCTGGGTGAACGACAGCGGTAGGCCGGCGGCGATGCGGATCTGCTCGCGCACCAGGTCGATGCCCGTGATGGCCTCGGTGACCGGGTGCTCGACCTGCAGGCGGGTGTTCATCTCGATGAAGAAGAACTCGTCGTTCTCCCACAGGAACTCGATGGTCCCGACGCCCAGGTAGCCGATGGCCTTGACCGCGTCGACGACGACCTTGCCGATCTTGGCGCGCCCGTCGGCGGACAGGGCCGGCGAGGGGGCTTCTTCCAGCACCTTCTGGTGGCGGCGCTGCAGCGAGCAGTCTCGTTCGCCCAGATGGACCACGTTGCCGTGGCTGTCGGCGATGACTTGCAGCTCGATGTGGCGCGGCTTCTGGAGGTAGCGCTCCATATAGACCGTGTCGTCGCCGAACGCGGCGCGGGCCTCGGCGCGGGCGGTCGAGACCGCTTCGGCCAGGTCTTCACGCGTCTGGGCGACCTTCATGCCACGACCGCCGCCGCCGGAAGCGGCCTTGATCAGCACCGGGAAGCCGATCTCGTCGGCGGCCGCGAAGGCCTCTTCCTCGGTCGAGACGCCGCCGTTCGAGCCGGGGACGACCGGGATGCCGGCGTCCTTCACGGCCTGCTTGGCGGTGATCTTGTCGCCCATCATCCGGATGTGCTCGGGCTTGGGACCGATGAAGGTGAAGCCGTGCGCGCCGACGATCTCGGCGAAGCGGGCGTTCTCCGACAGGAAGCCATAACCGGGGTGGATCGCCTGGGCGCCGGTGATCTCGGCCGCCGCGATGATCGACGGGATGTTCAGGTAGCTCTTGGCGGCGGGCGCGGGGCCGATGCAGACGCTTTCGTCCGCCAGGCGCACCCACATGGAGTTGCGGTCGGCCTCGGAGTGGACCGCCACGGTGGCGATGCCCATTTCCTTGCAGGCGCGGTGCACCCGGAGCGCGATCTCGCCCCGGTTCGCGATGAGAATCTTGTCGAACATGAGCGTTACTCGATGACGACGAGAGGCTCGCCGAACTCGACGGGCTGGGCGTCGGCGACCAGGATCTCGATGACCTTGCCGGCCTTCGTCGCCGCGATCGGGTTCATCGTCTTCATGGCTTCGACGATCAGCAGCGTCTGGCCGGCCGAAACGCTGTCGCCGACCTTGACGAAGGCGTCCGCGCCCGGCTGGGGCGACAGATAGACGGTGCCGACCATCGGCGACTTCACGGCGTCGCCACGGGCGGCGGCCGGAGCCGGAGCGGCCTCGACGGCGGCGGGCGCTGCAGGCGCGGCGGCGACCGGCGCCGGGGCGTAGGCCGGGGCGGCAGCCTGGACGTAGTTGACCGGGGGCGCGGTCAGTTCGCGGGCCACGCGGATCTTCAGGCCGCCGTGTTCGACCTCGATCTCCGTGAGGCCCGTGTCCTTCAGGATGTCCGCGATCTTGCGGACCAGACGGGCGTCGATGGCCGGAGCTTCGACCGGCTCGGCGGGGGCCTTGGGGTTCGACATGGAAGCTTACCTTGTTCTCTTGAGCGCCTCGGCGGCGGAAAAACGCCGGGCGTTATCGTTGTTAAACGCGGATCAGGCCGAAAGCAGCCTCAAGCGCCAGTTCATAACTCGCCGCGCCGAAGCCGGAGACGATCCCGGTCGCGGCCAGCGAAACGAAGGTGTGGCGGCGGAATTCCTCCCTCGCCGCCGGGTTGGACAGGTGGCACTCGATCACCGGAATGCTCAAGGCCTTGAGCGCATCCAGAAGCGCGATCGAGGTGTGGCCGTAGCCAGCCGGATTGATGATCAGCGCCGAGGCCGACTCACGCGCCTCGTGCACCCAATCGATCAGCACACCCTCATGGTTGGACTGGCGGAAGACCACCTCGACGCCGCGCGAAGCCGCCCGCGCCTCACAGCGCGTCCGGACATCCTCGAGCGTGTCCTTGCCGTAAATCTCAGGCTCGCGGGTCCCCAACAGGTTGAGGTTAGGTCCGCTCAGCACGTGGATCGGTTTTACCATGCGGCTCCGCCGTCGATTCCGAGGGTCTTGTATAGCCGGTTCCGCCGGGTCACAAGCACGGCTCGCTTCGGAGGTGAGATGAGGCTTTTACTGAACGGGGAAGAGCGGGACGTGGCCGACGTCGTCACGATCGCCGATCTGGTGGGCGCCCTGGGCCTGGACGCCCGCAAGGTGGCCGTCGAGCGCAACCTCGAAATCGCGCCGCGCTCGACCTATGCCCACACGGAGTTGGCGGACGGCGACCGCATCGAGATCGTGACGTTTATCGGCGGCGGTTGATCCTCCGCATTTGAAACGCCGGCTTCCCGGGCGTAAACCACCCCCATGAACGCGCATGTTTCCCCCGACACCGTCTCGACGCCGGACACCGAAGAAACCTGGACCGTCGCCGGCCGCACCTTCCGCTCGCGCCTGATCGTCGGCACGGGCAAGTACAAGGACTATGCGACCAACGCCGCCGCCGCCCGCGCGGCCGGGGCCGAGATCGTCACTGTGGCCGTGCGCCGCGTGAACCTGACCGACCCGACGCAGCCGCTGCTGGTCGACTACGTCAAGCCCAGCGAATTCACCTATCTGCCCAATACGGCGGGCTGCTTCACCGGCGAGGACGCCGTGCGCACCCTGCGCCTGGCCCGAGAGGCCGGTGGCTGGGACCTGGTCAAGCTGGAGGTCCTCAGCGACCCCAAGACCCTGTTCCCGGACATGGAAGAGACCCTGCGCTCGCTGAAGCTGCTGGTCGCCGACGGCTTCCATGTGATGGTCTATTGCTCGGACGATCCGGTCTATGCCCGCAAGTTGGAAGAGGCCGGCGCCGTGGCGATCATGCCGCTGGGCGCGCCGATCGGCTCGGGCCTGGGCATCCAGAACCGCGTGAACCTGCGGATCATCGTCGAGAACGCCGGCGTGCCCGTGCTGGTCGACGCCGGCGTCGGCACGGCCTCGGACGCGGCCATCGGCATGGAGCTGGGCTGCGACGCCATCCTGATGAACACCGCCATCGCCGAGGCCAAGGATCCGATCCGCATGGCCAAGGCCATGAAGCACGCGGTCATCGCGGGGCGTGAGGCCTATCTCGCCGGCCGGATGCAGAAGCGCCTGTACGCCGATCCGAGCTCGCCGCTGGGCGGGCTGATCTGACCTCGGACGCTGAAAACCTCGCCCTTCGACAAGCTCAGGGTGAGGTTTTCAAATGATGCGCGGGTGAAGTCGCCCTCATCCTGAGCTTGTCGAAGGACGAGGGCGTCTCCTCAGCCCGCCTTCGCCTTGGCCGCGCGCGTCTGGTCGATCGCCAGCTTCAGCGCGTTGATGTCCGCGCCGGGAACCAGGGTGTCGCCGACGATGAAGGCCGGGGTGCCCGACAGTTGCAGGGTCTTGGCCAGGGTGTCGGTGTCAGCCAGATGCTGAGTCACGGCCTCGCTCTCGCCGGCGGCCTTGGCCCTGGTCATGTCGATGCCAAGACCAGCGGCGATCCGCAGGGCGGCGGCGGCGTCCAGGGCGTTCTCGGCCATCAGCGCCTTGTAGAGCTCCAGGCTCTTGCCCTGGTCCTTGGCGCCCAGCGCCAGGCGGGCGGCGGCTTCGCTGTCGTGGCCGAAGATCACGAAGTCCTTCAGCACCAGGCGGACGTCCGGGTTCTTCTGGACCAGCTCGACGATCTCGGGCGCGGCGTGGCGGCAATAGCCGCAGCGATAGTCGAAGAACTCGGTGACGGTGATCGAGCCGTTCGGATTGATGACGATGTCGCGCGGGTCGCGCTCGATGGCCTGGCGATACTGGCCAATGGCCTTCTGGGCCGAGGCGGTCTGCTGGGCGGCCTGCTTCTCCTGCAGCTTCTGGCTGGCCTCCATCAGCACCTCGGGGTGCTCCAGCAGATAGGCGCGGACCTTTTCCCCGAAGGCCTTGTCGGGCTTGGCCGGGCCGCAGCCGGCGAGAACCATGCCGGTGACGGCCAGGGGGAGAGCGAGGGTCGCGGCGCGACGGAGCAGGGTCATACGAATCTCGGACGTGGAGGGGAAAGTGGCTTAGAGGCCAGGGGTCGATTGAGCCACGCTGTCCTTGGCCAGGTCCTTCAGGTCCTGGTTGGAGGGGCGCGAGGCCAGGACGATGTCGGTGGCGCGGCGCCAGTCGGGGGTGTTTTTGGTCAGAAGCTCGCGGGCCCGCATGGCGAAGACCCGGGCCTCGCGCACGGCGCCCAGCGAATAGTACTGCTCGGCGGTGGCCAGGCGCGCCTCGCCGTCCTTCTTCTGAGTGTCGTAGGCCTGGGCCAGCAGGCGCCAGGTCACCGAGTTGTCGGGATCGTTCAGCAGGCTGCGCTTGAGCTCCTGGACGCCTTCCTCGATCTTCTTGGGGTCGTTCAGGTTGATCAGGGTCTGGCCGAGATTGACGCGTAGCAGGGCCGCGTCGGGCTTCAGCTGCACCGACTTGCGCTGCGGCTCCTCGGCCAGGGCCACCCGGTTGAACTCGAACAGGATCTGCCCCTTCAGCTCCCACAGGTAGGGATTGTCCGGGTGGTCGGCGATCAACGGCTCCAGCAGCTGCAGGGCCCGGTCGGGCTCCTTCATCTGGTAGTAGGCGATGGCGCGCGCGTAGCGGGCCGGAAAGCCGGTGTCGCTCTCCTTGTACTTCATCAAGGCGATCTGCGGGTTCAGGAACCCTTCCAGCTTGGCCTTCATGATCTCGTGCTGGGCCAGATCCTCCGGCGTGTCCACGGCGCTGTAGTGCGGCTGGCGTTCGACGCGGCTGCGCAGCACCTCGATCCGTTCGGACGACAGGGGGTGGCTGCGGAAATATTCGTAGCGGCGGGCCTGATCGAAGACTTCCTGATAGCGGAAGTTGTCGAAGAACTCGACGAGACCCCGGCCCGACTGGCCGGTGGCTTCCAGAAACCCGGCGCCGGCCTGGTCGGCGCGTGATTCCTGTTCGCGGCTGTAGCCGAGAGCGCCCAGCGCGCCAGCATACTGGGCGTTGCCCAGCAGGACGGCGGCGCCGTCCGCGGACCCGGCTAGAGCGGCCAGGACGCCCAGGCCCATGGTCAGGATCATGGGCTTGAGGCCCGCGCGCGTCATCTCGCCCGAGCGGATCGGGTGGCCGCCGGCCAGGTGTCCGGTTTCGTGGGCGATGACGCCGCGCAGCTGGTTTGGATTTTCGGTCTGCAGGATCAGACCGGTGTTCAGGCCCATCTGCAGGCCCTGGGTCGCGAAGGCGTTCAGCGACTTGTCGCCGACGATCAGGATGCGCACGGTCCTGGGATCCAGGCCCGCCGCCGCATAGATCGGGTCGGCGTCGTGGTGGAGGATTTCCTCGATCTCGGTGTCCCGGATCAGGGAGGGGCTATCCTGGGCCAGGGCGACCTGGGGAACTCCGGACGCGAGCACGGCCAGCGCGGACAAAGCCACGCCGAGTCGCCTCCCAGCTTGCCCGCTACGCGAGGTCATTGAGTGATCTCCAGATCGCGCCCCCGCGAACCACGACCAGTCTAACTTGGAAGTCGGAGACGAGGGAACAAGGGTCTCGCTTCGGCTTCGCGACGATTTAGGCCCGCGCATCTTTCGACACGCGGGCCCTCATCAGGTCAGCCTACCGGCGCCACCAGCCCTTGCGGGGCTTTTCGGGCGGGGTGGTGATCTCGTTCGGATCCGGTTCGGCGGGAGCGGCCGGGGCCGTTTCGACGACGGGTTCCGGCTGCGCTTCCACGATCGGCTCGGGCGCCGGCGCTTGTACAGGTTCCGGAGTCGCTTTCGGGGGAACCACGGCGACGCTCTCGGTCACGGTTTCGGCGACGGCCTCGACGGCCGTTTCGGGAGCGGCTTCCGGCGCGGCCTCTTCGGCGACGGCCTTCTTGCTCCGCGAACGGGCGCGCTTGGGCTTCTTCGGCGCTTCCTCGGCTTCAGGCAGCTCGACCCAGACGTCGGACGGCGGCCCGGAGATCACCGGCGGAGCCAGGATCGGCGTTTCGTAGGGCTCTGCGGGTTCAGCGGGGCTGATCGCGTCGACGGCCGAGGTCGCTTGGGCCGAAGCCTCGACCACGGGAGCGTCGTCGCGATTGCGGCGACCACGGTCACGGCCACGACGACCGCGTTCGCGGGCCGGACGTTCCTCGCGCTCGACGCGTTCCGGACGCTCGGCGGTCTCTTCACGCTCGGCGCGGGCTTCCGGCGCCGGGCGGCGCGGTTCGCTGTTGCCGCCGACCAGGGCGGCCGGGTCGTGCCAGGTGAAGACGTTCTCGCCGAACGGGACGCGCGGACGGATCCAGACGAAGGCGTCGGTCGGACGATCGCCGTCCTCGCGACCGCCACGACGGCCGCCGCGGCGACCACGACGGCGACGGCGACGGGCGCCGTCATCGTCATCGCCGAACTCGGCGCGGTCTTCGGCGTCGCCTTCGAGCTCGTCTTCGTCGCCTTCGACTTCGGCTTCGGCCGGAGCCTCGCCTTCGGTCTCGCGCTCGTCACGACGCCCCCGACCACGACCACGGTCGCGGCGGCCACGGCGGCCCTTGCGGTCGCCGCGATCGTCTTCGCGGGTCTGCTTGCGGGCCGAGGCGTCGTCGTCGTCGGTATCCTCGCGCTCGAGGCTGTCTTCGTCTTCGTCGTCGATGATTTCGTCTTCTTCTTCGTCCTCGTCCTCGAAGGCCGTGGGATCGAAGTCGTCGTCTTCGTCGACATACGGCGCCGGGGCGATGGCGATGCGCTCACCCAGTTCGGTGCGCTCGATCTCCTGGTCGCCGGCGTGCAGGCTGTCATCGACCACGACGGTGATGTGCAGGCCGTGGGTCTCCTGCAGGCGCTGCAGATAGGCGCGCTTTTCGTTCAGGATATACAGGCCGACCGAACGCGAGACCTTCAGGATCACCGCGCCGCTGCCCTTCAGGGCCTCGGCCTCGACCGCGCGCAGGGCGGCCAGGGCGCTGGACTCGACCGAGCGGACGCGGCCGGTGCCTTCGCAGTGTTCGCAGACGTGGGTCGTCCCTTCCAGAACGCCGGTGCGGCGACGCTGGCGGCTGATCTCCATCAGACCGAAGCCCGAGATCTTGCCCATCTGGATGCGGGCGCGGTCGTCCTTGAGCGCGTCCTTGAGGACCTTCTCGACCGTGCGGTTGTTCTTGCCTTCATCCATGTCGATGAAGTCGATGACGATCAGGCCAGCTAGGTCGCGCAGGCGCAGCTGGCGAGCGGCTTCCTCGGCGGCCTCGACATTGGTCTTGAGGGCCGTGGCCTCGATGTTGCGCTCGCGCGTGGCCTTGCCCGAGTTGACGTCGATGGCGACCAGGGCCTCGGTCTGGTTGATCACCAGATAGCCGCCGGAACGCAGCGGCACGACCGGCGAATAGATCTGGGCCAGATGGTCCTCGATCTTGTGCTTGACGAACAGCGGGGTCGGGTCGCGGTAGTTGAAGACCTTCTTGGCCTGGCTCGGCATCAGCATGCGCATGAAGTCGCGCGCTTCTTTATAGCCGGCGTCGCCCTCGACCCAGATGCCCTCCAGGTCCTTGTCGTACATGTCGCGGATGGCGCGTTTGACGAGGTCTTCTTCCTCGTAGATCAGCGCCGGGGCGACCGAGTGCAGCGTGTTGTCGCGGATGTTTTCCCACAGCCGCAGCAGATATTCGTAGTCGCGCTTGACCTCGGCCTTGGTGCGCTTGGCGCCGGCCGTGCGCACGATCAGACCCATGCCCTGCGGCACGTCCAGGCTGTTGACCACGCTCTTCAGGCGGCGACGGTCCGACACCGCGGTGATCTTGCGGCTGATGCCGCCGCCACGGGCGGTGTTGGGCATCAGGACGCCGTAGCGGCCGGCCAGCGACAGGTAGGTGGTCAGGGCGGCGCCCTTGTTGCCACGCTCTTCCTTGACGACCTGGACCAGCATGATCTGCCGGCGGCGGATAACTTCCTGGATCTTGTACTTGCGCATCAGCCGGCGTTTGCGGCGCGCCAGCTCTTCTTCGACGTCATCATCGTCGTCATCGACCGCGTGGCCGCCGTTGACGTCGTCCTCGTCGTCGCCGCCCGAGGCGCGACGCGAGACCGGGGTGTCGTCATCGTCATCGCCCGAGTCGTCGCGCATCAGCGCTTCACGGTCGGCGACCGGGATCTGGTAGTAGTCCGGGTGGATTTCGTTGAACGCCAGGAAACCGTGGCGGTTACCGCCGTACTCGATGAACGCAGCCTGGAGGCTGGGCTCAACGCGGGTCACCTTGGCGAGGTAGATATTTCCGCGAAGCTGTTTGCGAGTCTGGCTTTCGAAATCGAACTCTTCAACCCGGGTTCCGTCCACGACGACCACACGCGTCTCTTCGGCGTGTGCTGCGTCGATCAGCATCTTCTTCGACATTAAGGAAGTCTCCACGGCGCGCGGCGGGCGCAAGGCCCGGTCGCCGTTCTGAATGAAGGGCGCGCGCGTCGCCGACCGTCGCACCGTCAGCGCGGTTGCGAAGGGTCGGGTGCCAAAGGCGGTCGGGTGCGGCGCAGCCCATTGGGGGTTTCGTTTTTCCCTACCGCGCGTGAAGCGCGGACTGGATGGTTTGCCTGTCGCGTCACGAATGGCGCGAGGAGGTGGTGTTGTCGCGCCGGATGGCGCGGATCGGATGGCGCGTCGTCGCCAGAAAGGCGTTTGAGCCCGACGCGAGCCCTAGATCCGGCGTCTCGGTAGGCTTCTCGCCCGCCAGATCGGCCGTCTCTCGAACACTATCTAGTCTGCCGCCTCCGCGCCGGAAGAGGTTCAGGACCACTTTCGAGGCTCGGGCGGCCCACACGGAGTCGTGACGATCACGACATTCGCGCACGACGGGACTGTAGCCACATCGACGCACAAAAGAAAAGCTTTCGACGGATGATCTGGACTTAACCCTTTGGCTACCGCCCCGGGAGATATTGACATTCAGTTCACCAGTTTCGGACTACGCGGGCGGGAATGCGTAAGTTTCTTATCAGTTTGGCCCGCATGGGCTGGGTCCGGGCGGCCCTGATTGTCGGGGGCCTGACGGTCGCCGGCGTCGCCGTGGCCACCGCCCAGGGACCGGCCGCGCCCGCCGGCGTGCAGAAGGTCCGCTTCGGCGGCGACCGTAACGAAACCCGCGTTGTCATCGACCTCGACCGCGCCGCGGCCGGCAAGCTGATTTCCGACGGCATGAGCGACCAGCGCCTGGTCATGGCCCTGCCGAACGTCCTGGTGTCTGGCGATCTTCAAGGGTCCGGCCAGGGCCTGGTCAAGCGCTGGGTGATCGACGAGGCCGCCGGCGGCGCCCGTCTGCGCCTGGACCTGACCGGCAAGGCCGAGGTCCGCCGTCGCTTCCTGCTGCCGCCGGGCGATGGCGCGACCGCCTATCGTTATGTCATCGACCTGAAGGCCGTGGACGCCGCGCCCCTGGTCGCCGCCCCGCCGGCGCCGCGCCTTACCTTCGCCAGCGCACCGGTCAAGGCCGCGCCGCTGCGCCTGAAGAAGGTCATCGTCATCGACGCCGGCCATGGCGGCAAGGATCCCGGCTCGCTGGGCGCCAACGTCTTCGAGAAGGACGTCACCCTGGCCGCGGCCAAGGCGCTGAAGGCGCGCCTGGAGCGCACCGGCCGCTTCCAGGTCGTGCTGACCCGCGAGACCGACACCTTCATCCCGCTGGAAGGCCGCGTGCAGATCGCCCGCCGCGCCGACGCCGATCTCTTTATCTCGCTGCACGCCGACTCGGGTCCCGACGTCAGCACGCGCGGCGCTTCGGTCTACACCGTGTCTGACAAGGGCTCCGAGCGCGTCGGCCTCGTCCTCGACAAGGACGACTGGCTGATGAAGGCCAACCTGCCGGGCCGCGACCGCGCCGTCAGCCAGATCCTGCTGGACCTGTCGCAGCGCGCCACCAAGAATCGCTCGGCCGCCTTCGCCCAACTGCTGCTGGCCAGCGTCGGCGAGGAAACCACCCTGCTGCGCCGCAGCCACCGCGACGCCGGCTTTATAGTGCTGTTGGCGCCGGACGTGCCGGCCGTGCTGCTGGAGATGGGCTTCATCACCAATCCGGAAGACGAAGCCTTCCTGACCACCAAGGCCAGCCGCAACCGCCTGGTCGACGCGGTCGGCGACTCCATCGAGGCCTATTTCTCGGCGGGTCTGCGCAAGTCCTGATCTCCCGAAGCGGGGAGCGGCTTTCCCTTTTGCCTGTCGCCCTCTAATCACAGGGGTGATCGTTCGTGCTTCGCGTCGCGAGGTGCGACCGCAAAACCGCTTACGGTTCGGCGCCAAGCGATCTAGTGAAGTGTGTGCGGCAGGCGAGGGGGCCTGCCTCGACGGAGGTCGCGTGGATCTGAAACCCACCGAACGATGGATGGCCATCGCGGGCGTGGCGGTGCTTTCGGCCATCGCGGTCGCGGGTTTCGCGATCGCGATCTACGCCGCCTGGCTGTTCCATGACATGCCCGACGCCGGCGAGTTGCAGGACTATCGTCCGCCGACGGCGACGCGCGTCTACGCCTGGGACGGCACGCTGATCGGCGAGTACAGCAAAGAGCGCCGGATCTTCATCCCCTACGACCAGATCCCGCCGCAGCTGGCCCAGGCCTTCCTGGCGGCCGAGGATCGCAACTTCTTCCAGCACGGCGGCGTCGACGTCGGCGGGCTTTCGCGGGCCATGCTCAAGAACGTGGGCAACGTCGTTCGCGGCAAGCGCCTCGAGGGCGGCTCGACCATCACCCAGCAGGTCGCCAAGAACGTCCTGCTGACCAGCGACGCCACGGTCGGTCGCAAGTTCAAGGAAGCGATCCTGGCCCACCGCCTGGAGCAGTCGCTGACCAAGCAGCAGATCCTCGAGCTGTATCTGAACGAAATCTGGCTGGGCTATCGCTCGTTCGGCGTCGGCGCGGCCGCCTACAACTATTTCGGCAAGTCGCTGCCGGACCTGACCCTGGCCGAATGCGCCTTCCTGGCCTCGCTGCCCAAGGGACCGGACAACTACCATCCGATCCGCAACAAGGCCAAGGCCATGACCCGGCGCAACTGGGTGCTGGGCCAGATGGCCGAGCAGGGCTGGGTGTCGAAGGCCGAGGCCCAGAAGGCCATGGCCGAGGATCTGGTGGTCCAGTCCGCGCCCAAGCGCGCCGCCTACCGCGACGCCGACTACTTCGTCGAGGAAGTGCGTCAGCGCGGCATGGCCACGCTGGGGCCGCGCCTCAGCGAGGGCGGCTACTACATGCGCACCACGCTGGATCCGCGCCTGCAGACGGCTGCGCGCTCGGCGCTGATGGACGGCCTGGAGAAATACGACCGCCGCCACGGCTGGCGCGGGGCCTGGGGCCATGTCGAATCGACCGACCTGGCCTGGGAAAAGACCGCCCTGGCCAAGGCCCCGCCGGCGGAGCGCGGCAAGTGGCGTCAGGCCCTGGTCGTCTCCAACGACGGGCGGGTCCGTCTCGTCAAGGACGAGGGCGAAGGCCAGCTGGTTGGCGAAGACGTGACCTGGGCCAAGAACGGCAAGGGCCTGAAGGCCGGCGACCTGGTGTTCGTCGAGAAGACCGACGCCGGCTATCGCCTGCGCCAGGTTCCGGCGGTCAATGGCGCCCTGGTGGCCATGGAGCCCTATACGGGCCGGATCGTCGCCCTGGTCGGCGGCTACAGCTACTCGCTGTCGAACTTCAACCGCGCCACCCAGGCGATGCGCCAGCCGGGCTCGTCGTTCAAGCCGTTCGTCTACGCCACGGCGCTGGAGAACGGCTACACGCCGGCCAGCGTCGTCGTCGACAGCGCCATCACGTTCAAGGGCGCCAACGGTCAGGACTGGAGCCCGGAGAACTACCACAAGGAGTTCTATGGAGCTCAGCCGCTGCGCAAGGGGCTGGAGCAGTCGATCAACGCCATGACCGTGCGCCTGGCCCAGGGCGTCGGCATGAAGAAGGTCGTCGACTTCGCCCAGCGCGCCGGCGTGGTCAAAAGCATGGACCCCGTCCTGGCCATGGCCCTGGGCGCGGGCGAGACGACGCCGTTCAAGCTGACGGCCGCCTACGCCGCCTTCGTCAATGGCGGCCGCCGCGTCGATCCGCACCTGATCGAACTGGTGCAGGATCGCGAGGGCAAGGTCATCTTCCGGGCCGACAAGCGCGACTGCGAGCGCTGCGACGCCGGCTTCAACGGCGATGAGAGCCCGCGCTTCGCCGCGCCGGGCGACCAGATCATGGACCCGGTCACCGCCTACCAAATCACCTCGATGCTGCAGGGCGTTGTGCAGCGCGGCACCGCGGCCGCCGTCAGCTCCCTGGGCCGTCCGCTGGCGGGCAAGACCGGCACGACCAACGAGTACCGCAGCGCCTGGTTCGTCGGCTATTCGCCCAACCTCGTGGTCGGCGTCTTCGTCGGCTTCGACGACAACCGCTCGCTGGGCGAGGGCGAGACGGGCGCTGTCGACGCCGTGCCGGTGTTCATGGACTTCATGAAGGTGGCGCTGGACGGCCAGCCGGCCGTCGACTTCAAGCCGCCCAAGAACGCCAAGTTCGCCCTGGTGCGCGGCGTCCGCGAGGCCTTCCGGCCGGGCACCGAACCCAAGGTGGAGGTCGCGCCGACGGGGCCGATCCCGTACGAGCAGATCTCGCCGGGCCTGCCGCAGCCGGTCCAGCAGGCGCCTCAGCCGGGCAAGCCGCCGCCGCAGAAGGTCGATCCCCTCAGTGGGCTCTATTAGGGCGGGCTCTACGAACTCTCATTGCGCGGGAGCGCGACGCGCGTTATTTCCCGCGCCCTTCAACACTGTCACGGAGTAACGTGATGCGACCGGATGTCGAGGCCGCCGCGGCTGACATCGAGCAGTCCATTGGACTGCTCAGGAGGCGTCTTTGACTGGGATGTCGCCCTCCGAAAGCTCGATGAGCTGAACGCCCGGGTCGAAGACCCGACCCTCTGGGATCGCCCGACCGAGGCCCAGGCCGTCTCGCGCGAGCGCGCCGCCCTGGCCGCCAAGGTCGAGGCCGTGCAAGGCATCGAGCGCGACGTCAAGGACGCGCTGGAGTATGCCGAACTGGCCGACATGGAGTCCGACGAGGATTCCCTGAACGACGCCCGCGCCCAGCTGAAAGCCATCAAGGAACGCGCCGGCCGCGCCGAACTCGAGGCCCTGCTCTCGGGCGAGGCCGACGGCAACGACGCCTATATCGAAATCAACTCCGGGGCCGGGGGCACCGAGTCGTGCGACTGGGCCGGCATCCTGCTGCGCATGTACACGCGCTGGGCCAACGCCCACGGCATGACGACCGAACTGATCGAAGAGACCGACGGCGACCAGGCTGGCATCAAGTCCGCGACCTTGCTGGTCAAGGGCCCGAACGCCTATGGCTGGCTGAAGACCGAGGCCGGCGTGCACCGCCTGGTGCGTATCAGTCCATATGACAGCAGCGCCCGCCGTCACACCTCGTTCGCCTCGGCCTGGGTCTATCCCGTGGTCGACGACACGATCGAGATCGAGATCAACCCGGCCGACGTGCGGACCGACACCTACCGCGCCTCCGGGGCCGGCGGGCAGCACATCAACAAGACCGACTCGGCCGTGCGTCTGACGCACATCCCGACCGGCATCGCCGTGGCCTGCCAGGCCGGGCGCTCGCAGCACCAGAACCGCGAAGAAGCGTGGAAGATGCTGCGCGCTCGTCTCTACGAGGCCGAACTGCAACGGCGCGAAGCCGCCCAGCAGGCGCTGGAAGACCAGAAGACCGACATTGGCTGGGGTCACCAGATCCGCAGCTACGTCCTGCAGCCCTACCAGATGGTCAAGGACCTGCGGACCAACGTCGAGACCTCCGACACCGCCGGCGTGCTGGATGGCGACCTCGACGCCTTCATGGGCGCCTCGCTGGCCCAGCGCGTCGGGGCCACGCGCGACGCGGTCGAAGGCTAGTACACCTACCGCTCCCGCTGACGCTTCCAGGGCGTCAGTGGGACATAGGTCGCGGCCTCGGTCGGTCCCGCGCGACTGACCGACACCAATCCCCGACGTTTCAGATTGTCGACGGCGTTCTGCACCGTGCGTCGCGACTGGCCCGTGCGCTCGGCCAGTTCGGCGTGGCTGAAACTGGCGCGGCCGTCGGCGTGCGCCGCCACGATCGCGAGATACACCAGGAACGACGACGGCTTGTGGTCGTGGCCGACCAGATCCGCCATCAGGGTGTCGAGCACGTAGCGGTCGATGGCGTAGGTGGGGGCATCCATTGCTATAGCATTGCCTGCATGA
Organism: Caulobacter sp. FWC2; assembly: GCF_002742625.1. Taxonomy (NCBI): domain Bacteria; kingdom Pseudomonadati; phylum Pseudomonadota; class Alphaproteobacteria; order Caulobacterales; family Caulobacteraceae; genus Caulobacter; species Caulobacter sp. FWC2. Next base: position 2,299,946 of record NZ_PEBF01000001.1, read on the forward strand.
CTTCACCCCCGCAAGGGCGCCGCGCTACCTCGCTGTCATGGAAGACCCACGGGGCAGGGGATAGAGATGAGCGTGATCAGCAAGTTGAAGTTCGTGGGCATTCCGGTCAGCGACCAGGATCGGGCCCTGACCTTCTGGACCGAGAAGATCGGCCTGCGCGTGGCTACTGATCAGCCGATGGGGAACCAGCGCTGGATCGAGCTCTCGATTCCGGGCGCGGAGACCGGCCTTGTCCTGTTCACGCCCGAGGGCCACGAAGACCGCATCGGCACCTTCTTCAATGGCTCGCTGGCCTGCGACGACGTCGAGCACGCCTATCGCAAGCTGTCCGACAAAGGCGTCGTGTTCGAAGGCCCGCCTGAGAAGCAGCCTTGGGGGACCTTCGCCAAGTTCAAGGATCCCGACGGGAATACCTTTGTGCTCTCAAGCCGCTGATACGAAGAACGCCCCGGAGTGATCCGGGGCGTTCTTGAATTCGGAAGGTCCGAGATCTCAGCCCGCGACGGGCTTGGCCTGGGCGATGGCCAGTTGTTCCGGCTGCGGCGCCGGCTGGGCGGCCGGGGCGGGGCGCTGGAACTTCAGGCTGCGGCCCTGGAAGAAGGCGCCGGTTTCCATGGCCAGCTGCTCGTGGGTGATGTCGCCATCGACGTACGAGGTGCCGTAGAGGCGGACCTGCTTGGAGGTGATCGCGCCGACCACGCGGCCGCGCACTTCCACCGCCTCGGCATAGACACCGCCCTCGACATGGCCGGTCTCGCCGACGGTGAGCCGGCCGACGCGGACGTCGCCCTTGACCACGCCGTCGATCTGCAGTTCGCCTTCGCCGGTGACGGCGCCCTCGATGGTCAGGTCGGCCGACAGCAGGGACGCCACTTTCGGCGGCCCGCGGCGGACCTGGTCGACAGGCGCGGCCGCCATCGGGGTCGGCAGGGGTTCGATGCGAGCCGGGGTCTTGGAGCCCGACTTAGCTTGCTTGCTGAACATACTCACCAGCCTTCAAGTAGCGATTGGGATTCTGGGCCTTACCGTTGACCCAGACTTCGTAGTGAAGATGTGGACCGGTCGAACGGCCGGTCGAGCCCATGGCCGCGATGCGCGAACCGATGGTGACGCGCTCGCCGACGCGGACGCCGATGGTGGCCAGGTGGGCGTAGCGGGTCTTGAAGCCGCCGCCGTGGTCGATCTCGACCGTGTTGCCGTAGCCCGAGCGCACGCCCGTGAAAGAAACGACGCCCGGGGCCGTGGCCATGATCGGGGTGTAGTAGGCGCCGGGGAAATCCAGGCCCGAATGGAAGGCCGGCCGGTGCGTGAACGGGTCGAAGCGGACGCCGTAGCTGGACGACAGGGCCGGATTGCCGGTCGGGCGGTAGAAGGGCAGCTTCTTGGCCGCCGCGCCCAGCGAGCGCATGTCCGACATGTCGTTGGCTGCGTGCTGGATGCGGCTCGCGAAATCCTCGTCGACGTCGAGAACAGCGGCCAGCGCGCGTGGATCCTTGGCCTCGATCAGCGGGCCGCCCAGCGACACGCCCCGGCCGGTGAAGTTGCCGGCGTCCAGACCCGCCATCCGCATGGCCAGGCGCAGGCGCTCGGCGCGGCTCTTGGCGAAGCTCTCGGCGGCGTCGATCAGGCGCTCCTGGTCCATCCGGGTCGCCTGGATGCGCTGAACCGGGCTGGCGGCCAGCAGGCGCGGCTTGGCGACGGTCAGGGCCTGGGCGGCGCCGGGCACGCCCTTGAAGTCGGAAACGAGGAGGGCGAGAGCGGCGTGGCGCTTCTCGACCGAGGCGGCCAGATCTTCGAGCGAGCCGTTGGTGGCCGAAAGCTGGGCCACGGCGCTGTTCAGACGGGCCTGGCGGTCGGCGTTGAGACGCTCGTAATAGGCCTTCTGGCGAATGACTTGTTGGTCGGTCGAGCTGACCGCCAGGGCGTTCACCGCCATCGCAGCGGTGCAGACGCCCATCCACAGCGCGGTGACGGCGACGACGGACGCGCCCAGCAGCTGCTTGTTGGTGGAAAAGACGTAGCCGCGCATCTCGCCGCCGGAGCGGATATAGATGTGCCGTTCGGGAAATAGGGCTTCGAGAGAGTGCCGCAGTCGCTTAAAGCGCTTGATCGCCATCGCCCAAGAAACCCCCCGTTTCAGGTCTGGGGGATATGCTATGAGAAAGCGGAAACGCGCAAGACTGTTCGCGCCCTAAGGGAGCGCGAGTCGCAAAATATAATCTTGCGCTACGTTCCTTAACGATTTCTGACCGCGACGGCCACGTTCACGGCGGCGCGTGCGCGAAAAGGTCACAGGCAGCGGCGCCGATACAACACGCCGGCGAACAACCGGTTCCCGAGACACGAAGAGCCAGGCGAAATTTTACTTGATGGCCTTGGCGGCGTTCATCACGGCCTTGATGTGGCCGGGGACCTTCACCTTGCGCCAGACCTCGCGGACGACGCCCTCGCGGTCGATCAGGAAGGTCGAACGGTCTATGCCCATATATTTGCGGCCGTACATGCTCTTCTCGACCCAGGCGCCATAGGCCTCGACCACGTCGCCCAGAGGGTCGGCGGCGAGATCAATGGTCAGGTCATGTTTCTTGCGGAATTTGGCGTGCGAGGCGACGCTGTCCTTGGACACGCCGACGATCACCGCGCCCAGCTTTTGGAATTCCTCGACTTCCGACGAGAACTGCAGGGCCTCGGACGTGCAGCCGGCGGTGTCGTCCTTGGGATAGAAGTACAGGACGACGTTCTTGCCCTTGAAGCCGGCCAGGCTGACGCGGCCGGTGTCGGTCGGCAGGTCGAAATCGGGGGCCTTGTCGCCGGGCTGCAGCATCGAACGCGTCTCCAGGTAGCAGGGGGTAACCCCGGCCCTTGGCTACGCCAGGGCCGGGACACGGATCAACCCATAACTAAACGGGCTTCACCAACACGATCTTCTTCTTGCCGGCCGCCAGCTTGACGACGCCCTCGACGAGGTCCGCCGAGGTGATCACCCGGTCCGCGCTGGCCTCGGCCTTGTCGTTGACCTTCAGGCCACCGCCCTGGGCCAGGCGACGGGCCTCGCCGCGCGAGCCGGCCAGGCCAGCGTCGGTGAACAGGGCCGCCAGCACGATGCCCGCTTCCAGGTCGGCCGCCGGGACCTCGAAGGTCGGCAGGTCGGCCGAGAGCGCGCCTTGCTCGAACGCCTTTTCAGCGGCGTCGCGGGCCTTGCGGGCTTCCTCGTCGCCGTGGGCCATGCGGGTGGCCTCGTCGGCCAGCACCTTCTTGGCGTCGTTGATCTGGGCGCCTTCAAGGGCTTCCAGCTCGGCGATCTTGTCCAGCGGCAGGTCGGTGAACAGCTTGAGGAACCGGCCGACGTCGGCGTCCTCGGTGTTCCGCCAGAACTGCCAGTAGTCGTAAGGGCTCAACTGCTCGGCGTTCAGCCACACCGCGCCGGCCATGGTCTTGCCCATCTTGGCGCCCGAGGCGGTGGCCAAGAGCGGCGTCGTCAGGCCGAACGCGGCCTTCTGGTCGACGCGGCGGGTCAGCTCTACCCCGTTCAGGATGTTGCCCCATTGGTCCGAGCCGCCCATCTGCAGCACGCAATTGTACTTGCGGTTCAGCTCCAGGAAGTCGGTGGCCTGCATCAACATGTAGTTGAATTCGAGGAAGGTCATCGGCTGCTCGCGCTCAAGCCGCAGCTTGACCGAGTCGAAGGCCAGCATCCGGTTGACCGTGAAGTGCACGCCGTAGTCGCGCAGGAACTGGACGTAGCCGAATTTGCTCAGCCACTCGTCGTTGTCGACCATGATGGCGTCGGTCGGGCCGTCGCCGAAGGTCAGGAACTTGGCGAAGACCTGCTTGATGCCGGCGATGTTGGACTGGATGTCAGCGTCCGACAGCAGCTTGCGGCTCTCGTCCTTACCGGTGGGGTCGCCGACCTTGGTCGTGCCGCCGCCCATCAGGACGATCGGCTTGTGACCGGCCTGCTGCAGGCGGCGGAGCATCATGATCTGGATCAAGCTGCCGACGTGCAGGCTGGGCGCGGTTGCGTCGAAGCCGATGTAGGCGGTGACGATGCCGCCGGCGGCCGCGGCGTCCAGTTCATCCGGATGGGTGATCTGATGGATGTAGCCACGCGCCTCCAGGGTTCGCAGGAACTCCGACTTGAAGGACGATGCGGCGGACATGGTTCGACTCTCTGAAGGACTTGGCGGGCCGTCTAACACGGCGAGGTCGGCCAAATCGAGGGAATGTGAGGGTTTCATTGCAAACTCCAGGCAGGGAGCCGGAGCGCATGATCGACTGGAATGGAGCGACCCCGGCGAGGCGGGGTGGCGACGTGGCTGATCCTCCTCCCGCTATGGCAGCGGGCGGTAATACGGACGAGCTTGGACTTTTCCCAAGAAGATGGGGACGTCGATCATGGGGCCTAGCTACCGTTTGCGGGCCGTGGCAGTCAACGTTTCCATGAAGATCCTGGGATTCATGACCGGCACCTCGCTCGACGCGGTCGACATGGCGGTGCTGGAAACCGACGGCGAAGAGATCCAGGGCTTCGGCCCGGCGGGCGAGCGCAAGCTGCGCGAGGCGACCCGCGATCTGCTGCTGAAGACGACCGACATCGCCCGAGCCTGGCCGCGCGGCGAGCCCGAGCCGGCGATCTTCGATGAGGCCCGCAAGGCTGTCGCCGACGAGCATTTCCACGCCGCCGAGAGCTTCCTGGAAGAGCACGGCCTGGCGTGGAGCGAGTTCGACCTGCTAGGCGTCCACGGCCAGACGGTGCTGCACGAGCGGCCGACCGCCGAGCGTGTCGGCCGCACGGTCCAGCTGCTGGACGCCGAGCGTCTGGCCCGGGCCTGCGGTCGTCCCGTCGCCTACGACTTCCGCACCGCCGATGTGGCGGCCGGCGGGGAGGGCGCGCCGCTGGCGCCGATCTATCACGCCGCTCGCGCCCGGGCCTCGGGCCTGGCAGCGCCGGTGGCGGCGCTGAACGTCGGAGGGGTGGCCAACATCACCCTGATCGGCGCGGACGGGTCCTTGCTGGCCTTCGACACCGGTCCCGGCAACGGCATGATCGATCTGATGCTGCAGGCGCGCGGCATCGCCCGCTTCGATGAGGACGGCAGGCTGGCCTTGGTCGGCCGGGTCGACGAGCGGGCTTTGAACGCCCTGCTGTCGAGCCCGTATTTCGACGCCCCGGTTCCCAAGTCGCTGGACCGCTACGACTTCTCGCTGGAGCCGGTGGCGCACCTGTCGCCCGAGGACGCCGCCGCGACCCTGGTGGCCTTCACCGCCGAAGGGGTGTTCCGGGCCTTCAGCCAAGGCGGCGAGACGCCCAGCGCTCTGATCGTCTGCGGCGGCGGTCGGCACAATCCGGCGATCATGAAGACCCTGGCCGACCGCGCGCCGGTCCCTGTGCAGGCCGCCGAGGCCTGCGGCTGGCGCGGCGACAGCATCGAGGCCGAGGCCTTCGCCTATCTCGCGGCGCGGACGGCCAAGGGGTTGCCGATCAGCTTTCCGGGCACGACGGGGGTGAAGGCGGCGATGACGGGCGGACGGATCGCTACGCCCTAGATCCTCCCCCGCGTTGCGGGGGAGGTGGCCCAGAGGGCCGGAGGGGGCGAGTGCTGCCGACCTCCAGCTAGCCCCCTCAGTCGCTCCGCGACAGCTCCCCCGCAACGCGGGGGAGCATCTAGCCCTTCAATGCAGCTTCAGCCGTCCCGACACCCGCTGCTGCAGCAACCTCGCCAGCGCCAGGGTCGCGGTGCGGCCCACGCCCAGGATCGCCCGGTGGTGATCCAGGTGCAGCGACATGTAGGCCCACTTGGCGATCAGGCCCTCGACGAAGAAGTTCGGTCCGCCCAGCCCGCCCATCAGCGCGCCGACGCCCTTGTTGTCACCCAGCGACACCAGCGAGCCGAAGTCGCGATAGACGAACGGCGCGGCGATCCGCCCCTGGTGCAGCCGAGCGATCAGCGCCCGCTCCAGGTAGCTGGCCTGCTGGTGCGCGGCCTGGGCGCGGGCGGGGATGGTCTTGCCGTCCTTCCACGGCGCGGCGGCGCAGTCGCCCAGGGCCCAGACGTCGGGGGCCGAGGTCTCCAGATGGTCGTTGACCACGAACTGGTTGCCGCGATTGGTCTCCAGGCCAAAGCCGGTATTGGTCTCGGCCGCCTTGATGCCGGCGGCCCAGACGATCAGGTCCGCAGGAATGTCGCCCTGGCTGGTCTCCAGCCGGTCGGCGTGGACCGCCAGAACCTTGGCGCCCGTCTTCACCGCCACGCCCTTGCGCTCCAGGGCCAGCTTGGCCTTGTCGGCGATCTTTAGCGGCAGGCCATTTAGGATGCGCGGCGCGGCCTCGACCACGCTGATGTCCAGGCGGAAGCGCTGCTCGTCGCCCAGGCTGTCCAGCAGTTCGCGGTGCGCCTCGATCAGCTCGGCTGACAACTCGACGCCCGTGGCGCCGCCGCCGACAATGGCCACGCGCATGATCTTCTCGGGCGAGAACGAAGCCTTGGTGAAGGCCGCCAGCAGGCGACCGTGAAACGCCTCGGCGTCCTCGGTGCGTTCCAGCAGGTGCGCCTGCTCCGCGCCGGGCGTGCCGAACAGGTTCGAGCCCGAACCGATCGCCAGCACGCCATAGGTGAAGGTGATGGCCCGCTCGGGCGTCAGCAGCTGGCCGTCGTCGTCGGTGATGGCCTTCAGAGTCAGGCGCTTGGCGGCAGGATCGAAGGCAGACAGTTCGCCGAGCAGGAAGTTGAAGCCGTTCGAGCGGCCCAGGATCGAATAGGAGACGCCTTCCTGGTGGACGTCCAGCGTGCCGGCCGCCACCTCGTGCAGGGTCGGCTTCCAGATGTGGAAGCTGGAGCGATCGATCAGCAGCACGCGGCGCTTGCCGTGCCGGCCGCCCAGCCGACGCCCCAGCCGCGAAGCCAGCTCCAGGCCGCCGGCGCCCCCGCCGACGATGACGATGTCGTAGTGCATCACCGCATCCTTGATATTCATCAACTGGTGAAAATATAGGATTGTGACCGATGTTACGCCAGGGACTTGATCTCGCCCCGCACAAACGAAAAAGGCCTCCCCGGAGGGAGGCCTTCTTTAAGTCGGCTAGATCGGGTTTTCCGCGATGCGCTTGTCGAGGTACTCGCTGACGCTCTTCTCGACGCTTGGCAGGTGCTCGGTCCAGAAGTGGCTGGCCTTGTCGATGACTTCGTAGTCGATCGTGATGCCCTTCTGGGTCCGCAGCTTGGTGACCACGCGCTCCACCTCGACCGGCGGGGTGATGGTGTCGGCCGAGCCCGTCAGGAACAGGCCCGAGGCCGGGCAGGGGGCCAGGAAGCTGAAGTCATACATGTTGGTCGGCGGCGACACAGAGATGAAGCCGTCCGTCTCCGGGCGACGCATCAGGAGCTGCATGCCGATATAGGCGCCGAAGTCGAAACCGGCGACCCAGGTCTGGCTGGCGGCGGGATTGCTGGTCTGCAACCAGTCCAGCGCCGTCGCCGCGTCGGCCAGCTCGCCGATGCCGGCGTCGAACTCGCCCTGGCTGCGGCCCACGCCGCGGAAATTGAAGCGGAGAGTCGCGAAACCGCGCTTCATGAACAGGTGGTACAGCTGAACCGACACCGGGTGGTTCATATGCCCGCCGGCCTTCGGGTGCGGGTGCAGGATCAGCGCGATCGGCGCCGTCTCGGTCTTGCCCGGAGAATAGCGACCTTCGATCCGCCCGGACGCGCCGGTCAAAATCACATCAGGCATGTCGTTCCCTTGAGCTCGCGAGCGGTCCGCCATCCGACGATTTGGGGCGTCGAATACTTGACTACTGCGCTTGGTCTTCCTAGATCGCAACCAGTCGCGGGCTGGAGGGCCCGCGCGCGAAGTCGCGGCTTGTAGCACACGCAAAAGCCGATGCGCGCGGAATCTGCAAGGGGTAAGGCGATGCGCCTGAGCACCAAAGGTCGATACGCGGTCATGGCGATGACCGACCTGGCCAAGCGCCAGGACGAAAGCGAGGGCCGCGCCGTGGCCCTGGCCGAGATCGCGTCGCGCCAACAGATCTCGCTCTCCTATCTGGAGCAGCTGTTCGCGCGCCTGCGCCGCAAGGGCCTGGTGATCAGCGCTCGCGGCCCGGGCGGCGGTTACCGGCTGGCCAAGGCGTCGGCCGACACCTTCATCTCCGACATCGTTCTGGCGGTCGACGAGCCGCTGCGCGCCACCCGCTGCAACTTCACCAAGGGCCAGGCCAAGGGCTGCATGGCCGGCGGCGAGCGCTGCATGACCCACGGCCTGTGGGAAGAGATGGGCCGCCAGATCCACGGCTACCTGGCCTCGGTATCGGTGGCCGACGTCCTGGCGGGCAAGCTGCGTCCGGTCGGCCCCCTGGAGATCGCGGCCGAGTGAGCATGTCCCGCACATCGGTCTATCTCGACTATAACGCCACGGCCCCGATGCGGCCGGAGGCGCGTGAGGCGTTGCTGCGCGCCCTGGAGAGCCCGGCCAATCCTTCTTCGGTCCACGCAGCCGGCCGCGCCGCGCGCGACGTGATCGAGCGCGGCCGCGCCGAGGTCGGGGCCCTGGTCGGGGTGCCGGCCGGTTCGGTGACCTTCGTCAGCGGCGGCACTGAGGCCAATGCTCTGGCCATCGAGAGCGCTAAGGTCGCCGGCGTCCAACGCATCATCCTCAGCGCCGTCGAGCACGACGCGGTGGCCGAAACGGCGAAAGCTTCGGGCCTGGTCGTCGAGGTCTTGCCGGTCAACAGCGATGGCGTCGCCGACCTCGCCTGGCTGGCCGCAGCGCTCGAAGCGCCGGCCAAGACCCTAGTCTGCCTGATGCTGGCCAATAACGAGACCGGCGTCATTCAGCCGGTGGCGGAAGCCGCCAGGCTGGTCCGCGCTCACGACGGGTTGCTGCACGTCGACGCCGTTCAGGCGGCCGGCAAGATCGCGGTCGATTTCTCGGCCCTCGGCGCCGACACGATGGCGCTGTCGGCCCACAAGCTGGGTGGACCGCAAGGCGTCGGCGCCCTGGTCGCCGGAACCCGCGCCACGGTCACCCGCCGCCAGCACGGCGGCGGTCAGGAGCGCGGTCGCCGGGCCGGCACCGAGAACGTCGCGGGGATTGCGGCATTTGGCGCGGCCGCCAAGGTCGCCCACGAAAACCTTGCCTCCGTGGCCGAACAGGCCCAATGGCGCGACGCCTTGGCTCAGCGGCTAACGGCGGAAGGCGCGGTCGTGCTCGGTGAGGGCGCTGATCGCTTGCCGCAAACCCTGTGTTTCGCGGGCGAGGGCTTCGGCTCCGAGGTCCAGGTCATGAACATGGACCTGGCCGGAGTCATGGTCAGCGCCGGCAGCGCCTGCTCGTCGGGCAAGGTCAAGGCCAGCCGCGTGGTGGAAGCCATGGGCCGGTCCGATCTCGCCCCGTTCGCTCTGCGTGTGAGCGGCGGCTGGGCGAGCACGGAAGACGATTGGAACACGTGCGGCGACGCCTGGCTCGCCGCCTGGAAGCGTATCGGCGCACGGCGCCGGGAGGTGGCGTAGTGGCCGCGGTCAAGGAAACTGTCGAAACCGTCGCCGCGCTCGAGAAGTACGAGCACGGCTTCACGACCGATATCGCGCAGGAGTTCGCCCCCAAGGGTCTCTCCGAGGATATCGTCCGCTTCATCTCGGCCAAGAAGGACGAGCCCCAGTGGATGCTGGACTGGCGGCTGGAAGCCTATCGCCGCTGGCTTGAGCTGGAAGAGCCGACCTGGGCGAAGGTGAACTTCCCCAAGATCGACTACCAGGACAGCTACTACTACGCCGCGCCCTCGACCAAGGAAGGCCCCAAGAGCCTGGACGAGGTCGATCCGGAGATCCTGGCCGTCTACGCCAAGCTGGGCATTCCCCTGAAGGAACAAGAGGTTCTGGCCGGAGTCGAAGGCGCGCCGCGCTACGCCGTGGACGCGGTGTTCGACAGCGTCAGCGTCGTGACGACCTTCAAGAAGGAGCTAGCCGCCGTCGGGGTCATCTTCTGCTCGATGAGCGAGGCGGTCCGCGAGCATCCGGAACTGGTGCGCCAGTACCTGGGCAGCGTGGTCCCGACCTCGGACAACTATTTCGCCTGCCTGAACAGCGCCGTCTTCAGCGACGGCTCGTTCGTCTACATTCCGCCGGGCGTGCGCTGCCCGATGGAGCTGTCGACCTATTTCCGGATAAACGCCAAGGATTCCGGACAGTTCGAGCGGACTTTGATCATCGCCGACAAGGGCGCCTATTGCTCGTACCTGGAGGGCTGCACGGCCCCGATGCGCGACGAGAACCAGCTGCACGCCGCCGTGGTCGAGCTCGTCCTGCTGGACGACGCCGAGATCAAATATTCGACCGTCCAGAACTGGTACCCGGGCGATCCCGAGACCGGCAAGGGCGGCATCTACAACTTCGTCACCAAGCGTGCCGACTGCCGGGGCGACCGCTCCAAGGTCTCGTGGACCCAGGTCGAGACCGGCTCGGCCATCACCTGGAAATATCCGTCCTGCGTGCTGCGCGGCGAGGGCAGCTCGGGCGAGTTCTATTCGATTGCCGTGACCAACGGTCATCAGCAGGCCGACACCGGCACAAAGATGATCCACCTGGGCGCCAACACCAAATCGCGGATCGTCGCCAAGGGCATCAGCGCGGGCAAGTCGACCTCGACCTATCGCGGCCTGGTCTCGGCCCACCCCAAGGCCAAGGGCGCGCGCAACTTCACCCAGTGCGACAGCCTGCTGATCGGCAAGGACTGCGCGGCCCACACCGTGCCCTATATCGAGGCCCGCAACGGCCAATCGGTGTTTGAGCACGAGGCCACCACCACGCGCCTGTCGGACGACCAACTGTTCTACTGCCAGCAGCGGGGGCTATCCCAGGAAGAGGCCGTCGCCCTGCTGGTCAACGGCTTCGTCAAGGACGTGCTGCAGCAACTGCCCATGGAATTCGCCGTCGAAGCCCAGAAGCTTGTGGCGATCAGCCTGGAAGGGAGCGTGGGGTGAGCCACGTCACGCTTTACCAGCCGGTCGGCATGGAAGAACTGCAGTCCATCCGGGCGTCGGGCTGGAAGGCGTTTCCAGAGCACGACCCCGAGCGGCCGATCTTTTATCCCGTCGCCAGCGAAGAATACGCCGCCGTGCAGGCCCGGACCTGGAACGCGGCGCACAGCACTTACCGGCGCGGCTACGTCGTGCGGTTCAACCTCACGACCGCGTTCCTGAGCAACTACCAGAACAAGGTCGTGGGCACGCCGGGACACGAGGAATACTGGATCCCGACCGAGGATCTTTCGCTTCTAAACGCCGCCATCCAGGGCCAGATCGCCGTCGCCGGAACCTTCGCGGGTGGTGACGCGGAATACAGAAAAATCGACGAGACCCATGCTTAAGATCCAGAACCTTCATGCCCGCGTCGAGGACAAGCCGATCCTGAAGGGCGTCACGCTCGACGTCCCCGCCGGCGAGGTCCATGCGATCATGGGGCCGAACGGGGCCGGCAAGTCGACCCTGTCCTACGTGCTGTCGGGCCGTGGCGGCTACGAGGTCACCGAGGGTTCGGCGAGCCTGAATGGCGACGATCTGCTCGCCCTGGAGCCCAACGAGCGGGCGGCCAAGGGCCTGTTCCTGTCGTTCCAGTATCCGCTTGAAATCCCGGGCGTTCCGGCCCTGACCTTCATCCGCACCGCCCTCAATGCCCAGCGCCGCGCGCGGGGCGAGGACGAGGTCGCCGCGCCGGCTTTCCTAAAGCTGGCCAAGGAGAAGGCGGCGGCGCTGAAGATCGACTTCGAGATGCTCAAGCGCGGCCTGAACGTCGGCTTCTCCGGCGGCGAGAAGAAGCGGATGGAAATCTTCCAGATGTCGATGCTTTCGCCGAAGTTCCTGATCCTGGACGAGACCGACAGCGGTCTGGACATCGACGCCCTGAAGATCGTCTCCGAAGGCGTCAACGCCCTGCGTTCGCCCGAGCGCGGCATGCTGGTCATCACCCACTATCAGCGCCTGCTGGACTACATCAAACCCGACAAGGTCCACGTGCTGGCCGCCGGCCGCATCGTCGCCTCGGGCGGTCCGGAACTGGCGCTGCAGCTGGAAGCCGAGGGCTACGACAAGTACGTGGCCGCCGCATGAGCCTCGCCTCCGCCCTAAAGACCGGCGACGTCACCGAGCTGCCCTCGCGGCGCGACGAGGACTGGCGCTGGACGGACCTGCGCGGCCTGATCCGGACGCTGCCGAAGGTCTACCAGCACGCCGGGACCGGCGTCGAAGGCCCGTTCCGCGACGGCGTGGCGTTCTCGGCCAGCCGGACGGTTTCGGTCGCCAACGGCTATGTCGATGGCCTGGGCGGCGGCGCGCTGGTGTTCGACGTGCACGATCCTGTCGTGGCGCTGAACGTGCGATCGGCCGGCGACCAGATCGGTCTCGTGACCGCGCTGAAGGTCCGCGTGCCGGCGGGCGTGAGCGGCGTGCTGCTCGAAAGCCATGTGGGCGAGGGCGGTTACCTGGCCGACTTCCGCCTGGACATCACGGTGGAAGACGGCGCCGCGCTGGAGCGTATCGTGCTGGTCGATGATGACGCGCAAGCCGTCAACGTCGTCACCGCCGAGGTCGACCTGGCCCCCGGCGCGGCCTACGCCCAGACTGTGCTGACCTCGGGCGCGCGTCGCCAGCGTATCGAGACGCGGGTCAACCATCCGGGCGCACACGCCCAGGTCCGCCTGGACGGCGTCTATCTGCTGGACGGCCAGCGCCACGCCGACCAGACCACGGTCGTCACCCACGCCGGTGTCGACGGGATTACCAGCCAGCTGACCAAGGGCATGGTCAATGACCAGGCGCGGGGCGTCTTCCAGGGCCGCATCGTGGTCTCGCCCGGCGCCGACCAGACCGACGCGCGCATGGGCCATCACGCCCTGATCCTGTCGGACAAGGCCGAGATCGACGCCAAGCCGGAACTGCTGATCTTCGCCGACGACGTCTCCTGCGCCCACGGCAACACGATTGGCGCTCTGGACGAGGAAGCAATCTTCTACGCCCGCCAGCGCGGCATCCCGGAGCTCGAGGCCAAGGCCATGCTGACCGTGGCCTTCGTCGGCGAGGTGGTCGAGCGGATCGAGCACGAGGGCGCGCGTGAGATCGCCGCCGCCTGGGTCGCCCGCAAGCTGGGGAGCCCGGAATAGTGGCCTTTGACGCTCCGTTCGATGTCGAGGCGATCCGCGCCCAGTTTCCGATCCTGGCCCGCCAGGTCCACGGCAAGCCGCTGATCTATCTCGACACCGCCGCCAGCGCCCAGAAGCCAGACGCGGTGCTGGACGCCATGATGGGCCTGGCTCGCACCTCTTACGCCAACGTCCACCGCGGCCTGCACACGCTCGCGAACGAAACGACGGAAGCCTATGAAAAGGCGCGCGAAACTGTCGCGCGTTTCATCAATGCCGAGCCGACCGAAGTCGTCTGGACCAAGAGCGCCACGGAAGCGGTGAACCTGGTCGCCAGTTCGTTCGGCCTGTCGCTAAACGCCGGCGACGAGATCGTGCTCTCGGAGATGGAGCACCACGCCAACATCGTGCCGTGGCACTTCCTGCGCGAGCGCAAGGGCGTGGTTTTGAAGTTCATCCCGGTGCTGGATGACGGCCGGCTCGACGTGGAGGCCTTCAAGGGCCTGCTGTCCGAGAAGACCAAGATGGTCGCGGTTACGCACATGTCGAACGTGCTGGGCACGGTCAACGACGTGCCTGAGATCGTCCGCCTGGCCCACGCCGCCGGCGCGCCGGTGCTGCTGGACGGCTGCCAGGGCGTGGTTCACACCAAAGTTGACGTGAAGGCCCTGGACGTCGATTTCTACGTTTTCTCCGGTCACAAGCTGTACGGTCCGACCGGCATCGGCGTGCTCTACGGCAAGGCCGAGCGCCTGGCCGCTCTGCCGCCTTATCAGGGCGGCGGCGAGATGATCGGTTCGGTCTCGATGGACCGCATCACCTACGCTGATCCGCCGCATCGCTTCGAGGCCGGCACTCCCGCGATCCTGGAGGCCGTCGGCCTGGGCGCGGCGATCGAGTGGCTGAATGGCCTCGATCGCGACGCAGCCTTCGCTCACGAGCATGCCCTCTACGAGCGCGTCGCCGAACGCCTGCGCGGCGTCAATGGCGTGCGGATCCTGGGCGAGGCGCCCGGCAAGGGCGCGGTGCTGTCGTTCACGGTCGAGGGCGCCCACGCCCATGACATCGCCCAGGTGCTGGACCGCTACGGCGTCGCCGTCCGCGCCGGGACCCATTGCGCAGAGCCCTTGATGCGCCGTTTCGGCGTCACATCGAGCGCGCGCGCCTCCTTCGCCCTATATAATACGGAAGCCGAAGCCGACGCGTTCGTGGACGCGCTGGCCAAGGCCCGCAGTTTCTTCAGTTGAGCCGCCGATGACCGACGCCGCCGCTTCCTCCGAGCCCATGACCTCCCTGTCCAAGGACGAGCTTAACCGGCTGACCGATCAGCTGATCGAGAAGCTGAAGACCGTGTACGACCCGGAAATCCCGGTCGACATCTATGAGCTGGGCCTGATCTACAAGGTCGATGTCAGCGACGACAAGGACGTGGCCATCGACATGACCCTGACCGCCCCGGGCTGCCCGGTGGCCGGGGAAATGCCGGGCTGGGTCCGCGACGCGGTGATGGAAATCCCCGGCCTGAAGTCGTGCAATGTCGAGCTGGTCTTCGAGCCGCCGTGGGATTCCTCGCGGATGAGCGACGAGGCCAAGCTGCAACTGAACATGTTCTGATCGGTTCAAAGCCCATGGAAACCGCGATCACCGCACGCCCCCGCCGCCCGCGCCCCAAGGTCGTCACCCTGACCGACGCCGCGGCCGCGCGCGTCAAGGAGATCATGGCCCGCGCCGACAAGCCCTATGCGGGCCTCCGCGTCGGCGTGAAGAATGGCGGCTGCGCGGGTTCGGAATATGTCTTCGAATACGCCGCCGAACGCGGCCCGATGGACGAGGTGGTCGAGGACAAGGATGTCACCATCCTGATCGAGCCCAAGGCCGTACTGTTCCTGATCGGGACCGAGATCGACTACGAGATCACCAAGTTGTCGTCGAAGTTCGTGTTCCACAATCCGAACGAGACCGACGCCTGCGGCTGCGGTGAGAGCGTGACGATCCAGCCGGCGGCCGAGGCTCCCGAGGCGAGCGAGCACTGATGCTGGCGCGCACGCCGTCCTGCGTCGAATGCGGCCTGGCCTGGGGCGCGCCGCGCTTCAAGCACGAGGACGAGGCGCCGCTCTACTGGTCTGACACCGGCCTGCTGTGCTCCTCGACATGCGCCCAGACCCACTTCGCCAAGCGGCGCGCCGAGGGCACGTTCGTGGCTATCCCGGCGGAGTGTCCGGTCGAGGTTTAGGCCGAGGCTTCCGCTGTCTTCGGCGTCGCGGCCACGTTCTTCCGGCCATCCCACTCCACCAGCACCGAGGGCTTCACCGGTTCTCCGCGCGCCTTTGCGATCAGTTCATTCGTGCGGCCTTCGATCGCCGCCTCCATGCGCTGCATGAAGTCGTCCTTCTCCAGGCCCTGGGGCAGGGGTGACAGGAACTCGACGGTGGCGACTCCGGGCGTCTTGGCCTTCTCCTGCTGCTTCCAGAAGCAGCCGAGATTGGTGGCTACCGGCACGACCGGCAGGTTAAAGTCCTTGCTCATGTAGTAGACGCCGGTGCGATAGCGGAACCGCTCGCCCGGCGCGGCCAGGTGTCCTTCGGGATAGATCAGGATCCGCCGGCCCTCGGCCGCGACCTGGGCGGCGCTTTCCGACAGAGCCTTGCGCGCCTCGGGACCGCCGCAACTGTCGACGACAATGGCCCCGAACTTCTTCAGGATCGCCCCGACCAGCGGGAACTTCTCCAGGTGGTCGCCGGTGACGAAGCTGAGATTGTCGACATGGGCGAACATCACGAAGCCGTCGCCCCAGCTGTGGTGCTTGGCGGCGATGATGCAAGGGCCCTTTGGCAGGTTTTCCTGGCCTTTCAGCTCAACCTTCACCCCGCCCAGCACGTCCAGCGCCCACAGCATCCGGCGGCTATAGAGCCTCAGCGTGAAGGTCACGGCGTCGCGACCCGGCGCCAGGGCGGCGAAGGCCGCCGACAGGCCATAGAAGATCGACAGGACCCAGTAATAGGCGTTGAACAAGGCGCTGCGCATCAGGTCCGTCTTTATCCTCGGGACGCGCAGCCTAGCGGCAGTTCGGGGCAGAATACAGCGCGGGGTTGGCGTTGACCAAGACGCTCGGCGCGGTCCACACACGGCCATGGTCCAGACGGTTCTGATCTATTCGATGGGCGAGGTGATCGGCGATGGCCTGATCAAGCTGCCCTTTATAGCCGGCCTGCGCGCGGCCTTTCCTGAGGCTCGCATCAGCTGGTGCGCGGCCAAGGGCGAGACGGTCTATGCCGGCCCGCTGAAGGCCGTGGTGGCCGGCTATGTCGACGAGGTGATCCTGGACGGGCGCAACGGCGCGCGGCCCCTCGATAGCCTGCCGTGGAGCAAGCCGTTCGACGGTCGCGCGTTCGACCTCGTCATCGACACCCAGGAGAATCTGCGTCGCAGCGGCGTCGCCCGGCGCGGCGCGAGTGGTCGCTTCATCTCGGCCGCCCGTCATGCGCGCGACAAGGACTGGCCGATGGCCGTCACTGACCGCCTGGCGCGACTGCTGGCTCTGGCCACTGACGGGCAGGGCGCGCCGACGCCTCTGGCGCTCAACCATCCCGACGCTTTGAACGCCGCTGAGACCCTGCTGCCGACCGGCCCGACCTATGTCGGCCTAGCGCCCGGAGCGGGCGGTCAGGACAAACGCTGGCCGCTAGAGAACTATTTCGAGCTGGCGCGACGGATCGTCGCCAAGGGCTGGACGCCGGTATTCCTGTTCGGCCCCGACGAGGCCGAGGACGCCGCCGTGGCCGCGCGGGAGGTCCCGCAAGCGCTCCAGCCCGAGCGCAACCGCATGGACGGCTACACGGCCGTGAAGGGGCCGCTGCTGGTCATCGCCTTGGCCAGACGGCTGGCGGCCGGAGTCGCCAACGACGCCGGCCCGGGCCACATGCTGGCCGCCGGGGGCGCGCCGCTGCTGTCTCTGCAACAGGACCGCCGCAAGTCGGTGAAGTTCCGCCCCGCCGCCCGGCGGCTTGAGATGCTGGTCGCGGAAGACTACGGAAGCGGCATGGGCGCCCTGCCGGTCGACGCGGCCTGGGCGGCGCTCGAACGTCTGGTCACGGGAGCCGCCTGAATGTCCATCCTCGCGCCGATCTCGGCGGGCGAACTGGTCGACAAGATCACCATCCTGCGGGTCAAGGCCCAGCGCATCGGCGATCCGGCCAAGGAAGCCAATGTCCGCAAGGAGCTGGCCCTGCTGGAGGCTACCGCGGCCGAGCATCTGCCCAACACCGCCGACATCGCCCGCCTCACCGACGAACTGACCACCGTCAACGCCGCCCTGTGGGACATCGAGGACGGCAAGCGCGACTGCGAACGCCGCCAGGACTTCGGCCCGGACTTCGTCGCCCTGGCCCGCCGCGTCTATATCGACAACGACAAGCGCGCCGCCATCAAGCGCGCCATCAACGAAGCCGCCGGCTCGGAGATCGTCGAGGAGAAGAGCTACAAGCCCTATCTCGCGACGTCCGGAGAATGAGCCAAGTCATTCGCGGCGCTCGGGAAATGGTCGCTGGCATGACGCCGGACCTGAAGCCCGGCGCCTACGTCTTCTGCGCCGCCGGCGACCGCGACTGGGCGGGGCTGGCGCCGCTGGCCATGTTCCGCGAAGCCGATGGCGTCAGCCTGATCCTGGAGCGCGAAGCGGCGCAAGCCGCTGGCTTTCCGGTTGAGGCGCCGATGGCTCTGATCACCCTGAACGTCTACTCGGCCCTCGACGGCGTCGGCCTGACCGCCGCCGTGGCGACGGCCCTGGCCGAGGCCGGGATCGCCTGCAACATGGTCGCGGCGCTGAACCACGACCATGTCTTCGTGCCGGCGGGTCGCGCTGACGACGCCGTTGAGATCCTGCGCCAGCTACAGGCCGCCGCTACCGCCCCTTGAACGACGCCGCGCGTTTCTGGAGGAAAGCGGCGACGCCTTCGAGGAAGTCTTCGGTCTTGCCGGCGAACTTCTGGGCCTTGCGCTCGGCGTGAAGCTGGCCGGTCCAGTCGCTGTCGAGGCTGTCCCAGACCAGCTTGCGGATCGCGCCCAGCGCCGCCGGGCCTCGGGCCAGTTCCTGGGCCAGGGCGCGGGCGGTCGGGATCAGCTCGGCGTCCGGGACGCAGCGATTGACCAGGCCCCATTGCAGGGCGGTGGCCGCCGGGATCTTGTCGCCCAGCAGCATCATCTCCATGGCCCGCGCCTTGCCGATCAGGCGCGGCAGCAGGTAGGTCGAACCGCCGTCGGGGACCAGGCCAATTCGGCGGAAGGCCTGCAGGAAATAGGCGCTCTCGGACGCCACGATGATGTCGCCCATCAGGGCGATGGAGCAGCCGACGCCGGCCGCAGGGCCGTTCACCGCCGTGACGATCGGCAGCGGAAAGTCCTTCAGCAGGGTCATCAGCGGGTTGTAGGTGCTTTCCAGCGCCGAGCCGGCGTCGGGCTTGCCGTCGACGTCCAGTTCACGCCCGGCCGCGCCGCCGCCCGACAGGTTGGCCCCCGAGCAGAAGCCGCGACCTTCACCGGTCAGGATCACCGCGCGGGCCTCGACCTTGCCGGCTGCGATTGAAGCGAAGGCGTGGGTCAACTCGCGGGCGACCTCCAGGCTGGCGGCGTTCAGCGTGGTGGGATCGGCGAGGGTGACGGTCGCGATGCCGTCTTCAGTCGAGACACGGATCTTCTGATAGTCCACGGCGCGGTCCTCCCTTGGTCTTTTCAGAAGTCTAGGCGCCTTTGCCCCTTGGGAAGGCCAGCGGAATTTTCCAAAGAAATCGGAATCTTCACATGAGAACGCCGCCAATCGTGAGACCGGCGGCGCCTAAGGTAGGTCTTCTGCTGAAGAGGCTAGGCCGCGTTGGCCGAGGCCGGCATGGATTCCGCCGCGGTGACGCGGTTGCGGCCGCCACGCTTGGAGGCGTAGAGCGCCACATCAGCGCGTTCCATGAGCGAGTGACCGCTCTCGTTCGCCTTACGCTCGGCGAAGCCCGACGAGATGGTGATCGCGCCCAGGTCCTCGTTGGTCGAGCGCCGCTTGAGCATGCGCGAGGAGACCTCGACGCGGATCTCTTCCAGGGTGGTGGCGACGGTCGCGGCCGACTCGCGCGGGAAGATCATGGCGAATTCCTCGCCGCCGTAGCGGGCGGCGAACCGCGGCGGGGCGGCGACGCGGCCGATCACGGAAGCGACGTAACGGATGACCTGGTCGCCGGTCTGGTGGCCCCAGGTGTCGTTGAAGCCCTTGAAATGGTCGATGTCGAGCACGGCCAGACAGATGCTGGCGTTCTGCTCGTCGGCCTCGGCGCAGGCGCGCTCCAGCTCTTCGTCGAAGGCCTTGCGATTGGCGAGGTTGGTCAGGCCGTCGGTGGTGGCGTCGCGGCGAACCTGTTCCAGGTGCTCGCGCAGGCGCTCGACCTCGGCGGTGGAGTCGGCCAGACGCGTTTCCAGCGACTGGTTTTCCTTGTGCACGCGGCGGGTCGCCTCGGCCAGGCCGCCGACCAAGGTCTTGATGGCGTCGACGTCGGTTGTCTTGTCCAGGTTCTTGCTGGCGCCGGCCAGTTCCTTGCCGAAGGCGGCGTTGGACTTCTGGGCGTTGTGGATGGCTTTGGAGACCGCTTCCAGTTCCTTCGACAGAAGGTCGCCGGCGTCGCGGATCTGTTCGTTCAGGCGCGCCTTGGGCAGGTAGGTGGCGGCCAGTTCTTCGCTGACCAGTTCGGTCATCGGCTCGCCCAGCGAGATCAGGCGGGTCAGTTCACGGGCCAGGGCGCCGTCGGGATCGGCCACATAGTGGGTCCACAGCTCGAAGTTCAGCGCGGTCGGCCAAACCTGGTGGCGCTCCATGAGCTCCAGAGCACGCCCGGCGATCTTGTACGCCTCGGGACCGCGCAGCGTGGTTTCGACGTCCGACATCTCTTCTTCCCCCGTTCAGCGGTTCCCCTCGCGGAAACGCCGACGCTTGGAGCGCCACACTAGGGCGGAGAGTTCTTACGAGGCGTTAAGAACGACGTTCTCTTGCGCAGGAAACGACCAGGCGTCATGGTTATCATCGATAAGATGAGCACCGCGCCACTGTGGCCGGGCCAGGGTAGGGGAGGCGAACATCATGAACGCACCGGTCAATCTGTCGTTCGACGCCCATAAGGCCGCGATGACCGACGTCCTGCAGCGTCAGAAGGCCGCGCATCTGCGCGATGGCGCGCCCAGTCTCGAGAAGCGCATCGACTGGCTGAACCGTTCGATCGACCTGCTGGTCGGCCACCAGGCGCAGATCGGCAAGGCGGTGAACGAGGATTTCGGCTCGCGCTCGCCCGAGGCCACGGCCTTGACCGATGTCGCCGGCTCGATCGGCCCGTTGAAGTTCGCGCGCGAGAACGTCGCCAAATGGATGAAGCCGGAGAAGCGCAAGACGACTCCGGCGATCCTGGGCTTGTTCGGCGCCAAGGCGACCGTGCAGTGGCAGCCCAAGGGCGTCGTGGGCGTGATCAGCCCCTGGAACTTTCCGGTCAACCTGACCTTCGCCCCGCTGGCCGGGGTGTTCGCGGCCGGCAACCGGGCGATGATCAAGCCGTCGGAATTCACGCCGGCGACCTCGGACCTGCTGAAGGCGATGTTCGCCAAGGCGTTCTCGGAGGAGGAAGTCGCGGTATTCGTCGGCGGACCCGAGGTTGGCCAGGCCTTTTCGGGACTGGCCTTCGACCATCTGGTGTTCACCGGCGCGACCTCGGTGGCGCGCCACGTGATGCGGGCGGCGGCCGAAAACCTGGTGCCGGTGACCCTGGAGCTGGGCGGCAAGAGCCCGGTGATCCTGTCGCGCGGGGCCGACATGGCCACGGCCGCGGCGCGGATCATGAACGGCAAGACCCTGAACGCCGGCCAGATCTGCCTGGCGCCGGACTATGTCCTGGCCCCGCAGGAAGAGGTCGAGAGCTTCGTCAAGGAAGCCCAGGCCGCCGTCGGCCGCTACTTCCCGACGATCAAGGACAATCCCGACTACACGGCCGTCGTCGCCCAGCGCCACTACGACCGGGTGAAGGGCTATGTCGACGACGCCCGGGCCAAGGGCGCGCGGGTGATCGAGATCAATCCGGGCGGCGAGGACCTGTCGCAGCAGGAGCACCGCAAGATCGCCCCGACCTTGATCCTGGACCCCACCGACGACATGACGGTCATGCAGGAGGAGATCTTCGGTCCGGTCCTGCCCGTGAAGGGCTACAAGACAGTCGACGAGGCCGTGGCCTATGTGAACGCCCACGATCGCCCCCTGGCGCTCTACTGGTTCGGCACGGACGAGGCCGAGAAGGACCGCGTGCTGGCGGGCACCACCAGTGGCGGCGTGACCGTCAACGACGTGATCTTCCACGTCGCCCAGGAGGACCTGCCATTCGGCGGCGTCGGTCCGGCCGGCATGGGCGCCTATCACGGCCACGACGGCTTCCGCGAGTTCAGCCACCGCAAGGCGGTGTTCCAGCAGCTGAAGAAGGACATCGCCCCGATGCTGGGCCTGCGCCCGCCTTACGGCGAGGGGATCCGCAAATACCTGGCGGGGCAGATCAAGAAGTAGGGCTCGAGACGTAGCCAAGCGCGGCGGGTCATGCTCCAAGCGGCGCATGACCGCGCCGCTGTCCCTGCGCCCCATCGTCGAAGCTCGCGACCTGCCGCCCATGCTGACGGCGGAGCTGCGTGAGCGGTTCAGGCGGGGCGAGACCGGGGTGGCGTTCGCGCCGGAGCATGACGCCTCCATCGGCGCGCCGCCGGGAACGCTGGCTGGGCCGCAGGCCGCCGTCTGGCCTCACGACATCGCGGCGCCCTTGCCGGTCAATGTTCCGGCGCTTTGCGCGGTCGGCGAGAGTTGGTGGTTCCCGCGGTTCGGGGGACTGATCGGCGTCGACGGGGCGCTCTACAACGCCACGATCGGCGAGGCCCGACATGGGTCGGGGGATCTGTCGGCCCTTCCGGGCGTGCTGGACCAGGCCACGCGCTTCGTTCCACCGGCGTCCGCGCCCGAGATCGAGGCCGGGGCGGTGTTCCTGCCGTGGGGCGGGACCTTCAACTACGGTCACTTCGTCATCGACGCCTTGCCGTCGCTGCTGGCGCTGGAGCAGGCAGGGCTGCTGGACGGGGTCCCGGTCCTCGCGCCCAAGCTGACCGCCTGGCAAGGCGACCTGATCGGCATGGCCTTTCCGGATCTGGAAATCCGCGAGGTCGCCGCGCCGGTCGCGCGGGTCAAGCGGGCAGTGTTCGCCACCAGCATGGACCACTTCCTGCACCACCCAAACGGCCTGGTCGCCGACGTCGCCCAACGCGTGCTGGCGCGCGCGCCGGCTGGGCGGGGCGCAAAGCGCGTCTATCTCTCGCGACGCGGTCAGTCGATGCGGGTGATGGTCGGCGAGACGGCGTTCGAAAAGGCGCTGGCGGCGCGTGGCTTCACGATCGTCAGGCCCGAGACCCTGAGCGCTGGCGAGCAGGTCGCGCTGATGCGCGAGGCCGAGGTGCTCGTCGGCGCCAGCGGCGCGGCCCTGGCCAATGCCGTCTTCCTGCCCAAGGGCGCGCGGGTCGTGGAGATCCAGCCGCTGAACTTCACCAGCCAGTGGGTGAGGGCGGCCTGTCGCCAGGTCGGAGTCGACTGGCGCGGCTATGTCTGCGCGTCGCCAGCTCCGGCGCGGCAGGCGCCGGTCCTGGCCAGGCTGCGTCGCGGCTTCAAGTTCGCCTTCAGGCCACCGCTCGACGACCTGCTGAGCGTCGTTGATCAGGCGCTCTAGAGGATGCCCTTGCGGCCCGGCGCCCACGGGTCGAGCGATTGCTGCTCTTCGCGCTTGACCATGCCGTAGTAGCCGGCAACCGAGACGATCACGAAGGTGACGAGGCCGCCCCAGAAGCCGCCCGGCGTCGCGAACCCTACCGTCAGTGCACTGATCGCCGAGGCCAGGCCCAGCATGCACCAGCGCAACAACACCGAGAACCCGTGATAGGTCTTCTCGTGCGCGATCAGCACGGCTTCCTTCTCGGCGAGCAGGGTGTCGGGTTCGATAGCGGCCATGTGCGGTCCTCCCTTTTTCTTGTGGGGCGCGACCGGCCTGTTCGGCGTGATCGAGCCGAAAACGAGCTTTATGATAACATCGTTCTTCGAATAGGCCATGCTTCGATATGGCGGGGAGCGGCCAAAAGAAAAGCGCCGGACGAGAGCCCGGCGCTTCTGCTTTTTCGGAAGATCGGCCGGGGCCTACTTGCCGCGCGGCGGACGCACCAGGAAGGCGGGGACGTCGTTGCCGAAGCCGACCACGCGACGGTCGTCGTCGTCGCGGTCGCGGATCGGTTGGACACCGCGCACCGGGCGCTCGGGACGTTCGCTGCGCTCAGGACGCTCGCTGGCGCGCTCGCTGCGTTCCGGACGGTCGGCGCGTTCAGCACGCTCCGGACGTTCGGCGCGGGCGGGCCGTTCCGTGCGTTCGGGGCGCTCGGTCTCGGCGGCCGGGGCGGCGGCGCGGGGCTCGCGCTCGCCACGGGGTTCGCGTTCACGGCGCGGGCGGCGCTCGCGGGCGGGACGTTCCTCGGCGACGGCGGCTTCGGGAGCCTCGACGGCGACAACGGCGGCCTCGACCGGCGCCTCGGCGGCGGCTTCCTCGGTGCGACGGCCACGGGCGCGCGGCGCCGGACGCTCGCTACGGTCGCCACGTTCGGGACGGTCGCGATCACGGCCGCTGCGCTTGCGATCGCGGTCGCCTTCGCGCTTCACCGTCACGGCGTTCGAATAGTCGAGGTCGAGCTTCTCTTCGTCCGGGGTCGAACCGATCAGCTTAACGACCTTGTCGAAGCCCTTGTCGTCGCCCGGGGTGACCAGCATGTAGGTGATGCCGGTGCGTCCGGCCCGGCCGGTGCGGCCGATGCGGTGGACGTAGTCGTCGGCGTGGTGCGGGACGTCGTAGTTGAAGACGTGGCTGACGGCCGGAATGTCCAGGCCGCGCGCGGCGACGTCCGAGGCCACCAGGATCTTCAGGGCGCCCGAACGGAAGTCCGCCAGGGTCTTCATGCGCTGCGACTGATCGAGATCGCCGTGGATGGCGGCGGCGTCGAAGCCGTGCACGCGCAGCGACTTGGCGACGATGTCGACTTCGGTCTTGCGGTTGCAGAACACGATGCCGGTCTCGATCTGGGCCTTCTCGATCAGCGCGCGCAGCGCCAGGCGCTTGGCCTTGGGATCGGAGGAGGGGACCTTGACCAGCAGCTGGGTGATGTTGGCGTTGGTCGTCGCCGGCTTGGCCACCTCGATCCGGACCGGATCCTTGAGGAACTGCTTGGTCAGGCGGGTGATTTCCGGCGGCATGGTCGCCGAGAAGAACAGGGTCTGCTTCTTGGGCGGCGTCATCTTGAAGATGCGCTCGATGTCCGGAATGAAGCCCATGTCCAGCATGCGGTCGGCTTCGTCGACGACCAGGAACTGCACGCCGGTCATCAGGAGCTTGCCGCGTTCGAAGTGGTCGAGCAGGCGGCCGGGGGTGGCGATCAGCACGTCGACGCCGCGGTCCAGCTTCTTTTCCTGGTCCCCGAACGACACGCCGCCGATCAGCAGCGCCCACGAGAGCTTGGTGCCCTTGGCGTACTTCTCGAAGCTGGAGGCGACCTGGTCGGCCAGTTCGCGGGTCGGGGCGATGACCAGGGCGCGCGGCATGCGGGCCTTGGCGCGGCCGTTCATCAGCTTGTCGATCAGCGGCAAGGTGAAGGCGGCGGTCTTGCCGGTGCCCGTTTGGGCGATGCCGAGAACGTCCTGGCCCGCGAGGGCGACCGGGATGGCCTGGGCCTGAATGGGGGTCGCAGTGGTATAGCCGGTATCGGCGACCGCCTGCAGGGTCGTGGGCGAAAGCCCGAGGTCGGAAAATTCGGTCATTTACACGCTGGTCTGAAACCCGGAGCCGCCCGTGCTTGGGCGAGCGGGCAGCGCGGATTCGCCAGACCTGCTCCGAAGTTGGGGATAAATAAGCCGAAAGTCGCCAAAGTCAATCTAGGCAAGGTGATAGGCGCCTTGGGAGCGTCATGTTGGGTCATCATGGAGTGGCGCAAGCGCGGACGCCGCTCTATATCCGCCGACACATGACCATCGACCACGACTCCCGCCTAAGGCGCCTTCGTTTCCGCGCCTGGCATCGCGGCTTCCGGGAAGCGGACCTCATTCTGGGCCCGTTCGCGGACGTCCATGGCCCGAAACTGACCCCTGAGCAGATCGACACCCTGGAAACCCTGCTCGAGGAGTCGGATCGCGAGATCTATGCCTGGATCGTCGGTCAGGAGCCGACTCCGGAAAAGTTCGAGACGGACGTGCTGGCGATGATCCGCGCGTTCCGGTTCGACGCGCACGCTTCGCGCCCGGTGGGGGATGGCGCTTAAGAGCATGGCCTACGACGCGAAACAGATCGCCAAGGCCGCAGGCGGCCTGACCCTGGCCGGCGCGCCGGAGGGCTTCGACGCGCTGGTGATGGCTGACATCGCCCGGGCGCGTGGCGGCCTGACCGCCTTCGTGGCCCGCGACACCGCCCGCGCCAACGCCTTCGTCGACGCCCTGAAGTTCTTCGCTCCCGAGATCGAGGCGGTGCTGCTGCCCTCGTGGGACTGTCTGCCTTACGACCGCATCGGCCCGTCCTCGGGCGTCTCGGCCACACGGATGGCGACCCTGTCGCGCCTGGCGCGGGGCCTGGGCGAAAAGAAGCCGGCCATCCTGGTCCTGCCCGCGCCGGCCCTGCTGCAGCGCGTGCCGACCAAGGACGTGCTGCTGCGCGCCAGCTACAGCGCCAGGGTCGGCAATGTCGTCGATATCAAGGACCTGGAGCGCTATTTCGCCGTCAACGGCTATGCCCGCGCCTCCACCGTCTCCGAGCGCGGCGAGTTCGCGATCCGCGGCGGCGTCATCGACGTCTATCCGCCGGCCGCCGAGGAGCCGGTGCGCCTGGACCTGTTTGGCGACACGCTGGAGAGCATCCGCGCCTTTGATCCAGAGACCCAGCGCTCGACCAAGCATTTGAAGGAGATCGACCTCCTGCCGGTCAGCGAGGCCCTGCTGGACGCCGAGGGCATCTCGCGCTTCCGCAAGGGCTATGTCGCCGAGTTCGGCGCGCCGGGCGATGATCCGCTGTACGCCGCCGTCAGCGAAGGCGGCCGCCGCGCCGGTCTCGAGCACTGGCTGCCGCTGTTCTACGAGCGGATGTCGAGCCTGTTCGACTACTTGCCCGCCGGATCGCTGATCGGCGTCGACCACCAGACCACCGAGTCGCGCGACGAGCGCCTGGCGATGATCCTGGACGCCTACGAGGCCCGGGCCAGCGCCGACCGCAAGTCGGCCTATCGCCCGCTGGCGCCGCAAGCCCTGTACCTGACCGCAGCGGAGTGGGATCGCGAGCTCACCGACCGCACCCATCGCCTGTTCACGCCGTTCCAGCCCCAGGGCCTGGACGTCGTCGACATGGGCGCCAAGCTGGGCCGGGTGTTCGCCGCCGAGCGGGCCCAGGACAGCGTCAACCTGTTCGAGGCCACCGCCGACCACGCCAAGGCCCTGGCCGCCGCCGGCAAGCGGGTGCTGTTCGGCTCATGGTCCGAGGGTTCGTCCGAGCGCCTGGGGACCATGCTGTCCGACCATGGCCTCAAGAAGATCCCCTATGCCGCCTATTGGCAGGCGGCGAAGGCCAATGACCCCAAGGTCCCGCAGCGCGTTGTGCTGCCGCTGGACCACGGCTTCGAGACCGAGAACCTGGCGGTCATCTCCGAGACCGACATTCTCGGCGACCGCCTGGCCCGCCCGCGCAAGAAGCGCCGCGCCGCCAACTTCCTGGCGGAAGCCAGCGCCCTGACGCCGGGGGATCTGGTCGTCCACATCGACCACGGCATCGGCCGCTATGAGGGCCTGAAGACCCTCGACGTCCAGGGCGCGCCGCACGACTGCCTTGACCTGATGTACGGCGGCGAGGCCAAGCTCTACCTGCCGGTAGAGAACATCGACCTGCTGACCCGCTACGGCGCGTCGGATCCGGATACGGTCCAGCTGGACAAGCTGGGCGGCGCCGCCTGGCAGGGCCGCAAGGCGAAAGCCAAGGAACGGCTGCGGGTCATGGCCGAGGGCCTGATCCAGATCGCCGCCGCCCGCCAGCTGAAGTCCGTCGAGGAGACCGACGCGCCGCAGGGCGTGTTCGACGAGTTCTGCGCCCGGTTCCCCTACGAGGAGACGGACGACCAGCTCAGCGCCATCCACGATGTGTTGGAGGACCTAGCGTCCGGCAAGCCGATGGACCGCCTGATCTGCGGCGACGTCGGCTTCGGCAAGACCGAGGTCGCCCTGCGCGCCGCCTTCGTGGTGGCGATGAGCGGCAAGCAGGTGGCGATCGTCTGCCCGACCACGCTGCTGGCCCGCCAGCACTACAAGACCTTCAAGGACCGCTTCCAGGGCTGGCCGGTCAAGGTCACGCGCCTGTCGCGCCTGGTCACCGGCAAGGAAGCCGCCGAAACCCGCGAAGGCCTGGCCAATGGTCAGCTGGAGATCGTGGTCGGCACCCACGCCATCCTGTCCAAGCAGGTGTCCTTCAAGGACCTGGGTCTCGTCATCGTCGACGAGGAGCAGCACTTCGGGGTCAAGCACAAGGAGAAGCTGAAAGAGCTTCGCGCCGATGTGCACATGCTGACCCTGACCGCCACGCCGATCCCTCGAACCCTGCAGATGGCGCTGTCGGGCATCCGCGAGATGTCGATCATCGCCACCCCGCCGGTCGATCGCCTGGCGGTGCGCACCTATATCAGCCCGTTCGATCCGGTGACCCTGCGCGAGGCCCTGCTGCGCGAGAAGTATCGCGGCGGCCAGTCCTACTACGTCGTGCCGCGCATCAAGGACCTGGAGGACATCGAGAAGTTCCTCCGCACCCAGGTGCCCGAGGTGAAGTACGTCGTCGGCCACGGCCAGATGGCCGCCACCCAGCTGGAAGACGTGATGACGGCCTTCTACGAGGGCCAATACGACGTGCTGCTTGCGACGACGATCGTCGAGAGTGGCCTGGATATCCCGTCGGCCAACACCCTGATCGTCCACCGCGCCGACATGTTCGGCCTGGCCCAGCTCTATCAGATCCGGGGCCGCGTTGGCCGCTCCAAGGCTCGCGCCTACGCCTATCTGACCACGCCGGTCGAGAAGTCCCTGACCCTGTCGGCCGAAAAGCGCCTGCGGGTGCTGCAGTCCCTGGACAGCCTGGGGGCCGGTTTCCAGCTGGCCAGCCACGACCTGGACCAGCGCGGCGGCGGCAACCTGCTGGGCGACGAGCAGAGCGGCCACATCAAGGAGATCGGTGTCGAGCTCTACCAGCAGATGCTGGAGGACGCCGTCGCCGAGCTGCGTCAGCGGCAAGGCCAAGAGGCCCTGCTGGAAGACCGGGGCTGGTCGCCGCAGATCAACACCGGCGCGGCCGTGATGATCCCGGACGAATACGTCCCCGACTTGAACGTGCGCCTGTCGCTCTATCGCCGCCTGTCCGACGCCGAGAAGGCCGCCGACCGCGAAGCCCTGGCCGCCGAGATGATCGACCGCTTCGGCCCGCTGCCGCCCGAAACCGACAGCCTGCTCAAGGTCGTCGCCATCAAGGGCCTGTGCCGCGAGGCCAATGTCGCCAAGATCGACGTCGGACCCAAGGGCGCGGTGGCCAGCTTCCGGAATGATAGTTACGCCAATCCGCTGGGGCTGATGCAGTACGTCGGCAAGAACAGCCTGATCTGGAAGGTGCGTCCGGACCAGAAGGTCGTGATCAAGGGCGAGTGGGACACTCCTGCGCAGCGTCTCGACGCGGCCGAGAAGATTCTCACCGTGCTGGCCAGGCTGGCCAAGGAGTAGGACGGGTCGCTAATCCCGTCGGCGCGCGGGTATTGAATCCCTCTCTCATAGAGAGAGGGAGGGGCCCGCGCCGCAGGCGTGGGAGGGTGAGAGGTTTCACCGGTGGCCGCGAAAACCGATATTGTTCAGCCGCTTACCGGGGCATTGCCCTGTCCGGATAGTTTGTAACCTCTCACCCTCCCATGCTGCGCATGGGCCCCTCCCTCTCTCAAAGAGAGAGGGTTTCAGGGGGATTCGACGAGCATTCGCCGCGCTGTGTCCCCGGCTTCAAAACCTGCCGTATTCTCTCTTCACCTCGTCGCGAGGAAAGGGCGCATGGCCAGCGACCGTTGCGGCGATGAGGGGCGATCGAGCGGGCGCGCTCGTCGGCGCGGGCTCAAGGCGACTTGGGGCCGCAACTGCACCATCCCCGAGGTAGTCGACCCTGGAACACAGAAACGACGGTGGATGCAGGCCGAGGAGAGCGACAGGGGAGCTGAAAGGCTCCTGACCGGGACCAGGCTTCGCGGCCGGGCCTGCCCGTCGGAGGCTTCAAGGGCGTCGAGGTGCGAACAGCATCGGGACGTCACGCTTCCGGATAACGACCGCGCGGAGCGTCGGGCTTCGTCGAAACGGTATTTCTAGTTTCCAACTCCGGACGCTGTCCGGCGCTCCGCATCCCTTTCCACACCTTCAGCGGCCGGGCCGCGTGAAGCGGCGGAGCCGTGGGTCTACAGCCGCAGCCCGTAGAGCCGTCGATCCCGACGCTCGCCGTCGCGGTGCACCGCGCCCTTCAGGTAGCCCTCGGCCTTGAAGCCCAGCTTGTCCAGAAGGCGCTCGGCGCGGTTGTCGCCGACGTGGATGCTGGCCACCAGGCTCTTGAGGCCGCTGCCTGCGGCATGGGCGAGCAGGGCGCTGACCGCTTCGGCGCCGAAGCCCTGGCCCCAGCCCTTGCGGTCGATGACGAAGCGAATCTCGGCCCGATCGTGACGCCGGTCGATGTCGACGAATTCGCAATAGCCCAGGTACTGGCCGCCCTGGGTGTGGCGGATGCTCCAGTAGGCGGCGTCGCCGGCGCTCATCTCGTCGACCTGCGCGGCGACGCGGCTAGCCACCTCGTCGGGATCCTCGATCGGCTCCTGGTCGAGGTTGGACATCACCTCGGCATCGCTGAGGAACGGATAGATCAGGGGCGCGTCGTCGACCGTCAGCGGCGTGAGGGTCAGGCGTTCGGTCTCGAGGATCATGCGGTGCGGCGGTCTGGCTTTCGGGGTTGCGTTTGGCGTCGCGCGTCCCAGCTATGGCGCGGAGCGCTCGCTAGTGGTAGAGGGGCCGCTTCGTTTTTAACGCGGCATTTCGCCCGCGCCCGGATCGAGAATACATTCCACATGCTTATCGGCGTCCTGCTGGCCATTAATATCGTCGTCTGCCTCTGCCTGATCGGCGTGGTGCTCATGCAGCGCTCCGAAGGCGGCGCGCTGGGCATGGGCGGCGGCAACACCGGTTTCATGACCGCCCGCGGCGCCGGTGACCTGCTGACCCGCATCACCTGGATCCTGTTCTCGGTCTTCCTGCTGATCAGCCTGACCCTGACCATCCTGACGGGGCGCGCCAATACCGGCGGTTCGGTGGCCGACCAGGTCAAGGGCCTCGACGCCAAGACCCTGAACGCGGCCCCGGCCCCGGTGGCGCCGACGCCCGGTTCGCTGAATTCGCTGCCGGCCTCGCCGGACAGCCAGCCGGGCGCGATTCAGGCCCCGACCCCGCAGATCAACACGCCGGCCCCGGCCGCCGCGCAACCGGCGCTGCTGGCGCCGACGCCCTCGGCGCCCAAGGCCGAGGCCAAGAAGCCGGCTCCGGCGGCCAAGGCTCCGGCCGCAGCCCTGGCCCCGACGGTCGCGGCGCCGCCGACGGAACAGCCCAAACAACAATAACCGTCCCAAGACGGCGCTTCCACTGACCCCCGAGGGCGACCTCGGGGGTTTAATCTTGTTGATGAACGCAGGTCTTTTCACCCGCGTCGTCGAATCACGGGTAATCTGATCGCCCATGACGCGGTACATTTTCATCACCGGCGGCGTGGTTTCCTCGCTTGGCAAGGGTTTGGCCTCGGCGGCGCTCGGCGCGCTGCTGCAAGCGCGTGGCTACACGGTTCGCCTTCGTAAGCTCGACCCCTATCTCAACGTCGATCCGGGCACGATGAGCCCGTATCAGCACGGCGAGGTCTTCGTGACCGACGACGGGGCGGAAACCGACCTCGACCTGGGTCACTACGAGCGCTTCACCGGCGTGTCGGCCAAGAAGGCCGACAACATCACGACGGGCCAGATCTACAAGACGATAATCGAGAAGGAGCGCCGCGGCGACTACCTCGGGGCGACCGTCCAGGTGATTCCGCACGTCACCAACGAGATCAAGGACTTCGTCCTGTCGCCCGCCATGGACGAGACGGGCAAGAAGCCGGTCGACTTCGTGCTGGTCGAGATCGGCGGCACGGTCGGCGACATCGAGGGCCTGCCGTTCTTCGAAGCCATCCGCCAGCTGCGCCAGGACCTGCCGCGCGGCCAGAGCTGCTACCTGCACCTGACGCTGCTGCCGTTCATCAAGACGGCCGGCGAGATGAAGACCAAGCCGACCCAGCACTCGGTCAAGGAACTGCGCTCGATCGGCATCCAGCCGGACATCCTGCTGTGCCGCTGCGAGCAAGAGATCCCGGCCGAGGAAAAGCGCAAGATCGCCCAGTTCTGCAATGTCCGCCCCAGCGCGGTCATCCAGGCGATGGACTCCTCGTCCATCTACGCCGTGCCGATCGACTATCACGAGCAGGGCCTGGACGCCGAAGTCCTCGACGTCTTCGGTATGCAGGACGCGCCAGAGCCCGACCTAGCGCGCTGGAAGACCATCGACGAGACCGTCCAGCATCCCGACGGCGAGGTCACCATCGCCGTGGTCGGCAAGTACACGGTGCTCAAGGACGCCTACAAGTCGCTGATCGAGGCCCTGCACCACGGCGGCCTGGCCAACAAGGTCAAGGTCAACCTGGACTGGGTCGAGAGCGAGACCTTCGAAGGCGACGAGGGCGCGGCCGCGGCCCGCCTGGAGAACGCCCACGCCATCATGGTGCCCGGCGGCTTCGGCGAACGGGGCGCGGAAGGCAAGATCCGCGCGGCCCAGTTCGCCCGGGAGCGCAAGGTGCCGTACTTCGGCATCTGCTTCGGCATGCAGATGGCGGTCATCGAGACCCTGCGGAACGTCGCCGGCATCAAGGACGCCAGCTCCTCCGAGTTCGGCCCTACCGAGCGTCCCGTGGTCGGCATCATGACCGAGTGGATCAAGGGCAACGAGACCGTCCAGCGTCGCGCCAACGACGACCTTGGCGGCACCATGCGCCTGGGGGCCTATGACGCCGTCCTGACCTCGGGATCGAAGGTCGCCGAGATCTATGGCTCGACCGAGATCAGCGAGCGCCACAGGCACCGCTACGAGGTCAATATCGGCTACGCCCACCTGATGGAGGACGCCGGCCTGAAACTGACCGGCCGCTCACCCAACGGCGTGCTGCCCGAGATCGTCGAGCGGGACGACCATCCGTGGTTCATCGGGGTGCAGTATCACCCGGAACTGAAGAGCCGTCCGTTCGCCCCGCACCCGCTTTTCGCCAGCTTCATCGCCGCGGCCAAGGAGCATGGTCGACTGGTCTAAAGCACGGTGTTGCATCCCCGAAGAGATTCGGGCATAAGCGCGCCCTCACGCGGCGACCTGGGCACCCCCGAGTCGCCGCTCTCGATTTTCACGCTCAACGAGCAGAGTCACTTCGATGGCCGTTCCTAAAAGAAAAACTTCGCCTTCTCGCCGGAACATGCGCCGGTCGCACCACGCCCTGGGCGCTAACTCGTTCATCGAGGACAAGGACACCGGCGAGCTGCGCCGTCCGCACCATGTCGATCTGAAGACCGGCATGTACAACGGCAAGCAGATCCTGACCCCCAAGGAAGACTAAGGTCTCCTTTCGTCAGTGACGATTTCGAAAGCGCCGCCTGGTTCGCCCGGGCGGCGTTTTTCGTCGTATTTTCGTCGTACGTGTAAAAAAGGTGTTAGCCTCCGCGCCGGGAGGTACGCCCATGCTCACACGCCGAAACATCACGGCGGGACTGGGGATTTCAGGACTAGGGCTTTCCGGGGCCGCGTCGACGGCCATGGCCCAGGCCATAACCCCCGCTTCCGTGCCTCAGACTCTGCCGCCGGCGACGACGCTGCCGGACGACGGCTTGCTGATCTTGGACGCCTCGCTGGACGACGATGACCGTCTCACCGTCGACGTCGAGATCAACGGGCGGGGGCCCTTCAACTTCGTGGTGGACACCGGCGCCGGGCGCAGCGTGCTAACTCCGGCCGTGGCCGAGAAGCTCAACCTGCCGGCCGGTCCCCAGATCATCATCCACGGCATCTCCAGCGCCATCACCAGTCCGACCGCGCGGATCGACAGCATGAAGGCCGGCGAAGCCCGCATGGGCGCGGCGGTGCTGCCCGTGCTGCCCTACGAACGGGTCGGGGCCGACGGTCTGCTGGGCGTCGACATCCTGGACCGGCGCAACGTCGTCATGGATTTCCGCAAGCGGCAGATCCTGATCCGCCGCAGCCAGTTCTTCTCGGAGATGACGCGCAGGGCCGACGAGATCTCGGTGCCGGCGGACGCCCGCTTCGGACGCCTGACCCTGACCGACGCCCGGATTTCCGGCACGCGCTCGGTCGCCTTCATCGATTCCGGCGGCGGCGTCTCGATCGGCAATCTGGCGCTTCAGCGAGCGATCGCCGCCAAGCGTCGTCGCACCTCGGACATCGTCAAGCCGGCGCGCCTGTTGACGGCTGGTGGCGAGGTCTATCTGGGCGAATTCCGCGTCGTGCCGTCGATCACCATGGGCAATCTGCAGCTGACCAACATCCCGATGGCCTTTGCAGATGTGCACATCTTCGACGTCTGGTCGCTGAACGACCGGCCAGCGGCCTTGTTGGGCGTGGACGTGCTGAAGCTGTTCGCCAAGGTCGAGCTGGACTTCGGCTCTGACCGCGTCCTGTTCAAGCTGGGCCAGAGGAGCGGGCTGACGCCGATCTACAACGTCTGAGGTCAGCTTCCGACTTCGTGACCGGCGATCAGTCGTTCGCCGAAAAGGAAGTCAAGTTGCGCCCGAAGCGCATGGCGGCTAAAGCCACCGCGCCTTTTGGCCTCTAGGAGCAGCTCATGACCGAGATCGTCGACATCATCGCCCGCGAAATTCTCGACAGCCGGGGCAACCCGACCGTCGAAGTCGACGTGATCCTGGACGACGGCGCGTTTGGCCGCGCCGCGGTTCCGTCGGGCGCCTCGACCGGCGCTCACGAAGCCAATGAGAAGCGTGATGGCGACAAGGCCCGCTACCTGGGCAAGGGCGTCCTGCAGGCCGTGGACGCGGTCAATGGCGAGATCTTCGACGCCCTGTCGGGCGTGGACGCCGAGGACCAGCGCCGCGTCGACAACCTGCTGATCGAGCTGGACGGCACGCCGAACAAGTCCCGCCTGGGCGCCAACGCCATCCTCGGCGTCTCGCTGGCGACGGCCAAGGCCGCCGCCGAGTCGGCCGGCCAGCCGCTCTACAAGTA
Organism: Caulobacter sp. FWC2; assembly: GCF_002742625.1. Taxonomy (NCBI): domain Bacteria; kingdom Pseudomonadati; phylum Pseudomonadota; class Alphaproteobacteria; order Caulobacterales; family Caulobacteraceae; genus Caulobacter; species Caulobacter sp. FWC2. The sequence continues at coordinate 2,334,552 of NZ_PEBF01000001.1, forward strand.
CGTCGGCGGCGTGAACGCCCGCGTGCTGCCGACCCCGATGATGAACATCATCAACGGCGGCGCCCACGCCGACAACCCGATCGACATCCAGGAATTCATGATCCTGCCGACCGGCGCCCCCAGCTTCCGTGAAGGCCTGCGCATGGGCGCCGAGATCTTCCATGCCCTGAAGAAGGCCCTGAAGGACGCCGGCCACAACACCAACGTCGGCGACGAGGGCGGCTTCGCCCCGAACCTGGCGTCGGCCGAAGCCGCGCTCGACTTCATCGTCAAGGCTGGCGAGAAGGCCGGCTACAAAGCCGGCGAGGACTTCGTCCTGGGCCTGGACGTCGCCTCGACCGAGTTCTTCAAGAACGGCAAGTACGAGCTGGAAGGCGAGGGCAAGTCGCTCGACCCGGCGCAGATGGTCGACTACCTGGCCGGCTTGGCCTCGAAGTTCCCGATCCTGTCGATCGAGGACGGCATGGCTGAGGACGACTTCGACGGCTGGAAGCTGCTGACCGACACTCTGGGCAAGAAGGTCCAACTGGTCGGCGACGACCTGTTCGTGACCAACCCCAAGCGTCTGCAAATGGGCCTGGATAAGGGTCTGGCCAACTCGATCCTGGTGAAGGTCAACCAGATCGGCACGCTGTCGGAAACCATCGACGCCGTCGATCTGGCGCACCGCCATGGCTACACCAGCGTCATGAGCCACCGCTCGGGCGAAACCGAGGACAGCACGATCGCCGACCTGGCCGTCGCGTTGAACTGCGGTCAGATCAAGACCGGCTCGCTGGCCCGCTCGGACCGCACCGCCAAGTACAACCAACTGCTGCGCATCGAAGAGATGCTGGACGACCAAGGTGTCTACGCCGCTCGCGCGGCGCTGAAGGGCCGCTAGGTCCTTTCAAATCGCTGAAACGGGCGAAGGCGCGGCTTCCGAAAGGGGCCGCGCCATTTGCGTTTTGGATGCGATTCTCGCCGCCGGGCCGGACTCCGAACGCGTTCCTCCGGTCCGCGACCGCGTTAACCCACAAATTTTCTAAAAGCGCTGCAGTGGTTTCAAACGAGACCATTTCTGCGCTGTTCGCGGTCGCGAAATGGCTTCGGCGGCGCAGTATCTAGATACGCGTGAAACGATCTCACGTGAAAGCATCGTTCGCCTGACCGGCGAACTGTCAAAGACCCTGCTCAACGCCTGGATTTAGAAGGCGTTAAGCACGGTCGGCGATCCTACGAATCCCTCTCTAGGGCCTTGAGATGTTCGCCCGACTGCAACCCTTCCTGCCGACTGCGGCGATCTTTTTCCTGATTTTCTACTTCGCCTTTCATGCTCTGACAGGTGATCGAGGCCTGCTGTCCATTTCGCAGCGCAATGCGGACCTCGCAGCAAAAACAAAGGAACTCAGGAAGATACGCGCGGAGAGGATGGACCTTGAGGCCCGTGCTCGTCTATTACGCAACGGCAGTCTGTCGGCTGATCTCCTGGAGGAACGCGCGCGTTCGCTTCTAGGATATGCCGACCCGAGGGACTATGTGATCCGGGTCAAGCGTCCGAGCTGACGGGTCGCCTATTCCTGGAATCGGCTGTCGGTCAGCTCGTGGATCACCCGATCCCGGATTGATCTTGGCAAGACACCAGAGCGCCTCCCACGCGGAACCGACGTTTTTTCGGCGGGTGGCGCTCTCAGGACGAAGGCCGCGATGAAGATTGGCCAGGGAGATTTGAATGGCGCGTACGCGCAAGGCTGAGGCCTCAGAGGGGAAGGCGGTAGACACCGGTGTCAACGCCTTCGTCGGCAAAGACGAACTCTTGAAATTCTATCAGGACATGCTGCTGATCCGCCGCTTCGAGGAGCGCGCCGGCCAGCTGTACGGCATGGGTCTGATCGGCGGCTTCTGCCACCTGTACATCGGTCAGGAAGCCATCGCGGTCGGCATGCAGTCGATCTCGCAACAAGGCGATCAGATCATCACGGGCTACCGTGACCACGGCCACATGCTGGCTGCCGGCATGGATCCCCGCGAAGTCATGGCCGAATTGACCGGCCGCGCCGGCGGTTCGTCCAAGGGCAAGGGCGGGTCGATGCACATGTTCGACGTCGCCACCGGCTTCTACGGCGGTCATGGCATCGTCGGCGCCCAGGTGGCGCTTGGCACCGGCCTGGCGCTGGCCAACCACTACAAGGGCAATGGCAATGTCTCGTACGCCTACATGGGCGATGGCGCGGCCAACCAGGGCCAGGTCTACGAGAGCTTCAACATGGCCCAGCTGTGGAAGCTGCCGGTCGTGTACGTGATCGAGAACAACCAGTACGCCATGGGCACCAGCGTCGAGCGCGCCGCCTCGGAAACCGCGTTCCACAAGCGCGGGACCTCGTTCCGGATCCCGGGCGAGGAAGTCGACGGCATGGACGTCGTCGCCGTCCGTGAAGCCGGCGCCCGCGCCACCGAGCACGCCCGCAGCGGCCAGGGTCCGTACATCCTCGAGATGAAGACCTACCGTTATCGCGGCCACTCGATGTCGGACCCGGCCAAGTACCGCACCAAGGAAGAGGTCGACGAGGTCAAGACGACCCGCGACCCGATCGACCACATCAAGGAACGCCTGGCTGCGGCCGGCGTCACCGAGGACGACCTGAAGAGCGTCGACGCGGACGTGAAGCGCATCGTCGCCGAAGCCGCCGAGTTCGCCCGCACGAGCCCCGAGCCTGATCCCTCGGAACTGTATACCGACGTCTACCTGGAGGCCGCTCAGTGACGGACATCCTGATGCCCGCGCTTTCCCCCACGATGGAGGAAGGCACCCTGGCCAAGTGGCTCGTCAAGGAAGGCGACACCATCAAGGCTGGCGACGTGATCGCCGAAATCGAGACCGACAAGGCCACGATGGAAGTCGAAGCCGTCGACGAAGGCGTGGTGGAAGCCATCCTGGTTCCGGCCGGCAGCGAAAACGTAAAGGTCAACACCCTGATCGCCCGCCTGAAGGGCGAGGGTGAAGCCGCAGCTCCGGCCGCTCCGGCTGCTGCTCCCGTCGCCGCTGAAGCCGCTCCGGCTCCGGTGGCGGCTGCTCCCGCCGCTGCAGGCCCGATCTCGGCCGCCTCGACCTTCGCCGATCCGGAAATCCCGGCCGGCGCGCCGATGAAGAAGATCACGGTCCGCGACGCTTTGCGCGACGCCATGGCCGAGGAAATGCGCCGCGACGACCGCGTGTTCCTGATGGGCGAGGAAGTCGCCCAGTACCAGGGCGCCTACAAGGTCAGCCGCGAACTGCTGCAGGAGTTCGGCGACAAGCGCGTCATCGACACCCCGATCACCGAGCACGGCTTCGCCGGCATGGGTGTCGGCGCGGCGATGGCCGGCCTGAAGCCGATCGTCGAGTTCATGACCTGGAACTTCGCCATGCAGGCGATTGACCACATCATCAACTCGGCCGCCAAGACGCTCTACATGTCGGGCGGTCAGATCAAGTCGTCGATCGTGTTCCGCGGCCCGAACGGCGCGGCCTCGCGCGTCGGCGCCCAGCACAGTCAGGACTACGCCGCCTGGTACGGCAATGTCCCGGGCCTTAAGGTCATCGCGCCCTATGACGCGGCCGACGCCAAGGGCCTGCTGAAGGCCGCGATCCGCGATCCGAACCCGGTCGTCTTCCTCGAACACGAGATGATGTACGGCCACGAGTTCGATATTCCGGACGTCGAGGACTGGGTCGTGCCGATCGGCAAGGCCAAGGTCCGCCGCGAAGGCACGGATGTCACCCTGGTCGCCTACAGCCGCATGGTGGGCTTCGCCCTGAAGGCGGCCGAGGAGCTGGAGAAGGAAGGCATTTCGGCCGAGGTCGTCGACCTGCGCACGATCCGTCCGATGGACCACGCCACCGTCCTGGAAAGCGTCAAGAAGACCAACCGCCTGGTCACGGTCGAGGAAGGCTGGGGCCCGATGGGCATCGGCGCCGAGGTCGTCGCCCGGATCACCGAGTTCGGCTTCGACTATCTGGACGCTCCGCCGCTGCGGGTGCACCAGGAAGATGTTCCGCTGCCCTATGCGGCCAACCTGGAAGTCCTGTCGCTGCCTTCGGTCGAAAAGATCGTCAAGGCGGCCAAGGCGGTCAGCTACCGCTAAGACCGGCGCGGCCCTTGCTCCTGGCGGGCAAGGGCCGCATCGTCCTGGCCAATGAATTCATCCCGCCGCAAGGCGGGGTATCGCGGACGGCGACCCGGTACACCATGGGTCGACACAGTCCCGAACGATTGAGGAAAAAGCTCAATGTCGATCGACATCCTGATGCCCGCCCTGTCGCCCACCATGGAGGAGGGAACCCTCGCCAAGTGGCACGTCAAGGTCGGCGACACCGTCAAGGCCGGCGACGTGATCGCCGAGATCGAGACCGACAAGGCGACGATGGAAGTCGAAGCCGTCGATGAAGGCGTGATCGAAGCCATCCTGGTCGACGCCGGGACCGAGAACGTCAAGGTCAACGCCCTGATCGGGAAGCTGGCGGGCGAGGGCGAAAGCCCCGCGCCGGCTCCGAAGGCTGAAGCGCCCAAGGCCGCTGCCGCCGCTCCGGCCCCGGTCGCTGCCGCCCCCGCTGCCCCGGCTCCTGCCGCTCCGGTCGCCGCTGACGGTTCGCGCGTGTTCGCCTCGCCGCTGGCCCGTCGCCTGGCTTCGGCCGCAGGCCTGGACCTGAAGGGCATCAAGGGCACTGGCCCGCACGGCCGCGTGGTCAAGACCGACGTAGAAGCCGCCAAGTCGGGCGCTCCGGCAGCCAAGGCTGCGCCCGCCTCGGCGCCCGCCGCTGCCGCTCCGGCTACAGCCGAGCCGCGCAAGGTCCAGTCGCTGGAACAGATGGGCATCCCCGCCGGCTCTTATGACCTGGTTCCGCTGGACGGCATGCGCAAGACGATCGCGCGCCGCCTGACCGACAGCTTCCGCGACGTGCCGCACTTCCCGCTGACGATCGATCTGGAGATCGACGCCCTGCTGGCCGCGCGCGCCAAGATCAACAGCCTGCTGGCGGACCAGGGCGTGAAGGTGTCGGTCAACGACATCATCATCAAGGCCGTGGCCGTGGCCCTGAAGCGCGTGCCGGAGGCCAACGCCTCTTACACGCCGGAAGGCATCGCCATGCACAAGCATGCCGACATCGCCGTGGCCGTGGCCATCGACGGCGGCCTGATCACCCCGATCGTCCGCGCCGCCGAGACCAAGGGCTTGGCCCAGATCTCGGCCGAGGTGAAGGACCTGGCCGCCCGCGCCAAGGCCAAGAAGCTGAAGCCCGAGGAGTTCCAGGGCGGCACCTTCTCGGTCAGCAACCTGGGCATGTTCGGCATCAAGGCCTTCGCCTCGATCATCAACGAGCCGCAAGGGGCGATCATGAGCGTCGGGGCCGGCGAGCAACGTCCGGTGGTCAAGGACGGCCAGCTGGCCGTGGCCACCGTGATGACCGTGACCCTGACCTGCGACCACCGCGTGGTCGACGGGGCTATCGGCGCCAAGTTCCTGGCGGCGTTCAAGCCGCTGATCGAAGAGCCGCTGACCCTGATCGTCTGATCTCGGCTGCAGCGAAAAGGGGACGGCTATGTCGGTCTACGACTATTCGGCCAAGACGCTGGACGGCCAGGACGTGGGTCTGGCCGACTATCGCGGCCAGGTGCTGCTGATCGTGAACACCGCCAGCAAGTGCGGGTTCACGCCTCAGTACGAAGGCCTCGAGGCGCTCTACAAGGCTCACAAGGATCGTGGCTTCACGGTCCTGGCCTTCCCCTGCAACCAGTTCGGCGCTCAGGAGCCGGGAAACGCCGAGGAGATCGCGAACTTCTGCTCGCTGACCTACGACGTGACCTTCCCGGTGATGAGCAAGATCGACGTCAATGGCGCCGACGCCCATCCGCTCTACCGCTACCTCAAGAAGGAGCAGAAGGGCCTGCTGGGCACCGAGGCGATCAAGTGGAACTTCACCAAGTTCCTGATCGGCAAGGACGGCGAGGTCGTCGAGCGGTTCGCGCCGACCGTGAAGCCCGAAGACCTCAAGGTCGCGGTCGAGGCGCTGCTGTAGTTTCCCCCGGATCGGCTCGCTGGCCGATCGATCTAGGCCGTCCGGCTTCCCACGGACGACGTCCAAGCTAGGGTTAGATGAACATGTCCACGGAATTCGATGTCGTCGTCATCGGCGCCGGTCCTGGCGGCTATGTGGCCGCGATCCGCGCCAGCCAACTGGGTCTGAAGACGGCGATCGTCGAGCGCGAGAACCTGGGCGGCATCTGCCTGAACTGGGGCTGTATCCCCACCAAGGCCCTGCTGAAGTCGGGCGAAATCTTCGAGCAGCTGTCGCACCTGGACAGCTACGGCCTGTCGGTCGAAAAGCCGGCCTTCGACTTCACCAAGATCATCGAGCGTTCGCGCGGTGTGGCCAAGACCATGTCGGGCGGCATCGCCTTCCTGATGAAAAAGCACAAGGTCGAGGTCATCGAGGGCGAGGCCAAGCTGGAGAAGGGTAATCCGGCCCCCAAGCTCGTCATCGCCCTGAAGGCCGGCGGCAGCCGCACGGTCCAGGCCAAGAACGTCATCCTGGCCAGCGGCGCCCGCGCTCGCGAGATCCCGGCCATCGGCGCGGTCTCGGACGGCGACAAGATCTGGACCTATCGTGACGCCCTGGCGCCCAAGACCATGCCGAAGTCGCTGGTCGTGATCGGCTCGGGCGCCATCGGCATCGAGTTCGCCAGCTTCTACCGCGCCCTCGGCGCAGAGGTGACCGTCGTTGAAGCTCTTGACCGCATCATGCCGGTCGAGGACGCCGAGGTCTCCAAGGCCGCCCAGAAGGCGTTCGAGAAGCGCGGCATCAAGTTCCGCATCGGCGCCAAGGTCAGCAAGGTCGAGAAGACCAAGGACGGCGTTTCGGTGACCGTCGACGTCGGCGGCAAGATCGAGCAGCTGACGGCCGAGAAGTGCATCGTCGCGGTCGGCATCGCGCCGAACAGCGAAGGCCTGGACGCCGTCGGCCTGAACCTGGATCGCGGCCACGCCGTCACCGACAAGCACGGGAAGACCAATGTCCCGGGCCTGTACGCCATCGGCGACATCGCCGGTGCGCCCTGGCTCGCCCACAAGGCCAGCCATGAAGGCATCCACGCCGCCGAGGCGATCGCCGGCTACAAGACTCCCAACGTCCACTCGCCGATCCCCGGCTGCACCTACGCCAACCCGCAGGTCGCTTCCGTCGGCTATACCGAGGCCGGCGCAAAGGCGGCGGGCATCGAGGTGAAGGCTGGCCGCTTCCCGTTCAAGGTCAATGGCAAGGCCGTGGCTGCGGGCGAGACAGAGGGCTTTGTGAAGACCGTGTTCGACGCCAAGACAGGCGCGCTGATCGGCGCTCACATGATCGGCCACGAAGTGACCGAGATGATCCAGGGCTTCGTCACGGCCATCACGCTGGAAGCCACCGAGGAAGACCTGCACGGCATCGTCTACGCTCACCCGACCATGTCGGAAGCCATGCACGAAGCCGCTCTGGACGCCTACGGCCGAGTCCTGCACATCTAGGCCTCGCTTGAGGAAGCTGGATGGCGCGCAAGGCCGCGACGAAGACGGATGACGCTCCGGACAAGGTGAAGCCGACCAAGGCTCGGAAGGGATCGAAGACGACCCTTTCCGAGGCCAATCTGGTCGACCTCGGTCCTGAGCGCCTAGCCGCCATCCTGCTCGACCTCTCCAGCGACAGCCACGTCAAGCGCGTGCTGCGGCTGGAGCTATTCGCCGAGTCGAACGCCGAAGGCTTGGCGCTGGAAATCTCCAAACGACTGGCGGCGATCGGCAAGTCGTCGTCCCGCATCAACTGGCGCAAGCGCGCGGCCTTCGCCAGGGACCTTGACCTGCATCGCGGCATGATCGAGCGGTTGGCGCAGGACGACGCCACGGCGGCGCTCGACCTGATGCTGGACCTGCTGGATCTGGCGACGCCGACCCTGGATCGCCTCAGTCAGGCGGAGGGCCCGATCGGCGATGTGTTCCTGGCCGCTCGCGACGGGGTCGGCGCGATCGCCGCCGGGGCCATGCCGGACCCGATAGCCCTCGCCGACCGGATCGCCAACCTGCTGCGCCGGGATGACTACGCCCAGTTCGGGCCCGTGGTGAATACGCTGGGACCCTTGCTAGGCCAGAAGGGACAGGCCCACCTCCGCGAGACCTTGGAAAAGCTGCTTGCCACGCGCACCATCCGCGACGCCCGCAGCGGGATCTACAAGGACGCCCTGCGCCGCTTGGCCGACGCCAGCGGCGACGTCGACGCCTTCGAGGCGACCTTTGCGCCGGAGCTGCGCCGCACGCCCCTGGTCTCGGCCGAGATCGCGCGCCGCCTCCTGGAGGCCGGCCGCGCCGAGGACGCCCTGGCGACCCTGCACGCCGGTGCCCCCAGCGATCAGCGCGGCCGTCATCAGAGCTCCCTGGAAGAGCGCTCGGCCTGGGAAGAGGCGATGCTGGACGCCCTGGAGGCCACCGGTCATCACGACGAGGCCCAGAAGCGCCGCTGGGCGGAGTTCGAGCGCACGCTGTCCATCCCGCGCCTGCGGACCTATCTCAAGGGCCTGCCGGACTTCGACGACGTCGAGGCCGAGGACCAGGCCAAGGCGGTCGCCAAACGTTTCCCGCAGTTCGACAGGGCGCTGGCGTTCCTGGTCTCCTGGCCCGACCTGATGGCCGCCTCACGCCTGGTGCTGGCCCGCGCCGGCGAGATCAACGGCGCCGACGACACGCTGATGGCCGAAGCTGCGCGGCGCCTGGAAGGCGCCTACCCGATGGCCGCGACCCTGCTGCTGCGCGGCTCGATCCAGTACGTGCTGACCTACGGCGTGGCGGCTCGCTACGCGGAGGCCGCGCGTCAGCTGCTGGAGGCGGAGTCGCTGTCGGCGATGATCAGCGACTATGGCGAATATCCCGACCATCAGGCCTTCGTGGCCGACCTGCGCGCCATGCACGGCCGCAAGCAGGGCTTCCGCGCGGAGTTGGAAGCCCTGGGAGCCGTGTTCTAGACTTACGCGGCGCGGGCGTCGGTCTCGGCCATCCGCTGGATGGCGACATAGTCGGTCTTGCCGCTGCCCAGCACCGGCACTTCCTGCACCTTTAGGATCTTGCGCGGCACGGCCAGTTCGGGCGCGCCGATGGTCTGGGCGTGGGCGACCAGCGACGCCACGGCGGCGTCGGGACGGTCGGTGACCAGAACCAGCTTCTCGCCCTTCTTCTTGTCGGGCATCGAGATCACGGCGTGGCGGCCGTCGGGCCACACGGCGGAGGCCAGGTCCTCGGCGGCGGTCAAGGAGACCATCTCGCCGCCGATCTTGGCGAAGCGCTTCACGCGCCCCTTGATGGTGATCCACAGGTCATCGGTGACAGTGACCACGTCGCCCGTGTCATGCCAGCCGCCTTGGGGCGCATCGACTCCGCCATCCTCGCGCAGGTAGCCGGCCATGATGTTGGGTCCGCGCACCAGCAGGTTGCCGCCCTCGGGAATGCCCTCGACGGGCTCGATCTTCCATTCCTGGCCCGGCAGCAGGCCGCCGACCGTCCCCCGGCGATTGTCGTTGGGCTTGTTGACGGCGATCACGGGCGAAGCCTCGGTCGCGCCATAGCCTTCCAGCACCGGCACGCCGCCGAACTTCTCGGCGATCAGGTTATGCGTCTCTTCGCGCACCTTCTCGGCGCCACAGACGATGAACTTCAGGCCCGACAGCTCGTCGGGCTCGGCTGAGCGGGCGTACTGGTTGACGAAGGTGTCCGTCGCCAAAAGCACTGAGGCGCCGACGTCCTTCATCAGCGGCGGGATCTGCTTGGTGTGCAATGGCGAGGGGTACTGGAACGCCTTCATGCCGGTCATCAGCGGCAGGATCACCCCAGCGGTCAGGCCGAAGCAGTGGAAGACCGGCAGCGGGTTGAAGAACACCCAGGCCGGATCCAGCGCGATGTGGGCGGCGATCTGATGGGCGTTCGACACCAGGTTGGCCTGGGTCAGCACCACGCCACGCGGCGCGCCGAAACTGCCAGAGGTAAACAGCACAACGCCCTTGTCCGAGGGCTTGGCCTGGGCGCGGAACTGGCGCGGGAAGAGGCCGGCGGCGGCCGCGAACAGCTTGTCGCTCAAGCCGATCGTGCCCCGCACGTCTTCCAGATAGGTGATTTCCGCGATTTCGCCGACGCAGTCGATTATGTCATGCAGCTTGCCCAGCTCGATGAACTTGTGGGCGGTCAGCACGCGCTTGATCTTGGCCAGCTTGCAGGCGGCCTTGATGTTCCGCAGGCCCGCCGTGAAGTTCAGCATGGTCGGCACGCGCCCAAAGGCGTGAAGGGCGAAGAACGTCACCACGGAACCCGAACCCGAAGGCAGCAGTACGCCGACGTGCTCGCCTGGCGCGGTCATGGCCGCGATCTTGCGACCAAGCGCGAAGCTTGCCCGGATCAGGTCCGTATAGCTGAGCGGATTGCGATCCTGGTCCTCCAGGATCGGTTTCTTGGCGCCATACTTGTCGCGGGCGTCGATGAGGGCGTCGAAGATGGCCTTTTCGCCAGCTTGCGCGTTGTAAGCTACCGCCATACCGGCGAAACCTCCCCGTAGAGCGAAAGCGCGCTCCCGTTCCTTGAACGCCGAGTCTGCCGGGGAAGGTCCAGCTTTGCAAGAAAGAGTCACAAACCGTGGGGTTCACCCTTGCGGGGCAAGGGTCTGGCGGTTGTGCGGGCGCGGGTGAAATCGACGATCGCCGCCAGCCAGGCCTTGCGAACCGCGTCCGATTCCATGTGCAGGTCGTGTCTCGACTTCGGGTAGCGGGTCTCCTGGCAGGTGACCATGGCCGCGCAGAGCCTGTCCTGGGGCGTGGCGGAAACGGCTTTGTCTTGGCCGGCGGTCAACATCAGGGTCGGGACGCTGGACTTGCGAATATCCTTCGCGGCGGCCTGCGACGCGTCGAAGAAGGCCGCGAACCAGCCCAGGCTCCGTCCGCCCATGCGTAGGTCCGGATTGGCCCGCATCCAGGCCGCCTGCACCTTTCCGCGGACCGGGTCGTGGGTCAGTCCGTCGCCGGGCGCGTCACGCCGCCAGCCGAGTTGGTCCGGCGTCTTGATCCAACCGAGCCGCATGAACCGCATTGCCGGCGTGAACTTGGCGAAGTCGGCGCGCGGGCGGGGCAGGGCGGTCAGGCCGAAGGCGGGCGAGGACAGGACCAGGCCGTCCATTGCCAGGCCTTGCTGGGCGGCGCGCAGAGCGACGAGGCCGCCCTCGGAATGACCCACGATCACAAGCGGCGCGTCGGGCCTGGGCCGTATCACCCCCTTTACCAGGGCGCGGACGGCCGCGACGTCCGGATCGAAGCTGTCGACATGCCCAAGGTCCCGCCAGGGCGTCTCCCGCTCGGAGCCGCCCTGGCCCTGGCGCTCAAGCACCCAGACCGAGAAGCCCTGGGCGGTCAGGTCCGTGACAGTCTCGAACCACTTCTCGGCGCTCTCGCCATAGCCGGTCAGAATCAGGATCGTCGCCTTGGGCGCGACCGGCGGCGCGGTGACGCCGTAGCGCTGCACCAAACCGTCGCCGCTACGGACATAGCCCCAGGCCCAGCCCGGAGGCGGGTAGAACTGCGCGCTCAGCGACGGCGGCGTCCGGCTCTCGGCGAAAGGCGCGCGAGAGGCCCCGTCGCCACAGGCGGAAACGGTCAAGGCTAGGGCGATAGCGAGGAGGCGGCGACGCATACCGGCACAGTCATTTCGCGCGTTGCTGACTTAAGCAAGATCAAGCGCTTGATCCGCGAGCCAAGAAGACCGATTTAGGCGCCATGGCCACGGTGATCGACACCCTCAAGGCTCGCGGCCCGGATGACCGGGCGGTGCGCCATCCCGAAAAGCAGAACCGTCCGGACACGCCGGTTCTTCGTAAGCCCGAGTGGCTGCGAGTCCGCGCCCCCGGCTCGGGTCAGTACAACGAGACCAAGGGCATCGTGCGCGAGCACAAGTTGACCACGGTCTGCGAGGAGGCGGCCTGCCCGAACATCGGGGAGTGCTGGAGCCAGAAACACGCGACCATGATGATCATGGGCGAGATCTGCACCCGCGCCTGCGCTTTCTGCAACGTCACGACCGGCCTGCCGACCCAGCTGGATCCCGACGAGCCGCGCCGCGTGGCCGAGGCCGTCGCCAAGATGGGCCTCAAGCACGTGGTCATCACCTCGGTGGATCGCGACGACCTGCTGGACGGCGGCGCGCGCCACTTCGCTGAGGTGGTCACGGCCATCCGCGCCGCTGCGCCGGGCACGACCATCGAGATCCTGACGCCCGACTTCCTGCGCAAGGACAGCGCCGAAAACGTGGTGATCGACTCCAAGCCGGACGTCTTCAACCACAATCTTGAGACCGTGCCGCGGCTGTATCTGAAGATCCGTCCCGGCGCCCGCTACTACAACTCCTTGCGCCTGCTCGATCGCGTGAAGCAGCGCGACCCCTCCCAGTTCACCAAGTCCGGCCTGATGGTCGGCCTGGGCGAGACCAAGGAGGAGGTCATGCAGGTCATGGACGACATGCGTTCGGCCGGCGTCGACTTCATCACTATCGGCCAGTACCTGCAGCCGACCCGCAAGCACGCGGCCATCGACCGCTTCGTGACGCCGGAAGAGTTCAAGGCCTATGAGGCGATCGCCCGGGCCAAGGGCTTCCTGATGGTCTCGTCCAGCCCGCTGACCCGCTCGTCGCACCATGCGGGTGAGGACTTCGCCAAGCTGCAGGCGGCCCGTCGGGCCCTCGACGCCCGCACGGCGTAACGCCTTGCACCGTCACGTGGTCACGCGTGTGCTGCCGTACGCGCCCGAGCAACTGTTCGAGCTCGTCGGCGACGTCGAGGCCTATCCGAAGTTCGTGCCGTGGATCACCGGCATGCGCACCTGGAACGGCCGCGTCGACGGTCCGGTCAGCACGGTCGATGCCGAGGCCCAGGTGGGCTTCTCGTTCCTGCGCGAGAAGTTCGCCACCCGCGTGCGCCGCGACCACGAAGCGCTCAGCATCGACGTCAGCCTGCTCTATGGACCGTTCAAGCGGCTCTCGAACGGCTGGCGGTTCGTGCCGGAGGGCGAGATCACGCGCGTCGAATTCGTGATCGATTTCGCCTTCAAATCGGCGCTGCTCGACGCCATGCTTGCCGCCAATATCGACAAGGCCGCCAACAAGCTGATCGCCTGCTTCGAGGATCGCGCGCGGCAGGTCTACGGCGTCAAGGCCTAGTCCTTTTTCGCCACCGCTTCCTCGATCCGTTCCTCGAAGTCGCTGAGATTGCCGAACAGGTTCTCGATCGCGAAGACGAGGCCGAACACCCGCGCGGCGTCGTCGAACTCCAATTCCCGAGTCAGGCCATTCTTGCGCAAACCCTCGACGCCGGCATGGAAGGTCTGATGGGCCTCAGCGAAGGCTAGACGGTCCGGTCGTGCGCCACCGGCAAGAAGATCGGCCGTGCCGCGCAGGAATTTCGCGCTGGCTTCAAGCATGTCGGCGGCGGCTGGGGCTAAGCCTTCGGCCGGCAGAGGCTCACGCAGGGTGCGGCCGACCATCACTGTATCATTGCGCAGCCGCCATAGCGTGCGGGGCAGGGCGTCGGACACCGATCGCTCGCTGAGCTTGGTGGCGTTCTCGCGATCGGCCTCGGTCATGGCTGTCTGCAGCTTGGCCAGAGCCGCGCGCAGGTCGTCCTGGGCCTTGAGATAGTCGGTCGGCCCTGGCGTGCCCCGCAGCATGAGGATGTAGCTGTCGAGGATGTGGGCCTGCAGACCGGCGATCTTCTGGACGCTGGTTACGACAGAGGCGTGGGCCCGGGCCGGGAAGATCAGCAGGGTGGCTGCGACACCGACGAGACTGCCGACGGTGATCTCGGCGACCCGTAGGCTGGCGGCGACCAGCGGATCCATATGCGTCGCCTGGCCGATCAGCATGATTACAGCGGTGACCGGCGCCACCTTCAGCGCCGGCCGCACCGAGACCACGAACGCCAGCAGGGCCACCGTCACGCACAGTATCAGCCCGCCGAACTCCGGCCACTTGGAGTGGAAATAGGCTGCCACGGCGCCGGCCAACGCCCCGACAACCGTCCCCATGAAGCGCTCCATGGAGGCGGTGATTGTCGCGCCCAGGCTGGACTGCACGACGATGACGGCGGTGAACACGGCCCAGTAGCCCTGAGGTAGGCGCAGCAGCGTCGCCAGGGCGAAGGCCGCGCCGACCGCCGCTGAGACGCGGATGGCGTGTCGTATCTCGGTCTTGCGGGCCGCCGCAGCCTTGAGTGCCTTCTGCGAAAAGCCGACGCCTGCGAAGCGCCGCCAGTCGCTGGGCGCGGTCTCCGGCACTAGGCCACTGCCTCTCGCAGCATTTCCAGGGCGGTTCGCACCGCCGCCAACTGAACGGCCTCGCGGGTCTCGCCGGCGAAATGCTCGTGCCGATGGACGACCGAGCGGTTGGCGCGGGCGACGGCGAAGTGGACCGTGCCAACCGGCTTCATCGGCGTGCCCCCGCCAGGACCGGCGATACCGGTGATCGAGACGGCGACATGGCCGTTGCTTTCGCGCAGCGCGCCTTCGGCCATCATCCGCGCCACGGGCTCGGAGACGGCGCCATGGTCGGCGATCAGGTCGCCCGGCACGCCCAGCATCTCGGACTTGGCGCGGTTGGTGTAGGTGACGAAGCCACGTTCGAAGACGTCTGACGCGCCGGAGATCGCGCAGATCGCGCCGGCCACCAGGCCGCCGGTGCAGCTCTCGGCCGCGACCAGGCGCAGCGACTTGCCGCGCGCCTCGTCGATCAGCAGTCGAGCCAGGGTCTCGATTTCCAGCGGGAACATCGGCGTCTCCGGTTTCGTCTTCAGCTTAGCCCGTTCAGGCCGGCGTCTCGACCGCCACGACGGCGGAGGCGGCCAGCCCTTCGCCGCGGCCGGTGAAGCCCATTTTCTCGGTCGTGGTCGCCTTGACGCTGACCCGGTCGAGCGGAAGGGCCAGGATCTCAGCGAGTTTCTCGCGCATCGCCAGACGGTGCGGTTTGATCTTGGGCCGCTCGCAGATCAAGGTCACGTCGACATTGATGATGGCGCCGCCCTTGGCGGTGACCAAGTCAGCGGCGTGCTTCAGGAACTGATCCGAGGCCGCGCCCTTCCACTTCGGGTCGGTCGGCGGGAAGTGGTCGCCGATGTCGCCTTCGCCGATCGCCCCCAGGAGGGCGTCGGTCAGGGCGTGCAGGCCGGCGTCGGCGTCCGAGTGTCCGACCAGGGTCTCGTCGTGCTTGATGGCGACGCCGCACAGCCACACCTCTTCGCCCGGACCCCAGCGGTGAGCGTCGAAGCCCTGGCCGACTCGGGTGATGCGCGCGGCGCCGGCGAGCCGTTCGGCCATGGCGAAGTCCTCGGGATAGGTGAGTTTCAGCAAGAGCGGGTCGCCCGGTGCGATGGCTACGCGGCCGCCCGCGGCCTCCACCACCTGGGTGTCGTCGGTCGGTTCGTCACCGGTCCAGGCGGCATAGCCGGCAAGCAGGACGTTACGACGGGCGGCCTGAGGGGTCTGTGCGCGCCACAGATGCTCCCGCGAAGTCGTGATCGGGCTTTGGCCAGGTTCGGCGCGCTTAAGCGTATCGGCGACGGGCAGAGCGGGGAGGGCGGCGTCGGCGGTGTCGAGCGCCCGCAACACACCGTCGATGGTCGCGCGGGTCACGAACGGACGTGCTGCGTCGTGGATCAGGACCGGCTGGTCCTCTGGACGATCGGCCAGGGCGGCCAAGCCAGACCGCACCGACAGGGCACGAGTCGCGCCGCCAAGCGCCGCGCGCCATCCCGAAAGGCCGGCCAGCACATCGACCAGCGCCTTTTCACCATCTTGCGTTGTCACGATGACGATGTCAGACGCACCGGCCGCCATGAAGGCTTCGACCGACCAGCGCAGCACAGGCTTTCCGGCGACAAGCCGCCACTGCTTGGCCTGGCCCGGACCGGCTCGGCTTCCCGAACCGGCGGCGACGATCACGGCGGAAAAGGTCATGGCGGCTGTTTAGTCCGGTCGCTGCCGAAGTCCAGTCGATAGGGCTTTACTGCGTTGCACAATGTGCCTAAAAAGAATGCTACGGGGATGATCATAAAATGAGCAACACGCTCGATATCGGCGGGGTCGAAGTTCCCGGTCGGGTGTGGATTGCGCCCATGACCGGGGTCTCGGACCTGCCATTCAGGGAAACGGCCACGGCGCTGGGAGCGCCTTATGTGGCGACGGAAATGGTGGCCTGCGCCGAGTTCGCGCGGGGGCGGCCCGATGTGGTGCGCCGCGCGGCCGTGGGCGAGGGGCTGCCACTGATGGTCGTCCAGCTGGTCGGTCGCGATCCAGGCTTGATGGCCAAGGGCGCGCGCATGGCCGCCGACGCCGGCGCCCAGATCGTCGATCTGAACTTCGGCTGTCCCGCCAAGGAAGTGTCCGCCGGCCAGCAATCGGGCTCGGCCATCATGCGCGAGCCTGACCTGGCCGAAGCCCTTGTCAGCGCCGCGGTCGAGGCTGTCGACATTCCCGTCACCGTGAAGATGCGGCTGGGCTGGGACGACAATCTGCGCAACGCCCCTGACATCGCGCGCCGAGCCGAGGCGGCCGGCGCCAAGGCGATCACGGTTCATGGCCGCACGCGCAGCCAGTTTTACAAGGGCGTCGCCGACTGGACCGCCGTCGCTGCGGTCAAGAAGGCTGTCTCGATCCCCGTCCTGGTCAACGGCGACATCATTGATGGCGACACCGCCCGCATGGCCCTGGAGCAGTCTGGCGCAGACGGCGTGATGATTGGCCGTGGCGTCTATGGTCGCCCCTGGATCGCCGGCGCCATTGAGGCCGCGCTTGAAGGTCGCGATTTCATCGAGCCCCAGGCCGAGGAGCGCCTGGCGATCGCGCTCACCCATTTCCGCCGCAGCCTCGCCTTCTATGGCCAGCCGCTGGGCCTGAAGATGTTCCGCAAGCACCTGGCCTCGTACATCGAGGCCGCGCCCTGGCCGGAGACGGCCGAGGCGCGCCGGAATGCTCGCGCGACTCTGTGCCGCCTTGAAGATCCCGCCGCCGTGGAGGCCGCCCTGCGCGACCTGTGGCTGGCGGGCGGGAGATTAGCCGCATGACCGACCGCGCCCGCGTCCTGGGTGGTGTCACCCCCGAGGCCCTGAAGGCCGCCGCCTTCGACCTCAGTCCCGAACCCGCCCTGGTGGTCGATCGCGACGGCGGGCTGGTGGCGGTCAACGAAGCCGCCGAGGCGCTGTTTGGTCATGGGCTGTCGCTGCTGGCGCGTGGCCGCTTCCGCGCCGCACTGCCGCCGGGTTCGGTTCTTGTCTCTCTCCTCGACCGCGCGATCTTCGAAGGCGCTCTGGTTCGCGAGCACGGCGTCGAGGTCAACCTGTTCGGCCAGCCGCCGTTCGAGGCCGACGGCGCCGCGGCGCCCCTGGGCGACGGGTCGGTCCTGCTGACTCTGCACGTCAAGGGCGTCCTGGGCGTGGACAAGGCCGCCGACGCGGCCGGCCTGCGCTCCGTCGTGGGCCTTGGGAAGATGCTGGCCCACGAGATCAAGAACCCGCTGGCCGGGATACGCGGCGCGGCCCAGCTGCTGAAGACCGGCGCCAGCGCCGTCGACCAGCCTCTGGCCCAGCTGATCGTCGACGAGACCGACCGCATCCGCCGCCTGGTCGACCGCATGGAGGCCTTCTCCGAAGAGGCGCCGACCCCGCGTGAGCCCGTCAATATCCACCAGGTGCTGGACCGCGTCCGGGCCCTGGTCGCCAACGGCGTCGCCGACGGCCTGACGCTGAAGGAAAGCTACGATCCGTCCCTGCCGCCAGTGTGGGGCGACGAGGACCATCTGATCCAGGTCTTCCTGAACCTGACCAAGAACGCCGCCGAGGCCGCCCATATGCGAGGCGATGATCGTGGCCAGATCTCCATTCACACTGCCTGGCGCCCCGGGGTCCGCGTGCGCGGCGCCGACGGCAAGACCGCCAGCGGCGCGCCGATCGAGGTCAAGGTGATCGACAACGGCCCCGGCGTGCCGGCCAGCCTGCGCGACCACCTGTTTCAGCCCTTCGTGACCACCAAGGCCAACGGCACGGGCCTCGGCCTAGCGCTGGTCACCAAGCTGGTCACCGCGCATGGCGGTCTGATCGATTTCGAATCCGAACCCGGCCGCACCGTCTTCCGCGTGCTGCTGCCCGTCGCGCCCGCCCTTGATATCGCCCCCGGAGACGTCCGAGCATGAATGCCGCGAGCAAGAAGATCCTGATCGCCGACGACGACAGCTCGGTGCGGCTCGTCCTGAGCCAGGCCTTCACCCGTCTTGGCTACCAGGTCCGCGCCACCGGCAACGCCACCACCTTGCTGAAGTGGGTCACGGACGGCGAGGGGGATCTGGTCGTCACCGATGTGATGATGCCGGATGAGAACGTGTTCGACGTGCTGCCGCGCATCCGCAAGGAGCGGCCCAAGCTGCCCATCATCGTGATGAGCGCCCAGAACACCCTTCTGACAGCGGTCAATGCCGCTGACGCGGGCGCCTTTGAATACATCTCCAAGCCCTTCGATCTCGACGACGTCACCGCGGCGGCTCGCCGGGCCCTGTCGCGCCCGGCCGACGCCGAGGCTTCCAAGGCCCAGGCCCGCGCCATGCGCGATGAGCGCCTGCCGCTGATCGGCCGCTCGGCGCCGATGCAGGAGGTCTATCGCACCATCGCCCGCCTGGTGGGGGCCGACCTGACGGTTCTGATCCTCGGCGAAAGCGGCACCGGCAAGGAGCTGGTCGCCCGCGCCCTGCATGAACTGGGGCGCCGTCGAGACGGCAAGTTCGTGGTCATCAACCTGGCCGCCGTGCCGCGCGAGCGGGTCGAGGCCGAGCTGTTCGGACGCGGTGAGGGCGACAACGGTCGCCTGGTCGAGGCCGACGGCGGCACGCTGTTCCTGGACGAGATCGGAGACATGCCGCTGGACGCCCAGACCCGCCTGCTGCGCGTCATCGACGGCACCGAGCCGGTGATCAATCCCAAGACGGGCCGCCGTCCGAACGTGCGGATCATCGCCGCCACAAATCGCGACCTGCGCGGCCTGATCCAGCAGGGCCTCTTCCGCGAGGACCTGTTCTTCCGCCTCAACGTCGCGCCCGTGCGCCTGCCGCCGCTGCGCGATCGCGTGGAAGATATCCCGGACCTGGCCCGCACCTTCCTGCTGCGCGCCGCCCGGGAAGGTCTGCCGTCCAAGACCATCGACCAGAGCGCGCTGGATCGCCTGAAGACCCATCCGTGGCCGGGCAACGTCCGCGAGCTCGAGAACCTGATGCGCCGGATGTGCGCCCTCTATGCCGAGGAACTGATCACCGCCCGTATCGTCGACCGCGAACTGCAGGACCACACCCCGGCCGTCCGGTCGGAGGAGGGGCCGCTGACCCTGTCTATGCTGGTAGAGCGCCATCTGGCCTCGCACTTCGCCGACCAGCCCGACGGCGTGCCGCCGCCCGGCCTCTACGACCGGATTCTGGAAGAGGTTGAGCGTCCTCTGATCCAGCTGACCCTCTCGGCGACGCGTGGCAACCAGGTGCGCGCCGCGGAGATCCTCGGCCTGAACCGCAACACCCTGCGCAAGAAGATCCAGGACCTGGGCGTCGAGATGACGAGAGGTCGCCGATAGCTTGAGCGCTCACGCGCCGGCGGCCGCCGCGAGAAAACGCGCTGAAGCTTTCTCGGCACATAGCTGTTGAATTTAGGACACACGCTCCTAAACTCGTCGGCGATGTCTTCAGTGGCTTACGCGACGGGATCGGAAGACCCGCCGACCCGGTTCAGCCGGGCCTGGTGGCGGGAACTTCTGCGGTCGCGCTACCTGACGGGCGGGGCCTACGCCCTGGCGGTCATCCTGACCGTCGCCAGCGTCGCCCTGGCCTCGTCGCCGCCTAAGACCGATTCGATCAGCACCGCCTCGACGGTCATCCTGGTGGTGCTGGGTTTCAACCTGGTGCTGATCCTGGGCGTGGCCACCGTGGTCGGCTTGCGCCTCTACGACCTGATCGACGCCCGGGCCAGCGACGCTGGCGCCCGCCTGCACCTGCGCTTCGTCGGCCTGTTCTCGCTGGCGGCGGTGGCCCCGGCGGTTATCGTGGCGCTGTTCTTCGGCGTGCTGGTCAACAGGGGCGTGGACGGTTGGTTCAGTCAGCGGGTCCAGACCGTCGTCGGCAACTCGGCCAAGGTCGCGATCTCCTATGTCGAACAGCAGAAGAACTACATCTCCGAGCACATCGGCCCCATGGCGGCGAACCTCAATGAGGCCGCGCCGGCCCTGGCCCATTCGCCGGTGGCTTTCGGACACTTCCTGGCCGACGAGACCAAGAACAACGGCTTCGCCGCCGCCTACATTCTCGACCGTGACGGCCGCGTCCTGGCGCGGGCCGAGCTGCGGGACGCTCCGCCGTTCCTGGCCCCGCCGCCGTCCAGCTACCAGGCCACGGACACTGGCGAAGTCACCGCCCAGCGGTTTGTCTCCACGGACCTTTTCCGGGCTCTCTACAAGCTGAGCGCCTTCCCGGACGCCTATCTCTATGTGGTCCGGCCGATCGAGAAGGGCATCCTGACCCACCTGATCGAGACCCAGGACGCCCTGGTCTCGTACCGCGACGCCGAGCGCAGCCGCGGACGAATCCAGGCGATCTTCGGCCTTAGCTACCTGGAGACCGCGCTACTGGTTCTGGTGGCCGCCATCTGGGTCGGCATTGCCGCCGCCAACTCGATCGCCGGCCCGGTGGCCGGTCTGGTCGAGGCGGCTGGTCGCGTCTCCGGCGGCGACCTCGACGCCAGGGTGGAGGCCGACACCGGCCCCGAGGAGATCCGGGCGCTGTCCAACGCCTTCAACATGATGACCAGCGAGCTGCAGTTGCAGCAGGCCGCGCTGAAGGCCGCCAGCCTCGACGCCGAGAGCCGCCGCCTGTTCATCGAGACGGTGCTGTCCGGGGTCAGCGCCGGCGTCGTCAGCCTTGACGAGCACGGCAAGGTCTCGGCGGTGAACCGCCGCGCCGTGACTCTGCTCGGCCTGCCGGACGGCGCGCTTGGGACCGACCTCATCGAGCTGGCGCCCGAGTTCGAGACGGTGATGCAGGCGCTGCAGGAAAGCCGCCCCGACACCGATGTCGAGGTCGACATCCAGCGCGAGGGCGAGACTCGGCGCCTGCGGGTCCGCGCCGCCGGCCATGTGGCCGAGGGGCTCGTCCTGACCTTCGACGACATCACCCGCCTGATGGCCGCCCAGCGCAACGCCGCCTGGAAGGACGTCGCGCGCCGCATCGCCCACGAGATCAAGAACCCCCTGACCCCGATCCAGCTTTCGGCCGAGCGCCTGCGCCGCAAGTACCGCAAGGAGATCGCCAGCGACCTGGAGACCTTCGACCGCTGCACCGAGACGATCATCCGTCAGGTCGGCGACATCGGCCGGATGGTCGACGAGTTCTCGGCCTTCGCCCGCATGCCGGCCCCGCGCTTCGAACCGGCCAACCTGACGGAGATGCTGCGACAAGCCGTTTTCGCCCAGCGCTTCCAGGACGCCGAGATCGAGGTCAAGCTGCAGGAACCGGGCGGCGAGGACGTCTGGATCACCTGCGACGAGCGGATGATCGGCCAGGTCCTGACCAACATCCTGAAGAACGCCGGCGAGGCCGTCGGCGCGCGCCGCCTGGCCGATCCCGACCTGAAGGGCCGGATCACCGCGATCCTCAGCGCGGACGCTGACGAACTGTGCGTGACGATCGAGGACAATGGCGTCGGTTTGCCCGCCAAGGACCGCGATCGCCTGACCGAACCCTATGTGACCACCCGCGAGAAGGGGACAGGTCTGGGCCTGGCCATCGTCAAGCGGATCATGGAGGACCATGGCGGCGGCCTGGCCCTGATCGACGCACGCGAGCTTCCCGGAGCCCGCGTGATCCTGAAATTCCCGACGACCGTACGACTGCACGCCGCTATCCGTAGCGGCGCTGAGGAGATGATATGAGCGCCGACGTTCTTGTGGTCGATGACGAAGCCGACATCCGCGAGCTGGTGGCCGGCATCCTGGAGGATGAGGGCTATGCGGTGCGCACGGCCGCCGATTCCGACCAGGCCCTGGCCGCGATCCGAGCCCGCAAGCCCGCGCTGCTGGTGCTGGATATCTGGATGCAGGGCGGCGGCATGGACGGCCTGGAGCTGCTGGACATGGTCAAGGGGTTGGACGCCGACCTGCCCGTGATCATGATCTCGGGCCACGGCAACATCGAGACCGCTGTCAGCGCCATCAAGCGCGGCGCCTACGAGTTCCTGGAAAAGCCGTTCAAGTCCGACCGCCTGCTGATGATCGTCGAGCGGGCGCTGGAGGCGGCCGGGCTGCGCCGCGAGAACCGTCGCCTGCGGACCCAGACCCTGACGCCGGATGGCCTGATCGGCAAGTCGGCGCCGGCCCAGGCCCTGCGGCAGTTGATCCTCAAGGTGGCCCCGGCCAATAGCCGCATCCTCGTCTCGGGCCCGCCGGGTTCGGGCAAGGAACTGGTGGCGCGCCTGATCCACGGGGCAAGCACCCGCGCCAAGCAGGAATTCGTGGCGGTCAGCGCCGCCGGCATGGCCCCAGAGCGTCTCGACGTCGAGCTGTTTGGCGAGGAAGGCGAGGGCGGTCGGCCGCGCAAGATCGGCGTGTTCGAACGCGCTCACAACGGCACCCTCTATCTCGACGAAGTGGCCGACATGCCGCGCGAGACGCAGGGCCGCATCCTGCGGGTTCTGGTCGAGCAGCGCTTCCGCCGGGTCGGCGGCGACAATGACGTCCAGGTCGACGTGCGGGTGATTTCGTCAAGCTCTAGGGACCTGCGTGACGAGATCACCAGCGGGCGCTTCCGCGAAGACCTGTTCCACCGCCTGAACGTGGTGCCGGTCCGCGTGCCGGGCCTGGCCGAACGTCGCGAAGACATTCCCGAGCTGATCGCCTACTTCGTCGACAAGATCAGCGAGGCCACCGGTCTGGCGCGCCGCAAGCTCGGCGAGGATGCACTGGCCACGCTGCAGGTGCAGACCTGGCCGGGCAATGTCCGCCAGCTGCGTAACAACGTCGAGCGTATGCTGATCCTGGCTTCGGGCGAGCCGGGCGAGGTGATCACCGCCGATATGCTAGCCGGCGCCGACCAGCCCAGCGCTGGCCACGCCGGGGCGATCGGAGCCGAGCGGATCATCGCGCTGCCGCTGCGCGAGGCCCGGGAACTTTTCGAGCGCGAATATCTAAACGCTCAGATCCTGCGGTTCGGCGGCAATATCTCGCGCACCGCCAATTTCATCGGGATGGAGCGCTCGGCGCTGCACCGGAAGCTGAAGTCCCTGGGCGTGGCCGGCGCCCGGGCGGAGGAGGAAGAGTAGATGTCGCGTTTCGCCTATGTGAACGGCCGCTTCGTGCGTCACGGCGAGGCCGCCGTGCATATCGAGGATCGCGGCTATCAACTGGCTGACGGCGTCTACGAGGTCTGGGCCGTGTTTGGCGGCAAGCTGGCCGACGCCGAAGGCCACTTCGCCCGCCTGTGGCGCAGCCTGGACGAGCTGCGCATCGCCCATCCGATGAGCGAGGCATCGCTGACCCTGGTCCTGCGCGAGGCGGTGCGACGCAACAAGGTCAAGGAAGGGCTCTGCTACATCCAGATCACCCGCGGCGTCGCCAGGCGCGACCACGCCTTTCCGAACCCGGCCGTCCCGCCCTCGATCGTCATCACCGCCAAGTCGCTGGACCGCGCGGCCACCGAATCCAAGGCCGCCAAGGGCGCCTCGGTGATCTCGGTCCCCGAGAACCGCTGGGGGCGTTGCGACATCAAGTCGATCGGCCTCCTGCCGAACGCCCTGGCCAAGCAGGCGGCCCGCGAGCGCGGCGCGATCGAGGCCTGGTTCGTCGACGACATGGGCCTCGTCACCGAAGGTGCCTCGTCCAACGCCTGGATCATCGACGCCGAGGGCATGCTGCGCACCCGCGACACCAACGCCAACATCCTGCGCGGCATCACCCGCTCGACCTTGCTGGAAGTGATCCGCGAGACCGGCCTGCCGTTCAGTGAGAAGCCGTTCACGATCGCCGAGGCCCAGGCCGCGAGGGAGGCGTTCATTACCGGGGCCGGTTCGCTGGTCACGCCGATCACCCAAGTCGACGGCGTCAAGCTGGGCGACGGAGCGCCTGGTCCGGTGGCGATCGGCCTGCGGCGCTCCTATATCGAGCGAGCGCGCCAAAAAGCCGTCTGAGATCGGAGCGATATTCGATCGACGAGCCTTCGGTCCGCGCGGTCTTGCGGAAATTTTCCCTGCGCGCTTGTCGCTTTCGGCGAAAAATCCTCTAGCATGGCCTTGTTTGTGTGGGGGGCGTGTTGCCCTCCGATAACAATGAGAGGGGAACCCCCGATGTCTGCCGAGAAGAAACAAAACCTTCAGGACACCTTCCTGAACAGCGTGCGCAAGTCGAAGACGCCGCTCACCATCTTCCTGGTCAACGGCGTGAAGCTGCAGGGCGTGGTCAGCTGGTTCGACAATTTCTGCGTCCTCCTGCGTCGCGACGGCCAGTCGCAACTGGTCTACAAGCACGCCATTTCCACCATCATGCCGGCTCAGCCTGTTCAGCTCTATGAGCCCAGCGCCGACTCCGACGACTGAATTTAGAGACGCTTGTCCAAATCCACATCCAGGTCGATTGACCACGCCGCGCCGATCCTGAAGGCGCTTGTCATCCATCCGGCGCGGCAGCTGCGCGGCCAGGCGGCCATCGAGGCCCGGGATCCCCAATCCCGGCTCGAGGAAGCCGTCGGCCTCGCGATCGCACTCGATCTCGACGTCGTCGAGACGGTGATCGCGCCGCTGCGCGCCGTCACGCCGGCGACCCTGTTCGGCAAGGGCAAGATCGAGGAATTCGCGGTGATCTGCGAGGTCGAGCACATCGACGTCGCCGTCTTCGACGACCAGCTCACGCCCATCCAACAGCGCAATCTCGAGAAGGCGCTGGAGGTGAAGGTCGTGGACCGCACCGGGCTGATCCTCGAGATCTTCGCCCGCCGGGCCCGGACCCGTGAAGGCCGTCTGCAAGTCGAGCTGGCCAGACTCGAATACGAACGCTCGCGCCTCGTCCGCACCTGGACCCACCTTGAGCGCCAGCGCGGCGGCACCGGCAATACCGGGGGGCCCGGCGAAACCCAGATCGAACTGGACCGCCGTCTGATCCGCGACAACATTCTCAAGCTCAAGAAGGAGCTGGAGGAGGTGCGCCGCACCCGGACACTGCACCGCAGCGCCCGCAAGAAGGTCCCGTATCCGACCGTCGCCCTGGTCGGCTACACCAACGCCGGCAAGTCCACGTTGTTCAACCGCCTGACCGAGGCGGAAGTCCTGGCCAAGGACATGCTGTTCGCGACGCTGGACCCGACCCTGCGCACCGTGAAGCTGCCCGACGGGCGGCCGGCGATCATGTCCGACACCGTCGGCTTCATCTCCGACCTGCCGCACGAGCTGGTCGAGGCCTTCCGCGCCACCCTCGAGGAGGTGCAGGAGGCCGACGTGGTTCTGCACGTCCGCGACGTGGCCAATCCCGACAGCGAATCCCAGGCCCGCGACGTCCAGACCGTGCTGGCCGAACTGGGCGTGACGTTCGACGAGGGCAAGACCGTCGTCGAGGTCTGGAACAAGGTCGACCTGCTTTCCGAAGACGACCGCGAGGTCGTCGAGGGTCATGCCCGGCGCAAGGAGGCCTCGGCCGTCTCGGCGGTCACGGGCGAGGGCTGCGAAGCCCTGCTGCGTCGGATCAGTGGCCTGATCGACGACTCGCCGCCGGTCGAGATCCAGCTGAAGGCCCAGGATGGCCAGGCCATCGCCTGGATCTACCGCAACGGGCGGGTGCTGAACCGCTACGACGGTCCGGACGGCGACGTCACCATCGTCACCCGGCTGGACAGTCAGGCGCTGGGCCGGTTCGAGCGCCAGTATCCCGGCGCCCTGGTCGGCACGGTCGACTAGAAGCGCCGAGGGGAAGGGCGACTAGCCCTTCTTCTCGGCCGCCTTGGCGTCGTTCCACAGGGAGTCCATTTCCGCCAGATCGGACTGGTCGGGCGTCTTGCCGCGCTCGGCCAGGCCCGCCTCGACGAAGGCGAAGCGGCGGGCGAACTTGGCGTTGGTGGCGCGCAGGGCGTCTTCGGGATCGACGTCGAGCTTGCGAGCAAGGTTGGCGCAGACGAACAGGATGTCGCCCAGCTCCTCGCGCGCCTTGGCCATGTCGCCGGCCTCGATCTCGACCTCGATCTCGGCGGTCTCCTCGCGCAGCTTGTCCAGGACCTCTCGTGCCGAGGGCCAATCGAAGCCGACGCGGGCGGCGCGCTTGGTCAGCTTGACGGCGCGGGTGAGGGCGGGGAGCCCCGCCGGCACGTCGTCCAGCACCCCGGTCTTGGCCTTGGCCTTGCGCTCCTGGGCCTTCAGCTCCTCCCAGCCGGCGATCTGGGCCGAGAGGTCCTCATAGGCGTGGTCGCCGAACACGTGCGGATGGCGGCGGATCATCTTGTCGGAGATGGCCGCAGCCACGTCCTTCAGGTCGAACGCGCCCTGTTCCTCGGCCATCCTTGAATGGAACACCACCTGCAGCAGCAGGTCGCCTAGCTCGTCGCGTAGCTCCGGCAGGTCGTTGCGCTCGATGGCGTCGGCGACCTCGTAGGCCTCCTCGACCGTGTAGGGCGCGATCGTCGCGAAGGTTTGCTCCAGGTCCCAGGGGCAGCCGCCGTCCGGATCGCGCAGCTTGGCCATGATCTCGACCAGGCGGAAGATGGGGTGGCCACCCTCGCCTTGAGAGCCTTCATTCGGCGGGGCCAGGGGCGGGGACTTGCTGGGGGAGGACATTGGCTTCCGGCTCCGCTGCGGGGGCGCCCCCCTGCGCCGCATCCATCGCCGCGAGCTGGCGCTGAATCTCGGCGACGCGGGTCGCATCCAGCGGATAGCGCAACATGATGGCGGCGACCACCAGTCCCATCGTCGCCGGGACGACGGCGTACATGGCGATCAGCGCGTTGTCGCCGGAGACGGTCGGAACCTTGGGGTCGAAACCCATCCACTGCAGGACCGGGAAGGCCCCGATCGCCAGGGCGTAGCCGAGCTTCACCGTACCGGTCAGGATGGCGTAGAGCAGGCCGGTGCGGTCGACGCCGCTGGTCAGCCGCTCCTCGTCGCCGATGTCGGCCATCATGGCGCGCACCAGCACGGGCGCGGCCGTGTAGGGGATGCCAGCCAGGATCAGGACGAGCATGCCGATTCCGGAATTGCCGACCGGCGTGAACACGGTGGCGACCTGGACGATGGCGTAGATCACGGCCGCGACGGACAGAGCGCGGTGCTTGCCGATGCGCTTGGCCAGCAAGGGCCAAAGCGGCGCGCTGAGCAGGCCGGCGAGGAAATAGATCAACAGCAGCACGCCCGACTGCGTCTTGTCGAAATGCTTCACCCGCTCGAAGAAGAACAGGAACAGCGCCCCAGCGATGCCCGGCGCCAGTCCCATCAGCAGGTCGGCCAGCAGCAACATGCGCACCGACGGACGGCCCAGCAGCGCCAGATACTGCTTTATGCCGGCCGCGTGTCGCACGACCGGCGCGGCGGGCTCGCCGACGACGCGGACGGCCATCAGGATGGTGATCGGCAGCAGGGCGACGATGAACCAGCCCATGGCGCGTACGCCCTCGGCATGGCCGGTCTTGAAGACGCCCACCAGCAGCGGCGGCAGGCACAGCACCAGGATCATGCCGACCATGTTGCCGGCCTGCCACCAGCCATAGATCCGCGACCGCTGCTGATAGTCGCTGGACAGCACGCCGCCCCAGGCGGTGTGCGACAGGACGACCATTGAATAGCCGGCATAGGTGAGCAGCAGCCAGCCCCACAGGTAGAAGGCGCTGGCGCCGGGCTGGCCCATGAACAGGGCCAAGGCCCCGATTCCCACCACCGGCATGCCCGCCAGCAGCCAGGGCCTGAAGCGTCCGAGCTTGGTGCGCGTACGGTCCATGATCCCGCCCAGGAACGGGTCCAGCGAGATGTCGATCAGACGCACGAACAGGAAGGCCGCGCCGACCGCCGCGAGCGAGAGCCCGATCGTGCTGACATAGAATTCGGGCAGGTAGACCACGAGCGGCAGGCCGAGCGCCGCGATGGGAATGTTGGGCGAGGCGAAGGCCGCCAGGGCCCACGAAGACCGTCGCTGCGTCATCTGGTTACTCCTCCCCGCGCTGTTGCTCGCGCTCGGACACTAGAAGGCCGCTGAACGACCGTTTGAATGAGTGTGCGAGCATTGTCCGGCGAGCGCCAGCCTCTTCCTTTGACGCTGCACGGCTCCGCCACTTCACGCGGCTGCCCGCTGAAGGTGTGGAAAGGGATGCGGAGCGCCGGACAGCGTCCGGAGTTTGGAAATAGAAATACCGTTTCGACGAAGGCAGACGCTCCGCGCGGTCGTTATCCGGAAGCGTGGCGTCCCGACGCTGTTCGCGCCTGTTCGCCCTTGAAGCCTCCGACGGGCAGGCCAGGCCGCGAAGCCTGGTCCCGGTCAGGAGCCTTTCAGCTCCCCTGTCGCTCTCCTCGGCCTGCATCCACCGTCGTTTCTGTGTTCCAGGGTCGACTACCTCGGGGATGGTGCAGTTGCGGCCCCAAGTCGCCTTGAGCCCGCGCCGACGAGCGCGCCCGCTCGATCGCCCCTCATCGCCGCAACGGTCGCTGGCCATGCGCCCTTTCCTCGCGACGAGGTGAAGAGAGAATACGGCAGGTTTTGAAGCCGGGGACGCGGGGCGGCGAATGCTCGTGCCATCCCCATGAAACCCTCTCTCTTTGAGAGAGGGAGGGGCCCATGCGCAGCATGGGAGGGTGAGAGGTTACACACTATCCGGACAGGGCAATGACAAGGCAAGCGGCTGAAACGGGAGGGTTTTCCCGGCCAACCGTGAAACCTCTCACCCTCCCACGCCTGCGGCGCGGGCCCCTCCCTCTCTCTTAGAGAGAGGGATTCAACGCCCGCACGTCGACGGGATTTCACCCCTGCGGCTTCAGCTTCAACGGCAACCCAGCGGCCACGAAATAGACCTCGTCGACCGCCTGGGCGAGCCGCTGGTGCAGCCGTCCGGCCTCATCCCGAAAGCGTCGGCCCAGCGGCGTCTCTGGCACCAGTCCCAGGCCGACCTCGTTGCTGACCAGCCATAGGCGAGCGGGGCAGGCGGCGACGGCTTCGACCAGGGCGGTCGCCGCCGCCGCGATGTCGCGCTCGTCCAACATCAGGTTCGACAGCCACAGCGTCAGGCAGTCGACGACCGCCACGGCGTCGGCGGGCAGGGCGGCGATCGCCTCGGCCAGGGCCAGCGGCGCCTCCACCGTCCTCCATGATTCGCCGCGGTCGGCTTGGTGGCGGGCGATGCGCTCGGCCATCTCGTCGTCGAAGGCCTGGCCGGTGGCGATCAGCACCGGCGAACCCGCCAAGACAGCGGTTTCCGCCGCTTTCTGGGCGAAGGCGCTCTTGCCGGAACGGGCCCCGCCCAGCACCAGGATCGACGTCATGGAAGCTCCACATTGACCGTAAGCGGTGCAGCCTATAGGGCTGCCCCCGCACCAGGCTCCTCGAAAGAGGATTAAAAGGGAACGAGGTTCAAGACCTCGGCTGCCCCCGCAACTGTAAGCGGCGAGTTCTAGCGTCACATGCCACTGGGGTCTTCGGACCCTGGGAAGGCGACGCCAAGAGCGATGACCCGTGAGCCAGGAGACCTGCCCGGCGCAGTCGTTCATCGCTCGGCCGGGGTGCGCCGAACGAACGGGATCTCCCGCGAAACGACAGTCAAAGGGCCGCGCGACGGTCCGGGGCGTACGCGTGGCTGTCCAGCTGGCGAGTACGTCGCGGGCAGCCGTGCGGGTCGTTCAACTGGGAAGATTGAAACATGATCCGAACGTTCCTGAGCTCCACCGCGCTCGCAACCCTCCTTGTCTCGGGTTCGGCCATGGCCGACGAGCAGAAGGCCCCCGAGGCCGATGTCGCCGGCGCTGTCGGCGCCAATGGCGTCGCCGAACTGATCGTCACCGCCACGCGCACCGCTCAGCCGGTCGAGAAGGTCGGCGCGTCGGTCACCGTCCTGACGCAAGCCGCCATCGAGGCCAGCCAGGCCATCTCGGTGACGGAGCTGCTGGCCCAGACGCCAGGCGTCAGCTTCACCCGCAACGGCGGGCCGGGCACGGCCACCAGCCTCAATATCCGCGGCGCCGAGACCCAGCACACCGTGGTGCTGATCGACGGCGTCAAGCTGAATGACCCGTCCTCGACCCAGGGCGGCTTCAACAGCGGCAACCTGCTGGTCGGCGACATCGCGCGCATCGAGGTGCTGCGCGGCGCCCAGTCGACCCTGTGGGGCAGCCAGGCTGTCGGCGGCGTGGTCAATATCGTCACCGCCGAGCCCACCGTCCCCTTCACCAGCTCGATCGAGGCCGAAGGCGGCGCGCGCAAGACCGGCTACCTGCGGGCCGGCGTCGGCGGCGCTTCGGAGAAGATCACCTGGCGCCTGGCCGGCGGCTACTACACCACCGACGGCTTCTCTTCCTACAAGCTGGGCAAGGAGAAGGACGGCTACCAGAACACCGGCCTGTCGGGCCGCGTGCGCGTGGCCCTGGCCAAAAACATCTCGGCCGAGGTCCGCTCGGTCTACTCCAAGGGCAAGAACGACTTCGACACCTTCAACGGTGACAGCGCCGAGTTCGGTCGCACCGAGGAACTGGTCGTCTATACGGGCCTGAACTTCGCCCTGCTGGATGGTCGCTGGAACAACCGCCTCGGCTACGCCTATACCGACACCGACCGCGAGAATATCAATCCCGCCCGCCCGGCCGCGCCGCTGACCTTCGACGCCGCCGGCAAGAACAAGCGCTTTGAATACCAGGGCGTGTTCGCGGTCTCGGACACCTGGACCGCCACCTTCGGCGCCGAGACCGAGAAGGCGCGTATGCGCACGCGCTCGCCGTCGGTCTCCAAGCCGAACCCCGCGTTCAGCACTGGCCGCGTCGGCGTCGACAGCCTCTATGGCCAGCTGCAGGTCGAGCCGGTGAAGGGCCTGACCCTGACGGGCGGCCTGCGCTACGAGGACCACGACACCTATGGTTCGCACACCCTGGGGCAGGTCGCGGCCGCCTGGGCGCTGAACGAAGGCGACACCGTCCTGCGCGCCAGCTTCGGCCAGGGCTTCCGCGCCCCGGGTCTCTACGAACTCTACAGCGAGTACGGCAACCAGAGCCTTTCGCCGGAAAAGTTCGACAGCTGGGACGCCGGGATCGAGCAGCGCTTCTTCGGCGGCAAGGCCCGCGCTTCGGCCACATGGTTCCACCGCGAGGCCGACAACGAGATCCGCTTCTTCTCGTGCGCCTCTGGCTCGACCACGGCCCTGTGCAATCCGAACGGCGCGTTCCGCTTCGGCTACTATGACAACGTCCAGAAGACCAAGACGCAAGGGGTTGAGCTGATCGGCGAGGTCAAGCCGATCGAGGCCCTAACGATCACCGGCAACTACACTTACACAGACGCGGAGTCCGACTCGGGCGCCAGCAAGGGCAAGCAGCTGACCCGCCGCCCGAAGAACATGGGCAACCTGTCGGCCGCCTATCGCTGGCCCGTGGGCCTGACCACGACGGTGGCGGTGCGTTACGTGGGCAAGACCTACAACAACGACACCAACACCCAGGTGGTGAAGGACTACACCCTGGTCGACCTGCGCGCGGCCTATCCGATCAACGAGACCCTCGAGGTCTTCGGCAGGGTCGAGAACGCGTTCGACAAGGACTACCAGACCATCCTGAATTACGGGACGCCGGGACGCGGGGCCTTCGTGGGCCTGCGGGCGCGGTTCTAGGCTGATGTCGGCGTCGATTTCCACGATCGGCGCCTTCCGGCACGGCGGCCGTCTCCGCGAGGCGATGGCCGCTTTTCCGGACGCGCCGCGTCCCTGGCTGGACCTGTCGACTGGGATCAATCCCGAGCCGTGGTCCGGCCAGCGGGCGCCGGCCGACGCCCTGCGCCGGCTGCCCGATCCGCTTGAGCTGGCTGAACTGGAGGCGGTCGCCGCGCGCGCCTTCGGCGTCGCCGATGCTGGCCGCGTGGTGGCGACCTCCGGGGCGGAGGCGGCTCTGCGTCTTTTGCCCGGTCTGATTGGCGGGGGGCGGGTCGCGCTGCTGGCCCCGATCTATGGCGGCCATGTCGAGACCTGGGCGGGGTCGACGCCGGACCTCATCATGTCGGTCGCCGATCTCCGCGCCTTGGGCGCCGACGTGCTGGTCTTGGTCAATCCGAACAATCCCGACGGCCGGCGGATCGAGCGGATGACCTTGGCCGCTCTGGCGCAGGAACGGTCGGACGCTGGCCGCTGGACGGTCGTCGACGAGTCCTTCGGCGAGGTCGCGCCGGAGCTCAGCGTCGCCGACCTGGAGATCGACCGGCTGGTGACCCTGCGCTCGTTCGGCAAGTTCTACGGGTTGCCGGGAGTTAGGCTGGGTTTCCTGATTGGAAACAAGATGTTCACGGGGGAATTTCGTGCGCTTCTGGGCGACTGGCCGGTCGGGGCCGACGCTCTGGCCATGGGGCTGGCGGCCTATGCCGACGACGCCTGGAAGGCGCGGACCCGGATGTGGCTGGCGACCCAGGCGGGCGCGGTCGACGCGGTCCTGGCCGAGGCGGGCCTGAAGTTCCTTGGCGGCTGCGATCTCTTCCGCTGGGTCGAAGCGCCTGACGCGCGCGGCCTGTTCACCCAGCTCTGCGCTCGGGGTGTGCTGACGCGGCCCTTCGCCGATCGTCCCGACCGACTTCGCATTGGCCTACCTTCATGCAATGAATTCAATCGCTTAAAACATGCTCTTCAGGCGGTGACGTCATGAACCGTCGTGAAGCGATAGCCGGCGCCCTGGCGATCACAGCGGGTGCTCCGTTGCCCATCCCCAGGCGTATCGTGTCGCTCAACAGCTGCCTGGACGCCATGCTGGTCCACCTGGCCGACCGGAGCCAGATCGCCGCCCTCAGCCACTATGCCCGCGAGGCGCAGGCCTCCACCGTCGCCGCCCAGGCCCGGACGCTGCCCTACACCTGGGAGAGCGCCGAGGAGGTCATCGACCTGATGCCCGACCTCGTTCTGGCCAGTCAGCATTCCGCGCTGGCGACGCGCAATGCGCTCAAGCGCCTGCACGTGCCGGTCCAGCGCTTCAAGGTTCCCAAGTCGATCGACGAGAGCCTTGGCCAGGTTCGCAAGGTGGCCAGGCTGGTCGGCCATCCGGACCGCGGCGAGGCCCTGGTCGCCCGTATCGAGGCGGCGATCGCGGCCGCCAAGCCCGCGCCGGGCGCCCGGCGACTGACGGCCCTGATCTATCAGCCCAACGGCTTCGCGGCCGGTCCCGGCACCCTGGTCGACGAGATGATGGACCACGCCGGCTTCGACAATGTCGCTCGCCGCTTCGGCCTGAAGACCTGGGGCAATGTCGGGCTGGAGCGCCTGCTGGCCGATCCGCCTCAGGTGCTGCTGGTCGGCGTTTCCGCGCCTGGCGCGCGCAGCTGGGCCGACCGGATCATGACCCATCCTGCCCTAAAGGCCGTGGCCGGGCGGATGCGCCAGGCGCCGCTGCCCGAAAAGCTTCTCTATTGCGGCGGCCCGGTCCTGATCGAGACCGCCGCGGCCATGGCTCGCGTGCGGGTCCAAGCTCTGAAGGAGGGCGCATGAAGTTGCGGAGTCCATGGGCGATCTGCGGCGTCCTGCTGGCGCTGCTGGTCGTGCTGTTCGGCGTCAGCCTGTGCGCCGGGCGCGTCTGGGCGCCCTGGAGCGCCTGGACCTCGGGCGGCGCCGACCCGCGCTGGGCCATCGTCTTTGGCCTGCGCCTGCCGCGCACCATCCTGGCCATCCTGGTCGGCGGGGCGCTGGGCCTCTCCGGCGCGGCGCTGCAAGGCTACACCCGCAATCCGCTGGCCGATCCTGGCGCCCTGGGCGTCTCGGCGGCGGCGGCGTTGGGCGCGGTGCTGACGCTGTATCTGGGTGCGGCGGGCGAGGCGAGCTGGATACTGCCGGCGGCCGCCATGGTCGGGGCCGGCCTTGGCGTCGCGGCGCTGCTGGGCCTGGCGGGCGTCACCTCCAGCATCGTCACCTTCATCCTGGCCGGATTCGTGATCCAGACGGTCTGCGGGGCGGGCATTGCCCTGGCCCTGAACCTCGCGCCCAACCCTTGGGCGGTAAACGAGATCGTCAACTGGACGCTGGGCTCACTGGCCGACCGCAGTGTCGACGAGGTCAAGCTGGCCGCGCCGGGGATCGTCGCCGGCGGGGTCCTGCTGCTGACCCTGGGACGCTCGCTGGACGCCCTGACCCTGGGCGAGCAGGGCGCAAGGTCGCTGGGCGTCGACCTGTCGCGCACGCGCCTGCTGATGGCCCTCGGCGTCGCCGTGGCGGTTGGGTCCAGCGTGGCGGTGACCGGCGTCATCAGCTTCGTTGGCCTGATCACTCCGCACCTGCTGCGGCCGCTACTGGGCGCCAAGCCGAGCGCGGTGCTGCTGCCGTCGTTCCTGGGCGGCGCGGCCCTGACCCTGGCCGCCGACATCCTGGTGCGCCTTACCCCGGCCGCCAGCGAGGTCAAGCTGAGCGTCGCCATGGCCATGCTGGGCGGGCCGTTCTTCCTGGCCATGCTGATCTCGATGCGGCGGAGGTTGGCATGATTTCCGCCCGAAACTTGACCCTGGCCCTGGGCGGCCAAGCGGTGCTGGACGGCGTCTCGGCCGATTTCGCAAAGGGCGGCGTTATCGCCATCGTCGGACCGAACGGCGCGGGCAAGTCGACCTTGCTGGCGTGCCTGGCTGGCCTACGTCGTCAGGACAGCGGCGCGGTCACCCTGGACGGCGCGGCGGTCTCGGCCATGCCCGGCCGCCAGCGCGCCGGCCGCATCGCCTTTCTAGCCCAGACGCCGGAGATCGCCTGGGACGTCGACGTCCGAGCCTTCGTCGGCCTGGGGCGCACGCCGCACCTCGGCGCCTTCGGCCCTAGCGCCGAGGACAGCGCGGCGATCGACGCCGCCATCGCCGCCGCCGGCCTGGAGACCTTCGTCGACCGCGCCGTCACCCGGCTGTCGGGCGGCGAGCGGGCCCGCGCCCTGATCGCCCGGGGCCTGGCTGGCCAGACCGACTGGCTGCTGGCCGACGAACCGCTGACGGGCCTGGATCCCGGCCACGCCCTCGACGCCCTGGCCCTGTTCCGCCGCATGGCCCACGACCAGGGCAAGGGCGTGATCGTCACCCTGCACGACCTGAACCTGGCCGCCCGCTTCGCCGATCGTGTGCTGGTGCTGAGCCAAGGCCGCCTCGTCGTCGACGGCGCGCCCGATGTGGCTCTGACGCAGGAAACCCTGTCCGCCGTCTATGGCGTCGTCGTCCGCCTTCACGCGGGCGAGGGCGGTCCGCTGATCGAGGTGCTGGGCCGTGCCGGCTAGACTATCGTCCACCAGCCCCTGGATCGTCCTGGCGGCGGCCGTCGTGGAAGCCGCCGTGGGCTATCCGGACGCCCTGCACCGGCGCGTGCCGCATCCGGTCGTCTGGATCGGCGGACTGATCTCGGCGCTGGAGGCGGGGCTCAACCTGCCGGAATTCGGCGCGACGGCCCGCCGCCTGCTGGGCGTCGTGACCCTGCTGACCATCGTCGCGATCAGCGCCCTGGCGGGTTGGTTGGTCGCGGCCCTCGGCGGCGCTTGGGCGATCGTGCTGGTCGGGACCCTGGGCCTGGCCCAGCGCAGCCTGTTCGACCATGTCCGCGCCGTCGCGAAGCCCCTGGCGGCGGGCGACCTGGATAGCGCTCGGATCATGGTCGGCCACATCGTCGGCCGCGATGTGGCGCGGCTGAGCGAAGGCGACATCGCCACGGCCGCGATCGAGAGCCTGGCCGAGAGCTTCTGCGACGGGATCGTAGCGCCGCTGTTCTGGTTCGTGGTCGCCGGCCTGCCGGGCCTGTTCGTCTATAAGGCCGTCAACACGGCTGACAGCCTGATCGGCCACCGCGAGCCGCGGTGGCGGGCGTTCGGCTGGGCCTCGGCGCGGTTTGACGATCTGATGAACCTGATCCCGGCGCGGCTGGCGGGCGGCGTCATCGCGCTCGCCGGGCGCGGTGGCTGGAAGGTCATGCTGCGCGACGCCGGCAAGCACGCCTCGCCCAATGCTGGCTGGCCAGAGGCGGCCATGGCCGGGGCGCTCGGCGTTCGCCTGGGCGGTCCGGCCTGGTATGACGACGCGCTTTCGCAACGCCCGGTGCTGGGCGAGGGCCGGTCGGCGACGCCTTCCGATCTTACCCGCGCCCTGCGGATCTATGTTGTCGCGTGCGGGCTCCTCTGGGTGATGCTGGCAGTCGCCGGGTTCGTCTGGGCCGGGTTCGTCCGGGGAGGATTCGCATGGCCGCTCTGATGATCCAGGGCTGTGGTTCCGATGTCGGCAAGTCGGTGCTCGTCGCCGGCCTCTGTCGTCTGTTCGCCAATCGAGGCCTCAGCGTCCGGCCGTTCAAGCCGCAGAACATGTCCAACAACGCCGCCGTGACCGCCGACGGCGGCGAGATCGGCCGCGCTCAGGCCCTGCAGGCCTTCGCCTGCCGGGTGTCCCCGACCGTCGACATGAACCCGGTCTTGTTGAAGCCCCAGAGCGACGTCGGCGCCCAGCTGATCGTGCGTGGCAAGATGGCCGGGACCTGGAAGGCGCGCGGCTATCAGGAGGGCAAGGGGGCGCTGCTGGAGACGGTCTTGGAGAGCTTCCGAACGCTGGAGGCGGAAAGCGATCTCGTCGTCGTCGAGGGCGCCGGCAGTCCGGCGGAGATCAATCTGCGCGCCAGCGACATCGCCAATATGGGCTTCGCGATCGCGGCGAACGTGCCCGTCGTGCTGGTCGGCGACATCGATCGCGGCCACGTGATCGCCGCCCTGGTCGGCGCCCACGTGGTGTTGGACGACGCGGATCGCGCGATGATCAGGGGCTTCCTGATCAACAAGTTCCGGGGCGATCCCAGCCTGTTCCAGAACGGCCGAACCGAGATCGTCCGTCGCACGGGCTGGGTCGACCTCGGCATGGCCCCGTGGCTGGCGGCGGCGCGGCGCCTGCCGGCCGAGGACGCCGTGGTGCTGGACCGCGCCGCGACCGCTGACGGCCGCAAGGTGCGGATCATCGTGCCGATGCTGTCGCGGATCGCCAATTTCGACGAGTTCGACGCCCTGCGCACCGAGCCCGAGGTCGAGTTCGCCTTCGTGCCCCCAGGCACGGCTCTGCCGGGCGACGCGGACCTGGTCATCCTGCCGGGGACCAAGGCGACCCTGGCCGATCTGGCCTTCTTGCGCGCCCAGGGGTGGGACATCGATCTGGCCGCCCATGTCCGCCGAGGCGGTCGGGTGCTGGGCGTCTGTGGCGGCTACCAGATGCTGGGCCGGCGGGTGTCGGATCCGGACGGTATCGAAGGCCAGCCGGACTCGGTCGAGGGTCTGGGCCTGCTCGACGTCGAGACCATCATGACCGGCGACAAGACCCTTCGACCTGTCGCGGGACGGCTGGCCGGCGGGGCGCGTTTCGAGGGCTACGAGATGCACGTCGGCCGCACCACGGGCGCGGTCTCGCCGATGCTGACCTTTGACGACGGCGTCACCGACGGCGCCGTCTCGGCCAATGGTCTGGTGCGCGGCGCCTATGTCCACGGCCTGTTCGACCGGGGCGAGGCGCGGGCGGCTCTGCTGGCCGAACTGGGCGCGGCGTCCGATGCCGTCGACCAGGCCCTCCGCGTCGACCAGGCTCTGGACGAGATCGCCGCGGCGCTGGAGCAGGCCTTCGACATTCCCGCCCTGGCCGCCATCGCCGGCCTGGAGAATTTCCGATGAATTTGCCGCCTGTCATCCCCGTCGACCATGGCCAGACGGAGCGGCTGCGCGCGCTGATCGACGGCAAGGCCAAGCCGCCGGGGGCGCTGGGGCGGATCGAGGACCTGGCCGTGCGTCTGGCCTTGATCGCCGGCGAGCGGCCGCTGGACAGGGCGTTGCTGCTGGTCTTCGCCGGCGACCACGGCCTGACCGCCGAGGGCGTCTCGGCCTATCCCTCCAGCGTCACCCAGGCCATGGTCGCCACCTTCCTGGCCGGCAAGGCCAGCGCCAACGCCTTCGCCCGCGCGGTCGGGGCCGAGCTGCGGGTCGTGGACGCCGGGGTGGACGCCGAGCTGCCCCCCCATCCGAACCTGCTGGCGGAAAAGGTGCGGCCCGGGACGCGCAATGCCGCCCTTGAGCCGGCCCTGACCGCTGGCGAGGTCGACCAGGCGCTGGAGACCGGCGCGCGGATCGCCAGGGACGCCGCCGCCGAGGGCTTCGAGATCCTGGCCCTGGGCGAGATGGGCATCGGCAACACCGCCTCAGCGGCGCTGCTCATGCACCGCCTGGTCCCCGCGCCGCTGGCCGAGTGCGTCGGGCGAGGAACCGGTCATGACGACGCTGGCCTGGCCCGCAAGCTGGCGGTCCTGGAGCGGGCGGCGGCGCGATCGGGCGCCACGGAGCCCGCCGCCGTCCTCGCCGAGTTCGGCGGGCTGGAGATCGCCATGATGGCCGGGGCCGTGATCGGCGCGGCGTCGGCGCGGGTCCCGGTGTTGGTCGACGGCTTCATCGCCTCGGCGGCGGCGCTGGCGGCGATCCGCCTGGTTCCTGCCGCCAAGGACTACTGCGTGTTCTGTCACCGCTCGGCCGAGCAGGGTCACCAGCGGATGCTGACGGCGCTGGAGGTTGAGCCGCTGCTGGATCTGGGCCTGCGCCTGGGCGAGGGCACCGGCGCGCTGCTGGCCCTGCCGGCCATCCGCGCCGCCTCGCGGCTGCTGAGCGACGTCGCCAGCCTGGACGACGTGCTGAACGGGCGGCTCTGAGCATGGGCTGGCTCGCGCATCAGGTTCGGCTGCTGCTCTGCGCGGTCCAGTTCCTGACGCGTGTCCCGACGCCGACGCTGAAGGCCTTCGCCCCCGACTGGATCACCCGCTCGGCCCGGTACTTTCCGCTGGTCGGGCAGGGCGTTGGGGTGGTCTGCGCCGGGGTGCTGCTGATCGGAGAACATCTCTGGAGCGCGCCGGTGGGAGCGATCCTGGCCATTGCTGTGGGCCTGCTGATCACCGGCGCCTTCCATGAGGACGGCCTGGCCGACACCGCCGACGGCCTGGGCGGCGGCCAGACGCCCGCACGGCGGCTGGAGATCATGAAGGACAGCCGCATCGGGACCTATGGCGTCTGCGCCCTGTTTGGGGTGCTGGCGCTGAAAGTCGCCGTGCTGGCCGGAACGCCTGCCGCCGCCGTCCTGCTGCTCGCCGCCCACGGCCTGGGCCGCGCCGCCGCCGTCGCAGTCATGCGCTTGACGCCCTATGCCCCGAGCGGCGAGGCCGGCAAGTGGAAGCCCGTGCCGCAAGGCGTGCGGACGGGCGAGGTGATCGTCGCCCTGCTGATCGCCGCCTGGCCGCTGGCCCTGCTGCCGCCCGGCGCGATCCTGGCCGGCCTCGCGGGCGGCGCGCTGCTGGCCGGCTTGCTGACCCTGACCGCCAGGCGGCTGATCGGCGGCCACACCGGCGATGTGCTGGGGGCGGTCGAGCAGGTGTTCGAGCTGGGCTTCCTGCTCGGCGCGGCGGCGCTGGCATGAGGTTGCTGGTCGGTCCGATCTCGGCGGTCGGGCGGTTGGCGGGCCGGGCCGATCATGTGCTGTCGCTGATCTCGCCCGACGCCGAAGCGCCGGCCTTAACGCAGCCAAGAACCCTCTTGCGTTTCAATGATATCGCCGAACAACGTGAAGGCTTGATCGCCCCCTCGGCGGCGATGGTCGAGACCATCCTGACGCTCCGCGAGACGCCCACGCTATTGATCCACTGTTTCGCTGGCGTCAGCCGCTCGACGGCGGCGGCCTATGTCCTGGCGTGCGCCAAGCGGCCGGCCGGCGAGGAGCAGGCGCTGGCCACGCAGCTCCGTTCGCTCAGCCCTGAAGCCACGCCCAACGTCCTGATGGTGGCGCTGGCCGACGTGATCCTGGATCGCGGCGGCGCCATGACCCGCGCCATCGCGGGTATCGGACGGGGCGTCGACGCCTATGAAGGCGCCGTAATCGACTGGCGGCTGGACTAGCCTAGACCAGGCCCGGCAGCTCGATCTTCACCAGCTTCCACTTGAACAGACCACGACGCTCCAGCACCAGGCCGAACGGCTCCTGAGCGCCGTCCTTGGGGTCGCGATAGGTGGCGCGGAAGTGATCGAGGTCCAGGTAGCCGTAGTGGACCTCGGTGTCGGACTTGGCCTTGGGCTTCTTAGCCTCTGGCTGGGCCTGCTCGACGACCGGAGCGCCCGGCGTGGCGCTGATGCTCTTGGGCGGTTCGTTGGTCGCCACCATGTTGGCGATGGCGTCCGGGGTCGCATAGGTCTCGACGGCCTTGTCGACGACGCCAACCAGCAACATCTGGCCGAAAGCGGCGAACGGGTTGTCGCGCAGCTTGGGGTCTTCCTCCAACTTGCGCGTCATGCTGGCCTTGAGCTGGCTCTTCAGGTTCTCGCGCACGGCCGGAAAGTCGACCGCGCTCTCCAGGCCGGCCTTGTCGCCGGCCTTGGCCGCCGCCGTCAGGCCCTGCAGAGCGAGGATCGGCGAGGCCAGATAACCGGCGATCAGCGCCGCCACCAACACAGCAGCGCCGGCGCCAATCAAAATACGCTTCGAACGAGTCATCGAGTCCTCCTGGCCAGGATCAAGTCAGGCGGGGGGACCGGGGTCAACCTAAGGCCGCGAGGCGCGCAGGATATCGGTCCAGGGCGCCGGCTTCTTGCCCGTGCGCTTCACCAGGTCGTCGCGCAGCGGCAGGTACCTGGCGTCCAGCAGGCTGGCCAGGGTGTAGGTGCTGACGCCGTTGGAGACGTCCCAGTCGTGCGCCGCATATTCCTTCTGGCCGGAATTGGCGCGGTCGCGGTCGAACTGGATCTTGGAATTGACGAACTCGCTGTGTGTCTTCTCGCCCCGCGCGAAGGCCGCCAACCAGTCCAGCGAATGGGGCAGGCTGGACCCAGTCGGGCTCTTCCAGCTGAACCAGTCCTCGCCATGCGCCTGGGCCGCCAGGGCGGCCATCATCAGCGGGTCGAGGTTGTAGGTCACGTAGTGCAGGGCGTCGCGCTCGTGGAAATCATAGGTCGAGCCGTCGGCATAGAGGTTGACGCCGATCTGCTTGCGGAAGGCCTCGCGAGCGCGAGCGATCAGCTTGGCGTCGCCGGTCTGGTAGGCGGCCAGGGTCGCCATCTTGATCCTGTGGCTCTGCCAGTTGGTCTCGGCGTGCGTCGGGCCGGCGTCCATGGCGTCCAGATAGCCGACCGCCATCCTGCGCCAGAAGGCGTCGACCTTGGCGCGGATCGGGGCTGGCAGGTCGCTCTCCGTCAGGTCAGTGGCCATGACCAGGGTGTCAAAGCCGGTCTCGTCGATCGGGTTGAACGAGATCTGAT
Organism: Caulobacter sp. FWC2; assembly: GCF_002742625.1. Classification (NCBI taxonomy): domain Bacteria; kingdom Pseudomonadati; phylum Pseudomonadota; class Alphaproteobacteria; order Caulobacterales; family Caulobacteraceae; genus Caulobacter; species Caulobacter sp. FWC2. The sequence continues at coordinate 2,376,061 of NZ_PEBF01000001.1, forward strand.
AGATGTCGGCCCAGTTCTCGAGATAGCGGCTCGCAGTCTCCAGGAACCTGCGGTCGCCGGTCAGGCGGTAGGCCAGCGCGGAGTTCAGCACGATCGGCTGGTCCTCGCGGGCCTTGATGCTGATCTCGCGGATGCCCTTGCCGGGCAGGGTGCCCTCGGTGTGCGCATGGGGGATGGCGCCGGGCGGACGATCCAGGGTCGCGACGGCGCGCGAGACGATGGCTTCCCTCAGCGCCGGCGACACCGCGCCCTTGCCATAGTTCGGGCCGAGCAGACCGTAGTCGGCGGCGTGCGCGGCGGACGCGACGGTCATCAGGGCGCACGCGGCGAACCATGCGGTCTTCATAGGAGCCTCCCAAGCCTTACTGGTCGCCACGCTGCTCGCGGCGTTGAGCAAAGATATCTGGCCAATCAGGAGGCTTGTCAATTATTGGTCATGTCAATTGTGCCGAGTGGTCCGACCGAGACCGATGACGCGCCGCCCGTCTTAGGTCGGGTCGTCGAGCGGCTCGGCGCGGCGCCAGGCGCGGACCCCAAAGTCCACGCTCCACAACGCCGCCAGGATGGCCGAAACGATGAGCAGGGTGTTGAAACCGCGCGCAAGCAGCAGGCGTTGGTCCACCGCCTTGACGGCGGGGAGGGTGGCGCAGTCGCCTTCCGTCCTCGCCGGCGACGGATATTTCTGGGCTTGCCGTTGGGCCAGGCGCTCACTGGTGGCGCGCACCTCGACGCACCGCGTCCAGTCGTCGCCGGGGGCGATCACGTAGGATTTCAGGGGCGGATCGAGCAGGAGATCCGCGACCGAAAACCCGACGGCGCCGACATAGGCCGCGGCGCACAGCGCGAGAAAAGGGCTTCGTTTGATCATGTCGGCTATCCAATTCTGCAGGCGGCGGCGAAGCGCGGAGATCGTCGTCCGGGCCTGAGCCGTGGCGGTCGATCATGATGAGGGGAGTTCGGTGTCCCGGCTTCGGGACCTTGGGACCGTCCCGTTGGGACCCTGTCCGAATGGCGTGACTGCGCGCCGCGTGAAAATCCTAGCACGGACCGTCGCCTGGACGGGAATGATTGCGACATGGGGAGCCATCGCCCCCGCGCCGCGCTATCCTATCCAGGCCACGGATCAGCCCGCGCCATGCGGAATCGTCGGCCCGAAAGGACGTCATGTCCGCCATCTCGAACAATCCAGCCCACAAGTCCGCGGCTCCGGCGTCTCGATGAGTCCGTGGAGAGCGTTGCTGGCGAGCTTTGGCGCACGCCGGGCGTCGCCGCGGGAGGTGCGGGCCGAAGCCTTCTTCCTGGGCAGCCGCCACAAGGGTGAGATCCGGGAGGGCGCGGAAAAGGAACTGCTGGCGCCCGACCTCAGTCCCGATCGCGCCGCCCTGCTGCGGGCGGTCATCCGCATGACGCAAGGCCCCGCCAGCCGGGGAACGCGCCCATGACCGACGAAGACGCCCAGGCCCTGCGTCGGGAGAACGCCTATCTCAAAAGTCGCAACGCCCAGCTGCAGGGCGACGTCACCAGCCTCAGCGGACAGGTCCTGCGCATGCAGCAGGAGCTGGAGCGTTTGAGGGGCCGTCACTCCGGCCACGCGCCCGATCCGCTTGTCGGCGGTCAATCGTAGGCGGCTAGGTCTTCTTGCGATCCGTGGTCTTCAGGAGTTCCGAACCCGCGGCGGTGATCTCCCAGCCCTGCGCCTTCCGCTCCGCCAGGCCGAGATCGGTCAGGACGCGCGCGGCTGCGATGTTAATGTACGGGACCTCTTTGCCCTGACGCTTGCGTTCCAGGTTTTCGAGGGCGTGTTTTTGGGCGTCGGTCAGGGTCATACGGGCACAACGCCCGTCCAGTCGCAAAAGTCCAGCAACATGTCTTTCGCGAGGTTCGAGCCTCAGGTCGCCCCCATGACCTCATCGGTCCTGACGATGAAGCTTTTCAAAAGCGCGGGACCGAACGAGGTGGTGATAGCCGCGTCGGTCGCGTCGCGCCCGCGCGCCATCAGGATGCGGGCGATGCGCGGCGTGTTGTGGCGCGCGTCGAAGGTGCGCCATTCCCCGTCGAGATAGGCCTCGAACCAGGCGCTGAAATCCATGGGCGCATCGACCGCCGGAACCCCAATGTCGCCCAGATAGCCAGTGCAGTATCGCGCCGGGATGTTCATGCAGCGGCACAGGGTGATCGCCAGGTGGGCGAAGTCGCGGCAGACGCCGCGCCGCTCCGCATTGGCCTGCCACGCCGACTTGGTGGCCCGGGCGTGGGCATAGCCGAATTCGATACGCTGGTGGGTGTAGTCGACGATCGCCTGCACCCGCGCCCAGCCGGGTTGGGTTTGGCCGAACAGCGACCAGGCCAGATCGCTCAGGGTGTCGGTCTCGCAGTATCGGCTGCCCAGCAGGAAGACGAGCGCCTCGGGCGGAAGCTCCTCGACCCCGCAGGCGCGGGCGTCGGGCAGGACGGGGTCGGGCGCGCCGCTGTCGCGGATGATGAAATCGGCCGACAGCACCGAGCGCCCCGCCGGCAGCACGACGCGGCTGCAGCGGTTGCCGAAGCCGTCGATATAGGCGTCGATCGGCGCGCCGCTGTCGATATGGATGGTGTCAGGCGTCTCGAGGTCGGCCTCGCGCTCGGGCCGGACATTCAGCATCAGCAGCATCGGCGTCGGCGCCGGGCAATCGTAGGTGATCTCGAAACCAGCTCGGATGCGCATGGAGTGTCCTGACGGCTAACTGGCCAAGGCAACGTCCTCTTGCGCGGGCGGTTGCGCCGCGCGCATCGTCGCGAGCGCGCCGAGGCGATCATGCTCGCTCAGCACCTCGACCTCGACGTCCATGCCCAGATAATCGCCAGCCTCGCCCGTCCAGCCGCCCGATAGCGGCAGGGCCTGGCGAGGATCGCGGGCGATCGCCACGCGGATCAGATCGGCGTTGCCGACGATGCCGTTGGTCGGATCGAACTCCACCCAGCCGCAGACCGGCAGATAGACCCGCACCCAGGCATGGGTGTGTCCGCCGCCGAGCTTGACGGGCAGGCCAGCCGGGCGCGGCGGGCAATAGAGGTAGCCGGAGACGAACTGGGCGGCCAGGCCCAGGGACCGGACCGCCTCCATCATCAGCACCGCGAAGTCTCGGCACGTGCCGCTGCGCCAGGCCAGGGTCTCCGTCGGGCTCTGCGCCGCGCCATGCAGGCGCGTGGCGTAGCGGAAGTCGCTGTAGATGGCCTGGGTCATCTCGGCCAACAGGGTCTGAAGGCTGGTGCGGCCCTCATGGCGCAGGAAGCTGCGCGCCCAGCGTTCCAGCGCGCCGTCTGGATCCGGATGCTGCCGCTCCATCGACCGCAGCAGGTCGGGCATGTCCTCGGGGCTGTAGGCGAACGGCATCGAGCCGCCATAGGCCTCGATCTCGCCGTCGACGCCGGCGAAGGCGGGCAGGGGGCGATGATCCAGCGTCACCCGGCTCTCGAAGGACAGCTCGCGGGCCCGCTCGCCGAAGCGCGCGATGGTCACGCAATTGCCGAACACATCGTGGACGTTGCGGATCAGGCTGGGCTCGGGGCCGATGACCAGGTCGGCGCTGACCAGGCGCTGGTCGTAGCTTTCCAGCGGGCGGAACATCATCCGGTGCTCGCCAAACCCGACGGGCTTGCGATAGCGGTAGCGCGTCAGGTGACGGATCGAGAGGATCGACATTGAACCAGCGTGACCTGAGCCGGGACGATCCGTCGATGAGGCTGCTGGTCGCAGGCGATATTGATCCGGTGGCTGTCGATAATCCGGGCGGTTCCTCGCCGTTTCTGTTGCTGGGGGATCATGCCGGTCGTGCGATTCCCCGGCGACTGGGGGCGCTGGGCCTGGAGAATCACGACCTGGCGCGACACATCGCCTGCGACATCGGCGTCGAGGGCCTGGGCGTGCGGCTCGCCGGGCGCCTCGACGCGACCTTTGTGCGCCAGACCTATTCGCGGCTCGTCATCGACTGCAATCGCGCCCTGGGGTCGGAAGGCTCGATCGCGGCGGTCAGCGACGGAACGCCCATCCCCGGCAACCAAAACCTTGATGCGGCGGGGCGTGAAGCGCGCGCCGCCGAGATCTTCACGCCCTACCACGACCATATCGCCACGACCCTCGATCGCCGTGGGGGCGCGACGATCGTCATCTCGCTGCACAGCTTCACGCCTGCGCTCAGCGGAGAGGTCCGGCCCTGGCTCTATGGCGTTCTTCATCGCGGCGACTCCCCCTTCTCGAACGCGGTCCTCGCGGCGCTGAGGGCGCGGGTGGGGGAGGGCCTGGTGGGCGACAACGCGCCCTATGCAATGGACGGCACCGATTTCACCATCCCGCATCACGTTGATCCGCGCGGCCTGGACTATCTCGAACTGGAGGTTCGCCAGGATATTATCGCTGATCCGACCGGACAGGACGCGGTGGCCGAAAGCCTCGCGGAAGTCTTCCAGGCGCTTGTTCAGGAACGCCAATAGCGTTCGCGGATTGAGTTGGCGCGTCGCCCTTCGGCGGCTAACGGAGGATTACCGATGGACGATCAAGTGATGGGCGTCGCCAAGCAGGGCGTCGGCCGGGTTCAGGACGCGTTCGGCGGCTTGACCGGCGACGGCGCCACCCAAGCCAAGGGCAAGCTGAACGAAGCCGTGGGCAGCGCCCAACAGGCCTATGGTCAACTGGCCAGCGGCATGCGCGACGTGGTGGGCGGCGGCCTGGAGACGGTGCGCGGCGAGATCCACGACCGCCTCGACACGGTCGAGAGCTATGTAAAGGGCAAGCCCCTGCCGGCCGTGGCGATCGCCGCGACGATCGGCGTGGTTCTGGGCCTGCTCCTGCGCGGGCGCAGCAAGACCGTCTATTTGCGCGACCCGCGCTGACTTCAGCGTCGCTTCGTACAGATCGAAGGGCCCGGCGTCACGCGCCGGGCCCTTCGCACGTCAGCAGTAAGCCTGACGGCAATCGTTGAACCAGAGCGCATCGCCGATAGTCTTGAGTGTCTAGTATCCGACGCTGCGGCTTCGCGTAACGCGAACGTCTCGCAAGTCATATCCCGTTCGGAACAGTTGTCGCCGGCCTTCGTTGCTTGTCTCAACAAGTCTCATGGAGATCCAGACGATGGCGCAAGCCGCTAAACTCGACGCCGTGGCCCTGCTCAAGGCCGATCACCGCAAGGTCGAGGATCTGTTCGCGAAATTCGAGGCCGCCACGGGCGACGGCAAGAAGAAGGCCCTGGCCGAGCAGATCTGCATGGAACTGACCGTCCACACCAAGATCGAGGAGGACATCTTCTATCCGGCCTGCGAGGGCAAGGTGGAGGAGGATCTGCTGAAGGAAGCCTATGTCGAGCACGACGGGGCCAAGGTGCTGATCGCCGAGATCGAGGCGGGCGGTCCGGACGACGAATTCTACGACGCCAAGGTCAAGGTGCTGTCTGAAATGATCGAGCACCACGTCAAGGAAGAAGAACAGCGCGTCGAAGGCATGTTCAGCCAGGCCCGCAAGGCCGGTCTCGACATGGACGCCCTGGGCGAGCAGATGGCGGCCGAGAAGGCCGAGCTGATCGCGACCTACAAGGCCGGCGGCCTGCCGGTTCCCGAGACGCCCACCCTGGGCGGTACAGCGCTCGCGGGCCACTGATGGTCTTAGGCGACGGCCGCGACGGCCGTCGCCTCGATCAAGGCCAAGGTCATCCCCTCGCCAGAGACCTGTTCAGCGCAGCAGCGGCGCCAGCGCTGCGAGATCGTTGCGCAGGGCGGTGGTCGCCACCCCGGCTTCGCCCATGGCGTGGCTGATCTGATCCAGCCCCAGCACGACGTCGCCTGCGGCATAGAGGCCGGGAAGGCTGGTGCGCTGGTGGCTGTCGACCTTGATGCAGCCCTCCTCGGTGACCGCCGCGCCCAGGGCGCGCGCAAGGTCCGAATGGATATCCGATCCCAGGGAAGGATAGACGGCGTCGAACCGCAGGCGCCCGGCCGCGCAGGTCACGACAAGCCCGTCGCTCTCGAGATGGAAATCGTGAACTGGTCCAGCGAAACGCTTCACCCCGATGGTGTCGAGACGGGTCCGGGCGGCTTCGTCCAGGCCGTCCTCGCCCGTCAGTCCGATCAGGCTGACGTCCGCCGTATAGCCGCGCAGAAACTCAGCCTCCCGGGCCGCTCGCGGGCCTCGGCCGACGACGGCCACGACTTGATCCGTGACCTCGTAGCCGTCGCAGACCGGACAATAGCGTAGACGACCCTGCCGGAGCGCCTCGGCGTGAAGATCATCGTCCATCAGCGGGCGGCGGTTTGTCACGCCGGTGGCCAACAGGACGGCCCGGGCCGAAATCTCACGATCCGCCAGCGTGGCTCGGAAGCCGTCCGGAATGGGCCTCAAGTCCGTGATGCGCCCCGCGACCAGCTTCGTTCCGTAAAGGGTCGCCTGCTCACGCATGCGCTCCAGCAAAGCCACGCCGGATATCCCTTCGGGAAAGCCGGCATGGTTGCGGGTGAGGGGAATTTGCGCCGCGCGGCTATCGCCGGCGTCGACCACCTGGACAGATAGGTGGAAGCGCGCGGCGTAGATCGCGGCGGTCAGGCCGGCGGGCCCGCCGCCGATGATCAGGCAGTCGATCATGCGAGGTCGGGCCGCTCAGGCCGCCGCGGCCGTGGGCTTGGGCGGCGGACGCACCAGCGGCTCGCGCGCCCAGATGCGGCCCGCCGAGGCTGCGGCGATGAAGTCGTCGACGCTGGCGTCGGGCAGGGCGATCAGGCCCGCGTCGTCATCCGGTCCGACGTCGACGATCCCGCCCGCCGCGAACAACGGCGAAGCCGAGGGGAGGTAGCCGATGACCTTGAGGTGGCCATAGGCGTCGCGCAGGAAGTTGACCGCGGCGGCCTCGATCGCCAGTTGCTCGCCGCCGTCTTCAGACGGCAGGATCGCCACCGCGTCGAACAGCACCGAGGGACCGCCGTCGATCTTGTGGTCGACCGGCAGCAGCGCGCCGCTGGCCGTGGTCACGCCATAGATGGTCGGGCCGATGATCTGCAGCTTGGCGCCCGCCGCCTCGACGGCGGCCTTCAGCTTGCCGACCAGCTTGTCGTCGCAGCCGTCGCTGACCAGGGCGCCGATCTTGCGGCCCTCCAGGGTCGGCGCGGCCTTAGCCAGCAGGCTGAGCATGGGCGAGGCGTCCATGTCCTTGGCGGGGATCGGCGCGGGAGCGGGAACGATCTTGCCGGGGAAGCCCAGGCCCTCGGCCACGGACTGGGCCAGGAACGCATCGATGTGGATCAGCCGCGACAGCACCGCCTCGCGGATGCGCGGCGTCACGCACTTGCTGAGCTCGAAGACCAGGGCCGCGACGATGTGGTCCTGTTCGGGCTTGGTCTGGCTGGCGAAGAACAGCCGGGCCTGGGTGTAGTGGTCAGCGAAGGTCTCGGGCCGCAGGCGCAGCTGCTCGCCGGCCTCGGGATTGGGGAAGGTGTGGAAGCCGTTCTCCAGCGACTCGCGGGCCACGTCGGCGCCCAGGCTGGACGGCTCGTAGTTCACCTGGCCCTTGGGCACGCCCATCTGCATGTGGCCGTCGCGCTGCAGGTTGTGGAACGGGCACTTGGGCTGGTTGATCGGGATCTGGTGGAAGTTGGGCCCGCCCAGGCGCTTCAGCTGAGTGTCCTGGTACGAGAACAACCGGCCCTGCAGCAGCGGATCGTTGGTGAAGTCGATCCCCGGCACCACGTGGGCGGCGCAATAGGCCACCTGCTCGGTCTCGGCGAAGAAGTTGTCCGGGTTGCGGTCCAGCACCATCCGGCCGACCACGCGCAGGGGGACAACCTCCTCCGGGATCAGCTTGGTGGCGTCCAGCACGTCGAAGTCGAAGCCGTCGGCCTGCTCCTGGGTGAAGGTCTGCAGGCAGAACTCCCACTCGGGGAAGTCGCCGCCTTCGATGGCTTCCCACAGGTCGCGGCGGTGGAAGTCGGGATCGGCGCCGTTGATCTTCAACGCCTCGTCCCAGACCACCGACTGGGCGCCCAGCTTGGGCCGCCAGTGGAATTTGACGAAGGTGGAGTCGCCGGCGGCGTTGACCAGCCGGAAGGTGTGGACGCCGAAGCCTTCCATCATCCGCAATGAGCGCGGGATGGCCCGGTCGCTCATCGCCCACATGATCATGTGCATGCTCTCGGGCGTCAGCGAGATGAAGTCCCAGAAGGTGTCGTGGGCGGTTGCCGCCTGCGGGAACTCGCGGTCGGGATCCTGCTTGGCTGCATGGATCAGGTCGGGGAACTTGATGGCGTCCTGGATAAAGAACACCGGCATGTTGTTGCCGACGAGATCGAAATTGCCTTGCTGGGTGTAGAACTTGACCGCGAAGCCGCGCACGTCGCGCGGCAGGTCCGCAGAACCCTTGTTGCCGGCCACGGTCGAGAACCGGGTGAACACCGGGGTCCGCTCGCCGGGACGCTGCAGGAAGTCGGCGCAGGTGACGTCGGCGCAGGACTCCAGGCACTCGAAGAAGCCGTGCGCGGCCGAGCCGCGGGCATGGACCACGCGCTCGGGGATGCGCTCGTGGTCGAAGTGCATGATCTTCTCGCGCAGGATGAAGTCTTGCAGCAGCACCGGGCCGCGCGCGCCGGCCTTCAGCGAGTTCTGGTTGTCGGCGATCGGGACGCCCTGGTTCGTGGTCAGCTGGGTGGCAGGACCGTCGCTCTGCTGGTGCGTCTCGCCGCCCGGCGCAACCAGGACCTCGCCCTCGGTCGACGGACCGGCGGGCTGGGGGACCTTCGCGTTGATGGGGGGCTTGGCGCCGTCGCGCGGGGCCGTCTTGGCCTTGGGTTTCGCCGGGGTGGCCATGAGCGTCTTCCGATTGTTTGGATGTGGGAGGCTAACGCCGGCCGGAAGACGAGGTTGCGGTCGCCAAGTCGACACAGGACAGAAGCGCGGCGCCAAGGCTGGCGTTCTGGTCGCAAGCGCGTTAGCAGACCGCCCATGATCCGCCTCGACAATATCTCCAAGCAGAACGGCCACCAGATCCTGTTCATCGAAGCCTCGATGGGCATTCAGAAGGGCGAGAAGGTCGGCCTCGTCGGTCCGAACGGGGCCGGCAAGACGACGCTGTTCCGAATGATCACCGGCCAGGAACAGCCCGACGACGGGCTGGTCTCGATCGATCCCGGCATGACGATCGGCTATTTCAGCCAGGACGTCGGCGAAATGGCGGGCCAGAGCGCGGTCTCCGCCGTGATGGATGGCGTCGGCCCCGTCAGCGCGCTGGCCGCCGAGATGGCCACGCTCGAGGCGGCCATGGTCGATCCGGACCAGGCCGACGCCCTGGACGCCGTGATGGAGCGCTATGGCGAGGTTCTGGAGCGCTTCCAGGAGCTGGACGGCTATGCGCTGGAGGCGCGGGCGCGCGAGGTGCTGGCCGGCCTCAGCTTCAGCCAGGAACGCATGGACGGCGACGTCGGTCTGCTGTCCGGCGGCTGGAAGATGCGCGTGGCGCTGGCCCGCATCCTGCTGATGCGCCCCGACGGCATGCTTCTGGACGAACCCTCCAACCACCTGGACCTGGAAAGCCTGATCTGGCTTGAGGCGTTCCTCAAGAACTATGAGGGTGCGCTGCTGATGACCTCGCACGACCGCGCGTTCATGAACCGCATCATCGGCAAGGTGGTGGAGATCGACGGCGGCTCGCTGATCACCTATTCGGGCGATCTGGACTTCTACGACCAGCAGCGCGCGCTGGGCGAGGCGCAACGCCAGGCGCAGTACGAGCGCCAGCAGGCCATGCTGGCCAAGGAAATCAAGTTCATCGAGAAGTTCAAGGCGCGCGCCTCGCACGCCGCCCAGGTCCAGAGCCGGGTGAAGAAGCTCGACAAGATCGAACGCGTCGAGGCCCCGCGCCGCCGCCAGTCGGTGCAGTTCGAGTTCCAGAGCCCGCCCCGGTCGGGCGAAGACGTGATCAACCTGCGCGATGTCCATAAGGGCTACGGCGCGCAGCCGATCTATGAAGGCCTCGACTTCCTGGTGCGCCGCAAGGAGCGCTGGTGCGTCCTCGGCGCCAACGGGGCCGGCAAGTCGACGCTGCTGAAACTGGTGGCCGGCGCCACCGCGCCCGATCAGGGCAAGGTCAATATCGGCGCCAGCGTCAAGATGGGCTATTTCGCCCAGCACTCCATGGACCTGCTGGACGGCGAAGAGACGATCTTCGAGTCTCTGGAAAGCTCGTTCCCGCAGGCGGGGCAGGGCGCGTTGCGCACCCTGGCCGGCTGTTTCGGGTTCTCCGGCGACGATGTCGAAAAGCCCTGCCGCGTCTTGTCGGGCGGCGAGAAGGCGCGCCTGGTCATGGCCAAGATGCTGTTCGATCCGCCGAACCTGCTGGTGCTGGACGAACCGACCAACCACCTCGACATGGCGACGAAGGAGATGCTGGTCGCGGCCCTGGCGGACTTCGAGGGCACCATGCTTTTCGTCTCGCACGACCGCCACTTCCTGGCGGCCCTGTCGAACCGCGTGCTGGAGCTGACGCCCGAGGGTGTCCACCAGTACGGCGGCGGCTACACCGAATATGTCAGCCGCACGGGCCAGGAAGCGCCTGGACTGCACCCGGGCGGGTAGGGGCGTCTCAAGTCACGACCTGTAGAGATCCGCGTCCGGGTCTTTCTCGCCCCGCACCTCCGCCGCGACGACCTGCGAGGCGATGACTGAATAGGTGATGCCGTTGCCGCCAAAACCCATGACGGCCCAGGTGTGCGCCATGCCCTCGACCGGCCCTATGCTGGGCAAGCCCGTCGCGCTCTCGCCGAAGGCGCCGGCCCAGCCGTAGTCGATCTTGAACGCCACGTCGGGCAACAGCCGCTTCAGCTTGGTGGCGATGATCTCGCACTTTCGCTCCAGCTTCGCCTTGTCCTGGTGCGCGGTGGCGGAGGCTTCGTCCTCACCGCCGACAATCAGGCGGCCATCGCCGCCCATGCGCAGATAGAGGTATGGATCGGACGCTTCCCACACCAGCATGTCCCGCAGCCAGGCGGGACAGCGCTGACGCGGCTCCGAGGCCATCGCCCAGGTCGAGATGATCTCCGCACCCGGGGTCGGAACGCCCTTGGGGAATTCGTATCCGCAGCAGAACACCAGCGACTTGGCCCGCACCGCATGACCCGCGTCGGTCAGCAGCGTCACGCCGTCGGGATCGCTGACAGCCGTCAGGACCTCGACGGGCGACCAGACCTTCGCGCCACGCGCCTGAGCGCGTCTCAGCAGCCCAGCCGCCAGTCGGGCCGGGTCGCCGCTGGCCGAACCGCTTGAGAGGATGGCTCCGGTTCGATCCACGCCGAAGCGTTCGCGCAGGGTCGCTGAATTCAGATAGCGGCTATCCAATCCGATGCCCGCGCGCGCTTCCGCCTCGGCCTCCAGCGCGCGATGGCCGTAGGCGTCGCCCGCCAGGTAGAGTGACGACTTGTCCTTTAGCCCGCAGGGGATGCGCTCTTCGGCCACGATCCCTTTCAGCGCATCCACGGCCTGGCGCGACCTCAGATAGGCCCGCCTGGCGTTCGCCGCGCCGATCTTCTGGGCGAGCGCCGTGAGCGGCAGGTCGATCTCCCATTGCAGCAGCGCTGTCGAGGCCAGGGTCGACCCCATCAGCGGCGCGCGTCGGTCCAGCACCGCGACCGAGTGATCCTTCGACAGCTCGTGGGCCATGAACGCGCCACTGATCCCCGCGCCGACGATGGCCACATCGACGCTGATCGCGGCGGTCAGCGGCCGCGCCGGGACGCCCAGCCCAGGGCTGTCGGCCCAGAGCGAACGGCCCGTCCTGAGATCGCGTTTGATCGTGGCGCCAGTCATCGAGGCCTCCCTGAAGCGGTGGCATAGTTCCTGAGGAAGCTTCGAGTTCCTCCGGCGGCTCGGGAGGATGCGCCGGCGGAGGCGCGGGCAGGGGTCGTCCGTTGAACGCCTCGGCGTATCGAGGAAACTCTGATCGCAAAACGGTAGCCAGTTGCAAAGCTGACGCGAGAAAATCGTGAATACGCGGCGCGGCGCGGTAACTCGGATACTCGCAGATGCGACGCGCCGCGTTGGGAGTCAGCGGAAAAGACATGCAGCTGCCACGGACGGGCCAGACCCGCGGCGCCAGTAGACCCACATCTCGTCTAAGATATATTATCGGAAGAATGTACTGATGGCAGTTACACCAGAGCCGCGCGCCCACCAGACAAACGCCTTATGATTGTTTTTTGTATTTATCCCTTTCCGATTGACTCGCCGAGAGCGGCGCCCCCACCCTTGCTCAGGTCCTAGTCCAAGAACCGCTCGCATGCCGGCTCGCGCCGTCCGCGAAACCGCGCCGTTTGTCGCCATCGGCGCGCCGACGAAATGGGGAACGTCAGGTCATGTCCACGCCGCAAACGGCTCAGGTCTACATCACCAACACCACCGATGGCGTGGCCGCCATCAGCCTGATGCACAACAACGCCGACTACGGTAACCAGCAGGGACAATGGACCGCCCAGCCCGGCCAGACGGTCGGTCCGCTGACGGTCAATTTCAACACCGGTTTCGGTTCCTGGTCGGTGCTGGACTACTGGGCGTGCGAGATCAATGTCACCGGCGGTTCCACCCCGGGCCTCTACGAGAGCACCGGCGTCCTGCAATACAGCGACTGGAAGGAATGCCAGCTGCAAGGTTCGGACGCGGGCCAGAACCTGACCTTCCAGGTCAGCAGCACGACCTTCAACATCAACCTGAAATCCGGCGGGACCTCGACCCCGATGAACCCGGTCGATCGGGTGTCGGCCCAGGTCTATGTGACCAACCAGACCGACGGCGAAGCCACGATCACCCTGTTCCACAACAACAGCACCGACGGCACTCAAAGCGCGACCTGGGTCGCCCAGCCGGGCCAGCAGGTCGGGCCGCTGACCGTCTATTTCCGCCTGGGCCTGAACGTCGGCTGGGTGCTGGACTACTGGGCGATCAAGCTGGCGGTGTCGAACGGCTCGACCCCGGGCCTCTATTCCAGCGTCGGCTCCTGGGCCGTCGCCAACTGGAAGGAATGCCAGCTGCAGAGCGGCGACGTCGGCAAGACCCTGGGCTTCACGGTCAACACCAGCACGTTCGACATCAACGTGGCGTCCGGCGGGACCTCCACCGGCATGAACAAGACCGGTCCCTATACGGCGATCGACAACGTCTTCGTGCTGATGCTGGAGAACCACTCGTTCGACAACATGTTCGCCCTGTCCAAGATCCCGGGTCTGACCGTCGCCACGCCCGCCGATAGCAATATCTATCAGGGCCAGACCTACACCTTCGGCCCCGGCGGCCCATCGGCCATGCCCACCGATCCCGGCCACGAGTTCCCCGATGTGCTGGAGCAGCTTTGCGGCGCGGCGGTCGCCCAGCAGCGCAAGCCGTGGACCGCCTATCCAGCGACCGACAACAGCGGGTTTGTCTCGAACTACGCCACGACGCGGAGCGAGATCACGTCGGACAATCCCAACCTCCCGACCCAGCCCGAGTGGGGCGACGCCATGCTGGGCCTGGACACGCCCTCGCAGCTGCCGGTGATCTATCAACTGGCCACCACCTTCGCGATCTGCGACGCGTGGCATGCCTCGATCCCCGGCCCGACCTGGCCCAACCGCTTCTTCGTGCACGGCGCCTCGTCAGCCGGCTGGGCGGATTCGCCCTCCAGCAAGCAGATCGCCACCTGGGAAGCGCCCGGCTACGGCTTCACCTATCCCAGCGGTAAGTCGATCTTCGACAAGCTGTCTTACAAGGGCCTGCAGTGGCGGATCTACGCCGACCAGAACGGCTCGGTGCTGGGCGGCATCCCGCAGGTCTCGTCGCTGAAGGGGATCACCTATGGGGTCGACACCAACTCGATCGGCAGCTTCGCCTCGGACCTCCAGGGCCCCTATCCGTACGCCTACACCTTCATCGAGCCCAACTATGGCGACGTCTATGGCGGCTCCTACACCGGCGGATCCTCTCAGCATCCGATGGATTCTGTGGCCGGCGGCGAGGGCCTGATCAAGACCGTCTACGAGGCCATCCGCAACTCGCCCGTCTGGCAGCGCAGCCTGCTGATCATCACCTATGACGAGCACGGCGGCTTTTACGACAGCGTCCAGACCCAGGCCGCCACGCCGCCCGACGACGGCGCGCCGCAGGACCTGTCGATCAATTCAGGTGGCTTCCTGTTCGACGTCTACGGCGTGCGCGTGCCGGCGGTGATCGTCTCGCCGCTGATCCCGGCCGGGACGGTGGACCATACGCTGTACGACCATGCTTCGGTCTCGGCGACGCTGAACGCCCTCTACGGCACGGGTTTCATGACCCAGCGCGACGCCAAGGCCAATCCCCTCACCCACCTGCTGTCGCTGTCGGAACCGCGCACCGACTGCCCCACCACGCTGAATAGTCCCGCCGAGGCCATGGTCAGGGCCGCCACGCCGGCCGTGCTGTCGACGGACGATACCTCGCCGCTGCCGGAGTCGGGCAACGGCATCGGCTTCCTGCAGATCCTGGCGAAGACCGACATCGAGCTGACCCGCGGCGATCCCGCCGAGATCGCGGCCATCCAGGCCAAGGTGACGGCCATCAAGACCGTCGGCCAGGCCGAGGCCTATGCGCGCGAGGTGACCGCCAAGGCGAACCTGGCGCGGAGCGCGCTGGACGGCGCGACCGCCGCACCGCCGATGCGATGACGCCAATGCGGCTCAAATGACCGAGCGCCTGCTCGGGATGCGCGGCGTACGGCGGGGCCGGATCAGCGGGGCGCGTCGTCCTCCCCGGCCATCGCCCGCACCAGATTGAGCAGTTGTGAGCGGGCGCTCTTTGACGTTCGCGGCAGCAGGGTCGCGAACTCAAGGCCCTCGGGGGATAGCAGGAAGGCCTGCAAGGCGTGGGCCTGTTCCTCGGCCTGGCGCATGGCCCCGGAAACCTCCTCGGCGTCCGTCGACGGCAGCCCCTCGAAGAACCACGACACGGGGCTCTGCAGCCTCAAGGCCAAGCCATAAAGCTTCGAAGCGCTGATCCGGTTGTGGCCCCGCTCGTACTTTTGCAGCTGCTGGAACGTCAGTCCGACCGCGTTGGCCAAGACCGTCTGGCTCAGTCCCAGCACGCGACGACGCATGCGAAGACGTGATCCGACGTGGACATCGACAAAGTGAGGCGTGACGTCGTCCGACAAAGCGGTGCTCCAGAAGAATGGACTCAATCCTTGGTGGAGATCGAGCTCTTTGCCCCGGTTGAGCAAGCTTCCGCCTACCGGTCTACTAGCTGAAGGTCGTATTGGCCGCGCTTACGATCAGGACACGAAAAACGGCGCCATATAGCGGGCTGTGGAGGCGCGCCTGCGATGAAAGGCGTCAAGGCGACCTCTCCGCTCCTAGCCTCGCTGTCGCCTCAACGGGCGTCGCGGCGCCGCTTCGAAAGGTGGCGCGCCTCTGACGAGAAGATGATGTTGACACAACCAAGAGAAGCATGAACTCCTTTACTGACGTCGATCATCTGGGATGTGGATCATGAGCAGCCAAAACCCGCCGATACCGCCGTGCTTCGACTGTGGTGACGACCCGATCAACCGCCTGATCGAGATGTTCGTCGACATCGCCCAGAAGAAGCGCATCCGCCTGGGCCAGACCCCGGCCGAGCGCCCGGTGTTCCGCAAGCTGCACGGCGCGGCCCACGGCCGACTGGAAATGGTCAAGGACATTCCCGCTGACCTCAAGGTCGGCGTCTTCGCCCACGAAAGCCTGACGGCCTGGATGCGCTTTTCCAGCGACACCTCGCCCACCTCGCCCGACCTCCAGTCGACGGTCGGCATCGGACTGAAGGTGTTCGGCGTGCCGGGCGAGAAAGCCTATGGCGGGGCCGGCGACACGGCCGACTTCATCCTGCAGAACTATCCGGTGTTCTTCGTCGATAACGCGACTGAGATGTGCGAATTCACCTATGCCGGGGTCGTCCAGGGCGACTATCCGACCTATCTGGCCCATCACCCGAAGACCAACCATATCCTCAACGAGATGGCCAAGGTCGAGGGCAGTGTCCTGACCACCACCTACTGGGGCATCCTGCCGTTCGGGGCGGGGCAAAAGCAGGCGGTCAAGTATCGGCTGGATCCCGAAACCCCGCCGGAAAACGTCGCCAATGACGCGCCAGACTACCTGGCCACAGACATGGCCGGCCGCCTGCTGAAGCGCGAATACCGCTTCAAGTTCATGGTTCAGCGCCGCACCAACCCGGCGACCATGCCGCTGGACGAGGCCACGGTCGAGTGGCCCGAAACCGAGAGCCCGTTCATCCACGTCGCCACCTTGGTGATCCCGCGCCAGGACGTCGACGATCGCGGTCAGGCCGCCTACGGCCAGTCGCTGGCCTTCAACATCTTCCGCGTCCCGCCCGAGCAGGCGCCGGTTCCCGAGTCCTCGATCGCCGCGGTGCGCAAGGCCGTCTACGCCGCCAGCGCCGACACCCGCCACGAGGCCAACGGCCAGCCGCTGCGCGATCCGGCCGAGCCGCGTCAGCCGCGCCTGGCGCCGGACACGCCGCCCGACACCTGTGTGGTCAAGGCCGCCATCTATCCGCCGATCGGCATCGCCCGCGTCGGCAACAGCCCGGACGAATGGTATCTCGGCCCGGAAACCCCCGATCCAGAGCCCCTGCCCCGCGGCGCCTATCGCGACAAGCACGGCCGGCTGAAACGCCAGGCCGCTCGCTTCAGGGTCTACGGCGTCAACGCCAAGGGCGAGATCGTGCGCGAGCTGACCGGCGAGCACGACGACGTCCAGATCGACTGGTCCGTCCAACTGGCGAACACCAAATCGGCCTGGTACGGCTTCCAGCTGGCGCTGGACATTCCCGAGGCCGCCTCAGCCCCGCCGACGGTTCTGCGCAACGCCACCATCGCCGATCGCGCGGGCCTGGCCATCACCCCGAAGGCCCGCCACGTCGCCGGGCGCGCCGCCAAGCCCAGGGCGTTCGACGACGGCGAATTCATGGGCGACAAGGTCTATCTCGGCGAGATCTCGACCGACGCCGAGCAGCGCCTGATCGTGCTGGGCGGCCATGGCAAGTCGGCCTCGTGCGATGGCAGCTGGGCCATCACCTTCGCCAACAACGAAGGCTGGTACGACGACATCTCCGACGGTCCGGTCACCGCCAAGGTCAAGCTGAACGGCGTCCCGCTGGAGGTGGTCCCGGCCTGGGTCGTGGTCGCCCCGCCCAATTTCGGCCCGCAGCGCAAGTCGGTGCGCACCATGTGGGACCTGATGCGCGACGTCGCCATCAAGGCCGGCACCCTGCCCGCGCCCAAGCGCCCGTCCTTCACCCACGACATCCTGCCGATCTTCGAGCGGATGGCCGGGTTGCAGTGGGTCAATGCGGGCTTCGCCGCCGGCTTCGGCTGGAACGGCGCCTTCGACTTCATGACGCCGGAAGGGATCGCCAAGCTGGCCGATCCGGGCCCGGCCACCCAGGAGATCCGCCGCGTCCTGTCCAACTCGTTCCGGCGGTTCGCGGTCGACTCCTGGGCGCCGACGCCCTGGCCGTGGCTGTACGGCGACGCCATGGCCATCCCTGCGGCGCCGACGCCGCGCCAGAACGCAGCGCTCAGCGATTGCCAACTGGCCATGCTGGACCAGTGGGCCAAGGGCGATTTCGACGCCGACTACGACCCCAAGCGCGTTCCGCCGACGTCGATCGATCAGGTCCCCTTGGCCGAACAGGGCGAGGTGCTCACCAAGGCGGCGCTGGACTTCTGCCTGGCCGATGCCTTCCATCCTGGCTGCGAGATGACCTGGCCGGTGCGCGCCTCGACCCTGTACATGGCCCCGTTCCGCTTCGCGCACGTGCTGCCCGACTGGGTCGCGCCGAACCTGGGCGAGGTGCTGACCAGCGACGGCATGACCATCCCCAATGGCCCGCTTTACGGCCAGATCCCCGGCGGCATCACGCGGTGGATGGCCGTTCCGTGGCAGACCGACAGCGCCAGCTGTCGTTCAGGCTACGACACCGCCTACGATCCCTACGTGCCCGCCTTCTGGCCCGCTCGCGTCCCCGACCAGGTGTTGACCGAGGAGAACTACGAGATCGTCATGGACAAGAAGCGGCCGCTGTCCGAGCGACGCGCCGCCTTCGCCAACCGCGCCGCCTGGATCGATCCGCTGGGCACGACCAGCTACACCGACCAGATCAACAACATGATCGAGCACTTCGACCATCTGGGCGTGGTCGAGGTGCGCGAGGGGCCGACGGACACCGACGCCTTCCCGGCGGTGATCGAGGTCGAGGACCGCCGCAAGACCATCCACGACGTGATCCCCAAGAACGGCAAGGGACCCCGCAGCCTGAAATCGGCCGCTCACCAGGGCGCCACCCACGCGGGCTCGCCCGGAACCAACCGCCGGGTGGACATCACGGACATCGACAAGTTCCGCCGCTTCCCGTTGGGCCTGCCGGTCCAGTTCAAATAGGTGGAAGTCGTCGATGTTGTCATCGTCGGGGCCGGGCCGGCGGGAGCGACCGCAGCCCTCAACCTGGCCCCATTCTGGCGCGTGTTGCTCCTGGACCGCTGGCCGACACCGCCGTCCCGGATCGGCGAGTCCTTGCCAGGCGCGGCGCGACGACTGCTGACGGACATGGGCCTGTGGCAAGGGTTCCTGGATGATCGCCATGCCCCCTGTCACCACCATCGCGGGGCCTGGGGGGCGGCTTACCCCCATGAGCGCGACGCCTTGGGCAATCCGGATGGCCACGGCTGGCTGCTCGACCGCTCGCGGTTTGAGCGACGTCTGCGCGCCACCGCCATAGCCCGGGGCGCGCGAGCTTGGTCGCCCGCCCGCCCCCTGACGCTCTCCCGGCGCGCTCAAGGGGACTGGAGCCTGACGGTGGCGCGTTCAGGCGCGTCCGCCCAGATCGCGGCGCGGTTGGTCATTGACGCAGGGGGGCGTGGTTCGCGCCTGGTCTCGGCCTTCGCGCGTCGCCGGGTGCAGGATCGTTTGGTCTGCGCGTGGTTGCGCGCCCCCGCTCCCCTGCCCCCTGGCCTTATCCAGATCGAAGCCGAAACCGAGGGGTGGTGGTACGCGGCGTCGACCCCGGACGGCGGCGCGGTCCTGGCGTTTCACACCGACGCGGACCGCGCCGCGTCCCTGGGGCTGGCGCGCGATCGGACGGCGCTGCTGCAAAGGGCCAGGAGCCTGCCGATGCTGGGCGAAGCGGTCTTGGACAGCACCTGGGACCAGGCGCAGTCCGGTTATTGCGCCGCGCACGGCGCGCGCCTGGATCCGCCCTCAGGCCCCGATTGGCTGGCGGTCGGCGATGCGGCTCTGGCCTTCGATCCGCTGTCGGCTCAGGGCCTGTTCAACGCTCTGTACACGGGGCTAGCCGGGGCGGAGGCCGCCGACAGGATGCTACGCGACCAGAGCGCCGCGCACGCCGAGTACGACGCCGACCTGGCCAGCGTGGCCAATGCCTACCAACGCCATCTGGCGGCCTGGTACGATGTCGAGAGGCGCTGGCCGCAGAGTCTATTCTGGCGACGCCGCCACGAAGCCGCGGCCAGCTTGGCGCGCGCGGGCGGGCTCGCCGACACCGCCCGTCTGAGCTAGCCTGCCAGGATGGGAGCCGCCGCGAGCGAGACAGGCAAGGCGCGTGAGCGCGGTGGCGCGCCAGAGCAATGGCGCGCGCGCGGCGCGCGCGCGCGTCTGTTGCTCGAGGCTGCTGTAGAGTTGACCTGGGCCCTGCGACGCCTGCGCAACACCCCCATCGACACCTTGCTGGCCGGCGAGCGCCATCCCGCGACCGAGCGCATTCCCGCGGCCGCCGCGCGCGACCCAAGCGCGTTCGCGGTGGGCTGGGCCCTGACCGCGGCGGCGCGCAGACTGCCGTGGTCGTGCAATTGTCTGACCATGACCCTGGCCGGACAGCGCATGCTGGCGCGCCGCGGCCTCGGCCCTGTCGTTCATCTGGGCTTGCGGCACGGGTCCGACGGTCTCCGCGCCCATGCCTGGCTCGAAGCCGGCGGCGGGGTCGTCAGCGGCGCCGACGCCATGGACCAGTTCACCCCCCTGGTGCGTATCACCCTACCCCAGGCGTAGCCTTTCATGCTCGCCAAAGTATGATCGAAGCCCGACTCGCGTCTTGGCCGAGTCCCGCTTGCGCCGAGGACCCATGCTCGAAACCCTCACCGCCGAAGACTTCGTTCCTCTGATCGGTCAGGTCGTGCGATTTGATCAGCCAGACTACCAGGAGGCCCTTACGGTTTCCGAAGTCATTGTCATTGCGGCTGATCCGCCAGCGGGAGTGCGGCGCGGCTTTATCGTCGTGCTAGAGGGATCCAACCCGGCGATGATGATCAGTCAAGGCATGTACAGTTTCGAGCTCGGCGCGCTCGGGCGCTATGAACTGCTGGCCAATTGCATCGGCCCTGGCGCGAATGGCTTTCGCTATCAGATCGTCTTTGGTTGAAGCCCCTGGGTCAGATGGGCGTGGGAGACTCGACCTTCGCCAGAGCGAGCTCCAGACGCCAGTATGGCGCCACGTCCTCGACCTCGATGAATCCCAGGCGCTGATAGAGGCGTCGGGCGGGGTTGTCGCGCTCGACATGGATGCTGACCTTGTAAGCCCCGAGGTCGCGAGCCTGGGCGACGAGCGCCTTGAGCAAGGCCGCGCCCAGCCCCCGCCCGCGAGCTTGTGGGATCAATCCGATATCGACGATCCGGAAGTCACCCGCGCTCAAGAGGGCATACAGCTTGCCCACCGGCTGGCCGTGCTGTTCAACGACGGCGTAGGCCGCGTCATAGTAGTGGGCGTCGTAGTGGCGGGTCTGGAGCTCGTACTGCTGATGCAAAAAGGCCAGGCGAACCGCATCCGGCCAGCCGGTCACCGCGGTCTCGGCCCAGCGCGATTCAACGTACACCTCGCGCAGGAACGCGCCGTCCTCGGGGATACGCGGCCGAAGGCGCGCTCCAAGCGCGCGCAAATCCGCGGTGAGCGGCGCAATCGGTGTGGTGTCCATCGGGTTCTGGGGCTCGGGCGTGCGGATCTTAGCGTTGAGGCAAGACGGTCGACGGCCTCACCGCGTGGATGAAGACCGTCAACCGCCAGACTTAGGGGCGCTGAGGATAGACACCGGCCCAGCAGACATAATAGCCCATGCCCAAGAACGGTTGGCGGTTCTCGTGGGCCCCGCCTTGACCGTAGGGAGAGATGGTCGTCGCGGCCATGGTCACCGTGGCGCTGGTGTACGGCGCGTAGGCCGCGCCGCCCAGCGGCGTGCCGGTGGGCGGGATATAGGTCGGGGTCGTCAGGTAGTTGTTGGTCGGCGTGGCGGTCTTCTGCGCCGCGGCGCCGGCGGCGAAGGTCAGGCTGTGACTGTGAGGCGGCACGCTGGCGGGAGTCAGCGTCACGGCCTCGACGCCGAATTGCTCGCCGGTCAGGGTTGGGTCGGAGGCGCCCATCGCCACGCGCGAGCGCAGATCAGGCAAGGCGAAGTTGCTTGTGCCGTTACCTCCATACTGCAGCCCGAGAATGCTGTAGAGCGCGGTATATTGCGAGATCGGGACCAGTTGGCCCGCGCATTGGAGCCAATTCTCCGGCGCGAACACGAACGGGAACAGGCGGATTTCGCCGACATAGGCATCCATGGCGATGTTCTCCGTTAGGGTCGGCTCGGGAAGATGCCCGAGGTCGCGATGATAAAGTTGATGGTCAGCGAGGGCATCTGGTTCACATGCGCCCCGTTCATGCCGGGCGATGCGGACAGCGCGCGCGGGTCGAGCGCGCCATAGGTGGGAGCCGGCGTGGCGGTGCTGGAGATATAGTCGACGATCGCACCGGCGGTGTTGGTGGTCGGGGCGGCGAAAACGGCGTTGTTGCTAAGCGTCTTCGTGGTCGCCGGTTGGGTCGACACCGCAAAACCGTGGTTGTGCGGAGGCATGTTCTGCATGGTCAGGGTCACGTTATTCGTGCCGGCCTTTTGTCCCAGGACGTAGGACGACAGGCCCGGGGACTGCCCCTGGCCGACAGGGAGGCGCGTGCGCAAGTCGGGAATCCCGAACGTGTTCACTCCATCTCCGCCCCATTGGGTGCCAAGGAGCACGTAAAGCGCGTCGTAGTTGGAGATGGGCAAAAGGGCGCCATTGCAAATCAGCCAGTCCAAGGGGGCGAAGGTCCCCCCGAACATGCGGATTTCACCCAGATACTGATCCGACATGGGGATCGTTCCTTTGGTTATGATGTCATGCGATCCGGAACCGTTGCGCCGAGGGCGTCAGGGTCTGGAGGGGTAAATTCCTACCAAGGCGATCGAGAAATTGACGGCCGCGTAGGGCTGAATGTTGGGGTGAGCGACACCGCCGCCAATCGGGCCCACGACCTGGCCGTTCAGCACCGCGCTCAGGGCGCTGCTGCCGTAGATCTGGTAAGCGACCGTCGAGGCGGTGTTGTTGGGCACGGTGCTGGACGGCATCAGGTTCGCCGGCGCCGACGCCGTGCCAGTGCTGGTCACCCCGACCACGTAGTGATTGTGCTGGGGCACGGTGGCGTCGGTCAGGGTGACGTTTTCGGCGCCGCCTGTGGTCCCGGTCGCATAGGCCGTCAGACCTGGGGCTGGGCTCACCCCGACAAGCGAGCCGGCCGGCACGCGACTGCGCAGGTCCGGCAGATTGAACGTGGTGGTGCCGTTGCCGCCAAACTGTACGCCCAGAAGCGAAAACAGAGCCTGGTTCTGCATCACTGAAAGGGACTGGCCATTGCACAGCGCCCAGCCCTTGGGCGCCCAGTCAAATCCGAAGAGCCGGATTTCTCCAACGAAGTTTTCAGCCATCGGCACACCCTCCCCGCGACCGAAAGGCCGCTCGCTTTCAATTGGTTGCTTTTCCGGGATTACCCGCCCAACGGGTTTATTGTAGAATCAGAGTTGCCATTGATGCAACACGCGATCATGGATTGTATTGACAATAAGCTGGACCACTTGGCGTAACATCGTTTTCCGTCAAGGGGTTGGCGGAAACTCAAATCCGGGGCGAAGCGCGCGACATGGATGAACTCGAGCAGGCCAGGGCCCAGGCGGTCGCGCCCCTGTGCGAGGCTGCCACATCATCGTACCTGGCCAGCACCGAGGCCCTCGCCCGCGGCGACGCCGCCCGAGCTCAATCGATGATTGAACATGCCCTGCGCCTTGCGCCGCAGAGTGCGGTTCTGGCCCACCAGAAGGGCGTCATCCTCATGACCGTTGGGCAATTGGACGAAGCCGAGCCGCTCTTGCGGCGCGCGGCGATGATGAACCTGAAGGCTTCGGCGTTCTGCGATCTGGCCACTCTGGAACGACGGCGCGGGCGCTTGACCGAGGCCGAAAACCATTATCGCCTAGCTCTGACGGCCGACCCCGACGCCGGTCTGATCTGGGAGGGTTTGGCGCACGTCAAACGCCTCGGCGGAGACCATGCCGCGGCCGCCCAGTGCCTGCGGCGAGCTTTGCCCAGCGCGGGAGACCGCCAGGCGGCGGTCCTGTCCGAGCTTGTGCATGTCCTGGCTCATCTTGCCGCCTGGCCAGAAATCGAACGGCTCAAGCCTCGCCTGGCCGAAGCGCTGGCGGCCACCGTCCACGAGGCGTCGGCGTTTCCCCTCCTCTCGCTGGAGGACATGGCTTCGGCCCACCGGAAAGCGGCGCGCCGCATGGTCGCCGCCCGACGCCCACCGCTCACCGCGCTGGCTCCCTGCCTGCCACGGCCCAACGCGCGACTGCGGGTCGGCTACCTGTCCGCCGACCTGTTCGATCACGCCACCGCGCGTCTGATCGTGGAGGTGCTGGAACACCACGACCGGGCGGTTGTGGAGGTGGTGCTGCTCAATCACGGTCCCGATGACGCCAGCCCCCTGCGGCGACGTCTGGAAGCCGCCGCCGACCGCTGGGTCGACCTGCACGGCCTCTCGCACGACGCGGCCGCCGAGCGCGTACGCGCACTGGGCCTTGATGTTCTGGTCGACTTGAAGGGCCACACCGCCGAGGCTTGGCCGGAGCTGATCCTGCGCCGGCCCGCCCCGCTGGTCGTGCACTGGCTGGGGTATCCGGGGACACTGGGCGGGCTGGTGGATGCGATCCTGGGTGATCCGATCGTCACACCGCCCGGCGCCGAGGCCGAGTTCGACGAGGAGATCGTGCGCATGCCGGTCTGCTATCAGCCCAATGACGCCCAGCGCCCGATAGGCCCGCGCCCCACGCGCCAGGCCGTGGGTCTGCCGGCCTCTGGCGTCGTGTTCTGCGGCTTCAACGCCATCTACAAGATCGGTCGGCCGGTCTGGCGGCGGTGGATGCGCATCCTTGAAGCCGTGCCAGACAGCGTGCTTTGGCTCCTCGATCCAGGCCCTGTGACCGCGACGGTGCTGCGCCGCGAAGCCGCCTATGCTGGCCTGGATCCCGAACGCCTGGTCTTCGCGCCCTGGCTGGGCGGCGCGGACTATCCCGCGCATCTGGCCCGCCATCAGGTGGCCGACCTGTTCCTCGACGCCAGCCCCTATGGCGCCCACACCACAGCCAGCGACGCCCTGTGGGCTGGCCTGCCGGTGCTGACCTTCGTTGGCCAGGACTTCGCCGGCCGGGTGGCCGCCAGTCTGCTGCATTTCCTGGACTTGCCGGACTTGGTCGCCGCCTCGCCGGACGCCTATGTCGAGCAGGCCATCGCGCTGGGCCGCTCGCCCACGGCCTTGGCCGACCTGAAGGCGCGGTTGAAGCGCTCGCGCCTGCGACCTGGCGGTCCGTTCGACGCGGCTTCCACCGCGCGCGCCGTCGAAGACGCGCTGATCGGCCTGCACCAACGCGCTCTGACCCGACACCCCAACCCGGCGCCCGCCAGCGCCTGAACCTTGGAGCGCACGATGCTGCCGCCAGACTTGCCCGTCCATCATACCGACCTTTTCATCCCGCACTACCAGCCGCTCGAGCAGGGCGACTGGCGGATAGGCGTCGCGGCGATGGCCTTATTGCGCGGCTATTGGAGCCCTCCCGCCCTGGTCACCGAAATGGTCTGTCTCACCCGACGCGGTCAGACCTGGATGTCGACCTCGCCGATGGAACTGGAAAGCCAGGAAATCGGGGTTCGGCTATCGGGGGGGCACGTGCTGATCTATGGCCTTGGGATGGGCTGGAGCGCGCTCAACTGCGCTCTGCGCGAGGAGGTCGAGGCCGTCACGGTGGTGGAACTGGATCCCGACGTCCTGGCGCTGCATCGGACCTTGGACTTGGCCGCCCAGTTGCCGGCATCGGCGCGGGCCAAGCTGAGAATCGTGCAGGGCGACGCCTACGCCTATGTTCCCGACCGCCCCGTGGACCTTCTGATGCCCGACATCTGGCTGCCGTTCATGAACGAGACCCGGGTTCAGGAGGTCGCCGCCATGCAGGAGAAGGTCCAGGCGCGACACATCTACTTCTGGGGCCAGGAACTGGAGATCGCTCTGCGAGCCCGCAAGGCGGGTCTGGCGCTCGACAGGGCCGGAGTCAGCGCAATCGTCTCGCAAATGGGGCTGCCGCTTCTGGGTCCCGCCCTCCCCACCTATCCGGAGACGGTGAGGCAGATCGCCGAAGCGCATCTGGATCGTCTCTCGGCGGGTCTCGCCATGGCGACGGCTTAGCCCCGTTCGGCGGACGAAAGCGCGACCAGGGTGTGGGCGACAGCCAGCACCCGCGCCAGATGCGTCAGGCTCATGTCCTGCGGGTCGACCGCGCCGGGACCCGGCACAGCGCGGCTCAGCGCCTCGTCGACCCGCGCAAAGTCCAGGAAGGCCTCGGCGGCAGGTTCGCCCTCCAACCGCGCGCGCAGCGCCAGCAGACCCGGCCAGGCCTCGGCCAGCCTGGCCGCCAGGTCAGGCAGGGCCATGTACTTGCTATCGCGCAGCCGGACCCGTTCAGGCAGGACGCCCTCCATCGCCGCCCGGAACGGTTGGCGCAGATAGCCAGCGTCAAACAATAGGTGGGAAGGCAGCGACAGGCTGAACGCCACCAGGCGGCGGTCCAGCAACGGAAAGGTCATCGCCAGTCCGTGCTTGGCCGCGGCGATAGCATGATCATTGACACGGTTTGCCATCGACCCCGAGATCACCCGCCGCAACCGGTCGTTGGCCCTTGCGTCAAGGCCGCGGCCTGGGAAGGCGCGGGCCGCCGCCCGCGCCTTCGGCGACAGCATGTCGGCGGCCCGGATCCAGTCGGGCCGGGCCGGATGGACCAGCCAGGGGGCTATCAGCAAGCGATAGGCCATTCGCATAGGCGAGGTTCCGACCCGGCGGGCGCGCGCGACGATGTCGCGCGCCACGGCGAGGACGCGCCCGCGGGCCAGAGCATGGAGGTGGGTGCGCGCATGCTGCTGGCTGATGGTCTCATCGCCGCCCAGGCCATGCATCATCGCCGTGACGCCATCGGACCGGGCCGTCGCCAATAGCGCCGCCATGCTCGGCTCGACGAGCGTAGCCGTCAGATGGTCCACGTCGCCGACGACCGCCAGAGGGTCAAGTTGGCCAAGGTGGCGCACCGAGTTACGCAAGCGTGGCGCGGCGGTCAGCACGGCTTGAATGAACGGGGTCTCATCGTCGACGTCCACGCCCCAGGCTGGATCGGCCAGATAGGAGTAGCCAATCACCGCCTGGGTGGGCGGCGCGCAGCGCGCGGCGAGAATGGCCAGGGCCGAAGAGTCGAGCCCCCCGCTCAACTGGACGCCCACCGGGCCATGCGCAGGAAGGCGATCCGCAACCGCCCGCCGCGTTAGGGTCAAGAGCTCGGCGCGCGCCTCGCGCGCGTCGCCTCGCCAAGCGCCGACCTCCGCCGGGCGAGGCGTCCAGGCCCTTCGTGGGGCGCCGGCTCCCGCGCGGGTCACCACCAGAGTGCTGGCGGCCGGCAACCACAGCACATCGCGAAGGCCCGTGGACTCGACCAGGGGCCGCTTCATCCGCTCCGCCAACACCCCAAGGTCCGGCCGGATCGGCACGAGACCCGTGGCGAGCACGCCGCTGGGCAGCGAGGCGAAGGCGAACGCCCTGCCCGGCTCCAGGGCGTAGCACAGCGGCCGCGCCCCCATGGCGTCGCGCGCCAGGAGCAAGCGCTCTTCGACCGGATCCCAGGCGGCCAGGGCGAAGTCGCCGTCCACCTTGTCGGGCAGCGCCTGTCCCCAGCGCGCCACCGCGCCGGCCACGAGGCGTTCGGGGTCGGTCCGCGGCGGAAGGCCAAGGGACAAGGCCAAATCCGCGACCCTGTCCAGACGGAGATCGGCGGCGATCCATGGACCAGGCTCGTTCCCCAAGTCGGCCAAGGGAAGCGCCGGGTCCGCGGGGGCGAAATCCAAGACCCCCAGGGCCAGCCCCTTGTCGGCGCGCAGACTTTGTCGCGGCGCCAGGCCCGGCGGCGTCATCGCCGCGGCCATGGCCTGGAGCATCGCCGGGTCGGCCGGAGCGCCGTCCAGCCGCAGCAGACCGCAGATCAGCCGCATCGGATCGTCAATCGACCTCGATCAACAGGTTCTGATCGCGCAAAGCCTGCAGAAAGGCGGCGACCTCGGCTTGGCAAACCTCTGGCGCCACCTCGAACTCCTCGCCCAGGCGCGCAATCAGCCCCGCTTGACTGATAGGCGTCGCCAACAACTCCCAGATCCGCGGACCAACGCCGCTCAGACTGAAATAGCGCCCCTGCTCCAGGCTTAGCATCAGAAGCTTATCGTCCAACGGACTGGTGAACACTTCTTCGTGGCGTCGCATCGTCAAAGACCGTCCTCCTCATCGTCCAGGGCCGCAGGCAGATAGCCCAGACGCGCCATCATCACCCTGTGGGCGCGCTCCAGCCGCGCTTGCTGGGCCGGGTTCAGATACTCGCGCCATCCCCCGGCCCGCCCCTGGCGAAAAAATGGCGCGGTGGCGTTCGGCGAGCGTTCGACAAAACCCGTCGCGGCCTCTTGGCGGCGCAGTTCGGCGAAGTCAGCGTGGCGGACCGCCCGCGCCAACTCGTCGGGTCCGAAGTCGACGCCCAGAAAATTCAGCGCCGCGGCGAAGGCTTTAGGGGTGTCCGCCAGCAGATCTTCGTAGCGCAGCAGATGCACGGGCAGATCGTTCTGCCCTAGCCAGCCGCTCGCGTGACGGCTCCAGTCGGCCCAGCCGTGCGCGACCTGATGTCGCCCGCCCCCGGC
This sequence comes from Caulobacter sp. FWC2, assembly GCF_002742625.1. Classification (NCBI taxonomy): domain Bacteria; kingdom Pseudomonadati; phylum Pseudomonadota; class Alphaproteobacteria; order Caulobacterales; family Caulobacteraceae; genus Caulobacter; species Caulobacter sp. FWC2. The sequence continues at coordinate 2,404,195 of NZ_PEBF01000001.1, forward strand.
CGGCGTCCAGGCGCACAGCGTTTCGACGGCCTGGTCAACACTCATCCCCCCATGAAAGGCCAAAGAGACGGCGACGTCGCGCGGATCTCGGACCAGATAGAGCACGGCGCGCTTGCCCCGCCCCATGGCTGCGGTTCCATCGTCCAGCAACTCATAAGCCTCGTGCGTCTTGACGATACTGGGCCCGTCGCGATGGCTCCTCTCGTCCTGGGCGGCGATGGCGCGCGCGCGGGCCAATTCGGAGGGGGTCAGAAGATCGGTGTCGACCAGCAGCTCGCGCTCGATCGCGGTGCGGTCGGCCGAGACTCCATCGGACAGATTCAGGGCGTTGATGTTCTGCGGTTCCTCGTCCTTCGCCAGCAGGTTGGCCAGCAGGATGCGCATCCAGGTGTTGCCGGACTTGGGATAGGACGCCAGCCAGATCGGCCCGGGCGGCAGGGTGGCCATCGCTCACACCCGCGCCTGTCGCCAGTGTTCGAGCAGTTGCGCCACACTCTGGTCGATTGACTCGAGGGCCTCGGGGCGGCGCAGGCTAAAGCCGCCGGCCTGGCTCAGGATCGCCGGAGTCATATGCGGCATCCGGCCCCGCCCCAGCATGGCTAGAGCGAGCTTGGGTCGGAAGGCTTCCTCCAGCAGCATCTGCGCGGTCGTCAGGGCAGGCAGGGGAGTGATGGCTGGCGCGAGGCAGGTCCGATCGAACATCAGGAAATAGACGCCCGCGAGCGGCGCGACCGCGAGCGGCGCCGCAACCGGCGGGCCGACGAAGTATTTCTTGATGCGGCTGCGCACCCGCGTGCGCGCCTGAACGTCCAGACCTAGCTGCGCGATGCTGCGCGGCGTCAGCTTCAGATCGCGCCCATCGGCGTGCAGAACCACTTTTCCCTGAGGATCGACCGCGACTTGGGTGATGTCGTCGCTGAGAAAGCCGGCTCCGGCTTGGCAGAGGGCCGCCGCCAGGGTGGACTTTCCCGCGCCCGACGGGCCACAGAAAGCATAGGCGCGCCCCTCGAAGGTGACGGCCGAGGCATGCAGCAACATCGCTCCACGCTGGTAAAGCAGGGCGGCGATCCCAGTGCCCATGACGAACGGCACGACCTCCTCGAGGCTGCCGCCCGGCTCGGCCTCTATCAGGATCTCGCGCCCCTGCCGCACCAGGAAGCGGCCAAGCCCATGGCCGCGCCATAGGAAGGCCTCATCGGAAAGCGCCCAGAACGGGCGCTGCTGAACCGCGCCGTCCAAATGCTCGGACACGACTCCTTCGCGCAGCACCGCGTCGGGCCTGCCGTCCGCCAGGGGGATCGCGCCCGGCAAGGGACGGTCGGCCTCCACCCTCAGGCCGCAGATCAGATAGGTTGGCACTTGAAACCCGGAAGTCCTAGGATAGCGGCGGAAGATCATTATCGTCCGCGGCGACGAAGCGGCAAGGATAAATGCAACTCCGGCGCGCCACGCGCACCCCTTCCCACTCTGCGTGTATCCGTGCTAGTCAAATCCCAGAGCGCGCGGGAAAGACCATGACCAAGCCAAGCTTTGACACTACCGAGATGCGCGACGAAGCGCGCGCCGCGCGGCGGCCCTGGAGCACGCCGCAGCTAGAAGTGGCCGACGTCAGCGCGGTGACAGAGGCTAAAGACCCCTACAGCCAAGAGCAAAACGTGTTCAATCAGGGACCGCCGAGTTAGAGCCTCTCGAATACCGTCTCGCCATAGGCCTGATCGGCCAGGCGGCTATGGTCGGTGCCAAACAACGGCGTTCGGGGATCGGGCGTGGCGGGCAGAACAAGCCGCGGGGCGAACAGGCGCGCGGCCGGCGTGTCGCAAAGCCTGAAATTGCTGTGATTGACCGCCAGCAATCCGCCGGGACGCAAGACCCTTGCGAAGTCTTCGATCTGCGCGGCGAAGCGATCGAAGCGCAGGATCCCATCGCAGCGCGGCGCACCAGGATGGGCGTTGAGATCTCCCCGGCGCATCACCGCCAGGCAGAAGATCGCATCCATACTGGCTGTCGCCAAGGCGCGGGTGTCACCGGCCCGTCTGAACACGATCGCCGGATCCGGCGCGGCGGCCAGTCGACGGCGACAGCGGGCCACGTTACCCGGATGAATATCCAGGCCCAGCAGATGAGCTTCCGAGAAATAACGGCGCAGGGTGAACACCTCCTCACCCGTGGCGCAACCAAACGAGAGCAGCGCCTGGGCGCCGGGCAGACTGGCCTTGGTGAACGCGAAGATCGTCGGGTAGCGGTCAAGGCCTGTAGTCGCGTCGTCCTGCATCAATCGCGACTCGCCGGACAGGCGCAGCAGGGCGTAACCCGCGGCCTCGGGTGAGCGCAGGGCTCGCCGGGCCCAGGGAGCCATCGTCACGCGCGTGAGCCTCTGGATGGCTCCGCCAAGTCGATTGTGGTTCAACCTCGCCTCCGCACAACTGAAACGAGTAGACGAGCGCGAAACAATCTTGTCCAGTCACGCTCTGATACGCCGAAGACCATAGGAACACCGTGCGCCCCTCAGATCGCGCCCTTGTCGCCGCCGCGCGTCGCTTCTGCCTGGACTTTGCCCGCTACGCTGGACGTCGAGGACCTATGGCGGTGGGGCTGGTGGCCGCCGGAGCCCTGGTCGAGGGGCTGGGGTTGACCCTGCTGATTCCGATCCTGGGCCTGGTCTCCGACCAGGCCGGCTCTTCCTGGCCGGCGCGCGCGACCCAGAAGATGTTCGCCGCCTTGGGGGTGAACGATACGGGCGTGCGCCTGACCCTGTTGCTGGCGGGTTTCCTGGCGCTGATGATGCTGCGCGGCCTGGTGGTCGGCGCACGCGATCTGGCCCAGATGAGCCTCCAGGCGGGCTTTGTCGAACGCCAGCGGCGGGATGTGATGCGAGCCCTGACCTCCGCGCCCTGGGCGAGCGTCGAACGGCTGCGCCATGGCCGGGTGACGCAGGCCATGGGCGGCGAGGTCATGCGCGTTGCCGCCGCCGCCAACTTCCTGCTCACCGCCTCGGTAGCCGCCGTGGCGATCGCTGTCCAATTGACCCTGGCTCTGGTCCTGTCCCCGCTGCTGACGCTGGTGGCGATCGGGCTGGGGCTGCTGGGGCTGGCCACGCTGATGCCCTGGCTGCGGCGCGGCTTCGCCGGGGGCGCGGCATTGACCCAGTTGGGCGGCGGTATGGCCGACATCGTCAACCAGTATCTTGGCGGCATGAAGCTGGCGGTCAGCCAGAACCTCCAGGACGGCTATCAGACGCGCTTCGAGCGCGCGCTGGGTAAGATCTTCGAACACCACATGGCGCTTAGCCGCGAGCAGGTGGCGCGGCGCACCCGGGCGGCAATCGCCACGGCCTTGATCGGCGCCCTGCTGCTGTTCGTCGGCCTACGCGTTATCCAGGCTCCTCCCCTGGTGCTGCTGGCGGTGTTGGCGCTGCTCATCCGCGCCAGCGGTCCAGCCGCCCAAGTCCAGCAATCAGCACAGATCTTCGTCCAGGCCCTGCCGTCCTATCTGCAACTACGCGCTCTCTGCACGGATCTGGCGCCGCCTCCAGCCCCCACGTCGCGCCCGCCGGCCGTCGCGATTCCTCGCCGCCCCGCCATCGTTCTGCACGACATCGGACTGACGCGGGATGAGACCTGGGTGCTTCGTGGGCTTGATCTGGCGCTTGAACCGGGCGAGGTCGTCGGCCTGGCCGGACCGTCCGGCGCGGGCAAGTCCACCCTGGCCGATGTTCTGGTGGGGCTGCTTCCCCCCGGCGAGGGCGAAATTCGACTTGCTGGCTGTGTGCTGGACGAGGGCCAGATCCCGGCTTGGCGCGATCTGGTCGGCTATGTCTCGCAAGATCCTTTCCTGTTCCACGACACAGTGCGCGCCAACCTCGCCTGGGGCGCTCGCGATTGCGACCAGGCCGCGATCTGGGGGGCGCTGGAGCAGACCGGCGCCGCGCCGATGGTCCGCGCCTGGCCTATGGGACTGGAGACCCAGGTGGGCGAACGCGGCACGCTGATGTCGGGAGGCGAGCGCCAGCGCCTGGCCCTGGCCCGGGCGATCCTGCGACGACCCGATCTACTGATCCTCGACGAAGCCACCAACGCCATCGACCTCGACAGCGAGAAGCGGGTTCTGGAAAATCTGCGCGCGCTCAGCCCGCGCCCGACCATCCTGCTCATCGCCCACCGCCCGGAAAGCTTCGCCGCCTGCGACCGGGTCGTGCGGCTGGAGAGCGGCCGCCTGCGTCCGGTCGATCGCGCGGCTCTGGCCAGCGCGTGAACGACCCGGCCTTCGATCTGGCCCGGGCTTGCGCCGCCTGGCCGCCCTCTTCGCACGGCGACCGAGCGATCGTCGCCGCCGCCCGACTGGTCGACTGGCCAGGCTTCCTCGCCGTAGCCCGCCGCCATCGGATCACCGCGCTGGCCTGGACCGCGCTCGTTCGGACCGGAGTGGCCCCTCCGCCCGAAGTAGCCGGCGCCCTGTCCGAAGCTGCTGACCAGGCGGCCCGACGCGAGGGGTTGATGGCGCTGGAGAGCGCCCGCCTTCAGCATCTCCTCGACCGCGCCGGCCTGGCTAACCAAGTGCTCAAGGGCGCCACGCTCAGCGCCCTCGCCTACGGGCGGGACGGCGTCAAGCAATCGCTCGATATCGACCTGCTGGTGCTGCCCGAGGACGTCTCGGCGGCCTCCGAGGCTCTGACCAAGGCGGGATATGTTCGTATCGCGCCGAGCCCAGACCTGGATCCCGCGCGGTTGGCCGTGGCCATCGCCCTCACCCGCGAGGCCGTCTTCCGGCGGCCGCAGGACGGCTTGCTCGTGGAGCTGCAATGGCGCGCCGACATAAACCCCTTGTGGTTGCCGGGCGTCGACGCGCGGTCGGCATCACAAACAGCCCGGCTGCCCGGCTGGCCGCCACTGCGCACTCTCGGCCCCGAGGCGCTATATCCCTATCTATGCGCGCATGGCGCTCGGCATGGGTTCATGCGCCTGAAATGGCTGGCCGACATCGTGGCCTTGCTTCACCGGGCGGGCCCCGAGGACTTGGATCGACTACACGCGCACGCCGTGACGCTGGGCGTGGGGCGGGCCTCGGCGCTCAGTCTGCGGCTCGGCCAGCGCGTGCTGGGGCTTTCGATACCGGACGAGCTCGACCAACGGCTGCCTCGCGTGCGGTGGCTGGTGGCGCTCTGCCTTGACCTCATCGCCGGCGCGGGAGCGCGCGAAGCCGAGACCCGGCCCCTGCACCTCTATCGCCTCGCCCTGCTGCAACTGCTGCTGAATAATCGCGGCGATCAGCTGGTCGCGGAGTTGAAGCTACGCCTGGTCAGTCCCCGCGATCGCATAGCCTTGGCCCTGCCGCCTTGGGCGAGCCTCGCCTATCCCCTGCTACGGCTGCCGCTCTTCTTGGCGCGCCGGTTCGCCGCGCTCAGGGCGCGCTGAGCGCGGCGTCCAGGATCTCGACCATGTACTCGGCCCGCGCGCGTGTCGAATAACCGCTGTCCAGGCACCGCCGCCGGCCAGCTTCGCCCAGGGCGCGCCGCGCGGCCGGATCGGCCAGATAGCGCCTGGCCAAGGCGATCAGGCCGTCGATATCGGTGAAGCCGGCGTAGTCGCGTCCGTCCTTGAAGTGCGCGTCGTGCTCGTCGGTCTTCTCGGCCAGCATCGGGCGGCCGGCGGCTGTGATCTCCAGGCTGCGTTGGGTGATGCGGTCGCGGCTCTGGCGGCGAAGGAAACCCAGCGCCAGGCGGCCGTGGTGCAGGGCTTCGACATAGGCTTGTCCGAACGCCGCGGGACGCAGGGTAATGTCGGGATGCGGCCCGCCCGAGGGCCAGCCGCCGATGACCCCGCCATAGACCACCACAGACAGCCCCGAACGGGCCAGGGCCTGCAGGGCGAGCGCGCGCTCGGCCTCGAAGGATCCAGCGAACACCAGATCGAAGCGCTCGAACTGCGGCCCCACCTGGGCCGGGGACAGAGGCCGGTGCAGGACGGGATCGAAGGCCTTGCCAACCAGCACCGGCCGGCGGACACCCAGGGCCGATAGTTCGGGGAGGTTGAAGCTCTTTGTCGTAAAGAACACGTCCCAGTCTGAAAGGCTGGCCCGCAAGGGCGCCTTGAGGTTTCGCGGGTTCAGCGCGTCGTCCGGCGTGTAGTAGGCCACCAGGCGCGCGCCAGCAGCGCGAAGCGCCCGCAGGTCGAGCGGTCCGAAGACCTTGCTGCTGTCGATCAGCACCACATCGGGACGCGTCTGGGCGACGAACGCCAGAAGTCTCGCCCGCTCTCGCGCCGCGTCGATCGGCCATCCCAACCGCCAGGCGAGCCGCTGGCCCAGGGTGGCAGTGTCGGTGGGCGCCGTGCCGGCCTCATGCCCAAGCACCGTCAGGCCCGGCACGGCGCCGAACGCCTCGAGCCTTTGCAAAGCCGTGCTGCCGGCCCAGAACGGACCGTGGTAGACGAGCTTCACGCCGCCGCATCCCAATCCACGGCCAGGCTGGCGGGATCGATGTCGAAGCGCCTCAGAAACGACTGGACCGCGAGCGCGCGCCAGATCAGGTCGGCCGAGCCTTGGCTCTGGCCAGCCGCCAAGCGCTCGATCTGGCCTTCCATGAAGGCGGTGTCATAGAGCTTCATGTCTCGCGCGCGTTCACCCAGGATCTGGTCGCGGACCCAGTCAAGTTCGGCGTTCAGAAGGTCCGCCAAGGGCGTGTGAAAGCCGATCTTGTCGGTGCGGTCGATGACCGCCTGCGGCAGGAACTCCGCACAGGACTGGCGCAGAAGCGCCTTGCGCCGTCCCTCCAGATAGAAGGCGCGCGGCTCTATTCCGGTCGCCACCTCGGCCAGGCGGTGGTCAAGGAACGGCATGCGTCCCTCCAGCGAATGGCGCATGCCGTTGTGGTCGTCGTAACGGACCAGGTGCGGCAAGGCCAAGGCCTCGACGCTCTCACGCCAGAAAGCCGTCCGCGCGCTGAGCGGAGAAAGCCGCAGGCCATGGCCCCCACCCCGCAGCTTCGGAGACAGCCAATGGAACAGGCGCTGCCGGGATCGCTCGCGCAGGGTCCGCTCGATCTCCGGGGAGATGGCTGAACCCAGGACTCGCAGCGCGTGCGCTGGACCTCGACCCAGCCGCGGAAGTTGGCCCAGGGCCCAGACGGCATCCCCCTCCCGCAGGGCCGAGGCGACCACGGAGGACGACATGTATGGATAGCCCAGGAGGAGCTCGTCGGCCCCCTGGCCTCCGAGCAGCACCTTCGCTCCTGCCCGGGCGGCGGCGGCGGCGAGGGCGTCGTGGGCGATGATCGAGGGATCGCCGAACGGCCCGGCCTGGGCTTCGATGACGCGATCGAGGCGTTCCGACAGGACAATGTGCTGGGAAGGGAACGTCTCGATGTCGAGGCGATCGCCCCACTTCGCCTTGACCGCCGCCACGTAGGGACTTTCGTCGCGCTCCGCGCCCTGGGCTTGGGCGGTGAACACCTTCAGCGGCGCGCGGTCGCCCCGCACGGCCAGGACGCCGACCACGGCGCTGGAATCGATGCCCCCCGACAGCGTCGCCGCCAGCGGCGTGTCGGCAGCGGTCTGAGAGATCACCGCCTCGACGAAGGCGTCGCGAAAGGCGGTTTGGGCTTTCGTGTCGAAGGGGCGTCGGTCCTCATGCGAGGGCGCAGGAAATCGCCAGTAGCGCTCGGGGCGGACTTGAAGATCCGCCGGATCGATCCAGGCTGAGCACCCTGCCGGAAAGCTCAGGATCTCCCGAAAAAACGTCCTCTCGGCCAGATGGCCCCAGGCGCCCGTCGCCAGGAACTCCGCCAGGGCGCCGGCGTCGGCGGCGGGGCGCTCGCCATCGGCCAGCAAGGGCGCGACCTCGCTGGAGAAGGCCAGGGCGCCGCCCGCCAGCTTCCGCGAGTAGAGCGGCTTTTGTCCGTAGCGATCACGCGACACCAGGAGCCGCCGCGTCCGGGTGTCCCAGAGCGCCAGGGCCCACATGCCCACCAGGCGCTCGAGGCTTTCAGGGCCCTCTAGCGCCAGAGCCGCCAACAGGGTTTCGGTGTCGCTTTCGGAGCGGAAGCACCAGCCGGCGCGCTCCAGGGCGGGGCGAAGGGCTCGGTGGTTATAGATCTCGCCATTGTAGGTCAGGGCATAGCGGCCATCCGGCGAAACCATCGGTTGGCGGCCACGGTCGGAAAGATCGAGGATCGCCAGGCGCCTGTGGGCTAGCGCCACGCCTGTCGCCAGGAAAATATCTTCGCCGTCGGGGCCGCGATGGGCCATGAGCCTGTTGGCGCGGCGCGCGAACGCCTGGCCTGCCGAGGCATCTTCGCCGAGCCAGGCGGCTATGCCGCACATGTCGCCGCTCGCGGGGGGGCTGACCGCGTCGCCAGGGCGCAGGCCAGAGCCATCACGAGGGCCATGGCGGGCGTCCGCAGCGGGTAGTCGACCAGCGAATGTAGCAGCAACAGGCCGATGACGAGGGTTCCGGCTCGGCCGAGCGGATCGTTGAGCGCTCCAAACCACTGTTGGCGCAGGGCCAGGCCCCACCAGGCCAGGAAGGACACAATCAGCGCCAGTCCAGGCCAGCCAGCCTCGAGCCAGAGCTCGGCAAAGTCGTTGTGGGCGTGGTTGAGGTAGAAGGGGTCGATGTCTTCCAGCCGCTCGGCGGCGCGATACACCAGGTCGAAGGATCCGAGGCCCGCGCCCAAGGGCTGGTGCAGCCGCGCCAGGTCGAGAACCTGGGGCAAGAGCTGCAAGCGCCCTCCTCCTTGCCCGTTCTCGAAGCGATCGAGGATCAGCCCGCCCTTGGCCAGGACGATCATCGCAATCAGGGTGGCCATCGCCGTCAGCGCCGCCGACCAGGCCAGGGCCCGTCCGCCGAACGCGTCGCCGCGCCGGGGCGAGCGCAGAACCAGGAAACCGCCAGCCAGGGCCGGACCGGCCAGCAGAACGCCCGCCCGGGACAGCGTCGCCAGCGCGCCGACGACCAGCAACGCCATCAGGATAAGCGCCACCGCGGGTCGGAATACCGGGCGGCCGGGCGTCGGTTCGGTGCGCGCCAGGGCGGCGGCCAGGACCGACGCCGACAGCAGGAAGATGGCCTGATGGTTACGGTTGACGAAAAAACCGAGGGGTTGGCCGATGGGCGCGAGAGGGCGCCATCGAAGATAGCCCGCCTCCCCGCCCGCGGCCTGGATCGCGGCGACCACGAGACCCAGAATGCCCGCCCCGACCACCAGCATGGTCAGGCTCGCCCGCTGTCGCGCGCCCATCGGCGCCACAGCCAGGAAGAGCGCGGCCGGTGCGATCAGGCTGAGAAGCGCACGCTGAGTATCCGCCGGCGACAGGGTCATGGGCCGCCAATGCTCCGGCAAATCGGCCAGCGCAACGGCCCGCGCCATCGGCCCGTGACCGGGCAGCTCCATCCAGACGCCGGGCGGCAGCGGCGCCAGCTGCAGAAGTGGTAAAAGCACCATGGCGCTCAGGATCGACATGGGCAGGGCCTGATCCGCGCGAGCAATATCTGTTCGCAACATCGCTGGCCCCAGCAAGGCCACACCGGCCAGTTGCACCGCCATATGACCCACAGGATCGAGACGGCTTGCGCCGCCGATGAGCAGGCCCGCGACCAGCGTGACCGCCGAAACCATGAAGATCGCTTGGGCGCGCCTATCCTGCCCGGTCTCGCGCCAGCCCGCGCCCAGAACCACGCGCCTCATGGACCGTTCGATCATTGGGCGGTTGGCGCCGAGACTCAGCCGGAAGATCCGTTCAGCCGCTCTTGCTGTTGTCGCTCGCGTCGATCACCACGGCGGTCGTGGCCACCGCGGCCGCCACGCCGGTGAACGCGCCCGCGCCGCTCTGCCAGAAAGCGCCCTTGCGCCAGAAGCGGCCAAACTTGCGATAGTTGAAGCCCTTGCGCGCCGTTTCCGCCTGCTGCGCCGACTGAGCGGCCGGGACCACGGCCGGATCCTGCACGTCTTCGGACACTTCATCGGCGCCGATCGAATCCATGGCGAACGAGACGGTCTCGAACTTCGGCGCCAGGGGCGCGAATACATCAGCCGCCAGGGCCGGCCCCGCAAGGGTCAGGAGGGTCACGGCGGTCACGGTCAGAATCTTGCGCACGAGGATCTACCTTGCGTGAACGGCGAAGTTTGAGATGCAACGCTATCGCGCTCGCCGGCATATTGCAACCTGGCATGCGCAACAACGAAGGCGCCGGCGTCAGGTTCCCGGCTCAAGGACGACCGACCCGAACCAGGCCGAGATCGCCGAACGCCGCCCTTGTGGATGTCCGACCAGGGTCAGCCAGACCGCGTCGCAGCCGACGACTGGAACGCGGACGGACGCCTCGAACCGCGACCAAGTCGCGGCAGGACCAGACATTGGGCGCTCGGCCAGCACTGGGCCGTCGGGCGCGCAACGAACCTGCCATCGCAGCCGATCGATGGCTCCGCTCTCCGGATAGACCTCGCCGATCAGGCGATAATCGCGAGGCGTGACCGTGACGAGACGCCGCACGATGTCGCCACCCTCGAAGCCGTCATAGCCTATCCACACCGCCTGCCCGCTGCGTCCCGGCGCGCCAGCGATCTCGATGTCCGCACCGGAGAGGCCAGCCTTGGTCCACGCGAAGGGCGAAAGGCCCGGCGCGGAGGTGAAAGCGCCGGTCCGGACCTGTTCGCGCGTCGCGCGGCCCGCCTGAAAACGCGATAGCGCCTCCTGGGCCTGGCCATAGCGACCCTCGAGCGTCAGCCTTTCGATCCAGCCGGAAAGTTCGCCTTGCGTCAGGGGGGCGGGACCTTGTTCGACCCGGGTCAGCAGATGCTCGATGGCTTCGTCCGTCTGCGGAGTCTGGGCCAGCACCTCGAAGAACTGGGCGCGCCAGGGCGGGCGCGCGGCCAGCCGCTCCGCGAAGGCTTCCGTGGCGATCGGATCGGCGGCCGCGAGCCCGCCCAGGGCGAAGACCGCCGGCCGGAAGGCCTGGCGCCGGCGCGCCAGGGCGTCGGCGCGGCGAAAGGCCGAGCGATAGTCGCGGCGCTGCAGATCGATGTCCAAAAGCCAGGCCTGGACCTGGTTGTCTCGCCACCCCCGCTCCCCGGCGAAGGCTATCAACCGGCGAGCCTCCGCCGTTCGCCCCAGTCCCTGCATCGCCTGGGCCCTTGCGCGGAGCGCCGGCACGTTCAGGGGGGAACGGTCGAGCGCGGCCTGCGCCATCTTGGCGGCCAGGGGGAACTCGCCGCGCCGCACGGCCTTTTCCGCCAGGGCGGTCAGGACCTGCTCGCTGTCCAGTCCCAGGCGCACCGCGCGCGCCGGATCGCGCGAGGCCAGCGCCCCGCCAAGACCCTGATCAATGGCCAGGCGGGCCAGGCATAGGGAAAGCAGGACGACCAGGCCAAGCTTGGCCCGTGCGGTCCAACCGACTGGCTGCTCGCCTCGCACGCCCCGGTTCAAGCGGCGCCGGCCCTGTGCTTTGAGGCGGCCGTGTCGCGGCCATAAGCATAGTCGTAGGCATAGGCCTCGCCATATCCCGCCCCATAGGCTGTCTGTCGGGCGTTGAACTTGGTCAGCACCACGCCCAGGACCTTGGCGCGGGCCATGCCCAGGCGATTGAGCGTATTGACGATCTGGCTGCGCCCCGTGCGGCCGGCCTCGACCACCATGATCGTGCCCGCGGTGACCGAGGCGATCAACGGCGCGTCGGCGAAGCCCAGAACGGGCGGACCATCGAAGATCACCACATCGTACGCCTGTTCGGCAGCGGCGCAGAACGCCTCAAGGCGCTCGCCTGCCAGCAGTTCGGGCGGCGTCGGCGGGATGGGGCCGCTGGTCACGACGGAGAGATTGGCGATCGCGCCCTCCTGGACCACCTCCTCCAGGGTCTTGGCTCCCGTCAGGATGTTGCTCAAGCCCGCTTCGCTGTCGAGGCCCAACACCTGATGCAACGAGGGCTTCCGCAGGTCGCCATCGACCAGGAGCGTCCGCGACCCCAGTCGCGCCAGGCTATAGGCCAGGGCGATCGATGTTGTCGTCTTGCCTTCTGCTGGCCGGGTGCTGACGACCAGGAGGCTGTGGGGCAGGCCCTGCGACGTGGAAAACTGCAGCGCCGTGCGAACCGAGAAGTAGGACTCCCAGAACGGGGAGCGCGAGTCCTGCATCGCCTCCTTGGGGCTCACGCCACGCGTGAGCAGCGGCACGGAGCCCAGCAGAGGCAGTCGCAGCTTCGCCTCGATCTCACTCGGATGACGGATGGCCTGGTCCAACGCCTCGGCCACGAAGGCGAAGACGCCGCCAGCGGCCAGACCCATCAGCAGGGCGAGCGCGAGATTGATCATCGGTCGCGGCTTGGATGGCGCGCGGGGCGTCTGGGCGCGGTCCACCACCGATACGTTGTTGGTGGCCACGCCGGCGGTAACGCCGACCTCCTTGTAGCGCTGCAGCAGGGCGTCATAGATCGTGCGGTTTGTGTCGAGCTCGCGCTGCAGGAAGTTGTAGTGGATGCTCCGCTCTCGCAAGTTCAGAACGTCGGACTTAAGGCCGCCGACCTTGCTGGCCAAAGCTTTTTCCTGATTGAGCGCTGCAGCGTAGTCACCATAGAGCGACTGACGCACGCGCGCGGCTTCGCCCTGGATCTGGCGGTCGAGCTCGTCGATCTGCGCGCGCAGGCGCGTCATCGACGGATAGTCGCTCTTGTAGATCCGCAGATTGTCCTGGTACTCGGCTTCGAGCTTGGCCTTTTCCTTACCCAGCTCCTGGACGGTGGCGCTCTGGAGGACCTGCGAGACCCCCAGGCCAGCGCCCTGCGATTGACGCCATTTCTGCTCGGCGGCGATCCGCGCGGCGGTGGCGGCGGCATAGGCGGCGTTGATGGCTGAAAGATTGGTCTCGGTCAGCGACTCGACGCCGGCGGCCTGTCCAGAGCCACGACTGTTTTCACCCAGATTGACGATCTGCTGCTGCACCGCATAGGCCACCGACTGACGCTCGGACTCCTCAAGCTTGGCCTTGGTCTGGGCGATCTGTTTTTCGAGAAACTCGCGCGCGTAGGCCGAGGATTCGAACTTTCGTTCGAGGTTCATGGCGATGAAGTTGTCGGCGAACGCGTTGGCCAGTTGCGCCGAGAGCGCGGGCGATGTGCTCTGATACATCAGCTGGACCAGACGCGAGCCGCGCACGGGATTGACCGAAAGCCCTGCCGCGGTCCGGTTGATCACCGCCTCGCGCAAGCTCGTCCGGCGACGCGCGGGATCGATCTTGGGGTCGGGCTTGATCGCGTCCAGGCCGTTGGCATGCAGAAAAGCCTGCGATTGCGTCAGATCGAGCGCATCGACGACACGCTCGGCCAAGGCGCGACTGCGGAGAAGCCCGTACTGCGTCTGGTAGAATTCCAGGCCGTTGCCGAACTCCTCGCGAGGAGTCACCTCCTGCAGATTGACCACCTTGGCCGAGGCGCGCTCGATTTCCAGGGTCATGCGGGCGACGTAGAGCGGGGTGGTCATGAGCGTAGCCGTCACGCCCAGCGCCAAGGCCACGATCACGCTGAGCGAGAAGATCAGCCGGTGCTTCCACAGAAAGCGCCAATAGGCCATGAGGTCGAAGCGGAACTCGCCGCCGGCGCCGGCCTGGTAGGCCACCGGCGCGGTCAGGTCGCGTCCCCTGGCCAGTAACGGCCGCGTCTCGTTTCGGACGAGCGCGCCCGTTTCGCCATCATCCCCCAGCGGCATTATCTTCCTGAACTCCAACGCGCGGCGCGGCAGCGGTCCGACCGGCCCGCGCGCGACCTCCAAAACTTGCTATCGAAACAGCGCGAAGATCGAGAACGAGCCCACGTTCTCGACGAGCTCGCGCCAAGCGGCCTTGCCCTTAGACTGCGCGACCACAACCATGTCGTTGGCCTGTAGCGGCGGGTCTTCGACCTCGCCTCTTCGGATCGTTTCCAGATCGAAGATCAGGGCCCGCCGAACGCCGCCGATCTCGCGAAAGACGATGATATGGCGCTCGTCGGCGCGATTGGTCGGGCCCTTGCTCTGGGCCAGGGCCTGCAGCAGCGACGTGCGACTTTGCAGATTGAAAACGCCCGGCGAGGTCACCGCCCCCTCGACGGTGATGGTCTGGGCGTTCTGGCTGATCAAGGAGACCGAGACCTTGGGATCCTGGAGGTATTTGGCCTCAAGGCGCCCGGTGATCTCCTCCGCGATCTGTCGACCGGTGCGACCGGTGGCCTGCACCGCGCCGATCAACGGAAAATCAAACTGGCCCGTACTGTCGACCTGGACTTCCTGCTTGGTCAGCTCCTGAACGCCGAAAACGGTGATCGAAAGCTTGTCGAGCGCGCTGATCCGGTACTCCGTCACGCTCGTCCGCGGCGTGCCGTCAGGCGCCCTTACCTCGGCTCGCGCCGGGCCGGCCAAGGACAGCGATGCAGCGCAGAACGCCGCCATCCATAAGCCTCGCCCATGCCCGCACATTGCGTCTGCCATGCCCTTCCCCTCGACGACACAACCTGAGCTGGAGGCTCGGCGATGTTCCCGCGGGATCATAGGGAGCCCGGTTGCAACTGGAAAGCGTCTTTCCGCATCACAACATCATGACGGGTTTTACTTGCATCGGTCCGCCGGTGGCCGCATGTCGGCAAAGAGCGGTCAGGCGGCCGCTACTGGAAATGAAATGTCCGAAGGGCTGGTTTTCGCGATCGGCGACCTGCACGGTCGCCTGGACTTGGCTTGGGCCGTGGTCGACCTGCTCGCGGCCCAGGGCCGGGACGACGGCTATCGCGCCATCTTTCTGGGCGACTATGTCGACCGGGGGCCAGAAAGCCGCGGGCTGGTCGAGTTCCTGATGTCGCTCGCCCGGGACCCGCGGTTTGTGTTCCTCAAGGGCAATCATGAGGCCATGATGGTCGAGGCGCTGCTGCGGCGTGACGCGGCGGCTTTCACGCGATGGCGAGCGGCCGGCGGCAGCGAGACCCTGGCCTCCTATCACGCCGAGACCTTCGACGAGGCGCTGGCGCGGGTGCCCGTGACGCACCTGCGCTGGATGGACGCCCTGCCCTTGACCTCCGGCGACGGCCATCGCGTCTTCGTCCACGCGGGTCTGTCGCCCGGCGTGCCGCTGGAGCGCCAGTCCGCCGCCAGTTGCCTGTGGATCCGCGACAAGTTCCTCAAGGCGCCGGCGCGGGCCTTCGATGTCCACGTCGTGCACGGCCATACGCCCGTCTGGGATGGAAAACCCGATCCGGGGGAGCCTGAAGTTCTCCCGCATCGGACCAATCTCGATCTCGCCGCCTATGCGACCGGGCGCGTGGCGATTGGCGTCTTCGATCCCGCCAAAGCCGGCGGGCCCTTGGAAATCCTTGTTTTGGACCGTTCCCTGGACGGCGCTATCCGAGTCGAGCGGCGCGCGACGGCGACCGTCAGGCCCCTGGGCTGGTCGGCCCGGCTGGGCTTGCGCGGCTGACCGGCGTCCGCTCGCCACTTTACAGCGGCGCGACCGCGGGTGATGTATAACGCTGAGTTTCATTAGGGGGTGGACGCTCGTCCGAGTTGCGACGAACGGGCGCGGTCGAAGCGATGCTGCAAGCGGTTTGGCTTACCTGGAGCATGGTCTCGGCCTCGGCCCTGGCTGTGGGCCTTTTGGCGATGCTGGCGACCGTCGTGTCGTTGCTGGTTCTGCGTCGCCTCGCGCCGAGCCTGGGTTTGATGGACCAGCCGGGCGGGCGCAAGCGGCACGAGCGCGCGACCCCGGCCGTGGGCGGTTTGGCGATCGCTCTGGGATGCGCGCTGGCGGCCAGCGGGCTTGGGCCGTTGACCCCGCCCGAGGCGGCCTTGGCCCTGGGCGGCATGACCCTCCTGGTCAGCGGCGGACTCGATGACCTGTTTGACCTGGCCTGGCCCTGGAAGGTCGCCGCTCAAGTCGCGGCCGCCATGGTTCTGATCCGGTTCGGCGGCGTGGAAGTGAACTCCATCGACACCGCCCTGGGGTTCAACGGCCGGGATCTCGGTTTCCTGGCGGGCCCTTTCACCATCCTGGCCACGGTCGGCCTGGTCAACGCCATCAACATGATCGACGGGGTGGATGGCCTGGCGGGCGCGGCGATCCTGTCGGCGCTCGCCATGTTGACGGGCGCGGCCCTCTACGCCGGCAATGCCGAACTGGCCAGGACGCTCATTCTCCTTTGTGGCGGCGTGATCGCGTTCCTGCTGTTCAATCTTCGTCTGCCCGGCCGGCCGCGCGCGCGCGTGTTCCTGGGCAATGCGGGCAGCGAGTTCCTGGGCCTGGCGGTGGCCTGGGCATGTTTCCGGCTGACCCAGACGCCGTCCCACCCGGTGACGCCGGTACTGGCTCCGTTTCTGATCGCCGTTCCAGTGATCGACTGCCTGACTTTGGTGTTGCGCCGCATCGCCAAGCGCCGCTCGCCTTTCAGCGCCGATCGCGACCATCTGCACCATGTCCTGGCCGATGCGGGACTGTCCCCGACCGCGATCGTCCTGCTGGTGACGCTCGCGAGCCTGTTCATCGGACTCGTCGCGGCGCTGTGCCTGTTGCAGCATGTGCCGCAGCCCCTGTTCATCTTTGCGTTCCTGACCCTGACGGCCCTCTACGTGGGGGTCAGTCTGCGGCGCGCGCGCTTTGTCGCCCTCGTGCGTGGACTGACCGCGGGCCAAGGCTCGACGCCGGCTTCGGCGATCAAGACGATCGGCGCGTCCGAACGCCTGGGCGCTTAAGTCTTAACCGCTAGGCAAGCGGCCATGACCGCCGCGACGGTGGCGGGGCCGCGATGCGCCTGGGAGATGGCCAGCGAGGCTTCGCCCAGCCGGGCCGCCGTCCGGGGATCTCGAACCTTGTCGATCGCGGCGGCTAGCGCGGCGATATCGCCACAGGAAAAGACCAGGGCGTTACGATCGGGCTGAGCGATGGCCGTAGCGCCGACCGCGCCGACCCGGTCGCTGACCACCAGCGGCAATCCCAGGACAGCGGCCTCCAGCAGGACCATCCCGTACTGCTCGAGCTCAGCGGCGTGGATCAAGGCGTCCGCCGCGGCGTAGACGTCCGGCAGGGCGTCGATGTTGACGAAGCCCAGAAACCGAGCGCCGACGCCCGCGCGGACCGCTTGCGCCTCCAGGGTCGCGCGCTCCGCGCCATCGCCGGCCACGATCAGAATGGGCGGATCGGGCAAACGCGCCAAGGCCGCGATCACATCCCCTACCCGCTTGCCCGCATACAGCTTGCCGACACAAAGCACGGCCGTGTCGCCGTCGGCCAAACCCAGACGTTTTCGCGCGAGGGCGCGGTGCGCGGGCCCGGCGTCACGAACCCGCCAGAACCCTTCGTCCAGCATGGCTGGCGCACGAAAGAGCCGCTCGCGCGGCGCGCCCCGCGCCGCCAGAAACGCCTCGGCCCGGTCGCCGAGGGTGAGGAACGCTGAAAACAGCGCCAGAAGCCGCCGCTTGACGACCCTCGGCGCCAGGCCCGCCGCGTCGATACTGGCGTCGGAGGCCAGGATCACGGGGCGGCGGCGCAGTTTCGCCCAGGCCAGGGCCTTCAGGTTGGTCAAGGAGGCATAGCCGTGGAGGATGACGACATCAGGATCGTGCTCGGCCAGGCGCCTGCCGACGTCGACATTGTTCAGGGCCAGGAATCCCGCGTGCGCGATGCCCTCGGCGCCCGCCAGAAATCGATGGGGATAGCCGCTGGTCAGGTCGGTCTTCCAGGCCATGGCCACGCCCATCGCCGGATCCAGATGATGATCCAGTCCGATACGGCTCGAAAACAACACCAAAAGCTGCAGTTGGGGCGTGGCGGCCAGGGCGCGATAGAGCGGTGCGAAATACTGGATGGGGTGGGAGACGACGATCGCCACCCGCAGCGCCGGCGACGCGCTCATCGGCCACACGCCCGCAGCAACATCTCGCGCAACTGGCGCACCGCGTCGCTCTGGACGGTCTCCCGTTCGGCCTCGAGCCGCGCTCCATCGCGCCAGGCGAGGAAGTCCGCAGGCGACATCGCCGCGAAACGGTCGATGGCCTGGGCGAAGAGGGCGGGGCGCTCAAGCGGCAGGTCGCCCCCCGCCTGGCGCGCCTCAAGACCGCGCCAGGGCGTACGATCGCTGATCAGAGCGGGGGATCCGGCGGCAAGCGCCTCGAAGATGGCATGGCCGAAATTCTCGCCAAGCGTGGGAAGAAACAGCAGGTCGTGCGCGGCCAGGAGCGCTGGAGCCTCGGCGTTGCTGACCTCGCCATGAAAACGCACCGTCACATGAGACGGTAGGCTCGCCGCCAGAGTCTGGCAGGCCTTGGCATAGGCTGGATCGCTGTCGGGGCCGTAGATGTCGTAGATCACCGGCGCCTTGACGCGGGCCAGAACCTTGAGCGCGAAATCCAGGTTCTTGATCCGCGAGATCCGCCCCAGGAAAGCCAGTCGAAGCGGAGCGCCGGGCGCGCGCGCCTGCGTCGTCGGCCTTGCGAACAGAAACCGCGCATTGGGCGCGGTGACCGTGGGCAGGCGCCCGGCCAGCGCGCGACGGATGTCGGCCGCCTCCTCCTCGCCCGTCGCATGAAGCGTCACGCCCTCGAGCAGACCGCAGGCCAGGGCCGAGGCGAGCCAGGCGCGCTTTACGCCCGCCTTCAAGGACAGCGCGCCGGCGCCGAACTCGCCGCGCGGCGAAAGAAGCACGGGCCGTCGGGTCACCAGGCGACCGCGCCGAAGAATCAACGCCGGCAGCGTGAACTCGCGGTCGAAGAAGCCATTGAGCATCAGAAGGTCGTGTGGCGTCTCATTGAGCAACGCGGCCAGTCCACGCGCCCCCAATGGGCCGATCTCGAGATATCGTGCGCGCGCGCCAGAGACGCGGCGCCATCCGGGCCCAGTCGACTGGCTTTCCCGCGCCCCGAAAGCGCGATCGCGCGCCGCGATCCTGAAGTCGAAATCCTCACCCAGGGCCTCGCACATCGCCCTCAGGCTTTGGTTGGGTCCCGAGGCGTCGGCGCCCGGCGAGAAGCACCCCATCAGCACCAGGACGCTGGGCCTCGCCCCCTCCTTAGAGCTCAACGCCATGTCGCGTCCTAAGCCAGGCCTGAAAGGCTTGCGGCCCGTCTCGGCGGATCATGGCGCGCGCCTCGTCGATCTTGGCGTCGATCAGCACGAACAGCCAGAAACCCTGCAGAAAGTGCCAGACGAAACCCCGCCGACCGTCGAGAAAGCCCAGGCGCAGGATGTAGCGCTGTATGAAGTACAGCACCGCGCGCAGGTATAGGGGCGCGCCTGCATAGACCCTGTGACGCAAGAACCGTTTGAGCCGCCCCTGTCCCAGGCCGGCGGACTCGACGCTACGATCGATGGGCGCCAGCTCAAATTCACGAGACACGAAGTCGACCATGTGGAGCGTGGCGTAGCGATTATGCTTGGTCGTCCACCAGTCGATGTCCTTGAGCGAGGCGTCGACGAGGTCGCCGCCAGACAGGCGTATGGCGCGCCCCTGAGTCAGCACCGCCCGCTCGTCCATCCAGCGCTGTTCAATCCGCGCCGCGCCGCGGCGCCAAAGACGCGGCAACCAGGTTCGATAGTAGCCACCGAAACGAATAAACCGTCCACGGAAGATGACCTTGAGCTTGAACTCGACTCCGGCCACCGCGCTGGGAAGGCTTCCCAGGCGTTGACGCAACGCTGTTTGCAAGCCCGGTTCGAGATACTCGTCGCAATCCAGTCGCAGGACCCAGTCGGTGTCCACGCCAATCGTTTCAAGCGCCCAGTTCAACTGGTCAGCGGGGTTCTTCCAGGCCCTCTGCACCACCTCCGCGCCCATCTGGCGGGCGATCTCGACCGTTCGATCGGTCGAAAAGCTGTCAACCACCACGATGCGCGCGACCAGGGGGCGCAGGCGCTCGATACAGCGCGCGACGTGGATCTCCTCGTCATAGGTCAGGACGATGGCGGTGATCGACAGGGGCGCGACCGTTTTCGTCGTCGCTTCCTCCCCTCCCCGTATCGCCAACTCGTCGCCCTCCCGTGGCGCGCGCAACAAGGGCGTCGCCTCCAGATCATCTTTGGCTATCATGGGACGACCCATTCAACCAGACAGCGCAACGGACCGATTTATATGGCTCCGCCCGTTCAAGCCGACATCCTTCATCCGCCGCAGGCGTCGGCCCGGCTTGTGCGCGCGTTGAGGGGCCTGCGACACGTGCGCGGCTGGCGGCGCATCGCCGCGCGCCTGGCGCCGCCAGCCGCGCGCGGCGCCTTCACGATCGAGAATCGGGGCGTGTTGTTCAGCGGCGATCTGGGCAGTTTCCTCGACCGTGAAGTCTATCTCTTCGGCGGCTACGAGGCCGAAGCGCTGGACGCCTTTCTGCGCCGCGTCCCGGCCGGGAGGCGCGGCGTGGCGCTGGATATCGGCGCCAATGTGGGCGTTCACAGTCTTCGACTGGCCCGCCATTTCGCGACCGTTCACGCCTTCGATCCCAATGCGGCGCTGTGGAAGCCGTTCGAGCGGAACGTGGCGCTGAATGGGCTGACCAACATCACCTTGCACCGTATGGGCCTGGGAGATGAGGACGCGGTCCTGCCGCTCTATGACGTGGCGGGCGCCAACGCCGGCTTGGCGACCTTCCTGAGCGCGCCGCAGTACGATCGCCCGCTCCGGCCGGCGGGCCAGACGCCCGTGGCCCGCGGCGATGGCGTCGTCGAACGCCTCGGATCACCGCGCATCGACGCGGTGAAGATCGATGTTCAGGGTTACGAAGCCTACGTACTGCGCGGCTTGACGACGGTTCTTGAGCGCGATGAACCCTTGGTCTGGGTGGAGGCCGGTGGCGACGCGCCCGAGGCTATCCGCACACTAACGGACCTGAAGGCGCTCTTTCCTTATCCGGTCGAGGTGACGCGCTTTCATGGCATGCGCGGCTGGCTGACCCACGGTTGGGTGGCCACCCCCGCCGCCGAGATTCTGCCGCCAGGGGACTACTGGGTTAGCCCGGCGGCCTGAAGGCCTCGGCGACGCTGAGGGCCCAACGGCGCGACTGCACGCGATCGGGTCCGTGGGGCCCAAGCGCCCAATGCGCGGCCGGAATGGCAAAGCCGGTCTTGGAGCGCTTCAGCACCTCCATGGGCAAGCCAAGCTCGGTCGCGTTCGCCAACGCGCGCTTCCCGTCGCCGGGCGAGAGGCCCGCGATGTGGGGCGCCACCGCCCTGAAAAGATCGATGTCCACCAACGGCGTGCGGATCTCCACGCCGTGCGCCATGCCCGCCCAGTCGGCGTCTCGGAGCAATTGGTCGCGCAGATAGGCGCGCGATTCCAGGAGCGCCACCCGACCGTTGTCGCACCCCGGATCCGGTTCGAGCAGACCGTCAAGTCGGTCGACCGGGTTCAAGCGCTCCAGGCCGGTGCGCAACATCTCGGGGTCCATGATGGCGTCGAGCTCGGCGGGCAGTCGCACGGCCCGTCTGAGCATGTAGGCGCCGCCCCAGCTTCGCGCATGGCGAAGTACGCCCAGAACCTTGGGATTGCGCCGGACCGGCCCGGGGGCGAACACGCTGAGCGCCGCGTGCGTGAACGTCGCAAGGCCCGGAACATGCGTGAACGGTCGGGCGCGGCGCAGCAGGCGCGGCAAGGTCTGGAACGTCGAATAGCCCGCCAGCAGTTCATCGCCGCCCACGCCCGAGATCGCGACCTTCAGGCCCTGCTCGCGCGCGGCCTTGGCCACGAACCAGGTATTGATGCCGTCGATCGAGGGTTGGTCCATGGCCGACAAGATGGCGGGCAGGTCGGCTTCGAATTCGGCCTGGTCGACGCGGCGAAGCACATGCCGCGCGCCCTGGGCCTTGGCCATCGCGGCGGCCAGAGGGCCTTCATCGCGCGGATCGCCCGAGAAATCGGGATAGACCAACGTGAGGGCGCGTGGCGCGCCATGACCGGCTTGACGCATCAGGTCCAGCAAAGCCCCCGAATCAACGCCGGCCGACAGGAAGAGGCCGACTTCGACATCGGCCAGAAGATGGCTGCGCACGCTGTCGAGAGCCGCGCCACGGAGCACCTCATTCAGAGGCGCGTCGGGGGGCGGCGCTTCCGCCAGTATCCGCGCCAGGCTTGTGTAAACGGCCGGCGCGGAGACCCCGTCGCGCCCGACCCATATCGCCGTTCCAGCCGGCGCTGCCTGGATATTCCTGTGCAGGGTGAACGGCTCAGGGACATGGCCGAAGATGTGGAAGCCGACCCATCCCGCCGGGTCGATCGTGTCTTCCACGCCGCCGCCGGCCATCAGCGCCTTGACCTGGGAAGCGAAGCGGAACGCGCCGCCATCATCGGCATAGTAGAGCGGTTTGATCCCATAGGGATCGCGCGCCAACAGCAGTCCGCCCTTTCGCCCGTCCCACAAGGCCAGTGCGAACATGCCGCGCAATCGCCGCAACATCGCCACGCCCTCGTGGGCGTACAGCCGAAGGATCACCTCGGTGTCCGACTGGGTGACGAAGCGCTCACCCCGCGCTTCCAGTTCCGCGCGCAGCTCCCGGTGATTGTAGATCTCGCCGTTGAAGACCAGGGTGAGGTCAGCCTCGGGCAGGCGCATCGGCTGGGCGGCGCGGTCGGCAAGGTCGATCACCGCGAGTCGACGATGGGCAAGGCCGACCAGACCGTCGGGCGACCACCATGCCCCCTCCCCGTCGGGTCCCCGGGCGCGCATGTGGTCGCGCGTGGCCAGCAGTTCTCGCGGCTGCGGCGGCGCGACGCCGGCGCCGTAGGCGAAAATTCCGTTGATGCCGCACATGATTCGACGCCCCCCCGCGCGCCGCAGATTGCACGTTGTCTCGCCAAACTATAATCCTTGAGAAATGCAACCCTAGGGGATGGGTTGCCCAAAGGGTGGGAATGCTCGGGAAATGCCAAGCGTGACGCGCGCCGTGGGCGGCAAACCGGCTTCTACGGGGAACGGCGTGACCTTTCATGACCGTCTCGCGGACGGTTGGAGCGCGCGTTATCGCCGTGGCGGCTTCGCGCGGCGTCGCCGGTTCCTTGAGACGGAGATCCTCGCGCCCTTGCCGATCAGCGGGCGCTGGCTGGACGCGGGTTGCGGCGCTGGCGACTTCACGCACTGGCTGGCCGCGCGCGGCGCCCAGGCTCGTGGACTGGACGCGTCGGCGGCCATGATCGCCGCAGCGCGCGTAGGCTCGCCCGCGACGAGATTCGATCAAGGGTTGGTCGAACAGCTGACCGACAGCGCCGTTTATGACGGCGCACTCTGTCTGAGCGTGCTGGAATATGTCGACGATCCGAAGACGGCGTTGGCGCGGTTGTCGGCCGCGATAAGGCCGGGCGGCCATCTGATCCTGTCAGCGCCGCGCCGACTTTCGATCCTTCGCATGGCCCAGAAAGCGGCTCATCGCCTGTCCGGCGGGCGGCTCTTCGCCTACCTCGCCAGCTCCCACAACGCCTGGGGCAAGGCCGAACTCGTCGCGGCGCTGCGCGAGCACGGCTTGGTGGTCGAGAGCCTGCGTGAATTTGATCCCCTGCTGCCGCGGTTCCTGGGGCCGCTGGCGAGCCTTTGGGTCGCCACCTGCCGCAAGGCGGCGCCATGAAGCAGGTTTTGCAGGATCTGAACGGCGGGACCGTGCTGGTCGAGGACGTGCCCGCCCCCCTGGCGCGCGCGGGCTTCGTGCGCATCGCCACCACCACCAGCCTCGTCTCGCCTGGCACCGAACGCGCGCTGTTCGATTTCGCGCGCGGATCCCTGGCGTCCAAAGCGCTGCAACAGCCCGAGCGCGTGCGCCAGGTGCTGCGCAAAGCGGCCGTGGACGGCGTGGCCGCGACCCTCGAAGCCGTCCGCGCCAAACTCGATGAGCCGATGGCGGTGGGCTATTGCAATGTCGGACGCGTGCTCGACGGCGGCGCGACAGGCCTGCGGGTAGGCGAACGGGTCGTGTCAAACGGCCGACACGCCGGCGTCGTGCTGGTGGGGCGCAACCTGGTCGCGCGGGCGCCGGATGCGGTGGACGATCAGGCCGCGGCCTTCACGCCACTAGCGGCCATCGCGCTGCAGGGGGTGCGGCTGGCCGCCCCGACGCTCGGGGAAACCTTCGCGGTCGTCGGGCTTGGCCTGGTCGGTCTGCTGACCGTTCAGATCCTGCGCGCCAACGGCTGCCGCGTGCTCGGGCTCGATCCAGACCCAGCCCGGACAGCCCTGGCCCGGGCCTTCGGCGCCACCACCGTCGATCTGGCGGCGGGCGAGGACCCGCTGGCCGCAGCTGCTAGCCTTACCGATGGCCGAGGCCTGGACGGCGCGCTGCTGACGCTGGCCGCGACCAGCGACGAGCCTGTCGCCCAGGCGGCGCGCATGTGCCGGCGTCATGGTCGTCTGGTCCTGGTCGGGGTCACCGGCCTGCGCCTAAACCGCGCTGACTTCTATGAAAAGGAACTCAGCTTCCAGGTTTCCTGCTCCTACGGGCCTGGACGCCATGACCCGGTCTATGAGGAGCAAGGACACGACTACCCGCTGGGCGACGTGCGTTGGACCGAACAGCGCAACTTCGAAGCCGTTCTTGAGCTGATGGCCTCCGGCGCCCTCGATGTCACGTCGCTGATCAGCGCCCGCTTTCCCGTCACCGAGGCGGCGCAGGCCTACGCGCTCCTCGGCGCGGGCAAGGCCCTGGGCATCCTTCTGGACTATCCCGGTGAGCACGCGCGCGCCGACCCGACGCTCGATCGGCGCACCGCCATCGCCTCGCGCCCCACCCAGCCTATGGTCGGTTTTTTGGGGGCGGGCGCCCAGGGGCGCAAGCTGATGGCCAGCTTCGTGGCGGCGGGCGCCCACCTGACGACAGTCGTCTCGGCGACCGGAGTCGGCGCCGCCCACGCGGCGCGACGGTTCGGCTTCGCGCGGGTATCGACGGATCCTCAGGCCGTGCTCTCAGACCCCAATAGCCTCGCGGTCTGCATCGCCACGCGGCACGACAGCCACGCCGACTACGTCCGCGCCGCCCTGGCTGCGGGCAAGGCCGTGTTCGTGGAAAAGCCGCTCTGTCTCGCTCGGGATGACCTCGAGGCGATCGCGCGCGCGGCGTCCGCCCCAGGCGCGCCGATGCTGATGGTCGGCTTCAATCGCCGCTTCGCGCCCCTGGTCGTCGAGATGCGCCGTCTTCTCGTAAGCCTTAGCGCTCCCAAGGCGATGGTGATGACGGTCAACGCCGGCGCGGCGGCGCCCGACCACTGGACGCAGGACCCAAGGATCGGCGGCGGGCGTATCGTCGGCGAAGCCTGTCATTTCATCGATCTTCTGCGGCATCTGGCCGGCGCGCCCGTCGAGACGATGCAGGTCGCCGCTTCCGCGTCCGATGTCGCCATCATCACGCTTGGATTCGCCGATGGCTCGATCGGCGCGATCCACTATCTGGCCAACGGTCATCGCGGTCGCGCCAAGGAGACCCTCGAGGTCTTCGTTGGCGGACGGACCTTGTATCTCGACAACTACCGCCGCCTGACCGGCCATGGCTGGCCGGCGTTTCCGGGGCGACGCGCTTGGCGCCAGGACAAGGGACACGCCGGCTGTGTGAGCGCCTTCGTTTCGGCCTTGCGGAACGGCGAGCTGTGCCCGATCCCGCTCGAAGAAGCGCTCGAGGTCAGCGGCCTGGCCATCGAGGCGGCCGATCAGGTCGCGCGCCGATGAGCCTTCCTCGCCTGGCGCGTACGGTCCGGTGGCTGAAACCGGTCCAGATCTATGGGCGGATCCTGCATCACGCTCCACGGCCCGGACCGCACTGGACCCCGCCGCCGGCCTTGCGTCGGCCGCGCGCGGTCTGGCGAGAAGCACTGCTTCGCCCTTCGCCGCTCCGTGGACCCGCGCGGGTTTGCCATCTGAACCACGAGGTCGAGATCGACGCCCCCGGGGCCTGGAACGATCCCGCTCAGTCCCGGCTCTGGCTCTATAATTTGCACTACTTCGACGGGTTTTCCCCGCAAGACCAGGGCGAGCACGATCTCCGTCTCGCGACGCTGATCGAGCGTTGGGTCGACGAGAATCCTCCGGGCCAGGGCGTGGGGTGGGAGCCCTACCCCACCTCGCTGCGCATCGTGAATTGGATCAAGCGCCATCTCGCCGGTGGGTCGCTGAGCCCCGCCGTTCTGGCCAGTCTCGCCCATCAGGTTCGGTGGCTGGCAGGCCGCCTGGAATGGCGGCTCCTGGGCAACCACCTGCTGGCCAACGCCAAGGCGCTGATGTTCGCGGGCCTGTTCTTCGAAGGCGCCGAGGCCGAACGCTGGCGAACACGCGGGCTCGGGATCCTCAGGGCGCAGCTGGCCGAACAGATCCTCGCCGACGGCGGCCATTTCGAGCGCTCGCCCATGTATCACGCCCTGGTGCTTGAGGATCTTCTCGACCTGCTGAACCTGGCGCGGACCTATGCGACGCCTGAAGAGGAATGGGTCCGCCTTATCGGGCCGATGCTGGCCTGGCAGGCGAACCTGACCCATCCCGATGGCCGCATCGCCTTCTTCAACGACGCCGCGTTCGGCGTGGCCGGCGACCTCGATGCGCTGGAAGACTATGCCTTGCGACTGGGTCTGGCGCCAGCGACGCGTCCCGGTTCTGGCGTCTGGATGGGCGCGTCCGGTTACGGACGTCTGGCGACGGATGAAGCGGTGGTGCTTCTGGACGCCGCGCCGATCGGACCCGACCATCTTCCGGGTCATGCCCACGCCGACACCCTTTCGTTCGAGTGGTCGCTCGGCCCCGACCGGGTTGTCGTCAACGGCGGCACGTCGCTCTATGGCGAAGGCGCCGATCGCGCTCGCGAGCGCGCCACCGCTTCGCACAGCACCGTCGAGATCGATGGCCTGGATTCCTCGGAGCTTTGGTCCGGGTTTCGCGCAGGTCGGCGAGCCCGTGTCCAGGGCGTCGAGGTCGCGCGGGACGAGGCTGGCCTGCGGGCCAGCGCGGCCCACGACGGTTATGCCTGGCGGCCGGGCCGTCCTCGTCATCGCCGCGACTGGCGGCTGAGCAGCGGTCGTCTCGACGTGACGGACCGGATAGACGGTCGCGTGGACAAGGCCGAGGCCCGCTTCCACCTCGCGCCCGCCTGTCGCGCGACCCTTCACGACGGCGGACGATCCGGCTCGATCACGACGCCCTCCGGCCGGATCATCACCTGGTCGACAAGTGCGCCCGCCCGCCTCGAACATTCGGAGTGGCGACCTGAATTTGGCCTTCGCCAGCCCAGCACGCAGTTGGTCGTTCAGTTCGACACCCCGCGCCTGCACACGCAATTCGACTGGTGAGGGGCATGCATATCCTGTTTCTCACCGACAACTTCCCGCCTGAGGTCAACGCGCCAGCGTCCCGAACCTTCGAGCATTGTCGCGCGTGGGTGGCGGCGGGACATCGGGTAACGGTCGTAACGTGCGCGCCCAATTTTCCCAGTGGCCGGGTGCATCCCGGCTATCGCAACCGGCTTTGGTCGCGCGAGACCATCGAAGGCGTAGAGGTGGTGCGTGTCTGGTCGTTCATCACGGCCAACGAGGGCCTGTTCAAACGCTCGCTGGACTATGCCAGCTACATGGTCGGTGCGGTGCTGGCCGCGCCGTTCGTGCGCGGCGTCGACATCGTCGTGGCCACTTCGCCGCAATTCTTCACCGCCTGCGCGGGCGCGATCGTGGCCGCCGCGCGCCGCAAGCCTTTCGTGTTCGAAGTCCGCGACCTGTGGCCCGAGTCGATCCGCGCGGTCGGAGCCCTGGCCAACGAACAAGTCCTCAATTGGCTCGAGCGCCTCGAACTCTTCCTCTATCGCCGCGCCAGCGCGGTCGTGGCCGTGACGCACGCCTTCCGGGACAACCTGACTCGCCGCGGCGTCGACGGGGCGAAGATCCACGTGGTGACCAACGGCGCGGACCTCACGCGGTTCGCGCCGATCCCGCGCGACGCCGAACTGGCCCGCAGCCATGGTCTCACCGACAAGTTCGTGGCCGGCTATATCGGCACCCACGGCATGGCCCATGCGCTGGATACCTTGCTGGAGGCGGCCGCGCGCCTGGAGGCCCATCCGGAGGGTCAGAGCGTGCGCCTGCTGATGCTAGGCGACGGCGCGACCAAGCAGGCCTTAAAGGCCCAGGCCCGGGCCATGGGCCTGACGTCTGTCGTCTTCCTCGACAGTGTCGCCAAGAGCGAGGTCGCGCGCTACTGGGGCCTGCTAGACGTCTCGATCATCCATCTGCGCAAGGCCGAGCTGTTCGCCACCGTCATTCCCTCCAAGCTTTTCGAGGGCATGGCCATGGGCGTGCCGGTGGCGCACGGCGTGCCAGGCGAATCGGCCATGATCGTGGAGCGTGAGGGAGTCGGGCTCACGTTCGAATCCGAGAATGCGGACTCCCTGGTGGAGGCCCTGCTCACCCTGGCCCGGGACCATGCCCTGCGCGCCGAGCACGCCCGACGTGCGCTTGACGCGGCGGCCCGTTACGACCGCGCCGTCCTCGCTGATCAAATGCTGGCCGTGCTGGAGAGGGTGGGTCGGCCAGCCGCCAGGTTCACGCCCGCCGAATGAGACCCTCATGAGAATCCTCAGCGTCGTTGGCGCACGTCCAAACTTCGTCAAGGTCGCGCCCATCGCGCGCGCGTTGGCCGCACGCCCGGACAGGTTCGAGCACCGGCTGGTCCATACTGGCCAGCACTATGACGGCCGGATGAGCGACGCCTTCTTTGCCGATCTCAACCTTCCAGACCCGGATTATCACCTGGGTGTCGGCTCTGGCAGCCACGCCCATCAGACCGCCGCGGTCATGCTGGGTCTGGAGCCCGTGCTCGAGGCCGTGGCGCCCGACGTCGTCCTGGTGGTCGGCGACGTCAACTCGACCCTGGCCGCGGCGCTGACGGCCAAGAAACTCGGCATCGCGGTCGCCCATGTTGAGGCCGGCTTGCGGTCGGGCGACATGACCATGCCCGAGGAGATCAATCGCCGCTGTGTCGATGCGATCTCGGACATTCTCTTCACCACCGACCGGCTCGCGGACGAGAATCTGGCTCGGGAAAACCCGCCGGGTCGCATCGTGCGGGTCGGCAATGTGATGATCGACACGCTCCTCGACCAGTTGCCGGCGGCTAGCGGTCTGGACATGCCCACGCGACTGGGACTGCCCGCCAAGGGCTACGGCGTCCTGACGCTGCACCGTCCCGCGAACGTCGAGAACCGGGACATCCTGGCGGATCTGCTGGACGCCGTACGCGCCGGCGCCGACGGCCTGCCGGTGGTCTTTCCAATCCATCCGCGCACCCGGGGGCGCATCGAAGCGTTTGGCTTGGCCGACCGTCTCAGCGACGATCCCCATGGACCAGGCCTTTTCGCCACCGAGCCGCTTGGCTACCGGGAATTTCTCGGTCTCATCCACGGCGCGCGCGTCGTCATGACCGACAGTGGAGGCCTGCAGGAGGAAACCACCGTGCTGGGCGTGCCCTGCGTGACACTACGCGAGACGACCGAACGGCCGATCACGGTGCTGGAAGGTGGCAACCGTATCGCCGGCGTGGCCCCGCTAGCGGTGCGAGCAGCCATCGCCGAGGCCCTGGATCGCCGCGCAGAACCCCGCCGCCCGGCGCTCTGGGACGGCCATGCGGCGCAGCGCATCGCTGACGTGTTTTGCGAACTTTACCCGTCTTGAGGGAAAGACACTGGCTTACGTTGTGATTTTGCGCAATGTAACCTTAACGGCGCTGCTGGGGAGGCGGCGCCGAGCCAAGCGGACGGAAGACCTCAAACGCATGACCGCGCATATCCCGACGGGTCGAGCTTCCGCTTTCCAGAGTCTGCTCGACAAGGTTGCGGAGCGAACGGCCCAAGTTGGCGTTATCGGGCTCGGCTATGTCGGTCTTCCACTCGCGGCGGCCGTGGCCAAAGCCGGTTTCGGCGTGATCGGCTTCGACATCGACACCAGCAAGCCGGAGCATATCCATGCTGGTCGCTCCTATATCCCCGCCGTGCCGAACGAGACGCTGGCCCGTCTCGTCCAGACCGGGCGGTTGACGGCCACCAGCGACTTCGCCTTGCTTTCGGTCTGCGACGTCATCGCCATATGCGTGCCCACGCCACTGGGCCCGCATCGCGAACCCGACCTCACCTTCGTGCGCTCGACCAGCGAGGCCATCGCGCGGACCCTGCGTCCGGGCCAACTCGTCTCACTGGAATCGACCACCTATCCCGGCACGACGCGAGAAATCCTCAAGCCAGTCCTCGAGGCGGCGGGGCTGGTGTCCGGGCATGACATATTCCTGGGCTTCTCGCCCGAGCGCGAGGATCCGGGCAACTCGCGGTACGATACGGCCAGCATTCCCAAGGTGGTCGGCGGCGATGGCCAGGAGGCCCTGGCGCTGATGGAGGCGTTCTACGGCGCCGTCGTGGAGTCGACTGTCCCCGTTTCATCCCTGGAGACGGCCGAGGCGGTCAAGATCACCGAGAACGTCTTCCGAGCGGTCAATATCGCGCTGGCCAACGAGCTGAAGGTCATCTTCACGGCCATGGGCGTCGACGTCTGGGAGGTGATCGACGCGGCCAAGACCAAGCCGTTCGGATATATGCCGTTCTATCCCGGACCCGGTCTGGGTGGTCACTGCATTCCCGTGGACCCGTTCTATCTAAGCTGGAAATCGCGCGAGTACGACGTCACCACCCGCTTCATCGAGCTGGCTGGCGAAATCAATGTGGCGATGCCGCGCGTGGTGGTCGACACCCTCACCACAGCGCTGGATCGCCAAGGTGGTCTGCCGCTTGGCGCGGCCCGGATTCTCCTCATGGGCCTGGCCTACAAGAAGAACGTCGCGGATCTGCGCGAAAGCCCCTCGCTCAAGCTCTTGGAACTGCTGCGGCTTCGCGGCGCGCGGGTCGACTACCACGATCCGCTCATCGCCCAGGTGCCCAGCACCCGCAACTACCCCGCGCTGGAAGGCCTGAGATCGGCGGCTCTAAGCGCCGAGGTGATCGCCGACTACGATGCGGTGCTGATCGCCACCGACCATGACGCGGTCGACTACGGCCAGTTGGCCCGTCACGCCAAGCTGATCGTGGATACGCGCAATGTCATGGCGCGCGCGGGCTATTCAGGCCCTCGCATCGTCAAGGCCTGAGGCGCCCCGACGGGGCAATCCGCTAAGCAAAATCATGAGCCCTGTCTCCACGCCCACACAAATTGACCGACTGCCAGCGGCGCTGGCCGCCACGTTCGACCGCGACGGCTATCTCGTTCTGCGCGGCGCGGTTCCCGCGGCGTGGAGACAGGCGCTGCGCGAGACCTTCGACGCCGGTGTCGGAACGCCCGACCAGTGGGCCGCGCCACGCGCGATCGGCTGGCGACACGCCCTGGTCGATCTCGATCCGATCGTGCGGCAGGTCTGTCGCGCGCCCCTGGTCTTGGCGACGGCGGGGCATCTGATCGACGAGCCCTTCTTCTTCAGCCAGGTTGAAGGGCGCGAGCCCTTGCGCGACGGAGGCCACCAGCCCCTGCACCGCGACGGCTTGGGGCAAGGATCCGTCGCCGCCCTGGTCTTTCTCGACGACTATGGGCCTGACAATGGGGCGACGCGGGTGGTTCCACGTCATCTTGACGCTGGAGAGACGGACGAAGCCCTGGCCTTGGTCCTGGCGGGCGAGGCCGGTGACATCCTGGTCTTCGACGCCGATCTGCTGCACGGCGCGACATGCAACCGCTCCGGCGCCCGGCGTCGCTCCCTCTTGCTGAGCTTCATCCCGGAACGCCATCGCGCCAGGGACGACGCCTGCAAGGCCGCGCGAAATGTCCGCATGGATACCCGCGAGGTCTTCGTCCGTCGGACAGGATGAGAATTGTCCTGCCCCCGGGATGGTTGCGGTTCGCCGAGTTCCAAGGTGACGCGAAGGGCGAGCCGAGGTTTATTGCTCGGTCTCTATCGTCGATGAAAACCGATCCGTGATCGCCCCCCTTTCCGACCGACAACGCCAGATCCTTCGCCTCGTGGCGCGTGGTCGCACGTCGAAGGAAATCGCCCTGGCGATCGGGCTCTCTCCGCACGGCGTCGATATGAGCCTGCGAAAATCGTGTGAGCGTCTTGGCGTCGCCAATCGCCGCGAGGCCGCGCGCCTGCTTGAGGCTCACGAGAGCAGTATCAACGATACGTACTACGGTTCGGCCGACCTTTCCGACACGCCGCCTCCCCTGCCATCCCGTGAGCCATTCGGAGAGGAAGGCCATGGACAACTTTTCCCCCCAGCAGGCCGTCGAGAGCGCCCGCGCTCTTCGCCGGGACATTCTGGAGTTCGAGGAGAAGTTCCCGTTGCTCCCCTCGGAACAAACTCAGATGCCGAGGTTCACATGGGCGCAATTGGAACGACAACTGGAGGACCTTTCGCGCTTGTCGACCTGCTCGCAGGATCAAGTGCGGAGCGTAATCGCCATGCTGCGGCTGAAGGCGCTTTCGGCGCCGCCCGAACTGCTGCTGCGCGAGCTGCTGGTGGCGGCTTCGATCCTCCTCGAGGAGGATTTGGTCGAGGACCTTTCAGCCGACAACTGACTTCACTGGAGTCGATCGCCCTGGCCCTTGGCCTGGCGGTGTTGATCGGCCTGCTGCTCGCCGGCGTCCTTGTCGCCGCCGGAAGCTTCATGGGCGCGATGCAGCGCACGATCGAAGCGGCGAGCCGCGGCGCCTGAATTCGACAACAACCCGAAACGCATCGCGCTGTGGCCAGCGCCGAGGAGAACCCATGCCTGTTCCGCAAGAGATCGGCCGAGAGGTCGCCGACAAGCTGTTCGCCGCCGAGCGCGCCGTCGACGACGCCATCAGCGCCATCGCCCAGTTCCAGGGCATGCTGCCGGACGCCGGACGCCGCGCCGGGCTGTCCTTCGGCTATATCCAGGCCCCGATGGCTCATCTCGCGACCGCCAGCAGCGATCTGGTCCGGGCGCGCGAAAGCACGTCCTCGGTCCACAGGAGCCTTGAGGTCATCCAGCGCGCGACCGGCTTGGCGGCGGTTTCCTATGGACCGTTCGTCGACAAGCCCGACGCCCAGCCTCAGCCGTCGGGCCGTCTTGAAGTCGTGAAGACCGAGGCCGCCTAACTGGCGCCGCCCCGGCCTTGGCAGTATGCAAGCGTATGTTCGACACGCTGCGCTACATGGTCGGGGCGGCCTTCTTCTTCGGCGCGATCGCCTACGCCCTCTGGAAAGGCGACTGGCCAGAGCGCGTCACGGCCCTGGCCATGCTGGCCGCGACCGTACTGACCCCGCTGGTGTTCCGTCACTCGGCTTTCGCCGATCCACAGTGGGCGGTGGCGGCGGTCGACCTGGCCCTGCTCGCCGTTCTGACGGTCGTGGTCGTGAAATCGCGGCGAATCTGGCTGGTTCTGGCGCTGGCGGTTCACGCCCTTGGCGCGGCGTCCCATGTGGCGCTGATTTTCGACCCCCAGATCAGGGCCCTGGCCTATCTCTCGTCGATCGTGGTGTGGAGTTACCTGGCCAATGGGTTCCTGATCGCCAGCGTCGCGCAAGCGCAGCGGCGTCGCCTGCGTCAAGAGGCCGACCCCACCATCCCCCGGGTTGGCGCTAAGACCGTGGCCGAGGGGTGACGAGCTCTATCGCCCCCGATCAAGCAGCTCATCGTAGAGGTCGAGATAGGCGCGGCCGGCGGCGGCGTCGCTGTAACGCGCGCCGACCTTGGCCAGAGCGGCCAGCCGCATGGACGACGCCAAGTCGGGGTTGGCGTGCAGTTGAGCCAGGCGCGCGGCCATAGCGGCCGCGTCGCCGCGATC
This sequence comes from Caulobacter sp. FWC2, assembly GCF_002742625.1. NCBI lineage: Bacteria > Pseudomonadati > Pseudomonadota > Alphaproteobacteria > Caulobacterales > Caulobacteraceae > Caulobacter > Caulobacter sp. FWC2. Next base: position 2,437,898 of record NZ_PEBF01000001.1, read on the forward strand.
GACGAGGAAGCCGTCTACCCCATCGGAAATGACGCCCTCTGGACCGCCGCAGCGGGTGGCGATGACCGGCGCGCCGCAAGCCATCGCTTCGATCAACACCATGCCGAACCCCTCCTCTTCCGAGGACAGCAGCAGGCAAGAGGCCTTCTGATAGAGCGCGATCAAGGCCTCCACGGACGGCGCTTCGACGAAACGGATATGGGGCGCAAGCCCCGCAGCTCGCGCTTTGGCCCAGAAAGCCGGTGGCGGCGGGGTCGCGCCGGCCAGCACCAGCTTGGGCGCGTCCGGCCGCCCGGCGGCGAAGGCGCCATAGGCCTCCAACAGCATCATCGGGTTCTTGCGGGGATCCGAGAAACGTCCGACCGCGAGGACATGAGGAGGGCCCGGCCGAGGATGGTCGGCCGGCGCGGGATGATAGAGCGTGGTGTCGACACCGGGAGGGGCCTGGACGACCCGAGCGCCGCGCGCCGCGGCGTGAGCCTGCATCCACGAGTTCTCGACCTGGACGACATCGACCGCGCGCAAGGCTCGCTCATCCATCCTGTCCATGGCCCGGGTCATGGCGCGTCGCCAGGCGCCGCGAGGGCCTACGCTTGCGCCGTCGCGCGCCCGCCGTTCGACCGCCGTCAGCGTCGCGGCCTGGACCAGAACCGGCTTTCCGAGCCCCAGAACCGGGGTCGCCCAGGCCGGTACGCCCGCCACGACCTGGATGAGGTCGCAGTCGGCGAGCGCCCGGGCCAGGAGCGGACGCGGCGCCACGCGGAGAATCTCGATCTCACCCAGCGCCGCGCCGACATGAAGGTAGTCGCGACCGCGGGCGGTCTTGGCGAGCGTCACCGGACCGCGCGCCCAGGTGCGGGGATCGAGGATCAACTGGCTGGCGGGATCACGCGCCCAGGTCGCCAGGGAGATGATGCGAATAGTCAGGTCCGTCCGAGCCGAGAGCACCCGGAGCAGGAAATCGGCCACCGCGCCGACACCGCCGACGTCATTGAACGAGGGCACGACCATCGCCAGGGTCGACCGCATCTCTCGCCTCCCCGTCATCGCGCGCCCATCGCTTCCGCCTCGGTCCGAACCCTGCTTATCGTCATGGAGGAATGGGGACAACAGGGGCGCCGCAGGTTGTCCCGCACCTCGCCGCCCTATAGCCTCGGCCGCGAACAGGGGGAGTCAGCATGCGCGTCGCGGACGGGCGGATCGCGCCGGTGCGGGTCTGGGAGTTGGTCGCGCTCGCGAGCCTCCTCGGGGTCTATCTGGTCACCATGGCCCTGTATGACGAGGCCGGGACCCCGGCGGTGAATCTCTTTGGCGCGATCGCGCTGGGCGTCATCATGCTGCTCGGCGCGGTGCCGCCGGCCATGCGCGAGGCGACCGTGATCTGGACCCCGCTGTTCTGGTTCCGCATCGCCACGGCCGCCTATTTCAGCTTCGGCAACGCCATCGTCCACTTCGTCAACGACGAGAGCCGCCGGATGATGGAGGCCTTCTTTCAGGACTACGAGAGCCTGATGGGCAAGCTCAACGCGGTGATCACCCTGGGCGCGCTGCTAACCCTGGCCAGCGCCTGGGTTCTGGACGCCGCCTGGCGGCGAGGCGCGCCTCAGGTCGACGAACCGCCGAGATCGCGACTGGAGGTCGGCGAGCCCAGCCGGCTGCTCACGGTCGGCATGGGCTTCCTGGCGGTCGGTGGGACGGTGAAGTTTCTCTTCACACTGCCGGCGACCTTGGGCGTCATCAGCTTCACCTTGCCCGGCGCGCTGGGCGCGCTGGCGCTGCTTGCCGACGCCGGCGTCTATCTGCTGGCGGTATGGGCCTGGCGCTTCCAGCCCCGGTTGCTGTGGCTTCCAGTCTGCCTGACCGGTCTCAATGTCGCCCTGGGCCTGCTGGCCTTCTCCAAGACCGAGGTGATCGCCTCGATCATGGTGCTGGCCCTGGGGTGGCTTTCCAAGGGGCTTACCTGGCGACGCATGCTGGTCACGGCCGGTGTGATCACCATCACCTTCGCGCTGATCGTTCCGTTCGTGGCGGCCAGCCGCACCGAGATGGTGCGTCGCTATCAGAGCCTGCAGGGGGCGGGCTTGTCCGAGCGGCTTGAGATCGCCAGCTTCTATCTGCAGCCGACCAGCGGCCTGGACAATCCCCAGCAGACGGGACTCATCCGGTTCAGCTATGTCAATGGCAGCGCCCTGGCGCTCGCGCTGCAAGACAATGGCAGCGCCGGAGGCACCCTGGCGACCCTGCCGGCCGTCTTCGTTCCGCGCGCGCTGTGGCCCGACAAGCCGGACATGACGGTGATTGGCCGCGAGTTCAACTACCTGGCCACAGGCAACGAGGAGAGCGCCTCCAGTCCAGGCTGCTTTGCCGAGGCCTACTGGGATTATGGCTGGCTGGGCCTGCCGCTGCTGATGATCCCCCTCGGTCTGATCCTGCAGGCATGGTCGCTTGTCTCGCTGTGGATCATCCGCGGCGAACAGTGGCTGTTTTTCCCGTTTTGCCTGCTGGGCATGAAGGTCGGCTCGAGCATCGATGGCTTCATGGTGCCCACGGTGTTCGGCACCGCGGTCCTGGCCCTCGTCGCGTTCGTGGCGCTGCGTCTGGCCCTGCGGCTCAACAGTCAGATCGTCGCCGCCGGCCCCAGCGGATATCGTGCGCGATGAGCGCCCGCGCCGCGCTGATCCAGCGCTTTTACGGTGATCCCCGTCACGACGGCACGCGTCGGTTCTACGAAGACGTACGTCGCGGGCTCACGCCACAGAGCCGGGTGCTCAATCTCGGGGCCGGGCCGGCCACGGGCAATCCGGTGCGCACCCTGCGCGGCGAAGTGGCCTGGGTGGCGGGCGCCGATGTCGACCCGTGCGTGCTGGACAACCCCGAACTGGACGAGGCAGTCTTGATCTCCGGCGGGCGACTGCCCTTCCCCGACGCCTCCTTTGACATGGTCATCAGCGACTACGTCTTCGAGCACGTGCGTGCGCCTGCCCCGTTTCTGGCCGAGGCGGCCCGGGTTCTGCGGCCGGGCGGGACACTGGTGTTCCGCACGCCCAACCTCGCCCACTATGTCGCCGTGATCTCCGCCCTGACCCCCCACGCGGCCCATGCGCGCTTGGCCAACGCCGTGCGGCGCAATCCCGCCGGCAGCCAGGAGCCTTGGCGAACCTGTTACCGGATGAATCGAGTTGGCCGGCTTCGCCGTCTGGGGCAAGCCGCCGGGTTTGGGTGTCTGGACGTGGAAATGGTCGAGACCGAGCCCGTCTACCTGCGATTTTTCGCGCCGCTGTTCCTGCTCGGCGTCGCCTATGAGCGGCTCGTCAACAGCTCCCCGCTGCTGGCGCCCCTGCGCGCCAACATCTTCGGCCGCTTCACGAAGCCGTCCTGAGCGCGCCGCGCAGCAACACGGCCGTCACCAGCCCCTGGACAAGGAAACTGGCGGTCGTGGCCTGAGCCGCGCCCACCGCGCCCTCGCGCGGGATCAGAGCCAGGCTGAAGGCCAGATTGGCCAGCCCCCCCGTGATCAAGGGAATGAGCAGTCGTCGGGTTCGGTCCAGGGACATCAGGCGGGTCTCGACCACCTGGATCACCCCCTGCGCGCCGTAGGCGATGGCCACCCACACCAGCACGGCCGGCGCATCGTGACGGTAGGCCGGCGCAAGCAGCAGCGTCGAAAGCCACGGGCCCAAGGCCCAGAGCCCCAGGACGCAGGCCAGGGCCGCGGCCGACCGGACCCATAACCAGTGTCGAAAGACCTTTCGCGCCTGCTGGACCTGACCGGCATTGACCGCCTCGAACAGGGCCGGGCGATAGAGATCGTTCAAGGCGCCGCCGATCAGCGACACGCCGCGGCTGGCGATCGAGAAGGGCGCGACGTAGCGCCCCGCCGCCGCCGGGCCGGCCAGGGCGGCCAGCACATAGCGATCGACCATGTTGGCCAGCCAGGACAGCAGGCTCATCGGCGCGAACGGGGCGCCATAGCGCCAGGTACGGCGTGCAAAACTTGGCTCGCCGAAGTCGGCCGGCCCCCTCAAACCGGGCGCGACCAGCAGGCCCAGCAGCGCGGCGATCGCCATGCCCGCAGCCTGACCGATAACATAGCCGTCGACCGTGGGCGCCACACGCAGTGACAGACCCGTGCAGCCAGCCACGGCGACGGCCTCGGCCATCAGAAGACTGGCGTAGGCGCGATTGCGGCGGTCGGCCTGGACCCGGCCATAGAGGACGCCTCGGACCAGGGTCAGAAGACCCAGGAGCAGCGCACCGGCCGCGCCGGATCCGCCAAGCCGGGTCTGACCCATCGCCGCCAGCCCCGCCCATACAAGGGCCGCGATCGCGCAGACGGCGCCCCCCGCCCCCAGGACATGCGCGAGAACCTGGCGCGTGAACCCATCGCCGCGCCCGGCCGCGACCGCGGCGCTGTGAAACCGCAACTGGGTGTTGGTGAAGGGCGTGGAGACCGTGGTCAGCGCCAGGATGAGGAGCGAAAGGAGAAGATTGGCCTCTCCAAACACGGCCGGCGGCGCCAGTTCGGTGAAAAGCCGGATCGAGGCCAGGCCGACTGCCGCCACCATCAGATAGCCGCCCAACACCCAGACGCCAGAGGCGAGCAAGAACCGGCGGGGGCTTCGGGACACGGCGGTCATGCGTCGGCGGGCCCTTCCCCAAGAACGCCAGCCATCGCCCGGTGGCGGTGGTCGCATACAAGCCTAGCGTGAACCGTGGTCCTCGCGAAGCGGAGGCAGCGACAGACAGTCGACGGATAAAAAACAAGCCCGGTCTCTTAAAGGCCGGGCTTGCAGGAGGCCGCCGAGCGGTGGGGTGCTCGTATGCAGCAGAGTTGAGACCCTAGAAGGACCAACCCAGATCAGACAACCGAAAATAGACTATTTTACAATTGCCTCCCGGGCCGCTCCCAGCGTCTCGATGGTGTTAAGCTAGCGCGTCGCCCAGGCGCGGCCGATCTCGGACAGCGGCACGCAGCCGTGATAGGCGCCGGGTACAGGCTCGTACTTCAGCGCCATGGTCGCGCCGGGTTCGGAAGTGAAGTAGCCGACCGTGACCATGTCCTCCAGCGCCGGGAAGAAGTGCGACTGGCCCTGCCCCTGTGCGGCCCCGGCCTCCTGGTCATACGCCGTCAGCAGCGCGACCTGTTGCTCCGGCGTCAGCGCCACGAAGACATCGCCGTGCGCCGCGCGGGCGTCAGCGTCCATGCGCGCGCCTGACCTGGAACATCGTGGCGCCCGACGAGGCGTCCGAAACGCTCGTCATCACGCCCGAGGTGATCAAGAAGTTCGGCGAAGCCCAGGTCCGGCAGTTCCTGCAAGGCGCGCTGAAGCGCGCCGCGAACGGCTTTTCGTTCGTGCACATGTCCTATGCTTTGCAGGACGAATATCAGCGCAGCGCCGAAGCACGCATCCACCGGGCGACGCAGTTCCTGCAGAGCGAGGACTTTCTGGACTTCGGCCGCAGGGTGATCGGCGCGCCCGCGGTGACGGGCGTTCGGGTCCAGGCTTCCTACTACCGCCCTGGCGACTTCCTCACCCTGCATGACGACAGCCACCGCAAGGACATGCGCCTGGCCGCGTTCACCCTGGGCTTCACCCGAAACTGGCGCGCCGACTGGGGCGGGCAGCTTCTGTTCCATGACGCCGAGGGCAACGTCACGCGCGGCTTCCAGCCCGCGTTCAACGTACTGACCCTTTTCAAGGTGCCTGCCGCCCATTCGGTGGCCCAGGTCGCCTCCTACGCTGGGGCCAAACGGCTTTCGCTGACCGGATGGCTACTGGGCGACGCCCAAGTCGCCGTCTAAGACTTCGCCGCGTAAGGATTTCCAATGACCAAGCTGCTGCTCGCCGCCGCGATCGCCCTCATCGCCGCCCCCAATCTCGTTGAGGCCGCCGAGCCAGCCGAGCCGGCGGTGATCGCCGCGCTGAAGGCGTGCCGCGCCCTCACGGCCGACGCTGAGCGGTTGGCCTGCTACGACAAGGCCGCTCAGTCGGTGACCAAGGCCCAGGAGACGGGCGAGGTCATCATCATCGACAAGCAGACGGCGCGCGCCGCGCGCCGCCAGGCTTTCGGCCTGGAACTGCCGACGCTGTCGATCCTCGACAAGGGCGCCGACAAGGCCGAGACCGAGAAGCTGCAGTCGGTGGTGAAGAGCGCCCGCGTCGACGCAGAACAGCGGCTGGTGGTCACGCTGGAGGACGGCGCGGTCTGGCGCCAGATCGACGACACCATGCTGGGCAAGCCGCCCAAGGCCGGCGACACCATCGAGGTCCGCAAGGCCGCCATGGGCAGCTACATGATGAAGATCGGCAGCCAGCCGGCCATCCGCGTGCGCCGCATCGAGGGCGGCGGGCGCTGATCAAGCCCCGTCGTCAACGAAGCGGTAGCCAACGCCCGGCTCGGTCTGCAGAAGCTTCGGCGACGCCGGATCGGCCTCCAGCTTCTGCCGAAGTTGGCCGACGAAGACGCGCAGATACTGGGTGTCCTGCGCGTGCGCTGGGCCCCAGACGGCAGTCAGCAACTCCTTGTGGGTCAGCACCTTGCCGTGGCCCAGAGCCAGACGGACCAGGACGTCATATTCACGCGGCGACAGCTTCACGGTCTCGCCGGCGCGGGTGACGCGACGCTTCTCCAGGTCTATCTCGACGTCGCCTGCGCGGATCGGCCCGCTGGGGGCCTGGGCCCGGCCGGCTTGGCGCATGGCGGCGCGCAGACGGGCCAGGAGCTCGCCGACCCCGAAAGGCTTTTCGACATAGTCGTTGGCGCCCCGGTCAAGGGCCTCGATCTTCTCGATCTCGCGGTCGCGGGCTGACAGGATCAGGATCGGACCTTCGTAGAAGGCCCGGGCCTTTTCCAGCACATCCTTGCCGTCCATGTCAGGCAAGCCGAGATCCAGCACCACGGCGTCGGGCGACCACAGGGCGATGGCGCGCAGGCCCTCCTGGCCGCCGTCGGCGCGCAGCGGCTCGTAGCCGGCCGCGTCCAGCGCCGGACCCAAGAAACGGTGGATCTGCGGCTCGTCGTCGATGACGAGGATGCGTTGGCGTCCTGTGTTCATGAGCGGCTCATAGCAGATCGCGCGGCGTGGCGACGGCCTTGGGCAGGCTGATCAGCATCCGCGTGCCCCGCCCATCGTGGATCGGGCTGGCGGCGGCGATCCGGCCGCCCATGGCGTCGACGAAGCCCTTGGCGATCGCCAGACCCAGGCCGGCGCCCTGGTGGCGATCGCTGGGCTCCTCCATGCGGCGGAACTTGTCGAAGATCCGCTCCAGCTCGGCCGGCGGCACCCCTCGCCCCTCGTCCTCGACGCTGATCACGACGTTGCCGCGATCCTCATAGGCCGCCAGCTCGATCCGGCTGCCCGGCTCGCTGTAGGTGATGGCATTTTCCAGAATATTGACAATGACTTGCTCGAGAAGGCTCGCGTCCGCCTGGACTAGCGTCAGGGAGCCCGGATAGTCGCGGACCAGGCCCCGCCCACCCAGGCGACGCGTCACCCGCTCCGCGGCGGCGTTGAGCACGTCGCGCACGTCGACCCAGTCGGTGCGAAGCTTCAGCCCGCCACCCTCAAGCCGGGTCATGTCCAGCAGATTGGCGACGTAGCGGCTGAGGCGCTCGGCTTCCTCGCGGATGCTGACCAGCAGGTCGTCGCGCACGGCCTTCTTCATCTTGTCGCCGTAGTCGAGCAGCGTGCTGGAGGCTCCCAGCACCGTCGACAACGGCGTGCGCAGGTCGTGACTGACCGAGTTCATCAGAGCCGAACGGAAGCGGTCGGCGCGGCGCAGGGTCTCGGTCTCCAGCGCCTCGGACGCCAGCTGCGAGCGCTCCAGCGCCACGGCGCCCTGCTCCAGCAGCGCCAGGACCAGGCGCTCCAGGTCCGAGCCCGGCGGGGCGGCGCCGGCTTCGACGCCGGCCACGCCGGTGCGGGCTCGTACGCCCTGCAGCGGCCAGAAGGTCCAGCGGGCTTGCGGCAGGGTGCCAGTGCCAAAGCCCGCCGCCTCGCCCTTTTCCCAGGCCCAGCGCGCGGCGGCCATCTGGGCGGCGTCGAGGGCTTCCAGGCTGGGCGCGCCGGCGGTCGGGACGATTTCCTCGCCCTGCGGCAACAACACCATCGAGCGCCCGCCCGCGGCGGCTGCGACCTGCTCGGCCAGGGCGTGGGCGACGGCGTCCCTGCCGGTGGCGGCCGAGAGCGTCCGGCTGGCGGTCAACAGGGTGGCGACGGCGGCGGCGCGGCGCTGCGAGCCCACAGCCTGGTCGCGGACCCGCCCCGCCAGACCGCCGGACGCCAGGGCCACGGCCCAGAACACCACCAGGGTGATGAAGTCCGTCGGCGAGCCGACCGCCAGGCTGTAGCGCGGCTCCAGGAACAGGTAATTGTAGATGACGAAGGCCACGGTCGCGGCGACCAGCGCCGGTCTCAGGCCATGCAGCACGCCGGCCGCCAGCACGGCGGCCAGGAAGATCATCCCGAGATCGACGTGGTCGAAGACGACGTCCAGACCCCAGGCGCCGAGCGTCGCGGCGACAACGAACAGCGCGCCGACAGCATAGCCCTGCCAGGCGCCGAGCCCGAAAGGCTTCGCGGGTTTCGACTGACGCTCATGGCTGGCTTCGGTGACCACGTGGACGGCGACGCCCCGAGCCTCACGAAGCAGGGCCACCGCCAGCGACCGCCCCAGAAGCTCGCGCCACCGGCTCTCGACCGATTTGCCGATGACGATCTGGGTAACGTTGCTGCGCCGGGCATAGGCCATGACGGTCGCGACGATGTCGCCGCCCGTCAGCGCGACGGTCGTCCCGCCCAGCTGTTCGGCCAGGCGATAAGCCTCGCTGAGGCGGGCCGCGCTGCCCTGCCCCGCCGCCGGACGATCGGTGCGCTCGACGTGAGCGACGATCCACGGCGCGTCCATCATCATGTCGGACAGCCGCCGCCCCGCCCGCACCAGCGAGCCGGCCATGGCGTCGCCGCTGACCAGGACCAGGATCCGCTCGCCCGCCGCCCAGGGCCCCTCGACGCCCTTCTCGCGCATGGCGGCGACCAGTTGATCGTCGACGGTCTGGGCGGCGCGGCGCAGGGCCAGTTCGCGCAGGGCCGTGAGGTTCTCGACCTTGAAGAAGTTGTCCGCCGCCAGCCGCGCGGTCTCGGGGACATAGACCTTGCCGGCGGCCATCCGCTCGCGCAGCTCTTCGGGCGTGATGTCCACCAGCTCGATGGAGTCGGCGCGGGACAGGGCGCTGTCCGGAACCGTCTCGCGCTGGCGCACACCCGTGATGCGCAGGATCACCTCGACCAGGCTTTCCAGGTGCTGGACGTTCAGGGTGGTCCAGACGTCCACGCCCGCCGCCAGCAGTTCCTCGACATCCTGCCAGCGCTTGGGATGGCGCGAGCCGGGCGCGTTGGAGTGGGCGTATTCGTCGACCAGCAGGATCTTGGGCTTCCGCGCCAAGGCCTCGTCGAGGTCGAACTCCATCAGCACGTTGCCGCGATGCTCGATCGACTTGCGCGGCAGGACCTCCATGCCGCGCAGCAGGCTTTCGGTTTCGCGGCGGCCGTGGGTCTCGACGACGCCGATCAGGACATCGACGCCCTCGGCCTTGCGGCGACGGGCGGCGCGCAGCATCTCGTAGGTCTTGCCCACACCCGGGGCCATGCCCAGAAACACCTTGAGGCGCCCCCGGCGCGCCTTGTTGGCGGCGGCCAGGAGCGCCTCGGGATCGGGACGCCCAGGTTCGTTGTGGGAGCGATCCTCGGTTGGCAACTAGCCGTCCTTCGGGAAACGCGCGTCGAGCGCCCGGTTGACGGCCAGGACGTTCACCGCCGGCTGGCCGATGAAGCCCAGTAGCGGCGCCGTGGTGTGGGCGTCAATCACCGCCTGGACCTCGCCCACAGGCACGCTGCGCGACCGGGCGATGCGGGGCGCCTGGAAGCGGGCGTTGGCCGGGGAGACGTCCGGATCCAGGCCCGAACCCGAGGTGGTGACCGCGTCGGCCGGGATCGCGGCGCCGGGATTCTCGGTCCGCAGCGCGGCGGCGTCGGTTTTCTCGCGCTCGATCAGCTTGTCGTTCAGCGGACCCATGTTCGAACCGCTCGATGCCGAGGCGTCATAGCCGTTGCCAGCCGCCGACGGACGCGGGTGCAGGTATTGCGGCTTGCTGAAGCCCTGGGCGATCAGGGACGAGCCGATGACCGTCCCCTTGGCGTCCTTGACCAGACTGCCGTTGGCCTGGGCCGGGAACGCCGCCTGGGCGACCCCGGTCACGGCCAGAGGATAGGCGACGCCCAGGAGCGCCGTGAACAGGCCCATCGAGACCAGGGCCGGACGAAGATGCGAGAGCATGGCGGCGTCTCCTCTAGAAGGCGGCTTTGAGCGAAATGACGCCACGGCTGCCGTAGGTCTTGCCGAAGGCGTGCTCGTCGGTGTCGTGGTAGCGCAGGTCCAGGGTCAGCGTGCTGTTCAGGGCATAGGCCGCGCCGACGTTCCAGGTCGTGTAGTCGCCCGAGCCCTTGTAGGTCTGGCGACCGACAGCCGCCGAAACCGACAGCTTGTCGACGACCGGATAGCTGCCGTTGAGCTCGTAGTAGACGGCCTCATCAGCGGCGCCGAAGCTGTCGGGGCTGTAGAACACCGCCGCGCCCAGGGCGCCCTTGCCGGCCGGGATCGAGCCGGCGGCCTTGAACTCGACATTGCCGTAGTCGGCGCCCTTCGGCGCGCCGGCGTAGCCGTAGTAGATCACGCCGAAGTCCAGCGAGGCCACACCCAGGGTCGGCTTGTAGCCGGCATAGAGGTCGATCTCGGCGTCGGTCTTGTCGCCGAAATCGACGTTCGACGCCCACGTCCCGGCGTAGAACTTGCCGGCGGCCAGGTCGACGCCGCCGAACAGCTGGGCGTTCTCGCTGGTCTGGCTGACACCGCGGAACACATAGTCCGAAGCGGCGCCGACATTGTAGCTCAGCTTCGGCCCGTCTTGAGCCTGCGCGACGCCGGCCGTCAGGGCCAGGGCCGAGGCGGCGGCGAGAACACGGAAAGCGAACTGGGAGGTCATTGGAACGGTTCTTTCAGAGGAGAGAATTAGGCGGACCAAGCCGCCAGGAAGAGGATCCCGATCGCCACGGCGCCGAAGATCACATCTCTGATCATGGGATCCGGGGCGATCGGGCCGCGCATCAGGCCAGGCCCAGGGCCGAGATGATCAGGTCGATCAACTTGATGCCGACGAACGGGGCGATCAGACCGCCCAGGCCGTAGACGGTCAGGTTGCGCGACAGGAGCTTGCCGGCGCCGATGGCGCGATACTTCACGCCCTTCAGGGCCAGAGGGATGAGCGCCGCGATGATCAGGGCGTTGAAGATCACCGCCGACAGGATGGCGCTTTGCGGGCTGTGCAGATGCATGACGTTCAGCGCGCCCAGGGCCGGCAGGGCGACCACGAACATCGCCGGGATGATGGCGAAGTACTTGGCCACGTCGTTGGCGATCGAGAAGGTCGTCAGGGCGCCGCGGGTGATCAGCATCTGCTTGCCGACCTCGACGATCTCGATGACCTTGGTCGGGTCGCTGTCGAGATCGACCATGTTGCCGGCCTCGCGAGCAGCCTGAGCGCCGGTCTGCATGGCCACCCCGACATCGGCCTGAGCTAGGGCCGGGGCGTCATTGGCGCCGTCGCCGCACATGGCCACCAGCCGGCCCTTGGCCTGCTCGTCGCGCATCAGGCGCAGCTTGTCCTCGGGCGTGGCTTCGGCAAGGAAGTCGTCGACGCCGGCTTCCGAGGCGATGGCTGCGGCGGTCACCGGGTTGTCGCCGGTGATCATCACGGTGCGCAGGCCCATGCGGCGCAGATCGGCGAAGCGGGCCTTCACGCCGGGCTTCACCACGTCCTTCAGGTGGATGACGCCGACCAGGGCGCCGTCCTCGCTGACAGCGAGCGGCGTGCCGCCCGAGCGGGCGATACGGTCCACGGCGGCGTTGACCTCGGCCGGGATGGTCTTCGGATCCAGGGCCAGCGAACGATAGACAGCGTCCACCGCGCCCTTGCGCCAGCTACGGCCACCGGCGTCCAGGCCCGACTGGCGGGTCGTGGCGCTGAAGGCGATGGCGGTCGCGCCTTCCGGCGCCTCGACCACGACACCCTGGTTGCGGCCCAGCTCGATGATCGAGCGGCCTTCCGGGGTTTCGTCCGCCAACGAGGCCATCAGAGCGGCGCGGAGGGCGACGTCCGGACGCACGCCAGGAGCCGGGATCACCTCGGTGGCCATGCGGTTGCCGAAGGTGATGGTGCCGGTCTTGTCCAGCAGCAGGGTGTCGACGTCGCCGGCCGCTTCCACGGCCCGGCCCGAGGTGGCCAGCACGTTGACCTTCAGCAGGCGGTCCATGCCGGCGATGCCGACAGCGGACAGGAGGCCACCGATGGTCGTGGGGATGAGCGTGATGAACAGCGCGCCCAGCACGATCGGGTCCAGATTGACACCCGAGAACTTGCCCAGGCCCAGCAGGGTCACGACCGCGATCAGGAAGATCAGGGTCAGGCCGGCCAGCAGGACGGCCAGGGCGATCTCGTTCGGCGTCTTGCGACGGTCCGCGCCCTCGACCATGGCGATCATGCGGTCGAGGAAGGTCGAGCCCGGGGCGGCGGTGACCTGGATCTTCAACCAGTCCGAGACCAGCGTGGTGCCGCCGGTGACGGCCGAGCGGTCGCCGCCGCTCTCGCGGATGACCGGCGCGCTTTCACCGGTGATGGCGGCCTCGTTGACGCTGGCCACGCCCTCGATGATCTCGCCGTCGGTCGGGATGACGTCGCCAGCCTCCACCAGGATGATCTCCCCTACCCCCAGCCTGTGGGCCGGGGTCGGGATCCAGGTCCCGGTCTTGGGGTCGACGATCAGCTTGGCCTTGGTGGTGACGCGGGCGGCGCGCAGGCTGTCGGCCGCGGCCTTGCCCCGCCCTTCGGCGACGCTTTCGGCCAGGTTGGCGAACAGCACGGTAGCCCAGAGCCACAAGGCCACCTGGAGGGCGAAGCCCGCCGGCTGGTGCGCGGCCAAGGCCGCGACCGCCGAGATGGTCGACAGCAGGGCCACGATCCAGGTGGCGAAGATTACCGGATTGCTGGTCAGCTTGCGCGGATCCAGCTTCACGAAGCTGTCCTTGGCCGCGCGGGCCAGGACCGCCCCGGAGAGGCCGCCGGCGATGGCGCGACGGCCTTCGCCAGCGTGGGTTTCAACGGTTGTCATGGAATGATCCCTTTGGATCAGTGGCCGGCCACGAAGGCGAGCGCTTGGAAGTGCTCGACGATCGGACCCAGGGCCAGAGCGGGGAAGAATTGCAGGCCGCCGAGGATCAGGATCACCCCGATCAGGAGGCCGACGAAGAGGCCGCCGTGCGTGGGCAGCGTACCGGTCGACGGCGCCAGCTTGGGCTTGGCCGCCAGGGCGCCGGCGATGGCCAGCACCGCGACGATCGGCGGGAAGCGGCCCAGCATCATGGAGACGCCCAGGGTCGTGTCCCACCACGGCGCGTTGGCCGTGAGCCCCGCGAAGGCCGAGCCGTTGTTGGCGGTGGCCGAGGTGTAGGCGTAGAGGATCTCCGACAGACCGTGCGGCCCGGCGTGCATCAGCCCCTTCAGCGCCTCCGGCAAGACCGCGGCGATGGCGGCGAAGCCCAGGGTCGAGACCGGGATAGCCAGGACCGCCAGGATCGACAGCTTCACTTCGCGAGCCTCGATCTTCTTGCCCATATATTCCGGCGTGCGGCCCACCATCAGGCCGGCGACGAACACGGCCAGGATGGCCATGACCACCATGATGGCGATGCCCGAACCGATGCCGCCGGGCAGGATCTCGCCCAGATGCATCAGGAACATCGCCATGCCGCCGCCCAGCGGCATCAGGCTGGAGTGCATGCCGTTGACCGAACCGTTCGAGGCGCCGGTCGTGGCGGCGGCCCAGGCGGCGGTGGCTGGCGCGCCGAAGCGCACTTCCTTGCCTTCCATGTTGACGGTCGTCTCGACCCCGGCAGCCAACTGGGCCGGCGGCGTGCGGGTCTCGGCCGCGTAAATGGTCGAAGCGCCGGCGAACAGCAGCACGGAGGCGGCGATCACCAGGGCGCGAATGTCCTTCTTGGCCAAGGCGCTACGGCCGAAAGCGAAGAAGGCGGCCCAGCCCAGCACGTTGATCGAGATCGCCGTGATCAGGTTGGTCAGCGCGGACGGGTTCTCGAACGGGTGCGCGGAGTTGGCGTTGAAGATGCCGCCGCCGTTGATGCCCAGCATCTTGATGGCTTCCTGCGAGGCCACGGCGTACAGCGAGATCTTCTGCTCTGCGCCTTCCATCGTGTGGGCCAGGACGCCCGCCGACAGGGTCTGGGGCAGGCCCAGGGCGACCAGCAGCACCGCCAGCACGAACGAAAGCGGCAGCAACACATAGAGCGTGGTGCGGATCAGGTCGGCCCAGAAGTTGCCGACGCCCTCGCCGCGATTGGCCGTGAAGGCCCGCGCCAGGGCAGCGGCCACGGTCGCGCCCGTCGCGGCCGAGACGAAGTTCTGGGTGGTCAGCACCAGCATCTGGCTGAGCGTCGACATGGTCGTCTCGCCCGCATAGCTCTGCCAGTTGGTGTTGGTCACGAAGCTGACGGCGGTGTTGAACGCCAGATGCCCCGACAGGCCGGGAAAGCCCTGCGGGTTCAACGGCAGCACGCCTTGCAGGCGCAGCACCCCATAGGTGAACAGAAAGCCCATCAGGTTGAAGGACAGCAGCGCCAGCGCGTAGCCGTGCCAGGTCTGGCTCTTCCTGGGATCGATCCCGCAGGCCGTGTAGAAGAAGACTTCGAACGGCTTCATCACCGGATCGAGCCAGGTGCGCTCGCCATTCCAGACGCGCGACATGAAAACGCCTAGCGGCCAGCCGATCGCGACCGCCAGGCCAAGCGTGAGGGCGATTTCCGCCCACCCTTGCCAATTCATAGGGGTATGTCCGTCAGAACTTGTCGGGTCGCAGCATCGCCGCGACCATGTAGCCGGCGACGACGATCGCCCCGGCGGCCCACAGGAAGTTCACGAGCATGGTCACACGCGCCTCAGCGCGGCGGCGAAAGCGCCGAAGAGGGCGAACAGGCCAAGCGCCAGCGCCCCAAAGATAAGATCAGCCATAACGGCCTCCTTTGGTGTTGGAGGCCAGGGACCATGTCCGGGCGTAAGGGCTCTATGCCGAAGCGGAGCCGCCGCATAAGGGCGGCATAAAGATCGGCTCTAGGCCGAACGCGCCTACGCCGCGAGCCGGGCGTCGAGCGCGGCCAGCTTGGCCAGGATCCGGTCGAGGGTCGAGCGTTTCACCGGCTTGCCGTCGCGCAGCTTGGTCCAGGTGGTTTCGCTGATCGCGTAGCAGTCGAACAGGTGCTCGCGCGTCACCGCCGGCAGGCGCGAGCGCAGGCGCTGGAAAATCTCTCGGGATATGGTGACGGTTTCGGCCATGGGATGGTGTGGTCAATGACGCTCGGGAAGATGACCCTACCGCGTCCCTATGACGATGTTGTTGGACGAGCTTATTTCAACGCTGTTACGAAAAGCCAAGTTTTCGCCAAACTTGGCAAAAGTTGCCGCGAAGCGGGCCTTTCGACGCCCATAACGCATACAGGCTCCGTTGGAGGCGGCGCGTTTGGAGAACTCCACAGCCCTTCGAAAAGTTGCCTACAGCGTGAACCTTAGCCCGTCGTAGCCCGCCTCGACGCCCGGAGGCAGACGGGCGGACAGGGCGTTGTAGTCCAGGTCGATGTGCAGGTTGGTCAGGATGGCCCGCTTCGGCTTGGCCTTGGCGATCCATTCCAGGGCCAGGTCAACATGGGCATGGGTCGGATGCGGGGTCCAGCGCAGGGCGTCGACGATCCAGACGTCGAGAT
Organism: Caulobacter sp. FWC2; assembly: GCF_002742625.1. Lineage (NCBI taxonomy): Bacteria > Pseudomonadati > Pseudomonadota > Alphaproteobacteria > Caulobacterales > Caulobacteraceae > Caulobacter > Caulobacter sp. FWC2. Next base: position 2,453,782 of record NZ_PEBF01000001.1, read on the forward strand.
CGGCCAGGTCCGCCCAGCTGCCGTCCGGAATGGCGCGGACGTCGGGGGTGTAGGCCACGCCGCCGAAGCGGTAGCCAACGGCGCGGATCTCGCCATGGTCGACGTCGAAGGTGTGGACGGGGATCGCGCCGGAAGGGCCGTCGATCCGAAAGTCCTCTCCCAATGGCGGGATCAGGCGCGGCTCCAAAATGGCCGGGTAGCCGCCTCGCGTCTCGAAGATGTAGTTGAACCGCGTCAGCAGGCCATCATGCGTGGCTTGGTCCATCCAGGTCGGGATGCGGACGCGCTGGTTCAGGAAGAACGGCCGCAGGTCGTCGATGCCATGGGCCTGGTCGGCATGGTCGTGCGTGTAGAGCGCCGCGTCGACCCGCTTTACCCCAGCCAGGGCCGTCTGCAAGCGCAGGTCCGGCGAGGTGTCGACCACGACGGTGGTCTCGTGGAGCGCCCCGCCCTCGCCTTTGCGGCGCACCAGCAGCGAGCAGCGCGAGCGGTGGTTCTTGGGTTCCGCCGGATCGCAGTCGCCCCAGTTGCCGTCGGCGCGCGGCACGCCGCCGGACGAGCCGGAGCCCAGGATGGTGAACTCCAGCGGACCGGTCATGGACGGGGGATCCGGTCAAACAGGTTGAAGAAGGCGTCTTCGGTACGGGCTTCCGTGTCCGCGCGGCTCCAGCCCCGGATCTCGGCCAGCTTGTCGTAGATATGCGGCAGATAGGCGGGCTCGTTGCGGCGGCCGCGCATCGGCACGGGGGCCAGGTACGGGCAATCGGTCTCGACGATGATCCGGTCGGCGGGCATGTCGCGGATCACCTCCCGCACGTCCTCGGCCGCCTTGAAGGTGGCGATGCCCGAGACCGAGAACCAGGCGCCCAGAGCCATGGCGCGGGCGGCCAGGGCCGGACCGCTGGTGTAGCAGTGCATCAGAAGTTTGAAGGGCCCGACCGCGTGCTCCTCCTCGAGGATCTGGCCCATCACGTCGTCGGCCTCGCGGGTATGGACCACCAGCGGCAGGCCGCTCTCGCGGGCGGCGATGCAGTGCTGCCGAAACACCTGGGCCTGCACTTCGCGCGGCGACAGATCGTAGTGGAAGTCCAGGCCGCACTCGCCGATGCCGATGACGCGCGGGCGTTGGGCCAGCTCAACCAGGCGCGCGGCGGTCAGGTCGGGATCTTCCTTGGATTCGTGCGGATGCGTGCCGACCGTGCACCAGATGTCGGGCTCGGCCATGGCGATCGCGTGGACCGCCTCGAAGGACGAGACCTTGTCGCAGATAGTGACCATCAGGGCGATGCCGGCCTCGCGGGCGCGGGTGATGACGGCGTCCTTGTCCTCGGCGAACTGAGGTGCGTGGAGATTCACGTGGCTGTCGATGAGCATGCCGCTCAAATCGCCGTCTTGGCCGCCGCGCGCAAGTCCGAGATCACGCTCCAGAACACATCGGCGCGGTCGAGGTTCACGGCCTCGGCCTCGCCCGGCACGTTGGATAGCCGCTCCCACACCGCCGCCCACCGGTCGAGACCAGGCGAGTTCTTGCCGTCGGCCGCGACCTGGGTGGCGAAGATCCGCACCTGGTCGGCCATGCGCTCCATCAGGAGCTCGAACCGCGCCGCCCCCTCGCCGCCCCGGAAGGTGTCGGTAAGCGCGAGCAGCGCGCCCTCGTCCAGCTTGGGCAGGCCGCGCAGGATCTCGTTGGCCGCGTCGTCCATCTCGATCGCCTTGGCGGCGGCCAGTTGCAGCGCCTTGCCCGGCGCGCCGTGGGCCATGCGGGCCAGGCGTTCAGCGTCGCGCTCGGAAACGTCGGCCATGCGCTCGACCATCTCGGCGGCCGCCCGCACGCCCGGCGCGGGCACGACCAGGCGGCGGCAGCGCGAGCGGATGGTCGGCAACAGCTTGCCCGGCGCATGGCTGATCAACAGGATCACCCCGCGCGGCGGCGGCTCCTCCAGCGTCTTCAGCACGGCGTTGGCGGCGTTGACATTGAGGTCGTCGGCGGCGTCGATGATCGCCACGCGATAGGGCGAGACGGCCGGCGAATTGGCGAAGAACTCCGGCAGGCGGCGGGCCTCGTCGACCGGGATCGACTTACGGGCCTTGCCGTCGTCGGTCAGGCGCTCCAGCACCATCAGGTCGGGATGCGAGCGGGCGGCGACCTGGCGACTGACAACGTCGGAGGGCGCGGCGCCTAGCAGGCCCATGGACGGCTCGGGCTTCGCGCCCAGCAGGCGACGGGCCATGCGATAGGCCAGCGTCGCCTTGCCCACGCCCTCCGGGCCGGTCAGCAGCCAGGCGTGATGCAGCCGGCCGCGATCCAGCGCGTCGAGGAATGAGGCCTCGGCGGCGGACTGGCCGTCCAGGCCGTAGACGTCGCGTGGATGGGCGGGGTTCATCAGAGATCCAGCCGCTGAGTCACGGCCTCGGCGATCGCGGCGGTCACGGCGTCCAACTCGGCGTCGGCGTCGATGACGACGCAGCGCTCGGGCTCCTGGCGGGCGATCTCCAGATAGCCGGCGCGCAGGCGCTGGTGGAAGTCGAGCCCCTTGGATTCGAACCGCGCCGCGCCGCCCCGTGTCTCGGCGCGTTGCAGACCAACCTCGGCCGGCAGATCGAGGATCAAGGTCAGGGTCGGCAGCGTACCGCTCAGAACGTGATCCTCCAGCGCCGCGATCAGGCTGGCCGGCGCATCGCCGCCCGCGCCCTGATAGGCCCGGGTGGAATCGGCGAAGCGGTCACACAGCACGACCTTGCCCTGCGCCAGCGCCGGACGAATAACCCGCTCCAGGTGGTCGCGGCGCGAGGCGTACATCAACAGGGTCTCGGTGACCGGAGACCAGCGATCGGCCGAACCGTTGACCAGTAACTCCCGGATCGCCTCGGCGCCGGGGCTGCCGCCCGGCTCCCGGGTGACGACGACGTCATGGCCAGCCGCTTGCAGCCGCTCGGCCAGGCGGCGGATCTGGGTGGACTTGCCCGCCCCCTCCCCGCCTTCGAAACTGATGAAAGAACCCTGGGTCACCCGGCCTCATTCGACCGGTTTCCAGGGCTTGTCCAGAGGTGGTTGCGGCCCCTCGTTACGGACGAAGAACCGTCGCGCCCTGATAGCCCAGCGACTCGACCCGCTGGCGCAGGCTCCAGGCCTCGCCCTCGTTCGGACCGGCCGACACGGTGACGCGGTAAAGCGTGCCGCTGGCCCGCTCGATGGCGTCGATCTTCGCCTCACCCGCGCCCGAAAGCTGGCGCACGGCCTTCTCGGCGTTCTCGCGGCTGGAGAACGAGCCGGCCTGGACCCGGAAACCGGACCTGCTAGCCGAGGCATAGACGCGATCGGGCGGATTGATCGGCGGGGCCGACTGCGGGACGGGCGCGCTCCAGTCCGGATCGGGCTCGCGCGACGGGATGACCTGCACGCGCTGGGTCGGTTCCTGGATATCGTCGAAGCTGCGCTCGCGCGGCGGAGGCGGCGGCGCGGTCTGGGTGACGGCGTACTGGCGCGGGCCATCGAAGGCGTTCTTGGGGGCCGGGCCGACATATTTCACCCGCACGCGGGCGACGCCCTGACGGTAATAGCCTAGCTGTTGAGCAGCGGCCTTGGACAGGTCGATGACGCGATCGCCGACGAACGGCCCGCGGTCGTTGACCCGCACGATCATCTTCTTGCCGTTGTCGAGATTGGTCACCTCGACCAGGCTCGGCAGAGGCAGGGTCTTATGGGCCGCCGACGGGATGTCCATGTCGAAGACTTCGCCGTTTGACGTGCGGCGGTTGTGGAACTGCGCGCCGTACCACGAACCAACGCCGACGACGTTGTAGTCCTTGTCCTGGCGCGGATAGTACCAGACACCGTTGATCTGATAGGGCTTTTCGGTGCCGCGCAACGGCTTGCCGTCGCGGCCGACCGTCGAGCCGGAGCGCGGCGACGAACCGCGCGAGGTCTCGTTGCGGGCGCTGGCCGTGTAGCCGGACTTGCCTAGATCGTATTTCGGCGTGGCGCAGGCGGCGAGGCTCACGGCCGCCAGGGCCATCAGGCCCAGGTTGCGCGCAATTCGCCAAACCTGATCGATACGCTGGTTCATCCGATGGTCGTCCAGGCGGGTAGCATCCCTTCCGAGCGCACATCATCGCCGCTTTGTTTTGAAGTCTGGTTAAGGCGCCGACGCGCTGATATAGCCGCCTGCTCCGGGCAGGTGGCCGAGTGGTTTAAGGCAGCGGTCTTGAAAACCGCCGTAGGTGAAAGTCTACCGTGGGTTCGAATCCCACCCTGCCCGCCAGAGCTCTTGGCGACCGGAAAACCCTTTCAGGACAAGCATGTCGGCTTCCAATACCGCGATCTATGGCCAAGCCGATCATGACCTGGCGCCGTCCGCGGCGGACGCCGTACAGCTGTCGCCGCTGGTCGTCGGCACCGGCGACATCGCCTCGGTGGCGGACGAATCCTTCGCCGCCGTGACCGTCCGCGCGCCCGCCGGCGCGGTGGAGCGACGATTTGTCCTCGCCCAGGCGTTGCGCGTCCTGGCCCAGGGCGGCCGCATGACCGCCTTCGCGCCGAAGGATCGCGGCGGCCTGCGCCTGAAGAAGGAACTCGAGGCTCTGGGCTGCGAGGTCGGCGAGAGCGCCCGTCGCCACAACCGCATCTGCCTCGTGGTCCGCCCCGCCGTGATAAAAGGCCTGGCCGAGGCCATCGCCGCCGGAGCGCCGCGTCAGATTTCAGAGAACGGCCTGTGGACCCAGCCCGGCGTGTTCAGCTGGGACCGCCTGGACGCCGGCACCAACGCCCTGCTCCAGGTCCTGCCGCCGTTCGCCGGGACCGGCGCCGATTTCGGCGCGGGCATCGGTCTCCTCGCCCTCAACGTCCTGGCCGAGCCCAAGGTCACCAAGCTGACCCTGGTCGAGCTGGATCGCCGGGCGCTGGACGCCGCCCGCCGCAACGTCGCCGATCCGCGCGCCGACTTCGTCTGGGGCGACGTCCGTCAGACCGCATTGACGGATCTGGACTTCATCGTCAGCAACCCCCCGTTCCACGAGGGCGGCGGTGAGGACAAGACCTTGGGCCAGGCCTTCATCGCCTCGGCCGCCGGCGCCCTGCGCAAGGGCGGCCTGCTGTGGATCGTGGCCAATCGCCATCTGCCCTACGAGGCGATCCTCGGCGAGAGCTTCGCCAAGGTCCGGCTGGCCGCCGAGGGCGGCGGCTACAAGGTCTTCGAGGCCCGCAAGTAATGAGCAAGGCCCTCATGGCCCGGCTGGACCGGCTGTTGGCCAACCTCGGCTACGGCAGTCGCAAGGAGGTCCAGGCCCTGGTCGCCAGCGGCAAGGTCGTGCTGGACGGCAAGGTCCTGAAGGACGCCGGCCTTCGCGTCGCCGTCGACGCTAACCTGCCTGAGCGCATGACCATTCGCGGCGTCGCCGTCGACCCGCCGGCTCCGCTGGTGCTGCTGATGCACAAGCCGCTGGGCGTGACCTGCTCGCACAAGGAAGACGGCGAAAAGATCTACGACCTGCTGCCGCGCCGCTGGCGGGTGCGGGACCCGGCCCTGTCGACCGTCGGGCGCCTGGACAAGGACACCAGCGGCCTGATCCTGATCACCGACGACGGCGACTTTCTGCACCGGGTGATCTCGCCCAAGCGGCATGTGCCCAAGACCTATCTGGCTAAGCTTGACCGACCGCTGGCCGGCTCGGAGGGCGAGGTCTTCGCCGCCGGCACGCTGATGCTGGAGGGCGAGGACAAGCCGCTGTTGCCGGCCCAGCTCGACGTCGTCGACGACAAGACCGCCCGGCTGACCATCACCGAGGGCCGCTATCACCAGGTTCGCCGGATGTTCGCCGCCGTCGGCAACCACGTGGTCACGCTGCACCGCGAGCGGATCGGCGGTCTCACCCTGCCCGCCGACCTGGAGCCTGGCCAATATCGCATCCTGCCGGCCGACGAAGCCGAGTCGGTGTTCGCCCATGGCTGATCCGATCCTGGTCGACGCCCGCGGCCATCACTGCCCAGTGCCCACACTGAAGCTGCGCAAGGCCCACGAGACCGCCGCGCCGGGCGCTGAACTTGTCCTGCTGGCCACCGATCCGATGGCCCGGATCGACGTCCCGCACTTCGCCGCTCAGATCGGCGCGACCGTGCTGGAGATCACCGACCAGGACGGCGGCGTCATCCGTTTTCGAGTTCAGAAGGCGTCTTAAGGGGGATCGCCCTTGGCCCTTCCAGGAGGGCGCGCGGGCGTTCGTCCAGGGCGATCTCGACCTCGGTGGCCAGGGCCCCGCCGAAGAAGATGGCGTTCACGCTCCACGACAGCCAGATCAGGAAGATGATCACCGCCGAGATCGAGCCGTAGGTCGCGCCCAGGTGGACAATCTTCTCGACATAGAAGGCGCTGGCCCACGACATGAACACGCAGAGGGCCGCCGCCGCGACGCCGCCCGAGATCGAAGCGCGCCAGCCGACCACCTCGCGCGACATGGCGTAGCGGTAGACAAGGCTCATCCCGACCACGATGCCGAAGCTGGCCCAGGTCCATTCCGACTGGATCCACGAGACCCCGGCCAGCGGCTTCAGATCCATGGCCGAGCCCAGCAGGCGCAGGGTCAGGAACACGCCGGACATGAAGAACAGCAGGCCAAAAGCAGCCATCAACACCAGCAACGCCATCAGGTTGAACCCGAAGAAGCCACGCTGGTCCTCCTCGTCGTGGATGAACGATAGCCCCGCCAGCAGCGCCTTGAAGCCGCGATGGGCGGCATAGGCGCCGACGACCAGCACGACACCGCTCTGCAGCGAAATGGTCTGGCCGGGCGCGTGGGCCAGGCGCGAAAGCTCGTCCTGGAACATCGAGCGGGCCCCGGAGGGAATCAGTTCGGCCAGCTTGGTCGCCTGGCGCGCGGCGCTCTCGGGCGTCAGGAAGAAGCTGTAGAGGCCGATCAGAATCGCCAGTCCGGGAAACACGGCCAGCAGCGCGAAAAACGAGACGCCACCGACGTACAGCATGACGTCGCGGCCCCACAGGCGCGACAGGGCCAAGCCCAGAACGCGGAGGATTTCACGAACCCAGTGGATCGGATCAAGCTGAAGGTCGCGCCAACGAATTTGGTGCTGCGGATCTTGCATCCGGCGGACCATGGCGATGCGGGCCTCCAGAGTCAAAGACGCGCCGCCTAGGGGAAGGCGACGCGTCTCCGCAGGAAGTACCTGTGAACCGACCGCCGCATCGAGGGACGGATGGCGCGACGGCCGGTCGACACACGCAATCTGGGGCTTCGCGCCTGAACCGCACCTGAACGCGATCAGCAGGTTTCAGAGGGCTCCGGCCGCCTTCAACCCCGCGATGGCGTCGGCCGAGAATCCCCAGTCGGCCAGGGCCTCGTCATTGTGGGCGCCGATCTTCGGCGGCGGTCCTTGGATGACGCCCGGCGTGGCCGAGAAGCGCGGGGCGGGCGCGGGCTGGACGACGCCGGCGACCTCGACAAAGGTCTCGCGGGCGGCGTTGTGCGCGTGACGGGGCGCCTCGTCCATGGTCAGGACGGGAGCGAAACAGACGTCCGTGGCGTCCATGATCGCGCACCAGTCGTCGCGGGACTTGGTCTTGATGACGGCCGCCAGCTTCTCACGCAGTTCCGGCCACTCCTCGCGGCTCATCTGATGCTGGAACTGCGGGTCGGAAATCCCGGTCTTCTCCAGCAGCAGCAGGTAGAACTGCGGCTCGATCGAGCCGATCGAGATCCACTTGCCGTCGGCGCATTCATAGGTGTCATAGAAGTGCGCGCCGCCGTCGAGTAGGTTGGCTCGCCGACCTTCGTTCCACATGCCGCCGGCCTTGAAGCCATAGAACATGGCCATCAGCGAAGCCGCGCCGTCGCTCATGGCGCAGTCGATCACCTGGCCCTGCCCCGTCGCGCGGGCGTGGATCACCCCAGCCAGCAGGCCGAAGGCGAGATATAGCGCCCCGCCCCCGAAGTCCCCGACCAGGTTCAGCGGCGGCACGGGCTTGTCGCGCGTCCCGATCGCGGCCAAGGCCCCGGTGATGGCGATGTAGTTCATGTCGTGGCCGGCGGCCTTGGCGTAGGGCCCCGTCTGGCCCCAGCCTGTCATGCGGCCGTAAACGAGCTTTGGGTTGCGAGCCAGAGCCACGTCGGGCCCAAGACCCAGGCGCTCCATGACCCCCGGTCGGAAGCCCTCGATCAGGCCGTCGGCGCTTTCCAGCAGCTTCAGGCAGGTCTCGATCGCCTCGGGATGCTTGAGATCCAACGCCACGGAACGGCGGCCGCGCGCCGTGACATCGGCCGGCGAGCCGCGCCCCTGGCCCTTGCGGTCGATCCGCACCACGTCCGCGCCGAGATCCGACAGCAGCATGCCGCAGAACGGTCCCGGACCGATGCCGGCGAACTCGACGATCTTCAGTCCCGAAAGCGGCCCCTGGCCCATGATCGATCTCCCTATCGGCTCTACGAACGCGGCCGGTTTCGATCACTAGAACGACCCTGACGTTCGGTCAGGCAAGCCCCCATGAGAACGGGCGTCGATTACCCCCCGCCTGCGGCGTTCCGGAGCTTTGACCGCGCAAAGCCTCTGCTATGTTGCAGCGTCGAATCTCAGGGCCGTTGTGGGCGGCCCCCATGAGATTTCGGGCGGAGGTTGGTTTGGCGGTTGACGCCCGGATCCTGATCGTGGCGCGCGACGATGTTCGCGCCGGACCGCTGGCCGAAGGGCTGGACCGGTTGGGCTGGCGCACGATCACCGCCCGCGGCCCCTATGCCGCCCTCGCCGCTTTGGGCGACCTGCCGATCGAGGCGGTCATCGTCGACCTGGCCAGCGCCGGTCCCGAGACCCAGACCCTGGCGCGCCGGCTGAAGGCCGCCGTGGCCCCCCGCCGTCTGCCGGTCATCGCCATCGGCGACCCGGACGGCGATTATCGCAATCAGGCCTTCGACCTGACCCTCTCGCCGCCGCTGCACCCGTCCCAGGCTGCCCTGCGCCTGGAGAGCCTGGTGCGGACGGCGATCGCCGAGGAAGAGTTCGAGCTGCGCCTGGAGACCTTCGGCGAGCGCGGCCGGCGCCTCGATCTGCCCGAGCCCCCGGACACGCCGGTTCGGATCCTGGCGGTGGGCGAACCGGCCCCGCAGTTCCTGGCCCTGTCCAACGCCCTACAAGCGAGTGGAGCGGAGGTGGTCGGCGCTTTCACCGCCTACACGGCCTTCGACTACCTGCACGAGCGGGCCTTCGACTCGGTGGTGCTCTGGGCCGGCGACAGCCAGCAGGAAGCGCTGTCGATCGCGGCCGGCATGCGCCGCAACACCCGCCTCTTCCACATCCCGGCCCTGCTCTATCTGAAGGCCGAGAGCTATGTGACCATGTCCGAGGCGTTCCATCGCGGCGTGTCCGATGTGGCCTCGCCCGAAACGCCCGAGATCGAGACGGCCCTGCGCGTCATGGAGCTGGCCCGCAGCTACCGGCGCGGCGAGTCGATCCGCGGCGCGCTGGAAAAGGCCCGCAGCTCGGGCTTGATGGACGCCGCCACCGGCCTCTTCACCCGCGACCTGTTCGCCGCCCACCTGGCGCGCCTGGCCAAGGCCGCGATCGAGCGCGCCCGGCCTTTGTCGATCTGCGTGCTGCGCGTCGCCGACAAGCCCGAGACCGTCTGGGCTCGCCAGAACGGCTGGCTGGACCGCGCCATCCCGCAGATCGGGTCTATGATCGGCCGCCTGGTCCGCGTCGAGGACACCTCGGCCCGCCTGGCGACCGAAGTCTTCGCCCTGGCCTTGCCGGCGACCAATCTGGGCGCGGCTAAGGCCGCCGCGGAACGGATCGCCGCCGTAATCGGCTGCACCGCCTTCGACGCCGGCGAGGATCGCCCGCCGTTCGTCTGCGAATTCGACATCGGGGTGGCCGAGGTCCAGCAAGGCGAAGGCGCCGTCCGGACCCTCGAGCGCGCCGCCGCCAACGCCCTGCGCCGCGAAGCCAGCTGAGCCAAAGTCGAAGCTAAGATTGGGCGCCGTAACGGCAGCTCCTATATGGAACCTGTCCTGTAGCGGACAACAGTTCCCGAGGAGTACGCCGTGGCCCAGCAGCCTCAGACAGCCCCGCTGATCATCGACGTCGTCGCCGACGTTGTCTGCCCCTGGTGCTATCTCGGCTGGAGACGCCTGAAGTCGGCCCTGGCCCTGCGCCCCGACGTCGAGGCCAAGCTGATCTGGCGGCCCTACCAACTGGACCCGACCCTTCCCGAGGAAGGTGTCGACCGCAAACAGTACATGGCCAGCAAGTTCCGGGACCCCGAGAAGCTGAAGGCCGTCCACGCGGCCCTGGTCGAGGGCGGCGCCGAGGAGGGCATCCGCTTCGACTTCGAGGCGATCGAATTCTCGCCCAACACCAACGCCGCCCATCGCCTGATCCGCTGGGCCCTGACGGCCGGCGCGCAGGACGAGGTCGTCGAGGCGCTGTTCAAGGCCTATTTCACCGACGGCCTCGACATCGGCGACCCGATGGTGCTGGGCGACATCGCCGAAGCCGCCGGCATGGAGCGCCTGGTGGTGCTGCAACTGCTGTCGGAAGGCGCCGACAAGGAGGCCGTGGCCCGCGAGCACGCCATGGCCGTCCAAGGCGGCGTCACGGGCGTGCCGTTCGCCATCTTCGCGGGCAAGGTCGCCGTCGTCGGAGCGGAGTCTCCGGAACGCATCACCCAGGCAATCGACCAGGCCCTGGCTTCGGCGTCCTGATCGGGCGCGCCGACCAGCCAGCTCGGCCTCAAAGGCCACACAACTTCACGACGCTTGCTTTTGGCGCCGCAACAGGCGCATAAGGCCGCTCATCAAGCCTCGTTTCTCCGCCCGAGCATCGTCTCGGCGGCGAAACGAGGCTATTTTCGTTGGAATTCGACCAATAAGCGGTCCAAGGGAAGCGTTACTGGCTTCAGGGGTCCGATTTGGTCATTGGCGCGAGCCGCGCGTTTTTGTGTGCGCGGCCGCAAATGAACTGGACCTAGATGCCCTTCCCCGCCTCCCACCCCGCTCTCGAGCGGGCTCTCGCCGCGCAAGGCTATGCCGAGCCCACCCCCGTCCAGGCCGCCGTGCTGGAAGCCGACGCCGAAGGCCGCGACCTGCTGGTCAGCGCCCAGACCGGCTCGGGCAAGACCGTGGCCTTCGGCCTGGCCGCCGCCCCCACCCTGCTGGGTGACGAAGAGATTCTCGGCCGCGCCGGCGCCCCGCTGTGCCTGGTCATCGCCCCGACCCGCGAACTGGCCATCCAGGTCAATCGCGAGCTGACCTGGCTTTACGCCCAGGCTATGGCCGTGGTGGTCAACTGCGTCGGCGGCATGGACGCCCGTCGCGAGCAGCGCGCCCTGAACTACGGCGCCCACATCGTGGTCGGCACGCCTGGCCGCCTGCGCGACCACATCGAGCGCGGCCACCTGGACCTGTCGGAGCTTAAGGTCGCCGTCCTCGACGAAGCCGACGAGATGCTCGACATGGGCTTCCGCGAAGATCTCGAGTTCATCCTCGACGCCGCCCCGGCCGAGCGCCGCACCCTGCTGTTCTCGGCCACCCTGGCGCGCGAGATCGTGCAACTGGCGAAGAACTACCAGAACGACGCCGTCCGCATCGACACCGTCGGCCGCAACGAACCGCACCGCGACATCGAATATCGCGCCGTCCGCGTCGCGCCCAACGAGGTTGAGCACGCGGTCGTCAACCTGCTGCGCTTCTTCGAAAGCCCGGGCGCGCTGGTGTTCTGCAACACCCGCGAAAGCGTTCGCGCCATGCACAGCAAGCTGCGCGAGCGCGGCTTCGACGTTGTCGGTCTGTCGGGCGAACTCTCCCAGCGCGAACGCGCCGACGCCCTTCAAGCCCTGCGGGACGGCCACGCCCGCGTCTGCGTCGCCACCGACGTCGCCGCCCGTGGCCTGGACCTTCCGGACCTGGGCTTGGTCATCCACGCCGAACTGCCGGTCAACAAGGCCACCCTGCTGCACCGCTCGGGCCGCACCGGCCGGGCCGGCAAGAAGGGCGTCAGCGCCCTGGTCGTCCCCTACACCCGCCGCCGTAAGGCCGAGCAGCTACTGATGGCCGCTGGCGTCGAAGGCCATTGGGGCGGCGCCCCGACCGCCGACGAGATCCGCGTCAAGGACACCGAGCGTCTGCTCGACGACCCGATCTTCGACGAGCCAGCGGTGGAAGAAGACACCGCCCTGGCCGAGGCCATGCTGGCCAAGCGCACACCGCTGGAAATCGCAGCGGCCCTGATCCGCACCCGCCGCGCCAAGCTGCCGGCCCCGGAAGAGATCTATGACGATCCGCGCCACGGCGCCGATCCGGGCCCGCGCGGCCGCGAACCGCGTGAGCCTCGCGAATTCGGCGGCGAACGCGATTTCGGTGAACGCTCCGAGCGCGTCAGCATGGACGGTTCGGCGTGGTTCCGCCTCAACACCGGCCGCCGCAACAACGCCGACCCCAAGTGGCTCATCCCGCTGATCTGCCGTCTGGGCCACATCACCAAGAAGGACATCGGCTCGATCCGGATCTTCGACTACGACACCAAGTTCGAGATCTCGGCCGAGGCGGCCGTCAAGTTCGGCGCAGCGGTCCAGCAGACGGTGCGCGAAGACGTCTCGATCACCCCGACGGCCGCGCCGGCCGCGCGCGAAGCCGGTCCGCGCCGCGAATATGCGCCGCGTCCGCCTCGTGACAACGACGCTCCGCGCGAGTACAAGCCGCGCCCGTCCAGCTACGGCGACGACGGCGTCAGCAACGCCAAGCCGTACGGCCGTGGCGAAGAGCCGAAGGGTGACTACAAGCCTCGCGAGTTCAAGCCCCGCGCTCCGCGTGGCGATGACGCCCCGCGCGACTTCAAACCGCGCGCGCCGCGTGATGAAGCGCCGCGTCCGTATTCGCCGCAGGATTCCGACAGCCCCAAGCGCGCCTACAAGCCGCGCGCCGAAGCTGGCACGGATGCGCCGCGCGAATTCAAGCGCGCTCCGCGTCCGGACGGCGATGGTCCGAAGAAGCCCTTCAAGAAGGCGTTTGGCGACAATGCCGCCGGCGCCAAGCCGTACACGCCCAAGCCCTATGCCGGTAAGCGCGACGACGCGGGCGCCGGTAAGCCTTTCAAGGGTCCCAAGCCCTTCAAGGCCAAGAGCTTCGACGGCAAGCCGGCCGGCAAGCCGTTCAAGAAGAAGTAGTTTTCGTTAGATGCTCCCCCGCTATGCAGGGGAGCTGTCGCGGAGCGACTGAGGGGGCGAACGCGGCATGCGTCCAGCTAGCCCCCTCCGGCCCTCTGGGCCACCTCCCCCGAATCGCGGGGGAGGATTTTTCTTATGCGGCCTGCCCCGCCGACCAGCCGGACGCCCAGGCCCACTGGAAGTTATAGCCGCCCAGCCAGCCGGTCACGTCGACGACCTCGCCGACGAAATAGAGCCCGGGCACGGCCTTGGTCTCCAGTGTCCGCGAGTCGAGTTCGTCCGTATCCACGCCGCCCAGCGTCACTTCCGCCGTGCGATAGCCTTCCGAGCCCACCGGCTTGAAGATCCAGGCGTTGACCGCCGCGGCCAGCCGGCCCAGCACCTTGTCGGAACAGTCGGCGATGTTTCCTTTCGCTCCCTCCTCGTCCTCGGCGATCAACTGCGCGACACGTTTAGGCAGAAGGGTCGCGAGCACCGTCGCCACCGCCTGACGCGGCGAGGCCGTGCGGGCCGCCTTCAGCGCCGCCAGGGCGTCGACGCCCGGCGCCATGTCGATCCGGACCTCGTCGCCCTCGCGCCAGTAGGACGATATCTGCAGGATCGAGGGGCCGGACAGGCCTCGATGGGTAAACAGCATCCCTTCGCGGAACTTGGTCTTGCCGTGGGCGACCACGGCGTCCAGCGCCACGCCCGACAATGGGGTCAGCCGCGCCAGTATGCCGGCCTCGAAGGTCAGCGGCACCAGAGCCGGACGAGTCTCGACGATGTTCAGCCCGAACTGCTTGGCGATCTCGTAGCCCAGGCCCGTCGCGCCCATCTTCGGGATCGACTTGCCGCCGCACGCCACCACAAGCGACGCGCAGCACACCGCGCCGGAAGACAGTTCAACCTCGAAACCGGTTTCGGTCTTGGCCACGTCTTGGAAGCTCGTTTCCAGCCGCAGCTTGACGCCGGCGGCCTTCATCTCGGTCAGCAGCATGTCGATGATCTGCCTGGCCGAGCCGTCGCAGAACAACTGCCCCAACGTCTTCTCGTGGTAGGCGATGCCGTACCGCTCGACGAGCGCGATAAAGTCCTTGGGCCGATAGCGGCGCAGGGCCGACAGGGCGAACTTCGGGTTGGCCGACAGGAAATTATGGATCGACGCGCCGGTGTTGGTGAAGTTGCACCGCCCGCCGCCGCTGATGCGGATCTTCTCGCCGGGGGCCTTAGCATGGTCAATGACCAGCACCGAGCGCCCGCGCTTGCCGGCCTCGATGGCGCACATCATGCCGGCCGCGCCTGCGCCGATCACCAGGACGTCGAAGTTTTCCAAGGTCTTCCCGCTACTTGCTCCGGCCTCTTCGACCGGAGCCTGACGGCGGAGTCAATCAGCCCGCGTGACGATAGCCCGGCCGCGAACCCGCCTGTTGGCGCTGCGGCGCCGTCTTCGCGCTGACCTCGAAGCGGCCGATCATGCGCACGAGCCCGCTGATGTCGCTCTTCAGCGCGTGGCTGACGGCGGTGGCCTGCTCGACCATGGCCGCGTTCTGCTGAACGCCCTGGTCCATCTGGTTGACGGCGGTGTTGACCGCGCTGAGGCCCGTTGCCTGTTCCCGGGCGGAGGCCGCCAGTTCGGACACCAGGGCGTCGATCTCGCCGACCTTCAGCACGATGCCGTCCAGGGCTTCGCCGGTCTGGCCGACCAGCCGCACGCCCTCGTCGACCTGGGCGGTCGAGGCGCTGATCAGGGTCTTGATCTCCTTGGCCGCATCCGCCGAACGCTGGGCCAAGGCCCGGACCTCCTGGGCGACGACCGCGAAGCCCCGGCCGCTTTCGCCTGCGCGGGCCGCTTCAACCCCGGCGTTCAGCGCCAGCAAGTTGGTCTGGAAGGCGATCTCGTCGATGACGCCGACGATATTGCCGATCTGGGTGGAGGACTTCTCGATGCCGGTCATGGCCGCGACCGCGCCGCGCACGACCTCGCCCGAGCGCGCGGCGTCCGAACGGGTGGAGGTGACCACGCGGCTGGCCTCACCGGCGCCCTGCGAGGCGCGGCGGACGGTGGCGGTGATCTCGTCAAGGGCCGCGGCGGTCTCTTCCAGGCTGGCGGCCTGTTGCTCGCTGCGGCGGGCGGTGTTGTCGGCGGCGGCGGCGATCTCGTCGGCGCTGCCGCCGACGGTCCCGGCCACGGCGACAATGCCGCCCATGGCTTCGTCCAGTTGGGCGATGGCGGCGTTGAAGTCGTCGCGGATGGCTTCATAGCCTCGCGGGAAGGCGTCCGTGAGGCGGACCGTCAGGTCGCCGCCCGACAAGCGGGACAGGGCGTTGGCCAGCCGCTCCATGGCGAAGGCCTGGTCCTTGGCCGCGGCCGAGGAGACCGCCTCGCTACGGGCTCGCTCACTGTCGCTGGCGGCCGAGATCCGGGCCTGTTCGGCTTCCGAGGAGCGCAAGGCCACGGCGTTGTCCTTGAACACCTGGACGGCGCGGGCCATCAGCCCGACCTCGTCCTTGCGCCCGGCCCCCACCACCTCGACGTCCAGACTACCGTCCGCCAGATCGGTCATGCCGCGCGACAGCGACCGCAGTGGGCGCGAAATCTTCGACGAACCGATCCACAGGGCGAACAGCATGCCGCAGGCCGCAGCGCCCAGGCCGAACAGCAGGGTCAGCCACGAGCCGGCGGCCGCCGACTTGCCGGCCGTCTCGACCATGACCGCCGTCTGCTTGTTGTAGACGTCGCCCCAGGCCTTGCCTTCCTTGGCCATGGCGTCGATGGCCGGATCGACCCGGGTCAGGCCGCTGACGGCGCCGGCGTCGTCGTTCTTCAGGGCCAGATCGGCGGCGGACCGGGCGTCGAGATAGGCCGCGTCCAGCTTGGCCTTCATCCCGGCCGTGTAGTCGGCGGTCGTCGGATCGGCGGCGGCGATCTTGTCGAGGCTCTCCTTGCCCTCGCCATAGACCTTGTCGAGCTCCTTGGACGCCGCGGCGGCCTGCGCTGACGCACCCTCGTAGGTCGCCGTCCGATGGGCCGCGTAGCCCATCATGCTGATCCGGCGCAGGAAACGGGCCGATTGCACCTCGGCGGGCGAGCGATGCTTGACCAGCTGCTCGGTGGCGGCCTCGGCGCGCTTCTGCTGCCAGACGCCCAGGCCGGCGCAGGCCAGCGTGGCGGCCGCCAGCACGGCGGCGGGCAACAGAACCTTGGAGGAGATCTTCAGGTCGTCGAGCTTCACGGCGTTTCCCCACTCCTCCCGACACCACTACACGGCGTCGCCTGAGTTATTCCGTTCCCTGCAGACACCGGTGTCAGGCGAATCGTAATGCGCCGGCTCAATTGCGCGCGAGAGTCCGGCGCAGACCGTAAATGAGCGCTTAAAAGGGCCCAGACCGCTTGACCTTCTCGCGAGAGGCGCTACGACGCACGCCCCTCCCGACCGACAACATCGAGCCATCCCATGACGGCCGCTCCAGCTGCGCCGACCATTGGCGTCGACTTTGGCACCACCAATACCGTCGTCTCGCTGACGCGCGGCGACGATCACGCGCACCTGGTCCGCTTCTCGATCGACAATCGGGAGCTGTTCGCCTTCCGCTCGGCGCTGAGCTTCCACAGCGTCCAGGGCCAGAACGGCGCGGTGAACGAGCGCGTGGTCGAGGCCGGCCCGTGGGCCATCGAGTCCTATCTGGAAGATCCGCTGGAGACGCGCTTCATCCAGTCGTTCAAGACCTTCGCCGCCTCGCAAGCCTTCACCGAGACGCGGATCCTGAACAAGCGCTACCTGTTCGAGGACCTGCTGGCCGCCTTCCTGCTGCGCCTGCAGGAGCATGCCGCGGGTCAGCTGGACGCCCTGCCCCCGCGCGTCATCGTCGGCCGTCCGGTGACCTTCGCCGGCAGCTCGCCGAACGAGACCCTGGCCCTGACGCGCTATGAAGAGGCGTTCAAGCGCCTGGGCTTCACCGATATCCGCTATGCGTACGAGCCGGTCGGCGCGGCCTTCTTCTTCGCCCGTCAGCTGACGGAGGACGCCACGGTGCTGGTGGCAGACTTCGGCGGCGGCACGAGCGACTTCTCGCTGGTCCGCTTCGAGCGCGACGCCGATGGCACGCTACGCTCGACGCCGCTGTCGCGCTCGGGCGTCGGCATCGCCGGCGACGCCTTCGACTACCGGATCATCGACCAACTGGTGTCGCCGGAGCTGGGCAAGGGCTCGGACTACCGGTCGTTCTCCAACAGCCTGCCGATCCCGCAACGCTATTACGCCGCCTTCGCCCGCTGGGACCAGTTGGCCCTGCTGCGCGCCTCCAAGGACATGCGCGACATCCGCGCCCTGGAGCGCACGGCCGTGGAGCCCGAGAAGATCGCCGCCCTGATCGAAGTGCTGGACGGCAATCACGGCTACGCTCTCTACAAGTCGGTCTCGGCGCTGAAGGAGGCGCTGTCGGCCCAGACGGAAGCGACGTTCCACTTCGCCGCGGGCTCGGTCGAGATCGAGAAGCCGGTTCAGCGCAGCGAGTTCGAGAGCTGGATCGCCCCGGAACTGACCGCCATCGAGACCGCCGTCGGCCAGGCTCTGGAGCGCGCGAACCTGACCGAGGCCGGCGTCGACCGCGTCTTCCTGACGGGCGGCAGTTCGTTCGTACCGGCCGTGCGCGAGATCTTCCTGCGCCGCTTCGGAGCCGAAAAGATCGAGAGCGGCGGCGAGTTCGAGTCGATCGCCTCGGGCCTGGCCCTGATCGGGCGCGAGAACGATCTGGATCTCTGGACGATGCGCGCCGAGTAGGCTTTCTCGCCGCATGGTCGTGTTGGGTCGTTTCGCATAAGGTTAACGCGACCGATTCACGTCGCGACCTTGTGGGGCAACGAGTCCAGTGCCGATTTCGTACCTCTCCGCCGCCCAGATCGCCGCTCTGTCGGCGTCGACGATCACCAATCTCTCGACCACCAAGCTGGAGACCCTGGCCAGCACCCAGGTCGCCGCCCTGTCGAACACGGCCTTGGGCAGCCTGTCCGCCAGCCAGGTCTCGGCCCTGTCGAACACCGCCGTGAAGGGCCTGACGGCCACCCAGATCCCGGCCTTCGCCCCGAACCTGATCTTCGACGCCGAGCAACTGGCGGCGTTCAGCGGCGGTCAGCTGAACGCCCTGACCTCGACCCAGCTGGCCAAGCTGGACACCGAACGGCTGGAGAAGCTGAGCGCCGCCCAGATCGGCGCGCTGGACACCACGCACTTCACGGGCCTGGACGGCACCCAGATCACGGCGTTGAACACCACCCAGGTCAAAAGCCTGACGGCGGCGCAGATCGGGGCCATGAGCCTGGAAGACCTGGGCGAGATGTGGCCCGATCAGTTGCAGGCCTTGTCGCCAACCCAGCTGTCGGCCCTGCCCGCCACCCTGATCCCGGCCTTGGACGACCTGCAGTTCGCGGCCTTGACGACCAGCCAGTTCAAGGGCCTGACCGCGACCCAGGTCGGATCGCTGTCGCTGGATCAACTCAGCGACCTCGACACGGACTTCAACGTCTTCTCGGCGGCTCAATTGGCCGGACTGACTGGCGCCCAGACCGACTCCCTGTCCAACACCCAGTTCTCGGCCCTGACCGCGACACAGTTGGCGGGCCTTTCCAGCAGCGGCTTCACAGGCCTCTCGGCCACCAAGGTCGCCGCCCTGACGGCCACCCAGATCGGTGGCCTCACCGCCGCCCAGGTCCGGACGCTGAGCGTCACCGACTTCACCAAGCTGACCCCGACCCAGGTGGCGGGTTTCACGGCGGGCCAGCTGTCGGCGCTGTCGACCGAAAACTTCAACGCCCTGTCGGCCACTCAGATCGCAGCCCTGAGCTCGACCCAGCTAGCGGGCCTCGCGGCCACCCAGATCGCCGGCCTGACGGCGACCGACTTCGCCGAGCTGTCGGCCACCCAGTTCCAGAGTCTAAGCTCCAGCCAGATCGGCGGGTTGTCGGCCGAGAATCTGTCCGGCCTGGACGCGACCGCCTTCCAGACGATCAGCGCGACCCAGATCACCGGACTGACCGCGACCCAGCTGGCCGGTCTTTCGACCACGGACATGGCCGAGTTCTCGACCACCCAGGTCCGCGCCCTGAGCAGCGGCCAGCTGGGCGCGATCTCAATCACCGACCTGTCGGCCCTGTCGGGCACCCAGGTCGGAGCCCTGACGACCAGCGCACTGCGGGGTCTGTCTCCCTATCAGATGCGCAGCTTCTCGCAGGTCGAGTTCAGCCAATTCAGCGTGACCCAGGTCCAGTCGCTGAGCTCCACTCAGATCGGTTCGTTGGGCACGACGGTGATCGCGGGACTGACCACGACCCAGGTCAGCTACCTGTTGCCGGCCCAGATCCCAGGCCTGACCCTGAACCAGCTACAGGCGCTGTCGTCGACCAACCTGGCGTCCATGACCCCGCTGCAGGTCGGCGCCCTGACGCCGACCCAGGTCGCCAGTCTCTAGGTCCGAAAGCCTGGGGAAGAGAAAGCGCCTAGACGAACCGCGTCGCCCGGGCGTCTGATGGCGTCTCTCCAAAGAGGCGCTCCATGATCCGTTCCGCCCTTCCCGTTCTCGCCGCCGCCGCCAGCCTGATGCTAGCCGCGCCCGCCCAGGCGCAGACCGGCCCGCTGGGCGCGATCGGTCTCTGGAAGATCGATCTCGCGGCCTCGCACTTCAATGAGGCCCTGACTGGCCCGGCGCCGCTGAGCGCGGAACTCGACGTCACCAAGGACGACGGCAGGAGTCTGGCCTGGACGCTGATTGAGGAAGACGAAAGCGGCCTGGCCGCCATCCAGTTCGCCGACGCCCCCTTGGACGGCACGCCGACCAAGGCCGTGGTCAACACCCAGATCGTGATGATCAGCGTCCGTCGCGACGGGACCAGCGGCGTGATCAGCGGCGTGACCAGCGGCGTGACCAGCGGCGTGACCAGCGGCGTGACCGCCGTGACCAGCAACAAGAGCGGCCGCAAGCAGTCTATGAAGGTCTGGCTCGTGGACGCCAACACGCTGAAGGTCGAACAGGACGTCGACGGCCAACCGGGCCCGCCAGACCAGAGCCTGACCTTCAAGCGCGTGCGCTAACCTTTGGCTGAAAGCGCCTTGCCCAGATAGTTGGCCAGCACATCCACCCGCGCCGGACGCGGACCGCCGGGCGGCATCACCAGGTGCAAGGCGATCGGCGCGGCCGTCCAGTCGACCAGGATCGCCTCCAGCCGGCCGTCGGCCACGGCCGGGCCGACGATGAAGTCGGGCAGCACCGCCACGCCGACCCCGGCGATCAAGGACGGGACCAGCACGTCGCCATTGTTGGCGCGGATCACCGACTTGGGGCGCACCGAGGCTTCCTCGCTGCCTCTCTGGAAGCGCCAGGTCTCGGGCGCGGCCTGGTGGCCGTAGGTCAAGCCGCGATGCTCGGCCAAGCCCGCCGGATGGCCGGGCCGTCCATGCTTGTCCCAGTAGGCCGGCGCGGCCACGACGTGCCTCTTCACGCCCCGCAAGCGGCGGGCGACCAAGGAACTGTCCGGCAGCGATGCCACGCGCAGGGCGAGGTCGAAGCCCATGCCGACAAGATCGACCGTGGCGTCCGACAGGTGCAGGTCGACCGAGACGTCGGGATAGGCCTCGAAGAAGCCCGGCAGCACCGGCCCCAGGGTGGTGATACCCAGCGACATCGGCACGGCCATCCGCACCGTCCCCCGCGGCGCCGAGGACTGGCTGGAGGCCTCCTCCTCGGCGGCTTGCGCCTCGGCCAGCACGCGGCTGGCGCGCTCGACCAGGGACTGGCCGGCGTCGGTCAGCGCCAGGCGGCGCGAGGTACGATTAAAGAGGCGCGCGCCGAGACGTTCCTCAAGGCGAGTCACCGCCTTCGACACCGTGGCCTTGGACATCGCCAGCTCCTCGGCGGCGGCGGCGAACGAGCGCAGTTCCACCACCTTGGCGAACACGGCGAGGCCTTCGAGATCGGGCAGTTTGGACATGACGAGAGCTTAGTTTTGGAAACGATAAGTTTCAACAGTTTCCATTTCGGATCCTGTGCGATCCCCTATCTTCTCCTCAACAGGACGCGCCGACGCGGCGCACCGAGGGCCAAGGCCCAGAGGGAAAGAAAGGTTAGAGCCATGATCGACCGCAGACCGTTCGACAAGCTTGGCGGCGCCAACCACGGTTGGCTGAACGCCAAGCACCACTTCTCGTTCGCCAGCTACTACGATCCCAGCAACATGAACTGGGGCGCCCTGCGGGTGTGGAACGACGACGAGATCGCCCCCAACACGGGCTTCCCGCCGCATCCGCACAGCGACATGGAAATCATCACCTACGTCCGCGACGGCGCGATCACCCACCAGGACAACCTGGGCAACAAGGGTCGCACCGAGGCCGGCGACGTCCAGGTGATGAGCGCAGGCACGGGCATCCGTCACTCGGAGTACAATCTCGAGCCGGAAACCACCCGGATCTTCCAGATCTGGATCGAGCCCAAGACCTTCGGCGCGGCTCCCTCGTGGGGCGCCAAGCCGTTCCCGAAGGGCGACCGCTCGGGCAAGTTCGTGACCCTGGCTTCGGGCTTCAAGGATGACGCCGACGCCCTGCCGATCCGCACCGACGCCCGCGTTCTGGGCGCCACGCTGAAGGCCGGCGAAAGCACCACCTACGCTCTGGGCAAGGACCGCAGCGGTTACCTGGTCCCGGCCGTCGGGGTCGTCGAAGTCAACGGCGTCAAGCTGAACGCCCGCGACGGCGCCGGCATCAAGGACGAGGACGTCATCACCGTCACCGCCCTGGAAGACGCCGAACTCGTCCTGGTCGACGCAGCCTAAGCGCGGCCGTTCCATTCAAGAGCCGGCGCGAGGAAACTGAAATCCTCGCGCCGACTTTCCTCCCCGACATTCGTTTCCAAGGAGGCCGCCATGGCCAAGGTTCTCGTCCTCTACTACTCGTCGTACGGCCACATCGAGACGATGGCCAAGGCCGTCGCCGAAGGCGCTCGCGAAGCCGGCGCTCAGGTCGACATCAAGCGGGTGCCCGAAACTGCCCCGCCTGAAGTCGCCAAGAACGCCCACTTCAAGCTCGACCAGGAAGCGCCTGTGGCCTCCATCGCCGACCTGGCCGACTACGACGCGATCATCGTCGGCACGGGCACCCGCTTTGGCCGCATGAGCTCGCAGATGGCGGCGTTCCTCGACCAGGCCGGCGGCCTGTGGGCTCGCGGCGCCTTGCACGGCAAGGTCGGCGGCGCGTTCACCTCGACGGCGACGCAACACGGCGGTCAGGAGACCACCCTGTTCTCGATCATCACCAACCTGCTGCACTTCGGCATGGTGATCGTGGGCATGGACTATGGCCACGCCGGCCAGATGACGCTGGATGAAATCACCGGCGGCAGCCCCTACGGCGCCACCACCATCGCCGGCGGCGACGGCTCGCGTCAGCCCACCGAGAACGAGCTGACCGGCGCTCGCTACCAAGGTCGCAAGATCGCGGAAACGGCCGTCAAGCTGCACGGTTAAGCAACTGCACGGCTGATCCTCTCCCCCCAAGGATCTATAGCCGCAGCCGCCGTCCGCACCCTCCCCCCAGGCGGACGGCCAACGACCGCCCCGAGGCTCCCCTCCGCCTCGGGGCGGTTTTCGTTTTGGTCTAGTGCGTCGGGTCGAAGTCCGCCTTCGCGCCCGACACGTAAGCGTCCCACTCGGCCGGCGTGTGGACGTCCAGGCCCTTATCCCAGGCCGCGCCCATGTAGTAGACGAACGGCTTGCCTGGCTCGACCTTGATCAGGACGAGATAGTTGTCGAAGTCCTGGCGCACCTCGACGACTGACTTGGGGTCGACCATCAGGGCGATGGCCATCGCGCCCTTTTCCGGATCGGCCGGCTCCCAGAACGTCACGCGGCCGGGCGCCAGGTCCTTCTTGAACACGCCTGAGCCGCTGGCGCGCTTGCGCTTGCTGATGCCGATGCCGACCACCAGAGGACCCGGCTTGTCGGAGCTGATGGTGGAGACCATCCGCGTGAAGTTCGTACCCAGCGGCAGGGTGAAGGTCCGCGTCTCCCAGACCTTGCGATCCACATCGACCGGCCACGGCGCGTAGTCGACGCTGAAGCTGGCCACATCCGGGCCATTCTGGATCATCTTCCAACTGGACCAGTTGCGCGAGGTCCACAGCTTGTTGTCCTGCCAGACGCCCAGCCCGCCCGCGCCTCGTCCCGTGCCGACGTCGTAGAAGTCCAGGCCTTCGCCGTGGTTCTGGTGCTGGTCGCCGGTCTTCAGCTGGCGGTCCATATAGGGCCAGCGCTCGCTCTTGCCCCAGGCGTCGATGCCGGAGGTCGACGGCGGCTCGGCCTTCTCCAGGTCGCGGCTGTAGATCCGGTGGGCGGTGCGGTCGTTTTCCCAGAGGATGTCGTTGAAGCGGTAAGGCGCCAGCACGACGGCGGCGCGCGGCTTCTGGCCCTCGGCGTCGGGCTTCTCCAGGGGCTTGGCGGGGGCATGCTCCTGGGCGTGAGCGGCGGTCAGCGACAGGGCAAACGCGGCGGCGAGGGAGAGACGCTTCATCATCGGGACGCTCATCTCAGTGGAACTGCGTGAACTTTGCCAGGGCCGCGCGGGCGCAACCGTCGGCCGTCTCGTGGGTGGTGTCGGCGATCGCCAGGCCGCCGACGACGGTGGTCCCCACATGCAGCGGCAGCGAGCCGGCGTGCGGGTTCAGGTGGTCGGGATCGGCGGCGATCTTGGCGGCGAACTCGGGATCGGACTTCTGGCGCGGCTCCATGATCGAGCCGGGCTGGTCGAAGACGACCGCGGCATTGGCCTTACGGGGCGCGGCGATCGGCGGCTTGGGGCTGAGTTCGTCGCGCAGCACCACCAGCGGATTGCCCTGGGCGTCGACCACGGCGGCCGAGACATGCGCGCCCTGGGCGGCGCAGGCGCCGATGGCGGCCCTCGCCAGATCGATCGCGACGGGAAGCGTCAGGACTTGAGGTTCAGGCGTCGTCGCCAGACCAGCGGCAAAAGCCAGGATCGTCAACATCGTGCTTCCTCCCAGAAGTCTCGCTTCCGGATATAGCGCGCGGCAAAAATTGGTCTAGCCAAATTTTGAAATTGGATAATCCAGCTCGTCAGCGAACCCTGGGACGCACCACGGCGACCAGCCAGCCGCCGCCCCAAGGCGTGTTGATCACCGCCTCGTCGAGCACCTCGCCCAGGACCTTCAGGCGATGCCAGAGGCGTAGCGGCTTCAGCGCCAGCCACATGGTTAGGCCCACAGCGCCGCCCGGCTTGAGGTTCGTTTTATAGTGAGCCACTAGGTCCTCGACCTCGCCCAGATGTTCGATGCATTCAGAGAACACCACGACATCGAAGGTCTCGTCGGTCGCGAAGGTCCGCCCGTCGCCCAGCAGCATCTTGACCTCGCCGATGGCGATCTCGGCCGCGAGACGCACCTCGCCACGCTCGACGGCGGGCCTGGAGAAGTCCACCCCGACATAGCGGGCCGGCCTGTGCGCGCGCATGGCCTCGTAGAACACGCCCTCGCCCGCCCCGATCTCCAGCACGCGCGGATTGGGCCAGCGGTCGGCGATCATGGCGGCCAGCAGGCGGTGGTGGTGACGTTGCTCCGAGCGGTTCAGGCGGTCGTAGATCCCGTCCTGATATTCGGCGTCCCACTTCTCGACAGGCGCGGCGACGATCGGCTTGCCCCGCTTGCGCATGAACAGCTCGCCCAGCCACGGCCTGTCCAGCGAGAGAAGCTCCGTGAACCGGCGCCAGCGCAGATAGGCCATAGCATTTCCCCCGAGAGCCCCGTTCCCGGATAGGAAAAGGGCCCGGCGCTGTCCAGCGCCGGGCCCCTTAAATCAAGCCTTGTCGGCCTGCTAGCGCTTGTTGGCGAGCGCCGCTTGCGCCGCCGCCAGACGCGCGATCGGCACGCGGTAGGGCGAACACGACACGTAGTCGAGGCCGACCGTCTCACAGAAGCTGATCGAGGCGGGGTCGCCGCCGTGCTCGCCGCAGATGCCCAGTTTGACGTCGGGACGCGCCGCGCGGCCGCGCTCGGCGGCGATGCGGATCAGGTCACCCACGCCTTCCTGGTCGAGGCTGACGAAGGGGTCCTTCTCGAAGATGCCCTTGTCGATATAGGCGCCCAGGAACTTGCCGGCGTCGTCGCGGCTGATGCCGAAGGTCGTCTGGGTCAGGTCGTTGGTGCCGAAGCTGAAGAACTCGGCGTTGGCGGCCAGGTCACCAGCCCGCAGGGCGGCGCGGGGCAGCTCGATCATGGTGCCGACCGTGTACTTCAGGTCGACGCCCTGCTCTTCCAGCACGGCCTTGGCGGTGCGGTCGGTCAGGTCGCGCAGGTACTTCATCTCTTCGCCTTTGGCGACGAGCGGGTGCATGATTTCCGGCACCGGAGCGGCCTTGCCCGACTTGGCGATCTCGCAGGCGGCCTCGATGATGGCGCGGACCTGCATCTCGTAGATCTCGGGATAAGAGACGCCCAGGCGGCAGCCGCGATGGCCCAGCATGGGGTTGGTCTCGTGCAGCTCCTTGGCGCGACGCATCAGCTTGGCGGCGTCCAGGCCGGTGGCCTTGGCCACGGCTTCGACGTCTTCCTCGGTGTGCGGCAGGAACTCGTGCAGCGGCGGATCCAGCAGGCGGATCGTGACCGGCAGGCCCTCCATGATCGTGAAGAGCTCCACGAAGTCGGCCTTCTGGAACGGAGCGATCTTGGCCAGGGCCGCGCGGCGGCCCTTCTCGTCGTCGGCCAGGATCATCTCGCGCACGGCGGCGATCCGGGTGTCATCGAAGAACATGTGCTCGGTGCGGCACAGGCCGATGCCCTCCGCGCCGAACTGGCGGGCGGTCTTGGCGTCCAGCGGCGTCTCAGCGTTGGCGCGCACCTTCAGGCGGCGGACCTGGTCGGCCCAGCCCATCAGGGTGGCGAAGTCGCCGGTCAGCTCGGGCTCGATCATCTTCGGCGAACCGGCCAGGATTTCGCCGGTCGACCCGTCGATGGTGATGATCTCACCGGCCTTGAACTCGCGGCCACGGACCCGGAACAGGCCTTCCTTAGGGAAGATGGAGACATCGCCGGCGCCCGAGACGCACGGGCGCCCCATGCCGCGCGCCACGACCGCGGCGTGGCTGGTCATGCCGCCCCTGGCCGTGATGATGCCGCGTGCGGCGTGCATGCCGTGAATGTCTTCCGGCGAGGTCTCCTCGCGCACGAGGATGACGCTTTCGCCGGCGGCCGAGGCCTTCTCGGCGGCGTCGCTGTCGAAGACGATCTTGCCGGTCGCCGCGCCGGGCGAGGCGGGCAGACCGGTGGTGATCACGTCGCGATGGGCGGTCGGGTCGATGGTCGGGTGCAGCAGTTGGTCCAGCGAGGCCGGCTCGACGCGGCCGATCGCCTCTTCCTTGCTGATCACGCCCTCGGCGGCCATGTCGACGGCCGTCTTCAGCGCGGCCTTGGCGGTGCGCTTGCCGTTGCGGGTCTGCAGCATGTAGAGCACGCCGCGCTCGACGGTGAACTCGATGTCCTGCATGTCGCGATAGTGACGCTCCAGCGTCTCGACCACCGACTTGAACTGGGCGAACACCTCGGGCATCGCCTCTTCCATCGAGGGGGCGACGTCGCCCATTTCCTCGCGGGCGGCCTTGGTCAGGGACTGCGGCGTGCGGATGCCGGCCACCACGTCCTCGCCCTGGGCGTTGATCAGGAACTCGCCGTACAGACGGTTGTCGCCGTTCGACGGGTTGCGGGTGAAGGCCACGCCTGTCGCGGAGGTGTCGCCCATGTTGCCGAACACCATCGACTGGATGTTCACGGCCGTGCCCCAGCTCTCGGGGATGTCGTGCATGCGGCGATAGAACTTGGCGCGGTCGTTCATCCAGCTGGCGAACACGGCGCCGACAGCGCCCCACAGCTGCTCCTGGGCGTCCTGCGGGAACGGCTTGCCCAGGTGATCCTGAACAGCGGCCTTGTAGTCCTTGATCACGGCGGCCCAGTCGTCGGCGGTCAGGCCGGTGTCGACATGAACGTCCAGGCGATCCTTATGGTCGTCCAGGATCTCCTCGAACATGTGGTGCTCCAGATTGAGCACGACGTTCGAGTACATCTGGATGAAGCGGCGGTAGCTGTCATAGGCGAAGCGGCGGTCGCCCGACAGCTTGGCCAGGCCCTCGACCGTCTCGTCGTTCAGGCCCAGGTTCAGCACGGTGTCCATCATGCCCGGCATGGAAGCCCGGGCGCCCGAGCGCACAGAGACCAGCAGCGGGTTGGCGACGTCGCCAAACGCCTTGCCGGTCAGCTCCTCGACCTTGGCCAGCCCGACGGCGACCTGCTCGGTCAGCTCGGCCGGGTACTGCTTGCCGTTCGAATAGTAGTGGACACAGGCTTCCGTGGTGATGGTGAAGCCTGGCGGAACCGGCAGGCCCAGGGACGACATCTCCGCGAGATTAGCCCCCTTCCCACCCAGCAGGTTCTTCATCGAGGCGTCGCCGTCAGCGCCGCCTCCGCCGAATGCATAAACCCAACGGGTCTTGGTCAACGTCTCAACCGGCATATGCTCTCACCCTGCGATCAGTGAAGATGGCCGCGCCTCTCTTTGGAGGTCGTCTCGCCCTGGAACAGCGCTGCTTTGTCGTGATCCCGCAGTGCAATATCCGGGCGTCTCAGTAGCACTTCGCTCAAGAACGCGTCCACTGGCGCTTAGCGTTCCACGGCTCGACACGAGAATTCGGCAAATAATTCCAATGACAACGTTGTCCGACCGAGCCCGCTGGCGGGGTTTCGAGCAATCTTACGCCAAATTCGCGATGTGAGCCGAAACCGGACGATCACAGCCGCTTGTTTTCGCAGCGCGCAACGCTTCCATTCCGTGCATGGAACCGCACATTGTCCGACTCGGCACGTCTCGGAATGGGGCGGACGCCATCGCCGACCTGCACACCCGCAGTCGCCAGGTCGCCTATCGCGGTCTCTATGGCGACGCCCATCTGGACCACGCGCTGCCGGAGATCTCGCGGACCGTCTGGCGCAAGCGGTTCGAGACCTTCGACCCGGCGACCGACCTGATCCTGGCGGCGATGGAGGGCGGCGAGCCGGTCGGCCTGGCCTACGCCTCGTTCAAGCTGAATCCATCCGTGGGCGCCTTACTCGACAATCTGCACGTCGCGCCCGAGCGCTAGGGCGGCGGGCTTGGCACGGCCCTGCTGGCCGAGGTGGCGCGGTGGCTGATCGAGGACCACGGCGGCGCGCCGCTGCACCTGGAGGTCTACGCGCCCAACCAAGACGCGCTCGGGTTCTACATCCGCAAGGGCGGCGTGGAGACGGCGCGCTATCGCGAGACCGCCCCCGGCGGTAGGGACGTCGATGTCGTGCGCTATCGCTGGGCGCGGCCTGACGATCTGCTGGCTTAGCGCTCCAGCTCGGTGGCCATGGCCGAGGTCAGGGCGCCTAGTTGATCCGGCCCGATGCGATCGGTCTTCAATTTGTAGAGGCCGCGCAGATAGGCCTTGTCGGAAGCCGTCATCCGCTTGGGGCCGCCCGGCTCGACAAACAGGTTCAGGATCGAGGCCTGGTCGGGCTGGGTGGCGTCGGGGCGGATGTCCGCCAGGGCGACCAGACTGACATAGTCGGCCAGGGCGCCGATCTCGACCCCGTCAGTCTTGCGCGCGTCCACGACCACCAGGCTGTAGTGCAAACGGCTGGCGACCGGCTGGAGGATATGGCTGTCCGGGGCCCGCATGGCGCGGATATCGGTGTCACCGGACGAGATGTCGCCATAGGCCGGAACCTCGCCGGTGTAGCTGAGCCAGCGCACGGGATTGGTATTGGCCTTGAACCGGTCGATGCGTGGAAGCGAGATGGTGTCGTAGCGAATCTTCCCGCGCCTGCGCGCCTGATCCAGCATGAGCTCTGGCTCCCGCGAGAACAGGATCATCAGGTTCGGATAGCACTTCTGGGTCTCGAACCGCAGGCCGACATCGCCCGCGATCTGGCGCAGCCGTGACCGCACATAGTCGTCAACGATCTTGCCCGCGCCAGCCACCACCGGGCAGAGCTGCGGCGAACGGCGGCTGACCATACCGTTCGATAGCTCGGTCGCCGCGCGGACGTAGTTCATGGTGCGGGCGCGGTTGGCGGACTTGACCACCAGAGTGTCAGAAACCAACGGCGGCGCATCCTGCGCCACCGCCGCCATCGGAACCATCGCGGCCAGGACCAGGCCGACAGCCCAGGACCGCATCGCGCCCTCACCTATCGCGTGCGGTAGACCGCGCGGAGATAAGCCCGGTCCGCCTCGGTCATGGCCTCGGCCTTGCCGTTGTCGAACAGGTTCAGGATCGTGCCGTCGGCCGGCGCCGCGCGAGCTTGAACATCGGCCAGCGAGACCATGGTCACATAGTCCGCCAGGGCCGAGACCTTGACGTCCGCGGCCTTGTTGGCGTCGACCACGACCAGCGAGTTGTAGGGGCGCGCGTCCCGCGTCTTCATCCCTGGGGTCGCACTGCCGTGCATCCAGCGGACCGGCTGAGTGCTGGTCTTGAACTGCTGGGCGCGCTGGGCGGTGACGCCGCTATAGTTGAACCGCTTGTCGCGCGAAGCCGCATTCAACAGTTGGTCAGGCTCCGATGAGAACAAGACCACCACATTGGGCTCGCAATCCCAGCGCGCGTACTCGGCGCCGACATCCTTGGCCACCTGGCGCATGCGCGCGGCGACGTAGTCGTTCACCTCGGCCGAGGCGCCCCGGACCAGCGGGCAAACGCCTTGGCGGGCGCCGCCCGTCGGGCCATTGCCGCTCCGCAGCCGCGCCATCTCCACAGCGAGGCCGTTCTCCCGCCGCGCATCGCCCATCATGGTATCGCTCTGACGCGCCGAGACAGCAGAACCGGACGCCAGCAGCGTCATCACACCGATACCCAGAAGCACTCGTCGCATCGTGTATCCTCCAAAGGTGAGCGAAGGAGAACACAACCTCTGACTGAGAACAAGCGTATCGCGCAGCTAAAACGTAAGCGGCGGGCGATCGCTTTCCGGACGGTCGATCTCCTGCGACGGCGCGGTCATCCTGACAAACGGCGACCAGGGGCCGGGTCGCGGGCCTTGTGGGTCGGGTTCACCTCGACGTAAGGCTCAGCCGGTGCTCGTCTAGACTTGGCGCCCCGGTTGTTTGGCGCGCCTTCCCGCCGATGTAGGATTTTTGTCCGACCATGACCGACACGGCCTCGCCCAAGCCAGACCGCCACCGGAACAGCGAAAGTCAGCCGCGCATGGCCGCGGCGTGAAACTCTTGCTCGTCGAGGACGACGCCATGCTGGGCGCGGCGATGAAGCGGGGCCTGGAGAAGGCCGGCTATGTCGTCGACTGGGCCCAGGATGGCGACGAGGCGCTGGGAGGGCTCAGCGCTCAAGCCTATGAGACCGTGATCCTGGACCTGTCGCTGCCGCAGGTGGATGGCATCGAGGTGCTCAAGCGGATGCGCGCCCGCCGCGACACCACGCCGGTCATCATCGTCACGGCGCGGGGACGTGGCGATCAGAAGATCGACGGGCTGGACGCGGGCGCCGACGACTATCTGGTCAAGCCCTTCGACCTCGACGAACTGCTGGCGCGCATCCGGGCACAGATCCGCCGCGCGGAGGGGCGGGTCAACGACGTGCTGCGGGTCAAGGACGTGGCCCTGGACATCGGCGCGCGTCTGGTGCGGCGTGGCGATGCGGCCGTGCAGCTGACCGCCAAGGAGCTGCGGGTGCTCGATGTCCTGATGCGCAGGGCCGGCCGCTTCGTCAGCAAGGACGACCTGGAGAACGCGCTCTATGACGCCGCCGGCGGGGTCGAGAGCAACACTATCGAGGTGACCATCTACGCGCTGCGCAAGAAGCTCGGGACCGACTTCATCCTGACGGCCCGCGGGCTGGGCTACATGGTGGGCAAATGAAGTCGCCCCGCCCTCTTGCTCCCCGCACCTTCGATCCACGGGCCTCGGTCACCGGTCAGCTCTTCCGCCGGGTGACCGCCCTGCTGATCGCCATCATGATCACCGTCTTCGGGATGATGTACTGGACCGCCCGCAACGAGATCGACAAGGTCTATGACGGCCAGCTGATCACCGGCGCCAACGTGCTGCGCGCCCTGATGAGCGAAGAGATCAAGGAGCGCGGTCAGAACCGGTCTGGCGTCTCGCTGGAGATCGGCGACGAGTGGCTGAGCGACGAGGACCGCAAGGCCTTCGACGCCTATGCCGACTGGCGGATGTTCAGGATCTGGAAGGACGGGCGCCTGGTCCTGGGCTCCGACACCGGCCCCAGCCTGGCCCCGCCGCGCGGCCAGAAGGGGTTCGAGACCGCCAAGGTCGCAGGCAAGCATTGGCGGATCTTCAACCTGCCGGTGGGCGAAGCCGGCGTCACCATTCAGGTGGGCGAGCGCACCAGTATCCGGTCGGTGCTGGTCAAACAGATCCTGGTCGAGCTGGCCATCCCGCTGATGCTGGTGCTGCCAGCCAGCCTGGCGCTGATCTGGCTGGCGCTGAAGGACGGCCTGCGGGCGGTGCGCGCCCTGGTCGCGGCGATCGGCGATCGCGGCTCCCGCGACCTCAGCCCGCTCGACACCCGGACCTGGCCGCTCGACCTGCAGCCGATGGTGCGGTCGGTCAACGACCTGCTGACCCGTCTGCAGCGCAGCTACGAACACGAGCGGCAGTTCATCGACAGCGCCGCCCACCAGCTGCGCACGCCCCTGGCGGCGCTGAGCCTTCAGGCCCAGCTGATCGCGCAGGAGGACGATCCGGTCGAGCGCGCGACTCAGGTCCAGCAACTGCGCGAGGGCGTGGCCCGGGCCAGCGAACTGACCGAACAGTTGCTGACCCTGGCGCAGTTGGGACCGCGGATCGACCGGGACCTGACCGCCGATCCGCGCGCCGAGGCCACCGCCGCCCTGGCCGAGATCGCCGTCATCGCCGCCGCCAAGGGCGTGGCTCTGGCGCTGGAGGGCCAGACGCCGCGGGTCCAGGGCGACCCGGCCCTGGTCCGCCTGATCCTGGCCAATCTGATCGAGAACGCCGTCTGCCACGCCCCGCCTGACTCGGAGGTTCAGGTCCTGCTCTCCAGCGATCGCAACCTGGGCTGGGTGACCGTTTCCGACCACGGTCCGGGGATACCTACCGACGAGCGCGAGCGCGTCTTCCAGCGCTTCTTCCGCGGCGCCAACGCCCGTGGATCGGGCTCAGGACTAGGCCTGGCGATCGTCGAGGAGGCCTCCCGCGTCCTGGGCGGGCGGGTTATTCTTGCGGATCGCGCGGACGGCGCCCCGGGTCTGGAGGCTCGCTTCGGCCTGCCAAAGGCCGCTTCCTAGACGGTCCCTCCGACAGCGACCGAAATCGCCTCATCATTGCCCGCTTCTCTTCAGCTTCGCATCAGGTTCGTCGCCCACACCTCGCGCCGAACCGGAGCGGCGCATGCAAGTTTTCTGTGATTTCGACGGTACGATCGCCAAGGTCGACACGACCGATCTGGTCCTGACCCGTCTGGCCGACCCGGCCTGGGAGGACCTCGAGGACCAGTGGAAGCGCGGCGAGATCACCGCTGCGGCGTGCATGCGCGGCCAGGTCGCCCTGATCGGCGGCGACGACGCCGCGCTCGACGCCGTGCTCGACAGCGTCGAATTGGTCAACGGCTTCGCGGATTTCGTCGCCTGGTGCCAGGCCAGCGCCGTGCCGCTGACCGTGGTCAGCGACGGCGTCGACTATTTCATCGCCCGGATCCTGAGCCGCCACGGCCTGGGATATCTGCCCGTCGTCGCCAACCGCCTGGTCGGTGACGCGGTCGCTGGACGCCGGCTGGAGCAGCCCTGGTCGCGCGCCGGCTGCGCGGCCGGGTCGGGGGTCTGCAAGTGCCAGGTCGCCTCGACCGACGCCCAGACCGACAACCTCATGGTCTTCATCGGCGACGGGCGCTCTGACTTCTGTGTCTCGGGTCGCGCCGACCTGCTGTTCGCGCGCGACAAGCTGGCCGCCTACGCCCGCTCACGCGCCATGCCGCACCACGAATTCTCGGACTTCCACAGCATCACCACGACGCTCGCCGCGGTCCACGGCCGCCTGGCCCGTCGCGCCGCCATCTGATCGGAGTTTCCCCATGTACGACGCCGAACACCCCGTCCTCGACGAAGCCGCCCTGCGCGACCTCGAGGCCCAGTACTGCTCCTACGGCGATACGGTCCACTATCTGCCCGACCCGAAGTTCTTCACGGGCTGCGAGGGCTCGTTCATGTACGACGCGCAGGGCCGCGAGTATCTGGACCTGCAGATGTGGTACTCGGCCGTCAATTTCGGCTACCGCAATCCGCGCCTGACCGCCGTCGCCCACCGCCAGCTCGACACCCTGCCGCAGGTCGCCAGCCAGTACCTGCACCGCGAGAAGGTTGAGCTCGCCGCGATGATCGCCCAGGACGCCGAGAAGAAGTTCGGCCGCAAGGGCCGGGTCCATTTCAATGTCGGCGGCGCCCAGGCCGTCGAGGATTCGCTGAAGCTGGTCCGCAACGCCACCGGCGGCAAGCAGCTGATGTTCGCGTTCGAGGGCGGCTATCACGGCCGCACCCTGGGCGCTTCGGCGATCACCTCGTCGTACCGCTATCGCCGCCGCTACGGCCACTTCGGCGACCGCGCCCAGTTCATCGAGTTCCCGTACCACTTCCGCGGCCCCAAGGGCATGAGCAAGGAAGAGTACGGTCACCACTGCGTCCAGAAGTTCGCCCGCCTGTTCGAGACCGAATATAACGGCGTGCTCGACACCAAGACCGGCCAGGCGGAATACGCCGCCTTCTTCATCGAGCCCATCCAAGGCACCGGCGGCTACGTCATCCCGCCGATGAACTTCTTCTCCGAACTGAAGAAGGTCCTCGACCAGTACGGCATTCTGCTGGTGGTTGATGAGATCCAGATGGGCATGTGGCGGACCGGCAAGCTGTGGTCGATCGAACACTTTGGCGTGCAGCCGGACGTACTGGTGTTCGGCAAGGCCCTGACCAATGGCCTGAACCCCCTGTCGGGCGTCTGGGCCCGCGAAGAGCTGATCAATCCGGAGATCTTCCCGCCCGGTTCGACCCACTCGACCTTCAACGCCAACCCGATGGGCACCTCGGTGGCGCTGGAGACCCTGCGCATGACCCACGAGGTCGACTACGGCGCCCAGGTGATGGCGAAGGGCGCCTACTTCCTGGAAGGCCTGAAGGAGTTGCAGAAGCGCTGGCCGCAGATCGGCGACGTCGACGGCCTGGGTTTGGCCCTGCGCGCCGAGATCTGCGAGGCGGACGGCTTCACGCCCAACAAGGTCCTGCTGAACAAGATGGAAGAGGTCGCCATGTCGGGCGAGCTCGAGGTCGACGGCAAGACCATGGGCCTGATCCTCGACGTCGGCGGCTACCACAAGAACGTCATCACGCTCGCGCCCTCGCTGGAGATCAGCAAGGACGAGATCGACCTGGCCCTGAAGCTTCTGGATGCGGTGCTGCGCCGGTGCGTCGACTGAGTGATCGCCTGACCCCGGTGCTCCTGGACCTCGACGGCGCGTTCGAGGACCAGACGCTGCTGGCCGCTGAAACCCTGGCCGCGGGCGGTCACCAAGTGACCGCCCGCGACCTTGGTCCGGCCCTGCGCCTGTGGAGCCGCCCGCCCGCGCTGGAAGCCCTGCGCGAGCGCCTGCGGGCGGGTGTCCAGACCAGCCCCAGCCTGGTGTTCACCGGCTCGGGCGACTTTCACCACGTCTCGCCGCTGCTGATCGAGCGGGCGATCGAGGCGTCGTGGAGCGAAAGCGTGACGGTGCTGCATTTCGACAACCACCCCGACTGGGTGCGGTTCGAGGACGGCATGCACTGCGGTTCGTGGGTCGGGACGGCCGCGCGCCTGCCCGGCGTGGCCAAGGTGGTCACGGTCGGTGTGTGCAGCGACGACATCGCCCATCCGACCGCCAAGGGCGCGCATCTGGACCTGGCCGACGACGGTCGGCTGGAGCTGTACGCCTATCGCGCGCCGGACGGCGGCGCGGCCGTCCGCGTGGGCGCCGCCGCGTGGCCGACGGTCGAGAGCCTGGGCGAGGAAGCCTTTGTCGACTTCCTGGCTTCGCGCATCGAGACCGACGCCGTCTATGTCACGATCGACAAGGACGTCCTGCGACCGGAAGACGCCGCCACCAACTGGGACCAGGGGCGCACCAGCCTGCGGTTCCTGGAGGCGATGCTCGACCGCATCCTGGCCGAACGCCGCCTGATCGGGGCCGACATCGTCGGCGACTGGAGCCGTCCGCGCTATGGCGGCGGCGCCGTCGCGGCCCTGCTCAAGCAAGGCGAGGCGTTGCTGGACCAGCCCTGGTCGCCGCCTGCGCCCCAGGCCCGCCAGGTCAATGAGGGCGTCAACCGGCGCCTGTTGCGCCTGTTCGTGCAGGTCGCCGCATGAGCCGTATCCTGTCCTCGGCCGCCTTGGGTCTGGCCTTTTGCGTCGTGACCGAGATCACCCGCGAGCTGTGCTTCAAGGCCGCCGCCAACCGGGCTCAGGACGGTTCGAACTACGTTCTCGACCTGGCGCGCCAGCCGGTCCTGTGGCTCGGGCTGGCGTTCTGGATCAGCGAGACCATCGCCCTGGTCCGCGTCCTGGAGATCGCGCCGCTGTCGGTGGCCTATCAGATCACCACCTTGCCCTATGCCGGCATCCCGATCGCCGGCGCCCTGGTGTTCCGCGAGCGCCTGACCCGAGGTCAGGTCGCGGGCGCGGTGCTGATCGGGCTGGGCGTGATCCTGGTCGGAGCCTCCGGCCTATGACCGTTCAAGACCGCAGCTTCCGGCTGAAGGCCGAGGGCCGTCGCGGCGTATTGCTGATCCACGGCCTGACTGGCGCCCCCGACGAGATGAAGTTCCTGGCCAGGCGGCTGCACCGCCAGGGCTTCGACGTCATGGTCCCGCAGCTGGCCGGACACGGCGCCGACATGGCCACGCTGCTGCGCAGCACCTGGCGCGACTGGCTGGACTCCGTGGTCGCCGCCTACGACGCCTACGCCCGCGAGGTCGACGAGATCTTCGTTGCTGGCGTCTGCGTCGGCGGCGCTCTGGGTCTGGAGCTGGCCGCCCAGCGCCCCGAGATAGCCGCCGCCGTCGTCTATTCGATGACCTTCGAATACGACGGCTGGAACATGAAAGGCTGGATGAAGGGCGCCTACCTGATCCAGGCGATCGCCAACCTGCCGCTGGTGCGCCGGATCAGCTTCGCCGAGCCGTATCCTTTCGGCCTCAAGGACGAGCGCCTGCGCGAACGCGTGGCGCGCGCGCCGGAAGCCTTCATCGAGGGCTCTCTGGACCGTCTGCCGTTCGGAGCCCTATTCCAGATGTATCGCCTGGGCCGGCGCCTAGAGCACGACGCCAGCGCCATCGACATCCCCTGCCTGATCATGCATGCGCGCGAAGACGACATGAGCGATCCGCGCAACGCCTGGCGCTTGAAGCGCGCCCTGGGGCCAAAGGCCGAAGTGCGGCTGTTCGAGGACAGCTACCACATGCTGCACGTCGACAAGGAGCGCGCCCTGGTCGCCGACGAGACCGCCGCCTTCTTCCTGCGCCACGCCGCCAGCGCCCCGGCCTTCGCGGCCGAGCCCGTACATGCTTGAAGCCCGTGTCGTCGACACCCTGGCCGCCGTCGACCCCGCCGCCTGGGACGCCCTCTTCCCCGGCGAGGTCGAGCGCTATGACTATCTGGCCGCAGTCGAGGCCGCCGGCCTGGAAGGCTTCGCCTGGCGCTATGTCCTGGTCGAGGAGGATGGGCGGCTGCTGGCAGCCGCGCCGGCCTTTCTCACCCGGTACGCCCTGGAAACCACCGTCGACGGCGCCGCCAGGACTATCCTGCGCGCGATCGGCCGGGTCGCGCCGGGACTGACCACGCTGCGCCTGGCCTGCCTTGGCTCACCGTGCACGGAGACCGCCCAGCTCGGACTGTCGCCCGACGCCGACCCGGTCGTTCTACTTGGCCTGATGATGAAGACCTTCGAAGACGCTGCGCGACATGAGCGCTGCGGCCTGATGGCGGTCAAGGACGTGCCGGCCCCGCATGCCGCCCTGTGGGCCAATGCCCTAGGTCCGGCCGACTACCAGCCGATGACCGGCCTGCCGCTGGCCAGCCTGGAGGTCGATTTTCCCGACCAGGAAACCTATCTGGCGCGGCTGTCTCCGGCGACCCGCAAGGACATGCGCCGCAAGCTGCGCGCCGCCCAGGTCGTGAGGGTCGAGGTTCGCCGCGACCTGACAGGCCTCGAGTCCGAGGTCATGGCCCTCTATGCCGAGACGAGGGCGCGCGGCGACCTGCAATTCGAGACCCTTACGGCGGACTATTTCACCGGCGTGCTGGACCGCATGGGCGAGCGCGCTGCCTGCGTGCTCTATTTCGTCGACGACGTGCTGTTGGCCGCCAACCTAGTCCTGATCGACGCCGGAACCCTCGTCGACAAGTTCTTCTGCATGCGGGCCGAGGGCCGCGACCACAACCTCTACTTCCTGAGCTGGTTCACCAACATCCGGCTTTGCCTCGACCTGGGCCTGACCCGCTATCAGAGCGGCCAGGCCGCCTATGCCAACAAGCTGCGACTAGGCAGCGGCCTGATCCCCACGGCCATGTATTTTCGCCACCGCAACCCGTTGCTCAACCGCGCCCTGCGCTGGCTCGCGCCGCTGCTGGCGCCGGACGTCCCCCATTGACCCCACCTGAACCGGTCGTCGATCCGGCGCCCCCGACCACCTTCCGCGCGCGATGGGCCAAACGCTTGCTGTTCCTGGCCCTGCCCCTGCTGGGCCTGGCCTATCAGGTGACCGCCAAGGAGACCGCCCAGGTCATGTCCGGCGTCCCGTTCGGCAGGCTATGGCTTTCGAAGGTGCTGACCGTGCCGTGGGCCGAGGCGCTGATCGCGCTGGAGATCATCAGCTTCTGCGCCTGGATGGTGGTGCTGTCCGAGATCAAGCTCAGCGAAGCCTTCCCGCTGTCGGCGCTCAGCTACGTGCTGGTCGTGGCGGCCAGCTGGACCGTCTTCCACGAGCCCGCCAGCCTGCTGCAGATCCTCGGCGGCGTCGCCATCCTCGCCGGGGTCTGGCTGATGGGCCGCTCCGGCGAACCGGCGCAATGAGACCCAGCGCGATCGTCCTGGCCGCCTTCGTCGTCGTGAGCATGGCCAGCGCGGCCAAGGCTGAAGCGGGCTCGCCCGACTATGGTCCTTGGACGGTGGATGTCGGATTGATCTCCCGCACGCGCCCCGTCCATCTGGGATCGTCTCGCTACACGACCGATCTGCTGCCGATCGTCTCGGCCAGCTACGGCGACCTTGTGGAGTTCAGCCTCGACGATGGCCTGACCGCCAGCCTGTGGCGCGGCGGCGGCTGGTCGGCTGGTCCTGTGGTGGAATACCGCCAGTCCTATAACGACCGCGTGCCCCGGCGGGCCTTCGTCATGGAAGACGCGGTCGAGGTCGGCGGCTTCGTGAAGCGCCTCACGCCCATCGGCGATGTCAGCCTGCGGGTGCGCAAGGCGGTCGACGGCTATGGCGGCTGGTCCGGCGACCTGGCGTTCGATACCGGCGCCCAGGTCTCGCCGCGCTGGAAGGTCGGCGCGCAGGCCCGTCTCTCGTGGGCCGACAGCAGCTTCTCGCGCGAGTATTTCGGCCTGCGACGGAAAGCCGACCGGCCCCAGCAGCTGCCGCGCTTTGCCGAAAACGACTTCTACAGCGCCGGTCTGGAACTGGACGCCGCCCGGGCTATTGGTCCGCGCACGGCCATCGTCGCCACGTTCAGCGAGGACCGCATCCTGGGCGAGGAGTGGCGCAGTCCGCTGCTGCGCACCCGCGACATGGTGACGTTCGGCTTGGGCCTGACCTACCGGTTTGGCTGATAACGGTGAACTCTGGTTGGCTTTACCCACCCTAGCGCGACCAGCCCGAATTGTGAGATGCAATAAAGACGGCCGGCTCCCAGGAGAACCGGCCGCTGTTTACAGTTCGAGTGTTCTTCCGCTCTAGAACGGAATCTCGTCGTCCAGGTCGGCCGAGAAGCTCTCGCGCGGGCCGCTGGGCTGGCTGCGCTGGCCGCCGCCGCCGCCAAAGCTGGAGCCGCCGCCACCGCCCGAATAGCCGCCACCGTACTCGTCACCGCCGCCCGACGAGGCGCCAGCGCCCGCGCCGTCGCCGCGACCGCCCAGCATGGTCAACTCGCCGCGGAACTTCT
Source organism: Caulobacter sp. FWC2 (assembly GCF_002742625.1). Lineage (NCBI taxonomy): Bacteria > Pseudomonadati > Pseudomonadota > Alphaproteobacteria > Caulobacterales > Caulobacteraceae > Caulobacter > Caulobacter sp. FWC2. The sequence continues at coordinate 2,493,165 of NZ_PEBF01000001.1, forward strand.
GCAGCACGATCTCGGTCGAGTACTTCTCAGCGCCCGTGTTGTCGGTCCACTTTCGGGTCTGGATCGCGCCCTCGATATAGACCGTCGAGCCCTTGCGCAGATACTGCTCGGCGACCTTCACCAGGTTGTCGTTGAAGATCACGACGCGGTGCCACTCCGTCTTTTCCTTGCGCTCGCCGCTGGTGCGGTCGCGCCAGGTCTCGGAGGTGGCGATGCGAAGATTGGCGACGCGGTCGCCCGAACCGAGGCTGCGGATCTCGGGATCAGCCCCGAGATTGCCCACCAGAATGACCTTGTTGACGCTGCCAGCCATCGCTCGCCCTTGTTCTCGCCCGGCGACCTTCGCGCCGGAATCTGGAGCGAGACGTTAACGAGAGCTTGCGGCTCGCGCAAGTTTTGTTCTCATAACGTTCTTGTGGACGGGAAAGACGGCTGTGGACGGACGAGCCATCCACTCGCTGCTGCGCAGAACGCTACTGGCTGGGTTCGCGGCGGATGGCGCCCGGCACGGCCAAGCGTCCGTCACCGGTGCGGACCAGCGACATGAAGCGCGGACCTTCATAGGTCTGGCCGACGTAGATGCCCTCCTTCTCAAGGAAGATGAACGAGCCCTGGTAGGCGCCAACCATGCCCACGCTGTTGGACTGGCCCAGGCGCACGAAGCGCTGACGCGCGCCTTCAAGCGCCGCCGCGCACAGCTCCATCTGCGGCACGTTACGCTCCACCGGATTATAGCGCAGCGTGCCGTCCTTGTTGGTCGCCACCTGGAAGCACACGCCCTGTTCGAACGGGGCCTTGGTCTGCTTCTCGCAACCGGCGAGCGCGAGACTGGAAACGGCCAGAACGGCGGCGACGGCGAGGACGGTCTTGCTCATGGATTACACTTATAAACCTATCAGCCGTTGGGGATAGAGCAGTTTGGGCCCTGGTCGAACGCGGTGTGGAAGCTGCGGTTGTCGGACGAAATCTCGACGCGGCCAGGCACCAGCCGCAGCGTTTCCTCGCCCCAGCGGCCATAGGTGGCGCCGCCGGTCTTCTCGCAGCGCCCGCCGAACAGCTGCTGGGCGCAGGCGTTCAGGGTGATCTCGCCGGGCAGCCGCCGCCACTCGTTGCCCGCGTAGCGCCAGCAGGCGCCGAGCGGGGTGTTGGCCGCGGTATTGGCCGACGAGGCTGGCGTCGCCGCAGGCGTCGCCGGGGCCGCGGCGGGCGCGGAGACAGTCGGGGTCGGCGGCAGCGGAGTCAGGACCGTGCCCGCCTGGTCGGCGGCGGCCAGGGCGCCCGTCTCGTCGACGCCGACATCCAGGGCGCCGGTGGCCACCCCGTTTTTCTTGGCGCATTCGGCCAGGGTGATCTCGCCGACGAAGGCGCCGCCCACGAAGCAGCGCAGCGGTCGCGCGGGATCCAGCTTGCTGTCGTCGTCACGGCCCGTCTCGACGATCAGACCGCCCCGAGAGGCCGGCGGAGCCTCGTCCGGCTTCTTGTCATGGCCCGACATCAGGGCCACGGCGATGCCCAGGCCCGCCAGCAGCGCGAGTGCGCCACCGCCGGCGAAGATGAGGGTTCGGCGATCTTTCAGAAAGTCCATGGCCCCTGGCTACGACGCGTCGATGACGCTTTCAAGCTCGACGGGCCAGAATATGAGGCCTAGCCGCCGCCCGTCAGGCGGTTCAGCGCCGCCTGGTAGTTGGCCAGCTGGCTGGTCAGATAGGCCGGAACCTTGCCATCGGTCTTTCCCGCGCTTTTCGAGCTGTCGCTCTTCACGCCCATGGCCGTGTCGGCGATCTCGCGATAGGCGCTGCGGACCGACGACATCGCTCGTTGGATGACCATGGTGGCGTTCTTGCGTCCCGCATCCGAGGTCAGGTCCAGCTCGGGCGGCAGGCTAAGACCATAGACCGGACCGCTGCCGTCGGCCGAGACGGTCTTACCGTCGTCGGTCTTGGTGGCGCGCACGACGCCGCCGGCCAGGCCCAGGGCCGTCAGCACATCGGCGCCGCCCTTGCCCGCCACGATCTCGATCGTCGAGGTGTTGGAGGCGGGGCTGATCTTCAGGACGCGGCTGTTGCCGCTGGTAGCGGTCTCGACCTTGGCGCGGTAGCCAGAGGCGCGCTTGATCTTGTCCGCCAGGGTCTCGAGCGTGTCCTTGGCCTCGATGGTGATCGTGGCCAGGTTGCCGCGCTCGCGGGTGCGGATCTGGAAGGTGTCGCCGGCCCGCGCCGCGGTCGCCGAGACGATGCGGTCGGACTGGGCGTAGTTCACAGCGCCGGTCGGCAGGCCAAGGGCGTCCAGCGAAGAGGCGCCGGTCTTGGCCACCGCCACAGAGGTCGGCGTCGCATAGCCGTCCTTGCCGGTCAGGCGCTGGCTCCAGTCGACATTGCCCGTGCCGACATTGACCTGGGCGACGTAGCCGTCCTTGGTCCCGACCGTCGCCTGCCCATCCAGGTTGGCGCCGGCCGAGCCGACCAGCCAGGCCGTACCGTTCGAGACGTCGAAGCCGGTGACCGTATCGTCGCCGGTGCCGCCGTAATAGGTCAGCGCATCGCTGCCGTTGTTGGAAAGGTCCAGCGACATCCGGCCGACGAAAGCGTCCATGCCGCCCGACGGCGCCGTCGTGGCGCCATTGATCGACATCAGGGTGTTGGCCGTGGAGCCGCCGACATAAAGCTGGCCGCCGTCGATCTTCAGTCCCACCAGATCGCCGCCCTTCAGCGAGCCCAGGTCGCGCTTGGCGCCGGCCGCGACCGTGGCGGTCTTGGTGTAGGTGACTGGCACGGTCTGATAGGCGCCGTACTGATCGAGCTTGCTGACGTTCTCGGTCACGACATTGGCCGAGACATCAAAGCTGCGCAGGGTCGCCGAACCGTTCTCCTTGGATCCGACGATGACCTGCGAACCGTTGACGATGATGTCGGAGACGCTGTCGTTCTCGGTCGTGCCGAATTTCTGGGTGAACAGCGCCTGCGGCTTGCCGGCGCTGTCGGTGGCGAAGGCCGTCAGATAGGCGTCATAGCCGCCGCTGGGGTCCGAGCCGACCGCGCCGGGCAGGTCCGACTTGCTGCGGCCGCCGACATAGAGAACGCCATCCGAGCCGAACGCCAGGGCCGTGGCCTCGTCGTCCTGCAGGCCGCCGCGGCGCACCGTCCACTGCTCGTCGCCCTTGGAGTCGTAGCGGGTGACGAAGCTGTCGCTGGTCTTTCCGGTGTCGCCACTGTTGATCGGACCGTTGACCGCGCCGTTCAGGCGGCCCGTGACGGAACCCGCCACGGCCACGCTGCCGTCGTCGCCAACGGCCAGGGAGAGGCCATTGGCCTCGTCAGTCGCGCCGAGGGTTCTGGCGTAAAGCAGATGGCCGGCGCTGTCGTATTTGAGCAGAGCGACGTCGCTGTCGCCCTTGATCGGCTGGCCGTTGAGGTCGAGCTTGCCGTCCACCGAGGTGTCGACGTCGGCCAGCATGTAAACCGAGCCGTCCGCGCCCGTCACCGACTTGCGGACGCTGTTGATCGTGCCCTGCAGAGTCTCGGTGAACACCTTGCCGCCCGGCGCGCCTGCGTTGGGGCCGCTTCCGGTCCCGGCCGCGCTGTACTTGGTCAGGGTGTTTTCATAGACGGCGTCGTTGGTCTTCGAATCCTTGTCGGGATCCGGATTGCCGGCCTTGGTGGTGACATAGACCGCTGGCGCCGTCGTCGGGGCGCTGAAGCTCACCTGCTCGGCGATGTCGCCGTTGATCTTCAGGGCGAAGTCGTCGCCGGTGGCGGGAAGGGTGACAGGCTTACCGCTGACCTGGACCGTGCGCTCCTGGCCCGCCGTGCGCTGCACCGAGAAGCTGGTGTTGAACCCGGCCGCCTTCAGCTTGCCGTTCATGTAGCTGACGACGTTGGACATGGTCCGGGGCGTCGAGCCCATCTCGGACAGATCCATGGCGACATTGGAGGTCACGCCGAAGCTCTTGACCGAGACCCCGAACGAGACATCGCCCTTGAACCGCGGCACCTCGTCGTCGACCTGGCCGCTATAGAGCGTGTCTGTCGTGTAGGTCGTGCTGTTCTTGGGGACCCCGACCGTGGCCTTGTCGCTGGTCATCACCGCGCCGGTCGTCAGGCGCATCTGATCCAGCGACAGTCCCTGGACGTAGCTGGTGACCTCACCCAGGCCACGCCCCAGCGCTGTCTGCAGGCGCTTGATCTCGCCGTCGGTCTGGCCCTTCTGCCCCGCCTGGGTGACGAGGGCGGCCATCGTGCTGAGCGCCTGGTACGATGCGAACAGCTTCTTGTAGTCGGGACTGACGCCCTTGAGACTGGAGGCGTTGGCGCCTTCGTCGACGAACTTGCGGCCGTTCAGGGCCGAACGGACCTGCTCGCTGGCCGCGGGCGCGTTGCCCAGCCAGGGCGCGTTCGGCACGACGGCCTTCTTGCCGCCCGACGCCGTCGTCGCCGTTCCCGACGCAGCCGCTCCCGTCACGCCCGCGCGGGCCTGATAGTAGTTGAGCAGGAGGCTGGAGTCGAAGCTGATCACGACCTGTTCCAATCAGGGCGCAAAGCGCCCCTGGGTTACCCTTGTCAGACCTTCGCTGACGACTCCTTAACGATTAGCCTTAAGCGGCGATAAGGTTGGCGTCCGACAGCGCCCGGCGAGCGCCCTCGCGCAGCCCCGCCCACTCCGAGGCCAGGATTCCCAGCAGCACGACGTCGCGCGGCTCGCCGCCCTTCAGCACGTGGCCGCGCAGATAACCTTCGCGGCGGAATCCGGCCGAGGATTGAGCCTTCAAGGCCGCGTCGTTATCGGCCATGACCTCGGCGAACACCTTGTGCAGGCCGAGCTCGCCGAAGGCGAGGTCCAGACCCAGAACCTGGGCCGCGCGCCCCACGCCCCTGCCCCGCGCCTCGGCCGAACCGAGGAACCAATGCAGGCTGGCGCGGCGATGGTGGCTGCCAAGGCCGGTCAGGGTGATCAGGCCCATGGGCGCGTCAGAACGGGTGATCATCCAGCCGCGCATGTCGGGATCGGTCCGCAGAGCGTCGAACCAGGCCGCGTGAGCCGCCCGGCTCGGCAGTTCTGCGTCGGACATCCAGCGGTCTACCTCCGGTTCGGAGCGCCACTGAAAGAGGATCGTCTCGTCCTCGTCTCGCAAGTCGCGAAGTTCGATCATGCCCGTCGCCGAATCCCCGGTTCGCCTTGCGGAACCTTAGCCCGCGGATGCGACAGGACCTAGGCTCCCCTTGGCCTATCTTGGCCCTAGCCGCCCTTGAACAGCGACAGGATGATCTGCGGCGCGCTGTTGGCGATCGAAAGCGCCTGAGCGCCCAGCTGCTGCTTCACCTGCAAGGCCTGCAGGCGAGCGCTCTCCTTGGCCAGGTCGGCGTCCACCAGGTTGCCGACGCCCGTCTCCAGCACGTCGCTCAGCTTGCTCACGAAGCTGTTGTGAGCCTCGATCTGCTTGGCTTGCGTGCCGATGTTGCCGACGGCTTGGTTGACGGCGGTCATGCTCGCGTCGAGGCGCTGCAGCACGGCGTCGGCATTGGTCGGCGTCAGGATGTCGTCGGTCGTCGTCAGGGTGTTGATCGTGCCGCCTAGCGACAGGTCCTGCGCGGTCAGGGTGATGGCCTGGGTCGCATCGGCGTCGGCCAGGAAGGTCATGCCGACCGTCTGGCTGCCATTTAGCAGGTTCGCGCCGTCGAAGACCGCGCTCTTGACGACCTGGTCGAGGTTCTTGATCAGCCCCTGGAAGTCGGCATTCAGAGAAGTGCGCGACGAAGTGGTCAGCGAGGTGTCCTTGGCGGCCACCACCTTCTCGCGCAACAGCTTCAGCAGATCGGACACCGACTCGCCGCCGGCCAGAGCCACGTCGGCGATAGAGGTCGCGCGGTCCAGGCTCATCTTGACGGCGCTGAGCGCGCTCATGTCGGAGCGCTGCTCCTGAGCGATCGACCAGACGGCCGCGTTGTCTTTCGCGGTCGAGATCGACAGGCCCGTGTTGATGCGCGTCTGCACCGACTGCATGTCGTCGTTGGTGCGGTTCAGATTCTGCAGCGCGATCAGCGCGGGCTGGTTCGTGTTGACGCTCAACGTCATGCGCGGCCTCCGATCGGCGATTTTGCCGTTGGTTGCGATCGCGCGCGATTCGGCGAGCGATCTTGTCGCTGCCGAATTTGGGGTCAGAAGGTAAGATTATGGTTAACGCTTATAAACCATATCCATTTACGACTGCGGCCAGCCGTCGCACCCGTTCGGGAAACCTAGCGCCCGCTCAGGCTTGGCCGTCGTAGACGTCGCCGGAAGCGTAGTTGGTCGCCTCGCGCAGCTTCAGGATCTGCTCGCGCGGAAACTGCTGCAGCGTTTCGCCCGTTCGGCGGTCAACGGTCTTGTAGACATATTCGCCAGAGTCATTGTCCTGCTCGATCACCAGGCGCAGGTCGCCAGGTTGCGGGCCGACGTCGACAGGCGCGGGCGGCTCGTGCTCAGCCGCCTGGGTCTTTGGAGCCGCTGGCGCCGTTTGGGCCGCTGGAGCCAAAACGACTTTCGCGCCCTCGGACAGGTCCGGGGCGTTCGTAGCGGGAGCGGTTGAGGCGACGAAATCTCTGATCGCCGACAAAGCGGCCTTGGGTTCCATTTTCTGACTGCCGGCCCTGCGGACCGGCCCTCCTCTCTCTTGCTTTTACTCTCCCTTCGTCGATCACCGGAAAAGGCGGAGGCGGGCCACGCGGACCCGCCTCCTCCCTGTCCCTTAACGGAACAGGCTCAGGATCGACGACGAGGACTGGTTGGCGATCGACAGCGCCTGCACACCCAGCTGCTGCTTGGTTTGCAGCGACTGCAGCTTGGCGCTTTCCTTGGCCAGGTCGGCGTCCACCAGGTTGCCGACGCCGGCGTCCAGGCTGTCTTGCAGCTTGCCGACGAAGGTCAGGTGGGTGTCCAAACCGGTCGAGCTCGTGCCCAGCGAGGCCAGCTTGTTGGTCGCGGTGCCGATGGCGTTGTCGATCTGGGTCAGGACCGCCTTGGCCAGAGTGGCCGTGGTGAAGGTCGAACCAGCCGACAGACCGATACCGGCCAGGCCGAGGGTCTTGGCGTTGACGGTGAAGCCCGAGCCATCGGTGTTGGCCAGGAAGGTCATCTTGGTGGTCTTGCCGTCGGCCAGGCTGACGCCGTTGAACTTGGCGTTGTCAGCGGCCTTCGTGATTTGGTCGCGCAGAGAGGTGAAGTCGGCCTTCAGCGCGTTGAACGAGGCGGTGTTCAGCGAGGTGTCGGAAGCGGCCAGGGCCTTTTCCTTCATCTTGCCGAGCAGGTCGGTGATGGTGTCGCCGGCGGCCAGGGCCACGTCGATGGTCGACTGGCCGCGTTGCAGCGAGTCCTTCACCGAATTCAAGGCTTGCGAATTGGCCGATTGGTTCTTGGACATGGCCCAGATGGCGCCGTTGTCCTTGGCGTTACCGACCTTCTTGCCGGTGTTGATGCGTTGCTGAACCATCCCCAGCTCGGTGTTCGTGCTGTTGAGGTTCTGCAGGGCGATCAGGGCGCCAGAGTTCGTATTGATGCTATTCAGCGGCATACGAGTAGTTTCCTTTTCAAGGTAGCCGACGCCATTTTGGCTGCCGGGAGCATTTTGCTCGAAAAGGTCTGTAGCAATTGCCGGGCCATTCTTGCCCAGCAGCAACGCCTCGCTAAATTGCTGAAATCATTGCGTTATACATCCATTAACGACGAAGGCTCCCGGCAATTTCTGCCGGGAGCCTTTCGCCATAGGCAATTGTTGCCGGGCACAATATGCGCACCCGGCGGAAAGAGGCGCCGGGCGGCTTTTGATGGCCGCCCGGCGTATCGGGCTCACCCCTTGAACAGCGACAGGATCGTCTGCGGGCTCTGATTGGCGATCGAGAGCGCTTGGACGCCCAGTTGCTGCTTGGTTTGCAGCGACTGCAGCTTGGCGCTTTCCTTCGCCAGGTCCGCGTCGACGAGGTTGCCCACGCCGGCGTCCAGGCTGTCCTGCAGCTTGCCCACGAAGGTCAGGTGAGTATCCAGACCGGTCGAGGACGTACCCAGGGAAGACAGTTTGTTCGTGGCCGTCTGCAACGCGTTGGTCATGATCGCGATCATGGCTTTCGCGTCCGTAGCGGTTGAAAAGCTGGTGCCGACCGACAAGCTCAGGCCGTCCAGGGACAGCGTCTGAGACTTGATCGTGAAGTTGCCGCCATCCTGGTTGGCCAGGAACGACAACTTCGTGGTCTTACCGTCGGCGAGACTCACGCCATTGAACTTCGCGTTATCCGTGGCCTTGGTGATCTGGTCACGGAGAGAGGTGAAGTCAGACTTGAGCGCGTTGAACGAGGCGGTGTTCAGCGAGGTGTCGGAAGCGGCCAGGGCCTTTTCCTTCATCTTCGTGAGCAGATCGGTGATGGTGTCGCCTGCCGCGAGAGCAACATCGATCGTCGACTGACCGCGCTGGAGCGAATCCTTCACGGCGTTCAACGAGCTCGAGCTCGCGCTTTGCATCTTGGCCATCGACCAGATCGCGCCATTGTCCTTGGCAGATCCAACCTTCTTGCCGGTGTTAATACGGCCTTGGGTGGCGGCGAGCTCCGTGTTGGTTGCGTTCAGGTTTTGGAGCGCGATGAGGGCGCTCGGATTCGTGTTGATCGAGTTCAGCATTTGATACCTACCGTTTTGGTGGGATTTGCCCGGCGTATTGCCGGTCGGGCGTTTTGCCCCGCGCGAACCATCGCAAGCGGCGGGCCAACCGAACCGAGATCGGCGCCAAAACCTAAGTCACTGATTTTGATGAGATAATTTTGAGACTACGACAAAAACGAAACCGCCCGGCGAATGCAGGATTCGCCGGGCGGCAGGTTTTTCCGGAGCAGGTAGGCAAGACGTTCAGTCTTGCGGTAGTCGAAGAATCAGGCGGCGTCGGCGCGCGCGGACAGCCCTTGCATCATCATGCGGTTGATCTCGATCAGGGGCTCGAAATCCTCCTCCTTGCGCATCACGGCGCTGGAGTGACGACCGACCCAAAGGCTCAGCGAGATGATGCTGGCCCGAAGCTCTTTCGGCAGTTGGTTTTCAGGCAAGGAACAGTCTGTCGCCAAGGCCGACCAGACCTTGCGATTCCAATCCAATGCGTCGATCCGCGTGGCAATGTCGTCCGCCGGGGCCTGGGACGCGTCCATGAGGGCGCGCGTCACCTGACCGAACAGGCGGTACTCCATTTCACGGGGGTTCTCAGCCCGCGTCGCCGCCTGCTGATAAGCCCGAAGAGACATGCCCCAACCTCTCGTCTTCGTATTCAATCAACCTACGGCTCAACATCAGAGCCTTGTAGTACTCGCGCGCCATCACGTGCTTCGAAATGGCGATGCAGTCCTGCAGAACCACAGGATTGCGGACAACTCCCACGAATTCGTTAAGGCGACCCGCGAAGTCCTCGAAGAACTTCTCGGCTGCGGCCTCGTCGAGGTACATCATCATCACCGGGAAATAGATCCGACGCGCGGGCGTCGTGACCTGGTCCGGCTGCATGATGTCCTTCTCGCGGAGGACGGAGGCCTTGTTCTGGAGCACCAGAACTCCGCGCCGATCCCCATTCTGGACCACGGCGCCGTTGAGAACGAACTTTTCGCCGGGCTTCAGCGACAGCTTCAAAGGCACTTAAGGCCGCTCCTTCGTTGACGCCGCTTCGCCCGGTTCCGTCGACATGACGGGTTGGGTGGAAGCTAGGCGAACACGTGTTAACGCCGTCTTGCCGCAATTCACTCGGTCTTGCGACCGTAAGACGCGGCTTAGGACTCAATTAAGCATAGCCCCTCAAAACATGGTTAATAACAGAGTCCGAAGGTCGGTTCGCCATGTCCCGTAAAAGCGCCCTCGAAGCGTCCGTCAGCGCCATGGCTCAGGCCGATGTCATGGGCGCCGTGCCCATCCAGCCCGGACAGATCGTGACGGCGATGGGCGATTCGGCGTCCGCCGACGCCCTCGAGCGTCTCAAACGCTCGGCGCAGGAGATCAAGACCGCCGAGAACGGCAAGATCGTCGGCCAGGCGATCGAGGCTGTGCACAAGCAGGATTTCGCCAAGGCCGAGAAGCTGGCCATGAAGCTGCTGAAGAAGGACGAACAGCTGGGCCTGGGCTGGCATATCCTGGCCATCGCGCGCGAGAAACAGGGCGACTTCGCCTCCTCCCTCAAATGCTACGAGGCGGCGCTGACGCTGCTGACCGACCACAGCTCGGTCGCCGGCGACCTGGGACGCCTGGCCTTCCGCATGAACATGTTCGAGTTCGCGGCCAAGTTCTTCGCCCACTTCCGCCTGGCCCGGCCCGACGACGTCGAAGCCGCCAACAACCTGGCCTGCGCCCTTCGCGAACTGAACCGGGAGAACGAGGCGATCGAGGTGCTGAAGGCCGTCTTGCGGATCCATCCCGAAGCCCCGGGCCTCTGGAACACCCTGGGCACCATCCTCTGCAATGTCGGCGACCCCGGCGGCTCGCTCGTCTTCTTCGACGAAGCCCTGCGCCTGGCGCCCAGGCACAGCAAGACGCTCCACAACCGGGCCTATGCCAAGGCGGACCTTGGCGACATCGCCGGCGCGCTGATCGATGGCGAAGCGGCGATGAAAGAATCCAAGGATCCCGCCGACCTGGTGGTGATGGAGTTCGCCCGCGCTACGCTGCTGCTGGCGCTGGGCCGTATCGCCGAGGGCTGGCAGGCCTATGAGGCCCGCTTCTCCCCCGAAATCGCCGACGCTCCCCTCTTCCATATCCCCGCGGCCCGTTGGTCGGGCGAGGACCTCAAGGGCAAGACCCTGCTCATCGTCGCCGAGCAGGGTCTGGGCGACGAGGTCATGTTCTCCAACATGTTGCCCGACATCCTCGACTGGCTGGGCCCCGACGGCAGGCTGACCCTGGTGGTTGAACATCGCCTCAAGCCGCTCCTTGAGCGCTCGTTCCCCGGCGTTGAGGTCAGTTCGCACCGGACCATGAAGTACGAGGGCCGCGTCTATCGCACCGCGCCCTATATCGAGGACTGGGAACGTTTCGACTGTTGGGCCGCCCTCGGCGACTTCCTTCGACCCCTGCGCAACACGGTCGAGGCCTTCCCCCACCGGAAATCGTTCCTGTCGCCCGATCCGGAGCGCGTGGCCTACTGGAAGGCCGAGCTCGACAAGCTGGGCCCATCGCCCAAGATCGGCCTGCTGTGGAAGAGCCTGAGCCTGAAGGGCGACCGAGCGCGTCAGTTCTCGCCGTTCCAGCTTTGGGAACCCGTGCTGAAGACGCCCGGCGTCACGCTCATCAACCTGCAGTACGGCGATTGCGAGGAAGAGATCGCCCTGGCCAAGGAACAGTTCGGGGTCGAGATCTGGCAGCCGCCCGGCATCGACCTGAAGCAGGACCTGGACGAGCTGACCGCCCTGTGTTGCGCGGTCGACCTGATCATCGGCTTCTCCAACGCCACCACCAACCTGGCGGGCGCGGCGGGCGCGCCGATCTGGATGCTCACCGCCCCGGCGGTGTGGACCAAGCTCGGGACCGACGCCTATCCCTGGTATCCGCAAGCGCGGGTTTTCTCGCCGCCAGAGCTTGGCCAATGGGCTCCCGTGATGGCCGAGGTCGCCCAGGCCTTGCGCGAAAAAGTCGCGGGCTAGGCCGTGGTGCTCGCCATCCTGCAAGCGCGCATGTCGTCGACCCGCCTGCCCGGCAAGGTGCTGGCGCCGGTGGCCGGAGCGCCGATGATCCTGCGCCAGATCGAGCGCCTGCGCCGCGCCCGAAAGCTGCGGCGCATCGTGGTCGCCACCTCGATCCGGGCCGACGACGACCCGCTGGCCGAGGTTCTGGAGACAGCGGGCGTCCCCGTATATCGCGGCGACCTCGACGACGTGCTGGGGCGCTTCATCGGCGCCCTTGACGCCTTCGGCCCGGCGCGGACCGTGGTTCGCCTCACCGCGGACTGTCCGCTGGCTGATCCAGAGGTGATCGACGCCACCATCGCGCGGTTCGAGGACACCGGCGCGGACTACGCCTCCAACGTCGTCGAGCCCCGCACCTTCCCCAAAGGCCTGGATGTCGAGGTGATGACCGCCGCCGCCCTGCGCCGCGCCGCTGTCGAGACCAGCGACCCTCACGACCGCGAGCATGTGACGCCCTATCTCTACGGGCATCCGGACCGCTTCCGTCTGGCCGGCTACGCCCAGGCCGCCGACGAGGGCGCGGTGCGCTGGACCGTGGATCGGCCCGACGACCTTGAGTTCGTCCGCGCGGTCTATGACGCGCTCTACGCCGGCGATCCGGACTTCACGTCCGATGCCGTCCGCGCCTTCGTTCGAGGCCGACCGGACCTGGCCATGCTGGGAGGCGATCGTCGTGCCTGATGTCGGTCTGCGTCCCGTCGACGAAAGCGATCGCGACCGGCTGCTGGCGTGGCGAAACAGCCCCCAGGTCGCAGCCTTCATGTATTCCGACCACCTGATCGGCCGCGAGGAACACGATCGATGGTTCGACGGCCTGGTCGGCCATCCGCGTCGCCGTGACTGGGTTGTTCTGCTGGACGGCGCGCCCGTCGGCCTGACCAGCCTGGTCGATATCGACAGCGGCCAAGGCCGCGCCGCCATAGCCCGCTACCTCGCCGAGGAAAGCGCGCGGGGCCTGGGCGTCGGCGGCTTCACCGAGTTCAAGGTCGCCGACCACGCCTTCCAGGTTCTGGACCTGCGCAAGCTTTGGTCCGAAGTGTTGGCCACCAACGAGGCCGCCCTCGCCTCCCACCTTTCGAGCGGCTTCCAGCGCGAGGCCCTGTTCCGCGCCCACGTCGTCAAGCGGGGCCAGCCAACCGACGTCATAGGCCTCGGCCTGTTGGCCCAGGACTGGCGGGAGCATCGGCCGCGCCTCCGCGCCCGTCTGGTCGCCAAAGGCTTCACCGAGACCGCGCTTGACGCGCCGCTGTGACCGGCTTCCGCCACGGGCACTTGCCAAGCGCGTAAGCGCCGGTAGTTTGATCCATTCGTTTTGAACAACTGTTCGAACCGGACTTGATTCCGGCGGAGATGGGCATGAGCCAGCGCTTCGAAGGCACTTCAGACTATGTGGCGACCGACGACCTTAAGGTCGCGGTGAACGCCGCGGTCGCTCTGGAGCGCCCACTTCTGATCAAGGGCGAACCCGGCACGGGCAAGACCGTGCTGGCCTACGAGGTCGCCAAGGCGATGGGCGCGCCGCTGATCACCTGGCACATCAAGTCGACGACCAAGGCCCAGCAGGGCCTCTACGAATACGACGCCGTCACCCGCCTGCGCGACAGCCAGCTGGGCGACGAGCGGGTCAAGGACGTCAAGAACTACATCAAGAAGGGCAAGCTCTGGGAGGCGTTCGAGAGCCAGCAGCGCCCGGTGCTGCTGATCGACGAGATCGACAAGGCCGACATCGAGTTCCCGAACGACCTGCTGCAGGAGCTCGATCGAAACGAGTTCTACGTCTACGAGACCAATGAGACGATCAAGGCCAAGGTCCGGCCGATCATCATCATCACCTCGAACAACGAGAAGGAACTGCCGGACGCGTTCCTGCGCCGCTGCTTCTTCCACTACATCCGCTTCCCCGAGGAGGCGACGATGCAGGCGATCGTCGACGTCCACTTCCCGGGCATCAAGCAGAAGCTCGTGTCGGAAGCGCTGCGCATCTTCTACGACATGCGCAAGGTGCCGGGCCTGAAGAAGAAGCCGTCGACGTCCGAGCTGCTGGACTGGCTGAAGCTGCTGCTGGTCGAGGACATCGATGACAAGGTTCTGCGCGAGAAGGACCCCACCAAGCTGATCCCCCCCTGCACGGCGCCCTGCTCAAGAACGAACAGGACGTGCATCTTTTCGAACGCCTGGCCTTCCTGGCGCGTCGCGAGGGTTCGGGGTCTCGTCCGGGCCAATAGGCCCGCGACCAATTGGTCGTTACTTGGATTTCACTGGACGCGCGCCCAGCGCGCGCCCAACTTCCCGCCAAATCAGGGAAGACCGACAACCCATGCGTTATTCCAAATCGCGGGCGAAATGGCTGGCCACGGCGCTGATGATCGGCGTCGGCGCGACCGCCCTCACCGCCTGCCAGCGCACCGAGACCACCAAGACCGAGCACGCCGAGCGCAAGCTGGGCCGACGCGAGCCCATCCGGGTCATCGAGCGCCTCGACTGTCCCGACCAGCAGGGCGAGCTGAAGCTGGTCTCCAAGGCCGACGACGGCCAGTCCTGCGCCTATGCCTCGGCCGAGGCCACGGTCGATCTGCGCCTGGTCAAGCTGAACGGCGGCGACGCCGAGGCCGCCCTGGCGCCGATCGAGACCGAGCTGAAGGGCATCATGCCCCTGCCACCGGCCGCGCCGAAACCGCCCGAGCACAAGGGCGCGGGCAAGAACCACACTAGCATCAACCTGCCGGGCGTGAAGATCGACGCCAGCGACAACGGCGCCGACATCCGCATCGGCCATCTGACCATCAATAGCGACGGCGGCGCCGCCGAGGTGAAGGTCAACAAGAACGTCAACTTCAAGGGCGACGATGGCCACGGCTCGGTCAATGTCCAGGCCGAGGACGAGCACGAGGGCGACGTCACTATCAAGGCCAATGACCACGGAGCGGAAATCCGCGCGAAGAAGGGCGGCAACGACTCGGTGCGCTCCACCTTGATCCTGGCGAACGACAAGGCCCCGAAAGGCTATCGCCTGGCCGGCTACGAGGCCCGCGGCCCCAAGGGCGGACCGCTGGCCGTCGCCGTCGTCAAGGCCAAGACCCGCGACACCGACGACCACGACCTGTTCAAGGACATGAAGGCGCTGGTGCGCCACAATGTGGGCGGCTGACGCCGTCTACTGCGGAATCGGCTCGACCTGCATCACCTTGTAGGTCAGCAGCCGGCCGTCCTCGTCGGTGACGGTGACGTATTCGCCCAGGGCGAACCGGTGCTCGCCCAGGCGGTGCAGCGGTTCGTCGTCGGCGACATCATCGCTGTCGTAGTCGAAGAACCAGCGCGCGCCGCGCTTGTTCAGGCGGCCGTCCACGGCCTCCTCGTCGGGCGCGAACCGGCGCACGCTGCACGCGCCCTTGACCTTGGCGTAGGCCCCCTCGTCGATATGGCCGTCCTCGGTCAGGGGGGCCGTCAGGGCATAGCCGCGGTGGTCGTCGCCGCCGGCGAACTCGGTGCCAGGATTGCGCGCAAGGCGCATCACGATGCGAGACAGAGACATTCCAGACCTCCCCTTATTTTGAGATTTCAGCGCCTTAGTGCGACAGGAACAGGGACGGGCCTTCGCTGCTCAGCAGCGTGCGGGTCGTGCCGCCGAAAATGAACTCCTGCAGCCGAGGATGACCGAATGCGCCGGCGACCAGGAGGTTCGCCCCGACGTCCTTGGCCGCGCCCAGCAGTAGGCTGGCGGCGTCGTTGCCGCCCTCCAGCAGTTTGACGCTCGCCGTGACGCCGCGCGCGGCCAGGAACTCGACCAGCCGATCCGGCTCGAACGCCCTTGATGAGGCGCCATGCGCTCCCGCCACGATCACCGAACTGGCTTTCTGCAGCAGCGGCAGCGCCGTGCGCATGGCCCGGCTGGCCTCCTTGCCGCCATCCCAGGCGACCAGGGCCACGCCGTCGACCCGGAAACCGGGACGCGCGACCAGGGTCGGGCGCTGCTCGTCGGCGACCAATTGCTGAAACGACTCCGCCAACGGCCCTTTGCCCCGCGCCGAGGCGTCGTCAAAGACGATGAGGTCCGACAGGCGACCTTCCATGGCCAGACCCGCCCAGACCGGCGACTCCAGGCTGATCACCCGCGTGCGCGGATAGCCGGTCTCGGCCGCCAGCTTGCCGCAGGCGCGCGCCCCTTCCTGGGCGGCTTCCTTCAGGCTTTCCAGCGCGGTGACCTGGACGCCGCCCATGAAACCTTCGCCCATCCAGGGCATCAGGTCGGCCATGTCAGCGGGTGCGTGAACACAGGCCAACTCGGCCTGGAACGCGCCCGCGAGCGCCGCAGCGGTGGTCAGGACGCCCTTGTCGTTCGAAGTCCCGGCCAGCGGAACCATAATTCTCGCCCAACTCATGATCGAACTCCCTTTCAGGGTATTTCCACAGATGACGGCGACGGCCACATTGATCTTTCTCAATCGATAGGCCAGTCAACCACCTTCACTGTGAGGAACGATCTCGTGGCCAAAGGGCTGCATAGGGGCGGACCGCCCCGTGCTTGGCAAAGAATGCTCTCCGGACGTCGGCTCGACTTGCTCGATCCGTCGCCGATGGACATCGAGATCGAGGACATCGCCCATGGCCTTGCCCGCGTCGCCCGCTGGAACGGCCAAACGGTCGGCGACCACGGCTTCTCGGTCGCCCAGCACAGCCTGGTGGTCGAGGAGATCGCCGCGCACATCAAGCCGGACCTGGAGCCGCGCTGGCGCTTGGCCGCGCTGCTGCACGACGCCAGCGAATATGTGATCGGCGACATGATCAGCCCGTTCAAGACGGCGCTGGGCGTCAGCTACAAAGACTTCGAGGCCCGACTGGAGGACGCGATCCACATCCGCTTCGGCCTGCCGGTGAAGACCCCCGCCCCGATCAAGAAGCTGATCAAGCAGGCCGACCGCGCCTGCGCCTTCTTCGAGGCCACCCAGTTGGCCGGCTTCGAACATTCGGAGTCCCTGGCGATCTTCGGCGCGCCGCCGACCGGCTATGACCTGAAAATCACGCCGCAGCCGCCGTTCGAGGCTCAGGCCCGCTACGTCCAGCGCTTCCACGTGCTGTCGCGCGCCGCGGGCTTCGAGTCGGCCCCCGGCGCGGCGTTCGAAACGGAATGAACACTGCGGTCGTCATCGGCCTGTCGGCGGTGGTCGTCGCGATCCGCGACGGCGAGGCCGTCGTCCTGACCGTGCGGCCGCACGATGCGATCACCGATGTCGCCTCGCCACTCTCGGGCCTGCCGTTCGGTCCGTTCGATCCCGAGGCGCACCGCACTTTCGAGCTGGGCCTGCGGGCCTTCGTGACCGCACAGACCCGTTTCCAGCTGGGCTATGTCGAGCAGCTCTACACCTTTGGCGACAAGGGCCGCGACGCCCCGCGCGCCGAGGTCGGAGCCGGCGCGGCGCGGGTGGTCTCGGTCGGCTATCTGGGCCTGACGCCCAAGGCCGTCGACACCGACGCCCCCGACACCGCCTGGGCGCCGTGGACGCGGTTCTTCCCCTGGGAGGACTGGCGCATCGGCCGTCCCGCTCTGCTGGACGACGCCATCGCGCCGGCCCTGAAGCGCTGGGCTGGAGACGACGCGACCAAATGGTCCCGCGCCCGCCTGGCCTTCGCCCTGGACGGGGCGCCGTGGAACGAGGAACGCGTCCTGGAGCGCTACGAGCTGCTCTACGAGGCTGGGCTGGCTCCGGAAGCGGCCCGCGACGTGGCCCGCGCCGACGGTCATGATCCCGCCGAGCCCCAGGCCCTGTCGGCGGCCCTGGGCGAGCCAATGATCTCCGACCACCGGCGGATTCTGGCCACCGGCCTCTCGCGCCTGCGCGGCAAGATCAAGTACCGCCCGGTGGTGTTCGAGCTGACGCCGGAGGAGTTCACCCTATCGACCCTGCAGCGCACGGTCGAGGCCATCGCCGGCGTGCCGCTGCACAAGCAGAACTTCCGCCGCGTGGTCGAGCGCGAGGAACTGGTCGAAGGCCTGGGACGCCTCGACGCCGAGACCGGCGGCCGCCCCGCCGAGCTGTTCCGCTTCCGCCGCGAGATGCTGGCCGCTCGGCCGGCTACGGGACTTTCACTTCCGCTGCTGCGGGACTAGCGCCCTCGCCCGCTTCCATCCGCGCCCGCCACTTGGCCTTTAGCGTGTGGGAGGTGTCGCGCGAACCGTCGGGGCTCCAGCCGGGCGGGCCGAACACATAGCCGAGCGCCTCGCGGGGCGATTTCGAAGCCGCCACGTCCTTGCCGATGCCGATCCACTCGTGGAAGACGTTGTGGAAGAGGTTGAAGTTGCCCAGGTTCTTCACCGTGCCATAGCGGCAGGGCTCCTCGTCGACCTCGGGGACGAAGGTGCCGAACAGGCGATCCCAGATGATCAGGATGCCGGCGTAGTTGGCGTCCAGATAGCGGGCGTTGCGAGCGTGGTGCACGCGGTGATGCGACGGCGTGTTGAACACCGCCTCGAACCAGCGCGGCATGCGCTTGATCGCCTCGGTATGGATCCAGAACTGGTAGACGAGGCTGACGCCCTTCTGGATCGCCACCATGGCCGGCGGGAAGCCCAGGAACGACAGCGGCAGCCACAGCAGCCAGGTGCCGGCGACGCCGCCGGTCCAGGTCTGCCGCAGGGCTGTCGACAGGTTGTAGTGGGTCGAGGTGTGATGGTTGACGTGGCTGGCCCACCAGACGCGCCGCTCGTGCGCCAATCGGTGGAACCAGTAGTAGGTCAGGTCCTCGAGCAGGAAGACAGCGACCCAGGCCCAGACGGCGGTCATCGGGATCGTGAAGATCCGATGATGCCAAACCCAGACGGTCGTGGCGAAGACCACTCCACCGAACAGCAGGCCAGCCACGGTGCTGCCCAAGCCCATGGTCAGCGACACGGCCGTGTCGCGCGCCTCGTAGTTGGCCTTGGCCTTGCCGAAGCGGCCGATCAGGATTTCCAGGATGATGGCCAGCACGAAGAACGGGATGGCCAGCTGGACGGGATCGAACGGGGCTTTCAGCATCAGGCGAGCTCCTTCGGCGGCCAGGCGTCGTCATTGACGGCGAACACGGGACGGGCGTCGCCCAGGCGCAGGGCCAGCCGGCCGCTCTCCGGCTTCAGGCCGGCGATCGCGCTCCACGGCAGGTCGCGCGCGACATAGCTGTCGCCGCGCCGGTAGAGCACCAACGCTAGATCTCCCTCGCGCCCAATGACCCCCGCGCCGTCGGCGGAGATCCAGACGGCGTCCGGCTTGTGATCGGGAAATTCCAGCGCGACCAGCGCGCGGGCGGAATCGGGATCGAGCGGGGGCGTCGCTCTGGCCACCCCCATCCACGCCGCGAACGCCACCAGCAGAGCCACGGCGACTATCGAGCCGCCCAGCTGAATCAACAGCGCCTTGTCCAAGACCGACGCATCCCCCCCGTAACTTATTGCCGTTCAGATTGACGGCTCCGAGGGCGGCGTCAAGTCGCCAAAGCGCGAACGGCGCGCCCCTACCGAGGGCGCGCCGTCCTGTCAGGCTACGAGGACCGTTCGGCTAGAACTTGCGGACGTAACCTACCGCCACCGTGTTCGAACTCAGATCGCTCTTGGTATATTCGGACTTGGTCCAATCTGCCCGAATGCCGTTCTTGTCGTCGAACTTGTATTCGGCGCCGACGCCATAGTTCCAGCTGTCGTGGCTGCCGTCGAAGTTCGTGGCGGCCGGATTGTTGGTCTTGAACTTGGTTGTCCCGTAGCCGGCGCGCGCCAGCAGATCGAGATTTGGGGTAACCGGCAGGTAGCCGACCGCGTAGCCCGCGACCTGATGCTCCATCTTCACGCTGGAAGGACCGCCGGGCGTGTAGACCGTGTCGCCGTCGACGCCGCCGGCCGCCTCGGCTTCGACACCGAAATTAGGCGTAAGCTTGGCGCCGACACGCCCTTGAATAGCACCGGTGTCAGCGCCGCGCGTCCGAGTTTGGCTATAGTTCAGCGAACCATAGACCTCGGTCGTATTCTGAGCCTGGGCGAACATTGGGATCGCGAGAACCGAACCGGCGATGAGGGTAGCAGTGATGAGAGACTTCATTCTTGTACTCCAATTCTACTCGTAGTCTTCAGCGCCCTCAGCCAGCTTTTGCTAATCGGATAACGCGGCGAGCATGCGGCGGTTCACGGTCGCGTTCGAGGCCATTCCGTGTCGTGACCGAAAAGCCGCAGTTGATGACGCCCGCGCCATCCGTGCTATCTACGAGTCAAACAAGCGTCAGAACGCGGACCCGCTCCCACCAGGGACGAGGCCCGCGCGCATCATCGGGACCGTCGTCTTGCCGCAAGCCGTCATCGCCGCCACGGGGCTGTACACCCCGCCGTTTTCCATTTCGAACGCCGAGTTGGTCGAGGCCTTCAACACCTTCGTCGAGCGATTCAACGCCGCCAACGCCGAGGCCATCGCGGCCGGCGAGGTGGTCGCCCTGGCCCCTTCCTCGCCCGAATTCATCGAGAAGGCCTCGGGCATCAAGTCACGTTTCGTGATGAACAAATCGGGCATCGTCGATCCCGAGATCATGCGCCCGATCATTCCAGAGCGCCCGAATGAGCAGCTGTCGATCCTGGCCGAAATGGCGGTCGAGGCGGCCAAGCAGGCGATCGCGCGCTGGGGCAAGCCGGTCAGCGAGATCGGCGCGGTGATCTGCGCCGCCTCGAACATGCAGCGCGCCTACCCCGCCATGGCCATCGAGGTGCAACAAGCCCTGGGCATCGAAGGCTTTGCCTTCGACATGAACGTGGCGTGCTCGTCGGCCACCTTCGGCATCAAGACCGCCGCCGACTTCGTCGCGACCGGCAGCGCCAAGGCCGTGCTGATGGTCAATCCGGAGATCTGCTCGGGCCATCTGAACTTCAAGGACCGCGACAGCCACTTCATCTTCGGCGACGTGGCCACGGCCGTGATCGTCGAGGACGCTTCGCAGGCGACCGACGGCTGGGAGATCCTGGGCGCGCGACTGAAGACCCAGTTCTCCAACAACATTCGCAACAACTTCGGCTTCCTCAATCGCGCCGCGCCGGAAGGCGAAGGCGCGCGCGACAAGCTGTTCGTCCAGGAAGGCCGCAAGGTGTTCCGCGAGGTGGTGCCGATGGTCAGCGAGATGATCATCGAACACGCCGCCGACCTCGGCATCGACCCGACCGGCCTGAAGCGCCTCTGGCTCCACCAGGCTAATATCAACATGAACGAGATGATCGGCCGCAAGGTGCTGGGCCGCGATCCCGCGCCGGGCGAGAACGTCATCATCCTGGATGAGTACGCCAACACCAGCTCGGCCGGCTCGATCATCGCCTTCCACCAGGCCAATGACGACTTCGCCCCGGGCGAGACCGGCCTGATCTGCAGCTTCGGGGCCGGCTACTCGGCCGGCACGGTGTTCGTCCGCAAGCGCTGAACCCAAACACGACCCGAACAGAATGAAGCCCCGCGCCCTAAGGCGCGGGGCTTTTTTCACGCCTCAAGACTTCGGATGCGTCGCCTTCCAGTACATGGCGCGGCGGACGCGGACGCTGACGGCCGGATGGTCGTAGAACAGCACCTCTTCCAGCTTCGAGGGCGTGGCGGCACGGTACTCGATGGTCTTCACCAGGGCCTTGGCCAGGCCGTCGGGCTCGTTGAAGTTCACCAGGCTGTAGCGGTCGGCATCGCTCTCGACCTCGCGGATCAAGGTATTGGTGATCGGCCCCCCGACCAGGCCCAGCACGGCCATGATCACCGCCAGGACCGGAAGGCCAGCCGGATCGGCGATGCCGGTCACCCCCTTGGCGTTCAAGGCCTGTGCGAACCACGGGAACGTCCGGTCGACGATGAAGAAGGCGATGACCGCCAGTACGGCGAAGATGCCGGTGATCCACAGGCTGTGCTGGTGGGCATAGTGGCCCATCTCGTGGCCGACGACACCGCGCACCTCGGCGATGTCCGCACCCTTCTTGAACATCACGTCGCTCATCGCCACCCGGGCCGAACCGCCCAGGCCCGAGACATTGGCGGTATAGGCATTGGATTGCTTGGAGCCGTTGTAGACGAAGATCTTGTCGCTCGGGATGCCGACCGACTTGGCCATGGCCACGACCTCATCGCGGACAGCTCCAGGCGGCGCGGGCGTGTACTTGTTGAACAGCGGCTCGATATAGATCGGGGCCAGCAGCATACCGAACACGATAAAGCCCGCCGTCAGGCCGCCGGCCCACAGCCACCACAGGCGGCGCGCGCGGCGGATCAGCACGTAAAGCAGCGCCAGGAAGATCGCGGTGAACACGATCGAGATCGCCGTGCCCATCAGGTTTTCCGTCAGCCAGCCGCCGAAGGCCTGGCTGGTCAGGCCGTACTGCTTCTGCCGCCACCAGTTGGAATAGACCGACCAGGGCAGTTCCAGCAGCCAGCTGAAGGCGACGAAGACGGCGGCGACCGCGAAGCTGGCCAGGAACGGCCGCGCCTTCTTGCGCTCGACGCCCTGCCCGACCTTGGTCAGGACGCCGGTGCGGATGATGACCCAGGCGGCCAAAACCGAGATAATGAAGCCCCACAGCAGCAGCCAGTGGCCGCCTTGAGTGTAGTGCTGCGCCTTGACGTGCGCTTCGGGCGGAAGCTGCGCCAGATAGGCGGCCGTGGCGGCCGCCGGGTCGAATTGAGCCATGATCTTCCCCTCCCCGGGATGAACCTGGCAGCAAGCCCCGAGTCCGTGTCGACGTCAGCTTAATTCTCGGTCAGGTGGAGAGCGCTTCGCCATGTTCAGGCTGGCGAAGCGCGCTCGCCCGTATAGAACTGCGACAGATTGTTTCGCCCAAAGGTTCGTCCGATGCGATTCCCTGCCCGCCGCGCCGTCCTGTCCGGCCTTGGCCTCGCCCTGCTCGCCGCGTGCGGCAAGACGCCGGACGTCGGCGCCAGCGCCTGGGACAGGATCAAGGCGTCGGGAACCCTGCGCATTGGCCTGGAGGGCACCTATCCGCCCTTCAATTTCCAGGACAAGAACGGCCAGCTGGCCGGTTTCGAGGTCGACTTCGCCAAGGCTTTGGCCGCGCAGTTGGGCCTGAAGCCGGATTTCCGCCCTGCCCCGTTCGCCGGCCTTCTGGGCGCGCTGGAGTCGGGCCGGGTCGACGTGGTCATCAACCAGATAACCATCACGCCCGATCGCCAGGCCAAGTACGACTTTTCAGAGCCCTACACCGTCTCGGGCATCCAGATCATCAAGCTCAGGGACAAGCCGGGCCTGGAAAAGCCCAAGGACCTGTCCGGCAAGAAGGTCGGCGTGGGCCTTGGCACCAACTACGAACAATGGGCGCGCGCCAATGTGCCCAAGGCCGACATCCGCACCTATGACGACGATCCCACCAAGTACCAGGACCTCAAGGCCGGCCGCACCGACGCGGTGCTGAACGACCGTCTGGTGGCCGCCGACTTCGTCAAGACCTCGCCGGAATTCGTCGCCTCGGGCCCGCCCTTCGCCGCCCAAGGCGCTGGCGTGGCGATGAAGAAGGATCCGGCGCTGAAGGTGATCATCGACCAGGCCATCGAGGCCCTGCGCGCCAACGGCAAGCTGACGGCGATCTCGCAACAGTGGTTCGGCATGGACGTGACGCACTAGGACATGGAAACCGGTCTGGACCTGCTGCGCCAGTCCGCGCCCCTGCTGCTGAAGGGCGCCGGCTACACCGTGCTGCTCAGCGTCATCGGCATGGGCGTCGGCGTCGTGCTGGGCTTCGGCCTGGCCCTGATGCGCCTGTCACGCTCGCCGCTGCTGCGCTGGCCGGCGGCGGTGTATGTTTCGGCCTTCCGGGGCACGCCGCTGCTGGTGCAGCTGTTCCTTATCTATTACGGCCTGCCGCAGTTCGGGATCGAGATGCCCGCGCTGGCGGCGGCGGGCATCGGCTTCTCGCTGAACGTCGCGGCCTATTCGTGCGAGATCCTGCGCAGCGCCATCGACGCTGTCGACAAGGGCCAGTGGGAAGCCGCCAGCGTGCTGGGCATGAGCCGTGGCCAGACCCTGCGCCGGGTGATCCTGCCCCAGGCCGCCCGCACCGCCGTGGCGCCGCTGTCGAACAGCTTTATCGGTCTGGTCAAGGACACCTCCCTGGCCGCCACCATCCAGGTGCCGGAGCTGTTCCGCCAGGCCCAGTTGATCACCGCCCGCACCTACGAGATCTTCACCATGTACCTGGCCGCGGCGGCCATCTACTGGATCCTCTCCGCCGTGCTCGCGGCCGTTCAGGGCCAGTTGGAACGCCGCGCTTCGGAGGGCCGCGGATGAGCGCGATCGACGCCAGGGGCCTGAAGAAGAGCTTCGGCGACACCCCCGTCCTGGCGGGCGTCGACCTGACCGTCGACCCTGGCGAGGTCGTGGCCATCATCGGCCCCAGCGGCTCGGGCAAGAGCACCCTGCTGCGCTGCCTGGCGGGCCTGGAGCTGCTGAACGGCGGCGACCTGACCATCGCGGGCGTCACGGCCGGCGGAAAGGTTCCGCTGGCCAAGGTCCTGAATGGCCGGGTCGGTTTCGTGTTCCAGAGCTTCAACCTGTTCCCGCACAAGACGGCGCTGGAGAACGTGATAGAGGGTCCGGTTGTCGTCCGCAAGGAAGATCCCGCCAAGGCCCGCGCGCGCGGCCTGGCCCTGCTGGAGAAGGTCGGCCTGGGCGACCGGGCCGAAGCCTACCCCGCCGCCCTCTCCGGCGGCCAGCAGCAGCGCTGCGCCATCGCACGGGCCCTGGCCATGGACCCCGAGGTCATCCTTTTCGACGAGCCGACCTCGGCCCTTGACCCCGAGCTGGTCGGCGAGGTGCTCGCCGTGATCCGCGACCTGGCGGCCGAAAAACGGACCATGGTCATCGTCACCCACCAGATGGACTTCGCCAGAGATGTCGCTGACCGGACGATTTTCATGGACGGCGGCGTCATCGTAGAGCAAGGACCCTCCCGTCAGTTGCTTGCCTCCCCGCGCGAAGAACGTACCCGCAAGTTCCTGGCCAGGTCGGGTGTCCTACAGCCATAATTTGGCCCACGGGACACTTCACGTCCTGCTAGCGCGTCAGGCGAATTGCGTAGGCGGCCTCGCTGCTCAGGCGCGCGATTAACGATCAAATCCAAAGCCCTACGCCGGGTGGCTTTTATGGCGAGGACAGCGTGAAGCCTTATATCGAACTCAAGGGCGCCTCGGGCGCCGTCTACCGCTACAAGCTGGCCGAGAACGGCGACCCTGCGACCACGATCGCCGGCAACTACGTCTATGTCGACGCCAAGGGCGCGGTGGTCTTCGCCGGTGAGGCCAACAACCTGATCGACGCCAAGACCCGCTGGTCAGAAGCCTATTCCCGCCATGGCGCGACCTGGCTGTACACGCGCCTCAACGTCTCGGGCGCGTCGCGGGCGGATGAATATTCCGACCTAGTGATCGCGCTTCAGCCTGTGATGAATCAGGACTAAGGCCTGCTCCCCGGGCGCGGAGGCGGCTAAGCTCTCGCCAGATGCGCCCGGAGATTCTCTTCCCCCTGTTCAGCTCGGTGTCCACGCTCAAGGGCGTGGGTCCGCGAGTCGCGCCGCTGGTCGAGAAACTGGCCGGCCCGATCGTGCGCGACGTGCTGTTCACCGCGCCAACCGGCCTGATTCGCCGGTCGGTGACCACGGTCGACCAGGCCGTCGAGGGCCAGGTCCAGACCTTCATCGTCACCATTGACCAGCACCAGACGCCAGGCCGCCTGGGCCAGCCCTGGAAGATCCGCGCCTGGGACGGGACAGGCTTCCTGACCTTGGTCTGGTTCAAGGGCCACGGCCCGCACCTGGAACGTCAGCACCCCAAGGGCGCGCAACGCGCGGTCAGCGGCAAGGTCGAGCGGCCAGACGGCTATGCCTCCGAACTCCAGATCGCCCATCCTGACTACATCGTCGAAGCCGAGCGCGCCGGCGAGATTCCCGAGATCGAGCCCGTCTATCCGGCGACGCACGGCCTGCCCTCGCGCACCTTCCGGAAGTTCGCCCTCGAGGCCCTGAACCGCGCACCGGAACTCCCCGAGTGGCAAGACCCCGCCTGGCGCGAGCGCGAAAAGCTTCCCGGCTGGCGCGAGGCCCTGGCGGCCATGCACGCGCCCGCCAGCGAGGCGGACCTGTCGCCGCTGGCCAGGCCGCGCCGGCGTCTGGCCTATGACGAACTGCTGGCCCACCAGCTGGCTCTGGCCCAGCGCAAGGCCTCGCGCCGCGCGACGCCCGGCCCGCGCATTCCGTCCGGTCCCCTCTCGGAAGCCGCAGAGAAAGCCCTGCCCTTCAGGCTGACCGGCGCCCAGATTCGTTCGCTTTCGGAGATTCGCGGCGACCTCGCCTCCGGTGAGCGGATGAGCCGGCTACTGCAGGGCGATGTCGGCTCAGGCAAGACCGTGGTGGCGATGCTGGCCATGGCCGACGCGGCCGGCGCCGGCTTCCAATCGGCCCTGATGGCCCCGACCGAGATCCTGGCCCGCCAGCACTTCGAGACCATCGCCGCGCCCCTGCAGGCGCTGGGCCTGTCGGTGATCCTGCTGACCGGCCGCGACAAGGGCGCCAGCCGTTCGGCCAAGCTGCTGGGCCTGGCGGACGGGACCCACCACGTCGCCGTCGGCACCCACGCCCTGTTCCAGGACGACGTGGTCTTCGACCGCCTGGCCCTGACGATCATCGACGAACAGCACCGCTTCGGCGTCAATGAGCGTCGCCGCCTGCAGGACAAGGGCCCTTCTAGTGAAGATTGGGGCGTCCACCTGCTCGCCATGTCGGCCACGCCGATCCCGCGCACGCTGGAACTGACCGTCTTCGGCGATCTGGACGTCTCGCGCATCGACGAGAAGCCGCCGGGCCGCACGCCGGTCGCCACCCGCGCCGCGCCCACGCCCCGCGTGCCCGAGATCGTCGAGCGCCTGCGCGGCGCCATCGCCAGCGGCGCCCAGGCGTTCTGGGTCTGCCCACTGGTTTCCGAATCCGACAAGGTCGAGCTGCGCGCCGCCGAGGACCGCGCAGCGGACCTGGCCCGCCATCTGCCCGGCGTCGGCCTCGTCCACGGCCAGATGCCCGCCGCCGAGAAGGACGCGGTCATGCAGCGCTTCGCCGACGGCGAGGTCAGCGTGCTGGTCGCCACCACGGTGGTCGAGGTGGGGGTCAATGTCCCAAACGCCAGCATCATGGTCATCGAGCACGCCGACCGCTTCGGCCTGGCCCAGCTTCACCAGCTGCGCGGCCGCGTCGGCCGGGGCGCGCGGGAGAGTTCGTGCGTGCTGCTGTACGATCCGCCATTGTCGGAAGTGGCCCAGCAGCGTCTGGACATCCTGCGTCGCAGCGACGACGGCTTCGAGATCGCCGAAAAGGACCTGGCGCTGCGCGGCGGCGGCGACCCACTGGGCCTCAAGCAGAGCGGCTTCCCGGCCTATCGCCTGGCCGATCCCGTCGCGCACCGCGACCTGATCACCGTCGCCGCCGACGACGCCCGTCTGATCCTGGCCCGCGATCCGGACCTCACCTCGCCACGCGGCCAGGCGCTCCGGACGATGCAGGAACTGTTCGACTGGAAACCGGCCTCGCCGTTGAACGAGGCGGGGTAGCGGGCCGCTAGTGCGCGATGGTCGCGCCCTTGCGGTGATGCCAGAGGTGCATGACGCCGGCCAGGACGCCGCCGATCACGAGACCAACCACGGCCGAGCCCAGCGCGAAGGCCAGCCAGCCGGTCACGGCGCCGATGCCCGGGACGCCATGCGCCCAGTGCGAGAAGCCCTCGACCCAGTGCGGGATCGGCGTCAGGTGGAACTTCTCAAGGCCGTGCACGATGATGCCGCCGCCGACCCACAGCATGGCCGCGGTGCCGATGACGGTCAGGGCCTCCATGGTCACCGGCATGGCCTTGACTAGGCCACGGCCGAACTTCTGCACGCCCTTGGCCTCGCGGCGCGACAGGTGCAGACCCATGTCGTCCATCTTCACGATCAGCGCCACCGCGCCATAGACAATGATCGTCAGCAGTACGCCGACGATGGCCAACGCCGCCGCCTGCATCACGAGGCTCAGGTGAGCGACTTCAGCCAGGGCGATGGCCATGATCTCGCCGGACAGGATCAGGTCGGTCCGGATCGCGCCGTCGACCTTCTGCTTCTCCAGCTCGGGCGCGCTGAGCGCTAGATCCTCTATCGCCTCGCCCTCCGCCCCTGCCGTGAACGCCTCCAGGATCTTCTCTGTGGCCTCGAAGGCCAGATAGGCGCCGCCGACCATCAGGATCGGCGTCACCGCCCACGGCGCGAAGGCCGACAGCAGCAGAGCGCCGGGCAGTAGAAACAGCAGCTTGTTGCGCAACGAACCGACGGCGATCTTCCAGACGATCGGCAGCTCGCGGTCGGGTGTGAAGCCCATGGCGTAGCCCGGCGTCACGGCCGCGTCGTCGACCACCACGCCCACGGCCTTGGTCCCCGCCTTCCCGGCGGCGGCCCCGACATCGTCCAGCGAGGCGGCGGCGAGCTTGGTGATGGCCGCGACGTCATCCAGCAGCGCGGCGAGACCGGAAGGCATGAGGGATCCTGAGCAGAGTTGAAGCTTGTTGCGTAAGGCGCGCCGGGCTCGCCGTAAAGTCGCGAGGCTCTTGCCTGACGTAAGGTGAAAGCTGGAAGCTTGTTCCATGGACGTCGCCGCCTCTCTCGATCGCCTCGCCTCGCGCCTGTCGCCGACCGCGACCAGGGCCGCCAACGCCCGCCGCCTGTCGGGCGGCGCCAGCCTGGAAACCTGGGCTTTCGATCTCGACGACGGCACGCCGCTGATCCTGCGCCGTCGCCCGGACGGCGCGGCCATACGCGAGACCGCCCTGGCCCTTGCCTCCGAAGCCGCTTTGATCCGCGCCGCCGATCAGGCCGGCGCGCCGGCGCCCAGCGTGGTTCATGTCTGCACGCCCGACGACGGCCTCGGCGAGGCCTATGTCATGCGCCGCCTGGAGGGCGAGACCCTCGGGCGCCGGATCGTCCGCGACGAGGCCTTCGCCGCTGTGCGCCCCGACCTTGCCCGCCGCTGCGGCGAGGTGCTGGCGCGGATTCACGCCGCGCCGACCGAGGACCTGCCGGACCTGGCCACTTCCGACGCAGGAGGCGAACTCGCGCGCTACGAGGAGATCTACCGCCAACTGGGCGTTCAACGACCAATCCTGGAGGCCGCCTTCCGCTGGCTGGAGACGATTGCCCCGCCGCCGCCCGAACGGCCGGTGCTGGTCCACGGCGATTTCCGGAATGGCAATCTGATGATCCATCCGACGGACGGCCTGGTCGGGGTGCTCGACTGGGAGCTGGCCCATCTGGGCGACCCGGCCGAGGACCTGGGCTGGATCTGCATCAATTCCTGGCGCTTCGGCGAATGGCGGAAGCCCGTGGGCGGCTTTGGCGACTATGCCGACCTGTTGGCCGGCTACGGCGGCAGGGTCTCGCTGGAGCGCGTGAAGTTCTGGCAGGCGCTCGGCTCACTGAAGTGGGGCGTCATGTGCCTGATGATGTATTCCAGCTTCGCCAGCGGCCAGGATCGCTCGATCGAGCGCGCCATGATCGGCCGGCGGACCAGCGAGACCGAGATCGACCTTGTGGCGCTGATGGAGCCGGCATGATCAGTCACCCGACCGCCGTCGAACTGGCCCAAGCCGTCGCCGCCTTCGACGCGGAGACCGCCATCCCCGGCGATGCGCGCCAGGCCTTCCTGTCCCGCGTCGCCGACAACGCCCGCGCCGCCCTGGCCCGCGAAGCCGAGCTCGGCGCGACCTTGGAGGCCGAGGCGGTCGAGCGGCTCGGGGCCTTGATGGCCGACACCGGCGACTTCGCCACGCTCAACGCCAAGCTCTGCGAGGCCTTGCGGACCGGCGCGATCGCCCCGCTCGATCCGGCGCTTTTGGCGCACCTGCGCGCCACGGCCATCGGCCAGATCGCCATCGACCAGCCAAGCTACGGCGGCCTAGCGGCGCTCCGGAACCGTGGAGACGGCGGTTAGCGGGCGGCCGACCATAGTCGCCGACCGCGCCAGGGCGTCGGCCTCGATATCGGCATAGAACAGGTTGAAGGCGTCGACCTTTCGCCGATCGGCCCACGAGCCGCTGTCGCGCAGCGCACTGGACTTGGGTTTGCTGGTCCGCAGCAGGCCGTTCTCGCAGCGCGCCGACACCTGCCTTTGCAAGAAGGGCGGCCGCGCGCCCCAATCCAGACCCGTGGCGTTGGCCGCGCCCAGGTTCAGCTTGGCCGGCGCGCGCTCCAGGCTGGTCCCGCCCAGCAGCGGGTTGAAACACAGCGGCGTACGGTGCTCGAGATTGACCAGTTGGTCGGTCGCGTCCCAGATCAGCGAGCGGCCCGTCAGTTCCTGCACGGCGCGGAAGTCGCCCTCCTGAGCCGAGGCCCAGGCCGCCACGCAGCCTGTCTCGCCCTTGTGCTCGCAGGCGGGGATCGGCGCATTCGGTCCGTATTCGTCGGCCGGCGCCACCGTCTCGATCAGATAGGCGGCGACAAGGCGGCGCTTCAGGTCCGGATCGGTGGCGATCTCCTCACGGAGCAGGCGAACGGCGAGGGAGCCGCCCTGCTCCACCCCAACGATGATGAACGGCCGCGCCTCGCCGTAGCGCGACAGATAGGTTCTGAAGGCCAGCTTGACGTCGCCATAGGCGAAGCGCCGCGCGTCGCGGGCGTCGTCGCGCAGGGTCAGGTAGGTATAGAGGCTGGCCTGGCGATAGCGCGGCGCGAACACCCGGCCCACACGGTCGAACGGTCCGGCGTAGTTCGGGATCACCACCCGCGACAGGAACCGCTGGGCCTTCGGCTGGTCGATGCCGCCGTTCCAGTCGCGACCGCCGTCGAAGGTGGTCGGGTGGACGAAGAACACGTCGACCGGCTGGTTGGCCCGGGCGGGGCCCGGCAGCAAGGCCCAGGACGAGCGCTGGCCATAGTCCGGGGCCGGCGGCGGGCGGTAGGTCAGGAACGGGACCTTGGGGTCCAAAGCGTTGCTGAGGATATCATAGCGGAAGACGAAGGCGGCCGTCAGGAACAGCGCCAGGAACAGCGCCAGCCCCGCGCCGATCCAGAGCCTGAAGCTTTTGAACGAACCGCCCATGCCTCTGGTTACACCATGGCCCCCTCGACTCAAAGGGACGGCTTTAAGCCTCTTTTCCGTCAAGCGCCTTCCTGGCCGATGATCGCCACCGAGCAGACATTGCTGGCCGGCGCGCCGCCCAGATTGTGGGTCATTCCGAAGACGGGATTGGAGAGCTGCCGCTCGCCCGCGCGGCCTTGCAGCTGCAGGTACATCTCGTAGAGCATTCGCAGGCCCGAGGCGCCGATCGGATGGCCGAAGCACTTGAGGCCGCCGTCGATCTGGCACGGCATCTCCCCGTCGGCGTCATAGAAACCGTCCAGCACGTCACGCCAACCCTGGCCCTCCGGCGAGATGAACAGGTCCTCCATCGTCACCAGCTCGGTGATCGAAAAGCAGTCGTGCACCTCCATCATCGAGATCTGGTCGCGCGGCCGCTCGATACCGGCCTCCTTGTAGGCCTTACGCGCGGCGATGCGGGCGGTGTGGAAGTGGCTGCCGTCCCAGCCGTTGTACTGGCTCTCATAGCCGTTCGAGACCGACAGCTGCAGGGCCTTCACGGTGACCAGATCGTGCTTGCCGAGCGCCCGGGCGATCTCGGGCGTGGTGACGATCGCCGCCGCTGCGCCGTCCGACACGCCGCAGCAGTCGAACAGGCCCAGCGGCTCGGCGATCATCGGGGCGTTGAGGGCCTGTTCGGCGGTGATCGGCTTGCGCAGGTGCGCCTTGGGGTTCTTGGCGCCGTTGGCGTGGCTCTTGACCGAGACGTGAGCGATGGCGCGCTTCAGGTCGTCCTTGGAGACCCCGTGCTTGGCGCGATAGGCGCTGGCCAGCTGCGCGAAGTTGCCGGGCGCGGAGCCGTTCGGCATCACCTGCGGATTGAGCGTGCCCGGATGGGCGACCGGCAGGCCGCCATAGCCGGTGTCCTTCAGCTTCTCGACGCCGACGGCGAGCGCGATATCGGCCGCGCCGGCCGCCACGGCATAGACCGCGCCGCGGAAGGCCTCCGAGCCCGAGGCGCAGAAGTTCTCGACCCGGGTGACGGCGATGTTGGGCAGGCGCAGGGCGATCGACAGCGGCGTGCCGCCCTTACCCGAGCCGATCTCGTCGATGTGCGTCGAGAACCACGCAGCGTCCAGCTGGGTCTGATCGATGCCAGCGTCCTGCATGGCCTCCAGATAGGCCTCGACCATGAGGTCGTCGGGGCCAGCGTCCCAGCGCTCGCCGAACTTGCTGCAGCCCATCCCGAGGATGGCGACCTTGTCCCGGATACCCTGCGGCATGATCGGTCTCCCTATTCAGCGGCTTGAGAGGTTTGGGCGGCGATTGCGGCGCGATCCGGCGTGGCCTTCCAGAAGTAGCGGACGAAGCCGCGCTTTTCGTCGACCTCCTTGATGCGGAACACCATCCGCACCGGCAGGCCGGTCTCGACATCACCCGGCGCGACGTCGGTGATGTCCATCATGATCCGGCCGCCGCCCTCGAAGACGATCATGCCGTAATGGTTTGGCGGGGCCATGGAAAAGGTAAGGTAATCAGCCGAATAGCTGAGAACACTCGCGCGGCGCTCGGCGAAGCGATACGGCTCCTGGGTGTCGACGGCGGGGTTGTTCGGCGCGACCGAGATGCGGGTGCGTGGAAACTGCACGACGCCGGTCTCGCGGCAGCGGCCGCCAACCAGGCCAAGGATCATGTCCTCGTTGCGGTAGAGGGTGGTCAGGGCCGTCTTGTTGTCCTTCTCGGCCCGCATGCCCTTGTCCCATTCGACCAGGCCATTGAAGGTCAGGAATTTCAGGTAGTTGGTCTCAACTTCTCGATCAGCCAGCGACCCCGTGACGCCCCGCGCGGGACGCTGGCCTTGGCCGGTGGCGCGGAACACCATGGCCTCGGCGCCCTGGCCGAACTGGGCGACCAGGATCACCTCGCCCGCCTTGGCGTCCTCCAGCGCGTGGGCCAGCATAATGGGTCCGTGCGCGCAGCCGGCCTCGCCCATCACGGCGGCGAGGTTGTCGCGAACGGCCTCGGGCCTGATCCCCACGGCCTTGGCCAATGTCGCGGCCATGCCAGAAAAGGTCGATGGAAAGCAGAAATGATCGACTTCAGAAGCACTTAGGCCCGCAATCTCAAGCGCCTTTCGAACGGCCGGCGGCACGAGCTTGACGATGCCCTCATCGCGGATCCAGCGCTCCTCCCAGTAGTAGTCGAAGCCGCCGTCGTCGCCGCGGAAGTGGTCGACGAAGTCGTCGGTGACCGAACCCCGCCCCAGCATTTCGGCCGCCCCTGGGCCGTCGGTGACCACGAAGGCCGCCGCGCCGTCGCCGAAGTCCAGTTCCTGGGCCGAGACCGCCCGGGCCCTGCGGCGCTCGCCGACGGCGACCAGGGAGGTCCCGCCGCTCGCCAAGGCCTGTCCCAGCGCTGTCAGGCCGCAGCGCTGCGAACCGGTCACGTCACTGGCGGTGATCGACTTCTCAAGGGTCAGGGCCGCCGAGACGATCCCCGCGTTCAGCCGGTCGGCGAACGGCGCCGTCGTGGAGGCGAAGTAGAAGCTGTCGATGTGGCTGCGGTCGTCGTCGGGGCCGAGGGCGTCGCGGGCCGCCTCGACCGCCATGGTCAAGGCGTCCTCGTCCCAGTTGGCCATGGAGCGCTCGCCCTTGCCCTTGGCCTTGAGGTTCGGCGCAACCCAGGCATTGGCCTCTGTCACGGCCTTACGGCTAAGGCGCAGACGCGGCGCATAAGCGCCCCAGGCGGCGATGCCGGCCATGATGAACTCCCTGACGTCGAGGTTCGCGCCTCGATCTCGGGGTCAGCCTACGCCGGGACTTGGACCGGACAAGTGTTCCGTGGCGTCATATCCGACAGCGACTATCGGTAGGGGTCGTCGGTATTCAGGTAGCCCGCCACATAGTCGGCGACGCCGTCTTCCAGCGTGGTCATCGGCGCATCATAGCCGGCGGCCCGCAGGCGGCTCATATCGGCCTGGGTGTAATACTGGTACTTGCCGCGCAGCACCTCGGGCATGTCGATATAGGTGATGTCGGGCGCGCGGTTCACGGCCTCGAAGGTGGCCACGGCGAGATCCCGGAACGAGCGCGCGTGGCCAGAACCCAGGTTGAAGACGCCATTCACCGCCGAATTCTGGGACAACCAGGCGATCACGTCGACCGCATCGCGGACATAGACGAAGTCGCGCAGCTGGCCGCCATCCTCGTAGTCCGGGTGGTGTGACTTGAAGAGCTTGACCCCTTCGCCCGCGGCGACGCGCGGCCAGATCTGGGCCACCACCGACTTCATGCCGTCCTTGTGGTCCTCGTTGGGGCCGTAGACGTTGAAGAACTTCAGGCCCGCCCATTGGGCCGGGGCATGGCCGCGATGGGCCTCGCGCACGGCGTAGATATCGAACAACGCCTTGGACCAGCCATAGGCGTTCAGCGGCCGCAGGGCCTGCAGCGAGGCCAGATCGTCCTTGCCCTCGAAGCCCAGCGAGCCGTCGCCATAGGTCGCCGCCGACGAGGCGTAGATCAGCCGCTTGCCGTGTTGCGCGCACCAGTCCCATAGGTCGCGCGACAGCACGAAGTTGGACTGCACGATCTTGTCGGCGTCCTGCTCGGTCGTCGACGACACCGCGCCCATGTGGATGATCAGCTCGACCTCGGCGCCGCGCCTGGCCAGCCAGTCGAACAACTGCTCGGGGGCCACGAAGTCGGCGATCGGATGCTTGGCGATATTGCGCCACTTGCCACTGGCGGCGTCACGAAGGCGGTCGCAGACCACGACGTCTAGCGCCGGATCCTCGCAGACACGCGCGACGATGTTCGAGCCGATGAAGCCCGCGCCGCCGGTGACGAGAACGATGCGCCGGTTCATAGAGCGACTCTGCGGGCGACGACTTGCGGATGATCCAAGGAAGCGGTTCCGACGTAATACGAGTGCAGGCGCCTGAGAGGTGGCCTTTCGGGCGAGGTGAAGCAAGTGCGGACGGACAAAGACCAGGAGCCGATCATCGTCTGGTTCCGCAAGGACCTGCGCTTAGCCGACAATCCCGCCCTGCGCCATGCCGCCGACAGCGGCCGGCCGGTGATCCCCCTCTATATTCTTGATGAAACCAAGGACATCCGGCCGATGGGTGGGGCCTCGCTGTGGTGGCTGGACAAGTCGCTGAAGAGCCTGGCCGAAAGCCTTGAGAAGCTTGGCAATAAGCTGGTCCTTCGCAAAGGCTCCGCCGCCGATGTGCTGGACGACGTGATCGCCCACAGCGGCGCGACCTGCGTGCTGTGGAACCGTCTCTACGACAAGGCCAGCATCGACCGCGACACCGAGATCAAGGCGCGCCTGAAGGACGCGGGCGTCGACTGTCAGAGCTTCAACGCCAGCCTGCTGAACGAACCCTGGACCGTGCAGAACGGCTCCAAGCAGCCCTACAAGGTCTTCACGCCGTACTGGCGGGCGGCGCGCGAACACCTTAGCCACGTCACTGTAGAGTCCGCGCCCCAGCGCCTGAAATCACCTGAACATTTCCCTCGCAGCGAAAGTCTCGCCGGCTGGGGCCTGCATCCGACCAAGCCGGACTGGTCGAAAGGCTTCGACCTCTGGACACCCGGCGAGGCTGGCGCGCTGGATCGCCTCAACACCTTCCTGTCTGGCCCGGTCGACGGCTATGGCGAGAAGCGCGACCTGCCGGGGATCGAGGCGACCTCGCGCTTGTCTCCGCACCTGCACTTCGGCGAGATCGGACCGCGCCAAGTCTGGCTGGCCGCGCGCAACGCCGCCGACCATGGCGACGCTCCCACAGGCGAGATCGACAAGTTCCTGTCCGAACTCGGCTGGCGCGAGTTCAACCACGCCATCCTCTTCCATTGGCCGGACCTGCCGACCCAGAGCTTCCGGCCGGAGTTCGACGCCTTCCCGTGGAAGAGCAACTCCGCGTTCTTTGAGGCGTGGACCAAGGGCCAGACCGGCTATCCGATCGTCGACGCCGGCATGCGCGAGCTTTGGGCCACCGGCTTCATGCACAATCGCGTGCGCATGATCGTGGCCTCGTTCCTGATCAAGCATCTGCTGGTCGACTGGCGCGAGGGCGAGGCCTGGTTCTGGGACACGCTGCTCGACGCCGATCTGCCCAACAATGTCGGCAACTGGCAGTGGGTGGCCGGCAGCGGCGCCGACGCCGCGCCCTACTTCCGGATCTTCAACCCGATCGCCCAGGGCGAGAAGTTCGACCCGCGGGGCGTCTATGTCCGACGCTGGGTGCCCGAGCTCAAAAACGTTTCCGACGAGGTTATCCACAAGCCATGGACCCGCGCCTTGCATCTGCCGGCCGAAGCAAAACGTCTCTATTCGAGACCAATCGTCGACCATGCGCAGGCGCGCGAGAAGGCCATGGAGGCCTATCGCAGCCTCTAGAAGGTTTACGGGCCGGTCCTTAACAGCGTTAATGAACGCGTAACCGGATGCGAGGCCCCGCCTTGGATACGACGCTTTTGAACCATCCCGACCTGAAGGCGGCCCCGACCGCCTTTCGAACCGCCTTGCGGGTGGCGGCGACGAACTGGGAGTTCGGCTCGGTCACGTTCGTCCTGCCGACCGGCAAGGCTGTGACGGTGAGCGGGCGCCAGCCAGGTCCAGAAGCGACGATCCGGATCCGCGACTACAACTTCGTCCGCCGCGCCTTTTCGTCCGGCGACATCGGTTTCGCCGAGGGCTTCATGGCCGGTGAATGGGAAACGCCTGACCTGTCGGCGGTGCTCGAGGCGTTCTCGCTGAACTTCGACAAGCTGTCGGCCCTGGTGGACGGCAACCCGGTCATGCGAGTGATCAACGTCCTCTACCACCTGTTCCACCGCAACAGCCGCGATGGCTCACGCAAGAACATCCACGCCCACTACGACCTGGGCAATGCGTTCTATTCTCGCTGGCTGGACCCAAGCATGACCTATTCCTCGGCCCTCTATGAGCGGCCGAACCAGTCCCTGCCCGAGGCCCAGACCGCCAAGTATGCGGCCCTGGCCCGGACCATCGACCTGGCTCCCGGCAAGCACGTGCTGGAGATCGGCTGCGGCTGGGGCGGCTTCGCCGAGTTCGCCGCCAAGGAGGTGGGCGCCAAGGTCACCGGCATCACCATCTCCCAGGCGCAGTACGACTTCGCTCGCAAGCGGCTGTTCGAGCAGGGGCTGGCGGAGAAGGCCGACATCCAGCTGATCGACTATCGCGACGTCCGGGGCCAGTTCGACGCCGTGGCCTCGATCGAGATGTTCGAGGCGGTCGGCGAGGAGTACTGGCCCTCGTACTTCGGCAAGATCCGCGACGTGTTGAAGCCCGGCGGTCGCGCCGGCCTGCAGATCATCACCATCCGCGACGAGCTGTTCGACGACTATCGTGGGCGCACCGACTTCATCCAGCGCTACATCTTCCCGGGCGGCATGCTGCCCAGCGAGGCGCGGCTTAAGGAAGAGACCGAGCGCGCGGGGCTGGAGTGGAGCGATCTCAAACGCTT
This sequence comes from Caulobacter sp. FWC2, assembly GCF_002742625.1. Classification (NCBI taxonomy): domain Bacteria; kingdom Pseudomonadati; phylum Pseudomonadota; class Alphaproteobacteria; order Caulobacterales; family Caulobacteraceae; genus Caulobacter; species Caulobacter sp. FWC2. Next base: position 2,530,390 of record NZ_PEBF01000001.1, read on the forward strand.
CGGCCAGAACTATGCCGACACCCTGGCCGAGTGGGCGCGACGCTTCGAAGCCGCCTGGAGCGACATCCGCAAGGACGGCTTCGACGAACGGTTCCGGCGCCTGTGGCGGTTCTATCTCAGCTACTGCGAGGCCGGCTTTCGCACCGAACGGACCAATGTCATCCAGCTAGGCCTCAGCCGCAGCTGATATCCACAGTTTGTGGATATCAGCTCAAGCCATGGTCAAGCTTAAGGTTTGGCGGTCCGCGCTGAGGCTTTCAGGAAAACTGGGGTTGCGCCGGCCTTTCGCCGCACGATCTTTCAGCCAACCGAAGATCCTTTCCAAGGCTCCCCATGACCGCCCTGCTAAGCGTTCTAGACGCGATCGGAAACACCCCGCTGATCCGCTTGAACCGCGCCAGCCAGGCCACGGGCTGCGAGATCCTGGGCAAGGCCGAGTTCATGAACCCTGGCCAGTCGGTCAAGGACCGCGCGGCGCTGGGCATCATCCGTGACGCGGAGGCCAAGGGCCTGCTGAAGCCTGGCGGTCGCATTGTGGAGGGCACCGCCGGCAACACCGGCATTGGCCTGGCCATGGTCGCCTCGGCGCTGGGCTACAAGACGACGATCATCATCCCCCGCACCCAGAGCCCGGAGAAGAAGGACGCCATCCGCCTGCTGGGCGCGGAACTGGTCGAGGTCGACGCCGTCCCCTATTCCAACCCCGACAACTATGTCCGCTATTCCGGGCGCTTGGCCGAGGAACTTGCCAAGACTGAAGCCAATGGCGTTGTCTGGGCCAACCAGTTCGACAATGTCGCCAACCGTGAGGCCCATTATCGCACGACCGGCCCGGAAATCTTCGAGCAGACGGGCGGTAAGGTCGACGGCTTCATCTGCGCGGTGGGCTCGGGCGGCACCCTGGCCGGCGTCGCAGCGGCCCTGCGCGAGCGCAAGCCCGGCGTGAAGATCGGCCTGGCCGACCCCTACGGCGCTTCGCTCTACAGCTGGTACAGGGACGGCGAGCTGAAGTCCGAAGGAACCTCGATCAGCGAGGGCATCGGCCAGGGCCGCGTCACCGCAAATCTAGAAGACCTGGTTGTCGACCATCCCTTCCGCGTCAGCGACGAGGAGATGCTGGACGTGGTCTTCGACCTTGTCCAGCACGAGGGGCTCTGCCTGGGCGGTTCGGCCGGCGTCAATGTCGCCGGCGCGGTCAAGCTGGCTCGCGAACTGGGTCCTGGCCACACCATCGTGACCATCCTGTGCGACCACGGCTCGCGCTATCAGTCCAAGCTGTTCAATCCCGAATTCCTGAAGGAAAAGGGCTTGCCGACGCCGCCTTGGATGTAAACTCACCGCCGAGTCTGATCCCAAGAGGCGTCCCATGGCCATTCCGTCCGATCCGCTGGTCTCCACCGCCTGGCTGGCTGAACACCTCGACGCGCCGGATGTGCGCGTGGTCGACGCGTCGTGGCACATGCCGGCCGCCCAGCGCGATCCGCGCAAGGAGTTCCTGGAGGCCCACATCCCCGGCGCGGTGTTCTTCGACATCGACGACATCTCCGACGAGACGTCGGACCTGCCGCATATGATCCCGACGGCGGTCAAGTTCGCCTCGCGCGTCAGGAAGCTGGGCCTGGGCGATGGCTCGCGGATCGTCGTCTACGACAGCAGCGGCATCCTGCCGGCCGCGCGCGCCTGGTGGCACTTCCGCGCCATGGGCCACGAGGACGTCGTGGTGCTGGACGGCGGCCTGCCCAAATGGATCGCCGAGGGTCGCCCGGTCGACGACGGCCCGGCCTCGCCGCAGGAACGCCACTTCACACCGCGTTACCAGGCCGACATCTACCGGTCGCTGGAGCAGGTGCGCGAGATCGTCGAAACCGGCCGCGAGCAGATCATCGACGCCCGCGCGGCAGGCCGCTTCGAGGGCCGAGATCCCGAGCCCCGCGCCGGCCTGCGCGGCGGCCACATGCCGGGCGCCCGCAACATCCCGCTGTCGGCCCTGCTGGCCGCCGACGGGACCATGCTGCCGGCTGAACACTTAAAGACGGTGTTCGAGGCCGCCGGCGTCGACATCAATAAGCCGATCACCTCGACCTGCGGCTCCGGTATCACGGCCTCGGTCGTGGCCCTGGCCCTGGCCCGTTTGGGCAAGCCCCGCTCGGCCGTTTATGACGGCTCGTGGACAGAATGGGGCGGCTTGGCCGACACGCCGATCGCGACCGGCCCCGCCGCCTAGCGCCCCGAAAGCCTAACGCATCGGCGGCGCGTAGAGCAGGCCGGGCTTGGGCGCGTTCCACAGCGCGTTCAGGCCTCGATCCAGCTTCAACGCCGAACCGCCGCCGATGTCCCGGTCGAAGATCTCGCCATAATTGCCGCCGGCTGCGATGGCGCGCGTGGCCCAGTCGGGATCTAGGCCCAGCATCGCGCCGAACCCGCCCTCGCCCAGCAGCCGTCGCGCCTCGGGATCGGCGCCGGCTTTCATGTCCTTGGCGTTAGCTTTCGTGACGCCGTGCTCCTCGGCGAGAACCAGGGCGTACAGGGTCCAACGGACGATATCGGTCCAGGCCGGATCGTCCTGGCGCACCAGCGGCCCGAGCGGCTCCTTGGATATGGCGTCGGGCAGGATCACGTGGGCGCCCGGATCGTCCAGCACCGACCGCGCCGCCGCCAAGGCGGAAATGTCGGCGGTGAAGGCGTCGCACTTGTCGGCCTGATAGGCCGCGCGGGCCTGCTCCTCGCTGTCGAAAACCATGGCCGTGTAGGCGATGCCGCGCGCCCGGAAGAAGTCCTCCAGGTTCTGTGCCGAGGTGGCGCCGGTCTGGACGCAGATCTTGGCCGTGTTCAGCTCGACGGCGCTGGTCAGGTTCAGATTGCGGCGGACCAGGAACCCCTGGCCGTCGAAATAGGAGATCGCCGCCATATCCAGCTGGTCGCCGACATCGCGCGAGAAGGTCCACGAGGTATTGCGCCACAGGACATCGACCTTGCCCGTCCGCAAGGCGGTGATCCGCTCCTCGTTGCCCAGCGGCACGAAGGTCACCTTGTCGGGCATGCCCAGCACGGTCGCGGCCAGTGCCCGACAGAAGTCGACATTGAAGCCGCGCCAGCGCCCGCCATTGTCCTGAAAGGCGAAGCCCGGCAGCTCAGGATTGACCCCGCAGCGCAATTCGCCGCGCGCCTTAACGGCCTTCAGGGTCTTGCTGGGCGCGGCGGGCTTGATGGCCATGGGCGCGGCCGTCTCGGCCGGCTTGGGTTCAGGCGTGGCCGTGCGCTGGCCGCACGCCGCGAGCGCTAGCAAGGACAGAACCACTACGCCAAAACGCACCGACAACCGATCGCTCCTTGAACCGTGCGCGCGGAGCCTTAAACCACAAGCGGTAAGCCGCGTCGCCGAGAGTCCCCCGCCATGGATGAAGAAACCCGTCTGGTCCGTACAGGCTCCGAGCCGACCGCCATGGCGCGCACCGTAAATCCGCCGATCCAGCGCGCGTCGACGGTGCTGTTGCCCAATGCGGCGTCACTCTACGACGATGACCAGATCACCTACGGCATCACCGGCCTGTCCTCGCCCGCCGCCTTGCAGAAGGCGCTGGCCGAGCTGGAGGGCTCGCCGGACGTCACGCTCTATCCGTCGGGCCTGGCGGCGATCACCGGCGCCATGCTGGCGGTGCTCAAGGCTGGCGATGAGATCCTGGTGGTCGACAGCGCCTACAAGCCGACGCGCCGGTTCTGCGACCGGGTGCTGAGCCGCTTCGGCGTCGCCACCACCTACTACGATCCCGCGCTGGACGCCGACGGCCTGATGGCTCTGGTGACGCCCAGGACCCGGATGATCCTGCTGGAAGCCCCCGGCTCTCTGACCTTCGAAATGCAGGATGTGCCGGCCATCGCCAAGGCCGCCAACGATCGCGGGATCATCACCCTGATCGACAACACATGGGCGGCCGGCCTCTATTTCAAGCCGCTGGCCCATGGGGTGACGATCAGCGTCCAGGCCCTGACCAAATATGTCGGCGGCCACTCGGACTGCTTCATGGGCTCGGCCACGACCATGGACGTCGACATCGGCAACGCGCTAGGCAACGCCATGTGGGACATCGGCTGGTCGGTGTCGCCCGATGACGCCTACACCATGCTGCGGGGCCTGCGGACCCTGACCACCCGCCTGCCCCGCCATCACGAGAACGGTCTCGTCATCGCGCGCTGGCTGCAGGCGCGGCCCGAGGTCGCCCGCGTGCTGCATCCCGCCCTGTCCGACGATCCGGGCCACGCAATCTGGAAGCGTGACTTCACCGGCGCCTGCGGTCTGTTCGGCGTGGTGCTGAAGCCGTGCAGCCAGCGCGCCGTCCACGCCTTCCTCGATGAGCTCAAGCTGTTCGGCCTGGGCTTTTCCTGGGGCGGCTATGAGAGCCTGGCGATCCACTGCGATCCGCAACTGAAGAACCGTTCGGTTCCGGTCAACCTGGAAGGCCCGCTGCTGCGCCTGCACATCGGCCTGGAGACGATCAACGACCTGACCGCGGATCTAGACCGAGGTTTCGCGGCGCTGCGGTCGGCCTAGGCGCCGTCGCTTCGGGACGGTCAAGCTGGCCCCGAACTTGCGGCGGCGCCAGTCAGGGTTCCCATTGCGAGACACCGCCATGACGTCGATGATCGATATTCCGGCCCACGACGCCGCGAAGATCAAGGACGAGATCGTCCTCTTCAATCACCGCTTGGCCGAAACCGGCCTGTTCACCGACGAAGCCCTGGCTCAGCTGCTGGACGAGTATCCGCGCGACCAGGTGACCATCTGCACCATGCGCGAGAACCCGCCGCCGGCCGAGCGCTGGATCGCGGGCGATGCGACTGATCTCTCGGGCGCCGAACTGGTGGAGGCCACGCGTCGCGGCCGCCTATGGATCAGCCCGCGCACGGCGATGATCGACCATCCCAAGTACCGCCCGGTCTACGACAGGGTGATGGCCGAGTTCACCAGGCAGACGGGCGTCCAGGTGCTGCGCGGCAGCGCCGCCATCCTGATGTCCAGCGCCCGGATGGGAGTCTTCCTGCACGTCGACGCCGCCGAAACCATGTTGTGGCACGTGCGCGGCGACAAGACGATGTACGTCTATCCGACCAGGGAAGAGCTCATCTCGGAACGCTCGCTGGAAGCCATCCTGCTGAAGGAAACCCTCAGCGACCTGCCCTATGAGCCGTGGATGGAAGCCGAGGCGGTCGCCGTGCCGCTGGCGCCGGGCGAGGCCGTCTCCTGGCCGATCCACGCGCCCCATCGCGTCGTCAATGGCGACAGCACCAATGTCTCGGTCTCAGTCGAATACACCACACGCCGGTCGATGCTGAAGAACGGGGTCCATTGCCTGAATGGCCGCGTGCGCCGCGAACTGGGTCTAAACCCTAAGGCCGGGAACGTACCCGCGCTCCTGAAGCCGGCCTATTGGGCCGCGAACAAGGCCTGGCAGAAGCTTGCCCCGCCGAAGTCAAACGCCCTGGCCAGCCACGGTCGCCAGTTCGATGTCGACCTCTCCGCGCCCAATTGCGTGCGCTGGCGTCCAGGCTGTGATCCGGAAGCAATGAAGCTCGCCGCCTAGAGGTAGCGCATCTCGGCGGCGCTGGGCTTTTCCCACCACAGATTGTCACGGCCGTTGCCATAGTTGATGGGCACGACCGCCAGTTCGTCTGGCGTGACGTCGTCCAGGGTCGCGACCTGAATCGACACGACCTCTCCACCCAGCTCGGCGACATTGGCCTGCCCGAACACGCGCACGCCGCAGGTCATGCAGAAGCGATGATCGCCGCTCATCGTGCCAAATCGATAGGCGCCAAGACGATCTTCACCGGCCAACAGCCGGAAGGCGTCGGGCTTCACGATCACGCCCCAGCTACGGGTCTTGGCGCAGATCGAGCAATTGCAGCGGCCAGTACCAGAAACCAAGTCGATCTCAGTTTCATAGCGTACGGCGCCGCAGTGGCAGCTGCCAGTGTGGGTCTTGAGCATCGGGCGTTCCTCTCGGTGTTTCGTTGCCCCCTTCTAGGAACACGCTGCTGCCAGCCTGCCGTCAGTATCGGCGTCGCGATCACGCCAAAAGCGATTGGAACATGCAATCGCCCCGTAGGCTCTTGCGGTCAGGTTGCAAGGCACGCCAGTGTCGGCGCCTCGATGTGAGGGGGAGTTTTCCATGTTGCTCTACGTATTCGCGTTGCTGATCGGCGTGATCGCCGGCCTGCGCGCCATGACCGCGCCCGCCGCGGCCGCCTGGGCCGCCCGCCTGGGCTGGCTGCCGCTCGCCGGCTATCCCCTGGCCTGGCTAGGCGGGCTGATCCCGGTCCTAGTCCTCAGCGCCCTGGCCGCGCTGGAGCTGATCGCCGACCAGCATCCCAAGACGCCGAGCCGCAAGGTTCCGCATCAGTTCATCGTCCGCGTGCTCACCGGCGCCTTCGCCGGCGCGGCCCTGATGATGCCCGGCACCCACTGGCTGCGGGGCATGCTCCTCGGCGCGGTAGGCGCGGTAATCGGCACCTTCGTCGGCGCCGACGTCCGCGGTCGCCTGGCGGCCAGGTTCGGCAAGGACAAGCCGGCCGCGATCATCGAGGACGTCGTCGCTGTCGTGGGCGCCTTCGCGATCTTCTTCCTGGCCAAGGCCGCGATCTGACCATGGCCGCCGCCGAAACCTTCGACGCCATCATCATCGGGGCCGGTCAGGCCGGCCCCTCCCTGGCCGGTCGGCTCAGCGCCGCCGGCTGGACCGTGGCGATGGTCGAGCGCAAGGACTTCGGCGGCACCTGCGTCAACACGGGCTGCATGCCGACCAAGACCTTGGTCGCCAGCGCCTATGCCGCGCATCTGGCGCGCCGCGCGGGGGACTACGGCGTCGTCCTCCAAGGCGACGTCGGCGTCGACATGAAGCGGGTCAAGGATCGCCAGCAGACGGTGGTCCGCAACGCCCGCGGCAATGTCGAGAAATGGCTGCGGAGCATGAAGGGCGTCACGGTCATCGAGGGCCACGCCCGCTTCGAAAGCGCCGACACCGTCCGCGTCGGCGAGCGCCTGCTGACCGCGCCGAAGATCTTCCTGAATGTCGGCGGGCGGGCGAACGCCCCGGACATGCAGGGAATCAACGACATCGACTACCTGACCAATGTCGGGATTATGCAGCTGGATGCGCTGCCCGAGCATCTGGTCATCGTCGGCGGCAGCTATATCGGGCTGGAATTCGCCCAGATGTTCCGCCGCTTCGGCAGCCAGGTGACCGTCGTCGAGATGGGCCCGCGCCTCATCGGCCGCGAGGACCCGGAGATTTCCGACACGGTCCGCGAGATCCTCGAAGCCGAGGGCGTCACCGTCCGCCTCAACGCCGAGTGCATCAGCTTCAGCAAATGCCCCGAAGGCTACTGCGTCCACGTCACCTGCGAGGCCGGCGCGCCACAGGTGACCGGCTCGCATGTGCTGCTGGCCGTGGGCCGCAAGCCCAACACCGACGAGCTTGGCCTGGAGGCGGCCGGGATCGCGACCGACAAGCGCGGCTATGTCGTGGTCGACGACCAGCTGAAGACCAATGTCCCCGGGATCTGGGCGATGGGCGACTGCAACGGCAAGGGCGCCTTCACCCACACCGCCTACAATGACTTCGAGATCATCGCCGCCAACCTGCTGGACAATGATCCGCGCAAGGTCAGCGACCGCATCACCTGCTACGGGCTGTACATCGACCCGCCGCTGGGCCGCGTGGGCATGACCGAGGCGGAGGCCAAGGCCACTGGCCGCAAGCTGCTGGTCGGCCAGCGTCCGATGACCCGCGTCGGCCGCGCTGTCGAGAAGGGCGAGACGCAGGGCTTCATGAAGGTGGTGGTCGACGCCGAGACCAAAGAGATACTCGGCGCGGCGATCCTGGGCCTGAACGGCGACGAGGTCGTCCATGGCATGCTGGACCTGATGTACGCCAAGGCGCCCTACACCGTGATCTCGCGGGCGGTGCACATCCATCCGACGGTTTCGGAACTGGTGCCGACCATGCTGCAAGAGCTCAAGTCACTTTAGATTTTCAAATTTCACCGCTTCGCTTTCAGACGAAATCGATCCTGTTGCGATTGCGATACGAAACCCCGTCCCCACCTAGCTTCGCAGACGCCGACGGATGGTCGGCGCCCCGTTCTAGGGACAAGTCTCCATGCCTAACCTGTTCGACCCGCTGCGCGTCGGCGCTCTTGAACTGCCCAACCGCGTCGTCCTGGCGCCGCTAACCCGCCTGCGCGCCGGGCCGACCCGCATCCCCAACGCCTTGATGGCTGAGTACTACGCCCAGCGCGCCTCGGCCGGCCTGCTGATCACCGAAGGCGTGCCGGTTAGCCCGCAAGGCGTCGGCTATGCCGGCGTCCCGGGAATCTGGTCCCAGGAACAGGTCGAGGGTTGGAAGCTGGTGACTAAGGCCGTGCACGACAAGGGCGGCCGCATCTTCATGCAGATCTGGCACGTAGGCCGGATCTCCGATCCCGAGCACCTGAACGGCGACCTGCCGGTCGGTCCCAGCGCCATCGCCGCCAAGGGCCATGTCAGCCTGCTGCGTCCCGAGCGTCCCTACCCGACCCCGCGCGCCCTGACGACCGAGGAAGTCGGCGGCGTTGTCGAAGCCTTCCGCCAAGCCGCCCAGAACGCCAAGGACGCCGGCTTCGATGGCGTGCAGTTGCACGGCGCCAATGGCTACCTGCTCGACCAGTTCCTGCAGGACGGTTCCAATCAGCGCACCGACCAGTATGGCGGCCCGATCGAGAACCGCGCCCGCCTGCTGCTGGAAGCCACCGATGCGGCGATCTCGGTGTTCGGCGCAGATCGCGTGGGCGTCCACCTTGCCCCGCGCGCCGACAGCCACGGCATCAGCGACAGCAACCTGCCGGCCACCTTCGGCTATGTCGCCAAGGCCCTCGGCGAGCGCAAGATCGCCTTCATCTCGGCTCGCGAGCACGAAGCCGCCGACAGCCTGGGCCCAGCGCTGAAGGCCGCGTTCGGAGGCGTCTACATCGCCAACGAGAAGTTCGACCTCGACAGCGCCAACACCGCGATCGCCGCCGGAACGGCCGACGCGATCATGTTCGGCAAGGCCTACATCGCCAACCCGGACCTGATGGAGCGCCTGCAAAAGCGTGCGCCGCTCAACGCGCCCGATCCGGCGACCTTCTACGGCTTCGCCAACGGGTCCAAGGGCTATACGGACTACCCCACGCTCGAGCAGGTCAGCGAGCCCGCCGAGTAGTCGATACGGTCCCCGCGATGGCTCAGGTCGTCGCGGGGATTAGCCCTTCGGCCAGGTAGGCCTGCGCCACGGCCTCGGCGACCTTGATGCCGTCGACCGCCGCCGAGAGGATGCCGCCGGCATAGCCCGCGCCCTCGCCGGCCGGGAACAGGCCGGCGGTGTTCAGGCTCTGGAAGTCCTTGCCCCGGGTGATCCGGATCGGCGAGGACGTCCGGGTCTCGACGCCGGTCAGCAACACGTCCGGATGGTCGTAGCCGGCGATCTGGCGGCCAAAGACCGGCAGCGCCTCGCGCATCGCCTCGATCACGAAGTCCGGCAGGCAGGCCGACAGGTCCGTCAGCGTCACGCCCGGCTTGTAGGACGGCGCGACTTCGCCCAGATCCGTCGAGGCTCGACCGACCATGAAGTCACCGACCTTCTGGGCCGGAGCGGCATAGCTGGAGCCGCCAGCCACATAGGCCAGGCTCTCCCACTTGCGCTGGAACTCGATCCCGGCCAGCGGATGGCCCGGATAGTCGCGCTCCGGGTCGATGCCGACCACGAAGCCGGAGTTGGCGTTCCGCTCGTTGCGCGAATACTGGCTCATGCCGTTGGTGACGACCCGGCCGGGCTCCGAGGTCGCCGCCACCACCGTGCCGCCCGGGCACATGCAGAAGCTGTAGACGGTGCGGCCATTCTTGCAGTGGTGCGAAAGGCTGTAATCGGCCGCGCCCAGGTCGGGGTGGCCGGCGCAGGTCCCGAAGCGAGCCTTGTCCATCCAAGACTGCGGATGCTCGATGCGCACGCCGATCGAGAACGGCTTGGCCTCGATATGGACGCCGCGATCGTGCAGGACTTCGAAGGTGTCGCGCGCGCTGTGGCCCAGGGCCATGACCACGTGCGTCGTCGCCATATAGCCGCCACCGGCGATGTGCAGGCCCTTCAGCCGGCGCGCGCCATCGGCGCCGACCGCGATGTCGAAGTCCTCGACCTTGTGTTGCCAGCGATATTCGCCGCCCAGGCTCTCGATCAGCGCGCGCATCTGCTCGACCATGTGCACGAGGCGGAAGGTGCCGATGTGAGGATGGGCCTCGGTCAGGATCTCTTCCGGCGCGCCCGCCTTGACGAACTCCTCCAGCACCTTGCGGCCCAGGAAGCGCGAGTCCTTGATCTGGCTGTAGAGCTTGCCGTCCGAGAAGGTCCCCGCCCCGCCCTCGCCGAACTGGACGTTGGATTCCGGGTTCAGCTCGCTCTTGCGCCACAGGCCCCAAGTGTCCTTGGTCCGCTCGCGCACGACCTTACCCCGATCGATGATGATCGGCTTCAGGCCCATCTGCGCCAGGATCAGGCCGGCGAACAGGCCGCAGGGGCCCGCGCCGATCACCACCGGGCGCGGGCCGTCGAAGCCCTCCGGGGCCTTGGTCACGAACTTATAGTCGGTGTCGGGCGTAACGCGCACATGGTGGTCGCCCGCGAAACGCGCCAGCACAGCGGCCTCGTCGCGCAGGACCACGTCGACCGAATAGACCATCAGGATCGCGGCCTTGCGGCGCGCGTCATGGGCGCGGCGCGCGACCGCGAAGCTCACCAGATCGTCGGCCTCGATCCCGAGCCGTTCGACGATGGCGGGCTTCATCGCCTCCGGCGGGTGGCCGAGCGGCAGCTTCAGTTCCGAAATACGCAGCATGGCGGGCGTCTTAGCCAAAAGCAGGGCCGCGCGCCATCGTGATGCGCATCCTTGGCGCCCCGTCCAAAGCCATCCGCACAAGGATGGATCACGATAACCGTCGCAAACACTTCATAAAATTCCAGTCCCGAAAGCTGTCCCCGCACGGGCCTCAGCCGCCTCTCCCCGCGTGACGACCGACGGGGAAGCCTCCCCGTCCCGTCATCGCTCAAGCGGAAACCGCAAGGGATCGGGGCCATGCTCAAAGTCACCAAGTTCAACCTTCTGACCACGACGGCGCTGACCGTCGCCGTGCTGGGCATCGCCGCTCAGGCGCAGGCCGCCGAGACGCCGGCTGCGGCCTCCGCGCCGGCTGCCAGCGACGCCTCGGAAGTCGACGCCATCGTCGTCACCGGCTTCCGCGACAGCCTGCTGCACGCCCGCGACCTGAAGCGTAAAGCCGTCGGCGCCGTCGATGTGATCGTCTCCGAAGACATCGCCGCCTTCCCCGACCTGAACCTGGCGGAATCGCTGCAACGCATCCCCGGCGTCGCCATCTCGCGCGACAGCGGCGAAGGCCGTCAGATCACCCTGCGGGGCCTCGGTCCCGACTTCACCCGCACCCAGCTGAACGGTATGGAAGTGCTGGGCAACACGGCTTCGGGCATGGACAATCGCGGTGGCGTCAGCCGCTCGCGCGCCTTCGACTTCAGCCTGTTCGCCTCGGAACTGTTCAACCGCGTGACGGTGCAGAAGTCGTACGCCTCCGAACAGGACGAAGGCGGCATCGGCGGCACCGTTCAGCTTCAGACCGCCAAGCCGTTCGACTATCCGGGTTTCAAGGCCGTGCTCTCGGCCAAGGGCCAGCGCAACAGCAACGCCAACGACAAGATCACGCCGCGCGTGGTCGGCCTGATCTCCAACCGCTGGGGCGACTTCGGCGCTTTGGCCTCGATCGCCTATGGCGAGACCGACTCCAACGAGTTCGGCTATCGCAGTTTTAACTGGGGTCCGATCCGCGCCAATGCCGGCAATATCGGTTCGGGCGTCAGCGCCGCCGACGCCGCCAAGCTGACGGCCGCTACGGCGACCATCTACGCCCCGCAGGCCAACACCTATTCGACCTGGTTCGACCACCGCAAGCGCCTGGGCGCGACCGTGGCCCTGCAGTACGAGCCGGGCGACAAGCTGAAGCTGGCCTTCGACGGCCTCTACAGCCAGCTGGAAAACAGCCGCCGGAACTTCTCGCTGGCCACCTCGGGCGTCAACAGCCTGACCGGCAACATCATCGGCACGCAGGTGATGCAGAGCGCCGTGATCCAGGGCAACACCCTGATGGCCGCCAGCTACACCGGCGTCGACATCCGCAGCGAGTTCAACCGTGAGGAAGACAAGACCAAGTTCTATCAGCTGGGTCTGAGCGGTTCGTACCAGGCCACCGACAAGCTGCTGCTGTCGGGCCTGATCGGCTACTCGAAGTCGGACTACGCCCTGCCGGTCTTCGACAAGGTGTTCCTGGAATCCAAGAACTACGCCTTCAGCTTCGACGACCGTCCGAGCATGCCGGTCAACACCTACGGCCCCGGCCTGACCGACCCGGCCAAGTGGGACCTGATGCGGATGGACACCCAGGAGAACAGGATCTCCTCGGAGTACACGAACGCCAAGTTCGACGTGGCCTTCGCCGCCAACGAGATTTCCACCCTCAAGGGCGGCGTCTCCTACAAGAAATTCCAGAACTACGGCGCTCAGTGGGGCGACAAGCAGTTCCGCAACGTCCCGGCCAACACCAAAATCCCGGACAATCTCAAGCTGGTCGTGCCCTTCAAGTCTCTGGGCGCCTACATCGTCGGCGACGTCGATCCGGTCTACGCCCAGATTGGCCAGACGCGTGACCTGGAAGCCCAGGGCGCGAAGTACGCCACCCCCGGCACCGCCTTCACGGTGACCGAGGAGACCCGCGCGGCGTACCTGCAGTACGACCTGAGCACCGAGATCCTAGGCAAGGGCGTCCGCGCCAACGCCGGCGTTCGCTATTACTCCACCGACCTCAGCTCGGACGGCACGCTGAACACCGGGACCAGCCTTCAGCCGGTGTCGATCAAGCATAAGTGCAATGGCTGGCTGCCGGCCCTGAACGTGGCCGTCGACGTCAACGAAGGCCTGGTCGCCCGCTTCAGCGCCAACCGCGACATCAGCCGCCCGGCCCTGGGCGACCTTGCCGCTGCGGGTTCGCTGACCACCGCCCCGTTCGGCGGCACGATCAGCACCGGCAATCCGAACCTGACGCCGTTCACCTCGGACTCGATCGAAGGCTCGCTGGAGTTCTACGACGGCAAGGTCGGGTCGTTCACGATCGGCGTCTTCTACAAGAAGCTGAAGTCGTTCATCACGTCGCAGACCAGCATCATGCCCTATTCGCAAACGGGCTTCCCGCTGTCGTTCCTGCTGCCCGGCCAAGACGGCACGATCCTGTACAATGTCAGCCGTCCGGTGAACGGCCCCGGCGCCGACATCCAGGGCCTGGAAGCCTCGTTCCAGCGTGACTTCGACTTCCTGCCGGCTCCGTTCAACCACCTGGGCGTCGTGGCCAACGGCACCTATGCCGACGGCTCCTCGCCGGTGATCATCAGCGGCCAGTCGGTGACCCTGCCGCTGTTCCAGCTGTCGAAGTACTCGGCCAACGCTACCATTTATTACGAGACGGATGCCTGGGGCATGCGCCTGTCGACCGCCTATCGGGACCAGTACCTGGACGGCGCCGGCGGCAACGGCAACATCGGTAGCGGCGTCAAGGCGACCAACAACATCGACTTCGCCGCCCACTACAACGTCCTGCCGAAGCTGAAGCTGACGCTGGAAGGCATCAACCTCTCCAACCAGCACAGCATCCAGTTCACCGACGTCACCGCCAAGCGGACGACGGTGAACGTCAGCAGCGGTCGCACCATCCTGATCGGCGCGACCTACGAGTTCTAAGCCCCTTCCAAGAGACCCCTTGAACTGGGCCGCCGTCCCCTCCCGGATGGCGGCCCTCTTTTTTCTTACGAGCGCCGAGCCGGACGTTGCCGTTGGGCCACGCCGCAGGGCTCTGATAGATCCGTCCACAGAACCTTCAAATTAGTGACATGCGTCCTTTGTAGGGGTTCGCGCGGCGCCTAAAGCTTTGCCGGCCGCCGTTGTGAGGACCCTTATGGCGGGACGGCGCGCCTGGCTGTCGGGATCAGGTCCAGTCGTGGCCGGCTCGATGCTGGCCCTGGCCGCCGTAGCGCCCGCGAGAGCCGAGGCGCCGAAGCGCTTCGATATCCAGGGCGGCGACCTCAGTCAGGCCCTGAACGCCTTCTCCCACCAGGCCGACGTGTCGGTCATGACCCTGGCCGACATCCGCCGTCGCACCAGCCGCGGCGTGCGCGGCTTGCTAACACCCGAGCAGGCCCTCAACCGCCTGATCGACGGCCAGAACCTGCGCGCCGTGGCGGCCGGGGGCGGCTATGTCCTGCGCGAAGCGATCGCCGCCCCGTCCCCCTCAGCGTCCGCCGCGCCCCTCTACGTCCCGCCGCCCGAGGCGCCGACGCAGGTCGACCAGGTCGTCGTCACCGGCTTCCGCGAGACCCTGCTGCACGCTCGCGACCTGAAGCGCCGCGCAGCCGGCGCCCAGGAGGTGATCCTGGCCGAGGACATCGCCGCCTTCCCGGATCTCAATCTCGCCGAGTCGCTGCAGCGCGTGCCCGGCATGACCATCTCGCGCGACACCGGCGAGGGTCGGCAGATCGCGCTGCGGGGCCTGGGTCCAGACTTCACCCGCGCTCAGCTGAACGGCATGGAGGTCTCGGCCTCGACCGCCTCAGGCATGGACAATCGCGGCTCGGTCAGCCGCACCCGGGCCTTCGACTATTCGATCTTCGCCAGCGAGCTCTTCAACAAGGTCACGGTCTGGAAGTCCTACGCGGTCGATCAGGATGAAGGCGGCATCGGCGGCACGGTCGAACTGCGCACCGCCAAGCCCTTCGACTATCCGGACGACAAGCTGGCCTTCTCGGCCAAGGCTCTGAACAACAGCGCCACCGGCGTGGTCAGTCCGCGCATCGCGGCCCTGGCCTCGCGCCGCTGGGGCGACGTCGGCGCGCTGGTCTCCGTGGCCTATAGCGAGAACGACGCCAACGAGTATGGCTACCGCAACTGGGGCTGGTCGCCGGTGACCTTCGGCGCGGCCAATATCGGCCCCGGCGTGGCGCGCGATGTCGCCGACCGCCTGCTGGCCACCGGCGCCAACCGGGTCGTCGCCCCGATGGCCGAGAGCTATTCGACCTGGTTCGACCACCGCAAGCGGCTGGGGGTCACCCTCTCCTTGCAATACGAGCCCGGCGACCGAGTGAAGCTCGGCGCAGACCTGCTCTACGGACGCCTCTCCAACGATCGCGACGAGTTCTCGCTGGCGGCGGCGGGCGACAATCCTCTGACCGGCGACGTAAAGGGAACCCAGCGCCTTCGCGCCGCCGAGATCCGGGGCGAGAGCCTCGTCTATGCCGACTATTCCGGCGGCGTCGATCTGCGCAGCGAGCACAAGCGCTCGGAGGACACGACCGTCTTCCTGCAAGGCGCCGTCAATGGCGAGATCCAGGCCAGCGACCGCCTGAGCCTGCGCGGCGCGGCCGGCTATTCGAAGTCCGACTTCGAGGGACCGGTCTTCGACAAGATCTTCCTGCAGGCCAACGACAAGGCCTTCGCCTACGACCTGCGCGGCGGCGATGCGGCCGCGAATAGCCGCTACGGCTTCGATCCGGCCGATCCGATCCAGTGGAGCCTCATGCGGGCCGATACCCGTGAGGACCAGGTCGTCAACCAGTTCACCACCGGACGCCTCGACTTCGACTACAAAGCCGCGCCGGCCCTGACGATCGAGGGCGGCGTCCAGTACAAGTCGTTCCGCAACGACGGCTACACCCGCCGCGGCCGCGCCGACTATCCGACCGGCGGCCTCGCGCCGCAGGCGGTCAAGGAACTGATCTTCGAAAAATCGCTACGGCCCTACATCGTCGGCGACATCGACGCGACCTTCGCGCGCCTCGCCATCAACCGCGACCTGACCGAGGCGGACGACATGCCCGGCTCGCACTATTCCCTCCGCGAGAAGACCTGGGCCGCCTATCTGATGGCGCGGGTCAACAGCGTGGCGGGCGACAAGACCTGGCGCGGCGATTTCGGCTTCCGCTACTACGCCACCGACCTGACCTCGGCCGGCATGGTCAATACCGGGACCAAGCTGGAGCCCGCCTCGATCCACAGCCACTATGATGGCGTGCTGCCCGCCCTGAACCTGGCGGTCGACCTCTCGCCGCGCGTCGTCGCCCGCGTCTCGGCCAACCGCAACATCAGCCGGCCAAGCCTCTCCGACCTGCGTGCGGCCGGTAACGTCAACTCGGCCCCGTTCGGCGGAACCATCGCGGCCGGCAATCCGAACCTGCGCCCGTTCCTGGCCGACGCGGTGGAGGGCGCGCTGGAGGTCTACCAGGGCCGCGGCGGCTTTTTCGCCGTCAGCCTGTTCTACAAGCGGATGGACTCGTTCATCACCACCGCGACCAGCGCCGTGCGTTATGGCTCGACCGGCTATCCGCTGGCGTTCCTGTCGCCTGGCAACGGCCCCGACACGGTCTACACCTTCGTGCGCCCGGTGAACGGCGACGGGGCCTCGATCAAGGGGATCGAGCTGGCCTGGCAGCGCGACTTCACCTTCCTGCCCGCCCCCTTCGACAAGCTCGGCTTCGTCGGCAACGTCACCCACGCCGCCGGACGCTCGAAAGTGCTGATCGAGGACCGCTCGATCGACCTGGACCTGTTCCAGCTGTCGAAATGGACCTCTAACGCGACGCTCTACTATGAGACCGCACGCTGGGGCGCGCGGGTCTCCTCGGCCTATCGCTCGGGCTATCTGGATGGCGCGGGCAGTCCCGGCTCGATTGGCTCGGGCTACAAGGCGTCGAACAACATCGACTTCGCCGCACACTACAACACGGCCGGCGGGCTCCGGATCGTGCTGGAGGGCGTCAACCTCACCGACGCGCCGATCACCCAATACAGCGACATCACCGAGAAACGCCTGACCGCCCGCACCGTCAGCGGCCGCACCTTCACCCTCGGCGTCACGTATGAGTTCTGACGGGCGGACTCTGATGCCGAAACATTTTCTGTCCCCGTTCGCGCGGCTCGCGCCTCTTCCCTGCATGGACGCGTGCACGACCATGCCGACTGGAAGCGCCATGAATGACGTCCTCGCGGCGCTGCGGCCCCACGAGCGCAAGCTCGCGGCCTATATCGTGCGGCGGTCCAAGGACCCGGCGCGCGCCGAGGACATCCTTCAGGAGACCCTCCTGACGGTGCTACGCCAGGCGCGAAAGCAGGAGATCACCCAGCCCCTGGCCTATGCCTACCGGGTGGCGGACTCGCTGATCTACGCTCAGGCTCGCCGCGACCGGCGCGAGGAGCCGATCGGCGACGAGGACTTCGGCTGCGACCTGCCCCTGCCGGACGCGGTGCTGGAGCACAAACAGCGGGCCGCGGTGTTCGAGAAGGCGCTCAAGCGCCTTTCGCCGCTGCGCCGCGACATCTTCATCCGCCGTCACATCGACGGCCAGTCCAGACAAGCCATCGCCGACGATCTTCGGATCAATGTGGAGGCCGTCAAGAAACACCTCGTGCGGGCCATGACCGAATTGGCCGGCGCGATGCAGGACGCGGCGGTCAACGCCGCGCGAGAAGGGAGCCGCCAGGATGCGCGCTAACGACAACTGGCGCCTGCCGTCCGACGAGGATCTCGAGGTCGCCGCCGACTGGGCCGATCGCCTGCCCGAGCTGACGCAAACCGAACGCGCCGAGCTGGAAGCCTGGCTGGCCAGCGCGCCCAGCCGCGCCGCCGCCTTCGCCCTGATGCGCGACACCCAGCGCGACACCGCCCTGCTGGACGCCGCCGAGCGCCTCCGCGCCGCGCCCGCCAAGACGCGACACCTGCGCATGGGTCTCATCGCCGCCGGCGTCGCCATGGTCGCGGGGCTGTCGGTCACGGTGCTGATGCGTCCGTACCTGAGCGAAAAGACGATCGACCTGGCCACCCCGGTGGGCGCGCGCGCCGAGCATCGGATGAGTGACAAGTCCGTGATTACCCTGGCCGCCGACACCGGCGTCTCGGTGCGCTACAGCCGGGCGGCCCGCGACGTGGCGCTGAACAAGGGTGACGCTGTGTTCGACGTCGCCAAGGACGCCAAACGCCCCTTCCGGGTGCAGGCCGGTAACACCCAGGTGACCGCCGTCGGCACCACCTTCGAGGTCGAGCTGGTCAGCGACGCCGTCCAGGTGCGCGTGTTCGACGGCGTGGTGCGGGTCAATCGCGACGGCGCCGAGCGCCGCGTCTGCAAGGGCGAGTGGCTGATGCTGGTCGCCGACCGCGCGCCGGTCCAGGGCCGCCTGGGCGCCGACAGCTACCAGGCCTGGCGGTCGGACTGGCTGGACGCCGACGCCCTGCCGCTGAAGTACGTGATCGCCCGCCTCAACCGCTACACGGCCCAGAGCGTGGCCCTGCATGACCCGGTCCTGGGCGAGCTGAAGGTCAGCGGCCGCTTCAAGCTGGATCGCCCCGCCGAGTCCCTGGCCATGATCGCCGCGGCGCTGGACATGCGGGCCGACCCGGACGGTCGCAAGGTCTATCTCTCGCCCCGGCAGGCCCCCACGCATCGAGCGGCGCGGCCCCCGACGACCTAGCGTCGCGCGGACGAACGCCTATGTTCGAGCGGCGTTCTTCCGCGTTCGGCCGGGACGCGATCAGCGCCGTGAACGCCGCGCTCGACGAACTGGACAAGGCCTATGAGCAGCATCCTGCCACGGATCGGCGTGCGACTTCCGATCGTGCAAGCGCCGATGGCGGGAACGTCGACACCCGCTCTGGCCGCGGCGGTGACCAACGCCGGCGCCCTGGGCTCGATCAGCGTGGGCGCGGTCGAGGCCGCCAAGGCCGGCGAAATGGTCGGCGCGCTGAAGGCGCTGACCGACGGCCCGTTCAACGTCAACGTCTTCACCCACGCGCCGGCCAAGGCCGATCCGGGCCGCGAGCGCGCCTGGACGGAGGCTTTGCGCCCGATCTTCGCGGCCTATGACGCCGAGCCGCCGACGACGCTGAGGGAGATTTACACCAGCTTCAACGTCGACGCGGCGATGCTGGAGACACTGCTGGCGGCGCGGCCCGCCGTGGTCAGCTTCCACTTCGGCCTTCCGCCCGCGCCCATCATCCACCAACTTAAGGCCGCGGGGATCGTCCTGCTGGCCAGCGCCACCAACCTTGACGAAGGCCGCGCCGTCGAGCGCGCCGGAGTCGATGCGGTGGTGGCCCAGGGCTGGGAGGCCGGCGGCCATCGTGGCGTCTTCGATCCGGCCGCGCCGGATGCGCAACTGGGTGCGTTCGCGTTGACCCGACTGCTGGTGCGCAAGCTGTCGATCCCGGTCATCGCCGCTGGCGGCATCATGAATGGCGCCGGCATCGCCGCCGCGCTCGATCTGGGGGCGCAGGCCGCCCAGCTTGGCACGGCCTTCATCGCTTCACCGGAATCCAGCGCCGACGCCTATCACCGCGCGGCTCTGCTGGGCCCCGGCGCCGCGGCCACCGAGATGACCCGGCTGATTTCCGGCCGACTTGCGCGGTCCCTGCCCAATCGCTTCACGGCCTTGAAAGACGCCCTCAAGGGCGTCGCCCCGCCCGAGTATCCGATCGCCTATGACGCGGGCAAAGCCCTGGCGGCCGCCGCCCGGGCCAAGGGCGAAGGCGGCTTCGGCGCCCAGTGGGCTGGCCAGGGCGCGCCGCTGGCCCGCGCCCTGCCCGCCGCCGAACTGATCGCGACCTTGGCGGCCGAGCTGGCAGCGGCGCGAAGAGCGCGCTGATCCCTCGCCAAGCGCGTTCTAGCGGATGACGCTCGCTCTCATTGTGGCGTGTTCTGCAAGCCCCTTGCCAGACTCCGCCCCATGGTCGAGAAAAGTCCATCGGCTGCATAGAGTTTCGTGAATGCCTCGACGTCCAGCGCCTGTGATCGCGGTCATCGGCGCGGGATTCAGTGGCGTGATGACGGCGCTGAACCTGCTGCGCCAATCTCCCGACGCCAAGGTCATCCTGTTCGAGCGGCGCGCGCCCGTCGGCCTCGGCGCGGCCTATGCGACGCACAATCCGCATCATCGGCTGAACGTTCGGGCCGGCAATATGAGCGCCTGGCCGGACCGGCCCGGGCACTTCGTCGACTGGCTGGCGGCCGAGGGTCTGGGTCTGGGCGCGGCCGATTTCGCGACCCGCGCCGACTATGGCCGCTACCTGCAAAGTCAGGTCGCCGAGATCGCCGAAGGGCCAGCCGGCGCCGGTCGCCTCGTGGTGAACCCGGACGCCGTGGTGGCGCTGGAACCTGGGGGCGACGGCTGGCGGCTGCGCTGCGCCATGGGCCGCACTGTCGAGGTCCACGCCGTCGCCCTGGCTCTGGGCAATCCGCCCCCGGCGCGCCCACCGGGCATTGACGAGGCCTTCGCGGCAACGACCGCCTATGTCGCCGATCCCTGGCGCTGGAACGCCGCCGAGCTGCCGCCGGGTCCGATGCTGCTGATCGGCACGGGCCTGACCATGGTCGACGTCGCCCTGTCGCTGGACGACGCCCAGCGCGGCCGGCCGATCCTGGCGCTGTCGCGGCGCGGCCTGGCCCCGCTGGAGCACGACGGCGCGCCGCCACCCCAGCCCCTGCCGCCGCCGCCCGAGGACCTTTCGCCGCTCGGCGCCTTCTCCTGGCTCAGGGAAGCCGCCGCCGAGCATGGCTGGCGCACGGCCATCGACGCCGTCCGCGCCTCGACCCAGCCCCTTTGGCGCCACTGGTCCGTAGAGCAGAAGCAGGCCTTCCTGCGCCACGCCCGTCCCTTCTGGGAGATCCATCGCCACCGCCTGGCGCCGCAGGTCGCCCGCCGCATCGCCGCGATGCGCGCCACCGGCCAACTGACCATCGCGGCCGGCAAGATCCGCGAGCTGGCCCTGAAGCCGGACGGCTGGGCGCTGTGCAAGTGGCGCGGCAGGGGGGAGCGCGAGACCTACGTGGCGCGGGCCGCCGCGGTGATCAACTGCACCGGCCCGACCGGCGACGTGTTGGTCTCCACCGATCCGCTGATCCAGGATCTGGTGCGGCGTGGCCTGGCCCGTCCCGACGCCCTGCGGCTGGGTTTCGACATCGACGAGGCCAACCGCCTGCGCGACGTGTCCGGCGCGGCCTCCGCCACACTGTTCGCCGTCGGCCCGGCCACGCGCGCCGCCCACTGGGAAATCACCGCCGTGCCCGACATCCGGGGCCAGGCCGCCGCCGTCGCTCGCGCGATCGCCGCGGCCTTGGGTTAGCCTTCGACCGGCTCGCCGATCGCGATGAAGCCGTGGGCCTGGCTTCGCGTCGCCTCGCCGGTGGTGACGCGCATCAGGGGGTTGGGCCGCGGCTCGGCGACCTTGGTCAGGGTGTTGCGGTCGACGTGATGGAACGGCGCGGTGCGGCCACGGACCTGCAGCATGGTCGTGGACACGTACGACCAACCGCCATCGGCCTCGAACTTGACGTCCAATTGGTAGGAATCCGTCCGGAACGCCCATTCCAGGAAATCGGTCGAGCAGATGCCGTAGCCCGGTGCGCCCCGCTCGGCGCGGACCATCAGGCCCGAACCATCCTCGCTGGCCCGGCCGGCCGCGAGCGCCACCTGGCCGCGCGGAATGGCCAGGGTCTGCTGGATCAGCCCCGTCGCCGGCTCGTACAGCCAATAGCCGATCTGGTCGTGGAAGGTGGTCTCCTCGTCCGAGGCGACGATGTGGACGTGGTAGCGCAGGCCGTAGAACAGCTGCGGGCCGTTGGCCTGGGGATCGATCGGCTGCATCTCGATGCGCTCGAGAAAGTCGCGCCGCTCGGGCCCTTCGGCCTTCGGGTTGAGGTCGACGCCCTTGAGGCCCTCCCACACGCCGGCCAGACGACGCAGCGGACCCAGATTGGCCAGCGCATCCGGATCGACGTCCGAAGGCTCGGTGAAGATGTCGTCGGGGAAATTGATCATGCCGGCCTCTGGTGACGCTTGGCCCCGGCTCTAGCGGCCAGAGCGCGCCGGTCAAGTCGAAGAGCGGGCGAACTCGGCCGTAGCTGAAGAAATGCCTCGCCTAAGCCGCCTCGGCCTCCTGCGCCGCCTTGGCGGCCAGAAACCCCGGCCGCGCGGCCAGACGCTCCCAATAGGCGGCGACCTCCGGACTGAACTTCTGGTCCAGACCCAGGGTGCGGGCCAGCAGCAGAGCGTAGCCGACACACAGGTCGGCCGTCGTGAACCGGCCGGCGCACAGCCATTCGCGGTCCGCCAGGGCGCGGGTCAGATGGCGCAGGCGCGACAGGAACCACTGGGCGTAGTCGTCGGCGGCCTGCTTCACCCGACGCTCCTCGGGCTCCAGCCGCGTGTAGCGCAGCACGATCGTCTGCGGGAATGTCAGAGTCGCCTCGCCGCGATGCATCCAGTCCAGCCACAGGCCATAGTCCGGCTCATCGACCCCGACCGCCAGCGGCGTGGGCCCGTGGCGGGTCGCCAGGTACTGCGGGATAGCGGCCGACTCGGTCATCCGCGTCTCGCCGTCGACCAGCAGCGGAATGGTGCCCAGCGGGTTCTGCGCCAGATACTCGGGCGCCAGGAGGCGCGGCGGAAAGGGCAACAGGTGCAGGCGATAGGCCAGCCCCATTTCCTCCAGCGTCCACAGAACGCGGAACGATCGCGCGTCATGGCAGTGATAGAGTTCGATCATGCTGGCCGCCTCCCCGCGGTCGCGCATAGAACACCTATCTCCAGCCCGCGAGCAAACCGACGGCCTTAAGGGCGCATCGGCTCCTGCACGGGAGCGTCGGCGGCCGACGGATGCTTCCCCGGGTTCAGCGCCGACTTCAAGGCCGCGACGTCGAGGCCCTTTTCCCAGCGCGAGACGACGATCGCCGCCACCGCGTTGCCGGTAAAGTTGGTCAGGGCCCGGCACTCGGACATGAAGCGGTCGACGCCCAGGATCAGGGCCATGCCGGCCACCGGAACCGAGGGCACGACCGACAGGGTGGCGGCCAGGGTGATGAAGCCGGCCCCCGTCACGCCCGCAGCGCCCTTCGAGCTCAGCATCGCTACGCCCAGCAGCAGCGCCTGCTGCTCCCACGACAGGTGCACGCCGGTGGCCTGGGCGATGAACAGCGCCGCCAGGGTCATGTAGATGTTGGTGCCGTCCAGATTGAACGAATAGCCCAGCGGGACGACGAGACCGACGACCGACTTCGGGCAACCGGCCTTCTCCAGCTTCTCGATCAGGCTGGGCAGCGCGGCTTCCGACGAGCTGGTGCCCAGCACCAGCAGCAGTTCGGCCTTCAGGTAGCGGATCAGGCTGAAGATCGAGAAGCCGTTGGCGATGCCCACCGCGCCCAGCACCACCACCACGAACAGCGCCGAGGTCAGGTAGAAGGTGCCGACCAGCATGGCCAGGTTGGCGACCGAGGCGATGCCGTACTTGCCAATCGTGAAGGCGAAGGCCCCGAAGGCGCCGATCGGGGCGGCCTTCATCACGATGTGCACGAATTTGAAGAAGGCCTGAGCGACCAGTTCCAGGAAGTCGACCACGGGACGCCCCGGCTCGCCCACCAGGGTCAGCGACAGACCGAACAGGATCGAGATAAGCAGCACCTGCAGGATCTCGCCCTCGGCGAAGGCGCCGACCACGGTGGCCGGGATGATGTGCATCAGGAAGCCGACAATAGACTGGTCATGCGCCTTGGCGGCGTATTCGGCGACCTTGTCGGTCTTCAGGGTGGCCGGATCGATGTTCATGCCCGCGCCCGGCTGGACGACATTGGCGACGATCAGGCCGACGACCAGGGCCAGGGTCGAGAAGACCAGGAAGTAGAGCAGCGCCTTGATCGCCACGCGACCCACCTTCTCCAGGTCGCGCATGCCGGCGATGCCGGTCACCACGGTCAGGAAGATCACCGGAGCGATGACCATCTTCACCAGCTTGATGAAGGCGTCGCCCAGCGGCTTCAGCGACTGGCCGATCTGCGGATAGAAGTGGCCGATGGCTCCGCCCAGGACGATGGCGAGCAACACCTGGAAGTAGAGGTGCTGGAAGAAAGGCTTGGATCGTTCGGGGGCTCGCGCGGGCGCGGCCGGTTGGATCGTCTTCACTGTCGCCTCTTGGACTGGCCTGTTGGCCGCGTTTCCACCCTGCGCCCCTTTGTCAGGACGCCTGGATAGACGATCCTTTCAGGCGGAAATCCGCGCAAGCCACCTTGAAGAGCAGGTCAAAAACGTTGATTTTGTTGGATTTTTCGACTTCCAAGACAGCGCAGGCCACTGCGATCTCTGCGGAAATCCCCACACGAAATCCGGCATTTGTGCGAAAGTCCGCACAAATCCAGGGAAACCGCTGATGACGACGGCGCGGCCGCTGACTCTCGCCGATCCGATTGTCCGCCGCTGGGCGGCCTATTGCGCGGTGAGCGTGATCATCCTGGCGGCGGTCGTAGGCTTTGCCGGCGCGGTGGCCGAACGTCGCGCCGAGGCGGATCTGGCGCGCCAGGCCCAGACCTCCGCCACCCTGCACGCGGCTGTGCTGCGCAGCGAACTGGCCAAGCACCGTTCCCTACCCTTCGTGCTGGCCCAGGACCCGGATGTCGCCGAGACCCTGCGTTCGGCCGATCCGCGCGGCATCGATGCCCTGAACCGCAAGCTGGAAACCCTGAGCGGCGGCACGCGCGCGGCGGTGATCTACGTCCTGAACGCCAAGGGCAGGACCATCGCCGCCAGCAACTGGCCCGCGCCGACCAGCTTCGTGGGCTCCGACTACAGCTTCCGCCCCTATTTCAAGGAGGCCAGCGCCAACGGCGTCGCCGAACTCTTCGCGCTCGGCACGGTCAGCCGCCGACCAGGCCTGTTCATGTCCCGCCGTGTCGAGGGGCGCGAGGGCATGCTGGGCGTCGTGGTGGTGAAGGTCGAGTTCGAAGCGCTGGAGGCCGAGTGGTCCGCCGCCGAACCCGCCTTCGTCGCCGACCCGCGCGGCGTGATCCTGGTGACCTCGATACCGGCGTGGCGGTTTTCGACCCTCACCCGCCTGCCCCGCGCCGAGCAGGAACAACTGCGCACCGAGCACCGCTTCGGCGACGCCCCGTTCTCGGTGCTGAAGGTCTCGCCTGCGCCGTTGGCTGGCCGGCCGCCCGTCCTCACGACGGCGGCGATGGCAAAGGGCGACACGCGCTTCATGGCCGCCAGCGCCGATCTGGGGGCCGCTGGCTGGACGGTCTTCACGTTCACGCCGGTGGGCGAAACCTTGCGGGCCGCCGTCGCCGGGGCGCGCGCCATCGCCCTGCTGGTCGGCCTGGTCGTTTGCGGCGTCGCCTTCGCCATCCTGCGGTGGCGGGGTCAGGCCAGCGTTCGCGCCGCCCGCCAGGAAGCCGCCCGGCTGGAGCTTGAGGCTCGCGTCGCCGAGCGCACAGCAGAGCTTAGCGACACCAACCAACGCCTGGTCGTCGAGATCGAGGAGCGTCGCCGCGCCGAAGCCTACGTCCACCTGATGCAGGACGAACTAGTCCAGTCGAACAAGCTGGCCACCCTGGGCCAGATCGCCGCCGGCGTGGCGCACGAGATCAATCAGCCGGTCGCCGCCATCCGCGCCTATGCCGACAACGCCGCCGCCTTCCTGGACCGCGCCGACGACAAGACCGCCAGGGCCAATCTCGGCCTGATCGCCGGCCTGACCGAGCGTATCGGACTGATCACCGACGAACTGCGCGCCTTCGCCCGCAAGTCCAGCGCGCCCGCCGCGCCGGTGACCGTGCGCGACGCCATCGACGGCGCCTTGCTGCTAGTCGGCCCGCGTGTGCGCCAGCAGCACGTTCGGGTGATCCGCGAGGAGGCCGACGAGGCCGCCCGCGTGATGGCCGAGCGCTTCCGGCTGGAGCAGGTGCTGGTCAACCTGCTGCAGAACGCCCTGGAAGCGCTGGAGGACACGCCCGATCCCGAGATCCGCATCGCGGTGGCAGTCAAGCGATCGCAGGTGCGGATCGTGGTCGCCGACAACGGTCCCGGAGTCGCCCCCGAAGCGGCAAGGAGCCTCTTCACGCCCTTCGCGACCACCAAGCCGCGCGGGCTTGGCCTGGGCCTGGTGATCAGCCGCGACATCGTCGCCGAATTCCGCGGCGAGCTTTCCCTGGAGCCCGCTCCAGGCGGCGCCCGCTTCGTCATGTCCCTGCCCAAGGCGCGTCCCTGATGCTTGCTTCCGTAAACCTTGTGGCCTTCATCGACGACGACGACGTGCTGCGGGACGCCAACGTCCAGACCCTGCGACTGGCCGGGTTCGAGGTCATGGCCTTCGCGTCGGCCGAGGCGGCGCTGGCCGCCCTGCCCGCCGGTTTCCCCGGCGTGGTGGTCAGCGATATCCGCATGCCCGGCCTGGACGGCAGCCAACTGTTCCGCCGCCTCAAGGTCCGGGACGAGGACCTGCCCGTCATCCTGATCACCGGCCACGCCGACGTCTCGGAGGCGGTCGAGGCCATGCACGACGGAGTCTACGACTTCGTCGCCAAGCCCTACGCCCCCGAGCGCCTAGTCAGCAGCGTCCGGCGGGCGATGGAGAAGCGTCGACTTGTGCTGGAAAACCGGTCGTTACGCACCCTGGCCGTCGAGGCCCAAAGCGACTGGCCCCTGATCGGTCAAACGGCGGTCATGGAGCGCCTGCGCGCCACGCTGCGACAACTGGCCAACGCCGATGTCGACGTGCTGCTCGAAGGCGAGACCGGGGTCGGCAAGGAGTTGGCCGCGCGAGCCCTGCATGCCTGGGGCCGCCGCCGCGATCGCGAGTTCGTCGCCGTCGACTGCGCCGCCCTGCCCGCCATCGCCGTGGACAGCGAGCTGTTCGGCCACGAGTTGGGCGCGTTCAGCGGCGCGGTGCGCCAGCGGGCCGGGCGCATCCAGCAGGCCGATCGCGGCACCCTGTTCCTCGACGAGATCGAGACCCTGGCCCCGGAAGCGCAAGGCAAGTTCCTGCGCGTGCTGGAAGAACGGGAGGTCACGCCCATAGGCTCCAACCGCCCTCAGACCCTGGACCTGCGCGTCGTCGCCGCCGGCAAGTCGGACCTGTCGGACGCCGTGGCCGCCGGGACGTTCCGCGAGGACCTGTTCCACCGCCTGGACGTCGTGCGCATCCGCATCCCGCCGCTGCGCGAGCGGCGCGAGGACGTGCCGCTGCTATTCGCCCACTTCCTGGCTCGGGCCTGTGAACGGCTGGAGGGTGAGCCGCCCAAGATCGACGACAAGATCCGTTGGCGGCTCTACAACCACGACTGGCCCGGCAATGTCCGCGAGCTCAGCCACTACGCCCAGCGGGTGGCGCTGGGCCTGGCGGACCAGAGCGGCGATGCGCCGGCGGATCCGCCGCCCCTGCCGGCGCGCGTCGCCACCTATGAAGCTCATCTGATCGAAGAGGCCCTCGCGGCCGGCGACGGCGATGTCCGCAAGGCGCTGGAGGTCCTTCGCATTCCGCGCAAGACCTTCTACGACAAGATCGAGCGCCACGGCATCGACCTGGCCCGGCATCGCCGCCGATCGCGCTAGCCGCCCCTAGCCGCAGGGCTGGCCGTAGACCAGCGGCCGGCAGACGCCGTCAATGTCGGCCGGCGCCTTGACGCCTGTGACGGCGGCGATGGTCGGGGCGATGTCGACCGTGTCCAGCGGCAGCACCCGCTCGTGCGGCGTCGCGCCCTTCCACCAGAACAGGATCGGCACGCGGCGGTCGTAGTCCCAGGGGCTGCCGTGGGTCGACACATAGGTCGGTCCAGGCGTCGAGGGGACGCGGTTGGGCTTGAAGGCCACCAGGATGTCGCCGACGCGGCCCGGATAGACGCTGCGGCGCACGCGCTCGGCCACCGACAGCTCTTCGATGGCGGCGTCGGCCGGAGCCGGCGCCATGGTCAGGATGGCGTTGGAGTCGAAGGCCTCTGCCACGGCCGGATCGCGCTGGATCAAGGCCAGGGCCGCGGCGGCGATGCGGGCGCGGTCGGTGATCAAGGGCGCCTTGCGATCCGGTCCGACGACGTAGATCTGATCGATGCCGCCGTCGGCGATCAGCGGATCCCACGACAGTTCGAGATCCCTGCGCAGTTGGGCGTTCAGGCTGGCGATCCACGGCTTGCCGATCACGCGCTCGCTGTCATAGCCCTCGTCATGCAGGCGCTCGACGAAGTCGGCGCCGCCGTGGTCGGCGGCCAGCACGACCAGGACACCGCCCTTGACCTTGTCCAGGCTCTTGAGGAACGCACCCAGGCGGTCGTCGAGGCGGGCGATCTGGTCGCACATCTCCGGACCGCGCGTTCCAAAGCGATGGCCGATGAAGTCGGTGGCCGACAGGCTGACGGTCAGCACGTCGACCTGCGGACCGTCACCCAGGGCGTAGGTCTCGCGCAGGGTCTGGGCCAGTTCCAGGGTCACCTGGTCGGTATAGGGGCTGGCATAGAGGTCGCGCTGCTGGCCGGCCTCGTCGGACGCGACCGGGATCGGCAGGGCCGCGCGCCACTTGCGGCCGCCGGTCTCGTAGTCGGCCTCCAGCGCCTGGCAGCGCTTGGCCGAGCCGCCGATCAGCTTCTTGTCGTAGTCCCAGACATAGGGATGCTTCTTCAGATCCGCCGCCAGCCTGGCGTTGAAGGCGGCGACGGGCTTGAGGCGCTCTTCCGCCGTCTGACCCGTAGGAACCCAGGTCGTGAAGCCGAACCCCGCCTGGTACCAGAACTGGCCGTCGGCCCGGTGGCCCGACATGGTGATCGCCCCGCGATCCTTGCCCGACACGCCGAACACCCGGCTTTTCGGCGACACGGCCTTCAGCCAATCGCCATAGGTGGTGGCGACCAGATTGGCCGGCGACACGGCCCGCCCCTTGGGATTGTCGGCCGGCGTCGCGCTGGGGTCGGCCAGGCAGTAGACCGTCTTGCCGGTAGCGACGTCGTACCAGTCATTGGCGCTGATGCCGGTCTTGTTCGGATGCTTGCCGGTCAGCAGGGTCGAATGCCCCGGGCAGGTCTCGGTGAAGGCGTGCGACTGGTAGCCGTTCGGATAGACGACGCCGCCGCTCAGCGTCTTCAGCCCGCCAGTGAACTCGGGCCTGTGCTGAGCGTAGAGGTTGGCGCTGAACTGATCGATCGAGATGACCACGACCAGCTTCGGATCCGGTTTGGCCGAGATCGTCGAAGCCTGGGCGGCGAAACCCGTCGATAGGGCGGCGGCGAACAGGCCGCAGGTAAGCATCTTCTTCATTCGCAGCGATTTCGCCCGAACCGACCATCCGTGCAAGGATTGAAACGATCCGGGCGACACTCATCTCATCCTTGCCTCGGATCCAGGCGGAAGCCTCGGCGCCTCGCCAGCCAGACGTAGAAGCTCGGCAGCACCAACAGAGTCAGCACGGTCGAGGTCAGCAGGCCGCCGACCACCACCGTGGCCAGGGGTTTCTGGACCTCGGCGCCCGGACCGATGGCCAGGGCCATGGGAATGAATCCCAGGATCGCCACTAGCGCTGTGGTGAGCACCGCCCGCAGGCGTCCGACCGTTCCGTCGATCACGGCGGCGGCAATGTCGGTCGCGTCCTGCATCCGCTGCTTGATGCTCTGCATCAGGACGAGGCCGTTCAAGGTCGCCACGCCCGAGACAGCGATGAAGCCCACCGCCGCCGAGATCGAGAACGGCATCCCCCGCAGCAGCAGCGCCAGCGCCCCGCCCACCAGAGCCAGAGGCACGCAGGCGAAGACCAGAGCCGCTTCCGTCGCCGAACCCAGGGCGAAGAACAGCAGCACGGCGATCACCAGGAACACGGCCGGCACGATGATCGCCAGCCGCGCGCTGGCACGCTCCAGGTTCTGGAACTGACCGCCCCATTCGAGCCAGGAGCCGGGCGTCGGCCTGACCTCCCGCGCCACAGCGTCCTGGGCGTCGGAGACGAAGCCGCCAAGGTCGCGGCCCCGAACATTGGCTTGCACCACGATGCGCCGCTTGCCGTTCTCGCGACTGACCTGGTTGGGCCCCTCGGCGGTGTCGAAGCGGGCGATGCTGGACAGCGGGATAGCCGTCGCGCCCTCCCCGCTCTCCGACACGACCGGCAGCTGTCCCATGGCCGCCGGATCGGCGCGCGAGCCGTCGTCCAGGCGAACGACCACGTCGAAGCGTCGGTCGCCCTCCAGGATGTGGCCCGCCTCGCGACCGCCCAGCCCGATCTCCAGGGCGTCGGCCGCGTCGCTGGCGTGGACCCCGAGAGCGGCGGCCGCCGTACGGTCGACGCTGGCGGTGATCGTCGGCTGGCCGGAGATCTGCTCGACCTTCACGTCCGCCGCGCCCGGGACCTTACGCAGCGCGGCGGCGACCTGGTCGGCGGTCTTGCTCATGGCCGCGAAGTCATCGCCATAGACCTTCACCGCCACGTCCGACCGCACGCCGGCGATCAACTCGTTGAAGCGCATCTGGATCGGCTGGGTGAATTCGTAGGCATTGCCGATCAGCTTGCCGAGGTCGCCCTCCATGCGTTCCACCAGCCTGGCCTTCGACAGGGTCGGATCGGGCCAGTCCTTGCGCGGTTTCAGGATCACGAAGGTGTCCGAAGCGCTGGGCGGCATCGGGTCCGAGGCGATCTCGGCCGTGCCCGTGCGGGTGAAGACCACGGCGACCTCGGGCTGGGCCGAGAGCGCCTTCTCGACCTCGAACTGCATGGCCTGGCTCTCTTCCAGCGAGATGGAGGGCACGCGGCTGGCCTGGACCAGCAGGTCGCCCTCGTCCAGCGTGGGGGCGAACTCGCGACCCAGGGCGAAGAAGGCGACGATACCGAGCGCCAGCGCCAGGACCGCGCCGCCGACCACCGCCTTCGGACGCGCCACGGCCGCGCGTAGAACCGGCTCGAAGCGCGTGCGGACGGCGGCCATGGCCTTGGTCTCGCCGTGACCTTCCGGCTCGCGGACCGCCAGGGCGGTCAGGGCCGGGACCAGGGTCAGGGACAGCACGAAGGCGCCGGCCAGGGCGAACATCACCGTGGCGGCCATCGGCGTGAACATCTTGCCCTCGACGCCCTCGAAGGTCAGCAGCGGGGCGTAGACCAGCAGGATGATCGCCTGGCCGAAGGCGGCGGGACGCGCCATCTCCTTGGCCGCATCAATGGCGATCGACAGGCGTTCCCCGGCGGTCAGGGCGCGCCCCTCGGCGTCCCGGCGTTGCGCCAGACGTCCGAGGGTGTTCTCGATAACCACAACTGCGCCGTCGACGATCAGGCCAAAGTCCAGCGCCCCCAGGCTCATCAGATTGCCGCTGATCCCGAACCGCCGCATGGCGATGGCGGCGATCAGGAATGACAGCGGGATGACCAGCGCCGTGATCAGGGCGGCGCGGAAGTTTCCCAGGGCGAAGAACAGCACGGCGATGACCAGCAGGGCGCCGACCGTCAGATTGTGCTCGACGGTGCGGATCGTGGCGTCGACCAGGCGGGTGCGGTCCAGCACCGGCTTGATGATCACCTCGGGCGGCAGGCTGGGCGCGATGGCCTTGAGGCGCTCGTCGACACGCGCGGCGACGGTGCGGCTGTTCTCCCCAACAAGCATCAGGGCCGTGCCGATCACCACCTCGCGGCCGTTTTCGCTGGCCGAACCCAGGCGCGGGGCATGGCCGATGGCGACCGTGGCGACGTCCGAGACCTTGACGACCGCGCCCGCTCGGCGGCCGATCGGGGTTTCGGCCAGTTCCGCCAGGCTCTTCACCCGCGCGTCCGTGCGAACGATATAGGCCTCGCCGCCGCGCTGGACGTAGCCGGCGCCGGCGATGCGGTTGGAATGCTCCAGGGCCTCGACGAGTTGCGGCAGACTGATCCCCCGCGCGGCCAGCTTGGCCGGATCGGGATGGACGGCGTATTCCTTTACGTAGCCGCCCAGCACATCGACGCCCGCGACACCGTTCAGGGTCTTCAGCTGCGGCGCGACGATCCAGTCCTGGACCGTGCGCAGATAGGTGGCCTTCTCGATGTCGGTCCGTAGGGTCTCCCCCTCGGGCGTGACATAGGGAACGTCCGTGCGGGCAGGCAGACCCTTGAACTCGACGGTCCAGATATAGACCTCGCCCAGGCCGGTGACAGGCGGCCCCATGCCGGGCTCCAGACCGTCGGGCAGGTTGGCCCGCGCGGCCTGCAGGCGCTCGTTAATCAGGGCGCGGGCGAAATAGAGGTCGGTCTTGTCGGTGAAGACGGCGGTGATCTGCGAGAAGCCGTGACGCGACAGCGACCGGGTCTCGACCAGGCCCGGCGTCCCGGCCAGGGCGGTCTCCAGCGGGAAGGTCACCTGGCGCTCGACCTCCTCGGGGCCGAGGGCCGGCGCGATGGTGTTGATCTGAACCTGGCGGTTGGTGATGTCGGGCACGGCGTCGATCGGCAGGCGCGACAGCTGCTGCAGGCCGAACGCGAACAGCGCCACGGCCAGCAGGACGACGATCCACCGGAAGCGGACCGAAAGGTCGATGAGGCGGTTCAGCATGATCAGTCCTCGTGCCCCGCCTCGCCCTTGCCCAGCTCGGCCTTCAGGCGGAAGGCGCCCTTGCCGGCGAGGGTCTCGCCGCCGGTCAGGCCTTTCAGGATCTCGACGGAACCGGCGGCGGTGCGGCCGGTGACGACGGGTTTGGCGCGGAAGCCGTTGGGCTCGGCGACGAACACCACCGTGCGCCCCTCCAGGGTCTGGACGGCCTCGGCCGGGACCGTCAGCCCCCCATCGCCCTTTGCCAGGATCACCCGGGCCGAGACGATCGCGCCGATCTGCGGCGCGGGCGTCGTCGGCCTGGCGCGAACGATCGCCGCGCCCGCGCCCAGGGCGCTAGGAGCGACAGCGACGATACGGGCGCTGGCCTCCCCGCCGTCAGGTCGCTGGACCATGACCGTGTCCCCGACATGGATGGCGTCGGCCGAGGCCGGCGGCGCGTCGAGGACGTATTCGACCTGGCTCTGGTCGGCGATCTCGGCGACGAGGCCGCCTTGGGTCAGAAAGCCGCCGACACGCGCGTCGATGCGGGTTACGACGCCGGCAATCGGCGCGCGCAGGATCGCCAGACCGCTGGCGCTCGGCGCGCCCTGGGCGGCGACTTGGGCGCGGGCGGCGCGCAGCTCGGCCTGGGCCTTGGCGGCGCCGGCCTGGCTGGCTTCCCAGTCCTGGCGCGCCACGACGCCGGCCTCGAACAGGCGACGATCGCGCGCGGCGGCGGCCTGGGCGGCCCCCGCCCCGGCGGCGGCGACGTCGACGCTGGCGCGGGCGCCGGCGCCCTCCGCGCTGCGTAGCGTGGCGATGGCCGCGCCGGCGGCGACACGATCGCCGGCGGCGACATGGACACGCTCGACCGTCCCCGACACCGGCGCGCCAAGGGCGGCCGAGGCGTTGACGGCCAGGGCGACCCGGCCGGGCAGAACCAGCTCGGAGCCGCCGCCGCGCCCAACCGTGGTGGTCAGCACGCCGGCCTTGGCGGCGTCGGCGGCGGAGAGCGCCACGAAGCCCTCTTCGTGCGGGGTGGCCTCTTGCTCTTCGTGGGCTGGCGCTTCGGCCGCAGGCTTTTCCATTAGCCGGCCCAAACCAAAGCCAAGGCCGGTGGCGGCGACCAGCGCAGCGCCCGCGCCAGCGAGAATCCATTTGCGGTCGTTCATTGCGCATCCCCGAAAGCGATCTGTCCGTTGGCCTGGGCGAGGTCCGCCCGGGCCTTGGCGCGCATCAGGCGCGCCTCGACGTTGCGTTGGCGCGCGGCCACGAGTTCGCGGCGCGCGGAGAGAAGTTCGAGCAGCGGCAGCTTGCCGGCCTCGTAGCCCATCCGGGCCAGGCGGTAGGCCTCGCGGGCGGCGGCCTCGCCTTCGCGGGCAGCCTCGACGGACTGGTCGGCCGCCTTCGCCTCGCCTGTGGCGCTACGACGGTCGGCGACCGCGTCGGCGTGCGCCATCAACAGCCTGGCGCGCGCGGCGTCGGCTTCGGCTTGCGCCGACTTCACCGCGCCGCGGTTGCGATCGAACAGAGGCAACGGCAGCGAGAACCCCGCCACGGCGGCGGTGGCGTCCTCGCCGGCCAGGCGGCGGACACCGAAGCTGACCGTGACGTCAGGCGTGGCGCGACGGCGCTCCAGATCGAGTTTTCGCGCAGCGGTCCGCTGCTCGGCCTCGGCGAGGGCGACGGCGGGCGCCGGGTTCGACGACGATACTCGCCACGCGCCATCCAGCACGCCCGGAGTCACGGCGGTGAAGGTGCGCTCTCCGCCGGTCAGGGCCGCCAGCCGCGCCAAGGCCGCGCCGAACTCCGCCTCGACCCGCGAGACCTCGGCCTGGGCCGCCGAGACAGCCGCGCGGGCCTGCAGCGCGCGCAGTTCCGCCTCCTTGCCATTGTCCACAAGCAGCCGCGCCGCGCGGGCGTCGGCCTCCGCGAGGTCGCTCCCCTCCTTGGCGACCAGCAGCCGCTCACCGGTCGCTTCGGCCGTCGCATAGGCCACGACGAGGTCGCGGGCGTAGGCGACGCGGCCCAGGTCGGCGCGTGATCGCGCCGTGCCGAATTCGGCCTGGGCGGCGGCGACCCGCGCGCCGCGCTTGCCGCCCAGCTCCAGGACCTGACCGATCGACAAGGTCGTCTCGGCGCCCTGGAAGTCGCGGTAAGGCCCGTTGCCTCCAATGTTCTCGACCTGAAGGTCGAGCGTCGGATTGGGCCGGGCGCGGGCTTGCAGGGCGCGGCCTTCGGCGGCGCGGGTCTCGGCCTCGCCGACCATCAGGCGCGGCGCGGCGGCTTCGCGCAGCAGGGTTTCCAGAGGCGGCGCGGTCTGGGCCGACGCAGCCCCGCAGAGCGCGCCACAGACGGCGGACGCCAAGGCCGCACGCAGCGGCCAGCGGTTCGATGACATGAAGATTCCTCGCGATGACAGGACGACGGCGCGCGAAAGCGCGCGGGTCGTCAGCCGCGAGGCGGTCTATCGAGAGCGGAAACCGTCAACGACGGCAAGATGTGGCCCGGCGCTACGGCGAGACGCGCGTCCGTAAAGGCTGGCGTGGCGAGGCTCGAAAGGGGCGCATCAAGCGCGGGACCGACGTGGTGACAGTGACCGCCAAGGCAGCAAGCGGCCTTGCACGGCGCGCCGTCCTGACCGTGGTCGGCCTGCGCCGCCTGACCCATGGTCGCGGCGGCTGCGTCGTTAGCGCAGAGGCAAGCCGCGGCGCTGGTCATCGGCGCGCCGACGAGCAGGGACAGCACACAGGCGGCCAGAAGGCCTCCCAGGTTCCGCCACCATGTCGTCTTGCGCCGCATGACCGCTCTCATAACGCCGAGGCGCGCACTTGAGAACGCGTTACATAATCACAGTTCAGACCGCCTTGGCGTGCCGCTCGGCCGCCTTGGGCAGGCGGGCGTCAAAGGCCGCCGCGACCACGCGCATCAGGCGTCGAGCCGTCTCCGGGATCGAAATCACCGCGCCTTCACGGCGGCAAAGGCCGGCCAGCGCCAGGGCGTCGATGGCGTCGAGGCTCTCGGCCAGCAGGTCGCTGGGCATTCCCTGATCGCGACAGATCGCCTCGACGTCGACGGACAGGTCGCACATCAACCGCTCGATCACGAGGGCGCGCAGGCGATCCTCATCGCCCACCGCCAGAGCGCGGTTCAACGGCAGCTTGCCTTCAGCGATCCGGGCCGCCCACTGGTCGGTCGGCACGTGGTTCTGGACGAAGCCCTCGCGGAACTGGCCGATCGACGACGGCCCCACGGGGATCAGCACCGCCGCCGCGTCGTCCGTATAGCCCTGGAAGTTGCGCCGCATCCGTCCTTCCGCGGCCGCGCGGCTGAGCGCGTCGTCCGGCAAGGCGTAGTGGTCGAGGCCGATCCGCACATAGCCCGCCTCGATAAGGGCCGCGTCGGCCGCCTCGGCCTGCAGCCAGCGTCCGTCCAGACCGGCGAGGTCGGTCTCGCGGATCATCGTCTGGTGCTTCTTCATCCATGGCACGTGGGCATAGCCGAACACGGCGATCCGGTCGGGCCGCAGGGCGACGGCCTCCTGGGCGGAGGTGTAGACATTGTCGGGCGTCTGGCCCGGCAGACCGTACATCAGGTCGAAGTTTAGGCCGCCGACGCCCGCGCCGCGCAGGCCTTCGACCGCCCGCGCCACCTGGTCATAGGGCTGGACGCGATTGACCAGCGCCTGGACGGTCGGATCGAAGGTCTGGACACCGAGGCTGACCCGGGTCACGCCGGCCTCGCCGACCGCCTCGATGAAGCCCTTCGACAGCATGCCGGGATCGAGTTCGGCGGCGATCTCCGCGCCCGGCCTCAGGCGGAAGGCGCGCGCCAGCCGGGCCGTCAGGTCGACGAAGTCGGCGGGCCGCAGGGCATTGGGGCTGCCGCCGCCGAAATGCAGGTGCGCCAGGCCGTCGTGATCGCCCAGGCGCGCGGCGACCAGGTCGATCTCGCGGCGGAGCACATCGAGATAGTTTCCCACACGGTCGTAGGTCGGGGCGATCGAGGTATGGCAGCCGCAGTACCAGCACAGGCGGCGGCAGAACGGCACGTGGACATAGGCCGACAGCGTGTCGTCCGGCCGGGTCGCCCCGTACCAGCCCTCGGCCTCGGTGGCGTGGGCGCTGTCGAAGGCCAGGGCCGTTGGATAGCTGGTGTAGCGCGGCAGGTTGCGCTCGGCGTGCAAGCGCTGGGCGGCGGGCAGGATCGTGGCGGTCATGGGCGGGTGTCCTCGGGGACCGGGAAATCGATGGCGACGAAGCGGCGGCGCTCGCGGTCGGCCTGTCCCGGGCGGGCGGCGTCGAAGGCGGCGTGGTTGTCGATCGATGCGTCGGGACTGGCCAGCAGCGCCAGGGCCTCGGGCTGTCGCAGGGTGACGGTCGGGCCGTCGACCTCGACCCCCAGCGGCGCGAGACTGGCGAAGCCGCGCGACAGGTTCTCGGGCGTCATGCCCAGCAGCGAGGCCAGCACCCTTTTGCGGCTGGGCAAGGTCAGGCGGGTCGCGCCCCCCTGGCGCCGCTGCTGGGTCAGCAGATAGTTGGCCAGGCGCTCCAGCGTGCCGCGCAGCCTCTGGTTCTTGAGGGCGCGGACCACGCCGCTGTAGCAGCCAGACAGTTCCTCGGCGACGGCGAAGGCCAGGGCGGGATCGGTGCGCGCGGCCTGACGCAGCGCCTCGGCGGGGATCAGCAGCACCTCGCTGCGGGGCGCGGCCCAGGCCGTCACCAGCGCCGGCGCGTCCAGCACGGCCGAGGCCAGCATCACGGTGGACGATGGCTCCAGCAGCGCCAGGGTCGCGCCGTGCCCGTCCCGTCCGCTCTCCAGAGCGACCGCGCCCTCGATCAGGATCGCGAGATGGGCGCTGACCTCACCCTCGACCGTCAGGACGGCCCGGCGCGAGGCGCGTTGCAAAACGGCGTCGCGCGTCAGCCGGGCGAAGCTGTCGGCGGAGGCGGCCGCCAAGAGAGGCAGCTTGCGGAAGCGGTTCAGATCGGTGCTTTCGAACGGCATGAATCACACCATTCCGCGTTCAGCGATCGCGAACCTTGATCGGCGTCAATCTTCCGCTGGCGGCTTGTCGTCCAGATGATCGTAGAGGATGCGCGCCGCGTCGCCCTTGGGGTCCTCGTACTGGCCCGAACGCATCGTCCAGAAGAAGGCCAGCAGGCCCAGCGCGCCGAGGCCGATCGAGGCCGGGGCCAGGAACAGGATGATGTTCATCGGCGCCTCCAGAGGCGAGGCCTGGCGGCGTTCAAGAGCACCACCATCGAGGACCCCGACATGGCCAGGGCGGCGATGAACGGGTTGACCAGACCGGCCATCGCCGCTGGCATGGCCACGACATTGTAGAGCGCCGAGAAGCCGAAATTCTCCAGCGCGCGACGGCGGGCCGAGCGCGCGGTGTCGATCGCCTCGGCCACCACGCCGAGCGCCTCGCCGGTGAAGACCAGATCCGCAGCGTTCTGGGCGGCGTCCACGGCCGCGCCGGGGGCTATCGAGGCATGGGCCTTGGCCAGGGCGGCGGCGTCATTGAGACCGTCGCCGACCATCAGCACCTTGCGCCCTTGCGCCTTGAGGCCGTCGACGATGGCGGCCTTGTCGAAGGGCGTCAGCTCCGCCCGCCATTGGTCGATGCCGACGGCCTGGGCGATGTCGCGCACCGGGCCGGCGAGATCGCCCGACAATACCTCGATCGACAGGCCCATGCGGCGCAGCCGTTCGATGGTCTCGGCGGCGTCGGCGCGGGGCCGGTCTTCGAACACAAAGCGGATCTTCACGTCGCCTTCGAAGCCGAACCACAGCTCCGTCTCACGCGCGTCGCCATCCATGACGCCAACGAAGGCGGCGCGACCGAGGCGCGCACGGCGGCCGTTGATCAGACCCTCGACGCCCTGCCCGGCCGTCTCGACACAGTCGGCGGCGACGGGACCCGCGCCGGCCTGCGCGACCAGGGCCTTGGCCAGCGGGTGGCGCGAGGCGCGCGCCAAAGGCGCGGCCAGGGCGACAAGATGGGCTGGCGCGTCGACCAGGCGGGGGCGGCCTGCGGTCAGCACGCCGGTCTTGTCGAAGACGACGTGGTCGACCTCGGCCAGGCGCTCGAGAGCCGCGCCGGATTTGACCAGCACGCCCTTGCGGAACAGCCGACTGCTGGCGGCGATCTGGACGGCGGGCGCGGCCAGGCCCAGGGCGCAGGGACAGGTGACAATCAGCACCGCCGCCGCCCGCAGCAGCGCCTCGCGCGGGCCCAGGCCCAGCGCCCAGCCGCCGATAAAGGTCGCCGCAGCAACGGTGTGGACCACCGGCACGTAGAGCGCGGCGGCCTTGTCGGCCATGCGCACATAGGCCGAGCGGGTCTGGGCGCCGGCCTCCATCAGGCGGGCGATGGCCGCCAGGGTAGAGTCCTCGCTGCGCGCCGTGGCGGTCATGACCAGGCGCCCGGACAGGTTCAGGGCGCCCGCGTGCAGGCGCGCGCCGATCGCGACGGGCGTCAGGGCCGTCTCGCCGGTGATCAAGGCGTTGTCAATCTCGGAGCGGCCGGTCTCGACCACCCCGTCAACAGGAACCCGATCGCCGGGAGCCACGACCAGCCGGTCGCCAACGACGATCTCGGCGACGGGCACGCCGTGCTCGGCCTCGCCCGACAGACGCACGGCCACCGGGGCTTGCAGGGCCAGCAGGTCGCGCGCCGCCGAACGGGCGTTGGCCCGCAGGCGGTGATCCAGGTAGCGGCCGATCAGCAGCAGGAACAACAGGGTGACGGCGGCGTCGAAATAGGCGTGCCGGCCCCGCAGCATCGTCTCCGAGAAGCTGACGATCAGGGTCAGGATCACGCCGATCGAGATCGGCACGTCCATATTGGCCTTGCCGCGCTTCAGCGACGCCCAGGCCGAGCGGAAGAATGGCCGACCCGCGAACAGCGCGCAGGGCGTCGCGACGATCGCGGCCATCCAGTACATCAGGGTCAGGGTGGCCGGCGTCAGCTCCTGACCGAACAGGCCGGCCCAGGCCGGGACCGTGAACATCATGACGTTGCCGGCCCCGAACCCGGCAACGCCCAGCGCCACGGCCAGTTCGCGGCCCTCGCGATCGACCGCCGCCACGGCCTCGGCCGGATCGAACAGACAAGCGCGATAGCCCAGCCCCTCGACCGCCTCGACCACGCGCTCGGGATGCGCCTCCTGGCCCGCAAGCTCGACGGCCAGCTTACCGGTGGTCAGGTTCAGGCGCACGCCGGCGACGCCCGGAAGGCCGGCCACGGCCGTCTCGATCTTGCGGATGCAGGCGGCGCAGCGGGCGCCGCTCACCAACAGCTCAAGCCGCCCTCGCCCCGCCTCGTCGCGGCGAACGAAAGCCTCCAGGTCGCGCTCCAGGGTCAGGCTGGCGCTCATTTGACCGGCTCCAGCAGACGCGTTTCCAGTTCGAAGACGTCGCGGCCGTTGCGCGCCGTGGCCCGCAGGTCCCAGGCGCCGTCGAGGCGAGCGTGGGTCTGGTAACGCCCCCCGCCCAGGGGCTTGAAGTCCAGGGTCTGGCGTCCCGTCTCGGTGGCGGGGCGCTCCAGGACGCCGGTCAGCGACAGCCGATCCAGCGGTGCGCCGGTCCTGTCGACGAGCCGCACCACGACCGTGTCCCCTTCGGCCTTCTCGACCGAAGCCGTCCAGCCCAGGGCCGCCTCGCGCTGGCGCTGGGCCAGGGTCTTGTTGAACGCCAGGCCAGCCTCATAGGGGTTGGAAGCGACCTCGCCGGAGAAGGTGCCGTAGGCCTTGATCATGAACAGCGTGTCGACGCCGATCACCACGGCGAAGAACGCCACGACGGCGATCAGCACGTGCCAGCCGGTGATGGGCTTGCTCGTGTCGGGCTGGGCGAGCTTGGGGGACGAGGCGGCGGTCATTGCGGGTTCGCGGCTCCTGAGAGGAAGACGGTCTTGGCGTCGGCCTGGACGTCGCCTGCGCGGGCGATGAAGCGGGCCGGCGTACTGGGCGCGAGCCCCGCGTCGGGCGGCGCGGTGACGAAGACCCGGACCGAGGCGACCTGGTCAGCCGGCACGGTGACGCTGACGGCGCCCGCTTCGCCTGGCTGGCTGAGGCGTGCGCCGGTCACCCCGTCGAACGCGATCTCGAACCGGCGGTCGAAGAAGGTCCGGTTGGTGATCTTCAGCGTGTAGCCGTCCCGCACCGCGCCATCGTGCATCCGCACGAAGATCGGGTTGCGGTCGCGGATGACGTGGAGATCGGCCTTGGGCCGGCTGATCAACGCCGCCAGCGTCAGGCCGCCGACCGCCGTCAAGGCCAGGGTGTAGTAGATGGTCCGCGAACGCACGGGCTTGTAAACCGCCTTGTCCCCACAGGCGCGGGCGGCGACGGCCGCATCCGTGTCGTAGGCGATGAGGCCGGTGGGCCGCGCCATCTTGCTCATGATCTCGTCGCAGGCGTCGACGCAGAGACCGCAGTTGATGCACTCCAACTGGCTGCCGTCGCGGATGTCGATGCCCATCGGACAGACCACGACGCACTGGTGGCAATCGATGCAGTCGCCGCGTCCCGCCCAGTCCTGGCCCTTCTTGTGCGCGCCGCGCGGCTCGCCGCGATCGCGCAGATAGGTCACCTGCAGCGAGTGCTGGTCCAGCATGGCGCCCTGGATGCGCGGCCACGGGCACATGTAGGTGCAGACCTGCTCGCGCATCCAGCCGGCGAAGACATAGGTGGTCACCGTCAGCAGGGCGCAGGAGACATAGGCCGTGGCCGGAGCCTGGCCGATCCAGAAGGTGCGGATCAGGGTCGGGGCGTCATGGAAATAGAAGATCCACGCCCCGCCGGTGCCGAAGGCGATGCCCAGCCACGTCAGGTGCTTGCCCGCCTTGCGCCAGAGCTTGTCGAAGGACAGCGGCGCGGCGTCCAGGCGCATGCGGGCGTTGCGGTCGCCCTCGAACAGGCGCTCGACGACAATGAAGAGGTCGGTCCAGACGGTCTGCGGGCAGGTGTAACCGCACCACAGCCGCCCGAACAGCGCCGTGACCAGGAACAGGGCCAGGGCTCCGGCGATCATCAGCCCCGTGATGATGTGGACGTCCTGGGGCCAGAGCTGGATGTCGAAGAAGTAGAAGCGTCCGTCGGCGAAATCGACCAGCGCCGCCTGCTGGGGAAAGCCCTCGGGCCGCCGCCAGCGGATCCATGGGGTGACGTAGTAGATCGACAGGGTGGCGATCAGCAGCGCCCACTTCACCCGGCGCCAGGTTCCGTGGACCAGCTTGGGATAGATCGGCTCTCGCGGCTTGTAGAGGCCATCGCCCGTCGGCGCGCCCTTCCCCTTGGCGCGGGCGGCGGCGGAGACCGCCGCCCGTCCATGTTCGGAGTTCGCCTCGGACTTGGGCTTGGTGTTGTCAATCAGCGTGGGCATGGCCCGCTATTGCCCGCCTGCGTTGGCGTGGACGTAGACGGAGATGGCCTTGATGGTCTCGGGGCTGAGACGGCCACCCCAGGTGGGCATCACCCCGCCGTTGCCGGCGAAGATCTGGCCGCGGATGGCCGCGCGGTCTGAACCGTAGAGCCATTCGCTGTCGGTCAGGTTGGGAGCGCCCAAGGCCTGGTCGCCCTTACCCTCCAGGCCGTGACAGGCCACGCACTGGGTGTCGAAGATCGGCTTGGCGCGGGCGATGGCCCCGGCGTCGGCCGGACGGTTCGACAGGTGGACGACATATTCGGTCAGGTCGTCGATCTGCTCGGGCTTGAGCAGTTCGTCGCG
Organism: Caulobacter sp. FWC2; assembly: GCF_002742625.1. NCBI lineage: Bacteria > Pseudomonadati > Pseudomonadota > Alphaproteobacteria > Caulobacterales > Caulobacteraceae > Caulobacter > Caulobacter sp. FWC2. The sequence continues at coordinate 2,572,575 of NZ_PEBF01000001.1, forward strand.
ACCGAAGGCGGGCATCTGGGACATGCGCGCGCCGGGGGCTCCGGTCCGCACGCCGTGGGTGATGGTGTACTGGATGTCCTCCAGCTTGCCGCCCCACAGCCAGACGTCGTCGCGCAGGTTGGGATAGCCCTTGCCGCCCGTGCCGCCGATGCCGTGGCAGGTGGCGCAGTTGTCGCCGAACACCGACTGGCCGACCTGCTGGGCATAGGCCTGCAGCTTCGGGTCCTTCTCGATCTGCTCCAGGCTGGCGGTGCGCAGCTGGGCCGCGCCCGCCCCGCGCTGGACGTCCAGCGCCTTGAGCTCGTGGCCAACGGCGGCCCGGTCGGACTGGTGCAAGAGGCCCTTGGTGTAGCCATGCACGCCCGGCCAGGCGGGCATCAGCACCCAGTAGCCGACCGCGAAGGCGATGCAGGCATACCAGGTCCACAGCCACCAGCGCGGAAGCGGGTTGTCCAGTTCGCGAATGCCGTCCCACTCGTGGCCGGTGGTCTCGACGCCAGTGACGTCGTCGGTCTTGCGTTCGGAAGCCATCAGGAGAGCTCCTCGTCATCCAGCGGCATGCGCGCGGCGTGTTGGAATTCAGCCTTCTTGGAAGGCCGCAGGGCATAGGCGACACCCGCCAGGAAGATCAGGCCGAAATAGATCAGCCCGCCTTGCTGCGCGAAGCGCGCCACGGTCTCGTAGGAGAGCTGGCTCATCGCTGGTTCTCCGGGGCCTGAGCCTTGTAGGACTTGAAGTCGACCTGGGTCCCGAGCATCTGCAGATAGGACACCAGGGCGTCCATCTCGGTGATCTTGTCGGGATCGCCGTCGAAATCACGGTTGACGACCTTGGCCCCGTAGCGGCCGCGCAGGGCCACCGCGTCGGTCGAATAGGGATCGGCCTGGGCCTCGAGATCCTTCTTGGCGTTGGTCAGTTCGTCGGCCGTGTAGGGCACGCCCTCGGTGCGCAGCACCTTCATCCGGTCGACGATGTCGTGGTAGTCCAGCTCCTTCTCGGCCAGGAACTTGTAGGGCGGCATCACCGACTCCGGCACCACCGATCGCGGGTCGATCAGGTGGTCGCGGTGCCAGGCGTCAGAATACTTGCCGCCGACGCGGGCCAGGTCGGGCCCGGTGCGCTTGGACCCCCACTGGAACGGGTGGTCGTACATGCTCTCGGCGGCCAGGCTGTAGTGGCCGTAACGCTCGACCTCGTCGCGCAGCGGGCGGATCATCTGCGAGTGGCAGAGATAGCAGCCCTCACGGACATAGATGTCGCGGCCGGTGAGCTCCAGCGGGGTGTAGGGACGGACGCCCTGCACCTTCTCGATGGTGCCCTGCAGCCAGAACAAGGGGGCGATCTCGACCAGGCCGCCGATCGAGACGACCACGAGGATGCCGACGATGAGCAGCAGCGAATGCCGCTCGAACTTGGCGTGATGCTTCCAGACAGACATGGGCGGCCTCAGGCGATCGCGGTGGCGGGAGCGGCCGTTTCATCGGCCGGCTCGGCGGAGGGCGAAGCGATCGTCTTCCAGATGTTGACGATCATGATCAGGGCGCCGGACAGGTACATCAGGCCCCCGACCGTGCGGATGACGTTCTCGATGTGCTTGGCCGAGACGGTCTCGATGAAGCTGTAGGCCAGGAAGCCTTGCGGCGTGTAAGCGCGCCACATCAGGCCTTCCATGATGCCCGACACCCACATCGCGGCGATGTAGAGCAGGATGCCGGTGGTCGCGATCCAGAAGTGCCACTCTATCAGCTTGGTCGAGTACATGTCCTTCTTCTTCCACAGCCACGGCACCAGGCAGTAGACCGCGCCGAAGCTGATGAAGCCGACCCAGCCCAGGGCGCCGGAGTGCACGTGGCCGATGGTCCAGTCGGTGTAGTGGCTGAGCGCGTTGACCGCGCGGATCGACATCACCGGGCCTTCGAAGGTGCTCATGCCGTAGAAGGCGATCGAGACGACCATCATCCGGACCACGGGGTCGGTGCGCAGCTTGTCCCAGGCGCCCGACAGGGTCATCAGGCCGTTGATCATGCCGCCCCAGGAGGGCATCCACAGCATGATCGAGAAGGTCATGCCCAGGGTCTGAGCCCACTGCGGCAGGGCCGTGTAGTGCAGGTGGTGCGGACCGGCCCAGATGTAGATGAAGATCAGCGCCCAGAAGTGCACGATCGACAGGCGGTAGCTGTAGACCGGCCGCTCAACGCGCTTGGGCACGAAGTAGTACATCATGGCCAGGAAGCCGGCGGTCAGGAAGAAGCCGACCGCGTTGTGGCCGTACCACCACTGCACCAGCGCATCCTGCACGCCCGAGAAGACGCCGTAGGACTTGTGGTTCAGCAGGCCCACCGGGATGGAGGCGTTGTTGACCAGGTGCAGCAGGGCGATGGTGACGATGAAAGCGAGATAGAACCAGTTGGCCACATAGATGTGGGGTTCCTTGCGCTTCCAGATCGTACCCAGGAACACCAGCAGATAGGCGACCCAGACAATGGTCAGCCACAGGTCGGTGTACCACTCGGGCTCGGCGTATTCCTTGCCCTGGGTCGCGCCCATCAGATAGCCGGTCGCGGCCAGCACGATGAACAGCTGATAGCCCCAGAACACGAACCAAGGCGCGATACCGCCCGCCAGCTTCGCCTTGCAGGTGCGCTGCACGACCCAGAAGGACGTGGCGATCAGGGCGTTACCCCCGAAGGCGAAGATCACCGCCGAGGTGTGCAGCGGCCGCAGGCGGCCAAAGTTCAGCCAGCCGGCTTCGGGGAAGTAGAAGATGCTCGGCCACGACAACTGGGCGGCGATGATCACCCCGACCAGCAGGCCGGCGGCGGCCCAGAACATCGTGGCGATGACCCCGGCCTTGATGACGTTGTCGCTATAGCGGTCGGGATGATGGACGAGCGTGCCGCCCGAGAGGCCGGCGTTCAGCACGAAGGCGGCGATGACGCCAGCCAGGGCGATGGTCTCGGCCTGCATCCGGAAGATCGGATCCTGGCTCAGCCCCGCGCCGAGGATCGCCAGGAAGGCGCCTACGGCCGAAACGATGAGTAAGGCGCCGGATCCCGCTGGGGACCTGACGCTGGTGTGGGACGGGGCGGACATGCAGACTCCCTGCGGCGAACGTCGCACCGTGGTGTCATGCGCCGCCAAGCGCGGCTTTGATGCGCATCAAAGCCGGGAACGCGATCCGGGAGGACTGTGTCTCCATGCTTCCGGAGAGCTTCATGTCGGCCAAGTTTCGCTTCATCGCCCCATTCGCTGGCGCGACCGCCCTGGTCGCCTGGGCGATCGCCCTCGCCCAGGCGCTGCCGCGCCTGATGGCCGGTCCGCTGTGCAGCAGCCGGCAGGACGCCTGGTCGATGGCCGGCCATTGCCCCGCCTGCTTCGTCGCGGCCGGCCTGACCGTACTGTGCGCAATGAGTCTGGTGCTGGCTCGAGCCGAATCGAACCGGATCAGGCTCCCCGCGCGGGGCTGAGACCGGCCCCCGGTGGAATGTGCGCGCGGAAGACCGCCTAGCCGCGCCGGAGCATTTCGAGGTCTCGGCGGCGTCCAGACTGTCATCGAAGGTCAGCTAGCGGCGCCAAAGCGCGCCTGACAGTCCAGGGCGCTTGCTGCGCCGCTGGCAGTCGCCTCTTCGCCGTCTGGAAAGGCGTGTCTATCCCGCCATCGCGTGATCTGCACGGCCCCGAGAGTCCTCCCCGCTTGTTGATAATGAGATTGACTCGCATTTTTAACTAGCTTAGCGCCCTCCCCCATTGTTCGATTTTGGGGGACTTGATGCGCCGCTCTCTGCTGACCGCTTGCTCGCTTGGGATTCTGGCCCTGGCTCACACCGCCGCCGCCGAGGCGACGGCGCCCGCGACGCCGCCCGCCGCCGATCAGGCGACCGCCGTCGAGGCCGTGGTGGTGACCGGTGAGAAGACATCCCGCTCACTGCAGCAAACCGTGACGAGCGTCGCCGTTACGACGGCCGCCCGCATCGAGCGCGAGAACCTGCGGACCTTCTATGACGTGGTCGCCCGAACGGCGAACATGAGCGAGACCTACGGCAAGACCGGCTTCACCATCCGCGGCGTCAGCAACATGAACGTCTCGGGCGGCGGCACGGCCGGCCTGGCCACCGTCTATGTCGACGGCGCGGCCCTGCCGCTGGAAGCCACCTTCGGCGGCCCGCTGGAACTGTGGGACGTCGGCCAGGTCGAGGTCTTCCGGGGTCCGCAGTCGACCCTGCAAGGCCGCAACTCGCTGGCCGGCGCGGTGATCATCACCTCGGCCAACCCCAGCTATACGCCCAGCTTCCGCGCCAGCGTCGGCCTGGCCAGCGGCGACGAGCGTACGGCGGGCATCGCGGCCGGCGGCCCGATCATCGCCGACCAGTTGGCCTTCCGCGTCGCCGTACAGAAGAAGGAAAGCGACGGCTTCGTCTACAATCCGACGCTGCAGCAGGACGTCGAAGCGGTCGACAACCTCTATGTCCGCGGCAAGCTGCTCTACACCCCCACCGCCCTGCCCGACCTGAAGGTGCTGGCCACCTACGCCCACAACAAGCGCGAGTCCGGCTACCAGTTCACCTATTCGCGCACCGACCGGCCCGACTATTACGATCATCGCGTCGACCTGTCGGGCGATCCGTCGCGCACGCGTTCCAAGGTCGACATCTTCACGGTCGACGGCAGCTACAAGCTCTCCGAAGCCCTGACGCTGAACGCCATCGTCTCGTGGAACAAGGTCAAGACCGACGCCACGATCGACTTCGACTTCGCGCCGGTCCGCTCGTCATACGGAACGCGCGACCAGACGACCGAGACCACGTCCCAGGAAGTCCGGCTGAACTATGAGGGCGGGCGGCTCAAGGGCCTGGTCGGCCTCTACCACGCCAATCGCGACGCCAAGGACTTGTCGATCAGCCGGACCAACGTGCCGTTCCCACGCGCCACTCTGGTCAATGTTCTGACCTCGACCCTGCTCTCTGGCCAGCCGAACCCGACGCCTGCGCAGCAGGCGGCCGCATCAACCCAGGCCAACGGTTTCGCCAACCTCTACATCGCCGCCATGCCGGTTATCCCGGTCGACTATTCCGGCGATCAGCCTTCGACGATCAAGACCAGCGCTATCTTCGCCGACGCCAGTTTCGCCCTCACCGATAAGTTTTCGCTTCTGGGCGGCTTCCGCTACGACCACGAGGAGAACACCGGCGCCACGAAGCAGACCGCCGTCTTCGCCGGGACCTATCCCAGCGCGGCGAGCTTTGGCCCCTATGCGCCTTACGTCACCCAGGTAAACGGCTTCGTCGCCAGCATGATCGCCCAGGCCAACGCTTCGGCGCCCGAAGATACCCGCAAGTTCAACGCCTTCTTGCCGAAAGTGGGCCTGAAGTACGAATGGACGCCCAACATCAACACCAGCCTGACGGCACAGCGCGGCTATCGCTCGGGTGGTTCGACCGTGAACCAGGCCCGCTCCAGCGTCGCCGCCTATGATCCGGAATACACCTGGAACTACGAGGCCTCGCTGCGCACCACCTGGCTGGACGGGACCCTGACGGTTAACGCCAACGCCTTCTACACCGACTGGAAGGACCAGCAGGTCGTCGTCAATCTGGGCCTCAACGCCTTCGACTCCGAGGTCAAGAACGCCGGCAGATCGCACCTCTATGGCTTCGAGCTGGAGGTCGCCCGGCAGCTGACGTCGCAGCTGTCGTGGTACGCCTCGCTCGGCCACGCCCGGACCAAGTTCGACGACTTCACGATCACGACGGGCGAGGTCAATCGCAACCTGTCGGGTTCGGAATTCCCCTACGCCCCGCGCTGGACGGCGGCGCTCGGCGGCGATTACCGCTTTGGCGACGGCTGGATCGCCCACCTGGACGGGAGCTACAAGTCCAAGGCCTACTCGGCCGCCGGCATCGACCAGGCCCAGGACTCCCAGGTCAAGGGCCGTGTGCTGTTCAACGGCCGCTTCGGCTACGAGCGCCAGCACTGGGGCGCTTACGTCTATGGCAAGAACCTGCTCGACGCGACCTACAGCCAGTACACCCGCACCGACATCCCGGTGTCGATGCTGGGCGAGCCGCGGGTGGTGGGCCTGACGCTGGAGACTCGCTGGTGAGCCCGCTCTGGAGTCTGGCGCTCGCGCCGCTGCCGTTGACGGGCGTGTCTCTCCTGAAGCGGGCCTGGAACGAACCCGGGCCCGAACGCCCTTGGCGGATCCTGGGCGGCTGGGGTCTGCTGGCCGCAGCCATCGCCGCCTCGGTACCGCTGCTGGGCGCGGTCCGCGGACCTGCGGCCATGCTGACCGTCGCCTCCGCCGTCGCCCTCCCCTTCGTCGGCGCCGGGGTCGAACGGCGCGATGCGAGGAAGAAGGCCGCGCGCGAACTGGCTCCCGAGCCTTCCGACCGCCGCCGCGTCGTCTGGCGGGGCTGGCTGCGAGGCTTCCTGGCCGGACCGCTGGCCGGCGTCGCGGCGCTGGGCTGCGGTCTGGCCGTGGCCATCTGCGCGCCGGGCCAGATTCAGAGTCGCATGGTCATCGGCGGACTTATCGTGCCGTTCCTGTGGGCCGGCGGCATGGCCTGGACCCTTTCCGACAACAGGATCCTGCGCGCCTTCGCCGTCCTGGCCGGCGTCTCGGTCGCGACCCTGGGCGCGGCCTTCCTGAAAGGAGCGTTGTGATGGACGGCTCGACCACCGCCGCGTCGGCCAAGCGCGCCAAAGCCCCTAAAGCCAAGACTGGTGGCAAGCCGATCTGGCCGAAAATCCCCGCCGACTTCGTCCGCGCCATGCTGGCCGGCCACTCGGCGCTCGGCCTGGCCTTCGCGGCCCTGATCTACCTGGTCTGCTTCTCGGGCTCGATCGCCGTCTTCACCTACGAGTTCAACCGCTGGGAACAGCCCGCCGGACCGGTGCTGTACGACGCCGCGCCCCAGGCCGCCGACGCGGCTTTCCGCGCGGTCCTGGCCAAGAACCCGAAGGCCCACGACCTCTTCATCCGCCTGCCCGAGCCCGCCTCGCCCCGCCTGTCGGTGCATGGCGAGGACGCCAAGGGCGGCGAGCACACCTACCTTTTTGACGCCTCCGGCCGCTTGGCCGGTGAACAGAATCTGCCCTGGAGCGAATTCCAAGCCGAGTTGCACACCGTCCTGCACCTGCCCCGCGCCTGGGGCGGCTTCGTCGTCGGCCTGACGGGTGTGGCGTTGCTGTCCTCGTTGATTTCGGGCGTGCTGTCGCATCCGCGGGTCTTCAAGGACGCCTTCGCCTTCCGCTGGGGCGGCTCCAAGCGCCTGCAGGAGGCGGACCTGCACAATCGTATCTCGATCTGGGGCCTGCCGTTCCACCTCGTCGTGTCGCTGACGGGCGCCTTCCTGGGTCTGACGACGATCATCGTCGGGGTTCTGGCCTTGGCCACCTTCAAGGGCGACACCAGCAAGGCCTATGCTTTGTTTCGAGGTCCCACCGTCGCCGACGATCCCCGCCCGGCCGCCAGGCTGATCGACATCGCCGGCGCCCTCGAAAGCCTGAAGAGGCAATATCCGCACGCCCGCGCCAGCTACATCCTTGTCCAGCACCCCGGCGATGCCGGCCAGCACGCCAGCGTCAACCTGGTCACCGAGGGTCGCTTGTCCCGTGGCGAAACGGTCGTCGTAGACGGCGCAGGCAAGCGTCTGGGCGAGGTCGGCTACGAAAGCGGCTCGGTCGGCGTCCGCGTGCTGGGCGCCGTGGCCCCGCTGCACTTCGGCTGGTTCGGCGGCTGGCCGGTCAAGGTCGCCTACTTCCTGCTCGGCCTGGGCCTGACCACCGTGACCTCCAGCGGCGTCGCCATCTGGCTGGCCCGCCGTCGCGACAAGGGCCGCCCGGCCCCGCGTTGGGAGCGGGTCTGGATCGCCTTCGTCTGGAGCCAGCCGGTCGCCTACGCCGCCTCGGCCTTGGTCGCCCTGGTCGCGCCGGCTCCGCCTGTCGCCGTGTGGGGCCTGGTCACCCTGGCCGCGAGCGCCACGACGATCGCCTGGACGCCAGCGGTGATCTCCGCACGTCTGCGGCTTCTGTCGGCGACGCTGTTCGCCGGAGTCGCCCTGGTCCATATCGGCCTGCATGGCGGTCGCTTCGCCGATCCCGTGGCCTGGGCGGTGAACCTCGGCTTCCTCGCGGCGGCGCTGCTGATCATGGGCAGCGTGTATCTATCGCGCCCGAAACCCACAGCGAGCTGAAGGGCCGGAGCACGCAATCCTGGACATCTCCGCATCCATACCCACTTGCTAGGCGTCGCGTGAAACACGCGACGCTCTCAGCTCTTGATAGGACGCGCCGCCATGAACGCCAAGGTCGAAACCGCCATCCTGGCCGGCGGATGCTTCTGGGGCGTCCAGGATCTGCTGCGCCGCTACACGGGCGTCATCTCGACCCGAGTCGGTTATTCCGGCGGCGATACGCCCAACGCCACCTACCGCAATCACGGCGACCACGCCGAGGCGATCGAGATCCAGTTCGATCCGGCCTTGATCAGCTATCGCCAGCTTCTGGAGTTCTTCTTCCAGATCCACGATCCGACCACGCTGAACCGGCAGGGCAACGACCTTGGCCGCAGCTATCGCTCGGCCATCTTCTACACGTCCGAAGATCAGCGACGCGTGGCGGTAGAGACCATCGCCGACGTCGACGCCTCGGGCCTGTGGCCCGGCAAGGCGGTGACCGAAGTCGAGCCCGCCGGAGACTTCTGGGAAGCCGAGCCCGAGCACCAGGACTACTTGGAGCGGATCCCCAACGGCTACACCTGCCACTTCATCCGCCCGGGTTGGCGCCTGCCGCGGCGCGAGGGCGCCCAAGCCTGACCCCGCGAGCAACCCTCCCCCGTGTCCGCATCACCTCCTGGGTGATGCAGACGCACGTCCCGGAAAGATGCCGCCATGGTCCGATCCTATCGCCACCCCGAAGCCCATCTGGTCTCTCGCATCGGCTGGCTGCGCGCCGCCGTGCTGGGCGCCAATGACGGCCTGGTCTCCACGGCCAGCCTGATCGTCGGGGTCGCCGCCGCCTCCGCCAAGTCCAGCGAGATCCTGGTTGCGGGCGTGGCGGCGCTGGTAGCCGGGGCCATGTCGATGGCGGCTGGAGAATATGTGTCGGTCAGCTCCCAAGCCGACACCGAGAAAGCCGATATCGCACGGGAGACGGAAGAGCTGAAAACCGACAGCGAGGCCGAGCACGCCGAGCTGGCCCAGATCTATGTGCAGCGGGGTCTCGAACCCGAGACCGCGAAAATCGTCGCCACCCAATTGATGGCCAAGAACGCGCTGGACGCTCACGCCCGCGACGAACTGGGCATCTCGCTGGCGACGACGGCGCGGCCGGTGCAGGCGGCCCTCGCCTCCGCCGGCAGCTTCACGGTCGGCGCGGCCGCGCCCCTGATCGTCGCCGTTCTGACGCCGGCGTCCGTGATCGTTCCCAGTGTGGTCTTGGTGGCGCTGGTTTGCCTGGCGCTTCTGGGCGTCGCTGGCGCCAAGGCAGGCGGGGCCTCGCCTTGGCGAGCGGCGTTGCGCGTCACCTTCTGGGGCGCGCTGGCCATGGCCGTAACTGCCGGTATCGGCCGTATGGTGGGCACGGTCGTCTAGCGAGCCGGTTGGATATCGCCCGCGTGGCTGAGATCGACTCGCACCTGAGCTGAACAGCTTGCCGCGCCACGAAATAGCTCCCAAGCTCCGCGCATCTGGCCTCGCTGCGGATGGGCGTTACGCGTCCGCGCGGGACCGCCAGGAGGGTCTCCCGTGCTGAAACGAATCCTTGTCGGACTGCTGGCTCTGGCGGCCGTGGGGCTGGTCGGTTTCAGTGTCTTCGCCTGGCGGCCGGCCATCGGCAAGATCGCGCCGCCAGCGCCGTCAAGCTTCGCCCCGGACCTGATCGCGCGCGGCGAGGTGCTCGCGGGCGCCGGCTATTGCTCGACCTGCCACACGGCCAAGGGCGGCCAGCCGTTTGCCGGCGGCTACCCGATGAAGACGAGCTTCGGCACGATCTACTCGACCAACATCACCCCCGACGAGAAGACCGGGATAGGCACGTGGTCGGAGGCGGCCTTCCGCCGGGCGATGCACGAGGGCGTGGCGCGCGACGGCGCCCACCTGTTTCCGGCCTTCCCCTATGATCACTTCACCAAGCTGTCGGACGGCGATGTCACGGCGCTCTACGCCTACATGATGACGCGGCCGGCGGTCGTCGCCCCGGCGAAGCAAAACAGCGTCCCGTTCCCGCTGAACATCCGCGCGCTTCAGGCTGGCTGGAAGCTGCTGTTCTTCAAGCCCGGCCGCTTCGAGCCCGACAAGACCAAGAGCGCGGAATGGAACCGCGGCGCCTATCTGGCCGAAGGCGTCAGCCACTGCGGCGCCTGTCATACGCCGCGCAATGTCCTCGGCGCCGAGAAGCACGACAAGGCCTTTGCCGGCGCGGCGATCGACAACTGGATCGCCCCGCCCCTGACCGCCGCCAATCCCTCACCTGCTCCCTGGGATCAAGCCGAGTTGGTCGCCTATCTGCGCACGGGGGTCAGCCGCTATCACGGCGTCGCGGCGGGCCCGATGGCGCCGGTCGTCCACGATGGACTCATCAAACTGCCCGACGCCGACATCCATGCCCTGGCGGTCTATTTCGCAGATCGCGACGGCGCGGCGACACGCGCCTCGACCCTGGCCCCGGCCCTGCAACGCGCGGTCGCAGCCAACCGGCTGAACGTCGGGCCGCAGAACGATCCGTCTGCAAGGCTCTACACGGCGGCCTGCGCGTCGTGCCACTACAACGGCGCGGGCCAGCCCAACCCGCTCCGTCCGGACCTGGCCCTCAACAGCGCCGTCAACCTGGATGATCCGACCAACCTGATCCAGGTGGTGCTGTACGGCGTCAGCGCCAAGGACGGCGCGCCGGGCGTGGTGATGCCGGGCTTCAGCCGCTTCAGCGACGCCGACATCGCCAAGCTGTCGACCTATCTGCGCGCGACGCGCACGGACAAGCCCGCCTGGCCGAACCTCGAGAAGAAGGTCGCGGCCATCCGCGCGCAGGGAAAGTGAACCAGCCATGACCCAGTTCACGATCAACGGTCGGGCCGTCTCCATCGACGCCGACGAAGATACGCCCCTGCTGTGGGTGATCCGCGACGACATCGGCCTGACCGGCACCAAGTTCGGCTGCGGCATTGGCATGTGCGGCGCCTGCACGGTCCATGTCGGCGGTCGCGCGACACGCTCCTGCATCACGCCAATCAGCGCAGTCGACGGGGCCGAGGTGACGACCATCGAGGGCCTGGACCCGGCCGGCCAGCACCCCGTCCAGCAGGCCTGGTTGGAGCTGCAGACCCCGCAATGCGGCTACTGCCAGTCGGGCCAGATCATGCAGGCCGCCGCCCTGCTCAAGGACTTCCCCGCCCCCACCGACCAGGACATCGACGCCACCATGAGCGGCAACCTGTGTCGCTGCATGACCTATGTCCGCATCCGCGCCGCCATCAAGCAGGCCGCCGCCGCGATGGGAGAAAAGTCGTGAGCCGCCTGCCGACGAAAAGCGCACCGGGCAGCCTGCTGTCGCGTCGCAACTTCCTGGTCGCCTCCACCGGCGCCGGCCTGGCCTTTGGCTTCTCGGCCCTGGTCGAGGCGGCGATGGATCCGGCCGCGCCCGGCGGTGTTCCGATGACCGCGACCGGCCCTCGTTTCGAGCCGACCTTGTGGTTCGCCATCGATGGCGAGGGGATCGTCACGGTCAACATCATCCGGGCCGAGATGGGCCAGCATGTCGGCACCGCCCTCGCCCGGATCCTGGCCGACGAGCTGGACGTGGCCTGGGACAAGGTCCGCATCGTCCATGTCGACACCGATCCCAAGTGGGGCCTGATGGTCACCGGCGGCAGCTGGTCGGTGTGGCAGACCTTCCCGATCTTCAGCCAGGCCGGCGCGGCCGGACGCATCGCCCTGGTCGAGGCCGGGGCCAAGCTGCTGAACGTCTCGCCGACCGGCGGGACGGCGCGCGGCGGCGTGGTCCATGTCGGCGGCAAGTCGATCTCGTACGGCGACATCGTCAAGCGCGGCGGCGTCGCGCGGCAGTTCACGCCCGAGGAACTGGCCAAGCTGCCGATCAAGCCGGCCGCCGAGCGCAAGCTGATCGGCAAGCCGGGCAAGGCGCTGGACATCGCCGCCAAGACCAACGGAACGGCGATCTACGGCATAGACGCCAAGGTCCCCGGCATGGTGTTCGCGCGTCCCAAGCTGCCGCCTACCCGCCACGGGGCCAAGGTGCTGTCGGTGAACGACAGCGCCGCGAAGAAGATCAAGGGCTACCTGCGCTGCCTGACGCTGGAAGATCCGTCGGACACCGTGCCCGGCTGGGTGCTGGTGATCGCCGAGAGCTATCCGGCGGCCTTGCGCGCGTCGGAACTGGTCAAGGTGAAATGGGCCGCCGGCCCCGGCGCCAAGGTGTCGGAAAAGGACCTGCAGGACCACGCCGCAAGCCTGATCGCCAAGGCCGACGGCGGGGCGCTGCTGGAGAACAAGACCGCCGACACCGCTTCGGCCTTCAAGGCCGCCAAGTCGGTGCTGGAGCAGACCTACACCGCCGCCACCGTGCTGCACTTCCAGCTCGAGCCCCTCAACGCCCTGGCCTTCGAGAAGGACGGGGTGATGGAGATTCACACCGGCAACCAGTGGCAGAGCCTGATCCTGCCGACCCTGGCCAAGGCCCTGGGACGTCCCGAGACCAAGATCGTCATGCGCACCTACATGCTGGGCGGCGGTTTCGGGAGACGGCTGAACGGCGACTACGCGGTGCCGGCGGCCCTGGCGGCCAAGGCGCTGGGCAAGCCGGTCAAGCTGGTGCTGACCCGTGAGGACGACGTGCGCTTCGACTCGGTGCGCTCGCCCTCGGTGCAGACGATCCGCATGGCCTTCGACGGGGCGGGAAACATCCTCGCCCAGGAGCATCACGCCGCCGCCGGCTGGCCGACCCTGGCCAATGCGCCGGCCCTGATGCCCAAGGGCAAGAATGGCGTGGCCTATGACCCCTTCGCCATCTCCGGCGCCGACCACTGGTACGAGGTCGGCGCGCACAAGGTGCGGGCCATCAACAACGACCTGGCCAACGAGACCTTCCGTCCAGGCTGGCTGCGATCGGTGGGACCGGGCTGGACCAACTGGGCGGGTGAGAGCTTCATCGACGAGGCCGCCCATCACCTCAAGACCGATCCGGTAGCCCTGCGGCTGAAGCTGCTGACAGGCGCGGGCGCCAACGCCGGCAGCGACGCCAGCACCAAGGGCGGCGCCAAGCGCCAGGCCGAGGTCGTCAGGCGCGCTGCCGAAGCCGCCGGCTGGGGCAGGCCCCTGCCCAAGGACACCGCCCTGGGCCTGGCCACCAGCTTCGGCCAGGAACGCGACATGCCCACCTGGGTGGCGTGCGTCGCCCGCGTCCACGTGGATCGCGCCACCGGCGTGGTCACTGTGCAAAAGCTTACCCTGGTGACCGACGCCGGGACCATCGTCGATCCCGACGGCGCCCTCGCCCAGACCGAGGGCGCGGCGTTATGGGGCCTGAGCATGGCCCTGCACGAGGGGACCGAATTCGTGGACGGCCAGGTCAAGGACCTGAACCTCGACACCTATACGCCGCTTCGGATTTCCGACACGCCGGAGCTGGACATCCAGTTCGTCGACAGCGTCGAGGTCCCGGTCGGCCTGGGCGAACCGGCGACGACAGTGGTCGCTCCGGCCATCGCCAACGCCATCTTCCGCGCGGTCGGCGTCCGTCTGCGCCATATTCCGATCCGCTCCGCCGATGTTCTCAGCGGGCTGACAGGCCGTTCCTGAACGCGTCGAGCCGCGTCACAACCGTCTTGGAAACGGCGCTTAAGAAGTGGTCAAACGCTTGACCAGAGCGCCGAGCAGCGTCGTGGTCTCCGGCTCGGGCGGGCCGACAAGGTCCGCCGGCGCACCAATGTGGCCGGCCGCCCATGAAGTCGACGAAGAGCTTCTCGCCCGCCAGGTGCTCTTGCCGCATGACGAGGCCGAAGCGTTTGCGACTTTTCTGAAGGCGGCGACAGAACTCGCGGTAAGACATTGCATCACCGCTCGGCACGCTATCCTCGTACTCCTCCCAGAGCATGTAACGATCTACGCCCTTTTTTCGGAGCTGCGCCTCTACAATAGTCCAGTCTGGCTCGATGAATTTATTCTCGCCCTCCCTTTTTGGGTTAATGCCGGCCGCAATCTCGTCGTCGGTTAATGATCGGACGTGTTCAGTCGTCCAGCCAAGTTTGAGCGCTACTGATTTGTACCTCGAAACTGTTGAATGGGCGCAGTTCAGACGCAGCGCGATCCTTCGGGCGCTGTGATCAGTGGACAACGCCTGCATAACTATAGCTCTATGATCTACCATTTGCCTCTCCACGTTCTTGGGAGGCGGATAGGCGCGCGACATCGCGCCGTGCGGTCGGCGCACGGTTGACAGCGGCGCGTGAGCGAGGGAAATTTAGAAACCGGTTCCAAACGGTTCTAGATTTCAGACGCCCCGGACGCGCCAACGTCCGGGGTTTCGCTTATCCGCCAAGCTAAAAATTCAAGTCAGATCTACTGGGGCGCTTCTCCCTCGGTTCTTTGCTGATAGCGCTCCGGCCAAAGATCTCGCGGGGCAAGACCCAGGGCCCCGGCGATCGCGCTTTCAATGCGCTCGGATCGACGTAGACCTTGGCTCACAGTCGTCACAGTCGACGCGCGAACCTCCAGCTGCCGAGCGATCGCTGAAAGCGACGTGCCTCGAAGTTGAAGGCTGGCCTTGATGCGCTGATGTTGCCGCATGGCTGGAGTCATGCGCATATCTAACGAAAGAAGTTAGACTAAAGCTAGCACAAATGGGTATGCTGATGGCTGACTATCCCAACGCCGCTATAGGACTGCGCCTGCTCCGGCTTCGACAAGCCAAGGGTTTAACCCAGGCGGGAATGGCCGACGCCGCGGGATTGGGCCTTCGCACGTACCAAAACTATGAGCGCGGTGAGCGCGAGGTATCCGCCACGGCCGTGCGCAACCTCTATCGTGTGTTTGGAGTCGATCCGGTCTGGCTATTGGACGGCGGCGACACCGATCCGCGAGACTACGCGGCAGAGGTGGATTTCCAATTGCTCACGATAGTGCATGAAGAGGTAGAGCGCCGCTTGGCGGGACGGTTGCGCCCGCTTGAGCAGGCCCGAAAGGTCGAGCTCATCATGTTGATCTATCGCCATTTCGTCAGCGTCCGGGGCGCTGATCCGGCGTTTCTCGACCATGCAATGCGGTTGGTCGCCTAATGAATGACAATCAGCCCAGTCCGACGAAGCAGCTGGCGACGCCCGAAACCGAACGTCTGCGCGCTAGGATCAGAAGCCTGCTTGCCGACGAAGCCTGCGAGGCCTGCACTTCGGAGACTTGCTTGGCGCATATGCCACGAACGGAGCGCTGGGCTCGGATGCTGATTGTTGGCGCCGTGATCGGATGGATGCTGGCTCAACTGGGATTTCCGCAAACGCGCTGGATTTCGGAATGGCTCTGCTATGGCGTCGCCGCTATGGGCACGGTCATGCTTCACCATGGCCGCCGCCGACGTCACCTCATCGCAAAATCGGCTGGATCGGATGCACAGGTGTAACGCTGAGGATATGCGCGCCGAGCGCGACGCATTTTCATCCCAAGACTAGGTCTGAGATCGGCGCAGCGAAGCCCACCAACTAAAGAGCCGCCGAAGCAAGGTCTTCCTCGCCAAAAGCTCTGGTCCCGCAGACGGCGCGTTTACGGCGGGCAGCTCAGGTTTGGCATGACACGCTTGCTCATCGGCGGGTACATAGTAGAGACGGCCGTCGGGTCTCCGTTTCAGTACAGCGCCCTTGCCAGCTCGTCTCTTCTCTCGATCGAGCCGTATAAGCTCATCATAACCGCCCGCCCTTTTGGCGGCGGCTCCGACGCGGATTTGGTCTCGTGTTGTTGTCAGCACGACCATGACGGCCCTCGATCACGAGGACATTGTAGCTGAAGCTTATTTAGCCGTCTTGCTCTGCGCGCTAGGCTCGAAACAGCTCAGCCGGCTCGACGCCCAGCCCTCGCGCCAGAGCATAGACTGCTTTTAGGCCAGCGTTCCTCTCACCGCGCTCAACGCCGCCGATATAGTTGCGGTGGAGTCCCGACCGGTCGGCCAGCTCTTCCTGGCTAAGCCCAGCTGCGGAGCGCAGCAGGCGCACCGTTCGGCCAAATCTAAGGAGGTCAGCATTCGACACACGACAAGCGTTGCGGGCCTGGGGCCAACCCTCTACACATGATGAGTGTGATTTTCACACTCGATGTGTGTAACTTGAGAGCGCGGATCGGTTATGGAAGCGCCGGCCATACGGGTCACGTCCCTCATTGACGCGGTCGTGGAGTCTATCGGCGGCGCGGATCAGCGTTCACGAGTGGATGTCCATATCGCGATCTTCAACCACGCGATGTTGGAGATCGTGCGGGCCAGCGAGGGGGCGCCGGAACGCGCGTATGCGAGAGATCGCATTCTCGCCGCCCTGACGCGGGTGATCGACGACACGCTCCTACGTCCTGATGTCAGACCTTGATGCTCGGGCCCGGGCAACCGCGCGAGGGCTGCTCAATTCAAGAGAAGATCTCCGCTCCTCTGGAGGGACAGTTCCGTTACGCGAGGTGTGCGCTCGCCTAGGCCTTTCCCGTCGAAACGTTGATGTCCTCGTCGCCAACGGTTCGCTTTTGGCCGTCAGGGGCGTCGGGGGGCGCCGGTATTTTCCCGCAGCGCAGTTTGATGGCGACGGCCACGTTGTTGTTGGTCTGGCGGATGTTCAAGCTGCGCTTGGCTTTCAAAGCCCTTGGTCGGTGTTGAACTTCTTGGTCAATGAGAATGACCTCCTGGGCGATGAACGGCCAATCGAAGTTCTGATGCGAGGCGACCTAAGGCGGGCACTGCAGGTAGTGAATGTCCAAGGTGTTCACGGAATATAACGATCTTCCCGCTTTCCCGAGTGCAAAATACAGAGAGCATTGACAGGCAAGCGCCGTGAGTAGACGTCGGTGTCTGTCCCGCAAGGAGACCCGCAGGGGCCTCTCCTTGAAAGCAAGGTCTACGTTTTGGCCGGCAATTAGCGAGGCCGCTTAGACGTAGGCGCTGCTCTGCATCTGGGCCAGAAGGCGCGACAGCACGACGCGACCATCCCAAGTATCCAAATACTCGATGGGGCGCTCGCCGCTCAGAGCCGGTAAGGGTGACGTCACCCACTGGGCAAACCAGTTGGACGCGTTGAACTCGGCAGGCTCACCGGAAGCTCTCACCATCGTTTCAATCTGGCCAATCAGCACCGCTATTCCAAGGGCGCATTCGCTTCTTCCTACGGACAGGCGCGCGCCGATGGCCGCCATTCTGCCTATGCCCCTCTGGGAAAGCTTCAGAGTCGACAGTTCTCGTCCACACCCAAGCATAAAATCACCAAGAGCGAGTTTGACCCAGCGTGCGGGCAATCCGCTCTTGGCTACCGCGATCCGTTCGATCGGTGCGGCCTTGAACGCATCCATACAGGTCCAATTCAGGAGCGCTTCTGGGGCGTGATCGGCGATTGAGGGTGGGGTCATGCGACTCCTTCATGCCCTGTAGCGGCCTCTGGCCAAGCACCTAGTCAGTCTGCCTGATAGATTACCCGCGCGTCGATCCACTTCAGAATGAGGTCCGCGATCCGCAGGTTGTTCTTGTCCTGCATCAGCATGTGGCTGTTGCCGCGTATGCCCAGCTCGGCGGTCGCGATGATGTCAACCCGACCGCCAGCGGCCTTGATGCGCGCGGCATAGGCGCGGCAGCCATCGAGGCGGTTTTGCCATGTGATGCCGTCCAGCCCTGTCGGAACCGCCAGGTTGTCGCCGAACACCACCAGGGTCGGAATCTTGGCCAGCTTGGCGATCTGCTCGTCCGTGTAGTTGCCTCGGCAGGCGCCCGGCTCGACGGCGACAATGCCGGCGACGCCCGTGGGGTCGATCAGCGCCGCATCCATCGGAAAAGGTCCCGACTGTGAGTGGCTGATGAGCACTGCGTGGTTCAGCTGGATCGCGAGATCCGACAAAGCCTTCAGCGTCGGATTGGGAAACGGCACTTGCGAGGTGAGGTCGGGAATGGCCTGCTTGGAGAGTTCGCCAATGGCCTCGACGGGAAACTGTTGTCCTGGGAAGGCTTTGCCGAACTTCGGCCCGAAGCGGAAGTTGGTCCAGACGCCCACCCGGTCGCCGAAGCGGAAGGCCCCCTGTCCCATCGCGGCTGGCGCGCCGGGCGCGGTCGGCGCGACCGATCCGGTCGGCGCGGCGCTGGCGCCGGACAACCTGTTGTTCAGCGCGGCCTGGTTGAACCCCGAGCGCGCCCGGCCGACTTGGTCCACGACGTAGGTCGGATGCGCCTCGCGGACGAAATACTCAAACCACCCCATGCGACCGTCGGGCGTGGTGTCGTAGCTTTTGCCGCTGAGCGCCGCGCCATGGATCATCACCACCGGAAGCTTCGCCTTGCCGACCGGGACCATGTACTCGACGTACATCTGGTCGACCGTGACGCTGTCATCGGGGCCGAGGAGGATCTCGCTCGCCTTCTGCTCCACCGAGCGACCGCCCACGAAGAAGCTGCCCCGGCTCTTCAAGACCAGGGGCTTGTCGGGAACCTGGACGGACTTCAGCGTCTGCGACACGGCCGTGGGCGCGAGGCCAAGGACACCAAAGGTCGCGCAGAGCGCCATGACACTGGCGCGGAACGAAAGGCTGGCGGTCACGCCCATTGTCGATCTCCCTTCGAACTTCGAAGCAAGGCTATCGCGGCGACAAAGCCTCGATTAGCGGGCGGAAACGACTTGGTGTTTTTAGCCGATCTAACAAATGTGTCCGCGATGGCCGCTTAGCGTTCCTTGAATCGGAGCGCCTCGATCAGCAGCGAGAAGGCCGGCGAAGCGTGTCTGCGGCTGGGATAGTAGAGATGATAGCCCGTGAACGGCGGGCACCAGTCTTCCAGCACGCGGATCAACTCTGCGGAGGCGATGCAGGGCGCGGCGACATCCTCGGGCATGTAGGCCAGACCAAGACCCTGCAGCGCCGAGTCCAGACGCTGGCGAATGGTGTTGAACACCAGTTGCCCATCCACCCGCACCTTCACCTCGCGTCCATCCCGCTCGAACTCCCACGGGAAAAGGCCGCCATAGGTCGGCAGGCGCATGTTGATGCAGTTGTGGTCCGTGAGGTCCTGTGGCGTGAGCGGTCGCTGGCGCCCTTCGAAGTACGCCGGTGATCCGACGACGGCCATGCGCATGTCGGGGCCTATGCGCAGGGCGATCATGTCCTTGGCCACCTGCTCGCCAAGACGTACGCCAGCGTCGAACCCCTCAGAGACAATGTCCACCAGTCCATAGTCGACGACGATCTCGACACGGATGTCCGGATAGTCCGGCAGAAGCTTGGCCAGGCCCGGCTGCAGGACCGCGCGCGCCGCGTGTTCGCCGGCGGTGATCCGGATCGTGCCGGCGGGTCGCTCGCGCATGTCGGCGAGCGCGGCCAGCGCCTGCTCGATTTCCTCGAAGCGCGGGGCGATAGTTTGCAGCAGGCGCTCTCCCGCCTCCGTGGGCGCAACGCTGCGCGTCGTGCGCGTCAGGAGGCGAACGCCCAGCCGCCCCTCCAGCCCCTTGATCGTCTGGCTAAGCGCCGAGGGCGATACGCCAAGCTTGGCGCCGGCGCGCGTGAAGCTGCGCTCCTTGGCCACCGCGGCGAACGCGGCCAGTTCGTCGAAACCCTGAGCCATTTATTAGTCTCGCTAAAAACGACATGGCGATTATGGGGCCTAATCGCCGGAACCAGCCAGGCCTATCTTGCCAACCATGCGAAGGCGCAAGGGGGCTCCGCGTTCGCGACAGCAAACGGAGCACCACATGGAAAAGCGCATTCTTGGGCGTAGCGGTCTCGAGGTGTCGGCCCTGGGCCTTGGCTGCATGGGCCTGAGCCACGGTTATGGCCCGGCCGTCGACAAGGACGCCGGGATCGCGCTGATCCGCGCGGCCGTCGAGCAAGGGGTCACCTTCTTTGACACAGCCCAGATCTACGGCGAGGCCAATGAGGCCATGGTCGGCGAGGCGCTGGAGCCGTTCAGAGACCAAGTGGTGATCGCCACCAAGTTCGGCTTCGAACCGGGCCAGTCGTTCGGCGAGCAGAAGCTCTCAAGCCGCCCCGAGACCATCCGCCAGGTCACCGAAGGCTCGCTGAAGCGTCTGCGGCTCGAAGCCATCGATCTCTACTATCAGCACCGCGTGGATCCCGAGGTGCCGATCGAGGACGTGGCGGGTACGGTCCGGGACCTGATCGCCGAAGGCAAGGTCAAGCACTTCGGTCTTTCCGAAGCCGGCGTCGAGACCATCCGGCGAGCTAACGCCGTGCAGCCGGTGACGGCGCTGCAAAGCGAATATTCCCTCTGGTGGCGCGAGCCCGAGCAGGCGGTGATCCCCACCCTGGAAGAGCTCGGCATCGGCTTCGTGCCCTTCAGCCCGTTGGGCAAGGGCTTCCTGACCGGGTCCATCGCCGCCGACGCGACCTTTGGCAAGGACGACTTCCGCAGCATCGTTCCACGCTTTGGCGGTGAGGCGCTCAGCGCCAACCAGGCCTTGGTCACGGTGCTGAAGGACCTGGCGGCGAAAAGGGGCGCGACCCCGGCCCAGATCGCCTTGGCCTGGCTGCTGGCACAGAAACCATGGATCGCGCCGATCCCGGGCACCACGAAGCTTCACCGCCTTTCCGAGAACCTGGCCGCCGCCGATCTTGGGCTGAGCGCCGCGGATCTGGCCGCGATCGAGGCGGCGGTGTCGCGGGTGACGGTCCAGGGCGACCGCTATCCGGCCCATCTGCAAGCCCGTGTCGGGCGGTGAGATGAACGCCATGTCTCGACGCGCGGCCTTGAGCGCCCCCGCCGCTCTTTTGCTCGCGACAAGCGCCGCTGCCTGCGCACAGGAACGGACGGCGACGGCTTCGCGCACCCTGGTGGCGTACTTCAGTCGCTCGGGAAACACCCGGGTCATCGCCGGCCAACTGCACCGGGAGCTGAAGGCCGATCTTTTCGAGATCCTGCCCGCCATGCCGTATCCCGAGGAATACGAGCAGACGGTGGAGCAAGCCCGCCAGGAGCGCGACGCCGGCGTCCGGCCGCCGTTGAAGGCGAGCGTCCCGAACATCGCCGCCTACGACACCGTCTTCCTCTGCTTTCCGATCTGGGGCGAGACCGCGCCGCCGATCGTCCGCAGCTTCCTGGCCGCGCACGATCTGGCGGGCAAGACGATCCGGCCGGTGATCACCCACGGGGGCTATGGCCTGGGCGACAGCCTCGCGGTCCTCAAAAGCCACGCCCCGAGCGCCCGCCTGGAACCGGCCTTCTCGATGGAAGCCGACCAGGAGCGACGCACCATGACCCAAGTCCGCGAATGGCTCGGCGCGATCACGCGAGCCTGACCTCATTTACCGGAGCACCCACATGCAAAAGCGCAAACTCGGCCAAGCCGGCCTTGAAGTCTCCGCCCTCGGCTACGGCTGCATGGGCCTGAGCGCCGCCTATGGTCCTGCGACGCCTCACGACGAAGCGGTCGCGGTCATCCATGCGGCGTTCGACGGCGGCGTCACCCTGTTCGACACCGCCGAGGCCTACGGTCCCTTCGACAATGAAGCCCTGCTGGGCGAGGCGGTCGCGCCGTTCCGCGACCAGGTGGTCATCGCCACCAAGTTCGGCTTCGACATCGACCTGGAGACGGGCGCCCGGACCGGCGGCCTCAACAGCCGGCCCGAGCACATCAAGGCCGTCGCCGAAGCGCAGCTGAAGCGTCTACGCACCGACCACATCGACCTGCTCTACCAGCATCGGGTCGATCCGGCCGTGCCGATGGAGGATGTGGCCGGCGCGGTGAAGGACCTGATCGCGGCTGGCAAGGTCAAGCACTTCGGGCTCTCGGAACCCGGCCTGGAGTCGCTGCGCCGAGCCCACGCCGTGCAGCCGGTCACCGCTCTGCAGAACGAATATTCGCTGTGGACCCGCGACGTTGAGCATAATGGCGTGCTGGCGGCCTGCGAGGAACTGGGCGTCGGCTTCGTGCCGTTCAGCCCGCTGGGCGCGGGCTTCCTGACCGGCAAGATCGACACGACCACCCAGCTGGACCCGAGCGACTTCCGTTCCTTCTCGCCGCGCTTCGCCGCCGACGCCCGCGCCGCGAACATGGCCCTGGTCGATCTCCTCAAGACGATCGCCGCGCGCAAGTCGGCGACCCCGGCCCAGATCGCGCTGGCCTGGCTGCTGGCCCAGAAGCCCTGGATCGTACCGATCCCCGGCACCACCAAGCTTCACCGCCTTACCGAGAACCTGGGCGCGGCCAGCGTCGAGCTGACGGCCGAGGATCTGGCGGCGATCGAGGAAGCCGCCGCGAAGATCCCGATCCAGGGCGCGCGGCTGCCCGAAGCCGTCCTGGCCCAGACCGGCCGCTAGCCTGACCCGACGCGACAGGAGATATCCATGGACGACAAGAACCCCACGACCTCCGGCGTCGGACGCCGCGACCTGCTCGCGCTGAGCCTTGCGCTGCCGGCCGCCGTGGCCGCAGGCGTCGAGGCCCAAGCGAAAGCCACTCCCTCCGCGTCGAGCTTGGGACGCCGCAAGCTGGGCAGCCTCGAGGTGTCGAGCATCGGCATGGGCGTGCAGAATATGCACCGCGCCTATCCGACCACGATCCCGTATCGCCCCGAGATGGTGAACATCATCCGCGCCGCCCACGAGCGCGGCGTCACCTTCTTCGACACCGCCGAGGCCTACGGCCCGTTCGAGAACGAGCGCATCCTCGGCGAAGCGATCGCCGCGTTCCGCGACAAGGTGGTGATCACCAGCAAGTTCGGCTGGAACATCGACCCCGAGACGGGTCGGCGCGGCCCCGGCCTCAACAGCCGCCCCGAGCACATCAAGGTCGCGGTCGAAGGCATGCTCAAGCGCCTGCGCACGGACCGGATCGACCTGCTCTATCAGCACCGCGTCGATCCGCAGGTCCCGATCGAGGACGTCGCCGGCGCGATCAAGGACCTGATGACCCAGGGCAAGGTTCTGCACTGGGGCCTCAGCGAGATGGGGCCCCAGACCCTGCGCCGCGCTCACGCCGCCCTCCCGGTCACCGCCGTCCAGAACGAATATTCACTGCTCTGGCGCGGGCCGGAAAAGTGGGTGTTGCCGACATGCCAGGAGCTCGGCATCGGCTTCGTCTGCTGGAGTCCGCTGGGCGTCGGCTTCCTCAACGGGGCCATCGACGCGGGGACCCGCTTCGCCGACGGCGACATCCGCAAGGTGGAGGGCCGCTTCTCCCCCGAGAACCTGCCTCACAATCTGGCCCTGGTGGATCTGCTGAAACGCTGGGCCGAGCGTAAGTCGGCGACGCCAGGCCAGATCGCCCTGGCCTGGCTGCTGGCTCAGAAGCCGTGGATCGTGCCGATCCCGGGCACGACCCAGATGGCGCACATGATCGACAACGTTGGCGCGGCCGCGATCCGCTTCACGCCCGCCGAGCTCGGCGAGTTCACCGCCGCCGCTTCGGCGATCCAGATCCAGGGCCTGCGACTGCCCGAGGGCGTCCTGGCCTTCTCCGAGGTCGAGGCCCCCGCCCGCACCTGACGCCGGCCCCTTCAAGCAGGAGTTTCCCATGAAGCCTGTCGCAGCCGCTATCGCGGCTCTCGCCCTGGCGACGCCGGCCGAGCCTCAGGAACGCAAATCCGTGGCGCCCAAGGCCATGCAGGCGGTCGCGCCGGGCCTTGCGCGCTACACCGACGACGTACTGTTCGGCGACGTCTGGATCAGTCCGGCCCTTAGCCCGCGCGATCGTAGCCTGGTGACCGTGTCGGTGCTGATCGCCACCGGCAAGACGGCGCAGCTGACCGGCCACTTGGGGCGCGCGCTCGACAATGGCGTCAAGCCGACCGAGATCGCCGGGATCGCCACCCAGCTTGCCTTTTACACAGGCTGGCCAAACGCGGTCTCGTCACTTGAGGTGATCGACAAGGTCTTCACCGACAGAGGCGTGGACAAGATGGCGTTACAGGCGCCGGTGGCCGCCAGTCTGCCCGCTCCCGCCTCGGACGCCGCTCGAGCTCGGGCCGTGGCGGCGAACATTGGGCCGGTGGCGCCCAAGCTGGCGGCGCTGACCAACGATGTGCTGTTCGCCGACCTGTGGCGGCGGTCCGACCTTGGTCCGCGCGATCGCAGCCTGGTCACCATCGCCGCGCTCGCCGCCAATGGCGATGAAGCCGGGTTGGCGTTCCATATCGACCTGGGTCTCGAAAACGGGCTCACACGCGCCCAGATCGGCGACCTCCTGACCCATCTGGCGTTCTACGCCGGCTGGCCCAAGGCGACGGCCGCTGTCGCCGTCGCGGACAAGGTGTTCAAGGCAAAGGGCGCCGAACCGGCGGCCCCGGCCGCCGGCGCTCTGGAGGTCATTCCGCCCGGCGCGCGTCCAGTCCAGGGACCGTCCGCCACCTTCACCGGGGCCGTCACCGTGACCTCGCCGTTCAGGGGCAGCGGTCAGGCCCGGCTCGGCGGCGCGACCGTCACTTTCCAGCCTGGCGCGCGGTCCAACTGGCACACCCATCCGCTGGGCCAACTCCTCATCGTCACCGCCGGCGAGGGTCTTGTGCAGGCCGAGGGTGAGCCTATCCGGCGGATCAGGCCTGGCGACGTCGTCTGGACCCCACCCGGCGTGAAGCACTGGCACGGCGCGGCTCCGACCAGCGCCTTGACCCATGTCGCCGTCGCCGAAGCCTTGGATGGCGTCAGCGTGACCTGGCTGGAGCCCGTCACCGACGCCGAATATCGCGCGCCGCCATCCGCTAGCGACGCTGCTTCCTCCGCCTTGAAGCCGTGACCGGCGCGTCAAGCAAATCAACCCATGGAGTTCCGATGACCGGCGTCCCCATTGGCAAGAACAGACGCGAGTTCCTAGGCGCTTCAGCGCTCGTCCTTTCAGCTTCGGTTCTAGGAGTCACCACGATGACCACGACCCCCGCCTCGGCCGCGGCCGAGACGACCAATCCCTTCACCCTCGTCTATGGTGGCGCCATCACCAAGAACGAGCCGGGCAAGGTCAACATCCACCCGGTCACCTACAAGCTCGGCGGCCTGGACATCGTCGCCAATGTCTACACGCCGGCGAACTACGCTCCGGGGCAGGCCTATCCGGCGGTCGTGGTGGCGCACCCCAACGGCGGGGTGAAGGAGCAGGTCGCGGGCCTCTACGCCCAGCGCCTAGCCGAGCAGGGCTACATCACCATCACCGCCGACGCGGCCTATCAGGGCGGTAGCGGCGGGCTCCCGCGCAGCGTGGACAAGCCGATGTTCCGGATCGAGGACATCCACGGCATGGCGGACTTCATCACCCGCTATCCCGGGGTCGACGCCGAGCGCCTGGGGCTGCTTGGGATCTGCGGCGGGGGCGGCTATTCGCTGGCGGCGGCCAAGACCGACAAGCGCTTCAAGTCGATCGCCACGCTCAGCATGTTCAACTCCGGTCGGGTTCGCCGCAACGGCTACCAGGACTCGGCGCTGGCGACGATCCAGGACCGCCTGAAGCAGGCCTCGGCCGCCCGCGCCCAGGAAGCCGCCGGCGGCGAAATCCTCTATTCCGGCGACGCCAACCTGAGCGACGCCCAGATCGCGGCCCTGCCGTTTGATCTCTATCGCCAGGGCTATGAGTACTACTGGAAAACCCATGCCCATGCGGGCTCGACGTTCAAATATACGACGAGCAGCCTGCTGGACCTAATGCGCTGGGATGCGACCGACCAGATCGCGTTGATCGACGTCCCGCTGCTGATGATCGCCGGAGCTAAGGCCGACAGCCTCTACATGACCGAGGACGCCTTCGCCAAGGCGACCGGAACCAAGGACAAGACGCTGTTCAAGATCGACGGCGCCACGCACATCGAGACCTACTGGGTTCCGCAATATGTCGACGCCGCGGTGGACCAGCTCACGCCGTTCTTCAAAAGGACGCTCGGCGCCAGTCAATCCTGAGATCGACGACGGCGAGCGTAGTCTCCTGTGCTGACCTTAGCCACGTTTTTACACGTCCGTCGTCAGGCGATTGCGCGGCACTAGCGACCTTGGCGTGGCTCCAGAAACCTGACGTTGCCGCCCATTTGCGCGGCGCTCCACGCTATATCCCCATAGCGCGTACTTTCGCGCGCGGGGGGGGGGTCAGACGGCTTTGCTATCGGACCGCTGCCCCATCTCCTGTTCGGACGCGATCCACCATCCAGCTGGCCATGAGCTCAAGCGCGTGGGGTGACACGGTCTCGTCGATGTCGACGTATTCTTCGGGACTGCCGGTCTCCGCCCGCTGAAGCAGGTGGTTGAGGCCCGGCATCTCGACGACCGTCGCGCCCTGCACGTCCTTCAAGGCCTCACGCGCTATCACGGCGTTGTCGGCGGCGGGGACCTGGGCGTCGAGTCCGCCGTAAACCGCGAGCACCGGGATCTTGAGCCCGCGCAGGACCAGTGCGGGATCATGGGCCAGAAAGTAGCGCTGCCACCGCGAAGTAATGCTCTTGGCCAGACTGTCGGCCTCGCCGGCGTCCACGAGCTTGTTCTCGACACCTCGCGCCAAGATCGTCTTCGCCTCAGCGCGCGCCGCCTCGGCCGTGGGGGCGGCAATGACCGCTGCGTAGAGTTCGCGATCGAGAGCTTGTCGACCAGCGACATAGGCTTCGGGCGCGCCGTAGAGCCTGGCCACCTTGGCCGACTGAGCCACGAACAGCTTATCTCCGCGGATGGCTGGCACGGCCATCATGACAATGAAGGCAACTGTGGGGTCGCTCGCGGCCACCATAGGCGCGATCACGCCGCCTTCGGAGTGACCCAGGACACCGACGCGGAGCGGGTCGATTTCGAGATACGCCATAAGGAACCTGACAGCGGCGGCGCCGTCGGTCGCGAAATCGGCCGTGGTGGCGCCCCGATAGGCGCCGCCGGAGCCGCCAACGCCGCGCTTGTCATAACGCAGCACCGCCAAGCCTTGCCGTACGAGCGCGTCGGCCAGCACGGTGAAGACCTTGTGTCCGTCGACCTCCTCGTCGCGCGTGTTAGGCCCCGTCCCCGAGACCAGGACCACGGCCGGAAACGGTCCCGCGCCCTCGGGCAGGCTGAGCGTGCCCGCCAAGTCGATCCCTGCCGTCTCATTCCTGAACACCACACCCCGCTCGACATACGGTCGCGGACCAGACGCGATAGCGTCCTCTTGAGGACGCTTGCGAACCCTGGCGGCCATGCTTCCGGGCGCGGCGCGTTGTAGCAGTAAGGGGTGACTGCCCTGGAAGACGAGATCGCCTCGCCATCCCTTGCTGCCCCCGTCCCAGGCGGCGTCATAGCGAAGGCCTAGCTTCTCGACGGCGAAGCTCAACTTCGTGCCATCAGAAGTGACGGTGTCGAGGGTTGTCTCCATGTTGCTAGGATTGATCAGAACCCCCGCATAGCCGGTCGCAGTTTTGTCGATGCGCAGCCTGACCTTGAAGCCGGATGGCAGGCTACCGGTCCAGTTACCGGTAGCCTCCTCGGCCCCGGCCGATGCTCCAGCAGCCAGTATCGTCAGCACGATCGCGCCAATCGCTCCAAGCTTTTCCACTAGTCGTCCCCCGGGGCGATAATTTGCGCGAGCATCGACTAACCCAGGCCGGCGGCAAATTAATTCGCGCTCATCAGGGCCGCCGTCGCGTCAATCCAGAGACCATTGGCCTTGGCGCGCCAGAAGCTGACGTTTCGATCGCTTCAGATCCCAGACATTGAAACCGCCCCCGCCCAACGATCCACGGTCTTGGGTAGATAGCGCCAGTCACGCCGCCGTCGCACAGGACGGACGCATAGAGCTTGTTCCAAGATCACGGGTCTTGTCCGGTGGCCGATCGCAAGCCCTAAGGCCGCGATCAGCCTGACGCGTTACATCATTCCAAGCACTGGGTGGGTGACGTAGGGGTTTTCAAGCGCTTCGATTTCCTCTGCGGACAACACGATGTCGAGAGCCGCGACAGCCTCTTCGACATGGGAGACCGCCGTCGTGCCGACGATTGGCGCGGTGACATAGGGCTTGCTCAGCATCCAGGCCAAGGCCATCTGCGCCATCGATATGCCGCGCGCCTTGGCTAGCGCCTCCAGATTGTCGATGACGACCTTGTCGAGCGCGTTGGTGCTGTCCCAGACCCATTTGGAGACTTCGTCGATCTCCACGCGCGGGGTGACCTTGCCCCATGTGTGGGCCAGACGACCGCCGGCGAGCGGGCTCCAGGGCGTGATGCCGATCTTGCGATCCTCGCACAGAGGGATCATCTCCCGCTCTTCTTCGCGGTAGATCAGGTTATAGTGGTTCTGCATCGCCACGAACTTGGTCCAACCGTTGTTCTGGGCGATGTTCTGCAACCGCTCGAACTGCCAGGCATACATGGTCGAGGCGCCGATATAGCGCGCCTTTCCGCTCTTCACGACGTCATGCAGCGCCTCCATGATCTCCTCCATGGGAGTCAAGGGATCGAGGCGGTGGATCGTGTAGAGATCCACATAGTCCAGGCCCAGCCGCTTGAGGCTTTTGTCGATCTCGCTAAGGATCTCCTTACGCGACAGCCCTCCGCCATTGGGTTTGCCGGGGCGCATCTCCATGCGGACCTTAGTGGCGACGACGATATCGTCACGGTCTAGCCCGTATTCTCGGATGAGCTTGCCAGTCACTTCCTCGCTGGTGCCCAGCTGGTAGATATTCGCCGTATCGAAATAGTTGATCCCTAGTTCGATCGCCTTCCGGAAGATGGGCTTTGCGTCGTCAAAATCCCTCGCCCAAGGGAACAAGCCATGTTCGCTGCCTGGCTTGCCGAAGCTCATCATGCCGAGACAAATCCTGGACACATCGACGCCCGTATTTCCGAGCTTCACGTATTTCATGGCCATTCCTTTAAAGGATGTGTTTGGAGCTAAGAGAAGCGGCCGACGCGGGGAAGCGAAGCGCTGGCCCAGACTAGAAAAGGGGCGACGCCCGGGTCAGGCTGGCGCCAGCTCGCCGAAGAAGTAGCTGGCGGTCACGCCGCCATCGATCAGGAAATCGCTGCCGGTGATGAAGGCGCCGTCGGGCCCCATCAGATAGGCGCCCAGGAGACCGATCTCGTCGGGCGTGGCGGCACGTCCTGCGGGCGATCTGGCGAGCATGTTGCGATAGCCTTCGCCGCGCGGCCCTGTCAGCTCGTCACGCGCGAGCGGGGTCATGACGATGCCTGGGCTGATGGTGTTGAGGCGCGCGCCGCGTTTCGCCCAGGCCACGGCCTCGGCCATCACCCGCAGCGCATTGCCGCGCTTGGAAAGTTGATAGGCATGGAGCGTGTCCTTGACCGCGCCGGGTGCCAGCATCGGCAAGGCGAGCAAATCATCCGCCGGCGTTGTAGCGAGCGCCCTGTCCTCTTCCGGCGTCAGCGCCGGCAGGCGGTGCCCAGATTGTGAGGCGATCACCACGCCCGCGCCGCCGTCGGCGATCACCGCGCCGAACTCTTCTAGTACAACCGCCGTACCGAAGAGATCGACCTTGAGGATCGCCTCGATCGGCGCCTGGGACGGCGAGACGCCGGCGGCATGGATCAGCCCGGTCACCTGACCGAGCGCGGCGGCCTTTTGGACCAACGCTTTGACCGAGGCGCGGGAGGAGACATCGACGGTGGCGGTGCTGATCTCGAAGCCCGCATCGGCGAAGACGGTCGCAGCCGCATCGGCCGCTTCAATCCGTAGGTCGGCGAGCAGGACATGCTTGCCCGCACTCACCCGTCGGGCAATCGCCTGGCCGATCGAGCCGGCCCCTATCACGACGACGACTTGGCTGATTTTCGTGTTCATTTCTGTACCTCCTCGGCGAGATAGTCCTCGTCGGTGACATGCTCCATCCAGTCGACGGCACGGCCATCAAGGCTTTCGGCGATCGCGATATGCGTCATCGCCGTGGTCGACGTTGCGCCGTGCCAATGGCGATGTCCCACCGGACACCAGATGACGTCTCCGGCGCGGATCTCCAGCTTTGGCTCCCCCTCGCACTGGGTCCAGCCGACCCCACTGGTCACGATGAGCGTCTGACCCAAGGGGTGGGTGTGCCAGGCGGTGCGAGCGCCGGGCTCGAAAGTGACGATCGCACCGCCAGTCCGTCCTGGCGCCGGCGCTTGGAACGGCATGTCGATCCGAACGTCGCCGGTGAAGGTCTCAGGCGGCCCCTTGATCGAGGGCGATGCGCCATTGCGTTTGATCTGCATCGACAGTCTCCTTGGATCCGCAGGAGTTAGAGGTGATGAACTCCGAGGCTCTCGCGCACGCCAAACCCGGGCTCGCTTACGAGCCGCACGATCAGGTCCGCGATGCTCTTGCGCGATACGTAGGCCGAGGAGTTTTCAAAGGGTTCGCCCTTGACGCTCGTGCCATAGGCGATCTCGTCCCGGTCATTGAGCCAGGCTGGCCGGATCACGGTGTAGTCGAGGTCCGAGCCCTCCACGACCGCCGCCGAGCGACGATACGGATCCAGGATCGCGCCGTGCGTCTCGCCATCCTCATCATAGATGCCCATCGAGCTGATGAAGATGAGCCGCCTGACGCTCGCCTTGTCCATCGCCGCAACGATGGCCCGCGCCTGCCGCTCCATGTCGCCGGCGAGATTGGCGTAGACGATGTCATGCCCCGCCATCGCCGCGTCGAGCGCGGCCTGGTCCAGGACGTCCCCCTCTATGATCCGCACCCGGTCTTGGCCCGCCCACTGGCGCAGCCGCGCCGCGTTACGGAGGTAGAGCGTCAGTCGCGCCTCGGTTCGCTCGACCAGAAGGCGCGTGGCGACGCGCGCGATCTGCCCGTTCGCCCCAAGGATTAGGATGTTGCCAGGCGAGGATGTCACGATCGTTGACCTTTGCGCGTGGAGGACGAGTTACCGATAGGAAAGCTGGAGCAGGCCCTCGGGCAGACGCGCGCCCGCCACCTCTAGGTCGTCGAAAGCAGCTTCGATCTTGGCCATGTCCTCCTCCCCGAGGATCACGTCCGTAGCGCCCAGATTTTCCCTCACGCGCTCGAGCTTTCGCGTACCAAAGATCGGAACGATGAAGGGGGTGCGCGCCAACAACCAGGCCAGGGCGACCTGGGCCGCCGTCGCCTGCTTCTCGGCGGCTATGCGGTTCACCAGGTCGACAATTCCTTGGTTGGCGTCGCGCGCCTCCTTGGTGAAGCGTGGCGAGGTGGCGCGAAAATCAGTGGGCGCGATCGGGGTGTTGGCGTCGATCTTGCCGGTCAGGAAACCTGACCCCAGCGGCGCCCAAGGCACGAAGCCAATGCCCAATTCCGCGCAAAGCGGCAGCACGTCTGGTTCTGGGTCTCGCGTCCAGAGGGAGTATTCGCTCTGGATGGCCGTGACCGGCTGGACAGCGTGGGCGCGCCGGATCGTGTCAGCCGCCGCCTCGGACAGCCCGAAATGCTTGACCTTGCCAGCGGCGATGAGGTCCTTGACGGTCCCCGCCACGTCCTCGATCGGCACATTGGGATCCACCCGGTGCTGATAGAGCAGATCGATCGACTCGATGTTCAGTCGCGCGAGGCTGGCGTCGACGACATGGCGGATATGGTCGGGACGACTGTTGACGCCGCCCTGACGTTGGCCGGTTTCCTCGTCAATGGCGAAGCCGAACTTGGTAGCGATGACGACCTCATCGCGGACCGGTGCCAACGCCTCGCCGACAAGCTGTTCATTGGTCCAGGGCCCATAGGCCTCGGCGGTATCGAACAGGGTGACGCCGAGATCATGCGCGCCGCGGATCACGCGGATCGCCTCGGCCTTATCCGGCGCTTCGCCATAGGTCGATGCGAAGCTCATCGTGCCGAAGCCAATTTCCGAGACGGTGAGATCGCCGAGTAAGCGGGTCTTCATGGGACAGTCCTTTCAATCAAGACGAGGGGCCGGCGCATCGGTGCGCGGCAACCATCGGGACAGGATGAAGCAGGCGAGGCCACCTACAGCCACGGCTAGCCCCAGTGGGCGCGGCGTTCCGTCCGCCAGCAGGGCGACTAGACCTGAACCGGCCATGCCGATCCCATAGTGCAGGGCGCCGACGAGGGCGGAAGTCGCCCCCGCTCTCCGCGGCTGGGTGGTGAGCGCGCCGGCGATCGAGTTGGCGACGATCAGGCCCGACATGGCGCAATAGGCCAATAACGGCAGGACCAGGCCGACGAGACCGTCGATGCCCGTCAACGCCATGATTAGAGAGACAGCGCCGGCAGCGGCCGCGCCGATGGCGCCCGTCTGCAGCAGCTTGCGGCTGCCCCTCCGCGGAACCAGTCGTACATTG
Organism: Caulobacter sp. FWC2; assembly: GCF_002742625.1. Lineage (NCBI taxonomy): Bacteria > Pseudomonadati > Pseudomonadota > Alphaproteobacteria > Caulobacterales > Caulobacteraceae > Caulobacter > Caulobacter sp. FWC2. The sequence goes on from NZ_PEBF01000001.1 coordinate 2,604,956, forward strand.
ACTATATTCATCGCCATGATGCCGATGATTGAGGCTCCAAAAAGAAAGCCGTAGATTTGCGCGGGCACCTTGTAATATTCGATGAAAACGAAGGGCGTGCCGGAGATATATGCATATATTCCGACATAGAATAGGCCGCCGACGATCGCGTTTAGCATCACATTTCGGTCGCGTATGACGTCGAGGTAACTGGCAAAGGCGAGACTCAGAGGACCTGTCCTGCGCGAATTTTCCGGCAAAGTCTCATCGATGGTGAACAGCGCCGCCAGAGTTGCCAGGCCGAAAATCGCCATGCTCCAAAAGATCGCGGGCCAGGCAGCGATCCGGAGAATCTGCCCGCCGATCAGCGGACCAAGCAGAGGCGCAACCGCCATGATGGTGATCAGCGTCGATAGCATCTGCGCAGCGCGACCGCCCGGATAGAGATCGCGGACCATGGCGCGGGCCAGCACCACGCCCGAGCAGGCGCCCAGCGCTTGCACGATCCGCCAGCCGATCATCTGCCAGGCGTCGCTCGATAGCGCGCAGCCCGCCGAAGCGACGACGAACAGAAGCAACCCAAAAGCAACTGGCGTACGCCGGCCGTAACGGTCGCCGATCGGCCCCCAGATCAATTGCCCAAGACTGAAGCCGATCAGATAAGCGCCGATGGTGAATTCAACCGTGCCGTGGCCGGTGCGCAGCGCCTTAGCCATGACAGGAACGGCAGGCAGATAGAGATCGGTCGAGATCGACCCGAACCCCATGAGCGCGCTGAGCACGATCATCACCCAGAGCTGGGGCCGCCTCGCCGACGCCAGCGGTTTGGCCGCCGGCTCGGCGGCGGCAGTGTCGGTTGACATGACCACTCTCGTTTTCCTCGCCGCAAGGGCTATGGCATTGCCGTCTTGCGCGGACGGGACTCTGCTCAGCGCCCCGTGGTCGCTAGCAGATGCGCCGGATAGCGCTCGCCTTCGATATCGAGGTCGGCCAGAGCCTGAGCGATCTCGAAGAGATCGCCGTCATTCAGCTCGAGATCAGCGGCGGCCAGGTTCTCTTCCAGGCGATGCAGTTTGGTGGTGCCAGGGATCGGTACGATCCAGGGCTTCTGCGCCAGGAGCCAAGCCAAAGCGACCTGCGCGGGGGTGGCGCTCTTCTGCGCCCCGATGGACTTGAGCAGATCGACCAACGCTTGGTTCTTCGCCATGGCCTGGGGGGTGAAGCGCGGCAGGTTGTTGCGGAAATCGCCTTCGCCGAGCTTGGTGTCCTTGCTCATCGCGCCGGTGAGGAACCCCTTGCCAAGCGGGCTGTAGCAGACCAGGCCAATGCCTAGCTCTTCGCACGCCGCGAGTATGCCGTTGGTCTCGACGCCACGTGACCAGAGCGAATACTCGTTCTGCAGGGCGGCGACCGGTTGCACGGCATGGGCGCGTCGCACCGTCGCGGCGCCGGGCTCCGACAGGCCAAAATGGCGCACCTTGCCCGCCGCGATCAAATCCTTGACCGCTCCAGCGACGTCCTCGATTGGCACGTCGGGATCAACGCGATGTTGGTAGAAGAGGTCGATGGCCTCGATGCCGAGCCGCTGGAGCGAAGCGTCGGCCACCGCCTTGATATGCTCAGGCCGGCTGTTGAAGCCTCGGCTTTGCCCCTCAACGATGTCGAAGCCGAACTTGGTGGCGATCACGACCTGGTCGCGGATTGGGCGGAGAGCTTCGCCAACCATCACCTCATTGGTGAAAGGACCGTACATCTCGGCCGTATCGAAGAAGGTGACGCCGCGATCAGCCGCCTGGCGGATCAGGGTGACGCCCTCCTCCTTGCTCACCTTGGTGGCGTAGCCGAAGTCCAGCCCCATACAGCCGAAGCCGAGGGCGGAGACCTCGAGCCCGCTCGCGCCCAGTTGTCGCTTGATCATCGCCATTTCCGTTCATCACGCATGTGACCTTGACGGCGCCAAATTAGGCGGAAGCGATTGATCGAATTAGATGGCAATATTTTCTAGGCTATATGACCTACAGTCATCAATTTGCGGGCTTTCCTAATGCGGCGCGAAGACATCGCCGATCTCACCATATTTCTGGCCGTCGCCGAGGAAGGAAGCTTCACGGGCGCCGCCAATCGCCTTGGGCTCTCGCAATCGGGACTGAGTCATAGCATCCGCCGCCTGGAGGATCGCCTGGGTCTCAGACTTCTGGTGAGAACGACCAGGAGCGTTGCGCCGACTGACGCTGGCGAGCGTCTGCTTGAAATCCTTCAACCCGCCATGAACGGCATTGAAGGAAGGCTCGCTGAACTGACCGCGTTGCGCCAAACCCCGGCGGGCACCATTCGGATTTCGACTTCGGAACACGCAGCGCAAGCAATACTCTGGCCCGCGGTCGATCGGCTCATCGCCAAGTATCCCGACATCGTCGTGGAAATCTGCACCGACAATGGCTTCATCGATATCGTCGCCGACCGGTTCGATGCTGGCGTCCGCTTGGGTGAACAGGTCCAGAAGGACATGATCGCGGTGCGTATCGGGCCGCGCATGCGCATGATCCCCTTCGCATCTCCCCACTACATCGAGACCCATGGCGCGCCGCTGACTCCGCACGACCTCGCGCGCCATCGCTGCATCAATCTGCGTTTCACGAACGCTGGCGGCATCTATGCCTGGGAGTTTGAGAAGCAGGGCCGCGCCATGCATGTGAAGGTCGAAGGCCCACTCGTCTTCAACAGGACGCCGTTGGTTATTCAGGCCGCGATCGCAGGACACGGCATCGGCTTTCTGCTTGAGGACGCGGTTGCGCCCTGGATTCAGAAAGGAGCGCTAGTGCCGCTGCTCGATGACTGGTGTGAGCCGTTCGACGGCTATTTTCTCTATTACCCGTCTCGGCGCCACTCTTCGCCGGCATTTAAACTGCTGGTGGACGAGCTTCGCTATCGCGAAAGGGACGCGCCGGCTGCTCATGACCGGGAGTCATGAGATCAATCGATATTCATCTGTAGCGGACGAAGAGATGCCTCTCGTATTCTCCATCGTATTCGCCGTATCTCGATCGAAACAACGGGCTGAATGACGATTGGCGCTGTTTGAGATCCTGCTCGCCATGCTGCTTGCGGCAGCTCTGCTGTCGATGTTCGCGACACGCATCGGCGTGCCCTATCCCACGCTTCTTGCGCTCGGTGGCGCGGGCTTGGCCCTTTTACCGGGCATGCCGACCATCGCGGTGGAGCCAGAGCTGATCCTCGCTCTCTTCGTGGCGCCGGTTCTGCTCGACGCCGCGCATGATGTCTCCTGGCGCGACCTGAAATCCAACTGGCGCCCCGTGCTTTCGCTCGTTCTGGTCGCCGTCGGCCTAACGACGATCGCCGTCGCGCTCGCCGCCCGCTTTTTCGTGCCCGAAATGCCCTGGGCCGCAGCGATCACGCTTGGCGCGCTGCTTGCGCCGCCCGACGCCGTGGCGGCGCTGGCCGTAATGCGCTCGGTCTCGCCTCCGCACAGGCTGCGTGTGGTCCTGGAGGGCGAAAGCCTGCTCAACGACGCCTCGTCGCTTCTCATCTACAAACTCGCCGTCGCGACCGTGGCTTTGGGGACGTTTAGCCCTGCGAGCATCGCGCCGACGATGCTTCTCATGTCGGTCGGAAGCGTGGCTGTCGGATGGGTCCTGGCCAAAGTCGTCACGCGAATGACGCTTTTTGTCCACGACCCAGCGACCGCCACGATCATCCAGTTCGTCGCGACGTTTGGCGTGTGGGTTATGGCCGAGCATCTGGGCTTGTCGGGCGTGATCACTGTCGTGGCCTTCGGCGTCACAGCGGGCCGACGTTCGTCGGAAGCTTCCAACACCGAGGTCAGGGTCAAGTCTTTCGCCGCCTGGGAAACCGCGACGACGGTCCTCAACGTCCTCGCCTTCACGATGGTCGGCCTGCAACTACGCCCAATCGTCGCCAACCTGAACGCCGCACAGTGGCGGGACTACCCGCTGTATGCCCTGGCCATACTCAGCATCGTGATCGGGGTTCGCCTGACATGGGTGTTGCTCTATGGGGCCGTCAGGCTTGTCTCGGGCCATCAGCCTGATCAATTGCTCGGGACCTGGACCGGCACGCTCAAAAGCGGCTTAGTGGTGGGGTGGTCTGGCATGCGCGGCATAGTGACAGTCGCCGCCGCGCTCGCTCTGCCCCAAGGCTTTCCTCAGCGTGAATTCATCCAGCTGGTCGCTTTCGTCGTCGTTCTGGGCACACTCGTGATCCAGGGATTGACGCTCAAGCCTCTGCTGAAGGCGCTAAGATTTCCGGCCGACACCGTCGTGGCTGACGAAATTCGGCGCGCGCGCGAGGCCGTAGCGCTCGCCGCCCTGCAATCGCTGGGCGACAGGGAGGGAGATGCGGTCGAGCGCTTGAGGGTGAAATATGGCGAGGCGATCGCCGCAGCGAAGGCTGACCACGACATGGGGATTTCCGCAGACACGGCCCTGAGGCTTTCGACCCTGCCCGCCTCGAGGCAAGCGCTTGATCGGCTTCGCCAAGACGGAACTATCGGCGACGAGGCTTTCAGGGCGGTGGAAGAAGAACTCGACTGGCTGGAGCTTGGCGCCGCCCGCCCTAGCACTCCCTAACGCTTGCGCATGCCGCGCAGAAGCGCCTGGCGCGCGTGGGCCACACGGGGATGCCGCAACGCGGTGGAGAGCCAGACCAGCGAATAGCTTAGGCTCATCCCTCTGTTCGGTGCGGGGATCTCGGCCAAAGCTCCCTGCTCGATCTCTCGCTGGCAAAGATAGTTTGGCAGAATAGACCACCCCGTCCCCGCGGCGAGCAGGTTGCGCAGGACCCGAAGATCCGGACAAGTCACCGCGGGAGACGCCGCCAAGTCGCCCAGGTTATTGCCGGCCAGCCAAGTGTCGACCATGGGCCGGTCCAGGCTGTAGGACAGCACCGGCTCGCGCCTGAGACCTTCATTCAAGCCGGATGCGGACAGAATGCGCTCGGCCACGGCCGGAGCCGCCACCGCCCGCAGCGCCTCCTCGCGAATGACCTCGGAGCGCAGACGGCTATCGGTGATCGGATAGGCCGAAACGCCCAGATCGAAGTTTCCCTCGATCAGCATCTGCTGCACCACGTCTCGGTTCGCGGGCTGGAGCCTGATGCGGATGCCCGCCTCCACCAGGGCGGGCAGATGCTGGGTCACCACTTCGCCAATGAAATCGGCGTGGCCAAGAATGCGAACCGCCCCGGTAAGCTCGGATGATCGCGCCCTGGCCTCCGCGAGCGCTTCTTCGGCGCGGTCCAGGTGGTCGGCCAGATCAGCCGCCAGTTCGTCCGCCGCGAGCGTGGGCCGCACCCCCCGCGCCAGTCGCTCAAAGAGCGACCGACCGAGCGCCACCTCGAGGCCGGCGATGTGCTGTGAGACGTTCGATTGGGTCAGGTTGAGGCTTCGGGCGGCGCTGGACAGCGACCGTAACCGATAGACTTCAACGAAGGTTCGCAGCCGAGGAAGGGACATCGACAACCCATCATATTTTTGATGGCAGAGAGCAAGCGCGTTGTGAGTCAAGGCGCGTGCTCAGGCCTACAAGGGCGGCCATGCCGCTCCGCCGCAACGCCGAGCGCGACCAGACCAAGGGATCACGCCATGCTGACGAAGACGCTCTATCAAACCTCCGCCACCGCCAACGGCGGGCGCGACGGCCGTGTCCAAACCGCCGATGGGTCCTTGAACGTCTGGCTCGACCTGCCCGTGGAACTGGGCGGCAAGGGGCATGGCAACAACCCTGAACAATTGTTCGCCGCCGGCTATGCCGCCTGCTTCCTGTCCGCCCTCAAGACTGTCGCGAGCGCCCAGAAGGTCCGCGTGCCGGCCGAAGCGACCGTTTCGGCCACCGTCGGTATCGGCCCGCGCGCCGAGGGCGGATTTGGCATCTCAGCGGCGCTGACGATCAGCCTTCCCGAGCTGGAGCGTGAAGAGGCCCAGGCGCTGATCGAGGCCGCCCATGCGACCTGCCCCTATTCCAACGCGCTGCGCGGCAATGTCGACGTCGCCCTGACCCTGGCCTGAACCGGCGGCCGCGCCTTTACCAAGGATCCTCCCATGACCGATACAAGCACCGCCCAAGACCTGCAGGCCATCTTGCAGACCATGAAGAGGGCTCAACGCGCCGCCGGTCCGGCCAGCGCCGATCTGCGCCACGATCGACTGACGCGCGCTGCGGCTCTGCTGCAAGACAATCGCGACGCCCTGGCTCGCGCCATGAGCGACGACTTTGGCCATCGCGCCGTCTATCACTCTCTGACGGCTGATATCGCCACCACGGTCGCCGCCCTTCGCTACAGCGCCGAACACGTCGCCGAATGGATGGTCCGTGAGGACGTCGTCACCGCAGACAGCGCGGTGAAGGCCTGGATCGAGCCGCAGCCGCTGGGCGTCGTGGGCATCGTCTCGCCTTGGAACTTCCCGCTCAACCTGGCCTTCTCGCCGCTGGCCGGCGTGTTCGCCGCCGGCAACACCGCGCTGATCAAGCCCTCGGAACTGACGCCTCGCACCTCGGATCTGCTCGGCGAGTTGGTTGGCACGCTTTTCGACGCCGATGAATTGGGCGTCGTGATCGGCGGGCCGGACGTGGCCCAGGCCTTCACCGCCCTGCCCTTCGATCATCTGGTCTTCACCGGCAGCGGTAATGTCGGGCGCCAGGTCATGCGCGCCGCCGCGGCGAACCTCGTGCCCGTGACGCTGGAACTGGGCGGCAAGTCTCCCGTGGTCATCGACGAAGGCTTCGACGTCGCGATCGCCGCGGAACGGACCCTGACGGTGAAGACGTTCAACGCCGGGCAGATCTGCCTGTCGCCCGACTATGTCATGCTGCCCGAAGGGGCCCAGGACGCGTTCGTCTCGGCGGCGCGCGCGTTCATCGCGGGCGCCTTTCCGTCGATCCAGAGCAATGACGACTACACGTCTGTCGTCTCCGATCGGCATTTTGCCCGTCTGGTCGAGTTGATCGATGACGCCAAGGCCAAGGGCGCTTCGGTGGTCTCGCTAGCCCCGGCTGGAGAGCCCGCCCACAACGCCGAGACGCGCAAGATGGCGCCCGTGCTGCTGCTGGGAGTCGATCAGACCATGCAGGTGATGCAGGAGGAGATCTTCGGCCCGATCCTGCCCGTCATGACGACCTCGGGTCTGGATCAGGCCATCGACCACATCAACGACCATGATCGCCCCTTGGCCGCCTATCTGTTCACCGACAGCCAGGCCTCCGTCGAACGGGTCTCGGCCCAGGTGACCTCGGGCGCGCTGATCGTGAACGACATCATGCTGCACGCCAGCATGGACGCCTTGCCTTTCGGCGGCGTCGGCGCGTCGGGCATGGGAGCCTATCACGGCGTCCACGGCTTCCGCCGCTTCAGTCACCTAAGGCCGGTCGTGCATCAGGGCCAGGCGGGGACGAGCGGCCTGCGGCTACGGGCGCCCTACGCTCAGAAGCAAGCCGCGCTTGAAGAAGCGCTCGCCGCGCGCCGCTGAAGCCGGCCGTCGTTTTCAAACCACCCCACCACGAACCCGCCCTCAGGGGCGGACCGAAATTGGAGAAAAGACATGAAAGTCCTGATGGTCCTGACCAGCCACGACACCCTCGGCGATACGGGCAAGAAGACCGGCTTCTGGCTCGAAGAGTTCGCCGCGCCCTACTACACCTTCCTGGACGCGGGCGCGCAGATCACGGTGGCCTCGCCCGCCGGCGGCCAGCCTCCGCTGGACCCCAAGAGCGACCTGCCCGACTTCCAGACCGAGCTGACCCATCGCTTCAAGGCCGATCCGGCGGCGCAGGCCGTCCTGGCCAACACCATCAAGCTGGACAGCGTTCGCCAGGAAGACTTCGACACCGTCTTCTATCCCGGCGGCCACGGCCCCCTCTGGGACCTGGCCGAGAGCCCGGTCTCCATCGCCCTGATCGAAAGCTTCGAGCGCGCGGGCAAGCCGATCGGCTTTGTCTGTCACGCCCCCGGCGTTCTGCGCCATGTGAGGGCCGGCAATGGCGACCCGATCGTCAAGGGCCGCGCGGTCACCGGCTTCACCAACGGCGAGGAAGCCGCCGTCGAGCTCACCGACGTCGTGCCGTTCCTGATCGAGGACGAGTTCATCGCCCAGGGCGCGGACTACCGCAAAGGTCCGGACTGGGCGCCCTTCATCGTCGAGGACGGCAAGCTGGTCACTGGCCAGAACCCCGCCAGCAGCGAAGGCGTCGCCAAGGCGCTGATCAAGCAGCTCGGCTGATCCCGACTCCCAAGGCGGCATCGAGCCGCCTTGGGCCTCTCAATCTGGAAACGAGCCCACCATGAGCAGCAACCTCTCCAACGACATCCACGCCGCGCTGAACGGCCTCATCAATCAGTTCTGGGCCGGGCTAATCCAGCACCGCAGCCACGTGACCATCTTGAGCGCGCTCGGCTATGACAAGCTGGCCAAGGACATGCAGCAACGCATCCTGGACGAACCAGAGACCATCGAGGCCCTGCAGAAGCGCCTTCTGGAGCTCGATGGTCAGATCGCTTTCCAAGCCTATGCGCCAATGCTTGGACGGGATGTCCGCGGCATCCTGGGCAATGACCTGCAGCTACAGGAACAGGGCCTTCCCGTACTCGCCGAGGCGGCGCGATTGGCGGCCGAACGGTCTGACACCGCCACGCGCAGGCTGATCGAGGACATCATCGTCGACGAAGAGGCCCACCTCAACTGGCTCAAGGACGAGGTCAGTCTGCTGGAACGGTTGGGGGATCCCCTCTACCTGGCCAGATCTGCGAGATGATCTCGCCGCGCGCGGCGGATCCTGGCGCCCTGGCTTTTCCGGGATCGTCTTCAACATCGAGTCGAAAGCCTCGATCTAGTTGAGTGGCGGGAGCAAGGCTACGCCGCTAGCAAGCGCCGCTCCCGCAAACACCACCTAGGTGTCAAGTCAGGGCCTGGGCCGGCGTCGCGATGGCCACCGCCCACAAGCAGACCTTCCCAAAGGCAGGAATGAGTCATGTTTGCCAGTTCGCAGGAAGCGCGTCAGCTGAGCTCGCGTGCTTCTGGACAGGGACTGTACCAATGCATGGCAAGGCTGGGTTCGCTCGTCCCAGCGCTGCACAGAGCAACAGCCTCACGAGCTAAGGTTCTTACGCCGACGTGATGTTGCTAGGCCGTACGGTGATGACGACCGAACCGCTGCGTGTTGCGGGACCTCCGCGGCTCGGTCGTCACACTTTCTGGAGTCGGTGATTGGCGATCGCTGGAGTCGAGGGTTGGCGGCGGCAGGCCGATCGAGTGGCGATATGCACTAAAGGTCGATCTGCTCAGACATCTCCAGCGCGTCATCGACCTCGATGCCAAGGTATCGGACCGTACTCTCGAGCTTCCTATGTCCAAGTAGCAGTTGGCATGCGCGGAGGTTGCCGGTCGTGTTGTAGATCAGCGCCAGCTTTGTGCGGCGTAGACTATGAGTGCCGTAAGCCCGAGGTTCGAGTTCAATCATCGACACCCACCTGTCAACCAGTCGGGCGTACTGGCGCGTGCTGACGTGGTCGCCTGTCGGCTGCGGCTGGGAAACAGCCAGTCGTCGCTACGCCATCCACGCATCTTCAGCCAAACCGTCAAAGCGTCTCTGGTTGGCTCGGTGATCTCGAATGGGACGGGCTGTCCGGTTTTCTGCTGGATGATCGTGGCGCGCGCTCGCAGCGCGCCGCCCGGCGCCACGTCGCTGACACGTAGCTTCACCAAGTCGCAGCCCCTGAGCTTGGCGTCGATGGCGCAATTAAACATGGCGAGGTCGCGAACTCGCCCGTTCGATTTGAGCTGTTGCCGTATCCTCCAGATGTGTCTGGGCTTGAACGGCGGCTTAGGGCCGATGATGCGGCCAGTGTTCCAAGGACGCTGGGGTGGAAGGAAGAGGTCAAATTGCGCCATGTCCGCCTCCTGCGAATTGGCTACTCCCCTCAGCTCATCCTACCACATTCACGCGGCCGGAGCTCTGGTTACGTATTGCCGACATTGGGCGGTGCCAGACTCCGGACATTGTATCATCGATGCGTTCGGCCGCTTGCGACCCAAGTCGGACTTTGTGCCCTTGCCTTCAGCGCGTCAAACTCCATCAAAGCGCGGAGGTTCTTCGGAATTGCTGGGGGGTGAGACCTACCTCGGCTTTGAACGCCCGGTTGAAAGGGCCGATCGAGCCGAACCCACAATCGTAGGCAATGGTCAAAATTGGCAGGTGATCGTAGGCGGGGTCGGCCAACCGCCGTTTTGCCTCTTCGATCCGGAAATGGTTGGTCATCTGGTTGAAGTTGCGAAACCCCAGGGGACCTGTGATGCACTGGGTGATCTTATATTCGGGCTCACCCAGGCAGCGGGCTAGGTCCGCGACCTTCAGGCTGTGGCGGGTGTAGATGGCGTCTTGCGCCATGAGGTTTTCAAGCGAGGCCGAAAGGCCGCTTGCGTCGGCTGTTCTGCCCCGTCGGCTGAGATGTTGGCGCGGCAATAGAGGATGGCGGCGGCGATACCAGATGGCGGAAGCCATCCCCAGCAGAGCGGTGGCCGCGCAGGCGGACTTGATCATCATCCGCCACTGCGCCGTCGCCCCGCCGCTCGGCGCGCGGTCCACCCAGATGACGGCGACAGTGAGCAAAGCCATATAGCCGGTGGCAAAGGCGATGCGAAAGCGCCGCTCATTCTGGCCCATCTCCGGTGTCAGCGACTTTACCGGTTCGATGGCTGCCAGCAGGAGCAGGGCGGAGCTGACGAGCCCGCCGAAATTCCCGACCATGCGCGGCAGAGGAGCGGGGCTATCGCCATACAAGCGAAGGACGGCGCCGGACGCCACCAGGATCAGCACCAGCCCTAGCGGCCAGTGAGCTGGCCGCGGCTTCGCGGGCTGAAAGAGCGCCCGGACCAAGAGCCATGACCAGCCGCATGTCGCGTCGCCAGCGATGGCGACGACATCGGACAGAAGACCGAGCCGGTGTCCGATGATCTGGGTGAGGCAGAACGCGCCGACGGCGCCGCCGAAGAGGACGCCGTAAAGAAATGTGTCATCTGGACGGCTTCCCAGGCGAGGCCTGACGATCAAGCCTTCAGCGCTCATCAACCTGCCCTCCGTCCGATCGCACTGTCGATCACGGCTCCAAAATCTCTCGCCGATTTCCAAATCGGCGAGACGATCTGCGCACGATCCCCCACGCCCTGCTCACCAGTAACATGCAAGGAGCACAGTGACGTGGAGACAGTAAAGCGTGCAAGCCCGACGGTCACCGCGTCGTCGGTCGAAGGCCTATTACGGCGATCGGGTCTTGCCTGGTTCGTGATCGCAGCGGTGGGACAGGGGGCGTTTATCTGGATGATCGTGGCCCACTACGGCCGCAAGACATTCATTGGGGATCTGGCCGGATGGAACGACAAGCCAATCATCAAGGGCTACGTTTCAGGGGATCACGCGGGCAACCTCATGTTCGCGATCCATGTGCTGCTCGCAGCCGTGGTCACGTTGGGCGGGCTGCTGCAATTGGTCCCTGCGGTTCGCCGACGGGCGCCCGCACTACACCGCTGGACCGGACGGGTTTTCTTTATCATCGCCTATGTGATGGCCTTGAGCGGCCTTTGGCTTACCTGGGAGCGGCATACCTATCTGTCCTTGATCTCCGCGATCTCGGTGTCCGCCAACGGGGTGCTCATTCTGATCTTTGCGACCCTGGCGTGGCGAACGGCGATCGCGCGGGATTGGGTTTCTCACCGTCGCTGGGCCATGCGCGCCTTCATGGTGGTCAATGGCGTGTGGTTTCTTCGCGTGGCGATCATGGCCTGGGTGCTGATGTCGGGCGGCGGTCTCGGAATGAACCGAACCCTTTCCGGCCCCGCCGATATTGGACTGCAGTTTGGGTCGTATGTAATCCCGCTCATCGTGCTCGAGCTCTATTTCCGCGCCCAACAGAGCACCTCGCCAGCGGTCAAATATCGGGCTGCGGGCCTCGTGATTGGGATGGCGGTGATCACGGCGTTAGGCGTCGCCGGCGCCATTAGCTTCATGTGGGGGGCGTACATGATCTGAGCTGAAGCTCGGCGGTGGGGAGGCCATCTTCGCCGGTGATTGATCCGCGCCAACGGCAGCAAACCACCCTTCCCCGCCGATCGCGACACCCGCTTGTTCGGCGCGTCGCGCCAGTAGCTGCCGTTGGCATCTTTCGTGGAACCCGACATTCAGCCTGTCACGCGCAGGGACGAGATCGACCTAGGTAGACTCTTCGACCGTGTTGCGTCGGCGCTGCGAGCAAAGCATCGGCACGCGCTTCCACGGTCCCCTTAGGCAAGACAACCACACGATAGTCGAGCATCAGATACGCTCGCTCAAGTCTTTCATACTCAGCAATCGCATCCTCAAAGCCGTGTCGTCGGCCCGCGTCGGTGGCGTAGATTTCAGGCCGCGGGGTCAAGAAAACAGTCTCATTGTAGCGGTACTGCCGCCCGAGCTGTTCCAGCACAGGTTCGCCCGTGGCGTGCTCCAAAGCGGCCGCAGCGTCCACTAGGCCCCGATCGCAGAAAACGAGATTAGGCCACGCGCCCGCCGTTTCGTGATCGGCGATCGAGGTCCCAATCGCCTGACGCGCGAAGGCAGCTAAATCGATCCACGGAAGCGCGCGTCCGCCGTTTTCAAGCTCCGCCTCGACCACACGCCGTCCGGGTTCGTCCACGACCGCGTGGCCTCGACGCCGAAGCTCCGTCAGGAGAGTCGATTTTCCACCGCCAGAACAGCCCGACAGCACGACGTAGCGATTGCTCATGGCGTCCTCCCTTGATGATCGAGCGGTAGAAAACCGCCCGGCTCGGCGGTTGAAACGGTCAGCTTCATTTCTGCCGGCGCGGTGAAGGCTGCGACTGCGCGAGCGCCAATTGCTGCCGTCGGCGCCTCTCGGAACGCGACGTTCGCGCCCGACCAAACGAAGGCAGTTTACCCCCGTTTGCGGGCACTCAACCGTACCGTTTGCCGCTAATTGCCGCCGTTGCGCCCCCTCCAGCAAGCTGACTTCTAGCCCACCCGGGGCGAGATCGACCAGTTGCGACGTTGACCTGCGAAAGCCGCATCCATAAGGCTCTGGGGTTACTGTAGGGCGCATCGGTTCTAACACCGGAATGGCTAAGCCCGCCTACGACGCCTCAATCGTAACGCGCCCATGCTGAACCTCGAAAATCTGCGCAAGCAGGCCAAGCTTCACCTACGCTGGCATCGCGAACGGTATTTTCCCATCGCGAGCCAGATCAGGTCGCTGCTGCCACGCTACGGCGGCCTGACGGACCAGGAGATCCTAGCCTCGCCCTTCAAGCTAAGCGACGCTCAGGACCTCGTCGCGAGGAAGGTGGGATTCGAGACCTGGTTGGCGCTAACCAAGGGCCTTTCATCCATGCCAGTTGCAAACCCGTCGCCCTCCTCGGCCATTATCGCCGCCGAACCACAGCTGTTCGTCTCCGATATGGCGATCGCGCTCGCGTTCTATGAGGAGAAGCTCGGTTTCCGACGTGTATTCGCCTCCGGCAAGCCCCCCTTCTATGCCCAGGTCGCGCGCGATGGCGCGAAACTGAACCTGCGTCGTGTCGACGGGCCGGTGTTTTCCGAACATCTCCGCGCTCACGAGCCGGACGCCCTGTCCGCGACCCTGACGCTCGACGACGCCAAGCCGCTCTTCCTGGAGCTTCAGGCCGCCGAAGTGACCTTCCACCAGACCTTGCGCAGCGAGCCCTGGGGCGCACGCACCTTCATCGTCGGGGACCCGGATGGAAACCTCATCCTTTTCGCGGGCGCGAGTCAGGTGCGCTAATCACCCTGCCGAGGCAGATCCGAGGGCCTGTCTCGAGCTAGGCAGCGCCAGGCGCGGAACTTCAAATCGCTTCTGAAGGTCGACGTAGCGCCCCATCGCCTTCGATGCGGGAGCGTCTCGGTGGGCGACGGGGATGAGTGTCGTTGGGGTTGCGGGTGCTGCCGTCACCATCGCTTTCGATCCGTTCGCCGGTCTCTTGCCTTGCGGCCTCGTCCACGGCTAGGCGCGCTGCGCCGGTATTGCCCCCGGTTCGCCCCCATAGGGTGGAAACAGGAAGCGTCCGCCCCGCGCGCCATCGCGCAAGCGGATTTCCAGGACGACCGGCTCGCCAGCGTCAGCCAACCGGTGGGCAAGGTCGCGCGCGGCCTGTTCGGCGCGGGCGCCGGTGGCGAAGTTGAGGGGACCGCCTTCAAAATCGCCGCGAACGATCCAGCCGTCGTCAGACGGCTCGACAAAGATAAAGCAGGGCATGATCACAACGTAAATACAGAACAGCGGGCCAAGTTGGCGGCCGGCCATCCGATGGCCGGCCGCCCGCCCCGACTCAAGGGCGCGCGTCGCGATCCAGTCGGTTCAGCGCAGACAACACCTCGCTGAGCGGAACCGGCGCGGGCGTTCCCAGGAGCCATCTCTGGCTTGGTCGATGCTCGACAGCACTGGCGTCGGAGGCCCAAGCCGCCAGGATTTCGCGCTTCCCGGCGGGATCAAGATCCTGATCCTTGAGAACCTCCAACGGATGGAGGAAGCCAACCGCGGGCCGCACCGGCCACGGACGCGCCCGATCAACCAGATTGGAGTCCATGCTCATGGCGAGCCTCCCTAGGCGGCCTTGCGAGCTTTTGCCGGCTTGAGGTCCAACGCCTGCTGGGCCGCGCCGACGCCAATGGGAATTTGCCTCGGCTTCAAGGCGTCCGGCACCTCCCGTGCCAGATCGATCGACAGGACGCCGTGGGCATGGCTGGCGTCCTTGGCCACAACATAGTCGGCCAGCTCGAATCGGCGTTCGAAGGCGCGCTGGGCCAAGCCCTGGTGCAGGAAGGATCGGGCGCCCTGCCCGTCTCTCGTCGGCCGCTCGCCCTTGATGACCAGGAGGTTGGGTTCGGCGACGATTTCGAGGTCGCTGGGGGCGAAGCCGGCCAGCGCCAGAGAGAGGCGATAGGCATTCTCGCCGGTCTTTTCGATATCGTAAGGGGGATAGCTGGCGCTCGCCCCGCTGCGCAGGGCGGTCTCGACCAACTCGACCATACGGTCGACGCCGATCATCGAGCTGTAGAGCGGGGTGAAGTCAAAAGCGGTGCTCATTTCCATCTCCTCGAAAGCAAGTTGGACATGAGGGGCGCTAGGCCAAGCGCCGCGCGCCCCAGGCGCCGGACCCTGTCGGCGCCCGGCAAGCAAACGTTGAAATAGAGTGCCGCGAAAAGGCGTCAAGGCGTGCCCAAGCGAAAAATTCGGCGAGGTCCGGAAAGACGCTACTCGACCGGGTAGAGCACTGGGTAGATGTGACGGGACACCTCAAGGTCCCAGAGTTCAGGGTCTGAGCAGTATCCCGTGATGCATACGCCTTCCATTCGTAGGCTGTCCCTCCGAAGGCAACGATCTCGGAGAGACGAACTCCGGAATCGGCTTCGACAGGTCCAACGGGGCTTCGGGAACGCCGGGATGGCCCGAGAGGGCGTTGTCGTGCAGGTGCACAGCGTCAACACCAATGATGCAGGCACGATCGCCTTCGACAGGGACATAGCGGGTCACCTCCTGAAGCTTGACGCGGGTGCGCCAGCGGATTTCGGTCTCAGTGATTTCGAGCTTGGTCGAGACGTCGGTCGTGATGGCGTCGCTCTTCTTCTCGACGGTGCGAGCCTTGGCCTCAGCCTTCTTCTGGGCGGCCTCCCAGACGCCGCGCTCGTGCTTGGCGCAGGCGGCGTAGCGAGCTTCGCCATAGCCCTAGACAAACAGGGCGGCGGCGATCATCAGCAGGACGCAGCGCCCGACCGGCGACTTGGCGTAGGTCCAGGCCTTCAGCGCCAGGGCGATCACGACGCCTCACGCACGGCCCACGCAGTGGCCTCCGAGAGCCGCCGCATCCAATGGTTGCCGAAGCGTCCGAAGGTCGGCAGCGAGCGAAAGTGCGCCTCACGTAGGGCGGAGAAGGCCTTCACAGCGCGCTCGGCGTAGACGCGCTGCACGGCGGCGATCGAGACCGGGCCGATGACGCCGTCAGCAGCGACGCCAGCCACGGTTTGAAGCCACTTGGTGGCACGGCCGACGCCCTGGTTCATGGCGCAGTCGAAGACAATGTAGTCCAGGCCGGTCGGGCAGATCTCAGCCGACGACGCCAGCCAGTAGCCTCGATGGTAGACCGGCGCCACGGCGGCGGGCGTCAACGCCTTGACGTCCGCCTTGTCAACGTCGCTGTCGCCGTCCATGCCCAGCTTGAAGGCGCGAGCCGTGGCCAGGGTGACGCCGAGCTTGGTCACGCCGCCGGGGTCGTGGACGTCATCGACGTAGCCCCCTTGTGCTGAAGGATGCGCGGCAGGCAGGTTTGGAAGCGGGCGAGGCTCATGGCTTGGTCTCCGTAGCGGGGGCTGTGGCCGACACGGTCCCGCTGGCGGGGGCGGTCACGCTCGCGGTCAGGCCGCCTTCGGCTTCGGTCGTGGGCTTCTTCTTCCCTCAGCGAACTCCGACGTAGGCGCCCAGAGTGGCGCCGAACGTCCCTGACGACAGGGACGCTAGGATCGGGAGGTTGGCTTGGGGGATGGTCAGGAACGCCAGCGCCCACATGACGAAGGCCATGATGACCAGGCTGGCGACGACAACGATGGCATCGAGAGTGCGATAGTCGCGGGTCATGGCTTGCTCCGAGTCCTCGACGGTGGCCGGCGGAGCTCGGCAGGCGCCGGCTCGCGCATCCACCTGACGCTGGCGTTTAGCTCTTTCAGCTGCTCAATTCAGATGTCCTGACGCTCACCGATATTGCCGACCTGGATCCG
The DNA here is from genome assembly GCF_002742625.1 of Caulobacter sp. FWC2. NCBI lineage: Bacteria > Pseudomonadati > Pseudomonadota > Alphaproteobacteria > Caulobacterales > Caulobacteraceae > Caulobacter > Caulobacter sp. FWC2. The sequence goes on from NZ_PEBF01000001.1 coordinate 2,621,737, forward strand.
CAATTCGGTGAGGGCTCCGATCTCGACCTCAAGCGCCAACCTTTTTGCCCAGCGCCTGGACCGTGCCCCGAAGCACGTCGTAGCCGATGGCCAGGGTGAGCAAATTCAGGACGAGCGACGTCAGGCCGATACCAAGCGCGATCCATGATGCCGGCGTCATTGCGCGCCACCCAGCGCACCCAGGACCGCGCGCACGCGAACGGGGCCAAAGTCCCTGGGGGCCCTCCGATGACAGCAACTAGGGGTAAGCCGTAACGGCGCGCGGCTTATCGGCCAGCGCAGCCTATGGAACGTTCACGCCATGCAGTTGCGGCGGTTCTTCAGAGAGGGCCGGCACGTCGTGCCGATGCTCGTTGCGACTATGGTCGCCAGCTTGGCTCTGTACGTCGCCGACCGGGTGACGGGGCCCTATCGCATCGTCATCCAGGACGGTTGGCCGCCTAGGGTTTGGCTGGAGCGCGGGCGCTAAGCCCTCACAATCGGGCCGCCGGCGTCTCTCGGCGGCGCGGGTGGGCGCACGATCTGCCACCAACGTCGCGAGCTTGGTGTTTGGCTGGTGTAGCTTGGTGGATTTCGATTGTTTGAATTTGCGCGTCGAACGTGATTACTGTTTTGCAATAAGGCTAGAAAACGGGGGAGACCAAATGGCCAGACCATCTGTATCTGAATTGCTGTTGGCTTCGGGCTATAGCTCTAGTGATATTTCCTATTTGTCACGAGCTTCGGCCACGCTTTACGGCAATGTTGGCGCCAATGTTGACGAAAGAAATTGGTCCGCAATTCTAGCAAGTGCAAATCCGCTTGAGGCTGCAGAAGCTGCTTTGCGGGCAATGTATGTCAATAAAGCCTACCTGGCGCGTAATGCAGACTACCTCATAACGCATGGATATGGCGCCGCCCAGATTGAGTGGACATACCGCAGTCTATCAAAATCGATGGGACTGTCCTATTCGCCGGACTGGTCTGCGGGAACCATGTATCAGTCCTACGGGCAAATGTCGGACTCGCAGTTAAAGGCTGCCGCGGAGCTCGAATATTATAGCTCTATTGCTCCTGCCGCCCCTGTGCTCGGATTCAGCGTCTCGGGCCTGACCGTTCAGTCGACGGGCGGGACACTGGCGCTTTCTGTATCAGGATCTGTGGGTTCCGCCGCCAGCGGCTCGGTCACCCTCAC